>NZ_CP080238.1:0-3645534 GCF_023277445.1 Vibrio sp. ED002 | reverse complement strand
ATCGTTATAGTCGAATTCTGTATAGGTAACAAAGAACTTTTTTTTATTATTTCTATTTAGTTGTTTTAATTTTTAAAATCAGAATATATTTAATACTTCTTTTTAACGCATGTAAGTTTTACCAGATCCAGCTCTGCTTCCCTTGCAAAGACAAAGTCACTCATAGAGTCAATTTTTCTCTCATGATATAGTCCTTTGACAATTCTTTTTCATTTAGTTTTTTCTAAATTCCTCACAATAGATAGTTCCATTACGCACCCAATTATTCACATTTAGTTTAGACTTCATAGCTTCTGAATCATCCAATTATTAATGTATGATGGCATCTTAGGTCTTCTGAGTCTGAAGAGCATGTAGTATATGAGTGTATTAGTAAAGTCGCTTTTACTACTTCTTCGTCTGGGGTTTTTTTTCTGCCACTCATAGGGAGCTAATTTTATTTTTTCATAATCTAAATTCTAGATCTAACATACCCACTGACCGATTCATAAATTTTTGGCTTTAGCTCTATGAAGTTTTGTTTAAGATCTAGATTATCATCATGCGTTGAGAATAAAAGCCTCCCTCAAATACTCTGAAGAATAGTAATTATTATTAATCTCTATCTTTTCTGATATTATACAAGCTTAAATCTACCATTCTCTGACTCATAATAATCTAAAGCGGCAGGTAACTTAACAGGCTGTTTTTCATCTTTACTTGCAGTTTTTCCACAAATATAAGTTTTTATTACTTCATTTGTAGTTTCTCTGTCTACAAGAGAAGTGATTTGGGCAAAAGAACTGTTTTTACCTTCTCCTTTTTCTTCTGGTTTTCTTTTAATATCAATATCAGTTATAACTAAGCATGGTATCTCTATTTTATCGATTAAAGGTTTGTATATGTGGGCAAATGCTCCATTTATGTTAAATATACATATATAGTGCTTGCTCAACTCTTTTGCTTCGGAAATTATCAAGCTTAATATTTGCTCTTCTGTTATTCCTTCAACTAGTATCACTGCATCTGCAAAAAATATATCTGAAACTTTGAATTTGATATGTTTTTTTAAAAAATTCAAGTCGTCTTTTCTTGGTGTATTTTCTTTTTCCTCTACCGTTGAGTTTCCAATAATACTTGTATCACTTAATGGAATACTCTTTGTATTACCATTGCTTGAGCTAGTTAGGTAGTTGATGTTATCAAATGTGTTCGATGTATGGATTTTACTGTTTAATATATGAGAGGAATGTGTAGTCAATATTAGTTGACTATTAATTTCTTTTTTTGTCTTATCCAGCAAAAGATCAAGTGCATCGTCAATGTTCTTTATAAAAAGTTCTTGCATTTGAGGATGCATATAATTTTCTGGCTCTTCAACACAGATAATATTAACTTTATGGTGTATTTTTTCTAAGTCGTACTTTTCAACATAGTCGATCAACTGGCCAATGATCTTCATTAAGTTTTTATAGCCTAAACCAAATTGATCTTCAGGGATATAATTTCCATTCTCTTTAAATTCATAGTCTATGAGTTTACTAAACATCGATGCAAAATCTAGGTTAGATCTAAGGCTAACTTCCATATTGCTCTTATCAGTTATTGATCCAACTACATCGTTTACAGAACTATTATGCTCAGCTCCAACCATATCGGTAATATCTTTATTAATTTTGACAATACTGTCTTCAATAATCTCACGATTTTTCTTTCCTGCATCAATATTTAACTTGTATTTTACAATTTTATTGAAGACATCAGATAATGTTCTACTATTGTCATCTAGATTGGCATTTATGACCTTTACATCAATTAAATCACTTACCTTAAATTTGCTATCCGAAACCTCATTACCTTCTACATCATAGAATTTTTTACAAACTTAACGTCATTGCTAATTAATGAAATGAATTCTCTAAACTTCATTTCATCAGATAAAGTTTTCTCCTTGCATTTACTTATAAGACTATCTATTAAAGATACGTACTCTAGTTCCTCTTTCACTTCATACTTTATTTTAACTGCAATATGCTTATCTGAATCTTGTTTCTCAAAGTCATCTACATCGATAAAGTCGCTAATATTATTTATTGAAAATATATCAGGGTCTGCATCTAGTCCAATTTTCAACGTAAAGCTTATATAAGGTAACGTAATTTTTTTATCTCTTATAGATTCCTCGTTATAAGATTTTAATAATGTCCTTAAATAGTTGTAGTTGAACTTATTGCCTGACAATACTTCGTCGTTAACCACTTGCTTTAAAGCTGCTGTGATTGTCGTTTTACCAGCGTTATTTTTTCCGACGATAAGTGTTGTTGCATTTGATACTGATTTCGATTCAACGTCGTGGTAAGGGGTGACAAACTCTATTAAGTTGTCTTCGGAACCAAACTTCCTGTAATTTTCGATTTTAAGAGACTTTAGATACATGAACTGTTTTTACCTAACCTTTATGTACAAAAATTTCGCTAAAAGTAACTCATTCAAAAAATTTATTATGTGAAACAGATCTTATATAGCTTTATTTCTAAGCTATGGACTGCATACGCTTTCCTAGACAATTTTCATCAATTTTTTGCTTCGATTCATAAGCTAGTTAGAAGAGCTTTTGTTGGGTCAAACTCGAATCAACCGAATGTAATCGCGCATACGCGATATCCGTATTGGGGCATTTATATAAGTTACCCTAGTTTTAGATAGTCTTCCTACGCTCGACTAACACTTCCCACACCTTCCCTTTTCCACCACTTTCAACGATACTCTTGCGCCTTATTGTTCAGTTGGAAAACTTCATGCCTCAAGCTAACTCCGTTGTCGTACTCGACTTTGAAACCACAGGTCTGTCTCCGAATATGGGTGATCGCGCGATTGAAATCGGTGCGGTTAAGATCGTTGATGGTGAGGTGGTCGATAGTTTTCAGCAACTTATGAATCCTGGCTTTCGTGTGAGCTCATTTATTGAGGGTTACACAGGCATTACCAATAACATGCTGCGCACAGCGCCGAGCTGCGATGAAGTGATGGCATCGTTCAGTGAGTTTATTGCGGGTGAGAATCTTATCGCGCACAACGCGTCGTTCGATAAGCGATTTCTGGATGCGGAACTGGAGAGAATCGACTGCGGTTATTCTGGCGAGTTCGCGTGTTCTTTATTGGTAGCACGACGCCTGATTCAAGACGCGCCTTCACACAAGTTAGGTGAGTTGGTTCGTTATAAGAACATCGAAAACGACGGTGTATTCCACCGCGCGTTAGCCGATGCGCAGGTAACAGCAAAACTGTGGTTGCTGATGGTGGAAGAGCTTGAGCAATCGGGCATTGCCACGCCAAGCTTTAAGTTTATGCAGACGGTAAGTAAGACAGCGAAAGGAAAAGTGGACCAGCTACTGGCTAAAAGCCGCGCTTAACCCACAAACAAGTAACGCCCAATCATGCGGGCGTTACTTGTGCCATATAAATCTAGATCTAGGGTTTACACCGAGATCATATGAGGTCGGATATTGGTTGGCTCTGCGCTTGCTGGCGTTGGATCTACTCCAGAAATCGCCGCCTGCTTTTCAATAAGATCTTGAATAAAGCACTCCGTCCACGCCTCTAACGCTGCGACATTTAGCATCGCCATCGGTTGTTGCGACCATAGAACGGCGCTGTTTTCCTGATGCGACACAATGTGTGCAGGCCAGTATTCACCAAAGATATTGCTCTTCGCCAGCAGCTCCGATATCGGGTTTGCCTCACCAAGTTCTGCATACAATACCATCCACTCTTCATTCTGATGCGTGAAATGAAGTTGATACTTTTGGTCAATCAACAGGCTGTAGATACCATCTTGCGCGGTTGGGTTCTCTAGGCCGTTCTTTTCGAAAAAGTGTTTAACTAGGTGATCGAATGTGGTTGTCATTAGTGGTTAGCCTCCAAGTTGACGATGCTGAATTCTCCCGATAAGCCGAATTTCGGTAAGTCGTAGCCTGATTTGTGCCAGAAATCCTGAACAAACCAGCTGGTGAAATCTTCCTTTCTTGGGAAAGAAAACTCACCAAAGTTCGGGTCAAAGAAGGTCACTTTTTCCCCATCTACCGCGGCGGCAACGGCGTGTGCATTACTTGGACCTTCAAGGCCGATCTTCTTCAATAGTGATGTTTTAGGGCCGTTATCAACGATTTTCGCCGCAAGTTCTGCTGCACCATTTCGGCCACGGCTTGTTTGTCCATGCACACGTGATAATGCACCAAGTTCTCGGTAAGGCGATTCAATGTTGTTGCTTCTTAGCCAACCTTCTGTGATCGCTTCTTGGTCATAACCCACCATGCCATCGGTTTGCAATTGCGCGACAGACTGCATTGTCTCTTTGTTCAACTTCCCTTTGTCGCTTGCCGTTCCTGATTGAAATAGCTGTTCGCCAAGGTTAGAGCCTTCTGCTCGTGCCTTCATCCAGTGAGCGCTCAGTGCTTCACAACATCCGCCAGAAGTGTTGGTGTCTTTTAGGATGGCGTTTTTGATGCTGCCCGTTACCTGAGAGACTTGCATGCTTACTTCGCCGTTGTGTTTCGTTGCCGAGTTACGCAATGAAGCGGTTTTAGTGCTGACCAGCGCGTGCAAAATACGATCGCCCAGCGTTTGTACCGCTGTTTTGAAGTTTTGTAACTTTGAGCGAGACTCTGCGCTTTGTTCTGGTGTGGCGCTTTGCAGAGAAAACGAACTGATCGGTGCTGGGTTTGCGGTAGCACCGCTATTCATCTGTTGCAGCATAAAGTTGCGAATGGCATCTGGCGTCATTTGCGTGCTTGCACTCAAACCACCAAGTTGACCTTGGTTTTGTGGTTGGCTGACTGGTGCAGTGATGATTGGTCGACTGATAGGAGAGATATTAGTAATACCTTGCATAACTACCTGCTTTCTTTGTTTGTTTTTGTATGCAGCAAGGTTAACCAAAGCAATGAAGGTGGGCTGTTAGCCATGGTCGTTGTTTTGTTGATTTGATCAGAGTACTTCTTTAAAGAGATTTGGGGCGAGTGTATTTATGAGGCACAGAAATCGTTGAGGTGGCTCTGTTTAAATAGAGGGCAATGATGATTTTCGCGACCATCATTGCCCTTCGAGCTTTATTTCACTATGCGTTGAGTTTTAGCAAACATAGAAACGGTTACTGCGGCACTCTATCCGAAATCACCTTGCCGTCTTTGATGGTGATGATGCGCTTGGTGCGCTCTGCTAGGGCGTTATCGTGCGTCACGATGATCAAGGTTCTGCCTTCAGCGTGGAGTTGATTGAACAAGGCTTCAATCTCTGCGCCAGATTTCGAATCCAATGCACCAGTAGGTTCATCGGCTAGGATGATTTGTGGATCGTTGACCAAGGCTCTTGCAATTGCCACTCTCTGCTTTTGACCGCCAGAAAGCTGGTTTGGTTTGTGGTCGAGACGATCCCCTAGCCCGACTTGCTCTAGCAATTTAGCGGCACGCTGGCGACGTTCTTTGGCTTTAATGCCAGAGTAAACCAACGGCAGAGCCACGTTATCCAACGCTGTGGCGTATTCCAGCAAGTTAAAGCTTTGGAAGACAAAACCTATCTTTTGGTTACGAATACCGGCTAGCTCGTTCGGGCTTAAACTTGCGACGTTTTGACCACCTAATTGGTATTCGCCATCGGTTGGTTTGTCTAAGCAGCCAAGCATGTTCATCAAAGTCGATTTACCCGAACCAGAAGGGCCAAGAATGGAAAGAAATTCACCTTGGTTGATGGTTAAGTCGACGCCATCTAGAGCGCGCACTTCGGCCTCTCCGCTTGCGTAATATTTGCAAATGTTAGTCAGCTCAACCAACGGGGCGTTTGACATTTTCTCTCCAGAATTCTTTTTATTATTCACTTTGCAGCGCCTCCAACGGGCTCACTTTTGCTGCTCGATTAGCAGGTAACCAAGCAGATGCGACGCCAATAAACACCAAGGTGCTAATCACAATTGCAACGACTATCCAAGAGAGCTCAGGGACGGGTCTGCCAAGGCGTTCATAAAACATGTTGCCTTCTAAATTGATCGCACTAATTGCGCTAACAAGCGCGTAAGTCACTCCTAATCCCAATGCGCCACCTAACATCATGGTCATCAGCGATTGCACCAAATAGTGCAGACGAATCGCGGTTGGCGTAGCACCAACGGCCATGCGCACGCCGATGTCTCGGGTTGAACGCTTCACGGTTGCGTACATCACATTCGCAATCCCGACGCCCGCCACGGCAAGCGTGACAAAGCCAATGATGCCAAGAAAACTTTGTAGACCAACTAAGAACTGTTGCATGCTTTTCTGTTTAAGGAACATGTCTTCAACTTGGACGACTTGCTCGTCACTTACACTGGCACCATGTTTACGAGCAATCACCTGACGAATGGTCTCTGCGAGTTTTTCACGATCTGCATTAGCATTCGGCTCTACGTTGATACCGCCAATATCACCATTAGTATGAAAGCGTTGCCACGTGGCTAACGGCACAAAACTGGCGTAGTTAATTTGATCACCCTGTTCGATTTCAGCACTGTTTTTCTTCAACACGCCAATCACAGTAAACTCTTCACTGCCAATCTTGACCTTTTTACCCACTGGATCGGCTTGTAACGTCACAGGAGCAAACCAGCTGAAGTCTTCATTAGGATTAAACAGATCCGCGGCGAGTGAATAACCCAAGACAACCACCTTACGCATCTGCTTTTGGTCGAGCGGATTGAGCCAACGACCGCCATCCATTGGGATCAGATTGGTCATGGACGCAAAATCCGTCGTGACCGCTAAGGGTTCTTGCCATGAACCTCTATCGTCCACGGTGATACGCTCATCCCATACTGCGGTTGGCGCAACGCTTTTCACCTCTGGTAGGGCTTTAACGACATCGGTATCGTCGGCTTTTAAGGTTAGAAACTTACCTTGGTGGAACACACCATAATCGACAGTCGCCATGCCTCCGGTTAAGTAAATCAGATTACCGTTGCCATTTTGCGCGGTTCTCAATACGCCCTGACGAATGCCCTCGCCCACAGCCAGCATTGCGGCGATACACAAGGTCGCCCATGCCACAGCAAGAATGGTTAAACCCAAACGCAGCTTTTCTGCTGCCATTTCTTGAAAGATTTGTCTCATCGGTAGCAACATGATTACGCCCTCGCACTTAATGCAATTACGGGGGTGAGACGCGATGCTCGCCTTGCCGGGAAGTAAGACGCCAGCAACGCCAGAACCAGCGTAACTAACAGTGACCAGGCGATAGAGTCTGGCGTGATAACCGGAAAACCCAACCACTCCGGTAAGGTAATGGAGCCAAGCAATGCGACCACTAAATAAGCAACCATTAAGCCGAGAGCTGTACCGACCGCCACCAAAATGAGTCCTTCAAGGATGAACTGGTTGAGTATGGATTTTTGCGTTGCACCAATCGCCAAGCGCACGCCGATTTCTCGCGTTCGTTCTGTCACAGAGAGGAACATAATATTTGCGACACCAAGAGCGCCAACGGCCATGGTCATCGCACCGCTTGCCCCAAGGAAGATTTGAATGCCACGAAAAATACCCGTGATCACCGCTGCGCCCTCACTGAAGTCTGGCAAGTTAATCGCTTCTTTGTCGGTTGGGTCGAAGTGCAATTGCTTGGCATAAAAGTTAACAATGGCTTGTCGGAATGCGTTGCCATCCATACCTTCAACTGGCTTGAGTAGCAACATCCAAGGTTTGGCATCCCACAAATCAAGGTAGGTAGTTTGAGGGATGAAGACTTTACGGCTATCACCAAATGAAATGCCCGCATCTTCGTCTTTCATAATGCCGATCACCAAAAAGGGCACGCCATTAACTTTGGCCATTTGACCGATACTGATTTCACCCATTTTGGCAATTTGGTCGCCCAAAATCGCTACGCGAGTGTGATTGGCAATATCACTAGGCGACAGATTACGCGAACCCGACTCCAACTTGCGTTGAATCAATGAGAAATAGTACGGGTCTATGCCGCTAACAAAACTCGTTAGTTTTTGGCCTTTTTCATTGGTGATGTTTGCATCCCACTTGGTATACACACTGGATGCAGATTTCACAAAGCCAGATTGTTTGATCATATCGACTTTATCCTGCGGGATCTGAATCTGACGTCGTAAAGGTAATCCGTGCCAAGGTTTGCTGGTGCTCGATGGAAACGCGACTTGCACATTATTGACCATAAACGACAACTGCTGAGTTTGATGGCGATAAAAGCCCTCTCCCAGCGCAATCAAAACCACCACAGATATTACGCCCCACGCAATGGCAATGATGGCGAGCATGCTTTTCATGCGATGTGCCATCAGCGTTTGCCATGTTTGCTGCAATAAGGTTTGCTGCAATAAACTGGTCATGAATTAAACGCTCGAGAGATCAGTGCCATGGTGTCGTCATCTAACTTGCCTGCAGTTTGCAACAAGCCGATACGCTGACGCCAATAGTTGTACAAGTTGGTTTGTAGGCTGTTTTTCGCCTCAAACAAGCTGTTGTGTGCACTAATCACTTCTGATACTTCGAGCAAACCCGCATCATAAAGTTTCTCTTTGCTGCGCAGCACTTTCTCACGAGATGTAACCAATTCGTCCGCCATCAAAACTTGATTCCAGTTGATGTCGACTTGAGTAAACTGCTGGATCACGCGCTTTTGAATATCGATTTCCACTCGACGTAGATCTTGCTTTGCACTTAGGGTATTGAGTGACGCCTCATCGACTCTGGCTCGTGTTGCGCCGTTCAAATCAATGGGCACACTGAGTGTAATGCCTGCATTGAACTCGCCGTCTTTACGTCGGTCATCATCGTTGTAACCAACATTCCCTTTTAACGTTGGGTAATACCCACCTTGGGCAGAATCTTTTGCAAACTCGCTGGCTTTCACGTTTTGTGCGGCCACTAACAGCTCCGGGCTGCTGTCTTTTGCGAGCTTTAACCATTGCTCTTGAGAGTCCACCATCATTGGCGGTTGAACAAGGGAATCAGTACGAATTTGATCGACGTTTTGCGGGATTTGATTGATCAACGCAGCCAGTTCAGCTCGCTTCACTTCTAAGTCAGAACGCGCATTCAAGATACCTGCTCTGTCCGCAACTTGTGTTGCTCGAATCTCTTCGACATCCACCGATTTCACTTTACCCGCGAGATAACGCTTCTCGATGATCTTCAGCAGTTTGTTGCCTTCTTCCAACTTGGATTGCGCCAACTGCAAATCACCTTGTGCACTCGCAACATCCAAATACGATGAAAGCAATCTTTGTGCTAATTCATTATGTGATTGAGCCAGTTCAAGCTGAGCTTTGATGTAGTTGGCATTCGCTTGATCTAGATCCGACCACAAGCTGCTGTCCCAAATGGTTTGAGAAAGCGATGCCCCATAACTATTGGTATTGTCGGCAGATTCGCTCCAATTCGCTGATGCTGTCGCACTCAAACCGGGTAAGAGTGAACTACGGCTTGCATCGACACCCACTTCACCAAGTTGAACACCAATTTTGGCTTTCTCGTAATTTGGATCACTTTGCTTTGCCTGTTGCCACGCTTGTTCAATCGAAATTGCATAGCTTGGTATGCTGAGTGTTGCCGCTAATATCGCAACACCAATTTTAGATAAGTGCAGCTTAGCCATGTGCGGCTCCCATCATCATGCTGTTATCGATGATCTCTTCATCTAGCTCAACACCATCTAACACTTCTACATTGATGCCGTCCGACAAGCCTAGCTTCACTTCCTGTTTGTGGAAGCCTTGCTCTGAACTATCAGGGATCAATACGTTTGGCGTATCGCCATCAAATTGCAGCGCTCGTTCTGGCAAGGTTAATACGTTCTCAGATTTCTTCAGTGTGATTTGTGCCGTTGATGAAAAGCCCGAACGCAGCAATACTTCTTTCGGGATCTTCAGCTCACCCACTTCGACCTCAAATCCGTTATCGAAGCTTTTTGCAGAGGCATTGCCTTCAGGCGAATTTAGGTTTTCTGATTGAATCGCCACTTTGGTTAGCACACCAGAGATTTCCACATCAGGATACGGCGCCACGGTTAGTAGAACTGGCATACCCGGAGAAAGCTGCGCGGCATCATGCTCGCTCACGCTGCCTTTGAAGATCAGACTGTTCATGTCCGCCAGAGACATCATTTCTGTCGCGGCTTGGCTAGATTCAGTTGATATGATTGGCTCACCGACTTCGACTTTACGGTTTAATACTGTGCCATCAATTGGTGCGTAAATGGTTGAGGTTAAACGAGCGTCACCAATGGAAGCTTCACCGCTGCGAATTAATTCGAGGTTCTGGCGTTTTTGCAGTACGTTCGCTTGAGCCGATTTCACGGTTGAACGCGCACTAACGTATTCATCGTAATTCTTTGGAATGATGTCTTGCTTCACCAAGCTTTCTAGGTTGGCGAGCTTTTGTTTGGCTGATTCGAGGTCCGCTTCACTGCGCATTAAGTCTGTTGAAGCATCAGTAAGCGCTTGAGGCGTCGGGTTCGGACGAACCTTAATCAATGGTTGGCCTTGCTTGACCTTTTCACCGACCTGAACGTACATCTCGCCCACGATACCATCGATTTGTGACTTAATAGATACTGAGTGTGCAGGGACAATATTGCCGACTGCCACCGCTTGTTTCTCAATGGTTCCCTTTTCCACTGCCAACGTCGGAAACGCCTCTGGTTGAGCCGAAGATTGCAGATAGAAATACGCACCGCCGCCAAGTAATGCAACGCTCACAGCAGCGACAAGCCAAGTTTTTGCCATTATTGATTCCAATTATTGTTTTGTAGTCTTGTGACCATCTGATGAACATAAAGTTCTAAGGATACCGTGGTTTGAAGCCGCTAAAACTGTCATATTTGGTAAGGTTTTGTCAGGGCGCTTTGACAATAGGCAAGATGAATAGCTGAGATTGGAATTTGGCTCACTCACAATCATAAACGTTAACAGGGTCGATGATTAAACCTCAACACAACGACCCGTTGGCAAATGCTCCAGACGATCACCAAGCACTTCTTTCAGTAAATGATACGCCTTCATGCCCGTGCAATGGCCCGTGTAAAACTTCTCAACAGGGTATCTAGATAGCGCTATCCCTAATGCTTTGATGTCATCTTTAGTGCCGCCAATACCATTCAATACTGGTAAACCAACAAGGTGAAAGCCACCCACTACCGCTTTGATCCTGTCGTTTGGAAACAACTCAACGGCCGTTTCAATCATGTTCAATACTCCGCTGTGCGCACATCCCGTGAACACAACCAAGCCATCTTCTTCCTTGATCACCAAAAGTAACTCGTGTTCAAAAGCATCTTGCTCATAACCGCCGTCTTTCGATTGGGTATAGAGGTACTGATTTCCTTTGGGTTGTGAGTACTTGTCGCTGATCTTGGTAATCACATGAACATTTGGAGCAACTTGCGTCGTTTCGCTTACCTGCACTATGCGGTCATTGGTTGTGTCTAACAAAGCTTTGTCGATACCAACATCACTCTTGAAACCAAAAGCTCGAAAGTAGTAATCCTGTTCTCCACACGATTTTAAATAGACTTTGGCCACATTATTTTGCTCTAGAAAGTGAGAAGTACCGTTGCAATGGTCATGATGCCGATGAGAAATAACCGCGAGATCCACTTCTTGAATATCAATATTAAGTAAAGGCGCGTTGTCGCAAAACGTTCGCCCACTGCCCATATCAAACAACAGTTTGGTTCCTTCAGTGTCGATATGCAGCGATAAACCGCGCTCGACACAGAGATCGGTTCTGTGCTCAAGACGAGAATTATCAACGAGAGTGGTAACGATCATTGTGCCTCCTAATGGCGTTGAACCGCTTTAGTGGATGAGACAATAACGAGGTTTGATGCTTGTAGAAAAAAGTAATGGTAATTGTGTGATTAGACAGAGGTTTACAGTATCCGTTTTCTATCATGCTTGATTTTCACTTCGCTGCTAACACATCAATCAAGCGGTTTTGATCCTATTAATACTTGACGGAGGATCAAGAAACGCACTATCATTCGCAAAACTGACCAGTTGGTCAGTCAGTATATAGAGTGAGCACGATGGACAAACGACAACAGATCATTGAAGTTGCAACGCAGTTATTTGCGGAACATGGCTTTGAGAAAACGCCAGTCTCCACCATTTGTGAGAAGGCTGAGATTTCAAAAGGTTTGGTGTTTCATCACTTCAAAAATAAAAACGAGCTGTTGAGAGAAGTTTTTGTTCATATCACTCAGATCATTGAAGAAACGGATAAAAATGATGAGCATTTATCCAACGAAGAAGGTGGCATTGAAGCGATGATCCACTCGATCTTCGATGGCATGACGGTTCCTGAACATCGCAAGATTTACCAGTTCAACTTTAGTGTGATGGTTCACCCGACAACCAGAGCGATTGTTGTCGACCTGATAGACGAACGCTACCAAGGTTTACAGGCATCCACTGAAGAAGTCTTCCGCTCGCTGGGGCACGCGAACCCGGCAGTGGTGACAAAAATGTTCATCGCAGAGATAGACGGCATTGCCATGAACTACTTACTGAATGAGGACTTCCCTATCGAAGAAATCAGACAAGAGTTCATCAAAAAGTACTGTTAGAAATACCAAAAATCATGCACATATCGATGCGTGTTTTTTTTGACCAAACTAACTGACTGCACGGTCAGTCGGTACATCTATTAAATATAGAAAACGAAGGAGAAACCAATGAATACACCTTATCAAATTCAATACGAAGCGTTCGCAAAAGCAGGTGGACTATACGACGAGAGACACGCCAAACTCTATGCAGAATTTGCCGACAATCTTATTGCGGATGGTAGCTTTTCAATCGTCTACGAAGGCGTGGCACACGCATGCTATACCCCTATCGTAATTGACGCAGCACCACACCTAAAATGCTATGTACTTGCGCCACTAGCCGTACTACCTGAATACCAAGGTAAAGGCTACGCGACAAGATTGATGGAAGAAGCAGAAAAGCAGTTAGATGCTGACGTTATCTTTGTCATGGGAGAGCCGTTCCACTATGGAAACCGTTACAACACGCCGCACAATGTGTTGCCACCAGTAAGAACGCAGGCACCTTTGGAATGTTGGTTTGCACGTGAATTAACACCAGGCGCATTAGATGGTATCGGCGAATCAACCTCATCAGTCAAAGGCCCTTACGCAGAACCATTGATGTGGGATCATCCAGACGAACAGGTTCAATAACGCCTAAATAACAAAAGCCCAAAACACTTGTTTTGGGCTTTTGTTAATCTTCCAACCACATGTCTAGACAGTCTTGTGGATTGGGGCTGAGTGCAGGAAACACCGCATACTCTTTCAACACACCTTGTTTCTTAAATCCACATTTTTCGAGCACGCGAATACTGGCTTGATGGTCGATATGAGGCGCTGTATGAATCTGCTTGACTCCGACACTTTTCAGATACTCAATCCCGAGCTTACACGCCTGAGTCGTATACCCTTTACCTTGATAATTTCTAGAGATCCCAAAGTGAATTTCGCTATGACTGTTTTCAGGGATTAAGACTAAGCAACCAATGGGAACTTGAGTTGCGCTTTCTTCAATTGCGAGTACCAAAATACTAGGGACATCCAGCTCATATTGGGTTCGCCATCTATTGATAGCTTGTAACGTTTGACTTGAACTTTGATGCGCTTGTCGGTTTAGGTACAAACACGCTTGTTCATCACCAAGGTAGTTTTCAAACAAAGGAGCGGCATCTGTTTCTTCAAGGTACCTAATTGCCACATCTTGCGCTTCAACCCTCATTCACTTCCCTCTCGAACAAGTTTCTTTGGGTGTTAAAGGTTGGCCACTAAAAGTCGAACGCAAATCCGGCTCCATACGCACTTTCGTCGAAGTTGTAATTAGAGATTGTTAGGCCGTAACCTGTTTCTGCTTTCATGTAACCTCTTAGCCCTTGATAAACGGGGAAGTTCCAAGATGCGCGATAGAAACCCTTTTCCCAATCTTTTGTAAACACGTTGGATACCGTGAACTTTAGTTTGTGATCATTTTCAGAAATCCAAGCTGCTTCTAGCTCGCCATAACCAAGAAAGTCAACGATATCCGGGTTGTAATGGTTACTACCAACATCAAGCCACGTCTTAAAACGGACAAAGCCAGAGTCAAAGCGCCACTTGTTATCTAGGTATACGCGATTCCAACTGACTTCATCATTTCCACCCGCACCATTGGATTGATGCTCAAAACCAAGCGAAATGCGCCAAGGGTTTAAGTTCCAACGATAGAAGACGGCAGGATTATATTGGTCATCCCTAAAGTAAGCAGAATCATCGTATGCCTCCCAGTTAGAACGCTGGGTGTAAGAGACAAAAAGCCCATCATCACCAAAAACCAGTAACTTATATTTCATGCTGATTTGGAACTGAACCATGACATCTTTCGCATCATGACCGTTAGGATTAAGCGGAGCGAAGCGCTCTTGATTTACCTTTGATTCCGTATAGAAAGGCAATAAATAGTTGTCTTCATGAGCAGAGAAACGTCTCTCCTCTGCATAGACCTCTGTTACAAATATCGATGTAAAAGCAGCAAGTACGCATACTTCTTTACGGTTAAGCATCATCGTCCTTTTTATCTGTAAATCCATGAATTCAATATAGAAGATAATTAACAACTTATCTGTTGAATCAACCTATCTTGTCTTGATAAACATCAGGTTGCCATATCTGCATAAAGCTCTCGACAGGCTCAATGGGCTTAAAGCCGCACTGTTCATAAAGGCCGTGTGCATCACGCGTCGCAAGAATCATTCTACGTAGACCTTGAAGATCTGGGTGGGACACAATTTCAGAAACCAACCACTTACTAATGCCATTGCCGCGGTACTCAGAGAGCACGAAAACATCGGCGAGATAGGCGAACGTGGCTTTGTCAGTAATAAGGCGAGCAAACGCGACTTGTTGATTCGAATCAGTAAACACGCCGAAACAAAGAGAGTTTCGTATGGCTTTATCTAACGTTTCTCTCGGCACACCTTTCGCCCAATAGCTCTGTGAAATGAACTGATGGATGCAATCCAGATCCATCTCTTCAAAGACGGTGCTAATACGATATCCTTGCATGTTGCTCTCCGTGACAGTTAATTAACTTGGCTTTTTTAGCTCCAAGAGCAGGTAACGACATACATAGCCAGCACCTGATGTGTAACCAACGAGGTTTTCTAGTGATACGACTTCAAGCCCTGCGTTTTGGCTGAATTCACGGACTTCGCTCTCGGTGTAAGCGGTATGTACAACCGCGCCACTGTAGGTATTTCTTGGCAGGTCTTTTCCATCTGGGTCGTGACATTGGAAACTGATAAAACAGCGCCCGTCAGCATTGAGCTTGTTAGCAATGCATTGAAGTAACGACTGGGGTTTGGCAAGAAACTCCGTGAAACCAAGCGCGGTTATGATGTCGAAGGTTTGATTGAAAATTGGAGAGAAAGGTTGGTCGAGGTTATGAACACTGACGCTTTGATAGAGGTTTGTTTCGCGTGCTTTATCGACCATTTTGGATGAGATATCCAAGCCATGCAGAGTAACTTCTGGGTAATGAGTTTTGATAACTTCCCCGATGCTGCCTGTGGCACAAGCCAAATCAAGAGCAGAAACTTGTTGGAGATTAAGCGTTTTTAGCTTCCCATCTATCCAACGCGGACCAACATATTGGCTGTCTTCGATTAATTTCTGATACCGCTCAGATACTTCATCATACATTGTGGCAACGTCCATGATTCCTCCTTGATCGTTGAACGTTGCCAATGTAGCACGCCATACTCACCTACACACTTATGTCATTGTAAAAGCGTGAAAAAGGTCGACGTGCTACACATTAGTTTATGCCATCCAGATCCTTGCCAGAATGCCAATTGGCGTTGTGACTCCTGTGGTGATTGAGCTCACCTCTCCATCTTTTAATACATAGATTGTGGGCGTCACACTGATGCTCCATTCTTGCATAATGCTGCTTTTCGGATCGTTGATGTTGTTGAACTGGTAACCTTTCGCCTGCATGAATTGGTCTACCCGTTCTTGCGGACCTGACGCACCTGACACAGTGACGACTTCATAGTAATCACTCAGCCAACTCACGCTTGGGCTAACAAACTTACATGCCGGACACCAGGTTGCCCAAAAGTAGACCACAACGGGCTCTTCATGACTTTTGGCGATCACGTCCATATATTCACCATCAGCCATGACTACGCTTAGCGGCGGCGCTTGCTCTTTAGGAATGTCTTTGGTGCGATACCAATCCATGGCGACCGAAATCACGGTCACCATAAGCACCATTTGCAACGCTTGACTAAGCCAGTATTTCAGCGATTTGCGCTTTTTTACTGTGTTCACTTAATCGTGCCTCCACTTGCTTGTTCGATTGCTTTCACCACAACATCGTCAGTCAGAATCACAGGCAAAGGAATACCCTCTGGCGCTGCTGGTCCATATACGATGTTAAATGGCACACCAAAGCGACCGTGTGCACGTAGGAAGTCGGTCACTGAGCCGTTCGGATGTGTCCAATCGCCTTTCAGTGTCGCCACGTTCGGACTTTGCAACAGTGAATAAACCGGATCTTGCCAGATCACACCAATCTTGTTGGCTTTACAGGTCACACACCAATCTGCCGTCACATCGACAAATACCACACGACCATTTTTCACGTGCTCTGTGATGGCTTCGTTAGAGAGTTTTTCCCAAGCCAAATCTTCTGGCAATGGCGTAGCCCAATGATTTGCAGTCACACTGCCTAACACCAAACCACCAGCGATCAGAATCAAAGAGGCGCTTCCTGAGATAGCTAACGCTTTGTTGCCATAAATATGCTTCACACGTGCCATGACCGCGATAAATGCTACCAAGCCAATCAAGATAACCCAGAAGATTGGTAAGTGGTTTGCCATCAATGACAACAACCAAACGCTAGTTGCCAGCATCATGATGCCAAAGACGATTTTTACGACATTCATCCACTGACCCGGTTTTGGCAGGCTTAAGGCAATACCTGGGAAGATCGCCACTAAAATCCATGGCAGCGCCATACCAATCGCAAGTGCGGTAAAGACTGCGAATAACGTGATGACATCAGCACCCAATGCGAAAGCCACCGCTGTGCCAAGGAAAGGTGCAGAGCAAGGCGTAGCTAATAGTGTCGCAAACATGCCTTGAACGTAATGCCCCACTAACGAGTTATCGCCTTTTGACGCCAACCAAGTATTGGTACCTGAAGAAAGACGAATCTCAAACAAGCCCAACATATTGGCACCGAACAGTGCAGTAACTAAAACCATCACACCAAGGAACCAAGGGCTTTGGAATTGAACGCCCCAGCCGATAGCGCTGCCTGTAAGCTTAAGCACCAAGATAAAGCCAGCTAAGATCCAGAACGAAGTCAAAATACCTAATGAAGACGCGATGAATTGCGTGCGAATTTGGCGGCGTTCTACCCCCTGCGCGGCAACAATACTACTTAGCTTCATGCCCAGAACCGGTAACACACAAGGCATGATGTTGAGAATCAAGCCACCGAGCAACGCAAATAGGAAGATGCTCACCAGTGATGTACTTGGCAACGTCTCTGTGATCAATCCTGTTTTAACAGGTGCCACTTCTTCTGCTAGCAAGTTGCTGTCTTTAATTGAAACGAAAACCGATTGATTATCCAGTTCCACATCACCCAGCCACGTGTTTACTTTGTAGTTTGCTATCAGGGTATTGCCTTCTTGGTGCAGCCCAAGCAGTTTGAAACTGTAATCGCTGGTGTTTTCATCAACACCATCAACCAGCACCTCTGGTTTTTGCCAACCTTGTGAATTGGTCAGTTTGATTTGTAGTTTAGATTGGTTTGCATCCCAGTTTGCTTCTGTCACATCAATAAATGGCGAAGCTTGAGGCACACTGCTCACCGCTTGCGCATAGCTGAACATCACACCTTCATCGACTTGTAAGTCAGAAGGCATGAAAGACAATTGAATATGGTAATCCGTCAGGACACAAATCGTTGTGCACGAAGAAAGCGTCAATGTCGCATCAATCGTCACAGGTTTAGTCATATCTTCAACGTGCAAGGTCATCGGGAAAAGCGTGTCGCCTTTGTAACCCAGCGTTTCAATACCAAGCAGTTCATATTTCTGCGGATATGGCCACTGCCAATCCACCTTAGTTAGGTTTTGTGATTTTTCCCAATCAATGGATGGCGCAACACCGCCCTCGCCCGGCGAACGCCAGTAGGTTTTCCAGTCGCCGCTCAATTTGACATCGAGATATCCCGTCAGCGTTTTTGCTTTAGGATCGTGTTGGCCAGTAAGGACAAAGCGTGTTTGCACAGGTGGATGCTGAGGGTTGGTCAACCATCCCGTGTCTGTCGTTTGTGCTTGGGTAATTAGCGAGAATAAGCTCAGTGCCAGCGTCATGATAAGCATCAACGCGGCTTGAGTCGTTTTTTTCATGTGGTTCATAGTTATTCCTAGTTAAAAACAAGTGTAGAGAAAAACTGACGATACGAAACTCGTCAGAAATCACTTGTCATTCGCGGAATACACACAGGGTGAGATGGACTCGATACTTTTGGACTATCGGTTCGGTCCATTGTCTTTTGCTGGCGAACGCACAACAGCGCCACACGACAAGCGCGAAAATGCCAACAAATAATACAACGACCAAGGTTTCCAGTTGTTGCTGAGCAAATTGAATCAGCTTTTCAGACAATTCACATTTACTCGTGTCATGCCCTTTTTCTGCTTTTACGATTTTAACTTCATCGCCAATGAGCACAGAGGTAGAGCTAGAGTCATATTGCATAGCACAACTGAACATCAAGCCAGAATTTTTCATCAAGCACACAACAATCACCCAGCCGATTAGTGCTAGGAACCATTTTCCCTGTTGTCGGGACGCGGCAGATTGTAGAGTGGATGAGTGCATTCTAACTTCGATAAATGTGGAAACGCGGGAAATCATACGCAAGTTAATATAAACCTCAAGTAGTATGATTTTTTGAACAGCGCGTTTTCGTAACTAACTGTGATAGTCTTATGACTACCGTTTCTGTAAATAATTCAACATGCTCAATAAAGTTAATCTTGCTGATATTCGCTCCTTCGTTTTGATCGCTCAACTGGGTAACTTCACCAAAGCGGCAGAAGCGCTTTCCGTCTCTCGGTCTCATGTGTCTCGCCAAATCAGTGGACTTGAAGCACAAATGGGTGTGACCTTACTGACTCGCACCACGAGAACATTACGCCTCACTCACGCTGGCGAGCATTTCTATCAAGAGTGCGAAAAAGCGCTGCACGACATCGACCAAGCGTTAATCGCTGCTGTTGACGATACTCAAGAAGTGCGCGGCTTGATTAGAGTGAACTGTGTGGGTGGCTACATCGGTGAAGACATCATTGCTAAATACGTCAATGAGTTCATGTTGGAATATCCGAACATCACCGTAGATTTGGATTTCTCTTCACCACGTATTGATTTGATTGAAGACCAATTCGATGTCGCGATTCGCATGGGCGAGTTGGAAGACGCAGGATTCGTCGCACGCAAATTGATGATGATCGATATGGTTACGCTTGCAAGTCCGAACTATCTCAAAACGTACGGCGAACCTGTCACGCCAAAAGAACTGGCGAAGCATCGTACTCTGACAGGCTCAGTCACTCGCTGGAGTTACCGTAACGTGGCTAACCCACAAGAGCACAGCGATGTCATCGTGAAAGGTAATCTACGCTGTAAAAACGGACGTGCACTGGTAATGGGCGCGCTATTCGATAACGGCATCATCCGTGTCCCTCTCAGTTATTGTGATAACGAGGTCGAACAAGGCAAACTGGTTAAAGTAATGCCGGAATGGGAAATTCCGTCGGTGCCGCTATCAGCGATTTACCACCGTGATCGCTACCAACCTAAGCGCCTGCGCACCTTCATCGATTTCGTCAAAACCAAATTTGCACAAGACTTTTATGTTTAAGTTTGGCGCATAAAAAAGTGCGTAAGAACCGAAGCTCTTACGCACTTTTTTCGAGCTTAATGAAGGCTAAGATAACTTTTCTAAATAGATCTTTATATCGACATCATCGATAAGCTCATCCGGTAAATAGCGCTTGGCGTAACTTAGGTAAGTGCCACTGGTTAACAGCAGCTTAAATACGTCTTTATCAATGTGACCACCGAGTGCCATTTTCGACATAATGCTGATTGCCTCACTCAAGGATTTGGCTTTCTTGTAAGGTCGATCGGCCGCGGTTAATGCTTCAAAGATGTCAGCAACCGCAAGAATACGCTCCGGAATCGACAGGTCTTCGCCCATCAATCCACGTGGATAACCAAACCCTTCCATCGCCTCGTGGTGAGTCGTAGCATAACGAGGTACACGTTCTAACTCTGGCGGGAATGGGATGCTCTCTAGCATCTTAATGCCGCTGATCATGTGCTCATTAATCTTAAAGCGCTCTTCTGCTGATAACGTACCGCGCTGCACCGCCAAGTTATAAAGTTCACCATGGTTGTAAAGCTTCTCTGGCACCGTCATATTAATGCCAAACTCAGGGTCAAGATCAAACGGCTGCTCACGCTCAATCACATGCTCAGGACGGTCAGAAAGCAGCTTCTCCGTTGCTGGCGTTGGTTGTGGTTGATAGCGTGTTTCTTCTAATGGCGATAAGCCAAGCCCGCAATCGAAGTAACGCGTCCACTCTTTCTCAGCCAACTTGTGTAAACGTTCGATGCCTTGATCCGACATAAACTCCGCCCCCACGTTCGCACTGGCGACAAATTCGAACTCTTCTTTCAGCGCAGCAAATTCTTGTTCAAGTGCTTGCTCAGGTTGTTCATTGACACCCATAATTTTTAGTTTTTTGAGTAGATATTGAATCTGCGCATCTCGCCACAGCACCTCAAAGCGCATGCGAACTTCGTGAATTCGATTGTAGTTGGTTTCTAGCTTACTGCCTTTATCGACCACGTATTCCGGCGTGGCGATCTTACCGCAATCATGAAGCCAAGCGGCAATACGGAATTCACGGCGCTCCTCGTCATTGGCAAACTCAAAAGCTCCAAACACGCCTTGGTCAGATTTCTCTGCTTCTTCCGCAAGCATCAACGCAATCTCCGGCACACGGTTACAGTGACCTGCCGTATAATGTGATTTTTCATCGATGGCGCGTGCGATAAGTTGAATCACGGAATCAAAAAACTCATTTTGCCTTTGTTCAAACTGCTTAAGCGAGTTGCTGCCTCGCATCAGCGAAAGACTAAGTTGATGAATTTCCTCAATGCGAGAATGCACACGCTGCACTTTGTCGTATTCGCGATCACGTACAAACCTGACTTGCTTTCTCAATGCATTGATGGGGTCTGAGATCGGTTTTGCCATTTCCCACGCGACGGGAATGAGTAGTGCAAGAACAAACAACGATGCGCCCACAGCATATAGCGTCACTTCATTTACGCCTGACATGACGTAAGACTGTGGAATCACGACAGCAAAGTAACGCTCTTCCTTATGAGTGAGTTTGGAGACAAAAACATACTTGTCTTTCCCATTGAGCGTCACTAGTTGAACGGAATTGATGAACTTAGGATCTTTGGCAAATTTGACCAGCTCTTCGTATGGCGTAAAGGTATAGGTCGACACTGCTGCCTTACCCTCAAACCATTTTTCACGCAGCTCTTTTCTTTGCTCTGGCGTAATCGCGTCAATAGCGCGGTTAATGATCTCAACTAAAGGTCTTTGTTCCTCATTTGCCAAGTAGTAAAACGCGTTGGAGAGGTTTGAATCCTTAACCAAAGTGATGGCTAAGTTCTGACGAAATGTTTCGCGTATTTTGTTGGCCAATATTTGACGGATGTCGAGCACAGCTACGATGTCACCATTCAATACCCCGTCGATCGCATCGTGCAAAGAAGCGTAATTGACGATGGTCATTTGTGGGTAAGCTTCTAACAAGTCATCTTGAATGCTCCACCCTTTCAGCAAACCAATTCTTTCGTTCTTCACTTGCTCTAAGGTATTGATGTGCTTGTTCTCTTCTGTGGTGAGCAAAGCAAACTTTGCGTGATAAAGAGGTTCACCGACGACACCGATGCTCGAAAGGTCATCTTGGTCGGCAATCGATTGAAGAATGTCGATATTGCCATTTTTAAAATCGTTGACGAGCTCATTCCAACGTCGACCGTTCACAAACTTAAACTTTAAGCCGGTCATTTCAGAAATCATCTTGAACAAATCAATCGAGAAGCCATTTGGGCGACCGCCAACGGTGTAATCAAGCGGAGCCCAATTATTTTGGTTCGACACTTTCAATTCTGGCGTTTGGGCGACCAGTGCTCGTTGCTCATCAGTTAAGTTCACCGGAGAGACCAAAGGTAAGCGATCTTCGATGTCGACCATCTTGTTAGTTGCAATCAATCGGCCATTGGCTTGATAGATAAACGCCTCAGCTTCTGGCGCTTTCTTGTTTTCGACAAAACGGTTGGTGAGTTGCGCCTCTAACGAGGAGAGAAGAATGTCCACACCCACCACAGTATCGGATTCTGGCACCTTAATGGAAAAGGTTTCCCCAGATACTTTTAGAGTGTTGAACAAATATGGAGAAGTATTGTAAATGTCATCATGGTCAGCATTTTCAAACCAGCTGCGTTGAGTCGGGATGAAGTTACTAAACTCATCTAAAACATGGCGTGATACAAAGTTTTCATCATAATAAATACTTACTTTACGACGCTCTCGCTTCACTCCGCTATGCGCGATCAACAACCACTTGTCCCCTGGTTGAGCATCTATGCGTGAACGAATGTCCTCTGAGGAAAGGTTGATCAGCTGGAAGAAGTCATTGTTCGCTTTGGCAACAAAAATACTATGAATGCTGGGTTCTCTTACCAACAATTTAGACAAAGGGATAATGATGCTCTCTTCGGGCGAATCTACCCCGATGAGCGACACTAGCTGCGCGCCGCTTCGTGCCACGTTCTCAGCTAAATTTTGTAGATTAGATAAATGACTCGATACACCTGTCGCGATGGTTTGATATCGGGTGAGGGTGTGTTGCAGCTCAGTTTTCCTTGCAAAATGGTATTGCAAAGTAATCGCCACACCTGCTGTCACTAGGGTACAGAAGACAAACATCAACCCTAGCACTGTCCTTAACGAAATCCGTTTACGTTTCTTCATCGTTTCAGCTTGGAGTAATCCAAGCGCCTTAATCCTTTAACCAACTGAAATTATTGTCTAAAAATTGAATTTAAGCCAATCACGAAATTTGATCGAAGCAAACAAAAACGCCTCCATCGGGAGGCGCTTTATCTTGGTGACTAAATTGAGTTGGGGTACTTAAGTGAAAACGTAACGATTATGCTTGTGCTGGAACGCTTTCAACTTGAGTTTGTTGCTCAGCTTCTTCTTTGTTGAAGCCTTCGTGTAGATGGTAGTAACGTTGGTAAATCACGCCACTGATGGTCATCATGATGGCAGGTAGACCAATCATCATAAATTCTAAGCCCATAATGGTGCTTGCTGATTGCTCTACGTTTGGTACGTAACCCACAACAGACAGACCAACACCCACAATGAAGCCACCTGCTGCGCCTGCGAACTTCACAAGCATGGTTTGTACTGAGAAGATAACGCTCTCGCTACGACGACCTGTTTTGTGCTCACCGTAGTCCACAACGTCAGCCAGCATTACAGTTTGCAGCGCGTTCGCAATACCCACGCCAAACTTAATTGCTGCACCCGCCATACCAATCATTAGCGCGTTAGCTGGAGCGATAAAGCCCATCAACAGTAGAAGTACACAAGACAGAATTGGGAAGCCACACGCGATAGGCCATAGAAGCTTGCGTGGAAGGAATGCTGCAAGACGTGGGAATAAGAACACACCCGCGACTTCTGCCGCACCTGCGACCGCCATGTAAACTGGGAATAGCTCTGCGTTACCCAGTGCGTAAGAGAAGTAGTAAATCGCAAAGCCACCAACTAATAGGTTCGCAATTTGGAAAGACAGAACCGTGCCGATTAGCGCTTTAAGCTGGTCGTTTTTACCGATGATAGTCAAAACGTCTTTGAAGCTGAATTTCTCTGCTGGTTTTGCGTTAGCTGGTGCCGCTTTCTCTTTTACGTTACGAGCAATTAAGAATGCGCTCATCACAAACAGAACCGCAATCAGCATCGCAACATTGAAGAAACCGTCACCTTGGTTGCCGTTACCTAACTCGCCCACAATGTGCAGACCGTAAGTACCAGTAATGAACCATGCAAGGCTCGCGAACAAACGTGGCCATACCACAAGCTTTTCACGTTCTTGGCGAGAGCTTGATAGCGCAGGAATCATTGACCAGTATGGGATATCCATAATGGTGTACGTTAGGCCCCAAAGGATGTATGCCGCCGCTGCGTAGATGTAAAGCGTAGTGCCTTCAAACATGTGAGTACTGAAAAGGCCGACCAGCACTACTGCGTTTAAAAGCGTACCAATCACAATCCAAGGACGGAATTTACCGAATTTTGAGCGCGTGTTGTCAACAATCACTCCCATCATTGGGTCAGTGATGGCATCGATAACACGAGCGGCTAAGAAGATAGTACCAACGAAAGCAGCAGACAAGCCGGCTACGTCAGTGAAGTAGAACATTAAGAAGATGTAGATAGGTGCACAGGCAAAGTCTTTACCGAGTGCGCCAAGGCCGTAGGACAGCTTGGTTTGTAGCGTAATTTTATCAGACATAATAGTTCCTTAGTGTCGTACTGCTATTCATTCCCCTAACTAGAATTCATAACGTCGACGTCTTTTATTTATATTTCGATGCTAATGCTACTCACACACTGAATGCCTTACTGTGATCAAAAACCGCTTTATGGAAACGTTTACAGACAAGTTTTCAAAATGAGACATCGAACAATATTTAGACCTATTAATGTGATGAGATCGTGTTATTTACGTCATTTTATCAACACTTTACGCTCATTAAGCATGAGAACGATTTCAAAATGGCCAATTAAAACCAACGCAAAAAGCCGTACAAACCTGATGTCTGTACGGCGATAGAAAACCAATGAGAAACGATGAAATCGTCTAAATAGCTATGATTCTAAATAGGCAAGGTTCTAAATCGGTAAGGCTTAGTGAATGCGTTCGAACTTCACCAACATGGCACTTTCTGCATCGAGGATTGGCATGGTTAAGCCAACCTCTTCACACCATACGCCAGATAACTCACAACCAGATTCAGTCCAAGGCGGTTGGTAATTCACGATGTCATCGTAGTTAGACGGTTTATCCAATACCGTCACTCGATATGTCGCTTGTGGATCCAAGCCCGGAACACGCAAATGCCCACTTAAAGAGTTCGTTGGCATCGCGAGCTGAGCAATCATCACCACGGCTTCCGATTGATCGTTTGAGACAACCGCATGAATTTGATGTGCTTTATCGTCCGTTGGGATTCGCCAAGTTCTTCCACTGTGTAGCAATGGACGCAGCATTTTGTGCAGCTTGATGTAACGCTCAAAGCCTTCTTTTTCCGCTTGTTCTTCTTTCACTGGGTCAAGCTCAATCCCCATATGACCGAACAGTGCCGTAAGCCCGCGGAACTCAATACTATGGCGGCGGCGCGTACTATGACAGTGGCTAGCACCAATATGGCTGCCCATCACTTCTGGCGGGAAGAAGTAGCTCATACCGCGTTGAATGGTTTGACGCTCAAGCGCGTCGTTATTGTCTGAAGCCCAGAAACGATGCGTGCGTTTCAGAACCTCAAAATCAATACGACCACCACCAGCTGCACAAGATTCAATCTCGACTTTCGGGTGCTTTTCACGAACTTTATCGACTAACTGATAGTAACGTTGGGTTTGATTGTGCGCCGCAGCCTGACCTAAGTGCGCTGGCTGAACGACTTCGCGGTTCATATCCCACTTGATGTAAGCAATGTTGTAAGTCGAGAGGAAGTGATCCAATCGCTCAAACAAGAAGTTAAACGCATCATCGTTTTGTAGGTTAATCACGTATTGGTTGCGACCAGTTGGCTGATCGTAACCGTTTACAGCCAGTAACCAATCAGGATGAGTACGGAACAATTCGGAATCTTTGTTGATCATTTCTGGCTCAAACCACAAGCCAAATTCCATGCCCAGCTTGTTTACGTGTTCCACAATCGGGTGCAAGCCATTTGGGTACTTAGCTTCACACAGAAACCAATCCCCTAACCCTGCTTTATCACCGTTGCGTCCTTTGAACCAACCATCATCAATGATAAAGCGTTCTACACCCATCTCTGCGGACTGAGTTGCCATCGACATGATGTATTCAGGATCGTGGTCAAAGTAAATGCCTTCCCACGTATTGAGGTGGATCGGGCGAGGTTTGTCCGTGAAATCACTCGGTAAAATCGTTTCGCGTACATGAGAGTGGAAGTGATGACTCATACCATTCAAACCACAATTACTGTGGCTCGCGTAAAGCCAAGGCGTCGTAATGCTCTCACCTTCTTTTAGCGCCACTTCACCAGGCAAGTAAATGACTTCAGCCTGCGTGTAACGGCGGCCATCAGCTTTCACGTCTACGCGCAATCTGTGGTTGCCACTCCATGCGAAATGGAAGCCCCACACATCGCCATTCATTTCATCAAAGTGAGTCGTACCAACAACAAGCGCAGGATAGTGCTCATGAGAAGTACGTCCACGACGGTTTTCTTGTTGGTAGCCGCCTTGCAGCAATGGCTGGCGCACCGTTTGGAACTCATGAACCCAACGGCCGTAATAAGTCATCAATTCATTCGCACGAGCTGGCAAAGGCAACGTATTGGCAAGACGGTTCACATGATAAATACCCGCTTTTTTGTTGGTGAGCCTATGACGCGTTTTCACCACATCGTTGCTATCAAGCTTAAGCTCGGTTTGTAAACGAAGACCTGCGATCGCATCTTCGCTCTCAATCACAATACTGTCTTGCTGTTGTTCAATATGGGAGATGACAAACACTGGAGCCCAATCTTGACCATCGCGATGCCCTTCCACACCAGGGCTGCTGAAAACGCCACGACCAAGCTCTGGATGTAGAGTCATGGATACATCGCTGTC
This sequence comes from Vibrio sp. ED002, assembly GCF_023277445.1. Classification (NCBI taxonomy): domain Bacteria; kingdom Pseudomonadati; phylum Pseudomonadota; class Gammaproteobacteria; order Vibrionales; family Vibrionaceae; genus Vibrio; species Vibrio sp. ED002. The sequence continues at coordinate 3,618,437 of NZ_CP080238.1, read as the reverse complement.
CAAACGACCGTATGGCACGGGACGATGTAAAGCCATGCGGAAACCACTAAGGTCACCACTTACTTTTTGTCCCCAATGCAGGATCTCTGCATATTCGCCTAACTCTACAATCAATTGAGTTTGCTGACCGGTTAGCTCAATCAGTGTTTTGTCCGTCATCTTGTCTTACCTTGAAACTGGAAATTACGCTGCATCATAATGAAAAAAACAAAAGAATCTGTGAGCCACACCAAAATCATGGAAACGTTTACAGTTAATTTTTCAAACTTGTGCCATCGCCCGCTACACCTTATTCCTTCTTATATTACGCAGCGATCAGCTCCAAAAAACTCAGATTCTTTGGTGACCGAGTTCTTTAAAGCACTGCACGTAAACTCGAATACCAAACTGATTTATAAAGAATTTTTCGTCATTTAATTCATTACCTTACAACAACAAAATCATAAATAAGGTTACAGACCGCTCAGTTGAACTCCTCACCTCTTGAAGTGGTTAACCGACAACCGTATTCTTGAGGCTTCGAGATTCTTTATGAAGTGTCTCTCTTGGGTCCTAACTCAAAATCCCAGTTTGACGATACCGCAAATGCTCGTGTGCAGTGCGCCCGCGAACCACTTGTTGTATATGCTTCCTTGTCTCACATGCCCAGTTGATTTCAATTGGGCTCTCTTTCCTCTTCTTCCTAACAACTCCCTCCCCTTAGATAAAAACCAATTTAAATCAGCACTTTAAACAAAATAAACTTCCATCTTCCAACTCAAACACCATCCAACCCAAGTAAACGATTCCAACTCACGTGGTCAGAAATCAATCTAAAACCGCGCTTAAAACCTCAATTTAAGAGATCGAAATCACACAAAATAGCAATAAACTCCTCATTACGACAAAAATGCCAACCTCATCATGAAAACGTTTCCAGAGTTTATTTACACTGCGCAGCGAGTTAGGACTCAAACCAATAAAAAATAAATCCATAAAAATAGAATGGAGACACTTCATGAAACAAAAGACGCTTGTAAGAGCGCTTGGGTTAACCCTCGCCCTAGCACCACTTGCTAGTATGGCTGCAGTGGAGAACATCACTTACTTCGGCTACGCCAAGTGGGGCAACATTTACACAGATAACGATGAACACAATGGTGGCAAAGGCGAACGCAACGATGTGATTCGTGCTGGTCAAGGTTACGGTAACTACCGTTTGGGTAACGAACTGAACTGGTGGGAAGCGGGCCTCAAAGCCGACGTTTGGCAACAAGGCGACGCGTACTTTGATACCACACTTTACCTTGGTAGCGGCGAAAGCTGGGGCGACGTTAGCTTGATCCAAATGTGGTCAGCAGGTCATGGGCTGTTTGAAGGCCAAGCGGATGCCACCGTTTGGGCGGGCGAACGTTTTTACCGCCGTCATGAAGTGCACATGATCGACATAAAATACTGGGACACATCGAGCACGGGTATCGGTATTGAAAACTGGGATCTTGGTTTTGCTAAAGGTCACATCGCATGGATGGCGCCAAACTCTAGCGCAGATGGCCGCAGCTTACACAACATCGATGCACGTTTGAGCGGCATTGAACTGAGCGACAGTGCAGATCTTACGGTCGGTTTGAACTATGTGTTCACGCAAAACTCTAGTTATGACGAAAGTGACATCACCACTTCTGGCGCCATGCTTTCTGCACTTTACCGTCAAGCTTGGAACTATGGTTCAAACACATTCGCTTTCCAATACGGTACGGATGCACTTGCGGGCGGTTTGATGAGTGCTGAAGGCGGCTCAAACCGTAAATACAACACAGGCGTTGAGCACGATGGTTACAGCTGGCGTATTTTCAACTCTGGCGATCTTAACGTGAATGAAGATTTCCAAGTGATGTACTCCATCGCTTACCAAGACAAAAACCTGGATAACAACGAAGGTGAGAAATGGTTCAGCGTAGGCGCTCGTCCTCAGTACAGCTGGACAGAATACATGGCAACCGCACTTGAAGTTGGCTACGAATCAGTCGAAGCACAAAACGGCGCTGGCACCAACGACATGTACAAAGTGACGGTGGTGCAAATGTTCCAAGCAGGCAAAGGCGTTTGGGCTCGTCCATCACTGCGCTTGTTCGCGACCTACTCAGAGAAAACCGATGAGTGGAACCGTGGCGGCGAAGTCTACGGCCATGCTCGCAGCAATGGTGGACAAAACGTCGACGAAATCACCTTCGGCTTTAACGTCGAAACATGGTGGTAATCCAAACCCGCTACTATTTATGAACCCAACGGGGTGAGTAATACGCTCACCCCACAAAGGACAACGCAGATGAAACTAAAACCGCTAGCAACTCTATTCATGGCTCTGTCTCTTGGCGCGTGCAGTGGATTACCAGAGCAAACCTTCAATACTGATTTGAGCCAACCACAATGTTGCTCAACGTTAGATGCTTTGCCTCTGACCGCCCTATCGATTCCTTTCCACCAGCAGGTGGTTATGGATGCAAATCTGCCAAGTGTTAGCAGTGCGGTTTTACTTTCTTCAGATTCAGCTTCATCCAAACCGCTCCCAGTGATGAGCTATCAAATCACTTCTGACGCGCCATTCTCGCTACTTGTTCGCTCTTATGTTGATAACAATGCGCTATTTGCTGCGAATGTTCTTATTTATGACTCGAAATGGCAGCTTCTAACCGATTACTCAGCAAAAGACTTTAACTACCACACAACGGGCATGCGCGGCTTAGAACGTGTTGAACAGGTGATCACGGTAAACCCACAACTTAATGGCGCGAAATACGTGGTCATCGCTTCAGATTCGACACTGCTTGGCACCGAATTGATTCGCAAGCACCCAGAAGAAGTTTACGCAGAAACGCAAAACGTCATTGGCAGTAAACAGCTTCCGCTCACTGCTCAGTTCCAACCTTTTGGCGTTATTGATGTTACGGCGAGTGCCTCCGACAACAACGCGGTATTAACGCTTTTGGCGGAATTGGGCACACAAACCAACGACACCGCAAAAGCAGAGCTAACCCCTGCCGCATCGCCTGAAGCACAAGATGAATGGACGTTGTACCAATCTCAAATCGATGCAGCGCTCAAAGACAACGACGTAAAACAAGCTGCGGCGATTGCCAACCAAGCAGCTGAGCAAGGCTTTACCCAAGCAAAAGATTATCTCGTGAAGCAATTAGCGAAATAACGCTTCACAACAAGAACAAAGGCACTCTCGCTACGGGCTCAAACTCCGTAGCGAAACAAGATTAGAAACAAAAAGTTAAGTAGGAAAACCATGAAGGCATTTTCAGAAATTCTCCAAAGACGCGACTGGGAAAACCCGCAATCAGTGAACATTCACTGTCTTAAGGCTCACAGCCCTCTTTCCAGTTTCCGCGATATTGACCATGCCCGCGACAGTATTCAGGCCCAGCGTCAATCGCTGAACGGACAATGGAAATTCAAACTGTTTGATGCGCCAGAGCAAGTTGACGGCGAGTTCATCGAGTCACAATTCAATGACAAAGACTGGGATGAGATTACTGTCCCTTCAAACTGGCAAATGCAAGGTTACGACAAACCTATTTACGCCAACGTGAAATACCCATTCGAAGTAAACCCACCGTTTGTACCAACTGATAATCCAACGGGTTGCTACCGCACTACCGTGTCACTTTCAGCAGAAGATTTAGCCAATACGCAGCGCATTATCTTTGATGGCGTGAACTCGGCTTTCCACCTTTGGTGTAACGGCACTTGGGTTGGCTACAGTCAAGATAGCCGCCTACCTTCTGAATTCGACCTAACACCTTACCTTGTGGCAGGTGACAACAGCCTAGCCGTCATGGTGATTCGTTGGAGTGATGGCAGCTACCTAGAAGACCAAGATATGTGGTGGCTAAGTGGTATCTTCCGCGACGTAACTTTGCTGTCTAAACCACAACACTGCATTGAAGATGTGTTCATCACACCGGATTTAGACGCGTGTTACCGCGATGGTTCACTGTCGGTTGTGACTTCGATTTCTGCGCCGGACACCTACCAAGTTCAAGTGCAGCTGTTTGATGGCGAACAAGCCGTGACAGAGCCAAGCATCGACCGTCCGCACAACCGTCGCATTGACGAACGTGGCACGTGGGATGACGTGGTATTCCAAACATTGCACGTACGCGAGCCAAAGAAATGGACGGCGGAAACACCGAACCTTTACCGCTTAGTCGTTTCATTGTTGGATGAAAATGGCGCGCACTTAGAAAGCGAAGCGTACCCTGTGGGCTTCCGTAAAGTCGAAATCACCGATGGGCAATTGAAGCTAAACGGTAAGCCTTTGTTGATCCGCGGCGTGAACCGTCACGAACATCACCCTGAGCTTGGTCATGTGATGACGGAAGAAGACATGATCCGCGATATCTGCTTGATGAAGCAATACAACTTCAATGCGGTACGTACGGCGCACTACCCGAACCACCCTCGTTGGTACGAACTGTGTGACCAATACGGCTTGTACGTGTGCGATGAGGCGAACATCGAAACTCATGGCATGCAGCCAATGAACCGCCTATCGAGCGATCCACAATGGGCGCACGCTTACATGAGCCGCTTCACCCAAATGGTGATGCGCGATAAGAACCACCCTTCGATTATCATCTGGTCTTTAGGTAACGAATCCGGTCACGGCAGCAACCACAATGCGATGTACGCTTGGTCTAAAAACTACGACCCGTCTCGCCCTGTGCAGTACGAAGGCGGCGGTTCAAACACCACAGCAACCGACATCATTGCGCCAATGTACGCGCGTGTGAACACGGTCATTGAAGACGAAGCCGTGCCTAAATGGGCAATCAAGAAATGGGTGTCGTTACCAAACGAAACTCGCCCTTTAATTTTGTGTGAATACGCACACGCGATGGGCAACAGTCTGGGTAGCTTTAATGATTACTGGGATGCGTTCCGCGATTACCCTCGCCTACAAGGCGGCTTTATTTGGGATTGGGTGGATCAAGGCTTGAGCCAATGGGATGAAAACGGCCAACACTTCTGGGCTTACGGCGGCGACTTTGGCGATGAAATCAATGACCGTCAGTTCTGCATCAACGGTTTGATCTTCCCAGATCGCACGGTTCATCCAACGTTGGAAGAAGCAAAATACTGCCAACGTATGATCACCGTATCACTGCAAGAACAAACCAAAGAAGCTTGCACACTGTTGGTGACTAACGAGAACTTATTCCGCGCGACCGATAATGAGCAATTGAAATGGTCTCTGTTGGAAAATGGCAAAGTGATTCAAACCGGTTCATTGGCGCTTAACGTAGAAGCGGATAGCCAAACAAGTATTGAGATTGCCCTTCATTTCACGCCAAAAGCGGAAGCGCAATATCACTTAAATACCGACATTACTCTGATTGCAGCAACACCTTGGGCTGAAGCTGAGCACCTAGTCGCTTCTGAGCAAATGTCACTACGCAATACAGCAGGCCTTGCTCTGCCAAGATTGGAAACGCAACCAGCGCCAATGCTAACGCAGCAAGACAACACCGTTTTGGTGTCTAGCTTGGATGAAAAACATCAATGGCGTTGGGATAGCCAAACTGGCTTGATGATCGACTGGCGTGTCGATGGTGAAGCACAAATGCTTGCAGCACCACAAGATAACTTCTTCCGTGCGCCACTGGATAACGACATCGGCGTGAGCGAAATCGACAACGTCGATCCAAATGCTTGGATGTATCGTTGGGACATGGCGGGTATCGGCCAGTGGGAACGTCAATGTGTCGCTTGCCACAGTGAAACTCTGGCACATGCGGTGAAAGTGACTTCGACGTTCGCTTACCACTTTAATGGTGAAGTACAAGCGATCACGACTTGGACGCACACCCTGAGCAATAACGGTGAGATGGCATTGGCTGTCGACGTGAAGCTGGCTGATGATTTACCACCAATGCCACGCATCGGTTTGGAATTTGAACTGCCGTTGAATGAGCAAAACGCTCCGATCACATGGCAAGGCTTAGGTCCGTTTGAAAACTACCCAGACCGTTTGGCAGCGGCGCGCTTCGGCCAGCACACACAAACACTTGAGCAAATGCACACACCATACATTTTCCCAACCGACAGCGGTCTGCGCTGTGGTACGCAATGGTTGAAGGTGAATGAGTTAGAAATCTCGGGTAACTTCCAGTTCAGTGTGAGTCAGTACGCTCAGCAGCACTTAGCTGCAGCGAAACACACCAACGATTTAGTCGCAGAAGAGAAGATTTACGTGCGCCTAGACCATAAACACATGGGCGTTGGCGGTGATGACTCTTGGAGCCCTAGTGTGCACAAGGAATTCCAGTTAACGGACAATCAATACGCTTACAAAGTGACGTTTAAACCTGCTCAGTAATCGATTGATACTCTAAACATAAAACACGTCAGTGTGGCTTAATCCCCAAGTTTTGGCTTGGGGATTTTTTATTTGAGCATAAGTTTTATGCCTGTTTTATTACGCCAGTTTGCCGTAGATGTAAGCCAGCTCTGCCACCGTTTTTGCCGAGAACTTTTTCAACAGACTTGCGCGATGTACTTCTACCGTTCGCATCGCTATACACAGCTCATCGGCAATGCGAATATTGCGCTTACCCGCGATGATCAAACGCAGAATGTCTTTCTCTCTTGGCGTCAGTGATTCATACGCGGCTTTCGCGCCCGCGATATCCAGATTCGCCGCAGATTGAACTTGGCCTTTCAAAATCGCTTGTGCCAGCTCGTCCCCTTTTACGGGCTTTTGGAAGAAATTCACCGCCCCGGCTTGCAGAGCATCCACCGCCATTGGCACATCGCCATGTCCGGTTAAGTAAATCACTGCCAATGGACTTTTGGCTTCATTGAGAATTTGATGCACTTGTTGGCCACGCAAATTCGGCATTCGGCTATCCAGAATCACACAGCCTGCTTGATGAATATCCACGCCATCAAGAAATGCCTGCCCATCGGCAAACGTCGTCACAGAGAAGTCATGTTCTTCGAGCATAAACGCCAACGAATCTCGCACCGACTCATCATCGTCGACCACAAATACGGGCAGTTGCTTGTCACTCATTCACTTCTCCTGTGTTTCTTTTTGTTTGCTCTTCTTCGTTGCGTTTTGTATTGGCGGTTTTCATGGTTTGATACGGCAAGGTTAATACCACCAAGCAACCGTGTGGCTGAGTAGATTGAATAACGAATTCACCACCATGCATCTCCATCACATCACGACAGATCGCCAGCCCCAGCCCTAACCCTTCCTGCTTTGTACTCACAAAGGCGGCGGTTGGGTTCTCATGCTCCAAGCCCGTACCGTTATCCCACACTCGAATCGACATACTTTGGGCTTGATAATCCGTGTGAAGCGCAATTTTGCCTTGATAATTATTAGGGTGATTTTCTGCGTACATCACACAAGCATCTATCGAGTTGTTCATCACGTTCACCAACACTTGCTGCAGACCTACGGCATCAGCTTCGACCAGTTGGGATTGTCCTTCGTTGCTACGAACCACTTCAATACCTTGTTTCTGCAAGCGGAAATTCAGCAGCTCAACCGTATCAGAAATCAGTTGCTCCACATCGCACGCAGCCATGTCGACGCTGCGCTTTTTAATCAAAGTTCGCAGGCGACAAACGATCGCATCGGCGCGTTCTACTTGGGTCTGGATCTTTTCTAGGACCGGCACGATATCTTCATGAGGGCGCTTCTTAGCTAATCGTAACAAGCCACCTTCGCTGTAGTTTCGGATCGCCGCTAAAGGTTGGTTTATCTCGTGCGCAAGACTGCTGCCTAATTCGCCAACAATAGCCACTCGTTGTGAGTGCTCTAGCATTTCGCTCTTCTCTTTTAAGCGCAGTAAGGTTTTCTCTAGCGCTTGTTTACTCTTACTGAAACGATACTCCAGCCAAAAGTGGTAAATATTCAACACAATCACAAACAGAAATAACGCCCATGCCCATTCTTGATGGAAACGCAGCCAGCGCAGCGCCTCTTTCCACCAAGGTTGCTGCAATGGGTGCAAGTCCATCGCTTGGTAGAGTTTGTCTATCGACAACAAGCTGACTGGTGATGTCCAACCGGATGCTTTGGCTGCAATCGCAGCGGGATTATCGGCAGGCATCGCAAGTAAGGCTCGACTGATCTTCTTGGCTAATTGGGACGATCCACGCTCCGTTTTCGCAAAGGACCAGTTTGGATACAGGGGCGTCGACACTGCACACTCGGTTTGAGGAAGTTTAAGCGGACTTAAAACCCGCAGTTGCCCCTCTTCCAATAGCCCTTCACCTTCCATTTGCTCAACCAAACAAGCTGGAACCACGGCGGCTTCCACATTGTGATCACGCAGTTGGTAGAGGTTGGCATCAATTGGGAAACCCAAAAAGCGCACGTCCGAGAAGAAGTCATTCGGATCTAACCCTTTCTCTATCACTTGATAACGCAATGTGAGGTAACCACCAAAGGCTTTCTCTGACACCGCTGCAATCGGCAAACCGGACACATCATTGAGAGTGACATAAGGCGAATCAGAACGTACCACCAGCGCCGAACCAATGCCGTAATTGGAGTTTTCTGGCGCTTGGCTGGTCAACGTCGCGATCCAAGACAACGCGTACTGACGCCCCAAGCGCACTGCTTGTCCGGGGTTAGTGAGAATGAAGTCCATGCTTTGGTTTTCGACTGCTTTGGTCATGCCATCGAGATCTAGCGGATGGAGAACAAACCGCACTTCAGGGATTTGTTGATTGAGCCAGTAAATCGTCGGTTGCCAACGCTGCTCCGCATATAAATGGCCACGTATGGCTAGCACACCCACATCGACTTGCGGTTTAGAGAAAGCGCTGGAATCTAATGTTTGTGTTGGTGCTGCATGTACAAAAGAAACCGTGAAGCAGCCGGATATAAGACTGATAAAAACAATCCATAAGCGAATGAAGTTTAGCGATTTTTTCAGCATGAATTGTTTCTTAATCCTCGGTATTGGGAGCATCAGAATAACAGCAACATAGCGGAATCCACATTTGTTTTAGATCAACTTTGCTCTCGGTATGTGGAAATCCACTATATCGACAAAGGGCTGCAATTCTGACAATGAAAACAAGCTCTAATCAATCTTAGCAGGTGAGTTATGGATTCCACCAAACGCCGTTTTCTCAGTGCCGTTACCGCAGGCGCTGCGCTGATTCCGATCGCCGGAATTGGCACAGCCACAGCAGGCACAGTGATCAGAAACAACAATGAACCCGACCGAAAAGGCCAAGTCGGTAAACGCTACGCCATGGTTGTCGATTTGCGTAAATGCGTTGGCTGTCAGGCTTGTACTGTCGGTTGTAGCATCGAGAACCAAGCCCCTATTGGCCAGTTTCGAACCACAGTAAAACAGTATGAAGTCACCCTTGATGATGGCTCAACTGCAACGGAAGAAGTGAAATCTTTCATGCTGCCGCGCTTGTGTAACCACTGTGATAACCCACCGTGTGTGGCTGTATGTCCAGTGCAAGCCACCTTCCAACGAGAAGACGGCATCGTGATGGTCGATAACAGTCGCTGCGTGGCGTGTGCTTACTGTGTTCAAGCCTGCCCTTACGATGCGCGCTTCATCAACGAAGAGACCCTAACTGCGGACAAATGTACTTTCTGCGCACATCGCCTTGAAGAAGGTTTGCTGCCGGCTTGTGTGGAAACGTGCGTCGGTGGTGCTCGCGTGATTGGTGACATCAACGATCCGAACAGCGAAGTTCGCCGCTTGATGACAGAGCACCAAGACGACATCAAAGTGCTTAAACCAAACGAGGGCACCAAACCGCACGTGTTCTACATCGGCATGAATGAACGCTTCACTCAACACATTGAAGGTCAGCCTGCGATTTACGATCCACAAGGAGAAAAAGCATGAACATAACCGAAGTGCTGGTACAGCCTCAGGCCATCGCTTGGCTTCCGTGGGCAGTGCAATATTTCTTCTACATCGGCTCAGCTTATGCGGCGGCTATCTTATTCTTAATCGCGCTGTTGTTTGAATCTCACACTAGTCATCGTCTGCGCGCAGCCTTGGTGCTGACTTTGGCGATTGGCGCGATCGTTGGTCCGCTCGCGTTAACAGGCGATCTCCACCAGCCGGGACGTGCTTGGCATTTCTACGCACATCTCACCCCTTGGTCTTGGATGTCATTAGGTTCGTTGTTCTTACCTCTGTTCTCTGGCTTGGCTGTGGCAACGGCATGGTTATATCTGCGTAATGATTTGATCAACCTAGAGAACCAACCGGGTAAGGTATTTCCGCTACTTGCGAAGCTCTCGCTAGGCCGTTGGAAAACTAGCCGCAAGCTGATGATGGCAGCGTCGATTGTGACCGTCCTATCTGGCCTCACCATTGCGCTTTACACTGGCGCTGAAATCGCCATCGTGAAATCTCGTTCGTTGTGGCATCAACCTGCATCGCCTGTGCTTTGGTTTGTCACGGCATTTATCGGCGCGGTCGGCTTTACCCTACTTATTTGGCTTTTGATTCCATCGAAGTCGGATCGCCTGACCTTCGGAGATACTCGTTTACTGCGCCAGACGACGGCAATTAGTGGTGCATTATCGCTGTTGTTGATTCCTATCTGGGCTTCTAACAATGCCAGTTCATCCCTTTACGCTTCTCCATTATGGGTACAGCACATCGCATTACTAACGTCTTTGCTGCTGGGTAGCGTGCTGCTTGCACTGTTTACGCTGCGCGATACCAACCGTCACTTCATTCGAGTGTTATTCATGTCTGGGATGGCACTGACCACAGCGTGGACTGTTCGTTGGATCACCATGATGGAAGTACAAACCATCGCTAAGTTTGATGTTGGCCCATATCCATACGACTTACCAATTGGCAATAATGGTCTGCTCGGCATCATCGGCATGTTTGGCCTGTGGATTGCGCTGGCATTACTTGGTTCCGAACTGATTCAACCGAAGCGTGAATCGGCTCCTTCAACCCTAACTCAACACTGATCTAAGAGGATTTCATTATGGATAACAAACGCCGTCAGTTTTTGAAATCTGGCCTTACAGTGGGCGGGCTTGGAGCCTTTGCTGCGGGCTACGCAACCACCACAAAACACATGGTAGAAGGTGCTATTCACGGCACTGCGGGTGAGAAAACCCGTGATATTCACCACGGCAACTCACTGGAGCCCGAATACAAGGTGAACGACAAGGGCAACTTAATCCCGAATCCAAATCAGCGCGTTGCGCCATCAATGTGTTTTGGTTGTTGGAGCCTATGTGGTTTGCGCGTTCGTATCGACAATCGTAACGACGAGATCCTGCGCATTTCGGGCAACCCATACCACCCGTTATCACATCAGCAGCACATACCATTTGAGACGCCTGTAAAAGACGCGTACTTGAGCTTGGCGGGGGAAAACGGTTTAGAAGGCCGCTCCACAGCATGTGCTCGCGGTAACGGCATGATGGAAATTCGTAATAGCCCTTATCGCATTACCCAACCACTGAAGCGTGTGGGCAAACGTGGTGAAGGCAAATGGGAACCGATCAGCTACGAGCAATTGGTGGACGAAGTCGTCAACGGTGGCGATCTGTTTGGCGAAGGTCATGTTGAAGGTTTGAAAGACATTCGTGACCTCACGGCGCCTGTTGATTCGCAAAACCCAGAATATGGCCCGAAGGCCAACCAACTGTTGATGACCAACGCCGGTAACGAAGGCCGTGACGACATCTTCAAACGTTTTGCTTTTAATAGCTTTGGCACACGTAACTTCGGCCATCATGGTTCTTACTGTGGCTACGCTTTCCGCGCAGGCAGCGGCGCTTTCATGAACGATTTGGATAAGAATGCTCACTTAAAGCCAGACTTCGATAATGCCGAATACGTTATTTCTATTGGCATGTCACCAGCACAAGCGGGTAACCCGTTCAAACGTCAGGCTCGTCAGCTAGCCAAAGCGCGCACCGAAGGCAAACTGGAATACACCATCATCACGCCGAGCTTGCCAGCAGGTTCATCAAGCCTTGCCGCAGGTGACAACAACCATTGGATGCCAATTAAACCGGGCACCGATTCTGCCTTGGTTCTTGGCATGATTCAGTGGATCATCGCCAACGAACGCTACAACAAAACCTTCCTTGCGCAGCCAGGAGCAACGGCGATGCAAAGAGCGGGCACGGCACATTGGTGTAATGCCACTCACCTTGTGATCAGCGATGAATCTCACCCACGTCACGGGCACTTCTTACGTGCATCTGAAATGGGCATGCCGTTTGAAGGGGAAGCACTTTCAGAAACAGATCCATACGTGATTGTCGATGCGCAAAGCGGCGAGTTGAGCGTACACAAGCAGGCGGGTGAAGCATCGTTGTTTGTCGACCAAGATGTAGAGCTGGCTTCTGGTGTCGTTCGCGTTAAGTCATCATTGCAACGTTTGAAAGAAGAAGCGTTTAAATACGATCTGGACTTCTACAGCGAGCAATGTGAGATCCCTGTGGATCAAATCATCGCGCTAGCAAAACGCTTTACCAGTCATGGCACTAAAGCGGTGGTTGATACTCACGGCGGCAACATGCACACCAACGGTTTCTACAACGCCTTCACCATCATGATGCTTAATGCTCTGATTGGTAACATCAACATGAAAGGCGGCGCAATGGCGAAAGCAGGCGGTTATCCGACATCTGCCGCGGGCCCTCGCTACGACTTCACTAAGTTTGAAGGCAAAGTGGGACCAAAAGGCGTGTTCCTCTCACGCAGCAAATTCCCTTATCAGAAAACCAGCGAATACAAACGTCGCGTGGAGGCAGGCGAATCCCCTTACCCAACTCGTGCACCTTGGTATCCGTTTGCAGCGCCTTTGCTTACCGAGCATCTATCGGCAGCGATCGATGGTTATCCATACCGAGTAAAAGCGTGGCTCAACCATATGGCGAACCCAATTTATGGGGTACCGGGTTTAAAAACGCTGCTTGAAGACAAGCTAAAAGATCCAAAGCAACTTGGTTTGATTGTTTCTGTCGATGCCTTCATCAACGAGACCACTGCACTATCGGACTACATAGTGCCTGATACCGTCACTTACGAAAGCTGGGGCATGGCATCACCTTGGCATGATGTTCCAGTAAAAGCAGTAACGGCTCGCTGGCCAATCGTGGAAGCGCGCACAGAAAAAACCGCCGATGGTCGCAGTATTTGTCTGGAGAACTTCCTGATTGATATCGCCAAAAAGATGCAGCTAGGCGGCTTTGGTGACAACGCCATCAAAGACACGCAAGGTCGTTTGCACGGTATTCACTCTGCTGAAGACTTCTATCTTCGCTCAGCAGCCAACCTTGCCTACGTGAAAGGTGGCGTTCCGGAAGTGAGTGCAGAAGACATTGCTTGGTCTGGTCTTGAGCGCCTACTGCCAAGCATGCGAAAAGCACTAACACCAGATGAGATGAAGCGCGTCGCGTACATTTTTGCTCGTGGTGGCCGTTTTGAAAATGCCACAGAAGCCTACAAAGGTGAGCAAATGAAGTACAAGTGGACGCGCCCTGTCGCGATTTGGAACGAGCGTGTTGGCAGCGCAAGAAACACCATGACAGGCGAGTTCTACAGTGGCTGTCCGACTTGGCATCCACAAAAGCTCGCAGATGGCACACCACTTGAGACTCAGTACCCGAAAGCCGAGTGGCCATTCAGCCTGACCAACTTTAAATCGAACATTCACAGCGCGGTATCCAATTTGTCACCACGCTTGAACTCGATTAAAGGCGTTAACCCTGTTTACATCCATCCAGTGGATGCCGCTGCGGCTGGCATTCAAACTGGCGATCATTTCGTGATTGAAACTCCAGGAGCCAGCACCACAGCGCTTGCAATGGTCATGTCTGGTATTCGCCAAGGTACGCTCGGTTTTGAACATGGCTTTGGCCACACAGAGCTAGGTCAGCGTGCTCACTGGATTGGTGATAAACAACAACCAGTGAAAACCAGCGGCAATGATGGCGTCAACATCAACGACGTCGGTTTGATTGACCCTACTCGTGAAGGTAAAGGCGTGATGCTGGATTGGGTAGTTGGTGCGGCGGCACGTCAATCTCTGCCAGCGAAGATTCGCAAAGCGTAAGCGGATTCAGCCACCATTTGTTAGGCTTCTTCCCTTTTAGGGAGGAAGCCTTTTTTATTTCTGCAGCAAGCCGCAATGCCTCTCCACAGGATTTATGTGGATTTCCACAATAGCCACAACTAATAACAATACTCACAATAATGCGCTCAAATAATAATCAAATGTGAGTCAGCATGTTTCGTAACTTATCTTTGGCTGCGCTTTGCTTGAGTGCCGCCTCTTTCGCAGCCTATTCTGCACCACTCCCCGAACACGGTGAGATCTGTACCGGATGCCATGGTGTCGACGGTAAAGGCCAAGCAGGTATCGCATCTATGCTTGCCGGACTGAATGCCGGCTATATGGAAAGCCAGCTCGAACTCTTCTCAAGCGATAAACGCCACAATGTCATCATGAAAGGCATGGCCGATGAGCTTAGCGACCCAACACTTCGTGCAGAAGTTCTGCAATATTTTGCTCAATTGCCGACTTGGGAATTTACCGACCTTGAGCAGCGCGGAGACCAAGCCGATATCAGCAACCCCTATCGCAAACTGGTTTATCAAGGAGACTGGGATAGAAACATTCCCGCTTGTTCAACTTGCCACGGCGCAAGTGGTATGGGCGTAGACAAATTCCCGCGCCTTGCGAGCCAACAAGCCGATTACTTACAAAACCAACTTCATGCTTGGAAGAACGGCACACGTAGCGGTGACCCGCTCAATATGATGGGTGGTATTGCGAAAAAGCTCACCGATAAAGAAATCAAAAACTTGTCTTACTACTTCGCTTCTTTGCGTTATGAGGAGTCGAAATGAAACTGATTTATTCCCTACTGCTTGCAAGCATCTCTACCCTTGCACACGCCAGTGATGCAGCAAACCATGAACTGCCAGATCGCCAAACCGAATTACCAGCGGTACAAAAGCACGCTGACACGCAGTACCTTAAACCTCGCGATTTAAGCACCATCGAAAACGACGAATTTGGTGAGAAAGTAAAATACGGCTACTCACTGTTTGTGAACTCGCAGCAAATGCGTGGACGTTATGTGGGTAACGAACAAAACTGTGTGAATTGTCACATGGAAGCCGGACGTAAAGCCAACGCCGCGCCTCTGTGGGCGGCTTATATGGCCTACCCTGCTTATCGCAAAAAGAACGACAAAGTAAACAGTTACGCCGACCGCATTCAAGGCTGTTTCACCTATTCGATGAATGGTAAGCCACCAGCAAAAGACTCAAAAGAACTAGAGGCGCTCAGCGCTTATGCTTACTGGTTAGCAATGGGAGGCTTATTGGACCAATACGGTATGCAAGATGAGCCAGTTCCTGCCATCAGCACTGAACAATTATTGACGGGCGGTAAGGCAGAAGACTTTCCGTTGCCAGAAAAAATCGCTAACGCTTTGCCTACAGATAAACGTGGCAACCTAGCAGGCCGTGGCTACCCAAAAATTGACAATCCAGAGCTTGATCCTTCACCAGAGCGTGGCGCGCAAGTTTACGTTGATAACTGCGCGGCCTGTCATGGAGAAAGTGGTCAAGGTATTCACGATGAAAACGGCCGCTCTTACATTCCACCTTTGTGGGGCGAATACGCTTACAACTGGGGTGCAGGCATGCACCGAATCAACACTGCGGCTTATTTCATCTACGAGAACATGCCTTTGGGCAAAAGCGTTCAATTGAGTAAACAAGAGGCATGGGATGTCGCGGCTTATGTCAACAGCCATGAACGACCACAAGACCCTCGCTACAAAGGTGATTTGCAAGCAAATGCAGCGAAGTACCACAACCACCAAGGGTACTACGGCAAAGAGGTGAATGGTCATATTTTAGGCAGCAAAGCCTTCCCGCCAACTACGGTAGATTAAAGCGTAACTTCAATTCGACTAAAAGCGTGTTCACCTGAGCTCGCTTTTTTTGTTTTAAAACCTTGATACACCGCCACTATTCTCAATTGGGTGTTTGAGTTCATCCGCTGTGCATTGTTAAATGAAGCAAATTTCAGATCCTGAGTTCCCTATGGCTACCATCAAAGACGTCGCAAAAGAAGCTGGCGTATCCATTGCAACCGCATCTCGCGTCATCAATGACGCCCCACACACCAGTGAATCCGCGATTGTCGCCGTCAAAGAAGCAATGAAGAAACTAGGCTATCGCCCGAACGCCAATGCGCGCGCACTGGTCAGTAAATCGTCCAACGCGATTGGGGTATTGGTGAACGACGTTTCTGCGCCCTTTTTTGGCACCATGGTCAAAGCCATCGACACCATTGCCAGTGAGCAAGAGAAACAGCTTCTGATTGGCAGTGGCTATCATGATGCCGTGAAAGAGCGCAACGCGATCAACTTGCTGATCAACAGCCGCTGTGAATCTTTGGTCGTGCATAGCAAAGGCATGACAGATGACGAGTTAGCCACGCTCGCCAATGAAATTCCGGGCATGGTGTTGATCAACCGTATCGTGCCAGACATCGCTTCACGCTGTATTGCGTTGGATAACCGAAAAGGCTCTTACATTGCCACTGAGCATTTGATTCGCAATGGACACGAACACATCGGCTATATCTGCTCAGGTCATGATATTGAAGATGCACGCGATCGCCGCGACGGCTATCTTGATGCTCTGCGAGATAACGGCATCAAGATTCGTGAAGAATACATCGAATACGGCGAGCCAGACGAAACCGGCGGTGAGCAAGGCATGGTAAACCTGATGGCGAAGAACACGCCCATCACTGCTGTTGCTACCTACAATGACTATATGGCCGCAGGTTGCATGACGTTACTGCAAGAAAATGGCATCCGTATTCCTGAGGACATGTCGGTGATTGGATTCGATGATGGCCATATCGCACGCTACATTTACCCTCGCCTAACGACCATTCGTTACCCAATTCAAGTCATGGCAAATGAAGCGGTCAAACTATCACTTCAGTTAGTAAATAACGAAGAAGCCGAACGCACAGAACACAAATTGTTCATGCCAATTCTGGTCAGACGTGCTTCTGTTGGCAATATCAAATAACCTCAAACCAGCCTCACCGGCTGGTTTTTTCTATTAAACAGGTAAGAAGCTTGTAAAACATCCCCGCAAAAACAAGCGCATATCTTGAAAAAGGGTTATTCTTAGTGATTAAAAGTACGAAATAATAACTGAATGAGCATTCAACCCAATTCACGTCAATTAGTCTCCTGTGAGGAGTGCGGCTTGGTCGTTCGTATCCCAGATATCGAGCAAGGTCAAAAAGCGCAGTGTCCTCGTTGCGAACATTCGCTTACCAAAGTGAACGCGAAACCGTATCAAAGCGTCATTGCTGTATCGGTGGCTTGCTTGATCACCTTAGTTTTAAGTGTCTCATTCCCGTTTATGTCATTCAGTGTTCAAGGCTTATCTCAAGAGATTACCTTGATGCATGCCGCTAAGATGCTAGCCGAGTTTCATAACGCATTACTCGGGGCTTTGCTTCTGGCGACCGTCGTGGTGCTGCCCGCAATCTACGTCGGATTAATTCTGTTTTTACACCTTGAAGCCTTGAAGTCACTCAAGCATCCATTAGGTAAGAAGCAGATTCGCATGGCGAAAACCCTATGCCGGATCTTATTCCGTGTTGAACCATGGTTGATGGTCGATGTATTCCTGATCGGTGTCTTAGTGAGCTTAATTAAAATCGCCTCACTGGCTGAGATTGGCATGGGTAGTTCGTTTTGGGCATTCTGTGTTTACACCGTGCTGGTCGTGAAATGTATTTCAATGGTCGATAAGAGCTGGCTGTGGGGACACTTCATTCCTGCGATTGAACTGCCAAATGTGAAAGAAGGTGATACGCACCACAATGAAAACCACATTGGTTGTCACACCTGTCATCAACTCAACCCTATTGAAGACAAAAAACATCAAAAGTGTCTTCGTTGTGATAGCCCAATACACAAATACAACCCTACAGACAGCATGCAGAAAGCATGGGCCTTACTTTTTGCGGCAATCATTTTCTACATTCCAGCGAACCTTTATCCAATGATGTACACAGTGAGCCTCGGTCATTCCGAAGGCTCGACCATCATGGAAGGTGTGGTTCTTCTGTGGCAACTGGGCTCCTACCCTATTGCAGCGGTTATCTTCTTCGCCAGTGTGTTTATCCCAATGGCAAAAATGTTGGCACTCGCTTGGCTGTATTTCAACGCTCAAAAAGCACAATACTTGCCTCCTGAAGAAAGTATTTCACGCTTGAAAATCTACCGAATTACAGAATTTATCGGTCGTTGGTCGATGATTGATATTTTTGTTGTCGCTATTCTGGTTGCGCTCGTGCAGTTGCAAAACCTAATGGCGATTTACCCTGGTCCAGCAGCGCTTTCATTTGCTGCTGTGGTCATACTCACCATGCTCTCTGCAATGATTTTTGACTCGCGTTTGTTGTGGCAATTACCACAAAACGAAGCGCAGGAGCCAATGACTAATAACTTAAATGAGAAAGCCAAATATGAGTGATGAGAACAAGGCAACCGCTCAAATAAAACCGCAAAAGCAGGTCTCTGCGATTTGGATCATTCCGATCCTTGCGTTAGCGATGGGAGCGTGGATGCTGTTCCAATACATCAACAGCACAGGGCCAGAGATCACACTGAAATTACCAACAGCAGAAGGTATTGAAGTCGGTAAAACAGAGATCAAAGCACTGAACGTAAAAGTGGGCGTGGTTACTGACGTTAAACTCAGCGAAGACTATGACCACATCATCGCTACAGCACAAATGAACAAAGACGCGAAACGCATGCTGCGTGAAGACTCCATGTTCTGGGTCGTTAAGCCTCGTATTGGTCGTGAGGGCGTGTCAGGTTTAGAAACCCTGTTATCTGGTGCCTACATTCAACTTCAACCAGGCAATTCTCAGGTCGAAAAAGAGCATTTTGATGTTCTCGATGTGCCACCTGTCGCTTCCCCTGACGCAGAAGGTCTACGCATTGTATTGACACACCGCGAAGCCGGAAAACTTGGCGTTGGTGACCCAGTGATCTACAAAGGCTTTACCGTGGGTCGAGTTGAAACGACGAGTTTCGATGTCGACACTCGTCGCGCTTTGTACCAACTGTTTATCTTCAAGCCATATGACAGTCTTGTGCGTACCAAAACTCATTTTTGGTTGAGCTCAGGTGTCGATTTACAGCTTAATGCAGAAGGCTTTGAGGTGAAGTTCGGTTCACTAGAAAGCATGATTACGGGCGGCGTAACCTTCGATACCCTGCCAGGAATGGGCGCAGGAGATGAGCTCAAAGAAGACATGACACACTTCCGTTTGTTCGATGATGTTAAACAAGTGCGCGAAGGCATGTACGATGAATACATTCAGTTTGTGATGATGTTTGAAGAGTCTGTTCGTGGTCTGAAAGCTAAAGCACCGGTTGAATACCGTGGTTTACGCATTGGTACCGTTATCAAAGTGCCTATGCGAATGCCAACGCCAGAAGAAGACTTCTCCGCGAAGAAAATCCCAGTGCTTGTACGTATTGAGCTTGGCCGAGTTTATGAAAATTTACCATCAAGCCAACTGCCAAGGTTCAAAGAGAAGCTAAAAGAAGAGTTTGCCAAAGGTCTTCGCGGTACGCTGAAAACGGGTAACTTGTTAACGGGTGCGCTGTATATCGATGCGGATTTCTATCCTGATGATGAACCTTACGTGCCGAGCCAATTTGAAGATTTAGATGTCTTCCCAACCAAACAAGGTGGCTTTGCTCAGGTTCAACGCCAAGTGAATGACTTCCTAACCAAGCTAAACAGCTTACCAATGGAAGACACGTTGAACTCACTGAACAAGACATTGAAGAACTCGGAAAAAACGCTTGCTTCAGCAGAGCGTGTTGCGAGCAGTGTGGATCGTCTTCTCAACCAAGAAGACACCAAAGCGATTCCAGCCGACATTCGTAAGAGCCTAGAACAGCTGCAAAGAACATTAGATGGCTACGGTCCGAACTCCACCATGTACAGTGAAATGGAGTCGACGCTGAAAGAGCTAGAACAAGTAATGACTGAGTTCAAACCAGTCCTTAAGCAGTTGAACGAAAAACCAAATTCATTGGTATTTGGCGAAGATGAAGTCAACGACCCAATCCCAGTTAGAGGACAAAAATAATGAAACGCGGACTTTTATTGATTTCTGCCCTTCTGGCAGGTTGCAGTAGCGCTCCTGAAGACACAGGCGCTTTGTATGTCTTACCGGAAGCAAGCTCAGCAAAGGTAAGCGACACCATGATTGCACAGCGTCCACAACTTGTGGTTCGCCCAGTTGAATTAGCAAGCTATCTTGCCGACAGTGGCATAGTGTATCGCGCTTCAGAGACCCAGATCATCCAAGCGAAACATAATCAGTGGGCGCACAGTATCTCTGAGCAAATTACGACACGTGTAATCGATGAACTGCGTGGCAAACAAACTCAATACTGGCCGGTAGACGTCAATAACCTGCTCGACCAGAGTGGCGAAAGCAAGCTTCAATTGTCACTAAGCAAGTTCAATGGCAGTTATGAGGGCAACGCTGAGATCGAAGGCGAATGGCTCATTGTTGATGCTAACGGCAAAGTGAAGACCAGTGCACCGGTCAAAATCAGTATGCCTTTACAAGATGAAGGCTACGATGCACTTGTCGATGCACTATCGGTAGGTTTGAACAACCTGACAGATCAAATCGCAGCTCAGCTATAACACTCCTCGCCCATTCAGTTCTCTGAGTGGGCGACTTTTTCTCCCCTTATTTTCCCGATACACTGTAACCCTGCCCTTTTAGTGAGTGATAAAGAATGAAAGACATGCGACAAGCGTTACTCGATGCCGGATTGCATTTGATCAATGAACACGGCTTTGCTGGTGTGGGTTTAATGAAGATCATTAACGAAGCAGAAGGTACTAAAGGGTCGTTTTATCACTACTTCAAATCAAAAGAACACTTCGGTGCGATTTTGCTGCACGACTACTTTGAAACGCATCTCGAACGCTTAGGCCGCTTCCTTTCAGATGAAACAAAAACGCCGCAAGAACGCGTACAAGCTTACTTTGATGATTGGTGTGTGGTGAAGTTAACCGACGACTTTCGTATTCAATGCTTGGTCGTCAAACTCGCTGGTGAAGTTTCTGGTCACGACACTGAAATGCAAAGTGAAATGGCTGTCGGCACTAAGAAAATGATTGAGATAATGACGACTTTCTTTGAGCGCAGCAATCAAGAAGGCACGCTTTGTTTGTCTGCACCGGAACAAACAGCAAAAACACTGTTTAGCTTGTGGTTGGGTTATACCTTGCTTGCGGCAATGCAAAAAGATCGCGCAATTTTAGATGATGCGATGCAAACCACCATCAAGCTGCTAAGCGAGTAAGCAGAACCTCTCACATACTCGGCAAAACACAGTGCAACACGTCAGTAGAAATCATCAAAATAAAGACAACAAAGCCAGCATTTCGCTGGCTTTATGTTTATTAGATGGGTGATGCTAATTTCCGACTCCACCGACGGTTTCTGCAGGTGTTTCTGGCGTCACTGGAGGCCACTTCTTGAAGGTTTCCAAATGCTGCTGAACAGCGGCTTGGGCAGGACCAAAGGCCCACATTTTCTGCCCCATCCATTTTAAGTACATACCGGATTCTTCTTCCGCTCGTTCATAAGGATCTTGGCGTAGGTTGAATAACAGTGGCGCATTCAACTCTTCTTTCGGGCCACTCCAACCGTGGTTTTGTACCACAAAATGTGCTTTCCAATCACCCACACGAACGGCTTGCAGTTTATCGCGCTCGTAGTAAAAGATTTCATTGCGATTAGATTTGCCGTTGTTGGTTAACATTTCCATTTGGTTGTAGCCATCAAGGTGTGCTTTGTGGCCTTTGTAACCTTTCAGCATTTGCTGTTTTAAATCAGCAGGGCCACCAGCAGCTTCGACCAACGTCGGCAGTAGATCCATCCCATCAAACATACCGTTGCTGACTTTATTTGCTGGGATTTTTTCAGGCCAACTGATCAAGAAAGGCGCTCTAACCCCACCCTCCCATGTTGTTCCTTTCTCACCATGGAATGGCGTCATACCACCGTCTGGCCATGTCATGATCTCAGGCCCATTATCGACGGTGAAGATCACTATGGTGTTGTCAGCAACGTCGAGCTCTTCAAGCTTCGCAAGCATTTCTCCAACGTGGTCATCGAGGTCTTTCATTACGACCTCTTGCAATCCCCAACCGTTAGTACCAAGCATCGCTTCATATTTCGGAGAGAGATGCGTCCATACATGACCTCTTGATGGGCAGTACCAAGTAAAGAAAGGTTTTTCGGCCTTCACCGCACGCTCAATAAAATCGATCGCATGCTTGTTGACCTCATCATCAAGAGTACGCATTCGCTCAATGGTGAGAGCGCCATCATCTTTAATCGACTGACCACCTTTTCCATCGGCTTTCGCATGAATGACATTACGTGGCGCAAACTTTTGGAAAGCTTCATCCTTCGGCCAATCAGGATCTTCGGTGTATTCCATTGCGTTTAGGTGGTAAAGCCAACCCCAATACTCGTCAAAGCCGTGCATAGTTGGAAGAAACTCATCGCGGTCACCTAAATGGTTTTTTCCAAACTGCCCTGTGACGTAGCCAAGCTCTTTAAGTAACTCAGGCAGAGTTGGAGTATTTTGGTTAAGCCCAACAGGACCACCAGGTAAGCCGACAGTGTGCATGCCTGTTCTTACCGGTAATTGCCCAGTTAAAAAAGCAGAACGCCCAGCAGTACAAGATGGCTGGGCGTAATAATCGGTAAGTAGCATGCCTTTTTCAGCGATGCTATCAATGTTTGGCGTCTGGCTACTCATCAACCCACGGTGATAAGCACTGACGTTAGAGACACCAATATCATCAGTAAATATCACGAAGATATTGGGTTGGCCCTGCCCTGCAGTTGCAGCGAAGGACATCAATGAAGCCAATCCTAGCGCTATACGACGAAGTATCCCTTTCATAGATTTTCCTTATGCTGTTTGCTCTTCTTTTCTGATCATCTTCAGCCCCACCAAGCCAAAGCCGAACTCCAAAAATAGATACACGACTAACAACCAATGCGGCATTCCGTCTACTAGCAAACTCAAGAGCCTTCCCATCGCTAAGCCCCACATAAAAATGACCAAGCTATACAGTGCAGGTAGACGATATTTGGTGCTCATCGCCCCCATTACCCAAAACATAGCGAGCGCTAAATACAATCCCATAACCGCTCGAAAAATGTGGCTAACGTTCACCGAGGACACATCAATCCCAAATAAAAATGAGAGCGAGTCAACTGGTGAAAAACCATAAGAAAGTGCAATTGGGGTAAGACCTGCCGCAGCTAAGAGAAGAAAAATACTTTGAATTTTCATGACGTCTCCTGATTCGCTGTTTCACATACAGCGTAGTTAAATTAACAAATTAAACAAGTTGCATAGCTAATGCGTTTTTGAAAGAGGCTTGATGAAGCCTGTGTGTCTTTAAGCAAACATCAATAAAGGCGCCAAAATACACAAACCGGATAGCAGGACGTTTTCGATTTTCATCTGGGATTCTCCGTCAAATGTCATTCCATCGACGTTGAATGTTGAACGCGTTACCACGCTCTTCGATGGTCAAAGAATACACAATACAAACCGGTCGGTCTAGTGTTATTTACAAAAAGATCTTAGCTCGATCATAGAGAATTGGTATCACACTGAATTGAAAAGAAAGTTATCCATAAACCTGAGATTTTGAATTACTGCAATCCATGCTCTACGCTAATTTTGTGCAATTCATTTAATAACGATTACAAACACGGACGTTGATATGGCTAAGATGACCTTCCCTTCTATCGCCCTTATTTCCTCGCTTGCAGTGGCGCCAAGCGCAATAGCAGAAGATACGCAATCCTCACCAAGCAACTGGCAACACAGTGTCGAGATCTACATGCTCGCCTTAAATATCAATGGTGATACCACCATGGGTAACTTCTCTTCCAGTCTCGATGTCGATCCAAAGTTCATCATGGATCATCTCGACATTGGTGCTATGGCAAGACTTGAAGGGGTATATCAAAACAAATGGGGTTACTACATCGATTACAGTTTTATGGATCTCAGTGGTGACGTAAATAACCTGTCAGGTATTCTCCCTAATGTCAGTTATCGTGCTGATTTGGAGATCCGCCAAGGCGTTCTAGAAGCAAAAGCATTTCAGCGAGAAACCTACTCCTTCGGCATGATCGATTACATGTTTGGCTTACGTTGGTGGGATAACGACATCAAGGGCAAGGTTTACCGCAACGATAACCGCATTCTGGTGGATAGGCTCAACATCAAAGAAGACTGGGTTGATTTTCTAATGGGTGTTAGATGGATCAATGACCTAACCAAAGATTGGCGCTTTCATGCCAGCTTGGATGCCGGTTTAGGTAAAGACACCAACTTTACCTATGCGACCCAATTTGGTTTGCGTTACCACATTAATGATTGGTCAGACGTTAACCTCGCTTACAAATCCACTTGGGTTGATTACGTAAACGAAGGAACCTTTGAATACGATACCGCCTCGCACGGCTTCTTAATCGGTCTTGGTTTGTACTTTTAATCACTTTAGGGCGAAGTGTTTCGGCACTTCGTACCGGATTCTCCTAAGCTAATAAGAACGAGTGTCATAAGGTGTTGCTTAGATGAACAAACCGGAAGTTATCTGGCCGGATTATTATCATCCCAAACATTCTCATATTCATGTGCGTAGCCAAATCGAAATCCCTGAACCTCCCGAGGTTGTTTGGCAACACTTAGTTCGTGCTCATGAATGGCCCGCATGGCGAGACGGAAAAACCATGGTGCAGATCCTAAGTGGCGACAGCACATTGTGCAAAAACACCATGTTTCGTTGGAAAGCCTCTTGGCTAGACTTTCATTGTACGGTTGTCGAATACACACAGCATCAGCGCTTGGCTTGGAAAGGGAAAAAAGGCGGCGTTGATATGTATCACGCGTGGGTGTTGGAACCAACCAAAACCGGTTGCAGTATTGTCACCGAAAGCACACAACGTGGTGGCATGACTTGGCTTACCAAATACTTTGCACCAAAAAGGTTGAGAAGATACCAGCTCAAATGGCTAGAAGAGTTATGTCGTCAGTCTCATGGTCACTGCGGCAAATAAGCACCAATGCCCCCCGCCTACCGACGGATATGTACAATAAATGCTCCCTCCCTGATCTCAATCATATTTGAGACACATTGCATGAGATACCCTTAGCGAAAACTATAAAACCCAATCATATGACCCCATGGTCAATAGATAAGGCGCTTGAGCAGCAATGTCGATTAACATTTCAGATCTAACCACCGCATTAAGCAAGGTGGAGCACATCCACAAAGTTCAATTGGAAAACGTGCATCAGTTTTTTAAGTCTAACGAAACTTTCTCGGTAAAGGCCTTTAGCCAAATTGTGGCAACGGACTCTATTGATGAACGTTTTAAAGCTATCGACAAAGAATTTGCTTTGTTGGGCGATGCTAAAACTTACCTGCTAGAAGCCTCTTACCTAGTAAGCTAAATGCCTCAAGAATAAAAATGTATGGTCCGCCCCGTTATTGCAACTACAATTAAGTAATAACGGAGTTGGTTTGCGCTAATGTATTCGGAGTCCTTGTTGGGAACACTAGCTTCCCAGCTCCACGATGATATCCGCGCCAGATTATCCTTAAAAGCCCCAAAGCAACTAGGTGCTATTTTTTGTATCAGGTTACTAATCTGGCCGTTCGACCGTTTTTGTCATCACGTTCATTGGCGTTGCAAACTTGGTTATGGCTATACAGCCTTAAAAGCTTGGCGGTGGTACAACACCGCCCAAGCTATTCTTGCTAGCTTATTGGCAAGTGCGACTACCACTACATTAAACGGCTTTGTTGCTCGTAAATTGACTAACCAATCTCCAAACACTTTTCCTGTTGTTTCTATCCTAGATAGCACGGACCTCGCTCCATGTATAAATAGAGCGCGAAGGTGTTTGTTCCCTCGTTTACTCATGCCTAATAGCTTTGATTTGCCACCCGTTGAATACTGCCTTGGAACGAGTCCTAGCCATGCAGCCATCTCGCGACCTCCACCAAAGTTTGAAGGAGAACTGATATTGGCCACACACAACGTTGCTGTTAAATCACCAATACCAGGAATACTCTTCAAAAGTTCAGCATTTTCATTATTTTCAGTAATCGCTTTCAGTTTTCTATCTTGAGTAGATACTTGCTCATTTAGGTATTTATAGTGCTCATGAATCGAGAGCAACTCAGCGACCAGGCTCGGTGGTAACTTTATATCTTGCTCGGCCAACCACTGAAATAGCGCTTTCATCTTGGCATGGCCTTTAGGAAAACTCAGCCCAAACTCAAGTAGTATTGCTCCAATTCGGCTCATACAAGCCGTTCGTTCTTTGATATAGCCATCCCTCACTCGGTGGATAGCTGCGATTACCTGAGCTTCCTCTGACTTGGCAGAGACAAATCTCATGCTTGGTCGACTCGCTGCTTCTGCTATCGCAGCCGCATCAATAAAGTCGTTCTTATTACCTTTGACGTAAGGTTTTACATATTGAGGCGGGATAAGTCGAACTCGATGCCCATAGGCTTCACACTTTCTCGCAAGCCAGTGAGCACCACCACAGGCTTCAAAAGCGATGATGGTAGGTTCAAGTACAGATAAGAAACGGAGTAGTTGGCTTCGACTAAACTTACGGCGAATAACGTCTTTGCCAGTGTGATTGTTGCCAACCGCATGAAAGCAGTGCTTGCCTAAATCGATACCTAAGATGTGAATGGTAGACATATGGTTCACCTCGTTCTGAGAGCCTACTCTAAGCGTAGGGCTTGAGAGTGAGGCGGACCATATAATTAGCCCCGACTCAATCGAGTTTCGGGGCTTTTTACTGTCTACTTACTAAATAACTAATTTGCTGAAAGCTTATAACGATCGTCGATAACCGTCACTTCAGGGAACGATTTGCCCGCCTTCATCGCTTTCTCTGTTTCTTTCTTCACAGACTTATCAATCCAGAAGTTTGAAATATCCATTGGGTGCAAAATCCATTCGGTATTTTTTGTCATCCCATTCTTAGGAATCTTAACCCAACGCCAATGGGCATCACGTGTGTAAGGGACCATGTAACCAGGAACAATGACGTTTGCATCACCGATGTATTTTTGGATCTGACGAGACAAGTCGTAGCGTTTTTGTTGTTCAAACTCATTATCATACGCTTCAATTAGCTTATCTAGCTCTGGGCTGCTGTAGTTTGTATGTGCATTAGTTTGAGGCTTATTCGCATTATCTGAGTGGAAGTATTCCCAGTACGCAGGGATCTCACCAGAGCCCATATTCAAAAATGCTAGTTGGTGCTTCTTCTCCAGAATGTATTTAAACGCCGAAGAACCATCAACAAGGTTTAAGGTAAACTCCAAACCTGCCAACTTCGCTTGCTCTTTTAAGTACGCAATACGTGGAGTGTGTGAGTTGTAACCGTAGGTAATCGCAAAACTCAAACGCTCACCTTTATCATTGACGCGGATACCATCCGAACCAATTTTACCAAAGCCGGCTTTCTCGAAATGTTTTACTGCCTCTGCAGCATCAAACTTCGGTGGTGTGTTGCTTGGATCATCATACTCACCGTGGCCAAAACCAAGACCATGTGGCTTACGAGAGTAGTCACCACGCATTATGTTTGCGATCATACCGTCGTAGTCTGTTGCTGCCATCACACCTTTACGCACTTCTAAGTTGTCTAGCATCGGCATTGCCGTGTTCATCCACAGACCACCCGCCCCCTGAGGCGACTGGTTGAAGCCCCAGTATTTTTGTACATAGCCTTTCTTGTACACTTCACTGTCTGTTTTATCATGCCAGAAGTTAGGTAACACCATCTCGAAGTAGTCTAAATTGCCCTTCTCGAAGTGCTTCATTGCGATGTCTTCATCACGAATCACGGTAATACGAACCTTGTCTACATTGTAACGATTTTTGTAGTAACGGTTGTTATAACCCCACCAATCTTCACCAACGTGTTTAAACGTCACGCTCTTACCTTTCTTTACTTTATCAATGTAATAAGGTGCCGCGGTAGGCTCTGATTTGAAGTTGAACTTACGAACAAAGTTGTCCGGCATACCATCTTTGTTTTCATCTTTTTCCCCTTCAAAAAAGTGCTCTGGGCGAGGCTGAAAACCATTACTTGGCATGTTGATCAGAACCATCAAAGCATCTTGGCTCTGTTCCACAGCAAGGTTTACTTGGATTGTGTAGTCATCGATTTTCTCTACGCTTACAATGCTTGTTTTAAAGAAATCGTTGTACCACGGATCAATGATGTCTTCTGACGTGTAGTACTTCATCATAAACACGTAATCATCGGCGGTTATCTTCTCACCATCGGACCATCTTGCCGTCTCATCTAACTTGAAATAAACGCTTTTGTTGTCATCGCCAAATGCCCATTCCTTAGCAAGTTGGGGAATCCATTTACCCGTATCAGGATGGCGCTGAGCGAGTTTAGGAGTGCCATCCATTAAGTATTGGCGAAGACCAGAGTTCGCATCAGGACCGACACTGCGTAACGTTTGAGGGAAGCTTCGAATAAAAGTACGGTATGTTCCACCTCGTACCGCTTCTTCTGAAGCAAACAGAGGCTCATTATTGTTTGAAATCCATTCTACCTCTGCTGGTAGCTCAGCTGCGCTAACTTGAAAGCTGGTTGCCATCAAGGTTGCCAGTGCTGCAAATGGCAGGGTTTTTATCATTGTATTCTTCCTTGTTGTGTTTACGCGGTAAGACTGATGGAGCGACAACAAGTGAATCTCGGAGAGGCTATGCCAAGGCACAGTAAAGGAAATAATAAGCGCTAATACCAAGTGAATTCCTGTCCACTTTACGTATTAATATCAGAGAGTTTCACGAGGTCATCCTAGACCTTACAACGCAGTGAATGCATCAACCTCATAGTATTCGTTACACATTTGTAACGCAACCCATCCATAACACATGCTTGCAATTTCACATCATCACAGCGAGTTATGTTACCAAAGTGTGATCGTAGCAGTCCTATCGCCTAATCTAACACTATCCGGCGATATTCAATTCAAGCTTACACCTCAGATTTTCCGTGTTAAAAAAAACAAAAAAGGTGAAGCACTTTCACTTCACCTTTCCATCTTCCATTTCAACAATGTTTACATATTCGCCAAACTTTCGTTGATGGATTTAAGCACTGCTGCTGGGTCGGTAGCTTGTGTAATAGGACGACCAATCACTAGGTAGTCTGAGCCTGCTTGAATCGCATCGACTGGTGTCATAATACGACGTTGGTCGCCTTGTTCAGAACCTGCTGGGCGAATCCCAGGAGTAATGAGCTTAAACTCTTTACCAAGCTCACTCTTAAGCATTGAAGACTCTTGAGCTGAACAGACTACGCCGTCTAGGCCAGAGTTTTTAGTCAGCGTAGCTAGACGAATCACTTGCTCTTGAGGCGCAACGTCCAAGCCAATACCAGCAAGGTCGCTTTGCTCCATACTGGTCAATACCGTCACACCAATCAGCAACGGACGGTCTTTACCGTAAGGCTCAAGAATTTCACGTGATGCCGCCATCATGCGTTCACCACCACTCGCGTGCACGTTCACCATCCATACACCCAGTTCAGCCGCAGCGCGAACTGCTTTTGAACACGTATTCGGGATATCGTGAAACTTCAGGTCTAGAAATACAGAGAAACCACGTTGATGAAGCTCACGTACGAAATCAGGACCAAATAGCGTAAACATTTCCTTGCCTACTTTTAGGCGACATGACGCAGGATCAATTCTATCCACAAACGCAAGCGCATCTGCTTGGTTATCATAATCCAGTGCGACAATAACTTTTTGGTCGATCATTTCATCTCCTAACTGTTTTTGGTTCTTATTAAATAAAGGTCAAAAAAATGCAGCGGACAGAAACTCTGCCAGCTGCATTAAAACTATTCACCGTCCAATCCTCGGATTGGCTTGATCGTCCCCCATCCTTTACATGATGGACAATGCCAGTAAAGAGAATGGGTGGAGAAACCACATTTCCTGCATCGGTAATGCGGTTTAACTTTTAACTGTTCACCAACCATCGCTTGTAGCGTCGATAAGCTGTCTTTCGCACGGCCATCTTCTGCTTCAGCAATATGGTAGTCGATAAGGCGGTAGAAGCCTTTCATCGTTGGGTTTTTCAGTAGTTGTTTCGTCAACAGCTCTTGCGCGGCACCAACGCTCTCATGATGCGCGACAAGTTGCGCCAACATTAATTCGGACGATACACCCGCCTTTTTATCGATACAGGCACGTAAGAATTCTACGAGTTCATCTTCCTGACCTAAATGGTGATAACACTCAGCAATCGTTGGTAGGACATCACTAATAAAGTCTTTATCTTGCTCAAGCACGCCTGTCAGGTACTTGATGGTGTGTTTGTAATCTTCTGACTCTAAATACACCCGGCCAAGGGCAATACTCGCACGAACACATTTAGGGTCTTCTGACAGTGCTTTCTTGAAATGTTGAATCGCTTTACTGGTGTTACCATCAGCTTGGTCAAGCATGGCTAACTCGCACCAGAAATGTGCAATGTTGGCACGAATACGAGTGCGCTTCTTACCCATCTTCGCCAACTGGTTTGCGTAATGAATGGCTTTTTCCCACTCACGCGTTTGTTGGTAGATGGTGACAAGTTGCTGAAGTGCACTTTCACGATGGTCTGGCTCCTCAACTAACTGTTCAAAGATTTTTTCTGCACGGTCTAAGAAACCAGAGGCCATGTAATCTTTTGCGAGCTGCTGAAGTGCGAGGTTCTTCTGATCTAGCGTGAGGCCAGAACGAGAAATGAGATTTTGGTGGATTCGAATTGCTCGGTCGACTTCACCACGAGAACGGAAAAGATTACCCAACGCTAGGTGAGTATCTATCGTTTCGTTATCAACTTGGAGCAATTCAATGAAGTGGTCAACCGCCTTATCTGATTGATCAGATAGGAGCAGGTTAAGACCCGTCACATACTGACGGGATATCTGATGAGATTGCTTCTGCTTGTCTTGCTGAGCGCTACGGTGGCCCATGTACCAACCATAGGCGGCGGCTATTGGCAATAACAAGAAGAGTAGTTCAAGCATTAAAGTTAAGCCTTATCCTTATGCCTGTTTTTCTACTGCTGGTTTTGCAGGTTGTTCTGCTTCAGCGGGCTCATACTTTTTAAGTTTCTTTTTCAGACGACGCACTTGCAGTTGAGTTTTGAACTGAATGCTAGCAAAGATAACCCATGCTATGCCAAAACCAACGACAAACACTACACCCAGCAAGGTTGATAAGTGGAACTCACCTTTCGCCAGAAGATAATTAAAGGTTACGATCTCTTGGTTTTGAGAACCTAAAGCCAGTGCAATTAAAAAGAGAGCTAAAACAGCAATGATTTTTATAATTTTCATGTTACATCACCCTTCGAGGAGTAAGTAGGTAAGATTATGCAGTAAAATGTTTCTTCAGACCATGTATATTACCAATAATCTAGTTATAAAAAAGCGGCATACACGAGAGTATGCCGCTTTTTCAAACTAATAAGAGAGCCTTAGCTATCCATATTTACGCGTTCACGAAGCTCTTTGCCTGGTTTGAAGTGAGGAACGTATTTACCCTCTAACTCCACCTTGTCGCCCGTTTTAGGGTTGCGACCTACGCGAGGCTCGCGGTAATGAAGAGAAAAACTACCAAAGCCACGGATCTCAATACGGTCACCGGTCTCTAGTGTAGAGGCCATGTGCTCTAAAATATCTTTTACAGCATCTTCTACCTCTTTCGCTGATAAATGTGTTTGCTCAGCGCAGAGTCTTTCAATCAGTTCAGACTTAGTCATAGTTGCCCTCTTTGAGTATCTTTATCACTCATTATAGTAAGTAATACTAATTCCAACAAACACTTGCTATCAATTCTAGACAATTTTTACACAAAATGTGCAATCAAAAAATGTCTTTTTTTAGCATAGTTTATCAACATTAGTATTACTACTTAGTTTATAGCAAGCATAAAAAAGGAGCCTTGCGGCCCCTTTTTAGCTTAAGCGAGTAAATTATTCGCCTTTAGCAGCTTTGAAAGCGTCAGCCATTGCATTACCAAAAGCAGCTTCGTCTTGCTTGTTGATAGATGCCATTGCTTCTTGCTCATCAGCTTCATCTTTAGCTTTGATAGATAGGTTGATTACGCGGTTCTTACGGTCTACACCTGTGAACTTCGCTTCAACAACATCACCAGCACTTAGGATTAGAGAAGCATCTTCTACGCGATCGCGTGATACTTCAGAAGCACGGATGTAACCTTCAACGCCTTCTGCGATTTCAACTGTAGCGCCTTTAGCGTCAACAGCAGTTACAGTAGCGTTAACTAGAACACCTTTCTTGTTGTCAGCAACGTAAGCATTGAATGGGTCGTTTTCCATTTGCTTAACGCCTAGAGAAATGCGCTCACGCTCAGCGTCTACTGCTAGAACAACTGCAGAGATCTCGTCGCCTTTCTTGTACTCACGTACAGCTTCTTCGCCAGCAACATTCCAAGAAATGTCAGATAGGTGAACTAGACCGTCGATGCCGCCTTCTAGACCGATGAAGATACCGAAGTCAGTGATAGACTTGATCTTACCAGTAACTTTGTCGCCTTTAGCTTGTGCTTCAGCGAATGACTGCCATGGGTTAGCTTTACACTGTTTCAGACCTAGAGAAATACGACGACGTTCTTCGTCGATCTCAAGAACCATAACCTCAACTTCGTCGCCAACATTAACAACTTTAGATGGGTGGATGTTCTTGTTAGTCCAATCCATTTCTGAAACGTGTACTAGACCTTCAACGCCTTCTTCGATTTCAACGAAGCAGCCGTAGTCAGTTAGGTTAGTTACGCGACCAGTTAGTTTGTGACCTTCTGGGTAACGCTTAGCGATTGCTACCCATGGATCTTCGCCTAGTTGCTTAAGACCTAGTGATACGCGAGTACGCTCACGGTCGAACTTAAGAACTTTAACTTGGATCTCGTCACCAACGTTAACGATTTCAGATGGGTGCTTAACGCGCTTCCAAGCCATATCTGTGATATGTAGAAGACCGTCAACGCCACCTAGGTCAACGAACGCACCGTAGTCAGTAAGGTTCTTAACGATACCTTTAACTTCAGAACCTTCTTGTAGAGTTTCTAGAAGCTCGTCACGCTCAACGCTGTTCTCAGATTCGATAACTGCACGACGTGAAACAACTACGTTGTTACGTTTTTGGTCAAGTTTGATAACTTTGAACTCTAGCTCTTTGTTTTCTAGGTGAGCAGTGTCGCGGATTGGACGTACGTCTACTAGAGAGCCAGGAAGGAAAGCACGGATACCGTTTAGTTCAACAGTGAAACCGCCTTTAACTTTACCGTTGATGATACCAACAACAGTTTCAGCTTCTTCGTAAGCTTTCTCAAGAACGATCCAAGCTTCGTGACGCTTAGCTTTCTCACGAGAAAGTTGAGTTTCACCGAAACCATCTTCAACAGCGTCTAGAGCTACGTCTACTTCAGCACCAACTTCAACTTCAAGTTCGCCAGCAGCGTTCTTGAACTGTTCAGCAGGGATAGCAGATTCAGACTTAAGACCAGCGTCAACAAGAACGAAACCGTTCTCGATAGCTACTACAGTACCTTTAACGATGCTGCCTTGTTGGAATTCTGTTTCGTTTAGAAACTCTTCAAAGAGTTGAGCAAAAGATTCAGTCATTTATTTAATCTTCAATAAATTAAACGTCCACGGGTATCCTACCGCATGGGGTTATTAAATTCGCCAGTCATCATCCTTGCGACCAACGCTCTTAGTCTAGCCGAGTGTTATTACTCAGCTAGCTTCGATTCGATATATTGTAGTGCCTTTTCTACTACTTCGTCGATACTCATCGACGTAGAATCTAGCACAAGCGCATCCTCTGCAGGGCGTAGTGGTGCCACTGGGCGGTTACGATCGCGATCGTCACGCTCTTGGATCTCGCTCAAAAGGTCAGCAAATCTAACATCTAACCCTTTCTCTTGCAACTGTTTAAGGCGTCGATTTGCACGCTCTTCTGCGCTCGCATCAAGGAAAATTTTCGCTTGTGCATTCGTGAATACGACCGTACCCATATCACGGCCATCAGCAACCAGACCCGGAGCAGTCTCAAATGCACGCTGACGGCGCAATAATGCTTCACGAACGCGTGGCAGAGCTGCTACTTTAGACGCCGCCATCCCCGTTTCTTCTTTACGAAGCTCACCAGAGACGTCTTCGCCTTCTAGAATCACTTTTACTAGGTCACCTTCAGCAACAAACTGAACGTCTAGATGAGTAGCAAGTGGAACAAGCGCATCTTCTGACTCAGTGTCTACGCCGTGGTGAATCGCTGCGAGTGCAAGGACACGATAAATTGCGCCAGAATCAAGAAGATGAAAGCCCAACTTCTTCGCCAGCAACATACATAAAGTGCCTTTACCTGCACCACTAGGTCCATCTACGGTAACAACCGGAGTTTGAGAGGACATGTTTTTCTCCACGTTGATGTGCGAATTTCGGTGCTTCCACCCAAATTCATTTCATTCTTAATTTTACGGTGCGGGAGTATATACCTAATAGCCTCAGGATACCATTTCTTTGCCCTCTCCCCGGTTCAGAATTTGCCGTTTTCTCTCTTCTGATTTTTTCTCTTTAAAACGCAATACCAAATGGCGGATTTTCTCTAAGTTTCATTTTTCCGACCCGATCACATATTAGTAATACAATATTATTGTATATTAAATCATCTTATCGACGACCCTATAAAAATTGAGAACACAATATGAAGAAATTAGCGCTTACTTTTCTTGCTGCCAGCATTGCCTCTGCGTCTGCTATGGCTGCAACTTCGTCTAATGAATTAGCGAACAAATATGAGCTAGATCCGACAAAGGCTCCAGCTCAAAACTTTGATATGACGAATTGGAAAATTACCTTGCCTGAACTAACTAAAGAAGGTGAACGCAAAGGTAAAGCATTAGAAATAGCCAAAGATGAGCTGGGCAATACAGAAAACCCTTATGTTCACCCTGAGTGGTTCTATACCAACAAAGAAACAGGCGCCGTGGTTTTTGTTGCACCAAATGAAGCACCGACCACTCCTAATAGTAAGAACACCCGTAGTGAACTTCGTGCCATGCTTGCTACGCACTACGGTGAGCCAAAAAACAACTTTGTCGTCGCTTCTCACCCAAATGCTGCTGAGTATGGTGCGATTGGTGGCGAGCTAAACGCGACCCTATCTGTTGACCAAGTAAGTACAAGTGGCAACTACAAAAAGAATGGCGCATTCGCTGTCGTGATTGGCCAAATTCATGGCTCTGACAATGAGCCTTTAAAGATTTCTTACCGAAAACTGCCTGAGCATGAATACGGCTCTCTTTCGTGGAACTACGAGTTAAACCCAACCAAAGAACTTCAAGACGCGAAAGATGAAAATGGTAAGAAACTTCGCCAAGACATCCGCCACAACGTGTTCGGACAATACAACTTACGTAAAGGCGACGCAGACCCACAAGACGGCATCAAACTGGGTGAAATCTTCTCATACAGCGTGAATGTGGAAGGTGAGATCATGCACCTGACTTTCACTAAGAACCCTGGTGAGAAAAATGAAGTCACTAAGACATTTGATGTGAATCTAGCAGAAGGCAAATACCAAGGTCATGAAGTAGACCAAGGCTATGGTAACGATTGGATGTATTACAAAGCCGGTGCTTACAACCAATGTAACACGAAGAAGAGTAGTTCAGACTGTGAATGGCGCGGCATGGAAGCGGGTGATTATGCTCAAGCAAGCTTCTATCAGTTAGAACTGAACCAATAACGGTTAGAGCTGAACTAACAACCCTCAGCGGAAACAAAAAACCAACTAAACAGTTGGTTTTTTTTGTTATTTCTTAAGCATTACACAATTGGCTTTTGACCGCGTTCTGCAAGTTTAAGTACGACACTATCAGCCACTTTACTTGCAACACCGGCAAGCTTGTCTGCCAGTTTTTTCTTCTGTACGTAATGCACTGCTAGTACGGTTTTCTCTTTGCATGCCGCAACAACCAGATCGTCAGAAGTGCTGATTTCATCCACCAGCCCTAGCTCTTTCGCTTGCGTACCAAACCAGTGCTCACCGGTTGCGACTTTTTCAAGTTCTAGCGCTGGGCGACGTTCACTGATGAAGTCTTTGAACAGTACGTGTGTTTCTTCAAGTTCTTGTTTGAACTTATCACGCGCTTTGTCGGTGTTCTCACCAAACATCGTTAGTGTACGCTTGTACTCACCAGCTGTTAGCTGCTCATATTCGATATCGTGTTTTTTCAACAGTTTGTTGAAGTTAGGGATCTGCGCGATAACGCCGATAGAACCTACAATCGCAAACGGCGCAGACACAATCTTGTCTGCCACACATGCCATCATGTAGCCACCACTTGCTGCCACTTTGTCGACAGAAATCGTCAGAGGCAGACCTGCAGCTTTGATTCGATCAAGTTGAGAAGCTGCTAAGCCATAGCCATGGACCATACCACCACCAGACTCTAGACGAAGCAGCACTTCATCGCCTTCACGAGCTACTGCTAATACTGCAGTGATCTCTTCACGTAGAGAGCCCACTTCTTTTGCATCAATACTTCCGTTGAAGTCCAACACGAACAGATGCGGTTCGCGCTTGCTATCAAGAGAACCTTCTTTGCTCGCTTGTTTGATTTCTTTCTCACGAGATTTGTTCTTTTCTTTCTCTTCCTTCTTAGCCGCTTTATCACGAGCTTTGATGAAAGCGTCATCGTGCAGGTGATGTTCTAACTGTTCGATTGCATCTTTATGACGCTCAGAAAGATTGGTGACTTCCAATTCGCCTTTCGCAGCACCCGATTTACCACCCGCCGATTTTGCAATAATCAGCAGCACAACCACGGCCGCAACAACGGTGATAATCTTGGCTAAAAACAGACCATAATCTAATAAAAATTCCAATGAGAGTTCCTCTATCTCATACCAGTAATAGTCATCAATATGTTACGTAGAAAAATCAGAGAGAAGGCAAGAAAATCAGTAACCTCTTGTTCTGATTGATGGTGTTCAAATAACATACCGGACAACCGTTCTGGAATTGGTATAACACATGAATTGGTGTATTGTAACCAACTTGTCACGATTACCAAGATTTTCCATTGAGAAACAGGCGCATTTCTACACCAAGATGACGTCTGTTCGTCGGAATTAGATACAATAATAAGGATTAACTACCGTGAACTACTCCGTTTCAGCAGATGCCCTAAAAGGTAAAGTCATTCTTGTCACTGGTGCAGGCAATGGTATTGGTCGCCAAGCGGCACTTTCTTACGCTCAGCACGGTGCGACTGTGATTCTACTTGGTCGAAACGTTCAAAACCTTGAATCCATCTACGATGAAATCGAATCTGCAGGTTACCCTCAACCCGCGATCATTCCACTTGATCTAAAAGGCGCAACTAAGCAGCACTACATCGATATGGCAGAAACCATCGAAGGTCAATTTGGTCGTTTGGATGGCCTGCTGCACAACGCCGGTGTTTTAAGCACGCTGTGCCCGTTTGAGCAAATCAATGAAGAAGACTTTGACGACATCATGCAGATTAACGTGAAAGCAGAAGTCCTAATGACTCAGGCACTGCTGCCTATTATGCGTAATTCAGATGCAGGTCGTATTATCTTTACGTCTTCAACAGTGGGCCATTCTGGCCGTGCTTTCTGGGGTTCGTACGCCATCTCCAAATTTGCCGTAGAAGGTATGATGCAGGTTCTCGCCGACGAACTGAGTGACACACCAATGCGAGTTAATGCCATTAACCCCGGTGCAACTCGTACTCGTATGCGTGAAAAAGCCTACCCTGGTGAAGATTCAAATACATTAAAAACACCTTTAGATATTATGCCGTTGTACCTGCATTTAATGGATCCAGCCGTCACTGATATCAACGGTCAGTGTATTGACGCACAACCAAAGCGTAAGTGATAAATTCTCACGACCTCGCATAATCGATTGAAAAGGCAGCAAACGCTGCCTTTTTTCGTATTTCTGCCCATAAAAATCTTGCGACTTTCCATTACAGAAATATACTGTACATATATACAGGTATTTTATTATGCAAGACATTATCCAGAATTTAAAAAGCCAACATCTTGTTTGGCAAGCAAATTTAACCAAAGCTGATACACACCAGACTCTCCATAGCTCAGGTTTTCCTGAGTTAGATACCTTGCTTGGGGGCGGTTTTCCTCCCCATGGTGTCGTGGAAATGGAGTCCGTTGGCAGTATTGGTGAATTGCGTCTTTTAGCGCCTTATTTAAAAGCATCTCTGGCAAGAGGAGTAACGGCATTCATTCAGCCTCCCGCATTGATGAACTCATTGTTCCTACACAGCATTGGGGTGGACATCAACCAAGTATGGGTTGTCACACCGGAACATCAACGCGATGCCTTATGGGCAGCAGAGCAATGCCTCAAAAGCGGCGTATGTACTAACGTTTTGCTATGGCAAGATGAACTAGAGATCCACCAAGTAAAACGTCTGCAAGTGGCAAGTGAGCAAGGCGCTTGCCCTCTGTTTATGCTCAAACCTAACATGACAAATCGCTTGTCTTTGCCTGTGTCACTCAGCTTAAAACTTCACGGTCACGAGCAAGGTGTGAGTGTAGAAGTGCTCAAAAGAAAAGGCGGTTGGAGCAAAGGCAGCGTCGATATCAACTTCCAGCACCACTACCCGCAACTGGTGATGCCAAGCACAACTCGTATTCCATCCACGGTGGTCAATTTCCCATTGGCGAATCAAGGTTAGTGATATGACTTTGTGGATATACTTGCACTTCCCTCGCCTACAGTTAGATGCACTCTTTGGTGATAACCAAGAGCAGCCCGTGGTGATTGTAGAAAGCCAACGTTGTCGGATCATTCAATACAACAAGATTGCCGAGCAACAAGGCATTAAGCCAAATATGGGCTTGGGTAGCGCGGCTTCTTTGTGCCGGGATTTGCAAGTGCATCCTTATCATCCGCAAACCGAATTGAGCAAGTTACAAGAAATTGCTCAATGGCTGTATTTGATTACGTCTGATGTCGTATTGATGCCAAGCCAAGGGGTTCTACTACGCGCAACCCCGATGCTTAACTTATATGAAGGGCTGCAAAATTACTGGCAAAAAGTCACGACTCACCTAGCAACGCTCAAGCTGAGCTTTCAGTTCGGCTGCGGCTTTTCACCCTTTTCAGCCAAATTGATGGCCTTATCTGGCAGTAATTGTTTGAGTGAAGATAAAGCCTTCATGCTACAAGCGTTACAACCTTTGCCACTGACATTGACCGATTTGTCGACCTCCACTGTCGATAAGCTACAGCGCGTTGGAGTTACAACCCTCGAAGGTTTGCTTGAGTTGCCGTTACAAGATATTGCACGCCGATTTGATATCGATTTAGTCAACTACGTTGGGCGGTTAACAGGCCAGTTCAAACATCCTGTTGATTTTTATCATCCAACGGAATCATTCCAAGTCTATCTAGAATTGCTGTTTGAAATTGAAAACGTGCAATGGGTGGAAAGACCGTTAGCCAAGCTCCTTCAGCAGCTCGAAACCTTCCTCAAGCTGCGCGATAAAGTCGCGTTTGAGCTGTGCTTGACGCTCCACCAGCGAGATAAGCAAGAACAACATCTTCAATTGACTTCAGCGCAGGGCGATTACTTATATCAGCGTTGGCAACAACTGGCCAGTTTGAATCTAGAATCACTGACCTTAAACGGCCCAGTGATGGGCTTAACGTTAAAAATCGTCCGTCAAGGAGAGCCTTTAAGCGCAACTCGTGATCTCTTTGCCGGGCAAAAGGGCCAAATGAATGCATTAGAGTTGCTCTCTCTACTGCAAGCTAAATTGGGTAAAAGCGCAGTACTCAAACCGAATATCGCCTGCGACCCAAGACCAGAGAAAGCCAGTCAGTATCGCCCAGCCGATGAGCCGGATGTGTCGATTAACACCATCCCTGCGTTGTTACGCCCAGCGATGCAATTACCCGAACCTATCGCGCTACAAGAGCAAGTATCTCTCATTCATGGACCGGAGCGAATTGTCTCTGGATGGTGGGATGGCGATGAAATCATGCGTGATTACTACGTAGCACATACCAAGCAAGGGCGCTGGTTATGGGTCTTTCGCGATCAACACAAGCATTGGTTTCTTCATGGCTATTTTTGTTAAATCGGCAGTTATTTTTGTTAGGTTGTTATGAGTTACGCAGAACTATTTTGTCAGTCCAATTTTTCCTTTCTCACTGGGGCTTCTCATGCGGAAGAGTTAGTACTGCAAGCCGCTTTTTATCGTTATCAAGCTATTGCGATTACTGATGAATGCTCTGTTGCCGGTGTCGTCAAAGCGTACGCGACTATTAAACAGCACAAGCTCGATATTAAACAAATCGTCGGCAGCATGTTTTGGTTGAACGAGGAATGCCAAGTCGTGCTGCTTTGCCCTTGTCGAAAAGCCTACGCTGAGCTGTGCCGTATCATCACCAATTCAAGAAGACGCAGCGAGAAAGGCAGCTACCAACTTTCCGAATGGGATTTAATGTCGATTCGTCACTGTTTCGTGCTGTGGTTACCTGCACATCAGGAAAGTGATCACTACTGGGGACGTTGGCTTAATCAACACCATTCCGAACGATTATGGGTCGCGATTCAACGTCACCTCAGTGGAAGTGATGAAGCATACACAACTCATTGTGAGTTATTGGCTAATGAATTTCAGCTTCCTATTACCGCTTGTGGTGGTGTTTTGATGCATGCTGTCGAACGCCTACCTCTACAGCACGTACTCACTGCCGTTAAGCATGGATGCAATGTCGATAAACTTGGTTTTGATCGCCTATCCAATGCAGAAAGAGCGTTGCGCCCAATGAATAAGCTACTCCGCATCTATAAACCAGAGTGGCTTGCAGAAAGCAAAACCATCGCAGATTTGTGCGAATTCGAGCTGTCTGACCTGAAATACGAATACCCAGCCGAACTCATTCCAGATGGTTACACACCAGACTCTTACTTACGTTTTTTAGTTGATCGAGGTAAGCAACGACGCTTTCCCGAAGGGGTTCCAACAGACATCAATCAAACGATTGAGCGTGAACTCACACTCATTAAAGAGCTAGAGTACCATTATTATTTTCTAACCATTCACGACATTGTGATGTTCGCTAAGCAGCAAGGCATCCTCTATCAAGGACGTGGATCCGCGGCTAACTCCGTGGTGTGCTACTGCTTAGAAATCACAGCGGTTGACCCGAGGCAAATCTCTGTCTTATTCGAGCGTTTTATTAGTAAAGAGCGAGACGAGCCGCCAGATATCGATGTGGATTTCGAGCACGAGCGTCGTGAAGAAGTGATTCAATACATCTACAAAAAGTACGGGCGCGAACGTGCTGCTTTGGCAGCCACCGTGATCAGTTATCGCTTTAAAAGTGCAGTGCGTGAAGTAGGAAAAGCGTTGGGGATTGAAGAAACTCAACTCGACTTTTTCATTAAAAACGTCAATCGCCGTGATCGTAACCAAGGTTGGCAAGCGCAAATCATCGAATTGGGGTTACAACCAGAGTCATTAAAAGGCCAGCAGTTTATCCAGTTGGTGAATGAGATCATCGGATTCCCGCGCCATTTATCTCAGCATGTCGGCGGCTTTGTGATTTCATCTGGCCCTTTATATGAACTGGTGCCTGTCGAGAATGCTTCGATGGAAGATCGCACGATTATTCAATGGGATAAAGATGATTTAGAAAGCTTAAAGCTATTGAAAGTCGATGTACTTGCACTTGGCATGTTGAACGCGATCCGTAAATGCTTTCAATTAGTCGAGAAGCACCACCAGCGATCCCTGTCGATTGCCGAGATCACACGCCTGCAAGACGATCCGCACGTATACCGCATGATCCAAAAAGCCGATACTGTTGGCGTATTCCAGATTGAATCTCGCGCGCAGATGAGCATGCTGCCACGCTTAAAACCTGCACGTTACTACGACTTAGTCGTGCAGATTGCCATTGTTCGTCCGGGCCCAATCCAAGGAGATATGGTGCACCCGTTTTTAAAAAGACGAAATGGTGAAGAACCGATCAGCTACCCATCGGAAGAAGTGAAAAACGTACTAGAGCGCACCATGGGCGTACCGATTTTCCAAGAACAAGTGATCAAGTTGGCAATGGTCGCGGCTGGTTTTAGCGGCGGTGAAGCGGATCAATTGCGTAGAGCAATGGCAGCATGGAAGAAGAACGGCGATCTCGCTAAATTCAAACCAAAGCTTATCGATGGGATGCTTGAACGCGGCTACGATCTTGAGTTTGCCGAACGTATCTTTGATCAGATTTGTGGCTTTGGTGAGTATGGTTTTCCTGAGAGCCATTCCGCCTCTTTCGCGGTACTGGCTTATTGCTCTGCATGGCTAAAGTTCTACTATCCCGCTGAGTTTTATACTTCGCTACTGAATAGCCAACCCATGGGCTTTTATAGCCCTTCACAGCTGGTTCAGGATGCACGTCGACACGGAGTGGAAGTACTGCCTACTTGCGTGAACCACTCACACTACCAGCATCACTTGGTAAAACGCCCCAATGGACGCCTTGGTATCCAACTAGGCTTGCGGTTAGTCAAAAGCCTTAATGAAGAAAACGCTATCCGCTTGGTTGAACACCGCCCAACTCATGGTTATCGTTCTATCCAAGAGGTAAAACAAATTCTGAGAAGTCGTCGTGATATTGAGTTATTAGCTTCTGCGAATGCTTTTCAAATACTCTCAGGTAACCGATATAACGCACGCTGGTCAGCTATGGATTCGTTATCAGACTTGCCCTTATTTAATCAAATTGAAGAGCCTGAGGTGAGCTATCAACCTCAGCCTTCTGAGTACGAAAATCTCATTGAAGATTATGCCAGTACAGGGTTATCACTTAGCCGTCACCCAATTACCCTACTGGAGGAAGCTGGCAAACTACCACGCTTTACTCGTATGAAGCAGCTAGTAGAAAAAGAGCACAAGTCCTTGGTGACGGTTGTCGGTGTCGTCACAGGCAGGCAATCCCCTGGCACTGCAGCTGGCGTCACCTTTTTCACGTTAGAAGACGACACTGGTAACATTAATGTGGTTGTGTGGCGAGCAACAGCGCGCGCGCAGAAACAAGCTTATCTCACCTCAAAGGTGTTAATGGTAAAAGGAATTTTAGAAAGAGAGGGAGAAGTCACGCACATCATTGCAGGTAGGCTCATTGATTGCACTCAACACCTTGCGGGACTGCAAAATAAATCGCGGGATTTTCATTAAAGAAATGAGAATAGAGACAGATTGACACAGGGTAAACTGAATAAAATAAAGGGAGGTCGACCCTCCCTTTCAATTCCGCTGAAATTAGTCATCAGCTTCCGCTTCCGTACGTTTTTTCTTGTATTCCCTATACAGTAACAAGGATAAAGTCATAATAACTTTAGATGTTAGCCATATCATTAAAAGGAAGTACCCTATACTGATGAGTCGAGTTGACTCGTAGGTGAAAAGTAACGTGATATACCTGACATATTTCACTGTAAAAAATATGTAAGTAAAGTATAGCAACTCATGAAGCAGACATCATAAAAACTTATGAATGAGTTTGTAACAAGATAATTATACCTTGGATAACCTAAACCACCTGACGCAAACGTTCTTGTGCGACTTCAACAAGAAGATCTGGTTGGAACTTAGATATAAAGCGGTCACAGCCCACCTTTTGCACCATGGCTTCATTAAAACTCCCACTTAAAGAAGTATTTAGCGTGATGAACAGTTTGGACATTCTCGGATCACTACGGACTTCATGCGTCAGTCGATAGCCATCCATTTCTGGCATTTCAGCATCAGTAATCATCATCAGTAACTCGTTCGCGACATCTTTACCTTCGTCACACCAACGTTTTAATACCGTCAATGCTTCAAGGCCATCTCGGCACTCAATAATATTCAAACCTAATTGAGACAAG
Source organism: Vibrio sp. ED002 (assembly GCF_023277445.1). Lineage (NCBI taxonomy): Bacteria > Pseudomonadati > Pseudomonadota > Gammaproteobacteria > Vibrionales > Vibrionaceae > Vibrio > Vibrio sp. ED002. The sequence goes on along the minus strand of NZ_CP080238.1, from coordinate 3,574,239 downwards.
GTATCACGTACTTGGTTACGAGCTGTTGAGGAGTCATCCACAATCAGCACATTACGACCAATCATAGCTTGAGCAAGTTCGTGGTCTAACACGCCTTCAGAAATCGTGACATCGTAATGGATGATTTCCGCTAACACCTTTTCTACATCGATGATTTCGACGATTTGAGAGCTATCCCCTTCTTTCACTTGGGTAATTGCCGTGAGGTAGTTAGAGCGACCAGATGTGGAAGGTGGAGGCTGAATTTCGGTCCAAGCTGTATTGATGATGTTTCGTACAGGCCCAACAAGGAAGCCTTGAACTGAGCGGTTATATTCCGTGATGATCAGGTTTTCTTCTTCCGCTTCACCACGCAAAGGGGGAAAGCCAATTGAACCACGCAAATCAATCACAGGTACTGCTTCACCACGGAGAGAAGCGACACCACGAATATTGTAGTGCGAACCAGGTAGCTTGGTCAGTGGCGGCAGTTTGATCACCTCTTTCACTTTGAAAACGTTGATCGCAAATAACTGGCGACTATTTAATGTGAACAGCAAAAGCTCCAGTCGGTTCTCACCCACTAGATTCGTACGCTGATCCACTGTATTTAACACTCCGGACATACCACTACCTAACTCTGAATAACTATCCTTCACTCTTTAAAGAAAACCGTGCTGAAACAACAAAGTAAAACTTTTGTATGAGTGTTTTACATTACTTAGGGAAATTACATTAATGCTATTGATATAGCAATGAAGCAAAGCTCAGATTGGCGCTTTGCATCAAATTGGCGATCAAAAAAGGGTGAACTCTTAAAGCTCACCCTTTGAAACTACGCCACAACAATACGGGAAATTAGCCTTCAATTACCTTCATCAGTAACTGACCATCATACAAAGCTTGTTTGATAAGCGCGGCACCCGGCATGGTCGCTTGTTTGTAGAAACGAGATTCCACCAGCTCAAGATCTTGGTGGTAGACCGGTAAACTCTGCTCTTCAATGCAGCGGCGAACGGCAGGATAAAGCACCTCTTTCGCTTGGTTGATTACCCCACCAATCAAAATCTTCTCTGGGTTAAACAAGTTGATCACAATAGCAATTGCAGATCCCAAGTAACGACCAAGCTTCTCGATAACATCGACAGCCAAAGGATCGCCATTTGCCGCCGCCTCACAAATACTTTCGATGCTCATTTCTTCCTGATCAGCAAGAATTGAGGGTTCGCCATCAGCAATACGAGTCACCACTTCTTCACGAATAGCTTGTGAACTCGCAACGGTCTCTAAGCAGCCAATGTTACCACAGTGACAACGTTTACCATTCGGGTCAATTTGAATATGGCCAAGTTCACCAATGTTACCATGACGGCCTTGTAGGACACGCCCATCTAAGATGATACCGGCCCCCAAGCCGTGGTGAATCGAAATCAGAACCGAGTTATCGTTCTCTTGTGAGTGACCAAACAGCTTCTCAGCCAATGCCCACGCACGTGTATCGTTGGCAATAAACACTGGTAAACCTGTTGCTTTGTAGATCTCAGGCCCTAGAGCAAGGTTCTCAACATTGTAATGCGGCATTTGCAGCACAATACCCTGCTCTGAGTTCACCAGACCAGGCAACGTGATAGCAATACTAGTCACACGATCAAGTTGATCGGCGTAGGTTTGAAAGAATTCATCAATTTCGTAGAGTAAGCGTTCCAAAACATCATCTTGATCGCGCTCGTGGATATCGATTTTGGTATCGATAAGCACGTCCCCACCAAGTTCATGCAAAGCAATGGTCAAATACCCTCGCCCTAAACGCATCGATAAGAATTGCCAGCCTTCATTATTGACTTGCAAACCTACCGCTGGACGGCCACGACTGGTCGCCTCTTGCACGGTAGTTTCATGAATCAGATGTGCTTCAATCAACTCTCGAGTGATCTTAGTGATACTCGCAGGTGCAAGCTCACTTTTCTTGGATAAATCGATTCGAGAAATTGGACCCTTCAGGTCAATTAGTTTGTATACACGACCAGCATTGACCTGTTTGATATGATCAATATGGCCCGGTTGAGCCATGTACATCTTGCACTCCGAAATTCTATAACGGGATAATTTTTTTACTTTGCGAAGTAATTGTGAAGTGAATTGATAAATCCCCGTGACAAGCATCACGTATAAACATGTTTGTTTGTGTATTCAATCAAATAACGAGAAATCTACTCCTGTTAAATTGTTTGAAAATTGACTTATTTTATTCATCAAATTAGGAAGCAAAGCCTGAGACTCAGCGTTTTTTCAGCACTTTGACCTAAATACGAACAATATGTACATAGTGTGCATATACTTAGCGAGAATAGAATTCCAGTTATCTCGTCCTACACCTGCATTCTTCGGAGAATCTATGACTTCTATATTGAGAAGAACAAAAATCGTCACAACGCTAGGCCCTTCAACCGACAAAGACAATGTCCTTGAAGAAATCATCAAAGCGGGCGCAAACGTCGTACGTATGAACTTTTCCCACGGTACGAGCGAAGACCATATTCAACGAGCCAATAAAGTCCGTGCGATTGCGGCTAAACTGGGTCGACAAGTTGCTATTCTCGGCGATTTACAAGGTCCTAAAATACGAGTCTCAACTTTCCAAGATGGTAAAATCATCCTCAGTGTCGGAGACAAGTTCACTTTAGATAGTGACTTACCTAAAGGCGAAGGCAACCAAGAATCGGTTGGCTTAGATTACAAAGAACTTCCACAGGACGTCTCAACTAACGATATACTGTTACTTGATGATGGCCGAGTACAGCTCCAAGTTACCAGCGTTGAAGGAAATAAAGTTCACACCCGAGTCACTGTTGGTGGTCCATTGTCCAACAACAAAGGCATCAACAAAAAAGGTGGCGGTCTTTCTGCGGATGCTCTAACAGAAAAAGATAAGGCAGACATCCTAACCGCAGCAGAAATCAAAGTGGATTACTTAGCCATCTCATTCCCTCGCAACGGGGAAGACATGAACTACGCACGTCGTTTAGCGCGTGACGCTGGCTTAGAAGCGAAGCTTGTCGCTAAAGTCGAGCGAGCAGAGACGGTAGCGAACAATGAATCAATTGATGACATCATCCTCGCTTCCGATGTGGTGATGGTGGCTCGTGGTGACTTAGGGGTAGAAATTGGCGATCCAGAGCTTATCGGCGTACAGAAAAAGCTGATCCGCCGTGCGCGTAGCTTAAACCGCATTGTTATCACTGCAACCCAAATGATGGAATCTATGATGGCCGCACCGATGCCAACTCGTGCAGAAGTAATGGACGTTGCCAACGCCGTGCTTGATGGTACAGACGCCGTTATGCTTTCAGGTGAAACAGCTGCGGGTTTATACCCAGTAGAAACCGTTAAATCCATGGCAGAAGTCTGTATGGGTGCAGAAAAAATGTCAGAAGCAAGCCTCTCGACTTACCGATTGGATCGCACGTTTGCGACCGCAGAAGAGACCATTGCAATGTCGACTATGTATGCTGCCAATCATATGGAAGGCGTAAAAGCGATGATTTCATTAACAGAATCAGGCCGCACAGCATTGATGATGTCACGTTTGAGTTCTGGTCTACCGATTTTCGCACTCTCTCGTAACGAGTCCACATTGAACCGTGCAGCACTATACCGTGGTGTAACACCAGTGTTCTTTGATTCTAAGGGGGGCGCTGGATTGACGACCGCTCACGCGGCAATTGTAACGCTTAAAGAACAAGGATTGCTCGATGAAGGGGATCTCGTGATCTTCACTCAAGGTGATGTCATGGATGTGGTTGGTTCAACGAACTGTATGCGAATCCTATCTGCGTAGCATTTGACTCGAATACATGACAAAGGCTCCAACTGGAGCCTTTTCTTTTATCGAATTACGGATTCAAACCTAAGCGGTCTCTCGGCCATCTACGTTTAACTTATCATAGAGCTGAATTAGGTTAAAACCCGCTTGTAGTCCGAGTTGGTAGTCATGCTCTAGCGCTTCTGGGTCACTAAGTAGAGAAGAGGACTGGAGTTCTTCTTTAGGAGCCAACTGGAGGATAAAGGTATCATCCGGCGGCGCAGACAAGAAAGCTTGTGTCAGTTCGAACGTTTGGTAGTGAATCATCAACATATCTGCCAGCCCGGAGTCGAAGTTCTCTCCGATCAAATGACTCAAACGATACAAATTGTCCGCCCCAAACAACCAACGTCCGCCATTCAGCAGTTTGTGGCCAGTTAACTTAGAGTCATGAGCGGCATTGATTTTTTGTTGAAGGAAGTCACTCCAATCATCTTTCCATTGAGTAACTTTTTGTTGCCAAGATTCTTGTACTGAATTGATAGATTCTCGATACCACTCAACGCCACCATCACCAATCTCACTTTGCGCTTTAGCTTCTGATTCAGAAAAAGGCTCGGTACGAATCACAATAATATTACGTGCATTTTGTCGCCATGCTTCTTGCACTGGGATAGACGCAGATACACCTCCATCCACAAACTGCTGACCATTAATACTCACGGGGCTTTGGTACAATTTTGGTATGGCGCACGTCGCTACCATGGTATTAACCCAATTTTGGCTCAAAATCGGCAGGTATTGATCTGAGAGAGTGTCGGCGTTAGTAACCGCTGCGAAGGCGCTACGGGCTCCTAACACACTTTTACCCATATCTAAGTCAAGTTTGTAAGGGTAATCCTGAATCCGCTCTAAGGCCCATTCTAGCCCCAAATACTGCTTTTTACGGATGTAGCGGAAGAGATTGAAGAATTCGTCAGATGTCGTGAGGTCAGTAATGAAAGCTTTCCCCATTCCGTGTTGTCGGCAGAGATAAGCACAGAGGTTAAGCGCGCCGGCTGAAGTTCCATAGAACTCATCAAACGGGTCGAAATTGGAAAGAAGAAATGCATCCAATACACCAGCGGTAAAAATCCCTCTCTGCCCTCCACCTTGTGCGACAAGGGCAGTTTTGCCATTTCTAAAGCGCTCGTAAACATCTACATCAAGCTCTGCATGGCTGTCGGTGATTATACCGCTGTTACGTATCATAGGCGTGATGCCAGTATGTTAGTTAAGCCGTAGTAATCGCAATAATGCCAAAAGACAGTAAAACTGCGAACACCGTGACGACAATGAATAGGGCGGATTTTAGATCGTGTTCCATAGACACCTCCTTTAGTTGTAACAAATTAATAACACCAGTGTGAATTATGTTCAAGAATTGCCTAATTTAGTCGCACGATTTTGACTAAGGCATCACAATTAGCTTAGTCATAATAAGGAGATAGCAAATGAACTATAAAATTGGCTGGCTAGTTGGGAGTATCTTATTGAGCAGTTCTATGGCTGCTCAAGCAAACGTTATCGTTACTCCCTACGTCGGCTTTACAGGGGGCGGAAAAGTAGAGGATGAAAACAGCCGTACCTACGATTTAGACCCTTCCATCAATTATGCGATATCCGTAGAAACACCTTTCGAGATGGGTCGTATTGGTTTTTTCTATTCAAACCAATCCTCAGAGCTACAAGACATCAATAACTCCGCAGATATTCACTATCTCCAATTTCAAAGCAGTATTTACTACCCTCTTTCTCAAGGATGGCAAACCTATGTTGGCTTGGGATTAGGAGCCTCTTATGCCGATGTTGATTGGGTTAATGACAAATACGGGTTTTCTGGCAGTGCTTTCGCCGGTCTTGAATACGAATTCTCGAAAACCTTTGCGATGACAGCTCAGATCCGTTGGTTGGGCACTGTTGTCGATAACGACACATCAGGAGCCTGCGTCCTACCGACTGACGGTTCATCTTGTATTATCAAGTTTGAAACCGATTGGATGAACCAATTCCAGTCAAATATTGGTTTTACCTTCCGCTTCTAACACGTCGTTTTAACGTAATATCTTCTATAGGGTGTCATCAATACAGACAGACGCCCTATAAAACAAAAACAGTTTATTAGACCAAGATCACATTGATAATTTAGATATTTATTTCAAAAACAACCACTAATTACCGATCGGATGCCCTACAAAAACACCATTTAACAATATTTAAACCACATAAAACCCTGCCATTAACATTTAGAATCTATTGCGCTAAATAATGTAAAAAGTTAGTCTAACCACAGAGAGCAGAAGAATATTTCAGCTTTTACAGACACACATCAAAATACTAAGCATTTAATTCTATTTCTTTGCATGCATTACAAAGTAAAACACCAGAATTTTGTAACAATTCGGAATTAAGAACAAAAACTGATGGATAACAGTTGCCCTTTCTTCTGCTGGTTTTTTCATAATGCCTGAAAGAGCTTCATTCCTTAGGGAGTTGTACAGGAGTCAAATATGAAGCGAGAACAATGGGGATCCCGTGCGGGATTCATTTTAGCCGCAGTCGGTTCAGCCATCGGTTTGGGTAACATCTGGCGTTTCCCTTATATGGCTTATGAGAATGGTGGCGGTGCCTTTTTTATTCCTTACCTTTTTGCCATGATCACAGCAGGTATTCCATTCATGATCCTAGAGTTCAGTATGGGTCAAAAGTACCGTGGTTCTGCGCCAAAAACACTCGCGAAGATCCACTCTAAGTTTGAGTGGTTAGGTTGGTTTCAGGTGGGTGTTGCTGCAGTTATCGCAGTCTATTACGTTGCCGTTATTGGTTGGGCAATTTCTTATTTTGGTATGTCGTTTACTCAAAGTTGGGGCTCAGATACGAATGCATTCTTCTTTAGTGAATACCTAAAGCTTGGTGATAATTCACCAACGGATTTAGGCAGTATTCAATGGAAGATCGCAGTATCTATGTTGATTGCTTGGGCGATTACCTACACAGCCATTGTGAGCGGTGTTAAATCGGGCATTGAACGCGCTTCTAAGATCATGATGCCTATTTTGTTTGTTATGGTGATCTTCTTGATTGGCCGCATGATTTTCCTACCTGGTGCGCTAGATGGTGTGAACTACATGTTCGAGCCTGATTTCAGCAAAATTTGGGATGTGAAGGTATGGGCTGCGGCTTATGGTCAAATCTTCTTCACGTTGAGCATTGGCTTTGCGATCATGCTGGCGTACTCAAGCTACCTACCAGAGAAATCGGACATCACCAATAACGCCTTTATGACGGTATTGATCAACTGTGGCTTCTCAATTCTATCGGGTATCATGATTTTCTCGGTGTTGGGTTATATGGCGCAAGAGCAAGGCAAACCACTCACTGAAGTTGTATCTGCAGGTGTTGGATTGGCATTTGTGACATTACCTGCGGCAATTAACTTATTACCAGCACCATACATTCTTGGCCCGCTGTTCTTCTTTGCTTTGGTTGTTGCTGGTTTAAGCTCGCACATTTCGATCATGGAGGCAGTCACTTCAGCGGTTATCGACAAGCTAAAATGGAGTCGTAAAAAAGCCGCTAACGTCGTAATTGGTGCGGGATTTGTTGTCTCGATGGCATTCGCGACCAACGGCGGACTGCTTCTACTTGACCTTGTCGACCACTTCGCAAACAACGTTGGTATTATGGTTGGCGGCCTTGTAGAAATCGTTCTGATGGCTTGGTTATTGAAACAAGTGCCAGAAGTTCGCAATTACGTTAATGAACGCTCTGACTTCTCTATCGGTCAATGGTTTGAAATCTGTCTACGTTTCGTGACGCCTATCATGCTAGCGATTATCTTGGCAACAAAACTGTACGCGCTTCTAACAGAAGGCTACGGTGGCTACGACCTAACCCTAGGTTGGGCAATGATTGCTGCGCTGTTCGTGTTTGGTGTATTAATTAACGTAATGAGCAAGGAGAAAGCGTAATGACGACAAGTGCAATCATCATGATGATTATCGGTCTGGGTATTACTTGGGGCGGAGCCGCAATTTGCATCAAACGTGCAATGAACAAGCAATAATCATAATTAGAAGTTAAAAAATAAAGTGCCGGCGACAAAGCCGGCATTTTTGTGTCTGTTAGAAATTATACTTGATACCAAGTGCCCCACCGATTTGTAGGTCAGGTCCTTTATAAAGCTCAAGTTCTGGGTGAATTTGAGCGTAGAGGTCCCAACCTTTAGATAAGTCCCAGTTCAAACCCAATGGAACACGGACACCAAATTCGTCATCCCACTCATACCAACCACCAATACCGACGTACCAGGTCAGTGGCATGCTTTGATCGAACGTCCCGCGCTTCGCAATGTAGTCAAACGCCATCCCATCATTACCAATGATGCCGCGATACTTATCTTCAATTTCAATCACGACACTCAACTGCTGATCAACAGCCATACCCACAGAAAAATTCTTTGGTCCATCTGCAGCCATTACGGCGCTTGGCAATGCAGCTGCTGCCAACAAAATTAGTTTTTTCATCAACATCTCCCCCTCTAAAAAACAGCGTGCATAATTCAAACATAACACCATTTTATTTTGTCAGTAACGAGTAAGGATGACGTACGAATAAAGCTACAAAGGTAAGGCTGAGAAGAAGATCACGCACTGTAACTAAGGAAGTGACTAAGAGAGAAAGCAGTAACAATAGAAAAGAAAAAGGTAGACCAAAATTTACAGATCAAAAAAGGAGGCCGAAGCCTCCTTTTTTATGAATGACTGAGATTAGCCGTGGTTACGAATCCACTCATCCATTTCTGTTTTCAGGTTGTCAGACTTAGTACCGAAGATAGCCTGTACACCACCTGCAACAACTACAACACCAGCAGCGCCAAGTTGTTTTAGCTTGTCTTGGTCAACGGCTGCTGTATCAGCAACTGCTACACGTAGACGAGTGATACATGCGTCTAGACCTGTGATGTTAGCTTTACCGCCGAATGCAGCAACAAGCTCACCAGCCATGTCTGAACCAGTCGCAACCGCAGCAGTTTCTGTTTCATCTTCACGACCAGGAGTTTTTAGGTCAAGAGCAGTGATTACTGTGCGGAATACTACGTAGTAAATGACCGCGTAAACTAGACCAACAGCAACCATCAGACCCATCTTCTGAGCGTGGCCAGATAGAACTAGGAAGTCGATCAGACCGTGTGAGAATGATGTACCGTGTACGAAACCTAGAGTATTAGCAACAACGTATGCAGAACCAGCTAGTAGAGCGTGGATACCGTATAGTAGTGGAGCAACGAATAGGAATGAGAATTCGATTGGCTCAGTAATACCTGTTAGGAATGAAGTCAACGCAGCAGATGCCATGATACCCATTACTTTCGCGCGGTTTTCTGGTTTAGCACAGTGAGCAATTGCGATTGCTGCAGCTGGTAGACCAAACATCTTGAACATGTAACCACCCGCTAGCTGACCGAAGCCATTACCAGCAGCACGAGATGCTTCATCAGCAACTAGGTAACAAGTTAGTACGCCGTTTTGAGTTTCGCCCGCAGCGTTCACACAAGTACCAGCTTCGAAGAAGAATGGTACGTTCCATACGTGGTGTAGACCGAATGGGATTAGAGAACGTTCAACAACACCGTAAATACCGAATGCTAGTTGTGGGTTCTGATGTGCAGCCCAGTCAGAGAATGCAGAGATTGCACCGCCGATTGGTGGCCATACGAAAGAAAGTACTACCGCAAGGAAAATCGCAGCAAAACCAGTGATGATTGGCACTGCACGCTTACCAGCGAAGAAACCAAGGTACTCTGGAAGTTGAATTTTAAAGAAACGGTTGAATGCCCAAGCAGCAACACCACCGACAAGGATACCACCTAGTACGCCTGTATCGATTTTTTCAACGCCCATGATGCCAGCCATAACGCCAAGCGTTGCTGTCATAATGCCGTAACCAACAATAGCAGCAAGACCTGCTACACCGTCGTTGTTTGTGAAGCCAAGTGCTACACCAACAGCAAATAGAAGTGCCATTTGGCCGAATACTGAACCACCAGCTTGTTCCATAAGATTCGAAACGATCTCTGGAATGAAGCTAAGGTGGGCAGCACCAACACCTAGTAGAATACCTGCGACTGGCAAAACTGATACTGGTAGCATCAGAGCTTTACCAACTTTTTGCAGGTTTGCAAAAAGGTTCTTAAACATGTTTATGCTCCTGATAAATTATAAGTATTATTTGGGCACTAACGGCACACCCCCGTAGCCTCAATGTTAGCACCCAATGAAAATGTAACCACACGTTGCATTATATTTTCCGGCTCTAAATATATATTGATGGCCCTCAAACTTTCCACACAGTTACGAAATTTAGTTTCAAAACAAGTCTCAGATCACACCGAAAAAGCGCTAATGAAAAGGTTTGCATTAAACTTATATTACTGTTTTATAAAGACTTTATTATCAACAGAATTAATTTTAAGGCGTAAATAAAATAAAGACTGATGTTATTTTTAGTAACAAAATTACATTTGAGGGATTTGAATGCGGTTAAATCAACAAATTTAGTAAACATTAAACTAAATGATCTTTTTGGCGTATTTCTAAACAAAAAAGGGGCTATTGCCCCTTTTTTACTACGCTTATTGATTTTTCATCGCAAAAAAAGATTTCGGAAGTTTTCGGTGGTTTTTTGCCCTACCTCTGCTAGCGAGCATCCTTTTAGCTGTGCGATATAGGCTGCAACTTCGACTACGTAAGCGGGTTGGTTCTCTTTTCCACGATGTGGCACGGGAGCTAAATACGGTGAGTCCGTCTCAATAAGTAGCTTTTCTAGCGGTAATGCTTTCACTACTTCCTTCAATTCTGTCGCTTGACGGAAAGTCACAATACCCGAAATTGAGATGTAGAACCCCAAATCCAACGCAGCTTCTGCAAATGGCAGATCTTCCGTAAAACAATGAATCACACCACCACATTTATCCGCTCCACCTTTACGTAGAATTTCTAATGTATCTTCACGAGCGTTACGAGTATGAATGATGAGTGGTTTATTTAGTTCTACCGCTAATTCAACTTGCTGCTCAAAACGCTCTTTTTGCAGTCCCGCTGTCTCTGGTTTGTAATGATAATCTAACCCCGTTTCACCAATCGCCACGACTTTCTCGTGAGAAGCATGACGATGCAGCGTCTCTAGTGAAAATGCACTTTCCACATCAAGTGGGTGCACACCACAAGACGCGTATACATTATCGTAAGGCGTGATCAGCTCTAACATCTTAGGGAAAGAGTCCAACGTCACACCGACCGATAGAAGTTCGGTTACGTTAGCTTGTTTTGCTTTGTTAATAACGTCTTCAACATTGATATGAAGATCGTCGTAATTCAACTTGTCTAAATGACAATGCGAATCTACGAACATAATGCCTCTCGTGATTCAATTAACCAGTTCATTGATAGTAGTTCAAGGTTCAAACCCGGAAAATTCTGGACCTGTGCTTTAAGCTCAAGGAGCTTTTTCGTTGATAGGTACAACCCATCATAATTATTTGTTGGGAACTTCGTCGCGCCAGGCAGTTGATCCACCTCGACAACGCCAAACTGAGCCTTCTGCGCATCTGTTAATAAATACCATGCCCAGCCCAACGCTTTATCAGGGTTCTTCGCAATCATAGTCGCGCACTGAAAAACATCCGATATCGGCGAAGATAGCGTGTCGATAAAACAGCGTTCAAACGTTTGATATTCATCTAACTCGCCACTTTTCACAGCTTCTAGGGTTTTTATTGGAGACCCCATATTCAACTTCAGCGCATAAGCAGGCACATTTGACTCGCCTTGCTCTTTAATCCAGTTCATTGCCTGTTCAGTCGAAGGGGATGCCACCACCCACTGCTGACAACGACTTTGAATCGTTGGCAGTAATCGCTCTTGATTGTGCGTGACAAGTAAGAACAAGCATTTGTGTCCTGGTTCTTCGAGTGTTTTTAACAAAGCATTAGATGCAGACTCATTCATTGCATCCGCAGGCTCGATAATAAACACACGATAGCCATTCAATTGAGAAGACTCATGAGCAAGACGATTACAGGCGCGAATCTGATCAACCGTAATCGCTTTGCCTTCTTTCTCTGGCCTTATCCAGTGTAAATCGGGATGGCTTTGAGACTTCACCAACTGACAGCTATGGCAAAAACCACAAGCTTCGCTGGCGTAGTTTTGGCACAACAAAGCATGACTGAAAACTTCCACGAGCTTATCCACGGCCAAACCTTTCTCACTTTGCAGCATCAAAGCGCCGGGAACCCGTTCGGAATCTAGGCTCGTTTTTAGGTTATCCCAAACTGGCTGTAACCATGGAAAATCATTCAACATGAATCACCTCAATCCAGATATCACTTATTGTTGCTCTAACCACTCATTAAGAGCGGCTTTGATGTCTCGTGACACTTCTTCAATCGTCTGTTGTGCGTTGATAATAACAATAGAATCGTCTGCATTCGCCAGCTCTAAATAACGCTCACGAGTACGCTCAAAGAAGCTGATGTCCATCTTTTCAATACGATCAAGTTCGCCACGACCACGAGCACGCTCAAGACCGACACGCGGATCGATATCCATGTACAGTGTGAATGCAGGCTTGAACTCACCTAACGTGGTATCACGTAGGTTCTCCATAAGAGATGCATCGATTTGACGACCACCACCTTGGTAAGCCTGAGAGGACAAATCATGACGATCGCCCACCACCCACTGTTCGTTTGCTAGAGCTGGCTTGATGACGTTTTCGACTAGCTGAACACGCGCTGCGTAAAGCAAAAGCAGTTCGGTCATGTCTTTTAGGTCTTCACCCTCATGCTCTTCTTTTACAAGCGCACGCATTTTTTCTGCTAGCGGTGTGCCACCAGGTTCACGAGTATTAACAATGTTTTCGATACCCGCCATCTTTAGCGTATCTAAAACTGTTTTAATGGCAGTGCTTTTACCCGCGCCTTCTAGGCCCTCAACGACAATAAAGTTTGCTTTCATCATTTGTTCTTTCTTAGTTCTCTTAAATAGGCACGTACAGCACGATTGTGCTCAGCAAGGGATTTCGAAAATACATGTCCGCCCTTTCCACTTGCTACGAAATATAGATAGTTGCTGTTTTCTGGGTTTAAAGCCGCTTCAATCGATGCTTCACCAGCCATGGCAATTGGTGTTGGCGGCAAGCCATTAATCGTGTAAGTGTTGTATGGCGTTGGTGTTCGTAAGTCTTTCTTCCGGATGTTGCCATCATACGCATCGCCCATACCATAGATAACCGTCGGGTCTGTTTGTAGGCGCATACGTTTATTCAAACGGTTTACAAACACAGAAGCTACACGTTCACGCTCAGAATCAATCGCCGTCTCTTTCTCGATGATAGACGCTAAAATCAATGCTTCATATTTATCTTTGATTGGCAGTTTTTCTTGGCGTTGTCCCCAGTGAGCATCCAAAATGGCATTCAACTTATCATGAGCACGCTTCAGAATTTGACTTTCACTTGCGCCCGCAGTGTAGTGATACGTCTCTGCTAAAAACAAACCTTCTAGCTTATCTCGTTTAATACCCAATTTTTCCGCCATCTGTTTTTCAGATAAATCTGTCATATCATGCTTAACATATGGCGCAGCACTCAGTTGTTCGACCCACTCAGAAAAACGGCTCCCCTCAACAAACGTAATCGCAAATTGATGCTCTTTGCCAGTATTAAGTTGTTCGAGAGTTTCGTACAACGACACACTAGGCTCAAGTTGGTAAGTGCCTGCTCGCACCTGAAGAAGCTCTGGGTAAAGGTGGGGCATTAAACGAATGTAATCAGCAGCTTCTATGATGTCGTCTTTTACAAGATCACGCATCACTCGGTGAAAGCTGGTGCCATTTTCTACGGTAAACAGCTGAGGCTGCTCTATAAGAATTGGCGAGTTAACATATTGCTTAGTCTGTGAAACAACGTAAAAAACACCAGCTGCACCAATAACGGCAATCAGTACAACAAAAGCAAACAGTTTTTTAATCACGTATTTAGATTCCCTTGAAGTCGTTGTGTCAATTTTCCAATTGGAAATAGAGTCTTATTGTTTTGCGACGTAATACTCCTAACAGGAGCAACACCTAATAGAGAGTTACACATCCAGATCTCATCGGCCTCAAGCAGCGCGGCAAGCGAATAAGTACTCACTGCCACTTTAATACCAATAACATCTAAATATTCCAGAACTTTACGGCGCTGGACGCCAGCGACACCAGATAAGCTCAAATCCGGTGTAAAAACACTATTATCTTTAACCCAAAAAAGGTTTGCCATTGTAGTTTCAATGACATGATTTTGCACATTTAACGTCACAGCATCGGTAAATTCAGAGCCCTCTATTTCTGCTTTGGCGAGAACTTGTTCTATTCGGTTATTATGCTTATGTCCGGCCAGAAGCGGCTGAATACCAAGGCGGGTTTCACAGACCCCTAAGTGAACACCATTTTCTTGCCAAAAAGGATAATGAGAAGGAAACGTAAAGTTAGAGACACTGACCGTAGGTCCCTCAATGCCACTTGGACTGTACCCTCGCCCACCTTCACCACGGCTGATGTGAATTTTGATACCTGCCAATTCATCTTTCAAAACAGCTTGGGTAGCCCATTCATGGACAGTGCACCAATTTGGAGAAGGTATTTGTAATGTTTTTAGGCACGCCTCCAACCGCTCGATATGTTCTGGCCAATAAACCAGTTCACCTTTTTTAGTCAAAATAGTGGTGAAGCAACCATCGCCATACTGAAAAGAACGATCGCTAACTGAAACGTGCGTTTGTGGAAGTCCATTTACCCAGAACATTCAAATACCCTTGCTTTGTGAGCGCCAAATAAAACAAAACGGCTCAATGCTAAGCATCGAGCCGTTAGAATACAAGTTTCGTGTCTCTAAACAGTGTTAGAGATTTTTACTCAGCAAATTTTTTGAATACAAGCGAACCGTTTGTTCCGCCGAAGCCGAACGAATTACAGATAGCGTATTCCATATCAACTTTACGCGCTGTGTGCGGCACAAGGTCGATATCTAAGCCTTCTTCTGGATCATCAAGGTTGATCGTTGGTGGAACAATTTGGTCAACCAGCGATAGAACCGTAATAATAGCTTCAACCGAACCTGCAGCACCTAGTAGGTGACCAGTCATCGATTTAGTCGAAGAGACAAGTACTTGCTTAGAGCCTTCTTCACCAAGAGCACGTTTCACACCCTTGATTTCAGCAACGTCACCCGCAGGCGTTGATGTACCGTGAGCATTCACGTAACCAACTTGAGTACCTGTGATGTTTGCGTCACGCATTGCTGCTTCCATCGCTAGAGCGCCACCTGAACCATCTTCACTTGGAGAAGTCATGTGGTAAGCGTCACCAGACATGCCAAAGCCAACAAGCTCTGCGTAAATCTTAGCGCCGCGTGCTTTCGCGTGTTCATACTCTTCAAGAACCATAATACCGGCACCGTCACCAAGAACGAAACCATCACGGCCTTTATCCCAAGGACGAGACGCTTTTTGTGGTTCGTCATTGCGAGTAGAAAGCGCTTTTGCTGCACCAAAACCAGCCATACCTAGTGGAGTAGATGCTTTTTCAGCACCACCAGCAACCATAGCTTCAGCGTCACCGTATGCGATCATACGTGCCGCGTGGCCAATGTTGTGAAGACCAGTAGTACATGCTGTAGAGATCGCGATGTTTGGACCACGAAGACCACGCATGATAGATAGGTTACCTGCAACCATGTTTACGATGGTCGAAGGAACAAAAAATGGGCTAACTTTGCGAGGGCCTTTATCAACAAGTGCTGTATGACCTGTTTCGATAAGGTCTAGGCCGCCAATACCTGAGCCGATTGCAACACCAACTCGAGCCGCGTTTTCTTCGGTAATTTGTAAGCCAGAGTCATCTAGCGCTTGGATACCAGCAGCAATGCCGTATTGGATGAATAGATCCATTTTACGCGCATCTTTTTTAGACATGTACTCTGTGCAATCGAAATCTTTTACAAGACCTGCAAAACGAGTTGAGAAGTTTGTTGCATCGAAATGTTCGATGTTAACAATACCACTTTGACCTTCTAGCAGGGCTTTCCAAGATGATTCGACTGTGTTGCCTACCGGTGACAACATACCCATGCCAGTGACAACTACACGACGCTTGGACACGATATAATTCTCCGGGAATTGAATGTTTCTATGAGAGGATAGAAGAAGTTAGAAAGAACACAGGCGGTCTAGGAGACCGCCTGGGAGAGATAATTACTGAGCGCTGTTTACGTAGTCGATTGCAGCTTGAACAGTAGTGATTTTCTCAGCTTCTTCGTCAGGAATCTCAGTGTCGAATTCCTCTTCTAGAGCCATAACTAGCTCTACAGTGTCTAGAGAATCAGCACCTAGATCATCAACAAATGAAGCTTCGTTTTTAACTTCTGCTTCGTCTACACCTAGCTGTTCAACAATGATTTTCTTTACGCGTTCTTCGATGTTGCTCATTTTTCTTTTCCTTTACAGATTTCGCCTAATGCGATGATTCCGTAGTTTATTCGAACTATTGAAAGTTGCAAGGGGGTCCTTGCTGGTCAAACCACAAAATTAGCGAATTTAACCGAATTTCAATACATTTTTGACTTAAATCATGCACAAATCTTGCGCATGAGCATGACAACTTAATGACAGTTAACAGCAACTATAGGCTATTTTTCACAAAGTAAAACAGCTTATTTTGCGCGAACTGTGCATTAAACCATGTACATGCCACCATTTACATGCAAAGTTTCACCAGTAATGTAAGCCGCTTCAGGTGAAGCCAGGAACACAACTGCTGATGCAATTTCACGTGGGTCACCTAGACGACCTGCAGGCACGTTTGACAACGTTGCTGCACGTTGGTCATCATTTAGCGCCTTAGTCATGTCAGTTTCAATAAAACCAGGTGCTACTGTATTGACTGTCACGCCACGAGAAGCAACTTCACGAGCCATCGACTTAGTAAAGCCAATCACGCCCGCTTTTGCTGCAGCATAGTTAGTTTGACCAGCGTTACCCATAGTACCAACAACTGAACCTACATTGATGATACGACCCGCACGTTTTTTCATCATGCCGCGTAAAACCGCTTTAGACATGCGATAGATAGGCGTTAGGTTCGTATTGATGATGTCATTCCACTCATCATCTTTCATGCGCATAAGTAGGTTATCACGCGTGATACCAGCGTTGTTAACTAGGATATCGATCGCACCAAACTCATCGTTGATGTTTTTTAGTGTCGCTTCGATTGACTCAACGTCAGTTACGTTAAGTGCAAGGCCTTTGCCATTTTCACCTAGGTATTCGCTGATCGCTGCTGCGCCGCCTTCAGACGTTGCAGTACCGATAACTGTCGCACCGCGTTCAACAAGAAGTTCAGCAATTGCACGACCAATGCCACGGCTCGCGCCTGTCACTAGGGCAATTTTACCTTCTAGATTCATCATGTTGTGTTTCCCTTTTCTTATCGTGAGTAAATTACTTAGCGGCTTCTAGCGACGCGACGTCGTTAACAGCTGCTGCGCTTAGTGTTTTCACGATACGTTTTGTTAGACCTGTAAGTACTTTACCAGGACCAAGCTCAAGAAGATTTTCTACGCCTTGCTCACTCATTAGCTGCACGCTCTCAGTCCAGCGAACTGGGCTGTGTAACTGGCGAACAAGTGCATCTTTGATTTTTGCAGGATCTGTTTCTGCTGCCACATCAACGTTGTTGATTACTGGAAGCTGTGGCGCATTGAATTCAATAGACTCTAGCGCAACAGCTAGTTTCTCTGCTGCTGGTTTCATTAGTGCACAGTGTGAAGGCACAGAAACTGGAAGAGGAAGAGCACGTTTAGCACCTGCTTCTTTACATAGTGCGCCGGCGCGCTCTACTGCGTCTTTGCTACCTGCAATAACAACTTGACCAGGCGAGTTGAAGTTTACTGGAGAAACGACGTCACCTTGTGCTGCTTCTTCACAAGCTTTTGCAATGGCTTCGTCATCTAAACCGATAATCGCGTACATTGCACCAGTACCCGCAGGTACCGCTTCTTGCATCAGTTGACCACGTAGCTCAACCAGTTTGATTGCTTCTTTAAAGTCAATCACACCAGCACACACAAGCGCTGAATACTCACCTAGGCTGTGACCCGCTAGGTTTGCTGGTTGCTCTAGACCAAGATCTTGCCATACACGCCAGATAGCCACAGATGATGCTAGTAATGCAGGCTGAGTACGGAAAGTTTGGTTTAGATCTTCTGCAGGTCCATTTTGAACAAGCGCCCATAGGTCGTAACCTAGTGCGTCAGATGCTTCTGCAAATGTTTGTTTCACTACGTCATATTGTTCGCCTAGGTCAGCAAGCATACCTACAGCTTGTGAACCTTGACCTGGAAATACGATAGCAAACTTGCTCATGTTGTTTTCCTTTAAGCAAAGTAAAAAGAAATAAGATGCACCGCAGCGCATCTTAAATTTTGAATTCTTGTGAAAGTTAGAACTTCACCAGAGCTGAGCCCCAAGTGAATCCGCCGCCAAACGCTTCAAGAAGCAGAGTTTGACCACGTTTAATACGACCATCACGTACCGCTTCATCCAGTGCTGTTGGCACGGTTGCTGCTGATGTGTTGCCGTGTTTATCAAGTGTAATCACGACTTGGTCTAGTGACATCGAAAGCTTCTTCGCTGTCGCTGAAATGATGCGGTAGTTCGCTTGATGCGGAACCAGCCAGTCTAGTTCAGACTTATGCATGTCGTTCGCTTCAAGCGTGTCTTTTACTAGCCTTGAAAGCTGAGTAACGGCTACTTTGAACACTTCGTTTCCAGCCATATGCAGCCACTTGTTCGCATCTTTACCACGTTCAGGAACAGGCAGGCTCAATAGATCGCCAAACTGGCCGTCTGAATATACGTGCGTAGAGATAATACCAGGCTCTTCGCTTGCACCAAGGACAACGGCACCCGCAGCATCACCAAATAAGATGATAGTTGAGCGATCCGTTGGATCACATGTTTTCGACAATGCGTCTGCACCAATCACAAGCACATTTTTGCACATGCCAGATTTGATGTGTTGATCAGCAACAGACAATGCGTATACAAAGCCTGAACAAGCAGCGGCTAAGTCGAATGCAGGACAACCTTTAATGCCAAGCTTTCCTTGCACCTGACACGCAGATGAAGGGAAAGTATGGCTACTGCTAGTAGTAGCAACGATAATCAGGTCGATATCGTTTTTGTCGATGCCGGCCATATCGATAGCGTTTTCAGCTGCGTAGAATGCCATATCTGCAACTGTTTCATCTTCAGCTGCAATTCGACGCTCTTTAATACCAGTACGAGCTACGATCCACTCGTCACTTGTATCTACCATTTTCTCTAGGTCTGCGTTAGTACGCACCTGAGATGGCAGGTAGCTGCCAGTACCTAAAATTTTGCTATACATGAAGACTAATAATGCCTCTCGAGTAAAACCGCTTCCAAACGATCGCTAATACGGCTTGGTACTTGTCGTTTGACCTCGTGTACTGCCTCGCCAAGTGCATTGACAATCGCAGATACATCCGCACTTCCATGGCTTTTTATGACGATGCCGCGCAATCCTAGCAAACTTGCGCCGTTATACTGGTCGGGGTTCAGTGTTTTTAGTTCATTAAATAGCCGAGAAAACAGTTTTCTAGCAATCCATCCCTTTATCGTTGATGCCATCATGCTGGTTTTTAGTTTTTCGATAAAGAGTTGCGCTGTTCCCTCGCTGGCTTTTAAGCATACGTTACCGACAAAGCCATCACAAACAATGACATCGGCCACGTCATGCAAAATTTGATTACCTTCAATATAACCCACAAAATTAATTGCGTCGGTTTGAGAAAGCATTTCTGCACAGCGTTTGACTAAATCGTTTCCTTTAATTTCTTCAGCACCAATATTCAGTACCGCCACTCGAGGTGGGTGGCCAAGATGCTCTTCGGCTAATGCACTGCCCATTACAGCAAACTGAAATAAACTGTCAGCATCGCACGACACATTTGCACCAAGATCTAACATCCAAGTACGTTTGCCACTGATGGTTGGTAATGCGGAAACTAAAGCAGGACGCTCAATACCAGGAAGCAGTTTAAGAATAAATCGTGAGAGCGCCATAAGGGCACCGGTGTTCCCACCACTCACACATGCATCTGCTCCGTTTTCAGAAACGAGATCGATAGCCATACGCATAGAGCTGTTTTGGCTGTTACGTAATGCTAATGAAGGCTTTTCTGAATTTGAAATCACTTTCTCGCTATGAAGAATGCTCAAACGAGAACTGGTCGAGGTGCCTAGTTGGGATAATTGAGACGTGATCAGAGGTTGATCACCTATAAGAATCACTTTTAGCTCTGGGAAATGAGACAGTGCCTGCACGGCGGCAGGCACTGTTACGCGTGGACCGAAATCCCCGCCCATTGCATCAAGTGCAACGGTAATACTTTGCAAAGGTTCAACCTTACTTGTTGATAACCTTTTGACCACGGTAGTAACCTTCAGCAGTTACGTTGTGGCGTAGGTGAGTTTCACCAGAAGTCGCGTCTACAGATAGTGCAGCTGTAGTTAGCGCATCGTGTGAACGACGCATACCGCGCTTAGAACGAGTTTTACGGTTTTTCTGTACGGCCATTGACCCTACTCCTATACTATTGGGTTAAAAACCTAAAGAAGAAGCGGCTACCACACCAGTTACTTTTTCAGATTTTTCAAAACGTCGAATGGATTCGGTTTTTCTTCCTCAATTTCTTCAGGAATCTCACCAAAAACCATGTTATTTGAATCAACGCTACAATCCGCTTCGTCGTGCATTGCGATTTGAGGCAATGTTAAGATGAACTCGTCTTCAACTAGTTGTATAAGGTCTAATTCACCGTACTCATTTAGATCTACCAAATCATAAATTTCTGGTGCTTCCTCTTCCGTCTTCTCACCGTAGTAAGGAGTGTAAAGGAATTCAACTTCACACTGATGTGTGAATACCTCATTACAACGCTGACACTCTAAATCGACTTCGATGTTAGCTTTACCAGAGATAACAACAAGTCGCTGTTCATCAAGATCAAATGACAATGAGACTTCTGCGTCGCGTTTTACGCCTTCAGTTGTTTCCGCTAAGCGCTTGAAAAGACTAGCTTGGATGATGCCATCGTAATCTAATCGTTTCTGTGCGGACTTCGCCGGATCAACCGTTCGCGGTATTTTTACCTTTTGCATAGGGCGCGAATATTATCTTCCAAATCAAAATTAGTCAAAGAAAAAGGCAAAAAAGTTGTACTTTTTTACGCTTAACATACAGAGCATTAGCCAGAATCGATTTTGATCGATTATCCTATTGGAAATGCTTGTGCGAATTGTAATTCAAAATGAAAAATTACCAACTGGTTTTAGCCTCAACCTCCCCTTTTCGTAAACAACTGCTGGAAAAACTAGCAGTGCCTTTTACTTGCTTGTCACCGAACAGCGACGAGACACCTTTGTCGAACGAGACACCTTTAGAATTGGTGCAAAGGCTCGCAATTAGTAAAGCCACCTCTTGTGACACAACCGATAACAGCTTAGTGATAGGCAGTGACCAAGTCTGTGTTATTGACGGTAATATAGTTGGCAAGCCGTTGAACCGAGAAAACGCCATTAAGCAATTATTAGCTCAAAGCGGTAAAACTATCACTTTCTATACTGGCCTTGCCGTACACAACACTAATACGAACCATACTGAGGTCGGCTTCGATACGTTTGAAGTGCATTTTAGAGCGTTAACCCAAGAACAAATCGAACGTTACGTCGATAGAGAAGAACCATTTTACTGCGCAGGCAGTTTTAAGAGTGAAGGCATGGGGATTTGTCTGTTTAAGAAGTTAGTCGGCAAAGATCCGAATACGTTAGTCGGGCTGCCGCTTATTGATTTGATCGACATGCTGCAAAAACAAGGGCTAGATATTTTGTAGGGAATCAGGAATCAGCTCTATTTTGTCTTTCTACATACCAATTCTGTCAACTCCAGTTAGAACTTAGCTTCTTTCACATGCCCTCCAACGGAGCGCTTCCGAATATTAGAGCGCTGCATTCCGAACGCCCTTGTAATCCAACTCAACGATCAAAAAAGCCGATGTATTAACATCGGCTTTTACATAGCTTTTTGCAGTCCAGAAGGAGTAGATACTCTTACCTCTACTTTTTACGCAAACCCGCTAAGACTTTCTCTAATTTCGCTTCCATCGGCGCGTTGATTTCCACCCACTCATCATTCGATGGGTGCTGGAACTTGATGTTAGCTGCGTGTAGGAACAAACGGTTCAAACCAACCTGACCAGTGTACGCATCAAAACGACGATCCCCATAGCGGTCATCCCATGCAATTGGGTGGCCCGTGTATTGAGTATGCACACGAATCTGGTGAGTACGCCCCGTAATTGGGCTGGCTTGAATCAACGTTGCTTGCTCGAACTTCTCCAACACTTTAAAACGCGTCTCAGACGGCTTACCGTTTGGATTCACTCGAACAATACTGTTCACTTCGTTTTTAAGAAGTGGCGCATTAACAACTTTGCAGCTGTTTTTCCACTCGCCCATCACAAGCGCGAAGTAAAACTTCTTCACTGTTTTCTCACGGAACTGTGCTTGCAGGTGACGCAGTGCTGAACGCTTCTTCGCAACAAGTAAGATTCCGGATGTATCACGGTCAATGCGATGAACAAGTTCAAGGAAGCGAGCTTGTGGACGCAGTGCTCTGAGTGCCTCAATCGCACCAAACTTCAAACCACTTCCCCCGTGTACTGCCGTACCGGATGGCTTGTTGAGAATCAAAAGATGATCGTCTTCAAAAATGATCTTATCTTCTAACTCTGCCACTTTATTTAGCTTCGTACTTGGTGCAACGTCGTCTTCTTTCTTTTCTACCGTAACTGGAGGAATACGAACAAGATCGCCTGCTTTTAGTTTATACTCTGCTTTAATGCGCTTTTTATTTACGCGTACTTCGCCCTTGCGCACAATTCGATAAATCATGCTCTTTGGGATGTCTTTTAATTGGTTACGCAAGAAATTATCAATGCGTTGACCCGCCATATCTTCGTCGATATCGACGAACTGGACTTGTGTTCTTATTTCGCTCATGGCCGCTATTGTAAACCCAAATCTGTGTGACTTCACATTATTCTTGCTGCAAAAGAAACACTTGTAGTCATAAATAGCCCCAAAACACGCCAAGCTTTTGTTTAGATTATTAAAAGTCTTTATCAACTTCTCTATTTGTTTCTCGTCTTTCTCAGTTTGCGAGACTCAAGTGCTTATGAAACAGCCAGTTATAAATTACAAAAATTGAATTTAGCGCCAATTTTTCCATCGTTTGCGCTAAAGCAGATTGCTGATATCAACCTGCGCTGCTATAGTTCACAGCTGCTAAGGAAGGTTTGGTTACATTTTGTTCATTACCAATCATTTACCCCAAGCAATGTGAGTAGGTTGTTGAATGTCAGGTGCAGCATTGGCGTAAGACACATTGAGTTCAACACACTTGTCACTCTACTCCTCGCATATTCACGTTGAGTATCAACCGCCCGAATAGCGGGTCACAAGTTTCCGTTTCCAACGAAACCCAAAAGAATTTGTGATGACTGAAGTGCCCGAGAGCATCCCCTTCCAGCCGGGAGGCTGCAAAATATAAGCCATGGGATCAGGCACCGTGAAAGAGCGAAAAACCAGTGACAAGTTGCAAAGAAATATAAAAGAAAAGACAACGAGAAATTTTCAATGAAAAGAATGTTAATTAACGCAACTCAAAAAGAAGAGTTGCGTGTCGCTCTGGTTGATGGCCAGCGACTTTTCGATCTTGATATCGAGAGTCCAGGTCATGAATCTAAAAAAGCGAATATCTACAAAGGACGTATCACACGTATCGAACCAAGCTTAGAAGCCGCATTTGTTGATTACGGTGCTGAGCGTCACGGTTTCCTCCCTCTCAAAGAAATTGCCCGCGAATATTTCCCTGAAGGTTACACTTACCAAGGTCGCCCAAGCATTAAAGAAGTGCTGACTGAAGGTCAAGAAGTAATCGTGCAAGTGGAAAAAGAAGAACGTGGTAGTAAGGGGGCAGCCCTAACTACGTTCATTTCTCTTGCGGGTAGCTACCTTGTTCTCATGCCTAATAACCCTCGTGCTGGCGGTATTTCTCGCCGTATCGAAGGTGACGAGCGCACTCAACTGAAAGCCGCTTTAAGCACGTTAGAACTACCACAAGGTATGGGTCTAATCGTACGTACTGCAGGCGTAGGTAAGAGTGCAGAAGAACTTGAGTGGGACTTGAACGTACTACTTAACCACTGGGGTGCGATTAAGGGCGCAGCAGATTCTAACCCTGCTCCATTCCTAATCCACCAAGAAAGTAACGTAATCGTTCGTGCAATCCGTGACTACCTACGTCGTGATATCGGTGAGATTCTAATCGACAGCAATACCATCTACGAACGTGCTAAAGAGCACATTCAGCTGGTACGCCCAGATTTCATCAGTCGCGTTAAAAAATACGAAGGCGAAGTACCGCTATTTAGCCACTACCAAATCGAAAGCCAAATTGAATCGGCTTTCCAACGTGAAGTGCGTCTACCATCCGGTGGTTCTATCGTAATCGACCCAACAGAAGCGCTAACTTCTATCGACATCAACTCTGCTCGCGCAACAAAGGGTGGTGATATCGAAGAAACAGCATTGAATACTAACTTAGAAGCAGCAGACGAAATTGCTCGTCAATTGCGTCTACGTGACCTTGGTGGTTTGGTTGTTATCGACTTTATCGATATGACACCAGTTCGCCACCAACGTGAAGTTGAAAACCGTCTACGTGAAGCTGTTCGCCTAGACCGTGCTCGCGTTCAGATTGGTCGTATTTCTCGCTTTGGCCTTCTAGAAATGTCTCGTCAACGTTTGAGCCCTTCTCTTGCAGAAGCGAGCCACCATATCTGTCCTCGCTGTAGCGGTACAGGTGTCGTTCGTGATAATGAATCCCTAGCTCTATCCGTCCTTCGTTTAATCGAAGAAGAAGCACTGAAAGACAACACCGCGCAAGTTCTTGCCGTTGTACCTGTTCCGATTGCCTCTTACCTTTTGAACGAAAAGCGTCGCTCAGTAAACCACATCGAGCGTATCCAAGAAGTTAAGATCACCGTTGTTCCTAACTCTGATATGGAAACGCCACACTTCGAAGTGATTCGTGTACGCGAAGGTGAAGAGTTTGACCTGCTTTCTTACCTACTTCCTAAGAAATTGGAAGCAATGAAAGAAGCAGAAGGCAAAGAACCTGTTGAAGTTGAAATCAAACCAAAACGTATTGAAGAACCAGTACTAAAAGGCTTCGCTTCACCAACTCAAACTGCACCAGCTCCGGCTTCTAAACCAGCACCAGCTGCTAAGAAGAAAGAAGTGGTACAGGAAGAGAAACCTGGGTTGTTCAGCCGTCTATTCAAAGCACTAGGTAGCTTCCTATTTGGTGGTTCTGAAGAAGTTAAAGAAGAGCCGAAACAAGAAGAGAAGAAACCAAACCGCGACAATAAACGCAACAAACGTGATCGCAACGACCGCCGTCGCAACAATCAGCGTGGCGAAAACCGTGAGAATCGTGGTGACAGAGATAACCGTGATGGCAACCGCGACAACAAACGTCGTCGTAAACCACGTGAAGAGCAGTCAACAGAGCAGAACGAAACACAGCAGCAGTCTAATAAACCGCAAAACCGTAACCAAAAGCGCAAGCCAAAACCTCAACAAGCTGAAAAAGCTCAAGAGCAAAAGGCAAACGCTAAAGTTGCGGAAAAAGGTCTACAACTAGCTGCCGAAGCTCGTACTGGTTCAGAGGCGAAGCCTGAAGAAAACAAAGCGAAGCCAAACGCGAAAGCAGAAAAAGTGAAAGAGCGTCGTCAACGTCGCAAACTGAACAAATCTGTTCGTGTGAAGGACCAACAAGCCGCCGAGCAAGCAGTTGAAACTGTAAAAGCCGTTGAACCTGTTGAAGCGCCAGTTGAAAAGCCAGTAGAGGCAGCAGCAGAAGCACAACAAGACAACAAGGCAGAGTCGAAGCAACGTCGTAACCGTCGTTCTCCACGTCACCTACGTGCAAGTGGTCAACGTCGTCGTCGTGGTCGTGATCGCCGCCCTAACCCATTCCGCCTACGTAAAGGTGGTGTAGCCTCTCCAGAGATGGCAATGGGTAAAGTAATGCCACGTTACATTCCAAAACCAGCGCCTAAGAAGGAAGAGCGAGTTCAGGAAGAAACCGTTATTGCAACATCAGCGGTACCAGCAATGCAAGGTGGCTTTGCTTGTCCAGAAATGGCGATGGGTAAAGTTATCATTCGTCGTGAACAACCTATTGTTACTGAAACACCAGCTGTTGAACCGAAAGTTCAAGAGACTGTTGAAGCAAAAACTGAAACACCAGTTGTAGAAACGGTTGTTGTTGAAGCACCAGTCGTGGCTGAACAAGCTCCAGTTGTTGATGCAACAGAAACCGTTGTAGAAGCAGCACCTGTGGTAGAAGCGATTGAAGAAGCAGCAGAAGAAGTTGCCGTTGCAATCGAAACACCAGCAGTAACAGCAGAGCCAAAAGCAGAAGTCATCAAAGTTGTAACTAAACCACAAGCTAGCGCACCAATGACGAAAGCACCGGGCCCTCAAGAAATTCGCGAAATTTCTGTTACCGCAGCACCACTTAAAGCTGAACGTTACACGTCGAAAGGCGCTGGTAGCCAAGTAGCAACAAACAGTGCAACAGCGGCAATGACAAAACCGAACTTTAACTAAGTTTAAAACTGTCATAGCTTAAAGCTAAATAAAAGGCTGCCATTTGGCAGCCTTTTTTGTTACTTATCGTGTTAACTGAAATTGTTCATATTAATATCAACGACTGATCACATTTGTCGGTCATTATCCCTATCATTCTTGAACTTAATCACACTTTTCGGTAGCATTCGCCGACTCAAGTTTTCGACACCATTCTGATGCTGCTCTTTTTTACTACGGTTTGTGCTGATCGAAGTGGCTAACACTTCACCTATCAGTACTTGTGCAAATATGAATATGTGTCGAGAGAAATTCATCGCCAAGAGAACTCAATACAAACCATGTTCGAATTTCCTCAATTTTCTAAGCACTCCGTAAAAAATGATGTGCTTTCAGGCTTAACCGTTGCGCTTGCGCTGGTTCCTGAAGCAGTAGCATTCGCCTTCGTTGCAGGTGTAGATCCAATGGTCGGTCTGTATGCTGCATTCATTGTAGGCCTTATCACCTCTATCTTTGGTGGCCGTCCTGGCATGATTTCAGGTGCGACCGGTGCAATGGCAGTGGTAATGGTATCGCTAGTTGCAACCCACGGAGTGCAATATCTATTTGCCGCGATTATGCTGGCGGGTATTCTTCAGATTGCTGCTGGTTTATTCAAACTAGGTAAATTCATCCGTATCGTTCCACATCCAGTAATGATTGGTTTTGTAAACGGTCTAGCTATTGTTATCTTCCTAGCACAGTTAGGTCAGTTTAAAGCGCCTGATATCAACGGTATGCTAACTTGGTTACCACAGGACCAAATGTTCCTTATGCTAGGTTTGGTTGCTTTGACGATGGGCATCATCCACTTCCTACCTAAGATCACCACAGCTGTGCCATCTTCGCTTGTTGCGATCGTGACAGTGACAGCGCTTGTTGTTGGTTTGGATCTGGAAACTCGCACAGTAGTAGACTTCCTACGTACTATGTCTGGTGACGAAGCAGCGACTTTGGCGGGCTCTCTCCCTACATTCTCCATTCCAGCGGTACCATTGACACTTGAAACACTACAAATCATTTTGCCGTACGCAATCATCCTTGCAGCTATCGGTCTGATTGAGTCTCTGTTGACGCTGACTGTTCTAGATGAAATGACGAATACTCGCGGTCAATCGAACCGTGAATGTATCGGTCAAGGCATGGCAAACATGACGTGTTCAGTATTTGGTGCGATGGGTGGCTGTGCAATGATTGGTCAATCAATGATCAACGTAAATTCAGGTGGTCGTGGTCGACTTTCTGGCATCGTTGCAGCAAGTGCACTTCTGATCTTTATCCTATTTGCATCATCGCTTATCGAAATGATCCCTCTAGCTGCGCTAGTCGGTGTGATGTTCATGGTTGTAATCGGCACATTTGAATGGGCGACCTTCAAGCTTGCACGACGTGTTCCTAAACAAGACTTCTTCGTTATCGTTCTAGTAACTGTCGTTACGGTGCTGACTGACCTTGCGGTCGCCGTTGCTGTCGGTGTTATTGCATCAGCGCTGATGTTTGCATGGCAGCACGCAAAACACATCTACGCAGACACTCGTTTGAATGAAGAAGGCTCTAAAGAATACAAAATCCATGGCCCTATCTTCTTCGGCTCAGCGGCTAACTTCCTAGAACTGTTTAACGCGCACGGCGATCCAAAAGATATTATCGTTGACTTCGCAGACTCTCGCGTAACAGATCACTCCGCAATCGAAGCGATTGAAACGCTTGCAGAGCGCTATGCCGCACTTGGTAAAACGCTTCATCTGCGTCATCTAAGTCCTGACTGTCGCAAGCTTCTTGATAAAGCTGGTAGCTTGGTTGAAATCAATGTGAAAGAAGATCCAAGCTATAAAGTAGCAACAGACATTCTAGCGGGTTAATCCCAAATTAGATTGTTCAGGTATAGTTCTTTAGAAAGCGAAAAAGGGATGAGTCATACTCGTCCCTTTTTGTTATCTGTTATTTACATTTATAGCTTGTTCAAAATCGCTTCTGAAGCTTCTTCAATCAAATCTAATACCAATTCAACCCCCCTTTCTCCACCGTAATATGGGTCAGGAATTTCATCGTATTTGGAGTCCGAATGGCTCAAAAATAGCGAGACTTTATGGCGATGCTCTACCGGGCAAATATCCAGAAGATCCGCAAGATTCGCCTTGTCTGCTGCGAGTACAAGATCAAACTCTCCAAAATCCTCAACCTTTACCTGACGTGAACGTATTCCTTTAAAAGAATAGCCTCGTTGCTTACCGGCTTGCATAGAGCGTGCATCTGGTGAATTACCTGCGTGGTAACCAATTGTGCCAGCCGAGTCAATTTCGACATCCACACCAAGCTTTTCGGCTTTCGCTCTCAGTACCGCCTCTCCAGTTGGAGAGCGACAAATATTTCCCATACAAACAACGAGTATTTTCTTCATTTTATTCCCTGAATTATCGATGGTTTTTCTTCACGATGTGTTGGTCTATCATAGCGAGATAATCCAATGAACCCAAGTCAGTTTGGGCAAGGCACGACAAGGAATTGAGGAAGTAATATGTCTATCGAAGAAAACAAAGAAGCACGCCATAAGGCTCGCCAACAAAAAGTAAAAGAACAGGTAGACGCAAAAATTGCTGCGGCTCAAGAGGAAAAAGGCTTGCTACTGGTTATCACAGGTAACGGTAAAGGGAAGTCAACTTCGGGCTTCGGAACGATCGCTCGTGCAGTTGGTCACGGTTTGAATTGTTCCGTTGCTCAATTTATTAAAGGTACTTGGGACAACGGCGAGCGTAATCTACTTGAAAAACTTGGGGTAGAATTCCAAGTGATGGCCACGGGTTTTACATGGGAAACACAGAATAAAACGGCGGATACAGATGCTGCTCAGTTAGTTTGGCAAGAATGTAAGCGTATGCTTAAAGACGAATCGATCGATGTGATTCTGTTTGACGAATTAACTTACATGGTGAGCTATGGGTACATAGACTTGGATGAGGTCGTAGAAGCCCTAAACAACCGTCCTAAAATGCAGTCTGTCGTGATCACTGGCCGCGGAGCACACCGCACTCTGATTGAAATGGCCGATACAGTATCGGAAGTAAAGAACGTCAAACACGCTTTTGAATCTGGCGTAAAAGCTTTAAAAGGTGTGGATTGGTAATCTATTCATCGTGCAATAATTAATAAAAAAGGGTTGGCGTATTGCCAACCCTTTTCTCTTTTAGACTTAGACCGCAGTTAATTGAACAAGCCTTTCAATAGGCCATCAACGGCTTCTTTGGTCTTCTCATCTTTGATCTTGTCCGTTAGCTTCTCTACACCACGATCAATTTCTTTCTGCGCTTTTTGTTTTAACACATCATCAAAGACCAGTTTGAATTTAGGCTCTGCCCATTTTCCAGATACATTGATAGGAATGGTAATGTCTTTAAGTTCATCGATGTTCTTACCACCTTGCCCTTCTAAAGAACCAACCACTGAGGTACTGATCGTAAAATCGACGGTTTCATTCAGATAGTTGGCTTTACCTTTACCGCGCACACGCAATAACGGTGATTGGGCTTTCATGTTATCCGTTGAAACGACACCTTTATTCAGTTTCAATGTTGCTGTCATAGCACTGAAGTCGGTTTTCTTCACTTCATCTGTGCCGTCTAAGCTCTGCCCTTTAAAACGTGCGTAGTTTTCACGAATCAATTGAGCAACGTTAATGCCGTTAACTGCACCATCGGTAAAGTTAATCGCGATAGTACCAACTAAGTTCTTTTTGATGCCTGTTGGAGTGAGGCTGCTGCCCTTGACATTAACGTCAATATTACCTGTTCCTTCAAGCATATCGTTGTTCGCTACATCAATAAGTAGCGGTTGAACATGAATACCTTTGATCGACTTCTTAGCCGTATAAGTCGCAGGTGATTTACGAGCATCCAACTTAGCTGTTGCAGAAATCGTACCTTGATATAGCTTAGAGGTGAACGAGTTCAGATCAAACACACCACGATTGATAGAGAAGCTTGCTTTTACGGCTTCCATCTTTGCATTCGCCGCTTTGAATTTATCGATCGTGATATCGCCTTTCACGTCTAACGTTTTCGATGCAGACAGGTCCGGTTCAACTTCTGGTCCTGCTGGTGCTTTGCTACCACCAGATGCTGGTTTATCACCCGCAGGAGCTTGATTATTCAAGCCAAAAAATTCATCTAAGTCGATATTAGGGCTGTGCACAGCAAAGCGTACCTTAGGAATATCCCCCAGAGTGACATCCGCTTTACCATCAAGTGCAATGGCGTTCGCCGTTAGCTTCTCCAACACAAAGCTCAGGTGACTCTTAGTTAGGTCAAACGAAAGATCCGAAGCCATATCCACTTTCATTGGTGATTGCGGCAGCGTATCCCCCTCAAAAGTTGAGTTGAGCGTCAACTTGTTTAATTGCACTTTGCTAATCGCCTTATCAACGTTCAGCTCACCGCCACCTTTCATATCGAGTTTCATGCCACCCGCTTCGCCTTTGAGCGCATAGCTTAGGTTATTGGCCTTATCGAACTCAAAAGTGTCCAGACCGATAGTTGCCGAATCAATCTTGTTTGTCGCATCCGCATAAGTCGCATCAAAGTTAATGTCTTTCAGAGCATAGTTTGCAAGACCTTTCGCCAACTTAAAGTCAGCTTTACCTTGGGCGGTAAACTTCTGCTCATTCATCTCACCTTTCACACCAAAATCTGCGGTGGTCCAGTTATCAAAAGCAAACTGGGAGAGATTTAAAGAGATATCAGAAAGCTTAATATGGCTATCTGCTTGCTTGTCTTGGATTTCAACATAACCATTTGAGATGCTGACTCCTGCAAGATTGATTGTCCAATCGGAGCCAGAACCTTGCGTTGCACTCTCCTGCTTCGGCGTAGTATTCGTTGTTTGCTCAGCTTGTTGAGTTTGCGCCTTGGTAAGAGCATCAATATTTTTGCTGCCATCTTTCAAGGTTTCTAAATAGAACTCAGCGCCATCCAGTGTGACATTGCCAATTTCTAATTGTTTGCTCAACAGAGGCGTAACTGAGACATCCACACCGACGGCGTCGACTTTGAATAAGTTTGGTTGGCTAAAACCTTGAGGATTGCGCAGCTCGGTGCGTCCCAGTTCGAAACCAATCGATGGGAAAAACTGCCAACTGATATCGCCTTCAATCACCAACTCTAAACCCGTTTGCTTCTGCGCTTGTTCCACAATAAGGGGTTTAAATTGATTCGGATTGACGAAAATAATTAATGCTAAAACAACGGCCAAAATTGCCACAACAGGTATGGCGATAATTAAGAGCAGTTTCTTCATTCGCTTTTTCCTTGCTCGTGTGTTTTTAAAATTATAATAGCTGACGCCACTTATCGCAGACAGTTCCGCAAAAGCGTGAAAAACATCCAATTTTTATCTGCAACTGACTAATTTAAAAACAAAAAAAAGAAGTGGCACCTAAGGTGCCACTTCTTATCACAAAAATAAAGCGATATAGCCGTCTAAAGGCTTAAGCTTTCAGAAGTTTTGCAATGTGCGCTTTAAGAACGTCGATTGCGATACGGTTTTTACCACCACGAGGAACGATGATATCTGCGTATTGCTTTGAAGGTTCAATAAATTGCATGAACATCGGACGAACAGTTTGTTGGTATTGCTTAAGAACAGAGTCCATTGTACGACCGCGTTCTTCAACGTCACGCTTAACACGACGAAGTAGACAAATATCCAAAGGCGTATCCATAAACACAGTTGCGTGCATTAGGTTACGCAGGCGTGGGTCCGTTAGCAGCAAGATGCCTTCTAAAATGATTACCTTTTTAGGGGTCATTGGTGTGGTGTTACTTGTACGAGTGTGCTCAGTGTAGCTGTACTCAGGCACTTCTACGGCTTCGCCACGCACCAATTTTTCCAAGTGTTCACAAAGTAGGTCGTGGTCTAACGCGCTCGGGTGATCGTAGTTAGTCTTTACACGCTCTTCCATGCTTAGTTGGCTTTGGTCGTTGTAGTAGCAATCTTCCGTGATGACACCGATTTGATGATCGCCCACTTTCTCGCGAAGCTCATTGTAAATCGTGCTCGCGATCAGACTTTTTCCAGAAGCAGAAGCGCCAGCAATACCTACGATGACGCATTGATTATTATCAGACATTAGTTTGCACCCGATGATGATTTTCTAGTCACATAAAAAGATAAACTGCGTGATTATAGGGAGTTCACCCCATAGTTACTAGCTGGAATTAGAGTTTCGTTATAAGTTTCTGTCTACCTAGAGGATCAACCTCTAGGCAAACGATAAAACGAACAGTTTTCAACCAGTACTGTTTAAGAACTTAGTTTACCATTGTAAAACTGATTGCATCTGGCTTGGTCTTTCCTTGCCAATACATGATGCTACAAACACGATCGGCCAATTGCTTGTAGTTGCCAGCATGCTCACTCTCCGGACGTCTTGCGACGGTTGGAGTGCCCAAATCAATGTCTTCCCGCATTGAAATGTGCAATGGGATTTGACCCAGTAAGGCTAAGCCAAACTCTTGCGACATTTTTTCAGCTCCGCCAGTACCAAAAATGTGCTCGACCGCACCACACTGACCACAAATGTGATAACTCATGTTCTCAACTACACCGACAACTGGGACGTTCACTTTATGGAACATCGCCGCCCCTTTACGAGCATCCGCTAATGCAAGATCTTGTGGTGTCGTAACAAGCACAGTACCTGTTACTGGAATCTGCTGTGACAACGTCAATTGAATATCACCCGTACCAGGTGGCATATCAATCACCAAGTAATCAAGCTCTGGCCAATCGGTTTCCGTCAGCAACTGTGAAAGCGCTTTAGAGGCCATCGGGCCGCGCCAAATGGCAGCTTCCGACTTAGCCACTAAGTAACCGATAGAATGAGTATAGATACCATGTGCGAAAATAGGCTCCATCCATTTCGCATCGCGAACTTCTGGTTTTGCGTCTTCTTGACCTAGCATCATAGGAACCGATGGGCCATAGATATCAGCATCTAACAAGCCAACTTTCGCCCCCGACTGTGCAATGGCTAAAGCAAGGTTGACAGCCGTTGTCGATTTACCCACGCCTCCCTTTGCTGAGCTAACTGCGATAATGTTTTTCACGCCTTTAACGGCATTGGTAACTTGCGTCTCAAGCGCTTTGATATTCAACTCGATTTGACAATCGAACGCTGGAACATCACCCGATGCTTGTTGCTCTTTAACCCAATGGCTCAACGCAACTTGGAGTTCGTTGCTCGCAAACGGCAAGGTAATTTGAATACCACCTTGCGCGGGGATCGCAACCATACCATTAATATCTGCCCAGTTTTCCACCAACTGCGGATGTTGAAACTGGTTAAGCCAATGACAAAAATCTTGTTTTGAAGTGAACTGATGCATGAGGCCTCCTTTATGCATCTAATCGTAGCACCCAGCGGCGAGATTCAGAACCCCAAAAAAACTAAGGCAATCCATGGTTTGATGCCTTGGCGTTAGGGAACTCATGGGGTAGTATTAGTCTCTATTTTTTATACCTATCAAAAAGCGATTATTAAGTATGGCAAACGATCCAAGAAAACTGCTGGTAACTTGTGCCCTTCCGTACGCTAATGGTTCGATTCACCTAGGTCACATGCTTGAGCACATTCAAGCAGACATCTGGGTTCGCTACCAACGCCTGCGTGGCAACACTGTAAACTTCATCTGTGCTGACGATGCTCACGGCACGCCAATCATGCTAAAAGCACAACAGATGGGTATTACGCCAGAAGAGATGATCGCTGCAGTGAGCGAAGAGCATCAAAAAGACTTCGCTGGCTTTGATATTAGCTTTGATAACTACCACAGCACACACTCAGAAGAGAACCGTGAACTGGCTTCTCACATCTACCTTGAGCTGAAGAAAAACGGTTTTATCTCTAGCCGTACTATTTCTCAGTTGTTCGATCCTGAGAAGGAAATGTTCCTACCAGATCGCTTCGTTAAAGGTACTTGCCCTAAGTGTAAGTCAGAAGAC
Organism: Vibrio sp. ED002; assembly: GCF_023277445.1. Classification (NCBI taxonomy): domain Bacteria; kingdom Pseudomonadati; phylum Pseudomonadota; class Gammaproteobacteria; order Vibrionales; family Vibrionaceae; genus Vibrio; species Vibrio sp. ED002. The sequence continues at coordinate 3,539,539 of NZ_CP080238.1, read as the reverse complement.
CAATATGGCGACAACTGTGATAACTGTGGTGAGACGTACAGCCCAACTGAACTGATTAACCCAAAATCAGCAGTATCTGGCGCAACTCCAGTAATGAAAGACTCTGAGCATTTCTTCTTCGACCTACCTCAGTTCGAAAGCATGCTAAAAGAGTGGACACGCTCTGGCTCACTGCAAGCTGAAACAGCAAACAAAATGCAAGAGTGGTTCGAGTCTGGTCTGCAACAGTGGGATATCTCTCGTGATGCGCCTTACTTCGGTTTCGAAATTCCTGGTGAAAAAGACAAGTTCTTCTACGTATGGCTAGATGCACCTATCGGTTACATGGGCTCATTCAAGAACCTATGTGACAAGCGTGATGACCTAGACTTCAACGAATACTGGAAGAAAGACAGCACTGCTGAGCTTTACCACTTCATAGGTAAAGACATCGTTTACTTCCACAGCCTATTCTGGCCAGCAATGCTAGAAGGTTCTGGTTTCCGTAAGCCAAACAACGTATTCGTACACGGCTACGTAACAGTAAACGGCGCTAAGATGTCTAAGTCTAAAGGCACATTCATCAAAGCGAGCACGTACCTAAACCACCTAGACCCTGAGTGTCTACGTTACTACTACGCAGCGAAACTAAATAGCCGTATCGACGACCTTGACCTTAACCTTGAAGACTTCACTCAACGTGTAAACGCTGACGTAGTAAACAAGATTGTTAACCTAGCTTCTCGTAACGCAGGTTTCATCACTAAGCGCTTTGAAGGCAAGCTATCTGCTGAATTTGCGGAACCAGAGCTTTACAACGAATTTGTTGCAGCTGCTGAGCGTATCGGTGAGCTGTACGAAACTCGTGAATTCAGCCGTGCTATCCGTGAAATCACAGCGCTAGCAGACAAAGCTAACCAGTACATCGATGAGAAAGCACCTTGGGTTCTTGCAAAAGAAGAAGGTAAAGAGAAAGAGCTTCAAGAGGTTTCTTCTGTAGGTATCAACCTATTCCGCGTACTAATGGCTTACCTGAAACCAGTGATGCCTGAGCTTGCGGCTCGCACTGAAGCTTTCCTAAACGAAGAGCTAACGTGGGAAGGCGTTGCTACTCCGCTAACTGATCACGAGATCACTAAGTTCAAAGCGTTGTTTAACCGTATCGATCCTAAGAACATCGAAGCAATGATCGAAGCATCGAAGGAAGACGCTGCGGCAGAAATGGCAGCAAAAGAAAAAGCGGAAGCAGAAAAGAACAAAGCTAGCCAAACTGAGCTAGACAAAGATCCTATCGCTGAAGAGATTGAGTTTGATGCTTTCGCAGCCGTTGATATGCGTATCGCGCGCATCATCTCGTGTGAAGAAGTGCCAAAAGCAAACAAGCTACTGAAGTTCCAACTGGACATCGGTGGTGAGACTCGCCAAGTATTCTCTGGCATCAAGTCAGCATACAAACCTGAAGAGCTAGAAGGCAAGCTAACCGTAATGGTAGCGAACCTAAAACCTCGTAAGATGAAGTTTGGTATGTCTGAAGGCATGATCCTAGCAGCGGGCCCTGGCGGCAGCGACCTATGGATCCTTGAGCCACACGAAGGTGCTCAGCCAGGTATGCGTGTAATGTAATTCATTACGTTATCGTATTGCTTAAAAATCCCTGCCAATTCGGCGGGGATTTTTTTTGACCAAATTCACACTTTTGGTGAGAGTACGCACCAAACTTGTACGCCCGATTTCAATCAAAAATCATAAAATACTGTTTTTATTGACTTTAATTATTGGCATTAAAACTGCTCCTACTTACTTGCTAGGTCAAAAGCACTAACAAGGAGTTGGTTATGTTTGTTTTGATTTCAACTTTCATTTCAATTGCCATTCTGGCGGGGATTTATCACTTGGCTGCGAAGCGCGAGAAGCAACATGCTCGTAAATACCAGCTACTCAGTTTATTGCGTGATGTTGTCTACCTATTACGACGTCATCGAGCAATGACTCACCACTCTCTCCAATATCATCAAAACCACGAAAATGAGATAGAACACGTCCATCGTGAGTTGAGCAATAAGTTACACCTATTACTTGATACGTCACACTTCGAGAACAAACCCATGTATCGCGTGCTGCAAATCAAAATCGATAAACTGATGGAGCAGTGGGAGGATAACTCTGTAGCACGTAATCAGATGGAACATGGCCGGTTAATTCGTCACTGTTTGTTCCTGATGGATGAAGTGACCATTGCGTGGTTGGCTATCGCTCAAAGAGATGAACTTAATGACGAATATCACATGAATTGGCAAACTGTCATCGACAGCTTAGAAACATTAACTCAGTTACGGATCAGTATCCAAGATATGGAAGATCGCGGCGGTCCTGAACGAATGCGCAATTATGCGTCAGTAATGATAAGAAGGCTTAATCAGCTTGCGGTTATCAGCCCTTTGAGCCTTGCCTCTCCTACATCAGTAAGTTCCATACAGGCACTCAACGAATACATTGATGGGGATATCAACACGCTTAAAGTAGAGAAGTTGTATGATATTACTTCGGATTTATCTTTGACCATATTTAACACTTACGACCACATTCTGTCAGATATTATTGAAGTCCTGTATCAACCGCTACCAAAGTTATCTTTAGCCTAGTAGTTAAAATAAAAAACCGCAGTCGAGTGACTGCGGTTTCTTTATTCTTGAAAACGTCGTTAAGTTGAAGCTTAGCTGTCGTCTTCAGTGAAGTTGGTTGGAAGTTGCAGCTTCATCTCATTCCAGATCTGTGCACTTTCCATACCGTAATGACGAATCAAAATCGGTAGCTGATCACGCTGACCTGTTTCACAGGTTTCAAACAACTGACGGTAGAATCTCAATGCCAGATCACGTGATGCTGGGTTCGAGAAGTAGTAGCTGCCTACACGATCATAAAGCTTTCTCAAACCGTTAAAAATCAAGCCGTAAATTTGGTTGCCAGAATGGAATGCAAGGCGTTGAAACAGCATGTAGTCATAGAAGTTGAACGTCTTAGCAATCAGAATCTCTTGGCGTTTTGCTTCATCTTTTTCGTTGTCTTCTTTGACACTTTGCAGGATTTTGTCTGCATATGGAGACGCGGCAATAAAGTCATCCCAAGAAGGTGCGCTAACAAGTGCTTCACAAGATTCAATTACGTTCTGGATTGTACGCTCAGACGCCTCTTTGTTTGCTTTGAATGCATAGCGCATAAAAATTGGACTGATATTCGTACGTGCCGCAAGCAAATCTTCAACGATGTTTGTCGCGTTATCAACATCTAACGTCATTAGCGTGTCCAAGATATGCAGACCAGAAGTCTCCATGAATTGGTTCACTTTGGTTGGTTTACCATGCTGGATAGTCAACCATCCATCACGAGCAAGACGTTGCAATACTTCACGTAGTGTAGTTCGAGTAACCCCGATCAGTTCAGATAGTTCACGTTCAGCGGGTAAAATTGAGCCAGGAGGAAAACGGCCGTTCCAAATGCTCTCGATTATGTATTTTTCTGCGAAACCCGCAGGGCTCTTAGCCTTAATGACCATTCTGTTTTTATCCAATATTGATTTCTAAGGGTCGATACCACTCATCATACCACTACTTAACGATTAGCGAAAATTAACGATCAATAAATGAAACGATTTCTCAATATAGAGTTAATACTCTACATATATCTTCAATTTAAAATACCAACCACTTGGAACCAAAGGCGCAAAAGTCATATTCTGTATAAAATACAGCAGTCATAAAGTCATATAAAATAAAGCCTACCTCGTCACATTTTTCTGCTCAAAATATGCAAAATAAATTTGTGTTTTACGATTAATATTCTTTCTTAATTGATCTTTTCTCGTAATTGACTTCGTTTTAAATTCCAAGGTGATTTTTTTTAAGCTTTTCGTGGTATAGTAACGCCGTTTTGATCGCGTTATTACAAATAAAAAGCAGTTTTAGTCGGAAGCATCACGTTTTGTTATTGACTATAAAATGCCGAGGTGTAGAGTTGCGGTCGAAAGTGAGCGGTGCTTAAGTTCAGGGGAAGTAACTTGGCAAGACTACAGTAAGACAATGGATTGTTGTTTTTCTAAGTTATTGTTTTAAAAGACTAAATAATAAGTCTAACAAACAGATACTTAAGCACTATTGTAGTGTCTATTCATAATTTTGTTATAAAGAGAATTATCATGCCGATGTCGCTCGGAAATGCCTTTATCAAGAACTTCCTTGGTAAAGCGCCTGATTGGTACAAAGTTGCCATTATAGCCTTCCTAATTATTAACCCGATTGTTTTCTTCTTAATTGACCCATTTGTTGCAGGTTGGTTGCTAGTAGCGGAATTTATTTTCACATTAGCAATGGCGCTGAAGTGTTACCCACTTCAACCCGGAGGCCTCCTCGCAATAGAAGCGGTTGCTATCGGTATGACTAGCCCTGCCCAGGTGAAGCATGAGCTGGTTGCCAATATCGAAGTACTTCTACTATTGGTATTCATGGTTGCGGGTATCTACTTCATGAAACAGCTTCTGCTGTTCATTTTTACGAAGATCCTGCTTGGTATCCGTTCTAAAACGTTACTTTCGCTCGCATTCTGTTTCGCTGCCGCGTTTTTGTCAGCATTCTTAGATGCGCTGACCGTAATCGCAGTTGTTATCAGCGTTGCCGTTGGTTTCTACTCGATTTACCACAAAGTGGCTTCAGGAAACCCAATTGGCGACCACGATCATACTCAAGATGACACCATCACTGAGCTAACTCGTGACGACCTAGAAAACTACCGTGCTTTCTTACGTTCACTGCTTATGCATGCTGGTGTAGGTACCGCACTAGGTGGCGTAACGACGATGGTTGGCGAACCACAAAACTTAATCATTGCTGACCAAGCTGGTTGGTTCTTTGGTGAGTTCTTGATTCGCATGGCACCGGTAACACTTCCAGTCTTCTTCTGCGGTTTGATCACTTGTGCAGTTGTAGAGAAGCTGAAAATTTGTGGTTACGGTGCACAACTGCCTGATAACGTTCGTCAAATCCTTGTTGATTTCGACCGAGAAGAACGCAAAACACGTACAAATCAAGACGTCGCTAAACTTTGGATTCAAGGTCTTATTGCCGTGTGGTTAATTGCAGCACTTGCACTACACTTGGCAGCAGTTGGTCTGATTGGCCTTTCGGTAATTATCCTCGCGACTTCGTTCACGGGTGTGATTGAAGAACACTCAATGGGTAAAGCTTTTGAAGAGGCTCTGCCATTCACGGCACTACTAGCGGTATTCTTCGCGATTGTAGCCGTTATCATTGACCAAGAGTTGTTTAAACCTGTTATCGACGCGGTTCTCGCCGTTGAAGACAAAGGTACGCAACTTGCGTTGTTCTATGTCGCAAACGGTCTATTGTCGATGGTATCGGATAACGTATTCGTAGGGACAGTCTACATCAATGAAGTGAAAGCGGCATTGATCGACGGTCAAATCACACGTGAACAATTCGACCTACTTGCAGTAGCAATCAACACAGGTACTAACCTACCTTCTGTTGCGACTCCAAATGGTCAAGCAGCCTTCCTATTCTTGCTAACATCTGCACTGGCACCATTGATTCGTCTATCATACGGCCGCATGGTTGTCATGGCATTGCCATACACTATCGTACTTGCTCTTGTAGGTTTGATGGGCATCATGTTCTTCCTAGAACCTGCAACCGCATTCTTCTACGATGCTGGTTGGATTGTGCCTAGTAGTGGTGATCTAGCACCCGTTGTGTCAGGTGGACACTAAAAATATGAGTTGATTAGGAAACTTATCCACGTTAAAAAGCTCTGAGTAATCAGAGCTTTTTTATATTTCAGACAGGATTGAAACCCGTGACTATTTTCGCATCACTAAACCAGTTTTCGAAGGGACGCTTATCTTGGCTTCTACTTCTTCTTGCTATTGTCTTCTTTGAAGCCTGTGCCCTATTTTTCCAGCACATTATGATGCTAGCCCCTTGTGTTATGTGTATTTATGAACGCGTAGCCATGCTAGGTATTGGGGCAGCTGCAATGCTCGGCCTTATTGCACCAAACAACCCAATCACGCGTTGGATTGCGCTTGCAGCTTGGGGAGCAAGTGCATATAAGGGTTTAATGCTGGCAATGCAGCATGTCGATTACCAATTTAATCCATCGCCGTTTGCTACATGCGATCTCTTTGTTACGTTCCCAAGCTGGGCGCCATTAAATCAATGGGCACCATGGATGTTTGAAGCGTATGGTGATTGTGCAAAAATCGTATGGCAATTCTTTGGATTATCGATGCCACAATGGCTCGTGGTTATTTTTGCCGGCAACTTGATCGCTTTTGCTTTTGTTCTTATTGCTCAATTTGTAAGCCCAAAAAGAAAGAACCCGATCCAATAACACGGTTCAATAACCAAGCGATAGTTATGAAAAAGCCGACCTCAGGTCGGCTTTTTCACGTCAAGTCAGCGAGTGAAATCTACTTCCCACAGCACTGCTTAAATTTCTTACCACTCTCACATGGGCATGCATCATTACGGCCTACACCTTTGAATGGATTTAAGCTCTTCGACTTTTTACCGACCATCAGCTCATCAGCGCCTAATGCGACTTCATTGATCATCAAGTCAAGCTGGTCCACAAAATCAGAAAGCGCAGGCGGTGTTACGATGCCAGCATCACGCATTTGTTGCTGTGTTTGCTCTTCATCAATCGCCAACATCATTGTCGTCAATAATGCTTGCAGCATGCGCTCTAAGCCATCATTAAGCGCAACGTCATGCCATTGTTCCTCAATGGTTGCCCATACAGACATAAAGCCTTCTGCAAAGTCTGCTAGCTGCTCTGTATTGCTATCAGTTAACTCCAGAATCGAGTATTCATTACGCAGGATATAGTTGTGCTGCTTGTGAATCTGTTCTTCTACTACTGGTTGAATCGCTTTAAAACCCTCACCTAATAGCGGCTCTAGCCAAGTTTCTGGAGCTAAAGGTTTCGTCGTTAAGTTGGCTGCAAGTACCGCGCCTTCAATAAAAAGTGAAGACTCATCTAGCTGGACTTCACCTTTTTCTATCAATGTATATTGCATGACATCTGGTTTCCCATGAATTTGGCGGCATTATACCTCAGAGCTTATACCCAAGTAACCTCGAGATGCTTGGGTATATAGAATGCTAGTTGATGTCACTCCAAGCGGATGACTCTTTTAATGACAAACTTCACTCACATCGCTACAATCGCCCTCCTTTTTCTCACCAAACTGTATTAGGCAAACTATGCGAGTTGTATTAGGCCCGATGGAAGGGGTTTTGGACCATTTGATGCGTCAAATCCTGACTGAAATAAACGACTATGATCTTTGTGTGACAGAGTTTGTTCGTGTGATCGATCAGCTTCTTCCAGATCATGTTTTCCATCGCTTATGCCCTGAACTTCTGCAAGGCTCTCAAACTGCATCTGGTGTACCTGTCCATGTCCAACTACTCGGACAAGAACCAAACTGGATGGCTGAAAACGCGATAAAAGCAGCGGAGCTTGGCGCGCGCGGTATTGATTTGAACTTTGGCTGCCCAGCAAAGTTGGTGAACAAGAGTAAAGGTGGTGCAGCCTTGTTACAGCACCCTGAACTCATCCATAATGTGGTTAAAGCATGTCGCGATGCCGTGCCTAATGATATTCCAGTGACCGCAAAGATTCGCCTTGGCTGGGAGAACCCTGAAGACTGTTTTGAGATTGTAGACGCAATTCAAACAGCTGGAGCGAATGAGCTCACGGTTCATGCTCGTACCAAAGAAGGCGGATACAAAGCTTCTGAAATTAAATGGGAATACATTACGAAGATTCGTGAGCGTTTCGATATCCCATTAATCGCTAACGGCGAAATCTGGAATTATGAAGATGGCCAACGTTGCATTGCGACCACAGGCGTTGATTCTTTGATGGTATGCCGAGGTGCATTCAACATTCCTAACCTTGGAAACATGGTTAAACACAACCACCAGCCTATGCCTTGGTCAGAAGTGGTTGATCTATTGATTTACTACTCACAGTTTGAAATGAAGGGCGACAAAGGCTTGTACTACCCGAATCGCGTAAAACAATGGTTCTCTTATCTGCGACAAGCGTATCCAGAAGCGAAAGAACTGTTCCGAGAAATCCGTACGTTTAACAAAGCTGCCCCTATTGTCGAGTACATTCAACGTTATCGAGATGAATTGCACGCGCGCGTCGCTTAACCTACCGACATAAAAAAGGGCGATGAATTCGCCCTTTTTTATGTCTAATTTCCAACAACAAATTGCTTAAGTCGCTTAATAACAGATTTTGTTCTTACCTGTACTTTTCGCTTCATAAAGCTTTTCATCAGCAAGCTTAAACAGCTCATCAAAACCTTCCAATTGAGCCGCAGACTTAAATTCAACCCCACCCGAAACCGTAAAGCCTCCGTCGACGATTTTAATGGAGTGTTTGGCAATCGCTTTTCTTACACGCTCTAAAATTCTTAGCATGCTGTCAAAGTCTTCATCATAGATAGCCAAGACAAACTCTTCTCCACCAAAGCGTGACGCAACATCGGAATGTCGAATGTTATCTCGAATACATTTGGCGACTAAGCGAATCGCATCATCACCTACATCATGACCATAAGTATCGTTAATCGCCTTAAAATCATCAATATCAAACACTGCTAAAGCAACGTGCTTTTTGGTCATTTTGTTTCGCCACACCGCTTGAATACCGCGGCGGTTTAATAGTCCTGTCATGGGGTCTTTAGCGGCCAATTCCTTGAAGTAACGGCGCTCTGTTTGTGTATTCACTAGGAACAACGCCACTGTACTCAAAACGTAAATAAAGAAAGCCACAGCCACACTGTATTTCTCAAACGCAATCAGGTTTTTAAATTCATCCCAAAGCTTGTATTCATAAAAAATACTGTGGTTAGCACTTAAACGGTCGTGCTCCACAGGTTGAATTCGCATTGCGTTTTGAGGTATCGGCGTAACGTTAGAAATAATATGCAGCTTACCCGCGAGATTCTCATTGGTCTTGAGTAGTGCATCGACATCAAAATCAATGGATAGAACCCCTTGATGAACAGCCTTCTCATAAATCGGCACTGTTAAGCTGATAACTTGACCATCACGACGTGCCAGCATCGGCGCAGGGCCAGACATGGTGACTTTTACGGTTTCTTGAGCTGTCTTTTGCCAAAATGGTCGCGCTTTTAGCGTATTCCATAGCTCTTGGGAAAAGTTCTCTGCATAGGTGTCTGGTGATGAGATAACGTAGCCACGCTGGTCGATATAGTGGATACCTATAATGTGCGATTCAATATCATGCAGGAACGACAAAGACGGCGCAAAACCCGCTTTCTTTTCTGCCAAATTAAACAGATCAGAACCTTGCTCACACAATTCTTTTTGACCAACAATCATGTAATCCAGTTCGACCGCAGGTAAACCTCCCGAATGTTTATTTTCTAAGAGCAATACATCGATGGGCCATACGTAACACATGCCATTTCTTATCATGTGATTGTGTTCTTGAAACAAAGGATGGGCTGGATTTGAGTAATTAACAAAGCTGTAGTCTAAAGCGGTAAGTACTTTAATCGCTCGGTTAAGCGCGCGATCAATCTGCGCATATTCCAACGTAATGTAGCGATTCATTGCATCGTAATAGTTCTTCGCAGTCACGATCATGACTGCGATAAACAAAAATAGCGGGAAGAAGATGACAAACTTGAGGCTAAATCGCCTTTTATTACCCATTAAACACCATTGTTTCAGTTATTATTTGCCCTTCGACAGCGTAAGTTACCAAAGGGCTATTTATAGTTTTTCATTTATGTATTCATAAATTTTAATAAATCTGAGCTAACGTGTCACTCCAACTGCCATAATTTGCAGTTCATTGCTGGGATATTGACAGAAAAATGACGTTGCGCATCGATAACTTCACCATTGTCTAATAATTGATGCAAGTGCTTTGCATTTAAGCCAAGTTGCCATAAAGGTAAATTAACAATTTTGTCGTATTCGCTTAAGTTAAATGCCACAACTATTGTTTCTTCTTTCCACTGTCTGGCATACACCATTGTGCTTTCATCACAGTGCAACCATTGTATACTCCCTGACTGTAATGAGCTGTATTTATTACGAATTCCAATCAATACCTGATAGAAAGGAAACCACTGAGAACCATTTAATTCCTCCCAAGGGAAGCAACGTCTATTGTCCGGATCTAAACTCCCTTCTAACCCCACTTCGCTACCATAGTAAAGGCATGGAGTACCGACATAAGTCATTAACAATAACAATGCCACTCGCATTTTTTCTTCATCGCCATTCAAAAGCGTCAGAAAACGGGCAGTATCATGGCTATCTAACTGATTAAGTTGAGAGAGTTGGTTTGCAAATGGGATTTTAGCCCGAGCTTCATCTATCCACTCTTTAAACTCCATGACATCAATATCAATTGGGTCATACATGATGTCTTGTTTGGCAATCAAAGCGCGAACTGGATGAGCAAAGCCGTAATAATTCATCGCGCCATCTTCTTGTCCCCCCTGAAGCCATTGTGTCGCTTCAAAGAAATGCTCCCCTAACACATAGGCATCGGGATTGACCTCTTTTGTGGCCTTGCGAAAAGCTTCCACATAGTGTGCGTTGTTCTTTGCGCCATCGCCCTCACCTAACATATGAATCACATCGAAGCGCCAACCGTCGACAGCATAAGGCGGTTTAAGCCAATATTTGATGACCGACTCTTCACCTTGGTAGATATGGTCACGAACTTGTTCATTCTCAAAGTTCAGAACCGGTAGATTGCCAATACCTTTCCATCCAATGTAATTGTTGGTTTGTCCCTCGAAGAAGTAGTAATCACGAAAGTCAGAATTTGGATTCCCATAAGCCCCTTGGCCTTCTTGTTTAAGATCAAACCAAGGGTGATGAACTGATGTGTGGTTAAACACCGCATCCAAAACAATCTTCATCTGCTTACCACGAATTTGCTCACACAACTGCGCAAACTGCTCATTCGAGCCAAACATTGGATCAATCTTGAAGTAGTCTGTGGTGTCGTATTTATGGTTGCTTGGCGCTGTGAAAACTGGGTTGAAGTAAAGTGCTGTTACACCAAGTTCGGCCAAGTAATCCAGTTTTTTCTCTACGCCTTTTAAGTCGCCACCAAAGAACTCGCGCGCACCCGTATTTTTATGAGAACCAACAGGGTCTCCCCATGACTTAACGAGTGCGTCTGGGTCATAGGCAGCATAATCATCTTGGGTGACTTGCTCAGAACGACTTGAGGCAAAACGGTCCGGGAAAATTTGGTAAAAGACCTGCTCTTGTACCCAACTTGGCGGTTGAGATTGAGTGTTGAGTTTGAAGTGAAACTCTTTGGGCGGCATATGTTTATGTACACCTCTGCCATCGAGCCAAAACTGCTGCTTGCCTTTGAGCAGTTTGAAGACGTAGTGAGTCACATCACGGTCTTTATTTGACGCAAACTGAGCTTTCCAGAGAGTAAGCTCACCAGCTTCTCCGCTGCGTGACATGCTAATCAGGTATTCTTCATTATCCGGTTCACAACGAACGTGCACGCTATCAAAATCAGTGTTCTCGGTTTTCAGGATGACGGTTAGCAAATCGCCATCAAAAGTGAGGCCATCATCAGTTTGGCTATGGAAGATAAATGGAAGGGTCATGGCAAGTGCTCTTAGTATTGGAATATTCCACTATTTTAATTAAGAGTATTTACCGAAAAATCCTCCTTTTAAAACGACCATTTAGGTTATTTCTCAAGGAGGATCACGTTTGGTAGGCGTAGTTCTGTGTTTGCTTAGATTAGTTCAACAATAAACTGTCGTCCGCTAACTCCTCTCCTCGCACCTTTGAGAACATCTCTAGGAGATCCGGAACTTGCATATTGGCACGTTGCTCACCTGCGACATCAAGAACAATCTCACCTTGGTGCAGCATGACCGTTCTGTCACCACAAGCCAGCGCGTCTTTCATTGAGTGCGTCACCATCATCACTGTGAGGTTGAACTCGCTGACGATACGCTTGGTTAGATCGATAACAAAAGCCGCCATGCGCGGATCTAACGCAGCAGTATGCTCATCTAACAACAACAGCTTACTGTCTGATAGTGTTGCCATGACCAAACTCACGGCTTGACGTTGGCCGCCTGACAACAGACCAATACTGTCTCCTAGCCGGTCCTCTAAACCCAAGCCAAGAATACTGATTCTCTCCTGGAAAAGTTTACGTCGTTTGGAAGAAATCGCCATTCCCCAACCACGACGCTTACCGCGCATGTACGCTAGAGCCATATTCTCCTCGATGGATAAGTCCCCACAAGTCCCTGCTAAAGGATCCTGGAAAACTCTCGCACACTGCGTAGCACGTTGGTCCACACTCTTTCGTGTTACGTCTTGCCCGTTGATAATGACTTGCCCACCAATCATCGGTGTTTCACCAGTCACCGCACCAAGCAGAGTCGACTTTCCCGCACCGTTAGACCCAATCACAGTGAGGAACTGGTGCTCAGGCACATCCAGAGATACGCCTTTTAACGCTCGGTTTTCCAAAATCGTTCCGGGGTTAAAGGTTACCTGAATATTACTTAACTCAATCATAGCGCCTCCCCTGAACCATTTTTAGATGCCGTTTGTTTGGCGTCATTAACGCGTTGTTTGGCTTTCATTTTTTGTTTTAGCTTTGGTGCAATTAGAGCTACAGCTACAAGCACCGCCGTAACGAGATTCAGGTCGGAAGCCTGTAAGCCAAACATGCCAGAGCTCAGAGCAAACGCGACAGCAAGTCGGTATAAAACCGAGCCAATAATGACCGCACATACCGCCACCCATATTTTGCGACCTGGAATGAGTGTCTGGCCAAGAATCACTGCCGCAAGACCAACCACTATCGTACCGACACCAGAGGTCACATCAGCAAAGCTATTGGTCTGAGCAAACAAGGCCCCAGCAAAGCCAACAAAACCGTTAGATAGCGCCAAGCCAAAGTAGGTGTAAAACCCTGTACTGGCTCCTTGCGCTGCAACCATACGCGCATTGACGCCTGTAGCCCTTAAACCAAGGCCAAAATCACTGTTCAGTAAACGCACCACAAACCAAGCAGAGAACAAGACCAGTACACCGACAACTAACGGCCGGATGTACATAGAGTCCCCTATGGCTTCAAACGGGGTAAGAATGGTGTCTTCACCTAGAAGGGCCATATTGGGCTTGCCCATGATGCGAATATTGATAGAGAACGCCGCAATCATGGTAAGGATGGAAGCTAATAGGTGAAGAATGCCACATCGAACCGCTAGAAAAGCCGTTACCCACCCTGTCATCCCACCAGCAATAACAGCCATTCCGGTGGCAATCCAAGGATTGATGCCCGCTACAATCGCAGTTGCAGCCACGGCAGCACCCATTGGAAAGCTGCCATCAACACTTAAGTCGGGAAAGTCGAGAACACGAAAAGTTAGGTAAACGCCTAATGCAACCAAGCCATAAATCAAGCCGATCTCAAGCGCACCAAAAAAAGCAAATGCAGACATAACTGCTCCCTCTGCATAAATCAGGTCAGCATTTTACCGACCTGATAAGGACTCTTATTGCATGCTAGTTGCACGTTTCACTACAGCGCTAGGTAACTGTATACCGAGTTTGGTCGCAGCACCTTCATTCACCACTAAGTCAGAGCCTGTCGCAACTTTGACATCTAACTCACCCGGTTCTTTACCTTCTAATATCGCAGCAACATAATCCGCGGTTTGCACACCGACCTGATAGTAGTCAAACCCGAGGCTGGCAATGGCACCTTTTTCAACGTAAGACGTTGCACCACCAAACACTGGCTTCTTCGCCTGATTTGCCGCAACAATCATCCCTTCTATCGCACTTGCGACTGTGTTGTCTGTTGGCGCATAAAGCACATCCGACTTAGCGGCAATGGCTTGCGTCGCCGATTGAACATCCGCACTCTTCAATGCTGTCGCTTCCACGACTTCTAATCCATTTGCTGCTGCACTTTCTTTTAGCAGTTGTACCAGCGTCACCGCGTTTGCTTCTCCTGGATTGTAAACCACACCAATGGTTTTAGCGGCTGGGAGTATTTCTTGAATCAAAGCAACATGCTGTGCCACAGGTGATAAGTCAGAAAGGCCAGTGACGTTTTTCCCCGGCTGATGCATGGATTTCACAAGCTTTGCGCCCACCGGATCCGTTACCGCAGTAAATACCACAGGAATTGAACGTGTCGCTGAAACCAGAGCTTGAGCAGAGGGCGTTGCAATACCCACTAAAACGTCTGGATTCTCACCGACGTATTGGCGAGCGATCTGTACGGCAATCGCGGGGTTACCTTGGGCAGTTTTATAATCAAACTCGAGGTTTTTGCCCTCTTCGTAACCTTTGGCTTTTAGACCGTCTAATAAGCCTTGTCGGGTAGCATCTAACGCTGGATGCTCAACGATTTGGGACACCGCTACGGTTGCGGTGTTGGCAAACACGCTGGCGGAAGAAAAAGTCGCCGTAGCAGCTAAAATGGCGGTGGCTAGTAAACGTTTCGTTCTCATCATTACTCCTTGATGTCTCTTCATCCTTGTACCACGAGCGTTCGTAAAAATTATGATGCCAGCATGGTTGTTCAGAAGATGGGATGTCGTGTTTTCTGTGCACTTTTTGTGCATCTTGTTTTCATTATTAACGCTAACTCTCGGTAAATAAAAGTAAGATTTAACAACAAAGTAACATTTGTGATCGCGACGCCGCTATAAAGATAGTTTTGACAGCACAGAAAACGGTGGGATGGAGAAATGTAGAACAGACAGAAATGGAGTGACAAAGGCTCACTCCATTTTCATAACATTGACTTGAGGGTTGTTGTTGTCGAGATTAGAACCAGCGCTCCAGCGCAGTTTTATCTAACTGACGGAAAGCTCTGTTCAAGATAATCGCCAATTCTTTGTATCTTGGTTTTGCTTTTGCTGGCTCAAGTGCAAAGCCAGTCTCAGTGATCTTTTGATGCAGTTCTCGGTACCAAGACGCAAGTGCTGGAGGCAATTTGGTATTAGAACGACTGCCTAACCACCACATCCCTTGTAAAGGCATGCTGATGGCAAATAATGCGACGACAATGGCTTGCGGTAACGCATTGTAATTGTTAAAAGCCATTTGAGTGAGAACACTGATCGCCGCTACTGCCGGCATCACTTTAATGCCGAAACGCGTTGCTTTGATAATGCGTTGTTCGGGAAAAATGGCGGTCAGCTCTTTACGAACCGGCCAGATCTCCATGTAGTTTTGGCCATCTTTCAGGCTATGGAACAATCCGACTTTATTACTCATACCACTCTCTCACTAAAAAATAGTTGAACATTTCAACTGAAGGCGCAAAAAATTGATGAAAGTTAATATTCTTTCAAAATTTTTTTGTTATCATTGCCTATTATCGCTATCCTTTGCAGACCCTCAATCTCATTGTTGCCGTTATTTACAATTTAAGCAACTTGAGATTCCTATCTGCACGGATCGCATCATAGTGATGGATGGGTTCATCACTATTCTTTTATACGGAATTAGAACGATTTTTGACCAAGATTAGTACGCACCCTCGATGGTATCGTCTATTCTTGTGATTAATTTTTCATCCTTTAACTGATTTTGATCAGACGAATAACAGGTAGTCACACATGTCTAAGCTAGTTTTAGTTTTAAACTGCGGTAGTTCTTCTCTTAAATTTGCTGTTGTTGATGCAGAAACAGGTGCAGAGCACCTATCAGGTCTTGCTGAATGTCTTCACCTTCCTGAAGCACGTATCAAGTGGAAACTTGATGGTAAACACGAAGCTCAACTAGGCAACGGTGCAGCACACGAAGAAGCGCTAGCGTTCATGGTTGAAACTATTCTTGCTTCTAAGCCAGAGCTTAAAGCTAACCTAGGCGCTATCGGTCACCGTATCGTTCACGGTGGCGAACAGTTCACTCAATCTGCACTGATCACTGACGAAGTACTTAAGGGTATTCAAGACGCTGCGACTTTCGCACCGCTTCACAACCCAGCGCACATCATCGGTATCGAAGCTGCTAAGCACAACTTCCCAGAGCTTCAAAACGTTGCTGTATTTGACACTGCGTTCCACCAAACTATGCCTGAAGAGTCTTTCCTATACGCTCTTCCTTACAAACTATACAAAGAACACGGTATCCGTCGTTACGGCATGCACGGTACTTCACACCTATTCATCACTCGTGAAGTTGCAGGTCTACTAAACAAGCCAGTTGAAGAAGTTAACATCATCAACTGTCACCTAGGTAACGGTGCATCTGTTTGTGCGATAAAGAACGGTCAATCTGTAGATACTTCTATGGGTCTTACTCCTCTTGAAGGTCTAGTAATGGGTACTCGTTGTGGTGACATCGACCCAGCTATCGTATTCCACCTACACGACGCTCTAGGTTACTCTGTTGAAGAAATCAACAACATGCTAACTAAAGAGTCTGGCCTACAAGGTCTAACTGAAGTGACTTCTGACTGTCGTTTCGTTGAAGACAACTACGGTGAGAAAGAAGAAGCAACTCGTGCAATGGACGTGTTCTGTCACCGTCTAGCTAAATACGTAGCGGGTTACACGGCTTCTATGGAAGGTCGTCTAGACGCAATCACTTTCACTGGTGGTATCGGCGAGAACTCTGGCCCTATCCGTGAAATGGTTCTAAACCGTCTAGGTATCTTCGGTATCGAAGTTGATGGTGAAGCTAACCTTAAAGCGCGTTTCGGCGGCGAAGGTACTATCACTACAGCAAACAGCCGTATCCCAGCAATGGTTATCTCTACTAACGAAGAGCTAGTAATTGCTGAAGACACTGCACGCCTAGCAGGTCTTTAATAGAATGAACTGGCTAGCCCTCGGCTAGCCAGTTTTTCTTCCAAACGAATTTCTTAGGGGCTCAACTCCTATTCTCTGAACCTCATGGAATAAGAGTTGAGCTTTTATCCCCCAATAGCTAAAGGTACTCTACGAATGTCTCGTACTATTATGCTTATCCCTGCAAGTGCTGGTGTTGGTCTAACTAGCGTAAGCATGGGTGTTCTTCGCGCTATGGAGCGCAAAGGCGTTAAGGTTTCTTTCTACAAACCAATTTCACAGCCACGTTCTGGCGGCGATCAACCTGATCTAACTTCAACAATCGTTGGTTACAACAGCGATATGAAGATCGGTCAACCTCTAGCGATGTCTGTTGCAGAAAGCCTAATCGGTAACGACAACATGGACGAGCTGCTAGAAACGGTTGTTGAACGTTACAACCAAATCAACAAAGACGCAGACGTGACGCTTATCGAAGGTCTAGTACCAACTCGTAAGCACCCATTCGCTAACCAAGTGAACGCGGAAATCGCAGCAACTCTAGGTGCGGAAATCGTTCTTGTTGCAACTCCAGGTACCGATAACCCAGCTCAACTTAAAGAGCGCATCGAAGTAGCATGTTCTAACTTCGGTGGTACTAAGAACAAGAATATCTCTGGCGTTATCATCAACAAGCTAAACGCACCTGTTGACGAAGCTGGCCGTACTCGCCCTGACCTATCTGAAATCTTTGACGATGCAGACAGCGCGAAGCAAAACGAAATGAAAGTGATGGAAATCTTCAACACTTCTCCAATTCGTGTACTAGGTTGTGTGCCATGGAGCATCGATCTGATCGCTACTCGTGCTATTGATATGGCTCAGCACCTAAATGCTGACATCATCAACGAAGGTGACATTGCGACTCGTCGTATTAAGAGCATCACTTTCTGTGCACGTTCTCTGCCAAACATGATTGAGCACTTCAAACCAGGTTCTCTACTTGTTACTTCAGCAGATCGTCCAGACGTTATCGTTGCAGCAGCGCTTGCGGCAATGAACGGCGTTGATATCGGTGCTATTCTGTTGACTGGCGGTTACGACATCCCTGAAGAGATTTCTGGTCTATGTAAGCCAGCATTCGAAACAGGTCTGCCGATCTTCAAAGCACAAGGTAACACTTGGCAGACTTCTCTAAACCTACAGAGCTTCAGCATCGAAGTTCCTGCTGACGATAAAGAGCGTATCGAGTTCATCAACGAACACGTTGCGGGTCACATCGACGGTAACTGGATCGAGTCTATGACTGAG
Organism: Vibrio sp. ED002; assembly: GCF_023277445.1. Lineage (NCBI taxonomy): Bacteria > Pseudomonadati > Pseudomonadota > Gammaproteobacteria > Vibrionales > Vibrionaceae > Vibrio > Vibrio sp. ED002. Next base: position 3,521,379 of record NZ_CP080238.1, on the reverse strand, counting down.
GGCACTCAGAAGTCTCGTCGTCTAAGCCCACCAGCATTCCGTTACCAGCTAACTGAATTCGCTCGTAAAGCAGGCAAGCGTATCGTTCTTCCTGAAGGCGACGAGCCACGTACAGTGAAAGCTGCAGCGATCTGTGCTGAGCGCGGCATTGCAGAATGTGTGCTTCTAGGTAACCCAGACGAAATCCGTCGCGTTGCTGAGCAGCAAGGTGTAACACTAGGTGCTGGCGTAACGATCATCAACTCTGATGAAGTTCGTGAAAACTACGTTGCTCGTCTAGTTGAGCTACGTGGCGCGAAAGGCATGACTGAAGTTGTTGCTCGTGAGAAGCTACAAGATTCAGTATTCCTAGGCACTATGATGCTTGAGAACGACGAAGTTGACGGTCTAGTTTCTGGTGCGGTTCACACCACAGCGAATACTATCGTACCTCCGTTCCAAATCATCAAGACTGCACCTGATGCGTCTATCGTATCTTCTGTATTCTTCATGCTGCTACCTGACCAAGTACTGGTTTACGGTGACTGTGCGATCAACCCAGATCCTACAGCGGAACAGCTTGCTGAAATCGCTATCCAATCTGCTGATTCTGCAGCGGCATTCGGTATCGACCCTCGCGTTGCTATGATCTCTTACTCTACTGGTGAATCTGGTAAGGGTGCAGACGTAGATAAAGTTCGTGAAGCAACAAAACTTGCTCAAGAGAAACGTCCAGATCTAGTAATCGACGGTCCTCTACAGTACGACGCAGCTATCATGGAAAACGTTGCTGCTTCTAAAGCACCAAACTCTCCAGTTGCAGGTAAAGCGACAGTATTCGTATTCCCAGACCTAAACACTGGTAACACGACTTACAAAGCGGTACAACGTTCAGCAGACCTAGTTTCTATCGGTCCAATGCTGCAAGGTATGCGTAAGCCTGTAAACGATCTATCTCGCGGTGCACTAGTAGACGATATCGTATACACAGTTGCTCTAACTGCGATTCAGGCAGATCAAGCTGACCAAGCAAAAGAGAAAGCAGTTAACTAATAACCGCGCTTCTTGCAAGATAACAAAACCTCGCCTCGGCGAGGTTTTTTTTGCCTTTTGGTTTGATTAATCAATAAATCACCAAAAACAAAGCAGCCCCAGAAAGCACACAGCCAATCATTACCGGTGCCACTTTTGCCGACAGCGCTTTATCCCCTATCGCAACGACCATCCCCATCTTAACGATGGTATTTACAGACGCAGCAATCAAAATACCAAGTGCGGCAGTCGTCACACTCAAGGTTTGGGTACTTTGTCGTCCAAGAGCCAACGAGATTGCATCGACATCGGTGATGCCTGAAAGCGCAGATAATATCAATACCCCGGCATTACCAAACCAGTCTGACAGCGCATGGGACAACAGCATAATGGCCGCCAACACTACGCCAAAGAACAGTGCCGATTGAAGTGCTAAAGGGTTACGCTGTTTATTAGATTGCTCCACTTTCCCTATCTCGCTCCGACGCCATATCCACCAAGCAGGCAGATAAAGAGCGACCATCATGATAAGCACTATTGGCCACAATAAAGCGACTAATTGCGGGTTAATCACCGAGAGAACGATTAACAAACGAGGGAACATAGTCCCACAACTCAGTAGTATGCCACTGGCAAGCAAAGGGCTTATATTGGCTTGCTCACGAGAGAGGTGAGAGAACTGTAGCGTAAGTGCAGTAGAAGAACTTAACCCCGCAAAGACAGACGTAAACAAAATGCCCCGCTTCGCGCCACCAATCTTAATCGCGAAGTAACCCACAAATGAAATACTGGCAATTAGTACGACCATCCACCAGATTTCATAAGGGTTGAGCGCACTCCAAGGACCATAAGCTTGATTCGGAAGAAGTGGTAATAAAACGATGGAAATGAGTAGCAGACGTAAAGCTGCGTCAAGCTCATACTCTTGCAGCCTTTGCAGGGCATGGTGAAGCTCTTTCTTATTATCGAGTACAACCGCAGTAATGACCGCTGCTGCAGCTGCCAAAACAGGTTCGCCAGAAACGGTCAAACAGCCAAGAACAAAAGTAATCACTAAGCTAACCACACCTGTGATGCTAATGTCCTCACTCTTTCGTTGTTGAATGACAAATGCGATACAAGCAAGGATAACCAGTGCAATTAAAGCAAAGCCAATCAGTAAAGGGGTATAGATATTGGCAAGAATCCCAACCAAACCACCAAGTAATCCAACTAAGGAAAAGGTTCGAATACCTGCCACACGGCTACCTTCGACACTATTGCGCATCACCCAACCACGTTGTGTGCCCACAATCGCACCCAGTAATAGTGCAATAAACAGATTCCAAATTAGCTGCTCACCACTGACGAACTCATTGATATCCATTTCCCACCTCACAAAAGATCGGTTTCATATCATAAGTTTAAGTCGTTTCGCTCCTAATGTTGTGAGTATCTCCATAAAAAGCAAACTATAAACTAGATTTTCTTCTGCAAGGATAATGAGCTAACGAAACGCCCTGTCGCACGCCATATAAATAATGTCATTGGCCCACTAACAAGGCCGTCAATCATGTAGTGCCACCCTAGCGAAAATGAACCAACAAAAATAATGCTAGCGAACAAGCCAAATAGGATACCTAGCTTTTTATTTACCTTATTCATCCCAAGCATCATTAAAACCGCCATCGATACATGCATACTTGGCATTGCTGAAATACCGCTTCCAAGCATTTCTTTCCCGTTGGCATAAGCGTGCCATAGGTCATCTTGAGTTTTGAGTGCCATTACTCCAGTTAATTGATGTGACTCCAGCCAAAGGTTGTGTTGATTCAATATAAACATCAGTGCGTCATAATCATGGTTAGTTGGGTTTAGTCTTGCGGTAAAGGCAGGCCCAGCACACGACAGGGTCATTGCGACAACCATACCCAAAATAGTCCAACAAAGTATCCAGCTTAATAAATATTGTGAACGAAGAACTGATGGCCTAAGAAGAAGGAAATAGCTTAGTGTTCCCCATAGAAGAAAAAACCAAATTTTATAGCTATAGTTGATGGCTAAAATGACATATGGCGATGTAAATATTGAATGAAAAACAAGCCAAGGTTCGTGCCCACCAAGTAACCAGAAGTCGAGATCGTGAAAGAGAAGGTCAAACTCAAAAGGATGAACAAGAGGAATTAAGCCTTTCATGGTCGAAAAGCTTGAAATAAACACACTAATTGCAGTTAGCAAGACAAAAGCTGCACACAGCCTAGCACGATGATTAAGCGCAACTTTCAGAAGATTCAAATAGCATTGGATAGGTCTAGGCTCGCGGCGTGCCGCTAAAATAAAAAAGTAGCCAACACCAACAACAGAGAGCGTAATAAGCACAACGAATGGCATCGCATACATATAGGCAAATAGTGAAATATGATTACTGAAACCATTCAAGTGGGCAAACGTAGTTACCGTAAGCGTAACGATTCCAATCAAAAAATAAATTGGGTAATCGCCTTGTATAAACTTTAAAATTGACGTTAATTCACGCTTAAGCTGTGAGCTAAAAGCTGATAAAGATTGAGTAGCAAAGCTGTTCACTGTAGGTATCTCACTAAAAAACAGCCGACCACTATACCGCCCGCAATATTACGGGCAGAAACCATAAAGGACAGCTGTTCAGCTTCGCTTCAGAAAAGTCCAATTAAAGAGTTTTCTACTGCAATTTATAGCAAGCTCAAAACATCTCGCCGATGTGGTGAATCCAAATCTATCGCCGGGCCTTTTGGTACCACTTGCGTAGGGTTGATACCCGTATGACTGAAATAGTAGTGACGCTTAATGTGGTAGAAGTCAGTAGTTTCTGCCACGCCTTCTACTTGGTATAGCTCTTTCAAATAGCCTTGAATGTTTGCGTAGTCGGCAATGCGTTGTTTATTGCATTTGAAATGGCCTACGTATACTGCGTCAAAGCGAACAAGAGTCGTAAACAAGCGCCAGTCGGCTTCGGTGATTTTGTTGCCCGCTAGGTAGCGATGCGTCGCAAGATGAGCATCGATTTTATCCAGTGCTGCGAACAATGAATCAAACGCCTCTTCGTACGCCTCTTGCGTTGTCGCAAACCCACAACGGTAAACACCGTTATTCACGTTCGGATAAATGTAGTCGTTCCACTGGTCGATCACACTTTGAAGTTGCTCTGGGTAGTAGTCATCTTTGTTCCCCGTTAAATCGTTAAACTCGGTGTTAAACATTCGGATGATTTCAGACGATTCATTCGACACGATGGTGTTGGTTTTTTTATCCCATAAAACCGGAACAGTAACGCGACCTGTGTAATCAGACTTGGCTTGAGTGTAGATTTGGTGCATTCGAGTATGGCCAAACAGTGGCTCTGGCAGCCCCATCTGCCAGCCTTCACTTAGCATATCTGGGCAAACGATCGTGACGTCTATGTGTTTTTCCAAACCTTTGAGTTTGCGGAAGATCAGTGTGCGATGTGCCCACGGACAAGCAAGCGAAACATAAAGGTGGTAACGGCCTGACTCAGGTTGGAATGTTGCATCCGGTTTATTCTTTACCCACTGGCGAAAACCCGCATCTTCACGAACGAACTTACCACTGCTTGATTTAGTGTCATACCATACGTCTTGCCAAACGCCTTCAACTAACTTACCCATAACTGCTCTCCTCATATCTTGTCTTCTACTATATTAGCGATTCATACTGAGCTTAGAATCCGTTCACTTAGTACATCTTGTTCAAGAATTTCGAATGAACTTAAACCAACAAAAATCGTATGCATAAAAAAAGCGCGACCCTATAAAAGGAGCCGCGCTTAAGCCCGTCACAGGCTGAATTAGATTATATCGCTACGTTCAAACAGGAAACTGCGTGAACATCAGAGCCTTGGATATTTGGTTTAATCTTCGAGCACTCATCCGTCGCTTGTGGGCAACGAGTGCGGAAAACACAACCTGATGGTGGGCTAATAGGTGACGGTAAGTCCCCTTCTAGCATTTGAATCTTTTTGTTGCGCTCTAACTCCGGATCAGGAATTGGAACCGCTGACATCAAGGCACGAGTGTATGGGTGCTTTGGATCGGCAAATAAAGCGTCTGATTCACCGAGCTCAACCGCATTACCAAGATACATAACCAGTACACGATCAGAGATGTGCTTTACAACGGACAAATCGTGCGCGATAAATACCAAAGAAAGACCAAGCTCTTTTTGTAGCTCTTTCAGTAGGTTAACTACCTGAGCCTGAATCGATACATCAAGCGCCGATACTGGCTCGTCACAAATGATCATCTTAGGCTTTAGGATAAGAGCACGAGCAATACCGATACGCTGACACTGACCGCCTGAGAATTCGTGTGGGTAACGGTTGATCACGTTAGATAATAGACCTACCTTCGCCATCATCTCTTTAACGCGGTCTTTCACTTCTTGCTTAGTCAGTTCTGGGTAGAATGTCTCTAGCGGCTCAGCAATGATGTCGCCCACTGTCATACGCGGGTTCAAAGAAGCCAAAGGATCTTGGAAAATCATTTGGATTTCTTTACGCGTTTCGCGGCGTTGAACGTCTTTCATTTTCGTCAGGTCTTGACCCAACCAAACCACTTCACCGTCGGTAGCTTCAACAAGACCAATGATCGCGCGAGCAAACGTAGACTTACCACAACCAGACTCACCTACTACACCAAGAGTCTCGCCTTCGTACAGACGAACATTTACGCCGTCTACGGCTTTTAGGCTCGAAGGCTTTGACCAAGGCCACGCTGATTTCGATGCAATGCTGAAGTGAACTTTCAGATCAGACACATCCAGAATTAGTTTTTTATCTGTACTCATTTGCTCCAAGCCTCCCATTCAGAAAAACATGCACGCTGACGACCATCACCAAATGGTGTCAAGATTGGTGCTTCGCGTTTACAACGATCCATCACGCGGTGGCAACGCTCTTGGTAAGGGCAACCAGGTGGCAGACGCAGTAAGTTTGGCGGGTTACCTGGAATTGTTGGCAGGATCTCGCCTTCTGTATCCAAACGAGGGATTGCCTTCAATAGACCTTCCGCGTAAGGGTGGCTTGGGTTGTAGAAGATTTCGTTCACAGTGCCGTACTCCATGGTACGACCTGCGTACATCACCAGTACTTTGTCACATGAACCTGCAACAACACCAAGATCGTGCGTGATCATGATGATTGCAGTGTTGAACTCAGATTTCAGTTCGTTCAGCAGATCCATGATCTGCGCTTGAACCGTAACGTCCAATGCCGTGGTTGGCTCATCCGCAATAAGCAGTTTTGGACGACACAGTAGCGCCATTGCGATCATTACACGCTGACGCATACCGCCTGAGAACTCGTGTGGGTACATAGTGATACGCTTACGAGCTTCTGGGATTTTAACCGCTTCAAGCATGCGAACAGATTCTTCGAACGCTTCTGCTTTGCCCATACCTTTGTGCAGCATCAGTACTTCCATCAGCTGATCACTAACTTTCATGTATGGGTTAAGGGACGTCATGGGGTCTTGGAAGATCATAGCGATCTGTTCCGCACGAACCTTGTTCAGTGCTTTTTCTGGCAGATTAAGGATCTCGTTTCCTTCAAACTTCGCGCTACCAGAAATGATACCGTTCTTCGCTAGCAAACCCATGATAGCGAATACGGTTTGTGATTTACCTGAACCCGACTCACCTACGATACCTAGGGTTTCACCTTGGTTTAGAGAGAAGTTCAAATCGTTTACTGCGGTCACGATACCATCTTGAGTGGTAAATTCTACGCGCAGATCTTTGACATCTAATAAACTCATCATTGCTTCCTTTATTCTTTCTATTTTTAATTATCTGTCTTTTGGATCCAGCGCATCGCGCAGGCCATCACCGACGTAGTTGAAGCAGAATAGAGTCACAACCATGAACGCTGCTGGGAACGCCAGCTGCCAGATTGCTACTTCCATTGTTTGCGAACCTTCTTGTAGAAGTGCGCCCCAACTTGTCATCGGTTCTTGAACACCAAGACCAAGGAATGAAAGGAATGATTCTGTCAGAATCATGCTTGGGATAAGCAGTGTCGAGTAAACCGCGACAATACCCAGTACGTTTGGAACGATATGGCGAGTGATGATTTTCCAATTACTCACACCACAAACGTGTGCCGCTTCAATAAACTCTTTACTACGTAGACTTAGCGTTTGACCGCGTACGATACGAGCCATATCTAGCCACGCAATAGCACCGATAGCGACGAAGATAAGAACAATATTACGACCGAAAAATGTTACCAGTACGATAACTAGGAACATGAACGGAACCGCGTACAGGATTTCAAGAATACGCATCATGATACGGTCAACTTTACCGCCGATGAAACCAGAAGCCGCACCGTAAAGCGTACCAATCACAACCGCAACCAATGCACCTAGAACACCAACCATTAGAGAGATACGACCGCCAATCAGCGTACGCACATAAAGGTCACGGCCTAAGCTGTCCGTGCCAAACCAGTGTTCAGCACTTGGACCGACGTGCATCGCATACCAGTCAGTGTCATCAAATGTGTATGGGGCAATCATTGGTAAAAAGATTACCGCCAGTGTCATCAATGTAAGAATGAACAAGCTCACCATTGCCGCTTTGTTACGCATAAAGCGGATACGGGCGTCTTGCCACAAACTACGGCCTTCAACTTCCAGATTCTCTGCAAATTTCTCGACCGCTTCAAGATTCTCTTTTTTCGTTAACATAACCATACTTCCCTGTTAGTAGCGAATTTTCGGGTCAATCATTGCTAGTAGAATATCAACGATGGCGTTGAATAGAATGAATAGGAAACCAATCAGGATGGTTACCCCCATTACTAGCGAGTAGTCACGGTTGAAAGCAGCATTGACGAATAACTTGCCGATACCAGGTAGACCAAAGATGGTCTCGATAACAACCGAACCTGTGATGATACCTACGAAGGCAGGCCCCATATATGACACAACAGGAAGTAGTGCTGGTTTTAGTGCGTGTTTGATAACGATGTAACGGTAGCTTAGACCTTTCGCACGTGCTGTACGAATAAAGTTACTGTTCAACGTTTCTATCATCGAACCACGGGTGATACGAGCGAACGTCGCGACATAGAGCAGTGACATACCGATAACTGGGAGTACGAGGTATTGCCATCCGCCATCATTCCAACCGCCGGCAGGGAATAAGTTCCAGTGCAACGAGAACAGATAGATTAAAGCGGGCGCCAATACAAATGAAGGCATAACCACCCCGAGCATGGCGGTCGACATGATCACATAATCCACCCAAGTATTTTGTTTGAGGGCTGCGATCGTCCCTATGCTTACCCCAAGAATGACAGTAAAGATAAAGGCAATGAAACCTACCTTTGCTGACACAGGAAGAGCAACCGAGATCAGTTCGTTTACTGTGTAGTCTAAGTATTTAAATGAAGGACCAAAGTCACCTTGGAGAACGTTGGTCAGATAAGTCGTATATTGCTCAAATACTGGCTTATCTAGGCCGTATTTAGCTTCGATGTTCGCCATAACTTCTGGCGGTAATGGACGCTCGCTCGAGAATGGGTTACCCGGTGCGAAACGCATGAGAAAGAAAGATACGGTGATCAAAACCAACATAGTTGGGATCGCCTCAAATATCCTTTTTGCGATGAATTTAAGCATAAACTCACTCTTTCAGTCTGTGACAGTTAAAAATTTGATGATAGGCACCGCACGTCCAGTGATTAGGACGTGTGGGCCTTTTTCTTATAGTCTTGAAGCGACTTTATTAGTCTGCTTTGATGTAAAGATCTTTTGAGTAGATCTTTTCTTCCGCGTTATTTGCTGGGAAACCACCAACATGCGGATTTAGTAGACGAGAACGAACGTACTGGTAGATAGGCGCGATAGGCATATCTTTCGCCATTAGCTGCTCAGCTTCTAGGTAAATTTTGGTACGCTCTTCTTCCGAAGTCGATTTAATCGCTTTGTCGATCAGAGCATCGTACTCTTTATTACCCCAGTGCTGACCACCCGTAGTGTTCGAGCTAACCATAAGGGTTAGGAATGAAGATGCTTCGTTGTAGTCACCACACCAACCTGCGCGTGCTACTTCGAAATCACCTTGGTCTTTAGTAGATAGGTATGTTTTCCACTCTTGGTTTTCTAGCGTTACGTCTAGACCTAGAGTTTTCTTCCACATTGAACCTAGCGCTACCGCCAGTTTCTTGTGGTTCTCATCTGTGTTGTATAGAAGAGAGAATTTAAGAGGGTTGTCTTTGCCGTAGCCCGCTTCTGCAAGTAGACGTGCCGCTTCTTCGTTACGCTCTTTTTGCGTCATTTTACCGTAAGCTGGTAGCTCAGGGTTGAAGTGCGCTGTAATTTCAGGCGTTAGGAAGTAAGCAGGTTTCTGGCCTTGGCCAAGAATTGCGTTTGCTACGATGTTACGGTCAATCGCGTAAGAGATCGCCTTACGTACACGAACATCGTTAAATGGTTCTTTCTTCGTATTGAATGAGTAGTAGTAAGTACATAGGCTACCTTCAACCGATACTGACTCTGGGTATTCTTTCTTCAAACGCTTAAAGTGCTCAGTTGGCAGTTTAGACGTGAAGTCGATTTCACCAGATAGGAAACGGTTCATTTCAGCAACGCCATTCTCGATTGGAAGGTACGTAACTTTGTTGATAACGGTCTTATCGTTATCCCAGTACTGTTCGTTACGTACAAGTTCAAGACGCTCGTTCACTACCCACTTGTTTACGACGTATGCACCGTTACCTACGAAGTTTTCAGGTTTTGTCCATTGGTCGCCAAACTTTTCGACTGTTGCTTTGTGCACTGGCTTCATTGTTGTGTGGCCAGCCATCATTACGAAGTAAGGAACCGCAGTGTCTAGCTCAACGACAAGCGTGTGATCATCAGTCGCTTTAACACCCAGCTCGCTCTTGTCTTTTTTACCTGCAACGATGTCTTTCGCATTTTTCATCTTGGTGTATTCCATGTACCAAGAGTAAGGCGAAGCCGTTGCTGGATCGACAGCACGCTGCCAGCTGTATACGAAATCTTGCGCTGTTACAGGGTCGCCATTAGACCATTTTGCATCTTTGCGTAAGTGGAAAGTAAACGTTTTGTTGTCTGTCGTTTCCCAACTTTCTGCAACACCTGGGATAGTATCGCCATCTGCATTTTGATTCACTAAGCCTTCAAGAAGATCACGAATCACATGAGATTCAGGAACACCTTGAGATTTATGCGGGTCAATTGTCGCAACTTCAGTACCGTTACCACGAACGAGTTCTTGTTTGTCAGCAAGTTTAGTGCCTGCTGGAACATCAGCAGAGAAAGCGGTAGTTGAAGTGGCAGCCACTGCCAAACCAGCACCTAGAAGAAGGGCTTTAGTGATTTTGTTCTTATACATGCGTAAAACTCCAAGTTTTTCATTAGCATCCATGACTTCTTTGCAAGGGACTGGAACGGTCAGCATTTTAGAACTTTTTAGTGCACTTTTTGAGCATAAACGTCTAAAACCTTACAAAGACTGCGGCACACATTAGCAATCCTCAAAGTAATTTGCCATAAAAATGTAGCAAAAAAACTAATAATTCTGTAATTAGTGCTCATATTTAGCAATAAATACTAATCAAAAAGTATTGCCTAGCGAAATAAGGATTCAAGCATCCATTTGGCAGCTTAAACTTTCGATAACTCTAAAATCAAACTCTTTGATAGCATCTTATGCTAGATATATGAACAAAAATTAACATTTATGACACATTGAGTCTAATTAATAATTGCATATATCTTGTTTGATATTTTTTATTGTGAACAAGGTCACCGGGAGCAAAAATGGAGGAATACACGGCTTTTACGCACGCTGGAGAATTGGATTGGAGATAACTTGGCAGAGTAAAAAAGAAAAAAGGCCAGCTGCTCTATACATCTGACCTTTTAGGATTAAGCTGTAGAACAAATAAGAGTTCTACTTCTCCCAGCGTTGCGCTGCTTGATGGTCCGTATCACGTGACTCGATCCAGCGATTTTCACTGGTCGTGCGTTCTTTTTTCCAGAAAGGTGCTTTGGTCTTTAAATAGTCCATAACAAACTCACAAGCATCAAAGGCAGCACCTCGATGGGCACTAGAAACACCAACAAAAACGATTTGATCACCAGTGTCGAGATCGCCAACACGATGAATTACACGGATGCCCAATAACGGCCAACGCGATTCGGCTTCGTCACAGATATCGATCAGGCTTTTCTCTGTCATGCCAGGATAATGTTCTAAATGAAGGCCAATGACATTATCACCTAAGTTCATATCACGAACTTTACCGATGAAAGTGACCACAGCACCAGAGGCTGTCCCTTCTGATAGACGCTGGTATTCTTGATCAACAGAGAAGTCTTCAGCTTGCACTGAAACGCGAGGATCCATTTTAGCCCCCTGTTACTGGTGGGAAGAAGGCAACTTCGTCACCTGACTTCACTTCTGCGTCTAGCGGAACAATAGACTGGTTTACTGCGGCAAGCAGTTTACCCGGCTCAAGCGCAAGGTCCCATTTACCCTCTTTATTTACACCAGCATCCACTAAATGTGCACGAATCGCTTCAACGTTATCAAACGCGCCTTCGAGCTCAAGACCATCGATACCAACTAACTCTCGTGTTTGAGCAAAGAAAAGTACTCTAATCATGATTCCGCCTTGAAATGCCCAGATTTGCCACCCGTTTTCTCTAATAAGCGGACTTGCTCGATAACCATGTCTTTTTGCACCGCTTTACACATATCATAAATTGTCAGTGCAGCAACAGAAGCGGCAGTAAGCGCTTCCATTTCCACGCCTGTCTTACCCGCCAGCTTACATACTGATTCGATACGTACTTTATTCTCCGCTTCAATCGCTTCTAGCTGGACTTCAACTTTAGAAAGCAATAAAGGGTGGCAAAGTGGGATCAGGTCCCATGTTTTCTTTGCCGCTTGAATACCAGCAATACGCGCGGTTGCAAACACATCACCTTTGTGGTGCTGGCCTGAAACAATCAGTTGCAGTGTTTCTGGCGCCATGTGTACAAATGCTTCTGCACGCGCTTCACGAACGGTTTCCGCTTTTGCAGACACGTCGACCATGTTAGCTTCGCCAGACGCATTAATATGTGTAAATTGGGTCATTGTTGTTCCTTCGCTTTTAGGAAAGGTTATACAGATAGGTGCGGCATGAAGTTACAAGGGCGGTGACTCGCGTCTAACTGCTGCTTGATGATCTTCGTCCAACCCGTGCGGCATGCACCTGTAGAACCAGGCATTGCAAAGATAACAGTGTGGTTAGCAAAGCCCGCAATGGCGCGAGATTGAATGGTTGATGTACCAATCTCTTCGTAAGACACCTGACGGAACAATTCACCAAAGCCTTCCACTTCTTTGTCAAATAGTGGCTTAAGCGCTTCTGGAGTACTATCACGTGAAGTAAAACCTGTACCGCCAGTGATCATAATTGCTTGTACGTTTTCGTCAGCAATCCATTGAGAAACGATTGCACGAATCTTGTACATATCATCGATAACGATTTGTTTATCAACAACGTTATGACCCGCTTCCTTTGCGTGCTCAACTAGATAGCCGCCTGAAGTATCGTTTTCTTCTGTACGCGTGTCAGATACCGTTAGAACGGCAATATTTGCAGGTTGAAATTTGCTTTCAGCGTGACCCATTTGTTCACCTATTCTTTAATTTGATTTTGATACGCAAAGTATCGATTCTGGAAAAGTCATCGGAAGCCACGTCAGCTCCCAATGTAAAATCTGAATTTAACCGCCGATAGACGCAAGATGTGGCGTCATACCCGTATTGCCGTCATGCAAGAAGTGACTGACCGATTTTGTTTGCAGCTGAGCTTGAATACGCTCAATCAATTCATTTTCTTGGTCATCACGTTCTAATAGGTCCCGTAACTCTACGCCATGATCGCCGAACAGACACAGGTGCAGTTTACCTTTAGCAGAGACGCGAAGTCGGTTACAGCTCTCACAGAAGTCTTTTTCATAAGGCATGATAAGACCGATTTCGCCCTTATAGTCCGGATGAACAAACACTTGTGCAGGGCCATCATTATGAGAACGAACTTTGAGTAACCAACCGTTAGCAATTAATTGATTTCGAATAGCAACACCAGAAACATGGTGTTTCGCAAACAAATCATCCATTTCACCAGTCTGCATTAATTCGATAAAACGCAGTTGAATTGGACGATCTTTAATCCAGTTAAGGAATGCGGGCAGCTCGTTATGGTTGAGGTCTTTCATTAGTACCACGTTAACTTTGACTTGCTCGTAACCCACTTCAAACGCACGTTCGATACCATTCATCACTTCAGTGAACTTATTTTCACCCGTGATTTGATGGAACATGCGAGGGTCTAAACTATCCACGCTTACGTTGATGTTGGTCAAGCCAGCTTCACGCCAGTCAGCAACGTGCTTCGCCATGCGGTAACCGTTTGTCGTTGTTGCGACTTTTTTGATACCCGGCGTGGTTGCGACAGAGTGGATAATGTCAGTAAAGTCTTTGCGTAAACTCGGCTCACCACCAGTGATGCGTACCTTTGAGGTACCACAATCTGCAAACGCTCTTACGACACGATTGATCTCTGGTAGAGATAAAAAAGACGAGTTTTTATTGCCCGATGGCTTGTAGCCGTCAGGAAGGCAATAGGTACATTTAAAATTACAAACGTCGGTCACAGACAGACGCAAGTAATAGAACTTACGATGAAATTTGTCTTCGAATTGTTGCGCCACGGAACACCTTTCCAAACACGGGAGGCATAATCATTTCCAATTATGCCCTTGTGACAGTATGTCACTGGCTCAAAACGCCTATCCTTAGACTTAGCATAGTGAGCTCGGAGTTATGGCAACCAGAGGAAAGCCCCCTGATAGCTTTGCCGTGTAAAATACTTAAAATTTGTAATGGAATCCAGAGCAGAGTGATAAAAAACTCTCTAGAAACACAATTTACCGCTAAGTGAGTACCGTTAAGACACTCATTAAGATAAATTGTAGTCGCTTTTTACAAGATTATTAGAAGAACGTAATGAATATCTACACCAATAAGAAAGTGGTCGCAGTTGGCGGTGGTCACGGTTTAGGTCGAATGCTGGCCGCACTTAATGATTTTGGCAGCAATGCAACGGGCATTGTGGCAACCACTGACAACGGCGGATCAACTGGCCGTATCCGCCATTGTCAAGGCGGAATAGCTTGGGGCGATACACGAAACTGTATCAACCAGTTGATCACTGAGCCATCGATCAGCTCGATGATGTTTGAGTACCGCTTTAAAGGGACTGGTGAATTAGATGGCCACAACTTGGGGAACCTGATGCTCACGGCATTGGATAACCTCTCCGTCCGCCCTTTAGACGCGATCAATCTGATTCGCAATATGTTGAAAGTCGATGTAAACATTCTTCCTATGTCTGAACATCCTTCCGACCTCACTGCTTTGTCTGTAGATGGGCAATGGGTAACAGGTGAAACTAATGTGGATGAAATGGATAAAGATCTTCGCCGATTAGACCTTTCACCAGAAGTGCCAGCAACAAAAGAGGCGGTAACCGCTCTTGCAGAAGCTGACGCCATCATCCTCGGCCCTGGTAGCTTCCTAACGAGTATCATGCCACCGCTACTCTTACCTGAATTGGGGAAAGCAATCGCAGCGAACCAAAAAGCAAAAGTCATTTTTGTGGCGAACCTTAGTCCAGAATATGGTCCAGCGGGTCGTATGACGATGAAACAAAAGCTGGAATGGTGTGAGCGAGCATGCCAAGGCAGACAGATTGATGTCGTACTTGCAGAGGAAACCGATCAAGAGGTTCTGGATAACTGGAATGTGGTCACCGAGTCATTGGCGTCTACCAACCGCGACTGGCGTCATGATCGTGACAAACTTAAGTTAGCGATTGAAAACCAATTGGTTGCAAAATAACACAGGAAGTGGCCTACAATTGAGGCACCTGAGCGTATAAAATGACAAAGCCCTTCACCGACGTGAAGGGCTTTGTTTTTATAAGGTTTAATACAGGGCTACTGCGTCCATAAACGATACGCATCACGAGTAATGTGAAGCAAGTTTAACATCGAAGTAATGTCTCCCCCCCCTTCTACTAACTCACCTGATTTAGCTTTCTTATCAATCGCTACGGCCAAATCACACAAGCGATCAGCCCCAAAACTGGCGGCACTGCTTTTTAAAGCATGACTGATTTCCTTTAGATAGATCAGTTGCTCACTGCCTTGGTATTGCGACAAGTTGGTGATATAGACATCCATTTCTCCGAGGAAAATATCCAGCAAAATAGGAACGTTATCTAGGCCAATTTCAGCGGCCAATTCGTCGATTTTTTGCTGATTCAATACATCCATGCTCATACGTTTTGTTTTTCTTCCCTATTATTCCAAGCTTGCAACTTGCGATATATGGTTGAAGGGCTGACATCTAAGTAACCCGCAGCGCGTGGAATATTGCCATCACACGCCTGAATCGCCTGCTCGATGGCCATTTTTTCAGTCATCCAAAGCGGCATAATGTCTGACACCGTCATGATTTCAGGTTCAATAAATTTTGAAATCGATTGACGAACCACCGGTTGATTCAGTGGTGGTGGTAGCATGTCCAGAGTAATTTCTTTGCCGTTGTTCAGCACCACGATATTACGCAACACGTTTTGCAACTGACGAACGTTACCCGGCCATTCGTAACTGTTGAAACGTTCAATCACATCTTGTGCAAAACGAATAAAACTCTTGCCTTCCTCGTGAGACATATAGCCTAGCAAAGAATACGCAATTTCGATCACGTCTTCACCACGTTCGCGTAGTGGCGGCAAATGTAAAGGAATCACGTAAAGGCGGTAATACAAGTCTTCACGAAAACGGCCTTCTTGTACTTCTTTCCACGGGTCGCGGTTAGTCGCACACACAAAGCGAACATCCACACTCTTCATCTTAGAAGAGCCTACTTTTTGGAACGTACCCGTCTGGATGAAACGCAATAACTTGGTTTGTAAATCCAAGTCCATTTCACATAGTTCATCAAGGAACAACGTCCCGCCGTCAGCCAGTTCAGCTGCACCTTGACGGTCATTTGCTGCTCCGGTAAACGCACCTTTAACGTGGCCAAACAACTCACTTTCGATCAGATCTTTCGGGATAGCAGCACAGTTGATCGCAATAAACGGCTTATCGCCACGTTTGCTTGCTGCGTGAATCGCCTCGGCACACACCTCTTTACCAGTACCACTTTCACCAGTAATGAAGATACTGGCTTTGCTGCTCGCTGCCGAGTCAATGGTGCGGTAAACCTGCTGCATGGTTTGGCTACTGCCGATGAAGCCTTGGTAGTTTTGGTTACCTGGGTTGTCGGCTTCATTCTTTAATTTCGTTGCCTTACGAATCGCGTTATTTACCGTTACGCGCAGCCGATCAGCCTCACAGGGTTTGATTAAGAAATCTTGAGAGCCATGACGCATCGCCTCTACCGCGGTATCGATAGAACCGTGAGCAGTCATGAAAATAATTGGCACATCAGGGTGACTTTTCTTCACCGCGTGCAATACGTCCATCCCCGTCATATCTGGCAGACGAAGATCGAGAAGAATAAGATCCGGAATACGGTGATTCAGGCTTTCGATTGCATCTCTGCCTGTTCCAACAATATTGATATCAATGCCGAGTGGCGTTAGGTAAGAACGGTACAATGCCGCAACGGAAGCGGTATCTTCGACCATTAATAGGTAACGTGACTTTTGACCTTCTGTTATCTGTTGCATAGCCTAGCCGATTTTTTGTTGTGTTTTAAATAATAATCGCATTACGCTTTGCATTTTGCAAATAAACATTCGTTAGATTGTGGGTATTCTAAACAAATTAAACCGAATATCAACAGGTTAAAATATGGCACAAACCATGCTGTTTGTTTAATGACCCCTCGGGTCACCTAGCCAACTGACGTTGTTAGTGAACGATATGTTCACAAAACAAGCCAATAGACCCGACTGCCTATTGGCTTCTTTTTTGTCTGTTTTTTGGGGAAATATA
This sequence comes from Vibrio sp. ED002, assembly GCF_023277445.1. NCBI lineage: Bacteria > Pseudomonadati > Pseudomonadota > Gammaproteobacteria > Vibrionales > Vibrionaceae > Vibrio > Vibrio sp. ED002. The sequence continues at coordinate 3,504,295 of NZ_CP080238.1, read as the reverse complement.
AAACCCAAATACAAATGCACTCGGGTTTTGGTAGGCCTAAAGAGTTAACTATTGGCAATAAACTGCGCTCGTAGTTTCTCTATCTCATCGCGTTTTTGTGCGGCCAATTCAAACTCAAGATCTTGAGCATGTTGGTACATCGCAGCTTCTAAACGACTGATCTCTTTTTCCAATTGCTGTGGTGACATCACGTCGTAAGACTGCGAAGGTTCTGCCACCTTAGATAATGGTACCTGCTTGGTATTACGCTGGCGCTTAGATTTAGTAATATCACCCAATTCCATGATGTCTTTGATATTGCGTTTCAGAGGCTGAGGCTCAATACCCATCTCTGCGTTGTAAGCTTTCTGTTTCTCACGACGACGATCCGTTTCATCCATTGCTTTTTTCATCGATTTTGTAATCGAGTCTGCATACAAAATCGCTCGACCTTCGATATTTCGTGCCGCACGGCCAATGGTCTGAATCAAAGAACGCTCTGAACGTAAGAAGCCCTCTTTATCCGCATCAAGAATCGCCACCAGTGATACCTCTGGCATATCAAGACCTTCTCGTAACAAGTTGATCCCAACCAGCGCATCAAACTCACCCAAACGCAGATCTCGAATGATCTCGACTCGCTCGACAGTATCGATGTCTGAGTGAAGGTAACGCACTCGAACATCATGCTCATGCAGGTATTCCGTTAAGTCTTCTGCCATACGTTTGGTTAGTGTAGTTACCAAAACACGCTCGTCTTTCGCCGCTCTAATTCGAATCTCAGACAACAAGTCATCGACCTGAGTTGCCACTGGGCGAACTTCTAATTCAGGATCAAGCAGACCCGTTGGGCGCACGACTTGATCGGCAATTTCATCTGCAGATTTTTCTAATTCGTAATTGCCTGGAGTTGCCGACACGAAAATAGTTTGTGGTGAGATCGACTCAAATTCCTCAAATTTCATCGGACGATTGTCTAAAGCAGAAGGTAAACGGAAGCCAAATTCCACCAGCGTTTCTTTACGCGAACGGTCGCCTTTATACATGGCACCGATTTGCGGAACCGTCACGTGCGACTCGTCGATAATCAACAAACCATCGTGAGGCAAGTAATCAAATAGTGTCGGTGGCGGCTCACCCTCGGCACGACCACTCAAGTAACGAGAGTAGTTTTCGATACCTGAACAGAAACCCAATTCGTTCATCATCTCAATATCGAATTGAGTACGTTGGCTGATACGCTGTTCTTCCAACAACTTGTTATTGTCTAGTAGTTGTTTCTTACGAACTTCTAACTCAACTTTAATACTTTCAATTGCATCTAAAATACGCTCGCGTGGCGTAACATAGTGCGTTTTAGGATAAATGGTGTAACGAGGTAAATCGCGTTGCTTTACGACCCCAGTCAATGGATCAAATACGCTAATGCAATCCACTTCATCATCAAACATTTCTACACGTACAGCATCTTGATCTGACTCGGCTGGGAAGATGTCAATCACCTCACCACGAACACGGAACTGACCGCGTTCAAATGCGACGTCATTGCGTGAGTATTGCAACTCTGCAAGGCGGCGTAGCATATCGCGCTGATCAATCACATCACCGCGACGCAGGTGCAACATCATTTGTAGATACGATTCAGGGTCACCCAAACCATAGATAGCCGATACCGACGCGACAATAATGGCATCTTTACGTTCTAGTAGTGCTTTTGTAGCGGACAAACGCATTTGTTCAATGTGCGCGTTAACTGACGCGTCTTTCTCTATGAAGGTATCCGTGGTCGGAACATACGCTTCCGGTTGGTAGTAGTCATAGTACGAAACAAAATACTCCACCGCGTTATTGGGGAAGAAAGACTTCATTTCACCATACAACTGAGCAGCAAGTGTTTTATTGGGTGCGAGTAGAATCGCTGGTCGTTGCGCTTCTGCAATAACATTCGCTAATGTAAATGTTTTACCAGACCCCGTTACACCTAAGAGTGTTTGGTGGGCAAGACCGGAATCTAACCCTTCTAGCAACTGCTTGATGGCTGTTGGTTGATCACCAGATGGTTGATAATCAGAGACCAGTTCATAAACTTTACTCATACCCTTCCTCAAAATTACTGCACTTTGGCTGTATATATATACACCTTCAAAGATGAAATCTACGTCTATCTATGATTTATAGCTCATTACTATTAAATTTTGTGCTTTCTCTACTTTGATCTAGCCTTATTTAACACGTTCTGATATAGTCTTTCGCCCTAGTCGATGAAGCGTCTGCACTCATCACGATATAATTTCCACAAGTTTTCCCCAAAAAACACAAAAATCATCCTTTATCCCCAAAAGTGTAAATTTTATCCACTTTGATTGATTTCATAGTAAATTTAATAAATTACTGTTTTACTTGACTAATCAGTGAATATTCTCGCGTAAAAATTCACACAAAGCACACCCAGTTGCATAACAATAATCTTTACTCAGATCTCATCAACATAGTTATCCACAATTTTGGTGGATAACTAACTCCAGCCCTTTACTGGCAAGGAGTACAAAAAAGTAAAGATGTAAAAACTAACTTTTTTGCTCAAAATGTGTTTTTTGGGTGTTGACAGCTTTGTGGGTGCTCGGTAAGATTCGTCCCGCTTTCAAGCAAAGCAATTCCTCCTTAGCTCAGTTGGTAGAGCGACGGACTGTTAATCCGCAGGTCGCTGGTTCGAGCCCAGCAGGAGGAGCCAAATTCCCGAAAAGCCCAGTTGAAAAACTGGGCTTTTTTCGTATCTAAATTCAACTTCTCAGCACCAATAAGCGCCTCAGAGCATCTCGTTGCCAGTACCGTCCTTCACTAACTCTAGCGCAACGTCCCTTTTTAAGTTCCGCCTTATTTTCTATTCTTAGAGATTTATTTCTTCTTTTTGGCCTTAAAACACAATTAATCCATTGATTTTTATATAAATGCAAAATAATCATTAAAAAAATGAAAAGCATTCATTTTACTCATACAGATTAAATCCATACGATTGACAGGGTTAAGAATGGTTCCGTCCTACTCGTCGCCTCCATTCTATTTATCAATAACTTAGGGATTTACTTATGACTATTCCGACGACTGATATGCTAGACGCATGGGCTGGATTCGCTGCTGGTGAGTGGCAAAACTCTGTCAACACTCGTGACTTCATCCAAAAAAACTACACACCCTATGAGGGAGACGAGTCCTTCTTAGCCGAGGTTAGCGCATCCACTTCAGCATTATGGAACCAAGTGCTTGAAGGCATTAAACAAGAAAGCCGCACACACGCTCCTGTTGATTTCGATACCGATCTGCCATCAACGATTACTTCTCACGATGCGGGTTACATCAACAAAGATCTGGAAAAGATCGTTGGCTTACAAACCGATCAGCCTCTAAAACGTGCAATCATCGCTAATGGTGGTATTCGCATGGTGAAAAACTCGTGCGAAGTTTATGGCCGCGAATTGGATCCAACAGTCGAAAAGATCTTCACTGAGTACCGTAAAACTCACAACAAAGCGTGTTTCGACCTTTACACCAAAGAAATCCTAGCGTGTCGTAAATCAGGCATCATCACTGGCCTTCCTGATGCCTATGGCCGTGGTCGTATCATTGGTGACTACCGCCGTATAGCCCTTTACGGTATCGACTTCTTAAAAGCGGACAAAAAAGAGCAATACAACTCGACACAAACGTTCCTAGAGCGCGGTGGCGATCTTGAGAAAACGCTTCGTCTACGTGAAGAAATTGCAGACCAAGTTCAAGCACTTGAAGACATTCGTCAAATGGGTTTGAAATACGGAATTGATATGTCGCTACCTGCAAAAACAGCGCAAGAAGCGATTCAATTTACCTACTTTGGTTACTTGGCGGCAGTTAAGTCTCAAAATGGCGCAGCAATGTCATTGGGTCGTACATCAACTTTCCTAGATGTTTACCTAGAACGTGATATCGCAAATGGCTTGATTGATGAATCGCAAGCGCAAGAGATGATCGACCACTTCATCATGAAACTGCGCATGGTTCGCTTCCTTCGTACACCAGAATACGATTCATTGTTCTCTGGCGACCCAATCTGGGCAACAGAAGCGATGGCAGGTATGGGTGTTGATGGCCGTACGCTAGTATCTAAAACGACATTCCGATACTTACATACGCTACATACTATGGGCCCTGCTCCTGAACCAAACATGACGATTCTTTGGTCAGAGCAATTGCCTGAAGCGTTCAAACAATACGCTGCAAAAGTATCGATTGATACCTCTTCTGTTCAATACGAAAACGACGATCTAATGCGTCCTGATTTCGACAATGACGACTACGCGATTGCATGTTGTGTGAGCCCGCAGATTGTTGGTCAGCACATGCAGTTCTTTGGCGCACGTGCCAACCTTGCAAAAGCGCTTCTGTACACCATCAACGGTGGTATCGATGAAAAATCGAAAGCGCAAGTTGGTCCGCTAGTGGACAAAGTTCAAGATGAAATTCTCGACTTTGACGCTTTGATGCCACGCTTCGACAACATGTTAGAATGGCTAGCAACGCAATACGTCACAGCGTTGAACATCATCCATTACTCGCATGACCGTTACAGCTACGAAGCATCACTGATGGCATTGATGGATCGCGACGTGCACCGCACTATGGCGTGTGGTATTGCAGGTCTGTCTGTTGTCGCTGACTCTTTGGCGGCCATTAAATACGCGACCGTGAAACCTGTTCGTGATGAAGATGGCATCGCCGTTGATTTTGAAATCGAAGGTGATTATCCAAAATTTGGCAACAACGATGCCCGTGTTGATGACATCGCTTGTGATCTGGTTGAGCGCTTCATGAAGAAAATTCAGAAGATGCACACCTACCGCGAAGCAGTGCCAACTCAATCGATCCTAACGATCACATCTAACGTGGTTTACGGCAAAAAAACGGGTAATACACCAGATGGCCGTCGCGCAGGTATGCCTTTTGGCCCGGGTGCAAACCCAATGCACGGTCGTGATGAAAAAGGGGCGGTTGCGTCTTTGGCATCGGTATCTAAACTGCCGTTTGCTTACGCAAAAGATGGTATTTCTTACACCTTCTCAATTGTGCCTAACGCGCTGGGTAAAGATGACTTGAGTCAGAAGAAAAACCTAGCCGCGCTAATGGATGGTTACTTCCATCACGAAGCAAGCAACGAGGGCATTGCGATTGAAGGTGGTCAACACCTTAACGTCAACGTTCTGAACCGAGAGATGTTATTGGATGCGGTTGAACACCCAGAGAAATACCCTCAGTTGACGATTCGAGTATCCGGTTACGCGGTACGTTTTAACTCGCTAACTCGAGAGCAACAACAAGACGTGATCAGCCGAACTTTTACAGAAAAACTGTAATCGCGAGATTGTAAAATAATCAAAGCTCATACCTCTAACTCATTAGGGGTATGAGCTTTTGTCATTTCTAGCTAACCACACGAAGTGATACCAAAATCATCAACAACGCGTGCGTTAAATCGGTGGCGGAAATTGCGTTTTTCTTTGTTAACAACCATTCACCAAACTTTTCAATTTCTTATTAATTCATCTGCTCACATCACATACACGTATAATTTTCCATCGGGCGCATAAAACCACACCGTTCTCTGGTTGTTATTGGTGTCACAAAACACGATAATATTGGGATCGGATTTTAAGAACGTAATAACTATGACCGAATATATTTTGTTGTTGGTCGGCACTGTGCTGGTGAACAACTTTGTACTGGTGAAGTTTTTAGGCTTGTGTCCTTTTATGGGCGTGTCTAAAAAACTGGAAACAGCAATTGGCATGGGCTTAGCTACAACTTTTGTACTAACGCTCGCGTCTGTGTGTGCATACTTGGTGGAAAGCTATGTTTTGCGTCCACTGGGCATCGAATATTTACGAACCATGAGCTTTATTTTGGTGATCGCTGTTGTTGTACAGTTCACCGAAATGGTCGTGCACAAAACCAGCCCAACGCTGTATCGTCTGTTGGGTATCTTCCTACCTCTGATCACAACGAACTGTGCGGTTCTAGGTGTTGCTCTACTTAACATCAACGAGAACCACAACTTTATCGAATCGATCATTTACGGTTTTGGCGCAGCGGTTGGCTTCTCTTTGGTACTGATCCTATTTGCGTCAATGCGTGAACGTATTGCCGCTGCTGACATACCTGTGCCATTTAAAGGCGCATCGATTGCGATGATCACCGCAGGCCTTATGTCTCTTGCCTTTATGGGCTTTACAGGTTTGGTGAAGTAAACGATGAGTACGATTTTAATTGCGATCATCGCTCTTGCTGCCCTCGCCGCTGTATTTGGGGCCATACTTGGTTTTGCATCGATTCGCTTCAAAGTCGAAGCGGACCCGATTGTCGATCAAATCGATTCTATTCTTCCTCAAACTCAGTGTGGCCAATGTGGCTACCCGGGTTGTCGTCCATACGCAGAAGCAATCGCGAATGGCGATAAAATCAATAAATGTCCTCCAGGTGGTCAAGCCACCATTGAAAAACTGGCGGACCTAATGGGCGTTGAAGCAGAAGAGTCGGCACACGATCTCGACAGCAAAGTCAAAACCGTTGCTTTCATTCATGAAGACATGTGTATCGGTTGTACCAAGTGTATTCAAGCGTGTCCTGTCGATGCGATTGTTGGTGGTACTAAAGCCCTTCATACCGTGATCAAAGACGAATGTACGGGTTGTGACTTGTGCGTTGCGCCTTGTCCAACTGACTGTATTGAAATGATTCCTGTGGAAACCACCACAGAGAGCTGGAAATGGAAACTTAACGCCATTCCAGTGGTTAACATTACGGATGCTGCCAACGCAGCGAACGTGACTGATTCAATTAAATAAGGTTTCGTATGTTGTCTTTGATTGAACAAATTCGTACTGGTTCGCTATGGGATTTCCCAGGCGGCGTGCATCCGGCAGAAAACAAAAAGCAATCCAACAAAGCTGAATTGGTTCATGCAGCCATTCCGTCAGAAATCGTCCTACCTTTAAAACAACACATCGGCAAAGCAGGTAATCTATTGATTGCTGTTGGTGACACAGTGTCGAAAGGTCAACAGCTAACGGCGTCAGACAGTGGTTTTACTGTTCCTGTTCATGCTCCAACTTCTGGGCAAGTGACAGCTATTGAGCCACGCACTGTTGCGCACCCATCAGGTTTAAGCGAACTGTGCGCAGTGATTACGCCAGATGGTAACGATACTTGGTGTGAGAAAATGCCAGTAGCCGATTACACCCAAGAATCTGCAGATGCGTTGATCGATGTGATTCGCCTTGCTGGTATCTCTGGCATGGGTGGCGCAGGCTTCCCAACGGCGAAGAAGATCCAATCGGGTATAGCGCGTACCGAAATTCTTATCGTTAACGCGGCTGAATGTGAACCTTACATCACCGCCGATGACAAACTCATGCAGGAGCATGCGGACGAACTGATCCAAGGGATCGAGATCGTCGAGCATATCCTTAAGCCAAAACTGACCATCATTGGTATTGAAGATAACAAGCCAGCAGCAATCAAAGCGCTGGAACAAGCTGCGATGAACAAAGACATCGTGATTCGCGTTATCCCAACCAAATACCCTTCAGGTGGTGAGAAGCAGCTCATCAAGATTTTAACCAACAAAGAAGTTCCTAGCGGCGCTATCCCTGCTGATATTGGCATTCTGGTTCAAAACGTTGGTTCTCTCTACTCAATTAAACGTGCAGTGATTGATGGCGAACCTGTGGTAAATCGCATCGTGACTCTGACAGGTAAGACCTTCAAGCAACCACGTAACGTTTGGACGCTACTTGGTACGCCAGTACAAGCACTGTTAGACGAGTTCGGCTACAAATCAGATAAGAAACTGCAGCGCCTGATCATGGGTGGCCCAATGATGGGCTTTACCCTACCCCACGCTCAGGTTCCTATCACTAAAACAGCAAACTGTATTCTGGCACCGAAGCGTCGTGAGATCGCTTCTGACCAATACGAAATGGAATGTATCCGTTGTAGCCAATGTGCGGAAGCGTGCCCTGCCTCGCTATTGCCACAGCAGCTTCAGTGGTATGCAAAAAGCCAAGAATACGAAAAGCTGGAAGAGCTGAACTTAAAAGACTGTATTGAATGTGGCGCGTGTGCGTTTGTGTGTCCGAGTGAAATCCCACTGGTTCAATACTATCGTCAAGCGAAAGCTGAAATCCGAACACGCGCTCAAGAAGCGGCAGCCGCTGAACGAGCTAAGCTGCGCTTTGAAGAGAAGAAAGCGCGTATGGAACGCGAAAAAGCAGAACGTGAAAATCGCTTTAAGAAAGCCGCGGATGATCGTCGTAAAGACATGAAAGCCTCTGGCGGTGATGATGCGATTGCCGCAGCCATCGCTCGCGTGAAAGCACAAAAAGATAATACTGAAGCGAAAGCCGAGCCAGCAGTGAAACCAGCGGTTGCTGCCGCGATTGCCAAAGCAAAAGCGAAACAAGCTGCAGCGGCTCAATCTGGCGCAGCCGAGCCTGATAACTCAGAAATGGCGAAGCTACGCGAAGAACGCAAACGCCTTGCTCGCGAACGCAAAGTGCAAAAAGAACAAGGCGACGCATCTACGGATAATGCTGACGACAAGAAGTCAGCGGTTGCAGCAGCGATTGCCCGTGCTAAGGCGAAGAAAGCTCAACAAGAAGACGCATCAACACCTACTGAAGCTGGTGATAAGAAAGCAGCCATCGCAGCAGCTATCGCCAGAGCTAAAGCGAAAAAAGCACAACAAGAAGATTCGACCGAATCTGTAGAAACGGAAGCACCTGTTAAACAAGCTGAAGATCCGAAGAAAGCCGCTGTTGCCGCTGCCATTGCCCGTGCTAAAGCGCGCAAAGCTCAGCAAGAAGACTCTACGGAATCTGCAGAAGCGGAAACACCTGCAGAACAATCTGAAGATCCAAAGAAAGCTGCTGTTGCCGCAGCCATTGCTCGCGCTAAAGCACGCAAAGCTCAGCAAGAAGCACAAACAGAATCTGTTGAAGCGGAAGCTCCTTCTGAAGAACCAGAAGTGGATCCGAAGAAAGCTGCTGTTGCCGCAGCCATTGCTCGTGCTAAAGCACGCAAAGCTCAGCAAGAAGCACAAACAGAATCTGTTGAAGCGGAAGCTCCTTCTGAAGAACCAGAAGTGGATCCAAAGAAAGCTGCTGTTGCCGCTGCCATTGCTCGTGCCAAAGCACGTAAAGCTCAGCAAGAAGCACAAACAGAATCTGTTGAAGAAACGCCTTCTGAAGAGCCAGAAGTGGATCCGAAGAAAGCCGCGGTTGCCGCAGCTATTGCTCGTGCTAAGGCACGTAAAGCGCAGCAAGAATCGCAAACAGAACCTGTAGAAGCAGAGGCTCCTTCTGAAGAACCAGAAGTGGATCCAAAGAAAGCTGCTGTTGCCGCTGCCATTGCTCGCGCTAAAGCACGTAAAGCTCAGCAAGAAGCGAATAAGAACAATACTGAGGAGAACGAGTAATGTCGTTTTTTATTGCCAGTTCACCACACGCTCACAGCCGTCGCAGCACGCCTGATTTGATGAAATGGGTAGCACTGTGTGCTATTCCTGGCTTAGTGGCTCAAACCTATTTCTTTGGTTGGGGCACCATCATTCAACTTGTGTTCGCTATTGCGGTCGCAGTGTCACTTGAAGCATTAGTCATGCTTGTGCGTAAACGTTCTCCAATGCGTGCGCTGCGTGATAACAGTGCCATTGTGACAGCCTGGCTATTAGCTGTGGCAATCCCACCATGGTCTCCTTGGTGGATCATGGTTATCGGTTTGATTTTTGCCATCGTTATTGCAAAGCACTTATACGGTGGTATTGGCCAAAACCTATTTAACCCAGCGATGGTCGCTTACGTCGTATTGCTTATCTCCTTCCCTGTCCAAATGACAAGTTGGAGCGCGCCTGTTTCATTGATGTCTGAGCACGTGACTTTTGCAGACGCGTTGTCTCTGATCTTCACTGGCTATGACTTTGATGGTTTGTCACTGCAACAAGTTCGCGCTGGTGTGGATGGCGTAACAATGGCAACCCCATTAGATGCATTCAAAACTGGTATTCATACTGGTGCTACGCCAAATGAGGTGCTATCACAACCAATGTTTGGCGGACTTGCGGGTATCGGTTGGCAATGGGTAAACCTAGCTTACTTGGTTGGTGGCCTAGTGATGATCAAAAAGCGCATCATCCAATGGTACATTCCTGTTGGTTTCCTAGGTAGTTTGGCACTGTTTAGCACCGTGTTTAGCTTGATCATGCCGGGAGAAACCGCATCACCAATCTTCCACCTACTTTCAGGTGCAACGATGTTAGGCGCGTTCTTTATCGCTACCGACCCTGTTTCAGCGTCAACTACTGTGAAAGGTCGCTTGATTTTCGGCGCTCTCATCGGCGCGTTGGTATTCATTATTCGTAGTTGGGGTGGCTTCCCAGATGGCGTTGCGTTCGCCGTTCTGCTTGCCAATATGTGTGTACCGTTGATCGACTACTACACCAAACCAAGAACTTACGGTCACTGAGGTAAACATGTTAACCGCTATTAGAAAAAATGGTCTGACATTGGCGATCTTCGCCTGTGCAACAACCGGTCTTGTGGCACTGACTCAGTACCTAACAAAAGATCAAATTAAGCTTCAGGAACAAAAGCAATTGCTATCGGTTCTTAACCAAGTGATTCCGGAAGAAATGCACGACAACAACCTTGTCGCGGCATGTACTATGGTATCTGCACCCGATCTAGGTACGGTTCGCTCGATGCCAGCTTACATTGCCACCAAAGATGGTCAACCAACGGCAATGGCAATTGAGTCTATCGCACCAGATGGCTACAACGGTGAAATCAAAATCATCACCGGCATCGATAACCAAGGCAAGATCCTTGGTACTCGTATCCTAAGCCATCAAGAAACGCCTGGATTGGGTGATAAAATTGATTTACGCGTTACGGATTGGATCTTGAGCTTCACCGGTAAGCAAGTGACAGAAAGTAACTGGAATTCTTGGCGAGTTCGTAAAGATGGTGGCGATTTCGATCAGTTTACTGGCGCAACCATTACCCCTCGTGCAGTAGTGAAAGCGGTGAGAAACACAGTAAACTACGTAAATAAGTCTCGTGATGAGATTCTGAATCAGCCCCTAGACTGCGCAGGAGGCAACCATGAGTGAAAATAAACTGCTAATGAAAAACGGCATGTGGAGCAACAACCCTGCCCTAGTGCAACTTCTGGGTTTGTGTCCTCTACTTGCGGTTTCTTCGACCATTACCAACGCCCTTGGTCTAGGTATTGCGACTTTGTTGGTGCTTGTCGGCTCTAACCTGACGGTTTCACTGATTCGTAACTACGTACCAAAAGAAATCCGTATTCCGGTTTTCGTTATGATCATCGCAGCCTTGGTAACTTGTGTTCAACTCTTGATGAACGCTTATGCCTACGGACTGTATCTATCTCTGGGTATCTTCATCCCATTGATCGTAACCAACTGTATTATCATCGGCCGTGCGGAAGCTTACGCATCGAAGAATGATCCATTACCAGCAGCATTGGATGGTTTCTGGATGGGTCTTGGTATGACAACCGTATTAGTTGTACTTGGCGCTATGCGTGAACTTATCGGCAACGGCACCTTATTCGATGGTGCAGACCTATTATTGGGTGACTGGGCTGCGGCACTGCGTATTCAAGTTTTCCACTTCGATAGCAGCTTCTTACTGGCATTATTGCCGCCAGGTGCGTTTATCGGCGTAGGACTTTTGATTGCGTTGAAAAACGTTATCGACAGCTCAATTCAGGAACGTCAGCCGAAAGAAGAAAAACCAGCCATTGAGCGCGCCCGCGTAACTAACGCATAATACAAGAATTCTAAAATCAAGGCTCTACCACTCGTAGGGCCTTTTTCATAAACCGCAAAGACGGGTTTGGAAGTCAGCAATGAACAAAGTCAAAAGAATTGAAATTCTCGAACGACTCCGAGAAAACAATCCCAATCCTCAGACAGAGCTCAACTGGAGCACGCCGTTTGAGTTGCTTATCGCCGTACTGCTTTCTGCGCAGGCGACGGACGTAAGCGTAAACAAGGCAACAGACAAGCTCTACCCTGTTGCGAACACGCCTCAAGGCATTCTTGATTTGGGTGTCGATGGTTTAAAGGAATACATCAAAACCATCGGTCTGTTTAATTCAAAAGCCGAAAACACCATCAAGACTTGTAAGATCTTACTAGAGAAGCACAACAGTGAAGTACCAGAAGATCGTGCAGCACTAGAGGCTTTGCCGGGTGTCGGTCGTAAAACCGCTAACGTGGTACTGAATACCGCCTTCGGTTGGCCAACTATCGCGGTGGACACACACATCTATCGTGTTTCTAACCGTACAAAGTTTGCGATGGGTAAAACCGTCGATGACGTAGAAGAAAAACTGCTAAAAGTGGTGCCAAAAGAGTTTAAGCTTGATGTACACCACTGGCTGATCCTTCATGGTCGTTACACATGTGTGGCAAGAAAACCGCGCTGTGGTAGCTGCATCATTGAAGATCTCTGTGAATACAAAGAAAAAGTGTACCCAGACGAATAAACCCGTCTGAAACAATCGCTAGGAGCAAATAATGTCAAACGGTCGAATTCTTCACACCATGCTACGCGTGGGTGATCTAGACAAATCTATCAAGTTCTACACTGAAGTAATGGGCATGCAGCTACTTCGTACCAATGAAAATAAAGAGTACGAATACACGCTAGCATTCTTAGGTTACGGTGATGAGTCTCAAGGTGCCGTCATCGAGCTGACTTACAACTGGGGTACAACCGAGTACGACTTAGGCTCTGCATTTGGCCATATCGCAATTGGCGTAGACGATATCTACTCAACTTGTGACGCAATCAAAGCAGCAGGTGGCAATGTCACTCGTGAAGCGGGCCCAGTAAAAGGCGGTACAACGCACATCGCTTTCGTGAAAGACCCTGATGGCTACATGATCGAGCTGATCCAAAACAAGCAAGCATCAGCAGGTTTAGAGGGCTAAACCCAGCCCCCATTCTGAAATGCTGTAAAAGATGACAGGCAGTTCTGAGAGCTGCCTGCTCATTTATAAACAAATACCTTTACTTGATAATAATTATCGTTTAGATTTGTTCACAACATCGATATGTGGGACAAACGATAATGATCAGTGAATGGGAAAAACACACACTTCTAGCCGATACTGCTCTTCAACTAGATGACCCTGTTCGCAGCATTCTTCATTACCAGCAAGCCCTTAGCCTGAGTGAAGATATTAGCGAATGCGTGGAAATAGAAGCTGATGAACGCTTACTAATTTCAGTGATTTCATGCCATAACCTCGCTCAATTTTGGCGCTGGGCTGGCGATACCGAGTATGAACTCAAATATCTGCAACTCGCATCTGAAAAAGTACTCACACTGATTCCTCAGTGCCCAAACAAAGATTGCGCGAGCTTTATTGATTCGATTGGCTGCTGTACAAAAGCACTGATTGATTTTATGAAACGACATCCGAATCCAGCGATTGCAAAACAAGTCGAAAAGATTGATACGGCGACGAATTGCGAAATCATTGCTAAATTTCGCTTAAACTAGCTGAAGTGACATGAAGGTAGCAACACAAGCGCATAAGTACTTTCAACAAGAACACAGTGATATAAAAACGCCAGAGTCTGACTCTGGCGTTTTTATTTGGTTAGCATTTCAATTAAACCTGAGTTCGTCCTAGCGAAATCACCACACGGCGGTTCTTATCTTTACCAATTGGTGAGCCATTATCAGCAATTGGTCGACGCTTGCCGTAGCCCTGCACTTGAATACGATCACCCGATAAACCCAGAGATTCGAAATACGCTCTAAGTGACTCTGCTCTTCTTTCTGAAAGACTTTGACTCGCACTCTTGCCATCCGTTGAATCTGTGTAGGTTGCAACAAGGACTAAATCGATATCTTGGTTGTGACGAACATAATCAGCAATTTGAGCCAAACGCTTCTTCGACGCTTTTGTTAACTGATCGCCTTGACGTTCATAGTGAAGAATCGTAAAGGCAATATCTTCGAAACTGTACTTCAACAAGTTAGCAATACAGTTACTAAAGGCATTGTATTTGCTCTGAAAAAGCACCGAAGACAAGGCAACTTCAATACGTTGGTCACGACTTTGCCAATCTTGGTAGCTAAATGTCGGATAGCGCCCTTTTTCTAGCTCAGACAAAATGCCCCATGCCGTTTGACCACCCACGTAACCATCGAACTGCTTAAAGAACCTAAGATTAGTGATTCGGTCCGCATGCTCTCCCGGACGCCAAGGAGGCGGCATTGAAATCAAACTCACGTTGCGTGTTTCACCCATTGGGCGGCGCATTTTCAGTTCGAAATCCAAATTGATCTTTTTGCTCGCACGAGACGAAAATACCGCGTCACCAAATCCAGGAATAGGATGCACAAGTTGGCATTCCAATGGCGTATTCATCACCATTTCCCATTGTGACTGTTGCGGAGTGGCAACGTAGCGTTTACCCATTGATGCAAAACTATGTGCACTGAGTAAAGATAACGCGACACCACTGGTTACAAGCCATTTATTCATCTAGGTACTATCTCTCAAACGGCACTCTATTGCCGCTTATTCGCCTGAATTAAAAACACGTGAAAGAATGCAAAAATCCCGCCAACATAAAAATAGCAACTTGATAGAAGGACTTAAGGGACGATTTGGCAAGCGCGTAAAATGGGAAATAACATCACGAGAATAACAGGTGACCTTCCCCCTTATTTTTAGTTATAAGTCTCACCCAATACGGACGAAACAGAATTCTACATTTATCCAAATTGCGGTTTTTCTCATCGATAGAATCTGCAATAATGCAGCCTTCGTCACACAAAAATAAGCCAACATGACAATAGAAAATGAAGCTCTAACCCTGAAAAAGCGTTTTCGTGGTTATTTTCCAGTGGTAGTTGACGTTGAGACCGCAGGTTTCAATGCTCAAACTGATGCACTTTTAGAAATCTGTGCCGTAACGTTGAGCATGGATGAAAACGGCGATTTGCATCCTGCCTCCACCATTCATTTTCATATCGAACCTTTTGAAGGCGCGAATTTAGAAAAAGAAGCGCTAGAATTCAACGGCATTCGTGACCCTTTTAGCCCACTCCGTGGTGCTGTCTCTGAGCAAGAAGCGCTGAAAGAAATTTATAAGTTGATCCGTAAAGAGCAAAAAGCAGAAGATTGCTCGCGTGCAATCATGGTGGCGCATAACGCGGCTTTCGACTTAAGTTTTGTTAATGCAGCCAACGAACGCTGCAAACTAAAAAGAGTCCCTTTCCATCCATTTGCCACTTTTGATACCGCGACATTAAGTGGACTTGCTTATGGCCAAACTGTTCTGGCTAAAGCATGCAAAACAGCAGGGATGGACTTTGACAATCGTGAAGCACACTCTGCGCTTTACGATACACAAAAAACTGCAGAGCTATTCTGCGGCATCGTGAACAAATGGAAGGCCCTAGGCGGTTGGCCGCTTGTTAGCGAAGAATAATAAATAAACACAACATATTAGGAAAAGTATGAATCCTGTCGTTATATCTGTGTGCGTCATGCTCGTGTTAGCATTGATGCGCGTAAACGTGGTGGTTGCCCTCACGTTTAGTGCCATCGTTGGTGGCCTTGTTGCTGGTATGAGTCTTACCGATACTGTTTCTGCCTTTGAAAGCGGACTCGGCGGCGGTGCAACCATCGCATTAAGCTATGCAATGCTTGGTACATTTGCCGTTGCTATTTCTCGCTCTGGGATTACTGACCTACTTGCTAAAAGCGTTATCAAGCGCCTAAATGGCAAAGAAAGCTCTGCGTCGACTACTGGTCTTAAATACGCAGTATTGGTTGCGCTTGTCCTTGTCACCATGTCATCTCAAAACGTGATTCCGGTACACATCGCCTTTATTCCAATTTTGATTCCACCTCTTTTGGGCGTTTTCGCTAAGCTGAAGCTGGACCGTCGTTTGGTCGCTTGTGTGCTTACCTTCGGTTTGATCACGCCTTATATGATTCTACCAATCGGTTTTGGTGGCATCTTCCTAAACAACATCCTATTGAAGAACTTACATGACAATGGTCTAACAGATGTCGTGGCAAGCCAAGTACCGACAGCAATGCTGTTGCCGGGCGCAGGTATGTTGTTTGGCCTTCTGACGGCAATCTTCTTTAGCTACCGTAAACCTCGTGAATACAAAGAAACTGAACTGACCGTTGTTCAAGAATCTGAAGAGAAGCTAAATAAGAAACACATTTTGGTTGCTGGCTTGGGTATTCTTGCTGCGCTAAGCGTACAGCTATACACGGGCTCAATGATCATCGGTGCACTAGCTGGCTTTATGGTATTCACCTTCGGTGGTGTTATCGCATGGAAAGAGACGCACGATGTGTTCACTAAAGGTGTACACATGATGGCAATGATCGGCTTCATCATGATTGCAGCCGCAGGTTTTGCGGCGGTAATGAAGCAAACTGGCGGCGTTGAAACACTAGTACAATCACTATCAACAAGCATCGGCGATAACAAACCTCTAGCTGCTCTGCTTATGCTGATCGTTGGTCTATTGGTCACTATGGGCATTGGTTCATCGTTCTCTACGATTCCAATCCTTGCAACTATCTATGTCCCGCTATCACTAGCGTTCGGCTTCTCACCAATGGCAACTATCGCACTAGTCGGTACTGCTGCTGCGCTAGGTGATGCAGGCTCTCCAGCTTCTGATTCAACGTTAGGTCCAACATCGGGGCTAAATGCGGATGGCCAACACGAGCACATTTGGGAAACCGTTGTTCCGACATTTATCCACTACAACATTCCACTGATCATCTTCGGTTGGATTGCTGCAATGGTGCTGTAATCGCATCATTTGAATGGATACAATTCGTTACGAAAAAGCCGCTCGAGTGAGCGGCTTTTTGTTAATTTGAATACCTACGAATAACGCTTTAGAGTCTTCAATTCAATCATTGAGCGGGCATATTATCAACGATGCGCTCTCGAATAAGCTTTAGCGTCGCCTCAGTCGATAGATAATCAACTTCAATCGGGAAGTAAGCATCGTTGATTTGCAGTACCAAGCTTGGGTACCCGTTCACACCAAGGCTTTTTGCAAGACTCAACTGATCTTGGAACACGCCTTCTAACAAAGCGCCATCCATATCGTTTTTGAACTGTTGAACGTTCAAACCAATCTCTTTTGCCAATTGCAGGTGCGTTGCTTCTTCGTGAGGAGGAAGAGCTCGCAGGTAGTACGCATGCTGAATTGCTTCTAACATTTGCTCATAAGAATCTTGGAACCCCGCGGCGATAACCGCACGGCATGATTGGTATGTACTTCTTACTGGCGTACACAAGGTCCAGAAATCATAATTGAACTTGGTGCCAAGCTGGCGCTCGATCTGCTTCCAAATTTGTTCGATCTTTTGTTGCATTTCTGGAGGCATCGGCAGATTAGTATCTGGCGCAAGGCCACCCACCACATACTCAAACTGAATGACACCCGGCAGCTGTTGTTTTAATTTTTCAATGGTTGGTTTGTAACCCCAACACCAACTGCACATTGGGTCATGTACGTAGTAAAGCTTTATGTTCATTCCACTAACCTAAAAAAGAAAAAGGAGCCAATGCGGCTCCTTTGTATTCTATCGCCAAATTTGAGTATTTACGAATTACTCAGCGTCACCTTCAACGCGTGCTGCCGCTTCTTTGATAAGAGGCTGAAGCTCACCTTTCTGGAACATTTCCAAAATGATGTCACAACCACCGATCAGTTCGCCTTCAATCCATAGTTGTGGGAATGTTGGCCATTGAGCGTATTTTGGTAGCTCAGCACGGATGTCTGGGTTTTGTAGAATGTCTACGTAAGCGAACTTCTCGCCACAAGCCATTAGCGCCTGTGCAGCTTGAGAAGAGAAACCACAGCTAGGCAGTTTCGGTGATCCTTTCATGTACAGCAAGATTGTGTTTTCAGAGATCTGCTGTTTGATTTTATCGATAGTTTCCATCGCTTCCTCATTCATGGATGTGAACTTTAATTATTGCCACATTTTACTCAATAACCACAGAATAAAAACCATATAATTAGTAAGTCTTTGTGGGTTTTATCTTAAAATATTTTCATATCGGGGTTTTAATAAAGTAAAAACTTGCTAAAATACTTTTCAAGTCAGTCGTAAAGACTACATATAAATAAAAACACTGGAAGCAATCGAAAGGTAACCCTTTCATATCTATGGAGAATTGAGCAATGGCATTTGAACTACCAGCTCTACCTTACGCGAAAGACGCACTAGAACCACACATCTCTGCTGAAACTCTAGATTTCCACCACGGTAAACACCACAACACTTACGTAGTTAAGCTAAACGGTCTTATCCCTGGTACTGAGTTCGAAGGCAAAACACTAGAAGAAATCATCAAGACTTCTACTGGTGGCGTATTCAACAACGCAGCACAGATCTGGAACCACACGTTCTACTGGCACTGTCTAGCTCCAAACGCGGGCGGCGAACCAACTGGTGCAGTTGCTGAAGCAATCAACGCAGCATTCGGTTCTTTCGAAGAATTCAAAGCGAAGTTCACTGATTCAGCAATCAACAACTTCGGTTCTTCATGGACTTGGCTAGTTAAGAAAGCTGACGGTTCTCTAGAGATCGTTAACACTTCTAACGCTGCAACGCCTCTAACAGAAGAAGGTACTACTCCACTTCTAACTGTTGACCTTTGGGAACACGCGTACTACATCGATTACCGCAACGTACGTCCTGATTACATGAACGGCTTCTGGGCTCTTGTAAACTGGGACTTCGTAGCTGAGAACCTAGCGAAGTAATTTACTTCCCCCTAAGTTCAATTTAGTCATATTTAAAAGCTCGCATTATTGCGGGCTTTTTTATTGCTTCTCCGACCTATTTTTTCAATTAATCCCCTCTTTTTCCTAAAGTTCTTCCCTTCGTTGCCGTTAAAAGTGCATTAAGCGAGGAACATCATGCAAATCCATACTTTAGACAAGGCAGTAATCATCAACGAACTTCAGTTCGGCAATGGTATTAACCATGCTGTACATGAAGGTCGCCGCGCTGATTTCTCGCTGATTCTGTCTATGTTCTCTAATGATGTTCGCGATGTAGTCCCGGTTGAAGAAGTACAAGAAGTCATTACAAGCGATGACCTCCTTCGTAAACATTTTGGTTTATCACAACCACAAGCGCTTCGCTCAGACAGCAGCAGTTACGAGCTAGCTGCAGAGCAAGCAAAGCAGTTCCATGATGCGGGTTTACCGTCTGCTAAGCTAAGCCACTACCTTAAACCTGATGCACTAACCTATTTGCCTCAAGACACGTTCAACCTACCGGAAAACGTCTATCACAACCTTTCCGGTCATGAGCGCCGTAGTTTAGGCGAACGTAACAAAACACTGATTCCTGACGCAGGGCTTTACAATCAATTAGTGACGGCACAGCGTCAGTATCAAATCCAAGCGCAAGCTTAACGCTCCGTGTTCACCCCAACAGATTGCATTCTGCACACGTCAGAAATGTGACGCCTTACAAATTCCCAAACAATAGTTGCGGTTCAAAAGCGTTACTTTGAAGCTTTTCACACTGAGCTCATAAAAATTCATCCATGCTGTTAGCACAAACCACTGATGTATTGTTTAACACAAGAAATGACAGTGTAGGTGCTATGGATATTAAAGAATCAATCATTCTCGTCACTTCCGCAGGAACTATCCTCGGCAGAACATGCTCTAGTCACTTTGCCCACTTAGGGGCAACGATTGTTCTTTGCGACCAGAATCCAACGGCCTTGAGAGCCAGTTATGAGCAAATTAGCGCCTTTTCAGATAAGGTGTACGCCATTAATGTGTGCAGTGATAACACCACGTCCATCAATTTATTGTTTGACCAAATAGAATCTCAGCTTGGTGCGACACCAGATGTCATCGTCAATTGTTGGACCAGTTCACCAATGCCAAGTTTGATGGCTCCAGAACCAATGAGTACTTATATCGATCATCTTTCATCTGCGGCTCGCTTTCTTTATACCTATGGTCAAGTGAGCGCAGAGCGCTTCCGCTCCAGAGAAAAGAAAGGCGTAATCGTCAATGTCATTTCTCATGATAATCATGAAGATCTCACGGGTGTGGAAAGCATGGCGGCATTAGTCTCTGGTTTTACGCACAGCTGGGCAAAAGAACTGACCCCTTTCAACATCCGGGTTGGTGGTGTCATCCCTTCAGTAAATCATACGAATGAAGATATAGATGAACGACATTGGGCGCAAATTCAAGACGAGCTAGTGAGGAATACGGCTTATATTGTTGCTAACGAGTACTTTAGCGGTCGAGTCGTAACGACCGAAGTCTAAGTAAACCTCCTAACCAAAACACCTCTTCGAGCAGAACTTCTCATAATTTGAAAAGCATAAAAAAAGCCCCAGTCTCTCGACTGGGGCTTTGCTTTTTCCCGATGGTAGATTTCGTGCTAGCGAAAACCTATCCCATAACTAACATCTTGCTTATGCGTTAGCTTTTTCTTTCTTAGCTTTTGGTGCTGCTTCTTTCGCTACTTGGTCTGCTTTCTTTTTGATAACAGTTGTACCTTCGAAAGTTTCGCCTTCAACGAATGCTTTACCGTAGTAAGAAGCCATTAGTACTTCTTTTAGCTCTGTGATTAGAGGGTAACGTGGGTTCGCACCAGTACATTGGTCATCGAACGCTTCAACCGCTAGCTCGTCTAGTTTCGCAACGAAATCAGACTCTGCAACGCCTGCTGCTTGAATCGACAGCGGGATGTCTAGGTCACCTTTCAGCTCTTCTAGCCATGCTAGTAGACGTTCAATTTTCTGAGCAGTACGGTCACCAGCTTGGCTTAGGCCTAGGTGGTCAGCAACTTCAGCGTAACGACGACGTGCTTGTGGACGGTCGTACTGAGAGAATGCAGTCTGCTTAGTTGGGTTATCGTTCGCGTTGTAACGTACAACGTTCGAGATTAGTAGCGCGTTAGCAAGGCCGTGTGGTAGGTGGAACTCAGCACCAATCTTGTGCGCCATTGAGTGACAAACACCTAGGAATGCGTTCGCAAACGCGATACCAGCGATAGTTGCCGCGTTGTGTACTTTCTCACGAGCGATTGGGTCATTTGCACCGTTTGCATAGCTTGATGGTAGGTATTCTTTAAGCATCTTAAGTGCTTGTAGAGCTTGACCATCAGAGTATTCGTTAGCAAGAACAGATACGTAAGCTTCTAGAGCGTGAGTTACAGCATCGTAACCACCGAATGCTGTTAGAGACTTAGGCATGTTCATTACTAGGTTAGCATCAACGATAGCCATGTTTGGCGTGATTTCGTAGTCAGCTAGTGGGTACTTAGCACCAGTCTTGTCGTCTGTAACAACCGCGAATGGAGTAACTTCAGAACCCGTACCTGAAGTTGTAGTGATACATACAAGCTCAGCTTTTTGACCCATTTTAGGGAACTTGTAGATACGTTTACGGATGTCCATAAAGCGCATTGCTAGTTCTTCGAAGTGAGTTTCTGGGTGCTCGTACATTACCCACATGATCTTCGCAGCATCCATTGGTGAGCCGCCACCTAGAGCTAGGATTACGTCAGGTTGGAAGCTCTTCATTGCTTCTGCGCCTTTCTCAACAACAGATAGTGTTGGATCCGCTTCTACGTCGAAGAATGTTTGAACTTCGATGCCTTGCTCTTTAAGCAGTTTAACTACTTCGTCAGCGTAACCGTTGTTGAATAGGAAACGGTCAGTTACTAGGAATGCGCGTTTCTTACCTTCTAGGTCGCTCATTGCGATTGGAAGGCTACCACGACGGAAGTAGATAGACTTAGGTAGTTTGTGCCACAACATGTTTTCAGCTCGCTTAGCTACAGTTTTCTTGTTGATAAGGTGCTTAGGACCAACGTTTTCAGAGATAGAGTTACCACCCCATGAACCACAACCTAGAGTTAGAGAAGGTGCTACGTTGAAGTTGTAAAGGTCACCGATACCACCGTGAGTAGTTGGGATGTTTACAAGGATACGTGCAGTCTTCATCTTGTCACCGAAGTAACGGATGCGGTCTGCGTTAACGTCTTGGTTAGTGTAAAGACCAGATGTGTGACCGATACCACCGATTTCAACCATTGTTACTGCTTGAGCAACTGCATCTTCGAAGTCGTCAGCGCGGAATAGACCAAGAGTTGGTGATAGTTTCTCGTGAGCGAATTCATCATCGTAAGAAACTTTACCTAGGCCTTCACCTACAAGTACTTTTGTATCAGCAGGAACTTTAACACCAGCCATTTCAGCGATTGCTGGAGCAGGTTGACCTACGATTTTCGCGTTTAGTGCGCCGTCGATAAGAAGTACTTTACGTACTTTATCAGCGTCAGCTTTAGATAGAACGTGAGCTTTGTGAGAAGCGAAGCGCTCTTTCACTTCGTCGTATACTTCACCAACTACGATTGCAGCTTGCTCAGAAGCACATACTACGCCGTTATCGAAAGTCTTAGACATAAGGATAGAAGCAACAGCACGTTTGATGTCAGCTGTTTCATCGATAACTACAGGAACGTTACCTGCACCTACACCGATTGCTGGCTTACCAGAAGAGTAAGCTGCTTTAACCATGCCTGGACCACCAGTTGCAAGGATAAGAGCGATGCCGTCGTGCTTCATAAGAGCATTAGAAAGCTCTACAGATGGTTGGTCGATCCAACCGATGATGTCTTTTGGTGCACCCGCTGCTACTGCTGCATCTAGAACTAGTTTCGCAGCATCGTTAGTTGAGTTCTTCGCACGTGGGTGTGGCGAGAAGATAATGCCGTTACGAGTTTTTAGAGAGATTAGAGATTTGAAGATTGCTGTAGAAGTTGGGTTCGTTGTTGGAACGATACCACAGATGATACCTACAGGCTCTGCGATAGTCATCGTGCCTAGGTTGTCATCTTCTTCCAAGATGCCACATGTTTTTTCATCTTTGTATTTGTTGTAGATAAATTCTGAAGCGAAGTGGTTTTTGATTACCTTATCTTCAACAATACCCATTCCAGATTCAGCAACTGCTTGTTGTGCTAGTGGGATACGAGCATGGTTAGCTGCAAGAGAAGCTGCGCGGAAGATTGCGTCTACTTTCTCTTGTGAGAACGTTGCGAATTCTTCTTGTGCTGCTTTAACGCGTGCTACTAGAGCATCTAGTTCAGCTAAGTTAGTTACAGGCATGGTGGATCTCCTAAAATAATAAATATTAAAAACTTTTTAGTAAGGCTATTGTCTTTCGTTTTGACTGTTTATCAGCGTTTTAACTAACAACCATCTTAGTAAATTGCTTTCAGGGCTGAGTATAATATTTCAGAGTGTGAAAAAAATTGACTTGGATCAGTTCTCACAACTGAAATACCACCAAAGTAGTGGTTTACCACAACAAAACCAGCTAAATAATTGATAAACAAGCAAATTAAGCTTAACTTTTAATTGCACAAAAAAGAAGCAAACGAACTTAAAAATAAAAGAAACAACAACAATCTGTAAAAAAGTTTCATTTTTAGCCAACAAAATTACATGTGGACCCTAATTTTTGTGCTACTGAGAGTATATCGAATGCGTCATATCTCTCTACAAACCACCCTTCTTTTTGTGAAAAATGTGCGAATGTTAACGTTTGTGTAAATCAGTTCAGGTTCTCACCAGCCTTCTACGTAACAATTCGTTTCCAGAATGCATACATTTCTTTCAATAATTAGTTTTTCTCACAAATACTAGCCCAAATACGTTAGTTTTTTTCATTTCTTCCCAACGCACTTTTGCCTTACATTACCGCCTAAAATTACCCCCTCTCTTTTTCACTATTGTGAACGTTTACGAGTAAGCAACATGCAGACTTTAGAGTTAGCTATTTTCCTACAGTTTTTCCTCGGTTTGGTCGCCGCAGTTAACCCGGTAGGCATCATGCCTGTTTTTGTGTCTTTGACTGGGCATATGACGCCAGAAGAGAAAAGCAAAACCGCCACGACAGCCAATATTGCTGTCGCGAGTATTCTGATTATTTCTTTGTTTGCTGGTCAGTTGCTGCTGGACATGTTCAGTATTTCGCTCGATTCGTTTCGCGTAGCTGGCGGTTTACTGCTTCTAAGCATCGCATTCTCGATGATGAGTGGTAAGTTGGGTGAAGATAAGCAAAACAAGCAAGAGAAGACGGAATACGTAAGCCGTGAACAAATTGGTGTCGTACCACTTGCCATGCCGTTAATGGCAGGTCCAGGTGCAATTAGCTCAACCATCGTTTACGGCGCACGCTACCCTAGCGCGCTGGATACAGTTGGTATCAGCTTAACGATCGTTTTATTTTGTTTCTGCTCTTGGTTACTGTTCCGCTCCGCGCCTTTAATTGTGCGTTTCCTTGGACAAACTGGCATCAACGTGATCACTCGTATTATGGGCCTAATCCTCGGCGCGCTTGGTATTGAGTTTATCGCGAACGGTTTAAGAAACCTGTTTCCTGGTTTAGCCTAAGTTTCTTAACTTCTGGTATGATGTTGCAATCCGTTTCATTTTAACGTCGATAGTGCAACATCATGCCTCGCAAGTCTCTAAAGCATCATTTATATGTGATTATTTTCGGTACTCATACTCGTGCCGGACGCATCTTTGATATCGCGCTGATCGTCGCGATCATCGCATCTCTCGTGGTTCTTATTCTGGAATCTCTGCCGACTGTAATGACAGAATGGTCGCAAGAGTTGCGCTACGTGGAATATACTTTCACCGCTTTATTCACCATTGAGTATCTGCTACGACTGTATTGTTCGCCCAAACCTAAGTCCTACGCCACCAGCTTTTATGGTGTCGTCGATCTCTTAGCGATACTGCCAACCTACTTAGCTATCATCTTCCCTGGCGCTTCCTTTATGGGGGTCGTTAGACTGCTGCGTGTTATGCGCATCTTCCGTATTTTAAAGTTAGTTCGCTATTTGCAAGACTCGAATATTTTATTGCGCTCCCTTTTAATGGCGCGACGCAAGATTCTTATCTTCTTCAGTACTGTAGGTATTCTGGTCACCATTTTTGGTGCGCTGATCTTTGTTATTGAAGGCCCACACAACGGTTTTACGAGTATCCCAAAAAGCATCTACTGGGCGATTGTGACGATTACTACGGTAGGCTATGGCGACATGGTGCCGCAAACGCATCTCGGTAAAGCAATCGCGTCATTAACTATGTTGCTTGGTTATTCGATATTGGCAGTTCCAACCGGGATTATTACCGCAGAACTGAGCAATGAGATGAATGCTCACAAAGAGCTTGTGAAATGCCCCAACTGTAATCGCTCCGGTCATGATTCTGATGCGATGCACTGCAAGCATTGTGGTAGTGAGCTGGCAGATCCTGATAATCGCGTCGTCAGAGCGGATGAGGAAGATTAGAATCGGGAATCGGGAATCGGGAATCGGGAATCGGGAATCGGGAATCGGGAATCGGGAATCGGGAATCGGGAATCGGGAATCGGGAATCGGGAATCGGGAATCGGCGATATTTTGTCTTTCTGGGGACAAATTCTGTCAACGCCTTTTAGAACGTATTTTCTTGCCTAGCGCTCCAACAAAATCCTCTCGATTCTTAAAGCAGAGTGCTCCCAAGTATTGGAGCGTAGCGTTCCCAACGACCCTGAACTCCAACTCTAAGCTCAAAAAAGCCGATGAACTCACATCGGCTTTTGCATAGTTGTAGGCTCTCAGGAAATAAACAAACCCTATGGAAAAGTCTATTCTCGATTTAACAACCGTCAGTAAACACTTCCACGTTGTATTCGTCACCCGGCTCCATTGCCGCGGTGTACTTCACGTAGCAGTTACTCGCTTTGATTGCTTCGCGGTCATACTTTTGAACCCATTCTGATTGGGTAATAACTTTATAGTCTGGGTCGGCTACGCTACCACCAGTATTGTACGCATCCCAAACCCAGTCTTTTGTACCGTCTTTGTAACCCAGATCTGCATCTAGGAAATCTTCCAAACCATCATTCTCTACTGCAGGATAGCCAAAGTGTACGTTACCCGCACCTTCTACATGGTACGACGGCGAGTTTTCTTCTCCTTCAACGGCTGCTTTCCCATATGCCATTTCCGCTGCATTGTGCACAGAAGCAGCCATACCTTGAATAGAGGAAGCTCTAGCATCATGTTGAAGATTTAAAAACTTAGGTGCGGCAACGACGGCTAGAATGCCGAGTATGACGATGACAACCACTAACTCTATGAGAGTAAAACCTTTTGTATTTTGTTTCATTACCGCACTCCAATGGATTAATTTCGCGGCAACGGTATGCAACAAAAGTCAACTTACTGTCATTGTAATATCAAAAAAGCGCCCAATTGGGCGCTTTCAAAATAACCATCTCAACATTGAGACAAATTAAGCTTTCTCAGCAAGGATGATTCGTAGAGTGCGGCGTAGTGGCTCAGCAGCCCCCCACAATAGTTGGTCACCTACTGTAAATGCATTTAGGAAGTCATCACCCATTGCCATCTTGCGTAGACGGCCTACTGGAATAGACAACGTACCTGTCACTTTCGCTGGTGTAAGTTCTTGAGCTGTAATGTCACGATCGTTAGGAACGACTTTCACCCAATCGTTGTGCGTTGCGATGATCTCTTCGATCTCATCCATTGGTACATTTTGCTTCAGCTTGATTGTCAGAGCTTGAGAGTGACAGCGCATCGCACCAATGCGGACACATGTACCATCGATTGGCACTGGCGCATTTTGGAAGCCCAAAATCTTGTTCGCTTCTACGCCCGCTTTCCACTCTTCTTTGCTTTGGCCGTTATCACGCTTAACATCAATCCAAGGGATAAGAGAGCCAGCTAGTGGCACACCAAACTTTTCTGAAGGGAAAGAAGAGCTGCGCATTGTGTCTGCAACTTTCTTGTCAATGTCTAGAATAGAGCTTGCTGGATTAGCCAATTCAGAGCTTACAGAATCGTTGATCACACCCATCTGAGAAATCAGCTCACGCATGTTTTGTGCACCTGCGCCAGACGCCGCTTGGTACGTCATTGCGCTTGTCCACTCAACCAAACCCTTCTCGAATAGGCCACCAAGACCCATTAGCATTAGGCTTACTGTGCAGTTACCACCAACAAATGTATTGGTTCCACCATGAATACCTTGCTGAATTTGCGTAAGGTTTACTGGGTCTAGGGTAATAATAGAATCTTGTGCCATACGTAATGTAGAAGCAGCATCAATCCAGTAACCTTTCCAACCCGCTTGGCGTAATGCTGGGTAAACTTTTTCAGTGTAACTTCCACCTTGACACGTAACGACCGCATCAAGCTGTTTTAAACTTTCAATATCGAACGCATCTTGAAGTAGACCAGCATCTTTACCTAGGTTTGGTGCAGGAATACCTATTTGAGACGTGCTGTAGAAAACTGGCTCGATCAAATCGAAGTCTTTCTCTTCGACCATGCGCTGCATAAGGACTGAACCAACCATGCCACGCCAACCAACTAAACCTACTCTCATCGCATTAACTCTCCATGTATATTTCTGAAACTTTCTCCATAGTTCAATTTTCGACACAAAATCTCAAGCCCTAATTTGCAAATAAACGCAACTTTTTTAACGTTTGCGGCGAAATTTTATAATCAAGTCCATTTTCTTCCTTTTTCTTTACGCTCAACTGGATAAATGACGAAAGAAAAGTGTGAAATCAACACCGATGGTCCTACCACCCAATGAGAAAACAACATTTGAAGCACATAATTTTTACATCACAAAACATTTCAAACCGTTAATATTAATAATTAATGGTGATTAATTTCACAAGCAAACGTTTTTACCGACGAACATCAAGATAAAGCACCAAATGTTCGAAATATAATTTTTGTTAATGTATGTTAGGCGCCGATTAAAACAGGGAGCGGCCTTCCTCTATTGCTCCAAGAACGACAGAGGCACATATGAAGCAAGTTACAACACGCTTACCTAGTCTGATACAGGTATTTATCTCACTAGGTTTGTTTCTACTTTTGGCATTTTCATTTACTGCCAAATTAGACCTTCCTATTCAGCTAGCGCTGTACATTGGTTGGTTCATTATCATACTGTTGGGTTTAAGGCTCGGCCATCAATACAAAGACCTAGAAAAAGCCGCATTAAATGGCATTTCTAATGGCCTAGGTGCCGTGCTAATTCTTCTTGCTGTAGGAGCCTTAGTCGGTACTTGGATCTCAGGCGGTATTGTTCCGACCATCATCTATTACGGTTTGAAAGCAATCCACCCTTCTATCTTCTTGCTTGCTACCATGATCATCTGTTCTTTGACTGCGCTAGCAACGGGAACTTCTTGGGGTGCTGCGGGTACAGCCGGTATTGCCATGATGGGTATTGGTCAAGGTCTTGGAGTTCCAGCCCCAATCACCGCAGGCGCGGTGCTATCGGGTTGTTACTTTGGTGACAAGATGTCTCCACTTTCAGACTCTGTGATCCTTGCTTCTTCTATGTCGAATGTAGAAGTCGTTGAGCACATCAAGGGTATGCTACCTATCGCGCTGATCAGCTACATTATCACTGGTATCATGTTTACCGCATTTGGCTTTCACTTCGCTGGTAAAGTGGACATGAGCCAAGTGGATTCTGTTATTCAGGCAATGGAGCAACAATTTTTCATTACGCCTTATTCCTTTGTTCCAGTGGTCATCGTATTGGCTCTACTTGCGATGCGTATGCCTTCTTTCCCTGTGATTAGCTTTGGCTCTCTGCTAGGTATTATCTGGGCAGTGATGATTCAGGATGTGGACTTCCTGACAGCGTTTAACACGGCTTGGGCGCCATTTGCGATTTCTTCAGGAGTCGACTTCATTGATTCGATTCTCAACCGTGGCGGCATGTCTTCTATGTTGGGCTCTGTAGCGGTAATCGTGTTTGGTCTTGGTTTCGGTGGCCTGCTCGACAAAGTAGGTGTGCTTGAGACTATTGCAAAGCTGTTCGAACGACGTGTTCAGAGCGCGGGTTCACTTGCGACGAGCACGATTGGTACGGCCTTCATGGGTAACGTATTTGGCTCTGCGATGTACGTATCACTGATTCTTACGCCTAAGATCTGTGCGAAGAACTACGACCGCCTTGGCTACAAACGCAAAAACTTATCTCGTAACGCAGAGTTCGGTGGCACACTGACATCAGGTATGGTGCCGTGGAGTGACAACGGAATCTACATGGCAAGCATCTTGGGTGTGGCAACATTATCATACGCGCCGTTCATGTGGCTGAGCTTCGTATGCATTATCGTTACCATCTTTACTTCTTACATGGGCTGGTTTGTTGATAAATGCGAACCAACAGCACCAGCAACGGAAGAACAATCAGAAAGTGAACTCGAGCAGCAAACGGCTTAAATCAGCTTTCCATAGATAGAAACTTTCCGTAAATAAAAAAGGACCGAATCATCGGTCCTTTTTTATGTTTGTCATTTAGTATTTACGCACAGGTAATCAAGCTGATTTAGCCCCTGCTCTTACTGCTGAACGCTTACCTAATGCATAACCCAGTACCAACGGAGCAAAGAAGATAACCAAAATAAATAGAATGAAGTAAATAATTGTGCTCTTAACCAATTGAATCAATTTGTCCATCGCTAGATTCACAACTTCTTGTGAAACATGGTCTAGGTCTTGTGCAAACTTCTCACGCTCATTCGTAATAATTTGTGCGATTTCTTGGCGCTCTCTTGCCACCATCAATTCCAGAGCTTGACGCTCTTCACTCAACTGAGACAAACGCTCTTCCGTTTTCTGGTCAATGTCTTCAACCAAAGGCTGTAACTGTACCGCCATTTGCTCGGCTAAGTTACGCATGTACTCAGGGTTATTATCGATAAAGTCCTTTAACGACTCAGAAGTCACCTTCAAGCTATTTAGTGCTGCGTTTACTTGCTCGATACTTGCGGAACTATTTAACGCCAATAGTTGCGCTTTCCACGTCATGATCTTAGGCGTTTGCTCAGATACCAAACTTAAGCGGTCAGAAACATCACCGATGGCTTCTGGCATCGTGCCCAATGTTGTGACAGCTTCTTCTTCACTGATTTGGTTAGCCTCAAGCCAAGCACGGTAAGCGGGTGTACGAATCATGCTTAAATCCGCGAATGGGTATTTCTCTACAAAGTCAGCGACAAACACTTTGGTGTTTTCATAAACGTCTTTTTTCAAAAGAGACTGAGCGAGTTTATCGACTTCTTTGGCTAGATGTGCAGAGACTTGTTTAGCTTCACCCATCGCAAACAAATCTTTGCCCGTCCCTTCGCTGTAAAACTGGTTCATCTGGTGAGTGAACACCCACGTATCAATCAACGCAGCCATTGGGGAAACTTGATAAGCCGCCGCTTGAAGACCTTCTTCAGCATTGATCTTCCACAGCAGAATATAAGATTGGTTTACTTTGTCGCTCGGCTCATAGTTTTTTTGGAGCACATCAGCAGCTTGTTCGACTTGAGCAAAAAACTGTTGTGCGTATTCACGCGTCATTATACGCATGTTGAGTTCTTGTTTGGTGAGCGGTACAGTTTGGCTGTCGATTTTCACCTCTAGCAGGGAACACCCTGAAAGACTCAAAACCAAGCAAGCTACCATCAAAGAGGACAGTCGACGGATGGACATGAAATTACCTATGGTCAAAATGTGTAGAACAGGAACAGAACGAACCAAGGCATCAGGTTCGTGAACGCACCTTTAATACCTCAGCACCCTATATTTTAAGTCAGAGGAATATCAATCCGTTAGCACTTCTCGAATGTTTTCACTAATGAGAACTCTTTCGGCAAAAAGTGTCGTTTTCTTTAACGTATCTTCTAACTGACTCAATTTATCGTCTGAAATTTGCTCGCCTTGTTTAATTAAAGATTCGATATCTCCAGAGATATAGTGTAGAGGCATTGCACCTATACTGCCCGATACCCCTTTCAAGCTGTGCGCAACTCGCTGAGCATGTTCTTTATCTTCCAGTAACAACCTTCTTAGCTTACTGCCGTCATCAGTATGATCTTGAATAAACACGTCTAACAGCATGCGCACGGACTCTTCATCGTCGGACAAAGAATCAAGCATTCTTTCTATATCAATGTAAGGTTCGGGACTTTCATTTAACAACTGTTGGTGGGACTCGGAATCGCTTCTCTCAGGCCCGTTCGTCACCTCAGTTGAATTTGCTGGTTCAACCTCCGTCTGCTCACTCCCCCGCTCAACCCTATCAAGTTGGTGAGAGAGTGGTTGTATTGGCGAATTTATGTTTTCTGAATCGGATTGATTTCCTTCGGCTAGAACTGACTCTATAGAAGACAAAGCCCAACAAACACATACAAGTAAGGAAGCACTTACCATTATCAACAGCGAGAGGTAAACCAACAGTTTTTGTTCTAGCGAAGCACTAATCGCAGCCAGCTGGTTCGGGAATTCAGGGTTGAGCAATTGGCTCGAAAGATGGCTGCCTTTTGCGTGAGCAGCAAGCACGCTGGATGTTTGAGCAAGGCGACGTTGGAAAGAGGACTGTTCTTCAAGCGCTAAAGTTTTCGATTCTGTAAACAACAAATCTAATTCTTGATAAGTGTCTGCACTCGTCGCAGAGTCACTAAACATCGCTTCTAGCACTAATGCACCGAGCCGAAAGTACATCGTCTGTAGTGATTGAGAGTTGCTTGCCGACTCTCGACTGTTGCGTAATTGGTCTGCGAGCGCGACGAGTTCACTATCACTACCAATAAAGCTCTTCGCACCCTCTAAAAAACGGTCTGTCGAATAAAGAAGTTGGGTTAAATCTGGAGCACCCAGTCCTTGGCCCTGTTCACTTTCGAGTTGTAAGCGAACCGCATAAACCAATTGGAGCTTAAGAGAAACTTGATCGACATGTTGAGCACGATATGGAAGTTCGAAATGAAAAATATTTCTTACTTCATCTACTTTGCTACCAAGTTCGTCCACGGTAGACATCGTTCTCATGGTTTGTTGCGCCTGAAGCCATATACCTACGGCAAACGCACACCACACAACAAATAAAATCCAGACGACTCGTCTTATTCCCTCTTTTAATTGCTGCAACACTCATTCCTCGACTATTTCTATTAATAACAAGCATATACCATGATTCATGCTCAAACTGTGCACACTTCACATAAAAAAAGAGAGCACATGGCTCTCTCTTTCTTGAATTAGTTGCGACTCAACTGATCTTTCAGATTCGGAGGCGTCCCTTTAATGGTCAGCGTATCCGTCTCCGGATCGTAGAAAATACGCTCGCCAAGCAACAGGCTGTCAAAGCTAATGTTCAAACCGCCACCTGCTCCTACGTATTTCGTCAATTTGCGTACGGTTGAGCGATCACCTGGGAAAGACTCTTCCAATTCGTAACCTTGTTCTTTAGTAAAGTCCATGAAACTGGTGCCATCTTGGCTAGGCGGTAATTCACCAGATAGCTCAGAAATTTGAACTTCATCACCAGTTTTAATTTGCTCGTTACAGTAGTTGTAAACTTGCTTTTTGTACTCATTCGCTTCTTGCTTCTCAAGCTTAGAGTCTGCACAAAAGTCTTCAACTGCCTGCATCAACACTTGGTTTTGCTGTTTGGTATCTAAGCCAACATCGGCTTGTAAGAAATCTAAGAAGAAGTCTGCCACTTTACGGCCAACACGTCCTTTGATGTAAGAAAGGTAACGATTTGATTCACGGTCAGTATCGTAGCTTGATAGGTCAATGCGCGCAGCAATATCCATTTTAGTGATGTCTAGATAATCTGTTGCATCAATATCCAAGCCTTCAGTTACCTTTAGGCTCTGGTTCATAGGCAAAATACCGATAAACAAGTAATCCGTTGCTAAACTTTGGTATTCCGCAAACACTAAAATGCCTTCGTCTGCAAATGGGTACTTAATCAACTCTTCTTTCAAGCGATTTGCACTAATTTGTGAGAAGTCGTAAAAATCTCGCTCTCCTTTGCGCATTTCTTGAAGCCAAAATTGAAATTCGCTGTCTGACTGGAAAGAGCCAAAACCTTTACCTGCTTTAGAATGGAATACGCGATGCAGTTCCGCGACGAGGTTTTCTGTAGCGGTATCGTTCTCTAACGATGCCGGGCGAAGTTTAACAACCAGTTCGTCCTGATCGTTTTTGCACAATTGATGCAGAATAACGTTTGAAAGATGAAGGCTCATAGTGATTTTATCTTGCTACAAGGTTTAAGTTGTTGGGCATTGTAGGTTATCATAAGCCGCTTTTACTATCATTATTAGAGTCTTTATGCCGATTACATCTAAATATACTGACGAACAAGTAGAGAAAATTCTTGCTGAAGTGGGCGCTGTACTAGAAAAACACGCCGCCTCTCCTGAGTTGACGCTAATGATTGCCGGAAATATCGCAACCAATGTCTTAAATCAACAAGTTGCTGCTTCACAACGCAAAGTTATTGCTGAAAAATTTGCTCAGGCGCTCGTATCTTCTCTTGAAGTGCCAAAATCACACTAATAACGGATAATAGAACAAGTACATGGTAGACAGCGGAAACTCATACGGCGAACGTGTATCTCGACTGGTTGGTTGGGGTCACTGGTTTGCATTCTTCAACATCGTTGCATCGATGTTGATAGGTACGCGCTATATCGTTCAGTCGCCTTGGCCAGAGACCCTTATGGGGCAATTCTATCTGGCGGTATCCTGGGTTGGCCATTTTGGCTTTCTTGTTTTCGCGCTCTACTTGTTGGTTCTTTTCCCGCTGACGTTTGTCCTGCCATCTAGGAAGCTTTTCCGTTTGGTGGCAGTGATATTCGCAACCGTCGGTCAAACGGTCTTACTGATCGATACCCAAGCTTACCAATCCATCAACTTGCACTTAAACCCCGTGGTTTGGGAGTTGTTGTTTAGCGAAGATAAAAGTGCCATCAGCTCTGACTTGCAGCACCTTTTTGTGGTTATGCCACTTATCTTCTTGGTTCAGTTAGGCTTATCAGAATGGGTTTGGCGTAAACAACGCAAACTTTCCCATAAACACGTTGGCCGCCCTTTAGCTGCCGTGTTCTTCTTAAGCTTTATCACTAGCCATCTGGTTTATATTTGGGCTGATGCCTATTTCTATAACCCGATTACTAGCCAGCGCTCTAATTTCCCGTTGTCTTACCCAATGACCGCGAAGAGCTTTATGGAAAAACATGGCCTACTAGACCGTGAAGAATACCTAAAACGCTTAGCGGAAAACCAAGGTAATATTGACCTGGTGAGCTACCCGCTCGAAAAACTCGAATTTAATCGTCGTGGTAACAAATTGAACGTACTGATGATCAGTGTGAACAACTTACGTGCAGATGCACTAAACCAAGACGAAATGCCAAACATGTACCAGTTTGCACAAGACAACCAAAACTTTGTAAACCACTACAGTTCTAGCAATGACACGTACGGTGCATTCGGTCTGTTTTATGGCTTACCAAGTAGCTACGCAAGTAGCATCAAAGCACAAGGCTCTGCACCGGTTCTTTTGGATGTATTAAAAGATCAGGGCTATAGCTTTGGTTTGTTCAGCGGAAATGGTTTTGAAGATGACCTTTACTCAGAAGTGATCTTCCGTGGAGTTAATCTTGCTAACACGTTAGACGGTACGCAAGCACACACCGACAAACAATCCATTGCGGCATGGAATACATGGCTAACCGAACAAGCAAGCCAACCTTGGTTTAGCTATATCGAAGTCACCACTGTCGATAACTTTGAATCTGAACCAGAAGCGGCAAATGAAGAAATGCCAGCCAGCGAGCGATTCAAGAAAGCATATGAGAAAGCAGTAAAATCTGCCGATAAGACAGTCGCTGAAATCATTTCTGATCTCGATGAAAAACAACTACTTACCAATACGATAGTGGTCATCACCTCTAATCACGGTAGCGAGTTTAATGAGACCAATACCAACAGTTGGGGAGCGAACAGCAATTACAGCCGCTACCAGCTTCAGGTCCCTATGGTTATTCATTGGCCAGGAATGCTGCCAGGTGAATTTACGCACAGTACAAGCCATCTGGACTTGTCGGTGACGCTGTTACAAGACATGTTAGGCGTCTCATCGAACCCTTATGATTACAGCAGTGGTCGTAACCTATTTGACGAAAGTCGTCGCCGCTGGATTTTAGCGGGCGACACTCGTGAAATCGCACTGATCACCAGCTCCCAAACGACAGTTATCGATAAATTTGGTAACTACAAGCTGTATGATGACAACTATAAACGCTTAAGAGAAACAACGCCTAAACTGCCTGTCCTGATGCAAGGACTAACAGAACTTCAGCGCTTCTATTCTAAAAGCAATTAATTGAAAAAAGCTCTCCACTCGGAGAGCTTTTTTGATTCTTTTATCCGCAAACAACACAAAATTGAACAGTAAACATCCAAACAGTTCATTTTGGGGTTTACAAGGTTTTCAAAGCCTTATATTATGCGCCTCAACAACGGAGAGATGGCTGAGTGGTTGAAAGCACCGGTCTTGAAAACCGGCATACGTTAATAGCGTATCTAGGGTTCAAATCCCTATCTCTCCGCCACATTCAGAAAGCTCGTTGAGAAATCAACGGGCTTTCGTCGTTTTAGCGTTTGGGAAATTACGGGATTTGTAAATCCCTAGTTGAACGCAACCCCGAACTAGGCGTCCCCGCACTCAGCCACATTTAGAAAAAGCCCGCTAAGTAATTAGTGGGCTTTTTCGTATCTGAAGGCTTAAAGAGGGATTTAGACAAATCCCTCCTTGAATGCAAGCCCAGCACTCACGCCACATTCAGAAAGCTCGTTGAGAAATCAACGGGCTTTCGTCGTTTTAGCGCTTGGGAAATTGCGGGATTTCTAAATCCCTAGTTGAACGCAACCCCGAACTAGGCGTCCCCGCACTCAGCCACATCCAGAAAAAACCTGTCTAATCCTCGAAGCACTTTTCAATATGCAAGAAAAAAGCCCACTAATATTTAGTGAGCTCTCATCGTTAAGTATTGGTATGAAAGAGTTAGTTTCCTTTCGCTGCCTCAATCCTTTTATCGAGATCTGGATGAGTACTCAACCACTCAGGCAACTCTTCATAACCTTGGTTACGGAACAACTCAAACATTTCAGCCATCGGCTTTGTGTCGCCATAAACCTTGAGCATCGCCTCTCTTGCGAATGCATCGGCTTGTATTTCGGCTTCTCTGGAGTAACCACTGGACAACACAAACACGCTTGCGCCGGCAAGATTGTCCACGATACCAGAGCTTTCACCAGTTAACAGGGCGACACCAACAGAAAGGACACTCGAATACACCAACCTCTTTAGCATGTGGCGATGATGAATATGACCAAGCTCGTGAAGAATAATACTGTCCAACTGTTGCTGATTTTTAGACAACGCAACTAATTCATCGAGCAGCACAATCTTTCCACCAGGTAAGGCAAACGCATTCGCCCCTAGCTCAGAAGATCGGAAAACAATCTCTACTTGGTAAGGCAACGCCTCTAACTGTGTTAAGTGCTGCTCTACCCTGCTTCGAATAGCTTCTTGTTCGGCTTTACTCAGCTCGCTCGGTTCCCAACGGGAATCCAAGCTTTGAAGTACCTTTTCGCCAAGTACAACTGAGACACTGTCAGGAATCGCGTATGCGACTTTGTCGCTCACCCAAGGTAATGCGTAATAATATCCCCCGAGCACAACGGCAATACATGCCATCGCAGACACGACCCAAGCAAGCCAGTTTGATTCTATTTTATCAATGAAGCTCGATCTTTTATTTGCCTGTAGCCACCGAGACACTTCTTCAGTCCGTTCGGTAACGAAAACCCAACCATTGGGCAGCTTAAATCTGACGGGTAAATTGCCGACTGGAGCAGTAATGTCTGCATGTTGCTGATCACAGCTAAAAATATTGTCAGCAACAACCAAACTCAGCGAGTTAGCTTGAGCGACATCCAATTTGGCTTGATGTCGCTCAGAGCTTTTTGGTGGAAACGCGGTTCCTTCAAACTGCATTAACCGATTCCAACACCGAGATCGAAGGCTTGTGCAACTTCATCAGAAATCGCTGATTTCACTTTTGAATCTTGGTCTGCTGCTTTCAGTTGGCTCATGTCTCCAACGACGACCGTCTTGTCAGCAACATAGCGAGAAGTACGAACCATTACCCATGGTCTCGCAATACTCAAGGTCGCAACTTGTAATAGGAAGTTTGAGATAATCAGCCACATGTAGCCATCAACTGTATAGGTAGACTTAAAGGTAAAGTTGTTTTCTTCTTGCCCTTCTTTTTCTAGCTTCATTTGAGAGAACAAGTAGTTACGAGTTCTTGTTGCTGTGTATGCCGTCAAGCCGATGGTTAAACCAATCATACCAAGGTACATGACAACCATTGTAATGACAGGGCTAGATTTATTCAGTGAAGCCAAGTCGCCCGTTGCTGCTTCCATTAGCCCTGAGCTCCCAACCATCACAATGACCGCTACAATCGCAATCGCGACAGCTGTGCTAAGGCCGATTGCTACGGCTTTCAGGTAGGTTTTTACAAAGAAACTGGTTTCAAGTTCGCCACTGAACTGCCAATCACCATAGCGGTAGCCATTAACAAAGTAACGTTGAACGCCAACCACAACCCAACCATAAAGTGCAGCCATAACGACAACTGAGCAAAGCCCTAAAATAACCGACGCAGCTTGCGAAACGCTCGCAGCCGCCACACAGATACCAATGAAAACCATGACCGCCAGCGCTGCACCAAAGCCTCGGCCAAGGATGGTCATGTAAGCATCTTTCAGTGACGAATTAAAAGAGAAGTGAACATTGCGGTAACTCGTCATTGCAGAATCAAATCGTGCGTTGCTCCATAACAACCATGGCAGAGCGACATAAAACAGAAGTAAGAGCACAAGCGCCAGTTGGGGAATGAACGAGTTTGCGATACCCCATACCAATACAATCGCCAGCGCGACTAAACGCCCCTTTAAAATTTGCATTGGCTCAGCATGATACTCAAAGTTATCACCGTCGATGTACGTGTTACCGTAGAAGTAGCGCTTTGTTCTTACTTTGGCCCAAGCAGAGTAAATTCCAAGCGTAACGATAGAAAGTAGAACATTGACAATCCAGATGCCAAAAAACTCTCCCCCTCGCCCTTTAAAAGAGATGGTATTGGAAATGCGTTGATGGTTCATATACAGTCCGAATAGTTTATTTAATTTTATGAATTTAAAGGCGTTATCCTATCTCATTCATAAATTGATAAACTTGACTACCATAAGCAAACTAAACATCAATTATTTATAAAATACATATTAATTATGAATTCAAATTCACCGAAAAAACAATTAAATGGTCAATTCCGCTCAAATAAAGCCACTCAAAGTGATAGAAACTACTCTCTCAGTGAATTTAATCGACAATGGTTCATTATCACTAAAAAAGCCCACATTAAGAGATGCGGGCTTGCCAATCAACAGGTTAGTTGCTGATTACATTTTTTATCAGACGAATTGTAAGGTGTTTATAACTATCTAAATGCCGCGAAGCCCCCTAATATTCGCCTCGGCATAAGGCAGGAGCATCTTCTTTCTGCATTAGCTAAATCCATCCATTTGTTGTTTTAGACAACGTCAAAGGCTAGGAAAATAAAATTGGGAAAGGATTCCCAGCCTTAAATGTTCATTCGAGAACTGAGTCCGCTACCTCAATTTCAACATTCTAGATTCAGTCTTTAAAAACGAATTCAGCGGCATTCAACAACTGCATATGAATAGGCACCAAATCCGCGTGTTCACTTCGATAACCACCACCGACGACAGCCGCAATAGGAATCCCTCTATCTTTCATTAACTGCATTAAAAAGCGGTCACGTTCGAATATGCCTTCCGTCGACACGTTGAAATACCCCAGTTCGTCGTCGACATGAATATCCACACCAGCGTCGTAAATCACCATGTCAGGGCGATGCAGATTAATTGCCATTTCGACCACTTCTTTAAACGTCATCAAAAAAGCTTCATCACTGGTTCCACGACTTAATGGAACATCAAGGTCAGAGTCTGGCTTTCTCGCTGGGAAATTTTTATCGCAGTGGAAAGACAAGGTGACAATGTCGGGTTCACTTTCACAAATCGTTGCCGTGCCATCGCCATGGTGGACATCACTATCGATGATCATCACTTTATCGACGTGTTCATGATCAAGCATGTGCTTAGCAGCAATCGCCAGATCGTTGAATAGACAAAAACCACTGCCAAAGTTTTTGTGCGCATGATGATAGCCACCGCTTAGGTGAATCGCGACACCATGCTCTAATGCCTTTTCTGCGGTCAGCACTGTTCCGGCGGTGGATGTCAGTGTCCGTGTTATCAGGACCTCGCTCCAAGGAAACCCAATTCGACGCATTTTGGCCGCAGGCATAGCTCCCGTCACCAACAAGTCGACATACTCCCCATCATGCACCTGTTTAATATCATCCGTACTTAGAGGGCTTGGTTGGAAGAATTCAATTTGCCCTCCCCAACCCTCACTCGCGAGTTTTTCCATCACAGTTTGATAAAGATAGCGATATTTCATGATCGGATAACGGTGACCATCTGGTAGATCGAGTTGCGAGTAAATAGGGTGATAAATCAGTGGCAGCATGGGACATTCTTTTCATAAAACGTTGTGAAATAGTACCAACTCCCAGAGTTGATTAAAAAGAAATTTAATTGATAATGATTTTCAATATCAATTAAATTTCTACCTGTTATGAATAAAACCTTATATACGATACTCGGAGCTTTCTTTGGTTCTTTCTGCGCGATTTCTCTGTTCATGTCGATGATGTTAGGTGCATGGTGGTTAGTTGATTTTATCGCCCTTAGCTAACACAATGGTTCTGTTTCCACTTAACCTTATTGAATCAGACAGATAGGTGTACTCATGAGTCAGACAGTCTTTATTACTGGTGCGAATCGCGGTATCGGTTTGAGTTTAACCGAGCTCTATTTGCAACAAGGCGATCAAGTTCACGCGACAAGCCGTAACCTCACAGACAGTAAAGAACTACACGCATTAGCATCACATTATAATACCTTGGTGCTACATGAATTGGACGTGACGGATTACCAACGAGTTGCCCAACTCGCAAGCGAACTCCCAGCAATCGATCTGCTGATCAACAATGCAGGTTACTACGGGCCTAAAGGCTATGGTTTTAGTAACACCGACATCGAAGAGTGGCGACAAGTCTTCGAGATAAATACCATCGCTCCATTGAAGTTAGTGGAAAGCTTTTATCCGCTGCTACAACAAGGCAAAGCGAAGAAAATTGCGTGTATCTCCTCTAAAGTCGGCAGCATGACGGAAAACACCTCTGGTGGTGGTTACATCTATCGCTCTTCCAAAGCGGCACTCAACTCTGTTGTTAAAAGTTTGAGTAATGACCTAACCGATGAGGGCTTCACTGTCTTGGCACTCCATCCGGGCTGGGTTCGTACTGAGATGGGTGGACCCAATGCGCTTATCGACACCCAAACATCTGCTGATGGTTTAGCAAAAGTGATTGAGCAAAGCACGCAAGAAAATTCGGGGCAGTTTATTAACTATGATGGCACCGAACTTCCTTGGTAATAGTCAAGTATCAATAAGTTAACGTTAGGCGACGAAAGGTTCCCAGTTTCGTCGCCCATTCTCCAATCTCATTACTTAACTTGAATTTCACCGTTTCCTATCCAGACTTAGTGAGGTATTAACCCCACTAAGGAGAGTAACAATGGCCGCAGATAAAGATCTGGTGAATTTTAGTGAAGAGCATGAGCTCAATTACTGCTTAAGAAGTGCAGGCAAGCGTCAAACTCAAGCAAATCGAGATGCATTGATCGACTTGGGTAAACAAGTAAAGCAGGATTTAGGTAAACGCGTATTAACGCAAGATGACGTCAGAGGCGCAATCGACAAGAACGATAACTTGTTCGACTAGTCATCATATTGATATCAAAAGCGGCACTAGCTGGTGCCGCTTAGTCGCCGGAAGGCATGAATTACTTGGAGGATTTACGTTTGGTGGTCGTCGTTTTTGATGCACCAGATTTGTTGTAACTGCGCTTCTTACGCTTGAATGCTGGTCGCTCTACTTTAGGAAGATGACGCAGAGATTCCGGAATCGGACCTGATTTCACTTCGCCCATCAGCCCGTCTATGCGTTGTTCTAACGCTTGCATAAAAGGTTGATATGCTTGGTTTCTTTCTGCCATGCCTTGTAATTGGTGTTCCCAATGCGCAGTCATATCCGGGTACGTCGAGTCCATTGGTAAAGCGTGGATCAAGCCACGTCCTGCTGGTGAGCTCAAAATCGATTTACCCTGACGAGTCAGCAATTGACGTTTGAATAAGGTATCTAAGATGCCTGCTCGAGTCGCTTCCGTACCAAGACCATCGGTATCTCGCAAAATCTTTTTCAATTCTTTATCGGCAACATAACGAGCAATACCCGTCATTGCTTGTAATAACGTCGCTTCGGTAAAATGCTTTGGCGGCTCTGTCTTGCGATCTCTAATTTCCCCTTCACGGCATGTCAGTACGGTGCCTTCTGTTAAAGGTGGCACAGCATCAATACCCTCATCTTCTTTGTCTGTTTTCCCCATTAACGCTTTCCAGCCCGGAGAAACAAGCTGGCGACCTTTAGCGATAAACGTACCACCAGCAATATCAAAGACGAGCTTCGCTTCCGCATAAACTGCAGCTGGATAGAATTGCATTAAATATTGACGGGCAATGAGCTGATACACCTTCATCTCATTACCTGATAATGCATTCACATTTGCTTGTTTTGGCGTTGGAATAATTGCATGGTGAGCATCAACTTTTTTGTCGTTCCACGCTTTAGACTTAATCGATAAATCCGCACCTTGCACCGCGCTTTGTAGCTCTTTGGCATTGTTAGCAATAGCGGAAGTGACAGAACCCGCTTGCGAATAATGCTCCGTCGGTAAGTAACGACAATCAGAACGTGGGTACGTGATCAGTTTGTGCTTCTCATACAACGCCTGACAAGTATCCAAAACCTGTTGGGCACTCATGCCATAGCGTTTGGCAGCATCAATCTGCAAGGCTGATAATGAATAAGGAAGTGGCGCAGACTGCTTAGTTTGCTTTTGCTCAGATTCCGTGACTTTCGCAGGCTGGTTAGCAATGCGGTTAGCCACGTTCTCGACGAGCTTTCGGTTAAGAACACGACCTTCCTCATCTTGCCAAGGCTTACATGCCTCACTTGGCTTCCAACGAGCGCGAATATCAAACGAACCATTTTGATCTTGATAAGGGATCAATGCATGCAGAGTGAAATAGTCTTTGGGTACAAAGTTTTCGATTTCTTCGTCGCGACGTACCACCAAACCAAGTACAGGCGTTTGAACTCGCCCGACCGATAATACGCCTTGGTAGCCTGCTTTTTGGCCCAGCAAAGTATAAGCGCGAGACATGTTCATTCCGTAAAGCCAATCAGCGCGAGAGCGCGCCAAAGCTGAAACAGAAAGAGGAATGAAATCGCGATTGCTACGCATCGAGCTCAATGCACGCTTAACCGCGGGTAAGTTCAAGTCTGAAATGAGAAGTCGTTGTGTCGCTTCTTTCTTGGTTTTGGAGAGCTTACAGTAGTCCAACACCTCATCCACCAGCAGTTGCCCCTCTCGATCCGGGTCGCCTGCATGGATAACTTCTGTCGCATCTTTAAGGAGTTTACGTATTACCGTGAGCTGTTTACTGGCACTTTTTCTCGGTCTTAGCTGCCATTGCTGAGGAATAATCGGCAAGTCAGCTATATTCCATTTTTTATAGCGTTCATCGTAGGCATCAGGTTCGACTTGCTCTAACAAGTGACCGATACACCAAGTGACTACGTCACCATTACCACAGCGAATAAAGCCTTGGTCTTTCTTTTGAGGGTTTGGCAGAGCAGCCGCTATCGCACGGCCTAGACTTGGTTTTTCAGCAATAAACAGACGAGACATAAGGTTTTGGAAATCATAATAATTAGGACCACATTATCTAATGTAGCCCTAACAAATCAAGAAAAACTGTACAGATGAACAGTTATAGCGTCACTTTCTAGGTTACTGAAACTCAACAAACTGAGATAAGTCACGCTCCGGCACTTTCATCGGTGTACAACCTGGGGTACCTAAGTAAAGGAAACCGACAATTTGATCTTCGCCTTTTAGGCCAAAAGCTTGGTGGACCTCTGGGTGGAACATCCATTTACCTGAACGCCAAAACCCTTGAAAACCTTGTGCTACCGCCGCCATTTGCATTGCTTGAACAGCACAGCCCGCTGAGAGGTATTGTTCCATTGCTGGCACTTTTTCATGCTCTGTCACATTTGCAATAACGGTAATCACCATAGGCGCGCGGAAAGGTGCATTCTTCACTTTTTCAATAACCGCCTCGTCGCTATTTTCCGCTTCCGCTGCTCGT
The DNA here is from genome assembly GCF_023277445.1 of Vibrio sp. ED002. Taxonomy (NCBI): domain Bacteria; kingdom Pseudomonadati; phylum Pseudomonadota; class Gammaproteobacteria; order Vibrionales; family Vibrionaceae; genus Vibrio; species Vibrio sp. ED002. Next base: position 3,460,784 of record NZ_CP080238.1, on the reverse strand, counting down.
ACTAAAATATCAGAAAGCTTTTTAAGGCCATCGCCTTGAGCAATCACAAAACGCCAAGGAGTTAAACCTGCATGATCAGGCGCACGTAAACCCGCACGAATAATATTTTCCAGAGCTTTCCCTTCTGGTGCTGGCGCTGACAATTTGCCGATAGAACGACGGTTAAGCAAGAGATCGAGAGCTTCCATGAACAAGTCCTTATTTGATTGAATTATTATTTTTACGCAGCTCACTTTAGCATAATCCAAACTTTCGAATAACAACCTGTTTTCTGGGGATTTAGATAGCCAATTTTAGATTTCTAGGCGTTAAGTAGGCAAAAAAAAGCTGCGCACTTGGCGCAGCAAAATAGTTAAGAAAGAATGATACTTACAGTTTGACAGCCAGTTTCACACCCTGGCGGATGGCGCGAACCGCATCCAATTCCCCAGCATGGTCTGCACCACCAATGATATGTAATTTCTCGCCCAGCTCATGCCATTTGTCTTCAAACGGACGAACCGACTCTTGCCCCGCACAAATAACCACTTTGTCAGCTTCTAACAATTGCGCCTTGCCGCTCACTTGAATATGTAGGCCACCATCATCAATCTTGTCGTATGACACACCACCGACTAAGTGAACACCGCGCTTTTCAAGCGTACGTTTATGAATCCAACCTGTGGTTTTACCCGGTCCTTTTCCAACGCGACCTTTACGACGTTGAAGTACCCACACTTCTTTATCAGCAACGGCGTCAGGATAAGGGTACAATCCCCCCGGTTGAGACATTTCTTTGTCGATTCCCCATTCATGCAGCCAATCATCAAGTGTTTGTCCCGCGGGCTCAGTAAGCATCGTTGCCACATCAACACCAATCCCGCCTGCGCCAACAATGGCTACCTTTTCACCTACTGGCGTTTTATCACGGATCAGCGTTTGATAGTCGATCACTTTTTCTGGGTTTTCTATCCCATCAATTTTCACTTTACGCGGCTCAACGCCAGATGCCATGACCACTTCATCATATTCAGTCAGCAGATCGTAATTCGCCTCAGTTTCTAGATGTAAGTTAACGCCAGTTTCTTCAATGCGGTTCGCAAAGTAACGGATGGTCTCACGAAACTCTTCTTTACCTGGAATCTGCATGGCTAAACGGAACTGACCACCAATGCGATCGTTCTTCTCAAACAAATCTACTTTGTGGCCACGTTCTGCTAGCGTTGTCGCACAAGCGAGGCCAGCAGGTCCCGCGCCGACGACTGCAATATTTTTCTTCTTAAACGCATCCTCGACCACGATTTCAGTTTCGTAGCAAGCTAATGGGTTAACCAAACAACTTGCTCGCTTGCCTTTAAATACATTGTCTAAGCACGCTTGGTTACAACCAATACACGTATTGATGAGCTGTGACTTTTCTTGCTCGGCTTTAGCAACAAAGTAAGGATCAGCTAGGAAAGGACGCGCCATAGAAACCATGTCAGCATGTCCAGAAGAAAGAATTCGCTCGGCCTCATCTGGGGTATTTATTCGGTTACAGGTGATGATTGGAACAGAAACGTGCGGCTTCACCTTTTCAGTCACCCACGTAAATGCTCCGCGGGGTACTTGAGTGGCAATGGTAGGAATACGCGCTTCGTGCCAGCCGATACCCGTATTAATTATTGTCACACCGGCTTCTTCAAGTGCTTTTGCCAATTCAATAACATCTTCAAACGTGCTGCCTTGCTCGACCAAGTCCAACATCGAGAGACGGAAGATTATAATAAACTTTTCGCCCACGGCTTTACGCACTGCTTTAACGATTTCGATAGGGAAACGCATACGTTTTTTGTAGCTGCCGCCCCACTCGTCGTAGCGCATGTTGGTGCGCTTACATAAGAATTGGTTAATCAAATAACCTTCAGAGCCCATTAGCTCGACACCATCATAGCCCGCTAGCTGAGCCAGCTCTGCACTATTAGCAAAAGCTTCGATGGTCTTTTTGATTTGTCGCTCGCTCATTTCGCTTGGTGCAAATTTGGCGATAGGCGCTTTCATACCCGATGCACTTTGCGCGAATGGATGCATCGCATAACGCCCTGCATGGAGAATTTGTAGGGCAATTTTACTGCCGTGCTTGTGAACCGCTTCCGTCACAACCTTATGTGCTTTGGCGTGCTTAGGCTTACTAAATTCAGCGCTTAACGGATGCAATCGGCCACGTAAATTTGGAGAAAAACCACCAGTTACGATTAAGCCAACACCGCCTTTGGCACGCTCTTCATAAAACGCAGCCAGCTTTTGAAGACCTTCTTTGTGCTCTTCTAAACCAGTATGCATTGATCCCATCAGGACGCGGTTTCGTAGCTGTGTAAAACCTAAGTCCAATGGCTTTAACAAATTTGGGTACATGGCAGACATCACTAAACATCCATTTTTATTGTTGTGGTCTGACCACATTACGCCGCAAAAACCAAAAAATCAAACAAGCGTTTACAATTTTGCAACACGCGTCAATCTCACGTTAAACTATGCCAATTGTGAATGAGCGTGATAAGCTAAAAAAATTGTTATCTTTTGAGATCTTAGAGATAAGAACCCATACTTTGTAAGATTAGGGAAAGACTATCTCGTTATGGAGACAAGATGAAAAAACTCTTCAAATTTATTGGTCTGATATTCAAGGGGATATGGAAAGCCATCACCTTCGTCAGACTTGCGCTAGTGAACCTGATCTTTTTAGTGATGATTGCTGTCTTCTACTTTGCCTTTACCTACACTGGAGAAGGTCAACCTGTCATTGATAAAGAATCGGCTTTGGTTATGAACTTATCGGGACCGATCGTTGAGCAACGTCGTTACGTTAACCCAATGGATTCCATTGCTGGTTCGGTTTTAGGTAACGAAATTCCGAAAGAAAACGTGTTATTCGACATTGTCGATACCATCCGATACGCAAAAGACGACCCTAAAGTCTCGGGCCTTGTACTTGCTCTGCGTGATATGCCAGAAACTAACCTAACTAAGCTTCGTTACATTGCAAAAGCACTGAACGAGTTTAAAGCATCAGGCAAACCAGTATACGCGGTGGGTGATTTCTATAATCAAAGCCAATACTACCTTGCAAGTTACGCTGATAAAGTTTTTCTAGCACCCGATGGTGGCGTATTGATTAAGGGTTATAGCTCTTACTCCATGTACTACAAAACCTTGTTAGAGAAACTCGATGTTTCAACGCACGTATTCCGAGTAGGTACTTACAAATCCGCGATTGAACCATTCATCCGCGATGACATGTCAGACGCAGCAAAAGAATCAGCGACTCGTTGGATCACACAACTATGGAGCGCGTTTGTTGATGACGTAGCAACGAACCGTAACATTGATGCAAAAGCATTAAATCCAACCATGGAAGAGTTGCTAGCAGAGATGAAATCGGTTGATGGCGATATCGCTCAGCTTGCAGTAAAAATGGGATTGGTTGATGAACTGGCTACTCGCCAAGACGTACGTAAGCTGTTTGCTAAAGAGTTTGGCAGTGACGGCAAAGACAGCTACAACGCAATTGGATATTACGACTACCTTGCTACCATGCGTCCTAAACTAAACCTTGCTGAAAACGACATTGCTGTTGTTGTTGCAAGCGGTGCCATTATGGATGGTCAACAACCACGTGGTACGGTCGGTGGTGACACAGTCGCAAGCCTACTTCGTCAAGCTCGCAACGACGATAAAGTGAAAGCTGTTGTACTTCGTGTTGATAGCCCTGGCGGCAGTGCTTTTGCCTCTGAAGTGATTCGTAATGAAGTAGAAGCCTTAAAAGAAGTAGGTAAACCCGTTGTGGTTTCGATGTCTAGCCTTGCGGCTTCAGGTGGTTACTGGATTTCAATGAGCGCAGACAAAATCGTTGCTCAGCCGACGACACTGACAGGCTCAATCGGTATCTTCAGCGTAATTACGACCTTTGAAAAGGGCTTTAACAAACTTGGTATTAGCACTGATGGTGTGGGGACTTCTCCATTCTCTGGTGATGGCATCACGACGGGTCTTTCTGCCGGCGCTTCTGAGGCGTTCCAATTGGGTATTGAGCACGGTTACAAACGTTTTATTTCTTTGGTTGGCTCAAACCGAGATATGTCACTTGAAGAAGTGGACAAAGTAGCGCAAGGTCGCGTGTGGACGGGTCAAGACGCGTTGTCATTCGGTCTAGTCGATCAAATGGGTGATTTCGATGATGCCGTTAAACTGGCAGCGAAACTGGCTGAGGTAGAGAACTACGAAATCTACTGGGTTGAAGAACCACTTTCACCGACAGAGCAATTTGTTCAAGAGTTCATGAACCAAGTCAAAGTATCACTCGGTATTGACGCAACGAGCTTCTTACCTAAGAGCCTTCAACCAGTGGCTCAGCAATTTGAACAAGACGCTAGCATGCTACAAAGTTTTAACGATCCAAAAGGTCAATACGCGTTCTGCTTAAATTGCCAAGTGCAATAGCTATCCTAGCTTAGCCAAAAAGGGGCGTCTCTGTGCGAGATGCCCCTTTTTATTAGGTTTCATTTCGCTATAATCCCCGCCACTGTTCCCCTACATGAAAGTAAAGTAGAACGATGACTAGAAAACACATCTACATCGCTTACACCGGTGGCACCATCGGTATGCAAAAATCCGATCACGGCTACGTCCCTGTCGCTGGCTTTATGGAAAAACAACTCGCCAGCATGCCCGAGTTTCACCGTCCAGAAATGCCGGAATACACTATCCACGAATACGAGCCACTGATCGATTCTTCGGATATGACTCCTGCTGACTGGCAACAAATCGCTGACGATATCCGTGACAACTACGATAAATACGATGGATTTGTGATTTTGCATGGTACCGACACCATGGCGTACACCGCTTCTGCATTGTCTTTCATGTTGGAGAACCTAGGTAAACCTGTCATCGTGACCGGCTCACAAATTCCTCTGGCAGAACTACGCTCAGACGGCCAAGCAAACCTACTGAATGCTCTGCATATTGCGGCAAACTACCCTATCAACGAAGTAACATTGTTCTTCAACAATCAGTTGATGCGCGGCAACCGCAGCACCAAGTCTCATGCTGATGGCTTTAACGCGTTTACATCGCCAAACTTGCCACCTCTGTTGGAGGCAGGTATCAATATCCAGATCAGCAACAATGTTTCAGTAGGCACAAAGCCAGAGGGTGACTTCAAAGTACACAACATCACGCCACAACCTATCGGCGTGATCACCATGTACCCTGGCATTTCACACGAAGTAATCCGCAATACACTTCGTCAACCAGTCAATGCGATGATCTTGCTGACATTTGGTGTGGGCAATGCCCCGCAAAATCCTGAGTTACTAGGTCATCTAAAAGAAGCATCTGAGCGTGGCGTCATTGTCGTGAACTTAACGCAATGTTTGGCGGGTAAAGTCAACATGGGCGGCTACGCAACTGGTTGTGCACTTGCAGATTCTGGCGTAATCAGTGGTTTTGATATGACTCCAGAAGCAGCGCTAGCAAAACTGCACTACCTTCTAAGCCAGAACCTGTCTTATGAAGAGATCAAAACGAAGATGCAAGAAGTACTGCGTGGTGAAATGAGCCTGTAGTTCGGTAAACCTACTGTTCGTATCTTAAACAACAAAGCCCAATTCAAAATTGGGCTTTTCAATATTTACTGTTCTGCCTACTGCAAGGAGAGTAAGAATAAGGACTATCAGCTGTGATTCGGGTTTACTCGAACAATATCTTGCTCTTCTTCGTTGAACTGTTTCTTCAATTCTTGCTTCGATTTAAAACTGATTTCTCCACCAGCAGCCACGGTCATGTGCTGCGCATCAGTGTTGTGTTTTGATTGATACAACATCACAGCTTGCATACATGAGTCTCGCTGCTCTTTCGAAAGTGTTGTACCCTCAGGCCATCTTCCTGTTTCTACTGCGTAAACCAATCGATCATAGACTTCTGGCGTTATCGCATTTAATAATTGTTCTGCGTCCATAATGTACCTTCTTATTACATTCTATTCACAGAACATAACGGGTTAGTAAACAGAGTCAAGAATCCAAAAATGAATTGGTGTAACGGATCACAAGCAAAACCATGAAACGAACATACTGGCTACTAGCAAGCCTTACCTCTTTGACTTTAACAGGCTGCTTTGAAGGCAACGTTACAACGGAAGAATTGTGCCAAAACAATCCCAAACTGCGTTGCGAGCAACTCAACATGGACGATGGACAGTGCCGGATTCCTAGAACGAATTTAGTCTGGCATCGATTTGAGTTACTCAAAATCCCAACAGAAGCGAACCAGATCACCGAATACGCTTTGGTTACTGAGTACAGGAAATGCCTTGAGCTTGCCTCTCAAATTACCCCTATCGATCAAAGCGCGTTAAAAAGAAAACGTTTCGATGCATTAGTGCATAGCATTGACGAATTAGAACGTATCGTCGCAACACTAAAAGGTTCTGACGATCCTGCGACCCTATACTTTTTATGGTCTCAGACGGGAGACGATCAAGCGAGGCGTCAATTCTTGCAAATGGAAGGCTCCCCTCAACTTAACAATGCTGAGATGCAATATGCCTTAGCAACCTTCTATACCAATAGAGACCAGCAAAAAACGTTAACATTACTTCATAATTCGCTTTCAATGTCTGACGAGAACAACCTCAATCCAGCCATCCTCAAGTCGCTCGCGAGCATCAATCAAGGGTTAGGTAACAAAGAGCAGGCCTATTTATGGGCGATGGTAGCCAAACGCTTTGATGTTCCGCTCGCCAATGAGCAACAATTAAAGCGTATGTTCAATTTTTCAAAGACAGAGAAATATGAACAACTAGACGATTTGGCTAAATCTATTTCGAAGTCGATAGAGAAAGGGAATTATTCGCCAAGGATGATCCCAAGCAATTTATAAAATAAAAAACTCCCATTCATATTGGGAGTTTTTTATTTGTCTCTCGGCTTATCTTGAGTGGGCAATTACTATTTTATTAATTGAAAGGATGAAACATTCTTTCAACCATTATCGGGCTTATTGGTCAGATTTGTTGAAAATTAACGACACCGAGTTTACACAATAGCGTTCGCCTGTTGTTTGCGGCCCATCTTCAAAAACATGACCTAAATGACTGTCACAAGCGCCACATCGAATCTCTGTACGAATCATTCCGTGACTCAGATCTTCTAAATAACGGACCGCGGTGTCATTAATTGGCGCATCAAAACTTGGCCAGCCACACCCTGAGTCGTACTTATTATCAGAGACAAATAGAGGGGCATCACAACACGTACAGGCATAGACGCCTGTCTCTTTGTTGTGAAGCAGTTTACCGGAGAACGGAGCTTCTGTTCCTTGCTCGCGACAGACGCGAAACTCTTCCTCAGAGAGCTGCTCACGCCACTGTTCATCGGACTTCGTTACTTTTCTTCCGCTTTGTTCCACCAATTCCTGTTCCTTATTTCTTATTTTTGGCAATGACTTTTTTAGCAAAAAACTTGCTTCTCGTAACAGTTGTAGCACATACTTTCTCACCAGAACACCATGTGTAATTAATTTGATACGAGTACTTATCTCGGAAGTTATATTACGCCAACTGGGATGTAGAATAACCAGTTAAAAGTTTAAAAAACGAGCATTTGCGAAGAATTGTTAAAAAAAGCGTCGCTTTTTTTTGACTTTAAACAAGTTAAGTCCGATTATCTGTTGCAGATGTTTACTGGATTCTGTAATTTTACTACCAGTTATCTTTAATCAGAAATTAAGTTGTGGAGCAACTATAATGACTATCAAAGTAGGTATTAACGGTTTTGGCCGTATCGGTCGTTTCGTATTCCGTGCAGCGCAAGAGCGCAACGACATCGAAGTTGTAGGTATTAACGACCTTATCGACGTAGATTACATGGCATACATGCTTAAGTACGACTCAACTCACGGCCGTTTCAACGGTACTGTTGAAGTTGAAGGCGGTAACCTAATCGTTAACGGTAAAACTGTACGTGTAACTGCAGAGCGCAACCCTGAAGATCTAAAATGGGATGCTATCGACGTTGACGTAGTAGCTGAAGCAACTGGTCTTTTCCTAACTGACGAGACTGCACGTAAGCACATCACTGCTGGTGCGAAGAAAGTTGTTCTAACTGGTCCTTCTAAAGACGCAACTCCAATGTTCGTTATGGGCGTAAACGATTCAACTTACGCAGGTCAAGACATCGTTTCTAACGCTTCTTGTACTACTAACTGTCTAGCGCCTATCGCTAAAGTTCTTAACGACAAGTTCGGTATCGTATCTGGTCTTATGACTACAGTTCACGCTACTACAGCTACTCAAAAAACTGTAGACGGTCCTTCTGCTAAAGACTGGCGCGGTGGTCGTGGTGCTTCTCAGAACATCATCCCATCTTCAACTGGTGCTGCTAAAGCTGTAGGCGTTGTTCTTCCAGAACTAAACGGCAAACTAACTGGTATGGCTTTCCGCGTACCAACAGCTAACGTTTCTGTAGTTGACCTAACAGTTAACCTAGAGAAAGGCGCATCTTACGAAGCTATCTGTGCAGCAATGAAAGAAGCTTCTGAAGGCGAACTAAAAGGCGTTCTAGGCTACACTGAAGACCAAGTTGTTTCTCAAGACTTCATCGGTGAAGTTCAAACTTCAGTATTCGATGCTAAAGCTGGTATCGCTCTAACTGATAACTTCGTTAAAGTTGTATCTTGGTACGACAACGAAATCGGTTACTCAAACAAAGTTCTAGACCTAATCGCTCACATCTCTAAGTAATTATTACTTAGCTGAAAAGCAATTAGCGAAGCTTGTGTTTGAAACATAAGATTTGAATAAAAGGCGGCTCTAGAGTCGCCTTTTTTGTATCTGGAATTTGAGAGAATGAAGACTCGACGTTGCACTCAATGTGCGAAGTGCGTCTAAAAAGCTCTCCCTCCCAGCGATAGGAAGCAACACATGGATTTAAAAACTCTCCCAGCTCTAACCGTGCTATCTGATAACGTCACTATCGTTGAAGTTGATCAGGTTAAAGTCGTTCGCGTTATTCATGAGAAAGCAACGGCAGGTATCGCACTACACGGTGGTCATGTCGTGTCGTTCACACCAGCAGGCCAAGAAGACCTAATCTGGATGAGCGAAAAAGCAATCTTTGATGGCAAAGCGGCACTTCGCGGTGGTATTCCTGTTTGTTGGCCTTGGTTTGGCCGCATTGCAGCACCAGCTCATGGTTTTGCGCGCACAGCAGAATGGGAATTGGTTGAACACCGTGAGAACGACAACGGCGTGATCGTTGAACTTGCTCTCTTCCCAACCGAAGAAACTCACGATATCTGGCCACATATGTTTGATGCTCGTCTTGTTGTTGAAATCAGCGACGAGCTAAAGGTGACACTGAAAGTCACCAACATTGATGATGCAGAGTGGACATTCTCAGGTGCACTACACACATATCTAAACGTTGGTGATATCAAACAAGCACAAACAACAGGTATGGGCCCTGAATACATCGACAGTCTAAAAGCAGGGGACGTCTGTCAGGGTGGCGAAGTTCTTCAGCTGACCGATACTATCGACCGTGTTTACACCCAACCAGAAGCGCAAATTTTGGTGAAAGACCCTGTGTTAGATCGCACATTGAGCGTTGAAAACCAAGGCCATAACTCAGCAGTGTTGTGGAATCCTTGGGCAGAAGGCGCACAAGGCATGGGTGACATGGCAGACAACGGCTACGAAACCATGATATGTGTGGAATCGACAGTGCATGCGCCAAGTATCGAGCAAGGCAAGACGTTACAGCCAGGTGAGACACATGAACTTATCACTGTGATTTCAGCGCAGTAATACAGTTTAAAGGCCGGTTCTCCCGGCCTTTTTTACATTTCCAAAGCACAACACAAGAATCACTCATGCCATACTAAGGCCAACCACAACGAGTCGAGATAATGGTGTAACGATGAAATACCGCATTTATTCAATATCGCTTCTTACGGGCTTATTGTTTGGCTGTGCCAACACTGAGGTCTCGTTACAAGCCGAAAAGAACGTCGCCGAATACAAGCAATTGTCTCCAACACGATATCAAGTCTATTGCCCCACCGGAATCTGCCGCTTCCAAGTTTCCGCGAACCAGAAAACGGCAATAAGCATTGAGATGTTCTATGCCGAAAATAAACCGTTCAAGAAGATTGAGGGGCTGACCTACGACAATCAAAATCAATATCCGGCGTCGAATGTTTTTACTCTTCCCGTAAAATCAGACAACGAGAGAATATCTGTGCAAGTCATCGACTATTACAGATAACCCCACTCCGTTATCGCTTTGAATAACGAATAATCGATTCTCGATAAAGTGAAAGCAGTGTATCGCTTTTCACACCGACCCCAACGTTTTGCGCGGAGAAAGCACTCCACTCATCGTGCATGTATTTGCGTTGATCCGTTTTCTGAATCGTCATCCCTTCGGCAGGCCCATCAGTCACCACTCGGACGGCACCACTGCGCAAAGTAAACAGCTCAGGATCAATGACATACGCAATCGCAGAAGGATCATGGACATGGCAACCATCCATTCCAACCTTCTCGGAGTAAAACTTCAAATAGTAGCGGCTCACATCCCAAATGAACTGCCCTACTTCTCCCGCATCCTCTCGCAGTTGGTCTAGGTATTGCCCCGTAAAGAAGCTCTCTTCCGTAACATCCAAACCGATGATAACGACTGGCCATGAAGCCGTGAATACCTTATCGGCGGCATGAGGGTCGTCATGAATGTTTGCTTCCGCAAATGGCGTAACATTGCCTCGATGATCGTTCTCACCAAAAGCACCGCCCATTACAACCACTTCCTTAACCAAGTTAACGATTTCTGGATCTGCTTCCAAAGCGAGCGCAAGGTTAGTTAAAGGGCCCACGGCCACCAAGGTGATTTCTCCCGGTTCTGCTCTAATGCTGTCGATGATGAACTGATAGGCAGGCGTATCAATGGCACTTACATCCAGTGCGCTCGGCGCTTTTACATCACCAAAACCTGCTTCACCGTGCACGACAACCGTTGCTCCAACCGGCGCTTTTACTAAAGGCTTATCCGCACCTTTCGCAACCAAGGCTTTCATACCAAACTTCTGTTTTAGGTAAAGGGCGTTTTGCGTCGCGTTGTCTATCGTTGCATTGCCATAAACGGTTGTAATGGCCATAAGGTCGATATCAGGATGGGCTTCAGCAAAAAGAATGGCCATCGCATCATCGATGCCAGGATCTGTGTCTAGGATGATTTTCTTTGTCATATCAGCTTCTATTAAACGCTTGGAAAGCCCCAACAATACCTATAAAAAACAAGGATAAACGTGACCAAAGCCGAAGGTATGAGCTTTCTTTTAGTCGCTGCTCCTTACTATTGCTTCAACCAAACAGATGAAATTTTCGCCCACTAGTATCAAATTCATTGGTGGCTCAACTTACTCAACCTTATTTGGTCATTCCATTTCTGCAATAAAATCACCCAGCCAGCGGTCATTTGTTATCTAAGCTATTGGTTGCTCTTATTTTTTGACAATTAACTTAATAAATATCAAAAAAACTCGTCATATAAATCGCTAGCATGCCGATACAACATTTATAACATCTATCAATAATCAGGAAAGACACTACATGCTAGACAAATATCGGAATCAAAGTGTCGGTTTTCAGCTCAAGCTGGTCATCACACTGTGTCTGCTTATTGCATTTTCAAGCATTGCTGCGCTTGTTTATCAAAACGCTTCAAACGTACTTTTAGAAAACACGCTGAAAGAACATCAATCTAAAGTGGAATCGATGGCAAAAACCATTGCAGGCCAGTTCAATGCTTATCTGCACACGGCAGAAGTTTTGGAATCAACCTTCCGTAATGGTTATTTGGCGGGCGTCTATGTCGAGAGTTACAACGTCGACTTTCAAGGTCACCAAGTACCAAACATCACCCAATACAGTGAAAGCTTGATTGGTGACACTAAGTTAGTTGATAGCTTCACTCGTGACACTGGCGCTGTTGCAACCCTGTTTGCTCCAATGGGCAACGACTTCATTCGCGTTGCTACTTCACTAAAAAATCCTGAAGGTAAAAGAGCACTTGGTACCACATTGGGACTTAACCACCCAGGTTACCAAAAGCTTAAAAACGGCCAACCTTACTATGCGCAAATCAAACTTTATGGTGAGCGCTACATCACCTACTACGCACCTTTAAAAGACGCGAATGGTAAGGTCAACGGTATCTCATTCATTGGTTTACCTGTTGAGCGCGCAACCCAAGATCTATTCAGCTCGCTACAAAGCGTAAAATGGGGTGACACTGGTTACACCATTATTCTGGATAACGAAAAAGACAACCAAGGTCACTACCTTCTTCACCCAAAACACGAAGAGAGCGATCCACCGATTCAAGAAGTGTCTGACTACAACGGCAACAAGCCTTTCTACCAACTTTTCGAACAAGAAAGTGGCTTAATTCGCTACCCATTTGAGTACCAAGGCACCGTGGGTGAAAAGTACTTAGTTTACACTCAAGTACCAGGTTGGAACTGGAAACTCTTGGGTGGCACTTTCATCAATGAAGTCACCAAAGGCAGCCAAGCTTTACTTCAACTGATTGCGACGATTTCTCTAATTGTGGCAGCGGCAACTTTTGTGGTGCTTACGCTTGTTCTTAACCGAGCGCTAAATCCACTCACCGTTTTGAATGGCTACATGAACCGTTTAGCAAAAGGTGAAGTGAGTATTGATATTCCGGCTTCAGGTAAAGCATCGAAAAACGAAATCGTTAACTTGAACAACGGCGTTGCCAATATGGCGGGACAACTGAACGAGTTGGTTGGTCAAATTCGCTCGACTAGCGACCAAGTTGAAAGTAACTCGACCAGCGTTGTGGATGATGCAAACCGCAACCTCATGCAATCGGATCTTCAACAAGAACAGGTAGAGCAAGTGGTGACTGCAATTGAAGAGATGGCTTCGTCTGCTCAATCTGTCGCTCAGCAAGTTGAGCAAATTGCCGAAAATGTGCGCTCTGCAAACACTGATAGCCAATCAGGTCTCGAAGTCGTTGAAGGCGTTTGTATTGATGTGGCTCAGCTAAACGACCAAATCGACCAATCTGCGGCAGCTATCGAGCAAGTGAACCGTGACAGCGAAAGCATCCAAACCGTGACGAAAATGATTGATGAGATCGCAGAGCAAACCAACCTACTTGCGCTTAACGCAGCAATTGAGGCTGCACGTGCCGGTGAACAAGGCCGTGGCTTTGCCGTAGTGGCAGACGAAGTACGAACGCTTGCTCATCGAACTCAGACCTCAGTGAAAGATGTCGTAGAGATCATCGAGAAACTTAAAGGCTCCACCAGCAATGCCGTAAGCATGATGACGGAAAGCCAGCAAAACGCGAATAAAGTATTGGATAAAGCACAAGAAGCAGGCACCGCGCTGGAAGCTATTGCAGGACAAGTTCAGTCCATTGCTTCTCAAGCCGATGCTATTGCTGCAACCTCAGAAGAACAAGCTCAAGTTTCTCAAGAGATTGCCGCAAACGCGCACTCTATTAGCGAATTGAACCGCGAAAGCCGTGATACCAGCGCTAAAACATCGCAAAGCGCAACCGAGCTACAGCACCAAGCACAAAACTTAAAACAGCAAGTGGATTTCTTCCACTAACCCTCCAATAAAACCGATGAAAGAGCCGATAATTCGGCTCTTTTTTGTTTCGCTTGCAGCATCCCTTTTTGATAGAATTTGCCGCCCTACTTCCTGTCCAGAGATCGTCATGAACTATCAATGTCCTCTATGTCACCAACCTCTTGAGCTAACAGCAAAGACGTTTAAGTGTGAAAACAACCATCAGTTTGATTTAGCAAAAGAAGGCTACGTCAACTTGATGCCAGCGCACCACAAACGCTCAAAAGATCCAGGTGATAACAAAGAGATGATGCAAGCACGTCGTCGCTTTTTAGAAGGCAATCATTACGATCCGATGCGCCAAGAAGTAGCAAGCCTATGTGCCAAATACACCGAAGGCACAAGCCATCAATTGTTGGATATTGGTTGCGGCGAAGGCTACTACACAGAACAAGTTCAGCAGTCTCTGCATTCACAAAATGAAGAAGCGACGGTGTATGGTCTAGATATTTCTAAAGTCGCCATTCGTTTCGCCTCTAAGCGCTACCCAAATTGCGATTTCAGCGTGGCATCAAGCCATCGCTTGCCGTTTGCAGAGCAATCTCTAGACGCGATTTTACGTATCTACGCTCCGTGTAAAGCAGAAGAGCTACAACGTGTGATTAAAGATAACGGTGTTGTTATCACAGTCACGCCAGCAGGCCGTCATTTGTACCAGTTCCGTGAACGTATCTACCAAGAGATACGCTTGCACAACGAAGAGCCCGAGAACATTGAAGGGTTCGAACTTGAGCATCAACAAAAGCTCAACTACACCATGGACTTAAAAGACGGCGTCGCATTCGACCTACTGCAAATGACACCATTCGCATGGAAAGCCAGCGACGAGCTTCGCGAAGAGCTAAAGTCATCTACACTTTTCCAATGTGAGGCTGACTTTATGTTGCGCGTTTACCGTAAGAAATCGAATCAATCTGAGAATGAAGCATAAAATGTAACGCTAATTATTCTCATTACCATTGATTCATTTATCAGCCTCCATTAATATCATTCGGACATTTTTGGAGGCTTTTTAATGCGCTTTTCTACACTAAGTCTGATTTTTGCAGGCTTGCTTACTGGTTGTGCTTCAAATGCACCGACCGTTCCCAACGCCGCAACTGACGACGTAACCAGTTTCTACGACTACCAGCTTCATGCACCTTCCGGTGAAGCCATCTCAGTCAGTCAGCTAACCCCAGCCCTACAACAAGCCGATGTAATTTTGATTGGCGAATGGCACACACACGCAGGTATTCACCGTTTCCAGACTGACATGCTAAAGCAGTTGTCTTCTACTAGTCGTCCTCTTGCGCTTTCAATGGAGCAAGTCACACGCGACAAGCAAGCAATCTTAGATTCATACTTAAACGGCGAAATTGGTGAGCAATACTTTATGAAGCAAAGTAATGCTTGGCCAAACTACGAAAGTGATTACCGCCCGCTGGTTGAGTTTGCCAAGCAAGCTGATATTCCCGTGATTGCCGCAAATGCGCCGAAAAATATTGTGCGTTGCATTGGCCGCCAAGGCATCGATTACTTAGAGAAGCTCGACAGTGATGAGCGCAGTTTTGTCGCGGACGAAGTCAACACCGCAAACAGCCCATACAAAGAGAAGTTCATGGCATCCATGCACCACGGCAAGCCAGAACAAACTGAGAAGCAATATGCAGCTCAGGTAACATGGGATGAAACCATGGCAGAATCCATCGTCAAATACCTAGAGCAACACCCAGGTACTCAAGTGGTTCACGTCGCGGGCAAATTCCATACTGAAGGCGGTTTAGGGACAGCGGCTTCTATCTTGAATCGTAACCCAGATTTAAACGTTGTCGTCATTACCCCTACTGCGGACATTACTGCAGACGGTTCGGATTACCAACTAGAAGTCCTTGCGCCACCGGTACGTTACGTACAAGACGCAAACCGCATGGCCGCGTACAAGCATCTAACTAAGCGCAACAGCGATCTTCAATGTAAGTAATCGGAAAAATCCGACCACGACTTAAGATAAATAGGTCTGCTTTTTGCTAGCTATTCTAGATATACATAGAAAGCGGCAAAAACAGACCTATTTTTGTATTTGATTGATTCAAGAAATAGCCTTTGCCGTCGATATAGGGATAACTGCTTTTTATACCCAAGTAACCTCGAGATGCTAGGTTCAGCGAGAATGACTTGGTTTGTAGACGCGGCGGCGATTTAAAGGTTTGGTGGATCCAAATCAAGAATCGACAACAAAGTATACAAGCCAAGTCAACTCGCCCTTCGGGAGCGTGTCATTGACCCAATTTCTGCGTCAAACAACTTGGAAAGAGCCAGCTATTACGCTGCGTTGTTTTCCTTGACCTCGAATCAATGACAACGCTCTGAATCCTGCATCTTGAAGTCACTTGGGTATACCTGCACTCATGAAAGAGTGTCGTTGTTCGAAGGGGTAACAGATGAATCCAGTAGGAAGCAATTCAGTCAACCGTCAATCGGTTTATAGTAATGCAGCACAGCAAAATAACCGAGACCAAGCGAAAGTGGCTGAACAAAGTGCCAATGCCGCACCATTAAAGGTCGACCAAAATACGGTCACGCTGTCCTCTGAAGGGAAAGCCTTACTCGTCGCATTACAACAGATTGATCACGAGAGCAAAAAGCTGGAAGCCGAAAATAAGACCGTTGGTGACAAAGTCGAATCTTTCGCTCATGGCGCACTCGGGATGGATCACCCAGATACGATTGAAGAAGAGGATGATGGCTCATACTCTGCTGGTCAATATTTGTCTGCGGCATTGACCGTTGGTGGTATTATTCTCGCTCTTGTTTAAAATATCGCCTTAAATTATTGGTTAAAAAAGAGTTTTTTCCGTTACGACAACCATCCTCATTTGAACACTGTTTTTACCCAAGTCCATAATGGATAACTATTCATTAACGGACGATGAACTGTGAAAAATGCATTTTCTCTCATAGACAAACCAACCTTCTTTGGCGCTATCGCGCTGTTACTTTCTATTGTCTTTCCATTAATTATGTTCCCGACTGAGGGTGCAGAATGGATTGCGATCGCAAAAACCTTCATGACGGATAAATTGGGGTTCTTGTACCTTGCACTCGGCCTTGCTGCCTTTATTTTCATGATTTACGTTGTCTTCAGCGACATGGGACAAATCAAACTCGGTGACCCTGACGAGAAACCAGAATTTACTACTGCGTCATGGGCGGCGATGCTGTTCTGTGGCGGCATCGGTGCCAGCATTCTTTACTGGGGCTGCATCGAATGGGCGTATTACTACCAATCACCACCTTTTCAACTAGAACCAGGCAGTGAAGAAGCGGTGCGTTGGGCGGCGACCTATGGCCTCTTCCACTGGGGCCCAATCGCATGGTC
The DNA here is from genome assembly GCF_023277445.1 of Vibrio sp. ED002. Lineage (NCBI taxonomy): Bacteria > Pseudomonadati > Pseudomonadota > Gammaproteobacteria > Vibrionales > Vibrionaceae > Vibrio > Vibrio sp. ED002. The sequence goes on along the minus strand of NZ_CP080238.1, from coordinate 3,443,736 downwards.
TATCTACCTTATCCCTGCTCTGCCAATTGCGTACTTCTTCTACGTACGTAAACAACCCGTTTTGAAAGTATCCAGTGCATTGATGCCAGTGCTTGGCGAAGAACGTAGTAAAGGCGCCGCCGGTAAAATCGTTGATGTACTGTTTATCTTCGGCCTGCTTGGCGGTGCCGCAACGAGCTTAGGTTTAGCCGCTCCATTGATCGGCGAAGGTCTGCATTATCTTTTCGGTATGCCTAAAAACACATATAGCCAAGTGTTAGTACTGCTGATCTGTACGGCCATTTTTGCTTACTCCTCTTACGCAGGTATGGAGAAAGGCATTAAAGTTTTAAGCAACATTAACTTCTGGGGCGCGATGGGCTTACTGGCGTTCATCTTAGCGGTTGGACCTACCATCTTCATGCTGGAAACGGGTTTAGACTCGATTGGCCGAATGCTGTCTAATTTCTTTGTGATGGCAACATGGGCGGAACCGTTCGGCGGTTACGGTACGTTTGACAACACCCACTTCCCACAAGATTGGACCATTTTCTATTGGGCATGGTGGCTAGTATTTGCACCTAGCATGGGCCTGTTTGTGGCGCGTATCTCTCGCGGTCGCACTATCAAACAAATGGTATCTGGCTCGATTTTCTTTGGTTCTCTAGGCTGTTTCTTATTCTTTATGATTCTAGGTAACTATGGCTTGTCGCTACAGTTATCAGGAGAACTAGACGTTGTTGCTATCCTAAATGCAGAAGGCGCAACCGCGGCGATCTTCTCGATGTTAGATGCACTGCCAATGAGTACGTTAGTCATCGCCGTGTTTACTGTGCTTTGCATTATTTTCACTGCCACGACCTTTGACTCGATTTCCTACATTCTTGCGTCTGTTGTACAAAACAACGTCACGGAAGAACCAATGCGTTGGAACCGAATGTTCTGGGCATTCACCTTATCCTTTCTTCCAACAGTTCTGATGTTTATGGGTGGGTTAAGCACACTACAGACCGCGGCTATCGTGGGTGGTTTACCTTTGTTGGGTATCTCAATCATGCTGATGGTTTCTGCGGTACGTGCAACCACGCTGGATATTCGTCATCAAGAAGATTACATCGAACCAACCATCAACATTGAAGAGCTACCAGAATTTGATCCGTGGTCAACAGAAGGCATGGCAATGGCGAAGTTTGAACGTGCGCGTGATGCAGCTCAAGATGCGGCAGAAGAAGAGCGTGAAGCGTTAGCCGAGCTCATGAAACTACGTAAACGAATTCGCGCTTTTGCTCTGGAGCATAGCGACGACAATGATTTTGCTGATCATCACTTACCTCAGGAGATGCAGGATGAGCTGCAGACCCTATTGGATAATGTCATGAAAGCAAAAGAGAGAAAACTCGAGCTATCTGATGCGGCCCAGCAATCAAGAGTCGAGTTTAATCAAATCGTGGCCCAAAGCCCTGCTTACGCGGTGTAGCTTTAGCTCATGACTTTCCACTCCTAAACCTAATTCAAGCCCACTTCTGTGGGCTTTCTTATTTCTGCCATAGTAAAAAGAAATGAAGTACACATGAACCTTTTGTGACGGTAGCAATTTTGTCATAAATCCTTGTTTTAATTTGCACGCTTTTATAAATAAGGAATATACAATGAAGCACTTAGTGACCCCAATTGTGACCGCAGTAGCGGCATCCACGCTCTCTTTCAATGCTCTATCAGCAGAAATCAAAAACGTTATCCTAATGATTGGTGATGGCATGGGCCCTCAGCAAGTAGGCTTGTTAGAGACTTACGCGAATCACGCACCAAACTCGATTTACAAAGGCGAAACGACCGCCATTTACAAGCTCGCACAGGAAGGGGTAATTGGTTCATCCTTGACCAACCCTGAGGATGCGATTGTCGTCGATTCTGCTTGCTCGGCCACAATGCTCGCTACTGGCACCCCGACGGCATCAGAAGTGATCGGTATTGATAGCCAAGGTAATCACGTGGAAACCATTCTGGAAAAAGCCAAAGCGAAAGGCAAAGCAACGGGCTTGGTGTCGGATACACGAATGACACACGCTACACCAGCGGCTTTTGCTTCTCATCAACCGCATCGTTCTCTCGAAAATAGTATCGCAGTTGATATGCTAGAGACCGGCGTGGATGTGATGCTTTCTGGCGGCCTTCGTCATTGGATTCCTAAATCAACCAACGAGAAAGGCGACACATACAAACAACTTGAGAAGCTGACCCAGGGTGACGTTTACCTAAAATCGAAACGCAAAGACGAGCGAAACCTTCTGACGGAAGCGCAGCAGCAAGGTTACAGTTTGGCGTTTAACCGCAATATGCTTGAAACCTCCAACGGCGATAAGCTACTGGGGTTATTTGCCTATTCAGGCATGGATGATGGCATCGCTTACAGCAAAAACAAAAATGATCCGAAACGGACTCAACCGTCACTAGAAGAAATGACCGTAAAAGCGCTCGATATCCTATCTAAGGATAAAGATGGCTTCTTCTTAATGGTCGAAGGAGGTCAAATTGACTGGGCGGGTCACAGCAATGACGCCGGAACCATGTTGCACGAACTGATTAAGTTTGATGAAACAGTGAACTCTGTATACGAATGGGCAAAAGGCCGTGAAGACACGTTGGTGATAGTCACTGCCGATCATGAAACCGGTTCATTTGGCTTCAGTTATTCTTCCGCTGATTTACCCAAACCACAAAAGCGCAATGGTGAGGCTTTTACGAACCGCGATTATGCTCCCAACTTTAACTTCGGCAAGTTCGATATTCTTGATGGACTTTATAATCAAAAACAAAGCTACTACGGCATGATCAGCGAGTTTCAAAAGCTTGATAAAACAAAACAAACACCAGCCAAATTGGCCGAAATCGTAAACGAAAATAGTGACTTTTCTATCACACCAGAACAGGCAGAGCGCGTCTTAGCAAGTAAACCAAACCCTTATCGCTTAGCAAGCCACAAATATTTAAGTGAAGAAAACGTCCCAGCAATTAACGATTTTGATGCGTTTTTTCCTTACAACGATAGAGGTAACCTACTCGCTCGCGAACAAGGGACGAAACAGAATACAGTCTGGGGAACTGGCACACATACGCACACCCCTGTAAACGTATTTGCTTGGGGGCCAGCTGGCACGATTTTACCTATCTCCAAGATCATGCATCACTCTGAGTTAGGTCAATACCTCATCAAGCAAATTAACTAACTCGTCAACGCATAACCACACTCACGCCACTTTCGTGGTGATACTCAAACGCTCTCTTCTGGGAGCGTTTTTTTGTGATAGAAACGGTTGACGGCTTACTCCCACCCTTCAATAATTGCGGCTCTTTTATAAAAACGAATAACCTTATGTGCGAAATATTTGCTAAACAACCACAAGAAAACTATCAGTTTGTTACCCGCTCCATCCGCATTGATGGCCATGCCACCAGCGTAAAGTTGGAATCGAGTTTTTGGTTGATTCTAGAAGAAATTGCCTCTGCCCAAGACATGACCGTACCTAAGTTCATCACGACCGTTTACCAAGAAGCGTTAGAACACAACGGGGAGGTCAATAACTTCGCCTCTCTGCTTCGCTGCGCCTGCCTTACCTACGCTCGACAACCACAAGCGACGCTAGATCAAGCACTAAGTGAGCAAAACTAACCACTCACATTATTGTCGTACCTGAGTACTACCAAACTCGCGCTAAAACTGACTAGTCTAGGCGCAGTATTAAGGAGTACTCATGACAAAAATGATTCATACCATGATTCGCGTAAGCGATCTGGAGCGTTCTCTTAAGTTTTATCGCGACGCACTTGAGCTAGAAATCAAAGACCAATACGTATTCGACGGCTTTTCTCTTACCTACTTAGCAAACCCTGAAACGGGATTCGAGTTAGAACTCACTCACAATCACGACCAAAGTGAGCCATACACACATGGTACGGCTTACGGGCACCTTGCGGTAAGCGTAGAAGACATTGCGGCGACTTATCGACGCTTGAACTCGCTAGATATCGAAGCGAGCGACATCAAAGTCTTTGACCATCAGGAAAAACACTTAGCGACATTTTTCTTCATTACCGACCCAGACGGCTACAAAATTGAGTTCTTGCAGCGTCAAGGTCGCTATCTCTGATAGTAAGTTCTGTCCTAACAGAAACTGCCACTATCCCCTTTAATAAAAACAAAGAAGCAAACACAACTATGATTCATTTAACTGCTGCATTTCACGCAAAACCTGACTGCGTATATCAACTAAAACAAGCATTAGAAGCGATGCTAGAGCCGACTCGAAATGAGACGGGCTGCGTGCGTTATCACTTGTTCCAAGACAAAAATGACCCAAGCCAATTCTTATTCCAAGAGCAGTTTGCAGACCAAGCCGCGTTTGACGAACACTGCAAAACAACGCATTTCCAGACTCTATTGAGTGAGATTGATGGTTTACTTGCCAGTGAGCCAAAAATCACGTTCTTGGATGAGCTGTAATCTTTACTGCTAAACCGATAAAAAAGGCGCTCTAATTGAGCGCCTTTTTGTTGATTTTGGATTCAAGTAAAAGAAATTTATGCTTCTTTCTTTTCCACCATGTGCAAATGCACATCTTGTTGTGGGAATGGAATCGAAATGCCTTCACGGTCGAAGCGCAGTTTCACTTCTCGGGTTACATCCCAGTAAACATCCCAGTAGTCATCCGTTTTAACCCAAGGACGAACAATGAAGTCAACTGAAGAAGTGTTCAGTGTATGAAGCTTGATCATTGGCTCTGGAGAACGAAGTACTGAAGGGTGAGACGTCACGATATCTGCCAATACTTCTTCTGCTTTTAGTACGTCATCTGAGTAACCGATACCAAAAACCATATCGACACGGCGAATGCGCTCATGTGTCACGTTCTTAATCACGTCACCCCAAATCTTGCTGTTTGGCACGATGATGATTTGGTTATCGAAAGTACGGATTGTTGTGTTCACCAAGCTCATGTGGCTTACCTTACCGTCTACACCACCTGCGTAAACAAAGTCACCAACATCGAACGGACGGTAGATCAGTAGCATCATACCCGCAGCGAAGTTTGAGAGCGTATCTTGTAATGCGAAACCGATGATCACACCAGCAATACCGAAACCGGTCAGGATTGGAGCAAGGTTAAGGCCGATTTGAGATAGACCAACCATGATACCGATGATCCACACGGCTTTGCCTGACATCGAGATAAAGAAGTCTTGCATCAAGTGTGACAGCTTCAAGTTCTTCGATGCCACCGTCTTGCTAACCACTTTACGCGTTAGCTTCGCCAGTGCGCGGGCAATCAGCAGGATCAGAGCAAACACAAACAACTGGAAGATGTGCTGTGGTGCGTTCTCAGCAAACCAATCCACCATTGAGTTCGACCAATGGCTCAAGATAGACAGAATTACTTTGGTGTTCAGCAAGTCGTGAGTAATGCTGCCTGTTACTTCAAAAATCTGACGTTTATATTCAGAGGTTTCTAAACCAAGGTTGTCACCAATCGTAATCAGAGTACGCAAACTCTCTGTCGCCACGTTCAATCGCTGCTTGAGAATCAATTGGTTCAACTGAAGTGATGCTTTTTCCGACTCTGGGCTAGAAGAGACTTGCGAACCAATGATCTCACTCTGCTGGTTCAAGTACTCAATCGAAGCAGACAATAAGCGCATGCGCTTATCGACACTATCTTTAAATTCTGAGTCAGCATCCTTGTCTTGAATATCAAGGCTCTTTAACCATTTTAGGTTTTGCCAACTCGACTCGTAGCTTACATCTAAATATTGTTGCAATTCGCGATATTGATTAACGAGCGACAGTTTGTCTTCATCTTTGGCTTTATTGAGTTCTTCATTTAGCGCTATGATTTTATCATCCAGATAAGCGACAGCGCCTTCGGAGTACATCTCTTGAGTTTTTACCAGCTCAATCAACGTCTCGTGAGGGATCGATTTATTGCTGATCGCTGTTGAAAGGCGGCTTCTCAGTTCTTCATTTTTCTGGAACAGTTGCAATTGCAAAGCATCGCGTTCATCACCACGGGCCTGCTTTAAGCTTTCCGACAAATCAATGATATCTTGATTGATATTATCGATGGCCTTTTCAGCGGCAGAAACCTCTGGCACTTCTACGACCTTTTCTGTGCTTTCTGTTGCATTAACAATGAAGGAACTCATCGTCAAAGCAAACGCCATAAACAACACCTTGAATGGTGTAAAACGCACTGTTAGGGGGGATAGTAACGTCATTTTTACCTCGTAAGAGACGAACTTGAACGGGATGGTCAAGCGCCAGGATATAAATCCTTGAAAGTAGATGCTGTAAGTTTACACCACGAAATAGAAAACGAGCACTAATAAAAAGTGCGTACTAAATTCACAATTCTCCTCTTATGACAACTCAATTCATGTGCCACATGGTGTACGTCTCTGATATTTGCCTAATCGAGCACAAAATAAAATAAAACAACGTGAAATAAGCAACAAAATGCTTATTTTTCCTGACATTATAGAAAACCCTGCTATGTTTATTTTTGCTGCCGTCATTGCTATTAACCCTACAAAAAATAGCAATAAGTGGAATTAATTCAATAAGATAAGGGATTCACCATGCCTCTTCATAAAAAATCAACCGTTCGTGGCTCAATCCTAGACGATGTGTATTCGTCTAAAGATCTTTCCATTGTTATGCCTAAGTACCGTATTCCAGAGCATGAGCATGCTCCCGATCATGCTTACCAAGTTGTCCATGATGAGCTCATGCTTGATGGCAATTCGCGTCAGAACCTTGCGACATTCTGTCAAACATGGGTCGAAGACGAAGTCCACAAATTGATGGACGAGTGCATCGACAAAAACATGATCGACAAAGATGAATACCCTCAAACGGCGGAAATCGAATCTCGATGTGTGCATATGCTTGCCGACCTTTGGCATGCACCGGATGCTGAAAACCCTATGGGATGTTCAACAACAGGCTCAAGTGAAGCGGCAATGCTAGGCGGCATGGCGCTAAAATGGGCTTGGCGCGAAAAAATGAAGAAGCAAGGCAAACCAACTGATCGCCCGAATCTTATCTGTGGCCCAGTTCAAGTTTGTTGGCATAAGTTTGCGCGCTACTGGGACATTGAACTTCGCGAAATCCCAATGCAAGGCGACCGTCTTATCATGACCCCAGAGGAAGTAATCAAACGTTGTGACGAAAATACGATTGGTGTTGTCCCAACGTTAGGCGTGACCTTTACTTGCCAATACGAGCCAGTACAAGCGGTGCACGAAGCGTTAGATAAGCTACAAGAAGATACCGGGCTAGATATTCCGATTCACGTTGATGGTGCGAGTGGTGCCTTTCTTGCCCCATTCTGCGATCCAGATTTAGTGTGGGACTTCCGTTTACCAAGAGTAAAGTCCATCAATGCCTCTGGACATAAGTTTGGCCTTTCCCCACTCGGCGTTGGTTGGGTTGTTTGGCGAGATGCCGATGCTCTACATGAAGACTTGATCTTTAACGTCAACTACCTCGGTGGCAACATGCCCACCTTTGCACTCAATTTCTCTCGCCCTGGTGGTCAAATCGTTGCTCAATATTATAACTTCTTGCGTCTTGGCAAAGAGGGCTATCGTAAGATCCACGATGCTTGTTATGACACAGCTCGTTACCTTGCCAAAGAAGTCGAAAAAATGGGTATGTTCCACATCATCTATGATGGACATGGTGGTATCCCTGCACTGAGTTGGTCAATAAAAGATGGCGCAAACCCGGGCTTCAATCTTTACGATCTTTCTGATCGCATTCGATCTCGTGGCTGGCAAATTGCGGCTTACGCTATGCCTGCCGAACGCGAAGATCTAGTGATCATGCGTATTTTGGTTCGACATGGATTTAGCCGAGACATGGCGGATCTTTTGATTTCCGATTTACAACACTGCGTGGACTTCTTCGACAAGCATCCTGTCGTCAACGGTAGCGACGCTGATGAGTCGAGTAACTTTAACCACGGCTAATTGTCCCCTTCCACTTAAAGCAAGGAACTCTCATGGTTCCTTGCTCTTATATCAACAAATTCACAGGTGACACTATGTCCTTTCTATTTAGTTACTTGTCAGAAAATCCGTTCGTTTTTCTCTTTCTATCTCTCGCTATTGGATACCCACTTGGTCGACTTACATTCAAAGGAGTGAGCCTAGGAACAACAGCTGGCACTTTAGTTGTTGGTGTTGCTTTAGCTCTTACCTCCTTTTCGGTTTATGGGCTAAAAATTGAAGAGCCGGGTCTGGTCTCAGATATCTTCTTAATGATGTTCATGTACGCGATTGGGATGAAAGTGGGGCCACAATTTTTCTCCGGTCTTGCTAGAGGAGGGATCGACTTCGTCGTCATTGGTTTGATTGTCGTGTTCAGCAATTTTGCGATTGTTGTCATCGGCGCCAAGCTAATGGGTCTGGAGCCCGGCTACGCCGCTGGCATCATTTCTGGCAGTTACACAGTGACCGCCGTAATGGGCGTAGCGCAATCAGCAATTAGTTCAGGCGCATTTACGCCACCTGAAGGGATGAGCATTGATCACGTCAGTGCCAATATTGCGGCGGGCTACGCGATAAGTTATGTCCTTTCGACCGTCCTCATCATCTTGTTCATTAAGTACCTCCCTTCTCTCTTTGGTATTGACCCCGTCAAAGCAGGCAAAGAGGCAGAAGCGGAATTCTCAACTGGCGATAACAACGAGAAACTCCCAAGCACCTTTGGGTTTTCAGACGTGGGCGTCCTACCGATTGATGTTCGTGCCTATAAAGTCACACACCAAGAGTTAGTTGGCCGTTCAGTGCAAGAGTTGTATCAGAAATTCCCTGATGCGGCCGTGCTTAAAGTGGTTCGAGGTGAGCAAGTCATTGATGCTTCTGATAATCCAATGCTTGAGTTAAATGATGTTATTGGCATTCGCGGAGAATATCGCGTCTTGATTGCGGAAGGTGAAGCCGATATCGGAAATGAAGTCGATGAGCCACGCGCAAGAAATGTCGACATTGAAGTGGCTGATATTCACGTTGGTAAATCTGAGTATGCAGGGAAAACCATGGCGCAATTGCATGCTGAAGTCGGCTTTGGTGTTTATTTCAAAGCGATATTTCGACAAGGCCACCAGCAACCTTTATTGCCACAAACTAAGGTCGAAGTAGGCGATGTTGTGCGTATTGCAGGCTCCCAATGGTGCGTAGAGCAAACCGCATCCAAACTCAATAGTGTTCCGATTGTAGAGAGTACGGTCACCGAAACCTTCTACCTCGCCCTCTCCCTTCTTATTGGCTATGTCTTTGGACATTTGAGTGTCACCGTTGCAGGTATCCCTTTTGCCCTTGGCACATCGGCGGGTTGCATGTTAACCGGGATCGTTTTCTCATTCCTACGAACTCGTAACCCTAGCTTTGGCGGCCCCATGAGTGAAGGGGCAAGAAGCTTTCTACAAGACATCGGCCTAAACCTATTTGTCGCGGTATTAGCGGCAACCGTGGGGCCGAAAATCTTAGCGTCATTCCAAGGCATCATTGTCATCAAGATAGCTTTACTGGGTGTGACTGCAGCACTCGTACCACCTCTGCTAGCTTGGTTATACGGATTGTACTTCCGCAAAATGAACCCTGCTATTTTAGCGGGAGCCTGTGCCGGAGGGAGAAACAGTACCCCTGCAATGAAAGGAGCCCAAGATGCAAGCCACAGTGACATGCCAGCGATTGGCTACCCCGTGCCATACGCATTAACTTCAGTTTTAGTCCTGATATTAGGTTACATCGCGATGGTCATCAGTTAGTTAAATCTACGCTTTTGGATGAATGGTCTATGATTGAAACGTAACCATGAATGCGTAACGACACGTACCTAACACAATAATGAGTAAGGAGAAATTATGGGCTTTCTATCTTGGATTATTCTAGGTTTGATTGCAGGAGCATTGGCTAAGTGGCTGATGCCTGGTAACGATGGCGGTGGCTGGATTGCCACTATGGTGCTAGGTATCGTTGGTGCTTTCGTTGGCGGTTTTTTAGGCAGCTTTGTTGGCCTAGGCGGTGCAGACGGTGTAAACATCGGCAGTATCGTCACTGCGACTTTAGGTGCTTTCGTTATATTGTTTGTCTATAACCGTTTCTTAAAAGGTTAGGTACTTTTGCCTCACCCCAAAATAAACAAGCCTTTCAATGAAAGGCTTGTTTTACATTCGGCTATGGGCGATTTGGGTGATTTAAAATGTGATCTTCCCAGTCCACCACATCGATTTCATACACCACTTTATTTCGTACACTTTCCCCAGCTGCGTGCATTGCAGACTTAGAGCCAGTGATTAATGGGTGCCATTCTGGCAGTGGCTGGCTTTCTGCCAACAAGCGGTATGCACAAGTGTGTGGCAGCCACGTAAAATCATCAATATCTTCACGCGTCAGCTTGGTGCACTCTTCGCCTGAAGTGAAACGGTTCGGGTAGTCTTTGCACGAACAAGTTTTGCTGTTCAGCCAACTACACGCCACGTTGGTGTAGTAGATTTCGTCCGTATCTTCATCCATTAGCTTGTGCAGACAACATTTGCCACACCCATCACAGAGAGATTCCCATTCTTCTTCTGTCATGTTCTCTAACGATTTACTTTGCCAAAATGGAGTGCTCATACGCTTACTACTTATTTCTCGAATGGGAATGAATTGGGTGCGTTTTATACCCCTCTGACAACAAAAGTTCAAGTTTTGCCGAATTCCGCCCCGTAATACGAACTATTATCAACGTTTGTTCTATTTCACTAGCAAGGGCGATCAACATTGATATTTTTACTAATAGTGATTCCTATCCTATGGTTTTAGCTCATAGTGTGAATAAAGGAATCAATATTATGAAGCTCGCAATGATCACCATTATCTCTCTTGTTTCGTTCGGAGCTGCGGCAAGTACCGATGCAGAACTTTGTCAACAATACGGCAAGGATCTAGCGTCTAATGTTCAAGAAGGTCAAGCAACGTTCCTAACGGAAATGTCCTCTCGCACCGAGGCTGGAACCTGGGGTTTAAGCATGCAAGAGTGCAACCGTTATATCCAACAGGCTAAACGCGATCAGAATTTTGAAGTCGCTGCTTTACTTAATGACGAGTAGAAAGGGCTAACTTTGTTGGCGTGAATTCACGCACGCCTCTTCCAATCTGACGAGAAATGGCCATAATGCCCCCTTCATTTTTACGAGGGCTTTTAGATGGATTGTCGATTAGGTTGTGGGGCGTGTTGTATCTCACCAAGTATCTCTTCTCCGATTCCGGGCATGCCAAAAGGCAAACCTGCTGGAGAGCGCTGCATTCAATTAAATGACGACAACTTATGTAAGCTTTTCGGAATGCCTGAACGCCCAAAAGTTTGCCACGACTTCAAACCTTGCCCAGTTGTGTGCGGCAAAACGAATCAAGAAGCGATAAATAATATCACCGAACTTGAACAACTGACCTAGTCGTTACTACCCAATTCTCTCAAGTAAAGGTAAATAGTATCGCGTGAAATACCGAGATGATTTGCCACCATCAATACCGCATCTTTGTATTTAAAAATCCCCAAACCTTGTAAACGCGTGACCAGTTCGCGGTTGCGTTTTGAAGGGGAAATCGCTTCGTTCGACCACACTTCTGCTTGTACGGTCTCAATGGTACTAATAATGGTTTCATCGATGTTACGAGCGAAGGTTTCTGGTGAACGTGCGCCCGCACAGCAGTCATTTTGTTGAGTTGGCATAATCGATCTCAAAAAATCCTGCATCGGTACATCCATGTCGACGTTGATACACAATAACCCAATAGGTTTGTTCTTTGGGTTACGGACAATGGTCGTGATGGAATGCAAGGTTTTACCGCTTACGGTTTTCGTCACATACGAATCTGAAACGTCGTTACCTTCAAGCAGCTTCATTCTTGCTAAGTTGGTAATCGGTGCACCTTCTCCACGCTCAGTAACATGGCCATTGGCAATTTTGATGATTTCCGGAGCTTCTGCATCAAGACTGTGAAGAACGACTTCAGTATGTTCACCGTACATACGAGCAATGCCATCGACGACGTTCTTCATCGAATTCAAAATATCTAAATCACTTTTGGTGAGTTTCTTAAGCTGCAATTTACTTCCCTTAGCAAAAACTTTGAGGCTAGGCCGACATGATGTCGATAATAGATTTGTCAGTATACGGCATACCAAGTCTAACCATAGAGCCTACGTTTCTTATAGTTTGTTCGACTTCGTCGCCTACTATACCTTGATTCTTCACACTGTGGTTACCCATCGCCATCAAATATGAGCGAACTGCCGTCGTTGATGAGGTGCAAACTTTCATTGCACAAGATGACTTCGCGCCATCACACACCATGCCTGAACTGTCACTAATGACGTTTTGAATTGCAGAGCAAGATTGCTCAAACGAGCCGCCTGCTAGATACACTAGTGCCATGGATGCGGCAGCACTAGTGACGGTGTTACCACAGAATGCAGATAAAGGTGGGTAGTATGACTTAATGTAGATCGCGCCTAAATGACTCATGATTAGTGCGCGAGCGAGTTGTTCTTCGTTACTTTGAAACGCTTCTGCTGCGATAACAACCGGAATCGTCGCGGCAATACCTTGGTTACCGCTGCCAAAGTTACTCATCGCTGGCAGCGTCGCACCGCCCATTCGAGCATCGGATGCTGCAGAGGTCATCATTTGGATTCTGCTCATCAGATCATTACCAAGCAACCCCTGTTCGATATTGCCTTTTAATGTTCGGCCAATTTCTAAGCCGTAACCTCGGTCGATACCCTCTTGCGCTAAGGAAGAGTTGAGTTCCGCCGCTTGCAGAATGAATTTGATGTCATCAAATGGCGCTTGAAGGGAAAAGTCATAAATCTGCTTAATAGAGATCTCAACCCCTTCACATACTGATCCTGTCGCGACTCGCTGCTGCAAAGGGGCATCGAACGTCACCGCTCCATTGCGAGTGATCTGGATAATATTAGTGTGTCCACCGCTGATGGTCACCGAGACGGTGTCTTCTCCAACGCTCATGGTGACACTGCAAAAGATAAATTCTTGTGTATCAATGCGAGCAACACTGACTCGCTCTTCATCAATAAGTTGCTGGGCTGCAGTCACATCGTCTTGATTAATTTTAGCGAGTACTTCCAGTTCTGCGTTTGGGTCTCCCGCTAATGCGCCAACAGACGCGGCAATCTTGAGGCCAATTTTCCCAGTGCCGGGAACGTAAACCCCCATGGAGTTTTTAAACAAGTTATCTGAGACACGTACTTCAATCATGTCCGGGGTTTGGCATCCAAGCTCACGCTTTGCAACTGCTGCCGCATATGCAGCAGCAATGGGTTCGGTACATCCGAGGGCAGGTTTCACAACTTGCTTAATGATTTGGATATATTGGTTCCATTGCTGATTCATGCTTCTTCTCCGTATTACTTTTTACTAGCAATCGCTTCAACTTCAATCAAAACACCTAGCGGAAGATCTTTCACCGCAAAGCAGCTTCGTGCTGGGCAATCTTTTTGGAAAAACTCTGCATACACTTTGTTGAATTCCGCAAAATCACTGATGTTTGCCAAGTAACACGTCGTTTTTAGAACCGTATCTAAACTGCCGTTACCCGCTTCAAGCACATGTTTTAAGTTCGTTAGAGATTGATGACTTTGAGCAGTAATCCCTCCCTCTACTACTTTACCTGTCGCGCTATCAACTGGGAGTTGGCCAGACGTAAAAATCAAATCCCCGTAAGTGGTTCCGTGTGAATATGGGCCAATTGCGGCAGGAGCGTGCTCTGAAGTGATCAATTCTTTCATGTTAATCCTCACATAGTTTTTAGTTTTAGTCGTAAAACTCAGCTTTAGCATTCGTTTCAAAGCTATTCTTTCAACTATATGTGAGCAAAACAACCACTATAGATCACACAAATCGATCTAAATTCAGATTTTATTGAGTAATTTTGTCGAGATCTCAAATTTATCTGAATTTTCCACAAAAAAATTGTTGTTAATCTTTTTCTCAAATAGATTTGAGAAAAATTCATACTAACAAAGAGAAAACGACAATGAGCGTTACTGTACCTACACAAACTCTTCCAATAACTAAAGAACCACCTCACGTTAAAGCCGGAATGACAGCCACAGAATGGAAAGCGGCGACTAAATTTGATAGCACTGACTGGGGCTGGGTAATCATGAGCATCGGCATGGCAATCGGTGCTGGTATTGTTTTTCTTCCAGTAAAGGTGGGCGTACTTGGCATATGGGTATTTCTTGCCTCCGCGGTGATTGGTTATCCAGCGATGTACTTGTTCCAACGTCTATTTATTAACACGCTTTCCACCTCTCCGAAGTGTCAAGACTATGCGGGGGTTATCTCAGGCTACCTTGGCAATAAATGGGGCGCCTTGTTAGGCGTGCTCTACTTCATCATGTTGGTGATCTGGGTATTCGTATACTCGACAGCAATCAATAATGACTCAGCCTCTTTCCTACACAGCTTTGGTATCACTGAGGGGCTGTTGTCGGAAAACCCGCTGTATGGTCTAGCATTGGTTTGCGCTTTGGTGGCAATCGCTTCGCGTGGTGAGAAGGTCCTATTTAAGGTCAGCACCGGATTAGTATTGGTAAAACTTTGTACCGTAGCACTGCTAGGCTTCATGATGATTGAAAAATGGGATCTGGCGAATGTAGGTAGCGTCCCAACAGCGGGTGCTGGCCTAAAAGATGCGATTGAGCTGCTGCCGTTCACCCTCACTTCTATTTTGTTTATTCAAAGCTTGAGTCCGATGGTGATCTCTTACCGTTCGAAAGAGAAGTCTATTGAAGTTGCCCGTTTTAAAGCGATGCGTGCCATGAATATCGCTTTTGGCATTTTGTTTGTGACCGTGTTTTTCTACGCGATTTCTTTCACGTTGGCGATGTCTCATGAACAAGCAGTCCGCGCAGCAAACGAGAACATCTCTGCGCTTGCGATGGTAGCACAAGGCATGGACGGCACGACGCTTAAACTACTTAGCCTGATGTTGAACATCTTTTCTGTAATGACAGCCTTCTTTGGTGTTTACCTTGGCTTCCGTGATTCCTGCCAAGGCCTTGCGATGTTGGCATTGAAAAAAGTGATGCCTGAAGAGCAAATCAACAAAGATCTCGTGACGAAAGGCATCATTCTATTCGCGATTTTGATGGCATGGGGCGCTATCGTACTCAACCTACCGGTTTTGAGCTTCACTTCGGTTTGTAGCCCTATCTTTGGTTTGATTGGCTGTTTGATTCCTGCTTACTTGGTGTATCAAGTGCCTTCTCTACATAAATACAAAGGTGCTTCACTATACCTAATCATCGCGACGGGCATCTTGTTGTGTATCTCACCATTTATTGCTTTTAGCTAACGCTTCCTCTCGCCTCGGTTATCAAGCTCTATAACGATAGCCGAGGTTTTCCTTTGAACTCATCCACCTACCCTCTTTCTACCCATTCCGTTTCATATATGAGACAGAAACGCGCATATCTGGCATTTTGGTTAATTTCCGTGCTTCAACTCACACTTTTCTGACAATTCTCTACTATGTTCAGCGGGTAATCTAAATCCGCAATAGGAAACAATATGAATAAATACATGGCAGAGGTTTTTGGTACTTTTTGGTTAGTGCTTGGTGGCTGTGGTAGTGCAGTGTTAGCGGCTGGCTTCCCTGATGTCGGCATTGGCTTGTTGGGCGTTTCTTTGGCGTTCGGTCTTACCGTACTCACAATGGCATTTGCTATTGGCCATATCTCAGGTTGTCACCTAAACCCAGCAGTAACTATCGGTCTATGGGCCGGTGGTCGTTTCGAGACTAAAGACGTTGTGCCTTACATCATCGCGCAAGTGATTGGTGGTGTGATTGCGGGTGGTGTACTTTACGTAATCGCAACAGGTCAAGCAGGGTTTGACGTTGTTAGTTCTGGCTTTGCCGCGAACGGTTACGGCGCGCATTCTCCAGGCCAATACTCTATGGTTGCTGCTTTAGTGACTGAAGTTGTGATGACAATGATGTTCCTAATCGTGATCATGGGTGCTACAGACAAACGCGCACCACAAGGTTTTGCACCTATCGCGATCGGTTTATGTTTGACTCTTATCCACCTAATCAGTATTCCAGTGACTAACACATCGGTTAACCCAGCACGTAGTACTGGTGTTGCCGTATTCGTTGGCGACTGGGCGGTTTCTCAGCTTTGGCTATTCTGGGTAGCACCAATCGTTGGTGGTATTCTAGGTGCACTTATCTACAAGAACCTTCTTGGTACAGAATCAAACGATTAATCGATTCTCGAACCTCAAGATCAAAAAAGCCGCTGAATTCAGCGGCTTTTTTATTAAATCTTGTGTCGACCTAAAAGAGAGTGAGACAAGGTTGTCCCGTCCACGAGCTCAAGCTCGCCCCCCACTGGTACACCGTGCGCGATACGGCTTGCATCCACTTGGTGTTCTTTACACAGCTCCGCGATGTAATGCGCTGTTGCTTCCCCTTCAACCGTTGGATTGGTTGCAAGAATCACTTCAGAAACATCACCGCGACGCAGACGGTAATCCAGTACATCAAGACCAATATCACTTGGACCAATTCCGTCCAGTGGTGATAAGTGCCCCATTAGTACAAAGTATCGACCCGAGTATTGACCTGTCGCTTCTACTGCCGCGATGTCTGCTGGACTTTCTACTACACAAATTTGGCCATTTTCTTGGCGCTTTGGGTTCGTACAAATATGACAAACGTCTTCTTCAGTGAAGGTACGGCACTCGGTGCAATGACCAATTTCTGTCATTGACTGACTCAGCGCATCTGCCAGTTGCAGACCGCCTTTTCTATCACGCTGTAACAAATGAAAGGCCATACGCTGCGCCGACTTGGGGCCAACCCCAGGTAGACAACGTAAGGCCTCCATCAATTGTTCCAGCATATGGCTGGTACGCATTAAAAATCCGCTTAGTTAGAATTCAGCAGATTAGAATGGCATTTTCATACCTGGTGGTAATTGCATACCGCCAGTTACTGAAGCCATTTTCTCTTTTTGAGTTTCTTCAACACGACGTGCTGCATCGTTGAATGCCGCAGCGATAAGATCTTCTAGCATCTCTTTGTCGTCTTCCATTAGACTCTCGTCAATATCAACACGACGCACACTGTGACTACCAGTGATTGTAACTTTAACTAGACCAGCACCAGACTCGCCAGTTACTTCCATATTCGCGATTTCTTCTTGAAGCTTTTGCATGCGATCTTGCATTTGCTGGGCTTGCTTCATTAGGTTGCCCATACCGCCTTTACCAAACATGTTTATCTCTCTGGTTTAATTAGGTGTTGCATCTGTTAATGGGGTTTTCACTGAACGTTTTCAACCCCATTCCGTTCAAAATTTAGATAGGTCTTACACTATCTTTATCGAGCTCTGCAGCGAAACGACGTTCGATGAACTGAACATGTGGATCGTTTTCTAAACTGTTCAGAGCTTGTTGCAATTTTTCTTGATACAGCCTGTCTCTAAGCTCAAGGGGTGTCTCACCGTTTTCGCCCACATCAATACTAAGATGGCACTCTTGTTCTAACACGCCATTTAACGCGTTCAACAGCTCGCTTTGCGCTCTGTCAGTATTCAAGTGTGCCTGACTGTCTCTTAATTGTAGCGAAACTGTCGAGCCTTCTTTGCTGTAATGCGAGTTTAGTGCAAGTTGCTCCACCAGCTTGGGTGTATTCATTAAGCTGATCAGCTTTGCCCACTCACTGCTTTCCAATGATTCATCGACAAGCTTTTGCGCCATTTCTGGCGTCTTTTCGTGCTCAAGAGCTTTCTTGAGCTGCGTAGGTGTCAGTTGCGTATTCGTTTTTGTTTCAACCGGTTGCTTGGTTGGACGCCAACGATATGCTTCATCCTCAATGACAGGTTGTTCCGCTTGAGAAGAGGATGGTAGCGACACCTGCGCGGAATTGCCATGCAATTGCGCTAGACGGTCAATGACCGACTCTTTTTGAGCAGATGTCGCGTTAGGCTTTTTTGGGCCACCATTTTGCGTCGTCGCCTGTTGCTGACCCTGGCGTTGCGAGCGCAATTGATGACGAAGACCACTCAAATTACCTCGAGCAGGCGCTGGCGCGTTCTCTGGCATAGGTTGAGCTTGTTGAGGAACCTGCTGTGTAGGCACAGGATTCTCACTCATTGGTGGTGCCATGTCATACTGTGGCGGAGCCATATCATAACCACCTTGATATTCAGGTTGGTATGATGGTGCTTCATTCGTCGGCTGCTGTGCTGCCTGAGACAGCGGTTGTGACGCCATATTCGGCGCTAACTGGCTTGGTCTAGGCTGACTTTGCGTTTGCTGTAAAGGTACTTGCTGAACTGGCGCTTGCGGTTTTGCCACCGATACTGCTTGTGTTTGCACTGCACTTTGCGCAGGCAAGCCTTGTGTCTGCGATGAGGTTGAGATGACGGTGGCGCTGTTACTTGCAGATGGACGGAATGCCATCATGCGCAAAACGATCATTTCCATCCCAACGCGACCATTCGGTGACAACGTTAGGTCTTCACGGCCTTTTAAAGCAATTTGGTAGTAAAGCTGAACATCTTGTGGTGTTAACGCTTTACTCAATAATTCGATTTTTTCAGCATCAGGTTGAGTCTGATCTAAGGTCGATGGCAGAGCTTGGTACATCGCGACGCGGTGAAGCTGGGATGCCAATTGTTGTAGCAATCCATCCCACTCGACACCGTTTGATGCAAGTTGTTGGATTTTGTCCATCGCCTGTTGCGGCTGCTTACTGCTGACCGATTCCAGCAAATGAATCGCTTGGTCAGTATCAATCGTACCAAGCATGTGGCTAACGATATCGGTCTGAATCGTGCCGTTACCTAGGGCGATAGCTTGGTCAGTTAAGCTCAGTGCATCACGCATACTGCCATCTGCAGCATGCGAGATCATGCCAAGTGCTCTTGCTTCTGCAGAGACTTGTTCTTTTTCCAAAATATGGTCAAGTTGCTGATGAATGTCATCAACACTGATTGGCTTAAGGTGGAACTGTAAACAGCGCGACAGAATCGTTACCGGCAGTTTTTGTGGATCCGTCGTAGCCAACAAGAACTTCACATACTCTGGCGGCTCTTCCAACGTTTTTAACAGCGCATTGAAAGAGTGACGCGAAAGCATGTGTACCTCATCAATGAGGTACACTTTAAAACGTCCGCGAGCGGGCTTGTATTGAACGTTATCTAATAGTTCACGAGTGTCTTCAACTTTAGTACGAGAAGCCGCGTCGATCTCTAGTAGGTCAACAAAGCGACCTTCATCAATCTCACGACAAGTATCACACTCACCACAAGGGTTAGCGGTAATACCTGTTTCACAGTTCAGGCCCTTAGCAAACAGTCGGCCAATCGATGTTTTACCAACGCCTCGCGTACCGCTGAAGAGATACGCATGGTGTAAGCGATTTTGCGCCAACGCGTTTTCCAGAGCCGTAAGGACATGGCTTTGCCCTACGACTTGGTCAAACTTATTCGGACGCCATTTTCGCGCTAAAGCTAAATAACTCATTGAATGTATTAGTGTCCTTCAAACTCGCAAATGCTGTATACGTTCAGACCTAGACCTTCTAGGCGCTTATCACCACCAATTTCTGGCAGGTTGATAACGAATGCAGCGTGCTCTACTTCACCGCCTAGTTGACGGATAAGCTTTGTTGTTGCTTCGATCGTACCGCCCGTAGCAAGTAGATCATCTACAACCAATACTTTATCGCCTTCTACGATCGCATCAGTATGGATTTCTAGCGTATCAACACCATATTCAAGCTCGTAGGATTGAGCCACAGTAGGACGAGGTAGTTTGCCTGGCTTACGCACAGGGACAAAACCAACACCCAGTTCTAGTGCTAGTGGTGCACCAAACAAGAAACCACGAGCTTCTGTACCCACAACTTTCGTGAAACCCATATCTTTGTAGCGCTCAACCAAAAGATTGATTGTCGCTTGATACGCTTTCGCGTCCTCAAGAAGGCTGGTTACGTCGCGGAAAAGAATGCCTGGTTTCGGGTAATCTTCGATGCTTTTGATGCTAGATTTGATCAGTGAGATTGTTTCTGTAGTCATAATACCGATTTACTTAGATTGGCTCATCACCCTCTGTTCTAATCGCAGTATATATGAGGGCAACAAACAATAGGTTTTCATCACTATGTGCTTACTTTCGTAAAAGTCACAAGCGCTGAAAATACAAACGCCCACTCGAAGAGCGGGCACACTATTCTCTACAATCTTAGTGATTTTCTTCTCGGTCAGCAACCAACTCAGTCACAGGGAGACGCATAAACCAACTCAGTAAAACGATTAGCATCACTAAAAGCGCAATTTTTACCCAAACCATTGGAGCGACAATGATGGAGAAAGTAAAACTGAGTACGATGAAGACCGCGCCACGTTGTTTCACTTTGCGTGTGACTGCTCGGTGTTTATGCCAGTTTTCGAGTAAAGGTCCAAACGTTTTATGTTCATGCAGCCAACGATGAAACGCAGGGCTGCCTCGCATGAAACAGGCACTCGCTAAAAGAATAAAGGGTGTGGTAGGAAGAAGAGGAAGAACGATGCCGGCAATGCCAAGCAGCATGCAGAGTCCACCAGCTATATTGAAAAGGTAACGCTTAATACGAATGGTGGACTCCAATAAACTAACGCTAAATTAAAAGCCCGCGTAACCATTCATTACACGAAGCCAGGTTAACGTTGCAGGTAAAGTTGGGATCAAAAGGACTGCAATGAAACCTAAAAAGTAAAAAATATTATAAGGCTCTTTAAAATCTTTGTCTGCCATGATGTTTCTTCTCACTAGAGTTGAGTTGACTTCGCTTCCCCCACCTTACATCGTTAAATTATCGTTGCATAAATGGGTCATTATTGTTTTAAGCGATGACTATACCTTAAACAATTAACGCTAAACACCAACAAAAAGTAGGGTTATAAAGCGAAGTATCATTAGTTCGAAGCCAAGCAGCTAGAAATAAAAAAGCAGCGTAATGGACGCTGCTTTTATTGATGTATCTATGTTTTTACCTGCTGCTCGTTATATCAATCGATTCAGACGAACCATATTGAGGCTAAAGCTGGATGTCCCAAGACAACCAATTGAAAGCTGCCCGTTAGTGCTGATTGGTAAATCTCGGGTGATGAAGTTTTTCATACTGCCGTCACCTAATTGATTACCAGCGGCTATGTGCTGATTTGAATGGCCGTCTGACCACTGACTATCCAAACCCGCTGGTAGTATAGAGACAGAAGACGAAGCAAGATCTGCGACACCGAAAACGGCATTTACGGCACCGGTACTATCAGAGCACTGAATACCTTTTTCAATAATGTCGACCATGTCTTTCAGGTCTGCACTAAAACTCTTTAAGTTACGTAAGTAGTCATCAAACAAAGCACGCACCAGCAGCGTTGTTGCCACACCATCGTGCGCTGATGACGCTGAATCAACGAGATAAAAGGCAAATTGCCCGTTCATCAGCCAACGGTAATCAAACACTAAAGGCATAACGTCGGTTGATTGCAATAAACGATAAGAGCATTTCCAATCGCCTTGTGATGCGTCTTTTTCTGGCAATAAAGCGTGTAGCAAGTCTCTTGCTGCATTTGGGTGTTGTTGTAGATATTCTAGGTGCCAGTGCAATTCTTGATCGTCTGGCATTTCCCCACCGTCATCAACCCTAAACCATTGGCTCGAAAAATCTCGATGGTCAGAGTAGTGACAGTCTGATTCCTCAAGCGTGTTGTCGATCGCCTGAGATAGATGTTGATAGTTTCCTATTGGTTTAGGTAAGAAATCTTTAATACCAAAACGAAGCGCTTTCGCGACGTCAGACATCTCATCCGTTCCAGACACAACAATCAGTGGCATAGACGGATACTCTAAGCTAACTTCCTCGACAAATTCTATCCCGTCCAACACGGGCATGGATAAATCACATAAGACCAAATCAGGTTGGCATTCCCTTAGCTGTTGAAGCGCCTCTAGGCCGTTTTCTGCTTCGACCACCTTAAAACCCTGACTTTCCAAATAGGCATTAGTCACGCTACGAAATATCGGATCATCGTCCACTAACATGATGAGTTTATGATTGACCACTTCCTGCGCCGAGACCATTGCCGTTTGACTGTGAGTCTTAAACATACCTTTGCACCTCACAAAGCTCAGTCAAAAAAACAAATTTATATGTCGTTATTTTTGTTGTATTCACATCTTACAAAACGTTATGCAGCAAGACATCAGGCCCTTTCACCTTGTTATAAACCGTAGCCTGAAATTGACGTTTATACAAATATTCCATGGTCTATCAGTATTTACTCAGGGAGCCTTGCTGTGTTCAAATGACGCAACATGTTGACTTAAAGCAAACTTTGATCACAAAGTTAATTATAAATTAGCCATAAACGGTAGTTTAATGTGTCTGGAAATATGAAATTAGATGATCTAAACCTGTTTCGATTGGTTGTCGAAAATGGGAGCTATACCGCAACTTCGCGAAAAACCATGATTCCGGTGGCAACCATCACCCGACGCATTCAAGCGCTAGAAGACTCTGTCAATCTTCGATTGCTGAACCGTCATGCGCGTAAGCTTTCTCTGACCGAGGCCGGAGAACGCTTTTACCATGAATGCTCACCTCTGCTACAACGCCTAACATCGACAGCTGAGGAGATTACGGATGACTGTCGTGGCGCATCGGGCAAGATTAAGATTTCTGCACCGTACAACCTGACTAAGCGCATGATGATGCCTATGTTTAATGGGTTCATGAAGCAGTATCCTGACATCAACATCGAGCTGACGACAGAAAACAACGCCGATCAACTTGATCCTACTGAGTGGGACGTGATTTTCCGCGTTGGACCACAGCGTGACTCAAGCTTGATCGCCCGTAAAATTGGTGAAGTGAAGGATATTCTGGTCGCAAGTCCTGACTATCTCGCCGCAAATCCGGCACCAAACCACGCTGAAGAGCTCTCTAACCATTCTTTGCTGAAAGGCTACCCACTGATCAAGTGGACACTAATCAACAGCAAGGGAGAGTCTGTGGTGAATGCAGAACGTGGTCGTTTTCAAGCCAATGCACTGAATGTCGTGCGTAGCTCTTGCTCTGAAGGGTTGGGGATTACATTAATGCCTGACGTGATGATCAAAGAGTATATTGAAAGTGGCGATCTACTGCGTGTATTACCAGATTGGAGCGCTAACCCGCGCGACATCTACATGCTGTACAATCACAAAGACCATCTTCCTGAGAAAGTGCGTCTTTTTATCGACTTCGTGATCGCTTACAACATTCACTAAACTCGATAGCAGATACAAAAAACCAGAGCGCGAGCTCTGGTTTTTTTATGTCTTGGATTTCCGGGCAGATTAAGCGCCTTCGTTATGCAGTTCTAGATTAGCAAGATCTTGCTGAATTTCTGCTTGTGTCTTTGCATCATCGTTGCGCAAACCATCAAGGAAGTCGAGGTATTGTTGGTCAATATCACCCGTCACATATTCACCGTTAAATACTGATGTATCGAACTGAGTGATGTCTTGATTGCCTAAACCAACTGCTTCAACCAAATCATCCAAGCGTTGGTAAATAAGCGCGTCAGCACCAATTTGCTTACAAATGGTTTCGTTATCGCGGCCATGAGCAATCAACTCTGTTGCACTTGGCATATCGATACCGTAAACATTCGGGAAACGTACTTCTGGTGCCGCCGAGACCATAAACACCTTGTTTGCGCCAGAGTCACGAGCCATCTCAATGATCTGCTCTGATGTTGTACCGCGAACAATAGAGTCATCCACAAGCAGGACATTCTTACCTTTAAATTCAGAACGAATCGCGTTTAGTTTGCGGCGCACCGATTTCTTACGCTGTTGTTGACCCGGCATAATGAAAGTACGACCTACGTAACGGTTTTTCACAAAGCCTTGACGGTAAGGTTTATCAATAGCTTGGGCAATTTGTAGAGCAATATCGCAAGACGTTTCAGGAATAGGAATAACCACGTCGATATCCAATTCTGCGTAATCTTCACGAATACGCTCACCAAGCTTTTTACCCATCTCAACACGAGCACTGTAAACAGAAATCTTGTCGATGAAAGAGTCCGGACGTGCAAAGTAAACGAATTCAAAGATACACGGATTCAGTTTTGGATTGTCGCCACATTGTTTCGTAAATAGTTCACCATCAAACGTTGCGTAAATCGCTTCACCAGGAGCGACATCGCGAACAAAATCAAAACCAACAGCATCTAACGCCACTGACTCTGACGCCACCATGTATTCTGTTCTTCCGTTCACTTCACGCTTACCTAAGCATAAAGGGCGGATACCATGTGGGTCGCGAAACGCAATCATACCGTGGCCAATAATCATCGCAGCAACAGCATAAGCACCACGGATTGTACGGTGAACATTCGTAACCGCACGGAAGACATCGTCAGCTGTCACATTGCCTTTTACTGTATCGATTTCGTGAGCGAGTACATTCAGAAGCACTTCAGAATCTGAAGTCGTATTGATATGACGGCGGTCTTTTTCAAACAGTTTTTGACGAACTTCATGAGCGTTAGTCAAATTACCATTGTGGGCAAGTGTAATACCGAAAGGAGAGTTTACGTAGAAAGGT
The DNA here is from genome assembly GCF_023277445.1 of Vibrio sp. ED002. Lineage (NCBI taxonomy): Bacteria > Pseudomonadati > Pseudomonadota > Gammaproteobacteria > Vibrionales > Vibrionaceae > Vibrio > Vibrio sp. ED002. The sequence goes on along the minus strand of NZ_CP080238.1, from coordinate 3,419,031 downwards.
TGAGCTTCAGAGGCACTTGAACTGCCTGCGGTTGGGTAACGAACATGACCGATACCAACCTCACCTTGTAAGCGTTGCATGTGTCTTGCTTCGAACACATCCTTCACTAAACCGTTCGCCTTACGCAGACGAAAACGATTGCTTTCTATGGTACAAATACCAGCGGCATCTTGGCCACGATGCTGTAACACCGTTAACGCGTCATAAATAGACTGGTTTACAGGCGTTGTGCCCACGATTCCAACAATACCACACATGTCCTAATCCTCGATTTGCGACAGTAGCTGGCACTACTAGATAGTGCCAGACAGAAAACTTGATGTTGCTTTTAAGTGCTCGAAGAATGGGGCGATGATACGGCTGAACTCTGGGACCAACTGTGACTCTTTCCACCAATCCGAGCTTGGGAATGCAGTAAACGCATCCATAAAAAACAGCACCGCAGAAACAATCAGTACTCCGCGTAAACCACCAAACACCACACCGAGAATTCGGTCGGTTCCTGATAGCCCTGTTTTTTGTACCAGTTGACCAATGACGTAATTCACCACTGCACCAACCACTAAGGTAGCGACGAATAACGCCGCTATTGCGGCTCCGTTACGAAACATTTCATCTTCGATGTTGGTGAAATACACCGCCAATTTGGCGTAGTAATTACTGGAGATAAAAAATGCTCCAAACCAAATCACCAAAGACAAAGCTTCTTTAGCAAAACCGCGAACTAAACTGATCAGAGCTGAAAATCCGATCACACCTAAAATGACAAAATCTAACCAATTCATGTTTTCTTCATCTTAAGTTGGCGCGCATTTTAACAGAAAAAATGCTGACGCAAACGTTTTCTTATGGATTTAATGGCTTAAATTTAAGCAATTGACCTTTTGAGCCTGTAATTTTTTGTAATTCCTTGACCTGTCGTTCAAGTTTACTTTTTGACACATCAGGACCAACAATCACTCGAGTAAAGGCTGTCTCTTTTTTTACATGAGCTTGGTAGCCACGCTTCTGAAGATCCTCTACAAGTGCAACCGCATTTTCATGATTTTTTAGTGCCATCAACTGAATGATCCAGGCTGAATCTTCATATTGATTTTTTTCTTCAACCGGACGAACGGCAACTTCAACCTGTTCAGGTTGTTTGACTTCTTCTGGCTGAGAAACTGACTCTGGTTCTGGCTGAGAAACCGCGACTTGAGGCTCTTGAGATTCATTCACTGTTGCAGTTACTGGAGATTCCGGTAATGAAACGTCGTCTTCAACAGGCTCTAGTATTTCGAAGTTCTCCACATCGCTATCAAGTTCAGGTTTGATAGGAATACTGGCAAACTCTTCTTTATAGTGCAGTTTCTTACCATCCAGTACGTCTGGAAGTACGATGACCCCCACCGCCACTAGAATGATGGTGCCGACTAAACGACTTTGAAATTTACTTGCCATCAAATTACCTTTGATTACTCATTATTTGATTGCCAATACTCCAACACTTCACCCACTGTGTGGAATGAACCCACCACCAAAATGACATCATCATGAGCCGCATGAGTTTTCGCGCTCTCAAATGCCTCTACTGGAGTTTGGAACTGAATCTGCCCTTCGGGTAAATATTGACATAACTCGTCGGCAGTTGCCGCGCGAGGGCCAGTCAGTGATGCTGGGTACCATTGGGTTGCAATTGGCGCTAATACTTCAATTGTTGCCTTGATGTCTTTATCGTGCAGCATTGCCACCACGACATGGATGTTTTTATTCACGTATTGGTGCTTCACCTTCTCTACCAAGTATTCTGCAGAGTGAGGATTGTGCGCCACATCAAGCACAATGTCTGGTTCCGTTTGCAAAACCTGCATTCGGCCAGCTAGGCGAGCATTATTCAAGCCATTAACGATATTAATGTCAGTGATTTGCAATTCTGAAGCGCCAAGTGCCATCAGAGCAGTTGCTGCATTCGGTAAGGGCAGAGAAGGCAATGGAAGGTCGTCTAAGCCAAACGCTCCACTGGTCCACTTCCAACCTTTCTCAGTCAATTGGTAATCGAACTGGATGCCAACTTGGAAGAACTCAGCTTGAATGTCATCAGCGTGCGCAGCAACGGTTGCTGGCGGCGTCGGTTGGCCACAAATCGCAGGTTTACCAGTACGGTAGATACCCGCTTTCTCAAAGCCAATTACATTGATGTCATCACCTAGCCAATCCACATGGTCGATAGCCAAGCTGGTAATAACAGAGACATCATGATCTACGACATTTGTTGCATCTAATCGACCACCAAGGCCAACTTCTAACAACACCACGTCCACTTTTTCAACTTGGAAAATACGAAGTGCAGCCAACGTACCGAATTCAAACAAGCTTAGGCTAATATCACCACGTTGTTGCTCGATATAATCGAATGCTTCGCAGTGTGTACGATCTTCTGCATCTACACCGTTAATACGAACACGCTCGTTGTAGCGAATAAGGTGAGGTGAACTGTAAACTCCGACTGAGTAGCCGGCATCTAATAGAATCGCTTCCATCAACGCGCACGTCGAACCCTTGCCATTGGTGCCGGCAACAGTAATCACAGTAGGGGCTGGTTTGGTGAGGTTGGCTTTTTTCGCTACCGCTTGAACGCGGTCTAAGCCGAGGTCGATAGCTGATGTGTGGAGATTTGTTAAATAATCAAGCCACATCGTTAGAGTGGATGTGGCTTGAGGAATTGCGTTTTGTGTCATCTAACTTTAACCATTAATTTCTTTGGTTTTTATGTTAGTTGATACTTTACCCTTTTTCGTCCGCTTCTGGTACAGAATATGGCTCTTCATTTGGAGATTCGTTAACGGAAACCACCATCGGAGACTTGTGGTTAGTCATCTTAGCGATCAGACCACCCACACGTTGACGCATTTCACGACGGTCAACGATCATGTCAATCGCACCGTGCTCTAGCAGGAACTCACTACGCTGGAAGCCTTCAGGAAGATCTTCGCGTACTGTTTGCTCGATTACACGACGGCCAGCGAAACCGATCAATGCTTTAGGTTCACCAATGTTGATGTCACCTAGCATCGCCAAACTTGCCGATACACCACCCATTGTTGGGTCAGTCAGTACCGAAATGAATGGTAGGCCTTTTTCTGACAAACGCTCAAGCGCTGCACTGGTTTTCGCCATTTGCATTAGAGACATTAACGCCTCTTGCATACGCGCACCACCACTTGCAGAGAAACACACCAGTGCACAATTGTTTTCAATTGCGGCGTCAACTGCTTTCACGAAACGAGCACCAACAACGGAACCCATTGAACCACCCATGAAAGAGAATTCAAACGCACACGCTACCAATGGCATACCAAGCAGTTCACCCTGCATAACCACCAATGCGTCTTTCTCGCCACTGTTCTTTTGAGCAGCAGAGATACGCTCTTTGTAGCGCTTAGAATCTTTAAATTTCAGTTTGTCCTGTGGCTCAAGCTCTGTGCCTAGCTCTACACGCTCACCTTCATCTAAGAATGTTTCTAGACGACGACGCGCTTTCATGCGCATGTGGTGATTACACTTAGGACAAACTTCTAGGTTACGCTCAAGTTCAGCATGGTAAAGAACCTGCTCACAAGAGGTACATTTCGTCCACACGCCTTCAGGGATAGAAGCTTTGCGTGAACTTACTAGGTTGCTTTTTTCTAAAATCTTTTCAAGCCAACTCATGGAAGACCTTTTCTCTCAATTCTTCCGCTTCATTGCGAAAGATATAAATTCGGAATATTGCGGATGGATTAAAACATATCTTGCCGCGACTGTAGATAAAAAACTGGTTGTACCTATTTTTGATATCATTAATAACGCATAGTTTCTGCGCATTTCCAGTCTAAACTACCGATAATTTGAAACAAATTCGCAAATTTAGTTCAAATTATCCGGTAAAAATAGCGGACCGATCGGCACTTGTGGTAATCCAAACGCTTCTGGGTAGTCCACATCAACCAAATACAAACCTTCAGCCTTGGCCGTTGCACCCGCTAATTTGCGGTCTTTTGCTTCTAAAAGTGACTTGATCCATTCAGGCTTTTCTTCGCCACGACCCACTTTAATCAAACTGCCTGTAATGTTACGCACCATGTGGTGAACAAAAGCGTTCGCTTTAATATCGATAATGACGTAGTCACCATGTCGAGTCACGTTCAAGTGCATCATATTTCGACAAGGGCTTAACGATTGGCAGTGTGCTGCACGAAATGAACTGAAGTCATTCTCACCAAGCAAGTATTGTCCTGCTTCGTGCATTTTCTTTTCATCCAAGTCACCGTGATAATGGCTCACTCCAGAATTTAAGATGCCAGGACGCAATGCGTGATTGAAGATGATGTAGCGGTAACGACGCGCCGTCGCTGAGAATCGTGCATGGAAGTCATCAGGTACTTCTACCGCCCAGCGGACAGCGATATCACTTGGCATGTTCGCATTTGCGCCCATTGTCCAAGCAACCATTTTTCGATTTACGTTGGTGTCGAAGTGAACAACTTGTCCTGTGCCGTGTACACCTGCATCGGTACGACCAGCGCACTGAACTTCTACAGGGTGATTTGCTACTACAGAAAGTGCTTTTTCCAGCGCTTCTTGGACACTTTTTACTTCTCTTTGGCGTTGCCAACCAAAGTAATTTGTACCGTTATACTCGATACCTAATGCGATTCTCATTTTAACCTTCGAACTCTAAAATGGGGCGGGAAGTATATACGTAAGTCCTTCCAGATACAAAAATGGGCAGCATTTGCTACCCATTTTTCTTTATCGACCGTTAATGGCGTCGATAAGCCCTTTCGCTTCACGGCGAATATCATCTTCACCGTAGACGATGGCCTCTTCTAGCAATTTGATCGCCCCTTGAGGATCGTTCATTTCTAGATAGATTTTTGCTAAATCAAGCTTACCTGCGGCTTCTGCGTTGGTGTCTACATCCACATCACCGATGTCACCAATCACATCAGGGAACTCATTCAAACCAACATCGAGCTTTAATTCTTGCTCTTCGAAGTCACCGCCATTTTTATCCACTTGAGCCATCAACTCATCAATCGTCATGAATTGATTTTTCTTCGGGTCGAAGTCGGTAAGATCATCCTGCTCACCCCAGTTTTCCTGAGCGATTTCTGGTTGCGCAAGTGCTTCTGTCGAGCTCCAAACGTCTCTTTGATCTTCTGGGACTTCCGTTGTTGACGCCGCGCTGTCTGATGACAGTTTAAAACCATCCCAGTCATCGCCCACATCCAGCATGGTTTCGAAATCCATACCCGCACTTGCGATGGTGTCATTGTCCAATTTTCCATCAAACACTTCTGAGTCTGCGTTTTCTGACAACAGGTTCGCCATTGCAGATTCTTCAAAATCATTGAGTTCAGACTCTAAGTCTGCTTGTGCTTCGGGAACGGGATCAGGCTCGACACTGAAAGCCTCTGGCTGCGCGAATACATCAAACAAAGCATCATGGTCATTGTCTGATTGAATAACAGTTTGAGACGCTTCAGGGTGCTTTACCGGCGTTTCTAGTTCTGCATCGCCCATTGAAGCCAATGCATCTTCTTCATTGAACTCTGGCAAGTCCAGATCATCAAAGTTGAACTCCTCATCGCTCGCCATGCCGGCGGCTGGCTGTGAAGTTTCTGCTTCTGACAATCTTGGCTCGTCAGCCATTGATGCAAGAGCATCTTCTTCGCTGAACTCAGGAAGCTCTAGATCATCAAAATTGAACTCTTCCTCTTTAGCCGTTGGTTCAATCGCCGCAGTTTCTGGTTCAGCGGTTTCAGATTCAGCTAACTCTAGCTCTTGCACCATTGACGTTAGTGCATCTTCTTCGTTGAACTCCGGAAGGTCTAGCTCATCGAAGTTGAATTCTTCGTCTTCGGCCGTCGGCTCAATCGCCGCAGTTTCTGGTTCAGCAATTTCAGACTCAGCTAACTCTGGCTCTTGCGCCATTGACGCTAGAGCATCTTCTTCGTTGAACTCCGGAAGGTCTAGCTCATCGAAGTTGAATTCTTCGTCTTCGGCCGTCGGCTCAATCGCCGCAGTTTCTGGTTCAGCGGTTTCAGGTTCAGCTAACTCTGGCTCTTGCGCCATTGACGTTAGTGCATCTTCTTCACTGAACTCCGGAAGCTCTAAATCATCAAAGTTGAATTCTTCTTCAGCCGTTGACTCATTCGCCGCAGTTTCTGGATCAGCGGTTTCAGATTCAGCTAACTCTGGCTCTTGTGCCATTGATGTTAGTGCATCTTCTTCGTTGAACTCCGGAAGATCCAGTTCATCGAAGTTGAACTCTTCGTCTTCGGCAGCTGTCTCAGTTGAACTTGCCGCTACGGGTTCTTGTTCCGTCTTCGTCTCGGGCTCTATGTCATCAACAAGCCAGTCTTCTTCTTGCGGAATACCAAATTCATTTTCGACGGTGTTTGGCGTCGGAGTGAACGCGGGCTCTTCTTCTGTTTTGCTGAGTGATGTTTCAACGTCTGAGTCCGCTTTTTCTAAGATCGCATCTTGCGGTTCTGATTCGATAGAAGGTTCTTGAATCAACTCAGGTTCAAAATCTAACTCATCTTCTTCTGTCGCTTGCTCACTAATAAGCGCATCCAGTTCCGCAGCGAAATCGGCGCGCTCTTGCTCTGCTTGTTTTAGATCGTCTTCATTAGATTCAAACAACTCATCCAATTCCGACATCAAAGGATCGTGCTCTGGGATTGAATCTTCTAAATCACCAAAGAAATCCTCTTTGTCAAAATCTTCAACGGTTTGTTCTAGTGCTGATTCAGCCTCTGATTCGCGGCTCAACGCGTCTACTTTCGGCTCAACCTCTGGTTGGTTCTCGTTCAGTAATGCATCGATATCTAAGCCTGAATCCAGACCAAGCGCCTTTTCGTCTTCCAATTCAGAAGCAGATTTAACCTGTTGTTGAGTTTCAGCAGGTTGAGTCGCTTCTGGCTCAAGATCATCAAAACCTAACGAGGCCAATAAGTCATCGTCACTCTGCTGCGCACTCGCGATTTCTGGCTCATCATCTTCACGAATCAAATCATCGAATGGGTCAACGTCCGTAGGCTCTTGTTCGTCTATTGTTTCATCGCCGCTGTCATCAAGTAGCTCATCCAACAAATCGACGCTGTTTTCATCAAGATCTTCTAATGCGTCATCGCCCTCAAAACCAGACAGTTTCTCTAGTTCATCAAGTGGATCAAAATCATCGTCAGATGCATCCTCATCATCAAAACCAATCAACTCGTCAAGCAAATCTGTGCTGTCTTCATCAATCGAAGGTTCTTCACTCAAGCCTGCAATGTCTTCTAGATCGTCAAGAGGATCTCGCTCATTGATTGATTCACCTTCGTCGTCACCCATCAACTCATCGAGGAGTGCTGATGCATCATCCTGCTCTAAGTCTGAATCAGACAGACCAGACAATGATTCTAGTTCATCAAGTAGTGGGTCATCGGCATCCGCACTTACTGGCTGTTCATACTGAGCAAGCAGTTTATCTATGTCATCGTCGGTTGCTTCACCAGCAGAGAAAGCACTCTCTGACACTTGAGATGGCTTCTCGTCCTCAACATCAAGATTGAGGTCGTCACCATCAAGGTCAGCAAATAAGTCATCAAGCATGGCTTGATCAACCGCGTCACTTTGTAACTCTTCAGATGGGTCGTCAGCAGAGAGTAACTCGGCAAATGCATCATCCGACATCACATCAGCGTTATCTTCATCTGAAAGATCGAAACCGACTTCATCCTCATCATCCAAAACTTCAAGCTCTGGAGAGACTTCATCAAGTGCACGCTCCATCTCTTCAAGACCGAGCGCTTTTTCTTCGCCGTTTACTTTTATGCCATTGCTTGAAGAGTCAAATTCATCGAAGCCAACGTCAAGATCGCCATCATCCCCAATCCCCGCGAATGGGTCTTCGCCATCATCCCCTTCGAGGTTGAAATCGAGATCGTCGTCATCCAGATTAGCAAAGACATCCTCTTCTTCTGGCTGCGCTTCTTCTTGGCCGAATAGTTGCTCCGTGTCGTCATCGTCACCAAACAAATCGTCGTCTAGACTTAATTCTTCATCCAACTCATCTGCCGCTGCCAATCCGATTGGCGCAGCAAGTGGATCAACACTTTGCTGTTCTTGCGCAGCAGCTTCTTCCTCTTTCTCTTTAGAGCGACGACCAAGCAACATGACAATTAACATGGCAATCAATGCACCTGGAATAAGTGCTGCAAGGCCTACTAGCCAACCGTTCGACAGAACCTTGTCCATCGTACTTGGCTGCATTCGTTGCTGCTCTGCAAGACGCTGACGTTCTTCCGCTAGCAGTTTTTCAACTTCAGAGCGAATTCGTTCTTCATCGTTGAGCGAAGTTTTAAGCGTTGCGACCTCGCTCTGCACTTCAGACAGCATCAAACGTAAACGATGGTTCTTCTCTTCGAGAGAGTCCAACTCACTTTGTGAGCCTTGCAGTTTATCTTTAAGTGCTGTTACTTGTTTCTCACCTTCCGGTGAAGTCACGACTTCAGGTACGGGGGTCGTAGACTCAACCGGCTTGATTGGTTCTGGCTTTGCCAATTCCGGTTTAGACGGCTCAATTTGAGCAACTTCTGGCTTAGGTTGAGGTTTCGTAACTTCAGCCGTAGGCTTTGGTGTTTCCGGTTTTGGCTTAACAGGCGATGTTTTTGCTGGTTTTTGTTGAGCTAATCGAACTTCATGAGCATTCATCACGGCAATCGCCTGAGGCGTGGTAGCACTCTGAACTTGCTCTAATGAAGGCACGCGAAGTCGGCTGCCTGGGATCAATTCATGAATATTCTGGTTATCAAACGCTTGAGGGTTGATTCGGTAAATGGCGAGAAGCGTCTGTTGAACAGAAACATTACGAGAAGGTCGCAATTGAGAAGCAATCGACCACAAAGTCTCGTTTTTATTCGTCGGACCATAAAAGCGCGACGGTTGGTTATTTTCAGGCGGAGCAGGTAACGCTCGCTCAATCTCCTCAGCGTAGCTAGGAGACGTTTGCACTTCACCAGAGGGTCCTACAAGTCGAATTCCTTCGGCTTGAACCACTGACGATGTCTGAGTCGCGCTCATCAACACAAGGGCTGCTAACAAACGCTTATAATTTTGACGCATAGAAGGCTCAGTTTGGTGCTAGAAACAATTTGAAATGGTGATCGGTTAAATATATCGGATAACACACGCAAAACTATAGCTTTGAGGGCAAAAAATGTGTGGCTCTCACCATATTCGTACTAATCTCACACAAATTTACGCCGTTCGAACAAAAAAGCCTCGCAGTGTGCGAGGCTTTGGATTCATTCGTCAGCGTGGCTTAGTAGTAATCGCGAATCAAAACTTCAGCAATTTGTACGGCGTTTGTCGCTGCACCTTTGCGTACGTTATCAGCAACTACCCATAGGTTTACACCACTGTGATGACTAATATCATTGCGAATACGACCAACCATTACGTGGTCTTTGCCGCCTGCATCACGCACTTGTGTTGGGAAATCTTCACCGTGGAACACTTCGATGCCATCCGTTTGCTCAAGCAGGTTAACCACTTCTTGTGCATCGATTGGTGAACGAGTTTCAACATGTAATGCTTCTGCATGACCGTAAAATACAGGAACGCGTACACACGTTGGGTTTACAGTGATTGATGGGTCGTTAAAGATCTTTTGCGTCTCCCACACCATTTTCATTTCTTCTTTGGTGTAGCCGTTTTCCATCATCTGGTCGATTTGTGGAATACAGTTAAACGCGATCTGTTGAGAAAATTCTTTCTTGTCCGCAGGAAGACCATTCAGTAGTTTCGCAGTCTGACCTGCAAGCTCATCAATACCAGCTTTACCCGCACCAGACACTGATTGGTAAGTTGAAACGTTGATACGCTCAATACCAACAGCATCGTGAATAGGCTTTAGTGCCACTAGCATCTGGATGGTTGAACAGTTCGGGTTCGCAATGATGTTACGGTTACGGAACTCAGCAATTGCTTCTGGGTTAACTTCTGGCACCACCAAAGGAATGTCGTATTCGTAGCGGAAATGAGACGTGTTGTCGATCACGATAACGCCTTCGTCTGCGGCAACTGGCGCCCATTTGGCAGACAACTCGCCACCAGCTGAAAACAACGCAATATGCGCTTGAGACCAATCAAACTCTTCTACGTTTTGAACGCGGATTGTTTTACCGTTGAAGCGGTAAGTCTTACCTTCACTGCGTTCACTTGCCAACAGGAAGATTTCGCCTACTGGGAATTTGCGCTCTTGAAGCACTTCCAAAATTGTTTCACCGACCGCGCCGGTCGCACCTAATACGGCAACATTGTATTGCTGGCTCATTGACTTACCTCAACCTGAAAACCTAGTTCTGCTAATGGTGCGAGATTGCATGTTTCGTTACCCACTAGCGTGACAGCGCTGTATTCGCGGCGATCCCAGTAGTTTTTACGCATCAGGTCAAAAGAGCCTGGCTTACTGATTTCGCGGCGGAAAAGAGCGTCATCTTTACGCACATCATAGATTAACTGCGTGATGTTGTGCAGCGTTGCTTCATCCCATGCTCTGTCCAATACCATTGTAGGAACAGGCGCGGTCGGCAGTAAATCGCTGGCATGCGCACGTAATTCGTTATTTAAGAACTCACAGTAGCTGTTGAAAATCATCGTCGTACCGCGAGCTTTCCCCTCCAGACCATAGCCTGCAACGTGAGGGGTTGCGAATGCTAGCAGAGGCAGAAGCTCCATATCAACCTCTGGTTCAAATTCAAATACATCTAATGCCGCCGTGAAGCCATCGTTTTTCATTAAACGTTGCTTCAATGCTTGGTTGTCCACAACAGGACCGCGTGCCGCATTGATAAGAATTTGATCGCAACGAAGACCATTTAACACCTTATCATCAATCAAATGATGCGTTGGGTGTAGGCCATCTTTGGTAATAGGTGTGTGCAGCGTGATGACGTCAGAACGTTCGATCAACTCTGCTAGCGGAGTAAAACTGCGAGAATCTCCCTCTTCTTGCTTGAATGGGTCGTTGATGAGCACGTTAATGCCCATGCCTTTCAAACATTTCTCAAGGTAGCTACCCACTTGACCCGCACCGATGATGCCAACAGTTTTATCGAAAACAGAGAAGCCTTGCTGTTGGGAAAGTACCATCATGACGCTGAACGCATACTCAGCAACGCCGACTTTGTTACAGCCTGGTGCTGCGGTGAAGAAAATACCTTTCTCTTTTAGAAGCGCTTGGTCAACATGATCCATGCCCGCCGTCGCCGTGCCAACGAACTTCAGCTTATTTGCTTTGCTGATCAGTTCTGCGTTTACTTTGGTGACTGAGCGAATCATTAGCGCATCTACATCCACTAAATCATCGGCTGTCAGTGTACGACCGGGTTTTAGAATCACTTCACCGAGTTGGCTGAATAGCTCTTCAGCGTACGGCATATTTTCATCAACAATAATTTTCATAGCGCCAGCGTTTAACATCCATTTGTATGAGTTCGTTTATTCGCAAGATGCGAAGCTAAAGCGATTGTGCCCTTTTCTTGAAAAATCTCAACAACTATACCTAAGTGACTTTCAAAAGCAGGTTTCAGAAAAGAAAAAGCCCGGCTAAATTAGCCGGGCAAAGTTCCAGAACAAAAGGATCCTATCCCGCTCTCCTTGGGATAAAGTCTGCGTCTGTTCGATCAGTTAACCTGATCAAGCTCTGGAAACTGGTTTGTTGGTCGGTTCACTCCACGAAGAGAGTCACAGCCCAACAAATTCAGTTAGCTTTGGGTCGCTTATGCTTGGTACTTTTTGATTACCAATGTCGCGTTTGTACCACCAAAACCAAAGCTGTTTGACATAACTGTCGTCAGTTCAGCGTCACGAGCTTCCATCACGATGTCTAGACCTTGTGCTGCTTCATCCAAGTTAGAGATATTCACACTTGGAGCAATGAAGCCATTGTCTAGCATTAGCGTTGAGTAAATTGCTTCGTGAACACCAGCTGCACCTAGTGCGTGGCCAGTCATCGCTTTTGTCGCAGAGATTGCTGGGCTGTTGCTGCCGAATAGCTCTTGGATAGCGCCTAGTTCTTTCACGTCACCGACTGGAGTAGAAGTACCGTGCGTGTTGATGTAATCGATGCTATCAACGTCTTGCATTGCCATCTTCATACAACGGATTGCGCCTTCGCCTGATGGTGCTACCATGTCGTAGCCATCAGAAGTCGCACCGTAACCTACGATCTCACCGTAGATTTTCGCGCCACGAGCTAGTGCGTGCTCTAGTTCTTCGATAACTAGCATGCCGCCGCCACCGGAGATAACGAAACCATCACGATCAGCATCGTAAGTACGAGATGCTTTTTCTGGTGTTTCGTTGTACTTGGTAGATAGTGCGCCCATTGCATCAAACATCATCGTTTGAGACCAATCTAGCTCTTCACCACCACCTGCAAATACGATGTCTTGTTTGCCAAGTTGAATAAGCTCCATCGCGTGACCGATACAGTGTGCAGATGTTGCACAAGCTGAGCTCATTGAGTAGTTCACACCACGAATCTTAAATGGTGTTGCAAGACACGCTGATACTGTTGAAGACATAGTACGCGGCACCATGTATGGACCTACGCGTTTTACGCCTTTTGCACGCATCGTATCAGTTGCCACTGTTTGGTTTAATGCAGAAGCACCACCAGAACCAGCAACGATACCTGTACGATCGTTTGAAACTTGTTCTTCAGATAGACCAGCGTCTTCAATCGCCTGCTGCATTGATAGGTATGCATAAGCAGCCGCATCACCCATAAAGCGCATCTGCTTACGGTCAATAAATTCTGCTGGGTTGATTTTCAGATCACCCCATACCTGCGAACGCAGACCGTTTTCTTTAAACTGCTCAGACGCAGTGATGCCAGATTTGCCCGCTTTAAGAGACGCTAGAACTTCTTCGACGTTGTTACCGATACTTGAAACAATACCCATACCGGTGATTACGACTCGTTTCATTATGACATTCCTATAATTCAAAAATCCGCTAGATAATAACTAAGATAGTCAACAAAAGTGGTCAGCTTTCCCAGAAATTCGTACAATTGCCGAATTCTAACCGCGCCAAATCACATATTTGCACCATTATGACTTCGATTAAAAACGCAGAACTTGGTTGGAACGAAGCTGGTACACCGGTTTCTGACCAATTTGATGATGTTTATTTCTCCAACGTAAACGGTCTCGAAGAGACGCGTTACGTGTTCCTCAAACAAAATCATCTACCAGAAAGATGGCAGGAATTTGACCAAAGACGCTTTGTTATTGGCGAAACCGGATTTGGCACGGGGTTGAACTTCTTAGCCGTGTGGCAATGGTTTACCGAATTTCGTCGCGAATATCCAGAGGCAGCGTTAAAAGAATTGCATTTCGTTAGTTTTGAGAAGTACCCACTCAGCAAAGCTGATCTAGAAAAAGCACATCAATCTTGGCCAGAGTTGGCAGAATTTGCCGAAAAGCTGCAACAGCACTACCCAGCCGCAGTGCCTGAGTGTCATCGCATTGTTTTAGAAGACGGCGCTATCACGCTCGACCTTTGGTTTGGCGATATCAAAGACTGCATGCCGCTTGTTCCTTATGCAGAGCAAGGCTTGATTGATGCTTGGTTCTTGGATGGGTTTGCACCAAGCAAAAACCCAGAGATGTGGAACCAAAACCTATTCAACGGCATGGCAAAATTGGCGAAGCAGGATTGTACGGTCGCAACCTTTACGGCAGCGGGCTTTGTGCGTCGCGGCTTAAACGAAGCAGGCTTTTCAATGAAGAAAGTCAAAGGCTTCGGTACCAAACGCGAAATGATCGCGGGTTCGATGGAGCAGCGTGAAGCGCATTCAAACCACCAACCTTGGTTTAACCGCACTGCGTCGGCCAATCATGATTCCATTGCGATTATTGGTGGCGGCATCGCTAGCGCGGCTTTGGCTAAAACGCTGATTCGTCGCGGTCAAAATGTCACGCTTTACTGCAAAGACGCTCAACCCGCAGAAGGCGCATCAGGCAACCGCCAAGGCGCAGTGTACCCATTATTAAATGGCCCCCACAAAGGCGTTTCTCGTGTGTTTGCTCCGGGCTTTTTGTTTGCCCGTCAGTTTGTTGACCAGGCTGCGCAAAATATCCAATTCGATCACGATTGGTGCGGCATCACTCAGTTAATGTGGGATGACAAATCTGCAGACAAGTTGGAAAAAATGCTTGCTGGTAATTTCACGCCAGAGTTAATTCATAAACTATCTGCTGAAGAGACCGCAGAGAAGATTGGCTTGCCGATCGATATGGCATCGGTTCATTACCCTCTTGGCGGTTGGTTATGCCCTGCAGAACTGACCCGTGGTTTGATTGCTCAACTGGAGAAAACAGAACTTTTTGAAGTGAAGTTCGAGCATCAAGTCGAGTCACTAACTTGGGATGAAGCGCGCCAACTATGGACATTGAAAGCAAACGGTCAAAGCTTTGAACACTCCACTGTAGTGGTTGCTAACGGCAGTGAATTCCAAACACTCAGCCAAACCGCGGATCTACCGATGGGTCAGGTAAAAGGTCAAGTTAGCCACGCACCAGCGACAGAAACCTTGTCTAAGCTGAAAACGGTACTGTGTTACGACGGTTACATGACACCTGTTAACCCGAATAATCAGCACTTATGCATCGGTGCAAGCTACGACCGCAGCCACCTCGATTACGAGTTTGACGAGGAAGCACAAAAAGACAATGCAGAGAAATTGGTGAAGTGTTTGCCAAACCAAGCTTGGACGAAAGAAGTGGATACCTCTGGTAATTTATCACGCCAAGGCATTCGCTGTGTTAGCCGTGACCACCTTCCATTTGTCGGTAACGTAGGCGACTTTGAAACCATCAAAGCGCAATATGCGGATCTGCAAAATCAACAAGAACAAGACGTTGAAGCGATTCACCAGTTCCCTAACCTATTCTGTTTCCTTGGTTTAGGTTCTCGTGGTTTGAGTTCTGCGCCTCTAATGGCCGAAGTGTTGGCATCACAAATTTGTGGCGACCCATTACCATTGCCTGTTGATGTACTGACTGAACTGCACCCAAGCCGTATGTGGGTAAGAAAGCTACGTAAAGGTAAAGCGATTACTGAGTTGTAACCAGTTTCGAATGCGTAAAGAACCCCTCCTAGCCTCCCCTTAAAAAGGGGAGGAACAAGTTCTTAACCCGCTTTAGTCCATCCATCTTTCCAAGAAGGAGTCAGAGGCTGCTCCGAAAACAAACTACCACTCCTAGCCTCATTTTAAAAAAGTGAGGAGCAAGTTGCGAACTCCGCATTCGTCCTCCCCCTTTCTAAGGGGGAGTTAGAGGGGGTTGCTCTGAAAACAAAGAACCCCTCCTAGCCTCCCCTTAAAAAGGGGAGGAACAAGTTCTTAACCCGCTTTAGTCCATCTATCTTTCCAAGAAGGAGTAAGAGGGGGTTGCTCTGAAAACAAAGAACCCCTCCTAGCCTCCCCTTAAAAAGGGGAGGAACAAGTTCTTAACCCGCTTTAGTCCATCTATCTTTCCAAGAAGGAGTAAGAGGGGGTTGCTCTGAAAACAAACAACCCCTCCTAGCCTCCCCTTAAAAAGGGGAGGAACAAGTTCTTAACCCGCTTTAGTCCATCCATCTTTCCAAGAAGGAGTCAGGGGCTGCTCCGAAAACAAACAGCCACTCCTTGCCTCATTTTAAAAAAGGGGAGGAACAAGTTCTTAACCCGCTTTAGTCCATCCACCTTTCCAAGAAGGAGTTAGAGGGGGTTACAAGTTTTTTAATTCAATGCCGCCACGGCCACTTTCACCTGTTCTGCAATTTCAGCATTACGGAATTCTCCCGTTTCCAAATCAAAGTTATCGTAGAAGCTTGGAATAGATTGCGATGCTTTCACTTCAGCACCAAAGTAAGGCGCAGAGCCTGTCGCCGCTGCGAGTACCGTTTGTGCACCACCAGGGCCAGGTGAAGTTGCTAAGTACACCGCCGGTTTATTTTGGAATACGTTGCGATCGATACGTGTCGCCCAATCGAATAGATTCTTATACGCTGCTGGGTAAGAGCCGTTGTGCTCAGCAAAAGAAATCACCAAAGCGTCCGCGGTTGCGATATCTGCAAGAAATGCTTTTGCGCCTTCCGCCTGACCGATTTCTTTCTCTTTGTCTTCACTGAACAAAGGAACATCGTAGCTATTGAGGTCTAACACTTGCACATCTGCACCTTCGACAAGGTTAGCAGCGTAAGTCGCAAGGGTTTTATTGATAGAGGTAGAGCTAGTAGAAGCGCCGAATGCGATAATTTTCATGGTTGTAGTCCTTTGTTCACGTTTTGTACTAACAAGAGTAAAAGGTGAACGAGTGTGCTACAACCACAAAAATTTTAAGGAGAGATTCGAAAATTTCGAAGGAGTTTATTTCAACTCTTTTTGCTTCAACCAGAGGCTTAGAGCTGCCAATCGAAGCATATATAACTGAATGAGACTTAAGCTTGCGCTTGAAGCTCTTGCCATAGATCACTCACGATCACGCGATCGGCAGGCGTCAATTCTGAACGCGCTTCTTCAAGGCTGTTTTCAATGCGAGACTTCAGCTCAGTTACATCGTTAATGCCTTCTTCTTCACACGCTGCAGCAGACAGAGAAATGTGACCACGCAAATAACCACCAGCAAACAATTCATCATCCGATGCCGTTTCAATGCGAGCATCAATCAGTTCTAGTAGTTTTTCTTCAAATTCAATAATCATGGAGCTTCTCTGAGGTTATTTAACGATAAAGTCAGACGTTTCCAGTGGCTTGGTTTGGTAAAAGGCACGCAACGCATCCGATAGCATTTTCACGCGAGGCGGAAGACCGCTTTCTAGAATGCCCATTACTTCATTGTGCACTTTGTGCATAAAACCAAGACGATCTGGTTCAAAATCGCCGTGTAGATTGTCACAACTGACGTTAAAAGGGAAGTCAGCACTTTTCGCTAGAATCCACTCGTAAGCTTGAGGGCGAATTTCAACTTTTTCGAATTCAGCTTGAACCTCTGCTGTGCGACCATCTGGTTCGTACCAATACCCAAAATCTTCCAGCAAACGACGCTCTGGTCCTGCTACGCACCAATGGGCAATCTCGTGCAGCGCTGACGCGTAAAAGCCACGAGCAAAAATAATCCGATGATGCGGATGTTCTTCATCTGCTGGCAAGTAAATTGGCTCATCGCCGCCTAGCTCTAACTCAGTGTTAAAAGGCCCAAGAAATGTGTCATTGAAAATAGCGATAAGGTCTTGATATTCGTGGTTCATCATCGATTCTGTACGTCAAATTGATATGCGGTGCGCATTGTCGCTGTTTTTCTTACACAGGTAAAGCCACACAACATGTTTGGTTATTAGCTGAGTTAATCTGAAAGTCGCTTTCTCCATACAATTTCTCATTCGTCACAGATCACATTTCCCACTACACTCACGCCTTATTTTTACGCTTAACGATGGCGACTTCAACGCCACTTGAAGCGAGATTCTTTTTGGGTTTAAGCCTCTCCCCAAGGTTTAAATCTTGTTGATAAGTTTTGCTGCTGTTTTCCTTAATCTCAAGGAGCATGACAGAGCCCTTTTATTTGAGTGTCCCCTTATGCTGCTAAGTGTGTTGTACATCATCGGTATCACGGCTGAAGCCATGACTGGTGCATTGAGTGCCGGCCGAAGAAAAATGGATTGGTTTGGTGTTATGTTGGTAGCCAGTGCAACGGCTATTGGCGGCGGTACAGTGCGCGACATTCTTCTTGGCCACTACCCACTAGGTTGGGTGAAGAATCCCGAGTTTTTGGCAATCACTTGTGTAGCTGGTGTACTAACGACTGGCTTAGCGAAATGGGTGATTAAATTCAAAGGGCTATTTATCCGTTTGGATGCGCTGGGCTTGATCGTATTTAGCATCATCGGCACCAAGGTAGCGATTGGCATGGGATTACACCCTGGCATTTGTATGGTGTCAGCACTAGTCACAGGTGTATTTGGGGGGTTGCTACGTGATTTGATTTGTCGTCAAACACCGCTTGTGTTGCATGAAGAGCTTTATGCCTCTGTGGCACTTATTGCATCGGGCTTGTACTTAGCTTTACTTGAGTTCAACGTACCTGACGTAACCGCGACGATTGTGACTCTGATTACTGGTTACACGCTGCGTATGGCGGCAGTTCGCTTTAAATGGCGCTTACCTTCATTCCACTTGGAAACCGAAGGTTCGATTCACTAATTGAATTCGAAACCAATTGAAACCCTATTAAAAAGGCAGCTCATTGAGCTGCCTTTTGCGTTTCTATCGAATTAAGCTTCAAACTTAAATTTTTGGAGTCTCGGTTTTTACGCCATGGTTTTGACCACGATGACGTAGCAAGTGATCCATAACGACAATAGCCAGCATCGCTTCCGCGATAGGCACGGCGCGGATACCCACACATGGGTCATGACGACCTTTAGTGATCAACTGAGTTGGTTCACCTTCTTTAGTGATAGTCTCGCCTGGAACCGTAATGCTTGAGGTTGGCTTAAGCGCGATGTTTGCCACAATCTCTTGGCCGGTAGAGATACCGCCAAGAATGCCGCCTGCGTGGTTGCTGCCGAAGCCTTCTGGAGAAAGCGTATCACGATGCTCGCTGCCTTTTTGGTTTACCACGTCAAAACCGTCGCCGATTTCCACGCCTTTCACCGCATTGATGCTCATTAGCGCGTGTGCGATGTCTGCATCTAAACGATCAAATACAGGCTCACCAAGACCAACAGGCACGTTGGTTGCCACAACCTGAATTTTTGCGCCAATGGAGTCGCCTTCTTTTTTCAGGTCACGGATAAGTTGGTCAAATGCTTCTACTTTGTCTGCATCTGGGCAGAAGAACGCATTATTTTCGATTTCATTCCAATCCACTTTATCGATTGAAACGTCACCCATTTGCGACAAGTAAGCACGGATTTCTACACCGAACTCGTCTTTCAGGTATTTCTTAGCGATTGCACCAGCCGCCACACGCATTGCCGTTTCACGAGCAGACGAACGGCCGCCACCTCGATAATCGCGCACACCGTATTTTTGGTGGTAAGTGTAATCAGCATGTCCTGGACGGAACTTGTCTTTAATGTCTGAGTAGTCTTTAGAACGCTGGTCAGTGTTCTCAATCATCAAACCAATTGAAGTACCTGTAGTTTGACCTTCAAATACGCCAGAAAGAATTTTTACTTCGTCCGGTTCACGACGCTGTGTGGTGTAACGTGATGTGCCAGGACGGCGACGGTCGAGATCCGTTTGCAGATCTGCCTCAGTGATTTCCAAACCTGGAGGGCATCCGTCTACGATACATCCTAGTGCGATACCGTGACTTTCCCCGAATGTCGTCACTCGGAAATGTTGTCCGATACTGTTTCCTGCCATTACTTCCTCAAATTATTGTCGCCACGCTCGAACTGTGGGAGCGCAACTGCTTATCAATTCTTCGTGAATTCATAGTGGCGGTATTACGTTTTGATGTAAAGCCCGTTTTGGCGGAAAAAACAAATCAGCCTGAATTTTCAAGCTCACTGCGAAGCGGATAAAAAAACACCGAGCACTAGGCTCGGTGTTTTCATTGTTTGTTCGACTGGTTTGCTTAGACAGACTTAGTCTTTGTACAGTTTGAACTCTTCTGCACATTCAACTAACTGATCACGTGTTAGCATGAATACGCCGTGACCGCCGTTCTCGAACTCGACCCAAGTAAATGGGATCTGAGGGTACTGTTCCATCATGTGAACCATTGAGTTACCGACTTCACAAATAAGAATACCGTTTTCTGTTAGGTAGTCTGGAGCGTTAGCAAGAATACGACGAACCAGTTTTAGACCGTCAGTACCCGCAGCTAGACCTAGCTCAGGCTCGTGCGTGAACTCGTCTGGTAGGCTGTTCATGTCTTCTTCGTCCACGTAAGGTGGGTTAGACACGATCAGGTTGTACTTCTCTTTTGGCAGATCACGGAACAAATCTGAACGGATTGGGAACACTTGCTGCTCCATACCGTGATCTTGTACGTTTTGTTCAGCCACTTGTAGAGCGTCTGTAGAGATGTCGATCGCGTCGACTTCTGCTTCAGGGAAAGCGTGCGCACAAGCAATCGCGATACAGCCAGAACCCGTACATAGGTCCATGATGCGAGTTGGCTCTTCCACCAACCAAGGTTGGAATTCCGCTTGAATCAATTCACCGATTGGAGAACGTGGCACAAGTACACGCTCATCAACAAAGAACTCAAGACCGCAGAACCATGCTTTGTTCGTTAGGTATGCAGTTGGTGTACGCTCGTTGATGCGTTTTACTACGCGCTCAACAATACGTAGACGCTCGCTTGTCGTTAGGCGAGAGTTCAATACATGCGGAGGCACATCAATCGGCAAGTATAATGTCGGTAGGATAAGCTGAACCGCTTCATCCCACGCATTATCAGTACCATGACCGTAAAACAAGTTAGCGGCGTTAAAGCGGCTGACCGTCCAACGAATCATATCTTGAAGGGTATGCAGTTCCGATACCGCCTCTTCTACAAAAATCTTATCCAAAATTGCCTCCGAAAAGCGCTACAATACTGCCATAAATTGTAAAAATGAAATTGTTTACCTAATGAGCAAAAAAGACACCGAACACGATGACGATTTCGCCTTGTTTAAGGATGCAGTACAGGGCGTAAAAAAGTTGCGACAGGATACCATAATCCAGCAACCAAAAAAAAATACTAAGCAAAAAGAAATCACGCGCTCAAACCGTGAAGCGAGTGATTCTGAGTTTTACTTTTCCGATGAGTTTGTCCCGCTCTTAAATGCGGATGGACCAACTCGCTACGCGCGTGATGATGTCTCAACTTATGAAGTGAAACGTCTGCGCCGTGGTGTGTACGTACCTGATGTTTTCCTAGACATGCATGGTATGACCCAACTGGAAGCTAAGCGAGAGCTCGGCGCGATGATCGCTTACTGTGTCAAAAACGAAATCCACTGTGCGTGTGTTCAACACGGTATTGGTAAGCACATCTTGAAGCAGAAAGCACCGCTGTGGCTTGCTCAACACCCAGACGTGATGGCATTCCACCAAGCGCCTTTAGAGTTTGGCGGAGACGGTGCGCTACTGGTATTACTGTCTATTCCAGAGAAATAAACCACCGACTTCGAAAGTGTTTCGCTGACGAACAAGAACGACAAAGGCAGGTTAACCCTGCCTTTTTGTTTTTCTCGAGTCGTGATCCCGAGAGCGAGTGTTCTATGGCGTGATATGCCACAACACTTCACCACGTTGTGTTTGCGGATCGTATTCAATGCACACCAAGCCAGATGTTGGGAACATCGGTGGTGTCATGTCTTTCACAAACTCAGAAGTGAGATACCCCACCAGCGGTAAGTGCGACACAAACAGAAGTGATTCTAACTTCTCAACCTCAATCAATGCATTGGCAAAATCAAATACATGGTCCGATTGACCGTATGGCGTGATGTCTTCACAAGTCTCAATACTTTTCGCCGAGAAATGGACGCTGATCTCTTGCCATGTTTGTTGCGCTCGGATGTATGGACTGACTAGCACTTTGTCGAATTGAGCAAAACCTTGCTCTTTACATGCTCGGGCAACTGCTTCCGATTCAGTTCTGCCTCTTTGGGTCAGTTGTCTTTCTGCATCGGTATCCGCGAAATGTTCCGCTTCACCGTGACGCAAGATAAATATTTTCATGTTATTTCCTAGGGATAGCTAACGCTACCAAAAGGTTGACTGCTATCTTTATACGGATAGCGGGCTAACTTTAATAATGTCGAAACAAAAATACTGATATAATTATCGGTTCATTATACCAATTCGCTTGCTAAAGATAGCGACTTTCTTAACAATCTATTAAAAAGAATAGACTCAGTTCATCACATTCTACGATGAAGTTATGAACTCAGTGCATTCCTTCAAATAGCTCGAACCCCATAGCATTGGCTATTGGGCTTATGCAGTACTCTTACGAATAACAAAAATACGGCAAGCAGTATTTGTCGAAGCGCAAACTTTGCGCAGCCCCATTCGGGGTTCATCATTACTGTAATGCGAAATCTGGAGACGCATCGTGCACTTAAGTCCAAACGATTCAAATCAATACCGCTACATTACCTTGAGTAATGCACTGCGCGTGTTGCTGATCCACTCCGACACCGCTCAACAGTCGGCAGCAGCCTTGGCAGTAAATGTTGGACACTTTGATGACCCAAATGATCGTCAAGGTCTGGCACACTACCTAGAACACATGCTTTTTTTGGGAACGGAAAAATACCCTAAAGTTGGCGAGTTTCAAAGTTTTATTAGTCAACACGGTGGCACAAATAACGCTTGGACGGGAACAGAGCATACTTGTTTCTTCTTTGACGTCACCCCCACAGCGTTTGAAACCGCGCTTGACCGTTTCAGCCAATTCTTCACCGCACCGTTGTTTAATGAAGAAGCGTTAGACAAAGAGCGCCAAGCTGTCGACTCCGAATACAAGCTCAAACTGAACGACGATTCTCGCCGTCTATATCAAGTAAACAAAGAGGTCATCAACCCTGATCATCCGTTTTCTAAGTTCTCTGTCGGCAACTTGGAAACCCTCGGCGATCGCGATGGCAAATCGATTCGCGACGAGATAGTCGAGTTTCACCACTCGCAATATTCCGCTGATTTGATGACATTGACCTTGTTTGGTCCTCAATCTCTTGATGAACAGCAAGCTTGGGTAGAAACCATGTTTGCTGACATTCCAAATCATCAATTACACGGAAAATCGATTGATGTACCTATAGGTAACGAAGACAGCACCGGCATTTTGGTTCAAGTCGAACCGATTAAAGAATTTCGTAAACTGATCTTAACCTTCCCGATGCCAGGGATGGATGTGCATTACGGCGCGAAACCCCTCTCCTACTTTGCGCATTTGTTGGGTTATGAAGGCGAAGGCAGTTTGATGCTAGAGCTGAAAAACAAAGGTTGGATTACTTCCTTATCTGCCGGTGGAGGTGCAAGCGGCAGCAATTACCGAGACTTCACAGTCAGCTGCACATTGACCCAAGATGGCTTGGGTTATGTCGATAACATCATTCAAGCCGTATTCCAGTACCTGTCTATGATCAAACAAGATGGGATGGATGAATGGCGTTACCTTGAAAAACAAGCAGTGCTGGAGTCTGCCTTCCGCTTTCAAGAGCCATCTCGTCCGATGGATTTGGTCAGCCACCTTGTGATCAACATGCAGCACTATCAGCCGGAAGACACGGTTTACGGTGACTACAAAATGACAGGGTATGATGAAGAGCTACAACGCTCTTTATTGCACTACCTCAACATCGAAAATGTTCGTGTGACTCTGATTGCCAAAGGATTAGAGTACAACCAAACCGCAGAATGGTATTTCACGCCCTACTCAGTGCATCCATTCAACGATGAACAACGTCGTTTATATCAACAAATCGATCCTAGTTGGCAATTCGTTCTCCCAGAAAAGAACCCATACATTTGCTACGAGCTCGATCCAAAACCGTTTGAAAATGGTGGCTCATTGCCAGAATTAGTGGAAGATGTCGAAGGCTTCCGTTTATGGCATTTGCAAGATGACGAATTCCGAGTGCCAAAAGGCGTCGTGTATGTCGCTATCGACAGCTCGCACGCCGTCGCTTCACCGAAAAACATCGTGAAAACACGCCTATGTGTTGAGATGTTCCTTGATTCATTAGCGAAAGAGACCTATCAAGCTGAAATCGCAGGTATGGGTTACAACATGTACGCTCACCAAGGTGGTGTTACTCTGACGCTATCAGGTTTTAGCGAGAAATTGCCTCAGCTGTTAGAAATGATTCTGCATCGCTTCGCGGCACGTGAGTTCAGCCCTGCTCGATTCGAAACCATCAAACAACAACTATTACGTAATTGGCGAAATTCATCTCAGGACCGCCCTATTTCGCAGCTATTCAATGCACTGACTGGTCTTCTTCAACCCAACAATCCGCCTTTCGCAACACTCGTTGAAGCGCTGGAAGAAATAGAAGTGGATGAACTGTCGGTGTTTGTTGAATCAATTTTGGCCGAGTTGCATGTAGAAATGTTCGTTTACGGCGACTGGCAGCGTCAGCACGCAAAAGAGATGGCAACAACGTTGAAAGATGCCCTTAGAGTAAAAGAACAACGCTACGAAGAGGCACTCCGCCCGTTGGTCATGCTTGGCGAAAATGGCAGTTTCCAACGTGAAGTCCACTGTAATCAGCAAGATTCCGCGGTGGTGATTTACCACCAATGTGAAGATATCGAGCCACGCAATATCGCCTTGTATACATTGGCT
The DNA here is from genome assembly GCF_023277445.1 of Vibrio sp. ED002. Lineage (NCBI taxonomy): Bacteria > Pseudomonadati > Pseudomonadota > Gammaproteobacteria > Vibrionales > Vibrionaceae > Vibrio > Vibrio sp. ED002. The sequence goes on along the minus strand of NZ_CP080238.1, from coordinate 3,394,663 downwards.
AACCATCTGATGTCGGCGACCTTCTTCCATGAAATCCGCACCAAGCAGCAACTTGGCTATATGGTCGGTACGGGAAATATGCCTCTCAATCGCCACCCAGGTATTGTGCTGTACGTTCAGTCTCCAAATGCCGCTCCCGCTGAATTGGTCACATCAATTGATGAGTTTTTGAACGCTTTCTACATGGTATTGCTAGAGCTAAATGAATACCAGTGGCACAGCAGCAAGCGAGGTTTATGGAATCAAATAGCAACGCCCGACACAACATTGCGTGGTAGAGCTCAGCGCTTGTGGGTCGCTGTTGGCAACAAAGACACGGATTTCAATCAACGTGAAAAGGTACTAGAAGAGCTTAAAGGGCTTACTCGTACCGATATGATCCGCTTTGTTGTCAACGAGTTAAAACCGCGCACCGCAAACCGTTTGGTCATGCACTCGCAAGGTATAGCACACGCAGATGCTCCGCGAGTTAATCTTGGTTTAGAAATTGGATCGATTGAAGAGTTTCAATTACGACCAAAAGATTGTGGCCTCGGATAAGAGACTCAAATGCATAATTGGCATGAAATGGTAAAAGTAGTAATTTAGTTTATGCTGTAATTACCTTGTTCAATAAATATGCAAACACGAGGACTAAATGAAAAAGCTACTTTTACTTGCTGCTGTACTTATGCCACTCGCGCCTGTTGCCCATGCAGACATCACAATTAAGGGTGACGATTTCGAACTGAGTGAAGACTGTTTGCGCCTTGATGGTGATAACGTGTCAATAAAGTCCGACGATTGCTCCTCAGGGAAACATGACAAAGACCACAAAGGTAATTCTAGTGTCCACGGTGATAACAACCCAGGCAAAGGTCACGACAAGGACAAAAAAGACAAGAAGAAATAACGCCTCATAATCTCAAACACAAAAAAGGCTTGCATCACGCAAGCCTTTCTATTTTTAGCGCAAGCCATTAATCATAGAAGTTACGACCTTCACCCGCACGAGTGAGTAAGCCATCACATGGCGCGTAACGATCTCCGTATTTCGATGCAAACTCGTTCATTTTCTCAACCAATTCTTTCAAACCGAATTGATCCATGTAACGGAATGGACCACCTAGGAATGGTGGGAAACCAATACCAAAGATCGCACCGATATCACCATCGCGTGGAGAACGGATAATACCGTCGTCTAAACAGCGAACCGCTTCGTTTAGCATTGGCAACACACAACGCAGTGCAATGTCGTTGTCACTCAGCTTAGACTCTGGCGTCAGGTTCAATAGCTTGTACACGGACTTATCGACTTCTTTCTTCTTACCTTTGTAGGTGTAGAAGCCTTTACCACTCTTACGACCTTTACGACCGTCATTCAGTAGTGTGTCGAATACGTCTGGACCTTTAAATCGCTCGCCCAATTCGTTAACCAAGATTGGCATGATCTTCGCGCCAATATCGACACCAACTTCATCAAGCAAAGTAATTGGGCCAACCGGGAAACCAAAATCGAGTAGTGCATTGTCCAGTTGTTCGATTGGCTCATTTGCCAACAATATATGTGCGGCTTCATTCATGTAAGGTGCAAGAATACGGTTTACGTAAAAGCCTGCTTTATCTTTCACAACGATTGGCGTTTTACCTTGTTTCTTCGCAAGCGCAACCACGGTAGAAATGGTTTCATCCGACGTCGTCTCGTGAGGAATCACTTCCACCAGCGGCATTTTCTCTACCGGGCTGAAATAGTGTAAACCGACGATGTTTTCTGGACGCTCTGCTTTTTCCGCAATTTTGTGAATCGGCAAAGAAGACGTATTGGTCGCAAAAATAGTGTCTAGTTTCGCATTCGCTTCAATATCCGCAACCATCGTCTGTTTAAGGTCAAGATCTTCAAACACGGCTTCAATTACTACATCAATATGGTTGAAGCTTGTAAAGTCAATGCCGCCAGACAGTTGCAGCATCTTCGCTTGCAGACCCGCTTTCGAGATAATGCGGCGCTTACGTTGCTTATCAAACAACTTGTAGTTGTAGTTCAATGAGTTAAGCACACCGTCGTTACTAACATCTTTAATACGAACTGGCACTTTTGCTTTGGCGACGGAAACGTGGCTAATACCCGCCCCCATCAAACCACCACCAAGTACACCAACTCGACCGACCGATGCGGGCTCAGCCTCTGTACCATTCTCTTTCTTCATCTCAGTGGTAGCAAAGAAAATAGAGCGTAATGCTTTTGATTCAGAGCTCATCACCAATTCGCTAAAGCGCTTTGCTTCAAGTTCTTGGCCTTGAGCAAAACCTTTCTCAAGACCGTGTTGAATAACTTCTAGGATAGCCACGGTTGCAGGGTAGTTACCACGCGTTTTTTCATTAGTTTTTTTCGCTGCTTGCTCAAACACAAACTTACGACCTAAGCCGCTGCCTGACATCAATTTCTCTTTGGTCGATTGCTTTTGTTTACCTTTCTTCTTGCCTTTTTCGACATGCATCTTCGCGACATCAAGCAAGACAGTCTCAGGCACACATGCGTCAACCACACCCAATTTTTTCGCTTTCTTCGCACGCAGTTGTTTACCTGTAAGGATTAAATCTAACGAGGGCAACAGACCAATTAAACGTGGAAGACGTTGAGTACCACCAGAACCAGGCAGCAAACCAAGTTGCACTTCAGGCAAACCAAGACGCGTTTTATCGGAATCAGTACACACTCGGTAGTCACACGCGAGAGCAAGCTCTAAACCGCCACCCAGACATGGACCATGAATCGCTGCGACAACCGGATAAGGCAGCTCAGACAGCTGCTGGAACAAGTCTTGGCCTTGCTTGGCTAAGGCTTCAGCTTCACTTGCCGTCGTGCACGCTTCGAGCATTCGTACATCGGCACCCGCAACAAAGTTATCTGGTTTTAAGGAATGGATGATCATCCCTTTTACGCCGTTGGTGTCTTTCAGTTGAGCGAAAATCTCTTTCATCTCATCTGCAAACGCCGCTTGCAGCGTGTTCATTTTCTCGTTTGGCACATCGATGGCTAGCCAAGCAATGTTCTGCTCATCAATCTTTAGACTAAATGCTTTTTGCTCGCTCATTACTCAACCTCCAAAATCATTGCTGCACCAAGACCACCTGCGGCACACGCAGTATTCAACGCAAGACCACCACCACGACGTTTCAGCTCACGTAGCGTTTGTGTCATCATACGAGCGCCAGTCGCAGCAAATGGGTGACCGTAAGCAATTGAACCGCCAAGGACGTTGAACTTATCCATGTCGATTTCACCTATCGCTTTCGAGCGACCTAGGTTTTCTTGGGCAAATTTATCAGAAGCAAACATCTTCACATTTGCAAGTGCTTGAGCTGCAAACGCTTCGTGCATATCAATAAGCGTAAGGTCTGAGAGTTCCAATCCGGTATTTTCTAATACTTTCGATGTCGCGTAAGTTGGCCCCATCAACATATCCATTTCGACGCCAATAGCCGAGAATGCATAACCGCGAATGTAGCCAAGAATTTCCATCCCAAGCTCTTTCGCTTTACCTTCACGCATTAGCATCACAGCGGCACCACCATCGGTTAATGGCGTACTGTTTGCGGCTGTTACACTACCGTATTGGCGGTCAAAAGCCGGACGCAATTTTGCGTAACCTTCTAATGTCGAATCATGACGAATGTTGTTATCTTCAGAGATCCATTTTTTGTAAGGTTCTGGGAAAGCAGTCATCACTTCGTCTTGGATTTTGCCGTCTTTCCAAGCTTGCGAAGCTAGAGAGTGAGAACGGTGCGCCAACGCATCTTGCTCTGCACGAGTAATTCCGTGTGACTTCGCCATTTGCTCGGCAGTCTGACCCATTGAGAGACCCGTCGAGTATTCAGCCACTGCCGGCGGCACTGGCATCAAATCTTTGAAGCTGAGTTTTTTAAGAATGTTGAGCTTTTGACCCAGCGTTTTGGTTTTGCTGAGCGCCAGTAAATTAGCAGCCAGCGTTTTTGATACACCAATAGGCAACACAGAAGAAGAGTCCGCACCACCAGCAATCCCCACATCAATGCTGCCAGCCATAATACTTTCGGCAACATTGACAGCAGCTTGGAAGCTGGTCGCACATGCGCGAGTCACACTGTAAGCGTCGGTATGAATGTGCATACCCGTCCCCAATACGATTTCTCGTGCGATGTTTGGTGCTTCTGGCATTTGAACCACTTGTCCAAATACCACTTGTTCAATTAACTTAGGGTCGATATCTGTGCGAGCAAGCATTTCGCTCACTACCATTTTACCTAAATCGACCGCTGGCACCTGGCTGAACTCAGTGCTTTGACGAGCAAAGGGAGTTCGGAGCCCTGCGACAATAGCAACACGTTCACCATGGCGTGTTTTTACTTCCTGCTTGCCCATTGTTTCTCCTTAAATACAAGAGGTCTGACCTCATGCATTGTAATCAACTTGTTAAATTTATCAAACGTGCGTTTAAATAAACGTGAAGCGAGTAGATCTATTACTCTAGTTCATTGATTCTTATGCGATTAAGATTGCTTAACTATAGTGACTTAAAAAGAGAAGAAGTGTGCTGTGGGTAAAATTGAAGCAAAAAAAAACCACACAATGTTGTGTGGTCGGAATATCTATAAAACAATTAACATACGCCAATTGTAAAATTAATCAGTTTCCTGATTAGGAGAAAGTAAAGTCAGCCTTCAAAAGGAAGTGTCATCTTGCTCAACATGTTAGTCGCAATGACTAACTAGATGACAAGATGTACTATAGCCCCTTCACTGTATGAGATTTTGAAATAGATCAATTTTTATGGTGATTTTATGGTTTCTTGCAGGAATAGGATTTGAAGACTGACCAAGTAGCCAACCAAATGAGGTAAAACGCCTCACTGACAACAATAAAAAATAAATTATCATCACTTCAAATAAGTGCTTGATCGTTGAAGACGTATATTGTGCTGCTGCTAAACTACAAAAAGTGTAGTCGGATCGATTATAAATATAAGCGGTATATATGACCTCACAGAGCAAGACGGAGGCTCCTGTGGCAATATTTAAAATGTTTGGAAAGAAAAATTCCGACAGTCCGGTCAACTCTGATATGGACAGACAAAGAAAATACGAAGCTCTTGTTCGGGGCTATCACAGAGACTTATATCGCTACGCATACTGGTTATGCAAGGAAAAGGCGGTTGCAGAAGATTTGGTTCAAGAAACCTGTCTGCGTGCGTGGAAGTCTCTCGATAGCCTTCAAGATGAAAAGGCTGCGAAATCTTGGCTTATTACCATTCTGAGACGAGAAAATGCGCGCCGCTTCGAACGCAAACAATTTGATTTGGTTGATATCGATGACTATGGCAATGATGCTAAAGTCAGCGATGACCCACATCATCAGCAGGAATGGCTACAAGCTCAAATAATGAAGCTTGATGTCGAATATCGTGAACCTTTGTTCCTCCAAGTTGTAGGCGGTTTCAGCGGAGAAGAAATCGGTAACATTTTGGAACTGAACAAAAACACGGTAATGACGCGCCTTTTCCGCGCCCGCAATCAACTAAAAGAGATGTTGGATTCTCAAGATACTCAGAGAGGACAAAAAAATGGATGATTTAGAATTTCGTCGTCGTATTTTGTCGGATCCAAAACAGAAGGATGAAGAGATTCTGCAAGCTTTAGCTGAGAACGATGCTAACAGTAAGTTTGTTGAAGACGTTTTGGACCTCGATCTAAAGATTAAGCAAGCCATGAATGTGGATGTGCCAGAAGATCTCGCCGACAAGATTTTGTTTAACCAAACATCAAATGTATTAGAAGATGAAAAGATAGTCAGACCTAATTTCGCTCGTAAAGCGATGGCTTTGGCGGCATCCGTTGCATTTACTGCTGGTTTACTTGTAGGTCAGATTAACTGGGGTAACGTTATTGTTTCTCCAGCGCAAGCAAGTCTGGCTGACACCGCAATGAAACACGTAGTGGCAGAAGAACCGTTTGTCCGTAACATCGATGAAGATGTTTCGAATAAACAAGTCAACGCGAAAATGATGCCTTTCCATTACCAGATAAACGGTGATTTTCCATATCACGTTTACTACCTAAACCATTGTGGCTTTGGTGAGTCGAACAATGCGCTTCATGTCGTCTTCCAAGGTAAAGAAGGCAGAGTCACCATGTTTGTGACTGATGTGAAGAGTGACCAGAAAGTCGACTTTGATAAAGATGGTATGAGTGGTGTTGTGAAACCGGTGGGCAAAGCCAGTATGATTCTTGTTGGTAGCAATGGCGAGGATATCGATGCTATTGCAGCTAAGCTTGCTCCGATGATGGAACCTATGTAACAAGTTCCTTAATACCGCATCGATAAAACGTGAAAAGCCGCTAAATCTCGAAATTTAGCGGCTTTTTCTTATAGATACCAATAAAAACATTCACCCCACCAATCAAGTTTAGAGTCAAAACTCTAAATTACGCACTTTAGATGCAATTTCCCGACATTTAGACATCATTTCTGCAATTTTTATTCAAATTTATCCAATGGTCGGATTTGTATGGTCCACTCTTAATACTACTATCTGCGCCACTGAGCAAATGCTCAACTTATCGTCCAAAGAGACGAAACCCATAAGGAATAAAAAATGACTCAGAATACGCGTCTGTTTAAAAAGACTCTCCTAGCAGTGACGGTTGCAATGGCATCTGGTCAAGCAATGGCAGCTGGTTTCCAGCTAAACGCACAATCAGCGACTGGTATCGGTCGTGCATTCGCAGGTGATGCAGTAATTGCAGACAACGCATCTGTAATGGCTCGTAACCCAGCAGCAATGGCTCTATTTGATAAAATGGAACTGTCGCTTGGTTTTGAAACCATCACAACGGATATCACAGCAAAAAACGTAAACTATAAAGCACTTGGTGGCCTAGTATCAGACAACACTGATTACGATGATATTGGCAGCACTTCTGTTGCACCGAACATCCACCTTATCGTGCCAGTAAACGACAAGTTTGCTTGGGGCGTAAACGCATACTCTAACTTCGGTACAAAAACAGAATTCAGCAATGATCTAACATGGTCTGAATTTGGCGGCCTAACTGACGTAAAAAGCGTTAACGTTGGTGTCGCGGGTTCTTACCGTCTAAACGACCAATGGAGCTTTGGTGCAGGCCTAGACCTAATTTACGGTACAGGTAAACTACAACGTAGTGCTGGTTTCACTGTTCCAGGTGTAATCGCAAAAGGTACTACACTACTAGACGCAGATGCGGCAGGTTTTGGTGTTGGCTTTAACGTTGGTACGGTGTTCGAGTTAGATGAAAACAACCGTTTCGGTTTCTCTTACCGTTACAGCCCAGAGATCGAAGCTGAAGGCGATATCACTTACGCACCTGCTGGGGCAAAAGACTCTGATGGTAAGCTAAACCTACCTCTTCCAGATATGGCAGAATTCTCTGGTTACCACAAAATTCAAGATACTAAGTTCGCAGTACATTACAGCGTACAATGGATCGGTTGGAGTGCATTCGATACTCTTGACGGCTCTGTGAACGGTGGTGACTACACCTTTAACGAATACAAATGGCAAGACGGTTGGCACTACGCTATCGGTGGTACGTACTACATGAACTCTGACTGGACACTACGTACTGGTTACATGTACGACACGAGTGCACAAGACCAAAAAACTTCAGTGTCTGTTCCAGACTCAGACCGCCAATGGTTCTCAGCAGGTGCAACTTACCACATTGATAACGCGTCAAATGTTGATATCGGCTTTACATACCTACTGGGCGAAGACGTTAAGGTTAACGAAACTTCTAGCCTAGGTAGCACAATCGAAGCAACAACTCGCGCAGATGCGATTCTATTCGGCTTACAATACAGCCGCAGCTTCTAAGCATTTCGCATGAAGCTAATATAAACACTCTCTATATAAAAGGCTGGAATTCCAGCCTTTTTTCTTATCTATCATTTATCCCTCACCTAATCTGAGCGCACACGTGTAACTAAAAGCAGTTATTAGAACTCACAGTTGTTCGCTGAAACTTCTTCACAACGCCTTTACAGTTAGATAAATTAACTACATATTTAACTACCAATAGATAATTAACCTGAAAACACTGTTTTATTGGATTTTCATTTTTAAAGTAATAACTCTAGACGTAAACTTTCGCCCCACGTTATAAATAACTCAGCGAACATTACAATGAAAACCAACAAGACTCTCCTTTCAGCAGCAGTGGCATTCGGCCTATTAAGCACTTCAGGCGTTGCAAACGCAGCAGGTTTCCAACTTGCAGAATACTCTGCGACTGGCCTAGGTCGTGCATACGCTGGTGAAGCAGCGATGGCTGATAACGCAGGTGCACAGTGGCGTAACCCAGCAATGCTAACGTACCTAGAAGGCACACAAGTGTCTGTTGGCGCTATTTATGTAAACCCTAATATTGATGTTGATGGCACATCGACATTTGTAAATGGTTCTAATAAAGCAAGTTCACATGACTTTGCACACGATGCTGTTATCCCTAACTTCTACCTATCTCACCAGTACAACGACAAGTTTGCTATTGGTCTAGCCTTTGGCACTAACTACGGTATGGAAACAGACCTAGGTAAAGATTTTGCTGCAGCAAACTTTGGTAACCAAGCTAGCGTAACGTCGATGGAAGCGAACCTGAACGCGGCTTACAAACTAAATGAAGCGGTAAGCATTGGTGGTGGTATCCGTTACATCATCGCAGATGGTAGCATTGGCGCGGTAATGCCACCTCAGATGGGTTTAGTGAAACCGACTTTACCGGGTCAAACACTTAAATACATGGAAGGTGATGACACCGCTTGGGGTTGGCAAGTGGGTACTGCATGGCAGATCAATGATAACAACCGTATCGGTTTCGCATATAAATCAGCGGTAGATCTGACCCTAGAAGGTCACGCGAATGGTCTTGCGTTCAACCCAGTGAACCCTAACGCGAAAAAAGCAGGTTCAATGGACCTTACCTTGCCAGCGACAGCTGAACTAGCGAGCTTCCACCAACTAAATGACCAGTTAGCAGTACACGCAAGCATTAACTGGACAGATTGGAGCAGCTTTAAAGAGCTAGTGGCAGATTTCCCTGATTCATCTGATCTAATCAAATCGGAAAACTGGGAAGATAACTACCGCTTTGCTGTAGGTACGACTTACAAGCTTGACCAAAAATGGACATTGCGCTCAGGCGTTGCTTACGACATGTCTGCAGTTGATGACAAGTACCGTACAACAACAATTCCAGAGACTGACCGTCTATGGCTAAGTGTTGGTGCAAGCTATGAATGGTCTAAAAACCTAACTCTAGACGCTGGCTTTACTTACATCTTTGCGAAAGATGCGCCAATCAGCGAACCTCGTGATGCATCTGATAACGAAGCAGCCGTTTTCGGTGGTGCATTTGAAGGTGAAGTAACGGGCAACGTTTGGCTAATCGGTGTTCAAGCGAACTACAAGTTCTAATCTAAACGCTATTTATCGATAAAAGAAAGTTACCGATAAAAAGAAAGGCTTGGTTTTCACCAAGCCTTTTTGTTTGTCTGTAGAAAACGTTTAGAAGTCTTCTTCTAAGTACTCATCCAAGTACGCTTCTTCGTCCTCATTCACTTCATCCGTATTGTTGATTTCTGCTTTGAAATCTTGACGCTGAAGATAAATATCACGCGTTAATACGTATGGATCTGGAGAGGCTTCTAACTGCGCTTCTTGTGGAACAATCAGTGCACGCTTTTCCATACCTTCCAATGCCCACTTACCAAGACCAGCCCAGAAGTTAAGGTAAGAAAGCGGCAAATACATACCATCTACCGTATCTGTTACTTCGCGCAACGTATATGGGCCGTAGCCAGGTACCATAAAGTAAGGACCATTTCCTACTCCATAATGACCCACCACACTACTGAACTCTTTGTTATCATATTTGGTGATACCCGCCGCTGTCGCGATATCGAATAAGCCAAGTACACCAAAAGTCGAGTTAATCCAGAATCGGTTAAAGTGATCGACCGCTTTAGTGCCGTTTCCCATTACCAAATTGTTAACCACGCTTGCTGGCTCATCTAAGTTCGCTAAAAAGTTTGCGATACCTGAGCGAACTGGGACTGGCGTGTAGTCCACATACGCAAGAGAGATAGGACGAACCAAATACGGATCAAGGTAATCGTAGTTGATTTCCCACATCGCGCGGTTGAAGCCTTCTAACGGATCATAAACACCAGAAGTCGTTTGATTCGTTTCGTTTTCTTCTGTTGCCGCCTCTTCAGGCGCAGTCGAACAGCCAACCATTCCAACTGCAAACAACAACAAGAAGGTGGATTTACCCTTGTTATACATTCTGCGTTCCATAACGACGATTAATATACCTAAGCAACCTTAAAGATTGATGTACGCGATACTGCTCTTAAAAAGTCACTTGGGTATATAAATAAAGAAAGGCCAGCAAGCGCTGGCCTTCATCATTCTACTCGATAGTTGGTAGTCATACCACAAAAGCGATAGGACAATCACAAAGTGTCCACTATCAGAGACAGGATAGATTTATTGATACTGCTTATCGATCATCACATCCACTGGTTGACCAAATTCAACCGCTTCACTTTCGCCGTGCCAATCATGGTCACGAGTCGCTACGTTACCGTCAGAGTCGATACGAACACGTACCATCAGTTTCTCTAACGACGACAGCTTCTGCCCTTCCATCATCGCATTACCGTCGTCTAGAACCACGGTACGAGGGAAAGTCCCTAGTGGATAGCGCGCTGCTGCAACTGGCATTGGGGAGCCGTCTGCGCGGTGAATAGATACAATCAATACTGCACTTGGGTCCAATTGAGCTTCTGGAGCAACGTTAATCGTCACTGCCACGCTTTTATCTGGAGACACCGCCTCACCCATTTGCTTACGCGCACTTTCGATACTGCGACCTAGCATTTCGTAACGGCTATCCTCTGGACCAATCATCTGCTGCATGATGCCCCAGTATTTAATCGCTGCAGGGAAATCTTGGCGCTCAAACGCATCGAATGCCAACAGCGAGAATACACGTAGGTCGACATAGTCTTGCTGCATTAGCTTGCCAAGCAGAGAACGTGCTGTCGCTTGATCCATCTCGTCTTGAGACAGCATTAGAGCTTGAGCGTAACCGAGTTGTACGTCAGGATCTTTCGGCTCCAGCTTGTACGCTTTCTCCATTGCATCAATCGAGGTTGTGACATCACGATTAGCCAGAGCGATACGACCAAGAAGCAGCCAACCTGTTGAATCATCTGGTTGGTAATGTAGACGCGTACGAAGTGCTAACGATAAGTCATCCATTTCATCTTCGCTTAAAGGCTCAGACGATGCTGACATCAACTTTTTCGAAAGTTCAGGTAGGTTTGACGTGACTTCCTGCCACTTAACAACGTCCTGAGAGGCACCAAACTTGTAGTAAAGACCGTAACTCAACACAACCGTTAAAATAACCGAAGGAATCAATACCGCCATTGGAGAAACTTTGGTTTCGCCTTGTGTTTTTTCACTTGGGATGTCATCCAGTAGCGACTGTTTCAAATCAGAGATCAACTCGTCTTGGCTCTCGACCAAGCCTTCATCGGTTTCTTCTTCAAGTTCAGAAAGTCGGTCTTTGTAGAACGCTTTGTTTAGCTCGTCACGTAATACTTCATCGTTGTTTGCTTTTTGCTTTAGCAGTGGCAAAGCGACCAACACGCAAGCAATCAGCGTTAAAACAACGGTAGAAATCCAAAATAGTGTCATTGCTTCTTATCTCCGTTGTTCTCTTCATCAAGTAGCGCTTTAAGACGAGCTTCTTTGTTCTCATCCCAATTTTCATCGCTATCTTGAACAGCTTTTGCTTTGGCTTTACGGCTGCGAAGCACGATCAAACCAAAGCCACCTAAAACAACAGCAAATGGACCAAGCCAAAGAATCGCGGTTGCCATGGTAAACGGAGGGTTATAAGTCACAAAATTACCGTAACGGGCAATCATGTAGTCAACGATTTCATCTTTAGACTTACCGTCTTTGGTCATTTCATAAACCTTGTGACGTAGGTCTTGAGCAAGCTCTGCGTTTGAGTCAGAAATCGTGTTGTTCTGACATTTAGGGCAACGAAGCGTATGACCGAGCTCTTTGAACTGTTGTTCTTGCTCTAAGTTATCAAACTCATACACTTCGATTGCAGCGTGTGCTGCAAGCGAAAATGTCATCGCAGCGAGCGCCGCTAGAATAAACTTTTTCATTGCTTCGCCTCCTCAACCAATTTGGTATAAAGCGGCTCTAGGGTCTCAGCCCAGTTACGAGGGTTCACATCGCCAATATGACGGTAGCGAATCACACCATTGGCATCGATGATGAACGTTTCAGGAGCGCCGTAAACACCAAGGTCTAGGCCCAACATGCCGCTTCCATCAAACAAGCTGATTAGGTATGGATTACCAAGGTCGTTTAACCAACCAATCGCTTTATTACGATCATCTTTGTAGTTCATACCGATGATCTTCACGCCTTTGCCTGCAAGTTCGTTTAAATATTTGTGCTCAGCGTAACAAGTTGGACACCAAGTCGCCCAAACGTTAAGCAACAGCGGCTCACCTTTAAAGATCGACTGGTCGTATTGCTTACCCGGTTCCGCTAAATCTTCTAGGTGGAACTCAGGTACTGGTTTACCTATCAGTACTGATTCCAATTTTGTTGGATCGTCACCGTCTTGGTTACGAACCAACTGAGTCGCGAAGATACCCGCCAAAACCATAAAAGCGACCAACGGGATAAATAAGACTTTCTTATTCATATTATGCTTCCTTTTCCGCTAGCTTTGACTTTCCGTCTTTCTTAGCCGTCTTGCGGAAGCGGTAACGTCTATCAGAGATAGCAAGCGCACCACCTAAAGACATGATCAATGAACCAGCCCAGATCCAACGAACGAATGGTTTGTAGTAAATACGTACTGCCCACGAACGGTTGTCGTCTAGACGCTCGCCCATCGCGATGTACAAATCACGAGTAATTCCGCGATCAATAGCCGCTTCAGTCATCATCGACTTCGCCGTGCGGTAGAAACGTTTTTCAGCGTGTAGCGTGTTCACGTACTTACCATCATTGGTGATTTCGAAGTCCGCGATGTAACCATCGTAGTTTGGACCATCTTTGTCACGTAGACCTGAGAAGTAGAAATCGTAACCGTAAATCTTGAAGTGCTCACCAGGCGCCAAACGTACGTCACGTTCGATGCTGTAGTTTTGCACCATCGCAATACCAATCACAGTAACGGCTAAACCAATGTGACCAAGCATCATTGCCCAGTGGCTGCGTTGCAATTTACGAACACCTTCACCAAAGCTGTGACGGTGCGTCGCACGCTCGTACAATTCAAAGCAATGCATTGCAATGATCCAGATTGCCATTACCCAACCGATGTAAGCCATCACTGAGAAGAAGTCTGCGAACAGGAACACGCACACTGCCGCTAATGCGAAGGCAAGCACACCGGAAACAATCATCGGCTTAATAAGCTTAGATAGATTATCGCGCTTCCAGCGAATCATAGGACCAATACCTAACAGGAAGGCAAACGGCATCATCAACCATGCGAACAGCATGTCGAAGAATGGCGCACCAATAGATACTGAACCAAGACCAATTTGTTTGTGAACTAATGGCAGCAATGTACCAACTAGTACGACGACCAGTGCAGCAATCAGAAGCACGTTGTTCCCAAGTAGCGCGTTCTCACGCGAAACCAAATCAAAGTTACCGCGAACCCGAACCGCCGCCCCTTTCACTGCAAATAACAGGAGTGAACCACCAATGACGAAAACGAGGAAGCCTAGGATAAACATACCGCGAGATGGGTCAGACGCGAATGCGTGTACCGACACCAGAATACCGGAACGAACCAAGAAGGTACCAAGCAAACTTAATGAGAATGCAGAAATTGCCAGTAATACTGTCCATGCTTTAAACGTACCGCGTTTTTCCGTCACCGCTAGAGAGTGCATGAGAGCCGTACCCGCTAGCCAAGGCATGAATGATGCGTTTTCTACTGGATCCCAGAACCACCAGCCACCCCAGCCAAGTTCGTAGTACGCCCACCAAGAGCCTAGTGCGATACCTAGTGTTAGGAAAACCCATGCAGCTGTAGTCCAAGGGCGAGACCAACGAGCCCAAGCCGTATCAAGACGGCCTGTCATTAGAGAAGCAATCGCAAACGAGAACGCAACCGAGAAGCCTACATAGCCCATGTAAAGCATTGGCGGGTGAACAATCAAACCCGGATCTTGAAGAAGTGGGTTCAGGTCACGACCATCAACAGGGAAGAATGGCAACGTACGTAGGAACGGGTTTGAAGTAAGAATGATGAACAGCAAGAAACCAACTGAAATCATGCCCATCACAGCAAGCACACGTGCAACCGATTCTTGTGGCATACCGCGGCTAAATGTCGCTACAGCCACAGTCCAACCAGCTTGGATAAGCACCCAAAGCAACAGTGAACCTTCGTGCGCGCCCCAAACTGCCGTTAGACGGTAGTACCAAGGTAGTAGGCTGTTTGAGTTACTTGCCACGTATTGCAACGTGAAATCATTGGTATAGAAACCCCAACATAAGATCACGAATGAGAAAAATAGCATGATGAACATCGACCAAGATAGCGGTCGTGCTGTATTCATCAGCATCGTGTTATTGTTTGATGCGCCCCATAACGGCAGTACGCTTAGCAGTACTGCCATCGCAAGCGATAAAATGAGGGCAAAGTGACCGATTTCAGCAATCATTGGTCGCTTCCTTGTTTTTGTTCAGTGGTGTACTGCAAAGGCTCATGGGTTTTCTTCATCGCTTCTGCAATTTCAGGTGGCATGTACTCTTCGTCGTGCTTCGCTAGCACTTCAAACGCTTCAACCGTTGTTGCATCTTTAAGTACGCCTTGAGCTACGATACCCTGACCTTCACGGAACAAATCTGGAAGGATACCTTCATACACGATCGTCACTTTTGGACCCACGTCGTGTAGATCAAAACGCACTTTCAGAGAGTCTTGGTCGCGGCGAACTGAACCCACAACAACCATACCGCCGATACGCAAGCGTTGACCGACTTCCGGTTTCGTACCATCAGGCTTACCATTAACTAACTCTGTTGGAGTATAGAAAAGGTCCATATTTTGGTTAAGCGCATACAACATCAAACCAATGGTTGCACTGATGCCGATAAAGATAGCGAGGACAATGCCCAGCCTCTTTTTACGTCTCGGGTTCATAACGTGTTCTCCATATTCTTCGCCGCGTCGATACGCGCTTGGCGGTCAATTTTTGCTTGAACTTCTTTCAATAACGCATCCCCACGACGGACGCTTGAAATCAAAAGAATCAGCATAGACAAGAAAGTAATACCAAACGCGCTCCATACGT
Organism: Vibrio sp. ED002; assembly: GCF_023277445.1. Lineage (NCBI taxonomy): Bacteria > Pseudomonadati > Pseudomonadota > Gammaproteobacteria > Vibrionales > Vibrionaceae > Vibrio > Vibrio sp. ED002. The sequence continues at coordinate 3,379,248 of NZ_CP080238.1, read as the reverse complement.
ATGATGCGTAGCCACCCATGGCAAATAATTCGCTCAGAGATTCAAAATGCATGATTAATTACCTCACTGAGTTTTTTCAGATGCGAGTTTGCGAACCCAAGGACGGTGACTTTCTTTACTGATGATTTCATTACGGAAACGCACCATAGTCACTGCACCAAAGAAGAACGCAAAGCCAAAGATGTTCAACAACAGCGGCCAAAGCATGTTGGATGAAATGGATGGCTTTTCAAATTTCGTAATGGTTGCGCCTTGATGTAGCGTGTTCCACCACTCCACAGAAAAGTGGATGATAGGTAGGTTAACAACGCCAACAATCGCAAGAATACCAGCGGCTTTTGCGGCGGTTTTTTGATCGTCAAACGCGTGATACAGCGCAATAACACCAAGATACAGGAATAGAAGAATGAGTTCTGAGGTTAGGCGTGCATCCCATACCCACCAAGTGCCCCACATTGGCTTTCCCCACACCGCGCCAGTAAGCAAAGCGATAAAAGTAAACACTGCACCAATTGGTGCCATAGCGAGTGCGGCCATTTCTGAAAGGCGAACCTGCCAAACCAAACCAATAAATGCGGCAATGGCCATCGACATGTAAACACCCATCGACCAAATGGCTGAAGGCACGTGAATATAGATGATTCGGAAACTGTCGCCTTGCTGGTAGTCCGAAGGCGCGAACGCAAGCCCCCATACGGTACCAACCGACAGGCATACGAGGGCCAAAACAGAAAACCAAGGGAGAAACTTACCACTTAGGTGATAAGCTGCTTCAGGCTTGGCATAAGGATGTAGCCATTTCCACATGTTAAGTTCTCACTCTTACTTCAGGGACACTGTCTAGAGGGTCGAGACCGTAGCAGTGCTTTAATAATAATTCTTTGATCAAACGACGCTTAATCCGCACTTTACTGAGTTAGTTAACACTAACTCTTAGCGCCGCGCTGATAGCAAACGGGGTGAGGGTGACGGCCCCCATCAACATGGCCCCTAAAATAGCCAGTTGTCCGTTATACGCGATACCTAATGCTGCAGCATCAATCGCGGATGTAGCGAAAATCAGAATTGGGATGTAGAGCGGCAGAATAAGCAAACTTAGAAGAACGCCGCCCTTTTGTAACCCAACTGTCAGCGCCACACCAATGGCACCGATAAAACTTAGCGTCGGAGTTCCGATCGCGAGTGTCAAAACCACAGACAACCAAGTATTGAAATCAAGAGAAAGCAGGATCGCCAATAATGGGCTAATCAGAATTAGCGGCAATCCAGTTAACAACCAATGTGCTATGACCTTAGAAATCACAACAAGTTGCAACGGAATTGGCATCAGCATCATTTGCTCTAGCGCACCGTCTTGAAAATCATCACGGAATAGACGCTCTAATGATAATAAGGCAGACAGCAACGCAGCAACCCAAACGATGCCAGCTGCAATACGTGCTAACAAATTAGGCTCTGGACCGATGCTAAGAGGGAAAAGTGTGATCACGATAATGAAGAACCACAGCGGGTTCAGGATGTCTGCCTGACGACGAAATGCAATCAACAACTCACGGCGGATAATGGTGGTCATGGACGAAATCATACTAATCACCCAATTTTATTTTTCTAAGTTTAGAGCTATCTGCAAACATATCTTGGTGTGTAGTCAGAATAACGATGCCACCATTATCAGCATGATTTGCAAACAATGATTCAAGCACCTTCACACCTTGTTTATCAATTGCCGTCAACGGCTCATCTAAAATCCATAGAATTTGTTTACTCAACCACAATCGAGCAAGCGCAACACGTCGTTGCTGACCGGCAGAAAGTTGTGCTACAGGCACATCTTCTCTACCTGCAAGACCAACTTGAGTCAATGCAGCAAAGATTTCGTCATCAGAAGAACGGTTATTGTGAATAGATTGATAAAAGCGTAGGTTTTCGAATGCCGTCAACTCGCGTTTTACGCCAGTTTGATGCCCAAGGAAGAGCAAGTCTTGATGAAAGACGTCACGAGATTTTTCCGTGATTTCGCCTTTCCATTTGATGATGCCCTCTTCTCTGTCCCCTAACCCGATAATGATTCGCAGCAATGTCGTTTTACCTGTGCCGTTTCGTCCTTCTATTTGGACAAGCTCACCAGGCTTAATTTCAAATTGCAGGTTTTCAAACAGGACCCTTTCGTCACGGATCGCAGTTAGGTTAGAGACTTCTAACATAGGGCTTCAACTAAAAAATGAATGAGCGGCTATATTAACACAGCTTAGTTGTGACAAAACAGGATAAGAAAGCGATGATGTATGTAAGTTCGTGAGTTTTTGTTAACTTATAGTCACATTTTAATAAAATTAACCATAAGTGATTATAAGTTTTTATTTTAAAAATAAAAAAAGAAGCCGAAGCTTCTTTTTTCATCTTTTATCGACGTCTTCCACGAGGTGGATAAGTCGGGTCATCAGAGGGTTGACTGCTTAGTGGTGGAATTTTCTCTTTCCCTGCAAGTTTCTTCTGCAAAGACAGCATTAATTCAGCTTCCGCTTTCGGCAATTCACACTCTTCAATCAACTCGTTGATATCAGCACCAAGCTGAACCATTTTTGAAGCGCGACTATACAGTCTTCCGTCTGTATCTGCGTGTTCTAGTTCGCGAATGCGTTCATTAAGATGTTGAATTACATCTTGTTGTTCAGTGACTTTTTGGCCTAAACCAACAACCACAGAACGCACTTCCAACAGTTGTTTGTTCAGCTTTTGTACTTCTTTCTCAGCATTTCGCGCATGAGCACGCTGCTGATCCATTTGCTTTTGTAAGCCAGCACGCACGCGTAACTGCATTAAAAGCAGAATCAGAAATACAAAAGCCAAGCCGCCTGCAAATAGCGGCAAAGATAGGAAGGTTTCTTCAGCCATGATTCATCAGCCAATTATAGGTGAGCCATCTCATCCCATTCGTCATCGCTTAGTAGCTTGTTCAAATCAACAAGAATAAGCAGTTTACCATCACGGTTGCTTACGCCTTGAATGAACTTAGCGCTTTCGTCAGTACCTACAGATGGGGTTGTATCGATCTCAGAAGAACGTAGGTAAACCACTTCAGCAACGCTGTCGACTAGGATACCGATAACTTGGCGCTCAGACTCAATCACGATGATACGTGTATTGTCAGTCACTTCGCCTTCCATTAAGCCAAAACGAGAGCGAGTATCAATAACGGTAACCACGTTACCACGCAGGTTGATGATACCTAGTACGTAATCTGGCGCACCCGGAACTGGAGCGATTTCTGTGTAGCGAAGCACTTCACGAACTTGCATCACATTGATGCCATAAGTTTCTTCTTCAAGTTGGAACGTCACCCACTGAAGAACTTCGTCGTTCGATGTATCTTTCTTCACTTCAACTTCAAAAGCTTGAGACATAGTTAATCCTCGTTAATGTCGTTCCCGACCAAAATCTAATTCAGTGATTTTACATCTAAACCGGCGTTTAGCATGTCTATAAGTGCTTGGACATGAATTAAAGCACACATTTTTTCTTTCACCATACCCGCTAACCAAGGGCGTTTGCCGGCTTGTTCACGCCAACGGACTTTGTCGATATTGAGTGTTTCAGTTCCCATTAACTGGTTACTTGCCAACCCCCACATGCTTTCACCAAGCATGACGACATATTGGTAATTCTCTTTGTAGTCTTCATCACGAAGCTTATCTGCCATCACCCACTTTGCAGTGTCTACGACATCAAATTGCTGTTCGCGACTGGTTTGTAAACCCAAATACCAAGCAGGTCGACCGATTAAGTGATTGAGCTCTGTGATGCGATGAATGCCACCAAGCTCATCAAGCGGTACAGCGAACGTCACGTCGTTTACATCAAAGTACAATACTTGAAAGTCTTCACTACGTTGTGTGCTTTCCCAAGCATCAGGAAGCTTTGCTCCCGCTTCGGTCTCCAGCTCTGTTTCTGTCTCGATGCGTTGTTCAATTTCCACATCGGCATCAAACTTTGGTTCAACCACTTCAACTTTTGGTTGAACCCTGATTGGTTCGGGTTGTTCAATCTCAATCGCAGACACTGAATCTTCTTCAATGTCCCACTCTTGGATTTCTTCCACGGCTTCAACCGCCGCTTCGACTTCGATTACTGGTTCTTGTACGATTGACTTTGCTTCTGCAGCTATATCAATGGTGTTTTGTTCCAGAATGTCATCGATATCCAACTCTGCTACGACATTTGTAGATTCAAGCTGGCTTAATAATCGTTGTACATCCTCCAGATTGGGCGCTTCCAATGCTGGGGAATACATTTCGCTGTATTGGTAAGACTCGGGTTCAGCGTAATGCAGTTGCAATTTTGGCTCTGGCTCTGGCTCTGGCTCTGGCTCTGGCTCTGGCTCTGGCTCTGGCTCTGGCTCTGGCTCTGGCTCTGGCTCTGGCTCTGGCTCTGGCTCTGGCTCTGGCTCTGGCTCTGGCTCTGGCTCTGGCTCTGGCTCTGGCTCTGCAGATGATAGTTCTTGAGCGAGCAAGTCAAGTGCTTCTTCTTGCTCAATAACTTCGACCTCTTCGCCAAGCAAAGCACTGAAGTAATCATCAAGTGCTTGTTCACTGGAAAGTACGTCGTTATTGCTCATCGAACGCTAGCCTCTCCAAGTAAATTAGCAGTTGCTTGTATGCAAACACGCCACGGCTACCAGAAACAAAATGCGATGCTGGCAGGTGCTTCAAGCTTGCATCACGGAATTTCGTGTCAATCGGTACCGCTGAGGTCCACACCTGATTCGGATAATCCTTTTTCAGCTGTGTTAACGTCTGCAACGAAGCTTTCGTGCGCTTATCGTACATAGTCGGCACGATAGTCACTTTGAACCCGCCCGGACGAGACTTTTGCATGATGGTTAACGTGCGAATCATGCGCTCTAAACCTTTCATGGCCAAAAATTCAGTCTGTACCGGAATTAAAATGCGATCACTCGCTGCTAGTGCGTTCACCATCATCACACCAAGAATTGGCGGACAGTCGATCAGCACATAATCATAATCTTGAGCAACGGCTTGTAGAGCTCGCTTTAAGATCAACCCCATTCCGCTGCGGTTGCCCATTACACGGTCGAGCGTGGCTAATGACATGTGCGCAGGGATAATGTCCATGCCGTCAAGATCCGTTTCTACGATCAACGGTTTTACCGTCTCACGAGTAAACGTCTTGAGCTGAAAAAGGTCGAACAAGCTCGACGTCACAGCATCAGGATCATAACCAAGGTACGTGGTCAGTGACGCATGTGGGTCCGTATCCACCATTAAGACACGATGGCCTTTTTGGCTTAATAGGCCTGCTAACGTCACTGTTGATGTCGTTTTGCCTACCCCACCTTTTTGGTTTGCTACACTCCAAACGATCATGATTTTTCCTACGCTAAGCCGACTTCGACCAGCATGCGCTCAGCAATACGGTCGAGAGGTAAATCTTCAGTGGATATACCCGCTTTTGCAACCGCTTGAGGCATGCCGTAGACGACGCAGCTTTCTTCGTCTTGAGCCCAAATAGTTGAGCCAGCCGATTTCAGCATACGCGCACCTTCACGACCATCAGCACCCATGCCAGTCAGTACCATCGACAAGACTTTGTCGCCGTAGACTTTTGCAGCAGAACCGAAGGTTACATCGACACACGGTTTGTAGTTCATGCGATCGCCGCCATCGATAATACGAAGACGAGCAGCACCAGCACGACCGTCAACCATCATCTGTTTGCCGCCTGGGGCAAGATAAGCAACGCCAGCTTGCAACACATCACCATCTTGCGCTTCTTTCACTTGGATTTTGCATAGCGTGTTTAGGCGACTCGCAAACGCCGCGGTAAAAGTCGCTGGCATATGTTGAATAAGCACGATTGGGTGCGGATAGTTTACAGGTAAGCGAGTTAGAATTTTTTGCAGCGCAACAGGGCCACCGGTTGAAGTGCCAATAGCCGTTAACTGATACTTCTTACCAGACGCGCGGAATTTCGCAGCCATAGAGCGACTTGGTGCAGATGCCATTGGCGTAGCTGAACGAGATGCTAAAGGACGTGTTGTCGAATTAGCCGTTGTCGCCGCTGGTTTCGCAATAGGACGGCGCATAAACGCACGCTTGGAAGCAATTTGGATCACTCGTTGTTGGAGCAGCGATACCGCTTCATCGCGATTACGTGCGATGTCTTCGAATTTCTTCGGTAAGAAATCCAACGCACCAGCGTCTAGTGCATCAAGTGTCGCTCTCGCCCCATCATGCGTCAGAGACGAAAACATCAGGATTGGCGTAGGAGACGCAGCCATGATTTCACGAACGGCAGTAATACCGTCCATGACTGGCATTTCAATATCCATCGTGATGACGTCAGGTTTGAGAGATTTGGCTTTTTCTACCGCTTCTCTGCCGTTAACCGCAACGTCAATCACTTCTAGGCGCGATTCTGAGTTGATGATTTCGCTTACGCGACGACGGAAAAAACTCGAATCATCAACGACTAGTACTTTAATCGCCATTTTATTCCTTTTATAAACCCCAGCTTCGCTTAAATGCGTGAAGCCGCAGCATATTGCTTAAGTAGGTCTGGCACATCAAGAATCAATGCGATGTGGCCATCACTCGTGATAGTCGCACCTGCCATACCTGGCGTGCCTTGCAATAGATTGTCTAATGGCTTGATAACCACTTCTTCTTGGCCGATAAGCGTATCCACCACGAAACCAACTCGTTGGCTGCCGATCTGTACGATAACAACATGACCGTGACCCGTACGCTCTTGTACTCGTGGAGACTTAAAAGCCAACCAGTTCTGCAAGTAAAACAGTGGAATAGATTTATCACGTACGATGATCGTCAGTTGGCCATCTACCACATTCGTGCGGCTAAGATCTAAGTGGAAGATCTCGTTAACAGAAGCCAAAGGTAGTGCAAATGGGTGACCGCCAACGCCAACCATTAGCGTCGGTAGAATTGCCAATGTAAGCGGTACTTTGATCGTAATCTTCGTACCCTTACCTAATTCAGAGTCAATATCGATAGAGCCATTTAGTGTATTGATCGCGGTTTTTACCACGTCCATACCAACACCACGACCTGAGATATCAGAAATCTTATCTTTGCTTGAGAAACCAGGAGCAAAGATCAAATTGAAACACTCTTTGTCAGACAGGCGCGCAGCCGCATCTTCGTCCATCATGCCGCGTTTCACGGCGATACCACGAAGTTTGTTCGGATCCATACCACCGCCATCATCAACGATAGCCAGTTCGATATGATCGCCTTCTTGTGACGCAGATAGGATAACTTTACCAGTACGAGATTTACCTGCTTTCGCGCGGTCGTCTGGCATTTCAATGCCGTGGTCAACCGAGTTACGCACCAAGTGGATCAATGGATCCGCTAGCGCCTCTACTAGGTTTTTATCTAGGTCGGTTTCTTCACCGCGCATTTCAAGCACGATGTCTTTATTTAGGTTACGCGCCAAGTCGCGAACAACGCGTGGGAAACGGCCAAATACTTTCTTGATTGGCTGCATGCGCGTTTTCATCACTGCACCTTGAAGGTCTGCAGTCACGACGTCTAGGTTTGCTACCGCTTTCGACATTTCTTCGTCGTTGCTGTTCAAACCCAGGCTTAGTAGACGGTTACGCACCAATACAAGCTCACCAACCATGTTCATGATGGTGTCTAGCGTCGACGTATCAACACGTACAGTAGCTTCTGCTTGTGGCTTCTTAACCGCTGGCGCTTTCGCTTCTTCTTTTACCGCAACCGGTTTTGCTTCTGGCTTAGGAGCAGAAGCAGGTGCAGGAGAAGGCGCAGCCGCTACTGGAACTGGTTGAGGAGCTGGAGCGGGTTCCGCTTTTGGCGCTTCTGGAACAACGTTTGCTGATGCAGGCTTAGTCGCAAAATCGAGCTCTTCAAGAGAAGGACCTTTGCCTGAACCATGCAATTCGTCGAGGAGTTTTTCAAACTCTTCATCCGTCATCAAATCGCTGTCGTTCGAAAACGCAGAGCCGGCTGGCGCAGCAGGTTCTGCCGCTTTTGGCGGCTCAACTGGAGCAATTTCAGAAGCAGATGGGCTCTTACCAACACCATGTAGCTCGTCGAGCAACCTCTCGAACTCATCGTCAGTAATATCACCGCTATCGGTTGCCGGAGCATTCGCTTGAGTAGGCTTTGCAGGAGCAGGCGGTACAGGCGTCAATGCACCTGGTGCTGAGCCTTTGCCATGCAGTTCATCAAGCAGTTTCTCGAACTCGTCTTGAGTAATTTCATCCACGGACCCAACACTCACTGGAGCTGTGCTTGCTTCTACTGGCGCAGCAGGCTGCTCGATAGTAGGTTCAGGAATCTCTGGCGTTACAACTGGTGCTTCTGCGACCGTAACAACCTCGTCTTCTGACTCTGGCTTGCACAAACGGTGAAGCTCTTCCAACAATGCTGGATCTGCCGCATCTAGTGGCTCACGATCTTGCACCGCTTGGAATTGCGTATTGACTGTATCCAGCGCTTTTAACATGGTGTCCATCAAGCTTGGTGATACAGAACGCTGACCGTTTCTTAACACGTCAAACACGTTCTCAGCACCGTGACAAGTGTCAACCAGCTCTGCTAATGATAGGAAACCAGCACCACCTTTTACGGTGTGGAAGCCGCGGAAAATCGCGTTTAGGAGATCTTTGTCTTCTGGGTTATTTTCCAGTTCAACCAGCTGCTCAGACAGCAGCTCTAGGATTTCTCCAGCCTCAATGAGAAAGTCCTGAAGAATATCTTCGTCTAAATCGTAGCTCATACGTTACCTTTAAAATCCAAGACTGGACAACAAATCGTCGACTTCGTCCTGCGATGAAACCGCATCTTCCCTAAGTTCCGGATTCAGAATAGGGCCTTCAGCTTCGCTTGATTGTTTAATCTTTTTATCTGACGGTTCTGGCAAAACTTGAGTCTGTTCTTCTGGTTTATTTGCAGAAAAGACGGTCAAGATCTCAACCAAGCGATCTTCCACTTCATTAGAAAGCGTGATCACACGGCGAATAATTTGACCCGTTAAGTCTTGGAAGTCCTGTGCCATAAGAATTTCGGTCAGTTGACCGCGCAACTCAGTACTGTCACCTTCGACTTGAACTAACAGTTCATCGATACGGTGACAAAGTGTTTTGAAATCGCTTAATTCAATGCGTCCGTGCATGAGTTCGTTCCACTGAGGTCGAACTTGTTGAAGGCACTCATGCAGGTTATCAGCGATAGGTAAACAGCACTCAACCGCATCCATCGTTTTGTTTGCTGCCAGTTCAGTTTTATCAATCACATATTGCAGACGGTCTCTTGCATCCGGTATCTCGGCTTTTGCAATTTCTGTCATGCGCTGATCGAGGTTGAACTGCTTAAGTGAATCATGAAGGTCACGGGTTAATGTTCCGATTTCTTTAAGCATCGGATTCCCGTCGCCTTCATATATCGAGGCAACAAGCGTGTTAGCTTGGTCCTGTTCCCCGTTTTCTAGCATCTGAACGAGCGACTTCGCCTGCTCTAGTGAGATCATCCTGAATAGACCCTTTTTTACGTTTAGTGCTTTCTTTTGCTTTTTTGAGCGTCAACCGAGCCACCCTTTTGTATTAGGTATTAGGAGTGATGACTCGAGTAACAAAGAAAAAGAGAGAGTTATAAACGTTCGAAAATTTTATCTAATTTTTCTTTTAGTGTTGCAGCGGTAAATGGCTTAACGATATAGCCGTTAACGCCTGCTTGTGCTGCTTCAATGATCTGCTCACGTTTAGCTTCTGCTGTGATCATAAGAACAGGAAGGTGCTTTAATTCTGCATCTGCACGGATGTGTTTAAGCAAGTCGATGCCTTGCATACCTGGCATATTCCAGTCAGTTACAACAAAATCGAAGTCACCTTTTTTCAGCATTGGTAATGCAGTTAAACCGTCGTCCGCTTCTTGAGTGTTATTGAAACCCAAGTCACGAAGCAGGTTTTTAACAATACGGCGCATTGTTGAGAAATCGTCAACAATAAGGATCTTCATGTTTTTATTCAAAATTGCCTCCACTGAATCGTAAAATCAGTGTGTTTAGTCATTTTGTGTCCACGCACTGAGCTTGGTGCGTAAACGTTGCATCGCTTGACTCAGTATTTGGCTTACGCGAGATTCGCTTACGCCCAACACATCGCCAATCTCTTTCAAATTGAGTTCTTCGTCATAATAAAGCGAAAGTACCAAAGCTTCACGCTCCGGAAGCTGTTTTATTGATTCAACCAGTGCTTTTCGAAACGATTCATCAGCTACGCCCTTAAATGGGTTGCTGTCATCGGTTTCGTCCGCTGGTGAAATCACGTCATCAGAAACACCTAAATCTTCGATACCCACTAACCTTGAACAATTTATGTCGGTCAACGCACTGTGGTATTGATCTAGTGTCATACCAAGATGCGCTGCGACTTCAGAGTCAGACGGGTCGCGATTTAAGATGCCTTCCAGCTCCGCTACCGCTTGGTTAATTTCACGATTATTTTTATGAACAGAACGAGGTACCCAGTCGCCTTTGCGAATGTCATCTAACATTGCACCGCGAATACGGATACCTGCATAAGTTTCAAAGCTCGCACCTTTAGAACCATCATAATTCTGCTGAGCTTCGATAAGACCGATCATGCCGGCCTGAATTAAATCCTCTACCTGAACACTCGGCGGTAAACGGCCTAACAGGTGATGAGCAATACGCTTGACCAACACAGAATAACGTTCAATGAACGCCTGCTGGCTATTAAACTTGCCATGTTGGTCGTAGGTAATCGCTTTATTCACCAAAAGGGTCCTCTGTGAATTCAGTACGATTTAGCAACCTTTCAACAAAGAACTCTAGGTGTCCACTTGGTGTTTTCGGCAGTGGCCACGTTAGTGCTTTGTTCGCTAATGAGCTGATTGCTAAAGCCGCTGGAGAACGAGGGAATGCATCCACAACGATCTTTTGTCGTTTAACGGCTTGTCGAACTTTATCATCCAATGGAATACATGCTACGAGTTCAAGGCTGACATTCAAGAAGCGCTCTGTGACTAGCGTCAACTTTGCGAATAATTCTCTGCCTTCACGGTAGCTTCTGACCATATTTGCAACAACTTTGAAGCGTTGGACCTGGTGTTCTTTACTCAACAACTTGATTAATGCGTAGGCATCTGTGATAGAAGTCGGCTCGTCACAGACAACAACCACAACATCTTGAGCTGCTCGTGAAAAACTAATCACCATGTCAGAAATGCCCGCTGCTGTATCAATCAGCAGTACGTCCATTTCTTCTTCAAGACTACCAAATGCACGGATGAGTCCAGCATGTTGAGCAGGAGATAGCTCGGTCATGCTTTGTGTGCCAGAAGTTGCAGGGACTATCTTTATACCATAAGGGCCTTCAACAATCGCATCTTTTAGCTCACATTCACCCGCAAGGACATGCCCAAGGTTACGTTTTGAACGGATTCCGAGCATAACGTCAACATTGGCTAGACCTAGGTCAGCATCGAGAACCATCACCTTCTTGCCTTGGCGAGCCATACAGATCGCCAGACCCAGTGTTACGTTTGATTTACCCACACCACCTTTGCCGCCAGTAACAGCAATTACTTTAGTCAATGATGGTTGTGTTAAGCGACGGAGGCCGCTTGCTTGATCGTGTATCATATTCTCAGTCATAGTAGTCCGCCGCCCTAGAGTCCTTCGCTGTCACTGTTCCAAAAGTGAGGTTCGTTCTCTGTCGACTTCTCTAACAGTTCATTTGCTTTCGCAATCATGTATTTTGGTTGTGCTATCACAATGTCTTCTGGTACGCGCTGACCATTGGCGATGTATGCCACTGGCATCGCATTCTGAATCACGACGCTGATAAATTCACCCAAGCTCAATGATTCATCCAGCTTAGTCAAAATACAGCCCGACAGCGGAATGCGTCGGAAATGATCCAGTGTTTCTTGCAAAACTCGACGTTGAGCGGTAGCTGGCAAAACAAGGTAGCTGTGAATCACTTCACCACTCTCTTGCATCAGGGTATCAAGCTGTTCAGAGAGCCTTACATCTCGCTGCCCCATCCCTGCCGTATCGACCAAAATCAGTCTTCTGTTTCGTAGCTGATATATAACATCGGCTAACTCGTTAGAATCTTTAGCAACTCTTACGGGACAACCCATAATTCTTCCGTAAATTGAGAGCTGCTCATGTGCACCTATGCGATATGTATCTGTTGTCACAAGGGCTACGTTATCGGCACCAAACTCCATCGCCGCACGTGCTGCCAGCTTCGCAACGGTCGTGGTTTTACCCACTCCTGTCGGGCCAAGCAGTGCAACCACGCCACCACGCTTTAAAATATCTTGTTTTGGAATCGTGATTTGATCTGCAACAAGAGAAAGCAGTGCTTTCCACGCTCGCGCTGGTTTAGTGTCTTCTGGGATATAGCATGCCATTTGATCCGCAAGCTCCGGGGACACACCCATTCGCTCTAAACGTTTGATCAGCATGGCTCTTAGAGGCTCACGGCGTTCAACTTCTTGCCACATCAAACCAGAGACTTGGTGCTCAAGCAGACGACGAATTGATGTCATCTCTTCTCGCATGTTCTCCAGTTCATCCGCTGCGTCTTCACGCTCATCCGAAGGACGACGGCGATCGTAGCGGGTTGGGTCCAACTTTGGCGTCGGACGCTCAAAACGGCTGTCTTGAGCAATCAACTTCGCCAAGGGTGAGTCTGGTTGGTAAGGCGCCGGCTTTTCTTGGTTATAGCTTTCACGATGCTTATTTTGGCGTTGCAACAATGCCGATAGCGAATCTTCATTTTCCGCTACGTGGTCATCTGACTCAGCGGCACCGCCACTGTATTGCTTGAGCATGTTCGCGAAACGTTTTGTCATCGAGCCTGATTTTTCATTGTTCGCGTTTAGGCTGATTCTGTCTTCATCTAAACGGCGATCTTGATAACGCTCAGACGCGGATGATGACATTTGACGAGGTTCGCTATAACGATTCGATTGAGCTGCGCTGCGATTAGGAAGCGACTGCGCTTGCGAAGACGGTGCCGCATTGGACTCACCATCTATTGCCGCAACGATCTCGACACCGCCCGCCACTTTCTTATTCGACATGATCACCGCTTCGGCACCAAGTTCTTCTTTCACTTGGAGCAGCGCCGTTCGCATGTCTTTGGCAAAAAATCGTTTAATCTTCAAACTATGAATCCATTAATGATGCGCGGGATCAGTTACCCACGGCTTGCACAATTCTGATCTGTTTCTCGTCCGGTATTTCTTGGTAAGACAGTACGCGGAGGTTAGGTATTGTGTTCTTAACAAACTTCGCCAGTGTGGAACGCAATACGCCAGACGTCAGCAGAACCGCAGGCTCACCCTTCAGTTCTTGCTCTTGTGTCGCTTGGCTCAAGGAGGACTGAAGTCGCTCGGCTAACCCCGGTTCTATGCCCGCAGATTCGCCCCCTGATGCCTGCATGGTTTGATGCAATATTTGTTCCAGTTCAGGAATGAGTGTTATCACCGGCAACTCTGGTTCTATACCATTGATTTCCTGAACAATTAGTCGCTTCAGGCTAATGCGCACCGCTGCCGTTAAAATGTCAGGTTCTTGACTCTTACTCGAGTACTCGGCCAACGTCTGCACTATGGTTCTGATATCGCGAATAGGGATGGCTTCGTTAAGTAGGTTTTGTAGCACTTTGACCACCACACCTAATTGCAGTTGATCAGGGACGAAGTTCTCCACCAACTTAGGTGCGCTACGACCAAGCATTTCCAATAGGTTCTGTACTTCTTCATGACCAATCAGCTGTGATGCGTTGTTGGTGAGTAGTTGACTTAGGTGCGTCGCCAATACAGTTGAAGAATCAACAACGGTATAACCAAGAGCTTGTGCATGTTCACGTTGCTCTTCACGAATCCAAACCGCTTCAAGACCGAACGCTGGGTCCATGGTTGGTTCGCCTTCAATCATGCCGTAAACCTGGCCAGGGTTAATAGCTAGTTCTTGGTCGGGACGAATCTCGGCCTCACCAACAGCAACGCCCATCAAGGTAATACGATAGCTGTTTGGGGTCAGTTCTAGGTTGTCGCGGATATGAACCGCAGGAATAAGGAAACCGAAGTCTTGAGAGAGCTTTTTACGCACGCCTTTCACACGTTCAAGCAGTTCGCCACCTTGGTCTCGGTCCACCAATGGGATCAAACGGTAGCCCACTTCCAGACCGATGATATCGACGGGTTGTACATCATCCCATGACAATTCGCGTTGAGAAATGGGTTCGCTGCCATCTTCCGCTTTGGCGGGTAAGGCCGGTTCTTTGGCTTTTTGTTTTTGCTTCTTATCAAGCCAGTAAGCAGCACCACCAGCAACAGCGGCTAATGACAAGAACGAGAAATGCGGCATACCCGGCACGATACCCATCACACCAAGAATGGCAGCGGTGATCATGAGGGCTTTCGGGTTGTCGAACATCTGGAAAATCAGCTGTTCACCCATGTCTTCATCAGTATTTTGACGCGTTACCATCATCGCTGCAGCGATAGACAGTAGCAACGATGGAATTTGTGCCACCAGGCCGTCACCAATGGTCAGGAGCGTGTAGATTTGCATCGCTTCAGAGAAGCCCAAACCATACTGTGCCATACCAATCGACAAACCGCCGATGATATTGATGAACAGGATTAAGATACCGGCAATCGCATCGCCTTTAACAAACTTAGACGCACCATCCATTGAACCGTAGAAGTCGGCTTCTTTGGTCACTTCAAAACGGCGTATGCGTGCTTGGTCTTGGTCAATCAAACCGGCGTTCAAGTCTGCATCAATCGCCATCTGCTTACCCGGTAAGGCATCCAGTGTGAAGCGAGCACTTACCTCAGAAATACGACCCGCACCTTTGGTGACCACCATAAAGTTAATGATCATCAAGATTAGGAACACGACCAAACCCACGGCGTAGTTACCGCCAATCACAACGTTACCAAAGGCTTCGATTACGTTACCAGCGGCGTTGCCCCCTTCATGACCGTAAAGAAGTACCACACGCGTAGACGCCACGTTCAATGCAAGGCGCAATAAGGTTGCAATAAGCAGTACAGTTGGGAATGCAGCAAAGTCGAGTGGACGACGTGTGTAAACGGTCACTAACAACACCACCATGGCTAAGGCGATGTTAAAGGTGAAGAATAAATCCAGCAAGAACGCAGGAATAGGCAAAACCACCATCGCAAGGGTGGCCAGTACCATAACAGGCGCTCCAATGGCAGGCATGGAACGCTGTGGGATCTTTGGCAATTTATCTGCAAATGGCAGGCTTAACTTCATACTGCGAGGTGTCTCAATCGGTCTGGAGCATCACGTAACTGAAAGCAGTAATTAAACGCTTATAATGAGTACTACGCGACGGCTTTAGCCTAAAAGTTTAGGTATTGTTGTTGATTAACGCGTTATAAGCAATGTGTGTACCATGATTAACGCCAAAATAATGACTAATCGCTCAAAGAAATCACAATCCTTTGATCTAATGCGAATTTTTGTCTACTTCACCCATGCAATTATTTTCATTAGTGGCGATGTTCCGGTGGGATTGGCAAATCGTAATCTTGGATCTTAGGTCGCTGACCGCCACGTTTACGATATTGCTTAAGCTGGAACACAAATGCGAGAACTTGTGCAACGGCAGTAAACAGTCCGTCAGGTATTTCTTGTTCTAATTCGGTGGTGTGATAAAGCGCACGCGCCAGTGGTGGAGCGGGTACAATGGTAATGTCATGTTCACGCGCCACTTCTCGGATTTTCATCGCCATGTGGTCAGTACCTTTGGCAATCACCACAGGCGCACGGTCCGTTTTCTGCTTATAGCGCAGCGCTACCGAAAAGTGCTCAGGGTTGGTAATGATAACGTCCGCTTGCGGGACATCCGCCATCATTCGACGCTGTGCGGCTTCCCTTTGCAACATGCGAATACGCCCTTTTACTTCTGGCTTGCCTTCGGTCTCTTTGTATTCGTCTTTAATCTCTTGTTTGGTCATCTTAAGTTGATCGGCATGCTGCCAGATCTGAAAGGGAATATCGATCGCGACCACAATTAACAACGAACAACTGATAAGCAAAATGAAGTTGAGTAGGATATCCAAAGCATGGAAAATGTTTTGCGGATACACATCCATACTGAGTTGAATCAAGTCCGCTTGTGAGGCTTGAATGAGGTATATTGCCATCCCCGTAACAAGTGCGACTTTCAGGATGGACTTGATAAGCTCCACCCAACTCTGCATACCAACCATACGTTTTAAACCGCTAAGCGGGTTCATTTTGGACAGTTTTGGCATTGCCGCTTCAGCAGAAAAACTGATGCCCCCGACCCCTGCGGCTCCAATCATGGCAGCAACAAACAAGATGATGAGAATCAAAAACAGTGGAAACAGCAAATCTGTCATCGCGCCAAACGCAATATCAAACAACTTTGCAGTATCAAAGATCTCTTCTCGCTTGAGATCAAATAAACGGCTCATAATAGAAAACAGTGAGCGTGCTAAAGCATCACCAAACCACATTAAGGCGATCGCGCCCACAATCAGCACAGAGGCGGATGCGAGCTCTTTAGATCGAGCAACTTGCCCCTTCTCTCTGGCTTGTTGTAACCGTCGGGGGGTGGCTTCTTCGGTGCGTTCTTGACCGTCTGACTCTGCCAATCCAGCCTCCTAGCAATTCAAGCGAATGAGGTTACAAATCTGCTCCTCACCCACAGCCCAGAACAATTCATAATGGCTGTATAAACCCGCCAGAATGTACCAACAAAGCAGCAAGCCCACCATCAACGCGAATGCAAAACCGAGTGAGAAAATATTCAACTGCGGTGCAGCACGCGTCATTACACCAAATGATAAGTTGATGGTAAGCAATGCGATGATGCCAGATAAAGACATACTCAGTGCCGTTTTAAACATGATGCCTAGCCAACTCGCCATCTCATAGAAGTCGACACTTCCTAATGAGCCAGAACCAATTGGCAAGGTTTTAAAACTGAACACTACCAGCTGCAGCATTTTTAAGTGCCCATCGGTGGCAAGGAAGAACATAGTTGCCAAGAACATAAAGAGCTGACCAAGTAGTGGCGTGTTCTGCCCATTCGCAGGGTCAACCATGGAGGCAAAACCCAAGCTCGATTGCATACCGAGGATCTGACCAAGCAGAACAAAGGTTTGGATCATAAATTGAGTCACCATGCCCATGGCAACGCCAATAATGATTTGCTCAGCGATGGTCATGAAACCACGGAAAGAGAGCAATTCAATGTCTTGTGGCACAGCGGGAATAGCAGGCGCAACCGCGAAGGTGATCGCTAAGCCAAGGTATAAGCGAATTCGAGGTGAGACGAAGCGTGCCCCAGTTACCGTCATCACCATCAACATGGCAGAGATACGGGTATAGGGCCAGAAGTAGTTTGCGATCCAGTCGAGGACGATATGAGTTGGATACTCCATACGCGCCTCTAGTAGAGCACCTGTGGTAAGCGTTCTATCAGGCCGTAGAAGTATTCCATCAGCATTTGCGTCATCCAGTGGCCGAACAACATCAGAGCCAACAAAGTGACAATCAAACGCGGCAAGAAACTCAGCGTCTGTTCGTTGATGGAGGTTGCCGCTTGGAAAATCGCCACGACTAGACCAATCAGCAAGCTGGGGATAATGATGGCACACACCATGATCAGCACCATCCAAAGTGCCTCACGAAAAAGCTCGACAAACATTTCTGGAGTCATGTCTTACCCTCTTCTCTCTGTGGCCAATCTAAAGGGCAAAACTGCCGGCAAGTGTCGACAATATCAAGTTCCACCCATCCACCAGCACAAACAGCATCAGCTTAAATGGTAGCGATACGATCATTGGCGATAGCATCATCATACCCATTGCCATCAAAACAGAAGCAACAACCAGGTCGATGATCAAAAACGGTAAGAACAGCATAAAGCCGATCTGGAATGCCGTCTTAAGTTCAGAGGTAATGAAAGCTGGGATCAAGACCGCCATCGAGACATCTTCTGGGTTGGTCACTTCTTCACCTGACATGGTCACGAAGGTTTCCAAATCTTTGATGCGAGTTTGTTTGAGCATAAAAGCTTTCATCGGCGCTTGTGCAGCGTCGAAGGCTTCACGAGCCGTCACTTGCTCATTCAAATAGGGTTGAACCGCTTGATCGTTAATTTCATTCAAGACAGGCGACATGATAAAGAACGTCAAAAATAGCGCGATACCAATAATGACTTGGTTAGAAGGCGTTTGTTGTAGACCCATTGCCTGTCGCAAGATGGACATAACCACCACGATACGGGTAAACGACGTCATCAAAATCACCATCGCAGGCAAGAAGCCAAGCATGGTCATCAAAGCAAGAATTTGTAGAGTAACCGAGTAGTCTTCGCTGCCATCGGCATTGGTCGTCATGGTAAAGGCGGGAATCCCTCCACCATTGCCCACTGACATACTGCGGCTTGAGCCCGACTCACCCTCCATTGCCTTAACCGTCACACTGTCGCCCTGCGCTAGATTGGCAGGCAATGATGATTCCTCTGCTTGTGCAAAAGAAAGCGAAGAAAACAGCACGCCAACGAGCAGCATAAAGGTGCTCAGCATCAAGCGGATTGAATTATCCTTTGTCATGTTTTTTTATCAGTTGGCTAAATTGACTAGCAAATGCGCTGGTCGCCAACGCTTCCTCTTTCAATGGCGTTTCAAGCTTGGCCAAGATTTGGATAGATTGGCTTGTAATGCCAACCAAGAACTGTTCTTCACCAACCTGAACAACCGCAATGCGCTCTTTGGTGCCGACTGGTAACTGACTGACAATACGCAGCCCTTTCTGTTGCCCCATCGCTGGAACTTGCATGCGTTTTAGCAACCAAGCCAGTAATAAAATCACACCAATCACAAGCACTAAAGAACCTAACGTGGTTGCTAAATCTAGACTCGTTGGCGCGGCTGCAAATGCATAAGGAGCACTCAGCATTAAGCCGAGTGCTCCTGTAATTTGCTTCAATCGCGTTTTGATTGAACTGCTCATATTAGCGCAGCTTTTTAATGCGTTCAGTTTGGCTGATCACGTCGGTCAGACGAATACCAAACTTGTCATTGACGACAACGACTTCACCATGAGCAATCAAAGTACCGTTAACCAATACATCTAATGACTCACCAGCTAGACGGTCAAGTTCCACAACCGAACCTTGGTTCAATTGCAGCAGGTTACGGATACTGATTTGCGAGCGACCCACTTCCATCGAGATGGTCACTGGGATATCCATGATGGTGTCGAGTTTACGACGCTCATCTTCCGTAATTGGAGCAGAAGTATCTTTTAACTCTTCCAGTGGCGCTGCCAATATCTCATCAACATCGATTGAAGGTGCAGACGGGTCTTCGCCAAGAGCGGCTGCCCATTCGTCTGCTAGCTTTTGATCGTCACTTGGTTCCATTTTTCTGTCCTGTGTTAAGCCTTGCTTACGCCTTTTTGAGTCTCGTCACCAATGACATTGAGAGAGACATCTTGGCGGCTTGTTTTAGCAAGGATTTTTAATCGTTTGTATCGTCGTCATTCTCAAGTTCAGACATGATGTCTTTACCCAAGAAGGCTAAATCGGTTTTGACTACGTGTGGACGCTCGATTTCTTCAGAAACTTGCACGGCAAGCTTGTCGTCAGAACGCCCCATTTTCACACGGTAAGTCGGCAAATCTTCGATGAACATAGTCGCGTGTTCTGGCATTTCAATCGGGATAACATCACCCGGCTGCAGTTCCATCAAATCGCGAAGAGAGATGTCTTTCTCTAACAAGTTCACACGGAAGTTAACCGGGCAATCCATAATTTCTTCGCGCAAAGCAGAGCTCCAACGAACGTCAGTTTCCATCTTGTCGGATTGCACACCTGCATCAAGCAGTTCGCGGATTGGTTCAACCATGGAGTAAGGCATCACTACGTGGAAGTCACCGCCACCGCCATCAACTTCGATGTGGAATGAACTCACGACAATCACTTCGGTCGGACTCACGATGTTTGCCATACTTGGGTTCACTTCGGAATCGAGGTATTCAAATTCCACCCCCATCACTGGCGACCACGCTTCTTTGTAATCTTCGAAAACAATTTTCAGCAGAAGCTGAATGATGCGACGTTCGGTTGGCGTGAATTCTCGGCCTTCGATTTTGGCGTGGAAACGACCATCACCCCCGAAGAAGTTTTCAACCAAGATAAACACCAAACGTGCTTCCATGGTGATCAAGGCTGTGCCTTTGAGTGGACGAAAACGCACCATATTCAAACTGGTCGGAACGTACAGCGTATTTTGGTATTCACCAAATTTCATCATCTGTACGCCGTTAATCGACACCTCAGCGGTTTTACGCAACATGTTAAACAGGCTGATTCGCATGTGTCGTGCAAAGCGCTCATTGATAAGTTCGAGCGTCGGCATCCGACCACGGACAATCCTGTCTTGAGACGAGAAATCGAAACTAACGGCACTTTCGTCGCCGGCATCTATGGGTTCATCGATGTCATCAACATCGTCAACCCCATGCAGTAGCGCATCAATCTCGTCTTGGCTTAATAGATCGGTCACGTTTTACCTATTGAATTACAAAATCTGTAAACAGTACTTTCTCAATCACTGGCTTACCAACTGCCGCGTTCAATGCCGCTTTGATGTCGTCTGAAGCGCGATCTCGCAGTTCCACACGACCCGTAGGTGAACGAAGCTGCTCTACGGTTGCCGATGCGAAAGTCGACAACAAAGAGCTTTCAATTAGTGGGGAGTGGTAACGAGCTAATTGCTCATTTTCACTACCGCGCACCATCAGCTGTGCTTTGATTTGTACCAGTCTGTCGCGACGGTCACCCGTCACGTTAAAAATAAACGGTTGTGCAATGTTAACGTAGGCAATGGGCTCTGCAGCGGTCGTGGCTTGCGCTTGCTGAGTTTGAGCGGCTTGCGCAGGCTCGTCAGAACCCATTAAAAAGAAGGCTGCTGCACCACCACCGATAAGCAACACCACTACCGCAATGATGATGACCAGTAGTTTGCCTTTTCCTTTCGGTGCATCAACACCTTGTAGCTGTTCTTCTGCCATTACTGTCTCTTATTGTTCTGCTTTTTCTAGGCCGCTATTTTATGCGTAAAAACTAATTCCATCACGCTTTGAGGCCACATTCAAATCAAGATTCACGTCGGCATCAAAGTTTTCATCTGACTGGCCAGAAAATCCACGACCTTGTCCGCTTTGACCATTTTGATCCGCATTCGCATAGCCACCTTGCTGCTGACCACTGCTTTGTTGTTGCACTGAAGAATCCGCCAGTTGCATGCCTTGCTGCGCCAACATTTCTCTTAGACGAGGCAGTGTTTGTTCAATCAAGTCGCGTGCTTGTGGGTTTGCTACCGTAAAATGAACGTTGGCAAGATCGTTGTTCATTGTCATGCGGATCTGCATACGACCAAGTTCTGGTGGATCAAGACGGATATCGAGGTTCTTTAAGTTCTTCGACATCATCATTTGCACTTTCTCAGCGACTTGATCATTCGCCAGCTCTTTGGTTAGTTGCAACGGCAACTGAGCTTGCTGAGCGGCATCCACTCTTGTTTGTTGCTGACCTGTCATACCTTGTTGACCTGCTGCCGCTTGAATTTGTCCCGCTAAACTAGGTTGTGGTTCCGGTTTATCTTGCTTATTCGCAGCACCTTTTAATGCGCCAGCAGCAAGGCCAGCATTCATGACCTTCTTACTCAATTCAGCACTCGATGCTGCTTGATTCACAGGATTAATCGTTGAAGCCGCTAGTGCCTCTGGCATCACAGACATTGCAGCTTTATCGACATTTGGCGTAGCTGCAGTTTGAGCGTTCACTTGTGCGGTCGTATGCTTTAGTTCCTGTGCGGCAAGTTGATGCGCTTGCTGAGCGGTCACCGTTGAAGCAACCGTTCTAGAATTGTGTTGAGCTGCTTGATGTTCTGCCATTGCGACTTTTACATCACTCGGTAAGGCAACAAACTGAGCCAACTCTTGCTCTGGAATATCCGCAATAAGTTCGCCCGTTTTTAGCCCTTCAATGATATCGTTCTCTTGCTTAGAAAGCGGCTTTCCTTGCGCTAACTTTGTATCGATGACGTGTAGTTCATCGATAGAGATACGTTTTACGTCAACCGTTTCAGTGTCGGCTGACAAGGTCTTTTGAAACGCCTCAGATCCAATAATCGGCTGCGCACCTTGTGTGACAACTTGGCCGTTAACCGCGGCTTGCGTCGTCGCGTTTACGGTTGCTTCTGCATGCATGGCTTGAGTGTTTGGTGAATTCCAATCAATTTGTGCTTCTGTCTTAGGGTGTGGGCCAATTGGTTTACCGTCGGCATCCAAAGTCACCGTTTCACCTTGTTTCGACACGGTAATCTCACCTTGCGGTAACGTATTTGACGCTGCTAGTTCGATCTTTTGCTCTGGTGATAACGGCTTACCATCCACTGTCATCATTGACTTTGCTGCAAATGCTGCCTCTGGTGGCAATGCTTTGCCGCTATCAACTAAAGACTCATTAGTTTTTAGCGCTTGGTTTGCTTGCTCAATTCGACCAAGCAACTGTTGACCTTCTCCCATCGCACTCTTTACGCTATCACTCTGTACTTGAGTATCGGATATGTTCTTTTGAGTCTCACTCGCCACCACGGACGTATCCCCTGCGTGGCCAGAATCAAATTTTGTAGCAACAGGGACTTCACTGCCGCTCTGTGAAACCGATGAATTTACCCCAACAGTGTCAACATCAGAATCTACAGGCGTCGCTTTACTACCTTGATCGCTTGTTGCCTTTGTCTCGCCTTGAATCAGCAACGCGTCGGTCGATTCGGTTGACGTGGTCTTCTCACCTTCTGTTGTGACTTTTTCTTGGCTCTCACCTTCAGAGCCTGTCGAGGCCACTTTCAGGCTTTCGCTTTCAATTTCTGTTGATGCTTCTGGCGTGTCAGACTTCGCGACTGCCTTTTCTGCTTTTTGTGAATCCGTAAATACCCCAGCTAAGGTTTCAAAAAAACCTTTGCTTTCAGGGTTTTCTGCATCAACTTTTGAAGACGCATCGGAAACCGATGACTTACTAGTTGCAGAAACATTCGACAAATTCATATTCATATAGACACTCTCGTTATCGCCAGCGTGAGTCATTCCACTGCCGGATTGCCTTGCATGGCAAAATTAGGTGATTGGAGAACCCGTTTGGCAAATAGAATTGCAAAAATCACGCCAACGCATAACGTGAGTTTTCTGACGCTCATCAGGCCCGATTGAATGATGGAATCAAGATCAACCTCAGAAGAAACGGCTTAGTGCGATGAATTTGACTCAAACGCTTTCAAGGCGTAAACAGTAACCTTGCTCAACCGACGAGGACCGACTGTGAAAGTAACAGAATTACGCCAATACAAAATCAAAACAGGCAAAACAGAGCAATGGTTAACGTGGATGAAAGACGAGTTGCTGCCCTACCAACGCTCCAAAGGCATGCATGTCCTAAGCACCTATGTTCACACGGGTGAAGATGGGCACGATTATTTTGTGTGGTTACGGGAATTTGATAGCGAAGCCGATCGTCAGAGACTTTATGCGGACACTTACAATGATTGGTGGATTAACAACATTCGTCCAAAAGTGTTTGAGTTGATCGAGCAAGACTCGGTTAAAGTCACTTTGCTTGAATCCGTCGACATGTAGCCAACAAAAACAATACTACATAGCGACAGGAGACGCTTAAAAACGTTGCGGTTTTCGGCTATACAGTAAAGTAGAGAACTCATCCATTTGCTTTTGCTCTCGCTTAGCTTCCGCAATTTGCTTTTCTTTCTCGCGCTTATCAATCATCCACTCATAAGACATTCGCTCTTTACGCATGTTTAACCAATAGTCTTGGCAGTTGACGACTTGCTCTTTGAAGTGGTTTTCCGCTTGCTTTTGCTTGGAAAGCGTTTCATCAAGCTGGGTTAAGAATCGGTTTAAGTGACCATATTGACTGGCCGTCAGACCTGCCATACCGCGATCGACTAACTGTTGGCAGTAATCTAAACGGTACTTTTCAATCTGTTCGACTTGGCGGTAGTAGTCTTCAAGCTCTGAGCGTGCTTTGTTCAGTGCCAACACCGCTTGGTCTTCACGCTCTTTCGCTTGATCAAGTAGGAATTCCATCGCGTTATTCATGCGCTATTACCCACCTAAAATGCTTTTCAGCATATTGACACACATATCGTATGGTACGGATTCTTTCATACGTTGTTGTAGGTATTCGTCCAATCTTGGCTTGAGGGTAAACGCACCATCGATCGCTGGATCAGTACCCGGCTTGTACGCACCAATCGACACCAAGTCTTGGTTTTTACGGCAAATGGAGAGCACTTGGCGCACAGCTTTCGACATCAATACGTGTTCTTCGGTGGTGATTTGCGGCATAACGCGGCTCACCGATTTCTCAACGTCAATCGCCGGGTAGTGGCCCGCATCGGCCATTTCCCGGGATAACACGATGTGGCCATCGAGGATCGCACGTGACGCATCGGCAATCGGATCTTGTAGATCATCACCCTCGGTTAAAACAGTAAAGAAAGCGGTAATCGAACCTTGGTCATCACTGCCATTACCCGCACGTTCTACCAACGCCGGTAATTTCGCAAACACCGAAGGCGGATAACCTTTGGTTGCAGGAGGCTCACCGACTGACAGTGCAATTTCGCGCTGTGCTTGAGCAAAACGAGTCAGTGAATCCATCAATAGAAGAACATCTAACCCTTGGTCACGGAAGTATTCGGCAATCGTCAGTGCAGTTTGACAGCCTTTCAAACGCATTAAAGGTGAAGCATCGGCAGGAGCAGCCACCACAACAGAGCGACGGCGTCCGTCTTCACCCAGAATCTCTTCAATGAATTCTTTTACTTCACGTCCACGCTCACCAATCAGACCAACGACAACAACTTGCGCCGTCGTGCCTCGTGTCATCATGCCAAGGGTGACCGATTTACCCACACCAGAACCGGCAAACAGACCAATACGCTGGCCTTTACCTACCGTCAATAAACCGTTGATAGCTTTCAGGCCGACGTCGAGTGGTTCGGATATCGGTTTACGTGCCAATGGGTTAATAGGTTCGGCATTGAACGAAGCCCGTTGTTCGGTGTAAAGCGGACCAAGACCGTCCAGTGGGTTACCCACACCGTCGATCACGCGACCTAGTAGTTCCATACCAACAGGCAGACCGGCCTCGCTGGTCAAAGGTGTCACTTTCGCCCCTGGTAAGATGCCTGTGATTTGCTCACTCGGCATTAAGAAAAGATTGTCTCCAGAAAAGCCCACCACTTCCGCTTCCATATGACCGGACATGGTTTCGACCAAACACAAACTGCCAATTGGCGCACGGCAACCCGTCGCTTCCAAAGTTAAGCCAACAACACGCACAAGCTTGCCGGAAGCAACAGGGCGTGTGGTTAAACCTTCAACTTTGTAGTTTTTTAAGCGGTCGGCCAAGGCTTGCATGGATTACTCGCTCCCTTGATGGCGATTTGCACCACAAAAGCTGTTCAACACGCTTTTCACGCGTTCTTCCATGCGGTAGTTAATGCTCGATTCACCCGCTGCGATTTGTACATCGCCACGGTTTAGCGCCGGTTCAGAGACCAACGTCCAGTTACGGCAATCGAGCTCTTCTTCACCATATGCAGAACGGATGATCGCGACGTCATCGGGGTTCAAATGCAAGGTGATTGGATGACCAGAAATAGGCAACGCTTCTACAGACTGCTTCACCGTATCAAGAATAATTTGAGGATTGGTTTGCACTTCCACGTGTACGACTTCTTTGACTAGGCACAACACCATGTCTATCAGCTGCTTTTCAACCTGAGCGTTCATGAGCTCCAAAGGCTGAGCGAACTGGTTTGCCAAGTTCATGAAGGTTTCGACTTGCTGCTGAATGTACTCTTGTCCTGCCGTCACGCCTTCAACTTTGCCGAGCTCCAGACCTTCTGCATGTCCTGCTTGAATGCCTTCTTCTTTGCCTTTGTCGTAACCTTGTTTAAAGCCTGCTTCTTGACCTTGATACAGACCTTCTTGATAAGCGCCCTGCTTGATCAATTCAATCTGTTCTTCTGTCAGCTCAAGCGCTTGCTCTTCTTCTGGTTCGTCAAAGTTTGGCACCCAACCTGGATCGTAGTTAAACGCAGTTTGCTTGGCTTGCTTTGCTTTCGGCTCACCATAATCAGGCAACCCCCAGCGCTGCGGTTCGATCATCGCATCGTCTTCATCAGGACGGATAAATCCACGTTTTCTATCGCCAGCCATGCTTAACCTACAATCTGTCTATGTTGAAATTGATATTAAAAATAAAGTGCTTTGAAAAATGCGCGACTAAGGAAGTGCATTCCTCCCACTTAAGCAGGAGGAATAAGAAAGGATTATAAGAACTCGTCTGCGCCGCCAGACAGCATGATTTCGCCAGCGTCAGCCATACGACGAGCAATCGCCAAGATTTCTTTTTGCGCCGCTTCTACGTCTGCAACGCGAACTGGTGGCATTGCTTCGATATCGTCACGCATCATCTCAGCTGCACGCTTAGACATGTTCTTGAAGACTTTCTCACGTAGAGAGTCATCGGCACCTTTAAGTGCGCGTTGCAGAACGTCCTGAGGAACGTCACGCAGTAATTTCTGAATGCCTTGGTCGTCCACTTCCACCAAGTTCTCGAATACAAACATAAGGTCTTGGATTTGCGTCGCCATGTCTTCGTCTTGGTCGCGAATTTGTTCCATCAAGATACCTTCGACGTTGTTGTCTAGGTAGTTCATGATTTCTGCCGCTGCCTTCAGGCCGCCAATTTTCGCGGCTTGTGCACCCGCTTGACCTGCGAACTGTTTCTCCATGATTTCGTTCAGCTCTGCCAGTGCAGACGGTTGAACTTCTTCTAGGTTGGCAATACGCATCATCAGGTCCAAGCGCACACGTTCTGGGAACTGAGATAGGATTTCTGCGGACTGGTCTGCTTCCAAGTAAGACAAAACTATCGTTTGGATCTGCGGGTGTTCGTTGACAATAATGCTTGCCACTTGGCGAGGGTCCATCCATTTTAATGAATCCAGACCTTTCGAGCCGGTACCCAATAGGATTTGATCAACCAAGTTATTCGCTTTGTCTTCACCCAGTGCAGCAACCAGAGCATTACGCATAAAGTCTTCGCTGCCCATACCAATGTTGGTGTATTTCTGGATGTCTTCCAAAAACGCTCGATGAACCGCTGAGACTTTGTCTTGGCTAAGGTCCTTTGCCTTTGCCATCGCACTACCCACACGCTGAACCTGCTTCGGTTCTAGGTGTCGAATAATGCCAGCGGCGTCACTCTCATTCAGGCTGAGCAATAAGATGGCTGCTTTTTCTTCACCGGTAATGGTGGACGCATCAAATTCTACCGGCAATCCGCCATTTTCATCTTGAGGAACGATATCGTTAGCCATTGTCATTCATCCAATTTTTCACAACTTGAGCGGCAAGTTCAGGCTCGTTTGCAACCAGAGCGCGAACCGCTTTCAATACATCTTCATCTTTGTGAAGGTTAGGCAAATCAATGCTTGAACCAAACTCAAACAGTTCACCGCTTTCGATGTCGCTACCAATCAGGCTGGTTTCGCCATCCGCACCAATTGGCAAGCCATCTGGTCCGTACATTTCGTCTTCGTCGTCGCTCGCTGGGTTGAGCAGTTTCTTCAATGCTGGGCGAACCAACACCAAGACCACAACGATGATCACCAATGCACTTGCGAACCAACGAACCCAATCATTGAAGTTCGGATGTTCCCAAATCGGTGGATCGACCATCTGCTCAAGTTCTGGCTCGGCAAACTTCACACTCAAGACATTGAGTAAGTCACCACGATTTTGGTCAAAACCAACCGTACCGATCAGCACTTGACGAATCGCATTAATTTCAGATTCTGACATTGGAGTGTAAGTGACTTCACCCGTGTCTGGATTCACGCTGCGACGGTCTTTGATAGCTACAGAAACGGTTTGGCGTGCCAATGTACCAGTCTGTTTACGTTCGTGACTGATGGTGGTATCGAGTTCAAAGTTGCGCGTTGATTCTTTACGCACCGAGCCTTGGCCGGTAATTGAGCCATCTTTCATCTGCGCGACGTCTTGTGGGATAGACGCGTCCGCTGGCGGTTGATTGCTCAAAGCGCCAGGAATGCCTGCCACCATGTTACCGTTGTTATAATCTTCGAGTGCGTATTCGCTTCGTGTCGCTGGTGTATTTGGGTCGAAACGTTTGCGAGTCTGCTCTACCGCACTGAAATCCATTTGGATGTCTACTTGCGCGGTGTAGTTACCAAAACCTAGGATTGGCAGCAGGACGGAATCAATTTTTTCTCGTAGCGCTTGTTCTTGGCTGCGTTCAAGTTCTTGCTCTTTACGACGAGCTGCAGAGGCAGGATCTTGTGAGCCTGAGCTCAATAGGCGACCGTGTTGATCGGTCACCGTAATACGTGACGTCTTCATGCCAGGAACAGCACTCGCCACCATGTCTACGATGGAGTCAACTTCTTGTTGCTTAAGGCTTGTGCCAGTAGAGAGTGTCAAAAATACCGAAGCAGACGCTTCTTGGTTGTGACGTACGAACACACTGTGTTTTGGCAAAGCAAGAAGCACACGTGCTTTACGCACTTGCTTCATCTCTTCAATCGCTTGCGCAAGTTGGCGCTCGCGGCTGAGCTTCAAACGTTCTTGCTCCAAACGTTGTGATACACCAAAGCCCATGTCTTGCAGCAGAATATCATCACCCGCCTCAGTCGCTTGGTTCACACCTGAGCGCACCATGCCGAGTTTGATCGAGTTGTAATCACTCGACTCAACCGAGATGGTGTTGCCATCAAGCTTGTAGTTGATTTTTTGCTGATCAAGATAATCCAGCACTGGGATCAATTCTTCGGTTTCATACGCACCTAGAGGGCGCATTTCCGGCTCTTTCACCCAGAAGAACAGCATCACGATTAACGCAACACAGATAGAGATAGACAGCACAAGCACAACCTGTCGAAGTAAATCGAGGTCACCTACTGCCATATCGAATTTTGACGCACTACGCTCTTCAAGATCTGGGTTTTGGCTATCCACATCCAAATCTGAGCCAGCGATCAGTGCACCATCTGCGCCGCCATCGGTGACGGTTAAATCTGTAGACTTGTCTGCCACACTTATTACCTAAATTACACTGGCATGTTCATGAGATCCTTATAGGACTCAACGAGCTTATTGCGGATTTGTACAGTGGCATCAAATGCAACACTGGACTTGTTACGAGCAATCATAACGTCAGAAAGGGAAACATCAGCGTCACCACGATCGAAACGCGTTTGCAGGTCGCCGGATGTTTTTTGAAGTGAGTTAACGTTATTGATGGCTTTAGTGAGGAGATCGCCAAAATCCGCCCCTACTTTCGCACCAGTTGCAACGGGAGCGGTGTTGGTCGCTTCCACCATCATGGCGCGCATTTGTGCTTGAATACCATCAACTTTCATTGTCACCTCTAAGCCAAAAGTTTGACTATTAACTAAAACTGATTATTGACACAGCAATTACTGTGCCATAAGACAATAGTGCCGTAGTGTACCCACACTTTTGTCCTATGGCTATTGATGTGAGTACTAAGCAGGAATATCGATACCAGCGTCACGCATTTTGGCGAGTTTGTAACGCAGGGTACGTGGACTAATACCTAATTTCTCTGCCATCTCTTTGCGGCGGCCGTTACATTCGATCAAGGTTTCCAAAATGATCGCGTACTCTTGGTCACGCAGTTCACCACCAAGGCCTTCACCACCAGCGGCAACACGATTGATCGGATCCACTTGCGCGACAGGCTTAACATCGGGAACCAAAACCTCAGCATTTTGCACAACAGATTGTAGGCTGCTTGCATCTTGCCAATCTACACCTTCCAACAAAATGTGTTCTGCATCGATGTCACCGTTTTCGCTCAAAATGAGTGCTCGCTGAACCACGTTATCCAACTCACGAACGTTACCCGGCCATGGATATTGAAGCAGTTTATCTAATGCAACTGGTGAGAACTTAGGTACTGGCATGCCCATTTTGCTGCAATGACGTTCAGCAAGATGCGTTGCAAGTGGCGCAATATCCCCCTTACGTTCACAAAGTGCCGGCCATGAAATTGGGAATACGTTCAAGCGGTAGTACAAGTCTTCACGGAAGTTGCCCTCTGAGACGTACTGCTTGAGGTCACGGTTACTAGTGGCAAGAACGCGCACATCGAGCTTGATGCTCTTGCGGCTACCCAAACGCTCCACTTCTCGCTCTTGTAAAACACGTAGCAGTTTCGCTTGTAAGCTCAAGTCCATTTCACTGATTTCATCCAGCAAAATCGTACCGCCTTGTGCTTGCTCAAACTTACCCGGACACGCTTGAACCGCACCGGTAAACGCACCTTTCTCGTAGCCGAACAACGTCGCTTCAAGCATGTTGTCTGGGATTGCTGCACAGTTGATTGCGACAAAAGGGCCATCTTTGCGATTAGATGCATTGTGGATGTAACGGGACATCACTTCTTTACCAGAGCCACTTGGGCCCAAGATCATCACATTTGCATCGGTGCGCGCGACTTTGTCAGCCAAAGCCAGTAGGCGCAGACTTTTCTCGTCCGCCACGACCGCGTCACCGTTATCGTCACTCTTAATTGGTGCGTAACGGCTCACCATGTTCAGCAGTACTTCTGGTGCAAATGGCTTCGCCATGTAATCAATCGCACCTTCTTTCATTGCTGATACTGCGTCTTCAATGTTTGCGTAAGCCGTCATAAGAAGAACGGGTAAGTTCGGCCAATTCTGTTTGATATTGCGTAGCAGAGCCAAACCGCCCATGCCAGCCATTTGTACGTCAGAAACCACGATGTCGACCGCGTTTGACTTTAGTTTTACTAACGCATCTTCTGCACAATCGGCTTCTAACCATTCGTACCCTGCCAGAGCCAGAGTATCTACTAGGGCTTCACGAAGACCTTCATCGTCCTCTACGATCAGCACTTTGCTTTGCGCCATTATGATTCTCCAGTATCTGCTTGCACTCGCTCTAGCGGAATGCACATGGTAAAGCAGGCTCCATCGCCCTGCTCTGAAATGAGTTCCAATCGACCGTCATGGGCACGGCAAACCATTTGAACTACAGCGAGCCCCAACCCGGTTCCTTGAGAACGCGTGGTAAAAAACGGCTCCATAATCTTGGCTTGTAGTTCTTTTGGTACTCCCGGCCCGCTGTCTTGCACAGAAATGCGCAGTTCACCATTAACCGGGCGGAAAAAGACATCTATTTGTGATTCCTTTCCAGACATCTGAATCGCATTCATCACCAAGTTACTCAGTGCGGATGCAATGGCGTTAGCATTGCCTAACAGCTCAGTCTGTTCTTCTTCCACTTCTAAGAAGTAGTCAATGTTATTGTTCTTCAGCGCGGTTTCCACCATCGGCTGGTATTCCGCAACAAGCTGAGCAATGTTAAATGGCTTAATGACTTTATTATCACCACCCTTGGCAAAAAGCAGCATATCATTAACCTGCTTCTCCAAATCGTGCAGTCGATCCATTAATTTGCTTTGAAATCGCTCTCTTGTCGCTGGAGGGAGATTTGGCGCACCTAAATTTGATGCATATAGCATGGCACTCGATAACGGCGTTCTTACTTGGTGAGCCAAAGACGCCACCATGCGACCTAAGGAGGACAGTCGTTGCAAATCACTCACGCGTGATTGCAGCAAGCGTGTTTCGGTCAAGTCGGTGATCAGAATCAGCTGTCCCGTCGCCGAAGCGGAGATCGCCAAGCGAACTTTACGTCCGTTACGCAGTGAGATTTCATGACCATCATCTTCACGCGGATCAAAGACCGCTTGGATGATGTTGAACCATTTCTCGTTGACCAGTGGAATCTCTAGAATTCGATGTGCCTCTGGGTTCGCTTCGCGCACAACACCGTGTGTATCGAGCAAGATCACACCAGCAGGCATCACGTCCAAAACTTGTTTGTAACGCTCTACTTGATTCTCTACTGAGTCTAAATGGGATTGGTTGGTGTTATTGTCCATTCACTGCCTGTCGAAATATCGCCATTTAAATACTAAAACAGCTTGGTAAGCAATTAGCATACCAAGCTGTTTTCTATATTTATCATAGCGTTATGTTATCGACAAGAAGTTGACACTAAGAAAAGTGCGGTTTTATTGTCAGAAAAGATAACAAAACGTTCAGAGTTTAACCGTATGAACGTCAGACTTTACCTATCGTTGTAGGTTGTATTTACGCATTTTCTCAACCAAAGTCGTGCGTCGCATTCCAAGCATATCTGCTGCTCGTGCAACCACACCACCTTGCGCTTCTAACGCTTGGCTGATCATATTGACTTCCATATCGGCTAATAGCTCTTTCAAGTTCACGCCTTCTGGCGGCAGGGCTTGAGGCGCATTCATGTTGTGGTCTAGATCGCTTTGATCTTCAAAACTGAAGTTCTCAGAAAAGATATCTTGGAACACGTCACGCTCTTGTTCTTCAACCGAAGTAAATGGGTTACCTTCTGGTTGGAACTCAGGAATATCACTGTAACGGTACTTGGTTGGCAGATGGTTTACGTCGACCAAACTGTTCGGGTACAGAATAATCATGCGTTCAACAAGGTTCGCAAGCTCGCGAACGTTACCCGGCCAGTTGTGTTCCATTAAGGAGTTAATTGCACGAGGCGTAAAGCAAATTGGTTGCCCACCTTCGGCTTCCAAACGCGTCATCAGTTCTTGCAGTAGCAATGGAATATCTTGCTTACGTGCTTTCAGCGCCGGCATCTCGATTGGGAATACATTGAGGCGGTAGAACAGATCTTCACGGAATGTGCCATCATCGATCATGTTCTCTAGGTTGCGGTGCGTTGCTGCTACAACACGAACGTTTACTTTAATCGTGGTGTTACCACCTACACGTTCAAAACAACGCTCTTGTAGAACGCGCAGTAACTTCACTTGCATCGACATTGGCATATCGCCAATTTCATCAAGGAAGATCGTACCGCCTTCTGCCAATTCGAATCGGCCTTTACGCGAGGTCAATGCCCCCGTGAAAGCACCTTTCTCATGACCAAACAGTTCACTTTCCAACAGCTCTGGCGGAATTGCGCCACAGTTAATTGGCACAAACGGACCATTACGGTAAGCAGAATGGTAATGAATATTGCGTGCGACGACTTCTTTACCCGTGCCAGATTCACCCAAGATCAGGACGTTTGCTTCAGTATTAGAAACTTGTTCAATCAAATGACGAACTTCTTGAATGCCACGGCTTTGGCCTACAAGGCTACGGAAAAGAGTATTTTTGCGTGCGCTTGCAACAACGTTAACGCCTTTGCGACCAAGGAAATCTTTGCAGTGACGCAGTGCTTCGCTAAGTTGTGGGTAGTTCAGCGGTTGCTCTAACTCCCCAACGAAATTTGGCAAGTCATCAACAGGCAGCGGAAACGAGCCCAAGATGAGAAGTGGGATATGGTAGGCTTCATTAAGGTGAGCCATCACTGTTGTCGCAGCACTACCCGCCGAGATGTTACCGACAATACAACCTGACCACACGCTAGACCAGTCTACATCGCCTAGCTGGTCAGAACTGACCGCTTCGCAACTTTCTCCAACAAATTCCAATATATTGCTTATATTTAAACGACTTGGTGCATCGTCATCAATTACAAGCAGCTTTGCCAAACCTTGCATAAGTAAGAATGATTGCCTTTATTATGGGTGTGTTGCGGCCAGACCTTGATTTGCGCAATTGAGTGTAAAAAGGGGGGACCACTCTCAATTAACGATAGACAAAATAGGAAAATCAGCAACAAAAAAAAGCCATTAGGGGCCACTAATGACTTCTATTTTATTTGAATAAAAAAATAAGGCAACCAAGCAATAAAGAGGTGTGAACTTGATTGTAACTTTACTGAATAACTTTCTGTGCAATCAGACGCAATACCCTACTATTTAAGTAAGGTATTGTTTTGATTATTAAATGCCTACTTCAGCAGCTGTTAGGTTGTGGAATTCAGTCGGGATCTGGTCCCAAGCTGATTTTATCTCACGAATAATGTCGATAACGTCGTCGATCGGTTGAGGATCGTTTTGGTGGTTCGCTGCCGAGATCTGAGTGATCATGAACTCGTAAAGTGAATCTAAGTTTGATGCAATATCACCACCGTCGTCCATCGACAGACAGCTGCGCAGTGCGATGATGATGTCCAACGCTTTACCCAGACGTTCACCTTTTGCAGGAATATTGCCTGCTTGCATTGCTGCTTTACCTTGGATCAGACGCTCAATTGCACCCGCCATTAGCATTTGAATGACTTTGTGCGGAGAAGCCGCGCTCAATTGGCTGTCGACTGATACCTTTTTGTATGCTTGCAAAGAACCGCGCATAGTATTCCTCTTTTATATAAATTTTTTGTACTGCTGAAGCGAACGCTGACCATAACGGAACTTATGAAGTTCTTTACCCACGTTAGAAGTCTCTGCCTGCATCAGCTCGACAATTCTTTTGGTACGAATAAGCAAGTTTTGCCATTCTGCTTCCTGCTTTAGCACCGGATTGCTCTCGACAATGGGTAGCAGGTTTTGCAATAACCGTTCCCTGATATCGACCAAACGTTGAATTTCTTCAGCATTAACGTCGACTTTTTCCAGTTCTTGCGTAATTAGTTGATCAATATCACTTATTTCAATGAGTTCATTTCGCATCTATTAGCCCAGCGCGTTCATTAACGCTCCAAGTTGGCCTTGCATCTTGCCAGTAGCGTCTTGCATGGCAGCGAATTTTGCATGAGTGCGCTTCTCTAAACTGTCCATGCGGCGATCGAGTGCCGCTTGATCATCACTCAGACGATAATTTTGTTCAGTCAGGCTTTTTTCACGAGTACGGATACTGCCAGTGAAACCCGTGATGCCTTGAATCGCATCTTCCACACGTTTGGCAAAACCGGTATTGCCACCAAAGAACTTCTCTAACTCGTTGAAGTTGTTGTTCAGCTGACGATCAAGCATGTCGTAGTTGATTTCTAGCGTACCTTGACGAGTCGTAGTAATGCCAAATTCAGTCAGCGATTTTAGGTCTTCTGGTGCTTTTTCAATGTTGGTCGAAAAGACCGATTTCAACCGAGAATCAGCATTACGAACAGTACTGTCACCCGCTAAAGGCCCGCGTTGACCTGTCGTTGGGTCGACATTCGCTAATGCTTTGGATGTTTGATAGAACGCGTTGTAAGCCGAAACAAAGCTTTCGATATCTGAGCGCACGCTTTGACGGTCATATTCAACACCAATTTCAGCAGGCGGTTTACCCAGCTCTGATTTGCCTTTCAAAGTGAGGTTCACGCCCTCAATCGCATCTTCAATGACGTTGTTGTGACTCGACAACTGCGCAACACCATCCAGCATCACCATGGAGTCTTGTCCTGCTTGGACTTGAGCCATACCGGTGTAAGCCTCGAAGGATTTTTGAGCCTCAGCAATTTTAGCTTCTGCTACATCTATCTTTTCAAGACGTTCACGCTCTTCGGGTTCTAATTTAGCGCGATGGATGGTCTTTGCTTGTTCTTCTGTCAGTTCTCCACGTTCCACTTTTTGGTCAAGCGCTTGTTTTTCGTCCGCAATCTTTTTTTCGATCTCGGCTTTTTCTTGCTCTAATTGCTGCTTGGCTTCTTTGGTTGTGACGTAAGAATCAGTCAACGTACCTGAGGCGGTATTGTTCCAGCCCGGTACGTCTGGCGCTTTGGCGATCGCATCTTCGTCCAACTCTAATTCCGGTGGACGGTAAGAATCGAGGAGTGTACCTGAAGCGGTTTCAGTCCAGCCAGGGATACTGTCTTGCGGACGCATACCCGCTCGTTGATTGGCTTTTTCTATTGCTTCTTGACCCGCTTTCGCAGCGGCAGCACCGGCCGCAGAGATCGGTTCATCCGTTGCGCCATCTGGTACATTCTCTGCCGCTTGTTGTTCTTCAGGAGGTATAGGATTGCCGTCTGTATCCAACGCTTCCGGTTGGTTTGCATCGGTTTCAGGCGCTTTTAGAGGCCCTAACACTGCTTCAGCCGCTTCACGTGCTTCTTCAAGCGCATTAACTCGGTCTTCCAGTGTTTTGTATTCGAAATGTTTCAGAGGGCTGCCGGCTTCGGCGTCCACACTGACTTTAAGTTGATGGTCCTTGCCCGACAGGTTCGAAGCAAGGATCAAACGCGGCCCTTCTACGTCGTTAATTAAGGAAGCACGTACGCCAGGGTTATCCTTAGCGCCGTTAATTCCACGAACGACATCAACTAGCTTAGAGCTAGAACGGACATTAACGTCGAAGGTGTCATCACCAAGAGAAATCTGCAGCTTACCAGGACCAAACTTAGCGTCTTCTGGCAGAACGTCAGAAGCCACTTTATGGCTCTGTGCAAGCTGCAACACATCGATAGCATACTTACCGGCTATAGCGTCAGTAGTTGCGGTCGCAGATACGACTGCGTCGTCCGTTGTCTCTACAGAACGAACGGCAAACGCCTTCTCCTGACGAAAGTTCGTCATGAGATTTTTCATCGTATCCAACGATTCTCTGAGTCGCCCGTAGGCACTGATGCTGGCGTCAATTGTCGTACGCTCGTTGTCGATGCGTTGCTGCTTTGGCACACGCTCGGCATCTACAATTTTGCTGACCATGGAATTGATATCCATGCCACCAGACATCCCCAAAGGGCCTAAACTCATCAAATCACCTCAAAAACGACTTACACCTTTTCAACTAACAAACCGCGGTTAGCTGTGTGCTCAGCTAGGCGACGCAATACCACTAGCATTTCTTCATCAGGAATCTGACGAATTACATCACCGGTTGTGGCTTCGTAAATCGTCACGACGTCTCGACCCGATTCTTCATCGACTCGAAACGCCACTCCTTTATTCATGGCGCTCACAAATTCATTCATTTGCTCAACCATTTTCTCGCGCTCTTCTTTGTTCAGCTCTTGGCGGGATTCCGCCATTTCAATCGCAGCTTGAACAGAGAGGTCACGTTCGGTTTCCTTCGCTTTTACAGGCGAAGTGTTACCGTTTGAACTTGCTGTGCTAGGCGTGCCTATGCCATTTTCTTTAGCAACTTTTGTGCCACTCGGTGTGCCGTAAGGCTGGATGTTCGATGCGTAGGAGGATATTTCCATTACAATCTCCCTTCCACCTTATGAGCTAACGATTAGGTCTATCGCTTTGGTGATGGTATCACTAGGCTGAGTCGACCCAATTAGCCCAACAAGCTCAGCGCCGCAGATGGTGACTGCTTTGCTTGTGCCAAGATTGAAGTACTTGCTTGTTGAAGGATTTGCGACTTAGTCATTGCTGTCGTTTCCTTCGCGTAGTCAGTATCTTTAATACGGCTGTTAGACGCGTTAACGTTCTCGTTAATGTTGTCTAGGTTGCTGATAGCGTGGTTGAAACGGTTTTGGAATGCACCAAGAGACGCACGTTGGCTGTCTACTGATTTTAGTGCGCCATCAATGATAGCAACCGCTTCTTGAGAACCTGCAACTGATGTTACGTCGATGTCTTTAACTGTTACGTCTTTTGCATCGCCGAAACCAATTTCACCCGCTAGGTTGCCAGAGAACTCAACATCACCTGTTACTTTTTGAGTAGCAGCGAATACTTGCAGCTTACCGTCCTCACCAACAGACGCTTTAACGTCGTCGCTTTGACCGTTGATGTAAGTTGCTAGCTGTTCAATATCATCGCCTTGCTTTGCAGTGATAGTCAGCTCTTTCTCTTCACCTTGCTTGTTGGTGTAGTTCAGCTTAAGTTCAGTGTTGTCACCAACCGCCCAAGATGCATCTTTACCGTCTTCTGCTGCATAGCTCTTACCGCCCATTGCAGAAGTATCAGAACGTAGGTTACCCATAGAAAGCATGACCGCTTCACCAGAGTCCGCACCGATTTGGAAAGATTGAGTACCGTAAGTACCGTTAAGAAGCTTGTTACCACCGAAAGAGGTTGTTTCAGCGATACGGTTTAGTTCGTCATTAAGCGCTGTAACTTCTTCTTGGATCGCTACACGTTCTGATTTTGAGTTCGAACCGTTCGCAGATTGAAGCGATAGGTCACGCATACGTTGTAGGATGTTGGTAGATTCATTCATTGCACCTTCAGCAACCTGTGCAATAGAAATACCGTCGTTCGCGTTTTTCACAGCCATGTCTAGACCACGGCTCTGTGCGTTCAAACGGTTAGAAATCTGTAGACCGGCAGCATCGTCTTTCGCGCTATTGATTTTATAACCCGAAGACAAACGCTCCATTGATTTTTGTTGACCTTCAGCCGCCTGATTTAGGTAACGCTGTGCGGTCATCGCAGAAACGTTAGTATTAACGTTAATCGCCATAGTTGATCTCCTTAAGGCTTTAGTTGATGTACCGTCGTGTCTCTCACCTCACTTAGGTACATCTCATTTCTCTCAGTCCCTTTAACGGCGGCCTATAAATATCCTTTAGGAGAAAATTTCAATTTTTTGCGATTATTTTCTTCGACTTAATGAAGTGTGATGAATCTCTAATATTACGATTGGGGATAAATAACACTCGATTAAAATAAAAAATCAGACATAAAAAAACCCAGCCGAAGCTGGGTTTACTCGCTCATCTCTCACCACGAGCCAATGAGGTTCTTGCCTTTAGGTTGAAAATTAACCTAGTAGGCTTAGCGCTGAGTTAGGCGCTTGTTTCGCTTGCGCAAGGATTGAGCTTGACGCTTGCGATAGAATTTGTGACTTGGTCATTTGAGTCGTTTCTTTTGCGAAGTCGGTATCTTTGATACGGCTCTTCGACGCGTTCACGTTCTCGTTGATGTTATCCAAGTTGCTGATTGCGTGGTTGAAACGGTTTTGGAAAGCACCTAGCTCTGCACGGTGGCTGTCTACGTATTTCAATGCCGCATCAATGATAGCTACAGACTCTTGTGCACCACCTACTGATGTTACGTCGATAGTATCAACCGTTACTTTCTTACCGTCGCTTAGACCTAACTCACCAGATAGGCCGCCAGAGAATTCAACGTCGCCTTCCACTTTGTTGTTGCCCGCAAACACTTGCAGCTTACCGTCTTGGTCTACTGACGCTTTCACTAGGTCTGTTTGACCATTGATGTACGTCGCTAGCTCTTCGATATCGTCACCTGCTTTCGCGCTGATGTTGATTTCTTGTTCTTGACCAAAACTGTCCGTTAGGCTGATTTTCATGTCTGATTTATCAGCAGCAACGTTCCAGTTTTTGTCTTTGCCGTTTTCAGCTTGGTAGCTCACGCCGCCCATCATTTGGTTGTCTGAGCGCATGTCTTTTAGGTTAAGCATTACTGCTTCACCGTTGTCCGCACCGATTTGGAAAGACTGAGTGCCGTAAGTACCGTTAAGTAGGCGGTTACCACCGAAAGATGTCGTTTCAGCGATACGGTTTAATTCATCGTTCAGTGCCGTTACTTCTTCTTGAATCGCAACACGCTCAGATTTTGAGTTAGAGCCGTTCGCAGATTGAAGAGATAGATCACGCATACGT
Organism: Vibrio sp. ED002; assembly: GCF_023277445.1. Classification (NCBI taxonomy): domain Bacteria; kingdom Pseudomonadati; phylum Pseudomonadota; class Gammaproteobacteria; order Vibrionales; family Vibrionaceae; genus Vibrio; species Vibrio sp. ED002. The sequence goes on along the minus strand of NZ_CP080238.1, from coordinate 3,339,567 downwards.
TGCAGGATGTTGGTAGTCTCGTTCATTGCACCTTCAGCAGTTTGTGCAATAGAGATACCGTCGTTCGCGTTACGAACAGCCACATCCAGGCCACGGCTTTGTACGTTCAAGCGGTTCGAGATTTGAAGACCCGCAGCGTCGTCTTTCGCGCTGTTGATTTTGAAACCTGAAGACAAACGCTCCATAGAAGTTTGTTGTGCTGAGTTTGCGTTGTTTAGGTAACGCTGAGCGGTCATCGCTGATACGTTTGTGTTTACATTCACTGCCATGGTGATTTCTCCAATTGATTTTCCGATGTAGCGGTTTCCGACGTCTCGGAAAACCAAGTAGTTCTCTCAAAGTTACTTTTATTAACGGCGCATGCCCTGTTTTCTTTAGAAAAATCTTTAGATTTTTTTGAAAATAATTCGTTTGGAGGGGTAATCGTGACGAAGCGGATAAAAAAGCAAAAAAACTTTCATTTTTCGCTAAAGCTTCTTTTCGAATTGTCGATACAGGCTGATTTTGCGTTGAATTCGTATGGGTCGAACCATTAACCAAGCAGCGTCAAGGCAAGATTTGGCGCTTGTTTTGCTTGTGCCAAGATAGAAGTACTGACCTGTTGTAAGATCTGCTGCTTCACCATTTGCGTGGTTTCTTTGGCGTAATCCGTATCTTGAATGCGGCTGTTAGAAGCCGCTAGGTTTTCGTGGATGTTATCCAGATTATTGATCGCGTGATTAAAGCGGTTTTGATACGCGCCTAACTCAGCACGATGGCTATCAACGTACTTCATCGCAGTATCTAGGACGGCCACGGCTTGTTGCGCACCACCGACCGACGTAATGTCGATGTTATCAACCGCATCGTAACCTTTTAGCTGCAGCCCAAGTTCACTCGCTAAATCACCTGAAAACGATAAAGTGCCTGAAGTTTCTTCTCCAGCCATAAATAGCTGTAACTGACCTTCTTCATTCACAGATGCCGTGACTTTGTCAGTTTGACCATTGATATAAGTCGCAAGCTCTTCGATATCGTCGCCAGTTTTGGCATTAATTTGAATGGTTTCCGTTTCACCAAAACGATTAGTAAATGACATGCTAAGATCATTCGCGCCATCTTTTACTTGCCAATCAGAGCTTGCGCGTCCGTTTGCAATGTAGCTAAAGCCGCCCATATCAATGCCATCACTGCGCATCGACTTTAATTCAACTTGCACTGCTTCACCTGACGCTGCGCCAATTTGAAATGCCGACTTACCAAAGCTGCCATTGAGCAGTTTACGCCCACCAAAAGAAGTAGTTTCCGCAATGCGGTTTAGCTCATCGTTAAGTGCAGAGACTTCCTCTTGCAACGCAGTGCGTTCCGCTTTGCTATTTGAGCCATTGGCTGACTGGAGCGACAAATCACGCATGCGCTGCATGATGTTAGTCACCTCATTCATCGCGCCTTCCGCAGTTTGCATGATGGAAATGCCATCGTTCGCGTTGCGCACGGCAACATCTAAACCACGCATTTGCGATTGTAAGCGGTTGGAGATTTGCAGACCCGCAGCGTCATCCTTCGCGCTGTTAATACGCTTCCCTGAAGACAAACGCTCCATGGATTGGTTCAGCATGTCGGTTGCACTGGTCAAATGACGCTGTGCGACAAGTGCTGCCACATTGGTATTAACGGTGATCGCCACAAATATTGGTCCTGAAATTAAGGCTTTGGATACTTATCGACCAAATTAAAGAAACGTTTAGTGTTTTTTTAAGAAAAGTGATGCGGTTGCGCATTTCCCGACGAGACAGCGAATAGCAAAAAGCCTAGTGATGGTGCACTAGGCTTTGTGGTTATTCGCTGTGGTGACTCAGACTACTTTCGAACTTCAACACTTGAGTTGGCGGTAAGCGTGACAATTACATAACTCACCTTCTGTCCGTTCACGTATTTGTGCTTGGCAGAAACAGACTGTTCGTCAACGATAAGTGTCGGGTAATCGCCATAGAACCAAGCTTCCCACTCTAAGTTTTCCTCAGAGGTATTGGTAAGTGTCGATCGCTCTAAGCCATCATGACGCAAAGTTAGCTCGTGCTCTCCCATCGGAAGTTGCTCAACTTGAAGCCAGTCAATATCGGTTGTTAGATGTGACGCGGTTACAACTCGATGGTTTGCCGCATCAGGCTTGATGCCCATCAATCCCTCAATGGTATTCGAAATAAAGGTAAAAGAGATTTCAGGATAGTCACCGTTAGTACCTTGAGTTGGGCGCTCATGGGGCTCGTCTTTGATATCCATGATGTACTGCATCCACTTCCATGCTTCCGCATTACGATTGTAAGGGAAGTAGGTTTCAGGGATATAAGTGTAAGCCTCAATGTTGTATGGCGCTTCCGGCGTACTTCCAATTCCATCACCCAGATTTTCTGTAATAAAGTCTAAGTAGCTGTCGTTACGTTCTCCAGGTTCAGTGATCAGCTTCATTGGCATGAACCAGCTGTTTTCTTTACCGAAGTCATTCATACGGAAACCATCACGCTGAACGATGTTAACGTAGTTATCCAACGGTTTATTTGGATCCGCAATACTCCATTCTTCATTAAAGAAATCTTTAAGTTGCTGTGCTTTCTCTTGCCAAAGCGCTGCCTCGCTGTACTCTTCTCGAGCCCCAAGCATTGCAGCATACGCGACCGTCGCTTGGTATTGAGAGCCTATGCCATCACCGGCTTCGATTGGGAATTCGCCACGCTCGTTGTAAGTTGCGGAGCCTTCAAAAATACCACCATAACCCTCAGCAATACCGTTAGGATCTTGATCGTCGTGAAGCGTGATATAGTCCGTTAGCACCTTGGTGTAAAAACGCCATAAATCTGGGTCTTCGATGTAACGCTTGTCTCCTGTCCATTGATATTGCTTCCATGCTTTTTCTACAAACTCAAATTGAGCAGGTACTTCACGTACAAACCAGCTGTCATCTTTGTAGTCGATGGTATGTGGCGTGCCATCAAAGTTAACCGCCCACAAGGTATACCATTTTCTCGATTCGGTAGAATGCTTAGCGAAGGTCTTAAACATCGAAAAGTTTTCGGCATCTAGACCTGCGATTTTGGCTCCGCTAGCTTGATGTAAGAAGTCGCGAGAGTAGAAAGCCGTTCGGTCAAAATAGCCAGCCCAATAAGATGGGATGTAATCAGCCGTACCATCACCATCATTATTATTCTCATCACGGTTAACCAGATCATGCTGCCCAGTCATAACAAAACGACGTGTTTTATCAATTGCCCATTCAAACGAATCTTGAAGCTTCTGATTGGACGAAGTGACGACAACCTGCTTCTCTTTTTCAATCGCCGTTAATGTCCATTTTTCTTCTTTACCACTTGCATCTGTTACTACCGCTTGCACTGGTTGAGTAAAGTCCACGACTTCATCGACATCCAAGCTTGATCGACTTTGTTCAGAAACCAAAAGTGTACTCACCTTTATGGCACTCAAATCGGTGCCATAAGGCACTTGGAACTCGACGGTTCGTTGAGTCTTATCAATGCCCGTCACACCGACCTGTTGCTCGGCTTTAAATTGGATGATTTGATTAAAACTAACAGGCTGGCTCTTGTTCACTCTCACCAAAGACACACTGTCGACGCTCACCCCTCCGACATCAGATCCTGTAAACCAGACTTTAATTTGCTCGCCTTTCTCTAGTGGAATAGCAGGCAGAGTATTTGGCTTATATAGTTCCCCTTCTGTATTTTCGTCTTTGGTTTTTTCAATCGTCTGGCTGACGAGAACCTCATCGGTCAGGTTACTTAAGCCAAGAATGGCGTCATCACTTGGGCTGCTGATGTGGGCGGATAAATCATAAAAACCCGTTTCAGGAATGGTGACTATTTGGCTCACATGATGGTTGGTTCCGGTGGCAATCCTCGCCATCGACTCACCAACATAAGCATCTTCATACTTCACATTGGCAAACCAGTAGCTCCATCCTAAACCGTCATTTTCAAAGGTAGAATTTGAGACAAGGTTATCGCCTTTCGAAGAATCATCATCAGACGAGCTATTACAACCGGACAAAGCAAGGGCGACAAGAATCGCTGAAGCAAGTATTTTCAGTTTCATTTTTTTCTCGTAGGGATAGCGTGGTTATTGGATAACGTTTATTCGGGATGCTGCCGGCGACATGAAATGAAGACACCGGCATGTTAATTTTTAATAGCTGTAAGATGCGTTAAACCGCTTGAATGGATTCTGGAGAGACTTTCGTTTTCTCATCAGAATCATTGGCCACAATATGGTCGTATTTCTCGGTCAGATGATCCTGAATTTTTTGGTGGTAAGCACCGTTGAGTTTGTAGAAGCGGAAGTACACAACCAAAGCGATAGCGAAGAAGAACGCAGGCAAACCAACCATGATGCATTGCATGCCAAACACGGTTTCAGGGCTTTGCTCCATGTTCGGTACATAATCCACTGCGGTAAGTGCGATACCAATAAAGAAAGCCGCAAAAGCAGACCCTGCTTTAACCACCAGCGTTTGTACTGAGTAAGCAATACTTTCGCAGCGAGATCCCAGTTTGTACTCACCATAGTCCACTGTATCCGCCACCATAATGACGTTGAGTACCCAAAATAGCGCCGTACCGATTTGCAATAACACGCCCGCAGTAGAAATCAGCAGAATGCTTTGTTTGTCGTACATGCCTACATAGGTAAGTACCGCACTGCCTAGGATCGGGAAGCTAGATGCGCACGCCCATAAAACTCGACGTGAGAACATTTGCGCCAATTTAGGGAACAACACCAGTGTAATTAGGTTCGCAATACCAGCATAAGCCATGTAGTAAGGGAAAAGTTCTTCGTTTCCGACTACATAGGTGAAGTAGTAAACCGCAAAGGCTGTGATGATGTTGGTAGCGAGGTTGTATGACAGTGCCATACAAAGCACGCTGGTCAGTTGGTCATTTTTGTAGATAAGAGAAAGGAGCTTCTTCAGTGAGACTTTTTCTTCAGGCTTCGTCACGTCAAGGTTGCTGGTTGAGTAACGCTCTTTCACATTACGTAACGTGACGTAAGTGGATACGAGGAAACAACCGACAAGCAAAATGGCAAACACTTGGAAACCAAACCCTTTGTCGTCGCCACCAACATAATTCACAAACGGCATAGCAATAGCAGCGGTAACAATCCATGCAAGGCTGGCAAAAAATCGTGGATAAGGAACCAACTCTTCACGTTCACGTTTATCCAATGTTAATGTCGGAACCAGTGACCAAAAAGGAATGTCCATCAAGGTGTAAGTCATGCCCCATAAGATGTAAGTAACCGCGGCGTAAGCGATCAGCCATGGCCCTTCTATGTGATGCGCACTAAACAGCATGATTAACACAACTGAGTTGGTGAGCGTGCCGACTAAGATCCAAGGTTTAAACTTACCCCAACGAGAGCGGGTGTTATTCACTATCCAGCCCATAATCGGATCGTTCACAGCATCCCAAATACGCGCGATTAAGAAGATGGTCCCCACCGCAGCAGCCGAGAGGCCAACAACGTCGGTGTAATAGAACATCAGATACATGTAAACGATGGTGATAGCGAAGTCTTTACCAAATGCGCCAAAGCCGTAGCTCAGCTTGGTATTCATAGAGATACTCATTTGTTACTCCTTACGCCCCCTCATCGAGAAGGCGCAGTATATTCACGTTATTGTCGTTTTTATTGATATTGGTTTTGTGAGTCTGGATTTACTGATGCACCCACGCTGGCAACCAACCTTCGAGTGCTTCTATCAAGTCATCAACAAGGGCATAAATCTCTTCGAGTCCAAGCACTGCTGCAGTGTGAGGATCAAGCATGGCGGCATGGTAAATGCGGTCACGGTTTTCCGTGAGGATGGCTTCTGTCAGCAGCGTTTGAACATTAATGTTGGTCTGCATTAATGCCGCTAAGTGATTTGGTAAGCGTCCTGCTTTGATAGGTTGAATGCCGTTTGCGTCCACCAAACAAGCCACTTCCACACAACAACCTTGTGGTAAGTTGTCAATTAACGCTTCGTTCTTCACGTTGCCGTAGATAACACTCGGCGTGCCTGTCCAAATCGAGTTCATGATGGTACTCGCGTATTCATGTGACTCTTTGACGGTGATTTGATCCGCGTTTTTGAAGTCTTCGAGGTCTTTTTTCCAGTCTGCAATTTGTTCTACACAACGTTTAGGATATTCATCAAGTGGCACTTTATAACGTTCAATCAAATCTGGGCGATTTGGCTTAATGAAATATGGCGTGTATTCAGAAAAATGTTCTGAAGATTCCGTTACGAAGTAGCCCAACTTCTTAAACATCTCGTAGCGGACTAGGTTGGTGCAGCGACCATTGTGGTGCAAACCCGGCTTCGGCGCTTTGCCCGATTCAAATGCCTTAAGCAGTTCAGGATAAATGTCGACATACTCCCCCTGCTCGTTTTTCTTTTCGAGCGTCAGGTAGTAAGCCATGTGGTTAATGCCTGCACAGGTGTAACGAAGGTCTGAGTATTGGATATCAAGGTCGCGAGCCAGCTCTTCCGCCGTCCCTTGCACGGAATGGCACAAACCCACTTGTTTGATATGAGGGTATTTCTCGTACATCGCCCAAGTGTTCATTGCCATTGGGTTAACGTAGTTAAGCATGGTAGCGTTTGGACAGATCGTCGTCATGTCCTCGCATACGCTCCAAAGGTGCGGAATGGTGCGAAGTGAGCGCATGATGCCGCCTGGGCCTAATGTATCTGCAATAGTTTGCTCTAAACCATGACGCTTACAGACTTCAAAATCCGTCACGGTACATGGTTCATAACCGCCAATTTGGAACGCAATAACCACGAAGTCTGCGCCTTGCAATGCCTCTTTCTGGTTTAAGTGGCAAGTGATCGTGCCCGTTGCTCCGGATGACTCCATTAACTTGCTTACAACGAGATGTGACTCTTCTAAACGGAGTTCATCAATATCCATCAAGGCAATTTGCGCCCCTTTGAACGCTGGCTTGTGGAACACATCGCCAAGAATGTTTTTCACAAAAATCGTCGAACCCGCACCGATAAATGTGATTTTAGGGCTTTTCATAGTTGAATCCTTTTTGCTTTCATACTTTTGTTTCGATGCATTTAAGTTACACCTGTCGCAAGGCCGAATTCGTCTCAGATAAACCAATCACTCTCCCGTTTCCTAATATTTAAAATCAACCAATAAAAATTCTTAGGAAATGGGATATTTTTGTGTAAATCACGGATAAAAAAGGTGGGAAGATACACTGAGGCTTGCTAGCACGGCGATTTAAGTCACATAACCAAAATCTTATAAAACAGAGTAATCGGTGTTTTTGAAGCTGTTCTGAGTTTTGTTTCAACAGATTTAGTACAAAGAACTTATACAGTTTCCTAAGAGGTGGGCGATGGCGAAGGTAGAGTCCAAGGCAGAGTTAGATACATTGAAAGTCGTGATTCAAGATAAGTATTCTTCCGAAACGGTTTCTGTAAGCCCACTTTCGCTGTACTCATCCTATGAAAAAATCGATATCGAGCTTAGGCCGCCCCACTCTATGCCGGGTTATCACTGGCATGGGCAAGTCGAGGTGAACATTCCTTTTGGAGATGACGTCGAGTACATCATTAATGGCAGCCCGGTGATTGTGAAAGCTGGTTCAATCGGTCTGTTTTGGGCTTCTGTCCCGCATCGACTAACGAACCCAGGGCATAGCCATAACATGGGAATCATCAATATCCCTATTCATCACTTTATGTCGTGGACGTTAAATCGGGACTTAGTTAATCAAATCACCCATGGTTGCGTATTGCAGTCGAGTTCAAACTCACTAGTCAGTGAATTTGAGCTAGCTCGTTGGGCCGAGGAAATGACCCATCCTTCAGAGAGTCGCCAGCAATTGGCAATAGATGAAATAGGACTCATGTTAAAAAGGATGAGCCTAGATGGCTGGGAACAACTGATCGTTAATCGACAAGAGAAATCGACGAAAAAAGGCGTATCTAAACATTCGCAGTTTTACGTCAGTCAAATGCTGGAATACATTGCCACCCATCATAACCAGCCGATCACGATAAAAGATATTGCAGAACACATTGGACTGCACACCAATTATGCGATGAACGTGTTCCAACGAACCATGCAGATGACCATCAAGCAATACATCACGGCAATGCGGATTAACCACGCCAGAGCACTGTTGAGTGATACTGACCGGACAATTTTAGATATCGCTTTAACGGTAGGCTTTAATTCTAGCAGCCGATTTTATGAGACTTTTCAGAATTATATTGGTGTAACGCCAACGCAATATCGCAAGAAGTCACGCGAAGATCATCGCTGGAGCAGTCACAGTACCAGCCCACTTTACGAACTAGAGAAAGGCGCCATTGATGGCAAAAGACCACTGACAGTCAGTTAGTCTTATCAGGCAAGAATGAGGGGAAACAAAAAAGGCAGATCACTCTGCCTTTATAATCATTGGAGAGTTGGCGAAGAATTACTTAATCGCCAATTCCGCTAGCATTTCTTGTGAAGGAGCGAAGAAGTACGCACCTGTTACTGCTTTGGTAAAACGAAGCAGTTGGTCAGTCTTACCATCAGTCACACCATACATGCTCTCTAGCATTACTTTGATGTTGTGGATGTTGTTGCAGTAAGAGATGAACAACAAGCCGTGTGCGCCAGTTACCGTGCCGTATGGCAAGCTGTGTCGAACGATCTTAAGGCCTTTGCCTTCTTCTTTGATGTCCACACGACCTACGTGAGAAGCAGCAGGAACATCTTCTAGCTCGATAGAATCTGGTTTAGTACGGCCAATCACTTTCTCTTGTGCAGACACGTTCAAACGGTTCCATGCAGGAAGGTTGTGCTCAAAGCGTTGAACCATCACGTAACTACCACCAGCGAAAGCACCGTCTTTGATCAACGCTACGTCAGCACGTGCATCGCCTTTCGGGTTTTCAGTGCCGTCGACGAAATCTGTCATGTCACGAGCATCTAGGTAACGGTAACCGTATGTCTCATCAACCACTGTCACGTCTTCTGCGGTGTCTACTAAGAACTTACGTAGAACGTAGAAGTGCAAATCATGACGCGTTGAGTGGCAGTGGATCAGAACATCTACGTCCGACGCAGGCGCTACGATGTCGCCTTCACCCAATTGAGGGAAGTCAATCAACTCTTCTGGCATTTGCATGTTTAGGTGCTGCCAAAAAGATTTGGTGAATGCGATAGAAAGGGTTAGATCTGCACCTGGTTGGCTCGCATTGAGCTCTTTTACTAGCTCAGGAAGCGCTTTCAGTTTCGCCAACACGTTTTCACGGTTTTGGTTCACTTTCAACTGAGTGTAAAGTGCAAATGGACCTGCTTCAGGCACAATCGCCGTTTGAGCTTGTGACATTGAGATTTCCTCTATACATTGCCCCTTGCGGGAGCTTTGTTTTAATTTTTTGCTGGCTGTTCTTCTTTGTGCTCAACCTGTGGCACGTGGAAACAGTCTTTTACCCATCTTCCATTAAAAAGATAGATCATAAACCAAGTTAACAAGGTAATTGTAAGCGCGTTCGCCCAATTGAAAACACCATGTTCGAGATAGACATGATACATGGTCTGCGCCAGTTGAATACCGCACAAGATCAAAGTCATCGCACGACCATGCTGAGTAATTTGATTCACCCAACCTCTGTCAGGATGACGCAAGCCCATCAACCACATCAATAGCAGGCTTGGAATACCCATCGATAGCCCGAGGTATAACGTATTAGAGTCAGGGTAAACAATCGATAGTATCTTGCTACCGCTGTCTCTACTCACTCCTGCCATGGCAAACACCACCCAAGAGCGCGCTAGGAACATCCATCCTAGCCATAACATAATTGGCGCTTTCAAAAATCCATGAGCGTCGTACTGATCGAATGAGTAACGCACAATATCGTCTTCTTAGTTTCATAAAAATGCCACTTTAACCGATCGCTTCAGAGTTGCAACACCGCAAACATGAGAACTAAAGTTCATTTCGTCATCTTACGCAGGTAAACTAAGGTTAGATTTACAGCGACGTCGAAAAAATATGAAAAAGAAAAACACAACAGCACCCGTTCCTTCCCAAGAAACCCAAACTGAAGCGATGAAAATTGCGAAAGCTACACAGAAGCCAGGCCAAACCAAAGAGCAAACCAGATTGGTCGCTCAAGGCATCGAAAAAGGCATTGCTCAGTACAAGAAGCAACAGAAAGAACGCAATCGACAAGCCGATAAAGCGAAGAAAAAACAGCAAAGAGAAAAGCAGCGCCAACATGAAGATACTGCTGAGCAAGAAATGGGAACGGTTCAAGAACCAGCAACCAAACCAACCATCTTGCCGTGGGCGTTACTTGTTCTTAGTTGGATTGGTTTTGCCGCCTATATCGTAATGGGGAGATAACATGTTTCGTTATGTGATGACAGGAAGCATCGCACTGGCTTTGATGGGATGCTCAACGCCTTCGACTTTGTCTTCTATACCAAGTGACAGTGTTCAAATTCGCATTGATAGCCAATTTAACCCACAACATTGTGAATACCTAGGTGAGGTAACAGGCAGTGAGGGGCACTGGTATAGTTACTTGTTCTACACTAATGACGCAATGATGCAGGGCGCAATGCATGACCTAAAAAACAAGGCATCTGCCATAGGCGCGGACACGGTGTTTATGATCTCCCCTCAAGACTTTGTCACTTCATTTAGCGTGCTAGGTGTTGCCTACCGCTGCCAGTAGGTCTATTTCGAATGTAAAAAAAGCCAGCTATTGCTGGCTTATGCACGAAATCCAAGACTGCTAGCGATATCTCCTTCCCGCTCAAGAACCCATTGAACATCAAAAGGCCCCCAATCTGAAAGTTGGTAATAGCCGTCATTATGACGTCGGCCATCTTGAACGAAGATAAGCTCGATGCCGATCCCCGGTAATGCCTTGAGTACATCTTGAATAGTACGACGAGGCCACCCCGTTCTTTCGATCAATTTTGGTACATTTGGCCTTTCTAGGTTTTCCACCAACAAGGCCAAATATAGCCGCCTTGCAAAAACAGGACTCAATTCCATTGACACCTCCTAAAATTGTGCTGATTCATTATTTCTTTTTTGCCCAGAGAGATGTTGCGTTTGATCAATAACTCGACTTTTCCGTGCTATTTAGCCGAGTTTTTTATCAATCTGGATGCCATTTGGTGGTGGATTGAGCTACTAACTCAAACGAAACAGAGCAAAGTTACGCGAAATATTGTCTGCATCATTTTGTCAGTTTGGTTGCTTCTTGATAGGATGCTTAAACAGCCAAAAACAACGCTACATCGGTCATTCATAACGCAAACCGATGAGTAAAAAACAAAAAGAAAAGGAATTAATATGACGATCACCATGTTCGGCATCCCAAACTGCGACACAATTAAAAAAGCCAAAAAGTGGCTAGAAGCAGAAAACGTAGCATTTGATTTCCACGATTACCGTAAACAAGGTATCGACGCTGCAATGGTTACTGAATTTTGTAACGCCTTGGGATGGGAACAAGTCCTCAACAAACGCGGCACGACTTTCCGCCAACTGACTCAAGAACAGAAAGATTCACTAAACGCAGAGAACGCGATTGCTCTATTGGTGGAAAACCCAGCAATGATTAAGCGTCCAATCTTGAAAGTGCAAGATCAACTTCATGTCGATTTCAAAGCAGACCAATACGCGACCATTTTTAACTCTTAATGTAAGGAATACTCAAGGATGACAGACAGTCCAGTACTGGCACTCGCTAAAGACCTGATCAGCCGCCAGTCCGTAACGCCTGAAGATGCAGGCTGTCAGGATGTAATGATCGAACGCCTCAAAGCACTAGGTTTTGAAATCGAAGTGATGGTGTTTGAAGACACCACAAACTTCTGGGCTCGACGTGGTACAGAAGCGCCACTGTTTGCTTTTGCCGGTCACACCGATGTGGTACCTGCGGGCAAGCTAGAGCAATGGGACACCCACCCATTTGAACCAACCATTATCGATGGTTACTTACATGGTCGCGGCGCGGCAGATATGAAAGGCTCATTGGCTTGCATGGTGGTAGCGGTAGAACGTTTTATCGCAGAAAACCCAAACCATAAAGGCTCTATTGGCTTTTTGATCACTTCTGACGAAGAAGGCCCATTCATTAACGGCACCGTTCGCGTGGTTGAAACCCTAATGACACGCGGTGAGAACATCGATATGTGTATCGTAGGCGAACCTTCAAGTACAGAAGTCGTTGGCGATGTGGTGAAAAATGGTCGTCGTGGATCGATCACTGGTGACCTAACGGTAAACGGGACACAAGGTCATGTCGCCTACCCTCACCTAGCAAACAATCCCGTTCACCAGTCTCTAATGGCGATTCACGAACTCGCGACAACCGAATGGGACCAAGGTAACGACTACTTCCCTCCAACCAGTTTCCAGATCCCGAACGTTTCAGCAGGTACTGGTGCATCTAACGTCATTCCTGGCGAGTTTAATGTTCAGTTCAACCTGCGCTTTAGTACCGAGCTAAGCAACGACATCATCGTTCAACGCGTAACAAAAACGTTAGACAAACATGAATTGGATTACGACTTAAAATGGACCTTCAACGGCGACCCGTTCTTAACAGATACTGGTGCGCTACTGGATGCTGTAGTTGCAGCAGTGGATGAAGTTAACAACACAAAACCAGCCTTGCTAACAACAGGCGGTACATCTGATGGTCGCTTTATCGCCCGCATGGGTGGTCAAGTAGTAGAACTTGGTCCTGTTAATGCGACGATTCATAAAGTGAACGAGTGCGTGAAAGTTGACGACTTAGAGAAGCTGACTGACATGTACGAAAATACATTGAAGCACCTGTTAGCAAAATAAGCCGCATAAGAGCGCACAACAACGTATTTAACGAGAACACCATGACACCAGAGCAACTTACCGGAATCACCGATTCGCATCTGCAATCGACCTTAGTCGGACAAAAGGCTTTTATGCTTCATCCTGAAGTGGCTGACGATTTGCTTAAGATGATTGAAGCGGCAACCGAAGCCGGCTTTAAGATGGAAATTGCCAGCGGCTTTCGTGATTTTCATCGCCAAAAAGCCATTTGGAACGGTAAGTTTTCTGGTGAATTGCCAATTCTTGACTCGAATTCCCAGCCTCTTAGCAAAGCAGAGTTAGGTGACGAAGAAAAGCTCATGGCGATTCTGCGTTGGTCAGCTCTGCCCGGTGGTAGTCGTCATCACTGGGGCTGTGACTTTGACGTTTATGCTCGCAACTTATTGCCACAAGACACAATGCTTCAATTAGAGCCTTGGGAATACCTTGATGGTCACCAGCGTGCATTCTATCAATGGTTAGCCGCTAACCTTGGCTCATTTGGCTTTTTCTTTCCTTATCAACAAGACTTAGGTGGTGTCGCTATCGAACCTTGGCACATTAGCCATAAAGCAGTAGGACAACAGTGCCTTGCGCACCTAACGCCTGCGCTGCTAAAAACTCAGCTGACGCAGCAAAATCAGATCGATAGCATTGCAGGGATTGAAGTCATACTGAATAATTTGGATAACGTCGTAGAACGATTCATTCAAAATATCACGCCGCCGGAGGCTCTATGATAGAACTGCTAACCAACCCTTGGGTCATTATCATCATAGTGCTCAGCATCGTTGTCGGTAATATTGCTGCGCTTAAGTACACTGCTAAGATGAAGTTTGGTCAGATGGATAAAGATCGTAAGAACGATTTAGACAAACTGAATGAGCTAGACAAAGAACGCTACGGCGATAAAGGCCAAAAGAAGAAAGACGAACCTCGTTAATTTAAGAGTGCTCTTTCACTCAAAATCGTAGACTGAACATTAGACCAAGGCATCGTATTCAGAAGATCAAAAAAGGGACCACTGAGGTCCCTTTCGTTTATCTGTCTTGAAGCCAATTGTAACTAGTCTTTCACAACCGCGGCTAAGACTGGCGCTAGTGATTTCAAGAATTCTTCTTCTACTGGCTTACCAGAAGAGTCAGTAATGTTGATTGAAGTACGGTTGCCTAAATCACCCAATAGGAAAGTGTACTTACCTGGGGCTAGATCAACTGGCTTCACGCCGATGTCATTCCAGAATTCATCATCTGGAGATGCGTACTTCGCGGTCACCGTACCTTGAGATTGGCTACGTTCTTCAATCTTGAAGCCCATCTTAGGTAGCGTATCTGGTAGACGATTCCAAACCACATTGTACTGAGCACGAGCGATGATCACTGGCAGGCCACTGCGATCTTTACCCATTGTGATAGGGATGTGCTTCACAAGCTCTTGCGCCTTACGCTGTGCTTCTTCACGAACGTGTTGATCATAACGCGCCGTTACCAAGTTAGTCATAAACACGTTGTAACGCTCACGGTTAGTACGTGTCACTTCTTTGACTTGGTTGCCTTCGCGCCAGTCAATCAAGCTAACCTTAAAGCCATGACGACCATTCATCTCACCACGAGTGATTTCGTATCGGCTACCGATTTCCATCTCTTCGTCTGGTGAGTTCCAAGTGACCCAACCGGTTTCAATGCGGTTGTCAGTTTGGCTTTCTACAGGAATCTTGTTCTCAGAAACCATCTCTTGAACCGTTCGCCAAACTTTATCCAATTCATCCTTGCGAAGCAGCCATAGTGTCACTTCACCGTCGCTGCTACGATCAAGACGAGCGCCAGGAATCAGTTCCAGTACTTGTTGAGGTGGGCGAATATCCACGTTTTTGCCAATACCGCCGCTGTAGTTTCCTTGAGGAATGCGGTAGTTAGGGTAAAACTGAGGAACAGCACCTGCGGGTACACTCCACTCTTCCAAAGATGGGGTGTTCAAATACTCGAAGTCGTCTTTTGCTTGACGACGTTGGTTGGCACCGCCTGAACAGGCAGTCAATACGAATACAGCTAGTGAGCTTAACACTAACTGGCTTGAAAGCTTCATTTATACTCCTAAAACACTGAGGGCGTACTTGCCCCCAGCATGAACTTCAATCCTAGTCACTCAATCTTAATAAATGCGGGCGTCTGTTAACGCTTGTTCCACAACTGGCTGAGATTTTTCAGAAAGCTCGACAAGAGGAAGACGTAAACCACCTTCTTCAATCAAACCAAGCTTGTGTGCTGCCCATTTTACTGGGATTGGGCTTGATTCAACGAACAGATTTTTGTGCAGTGTCATCAAACGTTGGTTGATAACTTCTGCTTCTTCGTACTTATCTTCACTTGCCAAATGGAACATGTCAGCCATGTCTTTAGCCGCAATATTATTCGTTACCGAGATAACGCCGTGACCGCCAAGTTTAACAAATTCTAGGCCAGTCGCATCATCACCACTTAGTAAGATAAAATCTTCGCCACAAAGTTCACGGTGAAGTGCAATTCGGCTTAAATCACCGGTTGCGTCTTTTAATGCCACGATATTATCAAGCTTTGACAAACGTGCCACTGTCTCAGGCAATAAATCTACTGCAGTACGACCTGGTACATTGTACAAAATTAGAGGTACATCACTCGCTTCAGCAATAGCTTTGTAATGTTGGAACAAACCTTCTTGTGTTGGTTTGTTGTAGTAAGGCGTCACACTCAGGTAACCAGAGATACCAGAATCCGCTAATAATTTGCTAAACGTAACTGCTTCGTGAGTTGCATTTGCGCCCGTACCAGCAATCACTGGGATACGACCGTCCGCAAACTCAACGATTTTATTAACGACCTTTACATGCTCTTCAATGGTCAGAGTCGCAGACTCACCTGTCGTGCCTACTGCCACAATACCGTCAGTACCTGCTTCTACATGGTACTCAACAAGCTTTTGCAGACCATCAAAGTCTACTTCACCATCTGGCTTAAATGGTGTAATCAGCGCTACGATACTTCCTGAAAACATGTTTATCTCCCTCAATTTACTCTTTCTGCATGGTACTGTAATGCGATTGACAAACACAAGAGCGTAAACTCGCTTACAAAGTACAAATGAATGAATAATTACCAGTTGTTAGAGGTCTCGCAACTAAATTGTGAATTTTGTTCTCAATTCCAGCCATTCTGATAATCGTATTGTCTTGTGGCAAGCCATTACCCAACTCAGCTTGCCATCTTAAATTAGCCGCGGAATATACTCTTTCACCTTTAAGCTCAAGTCAGCACTGAGTGAATTAATAGAGTGCTCAACAACCAAAGTGTTCACATAATCAACAAAGCGTTTCCATGAGTTTAAAAAAAGAACTGACTCGACATTTCTCTGTTGTATCTGTGCTAACATCTCTCTATTGAAAGAAAGGACAAGAAGCTCATTTATGAAGCAACATCTGGTACTTACAGCGGTTGGAACGGATCGTCCGGGCATATGTAACCAAGTGGTTAGGCTCGTCACTCTTGCTGGCTGTAACATTGTCGATAGCCGTATCGCTATCTTTGGTAATGAATTTACCCTCATTATGCTACTTACTGGGAATGCCAGTAATGTCACCCGTGTTGAGACACAATTGCCACTGCTTGGGCAAGAACATGACCTTATTACCATCATGAAGCGAACGTCGGCGCACGAGTTGCTCGACAACAGCTACACCATGGAAGTGTTTATTGAATCTGAGGACCGCATCGGTCTTACGGAAAAATTCACTCAGTTCTTCGCTGATAAACAGATTGGCCTACATTCTCTTAGTGCGCAAACCATCAGTAAATCAAAAATTCAGCTCGATGCGGATCAATTCCACATCGCAATCACTGCATCAGTGAGTGCAGACTGTAACCTGATGCAACTGCAAGAAGAATTCGATGAACTTTGTCATACGCTCAACGTACAAGGTTCTCTAAATTTCATTAAAAACACACTATAAGTAAAGGAAATAATAATGAATACGCTGACAGCAGGCTCGCCAGCGCCAGCCTTCTCTTTGCTCGACCAAGATGGCAACACCGTTTCTTTAGGTGATTTTAAAGGTAAAAAAGTTCTGTTTTACTTCTACCCTAAGGCGATGACGCCGGGTTGTACGACCCAGGCAAAAGGTCTGCGTGATGTAAAAGCAGCGCTAGATGAACACAACGTTGTCGTTTTAGGCGTAAGTATCGACCCAGTAAAACGCCTTGGTAAATTCATCGAGCGTGATGAGCTAAACTTCACGCTACTTTCAGACGAAGATCATGCAGTTGCAGACCAATTTGGCGTTTGGGGCGAGAAGAAGTTTACCCTTAGAAAAAAAGAATGACAAAAAACCTTGATGTATTTTTATGACAAATCTATCTTTGATGTGTGGGTAGCATATCGAGGATTGTTTTGTGATAGAAACGTACAAAGAAAAATGTTCTGATGTTTATGATGACTACCGACTTCTTTCTATCGAAGTCGATACATTGGCAAAGCTTAAAGTCTTTACAAATACTGATACTGAACCAGGAGAAGTGACATACTCTCCCGACCTCTCTCCTTCCAATCTAGAATCACGCATAAAGAAAACCGATATCATCGTTGCCCCTGACGGTAGGGTGGTTTACCCACAATCTCTTTACCTAGTATCTAAATTGCGTGGTGAAGCGGCGGTAAAAGACACAGGTTCAATTGCAAAAGGTTTGCTGGCTTTCACTCGGTATTTAGATTCGACTCACTACTCTCAAGTTGATGAAGATGGTCATGAAATACCATGCGAATATCTAACGTATAAAACACTATCAAAGTACGAAGAGGAAGGCGCTCCTTGGCGATTTGCTGAGTTCCTGCTTGCGAACTGCAATGATATTGAGGGTTCTAGTGGCAGCGAGGCTTTTAGTTTATCTACCGCACGCACCTATATGGGCGTAGTAATTGGTTTCTATAAGTGGATGCAGAAATACGGCTACATCAAAAAGAACGATGACAATATCGTTACCCACTACACCATAGAAACAGTCCATCAGGAGTTAAACCAGCACGATATGCTGGCTCATACAAAATCTGGCTCTCAACGTACCTATGAAACGTCCAATATCATGAAGATGTTTCCTAAAAAACAAAATACGCCTGCTCATAAAAAACTCAAGCCGATGCACCCTGAACACAAGTCTTTATTTAATGAACATATAGTGTCACTCCCAAAGACGACAAAGCTCATCTTTCGCCTATGTGTTGAAGCAGGACTTAGAATTGATGAAGCCATTCACTTCCCCGCTCACAATATCGGTAACGCTGACTTCGGTGATTTAGAAACTGTACCTGTCAATATTACTCACACTAAAGGCAGTAAGGCGCGTACCGTAGAAATTCCCATAGAGCTGTACGAAGAGCTAGAGATACACAAAGAAAGTCATACGCAACTTAAAAACCTAAACAAGCGCAATGAGCTTATTCAGGCAGGCAGCGCAATAGACACCGTTGAGTACCTATTTCTTTCAAACAAAGGTGTGCCTTACTCAGCCAATACCTTAGAAACGCACTTTTCAAACCTTAGAAAGCAGATTCGCGAAGTGGATTCCTCTTGGTATTACCGAATTCATGATTTACGTTCTACCTTTGCGACCCACTGGCTTTGGGAGGAATCAAAAGAGCGAAGTGTTAGTTATGACTACCTTATGGGTGAGTTAGCAGAATTGATGGGGCATGTCAGTACATCGACCACTGAAAAGTACATTCAGTACATGAATAAACTGGACGACCAAATCAGCACAGCTAAGGCTAAAAACCTCAAAATAAACGGAGGTTGGTCGTAATGGCGAAAAGTAAAATCGCAAAACAGTCCAAATCCGTCAAGCGTGTGCGAAACAACCAAAACGTTGTTCCTTTGAACCTTGAGATTCCTTATAAGCACTCTAAATCAACAAAAGTAGAGCAGTTCGATGTTTCTCACCTATTACATTTAGGGTGTAACAAAGAAAACAAAAAAATAGACAGTCGAACCGTATTTATCAGGTCTTTTTGCAAAAAAGCTCAACAATATGTCAAGAATGGTAAGTCAGCAAAATCCGTCACAAGGCACTTCGAGACCTTACGCGCTTACCTTTCTTTTTGTGATGCGATAAATGCTGCCCCATTCACCGAAAATGGCTATTTGAAATATGCTGGCAACGATGGAGAGTTAAGGCATCGCATCAAGACATTTACCCCTTCAAAACGCCTGTGGGAATACAATGATGGTGATGAGTTAGGCATTAAAGAATCAAGCGCATCTGGAATACTTTCATCACTTCGCACTGCACTTGAATGGTGCGGTTTATCTGTTTCCGATTGGGCTAATAATCACCGAGGGTTTGGAGGGGAAAGGGCACCCTTTAAGGGGTACTCTGATGAAGAAGAAAAGCTTCTAGTAGAACGATTAGAAGCATTATTTTTCACCCTTGCGCCTCAGCTCATTGCTGCGAAAGAAAGCAGCACACCTTTACCCGACACCCTACCTCTTATCATTAGCCTTGGCTTGAATGAGGAAACACTTCAAATTCCGACTTCATTAGAAGTGAGAAAAGGAGTGCCCAAAAAAAATGGCACTGCTGTTAATCCAGCCTCAGCTTTTAACCTTGCGATGGGCGCTGCCTATCATTTAATGTGTTTTTTCACCTCACTGAATGACAGCAACATTCGTCAAATTGCCCACCCCATTGATGTTAAAACATCAGAGCGAGATAAGAGCTTACAAGTAGTCAAGGTCTCAAGCTATAAGGCACGTTCAAGCAGCGAAGTCGATGCCCTTTTGGTGGGGGAGTCGTTTGACGTTGATAAGCGCGATGGCGTGAAGTTTATAAAGCTGCTAGAGCGGTTATCCAAACTCTACGGCAGTGGTGAGGATGGCTCTGAGTTACTTTTTACTCTCAACGATAACGCAGAGGTCACTGATGCCTTTAATTTAAGAGAGGTGAATAAGAAGCTCTTTAACCAATTGCACCTGCTATCGCCCTATCGAGCGGGCAACCTGCCTTGGTTTAAAGAGTTGTTTTACGCCTACCGAAACCAACAAACCATCACGCTAAAAAAGACCGTGAGTCATTTAGGTCGCACGGTTGTGCTTAGAGAGGTAGAACCAACTTCCAAAGCTGTGGCTGGGAAAATGGCGACCAACAGTGCCTACTGCATTTTGTCTTGTTACACCGACTTGCCACTTAAAGGGATTTTACTACCACTTACCTACTCCGAAATTGATAGCAATGGCAATGTTACCGTTTCTTTTAACTATAGAAGTGGCGAAGTTGGGTATTTCAAAGTTCCCGCTTCTGATTTAACGCTTATTAAAGATATTGAGCAATTTGCGAAAGAAAAAGCAGACAGGCAGCCTAAGAGGCACGAACGAATGCTTTTAACAAGAACCTCTTCGAGGGGCGCTCCTCTTGATTGGGAAGGTATTAGCCCCATTTCGGGAAATCTCATGCATACTTGGTCTATTGAATCCAACCATTACTATATCCCCCTTCAATCAAGTCGCTGGCGAGAAATGAGCAGCAATCAAGCCTATGCGGAGGGCGGTATTCAAGCCGTTCAGAGCCTGCTCCAAAACAAACGAGACACAATAGAGAGAAGTTACGCAAACGGGCTTCCATCACTTAATAAAGTGATTCTCTCTCAAAGTATCGAAGTCATTGAAAACCTCTTTGATAATGACTTGGAGCAAGCAAAAGCTACTGTGACTGAAAGGCGCGGCATTCCGATACTGACATACGAGGAAGGTGAGAAAAAGCGTAAAACTAACCCCAATGGAATTGCTTGTGATGGGAAGCAAGTCATGATTGATGGTAAGAACACACAGCGAGAAACGAACTACGCGCTAGGTGTGGATTTACCTTGCGCCGAGTTTGATATGTGCCACAAGTGCCAATCTGCCAAAGCGGTGGATGACGTTGACGCTATTTATAAGCTTATTTCAACCATCGATGTTTTTAAGGAAGGTCTTGATATGTTTCCTGACTCGAAAGGGGATGCTCTAGAAAGAATCGAAGCGTATGAGTATACGCTAGATGGAGCAAGTGACGATGTATTCGATGAAGCCATGAAAAAATTCAATACCCAAGGTCGTCATCCAAGGGTGTCCATCGACCATGCAATTCTATTGATGTAATTGCGGAGGCTCACATGATAAAACTCTCTGACCCAGAACACCAAAACAAGCTTCTTAAAGCGCAACAAAGCGTTGGCGCTCATACAAATTACTTAATGGATGTATTAAAGCCAGCGATAGAACGCGGGGATTGGGATGAACTCGAAGCGCTTGATATAGGCTTTACGGTGACAGGTGAATCATTAGGTAAAATTGGTAATAATGAGGCTTGGAAGAACTTGCAACCTCATTTTGAGCCGCAACCAGAGAGGTACCAAACCCTCGATTTTACCAACGATGGTAAAGTAATTGAGCGCAACCTAAAATTTGAGCTTATAACTCTCATCCTTAAAATGATGTGGCTTTCACCTCATAACCACTCCTTTGCCACTCTTTATACGGCGCTAACTGATCTAAAAAAAGTCATCAAGCCGCTTTTAAATGAAGGGTTTAACACGCTATCAGCGCTTAACTTTGAACTACTCGAAACTTGGGTGCTAACGGGCTTTACCGATATCAACTTCAAAAGATCTAAAATTTACAACGGGTTAAATCGCCTTTACAAAGATGCCAAAGGTTTACCCTTTGAGGTTAATTTAAACAAAAAGCTTAGCGCCTCAGATTTTGGTTTAACTATTAAAGAAGCTAAACAATATACCGTCATTCCACAAAGGCTCTACTATATGGGGCTTCAAAAATCGGAAGAACTAATTAATCAGGCTTATGCTGTGCGTCACGAGCTAGAGCAACTGGCAGATTACATCACCTCGTATGTAGACAAAACCTATGGTGGTTATGCTAAGTATCTTGTCAGTGGTGAGGCTAGAAAAAAGAACGGGGATATTACATGGTATTTAGAAAAGAATATAAATAATAAAAAGCGCACTATCGCTTTCCAGCAAGCCTTCACCGCACTTAACGCACCAAATGAACAAGAGGCACTGGCTCTCCTAGAGCTTCATAATCCAAAGATACTGAACGAGTATTTAGATAGGTTCCACACAGAGCGAAAACTAACGATTGGGCAGTGGACAATCACCAACTTAAAAGAGGCGCGAGCACTTTTCAAAAAGCTCAACGGTGGCTGTATATGGGGCTTAATGGCAAGAACAGGAATGAGAGGCGATGAAATGTATAACCTGAATACCGCTCAGGGCTGTACAGAGGATATCATTGACCGCCAAACTATATACGTTATCCATGCAAACCTTTCAAAGACAGCAAAAGGCTCTCAATCAATTCAAGATGAGTTTGTCACTACCGAAATTGGCATGAAAGCTTATGAAGTCCTTCAAGCGATGCATACACCACTTAGAAAAATACATCCTAGCTCACAATCCTTCTTTCATAAAACAAAACAGGACTTTAGTGAAATATCTAAAAACCAAATAGGAAGACAATCTCCAGACTGGTTTAAAGATGTAATGGGTGAAGAGCTTACGCTCACCAATGCAGATTTAATTGACCTAAAAGTATCCGACCCTAACTTATCTTTTGAAGTGGGTAAGAATTACGAATTTACACCACACCAACTTCGCCGCTCCTTTGCTTACTACTTGATAGGCTTTGAGCTATGTCACTTCCCGCAACTCAAACAACAGTTCAGTCATGTGTCTATGGCAATGACACGGCATTACGCTAAAAATGCCAGTAAATTTCAAAAAATCAGGCAAAAGAAAAAGACACTTGCGAACGAAATTGATAACGAGCGAATTGACCAGAAAGCTCGTGTCTATTTGAGTATCTATAAAAAATTAGCAAACAAGGAAAGAGTTGCAGGCGGTAAAGGTAAAGAGTTTGCTAAAAGCATGACCAAAACAGACCGTAACTTATTCAAAGATAAAGTGGATAATGACATGCTTTCTCTTAATTTCTGGGAAAAGCAACTTCGAGATAAAAAACGACACCTTCATGCGGTTGCGCCTGGAATATATTGCACTTCAACCACTTGTGGATTAAGAACGCTTGTTAACCTACTTGAATGTGTAGATTGCAAGAATGACTACATCGTGGATGCCGTATTCGCTGAGGCGATGCGTAAAGAAGCTGAAATTCACATGCTTTACGATATTGAAAATAATGAACTCACCCCACAAACTGCCGCTCAATCTTACGCTAAGATTCAAGCGGCTGAACGTATTATGAGTGATTTAGGTATCGACTATGAACCTGTTGTTTTCCCTAATGAAGTTGCGGATTTACTCATCCCATTTGGAGTGGTTTCATAATGTCACAGGCAACAAAAAAGAAACTAATTGACGCATTAGAAAGGCTGCTGAGCGGCGATGTATCAAAACTAACATCGAGAGAGCTGCGTAATAAGGCACGTAAAGGCAAACTCAAAATCAACAACAGTAGCGTTGAAAAAGAAGCAGGGCTTTCTGCTGGCGCACTAAGAAGACACAGCGATGTCGTTCTGATGATAAAAAACAAATCATTAGAAGTACAAGTTGCTCAAGATGAGAATACAGACTCCCCTATTGAAGTGCTTCAAAAGGAAATAAAGGCACTCAAAGGTGAGCGGACTCAAGCCAACAAGAAGAAAAAAGAGTATTACGATGAGGCTCAAAGCCATAAAGAGGCATTGGCTACTCAAGCAGCTATTCATGTGAAAGTAGTTCAAGAGCTTATGGATATGCTGCATGAGAGTCAGCGAGAAAAAGCTATGGATAAGATCGCCTCGACTCGTTTAGATAATGTGGTTGCACACCAATTTAGAAAACCGAAGTAGTTAGTTAGCTCTACCATTAAAGTTTGTCCTGTTTGGAATAATCACTAGACAGGACACTGAGTTATCGATAAAAATGTACACTCTAACGTAATAAAAGTGCTCTAAAAAGGACGTGGCGAATAACGCTACGCCACACACCATTAATTGAGAAAGTAAGGATTAGACCGATGGCAATAGAAGTTGGACAAACTGCACCAGATTTTACCCTGAACGACCAAAACAATAACCCAGTGACGTTATCTGAGCTTCAAGGAAAGAAAGTGCTGCTGTACTTCTACCCACGAGCTTCAACACCTGGCTGTACCGTTCAGGCTCAAGGTCTGCGTGACACTAAGGCTGAACTAGATACTCACAATGTTGTTGTGCTTGGTATTAGCCCTGACACCCCAAAAAAGCTGACGAACTTTATCAACAAGCAAGAGCTTAACTTCACTCTACTAGCTGATGAAGAGCACGAAGTTTGTGAGAAGTACAGTGTTTGGCAACTCAAGAAGTTTATGGGCCGTGAGAATATGGGCGTTGTAAGAACAAGCTTCCTGATTGATGAGTCTGGCAAACTTGAGCATGTGTTTAACAAGTTTAAGACCAAAGATCACCATGAGGTTGTATTGGGCTACCTAAACAACAAATAACCGTTCATGTTCAATTAACTAGGCAACTTGGGGGCAGGCATGATTGGCTACATTCGAGTATCAGACTCACAAAAAGCCGATGGCGAATCACAACGAGAAGCGATTAAGGCGTACGCTGCTAAACGTGGCATACAAATATCAGATTGGATCGAAGAGCATGTGTCTGCCACCAAAACAGAACTGCGTGAGCGAAAGTTATCTTCCCTCATCACCTCGCAACAAAGCATCATCGTATCGGATATCACTCGACTAGGTCGCCAAAAGTTAATGGAGTTGGTCGGTGCTATAGGCCAGATAGCCTCCTACGGTGAACTGCATTTGGCATACAGTGACACCATCATTAACTCAGAAAACGTTGATAACGCTGAGATCATTTTTACCGTTATTGGACAGTCGTTTGCCAGCGCAGTAGAGGCTCAGAAACGCTCTGAGCGAGCAAAAGCGGGTCATGCTAAACGCAAGGCCAAAGGACTATCATCTGGCCGCCAGAAGGGACAGAAGGTTAAATCCAAGCTTGATGAGCATACAGCGTTCATATTGAATATGCTTGACTCTGACAAGTCAAAGGCTGAGGTTTTAAGAAAGCTTAGTGACAAAGGGGTACAAGTATCTCGGAGTCGTTTCTACTCTTGGCTGGAAGACCGTGGCCTGCATAACAAGAAAGCTGAGTTTCAGGCAGACATGTTCACTGAGTAGCCGACTCAGTGCTGATTACCTCTTAATCATTCTTTGCTAGCTCACTTTTGCCCCAAAGCAAGCTAGCTACCGTTTAAGCCTCACGTCTCTGAATCATCATTTGGCCTATTTTTCCTAATGCCTGTAATGCTACAGGATCGCGGGAACATCTCCCCTTGTTTAACGAACACTCAACCTAGTAACCAAAGTCTTTCACATCAACTTCTAGCTCTCTGACTTGAGAACCTATTTTCTTATGGAAGTGGTAACGAATTTCTTCATCAGCCATATTGGTCAAATCAAAACTAAAATATTGAACTAAAACCTCTTTCATCTCAGGTATGTCATACTGGTCGAAGTTTGGTACATAACTGGTGTTATATTTGTTGTGGCTAATTTCTTTGAAAGTGCGAACAAACTTTTTAGGTTTGATTTCTACCCCAAAACGCTTACATAGGCGCAGGACATAATGATCTAATCTGTGGAGTAGCTTTTCATCATTGATCTCAGCGAAGAAAAATTGCCAACCCTTACATTTCTTCTCAAACACACATCCAGTGATTCGTAGGTTCAATCGCCATTCCAAAATTTTTAAGCTCTTATTTTTAGAGTGCTTATAGCTTGTGAAAATCCCAGCAAGAGAAGCCTTTAACTTTTCAATCGAACCGTTTCTTGCAGAGATATGCTCATTGGTGAATTGATACCCAAGATAATCAAAACCGTTGGCAAGTGAGTCAATTTTTGACTTCTCTGGTACTTTCACAGGGCAGTGTATTTTTAAACCAATATTGCGAAACTTCTTGATAATGATTTGTGCTAGATCGTGTGCTTGATCAGCAGAACAAAGAACTAATACATCATCAACGTAGCGGTAGCATTTTACGTTAGGCAATTCAGATAAAAATTTGTCAATGTTTTGGAGGTAGATGGCTGCAAGGATGTTGGAAACAGCCAACCCTTGAGGTACGCCGACTTCACTTGGCCTATCATCCTTTCTCGAAACTAAAACTGAAGGGGCGGTGACAGCCGAAAAGATCATGTCTAGTATGTGATCTTGCCTAATGCGCTTTCTCAATTGAGAGCGTAGGTTTTTATGTCTTATTGATGGGTAAAAATTCGAAACATCTAACTTAATATAGCTATCAAAGTCACCAGATAAAGCGTGAGCCTTGACATCTTTAATGACATCTTGAGGAAGCGTGAATTTCACTGATTCTGCAAATCGGTCTTGTAGAAAGTTACACATAGCACGTAATGCAATTCTATCTCTCACTGTAGGGATAGAGATTTCACGAGGGGCTTTATTTCTCCCTTTAGTCAGCAACTTTAACTTGTACTTGGAAAACGCATACGAACCTTCAATCATTTTACGAGAAATGATTTCAACTTGCGGGTCTAACTGTTTTCTAAAAGAATACTGATTCATATTGTCTATGCCAGTAGCACCAGAATATACAATATGATTGGAAAAGATTTCTTTTAGATTCTCGTACCTAAACTCTTTATTAAATTGGTCTTGTACACGCATTTTATCCACCAGTACAAGTTGGAGTGGATAAGAATAAAGACGAGTTTAATGCAAGCAATATCAGTACTGGCAAGACATAGAAAAACACAAGGGTTAACAACCTAGTAACAAAATAAGATACTGCTAAAAACCAGTGATGTGATGTTGGTATTCTAGTAAGAGCTTGTTTTGGTTGTTGTTTGTTTTCCGAGGTGTCTGAATGGAAATCTTTGCTTACTTGTCTTACGGTGCTGGTACTTGCCCAATACTCTTGGCATAGTGCGATGGCAAAATCTTTGTCAGTGTGGTTTTCACAAGCATTTAGCTTAGACTCGTAGGTTGTTGATAAATTGGCCAAATCAGCATTTGGCTTGGAGGCTTGATGCATAATGCTATTCAAACTTTCATAACATTCTTTGATTAGGTTTGCTCTTTCCTTAAATGAAAGCCCGTTGATGAATCCTGAAATGCAAAGTACGAGAACAGAATATACAACCCAAGAGATCGCTTCGATTCCATTTTGTGGGTTCTTTAGATAATAAACGGATACGGCGACAGAGAAGAATGAATACCAGAGTAGTATTACTTGTGAGTGAAAGGCGTTAGACAAAAGTCGTTTTTCAGTTTGAATTCGTGCTTTTCTTGTCCACCAAATATTGTCTGCTAAAGCCACCATCTTCTCCTAATGTTGGGGGTGTGCTTCATAGAGGTAGTTTAGTTACAATAAGTTAACACTCCTACTGGAGTAAGCATATACGAGATACACTAAGGGCGAACCCTTCGAAATTAGTTTCACTCTTACTGCTAAGAGTGGACAGCTACTAAGAACCGCCACCACTATGAAACACAGTGTGTATGGTACATTTTCGGAGTTCGAGGCTCAATAATTTTTTGTTACCGCTAAGCTAGTTTCCATACTTTAAGTAATTAAAGAATCACTAATTTAGAAAAAATCACTGACAAAGTTTTGTCCAGAGACGTGCCAGCTCGATAACCGCTAGCAGTTTGTGCCCCTAAGTGTGCTATGACTAAAAGTGGTAATTCATATAGTTAGGTATTTTGGCTATACAGTAAGTAATAGGTGGCAAAAGGAATTACTTGGCCCATAGTTGCACGTATAGCTAACAACGACAAAAAGGAGCTGATGCAGCAGCGAAGAACGCCTCCTCATAGGAGACGTCTTTTATCTACATTTCCGCGTTAAGCTGGATCTTTCAAATTCGGCTTATCGGCTATAACAAAGGGCTTAAATTCAGTGTGGGTAATGCGCGTTTTGTCCAGCTTATTCTTTGCCGTCCATTGAGTATTATCTCTTAGATATTTTCTGTTGTATTCAGATTTCGATTTACCAACCAGCCCTAAATGATAATCCATTTCATGATCTTCGCTAAAATTCACGTAATCCCAATCGTTCATCGGAAAACCTCTTTCTAAGTTTATGCAATATTGCACATATAGATATATGGGTGCTTGAAGGGGTTTTCAAGGAGGAGCGCATGTTTTTTAGGATGATTATTGATTATATGGAGTATTGGGGGAGCGCCCCCTTTTTTGTGCCAGTAGCAACTAAACCAGAATCAAAAGAATCAAGGATTGCAACTTGCTTATTGGTGGTTCCTATACTTGAGCTAATGCGAATATTACTAAATTAGAAAGATTGCTATCACGGAAATGTCCAAAACCGTTACAGCCGGAGCATCTTAACTAACTCGAAAGGGATTATTCATCTGTCTCGGTTAGTTAGAGCATTCACTTTCGCAGGTTACCTTTACATGAAGCGAACAGATAGTAATTGGCGTTATCTGTGAGTATGAAACGTGGCTTCAAAAACAAAACACCACTATCGAGAAACTGATACACTATAACTTGGAGTAAACATGTTAAGAGTTACTTGTATGAGAGCAAAGTGGATATGGATATTGAGACTTTATTAAGCATTACATCCGATACTCCTGATGAGTTAAGAGCAGCTTTGTTTGAAATGTTGAGTGAAGCTGATAGTTACTTTGGTCATCGTGATTCAACGATCGCTTGGCTAACTAAGCCTAATGTTGCTTTCAAGTTCCGTACGCCGGCCTCTGTATGTGATGATACTGAGGGGGTAGAATTAGTTATGGAGCAAATTAATCGTTTGAAGTTCGGTTATCTAGCATAGCCTACACAAGATCATGTGATAACTTGTGACATCACCCCAAGACTCGTTGATCTATGCGAGTTAAAAGAGCCTTCAAATATTATATTCAAAAAAGTAGCGATTAATTTTTTTAAAAAATAGTAAAAATTTAATCTTAATTAACAATAATTTACATTTACAAAATTATAGTTTAACCGTTTTCTTCATAAATAATCTAAGTTTACTCTTCTTGATATAAGAAAGTTAAAAAACGAATAGAGGCGCCGAGTTTAAAGAACTACATCTTGAATAAAAGAGGCCATAAATTCCGTATGCTGAAAACTGGTCTGTTAATATTTATCTGATTTTTATTGTGTTTTTTAGAGAAAGATGGGGCTGGAAGTGAATTGGCTCTTTACGTTGCCTGAGCTTTTAACTTTGATCTATGCGAGTGAAATTTCAAGTAAATTGCTATTTCATATAGTAGCCTTCAGTCTCTCCTATTTTTTCCAAAGCTACATATGTATCCGTTATCGTTCAATTTTCTAATTGAGTGCTTCTGTGAAGTTTGCTTATTGAAGAAACAAAGCACACATTTGCCCCATAGTTTGTTAGTGCTAATACTCATACGAGCTTTATTCATTTGAGTTTTCCATATAAAAACTAATGTGTGTTTAATGGATAAGACAGAACTAAGTACATCTAATGGGGAGCTCTGGAGAGTAAAGTGTCAGTAAATTGTTGAAAAGTAACTCGACACTCTGCAAGCTTGATTTATGTTGACTACCTGTAACAGACTGATTATACGCATATTGCTTAAAGACATTACCTAAAAACTCTGTTAGATTTTTCGAGTAATTCTACACCCTTTTACCTCAGGAAAATGACTGCTGCCTATGTGTTCGAAGCTATATTTACAGCGTAGACTTTCAAATGAAAATAAGACTTTCTCAGAAGTAGAGCTCTTAGCTGTTTCAAATTACGTTGTCGTGTTAGCCGAACCTGGAGGTGGTAAAACCGAACTTCTTGGAAGTTTGGCTCAACAGTTGGGTACATCTTCAGTTACCGCAAACATGTTCGTACAATTAGGCGCTAGACATGAGAATACACCACTTGTTATTGATGCTTTTGATGAACTGGCCAAAATTGATCAAAGTGGCATACATAAACTTCTGGCAAAGATAACGATAGCGAAGCCTAGCCATGTTGTTATTTCTAGCAGATCTAGTGAGTGGGATATATCTTCCACAAATGCAGTTAAGAATTTTTTGGAAATTGAACCATTGGTGGTTAGGCTTTGCGAGTTCGGTGATTCTGAGCAACGTGCGATCTTTGAGCACCATGCTCCAGGAGAAGACTTCACTAGGTTCTATTCAGAAGTATGTAGATTTGATCTGGAAGCCCTCCTGCCGAATCCTCAGTTCTTGAAAATGTTTGCTGACGCTTATCTTGAAAGCGAGAGAAACTTTGCAGATAAACAATCTATTTTCAAACTTGCAGTGGAACGTTTAGCTAGAGAAGTAAGTCAAACGTCCTCAAGAACCAGCCTATCACTTTCCGCAAGTCAAAAAGTCGATATCTCGTCAGAGGTATTTGCCAAACTGCTATTGTCTGGAGCAGAAGGAGTAAGCGTCAGCGAAATCGAAGAAAACCGCATATATCCTTTGCTTACATCACTTGCTGGTAATGAACCATCAGTTTTCAATATCCTTGCTACTCGGCTTTTCAAGCCAGGGGATAGTACTGACCAACACCGTCCAGTCCACAAAATCGTAGCTGAGTATTGTGCAGCCGCCCACCTTACAAAGCGAATAGCAGACCCAGAAGATGCTCTAACACTACACCAATGCCTACCAATTATTGCGCCCAATTCTACCGTAAGAGATGAACTTCGTGGGTTACTGGGCTGGATGGCTGCTTTGGGGAATAAGGCTGTCCAGCATGCTGCAATTGAACTCGACCCTTACGCAGTCCTTGCAAATGGCGACCCCTCTCAGCTAGCCCCGTCATCAAAGCAATTACTTTTGACTAAACTGAAGGAAATCGAGGAAACGGATCCATATTTTAGGAGAAGTGATTTTTGGCGTCGGTTTAGTGTTGCAGGCTTTTTCACAGAAGATATTATCTTAGATATCAAAGCACTGCTTAACAGCCAAGACGATGGGCACCTACGTAATCTAATTCTTGAACTATTGATTGAATCTCCTATCGCCCATCTATTGATAGATGAATTGCGTCAGATCCTCTTGGATTCTCAAGAAGACAAGTATAATCGCATTTATGCAATTAAATGTCTTTTGGGCTGTACTACTTATGCGTATGAATCAGACTTGACGAAGCTTTTATCTGAAGCCACTCCAGCGTCACTTGAGGTGGCGGCTAAAGGAATGGAGCTCCTTGATTTAAATATGTTTGAGTTAGCGTTTCTTGAAACGTACTTTTTGGCTTGTGCAAATTTATATCCAAGCAATAAGCTTCGATTTGAACGAGTGATTGGAGCTCGTTATTTTATAAAGTCTATAATTTTCAGATTAAATCAAGAAAACGTTGAGCAGCTGTTAGATACACTAACTCGAGACCTTACCTGTACCTGTGGCTTAAAATCCTATAAATGTGATTGTCGAAACGGGATAAGTAAGATTGTCGGATATATGCTCGACCGTTATTTTGATACGGCGCTACCACCATATGAACCACTGCGTGTTTGGGGCTGGGTTGAAAATTTAAACTTCCATAGAAGTATGGAGCCAAAAGACAGTCGTTCTGTTCAAGTACTATACGAAAATAGCGAGTTACGGCAAGGTATTCTTACGCATGTTTTCAGTGGGTTAACTGGAAGTGACCAAATATTTGAGACTAAACGACATAAGTTCGGTATTCAATCACACTCAGGTCTCCGCTTATTTAAAGAAGACTATCAGTTTATTGTTGATCTAGCATTTGACACAGATAACCCTGAACTATGGGTAAGCTTTATTGTGAGACATGATAGACACCGAAAACCAGAGGAAAAAGGCTCAGATGATTTGCGACGCCACATGCGAACTCAGGCATTGGAGAAGCCGATGTTTATGCGAGAGTGGGCTAAATGCAATAGAGCTGATTCGCTATTTGTGAAGGAAGAATATAAGCGATGGGAAGCTAGAAGTAATCGAATGTCTCGCCGCCATAAACAGCGCCAAAAAAATATCCATGCTGAAAACATTCAATATATCCAAGAAAATCGGGAACTAGTTGAGAGTGGTCATCATTGGAGTTTTTTGGTTGATTTTGCCGAGACCGTGCTTATCGCTCCAGAAGATATTGTTTCGAAATTTGGCGACGTGGAAATTGTGAAGAATGCTCTTAAAAGTTGCCATGAATTCATTGAACCAGAAGTTCCTAGCATAAACAAGCTAGCTGAATGGCGCTGCTCCTCAAAGTGGTCATATGTTGAAACGATTCTGTTCGCATCTTGCATCGAAATAATGCGTGAATACGGAAATCTAAATAGCGTTAAGCCAGAATTACTCCTAGTACTAAAGACCCATTTCAATGTTCATTATGATGCGGTTGATGAAACCGAGTATAACGCTCTAAAAGCGGAAGTTGATCGCTTACTGTTCACCAATAATGAATCCACTGAACAATTTCTTCGTTCTTATGTCGAACCTCAGTTGGCAAATTCTCAGTGCTCTCATCCGAGAGTAGATATGTTGAAGTATGATGAAATATTCACTCCCTTGCGGGCAAAGCTGTCAATTGAATGGCTTGAACGTTTCGATGAGTTAGGTTTTTCCACACTCGATACGCTATTCGATCTCGCAACGCAGTTTGGAGATAGAAATATGCTTAATGACATCATTCGAACTCGCTGTTCTGATTATTTGTCTAAGTTTCCTGAACAGACAGATGATGAAAATATCGAACAAAGGCGCAAATTTTGGTTCGTTCGAGCATTCTATTTTCTGGATTTAGAAATAGCGAAGCCATATTTTGATTGGCTTAAAAGCGATAGCAACTCACTGCTTCTGTTTGAGGGCCGCTCAGGTAGAATGAATAGAGATAGTTCCTCTTACTGGCCAAACTTGACATCCACTAAGATAGAATTAATTTTAATAATTTTCTTTCATCAATGGCCAAAGGTTCACCTCCCTAGCTGTTGGGGAACTGGAAGTCCAAAAGGAGAAACTGCATATCGTTTCCTCACCGAAATTATTTGGTCAATAGGTAGCGATACACCTGATGAAGCAATTCCCGTCCTTAATCGCCTTATTCAAGATCATACTTTTAGTGATATTCAGAGAGAGTTGAAAAGTATAAAAGCGGAGCAGCTGAGGAAAAAGTCACTGAGAGATTTCGAGCCACCTACTCCAGAAAAAATTGTGGATTTATTGGACAATAACGCTGTTGTTACAGTGGAAGGATTACGACAACTTGTTCTTCAAAAACTAGAAGACTATCAGAAGGATATAGATGGAGGGGAATTCAATGCTGCTACGCGATATTATACGAAAGATGATAACGGGAAAGTTATACACCGAAATGAAGTTAGTTGCGTTGAGATAATTGCCGAACGTCTGAACTTAGTACTTTCCCCCCAAAGTATTGCTATTTCGTCTGAATATCAGACTAAAAATCAAAATAGAATTGATATAACAGCAGCGAAAATGATTGAAGGTAAAAGACGACTACTCGTAATTGAAGCTAAAGGGCAATGGCACAAGGACTTGTATACAGCAGCTTCCGCTCAGTTGTATCAACGCTATTCAATTCACCCTGATGCAGAACAGCAGGGTATATATCTTGTCATATGGTTTGGTGCTAATGAAGCTATTGCTGGGCGTAAAAATATTGGAATTACTTGTGCACAGGATCTCAAATTAAGTATTGAAGAAAGATTACCACCAGAAATCAAAGGGCTGATAGATGTATTTGTTTTAGATGTCTCGCTTTCCTAAAGCCACTAGAGTTTGAGATTATTTTAGATCGAGAGTGGAATAGCCATCTAGCTTTTAGACTGTAACAAGCCACTTTTTCCCAATTTCAACTTATCCGAAACCATCGGCTTAGTGCGCAAACTCTAAGACGTTTTTGTCCAAAACCTTCACAGGCTGAATTTTTACCCGTGGCACTTTCTAACTCAAAAATGCCCCATTTCGTTTTGCGGTTATGCTAAAACCCGTGGAATTTCCCCCATCTCTAACACACATACTCTATGTGTTTGGTTGACTATTTTTCTTCAAGTGTCATGATGAATCTTATTAGGACGACATGTTCCACATTTGTATTCATTATCTGAAATATTGGGCAATTAATCAGGCTATTACAGTCATCATGTCTATATTTAATCTCTGCAAAATGTGGACATTGTCCGTTGAAAAAGGACTGTTAGCAGTCTTTCGCCAAGTTTAGAATTAGGATGAATTTTGTATGAGCAATAAAGATTACTTTGGCAAAATAAAAACAGGAGGAAGCAACTCTTCAAAAGGGTTTGCTTACCAAGACCTGTGCGCGGCATTTTACTTGCTAAAGCATCTTAGTGTGAGCGGATTCAAATCTATCGGAATAGAAACACATGATGATTTCTCATTGTTGTTTGACAATGGAAAAAAAATTAATGTCCAGGTTAAGTATGAAGAGCTCTCGATACCAATTGTTAATAAATACGCTTCTGAAAATAAAATTATTTTAGGGCCATCCAAAAACAAAAGCCTCTCAACACTCCTCTCTTATTTAAAGCAATATGAGAATAATCAATCCTCTCACGAGGATAAGCTTTCGAAGATATCAGTAACTGAGGATTTTAGAAATATTCTAAAACGGAATGGCATTGCACTAGAAAATGTCAGCAAAATTTCTAGCACATGGTGTGTCGACGTTCTCCCTGAAGATAAAATTAAAGATATAATCAAGCTGGAAATAATTGAATGGGGTATTGAGAAGTTACTTTTATTAGATGGTGACGAATGCTTAAAAGATTTGATATTCAATATTTATGAAAGCCGCAGTGACAGGGGATATATAAGTAAGTCTGACATTACAAGTATTTTTGAGAAACACTCAAAAATACTTACATTCAAGGAAGATGAAGCTACATCGTTAAACTTTCTTGAAAATTTGGAATTAGATCAAGATGAAATTCTATTAAGCGTTAATTCAAAAATTAGTAAGGCGGAAAGCTTACTCATTGATAACAATTATGAAGAAGCTTTAAGAGAATATGTAGAGTTATCTAAAGCCGTAAAATCCGAGAAGCTGTATGTAAAATGCGCTGGTATTTTACAGGTTTTAGGTAAGGTAGATGACGCTCTATTCTATTGTGATAACGCCTTAAAAATTAATCCTATCTACGCCATGGCTTTAGCAGTAAAGGGGACTTTAATTTCTGAGAAAGGAGATAGTGATTTCGCTTTAGAGCTATTGAAAAGCGCCGAGTTCCAAGATAACACTGATCCTTTCATTATTTATAATGTCGGTGTTGCTTACCTAAAATTAAGAGAAGTTGATGAAGCGATACGTTACTTTGAGAAAACAATAGAACTGAATTCTAAGTTAAGTTCTCCGCATCTAAACCTTGGTGTTTGCTATTTCAACCAAGGAGTATTTTCCGAGGCGGCTAAACATATTGACCTAGCCTTGCTTTTAGAGCCTGGACTTCCAGAAGCATTGTCTCAAAAGGGTGAAATAAAACGATTTTATGGGAAGTTGGATGAAGCAACCAAGCTATTTGAAAGGTGCTTGCTTAATACTCCGGATAATCTCGTAGCCAAATTAGGCTTAGCTTTATGCCTGATAGAAAAAGGCGACCCACTGGGGTTTGGGCTTTTGGTATTAAATTATCAGAAGGAACTATCTAGACTTGACGTAAACAAGTCTTTAGGGATTATTGATATCGGTTGGGAAAAATCGTTAGCAATTTCAATAGAAAATATAAACGGGTCTTCATACTTGGTAAATTATGATGGTCTTGAAGTCTATGTTCCCAAGCCAAATAAAGATCGAATTGCTATTGGTGTTATGAATACGCAAGAAATCGAGCTTCCTCTGGTCATGAAATCTTATGCTGATCTAAATTCTTACGAAAATGCAGTTAATGCTATTAGGCTGAGTCAGACTAAAGATTTATTTGTTCCGGCGAGCGGCTTTGTCAAAGGGAGATCCGACCATTGTGAAATAAAGATTGATTTAGAGCGCTATTCCATATACGGGAAAACGAATATTGGCGGTAACAAAGGGTATCATTCTTTCATTGATTGTTTTGATGGATGGTTCCTGCTAGTAATTACCCATGAGGAATCGAAACAGGAAGAAAGTTTTAATGTAGTAGGACTGGATTGTAGTTGAGCATATTCACTGTTAACAAGACCTTGAAACGGACAAATTGCAGCTGGTTATGTTCGCTTCGCTCTCTATCTTAGCCAGCTACAATTTGCCGCTTAAGGTGGCGTTACTGAATTTCAGTCCTAAATCGAAAATGTCCAAAAGTGAGCTGGGTGACAACTGTATATGTGTTCACCAAGCGCCCCTTCGTAATGACTATCAACTTCAATTTATAGCAACGTCATAGCTTTTATGACAGGCTTTCGCTTGGAAAAGCGTCAAAATCAGCCCGATTTACAAAAAATTATGACAACTGCTATAATAGAGGTTCAAAAAGAGAAATCACTAATCTAAACCACTGTTAAATATATATTTTTTATAAATCGTCAAAAACTTAGTCTAAAAAGAGCTATTGTCAAATGTGGTGTATGGAAGATCATGCAGTAGCTTGTTGATGAGTCTCCATTTCTTTCACTCCATTGATG
Source organism: Vibrio sp. ED002 (assembly GCF_023277445.1). NCBI lineage: Bacteria > Pseudomonadati > Pseudomonadota > Gammaproteobacteria > Vibrionales > Vibrionaceae > Vibrio > Vibrio sp. ED002. The sequence goes on along the minus strand of NZ_CP080238.1, from coordinate 3,303,115 downwards.
AAGCGAACATCTTTCACAACATCCGCTAGGAGTGCAAAACCTCGTAGACGACGCCACTTCGTCTCTGCACTGCGCATTAACTTGTAGGCCATCATCAACGTAGTCTTTCTGTTTCCACAGTTCTTCGTCTTGTTCGTGCGTAAACGTACTGTGGCGAACATCGATTCTATTGGGTTGGTTGTCCTGATATGAACCCAGTGCTCTGCTGGGTAATCGTAGAACGCCAGCATTTCAGCTTTATCTTTCACCAAGCAGTCGGTTGCCTTTGGATACTTGGCTTCGAAGCGCTTCTGGAAGGTTGAGAAGGCGTGATAAGCATCATCTCTAGTCTCTGCCATCCAGATATCTTGCAGTGCTTCCTTCATTCGTGGTTGTACGCTTTTGGGCACCTTGTTAAGCACATTCGCCGTCTTATGTACCCAGCATCGTTGCTGAGTCGTTTGAGGCCAGCACTTAGCAACCGCTTTCCAGAAGCCAAGCGCGCCATCTCCGATGGCGAGCTTCGGTGCTAACTGTAATCCCTGCGCTCGTAGCTGCTCAATGAGTTCCGTCCAACTTGCTTCTGACTCTCTATGACCATCCAGAACGCCAAGGACTTCTTTGCGTCCAGTGTCATCGACACCAATGATGACGAGTAAGCAGAGCTTATCGTCCATCCTAACGTGACAGTAAACACCGTCAGCCCAAATGTAAACATAGCGGCGCCTACCGAGGTCACGCTTACGCCACTGTTCGTACTCCGCATACCAGCGCTCTTTGAGGCGACAGATGCTGTTGGCTGACAGGCCTTTCGCATCCTTACCAAGCAGAGACTCCAGAGCAGGCAGCATATCGCCCGTAGATATTCCCTTGAGATAGAGTAACGGGAGCAGTGTTGCAACGCTCTTTGTTCGCTTGAGATACGGTGGTATCAAGTTGCTATTAAATTTGACGCCATGCCCTGAGCGATCTCTTACCTTAGGAATTTGCACTTCGACATCACCGACACCGGTTTGCAAGGTTCGCTCAGGTAAGAAACCGTTGCGAACGATAGCTTGCTTGCCGTCAACCATAACATTCTGGTGTTGTGCAAGTAACTGTTGAAGCTCAGCTTCAACAGCTTGTGCAATCAAATCTCTAGCCCCTTGACGTATCAGTTCAGTAAGTGGGTCTTGTGGTGTATTCAGTGAAACAACAGTATTATCAGTCATGCGGTGTACCTTTCTGTTAATCGTTCTGGGGAGAACTGCATCAACAGATTACACCGCAACTTCCTTTCTCTTCCATACACCAGAAATCAGCATAGCTCGTCTAAAAAAATTCCCAAGGGTAGTTTGCCATGGGTAAAGTGTACGATGGCCTTCATCGCATCAGCTTCCTAATCAACGAAGAAGGCGTGATTGAGCACGTGTTCAACAAGTTCAAAACCAAAGATCACCACGAAGTGGTTGTGAACTACTTGAAAGAAAACGCGTAAGCTTAGCTTTCATCCAAATACCAAAAAGCCCAGCAATCGCTTAATGCCGATCGTTTTAAATAATTGAACGATCCTGAGCAGGGTTCATAATCGGTCTCAACATAGTTGAGGCCGATTTTTTTATGTCTGAGTTTTCTAAAGAGTTACAGATTACCGCTGAGTTTTGCCAAGAACATCATCTCAATGCTTTTGCTAAACATATTCCTTTAGAGTGGGTTGAAGAAGCGGTTAAACAAACTGGCAGAGCTTCTGTTCGTAAACGAAGGTTTCCTGCCGAGCAAGCTGTCTGGTTAGTATTAGGTATTGGGCTATTGAGAAATCGCTCGATTCAAAACGTGTGTGATAGGTTGGAGCTAGCGTTCCCTGATTCAAAAGGAGAATTACCACCACTAGCAACCAGTAGCATCATTAAAGGAAAAGAAAAGCTGGGCTTTGAGCCAAATGACCGCAGCCCAATGGGAGCAACAAAGTGAGTTTGAACAATGTTGTGGATTGAAGCTATTGAGTGTTGACGGTACTTACTTCAAGACGCACGATACAGAAAGTAATCAGACCTTTGGTTATGCCCAAAAATCCGCTACGTTCCCTTCCGTTCTTGCGGTCACTTTGATGTCTACAAAGACCCATTTAATCGCTGATGCCGCTTTTGGTCCTGTCACGGAGAGTGAGATCTCATATGCACAAAAACTTGTAGGCTCTGCACCTGAAAACTCTTTAACTCTCTTTGACCGTGGATTTATGTCTGCTGAGCTGTTTCTAAGCTGGCAAGGTAGTGGCAAAAACACGCATTGGCTTACCCCAATTAAATCGAAATTCAGATATGAGCTCCTCGACTCGTACAGTGACTATGACCATCTCATTGAAATGCCAGTATCTCCTCAAGCTCAAAAACAGTACCCTCATTTAGGCGAAAAGTGGACAGCTCGTTTAGTTTTAATACCGTCACCTAAAGGTGAGATAAAAGGGTTTATTACTTCTTGCTTATGTCCTGATGCATACGCATTGAAAGAATTAGTTGAAGTATATTGGCAGCGTTGGGAAATAGAGCGCAGCTATGGCGAACTTAAGCAATATCAACTAGCGAACAAGCCTCTACTGAGAAGCCTAAAGAGTGAAGGAGTATACCAAGAGCTATGGGGCATACTGATATCGTACAATATTGTTCGATTAGAAATGGCAGGTATGGCAAAACAGCACGAAGTAGAGCCATTACGAATTAGCTTCGTCAACGCACTATGCTTAATACAAGAAGAGTTCATCTGGTCAGATGGAAGGACTCCAGGAGGCATCCCTAAGGCGCTGAAAGAGTTGAGGGACAATGGTAAACGGCTAATACTTCCTAAAAAGAGAAAAAGAAAGCCTTACCCCAGAGCAGTGTTAAAAAAAGCGCAGAAATACCCCTCACGTTCTAGAGATAAAAATGCCACTCGCTCTTAAGCGAGTGGCATTAAGCAATCGCTGGGCTTTTTATTGAAATCAGTTTCTATTCTTGTATCGGTTCGGCTTCTTCCGAGCTTGGCAGCGCGTTCCATACTGCTTTCACCAACGTCGCCAATGGAATAGCAAAGAATACGCCCCAGAAGCCCCACAATCCACCAAACACCAATACTGCGACAATGATAGCCACTGGGTGAAGGTTGACTGCCTCTGAAAACAATACTGGCACTAATACGTTGCCATCTAGTGCTTGAATAATACCGTAAGCAACAAGTAACCAGTAAAACTGAGGCGATAAGCCCCATTGGAACAAGCCAACAATCGCCACAGGTACTGTCACCGCTGCCGCGCCGATGTAGGGGATCAGAACGGATAAGCCCACGGCAACCGCAAGCAGCGCTGAGTAACGTAAATCAAGAATCGCGAAGGTTACGTAGCTCACGCCACCAACGATAAGAATTTCAAGCACTTTACCGCGAATATAATTCGAGATCTGCTCGTTCATCTCATGCCAAACTTTGTTCGCCAACTTACGGTTTTTAGGCAGAATACCGCTTGCCATGCGTAGCATTTCTTCTTTGTCTTTCAGTAGAAAGAACACCAACAGAGGAACAAGAATCAGATAAACCGCTAACGTAGCCAAACTGACGAGTGACGCCAACGAACCTTTCACCACACTTTCACCTAAGCCTATTGCTTGGTTTTTCGCATTGGTTACCAAGGTTTCCACGATTTGTAAGTTCGCCAGTTCTGGATAACGCTGTGGTAAAGTAGCAATGAACTTTTGCAGACCAGCATACATGTTCGGAATGTCGTTGATTAGGTTGCCAACCTGAGTCCAGATGGTTGGCACTAAACCAAACACCGCAATCAGCATCAAGCCAATGAAAATCAAAATCACCGTAATGACAGAAAAAGTACGTGGAATCCCCAAGCGACACATTTGCGTCACTGGCCACTCGAGTAAATATGCGAGAACGATGGCAACTAACAACGGTGCAATCAAATGCCCGAAGAAATAAATGGTGATAAAGCCGAACAGCAAGATCGCTACGAGGCTCACGGCGTGTGGGTCTGAAAAGCGTCGCTTATACCAACGACTTACCATCTCAAGCATCTTATGATGATTCCTTATTGAAGACTGTCAAAATGAAGTGTTCTGACGTGGATTCGCAATCCACTGTATAGCCTTGATTTTGCAAATACTTCACAATGTCTTGTTTAGAGCTCTTGTCTACAACTTGAATAACAAGCTGTTGAAACTGCGATGTTTCTCCTTGAAACACTTCAGCTGCGTGACGCTTAGCAAGTAACAGTGCCATAGGGCAGCGTTGATCACGCAAATCAAGTAACATGGATTCCATTGTATTGCTCTGCAACTATGATAGGGTTGTATTGTAACGGCTTTTTGAGCTGGTGCTAGTGATTTAAGCGTAGACGACAAAGACTTCTAAATTAACAATTTGAAGTTATGTGTATGACAATTGACGAAACCAATTCGTTTATTTTCGGTCTTATAGCTAGCATATTCATCCGACACGGATGACCATAAAGCCTGTGCTGACGTTGAAAGGAATTCATCTCTCAAGCACAGACTCGGTATTTTGGAGAATCTTTAAACCGTATGTTAAAACGCACTCGCTCGCTAGTTTGTTTATGCCTTGCTGCTGCATTGAGTACACCAACACCTATTTACGCCAATAGCCTTGATCTCCCTGATATTGGTACGGCAGCTGGAGGCACTCTGACGATAGATCAGGAGTTGATTTACGGTGACGCCTACATGCGTATGCTCAGAGCCAGCAGCCCTATTGTTAGCGACCCCGTCATCAATGAATATATTGACACACTTGGACACCGTTTGGTCGCCAATGCGAATGACGTAAAAACTCCGTTCCACTTCTTTATGATCCGTGACCGCAACATCAACGCATTCGCCTTCTTTGGTGGTTACGTTGCCCTGCACTCGGGTCTATTTTTGCACGCTCGTACTGAAAGTGAGCTTGCCTCTGTTGTAGCGCACGAAATTGCCCACGTTACACAGCGTCACCTTGCGCGAAGCATGGAAGAACAAGCTCGTCGCTCGCCAGCTACGATGGCGGCACTAGCTGGTGCGCTGTTGCTTGCTATTGCCTCTCCAGAAGCGGGGATGGCAGCAGTGACGGCGGCAACAGCTGGTAATATGCAGAGCCAAATCAACTACACTCGCTCAAACGAGAAAGAAGCCGACCGTTTTGGTATTGCGACCTTGGCAAAAGCTGGGTTTGAAGCTCAAGCAATGCCTCGCTTTTTTGGTCGTCTTGCGGACGAATACCGTTACGCAAGTAAGCCCCCCCCAATGCTTTTGACTCACCCATTACCAGAAGACCGTATTACCGACAGCCGAGCACGTGCTAGAGCGTATCCACCATTGCGAATTCAACCATCTATCGATTACCACCTGACACGCGCTCGCATTGTAGCCCGCTATGCAGGCATTGATGGACAAGCAGCGATGGGGTGGTTTGAACGAACACAGAAAAAAGCGTCACCAGAAATTGTCCCGTCTTTTGATTACGGTCGCGCGCTGGTGCATTTAGATAATAAGCGTCTCGATAAGGCTGAACCGTTGTTGAAAAAACTGCTTCAACAAGACCCAGCGAATCCATTTTATCTTGATGCCATGACAGATCTGTACATCGAGCAGAAACAGCCGCAAAAAGCCGTAGATATGCTAAGTCGTGCCTTAAAGCGCAATCCACAAAACAAAGTGCTGACCATCAACTATGCCAACGCTTTGTTGGAAGCAAATAAGAATGAAGAAGCCGTACGTATTCTTCAACGTTACACGCACGATAATCCAGAAGACACTAATGGTTGGCACCTTCTATCAAAAGGTAACCACGCACTGGGCCGCAATGACGAAGAACTTGCCGCTCGCGCGGAAATTTTAGCGCTGCGAGCTGGATGGAATAAAGCCATTCAATATTATTCTGAAGCAAGTAAAATTGCAGATCTGGGCAGCTTGAAACAAGCACGATACGACGCTCGTATCGACCAGTTAATGATCCAAAGAGATCGATTCATGGCATTACAATAACGAAATGGAGAAAACCATGTCAGTCGTGATTTATCACAATCCTCGTTGCTCAAAGAGCCGTCAAACACTGGAACTGCTAGAGCAAAATGGTGTGACACCCGAAGTGGTTAAATACCTAGATACACCGCTTAACGTGGAGCAACTCAAAGCACTTTACACTCAACTTGGGTTCTCTTCAGTTCGCGAAATGATGCGTACAAAAGAAGACATCTACAAAGAGCTTGCTCTCGGTGAAGCGTCAGTGACAGACGAGCAACTGTTCGAAGCAATGGAAAAAAATCCAAAGCTTTTTGAGCGCCCTGTTGTTGTTGCAAACGGCAAAGCAAAAATTGGTCGCCCGCCAGAGCAAGTATTGGACATTCTATAAATGGATTGCCAGGTTCTCATTTTGTATTTCAGCCGTCATGGCTCTACAAAACAGCTGGCAAGACAGATAGCAAGGGGAGTCGAGTCGACTCCTCATTGTGAAGCGATTTTGCGTACAGTTGAAGAATTGTCACCTCACTCACAGCCTCCTTCTGATCCAATTGCTACTCTAGAAGAGTTGAAAAAGTGCGACGGTCTTGCGTTTGGCAGCCCAGTTTGGTTTGGCAACATGGCCGCACCACTCAAACACTTTTGGGATCAAACCACACCTTTGTGGGTAAACGGTGACCTTATCGATAAACCTGCTTGTGTGTTTACCTCATCATCTTCTATGCATGGTGGCCAAGAAACCACGTTACAGAGCATGATGACACCACTGCTGCATCACGGCATGATGGTGTTGGGAATCCCCTATTCAGAGCCAGAACTGCACACCACCCAATCAGGTGGCACACCATATGGCGCAAGCAGTGTAGGACAAGAACCAAGTCTTACGGCAGAAGAGATTCGTCTCGCACAGCAATTAGGAAAACGACTGGCAGCGACAGCACAAAAGCTGAAAGGCAGTCAGTAAGCTCAAGGATAAGTAAATCGATGACTGACTCTATCGACCAACCACCTCTCAGCAAGCAAACTCAAACCTATCGTTATATGGCGCTGTTTGGCAATTTAGCGCTACTGGCTTGGGTCGCCATTTGGCAACTGGCCTTATCGCCTCACCCACACCTGAGCAGTACCACATTAGCCATTGCTTGGTGTGTTCCGTTACTGCTCCCATTACCGGGAATTTTAGCGGGTAAGCCATACACCCACGCGTGGGCAAACTTTGTGCTGATGCTGTACTTCTTACACGGTTTGACCATTTTATACGTCGATGATGGTGAACGCTGGCTTGCCGTTGTCGAGTTACTACTCACCTCACTGGGCTTCTTGGGTAACATCTTGTTTGCACGAGCGAGAGGTAAAGAGCTAGGGTTGAAATTGAAACGCCTTTCTCAAGTTGAAAAGGAAGAGAAAGCCAAATTCAACAAGTAGTCTCGTGAAGTTTCAAAATCAAAAAAAGAGTCGCACTAGGCGACTCTTTTTATTTGTTTGAAACCCCAATCAAGACCGTCGATTAACCAACATCTTCTGGATTTTCTACCGTATCTTTTTCTAACACAGGCGCAATTTCAGAATCCGCATCCAGCTCTGGCTCAACTTGAGCACGAACCGGAGCTTTCCACTTGTAAATAAGGTCATATTGCTCTGGAGCGGGCTGAGCAACAACAGGCTGTTTCGCTTCTATTGCGCTCTGCTCTGCCGTCAGCTCTTGAACCACAGCACCACTCTCTGTAGCTTGGCCTTGCTCTGTATCAGCAGGAAGTTGCGCTGGTTGCGCAGGCGCTTCTGGAAGTTGTACCGCCGCCGGTTCTAAACCCGCCATTGGATCTTCGGTGACTTCCAATGGACGAATAGAGGAAGCTTCTTGTTCAAACGCTTGTTGAGAAGCAAGGAGGTGAATAGTCAATGTCACAGCATTGCCTTGTACACGCTTGATCTCGGTACTCGCCACAGAGTTTAGCTTAGTTAGGGAATCCTCTAGGTTGAAGAAATCCATTGCTGATTCAACATCAACCACTTTTACATCGATCTCTTCTGAAGATTTGCTCGAGACAACAACCGCGCTTTTCTTCGCATAATAATCAGCGATACCACCAATCATCGCCGGAATCGCATTCGCACCAGAGGCAGAGCCACTACGTGGCGATTGCTTAGACTCAGACAATTGTGTTGGCGCTTGGTCATACAAAGTCCAACGGATCTTGTCACCTTGTACGCGTACAACCAAAACGGCATCCACTGGGTAACGTTGGCTTGCTTGGCTGATTGGGTCAACAAAGCCGCCCCACAAATCAGACACGTTCACACCGGTAACATCATCAAAGTCACCCACAGGCATCGTGATAGGTAAACCTCGTGACTGTGCCGCATCACGCAACGCTGCAACACTTGAAGAATCAGAATGCTCCCAAGTGATAGTACGGTCGTAACCTTGTTCTTCCACTAACCAAACAAGAATGTTGGCACGACTTGCTGACCACGTTGGCAACTGTGCTTGCGTCAACAATGAACGGATTTGGCCACTATTGAACAGCATCTTCAAACTGCTTTGACCATCAAGTTGGCCGTAACCAAGTTGAGAAATATAGCGAGAACTTGAACCCACTGCTTTCTTAATTACTGGGTTGCTAAGGGAAGATTCGCTGCCTGTTGCACGCACAATCACATCTTGCATACCTTGTTGACGGGCGAGTTCTTCGCCGTCTTTTTGCTCACTGTCGATCGCCACTTCGGCACGATAGATATCCACCTGAGTTAATGCATAAACTGGCAGAGACAACCAACCTATCAATAAGAGAGCTAAATAGCGCATAGTTTTCATAATCCTCTGTACAAGAACACGCATCATAAGCAACTATCAAACGGTGAGCAAGAAGAGTACTGAGTGAATTGTCTGTATTCTGACCAAGTTAAAACCCACCATGAAAACAAACTATTCGTCTCTGTTATAAATCCATACAAAAGTTTGATCTAGGCAACATTGCAATCGATTGCCAGATGGTAATATTCGCCGGATTTGTCTGCGTATCTCTGAATAGGAAATAATTATGAAAAACGCGTTACAAGGCGCTCAGATGCTCTTTGTCGCTTTTGGTGCTCTCGTGCTGGTACCACTTCTTACAGGCCTAGACCCAAACGTTGCTCTGTTTGGTGCTGGTGTCGGTACTCTTCTTTTCCAACTGATTACTAAACGTTCTGTCCCTATCTTCCTTGCCTCTTCTTTTGCGTTTATTGCTCCTATTATGTTCGGTATCCAAACTTGGGGTATCGGTGCAACCATGGGTGGCTTGATGGCTGCTGGTTTAGTGTACGTTGGTCTTGGTGCGATGATCAAAGTACGCGGCGTTGGCTTTATTCATAAAATTCTGCCACCTGTGGTTGTCGGCCCAGTGATCATGGTGATAGGTCTTGGCCTCGCTCCTACCGCGGTCAACATGGCAGTAGGTAAATCGGGAGACGGCGCGATTCAATTAGTGAATGGCGATGCGGCGGTGATCATCTCAGCGGTATCACTTTTAACGACTATTACACTAAGCGTGTTCGCGAAAGGCTTCCTAAAGTTGGTTCCTATCGTCGGCGGTATTTTGGCAGGCTACACAGTATCCCTGTTCTACGGTGTGGTTGATTTCACACCGGTTGCTCAAGCAGCTTGGCTTGCAATGCCAAACTTCACTGCACCAGAATTCAACATCAACGCCATCTTGTTCATGATCCCAGTAGCGATTGCCCCGGCGGTTGAACACGTGGGTGACATGCTTGCTATCTCAAACGTAACGGGCAAAAACTACCTGAAGAAACCAGGCCTGCACCGCACGATTGCGGGTGACGGGGTGGCAACAATTGCAGCTTCTATGGTTGGCGCACCACCAAATACCACGTACAGCGAAGTAACAGGAGCGGTAATGCTAACGAAAGCGTTCAACCCTGTAATCATGACATGGGCAGCGGTTACTGCCATCGTACTTGCGCTGGTAGGTAAGCTAGGTGCGATTCTACAAACCATTCCAGTTCCAGTAATGGGCGGTATCATGATTCTACTGTTTGGTTCTATCGCAACCGTTGGTCTAAACACACTGATTAAGAACAACGTTGACCTGCACAAATCACGTAACCTAGTGATCGTAGCGGTAACCCTAGTATTTGGTATCGGCGGCATGGCTTTCGGTATTGGCGAGTTCAGCCTACAAGGTGTAAGCCTATGTGGTATCGTTGCAATCATTCTTAACCTAGTGCTACCACACGACCTTGGTGAAAACCACGTGGTAGATAATGCACAGATGGAAGAAGACAACGCGAAGTAAGTATGGTGGCGGCTTGATTTAAGTCGCCCTTCCTGATCTCGCATCTCGTAGCTAACTTTCAAATAGCAGAGACAAAAAAGGCTTGGTTTTCACCAAGCCTTTATTTTTGAATTCAGTAAAAACAATAATGCTTATTGAGTACCGAAGATCTTGTCACCTGCATCACCAAGACCAGGAACAATGTAACCTTTGTCGTTTAGCTTCTCATCGATTGCCGCTGTGTATAGCTCAACATCTGGGTGCGCTTTTTCTAGTGCTTCGATACCTTCAGGAGCCGCTACAAGAACAAGAATCTTGATTGCCTGACAACCTTTCTCTTTTAGAAGATCGATTGTTGCGATCATAGAACCACCTGTTGCAAGCATTGGGTCAACAACTAGAGCAATACGCTCATCGATGTTAGAAGCAAGCTTGTTGAAGTATGGCACTGGCTCAAGTGTTTCTTCATCACGGTAGATACCTACAACACTGATACGTGCGCTTGGCATGTGCTCAAGAACGCCGTCCATCATACCTAGACCTGCACGCAGGATTGGCACTACTGTTACTTTCTTACCCTTGATTTGGTCAACTTCTACAGGACCATTCCAACCTTCAATGGTTACTTTCTCTGTTTCAAAGTCTGCAGTCGCTTCGTAAGTAAGTAGGCTACCGACTTCTGTCGCTAACTCACGAAAACGCTTCGTGCTGATGTCACCTTCTCGCATTAGACCGATTTTGTGTTTCACTAGAGGGTGTTTAACTTCAACAACTTTCATTTCCATCTCCGGCTTTATTGGCAATATTTAAACAAACCTTCAGATTATACATGATTTTTGCAGGGATATCAGGATAGTTCACTAAAGAAAAAAACCGACGCAAACGTTTGCTATCTGTATTTAACCACTGGTAGAATAGCGCCGTTTTCATATCCAACTTAAAAACCGAGGACTTCCCTGTGAGTGGTAACAACTCTTCTCTTAGCTATAAAGACGCTGGTGTAGATATTGATGCAGGCAACGCGCTTGTAGATCGTATTAAAGGTGCGGTTAAGCGTACTCGTCGCCCTGAAGTGATGGGTGGTATCGGCGGTTTTGGCGCATTGTGTGAATTGCCGACAAAATACAAACAACCTGTACTGGTTTCTGGTACTGACGGTGTAGGTACAAAACTTCGCCTAGCGCTGGATATGAACAAGCACGACACTATTGGCGTTGACCTAGTGGCAATGTGTGTAAACGACCTAATCGTTCAAGGTGCTGAGCCCCTATTCTTCCTAGATTACTACGCAACAGGCAAGCTAGACGTAGATACCGCGGCAGACGTGGTTTCTGGTATTGCTGATGGCTGTGTTCAAGCAGGCTGTGCACTAATCGGTGGTGAAACTGCTGAGATGCCGGGCATGTACGAAGGCGAAGACTACGACGTTGCTGGATTCTGTGTTGGCGTAGTAGAAAAAGAAGACGTGATTGACGGCACGAAAGTGGCAGCAGGCGACGCACTAATCGCTGTTGGCTCAAGCGGTCCACACTCAAACGGTTACTCTCTTATCCGTAAGATCCTAGAAGTTTCTGGCGCAGATAAAAACGAAGAGCTAGCAGGTCGTACTATCGGTGAGCACCTACTAGAACCAACTAAGATTTACATCAAATCAGCACTTAAGATGATTGAGAAGCACGACATCCACGCGATTTCTCACATCACGGGTGGTGGTTTCTGGGAAAACATCCCACGCGTACTGCCTGAAGGCACAAAAGCCGTTATCGATGGTAATAGCTGGGAATGGCCAATCATCTTCAAATGGTTACAAGAGAAAGGCAACGTTGAAACACACGAGATGTACCGTACGTTCAACTGTGGTGTTGGCCTAGTCGTTGCACTTCCAAAAGACCAAGCAGACGCAGCGGTTGCTCTTCTTAAAGAAGAAGGCGAAAACGCATGGGTGATTGGTGAAGTCGCTCAAGCAGAAGCAAACGAAGAGCAAGTTGAAATCCAATAACTTGCGAATCAAGCTCAAAAAATAAAAAGAATGAGGACGCGATGTCCTCATTCTGCTATCTGGAACATCGAAAACCATTCTAATAGTAGGTAATTTAGCGGATACGCACTTCAAACCTACAATAGCAAGGCAGTCTCAACATCATGAAAAACATAGTGGTCCTCATTTCGGGTAACGGCAGTAACCTTCAAGCCATCTTGGAAGCTTGCGAAGACAGTATGCCAAATGCACAAGTCGCAGCGGTGTTCTCCAACAAAGCTGACGCTTATGGTTTAGAGCGCGCAAAACAGTTTGATGTGAATGGGCATTTTGTCGATCCAAAAGCATTCGAATCCCGTGAAGGCTTTGATGCTGAACTGATGAAACAAATCGATGAATACCAACCGGACGTAATTGTGCTTGCAGGTTACATGCGTATTCTCAGTGGCGCGTTTGTTTCCCACTACCTGGGTAAAATGATCAACATCCACCCTTCCCTTTTGCCTAAGTATCCGGGGCTACACACCCACCAGCGCGCTATTGATGCTGGCGATAAAGAACACGGCACCAGCGTACACTTTGTCACAGAAGAGTTAGACGGCGGCCCTGTTGTGCTGCAAGCTAAAGTACCGGTATTTGAAGACGATGATGCCGACGCACTCGCCGCACGTGTGCAGACTCAAGAGCACAACATCTACCCAATGGTGACTAAGTGGTTAGTCGAAGGGCGATTGTCGATGACCGAGGGCAAAGCGTATCTCGATGGTTTTGAGCTAGGAGCTCACGGCTACGCCGCCGAGTAACTCTTAATTCCAAACACCAAACGTAAAAAGGCAGCCATTAGGCTGCCTTTTGTTTTATTCAAATGTTTTACTGCGAGAAAACCATCACTCCAACGGTTCTGTCGGTGCTTGGTTACCCGGCTTCGGCGCTGCAAAGGGGACATCCTCCAGAGCCTTGGCATTATTCAACACCAATTCTCCGACATGGAATAAACCAAACTCACCCGGTTTCATTCGTTGCCATGCCTCATTGCCAGTTAATGGTTGAGTCGCAATCACAGAAACCACATCATTTGGCGTGGTCTCTTCTTGGAAGTTGATTTCGACATCTTCATCCAATAGGGCCGCTTTGCCAAATGGTGCGCGACGCGTAATCCAATACAGATGGTTGGTACAGTAAGTCATCACAAACTCACCGTCACTGAGCAGCATGTTAAACACGCCCTTGTCTCTCAACTTATCGCAACACTGAGCAACATAAGTAAAGACCGACTCCATATCCTGAGGTGGCTCAGGGTATTTATCTTCCATCTGTTTGAGCAGCCAACAGAAAGCCATTTCGCTGTCGGTTTCTCCCACCGGACGGTGACGACCCGTATACAAATCTTGGTAGTCAGTCAGCTGACCATTGTGTGCAAAAGTCCAGTAGCGTCCCCACAGCTCACGCGTAAATGGGTGCGTGTTCTCTAAGTTCACTCCGCCTCGGTTTGCTTGGCGAATGTGGCTAACCACCGCACGACTTTTTATCGGGTAGTTCTGCACCAACTCAGCGATCTGAGAATCACAACTAGGGTTTGGATCTTTGAATGTTCGGAAACCCTTTCCTTCATAGAAAGTAATTCCCCAGCCATCACGATGCGGTCCAGTGCGACCACCGCGCTGCATCAATCCAGTAAAACTGAAACAAATATCGGTTGGAACATTTGCGCTCATGCCGAGCAATTCACACATGGTTAAACGAACTCCTTACCTTAAAACACCACCAAGCCCAAACGAGGCCAAGCTGAAAAGCTTATTCCATCTCTTTTTCAATCAACTGAATGATGATGTGAATAATCTTAATGTGTACTTCCTGAATGCGGTCTGCGTAACCAAAGTGTGGTACGCGAATCTCGATGTCCGCTAGGCCAGCCATTTTGCCGCCATCTTTACCGGTCAGCGCAATTGTCTTCATGCCTTTCGCTTGCGCGGCTTCAATTGCTTTTAGGATGTTGCCTGAGTTGCCTGACGTCGACAAACCAAACAGAACATCGCCTTTGCGGCCCACTGCTTCAACGTAACGAGAGAATACGAAATCGTAGCCAAAATCGTTACTAACGCAAGATAGGTGGCTTGGATCTGAAATAGCAATACCAGCGTAACCCGGACGGTTTTCACGGTAACGACCTGTTAGCTCTTCTGCAAAGTGCATAGAGTCACAGTGAGAACCACCGTTACCGCATGACAACACTTTACCATCTTGCTTGAATGAGTCAGCAATCATTTTTGCTGCCGCTTCGATTTGCGCGATGTTGTGGTCATCACTTAAAAACTTATTCAGAACTTCAGCAGCTTCGTTTAATTCACTTCTAATCAGATCTTGGTACATAAGACGTTCTCTTTATTATTTCGGCCACAGCAGTGAGGTTGAGGCTCTCGCTTGGCAAATTGTTCTGATGCGAATCTCGCACCGGACATTTCATTACTCTGAGTTTACCCACAAACGAGAATTAGTGTCGATAGTGAACCAACAGATTTGGATTCATCACGGTAATAAACTTGTTAACTTGCTTACGAAATCATCACTCAACTCCCAACTTTAGAATTTTAACTCTACATAGATCACTTTTTACCCAATCTTGGGTTTTACATTTTATTAATATTTTGATTACACTTATGAGAACTGGTTAGACCTCTTACCAAAATACAGACGTACAACATTAATAAAGTCTGAAAAGGAAAAAACATATGGACATCTTGCTCTCAATCGTAGCGATGACAGTTGTGTTAGGCATAACGCTCTACCACAGAGTGTCTCTCGTGAAATCCGTCAGTCTGCTAACCGCTGCCATGCTAGCACTGACGATCGCAGGCTCAGTTGGTGTTATTGGCTGGGCACTTTATGTACTTGCCGTTGCGGTATTCGCCGTGTCGGGCATTCGCCAATCACTGATCAGCCGCAAAGCGCTCGTGATGTTTAAGAAAGTCCTACCTGCTATGTCTCAGACCGAGAAAGAAGCATTGGACGCTGGTACGGTCTGGTGGGAAGCGGAGCTATTCAAAGGCAAACCTGAATGGGAAAAGCTTCACTCAATCAAAGCGCCCAAGCTGAGCAAAGAAGAGCGTGCATTCCTAGATGGCCCAGTTAACGAAGTGTGTGCCATGGTGAACGACTACCAAGTCACTCACGAGCTTGCAGATTTGCCACCAGAAGTATGGCAATACCTAAAAGACAACAAGTTCTTCGCCATGATCATCAAAAAGAAATACGGTGGTCTGGAATTCTCTGCATACGCGCAATCTTTGGTACTGCAAAAACTGACTGGCGTTTCTGGCGTGCTGTCTTCTACCGTTGGCGTACCGAACTCATTAGGTCCTGGTGAACTCCTGCAACACTACGGTACAGAAGAGCAGAAAAATCATTACTTACCTCGCTTGGCTGAAGGTAAAGAGATCCCATGTTTTGCACTGACTAGCCCAGAAGCAGGTTCCGATGCTGGCTCTATTCCAGATTTCGGAGTGGTATGTAAAGGTGAATGGGAAGGCGAAGAAGTTTTAGGCATGCGCCTAACTTGGAATAAACGTTACATCACATTGGCACCTGTCGCAACGGTACTTGGCCTAGCCTTTAAACTGCGTGACCCTGAAGGTCTGCTTGGTGATCAAGAGGATCTTGGTATCACTTGTGCCCTAATCCCAACAAACCTTAAAGGTGTTGAGATTGGTAACCGTCATTTCCCACTTAACGTACCATTCCAAAATGGTCCGACTCGCGCAAAAGATGTGTTTGTACCAATGGACTTCATCATCGGTGGCGAGAAAATGGCTGGTCAAGGCTGGCGTATGCTGGTTGAGTGTCTATCAGTCGGTCGTGGTATCACGCTACCTTCTAACTCAACGGGCGGCATCAAAACCGCTGCGATGGCAACAGGCGCGTACTCACGCATTCGTCGTCAGTTCAAACAACCTATCGGTCACATGGAAGGCGTAGAAGAACCATTAGCACGTCTAGGTGGTAATGCCTACGTGATGGATGCAGCAAGCAACCTAACCGTGGCAGGTATCGACCTAGGTGAAAAACCTTCTGTTATCTCGGCTATCGTGAAGTACCACTGTACGCATCGTGGCCAACAAAGCATCATCGACGCGATGGATATCGTAGGTGGTAAAGGCATCTGTATGGGTCCTTCTAACTTCCTAGCGCGTGGTTACCAAGGCGCGCCAATCGCGGTAACCGTAGAGGGTGCGAACATCCTGACTCGTTCAATGATCATCTTCGGTCAGGGCGCGATTCGTTGTCACCCTTACGTTCTTGAAGAGATGAATGCCGCATACTCGGAGACTGGTGACGCCGTTGAGAAGTTTGACAAAGCACTAGCGGGTCACGTGAGCTTTACCATGAGTAACCTAATTCGCAGCATCTGGTTTGGTCTAAGTGATGGTCTAGGTTCAACGTCACCAACCAAAGACGCAACCAAGCGTTACTACCAACAATTGAATCGTTACAGCGCAAACCTTGCTCTTCTATCGGATATCTCGATGGCAGTACTAGGTGGTTCGTTGAAGCGTAAAGAGCGTCTGTCTGCCCGTCTTGGTGACATTTTAAGTCAGCTATACTTGAGCTCTGCAACATTGAAACGCTTCGAGCAGGATGGCCGCCCTGTTGAAGACTTGCCATTGGTACATTGGGGCTTGCAAGACAGCTTAAAACAAAGCGAAGCTGCCATTGATGAGTTCCTAGCAAACTTCCCGAACAAAGTGATTGGTCGCGCACTGCGTGTATTGATCATGCCATTTGGCCGAGTGCGCAAAGCACCAAGCGATAAGCTAGACAGTAAAGTGGCGCGTATTCTACAAACGCCAAGTGCAACACGTTCACGTATTGGTCGTGGTCAGTACCTAGAACCAACGGAACACAACGCAGCAGGTAAGATTGAGTTGGCACTGTCTGTGATTCTTCAAGCTGAGCCTGTGTTCGACAAAATCTGTAAAGCGCAAGGCAAACGCCGTCCATTCATGCGTTTGGATGTGATTGCTCAAGAAGGTCTAGAACAAGGCGTAATCACTCAGGAAGAAGCAGATCTGCTAAGAGAAGCGGAACAGCATCGCCTAGACACTATCAACGTAGACGATTTTGAGCCAGAGCTATTGGCCGCAAAGCCGCTTTACCCTCAGATGGAAAACGTCGCTTAAGCGAATGATGACTTAAACGATAAATAAGAAAGCAAAACGGGAGCCGAGGCTCCCGTTTTTTGTTGAATCTCTGCTTCGCACAACACGGTGTTAGCAAAGAAGCGTTTATTGTTCGTTATTGTCTTCAACGATAAACGACTGTTCAATTCTGCGCAGTTCTTCCTGCTCTTTCAGCTTAAGTTCTTCTTGAAGCGTCGCTTTACGTTCGTTCAAACCTTTCTTCTCTGACTTGGTCAGGAACTTCACAGCCTTTTTGTTCGCTAATGCGTACGCAACGACATCTTCACCTTTTTCACGACGTTCATTCACGCGTTGCGAGAAACGTTCGTTGTCACGTGCTTTACGTTCAGCTGAAGTTAATTTGCTCATTTTTATGCCTTTAATAAGAATACAGCAGCCCAATTGCTGCCCTCAGGTAAACAAATGAGAAGTCATTCATATAGCTGATGGCGTGAGTCTAGCATAGATATGTAAAGGAACAGCGAAGTGATTGAGTGCACGTACTAGAACCTACTACCGAGTACTCTGTAGAGGGTGAAGAAACAAACGCCCCAGCGCGCTAACAATAGATTCTTAGTCTCGCTGGAGCTCGCTAGAATGACGGTTTACTTTGAGTTATCAAGTGACTACACGCACAGTGTTCCTAGATCTCCGTCACTCTGAACAGTGAGGAACGAACATGATTCAGAATCTACTCACCAAGAGAGCTTAACTAGGCAGACAAAAGATCCGGTTTAGAAAAAAATCTGCCAAATACTCTGACTCCGTAATAGATGTACGTCGCTCTAAAATTCGACATACCATGTTTAAGGCATATTTGACGCAGAAGCCTATCCGCTTGTTCTCGACTGCTTTGAGTTAGCACTTCTTCTCTCATCAACTGGTATAACGCGTCATGAACCAAAGAAGCTTTAAGAATGTTCTTAGTATCAATCGCCGGACCACTCGCCCCATCCCATGAATAGCCTTTCTTAATCGTCAACAAACCTTGCTCAGATAGACTCAGAAACGGACTATCGAAAGGCTGCGCGGGGGTGATACCGGTTTCAATCTGTACTTCGGAATGAAGGTTATATTTGTACGTCCGACGTTTTTTGTACTTCATCAGAGACCTCCCTATCACCGAGCGGGTACGGCGACACTATACCTAGAGCCTGTCTGCTAGTTTCTTTAGGTAGTTTTTTGCCAACTCACTGTTGTCACGAATCAGCCATTAAACACAATCAAATAGTGCTATCAACAAATACACCATTACGGAATGGTTAAAGTCGAAATTAAAAAAGGAAGAACTCAGGAGCCTTCCTTTTAACAAGACAGATAATTGACAAAGAAGCTTAAACTTATTTACCATCATCCCAAGAGTTTAAGAAATCCGCCAAAACATCACCATGACAAGCTTGCGGTTTGCAAAAACAGCCCAATCGCTTACCAGACAAAGCATAAACCTTTGACTTATCGACATTTAAAAATTTGTCGTAATCAAAATCATACTTAAATTTCCTGATGACTTCGTCTCGATCACCATCCTCAAACATTGAGTATGGATTTCCCCAGTAGGAGCCCCGACCAATGTATTCATAATGAGGAGAATCTTTTTCAGCTTGATAGCTTTTGTCAGATTTTATATTGATAACTCTCGTGATACTAATGCGTATTAATCTGAAAGGAACTTTGGCATGCTTTAATGACTCGAGTTCAGTGTCAAATTCTTCACCATCATCAAAAATAATCGCATGTGTGACGTCCTCAGGTGACCAATCAGAAAAGATTGTAGACTTCACTGAAGATATGTTTTCAGTACAAAATTTTTCTATAAGCTTATTCGGATCCTCAGGAAAGACCAACTCTACGTCATTCAAACTTGACGTTATCTTACTCACCTTCCTCGCAAATTTTGAATAGCAGTTAAAGAGCAGAGGGTATAAAACTAATATCTTTGCCATCAGAATAAGTGTTTAACCTTTAAGTCAAAGTCAGCATTGTCATTTAAATACTCTACCACTAAACGCCTATGGCATAAATGTGGCTCATGTTCACTACAAAGTAAGCAACCGTGATCTAATACTGACGGATTTACCAAGCGCTCAATATTACGTTTTGCCATCAAGTTCATGAACTGATCTTCATACTTCTCCCAACTCATGTCACCTTTCTTATAAGGGTTGAGGATTTCTTTAGTCGGAGCCAACTCCGGCATATGAACGTACTCTGCGCTACAAAGCTCACGTAAGAAGAACTTCAAATCATCACGCTTCGCAAAACCAGCCAACTGAGAAACATTATTTAGACGTACATCAATAAGTGTTTTTACCTCGGATTGCTTGAGGAATTGAAAAAACGTTTCTGCTTTTTTCTGAGTAAACCCAATTGTGTAAATGTTCATAATACCTCTCAAAAGATTGTAGCTACAAGCTTATAACAGTAGCCTTGATATGGCTCTCCTAAACTAATGCATAGGATTCCAGATGTTGGTAAGTGATTCTCTACAATATCATCAAAGCGAGGATCTGTAGCAGCAAGGTCGTACTCAATGTTCTCATAGGTAAATGAAGCTCTTCTTTTACCATCAGCATTGTGATAAAGCCTGAGATCTTCAACTCGTACTAGATAAAGAGACTGAGAGACATGATAAGTTCGATCTACGATTGAAGCATATTCCACTCGATTACCAGTACCCCAAAGATCTGCGGGTACTTCCACTAAAGTATTCAGTTGCCCAATATCAATTGAGTAATTTTGTATCCAAGCTGTATTATCAATTAAATAGTTCTCTGGTTGATGAGGGAGCGGGGCATGATGTGCTAGTCCTACACGAGCTTTTTGAAGAGGCTTAACATTGAAAGTTCCATGTGGATTTCGGACTCTAGCTTGTTGATGACTAAGCTCACCTCCTTGTAGATTTGAGACTGGTCTAATCCATCTACCCGTATTAACACATTTTCCCGCAACACAATGTTGACGATGCTTTATAGAATTGGCCAGTACCACGATTACAGATTGAGGCATATGTTCTCCTTGCAAAACCAGAATGGTTTAAAAACTAAGCAAACCTCTGTTAGTTAAGGAGTTATATCACCATCATTAATGGCACAACTTGAAAAAGATCAATTATGCATAAGAAACCAAATGCTATGCGCCGGATTTGTATCAACTGAATATTAAAAATACGCCTTTTGAATAAAAAAACGGAGCCAATCGGCTCCGTTTTCAATTTAAATTCTTCCGCCCTACTTCTTCGGCACTTCTAACTGCATCTCTGGTATGGCTTGGCGTTTGGCCTTGAGCTTGCTCCAGATGATCCAGAATAGAATCACCAATATCAGTGCAATCACGTTGCCGATGGCGATGATGATCATGCTACGCTTACGTTCGGCTTCGCGCTCGGCGATGATGCGTTTTTCCATTTCGATGCGGCGTTGCTCGGCAAGCTCTGCTTCTTTAGCAAGACGTGCGGCTTCTAGATCCACTTCGTCGACCACACTGAACGTCTGCTCTTTAATTGGGAACACCAATGAGCGCTTGGTAGACAAGTCGGTAGCAAAGACTTCACCGTGCCATGAATATTTGCCAAGTTCAGAATCGTTATCCATCTTCAATGTGGTTTTAGAACCATCAGCCGACACCTGACCTTGGCTGTAACTGATAAAGCCGTCTGGTGCTTCTTGCTCAACGTTTAC
Source organism: Vibrio sp. ED002 (assembly GCF_023277445.1). Taxonomy (NCBI): domain Bacteria; kingdom Pseudomonadati; phylum Pseudomonadota; class Gammaproteobacteria; order Vibrionales; family Vibrionaceae; genus Vibrio; species Vibrio sp. ED002. The sequence continues at coordinate 3,282,064 of NZ_CP080238.1, read as the reverse complement.
GGCAATGGTTCCGGGCGTGATCATGCCTTGCTCACCACTAACCACCAGCTGATGAGGTTGGTCTGCATGACGAGATTGAATGAAGGTACGTGAGATTGGAGATGGGTATACCAGTACCACTTGCTCTTGTGCTCGCAGGAACACGCCGTTGCCAGAAGTAATGCGCGCGCGGTATTTACCCGGTTCGACATCAATTGGTAGTTGAACAGTAAACACACCGTCGCCTGCTTTTTCATCTAGCCCACGGCCATCATCGGCAAATTCGCCAATCACCATTGGTACAGGGCGCGCTTCTTTGATCAGTTCGTCTTCGTTCTCAACAAACTTAGTAAAAGTCACACGCAGGTTTACCCGGTCTAGGAAATCACGCAGTACAAGCGGCTTATCGTCTGAGGTCAAACGTGCGGTAAATTTTAGAGCTTCGCTATTGTAAAGGCGGTTTGGAAACACATCGGTGCTGAGCTTGAGGTGCGAAATCAGACGGATGTTGTTTTTCGGGGTAACTTTGCCGACGGCCTGCCAAGGACCCGGCATGGGTTTATCTATCGAGATGATGTCGAGGGAAGATTCTTGATACCAACGAACGTTGTCGTAGGTGCCCCAAGCGTAATATTTTTTACCATCGGGGCGGACAAGGACGACGGGCTGAGAGCTCTGTTCACGATAAACCAAAAAAGTAATCTGTTCGATGGTGGGATCGACACGAAAGCGGTTATCTAACAAAGACATGGCGGACTCGCTCGCAGCAAACGCGAAACAACTCCAGAACGCTAAAATAGCGACTGACAAAGCCCTCAACATAGTCTCTCCTAATAACTACCAAATACTGTCGTTCACCAGTTCGAGTCTTTTCTGGTGTGCTTCTACTTCATCGGCAGTTGCACGCAAAACCTTTAGCGCTTTTCTTCCTTCAACACGACGAATGCCTTCCGCTTCACCGTCTTTTTTGTTGGCGTTGAATTCTAGACTCGTTTGACCACCCGTCATTAGGAGGTAAACGTCAGCTAGAATCTCCGCATCGAGCAATGCCCCGTGGAGAGTACGGTGTGAGTTATCAATGCCGTAACGTTCACACAAGACGTCGAGGTTGTTTCGCTTGCCCGGGAAGATTTTCTTCGCCATGGCAAGGGTATCGGTCACCTTACAGTAGTCATCCGTCTTACCAATGCTTGGATTGAGCATTTCAAACTCATAGTCCATGAAGCCGGTATCGAAGGGCGCGTTGTGGGCAACCAGCTCGGCACCTTTGATAAAGTCGAGAAACTCTTGGTGTACGGCTGAGTAATCTGGCTTGTCGACCAAGAAGTCATCGGTAATACCGTGGACTTCAATCGCGTCTGGTTGGATTTCACGGTCAGGTTTTAGGTAAACGTGAAAGTGACGACCAGTCAGCTTACGGTTGATGATCTCCACGGCACCAATTTCGATGATGCGGTGACCCATGTAGTGAGGACCACCTTCTAGGTTCATACCCGTGGTTTCGGTATCGAGAACGACAATACGATTATGTTCAGAATTGCTGCTGGTATTCATAAGGTTATGTGTGTCAGACTATGCTTTATTAAATGTTTCGGCTAATAGTACCAAAAATATGACCAAACACGTTGAGATTTTCACAGACGGATCTTGTTTAGGAAATCCAGGCCCTGGCGGTTACGGCATTGTCTTGCGTTATAAGCAAACAGAAAAGACCCTCGCCAAAGGTTACACGCTCACCACAAACAACCGTATGGAAATGTTGGCCGCTGTTGTGGCGTTACAAACGCTAAAAGAGCCGTGCCAAGTGACGTTGACTACCGATAGTCAGTACGTGCGCCAAGGCATTACGCAATGGATCCACAACTGGAAGAAACGCGGTTGGAAAACGTCAGATAAAAAACCTGTGAAAAATGCCGATTTATGGCAGGCATTGGATAAAGAGACTGCTCGCCACCAAGTGGATTGGCGCTGGGTCAAAGGCCACGCGGGTCATCGTGAAAACGAAATGTGTGATGAATTAGCACGCACAGCCGCAGAAAACCCAACCGAAGAAGATACCGGTTACCAAGCGTCTTAGTTTTTACTGCTTGATACCTTTTCTACCGCACTGCCCTCTCTGTTCATCACGCCCAGTGGTGTTAACTTTCTCTTCAAGCGCCAATGTGGCTTGATAGGTTTGAGAGGGTAAGTTCGCTTACGAGCGACGATGTAATACAAACTCCCCGCCGGCGATGCCCAATCCCCCAAGCTGTTTTCCAACCATGTCCACATGGTTTTGTAACGTGTCATCGGAAACAGAGCATAACGCTCGCAATGAATCACCTGATAGTTCAATACACCTAACCAGTCTTTAATCCGGTTCGCGGTGAACATTCGTCCACTCCAAGGCAAATTATTTCTGCGCCAAGGCAACAAACTCGCAAGTCCAGTGAAACTGATGGGGTTGAATCCCGTAATAATAAGATAACCGTCGTCCATCATGACGCGATCGACTTCTCGCAGCAATCGATGGGGATCACTTGCATAGTCAAGCTGATGGGCGAGGACCGCAACATCAAAGCTTTTCTCTAAAAAGGGTAATTCGTAACCATCTGCAATGACATTATGCAACGGGTTCTGGATATCTACGTTGACTTGGTGTTGAATGTTACAACTACAGCTGGTTAGCTCACAGCTCAACCCGCCCAATTTAAGCATGTGGTAACCGAACAATTTCGGACACCACTCGTCGAGTCGGGTTTGGATTGACTCAAGTACCCACGGGCCGTTATTCATTTCTGACCAGGTCGACGGGTGCTGTAAAGTTTTGTTGCTGAGTGCTGGTTTCATTAACCACCTGACTTAAAAGGGTGACGGAGAACGAACGTGTTAGAGATCAAAAGCATACCCGCATTTAATGATAATTACATCTGGCTGATTCAAAATAGCGATAAGCGATGCGCCGTGGTTGATCCGGGCGATGCTAAGCCAGTGTTGGAATATTTGCAGGCTAACGAGTTAACTTTAGAAGCGATCTTAATTACACACCACCACAACGATCACATTGGTGGCGTTCCAGATTTAGTTCATGCGTTTCCTCATGTTGCAGTGGTTGGTCCGAAAGCAGAGCCAATTCCAACCTTAACCAACGCAATGGAAGAAGGCGACAAGCTAGAACTGTTTGGCGAAATCTTCATGGTACTGGGGCTGCCTGGCCACACATTAGGTCACATTGGCTATGTTGGTGACGGTAAGTTGTTCTGTGGTGACGTGCTGTTCTCGGCGGGTTGTGGCCGAATCTTTGAAGGCACACCAGAGCAGATGTTTGAGTCACTAAGCAAAATAATGAAACTGCCGGAAGAGACAGAAGTGTTCTGCGCACATGAATACACGGCAAGTAATGTAGCATTTGCACTGGCGGTTGAGCCGGACAATGAACATTTGCGTCAATACCGTGATGATGTAAACCGTCTACGCGGATTAAATATTCCTACCCTTCCTACGACGTTACGCAAAGAGAAGTTAATTAACCCATTCCTGCGTGCAACGAACGCAGAGGTCATAAAATCTGTAACAAACCGTATCCAAAATAGCGACCCATGCTCGGTTTTTACAGCTTTACGTGAGTGGAAGAACGAATTTTAACCATTTTCTGCTTGTAACTTTGCTAGACGCAAGTATTATCGTGAGCTGATTTTCATAGAAGCGCCTCTGGCGCTTCTATTGCGTTTGGGGCTGATATAAATCTGTTTGTATTTCACCCAAACGCATAAAGTAGCGGCAAAACCGCCTCTACCCTTAGTTAGTGTTACAAGATGTCTATTATCTTGCGACTGCCACGTACTTTGTTGCGCGACAGGCAGGAGAAGATAAACAGGCCCTAAATAGGCTGAAACCATGCGTTTGAAGTACAGTTGGGCGTTGGCGTTACTATTATCTGGCTGTCAATTGACACAGTCAGATTCTGCAAGCACTCCAACACCAGAAACCAATAAGTCAGAACAAGCTGTTAAGCAAAAAACAGCTCAGGCTGACTCCGAGAAAAAGCAATCGATAGCAAAGAAACCTGCTAAAGAGACGCCAAAAGCCCTTTCCCCTCAGGAACAAGACGATGTGTGGCGACGTATCGGCATGCAACTTGAAATGGACATTCCTGACAACAAGAAAGTGGCTTACTACCGCACTTGGTATTTAAAGCATCCTAACCACCTGCGCACAGTATCTGAACGTGCACAGCCGTTTTTGTACATGATTACCACCCGTATCGAAGAACGTGGCCTTCCGATGGAATTGGCGCTGCTACCGATCGTAGAAAGCTCATTTGATGCTTTTGCCTACTCGCACGGCAGTGCAGCAGGTTTGTGGCAGTTCGTTCCAGGCACCGGCAAAATGATGGGTCTAGATCAGAACTACTGGTACGACGGTCGCCGTGATGTTTATGCTTCTACCGATGCAGCACTGGATTACCTAGAGCAGCAAAGCAAGCGTTTTGACGGCAACTGGGATCAAGCGATTGCGGCTTACAACAGTGGTGGTGGCCGTGTATCGAGCGCAATTCGTAAGAACAAAAAGCTAGGCAAACCAACGGACTTCTTCTCTTTGGATCTTCCAAAAGAGACCAGCAGTTACGTTCCTAAACTGCTTGCACTAGCGGACATCATTGCGAACCAAGATAAGTACAGCATCGACATTCCGCCGATCCCGAACAAGCCAGTTCTGACTCAGGTTGATCCAAAAGAACAACTAGACCTAGCAATTGCGGCAGACTACGCCGGAATTGGTGTTAAGGAGCTGCAAGGTTACAACCCAGCATATAACCAATGGTCTACTGCACCTGACGGCCCACACCAACTTCTTATTCCTATCGAGAAAAAGGATCAGTTCCTTGCTCAAGTGAAGAAGAACCGTGGTAAAGGCATGAAGGTCGCACGCTATAAAGTGAAGTCTGGTGACTCTCTCAGCGTATTGGCTCAGAAGTACGGTACGACAACGAAAGTTATCCAACGTGCTAACGGCCTATCGAACAACAATATCCGCGTTGGTCAGTACCTAATGATCCCAACGTCGACAAAAGACGATACAAAGTACGCCTTAACTGCTGAAAATCGCCTGAACAAAACGCAATCTCAATCTCGCGGTCAATTCAAACTGACTCACGTTGTGCAATCAGGCGAGAGCTTGTGGTCAATCGCAAAAGAGAACAAGGTTTCTCATAAGTCTTTGGCAAAATGGAACGGCATGGGACCAAAAGACACCTTGCGCGTTGGCCAAAAACTGGTGATTTGGAAGAACTCTGATAAAGGCGCAGTGATTCGTACCGTGTTCTACAACGTACGTTCTGGCGACACCATCAGTGGTATTGCAACCAAGTTTAAGGTGAAGGGTAACGACATCGTGAAATGGAATTCTCTTCAAAAGCAGAAGTACCTGAAACCAGGTCAGAAGCTTAAGTTGTATGTTGATGTAACTAAGGTAAGTGTATGAACCCGTCGAGTAACCCACTTATCATGTTGTTGGATATCTTCCGATCGCCAACATCTTGCTTCTTAGCGCTGTATCAGCGCGGAGGTTGGGGGTGGCAGCCGTTCATCATTTTGATGCTCAGCCCATTCCTATTCTGGGGCGCTTACTTCTCGAATGTGGATTTTACTTGGTTAAGTGATCAACTGACCGCTCAGTTCCAACAGATCGATCCAAAGCAAATCGAGTTGCTGGAGCCAAACACGCTGATGGCAAGTGCGATCATCAATGACGTATTCAATCGTTTTGCAACACTGTTGCTATTAGCGCTGTGGTTCTTTCTTGCAACCAAAGCAAGTAAACAGCAATACGGTTACTGGAAATGGTTCGCTGCTGCGAGTGCGATTTTATTCCCAGCCGTGTTGGGCGATATTGCAAGCTACGCGAGCTTATTGCTGAAGCATGGTCAGGTGATGACTTACGCTGCCGATTTGAATAGCCTAAACGGGTTGCTAAAGTTACCTTTGACCAGTGATTGGTCACACTTTGCAAGCTCATTACCATTGCTATTGCCATGGTACATCGTGCTTGGCTATGGTGTAGTTTTGACTTGGACAGAGTTCGAACGCGGACAGGCTCTTGTGATTGCGAGCCTGCCTTGGGTTGCGTTTTACGTAATTTGGGCGTTGTACATCGTTATCGCTTGATGGACCAAGGTAATCCGTTAGTCGCTTAACGTAAACGACACCAACAGTGGATTATGATCGGAAGCGTCGCTCTGCGGCGCTTTCGCATTTTTGAGGGTTAACTCGCGATAAAACACATGATCAAGCGGCAAGCCTGTAATGAACTGAGTTCGATTGTCTTGGCTGAACTTTGCTTCTTTTAGATTGGCTTTTTGGAGTGCTTTCTTCATTGCCATCACGCGCTCTTCACTCCAACTATTGAAATCCCCCGCAAACAAAATCGGGCCTTTGTGCTCTTTCAATACCCTTTCTAACGCAGACAATTGCGAAGTGTATTCCTCGGTACCAACGGTAAAGTTGATCGCGTGAATGTTCACCACCGCTAAGGTTTCACCATTGCTAAGCCTGTATTTGCTATACAGTGCCGATTTCGGCAAGCGCAACCACGGTTCTTTCGATGTGTACGCACAAGCGAGAATGGGCTCTTTTTGCGCAATGCTGATCACACCAGCACCACTTCCTAATGCTTTAAACGCACTGACTTGATTACTGACCCAATGCCCTTCCACCAGCCAGCTTTTGAAGTCGTCCGTTAAGCTTGCTTCTTGTAACAAGAGCAACTGTTTATTAACGGAGAATGTATCCAACGCTTGCTTCCAGTTGTCTCGGTTTTGTTTGTAAATGTTCCACACTAAGACATTTAGCTCGCCATCCTTATCTAGCACTTGCGGCTTATCAAACTCCATGCAGCGGATATCTTGCTTAATGTTCGCCCCTGTTTGAGTAATAATTTGTGGTTGCTCTGGCACGGTAAAAATCACCTGAAAGCTCACCACCGCAGTAATAATAAGAAAAACTAACGCAAAAGCTAAACGCGGATACATAGGCTTACCTAAATACAAAAATGGCACGCATAAAATGCGCATAATAAAAAAGGAGCCCCAGTCGGCTCCCTCTTAGCTTACTCAAATTTTCACCATATGCTGTAGTGAAATCTTATATCTATCTGGATAACAGATTAGATCGCATCTTCGTCTTCTTCACCAGTACGGATACGCACTACGCGTTCGACGTCTGTTACGAAGATCTTACCGTCACCGATCTTACCGGTTTGCGCCGTTTCGATGATGGTTTCTACACACTTGTCTGCAACGTCTTCCGTCACTACGATTTCTAGCTTCACTTTAGGAAGGAAATCCACCATGTACTCTGCACCGCGGTACAATTCTGTGTGACCTTTCTGACGACCAAAGCCTTTCACTTCAGAGACGGTCATCCCTGTAATGCCTACTTCAGCCAATGCTTCTCGAACATCATCCAATTTGAATGGCTTGATAATCGCTTCAATCTTTTTCATGTTCATCCCTTAAGCTTCAATCGTTTGCGCATATTATCGGTTAGCGCCTCACAACATTCAATCCTTGTTGTGACCAAGCACCTGAAAATCCTGACATTGGTGGGATTTATTTGCGGGCGAATGTAACAAAGTCGCCATTCTCAATCATGCCACCAATGAAAAAGCCAGAGCATAAGTCTGGCTTGGTATGTGTTTTAGTGAGCGTTAATTTGAGGCTAACGCTTACTTCAAGCTCGCATAGTATGCCGCCAAGTTAGCAATGTCCTCATCAGACAGCAAACTTGCTTGTGCCTGCATCACCGCCGCTAAACCACCAGTGCGCTGGCCTGCTTTGTATGCCTTAATTGAGCTAGCAATGTACTGCTCATTTTGACCTTTTAAGTTTGGGTAGCCAGGAATCACAGCAATTCCATCTGGTCCATGACAAGCAGCACAAACGCCAGCTTTTGCTTGGCCAGCAGCCACATCGCCTGCCGCCATTGCCTGCCCACTTAACATGGCTAGCGCGATTCCTGCGCCCATGATTATTTTCTTCATTGCTTCACCTAATCGATTATTATTTAAAGATATTTTTGTTTTATAACCGATATTGTTGCATGAATTACAACATCTTGCGCCAGATCAGTTCACAGTCTTGACCACTAAAGGCTTGATCAACGAACAGGCCAGCGACGGCAACCACTTTATCTTCATACATTAGAATTGGAATTTGACGACGTTGCCAGCTCGGCACATTGTATTCCTGAAAGAGTTTTTTCAGCTTACGACTGTGGTGACGAGTCGTCGGGTGTGCAGACAAGCCTTCAGGGTTAAATGTAATTCTAAGTCGCTCTGGGTGCGCAGGTAGGGTAATACTTAGCTCACATGACTTGGTACTCAACTCAAGCTCCCCTAACGGCTCAGGAAGCTTTAGAGGCGTATTCAAAGGGCACTCGGCTTGCCACGAGGTCACATCTGAAGTTTCAGTGACCCAGTAGAGTCGATGTTGAAAGCGGCGCACTTCACCTTGCTTGATCTTCAATTTTGGGTTGGCGTCCTGTTGAGCCCGCGCCACTTCATCCCAAATCAGGTTCAACTGCACCTGAGACGGCATATTGGCATTGAGTTTTGCCAGCCACATCCGAATCAAACGTGCGCGCGCCAACTCACTGTGTGCCGTTAAAACGTCAATACTCAAACTCAAATCCGGCTGCATCGCCTGATTGAATGCCGCTTCGAGCAACTCATCTAGCAAGGTCTCTTGCTGGGCACACAAAGTCGCACTGCGTTGCACCGCTTGGTGGATACTCGGCCAACGTTCAGATAGCTCAGGCACAATGCGATGACGGAGGAAGTTACGATCGTAACGAATATCTTGGTTACTTTCGTCTTCTACCCAATCCAGTTTTTGCTCTCTGGCTGCCGCTTCGATTTGCTCTCGCTTAATGGTCAGTAATGGGCGAACTAATGTGCCACCAGCAAACGGCATGCTTTCAGCCATTGATGATAACCCCTTTGGTCCACTGCCCCGTTTAAGTGCTAACAAGAAGGTTTCCACTTGGTCATCGGCATGTTGCCCTGTCAGCAATAAGTCACCCATTTGGATATGCTTTTCTAAGGCTTGGTAACGAGCTTCACGTGCCAGCAACTCAATGCTTTCACCACTATTGATGTCTAAGTTCACGTGCTCAACCGAGCATGAGATTCCCGCTTGCTGTGCCCATTGCTTGCACTTTTGTGCCCAATCATCAGCATTCACACTCAACCCATGATGAACATACACAGCATGACAGTTTATTAGTTGGGAATCTGCAGAGCTACCGTCTGCTGAACGCGCTTGTTGGTAACGACTCAACAGCTCAAGCAACAGACGCGAATCCACCCCACCACTGAACGCCAAAACGATCTTAGTGTTTGGTTGATGATAGCGGTCGAGAACTTGAGCAAAATTTGAGTAAAGCGATTCCATAAGCAATCCGGTAGAAACAAAAAAAGGGCTGGACACATGCCCAACCCTTTCTATTTTATCTGTTATCTCAAGAGAGATCAGCTAGCGCTTAACAGTGACCGTAATTTAGCAGTAACCGTAGTTCATTAGACGCTGGTAACGGCGCTCAAGTAGCGTTTCGTGATCCAGCTGTTCTAGGTCTTCTAGCTGACGAAGCAGATTTGCTTTCATATTCGCCGCCATTTGAACGTGGTCACGATGTGCACCACCTAATGGCTCTTCGATGATTTCGTCGATAAGCTCAAGCTCTTTTAGACGAGGAGCAGTTAGACCCATTGCGTCTGCTGCTTGAGGTGCTTTGTCTGAATCACGCCATAGGATTGAAGCACAACCTTCTGGAGAGATTACTGAGTACGTTGAGTACTGAAGCATGTTCACGTAGTCGCCTACACCAATAGCAAGTGCACCACCTGAACCACCTTCGCCCACCACGTTACAGATTACTGGTACTTTAAGACCAGACATCACTTTTAGGTTTTTTGCGATTGCTTCAGATTGACCGCGCTCTTCCGCGCCAACACCTGGGTATGCGCCAGCTGTGTCGATGAAAGTGATAATAGGCATGTTGAAACGCTCAGCCATTTCCATCAGACGCAGTGCTTTACGGTAACCTTCTGGTTTAGGCATACCAAAGTTACGCTTCACTTTCTCTTTGGTTTCACGACCTTTTTGGTGACCAATGATCATCACTGGACGGCCTTCAAGACGTGCGATACCACCAACAATAGCTTGGTCGTCTGCGAACGCACGGTCACCCGCCAATTCGTCAAACTCTTCAAACGCGTGCTGGATGTAATCCAATGTGTATGGACGTAAAGGGTGACGAGCCAGTTGAGCTGTTTCCCATGCGCCTAGGTTGCTGAAGGTTTTCTTCTTAAGTTCTAGGCTCTTTTTCTCAAGCTGTTCGATTTCTTTATCAAGGTCAACTGCAGAATCACCACCGTGACGAGATACGTCACGTAGCGCTTCAATTTTCGCTTCTAGTTCTGCAATCGGCTTTTCAAATTCAAGAAAGTTTAGGCTCATCTATGAATCCTTTTTGACTCAGCGTCTAACATATTGCGCTGAATTTTTAGTTAAATTCGAGTTCTACTTGGCCTTTGCCAAGTAACTGTTTTAAATCGTCTAGCAATGTATCACTTGGCGTTACTCGCCATTCGGTGCCCAATGTTAACCGCGCTCTGGCGTCGGCACGCTGGTAGTATACATTGACAGGTACGGTTCCGGCTTTGTACGGTTCTAAAATACGCGTAAATTGCTCAAAGAATTTATCGTTAATTTGGCTCGCATCGATGGATACTGACAAACCACGTGCATATTTTTCACGTGCACTACCAAGATCCATGACCTCACGCGCCGACATTTTAAGGCCACCATTGAAGTCATCAAAGCTGACCTGTCCAGAAACGACCAAAATTTTGTCTTTTTCGAGAAGTTCTGCATATCTATCGAGCGCATCCGAGAACAACATCACTTCCATTCGACCACTTCTGTCATCCAAAGTCATCAAACCGATGCGTGTTCCGCGCTTCGTTGTCATCACACGAGCTGCAATAACCAAGCCCGCAACGGTCACAGATTGATCACGTCGAGTTGGTGTCGCATCTTTTAGTCGACAACTAACGTACTTATTTAGTTCCTTTATGTATGCGTTTACTGGGTGGCCTGTCAAATACAAACCTAGCGTCTCACGCTCACCCTCTAACCATACTTTCTCTGGCCACGCCGGAACTTGGGTGTATTTGTGTTCCACTTCTTCCGGAGCATCGGTCAATACGCCGAACATATCAGTCTGACCAAATGCTTCAGCTTGGTGATGTTGGCTGGCCGCTTTGACCGCGTCATTCAACGATGCCATCAACGCCGCACGATGTGGACCAAGTCGGTCAAGTGCGCCCGCGTAAATCAGTTTTTCGATAACGCGTTTGTTGACCTTTTTCAGATCGATGCGCGCACAGAAGTCAAACAGATCAATGAAGTGACCGCCTTTATTCCGCGCTTCTAAAATCGCATCAATTGGGCCTTCACCCACACCTTTAATTGCGCCAATACCGTAAACAATCGCGCCGTTTTCATCCACGTTAAAGCGGTATAAACCGGAGTTAATGTCTGGCGGTAAGACGGTCAGTTTCATGCGGAAACATTCGTCTACAAGGCCAACGACTTTTTCCGTGTTGTCCATATCGGCGGTCATTACCGCTGCCATGAACTCTGCTGGGAAGTGCGTCTTTAGCCATAGCGTTTGGTAAGAAACCAACGCATAAGCTGCCGAGTGCGATTTGTTAAAACCGTAACCTGCAAACTTTTCTACCAAGTCGAAGATTTTCATCGCCAACTCGCCATCGACGCCGTTAGCAATCGCGCCTTCTTCAAAGGTGGCACGCTGCTTCGCCATCTCTTCTGGCTTTTTCTTACCCATCGCACGACGAAGCATGTCCGCACCACCAAGGGTGTAGCCAGACAGTACCTGTGCAATCTGCATTACCTGTTCTTGATACAGGATGATGCCGTAAGTGGGATCCAGAATCTCTTTAAGTGATTCGTGTTGCCACTTTTCATCTGGATAAGAGATCGCTTCTCGGCCGTGTTTACGGTCGATAAAGTTATCTACCATGCCCGACTGTAGCGGACCGGGACGGAAGAGGGCTACCAGTGCGATGATGTCTTCGAAACAATCCGGCTGAAGACGTTTGATCAGTTCTTTCATACCACGCGATTCCAGCTGGAATACCGCAGTAGTTTCTGAGTTTTGTAATAGTCGGAAAGACGCCGGATCCACCAGCGGGATCGATTCAATTTGAACGGATTCTTTACCCTCACGTTCTAAACGTGGGTTAATCAGGCCCAGTGCCCAGTCGATGATGGTTAAGGTACGCAGACCCAAGAAGTCAAACTTAACTAAGCCAGCGGTTTCAACGTCGTTCTTATCGAACTGAGTAACGGGAAAGTGGCCTTCCGCATCAGCATAAATCGGCGCAAAGTCGGTGATCGTGGTAGGTGAAATTACAACACCACCCGCGTGCTTACCGGCATTTCGTGTACAACCCTCTAGGATACGACACTTATCGATCAGCTCTTTGACTTCTTCATCGGCGTCGTAAAGCTCTGGTAGCGCTGGCTCAGCTTTAAACGCTTTCTCTAGCGTCATACCTGGGTCAGGCGGAACCAGTTTCGAGATACGGTCAACGAAACCAAATGGGTGGCCCAATACACGGCCAACGTCGCGGATTACCGCTTTTGCCGCCATGGTACCAAACGTGATGATCTGCGATACCGCATCACGACCGTACATTTCTGCTACGTGGTCAATAACTTGGTCACGTTTGTCCATACAGAAGTCGACGTCGAAATCGGGCATAGAGACACGTTCTGGGTTCAAGAAACGTTCGAAAAGAAGGTCATATTCCAACGGGTCAAGGTCGGTGATCTTCAGTGCGTATGCCACCAAAGAACCAGCACCCGAACCACGACCTGGGCCTACTGGAATCGCATTGTCCTTCGACCACTGGATGAACTCCATTACGATCAAGAAGTAACCCGGGAATCCCATTTGGTTGATTACGTCGAGTTCGATTTGAAGGCGATCGTCGTATTCTGGTCGACGCTCTTTACGCTCGGCTTCGTCTGGGAATAGGAACTCAAGACGTTCTTCCAGGCCTTCACGAGATTTCATCACCAAGAATTCGGTTTCTTCCATCCCTTCGGTTGGGAAGGCTGGCAGGAAATATTCACCGAGACGAACCGTTACATTACAGCGTTTAGCGATTTCGACACTGTTTTCCAGCGCTTCAGGAATGTCGGCAAACAGCTCGCACATTTCCTCTTCCGTACGCAAATACTGCTCTGGACTGTAGTTCTTTGGACGTCGTGGATCCTCTAGGGTGTAACCATCGTGGATCGCAACGCGGATTTCATGAGCATCAAACAAGTCTTCGCTGATGAACACCACTTCGTTAGTTGCAACAACTGGCAGTTCTACCTCTTCTGCCAATTCAATCGCAAAGTGAAGGTAGGTTTCTTCATCTGGGCGACCGGTTCGAACCAATTCTAGATAGAAGCGGTCAGGGAAGTATTGGTTATAAAACTCGACGCAGCTGTCGACAACTTTACGGTTGCCTTTTAGCAATGCCTTACCGATTTCACCGTTCTTCGCACCAGAAAGAATGATAAGTCCTTCTGACAGTTCCGCTAACCATGCTTTATCGATAACAGGCTGATGTTGAACGTGACCACGTAAATACGCTTTGGAAATCAACAATGTTAGGTTTTTATAACCGGTGTTGTCCGCCGCCAATACGGTCAGTTGTGTCAGTTCCTCGCCAAACTCATCGGATTGCATTTTAAAGTCTGCACCAATGATTGGCTTAACACCACTACCGTGAGCTGTGCCGTAATATTTCACCAAACCACATAAGTTGGTGAAATCGGTCAGTGCCATTGCTGGCATGCCGAGTTCGGCGACTTTCTTAACGAGCGGTGGAACTTTGTTGATACCATCCACCATCGAGAAGTCACTATGGACACGAAGGTGAATGAACTTGGGATCTGACATTAACAGGTACCGTAAAACTAAATCTTGTTGGGAATTCTAACCTAAGGGCTGGCTTATAACACCAAGCAGCCGCTAATTATTCTTCAATACCAAGCGCTTTCTTCACTGGCTTGAAGCTCTTGCGATGTTCACTGATCACGCCGTGCTCTTCAATCGCTTCAAAGTGCGCTTTGGTTGGGTAACCTTTGTGCTTTGCAAAACCAAACTGTGGGTATTGCTTGTCCAATTCTTCCATTTCTTGGTCACGAACCACTTTTGCAATGATTGAAGCCGCGCTGATTTCCGCAACTCGCAAATCACCCTTCACCACCGCTTGGGAATCCATTGGCAACTGCGGACAGCGGTTGCCATCGATAAGTGCGAGGTCTGGCTGCACTTTCAAACCGGCAACTGCACGTTGCATGGCAACCATGGTGGCTTGCAATATGTTAAGCTCGTCAATTTCTTCAGGAGAACAGCGACCGACCGCCCAAGCTAAGGCTTTCTCTTTAATTTCGGGCAGAAGTGCGAGACGTTTTTTCTCGCTCAGCTTTTTCGAGTCGTTCAAACCCTCAATTGGGTTATTTGGATCTAAGATAACCGCAGCGGTAACAACGTCGCCGACAAGAGGCCCACGCCCTACTTCATCTACACCCGCAACCAATTGGTAACCTTGTGGGTATTCAAACGGTGGGAGCTCTACTTTCGCTTTGGTCGTTTTTGGTTTTACAGCCATGGTAAATCTCTATTTTTCAATCAGTTTTAGAACCGCATTTGCAGCCTGTTGGTCCGCGTCTTTGCGTATCCAGTGATGCATTTCCGTAAACTTATCCAACATCTGTTGGTTATCGCTCTCTAGTAAGCGAGACACTTCAGTGAATAAGTTTTCTGGAGTGCACTCTTCTTGCAGGTATTCTTTTACTAACTCGCTATCCGACAAAATGTTTGGTAATGACACGTATTTGGTTTTCAGCAGGCGCTTGGCTAAGAAGGCGGTAACCGCGTTAACACGGTACCCTACAACCATTGGTCGTTTTAACAACATACACTCAAGCGCGACCGTACCAGACGCCAACATCACGGCATCAGACGCCGTAATCACATTACGAGCGGTATCGTCTACCAGTTTGAAATCCAACTCTGGCGCATACTCTTTCCACGCTTGCTCGAATTGCTCGCGACGTTTCTGATTTACTAACGCAACAACAAAGCCAAGATCAGGGAACTTCTGATGCAGTTTTTTACAGGTTTCAATAAACGGTTGAGAGAGCATTTTCAACTCACTGCCACGACTCCCCGGAAGCACCGCTAACCATTGTTTATCATGTTTTAAACCTAGTAACTCACGTGCAGGAGCCTTGTCTGAATGCAGAGGAATGGCATCTGCCAATGTGTGACCAATGAATTCACAAGGCACATTGAATTTGTCGTAAAACGCTTTTTCGAAAGGTAAGAAAGCCAATACTAGGTTGGTTGCCGCTTCAATCTTGAAGATACGTTTTTGACGCCAAGCCCAAACAGAAGGGCTCACGTAGTGTACCGTTTTGATTCCTGCGTTTTTTAAATCTAACTCAACACGTAGGTTAAAGTCTGGTGCATCGATCCCTACAAAGACATCCGGCGGATTTGCAGTGAAATACTTAATCAGCTCTGCTTTCACTTTTAATAATCTTGGTAAGCGACCCAGAACTTCAACCAAGCCCATCACAGCCAACTCTTCCATTTCAAACAGTGACTCACAGCCTTGCGCGATCATTTTAGGGCCGCCAATACCGACAAATTCTGCATCTGGGTATTGTTCTTTAACTGCTTTGATGAAGCCTTCGCCAAGAGTATCGCCTGACAGTTCTCCGGCAATGATGCCAATACGTAGTGGTCTTTCCATCTTTCTTTCGCTTTTTCCTATGCGCTATGGATAGAGAGTAATATCCGAGGATCTTGCTATTTTACCCTATCCATAAAACACAAAAAGACCGCAGCCCAATTGGGCGCGATCTTTTCTCATTAACCGCACATTCGTAAATTAACGAATGATGCCACGTTCCGTTGTTTCCAGAATGTCTGAGAAACGTTTTACTGCTGGCCACTCTTGTGCCATTTCAGCAAGGATCGGTTTCACTTCTTCTAGCGTTTTACCTGAGCGGTAAAGCTCTTTGTACGCTTTTTGCAATGCACGGATTTCTGGTTTTTCAAAACCGTTACGCTTCAAACCAACCAAGTTCAAACCAAATGGTGTCGCATGGTTACCTTGTGCAAGTACGTAAGCTGGTACATCCTGAACAACTGCAGAACAGCCGCCAACGTAAGCGTAAGCACCTACCGTACAGAATGGGTGAATCGCAGAAAGTGCCATAACGCCGGCATGGTCATCAACCGTTACGTGACCGCCAAGAATCGCGTTGTTGCCAATGTGAGTATGGTTACCAACGATAACATCGTGAGCAATGTGCGCGTTAACACACAGCAAGTTATCATCACCAATCACAGTGGTTGCTTTGTCTTGGACAGTGCCACGATGAACCTGAACCGCTTCACGAATCACGTTGCGGTCACCGATAACCACTGTTGTATCTTCGCCACCGTACTTCTTATCTTGGTTTTCTTCACCAATGACAGCATGTGGGAAAATGCGGTTGTCTTTACCAATTGTGGTGTGACCTTTGATCACTACGTGAGACATCACTTCCGTACCTTCACCGATCTCTACCGTTGAGGTGATGTAAGTGAATGGACCAACAGTCACGTTAGCGCCAATTTTCGCGCCTTCTTCTACCACCGCAGCTGGGTGGATTTTAGCGGTATCATGAATCATATTAAAACTCTCGACGAGCACACTTCAGCTCTGCTGAACATACTACTTCGCCGTCAACCTTCGCTACACCTTTGAATGCAGCAATGCCGCGACGCTCTTTCAAAAATTCTACTTCAATAATCATTTGGTCGCCTGGTACTACTGGTTTACGGAATTTTGCACCGTCAACACTTGCGAAGTAGTACAGCTCATTTTCAGTTGGCGCACCAAATGATTTAAATGCAAGTAAGCCTGTCGCCTGCGCCATCGCTTCCAGAATAAGAACACCTGGGAAGACTGGCAATTGTGGAAAGTGACCTGTGAACTGAGGTTCGTTAACCGACACGTTTTTAATCGCGTGAAGGTACTTCTCTTCTTGGAAGTCAATCACTCGGTCGATCAGTAAGAATGGGTAGCGATGAGGTAGTAGCTCTTGAATTTCAGAGATGTTCATCGTTTTCTTTTCAGTAGTCAAAGTCGTCTTCCTATATCAATACTCAACAACCAAGATGGCAAGGCAGCGGCAAAAGCCACTTAATCAGGAAATACCTGCAAAGTGTATACCAGCTTGGTGATAAATCTACTTATAGCGCGTCATTATAGAAGAAAAAGACCCGCATTTCGCGAGTCTTTGTTCAGAATTATGGAACTAAGATTCTTCTTTCGGTTCCAGCTGCTTCTCAACAGCTTTCAGGCGTTTGTTCATATCGTCAATGCGATGAACTCGAGTTGCAGTCTTACGCCACTCTCGGTTCGTTTGCAGTGGAATACCTGACGAATACAAGCCTTTCTCTTCGATACTGCGCATAACCATGCCCATACCGGTGATAGCTACGCCATCTGCAATCGTAATATGTCCGTTAAGAACCGACGCGCCGCCGATCTGGCAGTATTTACCAATTTTGGTACTGCCAGCGACAATAGTACCACCTGGCATCACGGTACCATATCCGATCTGCACGTTATGAGCGATTTGAAGCTGGTTATCAAGAATCACGTTGTCTTCAATGATGGTGTCTTCAAGTGCACCACGGTCAATCGTGGTACATGCACCAATCTCAACACGATTACCGATGCGCACTGAACCAAGCTGAGGAATTTTGATCCACTCGCCTTTATCGTTCGCGTAACCGAAACCGTCTGAGCCGATGACTGTGCCAGATTGAACCAGACAGTCATCGCCAAGTGACACTTCATGATAGATAGTAACATTAGCCCAAAGCTTGGTGTTGTTGCCTAACTTTGCGTTTTTACCGATAAAACAGCCCGCACCAACAATAACGTTGTCGCCAAGCTCTACACCCGTTTCAATCACTGCATTTGCACCGACTGCTACGTTTGCACCCATCTTCACGTCTGCTGCAATCACGGCACTAGGTGCAATGTCTTCAGCAGGCTTCGGTGTGGTATCCATAGCTTGAACCACACGAGCAAAAGCTACATAAGGGTCAGCGACAACAAGCGCATTGCCTGTACACTGCTCTTTGTGCTCTTCCTTCACCATCACGACTGTCGCGAGACATTCAGCAAGGTGCTTTGCGTATTTTGGGTTAGACAAAAAGGTAACGTCACCTTCTTGTGCTTTATCCATTGGAGCTACACGGCTTACGACGAGTGACTCGTCACCAAACAGCTCTCCCCCGGTAATTGTCGCCAACTCGGCTAATGTTAATGTCTTCATAACTTCTTATTTTAGAGCTTTAATTACGTCTTCAGAGATGTTGTATTCTGGCTTACCGTACTGAAGAGAAGAAATATCGATTACCATATCGTAACCTTTCTTCGTTGCTACTTTCTTCACAGCATCTTGAATCGTTTTGAATAGCTTCGCTTTTTCTTCAGCTTCACGACGTGCGCTTGCTTTCTCTAGAGCTTGAGCTTTTACTTTGTACTCGCTGTCTAGTTTAGCGATGTCGATACGTAGCTTTTCAACTTCGTCTTGGCCTAGAAGTTGGCCATCACGCTGTAGCTTTTCAATCTTAGTCTTCGCTTTTGCTTGGATAGACTTCAGCTCGTCTGCCTTGCTCTTGAAGTCTTTCTGCATTTTTTGTAGAACCACTTCGCGCTGAGGAAGAGATTGGAAAACCTGAGCCGTGTTTACGTAGGCAATTTTCTGAGCAGCTTCAGCCGCGTTTGCAAACATTGAAGAGCTAAGTACAAGAAGGCCAATCCCAGCCGCTTTGATCATTTTATTCAAAATATTTTCCTCTTTAGAAGGTTCTACCGATAGTGAACGTGAAGAACTCTTCATCGTCGCCATCATATTTCTTAATTGGTTTCGCTAGTGAGAAGACTAGTGGCCCCATAGGAGACATCCATTGCAACGCCGCACCGTAAGATGAACGGTAGTTGGTTGGATCTGAGTAATCGTAGTAGTAACGGTCGCCGTATTCAGCACCTGAGCTACGGTAATCAAATTCGGTATCCCAAATACTCGCCATATCGAAGAAGATACTGGTACGAATCTGGTTACGAACTTCATCCGAAGCAAATGGTGTTGGTACGATCAACTCGATACTCGCCAGCGCTACCGCGTTACCACCAACAGAATCATCTGTTGCGGTGTCCGCACCGTTATTTGAGCCTGAGTAATCACGGTAAACCGCTTTTGGACCTACAGAGTTAGAGCCGAAACCACGTAGTGTTGTAAAACCACCTGCGTAGTAGTTTTCGTAGAATGGGAACAAGTTATCGTTACCATCCGTTTGACCATAACCGTTACCATAACCTAGACGACCACGGAACAAGAGCGTGAATTCATGCTTCTTAGTCAGTGGCACGTATTGACGAACATCATACTGCATCTTGAAGTATTGAACGTCAGAGCCAGGTACGGTCATCTTATAGAATGCACGTTGGTGGTTACCCGCTGTTGGGAAGTAGCCACGGTTTAGGTTGTTACGTGTCCATGAGATGTTGAAGTCAAAATCGTTTGTATTCAATGCGCCGCTAGAGTCGATATTGTCCGCTTGCGCTTGTAGGAACTGTTCTACCTGTAAGTAAGGCGACAAGTTACCGATCTTGTTGTGGGTATAACCAACACCAAACTCAAAACGGTTCAATTCGTCGAATGGGAAACCCCATGTCAAACTTGCACCGTAACTTTGGTTGGTATAGTCAACGATACCCGCTTCAGATGCTTCAAACTCATCATAGAAGATCTTACCACCCAAACTTACACCATCTAGGTTCCAGTAAGGGTCGCGGTAGTCCAAACTCACGTTTTTCTGGTAGTCGTTCATCATCGCGTTAATACCAACGCGATTACCACTACCGATAAAGTTGTCTTGTTGTAGACCAACTTGGAAGCTGACGCCTGATTCAGTACCGTAGCCGACACCAAAGTTAACGCTGCCTGAGTTTGCCTCTTTAACTGAGTAAACTAGGTCTACTTGGTCATCGCTGCCAGGTACACGTACAGTTTGTACTTCTACGTTTTCGAAGTAACCCAGACGGTTTAGACGCGTTTTACCCGTTTCAATCGATTTCGAGTTTAACCAGCTGCCTTCCATCTGACGCATCTCACGACGCAGTACTTCGTCTTTCGTAGAGTTGTTACCCGTGAAACGAATATCGCGTACGTAGATGCGGTTGCCTGGTTCTACGTTCACAACAAGTGATACTTGTTTGTTTTCGTCGTCGAACTCAGGAATGGTGTTAACTTGCGGGTAAGCGTAACCAGATTCACCAAGCACACGTTTGATACCTTCTTCCATCGAAGTCACACGAGAACCGTTGTACGTCTCGTTGTCTTCAAATGGAACCAGCTTTTCGAACGTTGCTTCTTCACCGATCAAATCACCACGGAATTTCACGTCCTTCACGGTGTACACGTCGCCTTCTTCAAGACCAAGCGTAATGTATACGCCTTTTTTGTCAGGAGAAATCGCCACTTGTGTCGAATCAACGTTAAATTTCAGATAACCGCGGTCAAGGTAGTAAGACTTCAGCGCTTCGATATCACCAGCAAGTACTTGCTTTTGGTATTTTTCGTCCGCTAGGAAGTTCCACCATGGCACGTCTACGTTTAGGTTGAAACGAGAAAGAAGGTCTTCATCAGAAAAGACTTCATTGCCGATAAAGTTGATTTGCTGAATTTTTGCCGATACACCTTCGGTGAAGACAAATTTCAGATCGGAACGGTTACGAGGCAATGGAGTAACAACCGCTTTTACGGTCGCGTTGTATTTACCAACGCTGTAGTAAAAGTCTTCCAAACCTTTTTCGATGTTGCTTAGCGTAGTACGGTCAAGCGCTTCACCTTCGCGAACACCAGAAGCGTTCAGGTTTTCTTGTAGCTGCTCATCCTTGATTGCTTTGTTGCCTGAGAATGAGATGCTAGCAATCGTTGGGCGTTCTTTCACTTGAACAACCAACACATCACCGTTGCGCAGTACTTTTACATCTTCAAAGTTACCCGATGCGTACAGTGCACGAATGATCTCAGCAACATCGCCTTGGTCAACAGTATCGCCGACACGTACAGGCATCTTCAGCAACGCAGCACCCAGTGCCACACGTTGCAATCCATCGATCTCAATATCTTGAACTACAAAGTTCTGTGCTCCGTTTGCAGATACACTGGTCGCCAGTAAACTTGCAAACAGAATTCGCTTAATCGCCATACTTGTTCTAATTATTCCTTGCTACTGCTTTTGTCTCTGAACTATCACAGACGAGTAAAATCATTAAATAGCGCTAACGCCATGAGCGAGAAGATAATCGCACCACCAATTCGATAACCCATTTCCTGTACCTTTTCAGGTACTGGGCGTCGGATAACGGCTTCGATTGCAAAAAATAGCAAATGACCACCATCCAACATTGGTAAAGGAACGAGGTTGATAATACCTAGGTTAACACTAATTAGTGCGAGAAAACCTAAAAAGTAAACCAGACCGTAGTCTGCCGTCGCCCCTGCTCCTTTGGCGATTGAAATTGGCCCACTCAGATTGTTCAGACCAACATCACCTACAATCAGTTTCTTAAGCATGCTGATTGTAAGTCCAATAACTTGACCAGTTTTGTCAATCGCTTTGCCAATAGACTCGAATACACCAAACTGTAATTCGAAGCGATAACTTTCTGGCCATTCTGCGACTTCAGGTGCGATACCCGCAAAACCAACCACTTGTTTGTTAGCTAGCTCACGGCGACCTGGAGTCAACGTCAATGATTGCTCATCACCCTGACGTAACACCGTCAGGTCAATTGGCGTTTCTGGGTTAGAACGAATGGCTTCAACCACTTCATTCCAGTTAGAAATCTTTTTGCCGTTGATCGCGACAATCTTGTCACCAGCCAGTAAACCCGCCTTTTCACCCGCAGCGCCTTCACTTACTTGCGCTAACTCCGTGTATATCTCTGGAGTGAACGGCGTAAAACCAAGTGAATGCATTGCTGATTGAGTTTCGGGATCAAATTTCCAATCACGGATATCAAGGGTTTTGGTCACTTCAGAGCCCACTTCATTCGATGAAGTTAAGGTCACTGTCATTGAATCATCGCCAATATGAGAGATTAAACCCATGTTGACTGATTCCCAATCCGGAGTTTTGATGCCTGAGATAGATTTTAGTTCCATCCCTGTTTCAATTCCTGCCTGAGCAACGATTGAATTGGGCGTAACTTCACCAATTACAGGTTTAACCGCTGGCACACCAATCAGGAAAACTAACCAATACGCAACGATCGCGAACAGGAAGTTGAAAATAGGACCCGCCGCAACAATTGATGTGCGCTTCCACAACGGCTTTTGATCAAACGCCATGTGCTTTTCGTTTTCAGGTACTTCATCAACACGGCTATCCACCATTTTGACGTAGCCACCCAATGGGATCATTGAAATGCTGTACTCAGTGCCATCTTTGCCTACCTTGCTCCAGATAGACTTACCAAAACCGATTGAGAATTTCTCAACCTTGACACCACAACGGCGAGCAACCCAAAAGTGACCAAATTCGTGCACAGCCACCAAGATGCCCAATGCAACGATAAAAGAAACCAAATTCCACAAAATACCAGTCATTAGCTACGCTCGCGTAAAAATTCTAAGGCGATAGTTCGTGCCATTCTATCTAGCTCTATCAAGCTTTCCAAGCTATTCACATTCTCACTTTTATGGCTTGCAGTTATTTTGTTCAAAACTGACTCATTGATGCGAGCGATATCTGTGAAACCAAGTCGATTATTTAGGAAAGCATCAACGGCAACTTCGTTCGCTGCATTCAGAGCCGTTGTGGCATGTTGGCCTTCGTAGCACGCATCGATAGCCAGCTTCAAACACGGATAGCGTGCAAAATCTGGCTGAAGGAATGTCAATTCACCTACTTGAGTAAAATCTAACGGTTTCACTCCCGCATCCACACGGGATGGATATGACATGGTTAATGCAATCGGGGTTGCCATATCTGGCTCTCCCATTTGCGCCAGTACAGAACCATCGCGGTATTGAACCATGGAATGAATGACAGACTGAGGGTGAATGATCACTTTCAGTTGTTCACGAGCGGCGTTAAATAGCCATTTTGCTTCAATGTACTCAAGGCCTTTGTTCATCATGGTTGCAGAATCAACCGAGATTTTTGGCCCCATTGACCAGTTAGGATGAGCAATCGCTTGTGCTGGTGTCACTTTATCTAACTCTGCAATGTCGGTATAGCGGAATGGACCACCAGAACCAGTCAGCAGGATCGAGGAAATGCCATGCTCTTCTAAGTTGCAACGGCCTAGATTAGTTTGAACTTGTTGTGGTAGGCACTGGAAAATCGCATTGTGCTCACTGTCTACAGGAAGTAACTCTGCGCCATGTTCTTCAACTGCGTCAATGAACAGTTGACCAGACATCACAAGTGCTTCTTTGTTTGCCAGTAGCACACGCTTGCCCGCTTTTACCGCTGCCATTGTTGGCAACAGACCTGCAGCACCCACTATTGCCGCCATTACGCTATCGACTTCTTCCAGTGCAGAAACATGACAAAGTGCATCAACACCACCTAATACTTCAGTCTTTGGCGAGATTGAAGCTAGCTCAGCGCTTAATGCCACTGCCGCAGCCTTATCCGCCATAACAGCGTATTTTGGTTGCCATTTGCGGCAAAGTGCGACCATCTTTTCAACGTTAGTGCTGGCCGCTAATGCGACGATAGAAAACAGCTCAGGATTTTGTTCAACCACTTTTAGTGTGCTTGCACCGATTGAGCCTGTTGCACCAAGAATCGTTAACTTTTGCATGATGTAAGACCGTTAGAAAAACTCAGGAACGACGATGCCGCTCCCGATTAAATTAGAATACGTAGTAAAGAAGAGCAAATACTGGGAATGCAGCGGTAAGGCTATCGACACGATCTAGGATACCGCCGTGACCTGGAATGATGTTGCTGCTGTCTTTGATGCCTGACACACGTTTGAACATGCTTTCAACCAAATCACCAAGCACAGAAATCACGACAGTAACCAATGTGATAACCACCATGTGAATTGGACTAGTAAATTGGATATCAAACCAACCGGCGAACAACCAGCCAACAATCAATGCTGCGATAATGCCGCCAATCAAGCCTTCTATCGTCTTGTTTGGGCTCACATGAGGCGCCATTTTTCGCTTACCCATGCTTTTACCAGCAAAGTAAGCACCGCTATCAGCAGCCCATACCAAGAAGCAAACATACAGCACAAGTTTTGCGCCGTGGTATGGATCTACTGCAAAATCAGAAGCCCTAAGAATGATCACACTCCACAAGAAAGGGATCAACGTAAGGAAACCAAATACATGGCGCAACACTTTACTGCTTTGCCATAAATTAATGGTTTTAGGGTAAGTAATTGCCATTCCACTTGCGATAATCCACCAAGCAAAACCGAGTGCTAAAACGGTGTAATGCGGAGCTGCCAGTTGGTTAAGGCTTGCTGCATCAGGCGAAATGAATAGAAAACTAAGTCCGGTAACAACGGCAGCCGGAACAAGGGCAGCAATGCGAGATTTGCTTTCTGTAAACTGAGTCCACTCCCAAAAACCTAATAGGGTTATCGCGGTCAATGCGATGATAAAGCCCATTAGTGGTAACTTAAAAATACCTAAAATAACCAGGGGAGCTAAAATTAGTGCTGTTATTATTCTCTGTTTCAAACTAACTAGTCCTTATTGAGCAGCCATCAATGCCTTCACTTGTTCACCAGTACAACCAAAACGACGCTCTCGGTTGATAAACCAAGTCACAGCCTCTACTAAGCTGTCTTCATCGAATTCAGGCCAGTACTCAGGAGTAAAGTACATTTCAGCATAAGCCATTTGCCACAGCATGAAGTTACTGATGCGACACTCACCACTAGTACGAATCAATAGATCGACTTCTGGTAGATCAGCCATAGTCAGATGCTGGGTAATCAACTGCTCATTGATATCCTCTACACGGATCTCACCGTTACGCGCTTTTAACGCTAACGATTTGGCCGCCTCTGTGATGTCCCACTTGCCACCATAGTTGGCTGCAATGTTAATCACCATCCCCGTGTTGCTGGCAGTTAGAGCTTCCGCTTCAAGAATTTTACCTTGTAAGCGTTCACTAAAACGGCTGGTATCGCCAATGACACGTAGGCGTAAGTTGTTTTTGTGCAGCTTTTTCACTTCACTCGATAAGACAGAAATGAACAGCTCCATTAAAAGGCCGACTTCTTCTTCTGGACGACGCCAGTTTTCGCTGCTGAAAGCGAACAAAGTCATGGCTTTGATGCCAAGCTTGGAAGCGGCTGCAACGGTCTTACGAACGGCGTTTACGCCCTTTTTATGACCGAATACACGAGGCTTTCCTTTGGACTTAGCCCAACGACCATTACCGTCCATAATGATGGCAATATGTTTAGGAAGGGAATCAGAGAAGGCTTGAGAATTTTGCATAGGGAGTTAATTGAGTTCCATCAGTTGGATAGACTAACACAAAAAAACGCTGAGCTGTGAGCACAGCGTTTTCCAACAGTGATGTGGATGGGAGTATTAAACTTCCATCAACTCTTTTTCTTTTGCAGCAAGAACGTCGTCGATCTTCTTAACTGCTACATCAGTCAATTTTTGAATTTCGTCTTGTGCTTTACGATCTTCGTCTTCAGAGATTTCTTTATCTTTTAGAAGACCTTTTAGGTCGCTGTTTGCGTCACGACGAATGTTACGAACAGCAACACGTGCGCCTTCAGCTTCACCACGAACGATCTTAACTAGGTCTTTACGACGCTCTTCTGTTAGCGGTGGAAGTGGAACGCGGATGATTGTGCCAGCAGACATTGGGTTTAGGCCAAGGTCAGACATCATGATCGCTTTTTCAACTTTTTGAGTTAGTTCTTTGTCGAAAACTGTGATTGCTAGAGTACGAGCGTCTTCAGCAACAACGTTAGCGATTTGGTTAAGAGGAGTAGCTGCGCCGTAGTATTCTACAGAGATGCCAGATAGTAGGCTTGGGTGTGCGCGGCCAGTACGAACTTTTGAAAGGTTGTTCTTTAGCGCTTCAACGCTTTTGTCCATGCGCTCTTGCGCGTCTTTATTGATTTCGTTAATCACGGTTTCACCTTAAAAATGTCATCTTTCATGAAGAAAGCTTAAAGGGCTTAAGCAAAGCCAAACGCCATCCAATGTCTCTTGTTGAATGGCGCTGAGATTTACGCGTCAGCGCAGATCAACGTGCCTTCAGCTTCGCCCATTACCACGCGACGTAGTGCGCCTGGCTTATTCATGTTAAATACGCGGATTGGCATTTTGTGGTCACGAGCAAGTGTGAACGCAGCCAAGTCCATCACTTTCAATTCTTTATCCAGAATTTCAGTGTAAGATAGCTTATCATACAGCTCTGCGTCTGGGTTTGCTACTGGGTCAGCAGTAAATACACCATCAACTTTTGTCGCTTTTAGAACTACGTCAGCTTCGATTTCGATACCACGTAGACAAGCCGCTGAATCTGTTGTGAAGAATGGGTTACCTGTACCTGCCGAGAAGATTACTACACGGCCTTGGCGAAGTTCACGGATAGCGTCTGCCCAATTGTAATCGTCACACACACCCTTTAGAGGAATTGCAGACATTACGCGAGCATTTACGTATGCGCGGTGAAGTGCGTCACGCATTGCTAGACCGTTCATTACTGTTGCTAGCATACCCATGTGGTCACCCACAACGCGGTTCATGCCCGCTTCAGCCAGACCAGCACCACGGAATAGGTTACCACCACCGATTACCACACCAACTTGAACACCCAGTTCAACCAGCTCCTTAACTTCTTGAGCCATACGGTCAAGAACCGCAGGGTCAATACCGAAACCTTCTTCGCCTTGAAGAGCTTCACCACTCAGTTTTAATAGAATACGTTGATACGCTGGTTTAGGGTTCGTAGTCATGGAGTTTACCTTCCAAAAGAGAGTTGTTGATTAACAGTCATGAATAGACACAAGATGACTTATAGCTATTCATCACGGCTAAGTTTCGCCGCTCTTTTCGTAAAAAGACCGCAGCCAAGGCTACGGTCTAATATTTGCTCTATACGCTAAGGATTAACCTTTTTGTACCGCAGCAACTTCTTCAGCAAAGCTCATTTCTGCAGCTTTTTCGATGCCTTCACCTACTTCTAGACGAACGAAAGTAGATACAGATGCACCTTTTTCTTTCAGCATTTCACCTACAGTTTTCTTAGGTTCCATGATGAATGCTTGACCAGTTAGAGAGATCTCGCCAGTGAATTTCTTCATGCGGCCAATAACCATCTTCTCAGCGATCTCTTGAGGCTTGCCTTCGTTCATAGCGATTTCAACTTGAACTTCTTTCTCTTTAGCAACTACGTCAGCTGGTACGTCTTCTGGGTTAACGAACTCAGGACGAGAAGCAGCAACGTGCATAGAAACGTGCTTAAGAGTTTCAGCATCGCCTTCACCAGCAACAACAACACCGATTTTCTCACCGTGACGGTAAGAAGCGATTGCATTACCTTGAACGTAAGCAACGCGACGGATGTTGATGTTTTCACCGATTTTTGCAACTAGTGCAACGCGAGTTTCTTCGAATTGAGCTTGAAGCTCTTCAACAGAAGCTTTAGAAGCTAGTGCTGCAACTGCAACGTCTTCAGCGAATGCAGTAAAGCTAGCGTCTTTTGCTACGAAGTCAGTTTGACAGTTAACTTCAAGAAGAACAGCTACGCCGTTTTCTTCTTTGATGATGATTGCGCCTTCAGCTGCAACGTTACCAGCTTTTTTAGCTGCTTTCGCTGCGCCAGATTTACGCATGTTTTCAATTGCTAGTTCGATGTCAGCGTTTGCTTCTACAAGCGCTTTCTTACATTCCATCATGCCAGCGCCAGTGCGCTCGCGAAGTTCTTTAACTAGAGCAGCAGTTACAGTTGCCATTCTCTATTCCTCGTTTGATTCGAAATAAGGTAAAAAACAGGGGCCTACATTGTCGGCCCCCATTGCTAACTATAACTCAGTCTATGCTACAACAAGGTTTCACATAGACTAAGTGTGACGCAGAGCCGCTATTATTCAGCTTCTACGAAACCGTCTTTTTCAGCAACTACTGCAACGTCTTTGTTGCGACCTTCAGTTACTGCAGATGCAACAGCGTTTAGGTATAGTTGAACTGCGCGGATCGCGTCGTCGTTACCTGGGATGATGTAGTCAACGCCGTCTGGGTTAGAGTTAGTATCTACCACAGCGTATACTGGAATACCTAGGTTGTTAGCTTCTTTAATTGCAATGTGCTCGTGATCAGCGTCGATTACGAATAGAGCGTCTGGTAGGCCGCCCATATCTTTGATACCACCAAGAGATTTCTCTAGCTTCTCCATTTCACGAGTACGCATTAGAGCTTCTTTCTTAGTTAGTTTTTCGAAAGTACCGTCTTGTGCTTGTGCTTCGAAATCTTTTAGACGCTTGATAGACTGACGAACTGTTTTGTAGTTCGTTAGCATGCCGCCCAACCAACGGTTGTTAACGTAGTATTGGTTGCTTGCGATTGCAGCTTCTTTAACAGCTTCAGATGCAGCGCGCTTAGTACCTACGAATAGAACTTTACCTTTCTTCTCGCCAACTTTAGCTAGTTCAGCTAGAGCTTCGTTGAACATTGGTACAGTTTTTTCTAGGTTGATGATGTGAACGCGGTTACGAGCACCAAAGATGAATGGCTTCATTTTTGGGTTCCAGTAACGAGTTTGGTGACCGAAGTGAACACCAGCTTTCAGCATATCGCGCATTGATACAGTTGCCATTTTAAAATCCTCTATGGGGTTAGGCCTCCACATCCCCCATAATTCCGACCAAGCTTCTGCTCAGCACCCCGGAACATGTGACGGAATGTGTGTGATTTAAAGATAAAAGTTAATTGGAAGAAGCTTGCTTCGCTACTCTTCTAATGGAAAGTAAAGAGAACAGTCCTCGATTCCGGCGCGCTTTATACCATATTTTAGCCTAAGATGGCTAGTAAAAATTGTTTCTTACACTTCTTACCCCCATTGCATGACCACCCTACTCTTCACCAAATTCCATCACTACACTTTAAGTAAGAATGACTCATATTCTTAACTGGCTTGGGTTAAGCAAGGGTTGTCTGATAGAATGCGCGCATTCGCACGTTTACGTGCTTACGAATAAGTAGAGAAAGCCAATGTCAATCAAGATTAAAACTGCTGAAGAAATCGAACGCATGCGTATTGCGGGCAAGCTAGCCGCAGACACTCTAGAAATGATCGAACCGCACATCAAGGCGGGTGTGACGACAGAAGAATTAAACAAAATCTGTCACGATTACGCTCTAGAGCGAGGCGCTTACTCTGCACCGCTTGATTACCATGGATTCCCTAAATCAATCTGTACGTCAATCAACCACATCGTTTGTCACGGCATCCCTGCGACAGAAGATGAAAAAGGTGCAAATGGCCAAATGAAGCCAGCGGTACTTAAAGATGGTGACATCATTAACGTTGATATCACGGTTATCGTGCCTAACGATGAAAACGCAGATCTAAGCGTTCGTCCACAAGGCTACCACGGCGACACTTCTAAGATGTTCCTAGTTGGTGATGTATCTCCAGCAAACAAACGTTTGTGTATGGTTGCTCAAGAGTCTCTGTACATTGGTATGCGTCAAGTTAAGCCTGGTGCAACAGTTGGTGATATCGGTACAGCAATCGAGAAGTACATCAAAGAGAACAACAAGAACAACCCACGCAACAAGTTCTCTATCGTGAAAGACTTCTGCGGTCACGGCATCGGTGATGAGTTCCACGAAGAGCCACAAGTGGTTCACTACAAGAACAAAGACCGTCGCGTACTAAAAGAAGGCATGTGTTTTACTATCGAGCCAATGATCAACGCAGGTAAGTTTGGCTGTACAGTCGACGCACAAGACGATTGGACGGTATACACTGGCGATGGTAAAAACTCGGCACAGTGGGAACACACCATTGTGGTGACGAAAGACGGTTGTGAAGTGCTGACGCTTCGTAGCGACGACACGATTCCTCGTTTAATGAAAAACGCATAATCGCATATCACTTTCCTTATCCCCGCCCATGCGGGGATATTTTTTATCTGCTTCAAATTTGTTAGATTGCTTACAGTAGCAAGTTGCACGGATAGCAAATATGACTCTTCAGTCCCCTCTTTCGTTTACCGATGAACAGATCAACATCGCTGAACTTAAGCAAGAACTCGAAAAATTCAGTTCATTCCAAAAACAAGAATTTCTTAACCACCATCCGGTCACCAATTTGGTGTTGTCACGCGCTGAGTACATGGACTTACTCCTCAGCCGTTTGTGGCAACACTTTGGCTTCAAAGACATCCATAATATATCGCTGGTTGCAGTAGGTGGTTATGGCCGTGGTGAGTTACACCCCCTTTCTGATATCGACATTTTGATTTTGTCGAACAACAAATTACCGAACGCCCTTGAAGCTAAAATCAGTGAATTCATTACCCTACTTTGGGATTTGCGCCTCGAAGTCGGTCATGCCGTTCGAACTGTTGCTGAATGTGCGGAAATTGGCCGAGCGGATTTAACTGTTGCAACCAACCTACAGGAAGCTCGTTTGTTGTGTGGTAGTGAAGACACTTTCCAAGCGTTGAAGAAAGTGGTGCTATCCGACTCTTTCTGGCCAAGTGAAACCTTTTACCGCGCCAAGATTCAAGAACAACGTGAGCGCCATGCTCGTTACCATGACACCACCTACAACCTTGAACCTGACATCAAGTCAACCCCAGGCGGTCTACGGGATATTCACACTTTAAGTTGGGTAGCACGTCGTCACTTTGGTGCGACTTCATTGCTGGAAATGAGCCGCTATGGCTTTCTTACCGACGCAGAATACCGTGAGTTGGTTGAGTGTCAGGATTTCTTATGGCGAGTCCGTTTTGCTCTGCATATTGAACTACGCCGTTATGACAACCGTTTAACGTTCGGACATCAAGCACAAGTGGCTGAACATTTGGGCTATGTCGGCGAAGGTAACCGCGGCGTCGAAATGATGATGAAAGAGTTCTACCGTACGCTTAGACGTGTAGCAGAGCTTAATAAAATGCTTCTCAAGCTGTTTGATCAAGCGATCATCAACGGTGGTGCCTCTGCAGATGCCGAAATCATTGATGAGGATTTCCAACGCCGTGGTTCACTGATCGAGGCTCGCAAACCCGCGCTGTTCCAAGCTCGTCCTGAAACCATTTTGGATATGTTCCTGCACATCGCCAATGATTCGAGCATCGAAGGCGTGAGCCCTCCTACGTTGCGTCAGTTGCGTACTGCGCGTCGTCGCTTAAACAAGTTCTTGCACACTATTCCTGAAGCGCGTGAAAAGTTTATGGCACTGTGTCGTCATCCAAATGCGCTGCATAAGGCGTTCAGTCTGATGCACAAACTTGGTGTACTGGCGGCGTATCTTCCGCAATGGAGCCAAATTGTCGGTCAGATGCAATTTGATTTGTTCCATGTTTATACCGTGGATGAACACAGCATTCGCCTACTCAAACACATCAATACTTTTAGCTACGCAGAAAACCACAGCAAGCACCCGATTTGTTGTGAAGTTTACCCTCGTATTCAAAAGAAAGAATTGCTGATTCTGGCCGCGATTTTCCATGATATCGGTAAAGGGCGTGGTGGCGATCACTCCGTTATTGGTGAAGGTGAAGCGTATGATTTTTGTATTGAGCACGGCCTATCTAAACCTGAAGCGAAATTGGTAAGTTGGCTAGTAAGGCATCACTTACTGATGTCTGTGACCGCTCAGCGACGCGATATATACGATCCAGACGTCATCACTGAGTTTGCGAAACAAGTACGTGATGAAGAGTATCTTGAGTACCTCGTATGCCTGACTGTTGCCGATATCTGTGCGACTAACCCAGAGCTTTGGAATAGCTGGAAGCGTACCCTGCTCGCGGAGTTGTTCTACTCAACTCAGCGCGCGTTGCGTCGCGGCTTGGAGAACCCTGTGGATGTTCGTGAACGTATACGCCACAACCAGCAAATGGCGTCAGCGCTACTGCGTAAAGAGGGTTTCTCGGCACGCGAGATCGAGGTGCTTTGGCAACGCTTTAAAGCCGACTACTTTTTGCGTCATACCCATAAACAAATTGCTTGGCATTGTGAGAACTTGCTGCGTATGGAAGACGCAAGTAAACCACTGGTTCTGATCAGCAAAAAAGCCACGCGTGGTGGTACCGAAGTGTTCGTCTACTGCCCAGACCAACCAGCCCTATTCGCGACGGTGGTTGCAGAGCTCGATCGTCGTAATTTTAACGTTCATGACGCGCAGATCATGACCAGTAAAGATGGCTATGTACTCGATACCTTTATGGTGCTAGATCAACACGGTAAAGCAATTGAAGAAGGTCGTCATGGCGCTGTCACCAAGCACATTACTCACGTATTGGAAGATGGTCGTCCGACAAAAATCAAAACACGTCGTA
Organism: Vibrio sp. ED002; assembly: GCF_023277445.1. Taxonomy (NCBI): domain Bacteria; kingdom Pseudomonadati; phylum Pseudomonadota; class Gammaproteobacteria; order Vibrionales; family Vibrionaceae; genus Vibrio; species Vibrio sp. ED002. The sequence continues at coordinate 3,249,358 of NZ_CP080238.1, read as the reverse complement.
CACCAAATAAACTTCAGCACTTTAACGTCAAAACCAAGGTCGACTTCCTACCAACTAAGAGCAAGAAACGCACTTTAATGGAGTTCGTGGCACTTGATACGCCTGGGCTTCTCGCCAAAGTGGGGCGTACGTTTGCAGACTTAGGCATTAACTTACACGCCGCTAAGATCACCACAATTGGAGAACGTGCAGAAGATTTGTTTATCCTCACAAGTGATGCTGGTGGTCGTTTGAGTGATGAACAACAAGACGAATTGCGCGAGAAGCTGATTGAAAAGTTGTCCGATTCTGTTTCTGCGTAAAAGCGATTAAGCAATAAAACCGTGGGCAAGAACCAGAGCGATCTTGCCCACAAGTTGAGCAATTTGACTAAATATCAGCTATCTAGCTCATAAATGGGCTGCTACAGTTATACGGAAAACTTATTCTAGTTATGAGACAGAGGTAGCCTATGTATCCCCACCTCACTGGTTTGGGTATCCACGAACCAAAACAAATTGAACGTTACTCCCTACGCCAAGAAGCACACAAAGACGTCCTCAAAATATACTTCCACAAACAAAAAGGCGAATTCTTTGCCAAAAGCGTTAAATTCAAATATCCACGCCAAGTAAAGAACGTCTTGGTCGACAGCGGCAGCCATAAGTACAAAGAAATTACTGAAATCAATCGTAACTTAACTCTAGTCATCGACGAATTAAACAAGATAACTAAACCGGTAAAAACCGCAGAAGTGGACGTGAAGCAGAAGATTCTGTCCGATCTTCGTCATCTGGAAAAAGTGGTTTCGAGTAAAATCGCCGAGATCGAAGCGGATCTAGAAAAACTGAAATAAAACGTTAAGAACTAAACAATTTAAAAGGGGTTGGTATAGATACCACCCCCTTTCTTTTTGATTGAATCAAAGCGGAGCTCATCAAACTAACGGCTTATTGCACCAATGATTCATCCCACTCGAATCGTGCAAACAATTTTTGCCACGTTTCATCAATACCCGCTTTCATTACGATTTCTTGCTCGGTAAATGGGTGGACAAAACGTAACTCCGACGCGTGCAGCAACAAACGGTGAGAATCAAACTCTGTACGATACAACTTGTTATGTTTACCATCACCATGGCTGGTGTCACCGACGATAGGATGACGTAGGTGGGCCATGTGGCGACGCAGCTGATGCTTACGCCCTGTCTTTGGCTGCATTTCCATCAAGCAATAGCGAGTGGTTGGGAACTTACCTGTTGAATACGGCACCTCAACTTTCGCTAACGGTTTGTAGGCTGTCACTGCATCCTGCGCTTCTTTCTCTTGCGAAGCGAACTTATCGGCAATTTTATCCAGCTCAACTTTTAGCGCGTAATCGAGAACACCTTCTTCTTCGATCCAGCCGCGAACGATCGCGTGATAGGTTTTCTCCATCTTATGTTCAGCAAACATCGGCATCACTTGCGATGCAACTTCACTCGACAATGCAAACACAAGCACACCAGACGTCGGACGATCCAGACGGTGCAAAGGAAACACATGTTGGCCAATTTGGTCGCGCAGCGTTTGCATCACGAAAACTGTTTCGTGTTTATCTAACCAGCTGCGGTGCACCAACATACCTGCAGGCTTATTTACTGCAACAAAGTACTCATCCTGATAAACGATCTCCAATTCCACTGGAGTAACAACTTGTGATGTTTCTTGTTCTGACATTGAGATTACTTACATAGTTCGTCGATGGTTCGGATGGTTACAAGTAGCTCAGCATAATGTGGTTCTTGCTTCCAAGCTTCCGCGAAATACGGTTCGATAGAAAAGCCACGCGGCAAAGGCTGGTTACTTTCCACTAACGCGCGCATACGTGCAATAAAAATCCATTGTAACCACTCGTGGGGATGCAGCGTATCAATCGCGAAAGGTTCTGTGCTCTGTAACGCTTCTGTCGTAGGCATGGTTTGTTGCCACAGCTCATAGTGCTGTAATTGCGCTTCAAGTTGTTGAAGTAAGTCGACCAATTGGATGTTTGTTGCCATTAATTCCGTCTCGAACCTTGAATTAGCCGAGAATGATACCATTTCTTGTGAAAAGAACATTAGGATGTCGTATTTAATGGAAAACATTCAAACCCTCACTCAGCTGTTAAATAACAGCCATTGTGAATATCAAATCTTCGACCTTGGTCGTCGTATCAAAACCATCGATGCACAAGTGTTTGCGGATGTGGAAAAAGGCCAGTGCCCTTACCCATTCCCAATGCAGCGTAAAGCGCACCTCGCGATCGCGTACTGGAACGAGCAAAAGCAGCCTTGGATTTGGTTTCTAAAATTTGAGCTGGATGAACGTGGTTTGCTAAAGCAATCCGATATCGGTAACTTCATTAAATACGTTGTAGAGGCGATGGGAACTCGTCTGAATGAGGAAATGTCGGAAGAGCAACAACAAAAGCTTTCTAACAACCCATATACTTTCAAACCCGCTGAAGAGAAGATGGCGGTATTTCATAGCCGAGTTCGCGCTAGTTTAGATTTACCCACCAGCCAGTATTACGAACATACTCAGCACTATTTCACTGGTGGTCTCGGTTGGGAAAACTGGCAAACCGTTGGTCTACAAGGTATTACGGATATGGCCGCACGCCTTGGCCAAGAGCAAAATGCAGTGACACTACGTAAGGCCTTAAACCATCTACCAAACGAACCACGCTACGCTCTGCTTGGTGCCCTAGAACATGTAGAACTGCAAGAGCGCCTAGCACAGCGTATTGCAGAACAAGCACAGAAAGAGATTGAAAGTGATGAGCCTGATCTGTTCCTATTATCTGCCTTAATCCGTGCTCTCGCAGGCGCATCGTCGGAAATTTCACTGCCAGTGTTAAACACAATTTTACAAAGCCCACGTTTAAGTCATCAAGAGGTCTTAATTGGTATCGCAGGCCGCACTTGGCACTTATTGGCTAATGCAAATGTCGCTGAGCAGTTTTTACTGCGCCTTGCTCAAACAGGCAACCAAGCACTCTTCAACCAATTATTTGCCGACTTAGTGATGCTGCCAGAACTAAGAATGGTTCTGCTACCTCTATTACACTCTAGCCCATCGGAAGAGCTAGCGACGGCATTAGTCAAATTGCAGCAAGCGACCAAGGGATAATAAAGGATTAGGGATGATTGGTGACTTACTAGCCATTTTAGGACTGTGCTTTTTCTGCTTTTTGTTTTGGCAACAAAGACGCCAATCAGAATTAGCGAAAGCGGCTATTACACGCAAATGCGAGCAACTTGATCTGCAATTGGTCAGCATCGCATTTGGTGCACATAAAATGAAAACGCCAGACGGAACCTGGCGTTGGCATACAGTGTATCAATTTGAGTTCTCATCTCTTGGTGACGATTGCTACCAAGGAGAATTGACGATGATCGGGTTTAGGCCGCTGAACTTTCACCTACCGCTACATCGCTTGTAAATTCCATTTCAAAGTAAGGGCCGTATAGGTCCTTGCTTTCTCTTGTCTTTGTAAATCCAAGTTTTTCCAGTACTGCCATGGATGCTTTGTGATGACTATTCACATTTGCTTTGACTTTGTGTAGTCCAAGCTCACGGCACGTCTTCGGGAAAAACGCCTTTAGCGCTTCTGTTGCTAATCCTTTACCCCAATAAGCTTTATCAAAGATAAATCCCAGCTCTGGTTCATGCTCCAGATTCGAAATGAACACGTGTCCCATATAGTCACGGCTGGTACTTTCAAGTACCGCCATACTGTAGACATTCTCATCATCCAGAATCTTCTCAAACAACTGTTTCGCAGAAGACACGGTATGTGGTCCATTCATCTCTGCGCGATTCTTAGCGCAGCAATTTAACATCACGAACTCTAGTTGCAACGACTCATTGTAGGGTAGAAGAAGCATTCTTCTGGTTACTATGGTCACATCTGTTCCTTGATTACAGCAAACTTAATTTATCCGCATAGCAGAAGCTCAAGAGCTATTCATTTGTTATGCGGTACATAACGCCTTTTAGAGAAGCCGAAAGTTAAACCAACTGATTGGAAAGAATATTGATCTGGATTGTTTTTTATTCAGTGTTATGAGGAATTTATAAATTATGTGATATTGACACTTTTAATTATCTGAAATTATGAAAGTGCAAAATAAGAAAGACCCCGACACTAGCGTATCGGGGTCATAGTCTTACTCGCAGCAGTCCGGCTACTAAATAGTGCTCCATGCATCATCCATAATAGTGGCTGATTCCGTCAGCTTAGTCCTTACGTCGCCGTCCTAGCGGTGTCCTTATCATCCTGATAGCTAACAATCCTCGTTAGCGCGCATCACTTGTTCCTTGAGCGGTGTCCATTGCATCTTCCTGATGCTGTCCTTACCTCAATCCTAAGAGGGGTCCATTGTCTATCCTTAGTCATCAACATCCTATTGATGATTGTGTCCTTACAATGTCCTGCGCTCCGTGCTTGATCACTCATCCTGAATAATCAAATCGTCGTCCTGACGATGACCAAATCCTTGGTGCTTTCCTGTTCCATGTCTGCTTCCTGCCGACAAGGTTTAATTTACGCTTTTCCTTGTAAATCACAATCAGCCCAAGATATTCTTTTGTTTGAAAACTTAGTTAAAAATATGTTAAATCGTTATTTTTCATAATCTTATGACAACTAATTTCTTTTGTTCTGACGACGAAATCGTTTTCTCTCACAACCTCTGTGAGAGATCTCGCACAAGGGTCTGCCGAAATTGCCATTCGCTAATTTCAGCGCCTCAACGTATGATGACAGAAGTCATTTTAGTAGGGACAAAATATGTTAACTCAAGACGTCACTAAAGAGCTGGAAGCCGTGATGGAGCAGTTGCAACAGCAAGGTAAAGAGCCAACCGTTGCTCTGGTCAAAGCTCGAATGAAAACGCCTGTGCCTATGCCAGCATTAATCGCAACCATCAAAAGTTGGAAAAGCGCGAATCGCATTCCTAAAGTTGAAGTTGCGGTACAAACACCGAAAGAAGAAGATCGCATCACCATTCTGGAAAACACAGTAGCTAAACTGGTGGCTCGTGTTGAAGAGCTTGAAGCCAAACTAAATGAGAAAACAGCATGAAATTATGGGTAGATGCAGATGCTTGTCCGAAAGTCATTCGTGAGACTATCGTACGTGCGGCAGAACGAACCGGTGTTGAGTGTACCTTTGTTGCAAACCACGTAGTTCCTGTACCCAAGCGTGCCAATATTCACTCTCTGCAAGTGCCTGCCGGTTTTGATATTGCGGATAACGAAATTGTTCGTCGTGTCGAAGCCAATGATCTGGTGATCACATCAGATATTCCACTTGCAGATGAAGTCATTAGCAAAGGCGCATTGGCGCTAAGTTCACGAGGCGAGCTTTACACGAAAGATACTATCAAAGCGCGACTCAATATTCGTGACTTTATGGATACCATGCGATCAAGCGGTATTCAAACGGGAGGGCCAGCAGCGCTGTCTCAAACGGAACGTCGCGAGTTCGCCAATCACCTCGACAGAATCCTCGCAAAACGTTAGGCATTCATTTTTACCCACGAAAATCGTCGCCAGTGAAATGAGAACCTCAAAACTCCGTTCTTTGTTGTTATAACAAGAATGGAGTTTTATTTATGAACGCACGGATCGTCGTCCCCTTTTCATTATTTTTCTTTTCTACGACGTTGCTTGCCAGCCAAGAACCCTTTGGCATTGTTGGCGGTAGTATCACCTCTGGCGAAAGCGCTTTTTCCGTCAAAGACACACCTCAGTTGGGTGCGACACCTAACTTGTTCTATTCCGGCCCTATTGGCTTTGTCGATGGCAGCTTAGCCAACTGGCAAGCATTAACTTATTTTGGCCTATCGGCTAATTGGCGCTTTGCGGAAGTCTCCAACACCTTTGTCGATTTACCAAATGGCATCACCGATCGCGATGGCAATGGTGAACTTGGTATTACTTTGGGCACTGTTGGCGCAAGATTGACTTATCTGCATGATGTCACCTCAGATCACAATGGTTACGAAGTTCAACTGCATCTCGGCCGGACACTAGAGACTTGGTTACCACCGTTTACCCTCACCCCCTTTCTAGAAGTCGATTACCGAGATAAAAAACTCTCTAACCATCTGTACAGTGTCTCTGCGCGAGAAGCGGCAGCATCAGGGCTAAGAGAATTTAAAGCCAATTCTACTTTTGTTTACCAAGCAGGACTTATTGGTCTTTATGAAGTCACACCATCTTGGATTGCAATCACCAAAGCAGAATTTATTCATCATGACAGTGACAGCACATTGATACAGCGTGATATAGGTTGGTCGTTAGAAGTCGGTCTAACCTATCGTTTCGCAGGTCTTTGAACGAAAAAAGCCTGCGATAAACGCAGGCTTTGATTGAACTGAGTGAGGTTGCCTATTAAGGCGTGTAGTATGTCGCTGCACCTGGACCTACTGGTAGACCGAATACGAATACCCACAGGTAGAACAGTACACTCCAACCAACAAGGAAGACAATCGAGTAAGGCAACATGGTCGCGATCAGCGTACCGATACCTAGATTCTTCATGTAGCGCGTTGCTACCGCAAGGATAAGACCGAAGTAGCTCATCATTGGTGTGATGATGTTCGTCGTTGAGTCACCGATACGGTAAGCCGCTTGAATGGTTTCAGGAGCGTAACCGACTAGCATTAACATTGGTACAAAGATTGGTGCTGTTACTGCCCACTGTGCTGATGCTGAACCAATCATCAAGTTGATGAAGCCACACATTAGGATGAAGGCGAAGAACAGCATTGGACCAGTTAGACCAATTTCTTGAAGGAAGCTTGCGCCTGCTACTGCAAACACTTGGCCAAAATTCGTCCACTTAAAGAAAGCAACAAATTGCGCCGCGAAGAATACCAGTACGATGTACATGCCCATTGAAGACATTGACTTCGACATGGCATCAATGACATCACGGTCATTCTTCATCGTACCAACTACGCGACCGTACACAAAACCCGGTACCGCGAAGAAAACAAAGATAAACGCGACGATACTCTTCAAGAATGGAGAGCCCGCTACTGTGCCAGCGTCAGAACGTAGAACACCATCAGCAGGAACAATAGTCCATGCTAGTAGTGCAGACACTGCCAATACTGCGATACCCGCAAGCTTAAGGCCTTTTTTCTCTACGTCAGTTAGACCGCCCATCTTGTCTTGAGACAAGTCTTCAGCCGCTTCTTCGTCATTATATTTACCAAGTTTTGGTTCAACGATTTTCTCAGTAACAAATGCACCGGTAATCGCGATGAAGAAGGTAGAAACAAACATGAAGTACCAGTTTACTTCTGGACCAACAGAGTAAGTTGGGTCAATCATCTGTGCTGCTGTTTCAGTGATGCCTGATAGCAGTGGATCAACCGTACCGATAAGTAGGTTTGCAGAGTAGCCGCCCGATACACCAGCAAATGCAGCGGCAAGGCCAGCTAGTGGATGACGACCTAATGAGTGGAACAACATTGCTGCCAGTGGAATCAGTACCACGTAACCAAGCTCAGAAGCCGTGTTTGAAATGATACCAGCGAAAACAACGGTTACAGTAACCATGCGCTGAGAAGCGCCCATTACTAGGCCACGCATTGCAGCAGAAAGTAGACCAGAATGTTCTGCAATGGCAACACCAAGCATCGCAACCAAGACGGTACCTAACGGTGCGAAGCCAACAAAGTTTTTCACTAGATTTGTAACAATCAGCTGTAAGCCTTCAGCATTTAGCAAGCTTACGACTTGAATCATACCATCAGCAGCACGGCCAGGCGCACCCTCTGGGCGCGGATCGACAACGGAAACTTCAAAGTAACCAGCGATACCCGACATAACTAGGATTGCAAGACAGAAAATGGCGAAAAGTGTGATTGGGTGGGGTAAAAGGTTCCCCAAATATTCAACTGTATCTAGAAAACGCGTGAACAGCGGCTTCTTTGGTGAGTTTTGTTTCATTGAAGCAGATGAACTCATCTGTTCCCTCCTTGTATTTATTCCTGCGCATTTGTGACAAAAATGTCATAAAGCTTGCGCAGGGTACTCGACACAAGGGTTAAGTGAAAGTTCAAAACGTTACAGAATGTAACTCAAAGGCGGATTTATGACCTATTATCGATAAAAATATAGTTATATCACCCACATATAGATCATAAATCAGAATTATAAGTCACACCATCCCATAAATCGACACGATATTTATGGTTATTTCTGCACCGCCTTAAAGCGTGGGTTCGTTTTGCAAATAACGTATAAACGCCCTCTTCTTTTTACGATCTGACAATCTGGGTGACGGCTTTTTGCGCTCTTTAATGACTTAACAACCTTCATTTTTTACTCCTTATCTTTATTGAATTGACCAAAGCGGCGATTGAAGTTCGCAATACGACCTTCAGCTTGTACGACACGTTGCTTGCCTGTGTAAAACGGGTGAGAGGCAGATGACACATCCAGTGTGAAATATGGGTAAGTCTTGCCGTCTTTCCATTCAATGGTGCGATCAGTCTGTAGTGTCGAACCAACAACAAAGTATTCGTCTACGCTGGTGTCATGAAATACTACAGGACGGTATTCAGGGTGAATGCCTGGTTTCATATTAAAATTTCCCTCTTGAAGAATTGTTATAATATAACATATCAATTAGGAATCATTCTCAACAAAAAAGCAAGCGGAATTTTGTGGTACTTTAGTTTTCATCTTCCATGTATAAGACACCATATTCATGTATTCCATTGAGCCTATTGGCGTAATTGAAAGCCCATATAAAGAGAAGTTTGCGGTCCCTCGCCAACCTCGCTTGGTGCCTGCGGCGCATTCACGTGTCAAACTTCAAGGCGCAGCAAACAGTCCAGAAGCCCTTCGTGGTTTAGAGCAGTTTTCTCATGTATGGCTACTGTTTTTGTTTGATCAGAACTTAGAAGCGGGATGGAAACCCACCGTGCGCCCGCCTCGTTTAGGAGGCAATGAACGTGTTGGCGTCTTTGCGTCACGTTCTACTTTCCGTCCCAATGGCATTGGCATGTCGGCAGTGGAAGTCAAAGGTATTAGCAAGAAAGGCGATCAGATCTATTTGGATCTTGGTAACGTAGACTTGGTCGATGGCACGCCAATTGTTGATATCAAACCATACATCCCCTACTCAGATTCTATTACAGAGGCACAAGGTGGCTACGCAGAAGACGAACCCGAAACATCTCAGATCGGCTTTTCTTCAGCTGCACTGGCGGCACTCAAAAAGCGTAGCGATACTGAGTATGTCAGAACAGTGATCGAGCAAGTTCTGGCACAAGATCCTCGTCCGGCTTACAAGAAAAACAAGCCTGACAGTAAGGAATATGCGGTAAATTTGTTCGATCTGAACGTTAAGTTCACGGTTAGCGATAACTTAATAACAGTTACTGCGATTGAAAGCTTTTGACAAAGGCATTTGGCTGATATTATAAGCGGCTAACAATTTTCCCTTTGTGGGACCTCATGCTCCTGTCCATTCTGGCTTGAGTATCTAACTTTAATAAACGGATAAATTTAATGCGTACCAGTAATTATCTTCTTTCTACTCTGAAGGAGACTCCAAACGACGCAGAAGTAGTGAGCCACCAGCTCATGCTACGCGCGGGTATGATCCGTAAGCTGGCTTCAGGTCTATACACCTGGCTGCCTACTGGTCTACGTGTGCTGCGTAAAGTCGAAAACATCGTTCGTCAAGAAATCGACAATGCAGGTGCAGTCGAAACTTTGATGCCCGTTGTTCAGCCGTTTGAACTATGGGAAGAGACAGGTCGTTCTGAGAAGATGGGTCCTGAGCTACTTCGCTTTACTGACCGTCATACTCGTCCGTTTGTTCTTAGCCCTACAGCTGAAGAAGTGATCACTAGCCTTGTGCGTAACGAAGTGAGCTCTTACAAACAGCTTCCGCTAAACCTGTACCAAATCCAGACTAAATTCCGTGATGAACGTCGTCCACGTTTCGGCGTAATGCGTGCACGTGAATTCTGCATGATGGATGCATACAGCTTCGACATCGACAAAGAAGGTCTAGAGAAATCTTACCAAGCGATGCACGACGCTTACTGTAAAGCATTCGATCGCATGGGTCTTGAGTACCGTCCAGTACTTGCTGACTCTGGCGCTATCGGTGGTAGTGGTTCTCAAGAGTTCCACGTACTTGCTGAAAGCGGCGAAGACCTAATCGCATTCTCTACTGAGTCTGATTACGCAGCGAACATCGAAAAAGCAGAAGCGGCAGCACCTGCAGGTGAGCGCGCTGAGCCAACTCAAGAGATGACGTTGGTTGATACGCCAAACGCGAAAACAATCGCGGAGCTTGTAGAGCAACACGGTCTAGCAATCGAGAAGACAGTAAAAACTCTATTCGTTAAAGCCTCTGATGAAGTAGATGCTGACATCATTGCTCTTATCGTTCGTGGTGACCACGAGCTAAACGAAGTGAAAGCAGAAAACCTACCTCAAGTTGCTTCTCCATTAGAGATGGCATCAGAAGAGGAAATGCGTGCACTGATCGGTGCTGGCGCTGGTTCTCTAGGCCCTGTTGGTCTTGAACTGCCATTCATCGTTGACCGCTCTGTTGCTGTAATGAGCGACTTCGGCGCAGGTGCAAACATCGACGGCAAACACTACTTCGGTATCAACTGGGGCCGTGACGTTGAATTAGGCCAAGTTGAAGATCTACGTAACGTAGTAGAAGGCGATCCAAGCCCATGTGGTCAAGGTACGCTAATGCTTAAACGTGGTATCGAAGTTGGTCACATCTTCCAACTAGGTAATGTTTACTCTCAAGCGATGAACTGTGGCGTTCTTGGTCCTGACGGTAAAAACGTTATCCTAGAAATGGGTTGTTACGGTATCGGTGTATCTCGTGTTGTTGCTTCTGCAATCGAGCAAAACCACGACAAATACGGCATCATTTGGCCAGACGCACTAGCGCCTTTCCAAGTGGCTATCGTGCCAATGAACATGCACAAGTCTGAAGAAGTGAAAGAAGCGGCTGAGAAGCTGTACGCTGAACTGACGGCTATGGGTATCGAAGTACTATTCGATGACCGTAAAGAGCGCCCAGGCGTGATGTTCTCTGATATGGAACTTATCGGCATTCCTCACACTATCGTGATCGGTGATCGTTCAATGAAAGAAGGCAACTTCGAGTACAAGAACCGCCGCTCTGGTGAGAAAACAGCGATTGCTATGGCAGACATCGTTGAACACATTAAAGCTCAACTGCAATAAGCACATTGTGCTGAATACAGAGTGATAAAAAGGGTTGGCTTCGGTCAGCCCTTTTTTACGTCTGTTTTTTAAGCCTTTTGGCCCTACCTAATATTGGCGCTGTTAATCTTTGGTTCAGACTCATCACCTTACACTGGATTCAATCTAGTAAGGAGGTCATTCATGGATCTAAAAAGTCTTCTTAACCAAGCGCTCAAATCAGACCTAATCAAGCAAGGTACCGATGCGATTGGTAAACAAACCAGCAATATCAAATCCTCATCAAGCTCTAGCCAACTGAAAACACTTGGTGCCGGCGCGATTGGTGGCGGTCTTATCGGCATGTTAATGGGCTCTAAAAAGAGCAAAAAGATGGCCAAGAAAGTCGGTACAGGCGCACTCAAAGTCGGTGGCGCAGCGGCATTAGGTGCTCTGGCTTACAAAGTCTACAATGATTGGCAAGCGAAGCAGGGTACGCAGGGCGTCAACGAAACCTTCGATCCTGATGACAACAAACATGCAAAACTGATCCTTAAAGCCATGATTGGTGCAGCCAAAGCCGATGGCCACGTCGATGAACAAGAAATGGCTCGCATCGAACAAGCACTGACAGAAATGGGCGCAGATGATCATGTAAGACAGTTGGTTCATCAAGAACTGCACAAGCCGCTCGATCCAGCAGAAATCGCGCGTTTAGCAACGTCGCCACAACAGGCATCAGAAATTTATCTGGCGTCGTTGATTGTGGCCGATGAGCAAAACTTTATGGAGAAAACGTATTTGCAGGAGCTTGCGAAGCAACTCAACCTTTCTCCAGAGGTCACTTATCAGTTAGAAGCACAATTACAGTGATGAATGTTTGCTCAAGTTGCGTGTTAACTTGAGCCAAAACAATTCTCTGCTTTGAGTTTCAAAACGGCTATGTGTATATTTGAGAGCAGTTATCATTTCTTAAGGATTTAGCCATGCAAGTATACGGCTGTTGTGAATTAGTTCGTGAGCTTTACGCTCAAATCGGTAGTGGCGATCAAGGCTACATTCCTCAAGCGATCTCGTGTGCAGTAAAAGCGTTAAACGACATCGCTGCCGACGAATCCCTACCAAAAGAAGCTCGTGAAAAAGCCGCGTTTGCAGCAGCAAACCTGCTGATTTCAGATTTTGAGGATAAGTAATGAATCTGGCAAATTTTGAGTCCATGGATCCAATCATGTTAATGAGCATCGTCAATATGAAGCTGCGTGACGACTTTGGCGGTGATCTGGATAAGTTGGTCGTATTTTTTGATATCGACCGTGCTGCGCTTGAAGCAAAGCTAGCGACGGCAGGTTTCGATTTCTTACCTGATGCAGGTCAGTTCCGTTAATCGTGAGCCGAGACGGATAGCAAAAACACGAATAGAAAAAAGGGCTTGATGCATTCATCAAGCCCTTTTCTTTTATGTTTTGAGTCAGCTTATTAGCCGAACGAAGCCCAGATAACAGTCGCCACGAGAATCGGACAAACAAACTTCACGTATGCAGGCCACAACTTACCAAACCAACCTTGGGTGAACTCAGGACAACCTTGTTCAAGCTCTTTGATTTTCGAGTGACGATTCCATACCCAACCACCAAACAGACAGAACAACAGTGCTGCCATCGGTTGTAAATATTGCGTCGCGATAGTCGCAACCATGCCAAATAGTGCGCCGAAGTTAAATACGATAACCACACTGAACAGCGCAATCAGGCCACCCAATACCCAGCTTGTCGTGCTGCGTTTAGTGTTGAATCGCTCACCAACCAGAGCAACCGGACATTCAAGCATCGAGATAGATGACGTCAGTGCTGCAATCGTCAGCAGTAAGAAGAACACGATTGAGAACAGTTGGCCAAGCAAACCTAAGCTATCAAACATCAGCGGTAGAACTGTAAATACCAATGTATCTGAACTTAATAGCGAACCATCTTCTGCATAGATTTGAACGCCTTTTTGCATCGCAACGAACATTGCTGGCATCACCACTAGACCAGCAATAAAGGCAACTGCGGTATCGACCATAGTCACGTTCATCGCCATCTTCGGCAGGTTCTCTTTCTTACTTAGGTAAGAGCCATAGATAAGCATCGAACAGCCACCGATGGTCAGTGAGAAGAAGCCTTGCCCCATTGCGGCAAGGATAAGTTTGCGATCCCATACTTTCTCGAAATCAGGCACTAGGTAGTGCTTCAAACCTTCCATCGCACCGTCTTGCGTCATGATGTAGATGAACAGCAAACCGAACAGAACAAACAGTGCTGGCATTAAACGTGTCGACCACTTCTCAATGCCCTGCTTCACGCCGCCTTGTACGATCAAAATGGTTAATACATAAAATGTAATCGTACCAAACAAGTTGCGTTCAACGCTGAAGCCTTTCAACCATTGTGTCGCCGCTTCCATGCCCATGATGTCGGTCACTGCACCCAACATAAAGCAGATCAACCAGCCGCCTACAATCGAGTAAAACGCCAAAACCGCACTTGGCACACTCAGGCCAATCCAACCAACTAAGCCGCCAAGCTTCTTGCCCACAGGGTTGTCTGTTAGAGAACGCATACTGTCTACTGGGTTTGCTTGACCATGACGACCGATCGCCATTTCAACCACCAGCATTGGGAATGCAACGATAAGAATCATCACCAAGTACACCAACAAGAAGGCACCACCGCCGTTACTTGCTGCTTGGGTAGGAAAGCCCCAAATGTTACCTAGACCCACTGCAGCACCTGCTGCCGCTAAGATGAATCCAAGGCGTGAGCCAAAATGCTCACGAGGCTGAGAAGAAGTTTGTTGTGTCATACCACTCACACAAAATATCAATGAACTAGCTAACTAGTACAGTATAGCAATATCTTCTACTCAACAAGAGTCATTAGGTTAATTACTCGACAATCAGATCAATTAGCAGACATTCAGTTTGTAAATTTCCACGTACATCTCATATTCGCCAAGTATCGTTTTTTGTCTTTTTGATGAATTTATAAATCAGCGTGAAGTGAGCCGAAAAATAATGAGCCGAGTTGTAAAGTACGAATAGTTCAACGTGATTTCGTGTTGAAAAGTGAAACATAACGCTTCGAATTTCTCTCCTGATGTCTATTTATCAACTAGTTATCTAATTAGTTCAACAGAACATCTTGTAACTCAAGGAGAGAAAAATGAAGGTCACGCTACTGCATGGTGCGGTCATCGCGGCACTCAGTGTCAGCTACCAAGCTCAAGCTTATAACTGCCAAAATTTATCAGCATGGGATGGTACCACCGTTTATAACTCTGGCGATCAAGTACGGACCCAAGGCGCAGCTTATGAAGCGGCCTATTGGACCCAAGGCAATAATCCGGTAAACAACTCGGGACCATGGGAGGCTTGGAAAGGCCTTGGGCAATGTGATGATGGCGGTACAAACCTACCTCCAACAGTCTCATTCTCTTCTCCAACCGATAACGCACAGATACCAGAAGGCAGCGTAATAACGCTATTAGCCAATGCTGCTGATGAAGATGGGCAAGTGGCTCAAGTAGAGTTCCTTGCTGGGAATCAAACTGTTGCAATGGTAAGCCAAGCCCCTTTCCAAGCTAACTGGACAGCAGTAGAGGGTGTATCTCAGTTAACGGCAATCGCCACCGACAACGAAGGTGCGGGAACCACAACCAATGTTTCTATCTTCGTTCAACCACAAACCGAATTGCCACCTCCAACCGTTTCTCTAACGAGCCCAACAGGTACAGAAACACCAAGTGTAGGTGACACTATTTCGGTAACGGCCGATGCAGCAGACAGCGATGGTTTAGTCACCCAAGTTGAGTTCTTCGTAAACAACCAATCCGTGGCTGTCGATACTGCGGCTCCATATGAATATGTCTGGACGGCGGCAGTCGGTACTCATACCTTCAAAGCGCAAGCAACCGATGATTCGAACCTGTCAACCATGAGCCAAGAAGTCTCGCTCGTCGTCAGCGACTCTAGTTCTGGCGGTTGTGCAGACGCCGTGCCTTATGTGGCAGGTAACCGCTATGAAGCAGGTGCACTCGTCTCTAATCTCAACCAGAAATATCGCTGTGATGTTGCAGGCTGGTGTTCTTCTGATGCAGCCTGGGCTTATGAGCCGGGTGAAGGTTTGTACTGGCAGGATGCGTGGACTGGGCTAGGTGCTTGTTCGACACCGCCTCAAGTCGCTATTACCGCACCAAGCGAAGGACAAGTCTTGCTCGCAGGTGACAGTGTTGAAGTCTCGGCGGATGCCAATGATGCAGACGGTAACGTGACTCAAGTGGAGTTCTTCGCCAATGGCACCAGTTTAGGTGTGGTTGCTCAAGCACCATACTCAGTCTTGTGGAGTGCAACGCTGATTGGTACCAATCAACTAAAAGCCGTTGCCACAGACAACGATAACAATACCTCCGAGTCTGTCGTTAACGTGACTGTGAGTGACCAAGATTTGGTGATTTCATTGACGTCACCGAGTGCAGGTCAAACCGTCGGTTTAGGTAAGAATCTCGTTCTAAGCGCAGATGCAACCTCACTAACCTCTGCCGTGAAACACGTCGACTTTATGGTGAACGGTGCAATTGTCGCAACCGACACGACGGCACCTTACTCGGCGAACTGGACACCTGCCGCGATTGGTAGCTTTACGGTAAGCGCTCAAGCTACCGACCTTGCAGGTACAACAGCGCTTTCTGATGCGGCATCGATTACGGTTGTTGAACAAACTGAGAAACGTCATAAGTTGATTGGCTACTGGCACAACTTCGTGAACGGTGCAGGCTGTCCTATCCGCCTCGCTGACATGTCTGATGCATGGGATGTGATTGATATTGCCTTTGCAGAAAACGACCGTAACAGCGATGGTACCGTGCACTTCAACCTGTACTCTGGTGACATCTATAGTGATTGTCCTGCGCTAGACCCAACTCAATTCAAGCAAGACATGGCCGCTCTGCAAGCTAAAGGTAAGAAGTTTGTTCTGTCTCTTGGTGGCGCAGAAGGCACAATCACGCTCAACACAGACCAAGATGAAGCAAACTTCGTATCGAGCCTGACCGGATTGATTGCTGAGTGGGGTTTTGATGGTTTAGATGTGGATCTAGAAAGTGGATCTAACCTGCTGCATGGTTCGCAAATCCAAGCTCGTTTAGGTGGTGCGTTGTTGCAAATCGAGCAGAACATGGGCGGCGATATGTACCTAACCATGGCACCTGAGCACCCTTACGTACAAGGTGGCTACATTGCTTATAGCGGTATTTGGGGCGCATACATTCCTGTGATTAACGAGACACGCAGTACACTCGACCTACTACATGTTCAGTTATACAACAACGGCGGCCTGCCAAACCCATACATGTCTGGCTCGGCACCAGAAGGCTCAGTGGATATGATGGTGGCGCAATCTAAGATGTTGATTGAAGGCTTTGAATTAGCAGACGGCACCATGTTTGAGCCACTGCGTGATGACCAAGTCGCGATTGGCTTGCCGTCGGGTCCAAGTTCAGCTAACTCAGGTCAGGCGCCAACACAGAACATCCTAGACGCATTAGATTGCTTAACCAAAGGCACTTCATGTGGCACAGTGAAACCAGCATTCAACTACCCGAACTACGCTGGTGTGATGACATGGTCAATCAATTGGGATGAACACGATGGCTTTAACTTCTCAAAACCAGTAGGCGATAAGTTAACTCAGATGAATGCGGAATAACTCGTATAGATACTGAATAGTACCCATGTAAAAAGAGCGCCGATAGCAGGCGCTCTTTGTTATTTGTGTTTCGCGAATTAAATCGTGAAGACTTGGTAATCTTTTAACGCTGGGATCTTCTTCAGCAGATCTTGCTCTTCACCTGCCATATCATCCAGTGATTCACACAAATCTTCCGCTTGTTTTTCGACGTCTTTCGAATGCTCAGCTAAGCGTTCTTGTACCTTGGCTTGCAGTTCCGTCATGCTTTCAGACAGCGCAGTCAAGTTCAAACCACCGTCTTCTTTCATCTTGGCAGACAAAGCGTCAAATGCGCTGGTTAGGAATTCTTTGTTAAAGATTTCTTGTGCCTTTTCGAAGTCTTGTGACCATGATTCTGTCATCGAGTCAAAACTGTCAGCAGGCAGAATAAAATCACCGTCTTTGTAGTAACGGGCTTCTACATCGGCAAAGAAATCCTTTACCGCAACCTTAACGTTATCAAACGAATCAGGCGCATCAAGGCTTACTGCGATATCATCGATGATGTCATTTGCTAGGGCTAAGCCATCACTCGCCAGCTGTTTCGCTTGCGGAATATAAGCATTCATCTTCTCGCGGTAACTTTCAATTGCCGCTTTTTGATCATCGTCTAGCTCGATCATTTCACCTTTGATGAACAAGTTATTGTCTTCATCGACGACCGCTTTTTCACCATTGGCATGTACGATTTCTAAGTTCTGACCATCCATACGAACTTCGTTGTTAATATCAACGCGACACTGGGCTGCGTAGCCACTGGCACTGATAGTCAACAAGGAGAGCGTGAGCAGTTTCTTCATTACTTTCTCTTTTTCATGATTATTCTGTTTAACTATAACAGCCACCTATGGGTGGGATGTCAGCAAATCGTCACGACTTCATAACAAGTTGTTTTATTGCCAATTTTCATCTCTACGTCCTCCCCTTCTTCTTTACCCATCAAAGCACGACCAAGAGGGGATTTAGGGGTAAGTACAAACACCTCTTTGCCTTGCCATTCGACAGTCAGTCCGCCAGAGCGAGGGCCGATAAAGAAGGCTTTTTCAACATCGTTCTCGTCCACTAATTCCACATAAGCACCAACCGCGATACGAGCATCAACAAAATCACGCAACACAAGAGTGCGGTACTGGCGAAGCTCTTCTTCACTTTCTTGCACGCGCATTGCCTGTCCATGCGCAAGATAAGATGCCTCAAGTGCTAGCGTATCGTATTTATGCTCAGGGACAGTTTCTTCATCTGTCGCAGCGTCAATAGCTCGCTGTGTAGAGGCGTGAGCAACTTGCAGCTTCTCTTCTAAGTGTTGAATGATAATTTGGACTAAGTCAGCTTTGTTCATACTTTTAGGGCGCGCATTAAGCATTTAGAATGTGGTAATTTAAAGAATCGTTTTCTGCGACAGTTTACCATCAAATAGAGGTTTCCCTATTATGCAAAGTGACCCACTTCAGCAAACACTTCAGTCTGTGTTTGGTTTTGATTCTTTACGATCAGGACAGCAACCCGTCATTGAAGCTGTGATGAGTGGTCATTCCGCTGCCGCAATCTTTCCGACTGGCTCAGGTAAATCACTGTGTTACCAACTGCCCGCGACTTTGCTACCCAATCTAACGTTAGTGATCTCGCCGCTTTTGGCTTTAATGAAAGACCAATTAAGCTTTTTACAAAGTCGAGGGATTCCTGCGGCATCAGTGGACAGCAGCCAAAGTCGCGAAGAAACTCAACAAGTAATGGCGGGCGTAAAAAGTGGCAAGATTAAAATCTTGATGATCTCGGTTGAACGCTTGAAGAACGAGCGCTTTCGAGAGTTTATTCGTCAAGTTCCTATCTCTTTAATGGTGGTCGATGAAGCGCACTGTATATCTGAATGGGGCCACAACTTCCGCCCTGATTACCTCAAACTTCCGCAATATCAGCAAGACCTCAACATCAAACAATCTCTATTGTTAACCGCCACTGCAACCCCTGCGGTTATTGAAGATATGCAGAAGAAGTTCAATATCGCGAGTGAACACATTACAGTGACTGGCTTTTATCGCCCTAACCTTAATATCTCCGTTATTCCTTGTGAAGAAGCGAATAAGCCCACTCAACTTGGCGATCTTATTACGGCTGCACCAAAACTTCCGACCATCGTCTACGTGACACAGCAGCAAACCGCCGAGCAAGTGGCAAAGTCTTTGATCCATTTAGGCGTCAATGCACATGCTTACCACGCTGGCATGAAAAGCGAAATCCGCGAACAGATTCAACATCAATTTATGGCGTCACAAATTGACTGCATTGTCGCGACCATCGCGTTTGGTATGGGAGTCGATAAATCCGACATTCGCCGAGTAATTCACTTTGACTTACCTAAGTCAATCGAGAACTACGCGCAAGAAATTGGACGTGCAGGGCGTGATGGCGAGCATTCAGAATGCATTTTACTTGGGAATACTTCGGGCTTAACCGTCCTAGAAAACTTTGTGTTTGGTGATACCCCAGAACCGAGCTCAATTCATTATGTGTTGGAGCAAATTCGCGAGCATGCTCCTCAATGGGAAGTAATGGCTTTGCGTTTATCTCGAGACAGTAACATTCGTCAATTGCCATTAAAGACACTGCTAGTTTATTTGGAACTCGCCCAAGTTATTACCGCAAAATACAGTTATTTTGCTGAATATCGCTTCAAGTTTTTGCAAGATCAGCAATTCATTCTCAACCAATTTCACGGTGAACGTCGCCAGTTTATTGAGGCTATTTTTACCTGTTCGACAAGGGCCAAAGTTTGGTGTCAGGTTGATTTGGAAGCGCTGTGGATGCATTACCAATCGGAGAGAAGTCGAGTGGTTGCGGCTTTGGATTACTTCCATCAAAACGGCTGGATTGAGCTGGAAAGCAAACAACTAACAGATGTGTATTCTGTCCTTCCAGAAACTCAAAGCCAAGACGGACTCGCTCAGCATTTGGTTGAATTATTTCAATCCAAAGAACGCAAGGATATTGAACGTATCCATACCATGCTGAATTTATTCCAATCTGAAGATTGCTTGAGTCATCAACTGGCCCATTACTTCGCTGATCACAATGCACCCACGCAATGTGGTCACTGCTCAGTATGTCGCGGGCACGTCGCTACGTTTCCAAGCTCTCAAAATGAAATACCTGAACTCACTCACCTATCAGCATGGATTAACGAATTCATCCAACTATCACCTACCGCCGTCAGTAATGCAGCGGTTTCTCGCTTTTTATGTGGCATTAGTACGCCACTTATCACTCAGTTAAAAGCGAGCAAATTGCAAGGTTATGGAGCAATGGCGAATGTCTCTTTCGAGCAAGTATTGAAACAAGTGGAAATCGCTCGATCCTAGAAAAAGCTCAATTGACGAGCTTGTGCTTCGGGCTTGAGCATCACACTCAAGCCCAGCAAACGAATTTCTCGACCATTTTGGCGTTTAAGAATATCACGCAGCAGCACCTTGAAATCCTCTAGTTCCAACTGGGGATGAATGTGCTCAATCGTCGTAAGTTGAAAGTCAGCAAACTTGAGCTTGATGCCTTGCTTGATGATCGATTTATCTGGATTGGCTTTCTCTAGCCGTTTTTCTAATTCTGGGTAGAGTTTTTCTTCTATTACTTTCCAGCATTCATCGTAAGTCGAGATGTTCTCGCTAAACGTACGCTCAACACCAACTGATTTACGTTCACGCTCTACCACTACTTCACGATCGTCAATACCGTGACTGCGTTTCCATAACGAAGCACCTTGACGCCCGAACTGACGCAGCAGTTCACGATAGTCACTGTTTTTAATATCTTCACATAAGTAGAACCCAGCTTGATGAAGCTTCTCCAAACTGACTTTGCCTACTCCAGGAATTTTTTCGAGTGGAAGTTTGTCCACCACCTCCTGAACTTTATCGGGCGGGATCACAAACTGACCGTTTGGCTTATTCATATCAGAGGCTACTTTGGCAAGAAACTTAATCGGTGCGATGCCCGCTGATGCGGTCAATCCCAGTTCAACATGTATATCGTGGCGAATCGATTCGGCAATTAAAGTTGCAGAGCCTCGACATGCTGATGAGTCCGTGACATCGAGATAAGCTTCGTCTAAAGAGAGAGGCTCGATGATTTGCGTGTAACGCTCAAAGATGGCACGAATCTGCTGAGAAACTTGTTTATACACGTGCATGCGCCCCGGAACCACAAGCAGGTTCGGACATAGTTGTAATGCTCTTGCGGTTGGCATTGCACTGCGTACACCAAACTTACGTGCTTCGTAATTGCACGTGCTGATAACGCCTCTCTGCTTTTCATGCCCACCAACCGCAAGGGCGACTCCCCGATAATTTGGGTTATCGCGCATCTCAACGGCAGCATAGAAACAATCCATATCAACGTGAATTATTTTTCTTATTCTTTCAAGCACGATCTACACACAAAACAAATACTGTTTAAAAAAACAGTATAGCCATAAATAGCCGCTTTGAAAATAGTGTTATCTGGAGTCAATAATCTGAATTATTGATAGCACTGTATTCACATTTCGTTATTATTGATGCAAGTAACACTAAAAGTAGGGACACTTCTTTGAGTAAGAAAATACTGGTTGTCGAAGACAGTCGCGCCTTCAGAAATTATTTGCATCAAATCTTAAGCCAAGCTGGTTATGAAGTGCTTGCCGTAGAGAGTTTTGAAGAAGCTAAATCCTTTTTGATGAATGAACATGACTTATTATGTGCCGTTCTCGACTATTGTTTGCCGGACGCACAGGATGGAGAGATCATCGACCTCCTCCTTGCTTGTAAACATAAGGTCATTGTGCTGACAGCCATGTTTCAGGAAGATATTCGAGAGCAAATGTTGGCAAAAGGTGTATTGGACTACATCCTGAAAGACAGCATGGCATCTGTCTCTTATCTTCTGCCATTGCTTAAGCGCTTGACCAATAACCAGCACCACAAATGTTTAGTTGTTGATGATTCGATGACCGTTCGTCACCATGTTGTTCAGCTATTAGAACATCAATACATTCAAACGCTTCAAGCCGAAAATGGACAAAAAGCCATTGAGCTCATCGAGCAAAATCCCGACATCACCTTGGTTTTGACAGATCATGACATGCCGGTAAAAGACGGCATCACTATGATCCGAGAACTGCGCCAAAAGCTGGATAAAAACCAACTGGCTATCCTAGGCATCTCTGGCAGTGACGACCACACCATGACCGCACGCTTTCTGAAGGCTGGCGCTAACGACTTTTTATATAAACCCTTCAACCAAGAGGAATTTTTCTGTCGTGTCCATCAAATCTTAGACATGAAAGAAGCGACTACCGAATTGTTCCGGATGGCCAACCAAGATTCATTAACTGGCTTATGGAATCGTCGATTTTTATTTGGTCAAGCTTGTTGCGGATGTGAACAGCGCAACATCGCGATGCTAGATATCGATTTCTTCAAAAAGGTGAATGATAATTACGGGCATGACGGCGGGGATGCAGCCTTGGTGATGGTAGCGAATATCCTGAAGATCTATTTCCCAGAAGACGTGATTGCACGCTTTGGTGGTGAAGAGTTCTGTATACAATCTTGTGGCAGTTATGATGAATTCGTCAATCGACTGGAACAAATGCGTCAACGTGTAGAGAAAACACCCGTACCTTATCAGGACGAGAGTATTCAAGTAACGATTAGCGTTGGAGTATCAAACATCGACGGCAACCTTGACCAACAGATTAAGGTAGCGGACGACCGGCTGTATCAAGCAAAAGGGAATGGCCGAAATCAGACCATTTACCAGTAACGAACATTCACTGCTCAGAAAAAATAAAACCCAGCGCGAAGCTGGGTTTTTCTGTCTAGGATTCACATATTAAGCAATGCGATCTTTTTCCCATGCAGCAAGTTTTTCAGCACGTAGTGCTTCACGAGCTTCACGCTTTTTACGTGCATCACATGGTTCAGGACAGTTACATACCTTCTCGATGCCTACCGCACCAAGACCACCACAACTGCCTTTCACTACCTTCTTCTGGAAGATGTAGCCAACTGCCATCGCGGCAATCACCGCAACAAAGACAGCAAAAGTAATTAGAAATGTACTCATTGGGACATGCTCACTAAGTTGTTATTTCTTCATGAACGGCTTGTATGCTTCCGAAGCCAGTTCTTTAAAACCATCGTCCGTTTTCACAATCATGAAAACTGGGATGTTATTTTCATTCGCGATTTCCATGCCTTTGTCTTCACCTAGCACCATAATACCAGTAGCAAGGCCATCAGCTGTCATCGACGACTTATCCAGTACCGTTACAGACACTACCTTATGATGAATAGGTTTGCCTGTTTGAGGATTGATGATATGAGAGTATCGCACACCATTGCTCTCAAAGTAATTACGATAGTCACCGCTTGTTGCAATTGCCATATCACCAGGCTCAATAATTTCTTGGATTGAGCGCTCATCAACAGTTGGCTTTTCAATCGCGATGCGCCATGGCACACCTTCGCGGTTAAGGCCTTTCAAGCGCATCTCACCACCAACTTCCACCATATAGTTGTGAATGCCTTGAGAGTGCAAGTAATCGGCTACTACATCCACCCCCCAACCTTTGGCAATAGTCGATAGGTCCACGTATAGGTTCGGGATGTCTTTTGACATCTTGTTACCTTCAACGGAAAGATGATGAATGCCAGTATTCGCTTTGCGTGCCGCCAGTTCTTCATCTGAAGGCACCACATCAGGGCGCGCTTCAGGGCCAAACCCCCAAAGATTAACCAATGGTCCTACCGTTACATCAAGTGCGCCTAAAGTAAGACCGTTAAGACGAATCGCTTCTTTCACTACCGTAGCGGTTTGTGGCGAGACTTCAAACGGTTCACTGGTTTGATGCTGATTAAATCGACTCAGCTCTGAATCTTCACGGTATGTCGACATTTGATCGTTCACTTCTTCAAGTAAGCGATCAATCTCTGCCTGCAAGACATCTGGTTTTGGTAAACCATCTTGCTCGATGTATTTGATGTTATAAGTCGTACCCATTGTTGGGCCACTTAGATGAATTTGATCTGCTGGTTGGTCACAGCCAGCTAAAACCAATAGAGAAGCGAATGCAACAAGCCATTTACTCACTTGTTTACTCCTATTGTTGTTAAATTGATATGGAAAATGGGTTCTCTTGAGATAAACCGATTTCCTATAGCAACTGTTGAATATCATTTTGTATTTTACAAAAAAGAATGGCTAGCTCTTACAGAGCTAGCCATAGATTCAATCACTTAGAGGGATTAACCACCGAAGTCATCTAGTAGGATGTTTTCATCCTCTACACCTAGATCTTTTAGCATGCCGATTACAGCAGCGTTCATCATAGGTGGACCACACATGTAGTATTCACAATCTTCTGGTGCTTCGTGATCACGTAAGTAGTTCTCGTAAAGAACATTGTGAATGAAGCCTGTGTAACCATCCCAGTTATCTTCTGGCATAGGGTCAGACAGAGCGCAGTGCCATACGAAGTTATCGTTGTCAGCCGCTAGGCCATCAAAGTCTTCTACGTAGAACATTTCACGCTTAGAACGTGCACCATACCAGAATGACATCTTACGCTTAGAGTGCAGACGTTTTAGCTGGTCGAAGATATGAGAACGCATTGGAGCCATACCTGCACCACCACCAACGAATACCATTTCAGCGTCAGTGTCTTTCGCGAAGAACTCACCGAATGGACCAGAAATCGTACACTTGTCGCCTTCTTTTAGAGACCAGATGAACGATGACATGATACCAGGTGGTACGTCTGGGTTGTTCGGCGGCGGAGTCGCGATACGAACGTTAAGCATGATGATACCGTGTTCTTCTGGGTAGTTAGCCATAGAGTACGCACGGATCGTTTCTTCGTTTACCTTAGACTCGTAGCGGAACAGGTTAAATTTATCCCAATCACCACGGTACTCTTCAGGTACATCGAAGTCAGCGTATTTAACGTGGTGAGCTGGCGCTTCAATCTGGATGTAACCACCAGCACGGAAAGGTACTGATTCGCCATCTGGGATTTGTAGCTTAAGCTCTTTGATGAATGTTGCTTTGTTATCGTTAGAGATAACTGAACATTCCCACTTCTTAACGCCGAAGATTTCTTCAGGAAGCTCGATGTCCATGTCAGTTTTCATTGCAACTTGACATGCTAGACGCTCACCTTCACGTGCTTCACCTTTAGTAATATGGTCAAGCTCGGTAGGTAGGATGTCGCCACCACCTGATTTAACTTTTACGCGACACTGACCACATGAGCCACCGCCACCACAAGCAGAAGATACGAATACGCCAGCACCAGCTAACGCAGATAGTAGCTTACCACCTGGTTGTGTAACGATCGCCAGTGAAGGGTCATCGTTCACAGAAATTGTAATGTCACCTGTTGGTACAAGCTTAGACTTAGCGAAAAGAATCACTAGTACTAGCGCAAGTACGATCAGAGTAAACATCACTACACCAAGAATAATGTCCATTGACTATTCCTTAATTAATGCGGTTTACCCGACTTACAGTTGAACACCAGAGAAAGACATGAAGCCTAACGCCATCAGACCTACAGTGATGAACGTGATACCAAGACCACGTAGACCAGGAGGTACGTCTGAATACTTCATCTTCTCACGGATACCTGCAAGAGCAACGATTGCTAGCATCCAGCCCACACCAGAACCGAAGCCGTAAACAACAGATTCAGCAAAGTTGTAGTCACGTTGTACCATGAAAGATACACCACCGAAGATCGCACAGTTTACTGTGATCAGCGGTAGGAAGATGCCAAGCGCGTTGTACAAAGGTGGGAAGAAACGGTCAAGAACCATCTCTAGAATCTGTACAAGTGCCGCAATTACACCGATAAAGGTGATGAAGTTTAGGAAGCTAAGGTCTACGCCCTCAACTAACGCGTTCTCTTTTAGAACTAGGTTGTAAACTAGGTTGTTCACAGGAACCGCGATAGTAAGTACTACCACTACTGCAACACCCAGACCAAAAGAGGTCTTAACTTTCTTAGATACGGCAAGGAAAGTACACATACCTAGGAAGAAAGACAGTGCCATGTTTTCGATGAAAATCGATTTAACTAGCAGACTGATGTAATGTTCCATGACGTCCTTACTCCTTCGCTTCGATTTGTTCAGGTCTGATAATGCGGATAGCCCAGATCATGAAACCGATTAAGAAGAATGCTGATGGTGCAAGTAGCATCAGGCCGTTTGGCTGGTACCAACCACCGTTGCTCACTAGAGGTAGTACTTCTAGGCCAAATAGTTTGCCTGAGCCAAACAGCTCGCGGAAGAAACCAACAGTGATAAGAACGAAACCGTAACCAAGACCGTTACCGATACCATCAATTAGAGATGGGATTGGCGCAGACTTCATCGCAAATGCTTCAGCACGACCCATTACGATACAGTTCGTAATGATCAGACCTACGAATACAGATAGCTGTTTAGAGATATCGTATAGGTATGCTTTAAGCACTTGGTCTACCACGATTACTAGAGATGCGATGATCGCCATTTGAACGATGATACGCACACTGTTAGGAATGTGGTTACGGATTAAAGAAACAGAGAAGTTCGACAGTGCGGTTACGAATGTTACCGCTAGTGTCATTACAAATGCTGTTTCTAGTTTAGTTGTTACTGCAAGAGCAGAACATACACCAAGAACCTGCAACGCGATCGGGTTGTTATCCAACACCGGTGCCATAATGCTCTTTTTAATGTTTTGTGCGCTAGACATTAGTTCAGACCTCCGTCACGAACTTTTGCTAGGAATGGACCAAAGCCCATGTCACCTAACCAGAAGTCGAATGTACCTTGAACACCGTTACCAGTTAGTGTCGCACCAGATAGGCCGTCAACGCCGTGTTCAGAACCTTCTGGAGCACCACCTTTAACAATCTTGATTGCTGGTTTGTGGTTCTCGTCGAATAGTTTCTTGCCAACGAATTGAGCACGCCATGCTGGGTTCTCTACTTCACCACCAAGTCCAGGAGTTTCACCTTGCTCGTAGTAAGTGATACCAGACACAGTGTCACCGTCAGTTTCAACCGCAACGAATGCGTACATCATTGACCAAAGACCTGTACCGTGAACAGGGATGATAACTTTAGATACTTCATCACCGCTTTTCACTAGGTAAACGATACCTGTATTAGCACGACGTAGGATCTTAGCTTTGTCTTCATCAGCTGTTAGCTTGATAGACTCTGCTGGATCTTTCGCTGCTTTACGTTGGTCATAGTTAGCTGCTGTAGAACCGTCTTCTGCAGTCTCGACAAAATCACCTGTTTTGAAGTCAACTAGACGAGGTTCAATGTACTCAGCAAATAGCTCAGGTACTTTTTTACCGTCAGCTTCAATGCCAGCAACTTCTACAATCTTTGATTGCTTATCTAGGACAGCGTTAGCTTTTTGCTTATCACGCAGGCCTACTGCCGCTGTTGATACGATGATTGAACAAACAAGGCTCAACCCGATAACAACACCCAGCGTCTTTTTAATGCTGTCGTTATTACTTGCCATAGCGTGCTAGTCTCCGCTTGATGTTCTTCTCGATAACTACATGGTCGAACAGAGGTGCGAATAGGTTCGCGAATAGAATCGCCAGCATCATACCTTCTGGGTATGCTGGGTTAACTACACGGATCATCACACACATTGCACCGATAAGGATGCCGTACCACCACTTACCACCGTTGGTAAATGAAGCTGATACTGGGTCCGTCGCCATGAAGAACATACCGAATGCAAAACCACCTAGAACTAGGTGCCAATGCCAAGGCATGTTGAACATTGGGTTGGTGTCAGAGCCAATCACGTTGAACAACGTAGACACTGCAATCATACCGATCATTACACCCGCAATGATGCGCCATGAAGCGATTCGCATGTATACGATCATCGCTGCACCAATCATTAGAGCTAGAGTCGATACTTCACCAATTGAACCTGGGATGTTACCGATGAAAGCATCCATCCAAGTGATAGGAGCGCCAGTGATGTTGTTGATCAACGCGCCGCTACCGCCGTGAGCCCATTGGCTAAGAGCAGTTGCACCAGAGAAGCCGTCAGCTGCTGTCCATACTACGTCACCCGAGATTTGAGCTGGGTAAGCGAAGAATAGGAACGCACGGCCTGCAAGTGCAGGGTTAAGGAAGTTACGACCAGTACCACCGAAGATCTCTTTAGCTACAACAACACCAAATGTGATACCTAGTGCCGCTTGCCATAGAGGTAGCGTTGGTGGAACGATAAGTGCGAATAGAATAGAAGTTACAAAGAAACCTTCGTTAACTTCGTGCTTACGCACCATACAGAAAAGCACTTCCCAGAAACCACCAACAATAAATACTGTTGCGTAGATTGGTAGGAAGTAAGTCGCACCTAGTAGCATTTTACTGCCAACACCTGCTTCAGCACCTATGGTGCCGCCAAGCATTTCTGTTAGCCAGTAGTGCCAGTTACCAGAGATAACTGTCGCTAGTTGATCACCAGCGTACATGTGGTTAAGTGCTGCGATAGCTTGGCCACCCGCGTTGTACATACCCCAGAACATTGCTGGGAATACCGCGAACCAAACCATGATCATGATACGTTTTAAGTCAACGCTATCACGGACGTGCGAGCTACGTTTTGTTACTAGACCTGGCGTGTAGAAAAGCGTTGCCGCTGCTTCGTACAGTGCAAACCATTTTTCGTGTTTGCCGCCTGGTTCAAAATGATGCTCGATATCCTCTATGAATTTCTTAAGCATGGATTACCCTTCCTTCACAATGGTATCTAGGCATTCACGAAGTAGCAGACCGTACTCGTATTTACCAGGACATACAAAGGTGCACAATGCTAGATCTTCTTCATCCAGTTCAAGCGCACCCAGTGTTTGAGCACTGTCAGTATCGCCTGCACATAGATCACGAAGCAGCAAAGTAGGCTCCATATCAAGTGGCATTACACGTTCGTAGTTGCCAATTGGAACCATTGCACGATCACTACCGTTAGTCGTTGTTGTCATATTGAACAACTGACCTTTAAAGATGTGACCAAGGAAAGATTTCGTGATTGAGAATTTGTTTTTACCAGGAACAGCCCAGCCAAACAGTTCTTTCTCACGACCTTCACGCAGGACAGAAACCTGCTGATGGTAACGACCAAGGTAAGCATGTGGACCAGACGCGTGAGTACCTGAAAGTACAGAGCCTGAAATCACACGAACTTCACCTGGCATCAATTCGCTGTCAGTTAGGTCTTCAAGAGAAGCACCTACAACAGTACGAAGAAGACGTGGGTTATTCACTACAGGACCAGCAAGAGATACAACACGATCTGTGTATAGCTCACCAGTAAGGAATAACTTACCGAACGCAATAACGTCTTGGTAGTTGATGCTCCAAGCCACGTTTTGTGCATTTACTGGGTATAGGAAATGCATGTGGGTGCCAGCAAGACCTGCTGGGTGAGGGCCATCGAAGACGTGTTCTTCTACGTTAGACTGAGAAGAGCGTGGCAAACTAGTGCCAGATTTACATACGTAAACCTTGTCTTCTGTCAGGGCTGAAAGAATGTCTAGACCTGCAACGAATGCTTCTTGTTGTTCATTGATGATCAACTCAGGCTGAGCTGCTAGTGGATTAGTATCCATTGCAGTTACAAAGATAGCCTTAGAATTTGAATCGATTGCTGGAACCTTGCTAAACGGACGAGTACGTAAAGCGGTCCAAAGGCCAGAATCAACCAGTTGAGTCTTGATCGCTTCACGATCTAGATTTGCTAGTTGAGCTGCTTCGAACTTATCAAATGTTACCTGCTCTTCGCCTGCCACTTCAATCACTACAGATTGAAGAACACGCTTAGCGCCACGGTTAACTTCGATCACTTTACCGGCTGCTGGTGCTGTGAACTTAACGCCAGGGTTCTTTTTGTCTTCAAAAAGAACTTGCGCTTTTTTCACTTCATCACCAACGCGGACATGCATGGTAGGACGCATGCCAACGTACTCTTCGCCAAGCAAGGCGACTTTTTTGATGGTCTTACCATCATTAATCACCTGGGATGGAGTTCCTGCGATAGGAAGATCCAAGCCCTTCTTTATTGTAATCATACGCACTTGCACTACTTTTATCGGGAAAAAGATTCTTTTGATTGCGTAACTTTTAGACACGACATCAGTGTCCGGTTTCGATGCTGTTTAAAACATCAAAATCGCAACATCCTATTAATTATCTCGTCACAAATATTAGGCGAGATTTATCAGGTGCGGTAGTCTAGCATTTTTTAGGAACTTGATGCCATGACCAATCTTAGGAAAGGAGGGTTTATTTCGGTAGAATCGAGTGTAAAAGGTTAAAGAATAGTCATAACTTTGACCCATCGCACAAATGCCAAATCCCTTGCATCTGCTAAGGAAATAAAACATTCACGCTTTGAAACATGCGTTAATTTTCATTCATTTGTTGAAACACTGTTAACACATTTTTTAACCTTCATTTGTGCCACATTTTAATCCCGTAAAGATGTAAAACAAAAAAAGATGGTCGAAACCATCTTTCTAAATCAGTGTTTTAATCACACTCTAACGACCGCCACCCATACACATCGGACTATCTGGTGCACCGTCTTGCTCTTGTTTCCATTCTTCATTGGTGTAGGTGTGAATCGCCAATGCGTGAATGTGATTATCAAGTTCATCAGCCAGTACAGTGTGTACTTGACGGTGACGCCCAATGAGGCGCTGACCAGCGAATGCATCACTGACCACTATCACTTTAAAGTGACTTTCTGAACCCGGTGGAACGTTGTGCATGTAACTCTCATTGATCACTTTCAAATAATTAGGTTGCAACTCACTATGCAGTTTCTTTTCTATGATTTCTTGGATCATATTTCATCCTCATCGATGCCAATTCGCTAAGTATATACTCTCGATTGGCAAATTAAATAAGCGAACTCATATTCCCCTCTCTTTCAATGTGCCATGATTTAGCAAAAGCCTGTGAAAATCAGTAAATTTGACAGCTTTTTGTATCTTGAGCTCTCATCATTTGCGACAATAATCACTTATTTCCAAATTGACTTACGTTTAGCTATGAAAACCGAACTGAATCTTCACGAGAGAAGCCTATCGCTTCATCGTTTCCCTAAGCGCTCTAACGAGACTCTTCAAGCATGGGATGCGGGGGATGAGTACCTCATCAATCACGTGGAAGAGTTAGCAATACCAGATAACCAAAACATTGTTGTTATTAACGATAGCTTCGGCGCTTTGGCATGTTGGTTTTCGGACAATCACAATGTCACCCTCATGAGTGACTCCTTCATCTCACACAAGGGTGCACAGCAAAACCTCGAAGATAACCAATGTAAGCCAGTCGCCTTTCTCACTACGATGGACGATATCCCTGAGAATACAGACTTGGTCTTGATGCAATTGCCAAAAAGTAATCGCCACCTAGTTTGGTTATTAAGTCAACTACGTAAAACGCTACCTGACTCTTGCCCAATTATTGCCGTCAACAAAGCAAAAGAGATTCACACTTCAACACTTAAATTGTTTGAAAAACACTTAGGTGAGACAAAAACGTCTCTCGCGTGGAAAAAACATCGTTTGGTGCTTTCTAATGCTAATGCACTGCCAGTCATAGAAGTCGATCCGATGACCGTTTGGGGAGTAGATGGAGAAAACATTCAACTGAAAAACCTACCAAATGTTTACTCAGGCGAAAGTCTGGACTTAGGTGCACGTTTTATGCTTCAACACCTACCTCAAGATCCAACGTTGAAACACATCATAGACCTCGGCTGTGGCAACGGTGTGCTATCAGTGAAAATGGGCCAATTAAACCCTCAAGCCCGCCTAACGAGTGTGGATGAAAGCTTTATGGCTATCGAGTCAGCTAAACAAAACTTAGTTGATAACCTAGGCGAACCTTACGACATTCAATGCATTGCAAATAACTGTTTAGATGGTTTTAACCCTGATAGTGCTGACATGGTGATGTGTAACCCGCCATTCCACCAACAACAAGCAGTAACCGACCATATCGCTTGGCAGATGTTCTGCGACTCTAAACAAATTTTGAACAAAGGTGGCAAATTACTAGTCATAGGTAACCGTCACCTTGGTTACGATGCGAAGCTAAAACGTCTGTTTGGCGATAAAAATGTGAAACTAGTCGCTTCTAACAGTAAGTTCGTGATTTTACAGGCAACAAAAGATCCTGCTAAATTAGGCGCAAAGCAATAAAGTCCTGACTTTAGCAACATGTTTAAAAGGAATAATAAAATGAGAAAACTGGTACTCGCGGCTTCGGTTGCCTTGCTTGCTGCATGTTCAGCGCCACAACAACCACAACTGAACCTACAGGCTGAATCGACACTAAGCACTAACCCGATCGTGCAAGGCAAGACGTACAGCTTAACCAGTAAAGACGTTCGTGCAGCGCAATACGTTGCACTTGTCGATAACGGACGCTCTAACATTCTGCCAATCCATGCCAAGCAAAACCTACGTATTTCGCTAGAAGAGGCGCTAGAGAAACAGTTCTCTTCTCAAGGTTTTCACTCGGATTTAAACAGCGATAATTCTATTCAAT
The DNA here is from genome assembly GCF_023277445.1 of Vibrio sp. ED002. Lineage (NCBI taxonomy): Bacteria > Pseudomonadati > Pseudomonadota > Gammaproteobacteria > Vibrionales > Vibrionaceae > Vibrio > Vibrio sp. ED002. Next base: position 3,216,761 of record NZ_CP080238.1, on the reverse strand, counting down.
TAGAAGTACAAGAAGCGCTAGTCAACGTTAAACATTCTGTGATGGAAAACGAGATGGACGCGAAAGTGATTCTTGAAATCACCGCAGAAACTCCGCAAGGCAAGTTAGTTAAGACCTATACTGGTACAGCTAAACGCTCAGGCACACTTAGCGCTTCAGACTCAGACATTGAACAAACATTGAATGATGTCGTGGCTTTAACTCTGAAGGAAATCGCAAACGATCCTGAGCTTCGTCAATACATGCAGGAGCGATTCTAATGTTACGCAAAGCGATTCTTTCTTTGGCACTATTAAGTTGCAGTGTTTTTGCAGGCCCTAAAGTGGCGTTTGAAACAACACTAGGTAACTTTACTGTTGAGCTTAATGAAGAGAAAGCACCTATTACTGTCGCTAACTTCCTTAAATACGTGGAAGATGGCAGTTACGAAGGTACCATTTTCCACCGTGTTATCCCTGGTTTTATGGCGCAAGGTGGCGGCTTCAACCAAGACATGCAGATGCAAAAAACTTACGCGCCAATCAAGAACGAGGGTAACAACGGTTTGAACAACGACCGAGCAACGATCGCTATGGCTCGTACAAACGCACCTGATTCTGCAACACGTCAGTTCTTTATTAACCTCGTCGACAATGACTTCTTAAACTATGGTGCTCGCCCACCTGGTTATGCGGTATTTGGAGAAGTGACGGAAGGTTTTGACGTCATTCAGAATATGGCGAAGCAGCCAACCAAGTCTATCGGTCGCATGCGCGATGTCCCAGAGACGCAAATCGTCATTACCAAAGCAACTCTACTCAAGTAGCCAAAACCATAAGCCCTTTGAATATTCGAAGGGCTTTCTCTTTTAGTGGCTCTATTTTAACGGATTGATTTATGTCTTCATTACCTTCCATCACTTGGTTGGAAACGGTAAAAAGTTACCTCGATAAACGCCTACTTTGGGTTTTCATGCTGGGTTGTTCCAGTGGTTTCCCTTGGGTCCTTATCGGATCTAATATGTCTGGCTGGCTAAAAGATGCGGGCCTGACGCTCTCTGCTATCGGTTACTTTGGTAGCGTGTTCGCGGTTTACGCGATCAATTTTATGTGGGCTCCTCTGGTAGACCGACTTAAACTGCCCATTTTGCATCGTTTGCTTGGGCAACGTCGAAGCTGGATATTCCTTTGCCAAAGTATCGTGTTAGTAGCGACGCTGTTTATTGCCGGTGTAAACCCTGCCGAGAATCTTGTGTTGGCATCATTACTAGCACTCTGCATTGCGACCGCTTCTGCGACACAAGATATTGCTATTGATGCTTTCCGTATCGATACCTTCCCAAAAACAGAAGAATCTAAACTGCCACAAGCTTCTGCTATGGCGGTGATTGGTTGGTGGACGGGTTACTCACTCCCTGGGTATCTAGCCTTTATCAATGCAGACAGTATCGGTTGGAATGGTGTCTACTACGGAATGGCGTTTATTGTCATTTTACTGATGATTTTTACGCTGTTGGTCGGTGAACCGAAAACCCAACGAGAGCAACTTCAATCTGAAGCTGAGCAACGCCATAAAGAAGTGGTGGGTTCTAAAGTAGTAGCTTGGTTTACCGTAACGGTTGTAGAGCCCTTCTTAGACTTCTTTAACCGAAATGGTGTTCGCGTCGCTATCACGCTATTGCTGTTTGTTTTCTTATTTAAGATTGGTGAAGCTTTCTTAGGTCGAATGTCGATTGCCTTCTACAAAGAAATTGGATTTAGCAATGAACAAATTGGCTATTACTCCAAATTGATTGGTTGGGGCGCAACCATGTTGTTCACCTTTGTCGGCAGTATGTTTAATGTGAAGTTTGGTATCGTACGCGGCTTAATGATAGGTGGTATCGCAATGGCAGCAAGTAACCTGATGTTTGCTTGGATTGCGAAAGTGGGTCCAAACGAGCATCTTTACTTGGCAACGATCATTGTCGACAACTTTACAACGGCATTCTCGACTGTTGCATTTGTGTCCTTCTTGACTATCTTAACCGGACAAGCCTTCTCGGCAACTCAATATGCCTTGCTTGCATCTCTTGGCAACTTTGGTCGCACTACCCTCGCCTCTTTCAGCGGGGAACTGGTGGATTATCTCAATGATTGGACGACTTTCTTCATACTAACCGCATTGATGGTTGTGCCTAGTTTGATCATGCTTTATTCACTCAGACACTACTTTACTGAGCTACTTGAGAAAGCAAGGCAAAGAGATTAAAGAAAAATGCTTGAAAAAAACCACCGAGATTCGGTGGTTTTTTGATTTTGTCTGCCGCAATGTTTAAGGGTACATGCCTTTACCAAACAAGTTAAAGATTCTTGCTACGCCTTGTGTAAATATCATCGGCTCGGTGAGTACGGTTAAACATAAACAGTCTTCACCTGCTTTAGTAAATGGGCTGTGTTTAACAGACGCATCTCTGACAAGTACATCACCCACTTCGTAGTGGCCATCTTCATCACTAAATCCACCGTGCAAAACCAGCGTCGACTCTTGCCCTTTGTGTGTATGCTGAGGAATTCTCACATCTTCACTTATGTACATAAGATTGACACGTGCATCTTCGCCCAAATCAATCTGTGCGCTGTAGACTTTACCACCGTAACTCTTCCATTCACCGACTAGATCAGAAAAACGACTCAGCGTTTTCGGCAACTTAAAATCTTTACCAGCCACGGCAACTCGCGCAACATCTTTTATGATAATGCTGTCTGATTTTGGCTCAGCCGTGATGATGTCATTGAACATACTGTCAAATTCGACGTCATATTCCATCACCGAGCTTTCTATTACTACGTCGGCCTGCGCCGCTTCTAACTGGTTTACATACGCCCGACATTTTGAACAGGTTTCTAGGTGAGTGGCAACCACCAAACCAGAAACTGCATCAATGCTTCCCGAAGCGTACGCCTCTAACAAGTTGTTATCTGGATGTTTGTTCATAATTGCTCCGTATGCATCGAATGCCTCAGTTTTTCAACCGCTAACCTCAATCGAGACTTCACAGTGCCCAAAGGTATATCGAACAATTCAGCGACCTGTTGGTGCGGCAGTTCTTGAAGGTACACCGCTTGGAGTACTTCTCTTTGGTTTTTCGGCAGTATGTCTAAAAATTTGACTACCTGATCTTTGAGCATATCTTGCTCTGGTGAGTAATGGTCAACCAAATCAGGCGGGTAATAATCTGAAGGCCAAATGTCGTCAGAATGAATATGTAAGTCTTTGCCTTTCTGCTTTCTCAGCAAATCAAAACAGAGATTACGAATTATGGTGTAAATCCATGTGGATAAAGCACTCTTTGTACCATCGTACAAATGAGCTTTCTGCCAAACGGTTGCCATGGTCTCTTGTACCATCTCCAAAGCAACTTGCTCGTTTCCAACATGCTTGTAGGCGAACTGTTTTAACTTAGGCGCATAAAAACGAAAGACAAATTCGAACGCATTTTTATCCCGCGCCTTCACCTTGTCCATGTATTCATTCCAATCGCTACGCCCAAGTTTCTGCGGGCTTTCACTCATCATAATCGGCCTTAATCATTGGGAGGAGTGCCCTCCTCCCCCTTCGTCCTTAGTCTGTGATGTCATCAACGATTAGGTTGAAGCCACCATTGTTGCCATCATCGATAGCGACTACTTGGTATACGACGCCATTCATTACCGTTACAGGTGCAGAATCTATGGCTACTGTAGATGGGTCGCCGGCAACCGTCACCGTCACAAAATAAGACCCTTCCGTCACGTATACGCCTTGTACACTTTCTTTATACGCAAAATTAGCTATTGCTGGATCACTTCCTTCGATTCCCGCGCTAGAAGTGAGATAAATATCGACCATTTCAGCCACAGGATTCGCAGCTGCATGCGTTACGTTCAAGGTTGCGCTGGTTGCAACTGCACGACGCATGTCTTCAACGACCAGTGGTTCGATTGCAATTGCAGGAGTGACAACACCAACTGCATAAACGCTATAATCCATACCGCCTTTCACTTCTAAACCGTCAACATCGATAATTGGGTCCGTCGTTGTGCCATCGACAAACACATCAATATCATAAGCTTTTGGCGCAAGGTCCAAGTACCCTCGAATCTGTTTAAACTCCAAATCCGCAAGCGGAGCAAACGCAGCGCCATCAACGTGGACGTCTACAACCGGAGCACCGTCAACTAAGTGCCCTACTCGCACTTCGGCTTGGCTTCCCATATCTTCAAGTATAGAAGAGCCAGAACCATCTAATACCACTAACTTCACCGGAGAGGTGCTATTTGAATCACCAGTCTTAATAGCAGCAATGGTCAAATTGGCATTGGCTGGGAGAGGAATGGTTCCCGAATCAAACGCTACTGTGTCACCCACGGCCAATCTCACTTGGTAATCGCCTGCAGGAATATTCAGCACATCCGTTGACGCCTTATAAGCGAGATTAGTAATCGGTGATGAATCTGCCAAGGCTGCACCGGGTGCAGTCACATAAAGGTCTACAGCTGGGACGCCAGAGGCGGCATGTACCACCTGAACATCTAAGCTGTTAGCATCCGCCATCGAAGTCGCGCTACGAGTAACAATTAAAGGTTCAACAGGATTTGGTGTTCCTGAAGCGTCACCCACGACAAATGCTGTATAGTTTAGGTCCGAGTCGAGATCTAATGAAGTTTTCGGTACGACAGTTACCGTTTCAGCGCCTGGAAGCTGTACATCAACTTGAACAGAGTTACTGCCCTCAGGTAACTTCACGTATCCCGACCCGACGCCGTAGTCTACGCCAGTTAATGCCGCTCCATCATTTATCCAAACGTTAGCCAACGGCGCGTCAGCGGAAGCATGTACTGCTTGAAGGTTTGAATATTCTATCGAGTCGCTATCTGAGCCGCAGGCAGCAATCCCTAGCACAGCAACCAGCGTTACTGCAGTTTTGGTTAGTCCTTTCATATCCTTGTCTCTCTTTGAGGTGGGGCTTCGATGGCATCATTAAGAAAATCGAGTGCCGGAAGACAGTCCTCTGCACTCACCAATCGTTCAAATAGAGCGCTGTCCAATGGCAATAGCTCGAGCCATCTTTGCACTACCCACGATGGGTCATCATAAAAACGATGTTGGTAAAGTGTCCCTAGTTGAGGAAACTGCTCGTACACGTGAGCGAGTTGATGACTTAGGTAAATGAAGTCTGGTGACGACAAAGGCTGCTGCCAGTTGTCTAACCACTCAACCTCTGCATGACGCAAACCATCTGAGTCTGCTCTAATTCGCTTGACCGTAAACCGTTTTTCACCGACTACGGTGATACCAAGAAGCCCATCACTGAGTGTTTCAAAATCAACGATGGTGACCAAAGTTCCGATGGATGACACATTTCCCACCGCTTTAGGGTCCCCCTCACTACCGACAAGACAAACACCAAAACCCACGTTTTGGAGGCTGCATTCTTTTACCATTCTTGTGTAACGTGGCTCAAAAATACGCAGATTCATTTTGCCTTCCGGTAAAACTACTGAGGTTAATGGGAATAACATGACTTCTTTCATTCAAACGTCCTCTTTGGTTCCCACACTCATACGAACGGACTATTAGTCAGATCACTAACGATTTATGTTGGTTAATCGACTGGCTTAAAAAGTCATAAAAACGTTTACGCAAACGACACTCGTCACATATTTATTGCAAACTAATGCAACAACCAAAAAGTTCCGTGAAATAAATGAATTTCGTGACAAGCCTCACTAAAAACCTTCATTTTTGCATCCTTTATCACTTTCATTTGAGATTTTTATCGCTATTATTCCCGCCAATTGGAAAGCGCGGCACAGATTGCGTGTTCTGAATCATTACAAACATAGAGAGTCCCCTTATGCGTAAATCACTTTTAGCTCTTAGCCTTCTAGCGGCTACTTCAGCTCCAGTTATGGCTGCTGACTACTCAGACGGCGACATCCACAAGAACGATTACAAGTGGATGCAATTCAACCTTATGGCTGCTGTTGATGAACTACCTGGCGAATCAACGCACGACTACCTAGAAATGGAATTCGGCGGCCGCTCTGGCATCTTCGATCTTTACGGTTACGTTGATGTATTCAACCTAACTTCTGATCCAGGCAGCGACAAAGCTGACGCAGACTCAAAAATCTTCATGAAGTTTGCCCCACGTATGTCTCTAGATGGCCTAACTGGTAAAGACCTATCTTTCGGTCCAGTTCAAGAGCTATACGTAGCTACTCTTATGGAGTGGGATGGTTCAAACGGTGGCGTGAACACTCAAAAAGTGGGTCTTGGTTCTGACGTGATGGTTCCTTGGTTCGGTAAAATCGGTCTTAACCTTTACGGTACTTACGATTCAAACAAAAAAGACTGGAACGGCTTCCAAATCTCGACTAACTGGTTCAAACCATTCTACTTCTTCGAGAACGGTTCATTCATTTCTTACCAAGGTTACATCGATTACCAATTTGGTATGGATGACGATTTCGGTGCACTTAACACTACTAACGGTGGTGCTATGTTCAACGGTATCTACTGGCACTCAGATCGCTTCGCAGTTGGTTACGGTCTAAAAGGCTACAAAGACGTGTACGGTCTTAAAGATGACGGTCTAGCTGGTAAAACAACTGGCTTCGGTCACTACTTCGCTGTAACTTACAAGTTCTAATAGAACCGATAAGTTACCCAAAAATGGCGCCTCTTGGCGCCATTTTTATTTGCTTTCCTTTTTTCCCTCATTATCCTTGCAGCAAACCTTTTTAATGAGAGCGTTTGGTGAATATTCTCATCTTAGGTCCAGGAGCCGTTGGCTCACTTTGGGCGACTAAATTCAAACTTGCTGGACACAATGTTTCCTTATGGGGAAGAAGCTCAAACAGCGAGCAGTTGCTCCAACTTGATGACAACTCAGCAATCAGATTTTCTAATCAGCACATCCCTTCTGTTCAAAATGCAGATCTGATTGTTGTGACAGTAAAAGCATGGCAAGTGGAAACCGCGATTGAGCCTCTTCTTCCTTATATCAGCATCGACACCATAATAATGTTGATGCACAACGGAATGGGAACCGCACAACTCATCGAAGCCAAACTTGCTGATAACCCGTTAATCGTTGCCACAACAACACACGGTGCTTACAAACCAAGTAAAGAGCAGGTGCTTCACACTGGTCAGGGAAATACTCAACTGGGTGGCTTTAATGCTAAAGGTGTTCAATGTGGCTTCTTAGCGGAGGTGATGAATCACACTTTGCCAGAGGTGAATTGGAACCCAAATATCAACGCTGCACTGTGGACCAAGCTTGCGATCAACTGTGCTATCAACCCTCTGACCGCCATTCATCAATGTAAGAATGGTGAGCTTGCCGATCCGGGATTTGCCTCCGAGTTAGCGAACATCACCCATGAGTTGGTGGAGGTAATGAATACAGAACAGATAAAGGTCGATTTTGATTCTCTTCACACCACCATTATGCAAGTGGTGAACGCAACAGCAGCCAACTACTCTTCAATGAGACAAGATGTTTTCCACCAACGTCGCACCGAAATCGATTTCATTACCGGTTATTTGCTGAAAGCTGCTGAAAAGCATCACATTAGTACGCCAGAGAACGCCAAACTCTATCAACGCATCAAACAGATTGAACAAAGCTGGACAGAACAATGAATAAAAAGATCTTAGTACCTATCGCGCCGGGCACAGAAGAAATGGAAGCGGTAACCGTTATCGACTTAATGGTTCGAGCAGGCTATGACGTAACCATCGCAAGCGCAGATTTCGATGGTGCACTGACTATGAAAGCGTCTCGAGGCGTGACACTAACCGCGGATTGCAAGCTAGTTGATATTGCCGATGACGAGTTTGATGCGATTGTTCTGTCTGGTGGCGTAGGTGGTGCAGAAACCTTCCGTGATAGCACCATCATGATTGAAATCCTGAAACAGCACATGTACGAAGGTAAGCTGGTTGCGGCAATTTGTGCAGCGCCAGCTTTGGTTTTGCAACATCACAACCTTTATCCTGAAGCCTTGATGACATGCCATCCTAGCTTCCAATCTCATATTCCTGAAGACAAATGGCGAGCTAAACGTGTCACCATGGATGTGAATCACAACCTACTGACAAGTCAGGGACCAGGAACCGCACTTGAGTTCGCGATGGAAATCATTATCAAACTTTCTGGTAAAGAGCATGGATGGATGGTCGCAGAACCGCTAGTTACCATCCCAACACTGCATTATCACGAGTTCGGTGACGAATAATGTTTGACGTAAACGCTGTACGCGAACAGTTCCCAGCCCTGAATCAAGACGTAAACCAATCACCTTTGGTTTACCTTGATAGCGCAGCAACAACACAAAAGCCACAGTGCGTGATCGATGTGATTAGCCATTACTACAGTGCACAAAATGCTAACGTGCACCGCGGCAGTCACAGCTTAACAGCCAACGCGACCAGTCAATTTGAAGCGGCTCGTGAAACCGTTGCGAAGTTCATTGGGGCAAGCAGTTCCAAAGAAATCATTTGGACTCGCGGCGCAACCGAAGCGCTAAATCTCATCGCGCAAACTTATGCTCGAAGCTCGCTCCAAGCGGGTGATGAAATCCTGATCAGTGAAATGGAACATCACGCCAACATCGTGCCTTGGCAAATTGTCGCAGAGCAAACGGGCGCGAAAATCGTTAAAGTTCCGATGACCTCCGATTGCCAATTCGATATCAGTGCATTTGAAGCACTGTTGTCGGAGCGCTGTAAAATCGTAGCGTGCGCACAAATCACCAATGTGACGGGCTCTCGTCAACCTATCGAGAAAGTCATCGCCATGGCACATGCGGTAGGCGCAGTTGTCGTTGTCGATGGTGCACAGGGCATTGTTCATGAACAGTTGAACTTGGCAGAGCTCGATGTCGACTTTTATGTCTTCTCTGGCCACAAGCTGTATGCACCTGCTGGGATTGGCGTACTGTATGGCAAGCTTGAACTGTTAGAAGCGATGCCACCATGGCACGGCGGCGGCAAAATGGTTGAAAGAGTCTCGTTCGAGAAGACCACCTTCTCTGCCTTGCCAGGTAAGTTTGAAGCCGGTACACCGAACGTCGCTGGCGCGATTGCTCTAGCGAAAGCTATCGACTGGTACCAAGACTTTGACCAAACCGCAGTAGAGGCACATCTGCATTCTCTGCAAGACCAAGCTTACCAGGCATTAAGCCAATTGGATGACATTCAAATCCTCGGTTATCAGCCGAATGCTTCAGTGCTTACTTTTATAATGGATGGCGTTCACCACCAAGACATTGCAACGCTGCTTGATCAACAAGGTATCGCTGTTCGCGCTGGACATCACTGTGCTCATCCTCTGATGGATGCGCTTAACGTCAAAGGCACGGTGCGTGTTTCTTTTGGTATCTACAATACGTTAGAAGATGTTGAGAAGCTGATTGCAGCAGTCGAGAAAGCGGTCGATATGCTTTAACAATACCACCGTAGATTTATAGGAAAAGGGTTGAAACCGTTTGGCTTCAACCCTTTTCTTTATTCTGTTCTTAGTGCGGTTTTAACTAACGCCAACTACTGAGCTTGTGCTTTGATCTGCTCAACAATCGCTTTCAAACCATTGCCACGCGATGGGCTTAGGTGAGCAATTAAACCCAGTTTTTCAAAGTAAGCATCAATATCAAACGCTTGGATTTGCTCTGCCGTTTTGCCATCGTAAGCCGCCATCACCAATGCAATCAAACCACGCACAATACGCGCGTCAGAATCGGCGCAAAAGTGCCAAACGCCATTTTGCTCTTTGCTTACCAGCCACACTAAGCTTTCACAGCCAGATACCGTAACTTGCTCTGATTTAAGCTCTTCAGGCATTTGAGGCAGCTTTTTACCCCATTGGATCACCTGACGGTAGCGATCTTCCCAACCTTTAAATTGCTGCATGGTTGCGGCGATGTCTTCACTGGTGATGTCAGTGCCAAACGGCGAGACAGGGAAATCAGTCATGATGCGGTCTCTTCTCTGAATTACTTCTTATGCTTTTGAATCAGCTTTTCAACGATGCGTGATACCGCAACAAAACCGAACGTTGCAGTTACAACCGTCGCCGCGCCAAAACCACTCGCACAGTCCATACGTTTTGGACCTTCTGCTGTCGATTTCACGCCACATACTGAACCATCGGCTTGTGGGTACTTCAATTGCTCGGTAGAGAACACACAATCGATACCAAACTTACGCGCTGGATTTTTTGGGAAGTTATGATGACGACGTAATGTATCTTTGATCTTCTTCGCCAGTGGATCTTGGATCGTCTTGGTCAGATCCGCCACCATGATTTGGGTTGGATCGATTTGACCACCAGCGCCGCCTGTCGTGATCACTTTAATCTTGTTACTACGACAGTAAGCCAGTAGAGAGGCTTTTGCTTTTACGCTATCGATCGCATCCAGCACGTAATCGAACTCTTTGCTCAAGTACTCGTGCTGGTTATCTGGTGTGATGAAATCGTCAATCAGATTCACCTTACACTCTGGGTTAATCAGCTTAACGCGCTCTGCCATCACTTCAATTTTGCTTTGACCAACCGTGCCAGTCATCGCATGAATTTGACGGTTAATGTTGGTCACACACACGTCATCCATATCGATAAGCGTCAACTCACCAATACCAGTACGTGCGAGCGCTTCTACCGCCCATGAACCAACACCACCAATACCAATCACACACACGTGTGCAGCGCGAAGGATTTCTACTTCGCTATTGCCGTAGAGACGACGAGTGCCACCAAAACGTTGGTTATAGCTGTCAGATGCCGGAGTATCGAGTTCACGCATATTGAAGTTCCAGATGATCGATAGAAAAACAAAGAGTGCGATTTATACGCACTCTTTGAGGAAATGTCTAGATGATGAGAGGTGATTCCTCTCGCTAGGCAGCTATTGTAACTTCTCTGGCGGCAAAGCCCAAGGTGCTTGCGTTGGCGTGTTTTCCAAACCCAACTTCCATACTCGACCAAAGTGCTTGTAGTGACCCGCTTCGGTACCGGCACGTGGTCCCATACCGTGGTATAGGTCAAGATGGTTTTGCTTCACCGCGCCGCCAGTGTCTAACACAATTAGAAGACGAAGCTGGTGCGCCCCACTCCATGTACCATCTTTATTAAGCAATGGTACTTCCGCCAAAATTGGCGTACCCATAGGTAGAATCGAACGATCGCCTGCTACCGATGCCATTGGTAATAGTGGAATACCTGCAGAGCCCGTTACTGGCGCATCTGCTTGTGGAGCAAAGAACACATAAGAAGGGTTTTGCTCTAGTAACTCACGAACCGTTGCTTCATCATTCTTCATCACCCAGTCTTTGATGGCTTTGAGTGACATCTCTTCACGTGGCACTTCACCACGCTCAATTAGAACTCGGCCAATACTCACGTACGCTTTATTGTTCTTGCCTGCGTAAGCAAAGTATTCCAGCGTATCGTCATCTTCGAAATGAACAAAGCCACTACCTTGCACTTCCATCATAAACGGATCAATACGGTTTGGTGCGTAACCCAATACCAGACCTTGACCGTCTAACGCTCCGTTATAAATTTCTGCACGTGTTGGGCAGCTTGAACCACAATTTGGCTTGCCATAAACCGGGTACTTATAGGTTGCATTTGGTTGATGACGCAATTCCATCACAGGAGAGAAATAGCCTGTGAACAACACGTTGCCCTTCTTATCACCACCACCAAGCTGCGCGGCTTGAATGCCGTAAGCACTGAGCGCAGTCGTGTCACCACTCTGCAATGCCCATTCACTCAACTTCTCGTAAAGTGGCTGGTACATTTTTGCCATTGAAGGCGACTTAATCACAACCTGTTCAGCTTGTTTGTTGAACTCAGTGAAATCTTGCGGCTTGTTGGATTCAACGACATCAGCTTTGTTCAAGATATGCGAAAACTCGCCATCGTAATCTTGCTTAGCAAGTAGGTTCTGTTCAGGCTCAGCGGCACAGCCAAATAGCAGGCTCAAAGAAACAATAGGAAGGAGTTTTTTTAACACGTGTTTTTTCCGTAATAGAAGATAGCAAAAGGATGGCAAACAAATGCAAACGACGCAATTGAAAAGCTGCGACAAAGTGTATCAGCGATAAGGCAAAGGCTTTAGTTGCTGCCAATTCATCCATAAAAATAGAGAAGCTGGATAATAACAGCAATGTAATCAAACGATTGTCCGGACAATGTCTGATAGAAGTGGCAGGAATTTTAAGATACCCAAAAACGCTGGCCCTCTCACACAGAGACCCAGCGAGCAGTTACAGAAAGAATTTTACGAATATGAAGCGCTAGCGAATAGCTAGGTTCGAATGACCTTCTAGGTGAAAAACAGGCAGATAGTGGGCATTTGAATCCAACTTCATTTCAGAGTGATGCTGATCGAGAAAGTCAAATCGACGCACTGTAGAACCAACCTTATAAGAAAGTGTGTCGCCATCAAATTCGAAATCCGTTGCGACGGTTGAACCTCTCACCATTACACCACGCTCACTAAGAATAAACTCTTCACGAGCATATGGCGCCACGTCTTGCTCGACCCACTTGCCATAAATCACTGACTTAGAAATTGGTGGGTTTATATATCGAGTAATCAAATCACCATACATCATAAATACAACTATCGTACCTACGATCGCCGTTAGCATAAGCGAACGCTCAATCCATTTACGAAGTGGCGATTTTGTAGAGATATTTTGCTCTGATTGAGCAGCGATCGCAGCATTCTTATTTACAACTGAAGACATGAGGCTCACGTGTTTGAACTAGACGGGAACATTGTACCCTCATCAACCAAACACAACCAAGCATCACGCTCACGATGTTTGTGCTTTATTCCAAAAAATTACCTTGCCAACAATTGAATAAAAAGACAATATTAAAGCATAAATAAACACAAGGAATGGCTGTAGTGAAAATTCGTAGTACTGCTCTAGTTAAAGGATTCCGTCAATCCACACCCTATGTTAACGCACACCGTGGAAAAACCATGGTTTTGATGCTTGGGGGCGAAGCCGTTGCCGATAAAAACTTTGGCAACATTATCAATGATATTGCATTGATGCATAGCCTTGGCATTAAGGTAGTTGTGGTTTACGGCGCAAGACCGCAGATCAACCAACTACTAGAGAAACAAGAGCTTACTACGCCATACCACAAAAACGTTCGAATCACAGATGAAGCCGCGCTTTCGGTAGTTATGCAAGCAGCAGGACAGCTTCAACTGGCGATTACCGCGCGCTTATCCATGAGTCTTAACAACACGCCAATGGCGGGTACCCAACTTAACGTTGTGAGCGGCAACTTTGTCATTGCTCAACCACTCGGTGTTGATGACGGCGTCGACTATTGCCACAGCGGGCGCATTCGTCGAATCGATACCGATGCAATCCACCGCACACTCGATCAAGGCTCAATTGTGTTACTCGGTCCAATCGCCAGCTCAGTGACAGGGGAATGCTTCAACCTTCCCTCAGAAGAAGTCGCGACTCAACTAGCGATTAAGCTTGGTGCGGATAAATTGATTGGATTCTGCTCTGAGCAAGGGGTTATTGATGACAACGGTAACGCCGTCGCGGAATTGTTCCCTATTGAAGCAGAGCATGTCATCACGAAACTCATGGCAGACACCTCACCAGATTCCGACTATAACTCTGGAACATTACGTTTTCTCAAAGGTTCGATTTCTGCTTGCCGTGCAGGTGTGCCAAGAAGCCATCTTATTAGCTACAAAGTTGATGGCGCACTCATCCAAGAATTGTTCTCTTTCGATGGTATCGGTACACAGGTTGTAATGGCCAGTGCCGAACAGGTGCGTGAAGCGGATATCGATGACATTGGCGGTATTTTAGATCTTATTCGCCCACTAGAAGAACAAGGTGTGCTAGTAAGGCGATCTCGCGAGCAACTTGAGCAAGAAATTAATAAGTTCACCATCATCGAAAAAGACGGCTTGATCATCGGTTGTGCGGCTTTGTACCCATATATTGAAGAGCAAAAAGCGGAAATGGCTTGCGTGGCTATTCACCAAGATTATCGCGATGGTAACCGTGGATTATTGCTACTCAATTACATGAAGCACCGTTCAAAATCAGATAACATCAATCAAATCTTTGTGCTGACCACACACAGCCTTCATTGGTTTAGAGAACAAGGCTTTTATGAAGTGAGCGTTGATTATCTTCCGGGGGCAAAACAAGGACTGTATAACTTCCAGCGTAAGTCAAAAATTCTGGCATTAGACCTGTGAGAATTAAAGAAACGTAATTCAACCTAAACCTAAATAGTTATGCAAACCTTTACATTGACATTGGTCGCAATTTAACCTTTTCAATATACATACTGTTGGTTATACTCTGCGCGACAAACGGTCGTATTTTAAACAATCGGCAAATGGATCTAGGTGAATAACTATCACCCTAAAGTGCGGAGCAAGCTTGGCTGCTCTGCATGACGCATCAAGGACAGTTGTTACTCTTACAATGAATAAGATGAGCACTGTTATGAAAACCATTATTTGTAACTCACTTCAAAGCTTCTGGGATATGGCGGATAACCATTTTCTCGAAGGGCTCGACGTCCACTGCGTATTTCCCGTCAATGACGCCATTAAAGATTTTATCTTGGCTTATCAGCAACAATACAAAATTCGCAGCGTGTCATTTACCAATGCGTTTACACAAAATTAAAGAAGACCGAGCATCGCGCTCGGTCTTTTTGTATGTATGTTCAATAAAAGGCCATAATTTATAACGTCGAGAATATAACGAATAGAATGATTAGCAGTATCAACCAATAAACCAAGCTAACCTTAATCAGCCATTGAGGACTTAGACTGCGTACATCGCTCAGTCCTCTTTTTCGACCAAGTCGAGGAAACGCGATGGCAGCAAGCAAGCCCGTGCCATAGATAAGAGAGCCCAAATGAAAACCGGAACTGATGGCTAGCTCAACTTCCATATAATGCTCCCGTGTATAAGCGTATTGCTTAACCTCTTCAGGAGTGACACATGTAAGAATTATACCGACAATCAGATACCAAAAAATGAGCAGACCACCAGCTATAAAAAATACGACAAACGATAGCTCTACCAAAGACATGATAAGTCCAACTACCTTTGATAATTAAGAGATGGATAGCCATGTAATCATTGAGATAATGACTGTAAACATCAGAAGCAACATTACCGTTGTATAAAACACACACACATAAATAAACCCTCGTCCGCACACACTCCGAATATCTGCCAGCCCTCGCTTTCTTCCCAACAGGGGGAAACATACGCTAGCGATCAAACCAACTCCATAGATAAGAGAGCCAAAATGAAAACCGGAACTGATTGCTAGCTCAACTTCAGAAAAATGTCGCTCATTGAAAGCGTATTGCTTTATATTTTTGGGTGTAAAAAAGACGAGAAAAGCACCTAGCACTACAAACCAAGTAAACAACGCAGCGCCTGATACAAAAAAAGCGATAAATGCGATATGTAGAAGCCAGGAAAAATCCACGGTCACACCTCATGCGACATCAAAGCTCAAACAATATCGTCGAAAAAGCATGGGGTTCAATGCAGGTCGAATTACTCGGACATAAAAATGGCGGGATTACGACCCGCCACATAAAAACATATTCAGTTCATGAAAACTTCTCGTTTTTGAATGAATAAACTCAGTTCCTAAGTCGCTCAACCAACCCACTTGCTCGAGTGGTTTTCACCTTAATACCGCGCTTGAGAACATTCATCTCGGCGTACATCGCAAGGCGTTTCTTTGCACGAGTAATACCTGTGTAGATCAGCTCGCGAGTGAGGATTGGACTGAAATCTGGCGGCAAAATCATTAGCGTGTATTCAAACTCACTGCCCTGTGATTTATGAATGGTCATCGCATATGCGGTTTCATGCTCAGGGACTCGGCTTGGCAGTACCGACTTCACGCTGCCATCTGGCAGTTCGAAGAACACTTTAAGGCGCGGCTCACCTTCGCTGTCGTCTCGCATACAAATGCCAATATCGCCGTTATACAACCCCAAGCCATGATCGTTACGCGTGACCATCACTGGCCTGCCGTGATACCAAAGCTCGTCTTGGGTTTGAATCAACTTACGTGCAGCTAGTGCTTTTTCAATGCGTTGGTTTAAACCGCTCACACCAAAATCACCTTCACGAATGGCACACAACAAGCGGCATTGGTTAAAGGTATCCAGCACTGTTTTGGCTTTGTGGGTCAGTGTTTCTGGTTCCCCAGTCTTCTGGTCAATCTCTTGCTGTCCGATGCGTTTTAGATAACGACCATATTCAGCAACCAAAGTCTGCATCATCTGATTGTAGTTTTGGCTACTCAATGCGAAATGCTCGATATCAGCAAAAT
Organism: Vibrio sp. ED002; assembly: GCF_023277445.1. Lineage (NCBI taxonomy): Bacteria > Pseudomonadati > Pseudomonadota > Gammaproteobacteria > Vibrionales > Vibrionaceae > Vibrio > Vibrio sp. ED002. Next base: position 3,200,371 of record NZ_CP080238.1, on the reverse strand, counting down.
CACGATTCCAAACGTCATCTACTTTTGCGGCTGAGCCAGCATTAACCGCTTTTGCTAGCTGACCGATACCAGAACGGGCATCGAATCGGTAACTCTTTTGCAGCATACATAAGCTATCGGCAATCGAAGCATTACTGTTGGTGCTGTAAGCCAAGGTGTCAAAACCCGTTAACTTCGCGACCGCAGACGCCTGCTCTTTGCCAAAGCCAAATGCGTGGAACGAACAGATATCACCGAGCACCGCACCTGCTTCTACCGACGCCAATTGGTCTTTATCTCCCAGTAGAATCAAACGCGCATGCTTGGGCAGCGCATCGACGACTTTGTACATCATCGGCAGATCGACCATGGAGGCTTCATCCACCACTAAAATATCGAGGTGTAGCGGATTTTGTTTGTTGTGACGAAACTCTGCACTGTTTGGGATCGCGCCCAACAGGCGATGCAAAGTGCTCGACTCGGTTGGAATTTTCGCTTTAAGCTCAGGCTCAACTGGCAACTCTTGAATCGCTTTACCAATAGATTCCGTCAAACGTGCTGCGGCTTTACCTGTTGGCGCCACCAGCTTGATGGTGAGGTTTTTCTCTTGCCCTGCTTGCTCAATCAGCGCGGCTAGCAGTTTGGTTACCGTGGTGGTTTTACCCGTCCCCGGACCACCGGAAATCACCGCAAAACGACGCGTCAGTGCTACCGCTGCCGCGACCTTCTGCCAGTTGACACAAGCTGACAACGGTACCAGCTTGTCCAGCACTTGCAGATCGTGAACTTGTTTCGCTTGGCATACTGCCGCATCAATGGCTGACCAATCGAGACTGTCTACAGTGACCACATCCAAATGGTCACAGACTAGTTGCTGGCGTAGCACTTGGTTGCTAGTTCCTGCCTCTGTCGCTTTGGCTAATGCATTGAACAAAAAGTGATACTGACGAGCAAATAAATGATGCAGCAACTCAGACAACCGTGTGAACTCTTGAGGCTGAAGGTTTACAGCCGCACTGAGTTGATTGAGTTTGTCCGCCAACGTCACTTCATAGTGCCAGTAACGATGCAAGTAGAGACGCTCGCCATCAAACATCATTGGCAAAGCTTCACCTTGAGTACCAACCAAGGCTGACGCTTGCAGAAGCTCAACCCAATTAACGCCTTGCAGCTGAGTATTAAGCGTCAGCGCAGACTCCCCAAACAGACCGAGCTTACTGGCAAGGTCTGTTGGCTGCCCTTGGCTGTCAAACAGAGGCAAGCAGATGTGTCCTTTCCCTAACTCACTACTGACCACGCCAGCAATTAATGCCAGTTCTTGGCTGTTCGCTTGTTGCTCAACTTGCGAATAGATAAAGCGCGCGAACTGGAAATCCAATTGGCGAATCGCACCTTTGTTTGCTAACGATTCTAAAGTTGCCAATAGATTTCGTGTTGCTACAGGGCTGCTTTGCTCAGAAAGAAGATCATTGGTTTTCATCAAATTAACTCCATCTGACCCGATTCACTGGATCGCGTGTCAGGTGCTTGACCATCAATCAAATGATCCATCTCTTGTAAAAATTCAAAGGTTGGCTTGGCAGAAAAAACACCATGATCACTTTGCCCATCCATACCACGCAAGAACAGGTAATAAACGCCGCCAAAGTGCTGTTCATAATCATAATTTGGCAATCTGCTACGCAAGAAACGATGCAGCGCCAAAGCGTAGATTTGGTATTGCAGATCGTAGCGATGATCCGCCATCGCCGACTTCAACGCATCGCCATGGTAATGGAATACATCATCACCTAAGTGGTTCGATTTCCAGTCGAGGACGTAGTATTTGCCTTGGTGCTCAAACACCAAGTCAATAAAGCCTTTCAACATGCCTTGCACGGTTTGGAAACCCAAATCGCCCGCTTTGGCAGACAGCGGATCATGACGTTGAATCACGCGGTTCAATGCAGGTGCAGACAACACTTCAATCGGCAATAAGAATTCCATCTCAACCAAACGTTGCGCCGGACCTTTTTGATTGAGCAGCAGGGCTTTGCTATCCAACGGCGTTGCCAGCACGGTATCAATCAACTGTTGCAGGATTGGCAGCCACTCTTCATCAAGCTGTTCACTTTCCATCAAGCCGAGGATGATTTGGGTGTTCTCTTCCGTTGTCGCGGGCTGAGTAAACTCAACTTCCTCAAATAAGCTGTGCAGAAAAGTACCCGGACGTGCGCCACGCGGGAAGTTGAAGATAGAGCGTTCTGGCTCAACCAATTCCGCCTCATCTTGCTCTTCTGAAGAATCGATATCAAAGCCGGTAATTTCAATCGTCGCGTCATGCTCAGCATGATGAGAACCTTGTTTAACCAAGCCCGAGTAACTGGTGATTCGCCAGTTTCTATCAATTGGGTTTTGCAGCTCTTTAGCTGTCAACGCTTCCAACTCGGTTTGCTCCGCAACATACATCTCGTCGTGTTGCTTTGGAGGATCACAAATCACCACGTTATCGAGATTCTCTTGCTGCTTTTTCAGCCCAACAAACAGGTCGTTGATGCCACCCTCTTGACCATTTTGCACCAAGTAACCAATCGCACTGTGATGCACACCGGTTGGCTCTTTGGTTGAGCGACCATTACGCAGTGGTGAAGCACCAATAAAGCAGGCATACACGGCACGCGTTAGCGCTACGTAGATAAGGCGCAAGTCTTCAGCGAGGCGTTCTTTATCTGCCTGTTTTAACGACGCATCGTTACCCGTGATATCAAGAACGGTGCGATCGTTCTCAGCATCGTAGTATTTGGCTTCACTTGCTTCTCGGTAACCAAACACAAATGGCAGAAAGACCAAGTCATATTCCAGACCTTTGGATTTGTGAATGGTGACGATTTGCACCAAGTTACGCTCTGATTCCAAACGCTGAATTTGGTCATCGCTGCCACCTAGCCCATGTTCTGCATCGCTGATGGATTGCGCTAACCAACGCAGCAAACCGTGGTCGCTGTCTAATTCGTTACTCGCTTGCTGCAATAGTTCACCAATGTGCATCAGATCGGTAAGTACTCGCTCACCGTTTTCGCTTTGTGAGCTCGCCTCTTCTTCTAGCAGACGCTCAGCAATATGGCGTTTACTGATCACTGCTCGCAGCATAGGTAGCACACCACGTTGCACCCAAAGCTTACGGTATTCTTTGAACTCGTTAACCACATTTTCCCACACGGTTTCGTCGTTATTGAGGGCGTCTAAACTGGCTGCATCCAGAGCGAATAATTCTGATGCTAGGCTGGCGCGCAATGCTCTGTCGTTTTCTGGTGTTAATACCGCTTGCAGCAAACGCTGTAAGTCTTGCGCCACAGAGCTAGTAAACACGCTATCGCGGTTAGAAAGGTACACACTGGCAATGCCTTGGTCTGCTAACGCCTGTTTGACCATGCGACCTTCGCTACCCGTTCGCACCAATACTGCAATGTCGCCCGCTTTCACTGGCTTCTGTTTTTCGCCATTAACCAAGCACGCTTGGCCTTGTTGCGCTGCGGTCAAAATGGTTTGAATTTGGCTCGCTGTCGCCTCTGCCATGGCGGTGAGGTATTCACCTTTTGGCAATGGTTTATCTTCCGCTTCTTGCAGCCAATAAGTCAGTGCAGGTTGCTTTTGACCACCCATGGTCCAAACGCGTTTGTCAGCGCTTGGGCTGTAATCCACAGGGTGGAATGGAATGTCGGAGTCATAAATAAACGGGCTATCTGGCAGAGCAAAAATCTGGTTCACTGCCAATACCATATCGGCACTTGAGCGCCAGTTGGTGCCAAGCGTGTAGTGAGCACTAACTTGGTTACGCGCCTTGATGTAGGTAAAGATGTCCGCACCACGGAAACCGTAAATCGCCTGTTTCGGGTCACCGATCATAAACAAACCGCACTCAGGATTATTCAAATAAATGCGACTGAAAATACTGTATTGCAGTGGGTCGGTATCTTGGAATTCGTCGATCATCGCAACCGGATAAAGCGTGCGAATACGCTCTGTCAGTAGTGCGGTTTCATCGGTATCAATCGAGGCAGAAAGCTGAGTCAACAAGTCATCAAATGACAACCATTGCTTCTGATTTTTTGCTTTTGCCAGCATCACACGACAATGCTCAATCGCATGCGCTAATAATGGCGCTTTTAAGCTGATTGGGTTGGCAAGGAAGGCTTCTATCGCCTCAAACACAGGATGCTGTGGTGCAGTGCCTTTCGGGGTTTTCTCAAGCAACACATTCTGGGCGAACTTCTCCAGCTTATCTGGATAGTCATAACCCGTGGTTTCTGTCGAAGCCCATATGTTGACCGCTTCTAACCAAGTCGGTAGAGACTTTTTGGTGTAGCTGCGTTTGTTGACGTCGGAATCAGAAATCAGCGCGAGGAAGTCCTCTTGGCTATCACGCCATTGGGCTTTCAAAGCATCAATTTGCTTTAAGTTTTGCTCATGCAAATCGGCAAGACTACCCTGCATTGCAGGAACAGAGAGACTTAGCGGCGCGCCTGTGAGGTAGTTGCTGATGTCATACAACAGATCCGATGGCGAGCCCCAGAGTTGGTGTACTTCTCCAGCCAAAGCGAATGGCAGAGGGTAGAAATTACGACGCCAGTAATCGGCAACCACTTGCGCTTTGAGATGGCTTTCGTCCGTTACAAACTCATTGTTGAAGCGACTACCGGATTCGAATGCGTTTTGCGTCAGCATGCGTTGGCAGAAACCGTGAATGGTGTACACCGCGGCTTCATCCATTTGGCGTTCCGCTTGCAAGAGGATCTCAGCGGCTTGTTTATGATCCTCAATTTCTTCCAATAAAGGTTGAATCACAGGATCTGAGCTTTTCCCACGAGCGAATGCGATCCTCGCGTCGTGAATACGCGCACGAATACGATCACGCAGCTCCGCCGTTGCGGCTTCGGTAAAGGTCACCACCAGAATTTGATCCACGGTCAACGGCACGCGGTGCTTCGTATCAGCAGTACCATGCCCTAGTAGGAGTCGCAGATATAAACCTGCGATGGTAAAGGTTTTACCCGTACCTGCAGAAGCTTCAATTAACCTTGCACCATGCAGTGGAAAAGTCATGGTTTGCAGTGGAGTTGGAACTGACATTTGCGCCATAACGCTGAATCTCTCCGGATTATCGACTGACCGAACTGTGATCTGTCGTTAAAAATTCTATTTATATGTCTAACAAGTTGGAATATTTAGAGGTTAGTGGGATCTCACTCACGGTTATCCTGATCTTCAACCGCTAGTATGCGCCTCACGAGATAAGCCAAGCCTTTCAGGCAGCTACACTCAAACGAATCATGGTCCCTCTGACCTTGTGGCCGTACAGCGAACGCCCTACAAAAAATAATGATTTTCTGGCGGCCACCCTACTCTTTTTCATCCTTAATCATCCCAACTTACTTTTCATCATCGGCATCCATCGCCGTCAATCTTGCGCCTTGAAGAACCAATGCGGTCAGCGTGCGGACTTCTGCTGCAAGCTCATCATTCCAAGCCGACCAAATACGCGAAATATACGCATTATTTCCTTCGCCTGGGCTCATGTAACCATCATTAAATGCGTCCGCCATTTTCTTCAGCGATTTCTCTTCGTCATCAGCCCAGTGGCCACGACTAAAGCCCGCCTCGACACACGCCAGTGCTGTTTTCGGGAAATATGGTAATGGCTTGGTCATGCCTTCAAAAAACAGACGTACTAATTCAGCAAGTAGTTGTTTCGCTTGCGCAGCGTCTGCCATTGCTGGGTAAACTAAATGCACCGCACCTTCCTTGCGGTCATAACCGATAACGTGGGTCTTTCTAGCGTGACCAGAGGCAGACATAGCAAGATGATCGATCCATGCAGCAAGGTAATCCTGCGCACGAATTTTACCACTGCGGTAGCGAATCAACCCAGATTGATAGCATTGAGTTAGCCAACCGGTTAGACGGATATTCTTTCCTTCACCAAGTACATCGAAGGTCAGGTCGATTTCTAAATCGTCTTGCGGCGCACCGGATAAAAACGCCAACTTATCCACCAGCTCTTCCGCTTGCACGCGATTGGTTTCAAACTCGATATCACCAAATGCGCCAACCGGTAATTTGCCCTGTGCGCGTTGCTCACTCATAAAGTGCTTGAGTACGTCTGCTTTTGCGGACGGTTGATTAATGGCGGTTTCGAGCAAGGTTTCTAGTAACTCATCGCGCATTTGATAGCTTTCTAAGCCGCCTAATATAAAGGGCTCATCGTCTTCCATCACAGGCAATGGCGGCTCGAACATCACTTTCAAACGGCGGTTAAAGAAATACTGAACTGGTAAACGCCAGAAGCGTTGTAATTCCACCAAGTCCAACTCGATTGGGAAGGTTGCGCCAAGCAAGTAATCATCCAATGCGCGGTTAAACTCGCCACGCGCATGACCTTGCGATTGATTGCTTTGGGTCAACGCGGCCGGAATCCACTCTTTGGCATAGCTTGAATGAGAACCTTGAAATGCACTTGGGCTAAATGGCACCATGGCATGCACGTTCACTAACTCGTTGAGTAGTTTATCTCCGGAGTCATCGACAGACTGGTCTTGATCGCCATCTAGGCAGTAGTTCTGATGGCAATATTCCATCAACTCCGACACCAGCACAGACGGCACGCGCTCAGTGTTGTCTTGGATAGAACGTCCAACGTAACTGATGTACAAACTTTGCTGTGCAGACAGCACGGCTTCTAAGAATAGGTAACGGTCATCGTCTCGGCGTGAACGGTCACCCGGTTTAGTGCGCCCTGTCATTAAGTCAAAACCTTCTGGTGGCATTGATCGCGGGTAAACACCATCGTTCATACCAAGTAGACACACGGTTCTAAATGGGATCGAGCGCATCGGCATCAGAGTACAGAAGTTCACTTGTCCGGCAAGGAAGCGCTGGCTGACCCGCGTTCCTGACAGCTTGTTTTGTAGATACTGGCTAACAATAGAAGGCGACAAGGCATCATCAAATGCCGCATCGGTTAGCTGTTCTTTCAATTGACTTAAGGTATCTCGAATGGACTTGAGCGCCATTTCCCCTTCTAGCTCAACGGAGAAGAAGTCATCCAACATCGCCACCAAGGTTTCACGCCATGCATCAATCGACTGAACATGGGAAAGTTTGCGGCGATATTGGCTAATTTGTTGAATAAAATGGGCTAACTTACCAGCAAGCTCTGCGCCCATGCCTTGCACTTCATTGTAGGGCGAGAGGCTACCTTCTTGCGCTTCAAACAAACCGGCAGATTCTGGCATCGCGTAACCTAACAACATACGCTGGATACCAAATTGCCATGTATTTTGGCGCGTTTCTGGCAGTTCAAATTCGCTGCCGGTATGGCTATCTAGCCCCCAGCGAATGCCAGATTCTTCCACCCATTGTTTGGCTTGAAGGAAATCATCTTCGCTGAGATCGAATCGCTTCAAAATCGCCGGCGTTTCTAACAGCTCAAGTAATTCAGAAGCCAAGCAACGTGTATTCGGTAAATTAACAAGTTGCATGAAAGCCGCCAAAATTGGGCTTTCTTGATCGGCCGTTCGGTCTGAAATCGAGTAAGGAATAAATCGCTCACCCGGCGCATTGCCGAACACCGCCTGAATCGCAGGGCTGTAGGCATTGATGTCTGCCACCATGACAATAATATCGCGCGGTTTCAGTGTCGGATCGGCATCGAACATCGCCAGAAGCTGATCGTGTAGCACTTCCACTTCTCGCATTGGGCTGTGGCAAGAGTGCAAGCTCACGGATTTATCACCCAAACTCACCACTTGTTTGTGCTGGCTGCTGTCGATTTGCTCGTCGTCTTGGTGTTCTTCTAAATTAAGAATGTCGGCTTGAAGTTGATGGAGCAGACTGTCTCGCTCGACATCAACAAAAGCTTCTATCTCATGGGATTCAAGCTGCGACAACAGATACATGTTATCGCGTCCAAGTTTGCCCATCGAAGCCAACAAACTGTTACCCACCACATCGGTATGCAGCTCATCCACCACGTTTTCTTCTAGTGAACCTTTTAACTGCTCAGTCTCACCTTGCACTTCAGAATGGTCTTCTTGCCACACCACGTGCTGACGATGTTTTGCTGCTAAGCGAGCTAGGAATTTACGGTCGCGTACTTCACCCCAATAATAACGGCAGGGGTTAGTAAACATTAGATGGACATCAATGTGTTCACCAATGGCTTTTAGCGCATCCATGTAACGTGGTGGCAGTGAAGAGATACCAAACACAAACAAACGCTTCGGCAGATGATCAAAATTGCCGTTGAAGTTTTCTAGCGTATCAATGAAGTGTTCGTACAAATTGGCACGATGATAAGGCGATTGTCCAAGAGTAACCGTGTGATCGTACAATGCCTGCCACAAAACCGGCTGCCATGGGTGTTCGTCTTCAAGCTCAGGCACCGTTTGTCCGGCTTCCCAGCTTGCAATCCATTCTGGGCGGTACACCAAATAGCCATCAAAGATATCGGCAATTTTCTCTGCCAATTGATACAACTTGGAGTTGTCACTGTCGTCTTGAAGATAACGTGCCAAAGGTTCGAATGACGCTTCGTTCAACAAACCCGGAAGCAAGTGCATCAGCTTCCACGTCATGGCTTCTTTGTTGAAGGCACTGCGTTTTGGCACATCAGCCAATACTTGGGTGAACATGTCCCAAATGAAAGTCGCTGGCAGCGGAAACTCTAGGTTTGCCGCAACACCAAACTCTTTCGCCAATTCCATTTTTAACCACTGAGACATACCTGGGCTCTGCACCAGAATTTGCTCTTTTTCGAATGGGTTTTCTAATGGGTTGATGCGAATCAATTCAACAAGAAGTGATTTGAGAACATCGACCTGATTGGAGTGATAGACAGTAAACAAAGTAAGTGCACCGAATGCCAATGGAAACTGCTAGCAAGCTTAGCACAGCCGCATTTATTCCTAGAGCGATCTCGATAGCTTAAATAACAAAAGGTTAGAGATTAGACAAAGTTTGAACAAGTAATCAACTGGCTGTAGACAATGACTTCCCTTCCTCACTGAGTACTCAAGGTAGATATATAAAATACAGCGGAGTTGGAAGGAAGGGATAGCTCACACCAGTGTATCCCCCCTAGCGAGCATATTGATGAAGTAAATGTTGCCTTAACACAGACACACTCGACAATATCACCCTCCTTTGGAACAAATGAGGGTGATAGTTCTTTGAACTGTAGCCGACAGGAAGCCCAGTTTTGTCATCAACTAACCAAGAGCCTGCTGGGTGACACTTATCCAATTTATAGATAAGTGACCAAACGCTGACACCTAGGATTTCAGCGACCGCTTTATTACTGGCTCTAAAATGGTTGTCGTTTAAGTAGTGTAAGATTTCTTCGAGAGAATACTGCATGCTGATACCGTGTCTGAGCATGTTATTTGCGCAGCAATCGGAACACAAAAAGCAAAATGACAGCGCCGATGGTCGCAGTAATAATCCCCTCAACGCTCAACACACCTACAGCACCAAAACCAAACATTGAACCTACGTAGCCACCGACAAATGCACCGAGCACACCAAGAATGATGGTTGCTAGCCAACTATTTGAAGTTCTCGTCGGCAATATCCATTGAGCCAATACACCAGCAACTAACCCTAAAACCGCCCAAGCAATGATAGCCATGTAAAAATCCTTCCTATTGAGAAAGTTAACATTCTAGAAAGTTATATTTTTTATACATTAGCACTCGGTAATTTATACATTTGCGAGTGCCTAAGTCAGCCAAAGGTTATGACTTTGAGTAGGCATAGTGAAGAGAGGTAAATTTCGAATTGCCATTTTCTGCATGAGAACTCTCGCTACAATGGCTGCGGTTACTAAAGTTTGATGTATTAAAATTGTATCTAATTTTCCGCCACCCTTTTGGGGTGGCATTTTTTTATCTGCAGATTGGCTTTAGATCCCACCCTACCGATACAAAAAAAGCCTCTTGGCGAGAGAGACCAAGAGACTTTGCTTTACGAGTAAGACTTATGCGTGATGTGTCGTCATCAAGCGTGGTTGGATTAGTAAGTTATTGATGTATTGCAAACCTACGTAAATCACCACAATCGTTGCCACAATCAATTCGATACCTGCTAGACCGCGAACTTGTTGTACATAGTGCGCTGCTAGACCATTTGCTTCCATCCAATTTGCTGTTTTGAATAGAGCCGTTGCACCAATCACCATTGGGAAAGTAAACGCTGCATAACCTGGGCTAAATGGCAGTCTTAGTAATTTAAAGAAGGCTAAGTAGATGATGGCAGTCATCAATACTGCGATACCAAACAACAGAGCAATAATCACTGGTGAAGGTGTTGTCGTTACGGTTAAGTAACCCGCTAACGATAGGCTTGCTGGTGCCGCCATGATTGCCATGGTTGGTTTTGCTGCATCTGGAATTTCATGAGTGAACATGAAACGGTAGATCATCATTGGCAACATCACCGCGTAAGCCACCATACCGAAGATCAACGCACCGTGTGCAATAGGTGCAAGCACTGGGTTACCTGAGAAAGACACGTCTGCAACGATAATACCCACTGGTGGTACGAACCAGCTTGGCACCATGTGGTGTAGTTCGAAGTCTTTCGCGCGGTGGTACAAGAAGCTCACTAGGAACACAATATGTAGAGCTACCGCCACTAACCAAAGCACGTCACCTGCAACAGGGAAAAAGTGCCCTAGAGAATTTGAAGCCACCATGGTTCCCATCGCGAAAGTTGGAACGACACTACCCACCACAGGGTGCGCAAGATCTTGTCTCAACAAATGATTGTGAAAAAGAAATTTAGTCGCCAAGATTGCTAGCAGTACGCTTGCAATACCTGCGCTAATCCACTGTCCATAGCCATGTAATTCGGCGAAGTTTTCCCAACTCCAACCTAAGCTCGCAATACCAAGAGCCAGACCCGCCATTGGGGTTGGTGCTCCCATTACTTTTGCTTTTGTTCTTTGAATCATTACGACCTCAAAATCTAGGCTAACTTTCTATGGGGTGTATATTACTCTTGCACTTCGTTCCAATATATCTAATTATTTAAAACTAACGTTCAGATAAACTTAACGGAATATCATGCCTAGTCATATCTCTCTTAAACAACTGAAAGTTTTTACTACGATCACTCAACACAAAACGCTAACTGCGGCTTCTGAAAGCCTGTTTCTTTCTAAGGCGGCCGTGAGTATGGCGCTGTCTGAGTTAGAGAAACAAATTGGTCATCACCTATTTGATCGGGTGAACAACCGCTTAATTCTCAACCAAGAAGGACAAAAACTTTTGCCCCTCGCGGATGAACTCCTCAACCGAGCTCGGGATATTGAGAGTGTGTTCGATGGCGACCAAACCTTATCAGGGCTGCTTCGCATCGGTGCCAGTGACACCATCGGCAACCAAGTTGCACCTTACCTGTTAAGTGATTTTCGTGATGAAACGAATCACCAGTCGCAGAGTTTATTCATCTCTAACTCTGCCCAGATTTGTGACATGTTGATCGCGTACGAACTCGACATCGCGCTCATCGAGGGCAAGACCATACACCCAGAGTTGGAATCAACGCAATTCAGTGAAGACGAAATGTGTGTGATTTGTCCGCCGGACTACCCTAACTTCGATGAAGGACCTATCAGCCTAAACGAGCTCGAAGACACGGAATGGATTCTGCGTGAGGCGGGTTCTGGCTCTCGAGAGTTCTTTATGCGCGCCATCGCTCCGCGTCTAGAACACTGGCATGAGGCTTTTCAGCTAAACACCACCGAAGCGCTGATCAATTCGGTATCTGCCGGACTTGGCCTAGGTTGTTTATCACGCCTATCTGCTGAACCTGCAATTCGCGATGGTCGTGTGAAAATGCTCAACATGCCACTGGACATGAAGCGTCGCTTCTGGCTTTTGATCCACAAAGAGAAGTATCAAAACCCGCTCCTGCGTACATTCATTGAATTCTGCCAAGATTGGGAGCGACCAGAGAACCCACATCTTAAAGATGGCTAGTTCGAGATGGGTCGTTCACGGGAGATAGTTCAATGCAGATAGTTCAAATGCTGGTCACTTAGTTGTACACGGCTCTCATTCTGAGGCTTGTCGCTAGACTTAACTGGTCAAAAACTGTATAAAAAGCCAGTATAAAATTTAACAAATTAACTTAGAGGACCAACCATGGCTGTAATCGTCAAGTACGTGGTAGAACGCAATGGAGAAGAGAAAATGACTTTTACCTCTAAAGCGGAAGCTGACGCATACGACAAAATGCTGGATATGGCGGACGAGTTATTCTCACTGCTAAGTAAGAGTGAACTTCTAGAAGACGAAGGTAAGCAAGAAGATCTTGCAATGTACCTTGCGCAAAACAAAGAAGAAGTGCTTTACGCTCTAGGTGCAAAACGTAAACCTGCACCAAAAAAAGCAAAGAAGCTTGAAGCTGTTGAAGAAGATAGCGAGCAAGAAGACGCTGCATAAGCCTCTCACTTGTTTAGAAAAAACGTCACATAATGCGGCGTTTTTTTATGCGTTGCATTTATCGCTATATATCTCTGAGAATATAAAGAACCGATTTAATATCCCAAATTGCTCTAAATTTCATGTTGCAGATTAGTGTGACTTAGATCTAATCTAAATGGGCACGGTGATGGGGTGCCACCGGAATCGAAAGATTCGAACCGCTTTAAAGCTAATGACTCCTACAGAAACGAAAACAGGTCAGCCCTGTTGGAAATGCTTTCACCTATATTGTGAAAGCAAGAGTTCTGTAGTGAGCAATTCAACTCTTCTCCAACCCCGCTCCTGTTTTCTCAAAAATTAAAAAGATATCCAAAATAGTTGTTAACTCAACAAGGCGACAAACGCGTGAGCCTCCTGAACATAGTTTTTCTATCTGATGGAGCGAATAAGAGCAGTCAACGCCGTTGAGTCTGACCAATATGCCGGATATCGTACACTGGGAAAACATTATGCAATACTCACACGAAATCCAATCAATGTGCCCGATTCAACGCGGCGATCTTCATGCATCTGCACCGATCCCTGTTGAAGGCGCAATGATCAATCCAAAAGACGTTATCGCGATTTCTGGTCTTAGCCACGGTGTTGGTGCTTGTGCTCCTCAACAAGGCGCAGCAAAACTGACCCTTAACGTCAAAAACGGCATCATCGAAGAAGCTTTGATCGAAACGATCGGCTGTTCAGGCATGACTCAATCAGCCGCGATGGCCGCAGAAATCCTAACTGGCAAAACCATTCTTGAAGCACTGAATACCGATTTGGTATGTGATGCTATCAACGTCGCGATGCGCGAAATCTTCCTTCAATTTGTCTACGGTCGTACTCAATCTGCTTTCTCTGAAGGCGGCTTGGAAATTGGTGCGGCACTGGAAGACCTTGGTCAAACTCAACGTAGCCAAGTGGGTACTAGTTACTCAACTAAAGCAAAAGGCGTGCGTTACATGGAGTTAGCTGAAGGCTACGTAACAAAACTCGCGCTAGACGAAAACAAAGAAGTGATTGGTTACCAATATCTCAACCTAGGCAAGATGATGAAAGCCATCAACGAAGGCGTATCTGCTGCAGAAGCCGCAGACAAAGCAACGGGGACTTACGGTCGTTTTGACGAAGCCGTAACTACTATTAACCCACGCCAACAATAATTGCCACCTAGAGGAAAGAGATTATGAACACTCCAATTACTGAATCTGTACGTCGCACATTAGACGAAATGCAACTTTCTTCTCTGGAAGAGGCTTATCAATACTGTATGGATCGTGATATCGACCCTAAAGCGCTGGTGATGGACACTCAACCTATCGCGTTTGAAAGCGCTGCAGATGCCTACACACTGGGCACTGCTTTGGCGATTTTCCGCGGTGCAAAAACAGCGGAAGAAGCTGCAAACATCATCGGTGAAGGCCTTCAAGCCTGCACAAAACCAGGCAGCGTGGCAGAGCAACGCCAAGTGGGTATCGGTCACGGTGAATTGGCGGCTCGTCTATTGAATGAAGAAAGTGGCTGTTTCGCTTTCCTTGCGGGCCATGAGTCATTCGCAGCGGCAGAGGGCGCAATCAAAATCGCACTGAACGTGAACAAATCACGCAAAAATCCGTTGAAAGTGATCCTAAATGGTTTGGGTAAAGACGCCGCTTACCTAATCTCACGCATCAATGGTTTCACTTACGTACGTACTCAATACAACTACCAAACTGGTGAGTTAGTGGAAATAGAACGTCGCCGTTTCTCCCAAGGTCCACGTGGTGAGATCCTTTGCTACGGTGCAGACGATGTACGTGAAGGCGTGGCTATCATGCATAAAGAACAAGTGGATGTGAGCATCACAGGTAACTCAACCAACCCGACTCGCTTCCAACACCCTGTAGCAGGTATCTACAAAGCGGAACGTAACCGTGAAGGCATGCCTTACTTCTCTGTGGCATCAGGTGGTGGTACTGGTCGTACTCTACACCCAGATAATGTGGCGGCAGGTCCTGCATCCTACGGTATGACCGATACCATGGGTCGCATGCACGCCGATGCGCAATTCGCGGGTAGCTCTTCAGTACCAGCACACGTAGCGATGATGGGCTTCATCGGTATGGGCAACAATCCAATGGTAGGTGCAACGGTTGCACTTGCAGTAGAGGTCGGTGAGCTAAGCCTCTAAGTCGATTTATCGCTTTACTATCCAAAGCCAGTAAATCCAACAAACCCAGTGTAGGGGGAGTGACTTCGGTCCTCCCCTTATTTTTGTTGCCTTGATAGTTAATCAATGATTTGCGACACATTTCTCATCAGACAAACATATCTCTAAAAAGACAAAAGGTATCCATCTACGGACTTTCTCCATTTCCCCTCTTTAAACTCCCGAACACTCTCTTTATGATGACTGACAACTTAATTATTTCTTGTCAGTGAACAGACGGGACACAAGACTCAACACATGGAGATCAACTATGGCTTTCTTCTCTCTAGCCTTTGGTACGGCAACTAAAAACCGCGACGGCAAAATCATCGAAGCGTTTTTCCCAAACCCAGTTCTTAACCCAAGCGAAGCGCTTGTTAACGCACTAGCAGCAGTAGCAGGTTACGAGCAAGGCAACCAAGCTATCGAGATCTCTGCAGCACAAAGCGCAGAACTGGCAGCAGCATTTGAAGCAAACGGCGATGCTGCAAACGCATCATTCGCAGCAAAAGCAGCAGAATCAGCACAACCACTTGTACTGGTTATTCTTGCCACTGACGAGCAGCCACAAAGCGTTGCTGAAGGTTTCCTAAAACTTCAACTTATCTCTAACCGCCTAGTTCAACCACACGGCACGGTACTAGACGGCATCTTCGGTCTACTACACAACATCGCATGGACTAACGAAGGTCCAATCGACCTACCTGAACTAGCAGAGCGTCAAATCGAAGCTCGCCTAGCGGGTCGTGCACTAAGCGTAGATTGCGTAGACAAATTCCCTAAAATGGTGGACTACGTGGTACCAACTGGCGTTCGTATCGCTGACACTTCTCGCGTACGTCTTGGCGCACACGTTGGCGAAGGCACAACGGTAATGCACGAAGGCTTCATCAACTTCAACGCAGGTACAACTGGCGTGAGCATGGTTGAAGGTCGTATCTCTGCTGGCGTAGTGGTTGGTAACGGCTCTGACATCGGCGGCGGCGCATCTATCATGGGTACGCTTTCTGGCGGCGGCAAAGTGGTGGTTTCTATCGGTGAAAACTCTCTACTAGGCGCGAACGCAGGTCTTGGCTTCCCAATGGGTGACCGTTGTACTATCGAATCAGGTCTGTACGTAACTGCTGGTTCTAAAGTGCGCATGCTAGATTCTGCTGGTCAAGAAGTAGAAGTAGTGAAAGCACGCGATCTTGCTGGTGTGTCTGACCTACTGTTCCGTCGTAACTCTGTAACAGGTCAAATCGAGTGTCTTGCAAACAAGAGCGCGGTTGAACTGAACAGCGAACTGCATAAAAACAACTAATAAGAATACCCAAATAACCTCGAGATGCTTGATTCAGCGAGGCTGACTTGGCTTACAGACGCGGCAACGAGTTGAAGATCTAGTCAGTCTAAATCAAAGCTCGTTAACAAAGCATGAAAGCCAAGACAACTAGCCCTTTGGGAGCATCTTGAAGTCATTTGGGTATTGCAGTGAATTAGCCCTACGAAAAATCCCCCAGCAGGAAACTGTTGGGGGATTTTTTAATTATCAGTCTTAACTAGCGCTTTATCGGACGAATCCACATCGATAAATCAGGGCATTCGTACTTTAAGTGATCCATGAATTGCTTTGCTTCCGAGTATTTGAAATACACGTCACTAAACAAATAGTACGAGCCGTGAATATGGTGCTCATATAAAGGTGCAGTCGCACATTGTGCAAATACCTTGTTCGGAGGCTTAACGCCAGAGTAGAGCTGAACAACATAAGCCTTAGAGTTTGATGTCGATGGTCGAGATGGTTTTGGTGGTGGCGCTGGATTCGATTTCTTTTGACCAGTTTTTTTCTCTAATAATGAACAGCTGGCAGCGTTGATATCAAAAGACATCACTTTCGATTTATCCGCGGCATCCAGAATATTGACGCGCTGAGCCTTCGCATCACCAAAACACTCTTTTGCCAACGCATAAGTTGCCAGTTCGCTCAATACACAAGATGACGAGTCGTAATAGATTTGCTGCACACCGTTGTTCAACTGCGCTTGCGGAGAGCATTTCACCATCTGACGGAACTCTGCGCCATCCAAGATCCACAAATCGACCGCTTCTTGAATCGTGAGCTCTGCTTGTGCACTAGAAGCAAACCCAAAACAACTCAGAAGTAAGCACCAAGAGAAGTAAGGCTTACCTTTATTCGACGGAAACACCTACTCGTCTCCACCACCATCTTGATCCGAAGACGCTGGCGCTTTTCGTGCGTAATTTGAGAACGCCTCTGGACCATCTCTCTCTGCAGCTAGCTTCTCGATTTTTTTATCCGTTTCGTAATTAACTAATGCGTATACAGACCAAATGGCAGCGGGCAACCAACCAACCAAAGTAATCTGCAATAACAAACAGATTACTCCCGCCCAATAACGGCCAATAGTAAAAAATTGCAGCCAAGGAATTAGAATGGCAAGTACTAGTCTCATGTCATGTCCTATTAAGTCTTTTATTATTCATGATCGTATTGCGCACTAATGCTCGGCTTATCAGCGAATGAATTGCCGTCGGGATCGCTTTGTTCAAAAGAAAAGGCCGCCTAAGAATTTGGAGCTACGAACCGACATGTGAAGCAAGACTTAAGCGGCAAGCTGAAAGGGCAAACTAAGCCACTGGAACACAGTCTTCTCCACAATGGCATTAGCAAAGGGCACCAATTTACAATACCCCTGTATAGTAACCATATCGGTGGTGTGAATATTTAGCATCTGCAAATCAAGAACAATGGGAATGCATACACAGCGGGAGCAATGAAAGAGAAGTAAAAGGTGTTTCTCGCGTTCTATACATATAAAAAATCCCCCAACAGGAGAGTCACTGTTGAGGGATAATGATTGCTCAATGAGAGCCTATTGTTACGACATGGCGTGTGACGTAATACTGAGCGTTTCAAGCACTCAGTTTTTTAGAACTTTACTTGTTCAAAAAGTTCACCGCTTTATCAGGGAAATCAGTAAACAAACCATCCACTTTCACCTGATTGTAGAAGATGTCCATCATCCCATCGAAGCTGTCGGTGTAAGCAGGAATACGCCCAGGGTCCGCTCGGAAAGTATAAGGGTGTACTTGTAAGCCCGCGTCTTTTGCCGCTTTCATCAAAGGTTTGATGATGATGTTTTCCTTGGTTGATTTGTCATCCACCAACATTGGTTTCCAAGGACCGATCCCTTCTGCGTATTCCGCGACCTTCTTCATACCATTGGCTTCAAACATCCAGTCATAACTGTATGGTGTTGCCTTGTCGCCTTTGTACTCCATGGTCTCGTTCCAATCGGTGTAAGCCATGAGTTGAACGAGCTTTAAATCCATGTCCATTGCGGGCATGAGTTCACTGTTGATGCGCTGAAGTTCATTCGCATCAAAACACTGAAGGTACACTTTGTCATCTTGCGAATCGTAACCGTACTGTTTTAAAACGTTAAGCACCGCTTTTGAGATGTCTTTACCTTCATGGCGATGGAACCAAGGCGCTTTGATTTCTGGGTAGATGCCGATGTCATAACCCAGTGTTTTATTTAAACCTTGGATCAACTCAATCTCTTCCGCAAAAGTAGGAACGGTAAAATCTGACTTCCACATTGGGAATCGTGTCGGATAACCAGCAACCTTGTTACCTTTATCATCGATGTTAAAGCCTTCAGTGACTCGCAATGATTTGATTTCTGCCAACGTGAAATCAATCGCGTAGTAACGACCATCTTTACGAGCACGGTCCGGGAATCGCTCAGCTACATCGGTCACGCGATCGAGGTAATGATCATGCAATACGACGAGTTGATCATCTTTGGTCATCACCACATCTTGCTCGATGTAGTCCGGCTTCATTGCGTACGCAAGAGCTTTTGCTTCTAACGTATGTTCTGGCAGATAACCCGATGCTCCTCGGTGCGCGATAACAAGCGGTTGTGCTACCGCTCCAGCCGAAATACCTAGAGCGAGAATCGTCATGCAAATTGACGTTGTTTTCATTGTTCTTTCCTTAACTTATTGAAGGAGCAGTATTCCACCGCCCCTTTAATGTTTTATGACGCCAATGCTTCTTTCTCACGTGCTTTTTGTTCGTGATGAGCGCGTTCACCCAAGAAAGCGTAAATCAAGCAGATAATAGAGGTAATACAAGACCCGACAAGAATGATGAACCCACCATCCCAACCGAAGTGGTCAACGGTGTAACCAAGAATAGCGTTCGCAGCAACAGCGCCACCTAAGTATCCGAATAACCCGGTCAAGCCAGCGGCAGTACCCGCCGCTTTTTTAGGAGCAAGCTCTAGTGCATACAAACCAATCAACATCACTGGGCCGTAAATCAAGAAACCGATAGCCACCAGCGCCATCATATCGACTGCTGGATTACCTGCTGGGTTAAACCAGTAAACAAGCACCGCAACCGTGACAAGTACCATAAATAAGATGCCAGCAGGGGCGCGGCGACCTTTAAACACTTTGTCAGAAATCCAACCACACAATAACGTACCAGGAATACCAGCCCACTCGTATAGGAAGTAAGCCCAAGAAGATTTATCTACTGAGAAGTCTTTTGCTTCTTTTAAATACACTGGAGCCCAGTCCAACACACCGTAGCGGATCAGGTAAACAAACGCGTTCGCGATCGCAATTGACCACAACAATTTATTAGAAAAGACATACTTGAAGAAAATCTCCTTCGCACTCATTTCTTTCTCATGAGACTTGTCGTAATCGTCTGGGTAGTCGTCTTTATACTCTTCAATTGGCGGAAGACCACAAGATTGAGGTGTATCTCTTACCGTGAACCAAATAAAGACAGCTACGAGCGTGGCAAAAAATGCAGGAACATAGAAAGCGGTGCGCCAATCGTCGTTAAATGCCCAAAGACCAAGAATAAATAGTGGACCAATTAAACCACCACCTACGTTATGCGCCACGTTCCAAACCGATACGATCTCGCCACGTTCTTTACGTGACCACCAGTGAACCATGGTTCGACCACAGGCAGGCCATCCCATACCTTGGAACCAACCGTTTAGGAACAATAGAATAAACATCGCGGTAATGCTGCCCGTAGCCCAAGGCATAAAGCCGAAGCAGAACATCACAAGCGCAGACATTAACAGACCGCCACTTAAGAAATAACGAGGGTTAGAGCGGTCAGAAACACTGCCCATTAAGAATTTTGATAAACCGTAAGCAATGGAAACTGCAGCTAAAGCAACACCTAAGTCACCACGGCTAAAACCTTGCTCAATAAGGTAAGGCATCGCCAAGCTAAAGTTTTTACGCACTAAATAATAGCCAGCGTAACCGACGAAGATACCGATGAAGAGTTGCCAACGTAAGCGGGAATAGGTGCCGTCGATCTTATCGGACGATAAGCGATCGATATGCGCCTTAGGTTTGAATATTCCAAACATAGGAACCTCATTAATTATGTGAGCGATGGTAGGGAGTAATAAATCGCGAACGAGCAAAAAGGAGTTTCGTTCGAAAGTTAATGCATTTTATGAAATACAATTTTTATTTCTGTGATAAATGTTGCATAGGAATTAAATTTCAGTAAATACAGCAAACTAGAAGCATTTAATTAGACAGTGCTTCCATTTCCCCCACATTCCGTTACTGTCTATATAGAGCATGAAGTGCGCAAACGAACAAAATCATCGCTATCTTAAGTAAACCAAGCGCTCAAATGACCACATAAATGGATAAAAGGTAGAGGTTGAAGAGATAAAACACGCTATTTAAGTAATTAAAGACCAGCATGACGTGTTGCAACAATGTCACTTCGTTAACAATTAGCATCGACATCAGCCAACCAATCCCAAAGCGCATTCAAAACAAATCTCTAGTAAAAGACGTCGTATCAACCACAAATAAACTTCTTCATTCTTAACGGTGGTTTAACTCAGAGCAACGAGCTCATCAATATCAGCCTCCCCCTTATCATCATTAGTGTCAGCTAGCTCTTTAGGGGTAGTTTTCAACCAGTAATCTGAGTAATTTCCCACCATTCGCGAAGCAGCTTCACAAAACTCCTCTTACCAGTTTGTGCATTGATTTTCACATCGGTAGTTTTAGGCCGAAAAATAGAAGTAGAAGCTTCTGAATCGTTTTATCGAGTTTCCTTTTTGAGCAAAAGATGCGTCAATTAACAAAAACGAAGAGTTTGATTAACAAATTTATGCTCAAACGCTCACTTTTAACGCTCGTTTGTTTTCGCAAACGTTTATATATGCACAATAGAACCGTGCTAGATAAGCATAAATATTAAAGGACTCTTAACATGACAACGAACAAACACCCCTCACTGCTCGGAGAATGTTTGGCCGAGTTTATCGGTACCGGATTACTTATCTTTTTTGGCGTAGGCTGTGTTGCTGCACTCGTTTTGACCGGAGCTCAATTTGGTCAATGGGAAATCAGTATTGTATGGGGCTTTGGCGTCGCCATTGCAATTTACTGTACTGCGGGCGTATCCGGTGCACACATCAACCCTGCAGTTACCATCGCGCTGGCGATGTTCCATGGATTCGATAAGGCGAAAGTGGTGCCTTATATCATTGCGCAAATGCTCGGTGCATTTTGCTCTGCCGCTTTGGTTTACAGCTTGTACAGCAACCTATTTACTGATTACGAAATCGCACACAATTTCGTTCGTAGCAGCCAAGACGCATTAGCAACAGCAGGTATTTTCTCGACTTACCCACACGCTTCTCTCTCTTTCTTTGGCGCTTTTGCTGTGGAATTCGTGATTACTGCAGTGCTAATGTTTGCCATTCTTGCTCTTGGTGATGAGAACAACGGTGCACCTCGCGGCGCTATGAACCCATTACTTATCGGTATTCTCATTGCGGTTATCGGTGGTTCTTTAGGCCCACTGACTGGCTTTGCGATGAACCCTGCTCGTGACTTCGGCCCTAAACTGTTTGCTTACTTTGCCGGCTGGGATTACGCACTGACCGGTGCGCGTGAAATCCCATACTTTATTGTTCCAATTCTTGCTCCTATCGCAGGTGCTTGCTTCGGTGGTTGGTTGTACCCGAAAGCGATTGCTGCATATCTGCCACAACAAGGTCATGGCTGTACTATCCCTAACCAGTGCGAGACCGAAGAAGAAGCAGAACAAGCTCAAGCTTAAAACCAACTCATTCGAACATTTACTAAAATATAAATAACGAAACAAAAGGATTCTTACCATGACTGAGCAAAAATACATTGTTGCCCTAGACCAAGGCACGACAAGCTCTCGTGCTGTCATTCTGGATCATGACGCGAATATCGTAAGCGTCGCTCAGCGAGAATTTACTCAGATTTATCCAGAGGCTGGTTGGGTTGAACATGACCCAATGGAAATCTGGGCAACTCAAAGCTCTACTTTGGTTGAAGCACTTGCAAAAACCGGTATCCGTAGCGACCAACTTGTTGGTATCGGTATTACCAACCAACGTGAAACCACAATTGTATGGAACAAAGAAACAGGCAAGCCGGTTTACAACGCGATCGTGTGGCAATGTCGCCGTACTGCCGATATTTGTGAAGAATTAAAAGCGCGCGGACTAGAAGATTACGTTCGCGACAATACAGGTCTGGTTTTAGACCCTTACTTCTCTGGCACAAAAGTGAAGTGGATTCTAGATAACGTTGAAGGCGCGCGTGAAGAAGCGGAAGCGGGCAAGTTGTTATTCGGTACAGTGGATACTTGGCTGGTTTGGAAAATGACACAAGGCCGCGTTCACGTAACCGATTACACCAACGCTTCGCGCACTATGCTTTTCAACATTAACGACCTATGCTGGGATCAGAAAATGCTGGATGAATTAGGTATTCCAGTGTCGATGATGCCAGAAGTCAAACGCTCATCAGAAATCTACGGTCAAACTAACATTGGTGGTAAAGGCGGTACTCGCATCCCAATCGCGGGTATTGCAGGTGACCAACAAGCCGCGCTTTACGGTCAGATGTGTGTTGAAGCTGGCCAAGCGAAGAACACCTACGGTACAGGTTGTTTCTTGTTGATGAACACAGGTCAAGAGAAGGTCACATCGAAAAATGGCCTGCTGACTACGCTAGCATGTGGTCCAAAAGGTGAACCAGCTTACGCCCTTGAAGGTGCAGTATTCATGGGTGGTGCTTCAATTCAATGGCTACGTGACGAAATGAAGATTCTGGCTGGTGCTGAAGATTCAGAATACTTTGCGACCAAAGTAGATACTTCAAATGGTGTTTACGTTGTACCTGCGTTTACTGGTCTGGGCGCACCATATTGGGATGCTTACGCTCGCGGTACGATTGTCGGTCTAACTCGTGGCGTAAACTCTAACCACATTATCCGTGCAACTTTGGAAGGTATCGCTTACCAAACTCGTGATGTGCTAGACGCAATGCAAGCAGACTCGGGCATTAAACTCGCGAATCTTCGTGTGGATGGCGGCGCAGTGGCGAACAACTTCCTGATGCAGTTCCAATCTGATGTTCTTAATACCGAAGTTCATCGTCCTCAAGTGACCGAAGTGACCGCTTTGGGTGCAGCCTACCTAGCTGGTCTAGCGGTTGGTTTCTGGGATAGCATTGATGAACTGCAAGACAAAGCAGTGCTCGATCGCACATTCGAACCACACGATGATGAAGAGAAACGTAACCGTCGTTACAAAGGTTGGAAGCGCGCAGTTAAGTGTGCTCAAACCTGGTCTGAGCTTCACGACGAAGACGATTAATTTCTGATAAACGATTAGTTTCCCCCTGATTAATCGTAAAGAGCGCCGAGTTGGCGCTCTTTTTTTGCGTTCGATCGCGGATTCCCTATTCCCACGACTTCTCACAATGCGCCAATTCGAGCACAATAGAGCGAGTTTCTATATTCGAATTTGAAGCATTGGCGATTACCAGTGCACAAGGGAGTGCTAAGTGAAGCAAATACCAAGACACCAACAGATTGTTGAGTTGGTGAAAAAACAAGGCTATGTCAGCACGGATGAGCTAGTAGAAAAATTTAATGTCAGCCCTCAAACTATTCGTCGCGATCTCAACGACCTAGCAGATGAAAACAAAATACGCCGATATCATGGTGGCGCAACGATTCCGCTTAGTTCAGAGAATACCTCCTACAACACGCGCAAAGCACTTAACTTCAACGAAAAGGACGTAATTGCTGACGAGTTGGTTAAACATATTCCCGATGGCGCAACTCTGTTTATTGATATCGGAACGACACCAGAATCGGTTGCTCGTGCGCTCAATAAAAATCACAAACAGCTTCGCGTGGTGACCAACAATATTAATGTTGCCACCATTCTGTTACCAAACCCAGAAATCAAAGTGATTTTGGCGGGCGGTGAAGTTCGCAACCGTGACGGCGGCATTGTTGGAGAAGCGACGCTCGATTTCGTCAAGCAATTCCGCCTTGATTTTGGCATTTTGGGTATCAGTGGTATCGATTTTGATGGCTCACTGCTGGACTTTGATTACCACGAAGTTCGCGTTAAACAGGCGATTATCGATAACAGCCGCAGCGTTTTCCTTGCGGTTGACCATTCGAAGTTTGGTCGTAATGCGATGGTGAAACTGGGCAATATCGCGCAATTGAACATGGTATTTACCAACAAACAACCACCAGAAGAGATTCTCGCGATTCTAAAAGAAGCAGCAGTTCCGCTCGAAGTGGTTGATACGCAAATGGAAAGAGCCATAACCGAATAGCGTTTACACTCACTATTTACGCGCATAAATGACCTCTGTCTTAATTAGGCAGAGGTTTTTTTGTGCCCAAATCACACAAAACGCTCACAAACGAAAATAAATAATGACCACAAACGAAACCTAAGCTAGGATAAAATCATATTCTAAAATGCTCGTTCGCTCACCAAGAGGTCAAATTTATGAGTATCCAACAAAATGCTTCCACGACGAATTCATCCCCTACTCTAGACATGATCGTGATCGGCGGCGGCATTAACGGGGCAGGTATTGCTGCAGATGCTGCTGGCCGTGGTTTAAGCGTCGGTTTGTACGAAGCTAACGACTTCGCATCGGCAACCTCTTCTGCAAGTTCAAAACTGATCCACGGTGGATTACGTTACCTTGAACACTATGAGTTTCGTTTGGTTTCGGAAGCGCTCGCTGAGCGTGAAGTGATCTTACGTAAAGCGCCTCATGTGGCTCTGCCAATGCGCTTCCGTTTACCTCATCGTCCATTTTTACGCCCAGCTTGGATGATCCGCTGTGGCCTGTTCCTTTACGATAACTTGGGTAAACGAACCACTCTTCCAAGCAGCAAAACCGTCAACCTAGCAAAATCAGGTCTACTAAAACCTGAAATGAAAACCGGTTTCGAATACTCAGATTGTTGGGTAGATGACGCACGCTTGGTGTTGTTGAACGTTCTGGCTGCAAAAGAGAATAACGCAGAAGTTCGCAACTACTGTCGCGTAGAAAAAGCACACCGTGAAGGCGGCATTTGGCATGTCACTATTCACGACGTCACCACAGACCAACGTTTCGAACGCAAAGCGAAAGCTCTGGTTAACGCTGCAGGCCCATGGGTGAAACAGTTCTTTGATGAAGGATTAGAGCAAACCTCCCCTCGCAACATTCGTTTGATAAAAGGCTCGCACATCGTTGTTCCTCGTATCCACAACGAGCCGCAAGCCTACATCCTACAAAACAAAGATAACCGCATCGTATTTATGATCCCTTACTTAGATAAGTTCTCGATCATTGGTACCACAGATGTGGAATACAAAGGCGATCCGCGTGAAGTCGCGATCTCCGAAGATGAAGTCGATTACTTGATCGATATCGTTAACCAACACTTTGTCCACCAGCTAAACCGCGAAGATGTGGTATGGACTTACAGTGGTGTACGTCCGTTGTGTGATGATGAGTCTGACTCACCGCAAGCGATCACACGTGACTACACACTAGAACTGGACGCGGAATACGACCACGCACCTTTACTTTCAGTGTTCGGTGGCAAGCTCACGACTTACCGTAAGCTTGGTGAAGCAGCAATGAAGAAACTTGCCCCATTCCTACCTGAAATGGGTAAAGATTGGACAGCAAACCAAACCCTTCCTGGCGGTAACTTCAGTTGTAGCCGTGAGCAATTGGCGAAGATGATTCATGCGAAATACTCATGGGCATCAGAAGCGATGTTGCTGCGCTATGTGACTCAGTTTGGTACACAAACTTGGGACCTAATGGAAGACACTAGCAGCGTAGAAGATCTTGGTCATTGCTTCTCAGAGCAAGCAAGCGGCGTATATCAACGCGAAATTGATTACTTGATGAATCACGAAATGGCGCTAACCGATGAAGACATCTTATGGCGTCGCACAAAACTTGGTTTATACATGAACGAAGAGGAGAAAATCGCACTGGCAGAATATCTAAAAGAGAAGCTGCAACAGAAAGTCGTTAGCCTCTCACAAGTAAGTTAAATTGGACTCTCCTAATACAAAGCCTGCACCCCGCAGGCTTTTTCTTTTTCCGGTGAATACTCAGCATCAAACGCTTCTATCGAAAGCACAAAAAGTTTTAATTTCAGGCGATTAGCACTCTTACTTATTATTTTCTTCAGTCGGCAATTGCCCTCACCTCTAATTTAATCGGTATCCGATGAAGAAATCGCTAATCCTGAGCTTACTCCTTCTCGGTGGTTGTTCTGTCGCTCCTGAAGAAACACCACCATGCGCATGTGATGACTACGTTCCTCCTTATGTAAAGCCGCCAAGCGCATCGAACGAAGACAACATCAAACAGTTACTGGCTTACATCGCTCAAAAAGCCAAAGATCGCTGGGGTGAAGATGAGTTCGTTGAAGCAGGCAAACACCGTTACGTGAAGTACCTTGACAGTTACAACACCCGAGCACACATCGACTTCGAGACGGGTAAGATTTATGTTTCGACAATTTCTCAGTACCACCCAACGGAGAAGCTGCAAAAAGCCATCGTTCAAACTCTGCTCATGCCTGCCGATCCAGCTCATGCAGAATTGTTTAGTGACAAAGAAGCGGCTCTGCGTGGAAAACCCTTCTTGCTTGGCCAAGTGCTTGATCAAGATGGTAAACCAATAGAGTGGGAATGGCGTGCTAACCGTTATTCGGATTACCTGATCGAGAATAAGCTACAAAAGAAAGCCATCAAACGCGGCAGTGCTTACTATGTCGAAATCAATATGGTGAAAGATCACCTAGAGCAACGTGAGTATCAATATGCAGGCTTGATTCGCGATGCTGCTAAACGGTATGGATTGCCAGAAGACCTTATCTTTGCCGTGATCAAAACCGAAAGTAGCTTTAATCCTTATGCGGTTTCTCATGCCGGTGCTTACGGCTTGATGCAAGTGATCCCCAAAACAGCGGGGGCAGATGTGTTTAATTTGGTGAAAAACAAACCGGGCATTCCAACCAAAGAGTACTTGTTCGATCCTGCCAATAACATTGATACAGGCGCGGCGTACTTCTACATCTTGAAGAACCGTTATCTTCGCGATGTGAAACACCCTACCTCGAAGCATTTTAGTATGATTTCCGCCTATAACGGCGGTACTGGCGGCGTGCTTTCTACCTTCAATAGTGACCGAAAACGCGCGATGAATGAGCTTAACAGCCTTAACCCGACTCAGGTTTATGATGCGTTAACCACTCAACATCCAAAAGGGGAAGCAAGACGCTACTTGCAAAAGGTGCTGTATTTCCAGAAAGACTTTAGCGAAGGGAATATCTAATTTTATCTAGCCACAGAACGAAAAACGCCGCTTAGTTCCACGGAGGGATAGAACTAAGCGGCCATGTAATTACACGAGAGACTCCTATGGGTCTTAAACGTCAATTGGCTAGTTAATCACTCGTGTGCATACGAGTAATAACATCTACAGAGTAGCGGAGTCCGCACCTTCTAGCACGCTCAAATCCCACTATAGAATTCAACGTTTTTCACATTCTTAACAATTACCTTACTAATTGTGGGTCATTTGCGGAAGCAAGCTCAAATAAAAAGGGCTCATACCATTGGTTGAGCCCTTCTTTTATCAATTCTGAACTGTGATTATCCGGGATGACCATCCACTCTTGGTTTCAACAGCATCATTCCGAATCGCCATACGAACATACCGAAAGCCAGAATCCACAAGGCGGCACTGACATCAATCCAAAGTAGCATGTTTGCAGGGTCAAAAATCACGCCTAAGCTTCTTGCTAAAGCCGCGCCAATCACGGCAGCAAAAGCGATACTCATGTTTGGGCCTTTGTAAATCATGCGACCGGTGTGCCCCATGGTCACTCGAGAAATCATTGCTAAGATCAAGCCTCCTAATGCTCCGATAGCAAATAGGTGAATCAAGTTATGATTAGCAAACGCATTATCCCAACTACCACGTAGAATCAGACTCAAAGGCAAGCACAAGTAAGCTGCATGTAAAGACCACACCAACGGCTCGCTAAGTGTCAGCCAAGGCTTCCAGCGCAGGAATCGAACCAACTGCGCCACACCGGCAAACAACATAAGTGGCTGACCAAGTTCCGCAAACGTCACAGGGAAGAAGCTCAACACGAACAACATGACCAAAGGTAGGTTTGCTAGCCAATCTAACCACATTAGCGGCTGAGCCTTTTCAAAGTTAAATCGACGAGCAGTGAAAAATGGAATCACTCGTCCACCCATGACGGAAAGCAGCAGAGTGAACCACCAAAGCATCGCTTGCCATACTGCAGACGAGGTAAATGGCGGCATGCCTTTCACCGTTGCGTAACTGGCAAAGTTAGCAAAGATGGCGAGCAAGAATAACGGCACAAAAAACAGGTTCCGCCAACCTTTCGCACGGTAAACACGAATGCCCACTTCGTACGCTACAAACAGCAAAAACAGCGCTTCAATGCTGCTGGTTAACCAAAGTGGTGCTGGTGTCCAAAGCAGTATTCTCGGTGCAAGCCACAATGTAAATATCGCTAACAAGGTGTAGTGTTTCGTGCCGTTAATGCCCGTCCAGTTTTGCACTGCAGTCAGCACAAAGCCCACTACTATTGCCATTGAAAAACCAAACAACATTTCATGAACGTGCCACCACAACGCCGGAACACTCAATGCACTTGGCTGTCCGGTTTGGAACATCCATACCCATACCGCAATTGCGACAACAGCATAAATAGAGCCAAACAGGAAAAACGGTCTAAACCCTAATCGCAGCCATGCAGGGATTTTTTCTTCCACTTTTTTATCGGTGATATTCAGCATTGTGATGCCCTTAAGTACCCATTTGATACCGTTCAAAAATTCTACGCGTTCGATATTAACACAAACATGCATAAAAAATACATGTTATAAAATCAAACTATCCTTTCGAGGTAAAACCTGTGCTTCACACGTTGCTTGGTTGGTAGTGTTTAGGTATAACGGATAACAGTTATTTCGTCGAAGCAAGGGAAGCAATCGAGATGTATATATTTGGCTACGGCAGTTTAATCAATGCCGCCTCGCGTAAGTTAACGGGTCAAACGGGAGAAGCCATCCCAGTCATCGCTCATGGACTGGTGCGCTATTGGGGCAAAGTTGACGACAGCTATATTTTGTCACCCTTGGTTGTGAATGAAGGCGAAGGGCAAGTCAATGGCGTACTGCTTGAAGTCGACGATCAAGCGCTAGCGGATTTTGACCGACGCGAGCGTGGCTACCATCGCATTCAAATCCGTCCTGATCAGATTGAAACAGAGGCCACTTTTAACTCTGAGCACAGCATTTGGGTTTATGTGAAAAACGATCCGTTACCACCCTGCTCGCTCAGTCCCATCATGCAAAGCTATGTTGATACGGTCCTCGCTGGATGCTTAGAAGTCTCCCACGCCTTTGCTGAGCACTTCGTTCGCCATACCGTTGGTTGGCATCATGCCAAAGAAAACGACCGCCACCAGCCCAAATACGGCAACTTAGCGGGCGTACAAGATCATCATTATGAGTTGATTGATAACCTAATTAAAAAGGGAGCCTAGTGGCTCCCTTTTGCTATTCTCATATTCTGTTTGTGTGAGATTAGAACTTGTAATCAACACCAGCGTATAGGCTGTCGAAATCAAAGTCGATATCACCACCGCCTTCAACATCGATCGTTACTGTAGAAACACGGTAACCACCAGAGATAATTAGACCTGAAGCGAACTCGTAACCCACTTCTGCACCGTAGTTGAAACCAACATCACTACCGTCAGTTTTCACATTAAGGTTTGCAAGGTTTGATTTAGACTCAAAATCTACACCCATCACACCAAGACCTGCAACTGCACCAACATAAAAACCAGTACCAGAGAATTGGTATTTCGGTTTTGCATTTAGGTTGAAGCCGTAACCATCAACAGTCACTTTTGCCCAGTTACCTGAACCAGATGCTTTTTCTTCAAAGCTACCGTAGTAGACGTATTCGCCCTCTAGTGCCAGTTTGAAGTTTTCTGAGTATTGCAGCTCTTTACCTACCGCAATACCAAGACCCGTAGCTGAAGAGCTTGACGAGTCACCTTCAACTTTAAGGTCTGAATTTAAAATATCCGCACCAATGTACCAATTACCTTCCGCCTGAACCGACGCCGAAGCAACCACTGCACCTAAAGCCAATAATGGCAATACTTTTTTCATTATAATTTCCTAATTTTTCATACTGTTAGACAGCTTTTAAAAGCGCGGAGATTATAAATAAAGGTGAATATGATTCTATTGATTCATTTATAAAATGAGATCTAAAACATAAATAACTGTTATATAAACAATATATGACTAGATACTAAACGATTCTCACACCAGCTGGCATCGCGCGTTCAGGCGTTAGCAGAACACTTTCTGATTCATCATCGGTTTCAGCACACAGCAGCATGCACTCGGAGGTTTCACCACGCATCTTAGCTTTCGCAAGATTACACAGCACCACCACTTGTTTCCCCATCAACTCTTCTTCTGTGTAGTAAGGCACCAAGCTGGTGACGGTTTGCAGTGTTTTCTCACCGATGTCGATCTGCACGATGTAAAGCTTATCTGCGTTTTCGTGACGAGCCACTTCGATGATTTTTCCGGTGCGAATTTCTAGTTTTGCGAAGTCTGAGTAAGCGATCGTTTCCATTGATTAAAACCTCAAGTAAAATTTTACTAAAACAAACTCTACGTTATCAGTTAGTACTTTAAATACAAGAGGTGAAGATCGCATTTTGATGAGCAAAGATCGTGCTGTTTACAATCGTCCTTTACCAAATCTCACTCAACTTCGGCCAACCCCACGCCGTGATCTCTACACCTTTGAATATGTCTTGGAAGCTAAGTGTTTGTCGGTGGTGAAGCATCGGACTAACCACACCTTCATAGATCAGCACAGAGCCAAGTTGCTCTAACTGGGTGAGGTAATCTTCCGGAGCGCTAAACTGTCGAATTTGGTTGATCTCAACCACCAGCCAGTCGCTGACGTCAGATCCGATCGTGGCGTGCAAAACAGGATCGCTGAGGAAAAACAGTAAAGCCGAGACTTGTCGGTTGTCATCCAAGTTAAAGCTGCTCAAGACGATCTCTTCACTAAAGCCCTCTCCAGACGCTTTTTCAATAAATGCTTCAAACGAATAAACGTTTACTTCAACTTTGATGCCATGTTCCATCAAGATTTGCTCAGCGGCTCTCGCACTGCGTTGAATACCAAGATGGGAATAACAGGCGATTCGGATTGAACTCGGTAGTACTACCTCATCACTTCTCAGGTATTTGACGTTGTGCCAGAAGGGGAAAAAGTTATGTGCGATCTCAGCCCCGAAGGTGGTTTCGTTGCGCTCCAACTGCTGCCAAATGTTCTCACCACTCAATGCATCACTCAGCCAACGTCGCTGAGCGTGTGATAAGTTAGAATGATTGTGATTGAAAATCATAAGCAAGCACCCTTCTTCCACGCGATCTTTCGATGCTGTGTGTTTGGTATCAATGATGCGCTCATCCACTTCTTCATCTGGAGAGTTGGTGATGACCTTTTTCGAGTACTGCTCTGTCTTAGGTAAATCGTGTGGGTAGTTGGATGCCTTTGCACCTTCCTTCTTGTCACTGTTTAACGACCAGATGGTGACTTTATCAGTGAGGGAGCGAAATCCGTGGAAGCGCTCATTCGCCAACAAGGTAAGCTTATTGTTCGTATGCGATTCCAGAGAGAAAATGCCACAGCCGATGCTATCGGAAGATAGGTTATTGAGTTGCTCGACAGGCTGTAAAGAGTATTTCAGATCACTCAACAATGCAGCGAAGCCTTTGTCTGGCCGAGTAAGTTGAACGGAAAATCGATAAGGCGACTCGACGGAAACCGTTTCAAGGTGATCGAGCTCATTTTGATAATATGGAAGCTGCTGCCAATGGTTTAGTAGCTTCACCATCAGCTCTGCATCCACTTTACCGCCATGATGAAAGCAAACGGACGGACGAAGATAAAACGTCCAAGTTCGCCACTCTTCATCGGTTTGCCAATGATGCGCAATGTTTCCGACTAACTCACCTTCAGGTGTCATAGAAACCAAGCAAGCGTGAATTTGACGAATTAAGAAACGCTCGCTGTTTCGTTGCGGTGTGATTGGATTGAGCGTAGCAAAAGAGCGGTTATAGGTGAGTTGTACACTGACTTTGCCTTCTGTCACTTGGGCGCCGGAAGTTTGCTTGAGCAGTTGCTCAAACACGACTTGGTCGAAGTCAAGAAACTCAAGTGCTCGGTCGTATTTGCTCTCTTTGATCCATTCAAGAGCGATAGAGCGCTTCACCTCTGTACGATCGATGTTACGAATTAAGGTCGAACGTTGGTTACGCCCCACTCTGGGTATCCAAGCGATCCAGTTGAGCGCATTCATCTGCTTGAGAATAGCTCGGGCATGCCTTGCGCTGGTGAACATCTTGTCTGCAATCTCGGCAAGCGTCACCGCGTATTCCTCTCGCAGCTCAAAACTCTCTACACGTTCGTAGTAGCGAAAAAGATTAATACTCTCCAAAACAGGCACTCCAAAACTAAAATTCTGTTCCTTATATTAGCGTTTAATGTATTCATTCAAGTAAAAAGGTCTAAAAACTTAGTTATCAGGAACAAGAAAAACAAAATTCACTCTGTTTTTTCATGCCTTATTTTTACCCAAAATACACTTAGATTCTGACGCAGTCCTATGGTTGAGCGATCGAGACAGTGCCCTTCAATTGGTTAAGGCCCTCTATTTTTAGCTCAGCACACCACTTATAAAGCTTTAGCGATAGCAACCAGTTTTTATGTTTATGCTCCAACCCCCGCAAACCATAATCACGATGCTATCGCTAATCTCCCCGCTTCCCACAGTTTATTCATGACTGCGCCACTCAAGATTTTTATCTAACAAGTTGGAGTATTTTTATGTTTGCTAACTTTTTTGCCAACCTTTCTAAGGTCGGTAAGGCGCTCATGTTGCCTATAGCCTCAATGCCCGCGGCAGGTATCCTTTTGGGTATTGGCTCGGCGCAATTTGGGTTCATTCCACCCGTAGTTTCTGAATTGATGGCAGAAGCGGGGGGCGCGGTCTTCGGTAACCTGCCGCTTATCTTTGCGCTTGGCGTTGCTATCTCATTTACCAACAATGATGGTGTTGGTGCGGTTGCGGCAGGTATTGGTTATTACGTATTAGTCGCGACGCTAAAAGTCATGGCTGGCGTGCTGGGTGTGGACCATATCGACACAGGTGTGCTCGGTGGCATCATCTCCGGTGCAGTTGGTGCGTATATGTTTAACCGTTTCTATACCATTAAGATGCCAGCTTACTTGGCCTTCTTCGCGGGTAAACGATTTGTCCCGATCGTCACGTCATTTTCTATGCTGTTTTTGGGTATTGCGATTGCCTTTATTTGGCAACCAATTGGCTCCGGTATTGATTGGTTTGGCACATGGGCAACCGAGCAAAACCCATTGGTGGCATTCTGGGCTTACGGCACCGCGGAACGTGCTCTGATCCCATTTGGTCTGCACCATGTGATCAATGTGATTATTCAGCTTCAAGCCGGTGAGTTTGTGAACGCTGCTGGTCAAGTATTCCACGGAGAGATCCCTCGCTTCTTCGCTGGCGACCCAAATGCGGGCAACCTAGCAGGTGGTTACCTATTCAAGATGTTTGGTCTTCCTGCGGCGGCAATTGCGATTGGCCGTGCAGCAAAACCAGAGAACCGCACCAAAGTTATGGGCATTATGATCTCAGCTGCACTGACGTCGTTCCTAACTGGTATCACTGAGCCTATCGAGTTTGCGTTCTTGTTCATCTCGCCTGTGCTTTACGTGATTCACGCGATCATTGCGGGTCTGGCTTACCCACTGTGTATCATGCTGGGCGTAAAACATGGCTACAGCTTTAGTGCAGGTCTTATCGACTACGTGACCTTCTTTGGTATTTCGACCAAAGGCTGGATGATCATCCCACTAGGTTTGGCATACGCAGCGCTGTACTACGTAGTGTTCACTTGGTTCATTAAAACGTTCGATCTGAAAACACCAGGTCGTGAAGATCAAGACAGCAGCAAAGCCGTCAATGACACCAGTTCAGAGTTTGCCAGTGAGTTGGTTAGCGCGTTTGGCGGCAAACAAAACATCTTAAGCACCGATGCTTGTATCACTCGATTGCGCATCCAAGTCGCAGAGCAAGACAAAGTCGACGAAGCGAAATTGAAAGCACTTGGTGCAGCGGGTGTGGTGCGAGTCGGTACAGGCGTACAAGCTATCTTTGGCGGCAACAGCGATGTGTACAAAACCCAAATGGTTGATTGGATGAACAACAACTAGCATTCTGAGCGCCATTTTCTGTGGCCTGTAAAGAGAAAATAGAAACGACAAATCGCGGTCACATCAATGACCGCGATTTTTGTTTTCATGCGACTAATCAACGCCCGACTCAAGATAACGTTTACACATCACATATATTCAATAAATTCATAGAGTAAGAACAAATTCATCCCAATATAAAAATGGTGTTGATTGCACTTATTACACAATGGGTGTTTAATACTCCAATTAACGTTATTTAGCCCAAGAAAGGTCCCTCATGGCAACAATCAAGGATGTCGCGAAAGAAGCCGGCGTATCGGTCGCGACCGTCTCTCGCGTGATCAATAAATCACCGAAAGCAAGCCAATCTTCTATCGACGCAGTGACGCAAGCAATGAGCAAACTGGGCTACCGTCCAAACGCAGCGGCGCGTGCACTCGTCAGCCAAAGTACCAACACCATGGGCGTACTTGTGGGTGATGTCTCAGACCCGTTCTTCGGCACACTGGTTAAATCGGTAGATAACGTGGCGCGTGAAAACGGCAAACACATTCTGATTGGTAATGGCTACCACAACCCAGAAGACGAACGCCAAGCGCTAGAACTTCTGATCAACAGCCGTTGTGAAGCCATTGTGATTCACTCTAAAGGTCTATCAGATGAAGAGCTGATCGGCTACGCCAAAGAAGTCAAAGGCATGGTGTTGATCAACCGCCATATCCCAGAGTTGGCAGAGCGTTGTATCTCTCTTGATAACCGCAAGGGCGCGTACTTAGCGACGGAATATCTGATTCGTCATGGTCACAGCAAGATCGCATGTATCGCCTCATCCCATGACATCGAAGATACCGACGAGCGTTTACAAGGTTACCAAGCGGCACTGAAAGATCACGATATCGAGCTATCAAAAAGCTATGTCGAATATGGCGAGCCAAACAGTGACGGTGGCGAAACAGCCATGACCAACCTGCTGACCAAATCACTCGCAATCACTGGCGTGGTGGCGTACAACGACTACATGGCAGCAGGCGCGCTGGCAGCGTTAGACCAAAATGGTATCGACGTACCGGAAAAAGTGTCCATGGTTGGCTTCGACGATGGCTTAATTGCTCGCTTCGTTAATCCAAGTTTGACCACGATTCGTTACCCAATCGAAATGATGGCAGAGCGTGCTGCGCGTTTGGCATTAGCGTTATCGCGTGATGAACAAGTGGAAGATGACACCATCATCTTTAGCCCGACTTTAGTGCGCCGTAACTCGGTGGATCGCCTTTAAGATATAGCGCTAATAATTACCAAGATAGGTTACAAAGTAAAAAGCTCTGCCACCGAAGTGACAGAGCTTTTTCTTTTTGGGGTGTTTGTAGAGAGCGTTATTTTGCCAACTTTTGATGAGCTTTTGACCTACTGTGAGCAAAAAGCCTACGGTAACCCAAAAGCTCGAAAATGCTCAGTTTACCTAGAAAGCAAACTGATAAGTGGTGCAG
Source organism: Vibrio sp. ED002 (assembly GCF_023277445.1). Classification (NCBI taxonomy): domain Bacteria; kingdom Pseudomonadati; phylum Pseudomonadota; class Gammaproteobacteria; order Vibrionales; family Vibrionaceae; genus Vibrio; species Vibrio sp. ED002. The sequence goes on along the minus strand of NZ_CP080238.1, from coordinate 3,164,450 downwards.
AAGCGGTACTCTTGTTCAGGCTCAAGAATACAGCTTGGCTGCGCCCACTCAGCATGGTTTGGCGAATCTGGTAAAAACTGCGTTTCTAACGCCAGACCCGCGTAATCGTTATATTCACCGCCACGGCGATTTGGTGCGCCAGCTAGCCAGTTGCCCGTGTACAATTGCATCGCAGGCTTGTTTGTCACCACTGACAGGTGCACTTTTTCATCAGGAGAAACCACCAACGCAACCGGTTTTGAAACATCACGATGAGCATCAAATAGGTAGCTATGGTCATACCCCTTGGCGGCAACCTGCTGTTCATCTTGTAAGAAGTGTTCTGAAACTGGTTTTTCACTTCTAAAGTCAAATCCAGTGCCTTTCACATCTTGCAATTCACCCAGCGGAATACCGACCTCAGAGGTTGGTAAGTATTGGCTTGCAACGATGGTTAAGCGATGCGAACGACAATCTAAGTCCGCTTCTGCCCCCAACAAATTGAAGTAAGCATGGTTGGTCAAGTTGATCGGTGTTGCTTTATCTGTCTTAGCGAAGTACGCAATACTCACTTGGTTATCATCAGTCAGCGTATACGTCACTTGCACTTCTAGATTACCCGGAAAACCTTGGTCGCCATCTTCAGACAACAAAGAGAACGTCACTTGCTGATTCGAGTGAGACTCAATCTTCCAACGACGTTTATCAAAACCTTCTTCACCACCATGCAGACAGTTGCCCGCTTGGTTAGTAGACACTTGAAATACTTCGCCATTCACTTCAAAAAGACCATTGGCGATGCGGTTTGCGTAGCGACCAACAGTGACACCCATGTAACACTGTTGCTGCATAAAACTCCCCATCGTCCCCACTCCGAGAAGCACATCACGCAACTCCCCATTCGCCAAAGGTAAACGACAACTCAGCCATGTCGCGCCAATATCCATAAAGGTAACGCTCATGCCTGTGTTATTTTTCAGTTCGACAACGTTGGCAGGCGCGCCATCAAAGGCGGCCTGCTGTGTCATCGTGATAGTTAATGGCTCAGTCATCTCTCGCTCCTACTGCGTCTTAAAGCACTTTGAACTTAAAGCAATTTTGCACTTAAAGTACTTCGACTAAACCTGCGCCGTTTTTCGCTTGGCACACGTAGATGGATTCTTTTAGACCCGTTGCTGCTTGGTACTTCGCTTCTACCGTTGCTTTCACTTCGTCAACCAATGCTGGCGGTACAATAGCAACGATACAACCACCAAAGCCACCGCCCGTCATGCGCACACCACCTTGCTCGCCAATCACTTCTTTCACCATCTCAACTAACGTATCGATTTCTTTGACTGTGATTTCGAAATCATCACGCATGGAAGCATGAGACTCAGCCATCAGTTCACCCATACGCTTCATGTCGTGTGCGCGAAGTGCTTGCGCCGCTTCTACCGTGCGATCGTTTTCTGTGATCACGTGACGAGCGCGTCTTGCGACCATTTCATCCAGCTCGGACACTTTCTCGTTAAACTGCTCAATCGTCACATCGCGCAGTGCTTTCACACCGAAGATACGCGCGGCTTCTTCACACTGCTCACGACGCGTGTTGTATTCGCTGTCGACCAAGCCACGTTTTTTGTTTGAGTTAATGATCACCACGGCCATGTCTTCAGGCATCGATACAGCTTCAGTTCCTAGACTACGGCAGTCCAATAGCATAGCGTGGTTTGCACGACCTTCTGCCGAAATCATTTGGTCCATAATGCCGCAGTTACAACCGACGAATTCGTTCTCTGCTTGCTGCCCATTTAGTGCGATTTCCGCTTGGCTGATTTCTAGATTGAACAACACTTTGAACGTTTGACCGATCACGACTTCCAACGCTGCAGACGAGCTTAAACCCGCACCTTGAGGGACGTTACCGCTAACAGAAATATCCGCACCAGTGAATTGGTAACCACGAGCAAGCAGACACTTCACCACACCGCGAATGTAGTTCGCCCACATTTTGTCTTGTTGGAAGGTGATTTCTTGCGTAATGTCGAACTCATCCACGGCGTTGCCGTAATCCACAGAAACCACGCGCACTAGGTTGTCTTCACGCTTCGCTGCCGCCACAACGGTTTGGTAGTTGATCGCACATGGCAGTACAAAACCGTCGTTGTAATCAGTGTGCTCACCAATCAGGTTTACACGACCAGGCGCTTGAATAATATGACTTGGGGCGTAACCCAGCACTTGTTCAAAAGAGGTTTTCACATTTTGGATTAGATCAGACATAGGGACGTTCTCTTAAATTATAAATTTGGTATTGGTGTAACCAGCGTTAAATCCTGATTTCCAGTTTCGTATTCACTCGGTCTAATCTTCCCCCTTAATAAGGGGGGTCTAATCCTCCACCTTAATAAGGGGGAGTTAGAGGGGGTTAGCCCTCCCCTCCCGAATAAAAGGGAATTTGACCGAGCTTTAGGTAAAACCAGCGATAACTCCGGCTATTCATTAATTGGTTTATTGCTCTTTGTAATGCACATCGCTTAGGTCACGCAGACGCTGCGCCGCTTGTTCTGCCGTTAGATCGCGTTGGCTTTCTGCCAGCATTTCATAGCCAACCATGAACTTACGAACCGTTGCACTACGTAGCAGTGGCGGGTAGAACAACGCATGCAGTTGCCAATGGTCGATATCGGTGCCTTCTTCAAAGAACGGCGCGTAATGCCAGCCCATTGAGTAAGGGAAAGAGCATTGGAATAGGTTGTCATAACGGCTGGTTAGCTTTTTGATAGCAACCGCAAGGTCATCGCGTTGCTCATCGGTTAGCTCACTCATTCGACGAATATGCGTTTTAGGAAGTAGCATGGTTTCGAATGGCCACGCCGCCCAGTAAGGAACAACAGCAATCCAATGTTCAGTCTCAACCACTGTGCGTGAACCGTCTTTAAGCTCAGCTTGCACGTAATCCACCAGCAAGTTACTGCCATGCTCTTGGTAGTACGCTTTTAAGTTGTGTTCTTTGCGCTCGATTTCGTTTGGCAAGAAACTGTTTGCCCAGATTTGACCGTGCGGGTGAGGCTGAGAACAACCCATGGTCTCGCCCTTGTTCTCGAATGCTTGAACCCAAACATAGTCTTTACCCAGCTCTTCGATTTGATCATTCCACGTGTCAATCACGCCACGGATTTTGTCGACTGGTAGCTCAGGCAAGGCTTTGCTGTGATCAGGCGAGAAACAAATCACTCGGCTCAAACCGCGCGCACCTTGTGTTTTGAACAGTGGGTTATCTGACTCAGGTGCATCTGGAGAGTCCACCATCAGTGCTGCAAAATCATTTTGGAACACATACGTGCCTTGGTAATCTGGGTTTACATCACCAGAAATACGCTCGTTGGTCGGGCAAAGGAAACATTTCTCGTCGTAGCTTGGTAGCTCATCAATCGCAGGTTTCTCATCAGCGCCACTCCATGGGCGTTTTGCACGATGCGGTGACACCAAAATCCACTGACCCGTTAGTGGGTTGTAACGACGGTGTGGGTGATCCACTGGGTTAAATTCAATATTCGACATCTTACTTACTCAACTTTTAGAATTTCTTTCATCTGCATTCCCCAATGAAATTGGAGTTGCAGCTAGGCGGTCAATCAACAACGCTGCAGCATCAATTACGCAGGGGAATAGCCTTGCGGGTTATTTGACTGCCACTTCCACGTATCTGCCGTCATTTCCGCAACACTGCGCGTCGCTTTCCAACCAAGGTCTCGCTCCGCTTTATCTGTACTTGCCCAGCATTCTGCGATGTCACCCGGGCGACGAGGACAAAGCTCGTAAGGCACTGGATGGCCGCAAGCCGTTGCGAATGCTTCTACCATTTCAAGCACACTAGAGCCTTTGCCCGTACCTAAGTTGTAAATGTGCAAACCTGCTTTTTCACCAACCGATTTCAGCGCTGCGATGTGGCCATCAGCCAAATCCATCACGTGGATGTAATCACGCACGCCTGTGCCATCCGGCGTTGGGTAGTCATTGCCAAATACCGACAGTTTTTCGCGGCGGCCTACTGCCACTTGCGCGATAAACGGCATCAAGTTGTTTGGGATGCCCTGAGGGTCTTCACCCATGGTGCCCGATGGATGCGCACCAACTGGGTTGAAGTAGCGCAGCAAAGTCACGCTCCAATCGTTTTCTGCATTGAACAAATCGCTCAAGCACTCTTCCACCATGTACTTGCTGCGACCGTATGGGTTAGTGGTCGCCCCCGTTGGAGAGTCTTCCGTAATCGGCACAATGTCAGGATCGCCGTAAACCGTTGCCGATGAGCTAAATACAATGCTTTTCACGCCCGCCTTACGCATGCTGCGCGCCAACACCAATGAGCCATTCACATTGTTGTCGTAGTATTCCAATGGTTTCGCGACAGATTCGCCCACCGCTTTCAGGCCAGCAAAGTGAATCACAGCTTGAATGTCATGCTTGGCAAATACTGAGTCCAAAAAGGCTTCATCGCGAATGTCGCCTTGGTAGAAAGCCGGTTGCTTACCAGTTAGCGCTTCAATGCGGCTTAACACTTCCACTTTGGCATTACACAAGTTGTCGACAATGATTGGCTCCATACCTGCTTCAATCATCTGGACACATGTGTGACTGCCGATGTACCCCATACCGCCTGTGACAAGAACTTTCACTTTTGCTTCTCCACTTTTGCTGCTCGATGCTTGGAAATTGGTTGAGCCTGCTCACCAAGCAAATTCGCTCATTTCTTAACTGGCTAAAAGTCTACCAATCAAAACCGATCCAGATCCGTGATCAAACTCAAAATAGTGTAAACGTTTCCACAAAATTACATCACGATTTAAAATCAATAAAAATAAAGGAAACTGAGTTAGAGCAGAAAAATGGGAAAGATTTATGATACTTACATATATAAACGTTTACACAATGTAAGAAAAACACGGTAATTCACGCAAACAAGAAAGATGATTTTCCGCAATCGATACCTGACATTGCTCTTACAAAGCAAGAGATAAAGCCCGCTACAGTAGCCTCGCCCCAAATGTAACCTTTTGTAACAAGGCTCAAATCTGCGTCTTTTTCCTTTTATCGGGGCATGCTGAGAACAAAAACAAATCTGAAGGGCCCTCATGCTACGCAAGCGAAACGAATTTCGAGATCATAATCAAGAAGTAAGGTTATTTAAAAACCGTGCCGTCGTTGCCTTTCTCGGCATGGTTATTTTGCTGGGAGGATTGGTCGCGAACCTCTACAACTTGCAAGTTAATCATTTCAAAGATTACCAAACTCGCTCTAATGACAATCGCATTAAGATTCTTCCTATCGCACCCACTCGCGGTCTTATCTATGACCGCAATGGCGTTTTGATTGCTGAAAACCGCCCAGTTTACAACCTCGATATGATCCCTGAGCAAGCAGGCGACCCCGATGCTTTGCTTGAGAAACTCGCTCATTACATCGACATCACACCAGAACAAATTGAGTCATTCAAAAAACGCTACAAGCACACTCGCCGTTTTCGTTCTGTCACCATTTTGAACGAACTCAACGACAAACAAGTTGCACGTTTTTCGGTGCATCAACATGAATTTGATGGTGTATTTGTAACTGCAGATCTTAAACGTTACTACCCTTACGGGAAGGAATTAACACACGTTCTAGGCTATGTTTCTCATATTAATGACCGCGATCTACGACGCTTAGACAAAGAAGGCAAAGCACAAAACTACCAAGCGACTCAGAACATCGGAAAACTGGGCGTGGAGCGTTACTACGAAGACATTTTGCATGGCACCAAAGGCTATGAAGAAGTAGAAGTAAACAGTCGCGGGCGCGTGATTCGTACCATTAAGTACGTGCCGCCAATTGCAGGGAAAGACATCGTTTTAAACCTCGATATCGAACTACAAGAGTATGTTTATCAGCAATTGGATAATCGTCAGGGCAGCGCTGTTGTACTCGATCCAAGAGATAATAGCGTCCTTGCGATGGCATCTAGCCCAAGCTATGACCCAAACCCATTTGTGAACGGCATTTCCAGCAAAGCCTACAGCGCATTGTTGAACGATCCAGCCCACCCGCTCGTAAACCGAACCACGCTAGGTGTCTATCCACCCGCTTCAACCGTCAAACCCTTTATGGCAGTCGCTGGGCTTGAAGAACATGTGATCACGCCAAGTACGGTGCGTAACGATCACGGTTCTTGGCGTATTCCAGGTTCAAAACCGAATTCAAAAGCTTGGCGAGATTGGAAACGTTGGGGTCACGGCAACGTGGATGTTACCAAGGCAATCGAGGAATCGGTTGACTCGTTCTTCTACCAAACCGCATTTGATTTGGGTATTGACCGCATCTCTAAATGGATGAACAAATTCGGCTTCGGCTTACCGACAGGCATTGATATCTATGAAGAGAGCAGTGCTAACATGCCGACACGAGAATGGAAAATTGCCCGTCACCGTACGCCTTGGTATCAAGGGGATACTGTGCCGATTGGTATTGGGCAAGGTTACTGGACAGCCACTCCGATGCAAATCGCCAAAGCCACTTCATTCCTTATCAATCATGGCGAGATGAAAGCACCACATCTGCTAAGAGCGGTGATTGAGCACGGTGAAGATTTTGAAAACCAAGTTGAAGTCGCACCGAAAGATCTACCACCAATTGAAGGTGTGCCAGATAAATACTGGGACATTCCAATCAATGCGATGCGCTTGGTAAACAATGGCGCACATGGCTCTGGTCGTCGCGCATTTAAAGGCGCGGAATACAGCAGTGGTGGCAAATCCGGTACCGCCCAGGTATTTGGCCTACGCAAAGACGAGGTCTATAACTCGAAAAAGCTCGCGAACCACCTACTTGACCACGCGTTGTTCACTGCGTTTGCTCCGTATGACCATCCAAAATACGTGGCGACAGTGGTGATTGAGCACGGAAACGGTGGTTCAAAAGTCGGGGCACCGTTCATTCGCCATGTATTTGACCACTTGCTTGTCGAACCAGATAAAACCAAAGGTAAAAAGTCTTAGGTTTAACCTTATCGCCTTGCTACTCATGTTAAGTAGCAATAGTGAACAGCAAAGCCCGACCGGAGAGTCCTAGCCGCTCGGGCTTTTGTTTGCTTAAAAAACCTCTTTTCCATGTAGTCACTTTATTTCACCCACTCGCACAGTTTTACTAAAAATTTGTGCATCCATAAGTAGCTGTTTACAATGGTGGGATTATTGCTTATCTCACTGGGACAGTGAGCTTTGCCAACGGGAAGTGAACATGGCAACACTAAAAGATATCGCTACAGAAGCGGGCGTCTCACTTGCAACCGTATCACGCGTGTTGAATGACGATCCGACTCTGAGCGTAAAAGAAGAAACCAAACACCGCATCTTAGAAATTGCTGAAAAGTTGGAATACCGCACCAGCAGTTCAAAAAAAACCACCAAAGAGGCGAAACAAAAACACCACTTTTTAGCTTTGTATAACTACAAGCAAGAAGCAGAAGTGAATGACCCCTACTACCTGTCCATTCGCCACGGGATTGAAACCCAATGTGATAGATTGGGCATTACGCTAACCAATTGCTACAACAGCGAAATTGACGTCGAAACACAAAAGATCACCGGCATCCTTTTGGTTGGTAAAACCGATAAAGCGATCATCAATAAACTACCTAAGCGCCTCGCAGACAGCATTTGTTATATCGACTTCTCAGACAGCGAAAGCATGTACGACAGCGTTGATATCGATCTTGCTCGCATCAGTAAGCAAGTCGTCGACTTCTTCGTCGAACAAGGTTACCAGCGCATTGGTTTCATTGGTGGACAAGACGAACCAAACACCGCGGACATTCGCGAAAACGCGTTTGTGGAATACGGCAACCTAAAAGGTGTCGTGTCAGAGAATGACATTTACCGCGGCGATTTTTCTAGCCTATCAGGTTATGACTTAGCCAAAGCGATGTTAGCAAAAGGCGACTTTCCGACAGCACTCTTCATCGCATCAGACTCGATTGCGATTGGGGTTTTACGTGCCATCCATGAGTTCGGTTTGAACATTCCACAAGACATTGCTCTGATCAGTGTGAATGACATTCCAACCGCGCGCTTTACCTTCCCACCGCTTTCTACTGTGCGAATTCACTCAGAGATGATGGGCATACAAGGGGTAAACTTATTGGTAGAAAAATACCGCGATGGTCGTGCGCTGCCATTGCAAGTTCACGTACCAAGCAAACTCAAACTGCGCGGCACGACTAAATAGTTCTCCCTCTTTATTCTTATTTTATAAAGCACTGAATACTCAGTGCTTTTTTATTTCCCTTATCTAAATCCCGTCATTTTTTACTCGTTTTACCCAGCAAATAAGCTTGGGATGCTATTCCTTTATGCTGATCACATCTTGCTCACCGATCGCTATTTAAAACGTGATCAAGTTAAAGTTAAACGTTTTCACTAATTCATTTTAGTAAAACTTTTACTAATATCTTTCCCAGATAACTCATAAGCCTTTTCACAATACATCGGCTGCATTTCTTTTGGGCAGATTCGACGCTGACGATACCGCGCCGAAATGACCAAGCTAAGCCGAGGGGAGAACAAACGTGAACAACTGGGAAAACTTCCTTCACCTACATGAGAACCGTATGGCACCACGTGCTTACTTCTTCTCATACGATTCAGTTAAAAACGCACAAACGTTCCAACGCGAGCTGAGCAGCCGCTTTAAACTGCTGAGTGGTCAATGGACATTCAACTACTTCACTAACCCGCTTTTGGTACCTGAAGCGTTTTACTCTCAAAAAATGGAAGACTGGGGACACATTACCGTTCCGAACATGTGGCAAATTGAAGGCCACGGTGACCTTCAATACACTGACGAAGGTTTCCCATTCCCTATCGACGTCCCATTTGTCCCAACCGACAACCCAACTGGCGCATACCAACGTACTTTCACGCTTGGTCAGCAATGGGACAACAAACAAACCATCATCAAATTTGATGGTGTTGAAACGTACTTCGAAGTTTACGTAAACGGGTATTACGTTGGCTTTAGCAAAGGCAGTCGCTTAACCGCTGAGTTCGACATTTCTTCTTACGTTCAACAAGGCGAGAACTTATTGTCTGTGCGCGTCATGCAATGGGCAGATTCGACTTACATTGAAGACCAAGATATGTGGTGGACGGCGGGTATCTTCCGTGATGTTTACCTTGTCGGAAAAGAGCACGTTCACGTCCAAGATCTGACTGTTCGTACTGATTTCGCCGACGATTACCAAAGTGCCACTTTAAGCTACCAAGTTGAGCTAGAAAACCTGTCTACTGCGGTTGCGCCCGGTTACACGCTGGAATACACGCTCCAAGACAAAGGAACTGTGATTGCTAGTGGCCAATGTGATGCACTGACTATCCAAGACAACAGCCAAACAAGCTTTGCCATTGATGTGATGAACCCAATCCATTGGACAGCGGAAAATCCATACCTATACCAACTGTTTATCACCCTGAAAGATGCACAAGGCAATGTAATTGAGGTGATCCCGCAGCGCGTTGGCTTCCGCGATATCAAAGTGCGTGATGGTCTGTTCTACATCAACAACCAATACGTAATGCTGCACGGTGTGAACCGCCACGATAACGACCACCTAAAAGGTCGTGCAGTCGGCATGGAGCGCATCGAGAAAGATCTGATTTTGATGAAGCAACACAACATCAACTCAGTTCGCACCGCGCACTACCCTAACGACCCACGCTTCTACGAACTGTGTGACATTTACGGCTTGTTCGTAATGGCAGAAACCGACGTAGAAACCCACGGCTTCGCGAACGTTGGCGATCTCAGCCGCATCACCAACGACGCTGCATGGGAAAGTGTGTTTGTAGACCGCGCAGAACGCCACGTTCACGCCCAAAAGAACCACCCTTCCATCATCATGTGGTCACTAGGTAACGAGTCCGGTTACGGCTGCAACATCCGCGCAATGTACGACGCAACCAAAGCGATTGATGACACCCGCTTGGTGCATTACGAAGAAGACCGTGATGCAGAAGTTGTCGACGTGATTTCTACCATGTACTCACGTGCGCAGCTCATGAATCACTTTGGTGAGCACCCACACGAGAAACCACGCATCATTTGTGAATACGCACACGCGATGGGTAATGGCCCTGGCGGTCTAACGGAATACCAAAACGTGTTCTATGCGCACGACCACATTCAAGGTCACTACGTATGGGAATGGTGTGATCACGGCGTATTAGCACGTGATGAAAACGGCCAAGAATTTTACAAATACGGCGGTGATTACGGCGATTACCCGAATAACTACAACTTCTGTATGGATGGTTTGATTTACCCAGACCAAACACCTGGACCGGGCTTGAAAGAGTACAAACAAGTCATCGCTCCAGTGAAAATTCAAGCAGTAGAAGGCAAGACAAACACCTTCACCATAGAGAACAAATTGTGGTTTACCAACCTTGATGATTACACCATCACAGCGGATATCCGAGCGGAAGGTGAAACGCTGCGCAGCGTGCAGTTTAAGGTCGAAGAACTTGCAGCAAACAGCGCTCGTGAAATCACAATTAACCTGCCAGAACTGGACGAACGCGAGGCCTTTATTAACTTCACCGTGCGTAAAGACAGCCGCACTTTGTACAGCGAAGCAAACCACGATATCGCGGTGTACCAATTCCAACTGAAAGAGAACACAACAAGCGAAGCCGAATTTGTTAGCCACAATGCACAAGCGTTAGTCACCACAGAAAGCCGCTTAGAGCACGTGATTGAAGGTCACAACTTCGCGCTGACCTTCTCTAAAGTCAACGGCAAGCTGACCTCTTGGCGCGTCAATGGTGAAGAGCTGATTCAGTCAGAACCTAGACTGAACTTCTTCAAGCCAATGATTGATAACCACAAACAAGAATACGAAGGTTTGTGGCACCCAGCGCACTTACAAATCATGCAAGAGCACTTCCGCACACTACAAGTCGAAGCAATGGATGAATCGGTTTCGATTACGACCACCAGCATCATTGCGCCACCGGTGTTCGACTTTGGCATGCGCTGTACCTACCGCTACCAAATCAACGCACAAGGTCATTTGAATGTGGAACTGAGCGGAGAGCGCTATGGCGATTACCCGCACGTTATCCCTGTAATTGGCTTGGATTTGGGCATCAATGGCAACTTTGACCAAGTGAGTTACTACGGTCGTGGCCCTGAAGAAAACTACCAAGACAGCCGCCAAGCGAACTTGATTGATGTTTACCACAGCACGGTAGCCGACATGTTTGAGAACTACCCGTACCCACAAAACAACGGCAACCGCCAACACGTTCGTTGGGCGTCACTGACGAATCGCCACGGCACGGGGTTGTTGGTGAAACCACAGCAAGAAATCAACTTCAGCGCTTGGTTCTACACCAACCAAAACCTGCACGAAGCGCAACACACCATTGAGCTAGAAAAGAGCGGCTACATCACGCTCAACCTTGACCATCAAGTGATGGGACTGGGCTCAAACTCATGGGGCAGCGAAGTGCTTGATTCATATCGCGTGTACATGGATGAATTCCGCTATGGCCTAACGCTGATGCCACTTCAAGCAGGCGATTGCAGTGCACAAGCCATGGCAAACCATGATTTCGACAATGTGTTCTTCACTCAATCCAATACTCAAACAGCAAACGAGGCGTAATCCATGATCGTGTTAGACAACTTAGAACAATTCAAAGTCGTGTACCGCGACGGTCGTAAATGGAACCGCTGCGTGGAAGCAATTGAGAACATCGCCAACATCAAAGACGGCGTGATGTATTCGATTGGTGACTCTCTGGTTTACATGGTTGAAGACGGCACAAAACAAACCGACCTGTTTGAAGGGAACCGCCGCTACTTCGACGTGCATTACTACCTAGAAGGTCGCGAAACTGTGGAGTTCGCCGACAAATCCGATTTACGCCTAGAGCAAGCATATCGAGATGAAACTGACCGCGAATTTCTCTCCGGTCAAGGTGAGACTCGTGAGCTTTACGAAGGCCAAGTGGCAATTTTTGATAACGATAAAGCGTACCGCTTCCACGGTGACAACCGAGTAAGAAAAGTGGTGCTCAAAGTGACCATCGAAGATGGCTATTTCCTAAATAAATAACGGCTTACAGGCAAGGCCAGACAACGCGTTTGGCCTAACAACAAAATAATTAAATAAACCCAAAGTAATTCAGATCACAGATCAGTTGTAGACCTCAGCAATCCAACGCGATTACAAATAGTATTCGCCCAAGGATGATAAAACGGTCAATAGCACTATCACTGAGTTACGAAGGGAATTGACGTGATTCATCGGAGGACTCTATGTCTGAATCTATGCGCGGCACCATTGGCAAATTCGCCTTGCTGTCGATGACATTTGCGGCGGTATTTAACGTCCGTAACATCGTGAACAACAACATTGAGCTTGGCCTTAGCTCTGCCCCTATCTTCCTGTTAGCGACGATCGTCTACTTCATTCCATTTGTATTCATCATTGCTGAGTTCGTATCGGCGAATAAAAACTCTGAGTCAGGTATGTACGACTGGCTTAAACAACCGCTTGGCTCTAAAGCCGCTTACCTAGGTTCGTTCCTCTACTGGTTCGTGAACCTATTTTGGTTTGTGTCTCTGCTACCAAACGTGATTGCTTACGCGTCTTACGCGATGCTTGGTTACGAATACACCTTCTCACCAATGGTCACGTCGGTAATTTCGATCGTTCTGTTCGCAGCGGCGACCCACATTTCAACCAAAGGCGCATCTTGGTTAGGTAAAATTTCTGAGCTGGTTGCTTACGGTGTGTTTGCCCTATTCGGCATTTACGTTCTCGGCGCGCTAATGGCGCTGGGCGGCGACACTTACACGCCAGCAGAACCAATCACACTAGAAGCAATGAGCCCAACCATTAACTGGGCAACGTTAGGCATTATGTGTTGGATCTTCCAAGCAGCAGGCGGTGCAGAAACCGCAGCGGCGTACCTAAAAGATGTAAAAGGCGGCCAAAAAGCCTTCATCAAAGTGATCATCATGGCGGGCGTCTTGATTGGTGCGATGTACGCTATTGGCTCACTTTTGGTGAACGTGTTCGTTCCGCGTGAAGACCTAACATACGCAGGCGGCATGGTAGAAATCTTTACCGGTATGGCTCAATACTTCGACATTTCAACAGTATTGGTTGGCCGCTTCGTTGGCATCATTTTGTTCATCGCGATGTTTGGCTCAATGATGATGTGGACTGCGGCACCAGTAAAAATTCACTTCTCTGAAATTCCAAAAGGTGTATACGGCGAGAAAACCACAGAGCTAAACGAGCATGGTGTACCAGTACGTGCAGCATGGTGGCAATTCGCGTTCGTTGTGGTGATGCTGATCGTCAACGGCTTTGGTTCAGAATCCGTGCAAGACATGATGAACCAAGCGATCAACCTAACCGCAGGTACGGCGATGCTACCGCCAATCTTCATCATGGTGGCGTACTTTGTGTTCCGTCTAAAACACGATGATACACCGCGCGACTTCCGTATGGGTTCACGCAAAGTGGGCATGAGTGTGGTGTCTGTACTAATTGCAATCTTTGTGGTGAGTATGACCGCGTCGGCATTCCCAACAGGCGTTGACTTGGTACGTGCGTTCTTCATCAACGTGTTTATGACTGCCGTCTTCTCTGCTCTGGCTTGGTGGTGGATCTCTCGCTTTGAAAAGAAGCAAGCTATCAAACAACAAGCAACGCAAGAAAAGGCGCAAGAGCCAGTAACACAATCATAAATAAGCGTTAATCCCCCTATTATTCAAAGAGCATCTCATGATGCTCTTTCTGTTTTTGTCCTGCTTCCCCGGCAAAACCACCACACTTCAAGCGCATTCTAGGACGTAATTACATAGCAAAAACCATCATTCTCTCTTCCTATATAAGCGCTCTCAATCCATAAAAACAGCAAGTAAAACTTTACTAAATATCGATCACAATTTAACTATAGAGCATTTAATCAAATACCATTTGAGCGATAAAATTGATCCCAAGTTTGCACACGAGCTGCTCCTAAAGCCTTTAGAGCAAAGCCATATAAATTCAGCCACGTCAGCAAACCATAAATCCTACTCAATTAAGAAGTGATTAAAATGAAGACTTATTTTACTAAAACTGTTTTGTCCGGATTGATTCTTACCGCTGTCAATGTCCATGCATCTGAAAGCCAAGCTGACCATAGCCCTACTCAACCTCCAAAATCCGACGCAGAAGTCAGCTTCGACTTTTACGGCGAATTAGGCGTTGGTGGCCATGTCGCGTTAGAAGGCGAAAACAAAGGCCGCTACGCAGACGGCACTTACATCGAGGGTGGCCTCGCTGTCCAATACGGTAACTGGTTTGGCCTTGCGTATATGGAAGGCTGGACAGTTCAAGCCGATGACGATGGCAATGCTTGGGCGACAGGCCATGGTTGGGGAGGCTTCGAGGGTGGCTTCAACCGTTTCTATGCCGGCTACCGCACCGATGGCAACACCGAGTTTATGATTGGCCGTATGGACTCTTCTCTGGATGACGTTCAATGGTGGGGCGATGCGACAGTCGAATATGGCTACGTGATCTCCAATACACGAGACGTGTTCTTGGGCGCTAAGATCCAAAACCTTGAAGGTAAATTCCGCTACAGCATTTCAGCGGCTCCTGAGTCGGACTTCTCGGAAGATGATTCTTGGGTCAACTTTGGTAAATACGACCGCTTTGCTGATCAATGGATCAATAAGAACGCCATGGTCAACGGTTACATCCAATACGACATTGCCGAGCACTTAACGCTTATGGGCGGCGCAGAAGTCCGTAACAACGACGGTGGTGAACTGTTCCTCATTGGTGCGGAATACAAGAACGTTGCCGCGCGTGTATGGCACGACACCGATAAAGGTAACCAAGTCTCAGACGGCAGCGAATCAGGCTTTATAACCAGTGCATGGTATGAAGCCGCTCCGGGTGTCTATCTATCAGCGGCCTACAACTACGCCAATTTTGAATCAGACACTGCGGAGGATGAAATCACTTCTTACATCAACGCCGGCGTATGGTGGGAATACGCCAACGGCACATGGGCAACCGCATTTGATAGTCGCTTCGCTGTCGGGGATGACAACGTGACGGGCGATGCTCAAGTTTTCGCAATGCAATATTTCTACTGGTAAACCGAGGAACCAAACATGACTTTACGTAAAACCTTAATTGCTTTAGCCGTTGGTTCAGCAGTGACACTCTCTGGCTGTAATACCGTCACAACTTCAGAAGCACCGTTGCAAGCGAGCGAGTTTAAGAATGTGATTGACCGTACTGGCTCTCCAGAATACATGCGCGATTACGACTTTGATGACCACCAGCGTTTTAATCCATTTTTCGATATGGGTGCATGGCATGGACATCTATTACCTGACAATGCAGAAGGTATGGGTGGCTTTCCTGGCACTGCGCTCCTGACCGAAGAATACATCAACTTTATGGCCAATAATTTTGATCGCTTAAGCGTGTACAAAGATGGCAAAAAAGTCGCCTTCGAAATGGAAGCGTACAGCTTGCCGGGCGCATTGGTGCAAAAGCTAACCTCTGATGATACCACTGTGGAGATGACGTTGCGCTTTGCTTCTGACCGCACTTCTCTATTGGAAACCAACATCACCACAGACGCCCCTGTTGAACTCGTATGGGACGGGCAACTGCTTGAGAAATACCACGCGAAGGAAGGCAAATCCCAATCAGATAAAACCATTGATGAGCAGTACCCAAATTACAACCGCACGATCGTCGCGACGGATGACGGTTTAAAAGTGACATTTGGCAAAGTGCGTTCAACATGGGATCTGCTGACCTCTGGCGAGTCTGAATACCAAATCCATAAGTCCATCGACATGGACACTCAAGTAGATGGTCATCAATTTACTTCGACGGCGAAAATCGACGGTTCAACCACGATTTACACCACCTACTCTCATGTCCTGACAGCAAAAGAAAACCAAGCTGAACAAGCTAAGATTCAAGACATTTTGGCAAACCCAGAAGCTTACCTTTCGGCTTCTGAGCAGCGTTGGGAAGACTATCTAACCAAAGGTTTAACCAACCCACACGCCACACCAGAGCAAGAACGCGTGGCGGTGAAATCAATGGAAACCTTGAACGGCAACTGGCGCGGTGTCGCAGGTGCGATGAAGTTTGATTCGGTAACCCCATCCGTGACAGCACGTTGGTTCTCAGGTAACCAAACTTGGCCTTGGGATACATGGAAGCAAGCTTATGCGATGGCGCACTTCAATCCAGATGTCGCGGAAGACAACATTCGTGCGATGTTCGCTTATCAAATTCAAGCAGACGATCCTGTTCGCCCTTGGGATGAAGGTTATGTACCGGATCTATTGGCCTACAACCTAAGCCCTGAACGTGGCGGCGATGGTGGCAACTGGAACGAACGTAATACCAAGCCAAGCCTCGCTGCGTGGGCGGTCATGGAAGTGTACAAAGCCACCGGCGATAAGGCATGGATCGAAGAGATGTATCCGAAGCTTGTGGCGTACCACAATTGGTGGCTGCGTAACCGCGATAACAACGGCAACGGCGTTCCTGAATATGGCGCTGCGGTAGACAAAGCGCACAACACGCCAGAAGGTGAAATGTACTTTACGGTGGTTCGCGGCGAAGAACATGAAACGGTCGTGGGTAAGAAAGCGCTGGCAAAAGTGATGGCTGAAGGTAATTACGATTATATCGAGAGCCCAGCCCAAACCGCTGCTTCTTGGGAATCTGGCCGCGATGACGCAGCGGTATTTGGCTTTATCGACAAAGAACAGCTGGATGCTTACGTTGACAAAGGCGGTAAGCGCAGCGATTGGGATGTGGAATTTGCCCAAAACCGCGCTGAAGACGGCACCTTACTGGGTTACTCACTGCTACAAGAATCCGTCGACCAAGCGAGCTACATGTACAGCGATAACCAATATCTGGCCGAAATGGCGGACATGTTAGACAAAGAAGACGAAGCCAAAGACTTCCGAGCGAAGGCAAAACATCTGGCGAACTACATCAACACTTGTATGTTCGATGAGTCGACGGGTTTCTTCTACGACATTCGCATCGAAGACAAACCACTAGCAAATGGCTGTGCTGGCAAACCGATTGTCGAGCGCGGTATGGGACCTGAAGGTTGGTCTCCTCTATTTAATGGTGCGGCGACTCAAACCCATGCCGATTCTGTCGTGAAAGTGATGAAAGACAGCAATGAGTTCAACACGTATGTGCCACTGGGTACGGCTGCGCTATCGAACCCAGCCTTCGGCCCTGATATTTACTGGCGTGGACGCGTATGGGTCGATCAGTTCTACTTCGGTTTAAAAGGCATGGACAGATATGGCTATCGTGATGATGCCGTTGAGATGGCAACGGCCTTCTTCCAGCATGCGGACGGCCTTGTGCAAGATGGTCCGATTCGTGAGAACTACAACCCACTGACCGGCGATCAACAAGGCGCACCGAACTTTTCATGGAGCGCGGCGCACCTTTATATGCTGTACAACGACTTCTTCACTGAGTAGAAATCAGTCGTCAATTCAGGGAGCTTTCGTTGCTCCCTGTAATCAATTCTGCTACCAGCTGACGCAGCCAAATTCCTTTATCCTCGTTGTTACGGCTGGTATGCCACAACATCGCGATATCAAAATCCGCCACCGCAATCGGCGGCTGGACGCTCACCAAGTCGTCCGAGAACCTTTCCGCTTGCGCCATTTTCTCCGGTACAATCGCAACCAACTCTCGCTGTTTAAGTAAGTTTCGAATCGTTAGGAAGTTACGTGAAGCGACGGTGACTTTTCGGCTCAAGCCATGCTCAGCAAGCTTTTTGTCTACTTGTGTACTCAAGCTGCCATCAGGACTCACTAGGGCTTGCTCGATATTGGCAAAAGCATGAATCGACAGTTGTGTTTCACCTTTCAAAACTCGCTTATCACACAGACACACGTGCTTTTCTGTGTAGAGGTACTGGCTCTCAAAGTTATCGTCGAGCACAGGCATACTGCCGATGATGACATCTAATTTATCGTGTTCCGTTATCGCCACGTAATTGCTGCGGTTGACGTTGATAAAACTTATTTGGGCTTCTGGCGCACGCTTACGGATTTCATCATAAAGCAATGGCGCGAAGATAAATTCGGCGTAGTCGGTTAAACCAATGCGGCACACGCCAGCGTAGTTTTCTGGTTGAAAAGCGGACTTCGTCAGTAAGTCTTTGGCAATCGAGTCCAATAAATGATGCACCGTCGGCGCGATATGATGCGCGTGCTCGGTTGGATCCATCTTATGGCCTTTACGCTCAAACAATGGGTCATCAAACAGCACTCGCAAACGCGACAAGCTGTGGCTCATGGCAGACTGACTGACAAAGCTTTTCTCAGCAGCCAAACTCACACTTCGATAGCGATACAGATAAGAAAAGGTCACCAACAGATTTAAGTCGATATTGCGCCACTGGATGTCATCTTTCACAGAACAAACCTCATCCCATTTCATTCATAGATGAAATTAAAACTATTAATTTGAATCATCTTAGTACATTTTTTACAGTAGATGCAGTTTTATTGAAGATTTAACAGGCTCAACATGTTTACCATTTTTAAAACCTTTTTTTGGCTTGGTTGGATCAGTTTCGGTGGCCCTGCGGCGCACATCGGTTACTTCCGTCAAACGTTCGTTGAAAAGCTCAAATGGATTGATGACAGCGAATACGCACAGATCGTGGCTTTGAGCCAATTCTTACCTGGCCCTGGTTCTAGCCAAGTTGGCTTTGCTCTGGGTTACAAACGCGGAGGCTTAGGCGGCGCATGCATGGCGTTTCTTGGCTTCACGCTGCCTTCTGTGATCATCATGTTGGCGCTTGCGATGGTAAGCAGCCAAATCACCGATACGGCGTTGTTCCAAAACATCGTTCATGGCTTGAAGTTGCTGGCGGTCGTTGTGGTGGCGGATGCGACTTGGGGAATGTACAAAAACTTCTGTCAAAGCAAACTAACAGCAGGCTTATGTGTGGCAACCGCGATTGCGTTATTGGTTGCACCGAGTATCGCAACTCAAATGCTGGTACTTGTAGTCGCGGGCTTGATTGGTACTCAATATCTAAAGAAAGAATCCGCAGCCCCTGCCGAACCTTTTAAACCAACCATTGCACCATTGGCGCTGTTCGCAGTACTTCTAGTTGGTTTGCCGTTTGTGGCTCATACCCTTCCGATGCTTGGGCTATTTAGCGACTTCTTCCAAGCAGGTAGCTTAGTGTTCGGTGGCGGTCACGTGGTACTTCCGCTATTGCAAAACATCGTTGGCGATCAACTCAGCCAAGACACGTTCCTAACGGGCTACGCCGCAGCGCAAGCAGTACCGGGACCGATGTTTACCTTCGCAACTTACATTGGTTACGAACTATCTGATGCCCCTATCCTAGGCGCGCTAATCGCAACCTTAGGTGTGTTCTTACCAGGCTTTTTATTGCTGCTTGGCGTGCTAAAGAACTGGCAAGCGCTGGCTGGTAAACCTGCAGTGTCAGGTGCAATCAACGGCGTAAACGCATCGGTCGTTGGTTTACTATTAGCAGCACTTTACCAACCGGTATTCAGCAGCGCTGTCGTTGCTCCAATTGACATCGCTCTTGTGATAGCTGGCTTCTACTTACATAAGAAACTTAACTTGTCGGTACTTTGGATGATTGTGTTCTTTGTCGCGGCAGGCATTGTGACTGGCATGATGTAATCACATCGCTAAGACAAAGACAAAGACAAAGACAAAGACAAAAATACAACGCCCGCTTCCAATTGGAGGCGGGCGTTTTTAAGTCCATCGAGTCAGTAGTTAACACCTATTCCGTTGCTGGTGGTTTTTCCTGTTCATCCGCTGGAATGTAAACATCTGCTCTACGGTTTTTAGAACGACCCGAAGAGGTATTGTTGGTTGCTATCGGTTCAGATTCACCAAAGGATTTAAGCGTGGTTTTCTGCTCACTCACCCCATAATAGTGCAGTTCACCAGCGGTGCTTTTGGCTCGGTTATGACCCAAGGTTTGGTTATACGCTTTGGTGCCAATCCAATCGGTGTGCCCTTCTACTGTTACTTGATAGTTCGTTTGAGCAAGTTGACGAGCCACATCGCTCAATACATTTCTGGCCAACGGGGTAAGGTTAAACTTGTCAAAGGCGAAGTGCACTCGCGCAATCAATTTACCTTTATCGCTGACCTCTCCGCTAAACTGAGCAATACCTAAATTGGAGATATACGTCAGGCAATCATTCGGGTTAGTGAGCAGTGATGAGTTCTTCATCAGCGCCCACTTCAGTGCGGGGTCATTACTCACATCCGTTACCTGCAAATAGCCATCACGATGCGATGCCACACCCGTCACGTCGCCAACCTGAATCGAGTGCGAGTATTCATAATAAGACGTCCCGCAGTATTCGGTCACTTTTGAACTGACTTCACTGGCATTCGCACTAACGGTCGTGAAACCGGACACCAGCATCCCTGTAATTAGCATTGTTTTGGTCATATCTCTCACCCATATAGTCTCGATACACCATTACCACGAGATCCTTTCTGAATTAGTTCTTCGATTTTCTTAATGAAGTCTTCCGTCTCTGTTACATCGATGATGTCTTCATCCGGATTCAACACACAATCTTGGAAACCGCTTTGCGAAGATGCACTGAAGTTCACGCCAATGACGCCAATGTACAAATTGCCGTTCTCGGTTTGGAAGTGCTCACGCGCTTTATCACACATACCTTTGTTCACTAAACCGGGCAAGATTTCTGTGTATGGATACTCCATACCATCACTGATTACTATCAGCATTTTAAGACGGTCATTGTATTGCTCTGTTTCTTCTTCGCTATTGCCGTTTGGACGTCCATCTTCCATGATTTGCAAGCCACGCAGCATGCCTTGATAGGCAGCAGTATTCCCACCCGAACTCATGGTTTGTACCTTGTCGAGGTTTGTTTTGTTGGCAGTCAGTGGAATGGTATAAAAGCCCGAATGGCCAGTCCGTGTCATACTGGAGTTATAAAGCTTGTTGTTGTTCGATCTAAAATGAAACGTCAAATTGTTATTCGCGACTTTATCGTCAAACATGTGTCTAACCGATTTTGAGTAACCGACATAGTCAGGAATCTCCAAACGGTTATTGTTGGTATTCACTACATCAGCAACTCGTTTCGCTTGTTCACGCTCCCAACTTTTCTTGTTGGGACAATCAGTACGCTTGTTGGCACACTCTTCAACAGCTTCTTCTGTGTAAGGAGACCAGTAATTCCAGTTTACTTGTTCGTATTTCACATTAGACACGCTTTGTCGATAACTACCTTTGTACCTTAACTGGCTGGTAGAGTAGAGGTTGTCATTTATCTTCTCTTGCACCCGAAGGTTAAATGGAATGATGGCAATACGATTCAGTACCTCACTCTCGCCTTCTCGCGGAACTAAGATGCGGTTTGAAATTTGCTTAACCGCATCCTTGAGGAGATCAATTTTAATTTCGCCATCCCAGCTGTTGTTCATCGACCCAGAAAAGTCAGTCACCAAAACCAAATCAATGATTTTATCCCCTAAGTAAAAAGGATATTTCGCCGCGACAGCTTGCCCAGCGAGTTTCTCCTGAGTCTCAAAGGAGGGGATTAAGTTACTGGCAAACCACGAGTTGTGAGTGGTAACCGCTTGCACGGAATATTGAATTTTTTCCGTATTATCGTTGTCTTCTGTTGGCTCTTCGTACGTCCTAACCGTTTGAATATCAACATGGGAAATATCACGTACATAGTCATTGATGTACATCGTCGCCAATGCATCTGCTTGGTTCGACTTGTCATCTATCGTAATGGCCAATGCAGCAGTTTGCGCTGCGTCTCTCAGTCGACTTGTCTCTTGGATATAACGCGTCCCCTCTACGGCGAAAAATGTCATACCAAAAACAGGCACTAAACTCAGTGCGAACCAAATTGCCGCAATCCCTTTTTGATTGCGACCTGAATGAATTGGAGCTCGTTGTTTAATAGTGAAATTCATCGTTACCTCCCCACCACAACAGAACTGGATGTGATTGTCATCGTGGATGCGCCTGAATTCCCCCAAAGCTGGGTAAACCAAGAGTTTTCTTGCTGACAAAGCGTTACTTGATACAAAGAGAAAATCACGCCATTCTCAACGGGTGCTAACTCTGACTTCGTATCTAAACCCGCAGCCTCACAGCCGAGATTTTTGTACTCGTTACTTTCAAAAGCATTTAACGTCGCCTTATTGTGCAATGCTTCAATTTTGATAGCGACGCTGCCTGGTGTCGTATCAAGTAGACGTGACGCAAGTGTCTGCATGTCCGTTTCATCACTTGCGTTTAAAGGTAATCTTTCGTCGTAATAACGACTTCGCTCTTTAAGGATATTAGCTAGCGCAAAACTCCCACGATCAAGTTGAGCACGAGCTAATAACTTGTCACTGATGTCCGTCATGAAATAAAAGATGCTAATGAGAGCAATCAAAACAAAAAACAGCTCAATAGCAAAAACACCTTTTTGTCGGGATCGTATTTTCATCATCACTCCTCCCAACCTTCATGTTCTAGGTTAATCAGTGTGCTTTTAGTAATCGGGATAACATCGTTGGAAAATACGTTCAAAATTGGCGTGTAGTTATAGGTCAACGTAATTTCAGCGATTGCATACCCTTGATCGTCTTCTCCCATCTCGGCATCAGAATAACTGGTACCTGAAATCAGATCGGCGTATGTCAAATAGTACCGACCAGACACTTCAAAGTTTTCAGCAGGAACGAGTGACGTCCATAATGCCCCTCCGTCCTTCATCGCCGAATCCAATGTTAGGTTGTAGTTATCGTAGGAGTTTCCGCCTTCAAACACCTTTGTATTTCTGACTGACTCCCTCAACGCATACTCAACCAAGTTGGTTACGTAAATTCTAAATCCCATTTCAAAAAGCATGACGAGAGCAAGAGCAAGAACCCCGGCCCCTAATGCAAATTCAACTACGGTTACGCCCTTTACCTTTCTTCGAGAATACTCCATACCGTCCACCCTTATTACCGGTGTAACTTCCTCGAGATTTGCGCTACTTGAGAATCGGTAAATGCTCCTTCAAGTAAATCTCTCGCTTGATAGACATCCCCTACTTTGAACAGTGCGATAGCCAAATTCGCTCGCACTTTCTGGTTACTTGGGTTCTCTTGATAAACAGGAACCAATAGCGATATCACGTCGTCATACTGTCGTTGTGCAAGATAAACTACGGCTAAATTGTTTTTCACCGCCACGTCGTTATAGCCTTTTAGACGAGCTTGATTGAACGCATTTTTTGCTTGAGAGAACTGGTCGGTATTGCAATAGGAGATGCCCGATAAAACATAGATTTCTCCGCTGTTGTTGCCCATTTCAATCGAGCTTTTATAGCGTTTCAGAGCCAAAGAATCTTCACCATCTTGGCTATGAATCTGACCTCTTAATTGCAGGAGCTCACTATTCTTCACCCCTTGATTGAGCAAATGGTCAGCATAAAACTTAGCCGACTCGATATCGCCCTTATCAAAATACACTTTTGCCAATTCCTGCATGATCTGGACGTCTTCAGGTCGCTTTTCTAGATGCCCTTTATAGTGATTAATCAGGCCTGTATGGTTATCAACACGCTCCATGTTTTGCACCACACTCTCTTCACTCTCTATTGTGGAGGAGCAACCAAACAGCAAAAGTAGTGGAATACTCAAAAAAGTCGCCTTATTCATTATTTACCCCCTCTAAAGCTCGTAAAGTCGATTTGTAAAAAGCCAGGAGCAAGAATAAAAATGACGATTGGAAACATGATCAGCAAGATCAAAGGCACACTCATTTTGGCTGACAATTTACCCATTTTCTCTTCAATTTCGAGTAATTGAATCCGACGCATATCTTCGGCTAAATCACTTAAAACATTCGCAACGGATGCGCCATAGTGAAGGTTTTGAATAATCGTTAAGACAAAGCTGTTGATTTCTGGTGCAGGCAAGCGAACGGAAAGATCATGCAATGCTTTTTCTATCCCATGTACTTTGCCGGCTTCTGATGTTTTATTGATTTGATAACATAAATCTTTATCGAAGATTTTTAGCTCTTGTGCTAAATACGCAAACGACGCTTCAATTGTCATACCGGTTTGCACGCAAACAGACATAATATCGAGGACATAAGGAAGGTTTTTCGAAACCTTTCGCACTAACATGCGCTTTCGCATCTCGAGCAACAGATCTGGAACAATGATGATACTAATAACAGCAATGATTGAAATTAATAACTTATTAATTAATGCCATGTCTAACAACCATATAAATACGGTTACTAAAAGAAAAACAACTGCTTTTAAAGGGAAGTAATATTTCGCTAAATCTTTATTGTAGTATCCGGCGTTAAGAAGTTTTTGCTCTAAATCTTTTTTATTTCCTTCACCAAATTTAACAATGAAGGAATCGATTTTTTTCTTTGCCGGTTGTTTTTGGCCATATTTAAGATACTTGCTCAGTACCAACTCTTTTTTACGAGTGAAATAATAGTCATAGATCAAAAATGACAACGAAAAAATAATCAATAAAATACTCAGCGATAAAATCATCGTCTTACTCCTTTTACAAGAAGCCAAACAACGAATAAACCTAACACCTCACTACCTACAACATAGTAAAGTACCATCCGCCCTTGAGGGTCATTAAGAATAAAGTCGATGTGGCTCGGATCAATTTGATTGACCATAAATGCAAATGCGATCGGTATTGCAGCGACTACTTTAGCGGAGATGCGTGCCTCAGAGGTCATCGCCATTTTTTTCGACTCTAACGTTCTGGCATCAACCAAAATGCGAATTAGCCTTGCCAATACATTTTTTAGTTGTCCACCACGGTTAATATTGGCGCGTATCGTAATGGTAAAGAAGATGTATTCTGGATAAGGGAATGCTTTACAAGAGCGAAGTAACACCTTTTCTGCATTTTCCCCCAGCTTAAGTCGATCGCCCATCTCTTTAAATTCTCGCCCGACTTCTCCTTCCATGTTTTCGCCAACAAAAGAAAAAGCGTGCATTAAACTCTCACCAGCGGTTACGGCACTCATCAAAATGTTCAATGCGTCCGGAAATTTCTTCTCGAAATCTAAGCGACGTTTGTTTTGCAACCAGTAATAGGCCCAAACTACTGAAAATGTAAAAATACCAATAGAAAGTAGCATTGATTCAATATTGAGAACTTCATAAATGACGTAATAGCTTAAATAAGCAGAAAGAACGATAAACACAAAAATAATGAAGTTTGCTCTTGGCCCTAAAACCTTTATTGCGGGAGATAAATTATTTTTGAATCTCTGCCAACGCTTTTGTTCCATCAATGCGTTCAAATTAATCGCCGCAATAATATCTTCGTCGACTTCAGTCTCTGGAAAATAATTCCCTATTTTGCTTCTTCGGTGACTCGTTAAAAGCAAAACGGCAATACCAAATAAGATAAAAGCAATCCATAACATCATGATCTTGCTCCTTGGAAGGCTTGCATTAGCTCTTCATACAAGCCGTAAAAATGTGCTTTCTTAACAAGCTCGGAGCGCTGCATAAGGCCCTCGGTCATAAAGCGTCCTCTTACTGCTTCACCATAACCCACTTCGTCGTATTGAAAACGGAAGATTTCCTCCATCACCACGCTATCGCCTTCGAGCCCTACGATTTCAGAGATGCTGGTTATTTTCCTTGAACCATCACGCAGTCGGTTCACTTGAACCACCAGCTCAATAGCACTCACAATCGCGCGTCGAATAGCATCGAGAGGCTGATTTAAGTTCGCCATCATTACCATGGATTCCACGCGTGATATTGCATCTCGTGGCGAGTTAGCATGTAGTGTCGACATGGAGCCTTCGTGACCCGTATTCATTGCTTGGAGCATCTCAAATGCTTCTGAGCCGCGACACTCACCGAGGATGATTCGATCAGGGCGCATACGAAGCGCATTAATAACCAAATCACGCTGAGTCACTAAGCCCGTGTGTTCCACACTCTCCGCTCTCGTTTCTAGGCGAACTAGGTTGGGTTGCTCTAAACGAAGCTCTGCCGCATCCTCAATTGTCACAATACGCTCGTCTTCACTGATGTATTGTGAAAGCGAATTCAATAAGGTGGTTTTACCTGAACCCGTACCACCCGAGATCAGAATGTTCATTCGGCAACGGGAAGCAATTGATAACAATCTCGCCATGTCCATCGACAGTGAACCAAAATCAACAAGCTCTTCTAGCCCGATATTTTGTTCGCGGAATTTACGTATCGAAATTGAGGTGCCATCTAAAGCAATGGGTGGAATAACGATGTTGACACGACTACCATCCTCAAGACGCGCATCTACGGTAGGAGAAAGCTCATCCACACGACGTCCGATCCGCGCAGCAATTTGTTTTGCTATCGTCAGGACTTGCTCTTCATCGATGAAGGTAATGTCCGACTTTTCTAATTTGCCATGCTTCTCAAAAAAGACGTTATTGGGGCCATTTACCATGATGTCAGTTATCGCTCGGTCATCAACCAGCGATTGAATAGGCCCAAGACCAAAGAGTTCATCCAGCATGCTTTTGACCAAACTTGACTTCATCATGGTCGTGACTGGACGATCAAAGTTCGTCGCTAAAACATCGACAGCGTTTCGGATTTGCCCTTCAATTTCCGAACGAGAAAGGCTTTGTATTGCTTCAACATCTAAAGCCTCAAAAATCTGTGACCGAAAAGCCGTGTAGATCTCTTTATTTGAACTCATCTTACCCCCAATCTAGCGAGCCAACCGCTAGCATGTTGAGTGGATTGTCCATTGATCAAACGAGTAAGATCATCGATAGCATGATTGATATTTCGGTCGTGTTTGTGCGCGCGCTTGCCCTCAATAAGAAGGTGAGCCAGTGAGCGACAATACCCCATATCAAGATTGACTTCAGAACCAAGATATTTCTGGAGATCATTTTGTTCGATAACAAACGTGTTCTCTGGTCGGTGGTGATTTGCAAGTGTAATAATCCGGATCCGCTTGCTCATTGAAAGCTGCTTATTCTCAAGCTGTTCAAGTAACGCTTTGGCATTGCGGACGGAAGAAACCGAAGGCTCAAAAACCACCACGACTACGTCGTAATTTTCAATCAACATATTGGGGTCAACACGAAAGTCGACGCTT
The DNA here is from genome assembly GCF_023277445.1 of Vibrio sp. ED002. NCBI lineage: Bacteria > Pseudomonadati > Pseudomonadota > Gammaproteobacteria > Vibrionales > Vibrionaceae > Vibrio > Vibrio sp. ED002. Next base: position 3,137,218 of record NZ_CP080238.1, on the reverse strand, counting down.
CCCGAGAAGTCTTCAATCATAAAGTTGGTGTTTCGACTCAATAATTCGCAAAGTGTCTGGCTATAACTGAAAATGTCTGACTGAGATCGGTCACTATTAAGTGAAAGTAAACGTAGGTTTTTACGCACTTTGGTCAGATGACTTAATGCCCCTTCCGTATCTAACTCATGGATAGGGACAGAGTATTCGTCGATGGAGCGAGATTTGAAGTCATCTAACGCAAGGAGTACATCAATATTGCTGTCATTGTATTGATGGTCGACCAACACATTATCGATATTATTGGAGGCTAACTTCGAGCTAATTTCAGTGGCAATAAACGACGTCCCTATCCCACCTTTGCTTCCGACAACTGCAACACGCTTTGCTTTTCGCTGTTTACTTACCCCTGTGTAAGTCTGCAAATTACGATGTACATTCATGACGAAATCAGCAAACTCATGCTTGTTGATTGGCCAATAAAGATAATAGAACCCTAACTCTTTGAGCTGACGTAAGACGCAGATGGAGTCTTCTGTACCGATGACAATAATACCTTTGTGGGTCGGCATTTGGTTGGTTAACGCTTGAGCATCCGTGACAATGTCAGATGACTCCGTGAGTTCAAGAATGACAATATTTCCGCTTTGCTCTGAGTAAAAACCTTTAGGAACTGAACTCTGTTTTACACACGTTGGTGCACTCCACCCTTCAAACTCGAACATTTCTTGAACCAAAGACATACATTCTAAGCTCTGGTAAAGCAGTACACACCCTGTTGGCCCATGTGCACTTTCTATGATTTGCGGTTTGCTCTCTTTGAGAGATTTTCCTAAGTCAAACATCACAATCCCTCCACGATACGTTCCTTGTGTGAGACTTGCTTCATCCGAGCTACTTCAGAAAAGCAATTCCGACTGACATTCACCTCTTCTATCTCAGAAGGTGCGCACTGGTGCGTCACTAATGCGTGGTAAGTAATCGTCAGTTGGATGTCATTCGACAGCGAACTGTTTTGGCGCACAACAAACTCATCCGCTCTCAAACGCAACGCCGTCTTGTCTTTAAGTGATTTATAAACCACTTTTTTACCCTTATTGCTCCGATATTCAACAAGGTAACTCGCCCCTGAATCTATCTCGTCAACCGTGTCAAAAATCATGTTCAACTTTTCTTCCGTTTGTTGAGTAGATTTCACCGTAAACTGATAGATATGGGTTTCAGGGTAAATAAGCGCTTCCGCTCCTGGTCCATTGAAATAACGCTCAGCACACCCAGAAAGTAATAACGCGCTTAGCACTGCCACAAATAAAGTTTTCATTGAATAAAACCTCCCTGAGACAGCAATTGAATGGTTGGGTCATTGCCTTTGTTGCCTTCTTCACTATCCGAAATTTTCAACCAACGGCGAAGTGTCGACGTTTTGCTCATGTAGGGCATTTGGATATCTTTCTTCTTCATTGGTTTGACAAGATTAACGGTCGCAACAATGATCAGCTCCGTGCGTCGTCTATCTGTAGAGGCTTTGCGAAACGCAGCCCCGAGAACAGGAATATCGCCAAGCAGTGGAATTTTTTGCAGCTCTTCTAAATCGGCACTACTCATCAGCCCACCAAGTACAAAACTATCGCCATCACCAAGTTCAATCGTGGTCATCGCTCTTCGAGTCGCAAATTGGGGTACTTCCAGCCCAGCAGAGCGAATGTATCTTTCTACTTCGCTAACTTCAGGCATGAGGCGCATTCGAATTTTGCCCTCATGAAGGACTTTCGCGGTAAGGTCGAGTTTGATACCAAACTCTCGGAAGGTAATGTTGATATTATTATTGGTGGTAACAATCACGGGCACTTCGCCACCAACGAGAAAGCTCGCAGACTCTCCTGAGATAACGGTAAGGTTTGGCTCGGCGAGGACTTGGGCAACGTTTTCATTACCAAGTGCAGTGATCAAAGTGGTGAGATCGGCAGCATCAAATTGTTGGAATAAAAACTCACCGACATCCGCCCCAACAGAAGACCAATCCACACCTACAGTTTGAGCGAACGTTTCTGTCACTTGAGCGACCGATATTTTCACATTGACCTGTTGATCCGTCGCGACCTCAATAAGTTCTAATATGCCTTCCCACGTCATATTGCGAGCAAAGATCATGCTTTGAGGTTCTTCAACATCGTAAGCGTCACTTTCAAACTCCAAGACTTGGGTCTCTTCCCACTTCTCCGTTTTGTCTCTTCCGAGCAAAGTAGCGACCATTCGATAAATATCATCACGTTGCTGTTCCGACTCAACAACTCCACTCACTGCGACCTGATTACCCACCGATTCAACTTTGATGTTGAGTTCAGGGTAGTGAAGCTTGATTTGACGTCGGACCAACGACAGATCAATATCGACAATAATTCGGTCAGAGAGCAGCACTTTCTTCGATTTACCGTAAATGATGAATCTGGCTTGCCCGACCTCCTTGGCAAAAACAACGACGGTATTTTCATTTACAACGTTGTAGTCGACAATTTCAGGGTCACTGACAAATACGGTCGAGATCGGTTCTTTCACCTCAATGTGTTGACCATCACTGACCGTGATATAACGATCGCCAGAGAAAGCGGAAAAACTAAATAAAAACGCCAAAAACCAAGCGTATGAGAATATCCTTTTTGTTTTCATCACAGCTCCTCTCCTTGGGCAGATTGACGAGAAGATCCTCTTAACTCGGTCACGCCACTATAATTGCCGATCACATCACGAACTTCCGCGAAAACAGGCTCTTTGTAGCGATGGCTTCGGTATACCTCTAGATGCATCGTTTTCTGCGCGATAGATAACTTGGCGATCTCACTGGGCTCGACTTCAACAACGATGACTATTTGATGATCATCTTCACTTGAGACATTTGATTTAACTCGGGAGTCCACTGGCTCTTTGGTATTACCGACACTGAGCACTTTGACGTTTCTCAAAATCAATTGTGCGTTCACGCCACTAAAATCAATTGCGTCGGTATCTTCATCGGATAAGTTTTCTTTTGGGGAGCCCACGGAAAGTACATCAACATTAGTACCTGGACGGATATAACCTTTGACCAAGTTACGAGTACTCACCAGTAAAGAATACGGCTCTTTCCCTTCGGTAATGAGAAGGTCGATATAACGAGGATCGTTTTCTTTAACTTGATATTCAGAGAAGACGATTTTTCCAGCTTCAATGTTTTTTGAAAGGAGAGTAGACGGTGAGAAATCCAGCTTTATATCGGAGTTAATCCCCTCTTCTAAAGCGATATTAAGCAACATCTGCTCTTTTTGAACATCATCGATTTCAATAGGTGTTCCGCGCTCTAGATTGCTCTTCGCACGCCAGACCTGAACATAATGAGCCTGTGGCTCATCTGAATTGCTTGGTTGGGATACGGTTGGATTTTGCTGTTGAGGCTGGGCAGTCATATGGTTGTAAAGTCCGATGCCTCCAACCAGTAATGCTAACAGTGCAAAAACCATCCCTATACGAGATCGCATACGCCCCTCCCGTTTTTTAAACGGATGTTTTCAAAAGAAGTGCCGTATAAAACCCACAACAAATTGCAACACCGTAGGGGAGCCCGATCTGAGATTTCTTACCCTCTCCAGTAACGTGAGATGGTCGCGGTAGTATCAGGTAGGTTACTGCCAATATCCCTCCGTATATCCCAACGAAAATCAATGCCTCTAAAAGGCTTTGAGTTGGGAGTGAGAAAGAAAAAGCAGCAATAAGTTTTACGTCCCCTCCTCCAAGTACCCTAATTACATGGAGGAAAAGCAAAGCAGACCAACAAATACCTAAAACCCAAAGACTTGATAGTGAAAAGTCTGCAATGCCAATCGCAATCGCTAAAACGGCAATCACCAATACGTGACTGTTTTTGATGGTTCGCTCTCTGATATCAGAAAGCGACACAACAAGACAGACTGTTGCTAACGTGATGTATAAAAACAACATTCAATAATTGGAAAACCTGTTTTAGTTTCAGAATGCATCCAAGTCAGCAGCAATGTCATCAAACGCTCCATCCAATGCCGTAATAAGAGATCCATCAGAAGCGAAGGTAAGAATCAAGAATGCCGCCATTGCAACACCGATTAATCCGTACTCAATAGCAGTAACGCCCTGCTCATCATTTTTAAGTTCATTTAGGTAGTTTGTAATGTCTACATAAAGTTTAGTAATCATGGTTTGTCCCTCTTTCCTTGTTTCGTACTAATTGCTTAGCACTTTGATCGTAGACACCGGATCACTGTCTCAAAAATGAACAACATCGGTGTGACCGATTCTGCCAATACTCTGTATTCCAATTGTCCTTATTCTTTAGAGGTATCAGAAAAAACTTCTATCTACAGTTCAGTCAATTAGCTATCACTCTTCTTCTTTGACTGGCAAAAATAAGATTTTGTACCATAAACTTAAACTGTGACGCATATCACACTTAGCTAAATTGTTAGTTAAGCCTTCTTCATACCCATTAAGCTAAAACTTAAGGACTAGAGGAAAGAGGAAGCACCTCGATGAAACTTCCCTTCGACAATCTGATCTCTTTTCATGCCGTGATCACTTATGGTTCTTTCAGCAGTGGAGCGAGAAAGTTAGGTAAGTCTCAATCGACGGTAAGTGGTGCGGTGAAGAGCTTAGAAGAGGAGCTAGGCTATCTGCTAATAGACAGAAGCAACAAACAAGTTGAACCAACAGAACGGGGAAAGAAGATCTATCAGCTGGCAACGCCCATCATCAACAAGTACAACGAACTGAGCCAAATCGCCGAATCCCTGTTGAGAACTGATCTATACCATATGCGAGTCGGCATTGATTCTCTGGTGTTTAACAACGAAGTCAAAAGTGCACTCATTGAGTTCTCAGAAGCCTTTCCTGAAATTGAACTTACTGTCGTCACTAAACCAAGTCGAATTCTGGGTCAATACGTCAATAATAACCAAATCGATATTGCCATCTGCAACCCTTATCACCGCACCAAATTAGACTTTAATATTGATGAGCTTTTTACCGTCAACTGCAATTGGATTGTACATCGAGAGTTAATTCAAGAGGGTAAGCCCACTGAGTCTCGACTACTCTTATTGGATGGGTGCGAAGATTTGATCGACCTTTCGAATGTAGCCAAAAACAACATGTGGATACTCGATGACATCAGTACCATCATGGAATTGTGTATTGCTAAGAAAGGCATGGCGTTCCTTCCGCAACATACGATTGATAACTCCATGCATCAGGGGGTGTTAGCAAAGGCCCCCAGCGAAAGTGCGTTGTTTGGGAAGCAGCTGTACGCCTCGTTGATTTGGCCAATACACTCTGACTACGGCAAATACCATCAATGGTTGCACGATAAATTAAGAAAAGGGCACAAACACTTTTAACTGGAGTCGAGATGTCTTTCTACTCTCCATTATTCAAAAACTACCTTCTCATCGTCTTGAGCATTGTTTTGCTTTATGCCTCTTACCCAATTCAAGCAAAAATGACTGCGGTAGACAAAAACTCCGTTGCTCAACAAAATCGGCAATCATTGAACAATAAAAAGCTCAGGCTGAAACCTGCTCCAACCGCCTCTACCAGTTCAAGAAATCACGTTATTGAACTTCGAGGAAAAAATACGCCTTCTTCCCAAACCGTTTATTCGTTCATCAAAAAGCCAACATCGCCTGCCGCGTTACAGTATTTACCCACCATCGTCGCAGCATCAAAACAATGGCAGATTGATCCTGCTCTTATTCTTGCTGTCATTCATACGGAAAGCGCATTTAACCCCAATGCGGTATCTCATGCCGATGCAATTGGCTTGATGCAGGTGATGGAAAACGGTGGAGCATTAGAAGTCTCTCAGCAGCTCTATTTTGGCCGAAGGATAGAAAGAGAAGCATTGTTTGAGCCTGAGTTTAATATCGATATAGGCACGGCATATTTACATATTCTCGAAACGGAGTATTTACACGCTATTCACTCAGAAAAGAGTCGAACCTTACTCGCAATTGCGGCCTACAACTGCGGTTTATCGAATTTAATGCGCTACTTGTCTTATACACAGTCCATTCCAAATTTTACTAAAGAAATGAATAAATTAAATGATGAAGATGTCTATTTTCGACTGACACAAGCACTGCCAATTGAGGAAACTCGGCTCTATGTCGCGAAAGTGATGAAGCTTTATCAGCACTATAAAAAGCACCTCACCAATACACCTTAATGATGGACTTAACCGTACTTTGGCCCAAAGAATCGATAAGCTGTGATCCTTGACAGCAAGTTACTGTTTTTTCTCTCCCCAAATAATCATACTCATGCTATCGTTAACATTACATTAACAACAACAAACCTGCGATTAACATGGAGTTAGAGAATGATTCAGCCTAACGAGTTAAGTGAGCAGACTTGCGCTCTCCCACCACCAAATGAAATGATTCTCAAATGGGCAGCGGAGCGCCCAGATGAAGTCTACTTAAAACAAATCATCAACCGACAGTTTGTTGAGTTCACCTACGCCGAAGTGGCCGACCAAGCACTAAAATTGGTTACCGCTTTGCGCAATTTGGGGATTCAGCCGGGCGATAAAGTCGCGCTGGTTTCAAAAAACTGTGCCGAATGGTTTATCTGTGACCTTGCCATGATGCTCGGCGATTACGTCAGCGTACCTATTTTCCCGACTGCGGGTGCAGATACCATTGAGTACTGCCTCACACACAGTGAAAGTAAAGCGATCATAGGCGGTAAGTTGGATGATCCGGCCGCGACCCAACAAGTCATTGATGCCATGCCTGATGTGATCAGCATTGCTTTACCTTACGATACCGCGCCGAAGTGCCAACATCAATTTAAAGCATTGATCGCTAATGCGCAGCCGAGTGAGGAGCGTCCTCAGCACTACGATGATAAGCTAATGTCTCTGGTTTATACATCTGGTACTTCTGGCCTGCCTAAAGGCGCAATGCTGACCTATGGCGCGTTCAGTTGGTCAGTACAACAACTGATCAACCATATTGGTATACAAGAAAACGATCGCTTGTTCTCTTACTTGCCGCTTGCGCACATTACTGAGCGGGTATACATCTTTGGCTCGTCAGTCATGGGTGGCGTAACGACTGCTTTCCCAGAGTCACTCGATACTTTTATCGAAGACGTGAAGATGCACCGCCCTACGCTGTTTATCTCCGTACCACGCTTATGGACACTGTTCCAACAACGTATTCAAGACAAACTGCCACAGAAAAAACTCAATATTCTGTTGAAGATTCCTTTCGTCAACTCTCTTATTAAGAAGAAGCTGGCTGACGGCCTTGGCCTTGATCAAGCACGTGTATTGGGATGTGGCTCTGCGCCAGTATCTCCTGCCTTATTGGAGTGGTACCGCAGTGTCGGCCTCAACATTACCGAAGCTTGGGGCATGACTGAATCTTTCGCTTACAGCACCCTCAACTACCCATTTCGAGCAGATAAAATTGGTTCGGTTGGTAATGCAGGCCCAGGTATTGAACTCAAAATTGCTGACGATGATGAAATCATGGTTCGTGGTAACGGCTTATTCTCGGGTTATTACAAAAACGACATCGCAACTCAAGAGTCATTTGACAGCGATGGTTGGCTGCATACAGGCGATATCGGCTTTATTGATGCGGAAGGCTACCTCACCATTCAAGGTCGTAAAAAGGACACCTTTAAAACCGCCAAGGGTAAGTTTGTTGCTCCAGTACCAATTGAGAATAAGCTCTTTGAGTACAGCCGTGTAGAAATGATGTGCTTGATCGGCTTAGGTCTGCCTGCACCGATTCTGTTGGTCGTGCCACATGACTTCCCGAACTTTGATCGAGAGCGCTACGCTCGTACCACTCGTAAAGTGATTGAGAGAATGAACCAAGATTTAGAGTCTCATGAGCAGATTAAAGGGGTATTGATGATCCAAGACCCGTGGAGTATAGAGAATGGCGTGCTCACACCAACACTCAAGATAAAACGTCATGTGCTTGAACAAAAGTATCATGAAATTGGTCACAACTGGCCGAAAGGCGATCTCGTTGTTTGGGAAGAAGATTTGTAATTATCCTTCCTAACTCACCCCAATATCACCCCTGATGCTGACAAAGTTGCGCATCAGGGGTGATTCTTTTCATACCTTTTCATACTCCGCCCGCTCTAGCTTCACCGCTTATTTTCCTAACTTATTGTCTTATCGATATTTGTATTCTAGTCATTTGGTACTAACCTTTTTTAATACAGGTGCACATGATTTGTTAGCGTAGTTTTGCTTACAACAATATGAAAATGCATGAATCATATGCCGCAGTCTATTCGTTAAATACTTTTATACATCAACGCGTTGAGAACTAGGTTAATAAAAAATCAAAGACTAGACCTACAGGAATATTTGCCATGGAATTCAGTACTCAGCATTTTGTTGTACACCTTTTAAGTCGAGATAATTCATACTCTAGGGTGATTCGCGACTTAATTAAGGTTTCCTTTCCATACGTCAACTTCGTCAATAGCGACCGCTTCACCCAGTTGGATGAAAACAGTCTCAACTCAATCATATTGTTCGACGTACAGACCATGCCATGCCCTAAACGATATGGTATTGCGCCTAACGAACGAGATGAAAAGTGGATCGCCGTTAATGTCAGCTCCCAAACCTCATTAGAGTGGCTAGAAAAAGGCTACTCAGGGCAGATTTGCCATGGACTGGAACTGCTTCCCAAAGCCGTCTCTGCGGTCGCAAATGGCGATGTTTGGTTCCCGCGCCACATCTTAAATAAAGCCATTCATCACTACCAACAGGGGACTGAAAACCCTGTCGTCGCGGCCGAAGAGCTTAGCTCTAAATTCTTACTTACCAAAAGAGAGAGTGAAGTCTGCAAACTCATGCTTCAAGGTCTCTCTAATACGCAAATTGCAAGACACTCAAATGTGAGTGTGAATACGGTCAAAACTCATGCGTCCAACGTATTGCATAAATTAGATGTGCATTCTCGCTACGAGTTAATGGCGATGGCAAAAGATCAGTTCTAAGCTAACTATAAGAAATAAAAAAGGATTATTGATTAATTCAACATTAGACAGGGTGAAATCAAATTGAGTTGAACCAAGTTCACCCCTTTTTCACCCTAACTAATAACATCATCTCACCTTTGTCGGTGAGGTTGAGAGACTCCTCCCCTCATAAGCTAGTAGAGCGATGCAACGATATGCATTCATTACTAACGAGGGATTGAGTTATGAAAAAGTTACTTCTTGCTTCAGCTGTAGCTGCAGCTGCTGCTTCACTTTCTTTTGGCGCTTCTGCGGTTCAGTTTAACAACCCAGTAGACTTTACAACGCTGAGCAAAACTGACCAAAAAACGATTCGTATTGAAGGTCGTGTGCCAAAACGTTGTTTACTACGAATCGGTAAGAAAGATGTGAAAAACAATGTTCTGCGTAAAGCAAACAAAGTGCACTCAGATTCGTGGGATAACGGGTTCAACAACAAGAAAGTGTTAGTTGGTAACTTACGCGCTTGGTGTAACTACGGTACTGATTTGGACTTCTCAGTAACTGCTTACAAACTTCGCGGTGTTACTAAACACAATATGGGCATGAAAATTAACTATAAAGTAAAAATTGGCTCTGAAACCGTTGCGAACACTAAAAACCACCATGGCATGGAGCAAATGGCAACTCCGCTTCCATCAGTTGGTGAGCACTTGGTGAACAAGATCAACAAGCATCCAATTTACGTGAAACCTGAAGATTCAGGCTTTGCACGAGCTGGTAAATATAAAGGTCGTATCAAAGTAAGCCTTGCTGCATCAGGTCCAGTAATGCCTTAACCGAACGACATCTTTATAGATAATATCTTTTAAAGGTAAAGGCAAAAAAACTTGGCTCGGTTATCGAGCCAAGTTTGTTATAGGGAGATAAATCTATGGCTAGGATCACCACTCTTCTCTTTTCTTTATTGTTCAGTTCTGTCTTATTTGCTTATGAGGTAAGTCCGATTTACTTAGAGCTTGATGATGTGGGACGGGGTTCCCAAGGGCTTTATAAAGTAACAAATGTAGAAGAAGAGCCCATTTTGCTTGAAGTGAGTGTCTATCAAGCTGATTTCTCTAGTGGGGAGGAAATCTTAACGCCATCAGAAGAGGACTTCTTAGTTCTCCCACCTCAAGCCAAAATCGATGGACAAAAATCACAAACATTCCGCGTCCGTCACATGCCGAAAGGTAACATCAGCCAGACAGTCACCTACCGAATTATCTTTACTCAGATTGAACTTGAAAATCAGGTCGAAGACGAGACGGATGACAGTTCGATCTCAATGTTATTAGAGTTTGCGACCCTTGCCTTCGTTTCACCAGCATCCAGCAAATCCATTCCAAAAGCGTCGATTCAAAATAACCAAGTTGCGTTAACCAACGATGGCAAACGCGTACTGAATATGAACGGGATGGAATTCAATTTCTCCGGAGGCAAGTCAAACGAGACTATCGATTGGGAAGTGTTGAGCAATAAGAGTAGTGCTTATTTAATGCCGGGTAGCACGGTGAAATACGCCCTTCCTAGCAAGTTAGGACAACCAAAGAAAGTCACCGTAAAAACATTAGACTAATGAGGTTTTCATGAAGAATCTCATTATAGGCCTTATCTTCTTGCTGACCTTGCAAACTGCAACTGCTCAAAGTTGGTTATTTCCATTTCCGTTGATATGGGGGGAAAGGACCCTTGGGGAAATCGATGCGTATTCGGATGGGATCACAGTTGGCTCCATCAATGTAGAACAATTGACACAAGCAACTGAGCAATTAGTCAATGCTGGTACGCTCGACGCCCTCCGAAACTTACCAGATGAGTATGTCACGGTCGAGCAATTGAAGCAGATGGGAATAGCAGCAGAATTCAATTCATCAGATCAAAGCATCAACCTCGTGATTGATGAATCCGCAGCGGCTGATTTTCTGCTTTCTTTCGGCAGTAAATACGAGCCTGCGCAATATTCAGAGAGTGCATTTTGGACCATGCAAAACACCTTCAATGCCAGTACTGATTACACCTTGTTTAGCGATTCAGACAGTGAAAATACGCAGACATGGTTAGGAGAATGGTTGGTGAAGGCCAACATAGGTGGGGTTCGTGGTGCCAATATCGACGTCTCGGGTTTTATTACTGATGGCGACGATATTGACTCTGACGTTTATCGTGGGGAGGCAAGACTCTTCTTCGATGAACCGAGCACGCCTTGGCGTTTAACCTTCGGTGATGTGACTCAAACCAGTGCCGGTCATTTACCTAGTACACCGTTAGGCGGCGTTGCATTTGAGCGTTTGTATCAAGACCTTCAACCAACTCGCAATATTCAAAATGGTGGTACACAACCTTTAGTGCTTAACGAAAGTGCTGATGTGGAGATTTACATCAATGATATTTTCCTCACCGAAATCCGACTTCCACCAGGCCGATACACCCTTGATGACCTTCCGCTGGTCTCTGGCACTAATGATGTTCGGTTAGACATCAGTTATCAATCAGGCCGCACAGACACCATTGTTTATAGCCAATTTTTCAATTCTCGCCTACTGCGTGAAGGCATCTCTGATTTTGGATTTTACTCAGGACTGATTTCGACGATTGAGGACAACAACTTCAAATACGATGATGAGCAATGGGTAACGTCTGGGTATTACGATTACGGTATCAGCGATACCTTAACGCTTGGCGTAAACGGCTTGTATCACCCAGATGGGCAACAACTTGGTGTTATCGCTACCATTGGTTCAGATTGGGGGAATTTGGGGTTAAGGGCTTCCGCTCAAAACAACAAACCCAATGATGAAACTGGCAGCATTTACAGCCTGGATTACTCTCATCAACTTTGGGGAACGGACAGTTATGGCTCACCAAACTTTCGCTTAGGTGCTGAATATCAAGATCAGTATTTTTCACTGCCTTGGCAAATTGGCCCTTCAGCGACAGGGTTACGAGTGTTCTCTAACTATGTATTTACCATTACGGATGATCTCAATCTCATCTTAACTGGGGACTATCGTGATTTTGAAGAGGAGGAAATTGAATGGCTAGTTTCGTCAGAAATTGCGTGGCAATGGTATAGCCTCTCGCTCTCTGCTGGTGTAGAAAAAGAGGAGAACCCAAACGACAATATTGATGAAACGCGCTTCACCTTCTCCGCGGATTGGGATTGGAATTCGGTTTCTGGGGAATATAACGCCAATGTTTCCTATTCGAATGAGCCCGATACTTATCGAGCACAATTCCAACGTCCATCCGATGATTACACTGGCAGCTATGGCTATGCTATGACCGCGGAAGGCGATGCAGATTCACAAACCTATTCCGTTGAAGGCGATTATGTTGCCAACCGATTTATTGCCGATGCCAAGGTCTCCCACCTAGAATTTGATAACGCAGACAGTTACCAAACGGCTTCCGTTCGCGCGAGTACGGCATTGACATTAGCAGACGGTAACTTGGCGTGGTCGCGCCCAATAAATGGCCCAGTTGCGATTGTCGCAGTTCATGAGTCACTAAACGCAGACGTCGAGATCAATGCTGTCGCGGATGATCCCGCAGAAGCCATATCAACTTCTACAATAAATAATGCGGTTCAATTGTCTGGTGGGCACCAGTTATCAACGATATTTATCAATGTGCCTGATGCGCCCGTCGGGTATGACTTTGGCGACAGTGAGTACAGCATTACTCCAGGGTCTCAAACCGGACACCTCATAAAAATAGGGTCTGCGGCATCGAAAACCATCATTGGTACGATTGAACTTAGCCAGAATAAACCATTAAAACTATTCCAAGGTCAGTTAGTTGGACAACAGAAAACGTATGAATTTTTCACTAACCGATCAGGTAGATTTGTTGTAGAAGGCGTTGCGCCGGGCGATTACACCATCATGATAGATGGCTTCTCCCCAACGAAACTGAACGTCCCTGATACAAATGAAAATCTGATTTATCTACCCACTTTACTTATTAAAGAGGGATAAACAATGAAACACCTAATCAAACTCTCAGTGCTTGGTTTTGCCCTACTTTCCCATTCAGTCTGGGCGGAATGCAGTGGCAAATGGACGCTCAATGTCGACAGAAGTAACGTCGAATTTAAACGCGATTTAGGCGCTTATATACCCGTCTATCTTGAACTCTCAAGAGACATCCAACGCTGCCGCTTTCCGATGGCCATGGTCTCGGTTAACAATAAGCAATCTAGCTACTTGAGCTCAATAAGTGGAAACTTGCCCCTGACGATCTTAGACAAAAACTTTCGTCAATTAAGCCACTTTCCTAATAAAGGGTTCCAACTTCCACTTGATAATAGCCAGAGAACCAAGTTTTGGATTAAAGTCCCAGAGGCCAAAACATCTGCCTCTGGGAATTATACCGGCCTGCTAGAAGCCTCCATTTCACTAGATAGAAAAGAAGAGACCAAGAATGCAAAAGTAAAACTAAAGGTACCCGCCTTTGTCGCATTTAACTCTGCACCGAATACTCCCAACCTTCAGCGCTCCGGCAATTCAGGTTATCGCTTCCAGTTAGGTGAACTTGAATCCAACCGAACCTACCGGTCTGATTTTGATCTTCTGTCTAATTCAAACGTTCGCTTAGTCATTAAACAAAAGTATGGTGAGTTAAAACAAAAGTCAGAACCAGACTTTACGATTCCCTATACCCTCAAGTTTAACCATACCCAGGTAAACCAGAAGTCGGTTTATACCTTCTCTAATAATGAAGATACTAAGCGGTGGGGTTTACCTCTCGAAGTAACGCTAGGCAACATTGATTTTGCCCGTGCGGGAAGATACCAGGACACGATTACGGTAGAAGTGAAAGCGATGCCTTAAAGTGAAACCACCAAGTACAAAGCCAGCGGTGAATTGCCCGTTGGCTTTTTCTTTAGCTAGCGTTCAATCTCGCCAAAACGGTTTCTGAATTTCCTTTTGTACTTCACTTTCGTTGTAACCAATATCATCCAAAAGATGCTCTGGAAGGTCTGATAGATGACGCCGTGTACGGTAATTCTTTCTCCATACGACTAACTTGGAAAAGATATACTGAACTAAACGCTGACGTGGTTTCGAGGCCCATCGCCCACAAGTTTGTGCTGTATTGTTCATATCTCCTCCTTTTGATTCACATTGACCACTTAATAATCAACGACTACCCTGTAATGCTCAAACGATAGAATCTGACATTGAGTTAAGGAAAACTAATGTGAAAGAGCGGATGCCACCATTACAGGGACTGTATTACTTCTATATCGCAGCAAAGGAAGGCAGCTTTAAAGTTGCAGCAACACACTTGTTTGTGACTCCAGCAGCGATTAGCCAACAGATACGTCAATTGGAAGCTTTTCTTGGTACCGATTTATTTGTGCGCCAACACCGTAAGATACTTCTCACTCCAGAGGGCAATTTGCTTTTTGCTCAAGCTGAACGAGGGTTTAATCACCTTCAACAAGGTGTGCGTTTGATTAACCAAGATCCCAACCCGAATCACCTCTCTATTTCAACCTTGCCATCTTTCGCCCATCATTGGTTGGTTCCTCGTATTACCGCTTTTCGACAAAGGCACCCTGAGTTATCACTACTGATGGAGCCCACCAATGAACTGGTATCATTTCAAGATAGTCAGATTGACCTGTGTGTTCGTTACGGCCGTGGCGATTACCCAAACTTAGAGTCTCAGTGGTTGATGGATGAGGCTTTTTATCCGGCTTGTCATCCCATTTATCAAAAGGAACACGGAATCTATCGGGTTGAAGATTTACACAAAGCAGAACTGATTGAGGATTTGTGGCCAGATTTAGATTGGTGTTTGTGGCTAGAGACACTAGGCCATAAGTCAGCCAAGCCAACCCTTAAATACAGTGGATCTCATTTAGTACTGGAAGGTGCACTGTCTCTACAAGGTGTCGCTTTGGTTAAGCACAGCTTGGCGTATCGTTATATTCAAGAAGGTAAACTGGTTCGAATTGGCGATATAGGAATTCAACCCAAATATGCTTATTACCTTTGCGCTCCCACTGGTTACCTGAAACGACCAAAAGCACTATCGTTTAGCCAGTGGATAAAAGAAGAGATTGCTGAGTTTGAAAAGACCACGGTTAGAGACTTTGAGACCATAACCTTGGCTCAATAAAACTAAGATTTAATGACGAGCCCAGTAACAAGTGCTATTGATAGAAAGTGAGAGAACAGATAGTAAAAAGCCCCGCACTAGGCGAGGCTTTGAGATTTTAAAGAGTTAACTTAAGAATTACTTCTTACCGTCACGCTCTTTAACTTCTGCGATTACTTGCTCAGCAACGTTTGCTGGACATGCTGAGTAGTGTGCGAACTCCATAGAGAACTGACCACGACCAGAAGTGATAGTACGTAGGTGACCGATGTAACCAAACATTTCTGATAGAGGAACGTCAGCTTTAATACGAACACCTGTAGTACCAGCTTGTTGGTCTTTGATCATACCACGACGACGGTTAAGGTCACCGATTACGTCACCAACGTTGTCTTCTGGAGTGAACACGTCAACGTTCATGATTGGCTCAAGAAGTTGCGCGCCTGCTTTAGGCATAGACTGACGGAATGCACCTTTCGCTGCGATTTCGTAAGCGATTGCTGATGAGTCAACTGCGTGGAAACCACCGTCGAATAGTTCAACTTCAACGTCTAGAGTTGGGAAGCCAGCTAGAACACCAGTATCCATCATTGACGCAAAGCCTTTCTCAACTGCAGGCCAGAATTCTTTAGGTACGTTACCACCAACAACTGTTGATTTGAACGTGAAGCCAGAGTTTGGCTCACCTGGTTTGATACGGTAGTCGATCTTACCGAACTGACCAGAACCACCAGACTGTTTCTTGTGCGTGTAGCTATCTTCAACTGGTTTAGTGATAGTTTCACGGTAAGCTACCTGTGGAGCACCTACTTCTAGCTCAACGCCGTAAGTACGCTTAAGGATGTCTACCTTGATGTCTAGGTGAAGTTCACCCATACCTTTCAGGATAGTTTCACCTGAATCTTCATCAGTCTCAACTTGGAATGATGGATCTTCTGCAACCATTTTACCGATCGCGATACCCATTTTCTCAGTAGAACCTTTGTCTTTTGGAGAAACAGCAATAGAGATTACTGGTTCTGGGAAGATCATAGCTTCTAGAGTACATTCGTGCTTAGGATCACATAGAGTGTGACCAGTTTGAACGTTCTTCATACCTACTACAGCGATGATGTCACCAGCTTGAGCTTCAGTAAGTTCGTTACGTTCGTCAGCTTGCATCTCACACATACGACCGATACGCTCAGTCTTACCAGTTGCAGAGTTAAGGATTGTGTCACCCTTCTTCATGCGACCAGAGTAGATACGGATAAATGTTAGTGCACCAAAACGGTCGTCCATGATCTTGAACGCAAGTGCTTTTAGTGGCGCGTCAGCGTCTACTGTAGCTACTTCACCTGTTGCTTCACCAGTTTCTGGATCTGTTAGAGGCTGAGGATCAACTTCGTTTGGAGCTGGTAGGTAATCTACAACAGCGTCAAGGATAAGTTGCATGCCTTTGTTTTTGAATGCAGAACCACAGAACGTTGGGAAGAACGCTAGATCACGAGTACCTTTACGGATACAAGTTTTTAGTTGCTCGATAGTCGGCTCTTCGCCTTCCATGTAAGCTTCCATTAGGTCGTCGTCTTGCTCTACAGCAGTTTCAACTAGCTCTTCACGGTACTGTTCTAGGTCATCAAGCATGTCCGCAGGAACGTCTTGGATTTCGTAGTTTTCTGGTAGACCTGTGTCATCCCAAACGTAAGCTTTACGGTTTAGTACGTCTACAACACCAACGAAATCGTCTTCACGACCGATTGGTAGAGTCATAACTAGTGGGTTTGCACCTAGTACGTTCTTAACTTGGTCAACAACGTTGAAGAAGTCTGCACCCATACGGTCTAGTTTGTTTACGAAGATCAGACGAGCAACTTCTGAGTCGTTCGCGTAACGCCAGTTTGTTTCTGACTGAGGCTCAACACCACCAGAACCACAGAATACACCGATACCACCGTCAAGAACTTTAAGTGAACGGTATACTTCAACTGTAAAGTCTACGTGTCCAGGAGTGTCGATTACGTTCAGGCGGTGACCGTTCCACTCACAAGTTACTGCTGCAGACTGGATTGTAATACCACGCTCAGCTTCTTGCTCCATGAAGTCAGTTGTAGACTCGCCGTCGTGTACTTCACCAGTCTTATGGATTTTACCAGTAAGCTTCAGGATACGCTCAGTTGTGGTAGTTTTACCCGCATCAACGTGCGCGAAAATACCAATGTTTCTGTATTTTGATAAATCAGTCATTGTCTTACTCTGTTAATAAGGTATAAAGTGCGCGCAGAGTATATCACAATCTGTCAAGACGGATACCTTTGCGTGCCATTGGAACAAAAAAAATTTTAACGTCGATTTTCCACCCTCAAATAATAGTCAAACTTCGCAATTTGTGTGCTTAATTCAAGAATAATGAGGATGGATTCAACATTATTGTTACCCCTTAAATTGGGGCACAAGATGGCATTTACAACTCATCAAATGCTTCGATGGCCTCCGAGAGTTTTTTCACACCATGGATTTGCATACCAGGAATTCCACCCTTAGGCATATTCGCCGCTGGCACTATCGCTTTCTTAAAGCCGTGTTTAAATGCTTCATTTAAACGCTCTTGGCCACTTGGTACTGGGCGAATCTCACCCGCCAAGCCAACCTCACCAAACACGACAACATCTTTCGGTAACGGGCGATCGCGGAAACTCGATAAAAGCGCCATAACTAACGCAAGGTCAGCACTGGTTTCTGTCACTTTTACACCACCGACGACATTCACGAACACATCTTGGTCTGCCATTTGAAGACCACCATGCTTATGCAGTACCGCTAATAATAAAGACAGGCGGTTTTGTTCTAGGCCAACCGCAACACGACGCGGGTTTGCCAGTTGTGAGTAGTCCACTAGCGCTTGAATCTCTACTAATAGAGGACGCGTACCTTCCCACACCACCATAACGGAAGAACCCGATGTTTCCTCTTCACCACGGGATAGGAAAATCGCCGAAGGGTTATTGACCTCTTTCAGTCCCTGCCCCGTCATGGCAAATACGCCGAGCTCGTTCACAGCACCGAAACGGTTTTTATGGCTACGCAAAGTACGGAAGCGGCTGTCAGTGCCACCATCGAGCAGAACTGAACAGTCAATAATGTGCTCAAGTACTTTCGGGCCGGCAAGGGTACCATCTTTTGTTACGTGACCAACAATAAAGACGGCGACATTGTTTTGCTTTGCGTATCTCGTTAATGCCGTTGCTGATTCACGTACCTGCGCTACACTGCCCGGTGACGACTGAACGTCAGACACGTGCATAACTTGAATCGAGTCGATAACCATAATGCGAGGTTGCTCTTTCTCGGCGATTTGGCAAATTTTATCGACATTCGTTTCCGACAACATCTTTAGATGGTCTTTCGGCAGCCCAAGGCGAGAGGCTCGCATCGCGACTTGTTGCAAAGACTCTTCCCCCGTCACATACAAGGTTGGCATTTGAGAAGAGAGTAAGCACATGGTTTGCAGTAATAAGGTCGACTTACCCGCACCAGGGCTACCACCAATCAAAATCGCAGCGCCAGGAACAACACCACCGCCTAGAACACGGTCTAGTTCTTTAAAACCACTGGTGAATCTTGGGACTTCTTGTAAATCGATTTCCGATAAGGTTTGAACTTTCGATTCTGTTGCTGAACCAGCATAACCACTCAAGCGTTCATTGCGCGCAACCGTCGGAGAGGCTGCAATACGAACTTCAGTAATCGTATTCCACGCGCCACATGCGTTACATTGCCCCTGCCAACGCGGGAAGTCTGCGCCACAATCATTACAAACATATGCTCGTTTTGCTTTCGCCATGATGCCTCGATTTTTTCAACACTCGGTTTTTTCAACAAATGTGACCAAGCACAGCCATGTCAGACCTTATATGAGCAGAACTATTGATATACTCAAGTTTTGCTTTGCTTAGCCGATATAATTCGAATAACGACATACTTTAACAGAAATAATGCAGCAATCTGAAATTCTCTCGCTCGCAGAACGCCTCATCCCTGTTTATGGCGCTGATGACTTTGATTTCGTCCTGGGTCAATTGACTGAAGGAGAGCCACCATCGGCCAAAATTCTAGTAAAGATGGAGCTCAACCGTGTCATGGCTCCTTGTAAAAAGAGCATTGATTTGCGAGGTCGAGTGAAAGGTGAATGTCGTGAATACTTATTAGATGGCATTCCACATTGGCTGGATGACGTCGCCTTTAACGCTTACCACAAGAACCTGAAAAAGTACGGTGGTTACACCGAGGGCATGTGGGAGGCTTTGGTCAACACACGCAATAACTTCCGTGTGATGAGCAAAAATAATGGTAAGAGTGAAGAACGATCGCTGACCGATCCGCAAAGCCCTTTTCTTGCAGAGCCTGTGCACCTTGGGTATGACCTAAAACGTCAAGAGAAGCGTTTAAAAGTACAGTCCCAAGTGGAAATCGTTCGTTCAAAAGAGCAAGTTATCCATGGGTTGAGCATCGACCTTTCTTGTTCGGGGGCGAAATTCAAAGTCCCTAGCGCTTTTAAATACAGTCTGGGAGAAGTCATTCAGGTGACTTTTACTGAGTTTGCGAGCAAGTCTCAGGTCGCTGGCATTGAAAAGCCAATGACCTATCGTGTTCTGGCCGTAGATGATTGTTATGAAAATGACTCGATTCGCTACCTAAGAACGATTCGCCTGACGGAAACCAACATCATCGCTCGTGTGATTGACGAAGCACTAAACAGTGCAGCAAAACGAGCTCGTCATGACAACCAAGATAAAATCATTCGCGCTCGAACTCGTGGTTACGAGCACATTGCTCTCAAGCACACGAGCAATCTACCTCTGTTCTTCGAAGGTAGCGAACTTAAGTTAGCCATGTTAACGCCAAATAACCAAAAGTTATGGCAGTACTGGCACGATGAACGTAATCAGCAAGTATTTGGTTCGTTGTTCCATGAGCAAAGAATGGCATCGCTTATTACGCCTGGAGTTAAAGGAACAACCAATGTGCTTTATTCCTTTACCCATGAGCATGAAAATAAAACCTACTTCTATTCAATGCTCCGTCCAGAAGCGACTAGAGAACAACGCCAACTGTTTTGGCACTTAGGTGCAAAACGTTCAAGTTGGCGTGCGTTCCGTATTTCAATTTTTGAACTCTCTGAACAAGAGAAAAATGACCTTGCAGCGTTCTCTTCTGAGCTTGCTGAAAGCTCACAAAGACTAACACATGTCGGTATTTTGCAAGAGATCGCTGATGATAAATCCGGTCAAGATTACCTACTGACGGAGAAACCTCGTGTTCCTGCGAACACATTAAATTCATTTCGTCAGCCGAGGAAGATCATTGGCAGTCCTAAAGGTATCTATTTCGATGCGCAATCACGTCGCAAGGAACCTCGCTACCGTTTCAAAACACCGTTGGTATTGGATGCTGGCAACCTAAAAGCCGCTGGTTTCACCATGGATATTTCCAAACGTGGCTTGGGCATCAGGTTAGATGAACCTACTGCGCTGCGTTCAGGGCAAGAGGTTCACATCAATTTCCGTGAGTTGCAGCTCTACGATAAGAAACTGCCCCTATCCGAGGTACCTTATCGTATTATTCGAGTGAGTCCTGATGGCCGTAGTGTGCAAATGGTGATAGACGAAGACAGCAAAACCATGCGCGTGATTGCTTTCTTTAATAGCATTATTGAACACAACCAAGACAAACTCATTCAACAAAAAGAGGTGCTACCAAGTAACCCATTGCTAGAAAGGCTGCACAGCGTGTTACTTTCTCGTACCTTGAGTACTCCGATCTTTATTAGTAAAAGTGCCACCTCTTCGGTTAAAACACCAGTGATAGGGGTGAACTTCCCACTTCCAAAACACATCGAGTTGTACGCTCGCTTGGGCCACAATCAACTGTTCTCGCTAGAACCTCTGTTTAAGGGTCGCTCCAGCACATTGATTGCCGACCCCATCAAGCGTATCGATGGCGCACAAGCAAGACATCAAGACATTTATATCAGCCTGATGAAGGTAGGCAGCAAGATCACGGGCCTCGAGTCTAAACTGCACCAAGATTTCACCAGTGTGAAAGAGCGCATTCAATTTATTAAGAAAGCGCGCATGATGGGCGAGTTCTATGCCACACGTATTTCAACCGCGCCGATCTTTGATCCAATGACCTCTTTGCTGCGCCAAGATTTGAGCGACCTGACTCAATTTGGTGTCCATCAAGCCAGCAAGTTAGAAAAAGAACTGACTGCTCTCGTCGGTTACAGTGAGTTTGAAGACATCACGGAAGAGGTCGTCGTCAGGCTTGAACTCACCGAATAAAGAAACACCGCCAACTATAGGCGGTGTTTTCTATTGGTCGGTCTTAAACCTTGAGCTTATGGCTTTGCTTGCCAGCTGATTTTCTGTTGCTTAACCAAAGCGCCTGACAGAATGCATAACACTCCACCGAGCCCCGCAAATCGAACTGATGTCTGCGCTTGTTGCTCGACCTTTGGTTTCGCATGATAAGCAATACCTAGCCCTGCTGCAGACATCATCACCAAGTCATTGGCTCCATCGCCTACGGCCACTGTATTGTGTTGTTCAATGTCATACTCTTCTGCAAGTTCAACCAAGATATCCGCTTTTGTTTGTGCAGAGACAACATCGCCAAGTACCTGACCGGTCAACTTGCCATCGATAATTTCCAATTGGTTCGATTGAGCAAAGTCCAAGCCAACTTTGTCTTTGATGAAATCAGAAAAATAAGTAAAGCCACCGGAAGCAATCGCCGTCTTCCAACCTAATGCTTTAAAGGTCGCAATCAGCGCTTCAAAGTCAGGCATAAATGGTAGTTGGCTACGTACTTGTTCCAAAATCGCTTCATCGGAACCTTTCAGTTTACCCACGCGCTGACGCAAACTTTGTTCGAAATCCAAGTCCCCTTGCATGGCTCGTTCGGTGACTTCTGCCACTTCTTCACCAACGCCTGCCAGCTTAGCGATTTCATCAATACACTCGATTTGAATCGCCGTCGAATCCATATCGAAAACCACCAGCCCTGGCGTAGAGAGATCCGGCACTTCATTAAGCGACGCATAATCAAGGTTAAGGTTCTTCAAAATGATTTCGTGCTCTGGAGTGAGTTGCCCAGCCATCAATGCAACTTCATACTGCCCAACTTTCCAAGTGTCTAAGATTGGATTGTAGAAACCAGTAAAAAAATCGATGTCTTCGAAGTTACGGGGCTCAAGATGTTCACCAAACACAATCCAGTTAGCCTTGGCTTTATCAAGCTGGGTGGCAAAGCGAGTTTCGGGTAGTCGTTTTAAAAGAGTCGTATGCCTTCTGATAGGCAAGCTTTTTGACGCGTCCATGTATATAATCCCTTGTGACTTTGCTAAAACGTTACCTCAACAAGCTAAAAAGGCAAGTCTTTGTTTTGTTTTGAATGGACGAGTAAACAGCATGAGTGAATCCCTGTTCTCAGTGAGGAATGCCCTACGAATCCTAGCGCTGATCCTGCTATGCGTGATGCTATTTATCACCATAAAAAACAGTGTCGTGATCAGTAAGGGCAACGAGAAGATTCAAGCACAGCAGCTTGAAACACTGACAAAAGTTTTGATTTCGCAAGCGTCGTTATCCGCTAGTGAAATGATCATAAATAAAGATCAAGAAAGTCTACTTAAGTTAACCAACCAACTTGCGCAAGACCGTTTAGTATTTGATGCCACCATCTATGATGCGCAAGGTGTACGTTTGGCTTCCAGTGAAGAGGCGCTTTCGGTACGTGAAGTGCTAGGATTAGATACACCGCTGGCGACAGCCTCTATCGGGCGCCAACAATTGGTCGAGCCCGTATCGGCTGATGGCGCTGTGATTGGTTTTGTTCGCGTGACCTTTGAAACAGGTAGTGTAACAGCGATTTCCGATCACCATTACCGTAAGAGCGATCGCTACATGTACATGATGGTTCTGATGAGCTTTGTGTGCGGCATGCTGTTCATTATGATTTTACGCAGACAACCAATCCGCCGTAAAAAAGGTGAAAACCTGTTACTGACAAAGTAGCTCTCATTCGATCTCGGATAAAAAAACAGCCCGCACAATGCGGGCTGTTTTTGTAATGCTTTAAAGCGAAAAGAACGCTATCCCTTCGTCTTACTCTTCATCGCCTAGTAGTACTGAATCAAGTGCAATCAGCATCATATCGTTAAACGTATTTTGACGCTCTTCAGATGTGGTTTGCTCGCCAGTCTTGATGTGGTCAGAAACAGTACAGATAGTCAGAGCTTTCGCGCCATACTCTGCTGCAACGCCGTAGATACCTGCCGCTTCCATTTCCACACCTACGATACCGTACTTGTCCATTACGTCGAACATTTCTGGATCTGGCGTGTAGAACAGCTCTGCAGAGAATAGGTTACCTACTTTCACGTCTACGCCGCGAGCTTTTGCTGCTTCTTCTGCTGCACGAACCATTTTGTAGTCAGCGATAGCGGCAAAGTCATGACCTTTGAAGCGAATGCGGTTCACTTTAGAGTCTGTACATGCGCCCATACCGATCACAACATCACGTACTTTGATGTCTTCGTTCACAGCGCCACAGCTACCTACACGGATCACTTTCTTAACGCCGAAGTCTTTGATTAGCTCAGTCACGTAGATTGAACAAGATGGGATACCCATACCATGGCCCATTACTGAGATCTTACGACCTTTGTAAGTGCCTGTGTAACCAAACATATTACGAACGTCACACACTTGAACAACATCTTCAAGGAAAGTCTCTGCGATGTATTTTGCACGTAGTGGGTCACCCGGCATTAGAACGACGTCTGCGAAAGCACCCATTTCTGCGTTGATATGTGGAGTTGCCATGTTTCTTTTCCTTAACCTGTCTCTAGCGATCCGCGCTGCTGTTGGCGGTTTTGGCTAGAATATTCTCATTTCCGACAAGCAACATTTTCATGCTGCGAACATAAAACTAGGAGCATGATGCTCCTAGTTTTCAAAACCTAAATAATTATAGGAAGTTCTTACCGTAATCCATTGGGGAAATACCGAAGTACGTTGCCAATGTTTGACCGATATCAGCAAAGCTGTCACGACGGCCTAGTGAACCTGCTGGTACTTTCTTACCGTAAACAATCACTGGGATGTGCTCACGAGTGTGGTCTGTACCTGGCCATGTTGGGTCACAGCCGTGATCCGCCGTGAGGATAAGCACATCGTCTTCTTCCATAATATCCAGCACTTCGTTGATACGACCATCGAAGTACTCAAGTGCCGCGGCGTAACCTGCTACATCACGACGGTGACCGTAAGCTGAATCGAAGTCCACGAAGTTAGTGAATACGATCGTATTGTCACCCGCTTCTTTGATTTGCTCTAGTGTTGCTTCGAACAAGGCAGGGATACCTGTCGCTTTCACTTTCTTCGTGATACCGCAGTTTGCGTAGATATCCGCAATCTTACCGATAGAAACCACCTTGCCTTGCTTCTCTTCAACGAGTTTCTGTAGAACCGTTGCTGATGGTGGCTCAACAGAAAGGTCACGACGGTTACCTGTACGCTCGAATTGACCTTTACCTGCACCAACGAATGGACGCGCGATAACACGACCGATGTTGTAATCTTCTAGCTCTTCACGTGCAATTTGGCAAAGCTCTAGTAGGCGGTCTAGACCGAATGTCTCTTCATGACATGCGATTTGGAATACAGAGTCAGCTGATGTATAGAAGATTGGCTTGCCAGTCTTCATGTGCTCTTCACCCAGATCGTCAAGAACTTGAGTTCCCGATGCGTGGCAGTTACCTAGGAAACCGTCCAGACCAGCACGCTCAAGAATGCGGTCAGTCAGCTCTTTCGGGAAGCTGTTCGCTTTGTCAGTGAAGTAACCCCAATCAAACAGAACAGGAACACCTGCGATTTCCCAGTGACCAGACGGCGTGTCTTTACCTGAAGAAAGCTCTGCTGCGTGACCGTACGCACCGATGATCTCTGCGTCTGCATCTAGACCAGGAGCAAAACGACCTGTTGACTCTTTATGTGCCATTGCCAAACCCAGTTTAGATAGGTTTGGAAGACGAAGCGCGCCTTCACGTTTATCGTTGTTTGCTAAGCCTTGTTCACACTGGTCAGCAATATGACCAAGCGTGTCCGAACCTACGTCACCAAATTGCTTCGCATCAGCGGTTTCGCCGATACCGAATGAGTCTAGTACTAAAATAAATGCTCTTTTCATTGCTCGTTCCTTAGGCCCACTCGGCTTCTAATTATGATTGAGTAGGCCTTGTGTAATTACTTGTTCGATTAAAGATCTTCTGCACGGATTTGGCGGTAGACCTCTGGCGTTGGTGTGTATTCTCCGCCTACTTTAATTGCGCTGCGAAGCGCTTTTGCCGCTTCTTCCCACTGCTCTTCTGTGCGAGCATGGATCACCGCTAAAGGCTTGTCACTGTCCGCTACTTCGCCTAAACGAATGAAGTTATCAAAACCAACCGCGTAGTCGATTTCATCTGTTGCTACACGACGACCACCGCCCATAGAAACCACAGCCATGCCGATTGCACGAGTATCCATCGCAGATACAACGCCCGTTTCAGTTGCGTATACTGGTTTGATGATTTCCGCTTTCTCTAGGTAATTATCGTAGTTTTCTACGAAATCTGCTGGGCCACCTAGACCGGCGATCATCTTACCAAAGCACTCAGCCGCTTTGCCGTTATCTAGTGCTTCCATCAATTTCGCACGTGCGTCTTCTGTGTTCTCAGCCAGTTTGCCAAGTACTAACATTTCAGCACATGAAGCCATGGTTACTTCAAGTAGACGAGGGTTACGGTATTCACCTGTTAGGAAACGAACCGCTTCGCGTACTTCCACTGCGTTACCCGCCGAAGACGCCAATACTTGGTTCATGTCCGTTAGGATAGCGGTTGTCTTAGTACCAGCACCGTTTGCTACTGCTACGATTGATTTTGCTAGCTCTTCAGACGCTTCGTAAGTTGGCATGAATGCGCCAGAACCTACTTTTACGTCCATCACTAGAGATTCAAGACCTGCAGCAAGCTTCTTCGATAAAATCGACGCCGTGATCAGTGAAATATTATCTACTGTCGCTGTGATATCGCGGGTCGCGTAAACGCGCTTATCCGCTGGTGCTAGGTCACCCGTTTGACCGATAATTGCCACACCTGCGTCTTTGGTTACTTGACCAAATACGTCGTTTGTCGGTGTGATGTTGTAGCCAGGAATAGACTCAAGCTTATCCAGCGTACCGCCCGTATGGCCAAGACCACGACCAGAGATCATAGGTACGAAACCACCGCATGCAGCCACCATTGGACCAAGCATTAGAGAAGTCACGTCACCCACACCACCAGTAGAGTGCTTATCGACAATTGGACCACCAAAATTCATGTGGCTCCAATCGATAACCATACCTGAATCACGCATTGCACAGGTTAGTGCGATACGCTCTGGCATCGTCATTTCATTGAAGAAGATTGTCATAGCAAAAGCGGCGATCTGGCCTTCAGATACACTGTTGTTTGCTACGCCTTGAATAAAGAAGTTGATTTCGTCGGCTGTTAGAACTTCGCCGTCACGTTTTTTACGAATGATTTCTTGTGGTAAATACATTAGTGCCTCCCAAGCTCATAATGAGCCATGGTAAAAGTAGGATAGAAGAGGTTTGGTAGCACCAAAGCTGGTGCTACCGTTCAGACGCTTTTTTTGGAATTAGTACGCTGTTGGATCAGCGACTTGGTCCGATACTTCTAATGTATTTAGTAGGTTTGTTAGCAGGCTAGACGCACCGAAACGGTAGTGACGAGCATCAACCCAGTTGTCACCAAGGATTTCATCAGCCATTGCTAGGTATGCCGCTGCATCTTCAGCAGTACGCACACCACCTGCTGGTTTGAAACCAACAGATTCTGCAACACCCATATCACGAATAACTTCAAGCATCATGCGAGCGTATTCTGGTGTTGCGTTTACTGGCACTTTACCAGTTGAAGTTTTAATGAAGTCAGCACCTGCTTCGATACAGATTTGAGATGCTTTCTTGATTAGCGCTTCTTCTTTTAGTTCACCTGTTTCGATGATCACTTTAAGAAGGATATCACCACAAGCTTCTTTACATTGCTTAACTAGTTCGAAGCCAACTTTCTCGTTACCCGCCATTAGAGCGCGGTATGGGAAAACTACGTCTACTTCGTCTGCACCGTAAGCAACCGCCGCTTTTGTTTCAGCAACAGCGATGTCGATATCGTCGTTACCGTGTGGGAAGTTCGTTACAGTCGCAATGCGAACTTCTGGCGTACCTTGCTCACGAAGTGTCTTCTTAGCAATAGGAATAAAGCGAGGGTAAATACAGATTGCAGCTGTGTTGCCTACTGCAGTTTTCGCGTCATGACATAGCGAGATCACTTTTGCATCAGTGTCATCATCATTTAGCGTAGTAAGGTCCATAAGTTTCAGTGCACGTAGCGCTGCTGCTTTTAAATCGCTCATTTCTATCTCCGATCAATATTCAAAAAATTCACTACTCAGCTTCACATCACTTCTCTAACTATAATCAACAAGTAGAGACAGCGTGAGATTTTAGCTAAGCAGTCTATTAATGAACGGACTTGGTTCCCTGAAGACTCGGCATATACTGCGAAAAATCATATACCAATTGCTATCCTTGTCACCGCACAGTACCAGTTTGGCCTATGGCACAACAATCTATGATTGCGGTGTCTTTAATATCACATCACACAATAAAACGCTTGTGGGAACTGATATTGGAGGGCAATTCATTTGCCCATCGAGTATGTAATATTCACTCTGTGATTAAGTGGTTGTCAGAACCACCATTTCATGATTACTACATTATAGAGTTTCACCGCAAAACTGTAGCACCAAATAGAGCGCAAACGGTTTGTATCTCAAAATTTCCCAGCCCCTATTCCATCGACTGCGTAAGCGAATTGCATCGACCTACATACGATAAAATTTTCAGGCCTGAAAAACGAAAAATGCCCCGCAGCAATCTCTTGCTACAGGGCATGATTTAAAACGGCGTCTATATATTAAGAACCGATTCTAATTATAGTGCTGCAAGGCTAAGGCAGAAGCCTGCAATAGTCGCTGCCATTAGGTTAGACAACGTACCAGCAAGAACTGCTTTAATACCCATGCGAGCGATATCTGAACGACGGTTTGGTGCAAGGCTACCTAGACCACCAAGTAGAATCGCGATAGAAGAAAGGTTCGCGAAGCCACATAGTGCGAATGAGATGATAGCTGTTGTCTTAGCAGACATTACTTCACCAGTAGCTGCAACAACTTGAGCGCCTTCACCTAGGTAAGGTGTGAAGTTCAAGTATGCAACAAATTCGTTGATTACTAGTTTCTGACCGATGAATGAACCAGCAACAACTGCTTCGTCCCATGGAACACCGATTAGGAATGCTAGTGGAGAGAACGCGTAACCTAGGATAAGTTCTAGTGTTAGTTCAGGCATACCGAACCAACCACCGATGCCACCTAGCATACCGTTAACTAGAGCAATCAAACCAACGAATGCGATTAGCATTGCACCTACGTTTAGCGCAAGTTGTAGACCAGAAGCCGCACCGCCCGCTGCTGCGTCGATTACGTTAGCTGGTTTGTCGTCGCCACCGTCCATTGCTTCTTCGATATCTTCGTGAGGCTTATCAGTCTCTGGGTGAAGAATCTTAGCGAACAGTAGACCACCTGGTGCAGCCATGAATGATGCTGCTACTAGGTATTCTAGTGGAACACCCATAGATGCGTAACCTGCTAGTACACCACCAGCAACAGACGCTAGACCACCACACATTACCGCGAATAGCTCAGATTGAGTCATTTTTGGAACGAACGGACGAACAACTAGAGGCGCTTCTGTTTGACCTACGAAAATGTTAGCTGCTGCTGACATTGATTCCGCACGAGATGTGCCAAGCGCTTTCTGTAGTGCACCACCAAGAATCTTGATAACCCACTGCATAACGCCAATGTAGTAAAGAACTGAAATCAGTGCAGAGAAGAAGATCAGTGTAGGAAGAACGCGGAATGCGAAGATGAAACCGCCGCCGCCGAATACTTCGAACATCTTGTCAGAAACAAGACCACCGAATAGGAAAGATGAACCATCGTTACCGTAGTTGATAACGTTAGATACACCAGTAGAGAAACCGTTTAGTAGATCACGGCCCCAAGGTACGTAAAGAACAAATGCACCTAGGATAAATTGGATAGCAAATGCGCCACCCACAGTTCTAAAGTTGATAGCTTTTCGGTTATTAGAAAATGCAAATGCAATAGCAAGAAGCACTACCATACCGACTAGGCTCATAAACAGGCTCATAGTTTATGACTTCCTTATAAGTTATTTATTGGCGTGTTACAAAATGGAGCTATAAAGCGGGGGCAATTATACTCATCCCGAATCAATTAAAGTAATGCCACCCTCACACTTTCTTATAAGATTCATCATTGATTCACTCTCGTTTGTGAGTTATCTCACAATAAGAAGGAAAACGTTTTCGCTTTTAAACACCATCTTTAGATTTTATTCACATATAGAGAAGGCAGAATTGCTATTTTCCCATAGCTGAGACGCAATCGATTGCTTGTTTTCTATATGCAACGCAGACAGCTCATTTAAGACATAAATGAGTTTTGAAGGGTGATTCGGTTCGCCCTGATAGCCAAGTATAGGCATATCTGGAGCATCGGTTTCGAGTACAAGATGTTGCAGTGGTAACCTTTGAATCGCGTCGCGTGTTTTGTTCGCTCTTGGGTAGGTAATTGTGCCCCCAACTCCGATAAGAAAACCTAATCGAACCCACTCCATCGCCTGTTGATAACTGCCAGAGAAAGCATGCAACACACCCCCTTTCGGCAACTTAGCGGCTTTGACCATTTGGATGAGACGATTGTGTGCTTTTCGGCTGTGTAAAATAACGGGTAGTTCGAATCGTTTTGCCAGTTTGAACTGTAATTTGAGCGCCTGCTCTTGAAGCTCGGCGGGAACCTTGATAGCAAAGTCTAAACCACACTCCCCTATCGCAACGCATTGTCGGTTGCGTGAGGAAAGCAGAGATTCGAGCTCAGGAACAAACTGCTCAAACTCTTGTTGTAGAAAATAGGGATGAAAACCCAGCGCGTAATAAAGATGAGAGTATTGATTGGCCAGCTCTTGAATACGAGCCCAGTTACTCGGCCCGATAGACGGAATCAAGATACGCTCTACCCCTTGCTCACGAGCAAGGT
This sequence comes from Vibrio sp. ED002, assembly GCF_023277445.1. Taxonomy (NCBI): domain Bacteria; kingdom Pseudomonadati; phylum Pseudomonadota; class Gammaproteobacteria; order Vibrionales; family Vibrionaceae; genus Vibrio; species Vibrio sp. ED002. The sequence goes on along the minus strand of NZ_CP080238.1, from coordinate 3,106,811 downwards.
CGACTTGGTGAGCAAAATCCTGTTGAAAGACGTCAAAGTCAAAATGGCAGTGGGTATCAAACAGTTTCATTGTTTGCTTTCCCTTGCTCTGCTTTTTTAGCAGGCTCGTCTTCATGAACTGGGTCTTGTTTATACGGCACACAACTGCGCTTTTGATCAGGCGTCAGCCCCATCTCTTTGCACCAATCGTCATAGCGTTTGAGCCCTTTCTTAAACCAGTTCATCACACTTCCTTTTTAGCTAATAGAATTCGCGTTGCGCCAAATAAAAAGCCGCCGTTAGCTAAGTGTATAGCTAACGGCGGCTTATGATCTAGTACGCAATATAAAGCGAGTTAGATTCGATTAGTGCTCGCGAGTCGCACGGAAATCGATATCAGGGAAACGTTCACGCGCTAGGTTTAAGTTAACCATGGTTGGTGCGATATACGTTAGGTTATCGCCACCATCCAACGCTAGGTTAGTTTGGTTCTTACGCTGGAACTCATCCAATTTCTTCGCATCACCACACTCAACCCAACGCGCCGTTGCCACGTTAACGCCTTCGTAGATTGCCTCAACGTTGTATTCTGACTTCAAGCGAGCCACAACCACGTCAAACTGAAGTACACCAACCGCACCAACGATCAAATCGTTGTTTTGTAGTGGACGGAATACCTGTACCGCACCTTCTTCAGAAAGCTGAACCAGGCCTTTTAGTAGCTGCTTCTGCTTCAATGGATCTTTTAGACGAATACGACGGAACAGTTCCGGTGCAAAGTTTGGAATACCTGAGAACTTCAACGCTTCACCTTGAGTGAACGTATCACCAATTTGAATCGTACCGTGGTTGTGAAGACCAATGATGTCACCCGCGTAAGCGTGTTCTGCACGAGAGCGGTCACCCGCCATGAAGGTAACCGCATCCGAGATACTCACTTGCTTACCTAGACGAACGTGGTTCATCTTCATGCCTTGTGTGTAAGTACCCGAAACGATACGCATAAATGCGATACGGTCGCGGTGTTTTGGATCCATATTTGCTTGAATTTTGAATACAAAACCTGAGAACTTGTCTTCTGTCGCTTCAACGTCACGTTCAACCGCTTGACGAGTCTTCGGTGCTGGAGCCCACTCAGTCAGACCTTCTAGCATATGATCTACACCGAAGTTACCTAGTGCTGTACCGAAGTAAACTGGCGTTAACTCACCCGTTAGGAACGCTTCTTGGTCAAACTCAGGGCAAGCGCCCATTACAAGTTCAAGCTCTTCACGAACGCTTGCTGCCAAGCTTTCACCCACTTTCTCGTCAAGCTCAGGGTTATCTAGGCCTTTGATGATACGAACTTCTTGGATCTCATGACCGTGGCCAGATTCGTACAGAATCGTTTCGTCACGGTGAATGTGGTAAACGCCTTTAAACTCTTTACCACAGCCGATTGGCCAGGTAATTGGCGCACACATCATGCCAAGTTCGTTTTCAACCTCGTCCAATACTTCCATTGGGTCACGAACGTCACGGTCAAGTTTGTTCATAAAAGTTACGATTGGAGTGTCGCGCAGACGAGTAACTTCCATCAGCTTACGAGTACGATCCTCGACACCTTTCGCCGCGTCGATAACCATCAAACACGAGTCAACCGCCGTAAGTGTGCGGTATGTATCTTCCGAGAAGTCTTCGTGTCCAGGAGTATCAAGTAGGTTAACCAGACAATCGTTGAAAGGAAACTGCATGACAGACGTGGTTACCGAGATACCACGTTCCTTTTCCATTTCCATCCAGTCTGATTTTGCGTGTTGTGCGTTACCACGACCTTTAACCGTACCTGCTTTTTGGATTGCGTTTCCGAATAACAGTACTTTTTCAGTAATGGTGGTTTTACCCGCATCCGGGTGAGAAATAATAGCGAACGTTCTACGCTTAGAAACTTCGCCTAAAAAAAGGGGATTTGACATTAGTTAATCTTCTAAATTACTTTCATGCTCACAAAATGGGCAAGCATATCTACTATTCGATATTGTGCGGTATTCTCGCTTATTATCGCTATGCTAGCAAACTGGAAAGACATGAACTCAATTTGCTCGGTTCATCCTCTCTTTCCCTAGGGCTCACATTCCCTAGCGCCAACAATGGAAAACTAGCTCCACACAAAGAGATGTAAAAAATTCAAAAAATTATTATTACATATTCAATAGCCTCGAAGTCAGATACGCATTTATAGCATAAGTGTTGATGAGGTAATTCGTAATGACTAAAAACTAAATCAAAAATAAGTAACTCATAATGATGGCATCTTCTTTGCCATTGCCCGTTTTAGCAGGGTAATAGTTGTAACGACGATCCACTTCATTAAAGCCCGCTTGTTCATAAATATGAATAGCTGGATGGTTACTTTCACGCACTTCCAACCAAGCGCTCTCTGCTTTTGCTTGTTCACAGTATTCAAAGAAAGCATCCAAAAGCTTCTGACCTAAGCCTTTTCCTTGTTGGTGCGGTGCTATCGCGATGTTGAGTAAGGTCACTTCACCCACAATATTCTGCGCATAAAAGTAACCCAATACTTGATGATCTTCCGTCATCACATGATGACAAGCACCTCGACTCGATAAATCTCGAACCAGTGATTCAGCCCAAGGGTGAGAATGTGCTTGCTGCTCAATTTGCCAAACTTGATCTGAGTGTTTAGCTTCCATCGGCGTAATTTGAATCGTCACGCTTTTGCTCCGTTACGAATACGAACAGATCTGCTGCCACAAGGCGCGACGTTGTTCGTTGTTGCCATCAATATCTTTCAGTAGTGGGGAAGTCAGTTGTTTTGCATTAACGCTTGCATCTATTTCACACCCAGCAAACCATACCCACTCCAACTCGTGCTCGCCTAAAGAAGATACTCGGCTCGGTTCTAAATACAGCGCATCGTCGAGCGAGAGTCTAATGCTCTTCAATACACGCTCAAACATCAAAGCTGTCTCGTTTTCAGGACACATTGGCGATACCAATAGGAGTTTACAAGAACTTTGCAAATCCAATAATGGCGACTGATAGCCTTCCAATCTTTCTGGGTGAGTCAGCTCCCATGTGCTGATCCCCATTTCATGTAAATATTGTTTCTCGTTAATTGACATCTTTTGTCACCTATTTGAACGAGGCAATCCTACCAAAATTTCGCATTTAAAGTCAGAGGTGTTATGAAGCTTTTCCAATCATTCGCAATCACATTGCTCATCGCGACCACCAGCTTTACTACTTTTGCTAAGGATAGCAACGATGGTTGGGAGCTGATCGCAGAAAAAACCGTAAACTTCCAAACGGAAACTGATACGGTTGAGCCAAATGGTCTTTTCAAAAATCGTAAATTCAGCAAGATTAAAATCAAGTGTACTCAAGGCACCATGAGCATCAAGAACATGAAAGTGACCATGACTGATGGCAGTGAAAAAAAACTCAAGACCATGGTCGGCACTTTAACCAAGGGCATGTCGACGCGCGCATGGACTCTACCAGGATCTGAAGATGCTAAATTTAAGCGTCTGGATATGGAATACAAAAGCTGGGGTAACATGACTCTGAATGCCGCAGGTATGAGCAAAAAAGCCAAAATCGAGGTTTGGGGCAAAAAACGTATCCAAGAGCAAGATTAATCCACGCTTTCTCTTTGCGCATCGACAACAAAGCCCGCTTTTTAATGCGGGCTTTGTTTCTCTAAGTCGAGTAGATAGACGGCAAACTACAACTCAGAAAACTCTGGTGAGTAATCAATACGACCTGAACGACCATCACACTGGTCTTCTACTAATTCAGCGACACGGAATGCACCTTGTGGAACTTCCCATGCACAGTCAAAACCCATCTCTTCACCAGCTTCAAAACCTTGACGAGCGTAGTATTCTGGCTCACCTAATACCACACAGACTGGGTAACCAAAATCACGTAAAGAATCGAAACCTTCTTTAATCATTTCAGCCGCAATACCTTGACGACGGTAGTCTTCATGTACCGCCAGTGGTGCAAGCCCTTGCCAAGACAAATCTTCACCGTTTAGCGTCACAGGACTAAACAATGCGTGACCAATGACTTCACCTTCATCTGTACATGCTACCAACGACAAAGTGAGCTTGCCGTTTTCACGTAGGCGCATCACTAGATTGGCTTCCGCCTCAGTGGGGAAAGCATGTTTCAATAGGCGGTCAATGGTCAGAATGTCCGCAGGGGCTTCAGTTCGAATAAGCATTCGCTACTCCGGTTTCTTGTGCTGGTGCTTGAACGCCTTTTTGAACAAAGTCAGCCAGTTGGTTCAGTGCAACCTGCATTGCTTTTGGTAACTGCTCTAAGTCGACACTGTCCATCAGGTTTTTCACTTCCAAGCCAAGCTCGGTGTCACCTTCAATAGAAAGGCGACGTTGGAAGAACAGCGTGTCAGGGTCTTCTTTACGACCAGCAATAAGTACTAGGTCGTTAAGGTTACCACTAAAACTCACATCTTCCTGAACCGGTTTCTCTGCTACCACTAACTTTTCATCTTGGTAGCTGATATACCATGCTAAGTTCAAGTCTTTAATCGCAACTTTTAGCCACTTGTCTTCAAGGAACTCAAAATCGCCATCTTCTAGGGCTTCTTTGAACACCATTTTTAGGCCTTCTAACAAGGCTTTTTTCTGAACAGTTTGTGGCAATAACTGGACTGGAGATCGCAAAATTGATGCTGCGTTCTTTACTAGTTGACTGCGAATCTTGTTTAACACGCTAATTATCCGTTACTTTGTCATAAGGTCGTTTATATTACGCAATAGAGTAATACCAGTACCTGTTATGTATCAATAAAACTGTTTGTTTTAGAAGTAGGCAGTTTTACCAACCTTAGCGTCGTTTTTTTGACCTTACGTGTATTATTGACGCTAAGTCGTGGATAAACGCTTTAATAACGGTATGTTCAAAGTTATAGTTATCAAAATAGCGTTTTTATTACACGGACGAATAATCAGGCTCATTGGAGATCGGTAACACCTTAATGCCTTCCCAGCAATTACAACATTGGTTTGCAACGCTAACCTCAAATAGCCCTTTCTTTTTTGCCATTCTTGATAAGAAACACAATTATCGAATGGTAAGTGATCGCTATTGTGACATTGCAGGCTTAGGTCATGATGAAATCATCGGCCTTAACGACAGTCAGGTATTGGGAGAGCAGTTCTACAAAAAGCTCGCGCCCTACTATCAGCGTGCCTTCAAAGGCGAGCATGTCGAAGCAGAAATCACACTCGACGAAACCGATCTCGAAACCAGTTTGCACTTCAGTCTTTCTCCGATTCACGAAGAAAACGAAATCCGTTTTGTGGTTTTTCATGCCGTCGATACATCAGAAAAACAAATTCTGGTTCGCTCTTTAGAAGAATCTGAGAGCAAGTTTGCCAAGCTCACCCAGCTCTTACCTGACGGTTTATTGCTTGTTGAAGATGACATTATCATCTCTGCAAACCCTGCTTCAGCTCGCTTACTAGGGTTAAACTCTCCCCACGAATTACTGGGTGAAGAGCTTACTCGCTTGTTCATTGATGAAAACAGCAAAAAGGTTTTCACCCATCGCATCAGCACGCTGTTATCAGAAAAGCCCTTTGTTTGTTTAACCAGCGCACGTTGTGGATTTGAACGTAAAGTCCAATTGCATGCGGATACTACGGCAATTCTTGGTAGCGAGTCCCAAATCATATTGATCCAAGACGCTGATGATGCGCCAAAACTACTCTCTTCTGCCACCAATGAAGACGCACACATTGATTCACTGACCAAGCTGTATAATCGCTTTGGCTTTACTAAACGATTAGAGCAACTTATTAAGAGCCAGACACCGTTACTGGTTTTCTACCTCGACATCGATAACTTTAAGAATATCAATGACTCACTTGGCCACCACATCGGTGACAAAGTAATTCAAGAAGTCTCCGCCCGCCTAAAACGCTCTTTACCTAATCAAGCTATCATTGGTCACTTAGGCGGTGACGAATTTGGCATCATCCTGCCTGAGCCAGAAAACACTCGCATGGCGGAGATTTTATCTGAGCGCATTATTTCTCTGATTAACCAACCTTTCGATCTGCATCATTTCAGTAAACGCCTAGCATGTTCAATTGGCAGTGTGCGTTACCCAGAAGACGGGCAAGACGCGCGCATTCTGCTACAAAATGCTGATACCGCGATGTACGAAGCGAAAGACCGAGGTCGTAACCGTCTGATTAAATTTAACGATCAGATGAACAAAGAAGCACGAATGCGTTTGTGGTTGGAGATCGAGCTACAAAAAGCATTGCAGCAAAACGGCTTAGAAGTATGGTACCAACCAAAAGTTAACGCCCGTGACTTCAGCATTAACGGTGCAGAAGCGTTAGTACGTTGGAAGCATCCGGTTGAAGGTTATATCAGCCCGGGCGCATTTATCCCCGTAGCTGAACGTGCAGGCTTGATTGAACACCTTGGTCGTGTGGTAATGCGCGATGTGTTTAACACCGTAAAGCGCTGGAAACTGCAAGGCATCTTACCGGGACGCGTGGCGATCAACCTCTCTCCAGAGCAATTTGGTAACCCACAACTGATCGACTACATGGAAAAGCTGCTGCGCACTACCGAACTTGACCCAAGTTGTATTACCTTCGAGCTCACCGAAAGTGCAGTAATGAGCGACAGCGAACACACACTGCAAATGCTTAACGCGATCAAAAAGCTTGGTTTTGCTCTGTCTATCGACGACTTCGGAACGGGTTACTCTTCCCTTTCCTACTTAGCTCGCTTCCCTATCGATGAGCTAAAAATCGACCGCGCATTTATCAACGACATCGATACACTACCGAAACAGGTGACGGTGATTGAGAACATCATCAACCTTGGTAAATCATTAGATTTGACGGTTGTTGCCGAAGGTGTGGAAACCCACCAGCAAGCGACACTGCTCTCGAACCTGCAATGTAACTCGATTCAGGGCTTCCATTTTTACCGTCCTCAACCTAAACACGAAGTTGAAGAGTTGTTTGCGCAAAACCGCCGTCATAAGAACTGATCTCAACTGCAACAAAATCTGAGTGTTCCCCCTTACTCTCAAGGGGTAAATCTCAACTTTATTGAGCTAAACCTAACTTAGGTCAATTTCGCTATTCATAATTCTTCATAAAATGCGGGCACCTTTTTATTCTCTAAAATTGTGAGCATATGGAACTCTTGTGTCCTGCGGGTAACTTGCCTGCGCTAAAAACCGCGATTGATTGCGGTGCAGACGCCGTCTATATCGGCTTTAAAGACGACACCAACGCTCGTCACTTTGCTGGTCTTAACTTTAACGGCAAGAAGCTAGAAAAAGCGGTGCAATACGTTCATGACCGCAACAAAAAGATCCACGTTGCGCTCAACACCTTTGCCCATCCAAATGGCTTTGATCGCTGGACAAATGCCGTCGATAACGCAGCGGCTCTTGGTGTTGATGCTTTGATTGTCGCTGACATTGCGGTTCTGGAATACGCTGCTCGCAAATACCCTGAACTAGAATTGCACTTATCTGTGCAAGCCTCAGCGACCAACGTTGCGGCTGTTGATTTCTACAAACAAAACTTCAACGTGAAGCGCGTTGTACTGCCTCGCGTATTGTCTATCCATCAGGTAAAACAGCTTTCTCGCAACATCACCAGCGATGTCGAGCTGGAAGTCTTTGCTTTTGGTAGTTTGTGCATCATGTCAGAAGGTCGTTGTTACTTGTCGTCTTACATGACCGGCGAGTCACCAAACACCGTGGGTGCGTGTTCTCCAGCGAAATACGTTCGCTGGCAAGAAACAGAAAACGGTCTGGAATCTCGTCTTAACGACATCCTGATCGATCGCTACAGCGCCGGTGAAAACGCGGGCTACCCAACCTTGTGTAAAGGTCGTTTCGACGCTGAAATTGAAGGCGAGAAGAAACGCTACCACGCACTGGAAGAGCCAACCAGTTTAAACACCCTTTCTATGATGCCTGAGCTGTTTGCGGCAAATGTGGCTTCAGTAAAAATTGAAGGCCGCCAACGTAGCCCTGCGTACGTAGAACAAGTAACGCGCACATGGCGTGCAGCGATTGATCGTTACCAAGCAAACCCAGAGGCTTACCAAGTAGAAGCGGCTTGGGATGCAGCGTTGGCAAACGTATCGGAAGGTACGCAAACCACACTTGGTGCTTACCACCGTAAATGGCAGTAGAGGTTAAGATGGATAACTCAATGAAATACGCACTTGGTCCGCTGTTGTACTTCTGGCCAAAGCAAGATATTGAAGCGTTTTATGAGCAAGCAAAATCAAGTTCTGCGGACATCATCTATCTAGGTGAAACCGTGTGTTCAAAACGTCGAGAGATGAAACCTGCACACTGGTTTGATATTGCGAAAGAACTGTCTACATCTGGTAAACAAGTGGTGCTTTCAACGATGGCACTATTAGAAGCGCCAAGTGAAGTCAACATCATGAAAAAGTACATCGACAACGGTGACTTCGCGATTGAAGCTAACGACGTATCTGCAGTTCAACTGGCTTCTGAACACAAAGTGCCTTTCGTAGTAGGCCCAGCGGTTAACACTTACAACGCCCACACGCTTAACTTGTTCCTAAAACAAGGCATGACCCGCTGGTGTATGCCAGTAGAGCTATCGCGTGAGTGGCTCAGCAACACGCTGGTTCAATGTGACGAACTAGGTATTCGCAATAAGTTTGAAGTGGAAGTTTTCAGCCATGGTTACCTGCCACTGGCTTACTCGGCACGCTGCTTTACCGCTCGTGCAGAAAACAAAGCCAAAGACGACTGCGAGACCTGCTGTATTAAGTACCCAACAGGTATCCAAGTCAGCAGCCAAGAAGGTCAAGAAGTCTTCAACCTAAATGGCATTCAGACTCAATCGGGTTACTGCTACAACTTGGTCAATGATCTCCCGAGCATGGAAGGTTTGGTTGATGTGGTTCGTCTAAGCCCACTCGGTATCAGTACCTTCTCTGAACTAGACCAATTCCGTTCAAACGAGAAAGGCACTAACCCAGGCAAGATCCAAGACCGCCAATGTAACGGTTACTGGCATCAGCTTGCTGGCTTAGAAGTGAAGAACATCTAAGCCCTTCTCAGGGTTTTCAAGCCAATAAAAAAGCGAGGTGTTAACCTCGCTTTTTCGTTTGCGTTTTTCGATTAAGAAACTTGAACACTCGGCTCTACAGTACTCTCATTCATTAACTTCTTAATATCACGCCACAACATACTCATCACCACTAAGCTCAAAGCAATGTTAGACAGTGGGAATGCAATCCAAATACCAGTTACACCAAATAGCTTGGGCATAATAAATAAGAACGGTAATTGGATAACCATGTTGCCAATGGTCACAAACATGGCTTTGCTGCCTTTGTTCACCGATTGGTAGTACGCTGCAGCAACCACTAAGAAACCATCCAAGAACAATGCAAACATATGGAGGCGAATGCCGACTACTGTCGCATCAATCAGGTTTTGATCGGCATTGTTGAACACCGAGACAAACTCATACGGGAAGATGTTCATCAAAATAACAAACGCGACACCACCGAGCACTGACGTGCCCATTGCGACCTTCAACAGCTTACGAATATTGTCTTGGTTGCGTGCGCCATGGTTATAGCTCACTAAAGGCTGCATACCATTAGCAATGCCTTCCGCGATCAAGTAGTAGACCGTAACGATATAACCCAAGATGGCGTAAGCACCAATTAGCAGAGCGCTACCATACTGAGCAAACAGCGCGTTGTGCAGCGCGACCATCATTGAGCCGTATGCGTACATGAAGAAGCTTGATGTGCCGATCATGACAATCTTAGGGATAACATCAAACTGCATCTTCAAGTCACTGAAAGACAAACGCATGTTGGCTCTGGAAGTAAAGAAGTATCCCACACCAAGAATGGTGACCACCATCTGTGCTAACGCAGTCGCAATCGCTGCACCTTCAAGCTCCCAACCAAGCCAAGCAATAAACAAGTAATCAAGCACGATATTGATCACGGCACCAATCACCATCAAGATGGTGGCTAAGTTCGGGCTATCATCGTTACGCAGCAAAAACGGCACTGCGATTGAACCTAACGAGAACACACACGCCACGCTTAAGATGTGCAGGTACTGCAAACCAAGTTCGTATACTCGCCCTTCAGCCCCTTGCCAACCAATAAAGTCATCAGCGAAGAAGAACAAAGTTATTGCTACGACAGGCATCAAAGCAACTAAAAGCAAAAGACCAGTTGAAAGAATACGTTTAGCACCTTCACTGTCTTTTTCACCTTGTTTGATAGAGGCGAGTGCACCCGTACCTACGCCCACCATCATACCAATACCAAGTATCGAGCCAATGATCGGCCAGGCTACATTGATCCCGGCTAATCCATCAGCCCCTACATAACGACCGATAAAAATGCCATCTACGACTTGATATAAGCCGTTGACCAACATGGCTGCAACGGTCGGAATTGTGTATTTCCAAAACTGTTTATATATAGAGTTTTGCATGACTACCACCAATAGTTAGCAAGGCTAACTAAATAGATAAAAGAATAAAATGTATGTTTAGTTTCCGAGCGCTTTATCCAGTAGCGCTTTCAGTTGCTGTGCTTCTTGTTTATCAAGTTTACGCACGAGTTGCTCAGAAATATCCTTGTAAACCACTTGCTCTAACGACATTTCTTGAATGACTTCTTCCGTTAAAAGAACACGCTTTGAACGTGCATCTTCATTACAAGCAATGCGTTGTACTAATCCTTTTTTCTCCAAACGAACCACCATGTTAGAAGCGGAAGGTTTTGTCACCTGAAGATCCTCAGCAAGGTCCGTAATTCGAACGCCCTCTGGGTAAAGCTGGATCACTCGTAGATAATCAAACTCGTTAAAGCTCAAATGAGAAAGCGGATCTTCCTTGGCATAAACACGCCACGCTTTTGCACAAAAACGTTCCAAATCAATCAAGCTTTTTTCTAATGCCATTGAGTACAATCCATTTAGTTAGCAAGGCTAACTATTTTAGTGAAGAGGTTCAAAATCTTCAAGCACAAAAAAGCCGCTCTAAGTGAGCGGCCTTCTGTTATTTTGCTTCTTCTTTTTGTTGCTCGGCTTTGAGTTTAGCCAGCTGTTCTTGTTGTAGCCTATCGTATATTTGAGCCAACTCTAGGAAAGAGTAACGATGCTCAACATACTCATACACATTGAAAGAAATCGCCAATTTATACAAGGCAATTGCATCAGCCACATCCCCTTCCAGTTGATAGCGCTTACCTAAATAAAAGTAGGTTTCTGTCAGGCGCTCCGCAAGGCGGTAATTTTCACGCGTGCCATCCATAATAGCTTTAAGTGCGGCATCATCTGACACATCACGAAGCATAATGGCAACAAGCACCCATCCCCACTCTTCGCTGCGATCACGTTGGTAGCGTTTCTCTAAGTTCGCTTTCGCTTGCTCAGGGTTTTGCTCTGCTTCTATGATGTATAACCATAATGCACGGAATGGGTCACTAGGCATCTCTTCGTAGTGCTTAGTCATGTCCTCTAAAGCAAGATCAATTCGACCGCCGTAGTACAACGCAATGGCTCGATTACGTTCTGCGTAAGAGTTTTCTGGTGCTAATTCTAACGTTGAGTCAAAGGCTTCATAAGCCGCATCAAATTCACCTACCTGGGTAAAGTACACCCCAAGTAAGTTAAATATATCAGGTTGAGCAGGGTTTAATTGTAGAGACTGGTTGAAGTCCAAACGAGCAAGATCACGAAGACCAACGCTGTCGTAGTAGTTACCACGTTCGTAATGCATTTTTGCGCGCACTTCATCACTTAGATCAGGGCGTTGTAAAAGCTGAGACAGACGCGCGATCTGAACCTCTTGTTGAACACTCGGCTGCAGAGGAACTGCCATCGGTGGATAGATCCATTTCTCCGATGATTGTTGAGATGTATTAGCACAACCGGTCAGCGCGATAGCAACACATAAACTTGCGGTTTGAAACCATTTCACTAATTAGTACTCCTGTTTGGACCGCTCTGGGTTTGTTTCTCTTTTATGCACTATAGGATAGTTAACCTCATTTGAGGGTAAATACTTCGAAACAAACCAAAAAAAAAGGGAGCGAAAATGCTCCCCTTTTATAGCATGCTTTCAGGCTCTTAAGCTAATAAAAGACCAAAAGTCGAAACTAAGATTACTCACCTTTCGCTTCAGATGCGTCAGACGCCTCTTCTGCTGGCTTCTCTACTGCTTCTTTCATGCTTAGACGTACACGGCCTTGACGGTCGATTTCAAGAACTTTAACTTGAACTTCTTGACCTTCAGCTAGGTAGTCAGACACTTTCTCAACACGCTTCTCAGCGATTTGTGAGATATGTACTAGACCATCTTTACCTGGAAGGATAGTAACGAATGCACCAAAGTCTGCTAGACGAGCTACTTTACCAGTGTAGATACGGCCTACTTCAACTTCAGCAGTGATCTCTTCGATACGGCGGATAGCTTCTTTCGCTGCAGCACCTTCAGTTGCTGCAATCTTGATAGTACCGTCGTCTTCGATTTCGATAGTTGTACCAGTTTCTTCCGTTAGAGCACGGATAACTGCACCACCTTTACCGATAACGTCTTTGATCTTCTCTGAGCTGATCTTCATTGTATGAATGCGAGGAGCAAATTCAGAGATGTCTTCACGAGCACCAGAGATTGCTTCATCCATTACAGATAGGATGTGCTTACGTGCACCTTGAGCTTGGTTAAGCGCAATTTGCATGATCTCTTTGGTGATACCTTCTATCTTGATGTCCATTTGAAGTGCAGTGATACCAGATTGAGTACCTGCTACTTTAAAGTCCATGTCGCCTAGGTGGTCTTCGTCACCAAGGATGTCAGAAAGAACAACGAAATCGTCACCTTCTTTAACAAGACCCATTGCGATACCCGCAACAGAAGACTTGATTGGCACACCTGCATCCATAAGAGCAAGAGAAGTACCACATACAGAAGCCATTGATGAAGAACCGTTAGATTCTGTGATTTCTGATACAACACGTACTGTGTATGGGAACTCATCTACAGATGGCATTACTGCAGCGATACCACGCTTAGCCAGTTTACCGTGGCCGATTTCACGACGCTTTGGAGAACCTACAAAACCTGTTTCACCTACACAGTATGGAGGGAAGTTGTAGTGTAGTAGGAAGTGATCTTTACGCTCACCAGTTAGCTCATCAATGATTTGAGCGTCACGTTGTGTACCTAGAGTCGCTGTAACGATCGCCTGAGTTTCACCACGAGTGAATAGCGCGCTACCGTGGGTACGTGGAAGAACGCCAGTACGTACGTCTAGCGCACGAACCATGTCTTTCTCACGACCATCGATACGTGGGTTACCAGCGATGATGCTACGACGTACAACTGTCTTCTCTAGATCGTGGAAGATAGTGTGGATTTCTTTAGTGTTCGCTTCTGGATCTTCAGCAAGTAGCACTTCGTTTACTTCTGCCGCGATTTCGTGAATGCGGTCGTAACGAGCCATCTTTTCTGTGATTTGGTAAGCTTCAACAAGTTTCGCTTCTGCTAGCTCAGCAATCTTGTTGTTAAGCGCAGTGTTCTCTTCAGGAGCAACCCAATCCCAAGCCGGAGTAGCAACTTCAGCTTTGAATTCGTTAATCGCGTTGATAACAACTTGTTGTTGGTCGTGACCGTAAACAACCGCAGCTAGCATTTCTTCTTCAGTTAGGTTGTCTGCTTCTGATTCAACCATTAGTACCGCAGATTCTGTACCTGCAACCACTAGGTCTAGCTTAGATGCATCTAGCTCTGTGTTGCTTGGGTTTAGAACAAGTTGGCCATCAACGTGACCAACACGCGCAGCACCGATAGGACCGTTGAACGGGATACCAGAGATAGCAAGCGCAGCAGAAGTACCGATCATTGTTACGATATCTGGCTGAACGTCTGGGTTTACAGACATTACTGTCGCGATAACCTGAACTTCGTTTTTGAATGCATCAGGGAATAGTGGACGAATTGGGCGGTCAATTAGACGAGCTGTTAGCGTTTCGCCTTCAGAAGGACGGCCTTCACGCTTGAAGAAACCACCAGGGATTTTACCTGCCGCGTAAGTACGCTCTTGGTAGTTTACTGTTAGTGGGAAGAAATCTTGGCCTGCAACCGCTTCTTTCTTACCTACAACTGAAACGAATACTGCTGTATCGTCCATTGTAACCATTACTGCAGCCGTAGCTTGACGTGCGATAACGCCAGTTTCTAGAGTAACTGTGTGGTTACCGTACTGGAACGTTTTAACAACTGGTTTTTCGAACATTGTTATTCCTTGTTTCCGAGCGTTCTTTACGAATAAAGGCGCCTCAGAGTGTGTTAATTGACACTCAAGGTATTACGAATCGCGACTAGTAAAAATGGACTGAGTCAGACTGAAGTACACTTTTAATAGTCGCGACCTTTTGGTCGACTTGGTTGACTGTAATACGATGAGCTTAGTGAAAATCTCAAAACGAGATTTAGCCGCGTGTAGTATAACGGCATAAGTTTGATTTGGCTAAGTTATAGCAGCCAAAATAAGTAACGGGCAACAAAAAAGGGGCATAAAGCCCCTTTTAGACAAACTGCTATGCAGTCGCTTATTAGCGACGTAGGCCTAGACGCTTGATTAGGTCTTGGTAGCGAGCTAGATTTTTACCTTTTAGGTAATCTAGAAGCTTACGACGACGAGAAACCATACGTAGAAGACCACGACGGCTGTGGTGATCGCCTTTGTGTGCTTTGAAGTGACCTTGTAGGTGGTTGATAGAAGCTGTAAGTAGAGCTACTTGAACTTCTGGTGAACCAGTGTCGCCTTCGCCTTGTGCGTATTCTGCAACGATTGCTGCTTTAGTTTCTGCATTCAGAGACATAATTCTCTCCTAATAAGAGTAAGTTTAAAGTTGTAGCAGCCAATCTCTGATTCAGCCGCTACGCGAAGCGCGAATTATAGGGAAGTTTCCTTATCCGCGCAATACAAAAATACCGGCGATTTCGCCGGTATTTTCAATTCATTGGTGAGCTTATGCTTCGTCACGGAAAACCACTAAACGCTTTGGTGCCACTTTTCCGTCATCGTTTAGTTCAGCGACTCCGATGAAAAGTTTCTCTTCACCTGAAGTCATGCGAAGTGGCGTACCAGCAGGTGCGCCGAACACCTGTACAGGCATACCATGCTGAACAAGATTGGTAAGCTCTGCATTGAGGTTTACTTCTGGTAAATCTTCAACCGCAGTATCCATTGGTAGCAATAACGGATCAAGCAGCTCTTTTGGCGCAACTTCATCGCGATGAGCTTGCTCCAGAAGTTCGTTTAAGTGCTCTAACGTCACCATTTTCTCATATGGGTACTTAGCAACACCCGTACGACGCAGCATCGTCACGTGCGCACCACAACCAAGCATTTCACCAAGATCATCAACGATAGTACGGATGTACGTGCCTTTAGAACAATGTACTTCCATCTCAACTTCATCGCCTTCAAAACGGTGAAGCACAATTTCGTATACCATGATCTTACGAGACTCACGTGGTACTTCGATACCTTTACGCGCGTACTCATACAATGGTTTACCTTGGTACTTCAATGCAGAGAACATTGAAGGTACTTGGTCTGATTCACCACGGAACGTGTCGATGCACGCTTCTAACTTCTCAAGGTTCACGTCAACTGGACGCGTCTCTACCACTTCGCCATCAGAGTCAGACGTATCAGTACGCTCACCCAACTTTGCGATTACGCGGTAGCGCTTGTCTGAATCCAACAAGAACTGAGAGAACTTAGTTGCTTCGCCTAAGCAGATTGGCAACATGCCCGTCGCTAGTGGGTCCAATGCACCCGTATGACCTGCTTTTTCAGCAAAGAAAATACGTTTTACTTTTTGCAGTGCATCATTTGAAGAAATACCTGTTGGTTTGTCCAACAAGATAACGCCATTAATTGGACGACCTTTACGACGACGAGCCATTACTCTTCCCCTGCCTGATCTTCTTCGCGACCTGAATCTTGCTGTTTACGTTTATCTTCGCTCACAACTTCAGACACTAGGTTCGACATACGCATACCTTCTACTAGTGTGTTGTCGTAGTAGAAACGGATTTCAGGCGTTAGACGTAGGCGAATACGCTTACCAAGCATCATGCGAATGTGCACTTCGTGCTCACGTAGTGCTGCTAGGCATGATTCTGGCGTTTGCTCACCCACACATAGGAAAGTAACGAATACTTTTGCGTAAGCAAGATCGCGTGATACTTCTACATCAGAAATCGTAACCATGCCTAGGCGAGAGTCACGAACTTCACGTTGAAGAATCATCGCAAGTTCTTTTTGCAGCTGCTGTGATACGCGCTGCGTGCGGCTAAATTCTTTTGACATATTCATTCTCTTAAATAGAAAGAATGGGGGGATGGTCAAGCCAGCCCCCCATGGTGTATTCAACAACCAATTACTATTTGTCTTTCAGACGTTTAGTAATTTTAGTCAATTAGTCTAGAGTACGTTTGATTTCAACGATTTCGAATACTTCGATCTGGTCGCCAACGCGAACGTCGTTGTAGTTCTTAACGCCGATACCACACTCGTAGCCATTCTTAACTTCTTGAACGTCATCTTTAAAGCGACGAAGTGATTCTAGCTCACCTTCGTAGATAACAACGTTGTCGCGTAGAACGCGGATTGGGTTGTTACGCTTAATCAGACCTTCAGTAACCATACAACCAGCGATTGCACCCAGTTTCGGTGACTTAAATACGTCACGTACTTCAGCAAGACCAATGATTTCTTGCTTGAATTCTGGAGCAAGCATACCGCCCATTGCTTGTTTAACTTCGTCAATCAATTGGTAAATGATTGAGTAGTAACGTAGATCAACGCTTGCTGCTTCAATCGCACGACGAGCAGAAGCATCAGCACGAACGTTAAAGCCAAGGATGATTGCGTTAGAAGCTTCTGCAAGTACTGCATCAGTTTCAGTAATACCACCAACACCAGAACCAACGATGTTCACTTTCACTTCGTCAGTAGACAGTTTCAGTAGTGAGTCTGCAATCGCTTCTACAGAACCTTGTACGTCTGCTTTTAGTACTACGTTTAGTTCAGCAACTTCACCAGCAGTCATGTTAGAGAACATGTTCTCTAGTTTAGATTTCTGCTGACGAGCAAGTTTCACTTCACGGAACTTACCAGCACGGTAGTTTGCTACTTCACGTGCTTTACGCTCGTCACGTACTACTGTTGCTTCATCACCTGAAGATGGTACGCCTGAAAGACCTAGGATCTCTACAGGGATAGATGGACCAGCTTGAGTGATTTCTTGACCTAGTTCGTCACGCATTGCACGAACACGACCGTATTCTTGGCCACAAAGAACGATATCGCCTTTGTTTAGCGTACCTGATTGAACAAGTACGGTTGCAACTGGACCACGACCTTTATCTAGGCGAGATTCAACAACAACACCAGACGCCATGCCTTCAGCTACAGCCGTAAGTTCAAGAACTTCAGACTGAAGAAGGATAGCTTCTAGAAGACCATCGATATTTGTACCCTGTTTAGCAGAGATGTGAACAAACATGTTCTCACCGCCCCACTCCTCAGGGATTACGTCGTATTGAGCTAGCTCATTCTTAACGTTATCTGGGTTCGCGTCTTCTTTATCGATCTTGTTCACAGCAACAATCAGAGGAACACCAGCCGCTTTCGCGTGCTGAATCGCTTCAACTGTTTGTGGCATTACGCCATCGTCTGCTGCTACAACAAGAACAACGATATCTGTCGCTTGAGCACCACGAGCACGCATTGCAGTAAACGCTGCGTGTCCAGGAGTATCAAGGAACGTGATCATACCGTTGTCAGTTTCAACGTGGTAAGCACCGATGTGCTGTGTGATACCACCCGCTTCGCCTGAAGCAACGTGTGTACGACGGATGTAGTCAAGTGTTGACGTTTTACCGTGGTCAACGTGACCCATGATAGTTACAACTGGAGCGCGAGGTACTGCTTCTGCGTTAGTGTCGCGATCAGATAGTACTGCTTCTTCCAGTTCGTTCTCTTTACGAAGAACGACCTTGTGACCCATTTCTTCAGCAACAAGTTGTGCTGTTTCTTGGTCGATCACTTGGTTGATAGTCGCCATAGCGCCCATCTTCATCATCACTTTGATAACTTCTGTCGCTTTAACCGACATCTTGTTAGCAAGTTCAGAAAGAACGATTGTTTCGCCAATTACTACGTCTTGTTTTGCTACAGTAGCAGACTTATCGAAACCGTGTTGCATTGAAGTTGGCTTAGCAAGTTTGCCTTTGTTACGGCCCTTACCACCACGTTGGTTACGACCACCACGTGACTGCTCTTCTCTAGCTGGTTTCTTCTTCTTACGACGAGCACCGCCTTCTTCTTTACGGTCAGCTGCATCTTCAGCTTCACGAGCGTACGTAGAAGTGGTTACGTGGTAGTCAGAGTTTTCAAGTTCTTTCTTCTTAGACTCTTCTTCAGACCAACGAGCTTCGTTTTCTTCTGCAAGTTTACGAGCTTCTTCAACAAGCTTAGCTGCTTCTTGCTCAGCTTTACGTTGGGCTTCTTCTTCCTGACGACGCTTTAGCTCGTCAGCTTCTTTCTTCGCTTGCGTATTAACATCCGCATTTTTTGCATTCATGTCTTTCTTAGCCTTTTCAGCTTGTGCGCGTTTTGCCTTTTCTTCAGCGTCACGTTTTGCATCCGCTTCACGTTTCACTTTCTCTTCGGCTTCGCGCTGTGCTTTCTCTGCAGCTTCACGTTTGGCTTGTTCTTCTGCCTCACGCTTCGCAAGCTCTTCAGCTTCACGCTTTGCTGCTTCCTCAGCCTCACGTTTTGCATCGTCTTCGATAGTGCTGCGCTTCACATACGTGCGCTTCTTACGCACTTCTACTTGAACATCCTTACTTTTGCCGCCACCTGCTGCAACACTTAGTGTGCTGCGAGTCTTACGCTGAAGCGTCAGTCTAGTAGGTTCAGATTCGCCCGACGTATCGCCGTGCTCTTTCTTCAGGTGAGAGAGAAGCTTTTGCTTCTCTTCATCCGATACATGGTCAGAACTCGCTTTGTTCATGCCAGCGTCAGCAAGTTGTTCCATTAAGCGGTCGACTGGAGTACCAATCTCTTCACTCAGAGCTTTAACTGTTAATTGTGTCATGCCGCTTCCTCCTTGCTGATATTATGCTTCTTCGCCGAACCAACAGATGTTACGTGCAGCCATGATAAGCTCACCTGCGCGTTCTTCTGTCAGGCCTTCAATACCTTCTAAATCGTCGATACCTTGGTCGGCTAGATCTTCTAGTGTTGCAACACCTTTCGCTGCTAGTTTGAACGCCATTTCACGCTCTAGACCTTCAAGACCTAGTAGGTCTTCAGCCGGCTCAAGACCTTCAAATGACTCTTCTTGTGCTAGTGCGATAGTGGTTAGTGCGTCTTTAGCACGGCTACGTAGTTCTTCAACAAGTTCTTCGTTAAGACCGTCTACGTCAAGCAGTTCGTTAACTGGTACGTATGCGATTTCTTCTAGCGTTGAGAAACCTTCTTCAACAAGCAGTTGAGCGAAGTCTTCTTCGATGTCTAGATACTTCATGAAGTTCTCGATTGATGCTTGAGATTCTTCAGCGTGTTTTTTCTGAAGATCTGCAACAGTCATTACATTCAGTTCCCAACCAGTTAGTTGAGACGCTAGACGAACGTTCTGACCTGCACGACCGATAGCTTGAGCTAGGTTATCTGCTTCAACTGCGATGTCCATTGAGTGTGCATCTTCATCAACAATGATTGATGCTACGTCAGCTGGCGCCATTGCATTGATAACAAACTGTGCTGGGTTATCATCCCAAAGAACGATATCGATACGCTCACCACCAAGTTCGCCAGATACTGCTTGTACACGTGCACCACGCATACCAACACAAGCGCCCACTGGGTCAATGCGTTTATCGTTTGTTTTAACCGCGATCTTAGCGCGAGAACCAGGATCACGTGCCGCACCTTTAAGCTCGATGATCTCTTCAGCGATCTCAGGCACTTCAACACGGAATAGTTCTGCCAGCATTTCAGGCTTAGAACGCGTGATGAACAGTTGGAAACCACGAGCTTCTGGAGCTACTTTGTACAGAAGACCACGAACACGGTCACCTGGACGGAAGTTTTCACGAGGAAGTTGGTCATCACGTAGGATTACCGCTTCAGCGTTGTTACCAAGGTCCATTACGACAGTTTCACGGTTTACTTTCTTAACAACGCCAGTGATAAGGTCACCTTCGTTGTCAATGAACTGTTCAACGATTTGTGCACGCTCAGCTTCACGTACTTTCTGTACGATAACTTGCTTAGCCGTTTGTGTCGTAATACGGTCAAAAGTAACTGAAGGGATATCATCTTCAACAAAGTCGCCTAGTTGAAGTTCTGGATCTTCATACTGTGCAGCTTCTAGTGAGATTTCTTTTGTTGGATTTTCAACATCTTCTACGATCAACCAACGACGAAATGTTTCGAATTCGCCCGTTTTACGGTCAATAGCAACACGTACGTCGATTTCGATCTCGTACTTTTTCTTAGTAGAAGTTGCTAGAGCAATCTCAAGAGCTTCAAAGATACGCTCACGAGGTACCGCTTTTTCATTCGATACCGCTTCTGCTACCGCTAAAATTTCTTTACTCATTGTATTTAGCCTCTAAGCTTAAACTTTTTTAGGGAACTAAAATTTAGGGATCAGGTTAGCTTTTGAAATGTTACTTAGAGCAAACTCTTCTTGTTGCCCTTCAACAGTAACCGCTATTGTCTCACCATCAACGCTGTGGATAGTACCTGCCCACTTGCGGCGGTTGGCAACAGCCATTTTCAATACGATGCTGACCTCGTGACCAATAAATTGCTCGTAATGTGCTGCTTTGAAAAGTGGTCTTTCTAAGCCTGGAGAAGAAACTTCTAGGCTGTAAGCAACAGAAATTGGATCTTCAACGTCTAATACTGCACTTACCTGATGGCTAACTTCTGCACAGGCATCTACATTGATGCCATTTTCATGGTCGATGTAAATACGTAACGTTGAGTGCGCACCCGCACGAATAAATTCTAATCCAACCAACTCGTAGCCTGATGCCTCTACTGGAGCTTCAAGCATTTCAGTAAGTTGTCTTTCTAAACCAGTCATTTTAACCACTCCAGAAACAAAAAAAGGGCTCAGAGCCCAATCAAAAAACCAAGCAGTATCTGAGAGATTATAAAAACTCAGATAACAAAAAACCCCGAAAGTCGGGGTTTTATGCTGCTGGACCCTGATACGTTAAGAATAGCCAAAAATGCTTTTCTTAACTCACAGTGTGGTTAGCACTGTGCAAACTTGCCAATCGCATCATTCTTTCCAATGAAAGAAGAGATTGGTTGCGGGGGCCGGATTTGAACCGACGACCTTCGGGTTATGAGCCCGACGAGCTACCAAGCTGCTCCACCCCGCGTCCGACTTGCTGAGCATTATACCCTCAAACAAGTGATTTACAAGTTTGTAAATTCATGGTGCCGAGAGAGGGACTCGAACCCTCACACCAAAGGCACTAGCACCTCATGCTAGCGTGTCTACCAATTTCACCATCTCGGCTCATAAACTTTTACAGCTTATTGAGGAATCTCATCACCAGTAGGTGCTGGAACTTCACTCGCTGCATCTTTAACTTGTTCTACAACTGGTTGACCTAACGTTGGGTCTACCCATTGTGACTCAGTCTTGTGCGTAGACATACGACCAAGTAGCAAGCTAATGATAAAAAATACGGTTGCTAAAATAGCAGTTGTTCGGGTTAAGAAATTACCTGAGCCGCTTGCGCCAAACACTGTGTTTGAAGCACCTGCACCGAACGAGGCTCCCATATCTGCGCCTTTACCTTGTTGAATCAACACAAGGCCAATCACACCAAGCGCCGCCAACAGGTAAATCACAAGTAGAACTGAAAACATTTTTTCCACCTATGTTCCAAATTGTTGAGCCAGCGCCGTTCAAAAATAATACTTTCATTTTAGAACAAGGCTAGCGACCTCCTAACGGGAGGCGGAGCAATACTAGCGAAAGCCAGTAACGCTGACAAGGGAAAATTAGCAAAAAATCAGCACCAACGCATTAAGCGCTCAAAAAAAGGGCAAAAGTTGCCCTTTTCTCTCGCAAAAGGCATTAAAGCAATGATTAACAACTCGCTTTTACAGCTTCCGCAATCTTAAGCGCAGAGCTTTGAACAAGATCTGCATCCTCACCTTCCACCATAACACGGATCAATGGCTCGGTGCCTGACTTACGAAGCAACACACGGCCCTTATCGCCTAACTCCGCTTCAACCGCCGCTACAGAGTCTAGTACGGCTTGCTCTTCAAGTGGATTGTTATCACCAGCAAAACGAACATTCTCAAGCACTTGAGGGTAAAGTGTCATACCTTGCGACAAATCGTGCAACGACATATCACTGCCAACTACAGACGCAATCACTTGCAGTGCAGCCACGATAGCATCACCCGTAGTTACTTTGTCTAGCAAGATAACGTGACCTGAATTTTCCGCGCCAATTTTCCAGCCTTTAGCAAGTAGCTGTTCCATGACATAACGGTCACCCACTGCTGCACGCACAAATGGAATGCCTAATTGTTTCAAACCATTTTCCATGCCTAGGTTTGTCATTAGCGTACCAACGACACCACCTTTTAGCTCACCACGACGCAGAGCATCACGTGCGATGATGTAAGCGATTTGGTCACCGTCAATCTTGTTGCCTAGATGGTCAACCATGATAATACGGTCACCGTCACCATCGAACGCCAAGCCGAGATGAGCTTGCTCTTCTACAACGCGCTTTTGTAAAGCACGAACGTCAGTCGCGCCAACTTCAGCGTTGATGTTAGTGCCGTTTGGCTCTACACCCATTGCGATCACTTCTGCACCTAACTCTTTAAATACGTTAGGAGCGATGTGGTAAGTCGCACCGTGTGCACAGTCAACGACAATCTTAAGACTTGCTAGGCTAAGCTCCGATGGGAATGTGCTCTTACAAAATTCAATGTAACGACCAGCAGCATCATTTAGACGTGTCGCTTTACCTAGCTCAGCAGACTCGACACACTCGATGTCTTTATCTAACTCAGCTTCAATAGCAAGCTCGATATCATCTGGTAATTTAGTACCTTCAGACGAGAAGAACTTGATACCGTTGTCGTAATAAGGGTTGTGTGAAGCAGAAATAACAATCCCCGCTTCCGCGCGGAAGGTTTGCGTTAGGTATGCCACCGCCGGTGTTGGCATCGGACCAGTAAAGGTCGCTTTTAACCCCGCAGCAGCAAGGCCGGCTTCCAGTGCAGATTCAAGCATATAACCAGAAATACGCGTATCTTTACCGATGATCACTTTCTTAGTACCTTGTTTTGCTAGTACACGACCAGCAGCCCAGCCAAGCTTAAGTACGAAATCAGGGGTAATTGGGTATTGTCCTACTTTCCCGCGCACACCGTCGGTACCAAAGTAACGTCTTTTATCAGACATAAAACTTTCCTTAATTCTTTTAGATATTATTTTTCGTCATCTCGACAATTTTCATTGCTTCAATGGTTTCTTCAAAATCATGAACTCGAATGATCTGTGCACCTTTCATCGCTGCCAAAGTCGCACAGACAACGCTTGCGTTAGCACACTCGCTCGCTGGCTTATCCAATAATTTAAAAATCATGGACTTACGCGAAATCCCAGCCAATATAGGTAAACCAAACTCATGAAACTTGTCGAGATGAGCAAGCATATGATAATTGTGTTCTATGGTTTTGCCAAAACCAAAACCAGGATCAAGAATAAGTTGTGACTTTTCGATCCCTACCGATTCGCACGTGGTAATACGTTCATGCAGAAATTCAGCCACATCACTCATCAAATCATCATAGTGAGGGTTGGCTTGCATGGTTCGAGGTTGCCCTTTCATGTGCATCAAACAGATTGGTAAGTTTGATGCAGCAGCCACCTCTAACGCTCCCGGCTCTTGAAGGGCGCGAACATCATTAATGAGATCTGCACCAGCCTCAATCGCTTGACGCATCACTTCAGCTTTACTGGTATCAACAGAAATCCAAACATCGTGCTTTTCACGGATAGCTTTGATCACAGGAATAACACGTTGCAACTCTTCTTCTAATGTAACGTCTGGCGCTCCGGGACGTGTTGATTCGCCACCGATGTCAATAATGCTCACTCCAGCCTTAATCATTTTCTCAGCTTGGATCAAAGCAGAATCAAGATTATTAAACTTGCCACCATCAGAGAATGAATCCGGCGTGACATTGAGAATCGCCATCACGTGAGGATGGGATAGGTTGAGGGATTTATTATTTGCTTTAATGATCATAGCTTTAATAATTACAACATAAACAAAAACCCCGAGCTTAACTCGGGGTTTATTATCAAAGACTACTCTTTATTCAGAGTCTTTCTTTTCTGGCACTTCGCTTGAAGTCGCTTCTTGAGTCGTTGATTGCTCTACTGGTTTAGTAGGCTCAACAGACTTCTCTTCCGCTTTTACTTCAGGCTTCGCTTGAGGCTTATCGTCGTCTTCTGGTTTATTAGTAGGTTTATCCCCCCAACCAGCAGGCTCACGAATATCTTCTTTACGTTCCATCAGGTCGTCAATTTGGCCAGCATCAATGGTTTCATACTTCATTAGCGCGTCTTTCATCGCATGCATGATGTCCATGTTATCTTCCAAAATTTGCTTCGCACGATCGTAGTTGCGGTCGATGATCTTACGGACTTCGTCATCGATAAGCTTCGCTGTATCATCAGACATGTGTTTAGTCTGCGTCACACTACGGCCAAGGAATACTTCACCTTCGTCTTCTGCATAAAGAAGCGGACCTAATTTTTCAGAGAAGCCCCACTGTGTCACCATCTTACGAGCAATATCTGTTGCACGTTCAATATCGTTGGATGCACCAGTTGATACTTTCTCTTTGCCGTAAATAAGCTCTTCAGCCAGTCGACCACCATACAAACTAGAAATCATCGACTCAAGATGTTGACGGTTCATGCTTACGCGGTCTTGCTCTGGTAAGTACATTGTCACACCAAGCGCACGTCCGCGTGGAATGATAGATACTTTATACACTGGATCATGTTCAGGCACGAGACGACCAACAATAGCGTGACCAGCTTCGTGGTAAGCCGTAGACTCTTTCGTCTCTTCAGACATCACCATTGAACGGCGCTCTGCACCCATCATGATTTTGTCTTTTGCTAGTTCAAACTCAACCATAGATACATTGCGTTTGTTGCCACGAGCAGCAAACAGTGCAGCTTCGTTGACCAAGTTAGCAAGATCAGCACCAGAGAAACCAGGCGTACCACGTGCAATGAGAGAAGGCTCTACATCGCCAGCAAGAGGTACTTTACGCATGTGTACTTTAAGGATCTGTTCACGACCACGTACATCAGGTAGACCAACCACAACTTGACGGTCAAAACGGCCTGGACGTAGCAACGCTGGGTCCAATACATCTGGACGGTTAGTCGCAGCGATAACGATGATACCTTCGTTACCTTCGAAACCATCCATTTCTACTAGCATTTGGTTAAGTGTTTGCTCACGTTCATCGTGACCACCACCAACACCAGCACCACGCTGACGACCTACCGCATCGATTTCATCAATAAAGATGATACAAGGTGCGGCTTTCTTTGCTTGTTCGAACATGTCACGCACACGAGATGCACCAACACCAACAAACATTTCTACGAAGTCAGAACCTGAGATAGTAAAGAATGGTACTTTTGCCTCACCTGCAATGGCTTTCGCTAATAGCGTTTTACCAGTACCCGGAGGACCAACCATTAGAACACCCGTTGGAATCTTACCGCCCAACTTCTGGAAACGGCTTGGGTCACGCAGATAGTCCACCAGTTCTTTAACATCTTCTTTTGCTTCATCACAGCCTGCGACATCAGCAAAAGTTGTCTTGATTTGTTCTTCGCTCATCATACGAGCTTTACTCTTACCGAAGGACATTGCGCCTTTACCGCCGCCGCCTTGCATTTGACGCATGAAGAAAATCCACACACCAATCAGTAAGATCATTGGGAACCAAGAAATAAAGATAGTACCAAGTAAGCTCTGCTCTTCAGGAGGCGTACCTTGTACTTTCACATTTTGGTTGATTAGGTCATCTAGAAGCTTCTGATCATACACTGGCATGTAGGTGACCATTTTGGCACCACCGCCACGACGAACGAAACTAATCTCACCGTCTTTAAAAGTTGCTTCTTGAATCTGGCCTTGGCCAACTTCCTGTACAAACGTGGTGTAGTCCACGGTTCTGCCGTTGCTCTCTCCAGGGCCAAAGCTCTGGAATACCGACATCAACACGACAGCGATAACAAGCCACAGAATTAAATTTTTTGCCATGTCACTCAAGGTGTCAGCCTCTCGATAACTAATTGTAATTAAAGGTAGGGTACTACAGTTTATTAGCTGTAGCTATAGTGTTAACCATGCTCTAAACGAGCGAAATAGTTAACCTTTGTAACCAGTGGCTACAACGAAGACTTCTCGTGAGCGAGCTCGCGATGAGTCTGGTTTTCTGATTTTTACGGCTTTAAACATGTTTCGGACTTCTTTAACGTACTCGTCGAAGCCTTCACCCTGGAAAACCTTTACGACAAAGCTACCATTAGGTGCTAGAACTTGTCGACACATATCTAAAGCCAATTCAACTAAATACATAGCTCGCGGCTGATCTACTGAGTTGTTGCCTGCAATATTAGGCGCCATATCAGACATTACTACGTCTACCATCGAAGGTTGGATTCTTTCCAACAACGCTTCTAATACCGCATCGTCACGAAAGTCACCTTGTAAGAAGCTTACACCAGCGATTGGATCCATTGGTAATAAGTCACACGCAATGATTTGTCCTTCGTCACCTAATATCTTAGCAGCATATTGAGACCAGCCCCCCGGAGCCGCGCCTAAATCGACGACAGTCATACCAGGTTTCAACAATTTATCTTTCGTTTGGATCTCATCAATTTTGAAGTAAGCACGAGAACGATAGCCTTTTTTACGAGCTTCGTTAGCGTATTTATCATCAAAGTGTTCTTTCAACCAACGACCAGAACTAGCCGAATGTTTTTGTTTACTCATTTTAATCCCAACAAGGCGTAAATAGGAGCTATTGTTCTAATAGGCTCAACCTATTGCTCAATAAATTATAGTCTTCAGCAATAGATGGCGTTAAAATAGCTTTTTTCAACCCTTATTTTAAAGAAAATTGGCCGCGTAATGAACCTAAGCACCAAACAAAAGCAGCACCTTAAAGGCCTGGCTCACAGTTTAAAACCTGTTGTGCTAATGGGCGCAAATGGACTTACAGAAGCCGTGCTAGCAGAAATTGAAATCGCTCTAAACCATCACGAACTGATCAAAGTGAAAGTTGCATCAGAAGACCGTGAGACAAAACAGCTAATCATCGACGCTATCGTACGTGAGACGGGCGCTGAAAAAGTTCAGACTATTGGTAAAGTACTTGTGCTATACCGCCAATCTGAAGAGCGTAAAATCGAAATTCCTCGTAAGTAATCTCAACTTACCCTATGGAAGAAGAAAAGGTCGCCAATGGCGACCTTTTTTGCATCTAACGATAAGACATATCGAGTGATTACACGTATTCTACGCTATCGATTTCGAAGTCTTTCGCACCACCTGGGGTTTGAATAACGACTTCGTCGCCTTCCATCTTACCAATCAAACCACGAGCAATTGGAGAACTAACAGAGATTCGACCCGATTTAATATCAGCTTCGTCATCACCAACAATTTGGTAAGTTTTTTCTTCTTCTGTATCGCAATCGATCAAAGTCACTGTTGAACCAAAAATCACTTTGCCTGTGTTGTCCATCTTGGTTACGTCGATAACCTGAGCCACAGACAGTTTGTATTCGATGTCACGGATTTGTGCTTCACAGATACCCTGCTCTTCTCGAGCCGCGTGGTATTCTGCATTTTCCTTCAAGTCACCAAGTTCGCGTGCTTCTGCGATTGCTTCTGAAATCTGTGGGCGAAGCTTTAGTAGACGATCGAGTTCTGTGCGTAGCAATTGTTCGCCACGCATTGTCATTGGAACTTTTTCCATTATATAACCTCAAGGCCAAAGGTGTCTTTGGACAAAAAAAGCCCACCCAACCAAATGGCTAGGTAGTGCGTTCGAAGATTTGTTTCAGTTAGTTTAAACAAACTCCGATATGAAATCACCCTAATTCGATTTCACAGCGTGACAGCGAAAGAAATACCTCGTCATGAATTGTTTTTAGATTTAACCATCATCGCAGTTTATTGGAAAACAACACTGTTCATTACACTAAAAACATCAAAAAAGATAAAAACAAATCAATGTCAGACCAATGTTAGCCTCAACCTAACCGTTTAAATACAACAACTTACACTAAAAACCCAAACAATTGAACACTGTTCATTAGTTGGATTTATATCATTTTACTAACTCATAAGGAAACTTTAGCAGTAAAACATGTCCGGCAAGCTGTTACGTCATAGCTTTTTCGAATGTGGGCGATTCTCACGAGTGAAACTATACGCACAACAACAGCTTGTGAGAGATAACCTCTCCCCCATAAAACAATGATTATGGACAGCTAACTAGGACAAATAAGATGAAAAAGACTCTAATTGCTCTTTCTGTATCTGCAGCAGCTATGGCAACTGGCGTTAACGCAGCTGAACTTTACAACCAAGACGGCACTTCTCTAGAAATGGGCGGCCGTGCTGAAGCACGTCTATCTATGAAAGATGGCGACGTAGCGGATAACTCTCGCATCCGTCTAAACTTCCTTGGTACTCAAGCAATCAACGACAACCTATACGGTGTTGGTTTCTGGGAAGGTGAGTTCACTACAGCTGAAGAAGGCGGCGTAGACGGCAACAGCAATCTAGACACTCGTTACGCATACGCTGGTCTAGGCGGTGCTTTCGGTGAAGTTACTTACGGTAAGAATGACGGTGCGCTAGGCGTTATCACTGACTTCACAGATATCATGGCTTACGCTGGTAACACAGCTGCTGACAAACTAGCTGCGGCTGACCGTTCAGACAACATGTTCTCTTACAAAGGCCAATTCGAAAACCTAGCAGTTAAAGCTAGCTACCGTTTTGCTGACCGTGTAGAAGAAAACGGCGCATACAAAGACAACGGCGAAGATGGCTACTCTCTATCTGCAATCTACACTCTAGGTGACACTGGTCTTGACCTAGGTGCTGGTTACGCAGATCAAGCTGACGCTAACGAATACATGCTTGCTGCTTCTTACACTATGAGCGATCTATACTTCGCTGGTGTATTCACTGACGGCGAAAAAGAAGCTGACTTCAAAAACACTGTAGACTACACAGGTTACGAACTAGCGGGTGCTTACACTCTAGGTCAAACTGTGTTCACTTCTACGTACAACAACGCAGAGACAAACGGCGATACTTCAGCGAACAACTTCGCTATCGACGCGTCTTACTACTTCAAGCCTAACTTCCGTGGTTACGTATCGTACAACTTCAACCTAATTGATGCTGGCGATAAAATGGGTTCAACTGAATTCGCTAACCACAAAGCGACTAAAGCTGACGCAGAAGACGAGCTAGCTCTAGGCCTACGTTACGACTTCTAATTCAGTCTTAAGACTTGAAGATAAAATGCTCGCACTATGCGGGCATTTTTTATATCCAGAATTCTGCAATTTTTCGGTATATACTCAATTGCATAACTAACCTCACGAACTGTCATTATGCGCTTACGTTGGTCTTTATTACTTTTTTCTAGTCTCGCCCCACTTACATCTATGGCTTATCCTCATAAAGAGGTTTTGCCAGAAGGCTCCCGTGTCAGCTTGATTGCTGAAAAACTCAACGACCAAAGCGAGCTAACCGGTATTAATCCAACCGACCAATATTTCCCGCCAGCTAGCACGCTAAAAGTCGTCACCGCTTTGGCTGCGAAACTTGAATTGGGAAACAACTTTGCTTTTCGCACTACCCTAGAAAGCTCTAGCTCGGACGCCGTCATTCATTTTTCTGGTGATCCAACGTTGTTGACTGACGATCTCAAAAATCTACTGACTCGCGCAAAGAAAAACGGTTTAACGCAAATCAAAGGCGACCTATGGCTTGATAATAGTGCCTTTACTGGATATAACCGCGCGGTCGGTTGGCCGTGGGACATTCTAGGGGTTTGTTATAGTGCGCCAGCATCGGCGATCACTCTAAATGACAACTGTGTTCAAGCTTCCATCTACACCAAGAAAAACGGTTCAACACGGGTTTATGTTCCTGAACATCAACCAATTAATGTCAGCACTAGTGTAAAAACCGTGTCTAGAAGCGTCCAAAAGAGCCGTCATTGCGATTTAGACCTAATTGCCAAGCCCGACAACCATTATGAACTTAACGGCTGCCTCGTTGACCGAGGGGACAAACCGTTACCTCTTAAATTTGCCGTACAAGACCCAGAAAGTTACACCAGCAAAAAATTAGAGAAGTTGCTTAAACAAGTTGGAATCAGCTTGAAAGGCAATATCCGTATCGGCACGCCTCCAGAAAAGCAGCGTAAATTGCTCGCGATACATAGATCGAAGCCTTTACCTCAATTGTTGGATCAAATGCTTAAACGCTCTGATAACCTTATTGCCGATACACTGACCAAAACATTGGGCGCGAAGTTTTTTGTCCAGGCGGGAAGCTTCGCTAATGGTACAGAAGCGATCAAGCAAATTATTTTTGCCAATACTGGAGTCGATATTCGTAATGCAAGACTAGAAGATGGCTCTGGCTTATCACGTAACAACCGAATCTCAGCGACCTCTATGGCGGCAATCCTGCGTTACATTTGGCAGCATGAGAAGGAACTCAACCTAATCGCCATCATGCCAAAGTCAGGTGAGTCTGGGACTTTGCAGTACCGAAAAAGTATGCGTAAAGCACCGATCAAAGGGCAGTTGATAGCAAAGAGTGGCTCGTTATACGGGACTTACAATATGGCAGGGTATGGGTTAGATAAGAATGGTAAACCAAACACTGTGTTTGTTCAGTTTGTATCGGATTATTTCCCAGAAAAAAGGGACGATAACAAACCTGTCGTCGCCCCTATTACGCGTTTTGAAAAACTCTTCTATCAAGACATTATCAGCTTCAGTCAGGCAATACCTAAGAAGTAGTTAACAACGGTAAAGTAAATCCACATACCTGAGATATCAACAATTGATGCTAAAACTGGGCTCACCAAAACGGCAGGGTCCAGTTTAAATGCTCGAGCAATAATAGGCAGTAGCCCACCTAATGTCGTCGAAATCGTCACCTGAATAAACAGAGCGACTGCAATAGCAAATGCGATGGTTTCAAGCTCAAAACCGCCCGTTGATTGATTACCGCTAAACAGGATAATTCTGCCAATCATCACGATAGAAATCGTAAACGCGATACATAAAGCGACGCGGCTTTCTTTCCAAAGCACTGCAAGCCATTGACGCTTCTTAAGCTCCCCAGTTGCAAGAGCTCGGATAACTAACGTAGCCGCCTGCGTTCCTGTATTACCACCAGCAGCAGCAATCACAGGCATGTATACAGCCAGCAAAACCAATTGGCTTAGTGTGTCCTCGTATTGAGCGATGATAAGTCCAGAGACAATACCAAGTAATGCAAGGGCAATGATCCAGCCAATACGCTGCTTCACATGCTCGATAACACTCGTCGATAAATAACCGTCCGGTGTATCAACCTCTGACATATGCAGCCCTAGCTGGTGCGCATAATGTCTCGCTCGTTTGTCATACCCTGCTTGTTCTAGTTGAGCAATTAGGCTGTTCACATAACCAACCGAGCAGTGCTGTAAAATACCGACGGCTTCGTCGATAGGCATTACGGTCAATAAGTGTAGCTGTTGCTCCTGCTCATATTGCAGAAATGCATTACGAGCGGCACCAATTTCAACCTCTGAGAAGTTTGGTGTTGTTTCAATAAAAGTGTTGTTCATTACCGTCATGGCGAATCTCCCGATTGGCATTGGTAACGACCATCGACAACGCACGCAAAAGGTTGTTCGCGCACTTGCTTTCTATATAACAAAATCAAGATGCGTGAAGACATCAATGCAATTGCACTGTCTGTTCAGAATTAGTTGAAGGAAATAACAAGAAGGAAAAATAGAAAAGATGCCTTACCACTCAGGTAAGGCGGAGATCGCCAATACCGAAGCAGGTTATTTCGCTCCCTTAATCTTACTCACCCAGCAACTGGGAGGATGGTCGGTATTGTTCATGTAAATCTCCGATAAAGCTGCTCATTTTGCAGCGCGCGTATAGTAACAAAGTTCATCTGTTTTTACAGTCAATGTCACACGATTTCACTAAATTTTAATACAAAAAAAGCGCCGAGTAGGCGCTTTCATTTTGGGCAGTTATTGATTACTTAATAGTAATACGTGCAAATTTGCGTTTGCCAACTTGGAATACGTAAGTTCCAGATTCTGGCGCAAACTTCGCATCAGCAACTTTCTCGCCTTCAATCTTAGCTGCGCCTTGTTTAACCATGCGCATTGCTTCAGAAGTTGAAGCACATAGACCTGCTTCTTTCAGTAGGTTTGCTACTGGTGTGCCCGCTTCAAAATCAAACTCAGGCATTTCATCTGGAATTTGGTTCTTAGCAAAACGGTTCACGAATTCTTGCTCTGCCGCATCAGCATCCGCTTCACTATGGAAACGAGCAATGATTTCTTTCGCTAGCAGTACTTTGATATCACGAGGGTTCTTACCTGCTTCCACATCAGCTTTGAACTGTGCAATTTCTTCCAATGGACGGAAAGACAGTAGCTCGTAGTAGCTCCACATTAGATCGTCAGAGATAGACATGATCTTACCAAACATTTCGCTTGGCGCTTCGCTAATACCAATGTAGTTACCAGAAGATTTAGACATCTTCTTCTCACCGTCTAGACCAACAAGCAGTGGCATCATTAATACCACTTGTGGTTTTTGACCGTGAGATTTTTGCAGTTCACGACCCATTAGTAGGTTGAACTTCTGGTCAGTACCACCAAGCTCAACGTCTGTTTCCATTGCTACTGAGTCCCAACCTTGCAGTAGTGGGTACATAAACTCATGAATAGCGATTGGCTGACCACCTGCGTAACGCTTTTTAAAATCGTCACGTTCTAGCATACGTGCAACCGTTTGGTTTGCCGCTAGACGAATCATACCCTCGGCACCAAGCTCAGATAGCCACTCAGAGTTGAACTGAATCTTAGTCTTAGCCGGATCAAGAATCTTAAATACTTGCTCTTTGTATGTCTCTGCATTGCGCAATACGTCTTCACGGCTAAGTGGAGGACGCGTTGTGTTCTTACCTGTTGGGTCGCCAACCATTGCAGTGAAGTCACCGATTAGGAACGTCACTTCATGACCTAGCTCTTGGAACAAGCGAAGCTTATTGAAAATAACCGTATGGCCTAGGTGGATGTCAGGTGCTGTTGGATCGGCACCGAGTTTAATACGTAGAGGACGGCCTTCTTTTAGTTTCGCGATCAGCTCTTCTTCTGGAATCAGCTCTTCAACACCGCGCTTAATCTCGGCTAATGCAGCTTCAATGCTCGCCATTCTTGTTCACTCCCACAGATTTGGCAAAAATATAATAGCTGAACATCTTACTTGAATAGCGATGCATTTTGAAACACGTTAGACTAGGTAGTTGTCAATTTTTACGTTTAATTTAGCAATCAAGTACCTTATGCATTCGATTTTTGTCAGACTCCCACTCTTGCACAAAGTATTGATCGGCTTTTTTAGTGCCCTCATCATCTTTGCACTATTCTTTTTGCCTGATCCGCAAGACCTCGACCCGCAGCAAAGCCGACTCAAAGTTGGTGAGCACTATTCGGTACCAATTTCTGTAGAATCTCCCGAGCGCAGCGCCTCTTCTAATCTTCCTTCTGTTTTGCGTTGGGAAACCTACAAAGTCAAAAATGGCGAAAGCGCTGCCGTCCTGTTTAATCGTGTAGGGCTCTCCCCTCGTCTTCTTCACGAACTCATCACTTCAGATAAAGAGATCAAAGCGCAGCTTACTCGGCTTCGTCCCGGAGACCGATTGCAATTTGGTTTTGATGAAAATAACGATTTTATACAGCTAAAACGTACATTGAATGCTTTTGAAACTTTCCGTATCAAGTTGCAGGGAAGTAAATACGTCTCTGAAGTCGACAAAAAAGAAGTCGACTATCAATACAACTACGCCGAAGCGACGATTAAATCTAACTTCTGGAATGCTGGTATTTCATCGGGATTGAATGCAAATCAAATCATGGAGCTGGCGGGAATCTTTGGTTGGGATATCGACTTTGCGCTGGATATTCGTAAAAACGACACCTTCCGAGTACTTTATCAAGAAGAGGTCGTCGAGGGCGAAGTCATTGGACGTGGTAAGATCATCGCCGCAGTCTTTAAAAACCAAGGTGACACCTTCACCGCGATTTTAGATGAGAAGAGTGGTAAGTACTTCGACGAAAATGGTCGAGCAATGAAAAAGGCCTTCTTACGTGCGCCTCTGGATTTCCGCCGTGTAACCTCAAACTTCAACCCTCGTCGCCTTCACCCAGTAACCGGGAAAGTTCGCCCTCACCGTGGTACAGACTATGCAGCACCAGTTGGTACTCCAATTTGGGCTGCGGGCAACGGCGTAGTGCTTAAGTCGGCTTACAACAAATTCAATGGTAACTACGTCTTCATTAAACACAGCAATACCTATGTGACTAAGTACTTACACTTAACCAAACGTATGGTGAAGACAGGTCAACGTGTTAAACAAGGACAAACGATTGGTACTCTAGGTGGTACTGGACGAGTAACCGGACCTCACCTGCATTATGAGTTCTTAGTAAACGGCGTACACAAGAACGCAAGGACGGTAAAATTGCCGCAATCGAAATCTTTGACGGGGAAAGCAAAGCAAACCTTTATGGCTAACGCGAAAATCAGCATGGCGAAGCTTGACCGTTACAGTAAGTTACTCGCAATGAAATAATGTTGAGTGATGCGAGTAAAAATTGAATCACCAAGAGGCAGCCTAGGCTGCCTCTTTTGTTTCTGTTTGAGAATCATCAATATTATGCTCACGTCCAAGCATTAGCAGGCAAGGCGTTAAAACCAAAGTCAGCACGGTCGCAAATGCCAAGCCACCAGCAACTGCGGTTGCTAATTGTGACCACCACTGGGTACTTGGTGCGCCAAATTCAACTTTTTGATTCACCAAATCGATGTTCATTTCTAACACCATTGGCAACAAACCTAATATGGTCGTCACTGTGGTAAGCAACACAGGGCGCAAGCGCTGAACCCCAGTCCGTAATATCGCGTCTGACTTTTCTAGACCACGTTTACGCATTTGGTTATAGGTGTCGATCAATACGATGTTGTTGTTTACAACAATACCAGCCAACGCAATCACCCCAATACCCGACATAATGATGCCGAACGGTTTTTGGAAGATGAGCAAGCCAGCAAACACACCAACCGTAGAGAACAGCACAGCACTTAAAATCAAAAATGCTTGGTAGAAGCTGTTGAATTGAGTAATCAAAATCAACGCCATCACACCTAGTGCAACCATAAAGGCACTTTTTAAAAACGCAGAAGAGTTTTCTTGCTCCTCGTTTTGACCGCGAATTTTAAACTCAATACCAGCAGGCAAGCCCAGCTGCTCTACTTCTGCAGCTATCTTTGGTAATTCAAGAGCAAGGTTATAGCCTTCAACCATGTCTGCTTTGATGTTCACTACGCGTCGGCCATCAACACGTCGAATTGTATCTTGCTTGTGGTCTGGCTTAATCTGCGCAAAGTTCGTGATCGGCACTAAGCCGGCCGCCGTTTTTACACGTAATTGGTCAAACCGACCGATATCCCGCTTCTCTTGCGGATAACGCACTAAGATATCGACTTCTTCATCGGCATCATCGGGCAGATAATCACCAATCTTCAAACCGTTAGTCACAAACTGGACAGTATTACCAACCAAAGTCGCATCAGCGGCAAAGCGAGAAGCATCGTCCCTGCGAATATCAATCTGCCAGTCAATCCCCTCTTTATTAGTGGTATCACTCAAGTTAGTTAAAGCGGGATTGCGATCAGCCCAGTAACGAACCATTTTGGCCGCACTGTCTAACTGATCAATGCTTGAGTTTTGTGCCGACATTTCAATGACGAGATCATGCTCTACTGGCGGACCAGCATCGGGGAATTTGTACTCCAACTCTACACCTGAGAATTGATTAGTAGTCTGTTTGAGCTCTTCAATGATGTCTTTCACTTTGCGACGATATTGCCAATCGACAGGCGTAATCTGAATCTGACCAATCTCATCACCATCATTTGAATCCGTTCCGGTACGCGTATAGACACTCTCAAACTCATCGTGTCCTAGCATGACTTTTTCGATCTCTTTCATCACGACGTCTTTTTCGTTGATCGATAAATCACCGTAAGAACGCACCTTGACGGTAAAGAATGCAGGATCTACCTCTGGAAAAAACTCCGCACCTAAGCCAGCTTTGCTGTAAGTAAAACCGACTCCACCCGCAAGCAATATCGCACTAAGTAACACTTTAAGTGGGTGCTTAATCGCAATCGACAACGTACGATAGTAAAGCTTTGTAATGCCCGTCGCTTTCTCAAACTCTCCGTTGTGCAAGTCAACCATCTCTTGCTGGCTTTTCTGGTTAACAGCTTGAGGCTTACCGATGATTCCGCCTATAACCGGCACAAATAACAACGCCATTACAAGAGAAGCAGTCAAGGTTGCAATTAAGGTTAATGGTAAATACTTCATGAACTCGCCAGTAATATCTGGCCAAAAGAGTAATGGAGCAAATGCGGCGAGAGTGGTGGCCGTAGAAGCTGTAATCGGCCATGCCATACGTTTTGCAGCATCACGATAGGCTTCTTTACGTGGTATACCCTCTTGCATCCGCCTATCGGCAAACTCTGTCACGACAATTGCCCCATCAACGAGCATGCCGACTGCCATGATGAGAGCAAACAACACAACAATGTTGACCGTTAAGCCAAATACCGACAGAACTAATAACCCCGTCAGGAAAGAACCCGGAATAGAGATCCCAACAAGCAACGCCGTTCGAACCCCAAGAATTGCAATGATAACAATCACCACAAGAATGATTGCCGAGAGAATGTTGTTTTGCAGATCGTTGAGCATCAGTTTGACGTCATTAGACTGATCCCACGTGTATTTGACTTGTAGGTTATTCGGCCACTCTGAACGCTTTTGTGCCTCGAGCATTACTTGTTTGACTAACTCAACTGTCTCAATGATGTTTTCACCCGCGCGCTTTTTGACGTTGAGAACAACAGCAGGATTACCATCTAAGCGAGCAAAACTCTCAGGATCACGAAACGCCCTACGCACCGTCGCCACATCTCCAAAGGTAATCACCTCTTTGCCATTAACTTTAATTGGCAACTCTAAGACGTCTTTTAAAGAATCAAAAACAGAAGGGACTTTAACTGAGAAACGACCATATCCCGTATCGACAAAACCTGCTGCTACGACACGGTTGTTTAACGCGATCAAGTTGTAGATATCCGCTTGATCCAAACCGTAGCTTTCCATCAGCAATGGATCGACGACGATCTCTACAATGTCCTCCCGATCTCCCGCAATATCGACTTCTAGCACCTGACGATAGCTTTCTAATTTATCGCGAAGTACACGGGCAATTTGTACGGTTGTACGTTCTGGTACAGTCCCGTAAAGCACAACCGTAAGTACTGGTTCTTCAGAGGCAAATGTGACTTCATTTACGGTCGGTTCATCGCTGTCTTCTGGCAACTTCGGCTTAGCTAGATCGACAGCATCACGCACATCGGCCATTGCTTCAGCAAGATCGACGCCTACACTGAACTCTAACGTCACAGAGGCATGACCTTCTGAAGCCACAGCGGTCATTTCTTTTACGCCTTCAATCGAACGCAACTCTTGCTCTATTGGGCGTACCAATAAGCGTTCTGCATCTGTTGGTGAAATCCCCTGATGCCCAACAGAAACATAAATGATTGGGATAGTGATGTCGGGACTCGACTCTTTGGGGATCGTGATGTAGGTGATCACACCTGCAATCAAAATCATCACCAACAAGGTGAGCATGGTACGTGCACGCGATAACGCAGCATCAATCAAAGCAAACATATTGCCTCCTTACTGCTGATTCGCGGCTTCGATGGCATCATCCACCTTCGTCGCCATCACT
Organism: Vibrio sp. ED002; assembly: GCF_023277445.1. Classification (NCBI taxonomy): domain Bacteria; kingdom Pseudomonadati; phylum Pseudomonadota; class Gammaproteobacteria; order Vibrionales; family Vibrionaceae; genus Vibrio; species Vibrio sp. ED002. The sequence goes on along the minus strand of NZ_CP080238.1, from coordinate 3,068,447 downwards.
AAATCACCATCACGCGCAAAACCTTGTCCGAGCACAATGATATCAACTTGGTCGCCCAATCCAGACAGCCAAACGCCATCTTTTTCGGCTTTCACAAGTTGAATAGGTACAAAGTTGACATGCTGATCACGCAGTGTCTTGATGCCAAGGTTGCCTTCTTCATCGAGCGCGAGCATCGCTGCGGTTACTTTTACGGCCAACACTTCGCTCAAAGACAACACAACTTCGGCACTGATCCCCGCAGGCATTGCACTCTCACGGTTATCAATTTCGATCTCAATGGGGAACGTATTGGTTGAAGTCGAAGACACACGTCCGATATAAAGAATTGTGCCTTGGTGGTGGACGTTGTTGATAGTGCGAACGTCAGCGACTTGGCCTTCTTTTAAATACTGAATGTGACGCTCGCTCACATCCGCCTCGATGACTAACTTTTCAAGGTCAATAACGGTAGCAATCGGATCGCCAACACCAACAAAGTCACCAACTTCAACGAATCTATGGTCAAGAATGCCATCGAAAGGCGCTCTTACTTTGGTGTTTTTGAGTGCAGTTTCAACGTTACTTAGGCTTGCTCGAGCATCAACCAAGGCAGCTTGTGCTGTGGCAAACGCAACTTCACCCTGTAAGCCTCGATTTCTCAGAGACTCTGCGGCTTTAAACTCTTTTTCTTTAACACGCAGCATCGCTTTAGCGCGTTTGAGCTGAATATCGAGGTCACGTTCATCAATATTGGCAATCACCTGCCCTTGTTTCACGCTTTGCCCTTTTTGCACATTCAAACTGATGATCTTACCTGCGACTTCAGCCCCTAGGCGAGCTTGTCGATTTGGTGCAGTGCGACCGTACAGTTCAATGGTTTTGCTGGTTGGTTGGGCGGTAAAAGAGTTGAACATCACCTTAGCAACAGGTGTGTCTTCAGATTGAGAGTTTGAAGGAGAAACCGTTTCGTCTTTTGCTTTAAGTTGACCCATTGCGAGCCAAGCAGCTAAAGCGATCACAAGCGTTAGAGAGACTAGCCATGGACGCTCTACAATACGACGTCCAAAAGAAGATCCAGACATACAAAGTCCTTTTTATTTTTAGCTCGCAGCTCTCTTTGGAACTGGGAGTGCGTTTACGTGACTTCCTGCTACGTAAAACTCAGGCAGCCAATTGGCTGCCTGTTGTCGTGTTAATTAAACACTGAATGATGCACCACAACCACAAGTTGTCGTCGCATTTGGGTTATTGACGAAGAAGCGAGCTCCTTCTAAACCTTCTGTGTAATCAACCACGCCACCGATTAGGTATTGCAGGCTCATTGGGTCTACAACCAGTGTTACACCGCTGTTTACGATTGTTGTGTCGCCTTCATTTACGTTCTCATCAAATGTGAAACCGTATTGGAAACCACTACAGCCGCCACCAGTAATGTATACGCGTAATTTCAGCGCTGGGTTTTCTTCTTCCGCAATCAACGTTTGAACGCGAGATGCCGCGGCATCAGAAAAAGACAATGGTACGTTTACTTCGCTCACGAAGACCTCTCTCACTCGTGTAATGCGTCAAGCCTGAAGCAAGACGTCAAATTTATGCTAATTAGAGCGATTATCCAATACCTGACCAACTCGTTCAAGTATTCACCGCCGATTCTTTATATCCGATGCTGATATGTAAGATTACAACGCCAGACTACACATAAATTACCCAAAACGTTTCTAACTTGAAATTAGCTAGGTACAATGCGCTCCACTTGGTCCGAGCAATCAAAAGAGGATAACCCCATGACCAAATCATCAGAGCTATATCAAAAGGCTCAGCAAACCATTCCTGGCGGTGTGAACTCACCAGTTCGTGCATTCAACGGCGTTGGCGGTTCTCCGCTATTTATCGAACGAGCAGACGGTGCCCTGATTTTTGATGCCGATGGTAAAGCGTACATTGATTACGTTGGCTCTTGGGGTCCTATGATTCTAGGTCATAACCACGCAGTTATCCGTCAAGCAGTTATCGATGCAGCACAACGCGGTCTAAGTTTTGGTGCGCCAACTGAGATGGAAATCGCAATGGCTGAACTTGTGTCTGAGCTCGTGCCATCAATGGAACAAATCCGCATGGTGAGCTCTGGCACAGAAGCTACCATGAGTGCTATCCGTCTTGCTCGTGGCTTCACAGGCCGTGACAAGATCATGAAATTTGAAGGTTGTTACCACGGCCACGCTGACAGCTTGCTAGTAAAAGCGGGCTCTGGCGCACTAACTCTAGGCCAACCAAGCTCTCCTGGCGTTCCTGCAGATTTTGCTAAGCATACGTTAACGGCAACATTCAACGATCTAGATTCAGTCCGTGAACTGTTCGCTGCAAACAAAGGCGAAATCGCTTGTATCATCGTTGAGCCAGTTGCGGGCAACATGAACTGTATTCCACCAGTAGAAGGCTTCCATGAAGGTCTACGCGAAATCTGTGACCAAGAAGGTGCACTACTGATATTTGATGAAGTAATGACAGGTTTCCGTGTTGCTCTTGGTGGCGCGCAAGCACACTACAACATCAAACCAGACCTAACGACACTAGGTAAGGTTATCGGTGGTGGTATGCCAGTGGGCGCTTTTGGTGGTCGTAAAGAAGTCATGCAATACGTAGCGCCAACAGGCCCTGTTTACCAAGCAGGCACGCTTTCTGGTAACCCAGTTGCAATGGCAGCAGGCTTTGCATGTTTGAACCTTCTAAAAGAAGAAGGGAACGAAAAGCGCCTAGCAGCAAAAACTAAGCAACTTGCACAAGGCTTCAAAGAACTTGCCGACAAACACGGCGTGCCATTGGTAGTAAACCAAGTGGGCGGTATGTTTGGCTTCTTCTTCACTGACCAAGAAACCGTAACGTGCTACGAAGACGTGACTAAGTGCGATGTTGAGCGCTTCAAACGTTTCTTCCACCTAATGCTAAAACACGGCGTATACCTAGCGCCATCGGCATTCGAAGCAAGCTTCACTTCTCTTGCACACGGCTCAAAAGAGATCGATGCAACATTAGAAGCGGCAGATCGCTGTTTTGCAATTCTGGCAGAAGAAGCGAAGTAAGCTTTTCTCCCCAGAACATCAATACTAAAAAGGACCTTCACGGTCCTTTTTTATTGCCTGCATTACGCTTGCCAGTTAAAAATCACTAAGATAGCTAACACGCCAAGAACGATACCAAACCACGGAATACGCTTAGTTTTCTTTTCACTCTGACACTTCTTGTCACCGTTACAACAACCCATTTTTCTATCTCTTGATTGATAACTGCCTGATTTGTGGTCATTATAACAAGGTCCGTTGCACCTTCCCAATTCGGCTATGTCATAAGCTTGAAAGAATCGTCGGTGCAAAGTAATAAAGGTTTGACGCTGTGGTATAGAGCGCTAGCCGTAACATCATCCGTAAGTTGGATTAATCCCATGCCGAACAATGTAAAAATCACGTCGAGTCACCGAGTGTTAGTTGTTGCACTACTCGCCGCTGCTTTTGCCTGCTATTTATTGGTTGAGCCCTATGTAAACTCAATCGTAATGGCCTTTATCATCTCGCTACTTATGTTCCCAATACATGAGTGGTTTGAGAGCAAAATGCCTAACCATAAAAACTTGGTCTCGCTACTCTCTTGTGTGGTTCTAACCTTTATTATTGTGATTCCATTGTTGTTTGTCTTTGCTGCTATCGTTCAGCAAGGTTCCGTCTTTTCTCAAAACACCTATAAGTGGGTGACCAATGGTGGAATCCAAGATATCTTCCAACACCCTTGGGTAGTCAAAGGTTTAGCACTGGTTAATGAGTACTTACCTTTCGATAAAATAGAACCTCAAGCTATCGCAGAGAAGATTGGTCAATTCGCCACATCATTTGGTTCAAACCTTGTAGCTATTAGCGCAAAAATCCTCGGTGATGCAACGAACTTCCTAATGGATTTCTTCCTAATGTTGTTCGTTTTGTTCTTCCTACTGCGTGACCACGACAAGATCATCTCGGCGATGCGCCATATTCTGCCGCTCTCTCGTAGCCAAGAAGACAAAATACTGACCGAAATTGAGCAAGTATCGAAATCTGCAGTTATGGGCTCGTTCTTAACCGCAATAGCGCAAGGTTTCGCTGGCGGTATCGGTATGTGGCTTGCTGGTTTCCCGGGCTTATTCTGGGGCACCATGATGGGCTTCGCCTCTTTCATTCCAGTGGTCGGTACCGCACTGATCTGGATTCCAGCAGCAGCCTACTTGTTCCTGACTGGTGACACCACTTGGGCAATCTTCTTGACGGTGTGGAGTATCGTTGTCGTTGGTTCGATCGATAACCTATTACGTCCATTGCTAATGCAAGGCAGCGCAGGCATGAACACGCTAATGATCTTCTTCTCGCTGCTGGGTGGTCTGCATCTATTTGGTTTAATTGGCCTTATTTACGGTCCACTGATCTTTGCCGTGACCATGGTTCTATTCAATATCTACGAAGAAGAGTTTAAAGACTTCCTCAACCAACAAGACAATAGCTAACAACCGCTTATTCACTTCAAGCTTGGGCCAGATTATGCGAAAATCTGGCCCTAATTATTTCTGATGAACCAAATTTATGTCTGCTTATATCGCTCCAAGCCAAATAGCTCAGCGTCAACTCGAGTATTTTAACGGAAAACACGTTTTAGTTGCTGGTGAAGTAGAAGACTTATTTCCACTGGAACTGGTGGATCACTGTGAGTCTGTTGAAGTATTCACTTCAAACTACAGCTATTACCGTCAAATCAGTACTTCTGAAAAAATCAAAAGCCATTTTGGTTCAGAGTTTGATGCCGATACGCAGGCAGACATGGTGTTACTTTACTGGCCAAAAGCAAAGCCAGAGGCGGAGTACCTACTCGCTATGTTAATGGCGAAGCTAGGCATCAACACTGAGATCGTGGTCGTCGGCGAAAATCGCTCCGGCGTGAAAAGCATTGAGAAAATGTTTAAAGACTATGGTCCTGTGAAGAAGTACGACACGGCTCGTCGTTGTTCATTTTACTGGGGAACATGCTTGAGCGAGCCAAAGCCGTTTGATCAAGCAGAATGGTTTAAATCTTATACCATTACTCTTGGAGAACAATCCGTTGAAGTAAAAAGCCTTCCAGGTGTATTCAGCCATGGTGAGTTTGACTTGGGTAGCCAATTACTTTTAGAAACGTTGCCAAACCTGTCAGGTAAAGTGCTCGACTTCGGTTGTGGTGCAGGTGTTTTAGGCGCATTTATGGCGAAAGCCAATCCAGAAATTGCGATTGAAATGTGTGACATCAACGCGTATGCCATCACTTCAAGCCAAGCAACACTCGAAGCGAACGGGTTATCAGGTCGTGTTTTTGCCTCAGATATCTATTCAGACACGGCTAAAGACTACCGTTTTATCATTAGTAACCCACCATTCCATAGTGGTTTAGACACCAACTATAACGCTGCCGAAACCTTACTTGGACAAGCACCACACTACATGACACGAGGTGGTGAAATGATCATCGTTGCAAACAGCTTCTTGAAATACCCCCCAATTATTGAGCAAACATTCAATAATTGCGAGACGCTAAATAAGACCAATAAGTTCTCGATTTACTACGCGAAAAAACCTTAGCCTCTCTATTGCGCAGGTGAAATCCTGCGCACTTCTTACTTAAATTTCATTCAACTCTTCGAAAAACTGCGTCACTCCCCACGCTTTGCAATCAACTTTCTTGTCAAAGAAAAAAAACTCGTTAATTTTGTTAATTCTATCGAATCTAACTTCTTATCCGTTTTTAACGAGAACCTTGGCAAGCCCTAGTAATTTGGTCGCTGCCCTTTTATGAGTTGTAATCTTATTCATGTTTAAATTCTACAAAAAGCAGAAATTTAAGCGCCTGCAAAGCACGCTAATGACCGCGTTTTTGGTTCTTAGTATCACGCCTTTGACGATCACTGCGATTTTCTTCCTGCAGTCACACAGTAAAGATCTTCAAGAACAAAGTACCTCACACCTACTTTCTGTGCGTGACACGAAGCAACAACAGATCATCGACTACTTTGCGGCTCAAGAAACTGAGGTCATGGGCTTTGTTCGCTCAGAATTGGCGTATGCCAGTGGTGGTCGATTCTATGGTTTAGTCAATGCATTCAGTCGCCTAGGGCATGATATTGACGAAGCAAGAGAGAACGCACAGCAACGTTATATCCAAGGCAGTGGCGACCAGATAAAAACTTCAATTTTGCCAGAGTCCTCTAACTATGTTGGTAGTGAGCGTTATCGCCTATTACATAAACGCTACCACTGGGCGTATCTAGAACTGTTAAAGCGCTCTGACTTCAACGACATCTTGTTGGTCGACATTGACGGTAACGTGACTTATTCAATCAATAAAGATGACAATTACGGCACAAACTTACTGACTGGCAGCTATAAAGACAGCGCCTTGGGCCGAACATTCAAACGTCTGTCGGAGGACGTTAATGCGCGTCGTAAAGTCAATGAAGATTACACACCTGTTGTGTTTTCTGACTTTGAGATCGAAAACGGTAAGCAAGTCGCCTGGCTAGGTGCGCCGATTGTTCAGCAAGGTTACCTGCACAGCTATGCCATGTTCCGACTACCAAACAATGGCATTACAAAGCTAATTGCAGAAATTAACCGTGATTCTTCTATTGAGACTTTGTTGGTTGGCAGTGATCACAAACCTCGTACAATTAACACCAAGCAAGACAACATCCAAAACAGCCTAGAAATTATCGACAAAGCACTCGCGGGCGAAACCGAAGTAGGCACTTACAGCAACCGCTTAGGTGAAGAGATGATCGCGGCGTTTGCACCCATTGAAACTCGTGGTCTAACTTGGGCGCTAGTCGTACAGCTTCCTGAAAAAGAAGCGTTTGCCCGTGTCCATCAGCTTGAGAAACTGTTTGTGATTGCGATGTTGATTGCAATTGTATTAGTCGTTATCGCTTCACATTACTTATCTAATTTCATCACTTCGCCGCTACTCAAGCTTACTTGGGCAGCAGAGAAAGTGTCTGCTGGTGACTTAGATGAGACGACCTTTAATACTCAGCGAAAAGATGAGATCGGGCGTCTTGCGATCAGCTTTGAACGTATGCAGCGCTCAATTCGAGAAAAGATTCAAACGATTAAACAACAAAACGAAGAGCTTGAGAGCAACATTAAGTTGATTCAAAAGCAAAACGAGGAGTTGCAATTAGCAGACAAACTCAAAGATGAATTCTTAGCAACTACGTCTCACGAATTGCGGACACCGCTACACGGCATGGTGGGGATTGCAGAGACATTGGTATCTGGCGCAAACGGTGTGATTCCTGCGAGCCAAAAATACCAGCTAGACATCATTATTAAGAGTGGTCAGCGCTTGGCAAATCTCGTTGATGATTTATTGGATTATCATAAGATGCGCTATGGCAGCATGGATATCCAAAAATCAGCGGTAAGCTTAGCAAGTGCAACACGTTTGGTACTGGAACTCTCTGGCCACCTGTTAGGTAACAAAACAATCCGCATCATTAACCAAGTCCCTGCGGACTTAAAAGCGGTCTCTGCCGATCCACAACGTATAGAGCAAGTGCTTTACAATTTGATTGGTAACGCAATTAAGTACACCTCAGAAGGTAAAATTGTCATCTCCGCAAATGTGGTGGACGATCAGGTGCGCGTCCAAGTCGTTGATACTGGCCAAGGTATCCCAGCGGAACATTTGGAGCACATCTTTGAACCGCTCATTCAGGCGGGCCAAGATGCAAGTCGTTACCGTCAGGGTGCAGGACTCGGCCTATCCATTAGCCGTCAGCTTATCGAGTTGATGGGCGGCTCACTGTATGTAAGTAGTCAACCAATGGTAGGAACAACCTTTAGCTTCACTTTACCTCTTGCAACAGAAGAGGAAATAAAAGCAACACAAACTCTGGCGGCTCGTGGTCACTTCCAAATCCCTGAAGCAAATTTGGAAAACACCGACGACTTATCTCTGCCAGAAAACCCGGATGGTCCACTACTCTACGTCGCAGATGATGAACCAGTAAACTTACGCGTTTTAGAGAGCTTCTTACGATTGGAAGGCTATCGAGTGCGTACGATTTCAGATGGCCCTGATACGCTAGCGTTAATTGAACAAGAGAAACCAGAGCTGTTGCTATTGGATATCATGATGCCAGGCATGAGTGGCTACCAGGTATGTAGCGAGTTACGTAACACTTACGACCACGCAGAACTGCCGATCATCATGTTAACGGCATTAAGCCAGACAGAAGATCGTGTAAGAGGCTTCGAGGCTGGTGCAAATGATTACTTGTCCAAACCATTTAATAAACAAGAACTAGCCGCTCGAATCCAAGCGCATTTGACAGCAAGCAAAGCCGAAATGCGTCACATGGAAAACAAGTTGCTTGAATCTGAGCTGCGTCAACGCGCAGAAGTCGAAGCCAGTTTACTTGAAACACAAGGACGTTTGTTAGAGCAACTTGAATCTGCTCCAGAGGCCATCATCTGTTTGCGAGAAGACCAACGAATTCGCTTTGCCAACGAGGCGGCTTGTAAACTCTTCAAACGCAGCCTAGAACAGTTAAAACGCTCATCAGCTGATGAACTCATTGCGCCAAAATTCTTAACCGTCAAGCAACCACACTACTGTGGCAAGATTGATATCTACATCGAAGATATCCGTCAAAACATTGAAGCAGACATTCTCAAACTGCCAGAAGGCTCTGGTTTAGACGTTATGTACATCTTTAACGTTGGTGGTGGAGCAAACGCAGCACGTATTCATAATCTGGAAACCGCAGTAGAAGTTCTTTCATGCTATGCGTTCGATGGAGACAAAGATCAACTACAAAAACTGAAAGAGCTGGGCGGAGAGTTTACTCGTCTTGCCGACAAAGCATTAGGCAATAAGAAAGATAAACAAGAGTTGATGCGTGAAGTACTGGTTGATGCGATGACACATGCTTTAGAATACTGGGAGTCCGTTACAGGAGAAACCAAGTTTGCTTTCGCTGAGCAAAGTGGCTTTTGGCGTGTTTACCTAGACCGCAGTACATTACAGACTCGAACACTTGATAAATACATGCGCATCGAAACTCTGCCAAAAACACCACGCTGGAGAACCGTTTTAAACTCGATAGAGTTTATTCTTGAGCACTGTAAAGAACAAAGCCCAGAACGTGCTTACATCGAAGCACAGCGGGACAAACTGCAAAGGCTCCTCACGAGCTAAGCATGCCTATTTTAATTCAAGCCCTGCCTCGCGCAGGGCTTTTTTTGATAGTAAAAGCAGCCACCCTAGCTTCCACAGCAATGCTCAAATGTATTCACCTCATTCACCACTCAATAATGAACCACTTTCCCACCTCAGTCCTTCCTATAAGACTTGGAAGCAACATATCAGAATCATTTTTAAAAGACGATTAAACCAAGTTTTTTCTGGGTTGAGCGACGGCAAATAGCATCGTGTCATTTCGAACAAATACGCAGAAAAAACACTTCCTTTCCCCCATAAAAAAAGCATAATCAGCCGCCAAATTTCATCGCCGAAATGGGCTGTTTTTTACTTTTAAAGGGAAAATTGACCAACAATTAACGGAGATTGCGAAGTCAATCACAACAGAACGGCAGATTAAATTTCACCTAGTTAATTAACAAAATTTTCGTGTGTGAGCCAGATCGCCAAAGCAAAGAGAATGCAAAACAAACATACAATAAAAGACCTATGAAGTAAGCAACCACTAACACACAGTATTTGTGCGGATATAAACTGCGACACATATCAACGTTTGTTTTTTAGCCTACAGAGACTTAAAAACGAACAAAATGACGTTTGTAACGTAGTTGGCTTAGTTTTTAACGTTTTTAACGGGAATCGAGTTTGATTATTTTATGGATAAGGTGTTTTCTTAGTCCTGCCTAAGGCCTACAGGCCACTCTTAGAGCGACACAATTTGAAGTGTAGTGAAGAGGTGGGCCTTGGAGAGTGTTTATCAATTGATGACATTCAATTCCATTAGTGAAATGAAAGCAAATAGTAAGGAACAGCTATGCTTGCCAATATTAAAAAAACAGCACTAGCAACAGCAATTATTGCAACGGCTACTACAGGTTTTGCATCAGTAGCTACAGCCGCTGAGCGCAGTGAACTGACTATCCACCCTAAAGAGTTTACAACTTTTGTTCGTAACTTTAACCCTTTCTTGGGTGCAACTAACCTGCACACAACTACTGACTTTATTTACGAGCCTCTAGTTGTTTTCAACGAAATGCACGGTAACACACCGGTATTCCGTCTAGCAGAAAACTTCCAAATGTCTGACGACCTAATGAGCGTAACTTTCGATATCCGTAAAGGCGTAAAATGGTCTGACGGCGAAGCGTTTACCGCTGATGACGTTGTTTACTCTTTCAACCTAGTTAAAGAGAAGCCAGAGCTAGACCAATCTGGTATCAACTCTTGGGTAACTGGCGTAGAAAAAGTTAACGATTACAAAGTTAAGTTCCGTCTAAGCGAAGCAAACTCAAACGTTCCTTACGAAATTGCTAAAGTACCAGTTGTACCTAAGCACGTATGGAGCAAAGTGAAAGATCCATCAACATTCACTAACGAAAATCCAGTAGGTTCTGGCCCATTCACAGTGATCGACACTTTCACTCCTCAGCTGTACATCCAGTGTGAAAACCCGAACTACTGGGATGCAGCGAACCTAGACGTTGACTGTCTACGTGTTCCACAAATCGCAAACAACGACCAATTCCTAGGTAAAGTTGTAAACGGTGAGATGGACTGGACTTCTTCATTCGTTCCAGATATCGACCGTACTTACGCAGCAGCGAGCCCTAAACACCACTACTGGTACCCGCCAGCAGGTACACAGGCATTCGTTGTAAACTTCAAGAACCCAGATGCAGCGAAAAACGAAGCACTAACTAACGTTGACTTCCGTCGTGCATTCTCTATGGCTCTTGACCGTCAAACTATCATTGATATCGCTTTCTACGGCGGCGGTACTGTGAACGACTTCGCATCTGGCCTTGGCTACGCATTCGAAGCTTGGTCTGACGAAAAGACTCATGACAAGTTCAAAGCTTACAACTCATACAACGCTGAAGGCGCTAAGAAGCTTCTAGCTAAAGCTGGCTTCAAAGACGTAAACAAAGATGGTTTTGTTGACACTCCATCAGGTAAGTCTTTCGAGCTTCTAATCCAATCTCCAAACGGTTGGACTGACTTCAACAACACTGTACAGCTTGCTGTTGAGCAACTTGCAGAAGTCGGTATCAAAGCACGTGCTCGTACACCAGATTTCTCTGTGTACAACCAAGCTATGCTTGAAGGTACTTACGATGTTGCGTACACCAACTACTTCCACGGTGCAGACCCATACACTTACTGGAACAGTGCTTACAACTCAGCACTTCAGTCTGGCGACGGTATGCCTCGTTTCGCGATGCACTTCTACAAGAACGATAAGCTAGATGGCCTACTTAACAGCTTCTACAAAACAGCTGATAAGCAAGAACAGCTAGAAATCGCTCACGGTATCCAGCAAATCATCGCTCAAGACCAAGTGACTATTCCTGTATTGTCTGGTGCTTACATGTACCAATACAACACAACTCGCTTCACTGGTTGGTGGAACGAAGAAAATCCTAAGGGCCGTCCAAACATTTGGGCTGGTATCCCAGAACGTCTACTTCACGTATTGGATCTAAAACCAGTTAAATAAGTAGAAGTTCATTTCTAGCGGCACACATCCCGTGTGCCGCCTATAAAAATCCCCTTGTGACCAAACCAACATATGGCGCTCGTCGTCAGGGGATTTTTCGCTCTAAATTTCGCTAGGAGCGACCTGAAACCAGAAACAGGGAAAAAATCTGGGTGAGTAAGGTGTGAGTTATGGGTTATTTTTTAAGACGTTTGTCGTTCTATCTTGTCGCGCTCTTGGTTGCAGCGACGTTAAACTTCATTATTCCGCGAGCAATGCCTGGTGACCCAGTTACCATGATGTTTGCTAACGCATCAGTACAGGTAACACCAGAGCGAATCGCAGCAATGAAAGAGCTGTTAGGTTTCGTAGATGGTCCAATTTATGTTCAATACCTGTCGTACATTAAAAACATTCTAAGCTGGGAGCTAGGTACTTCTATCCAGTTCTACCCGCTTTCAGTTAACTCTCTACTAGGCAGTGCATTTGGTTGGTCACTATTCCTAGCTGGTACGGCAGTTGTGCTTTCATTCTCTATTGCATCTGTACTGGGTATCTTTGCAGCATGGAAACGTGGTAGCAAATACGATGCATTTGTAACGCCTGGAACGCTGATTATCCAAGCAATCCCGCAAATGGTTATCGCGATGCTAGCGCTGTTTATTTTTGCAATCGGTCTTAAATGGTTCCCATCTGGTTACGCTTACACACCGGGTACCATTCCTGACTGGACAAGTTGGGAATTCATAAAGGACGTTGGTTATCACGCGGTTCTTCCATTGTTCTGTGCAACGATTGTTCAGATTGGTGGCTTCCTAGTAAATATGCGTAACAACATGATCAACCTTCTTGCTGAAGACTACATCACGATGGCAAAAGGTAAGGGTCTAAGCCAAAACCGTGTTGTATTTAACTACGCTGCACGTAACGCGCTACTACCAAGTGTTACAGCACTTTCAATGTCTCTAGGTATGGCAATCGGTGGTCAGCTTATCATCGAGATGATCTTCAACTACCCAGGCCTAGGCACGGTGCTTCTAAACGCAATTCACGCACGTGACTACCAAGTACTTCAAGGTCAGCTAATTATCATGACAATGTTCATGCTGTGCTTCAACTTAATGGCTGACATGCTGTACATGATTCTAGACCCTCGCCTACGTAAGGGAGGCAAATAATCATGAAAGAACTATTTAAACTGATTTTAGGTAACGCGTTCGCACGTGTTGGTTTAGCCATTATCGCTTTGTTTATCTTTGTTGCAGTGGCTGCTCCTTTAATTACTCAACACGCTCCTGACAAACGCACGGGTAACCCACATGAATACCCTGGCTTTGTTGTAAAACAAGCGCAAAACAACCCTGATGGCTGGGTTGCTAAAAATCTAGCCGACGACCGTCGTACGCTTATCATGTCGAAAAAAGCGGACCACGTTCTAGGTACGTCTCGCATGGGTCGTGACATTTGGTCTCAAGTGGCATACGGCGCGCGAGTATCTCTAGGTGTTGGTTTCGGTGCGGGTATTATCGTGTGTTTCCTAGCAACAGTTATCGGTATCTCAGCAGGTTACTTTGGTGGCCGTGTTGATGACGTATTAAGTGCTGCCATGAACATCATGCTAGTTATCCCACAACTGCCATTACTGTTCGTACTTGCCGCCTTTATCGGGGAGGCTGGGCCACTCACCATTGCATTAATCATTGCCGGTACCTCCTGGGCTTGGGGTGCACGTGTGGTTCGAGCTCAAACCATGGCCTTGCGTGAAAAAGAATTTGTTAAAGCGGCTGAGGTTCTTGGTGAGTCATCTCTTCGTATCATCTTCGTTGAGATTCTACCAAACCTTATCCCAATCGTAGGTGCAAGCTTCATCGGTTCAGTAATGCTAGCAATCAACACGGAAGCTGTAATCTCGTTCCTAGGTCTGGGCGATGCGAACACCATCAGTTGGGGCATCATGCTGTACAACGTGCAAACCTCATCGGCGATGTTAATCGGCGCATGGTGGGAAGTTCTAGCTCCTTGTATTGCACTAACGTTACTGGTTACAGGTCTTGCTCTACTTAACTTCGCCGTTGATGAAATTGCGAACCCGCAGCTTCGCTCTCACAAAGGCATGAAGCGCTGGAAGAAACTAGCAGCAAAAGACAAGAAAGAGCGTGAGCCTGAACTGGCACCACAAAATGCACTATGGAGCGGAGATAAATAATCATGACTGCACCACTAATTTCTATCCGTAACCTATGCGTAGACTACATTACAGATGCGGGCGATGTCCGCGCCTGTAACAACGTCAGCTTTGACATCGCACCCGGCGAAGTATTCGGCCTAGCTGGTGAATCAGGCTGTGGTAAATCGACTGTTGCCTTCTCGCTAATGCGCCTTCATAAGCCGCCTGCGTTTATCACTGGTGGTGAGGTTATTTTCAATGGCGAAGATATCCTCCAGTACAGTGATGACCGGATGCAAGCGTTCCGTTGGAGCGAAATGTCGATGGTATTCCAGAGTGCGATGAACGCTTTGAACCCTGTTCTTACTATGGAAGAACAGTTCTGCGACGTCATCATGCGTCATACCAATATGACGCGTGCTCAAGCAAAAACACGAGCTGAAGGTCTGCTGGAAATCGTTGATATCCACCCAAGCCGCTTAAGCGACTACCCACACCAGTTCTCTGGTGGTATGCGTCAGCGTCTAGTAATCGCAATCGCTTTGGCTCTGAATCCAAAAATGATCATCATGGATGAACCAACTACCGCACTAGATGTAGTAGTTCAACGTGAAATTCTACAAAAGATTTACGCGCTTAAAGAAGAGTTTGGTTTCTCAATCCTGTTCATCACGCATGATTTGTCTTTGATGGTCGAGTTCTCTGACCGTATCGGCATCATGTACTCAGGTGAATTAATTGAAGTTGCACCTTCTAAGCAGATTCTGGAGAGTCCTTACCACCCTTACACCAAAGGTTTGGGTAGCTCTTTCCCTCCACTAACTGGTCCAAAGACCAAATTGACTGGTATTCCGGGTAACCCGCTGAACTTGCTAGAAGTGCCACAAGGTTGCCGCTTCCAAGCTCGTTGCGACCGCGTACATGAAGCATGTACACGAGTACCAACGCAACTACGTCAAATTGAACCAGGTCGTCTCTCAAATTGTCATTTGTACGGCGACACCATTGCTCAAGCTAAGGTTTAACAACAAAAAATAACGCTAGCTAAGAACAAAAATTACACTGGAGAGAATTATGAGCAAACAATTCGGCGAACTGCTGATTGAAGGTAAAAATGTCGTTAAGGACTTCCCTTTAAACAGTAACTCAATCAAACAATCTAAGATGCGTGCAATCAACGACGTATCTTTCAAAATGTACAAGAGCCGCGGCTTGTCAGTGGTAGGTGAGTCTGGTTCAGGTAAGTCTACTACTGCAAAAATGATTGCTAAAATGTACGCACCAACCGATGGCATCATCGAGTACAAAGGTCGTGATATTCAAGACATCACCTCTCGTCACGATTTGATGACTTACCGTGAAGGTGTGCAAATGGTATGGCAAGACCCGTTTGGCTCGCTAAACCCTACACACAACATCTTCCACCATATTGCTCGCCCACTTCTGATCCACAAGAAGGTATCACCGGGCAACAAAAAAGAGTTGGAAGAGCGCGTGTACAACCTACTAGAACAAGTTGGTCTGATTCCACCAAAAGAAACGGCGCAAAAGTTCCCACATCAACTCTCTGGCGGTCAACGTCAGCGCGTGAACTTGGCTCGTAATATTGCGGTTGGAGCAGAAGTGGTACTGGCTGACGAACCAACATCAATGCTTGACGTATCAATCCGTGCCGGTGTTCTTAACCTGATGGAAGAGATGAAATTTGAGAAACAAATGTCTCTTCTTTACATCACGCACGACATCGCGACAGCGCGTTACATCGCTGAAGATCTTGCGGTTATGTACGTCGGCCACATGGTTGAGTGGGGTGACACAGAGGAAATCATTCACGATCCTCAACACCCATACACGCAACTACTGGTTTCTGCCGTTCCTGATCCATCAAAGTCAATCCACGAGAAGTTGAAAGGCAACAAAGGCGAAATCCCACTTTGGACGCCAGAATCAGTTGGTTGTCCATTCGCAGGACGCTGTGTTCATGCCACAGACAAATGTCGTGAGCGACTGCCTGCTGTAACTCAGCTATCTGACAACCACTTTGTTCGTTGTTACTTATTTGAAGATTAATCATAACGAGGGTCAGGTATAAACCTGGCCCCTTTTTCCCTTTATATTTTATTGTTTCCCGGAGAAACTTGAATGCTGCTACTGACTAACCACATTGGTTACGAGCGTCTGGGCCCTAAAAAAGCGATCATCCAGACAAGCCAACCACGTCTGTCTTCTTATACTGCTTTATTGGTTTGTGCGGACAGCCACCAAACTGTCGCTACGCTAACAGTGGAAAAGCAAGGCAAAGTAGCGAGCTGGCATCAAGGTCATTTCTATCTTGTAGACTTTTCTTCATTTAATACTCCCGGTAACTACTACCTTCGTTTCGATCATTTGCGTTCATCTCACTTTGAAATTGGTGAACATATTCTTCTCGATCAAACACTATCTGACGTGGTCCACTACTTTAAGTCTCAACGTTGTGGTGGCATTTTTGATCAACAAGATCGTCAAGTTCCACTGCTAAATTCCGACGAAACCGCAGATGTTCACGGCGGTTGGTATGACGCTTCAGGCGATGTCAGTAAATATCTGAGTCATTTGTCATACGCAAACTACCTAAACCCACAGCAGACACCAATGGTGGTGTGGAACATATTGAAAGGTTTGTCTCTGCTTGAAGGCAACGACAAACTGGCTAAATTCACTTCTACTCGCCTTATTGAAGAAGCCCTGTTCGGTGCAGACTTCCTTGTTCGTATGCAAAACGAAAAAGGCTTCTTCTACATGACCGTGTTCGACAAGTGGAGTAAAGACACAGCTCAACGTGAAATCTGCGCCTACGAAACCCAACTTGGTCATAAGTTTGATGACTACCAAGCCGGTTACCGACAAGGTGCTGGCGTTAGCATTGCGGCATTAGCTTCAGCAGCACGTCTGGAGTTTCACGGTGAGTTCGACCAACAAAAATACCGTAATGCAGCAGAAAACGGCTACTGGCACTTAAAAGAGCACAACACCCAATATCTAAACGATGATGAAGAGAACATCATCGATGAATACTGCGCATTGCTTGCAGCCGTTGAGCTATTCAAGACCACCAAAGAAACACGCTACCTAGAAGACAGCCGCGTATGGGCAAATCGTCTTTCTGCTCGTCAAATGAGTGATGAGCACATTCAACATTTTTGGGCTGCCAATCATGATGGCAGCCGCCCTTACTTCCATGCGGCAGAAGCAGGGCTTCCTGTTATCGCACTATGTGAATACTTGGCGATTGAAGACGACTCTGAGCGCGCTTCAGTAGCAAAACAAATCATAACTCAAGCCTGTGAGTTTGAAGTCTCTATCACCAATAGAGTGAAGAACCCATTTGGTTACCCACGCCAATATGTAAAAGGCGTAGACGAAGCGAAGCGTGATGCGTTCTTTGTGGCACACAACAATGAATCGGGTTACTGGTGGCAAGGTGAGAATGCTCGCTTAGGTTCACTGGCAACCATGGCGTATTTGGCACAACCATTTATTGAGTCAGAAATTCTAAAGCAACAGCTTTCTAAACTCGCACAAGATTCTATCAACTGGATTGTGGGGCTGAACCCGTACGACATGTGCATGTTGGACGGTCATGGTCGTAACAATCCGGACTACCTTCCTCAATATGGTTTCTTCAATGCAAAAGGTGGCGTGTGCAACGGCATCACCGGCGGTTTCGAAGATGAGGAAGACATTGCATTTAATCCACCAGCACAGAAAGACGACATGCTTCAGAACTGGCGTTGGGGAGAACAATGGATCCCGCATGGCGCTTGGTACCTACTCGCAGTAATGAGTCAGGCTCAGCACATTTCGACTTTAGCGAACTCTCAAGAAATTAAGGAGCAATAACCATGGGGATGTATTTTGTAGGTATTGACGGCGGCGGCACTTCATGCCGAGCCCGTATCAAAGACGCGCAAGGTAACTTCATTGGTGAAGCGAAAAGCGGCAGTGCAAACATCATGCTGGGAGCGGAAGTCGCAATGGCATCCATTCTTGAATCAATAGCTTCAGCAGCGCAGCAAGGCGGCCTAACTCAGCAAGACTTTGCCTCTATGCACGTTGGCTTAGCTCTTGCGGGAGCTGAACACAAAACCTCTTGGCAAGCATTCATGGCTTTGGAACACCCATTTGCCAGTATGACACTCAACACTGATGCTTACGGTGCTTGTATTGGCGCGCACAGCGGTAAAGATGGCGCAATCATGATTGCTGGAACCGGTTCTTGCGGTATTTTCCTGAAAGGCCTTGAGCAGCACGTTGTTGGTGGACGTGAGTTCCCGATCTCCGACCAAGGCGGCGGCGCAGTAATGGGATTACGCCTGATTCAACAAGTCTTGCTAGCAGAAGATGGCATCCGTGAAAAAACACCTCTAGCAGCGCATGTCATGGCTCATTTTGAAAATGACATCGACAACGTAGTGGCATGGTCTAAACAAGCTCTACCTCGCGATTACGGTCAATTTTCTCCAGCAATTTTCCAACATGCAGAACAAGGTGATGCACTAGCGATTGAAATGCTTAAGCAGACCGCTGCCGATATTGAGATGTTTCTGGTTGCGTTAAACAAACGCGGGGCGACTCGTATTTGCTTAATGGGCAGTATTGCTGAACGCATCCTGCATTGGCTGTCACCGCCCGTTCAACAATGGGTGGTAGAGCCTCAATTTGATGCGATTGAAGGCGCTATTATGTTTGCTGGTAAACCAGAGCATAACCTTTACGCCGTGAGTGTTGAGTAGGAGTGAGCATGGAATATCGTGTTGATCTAGTGGTCCTTTCTGAGCAAAAACAAAACTGCCGTTTTGGGCTCACCTTTCACAATTTGAGCGACCAAGACCTAAACAATTGGAGCCTGACTTTCGCTTTCGACCGCTATATTCTTCCAGACAGCGTTTCAAATGGTCAACTGACTCAAATTGGTAGCTTTTGCACACTTAAACCGGAAGGTATGGTACTGGCTGCCAACCATCACTATTACTGTGAATTCAGTATTGGTTCAAACCCATTCCGTTATTACTCGGATGGATTTAATGAAGCCATGATTGACTTTGTCGTTGACGGAAATCCACAACGCGCACAAGTTGATGTTACTCCTATCGTTTTGGCCTCACCTTATCGCGAACGCAGTGATATTCCAGCAAGCTTAACGCATGCACAGCCTTTATTACCAAAGCCCAACCATATTGAAGTGAGTGACCTGTCGTTTAGCTTCGATGAGCAAGTTGGTGTCGCGATATACACAGATTTAGCGAATTCAGCAAAAGCATGGTTGCTGGAAGAGCTTGAACGCATTCACCAATTCAAATTGTCTTCTTCTAACAGTGGGAAAATCTTATTCAAAAGTAACCCAACACTGGACGAAGGTACTTACAGACTTAAAGTATCTGAAGAGTCGATCAAGATTGAGGCTGGGTCTTCGTCTGGCTTTACCCATGCTTGTGCGACCTTATTGCAACTACTAAAACGAGACGAGAGTGCCAACACTATGGAAGTGGTGTGCTGCTCTATCAAAGACAGTCCTCGCTTTCGCTACCGTGGCATGATGTTGGACTGCGCTCGTCATTTCCACTCGGTAGAACAAGTAAAACGCCTCATCAATTTGTTGGCACATTACAAATTCAATACCTTCCATTGGCACCTAACGGACGATGAAGGTTGGCGTATCGAGATTAAGTCCTTACCTCAACTAACAGACATTGGCGCTTGGCGTGGTATCGATGAAACCATCGAACCGCAATACACCCATTTAACTCAGCGTTACGGCGGTTTCTACACTCAAGAGCAAATTAAAGACGTGGTGGCTTTTGCAGCACAGCGTGGCATCACTATCATCCCTGAGATTGACGTTCCTGGGCATTGCCGCGCAGCAATCAAATCTCTGCCACACCTACTTGTTGAAGCGGAAGACAAAACCGAATATCGCAGCATTCAGCACTATAACGATAATGTCATCAACCCTGCTCTGCCGGGTAGTTACGAGTTTATCGACAAAGTACTTGAAGAAGTAGCAGCTCTATTCCCAGCGCCTTATGTCCATATTGGGGCAGACGAAGTTCCTAATGGCGTGTGGTCTAAGAGCCCTTCTTGCCAAGCTCTTATGGAGCAATTGGGTTATACCGATTACAAAGAGCTACAAGGGCACTTCTTACGTCATGCAGAAGACAAGCTACGAAAATTAGGCAAACGAATGGTAGGTTGGGAAGAAGCCCAACACGGCAACAAAGTGAGTAAAGATACAGTGATCTACTCATGGCTAAGCGAAGAAGCTGCATTGAACTGCGCTCGCCAAGGTTTTGATGTAGTGCTGCAACCAGCACAAACCACCTACCTCGACATGACCCAAGACTATGCACCAGAAGAGCCAGGTGTTGACTGGGCAAACCCATTGCCATTAGAGAAAGCATACAACTATGAGCCATTAGCAGAAGTCCCTGCTGATGACCCAATCAGAAAGCGCATTTGGGGCATTCAAACTGCCTTGTGGTGCGAAATCATCAACAACCCATCGCGTATGGACTACATGATTTTCCCTCGCTTAACAGCCATGGCAGAAGCATGTTGGACTGAAAAACAACACCGCGATTGGACCGACTATTTATCACGTTTGAAAGGGCACCTTCCTCTGCTTGATTTGCAGGGAGTGAATTACCGTAAACCGTGGAAGTAATACCAAGCTAGATGACAATACATCTTGCTTAAAGAATTATTAAATTTGACTGCAAACGCAGTATTGTAAAAAGGAAATACACAAATGAAATACGGCTATTTCGATAACGAGAATCGCGAATACGTCATCACTCGCCCTGACGTACCAGCGCCATGGACTAACTACCTCGGTACTGAGAAGTTCTGTACCGTTATCTCGCACAACGCAGGCGGCTACTCGTTCTATAACTCTCCAGAATACAACCGTGTTACTAAATTCCGTCCAAACGCGACATTCGATCGTCCTGGGCACTACGTTTACTTACGTGATGATGAGACAGGTGATTACTGGTCAATCTCTTGGCAACCAGTTGCGAAAAGCCTAGACGAAGCAAACTACGAAGTTCGCCATGGCTTGTCTTACTCTAAGTTCAAATGTGAATACAACGGTATTACAGCAACGAAAACCCTATTCGTACCAAAAGGCGAAGACGCTGAAGTTTGGGATGTGGTTATCAAGAACACTTCAGACAAGCCGCGCACAATCAGTGCATTCTCGTTTGTAGAATTTTCGTTCAGCCATATTCAATCAGACAACCAAAACCACCAGATGTCTCTGTACTCTGCAGGCACGTCTTACAATGAAGGTGTGATTGAATACGACTTGTACTATAACACCAACGATTTCGAAGGTTTCTACTACCTAGCTTCAACGTTTGACCCAGATTCATACGACGGCCAACGTGACAGCTTCCTAGGTCTATACCGCGACGAAGCAAACCCGCTAGCAGTAGAACAAGGTAAATGTTTTAACACCGCACAAACGTGTTACAACCACTGTGGCTCTCTACACAAGCAATTTACTATCCAACCAGGTGAAGAAGTTCGTTTCGCATACATTCTAGGTATCGGTAAAGGCAATGGCGACCGCCTTCGCGCTAAATACCAAGATCTCGCTGAAGTAGACAATGCATTTGCGGGCATCAAAGCACACTGGGATGAGCGTTGTAATAAATTCCAAGTGAAATCACCAAACGAAGGTCTAGATACCATGATCAACGCTTGGACCCTATACCAAGCAGAAACTTGTGTGGTGTGGTCTCGCTTTGCTTCGTTCATCGAAGTGGGTGGTCGTACTGGTCTTGGCTACCGCGATACAGCGCAAGATGCGATTTCTGTTCCTCACGCCAACCCAGCAATGACCCGCAAGCGTCTTGTTGACCTACTTCGTGGCCAAGTGAAAGCAGGTTACGGTCTGCACCTGTTCGATCCAGACTGGTTCGATCCTGAGAAAGCTGATGTTAAGCCATCTAAATCTCCAACCGTCGTTCCAACGCCTTCTGATGAAGACAAGATCCACGGCATCGAAGACACGTGTTCAGATGATCACCTATGGCTAGTTCCAACCATCTGTAAGTACGTGATGGAAACGGGTGAGCACAGCTTCTTCGACGAGGTGATCCCTTACGCAGATGGCGGCGATGCAAGCGTTTATGACCATATGAAAGCAGCACTAGACTTCTCGGCTGAATACGTCGGTCAAACGGGTATCTGTAAAGGTCTGCGCGCAGACTGGAACGACTGTCTGAACCTCGGTGGTGGCGAATCTTCAATGGTATCGTTCCTTCACTTCTGGGCATTGCAAGAGTTTATCGACCTAGCGAAATACCTAGGCAAAGAAACGGATG
This sequence comes from Vibrio sp. ED002, assembly GCF_023277445.1. Taxonomy (NCBI): domain Bacteria; kingdom Pseudomonadati; phylum Pseudomonadota; class Gammaproteobacteria; order Vibrionales; family Vibrionaceae; genus Vibrio; species Vibrio sp. ED002. Next base: position 3,046,207 of record NZ_CP080238.1, on the reverse strand, counting down.
TTGAGAAATACACGGAAATGGCGGCAAACGTACGTGAAGCGTGTGAAACACATCTTTGGGACGACGAAGGCGGTTGGTACATCCGTGGTCTGACGAAGAATGGTGACAAGATCGGTACAGCGCAACAAGCGGAAGGCCGAGTGCACCTCGAGTCAAACACGCTTGCTGTACTTTCTGGTGCGGTTTCTCAAGAGCGCGGTGAAAAAGCGATGGACGCAGTCGATGAGAACCTGTTCTCTGAGTACGGCCTGCATCTAAACTCACCATCATTTGCAACGCCGAACGATGACATCGGTTTCGTGACTCGTGTTTACCAAGGCGTAAAAGAGAACGGTGCAATCTTCTCGCATCCAAACCCATGGGCTTGGGTAGCTGAAGCGAAACTGGGTCGTGGTGATCGTGCAATGAAATTCTACGATGCACTTAACCCATACAACCAAAACGACATCATCGAAAAACGTATTGCAGAACCTTACTCATACGTGCAGTTCATCATGGGTCGTGACCACCAAGACCACGGTCGTGCAAACCACCCATGGTTAACAGGTACATCTGGCTGGGCATACTTCGCAGTTACCAACTTTATCCTTGGTGTGCGAACAGGCTTTGATGGTCTGACTATCGATCCATGTATCCCAACGAACTGGCCAGGTTTCGAAGTGACTCGCCAATGGCTAGGTGCAACGTACAACATCAAAGTCGTTAACCCAGACTCAGTAAGCAAAGGCGTTAAGTCGATTACTGTGAACGGTGAAGCAGTAAATGGTGCCTCTGTACCAGTTCAAGCGGAAGGTTCAGTAAACGAAGTTATCGTTACTCTAGGTTAATCATCTCTTTGGGGGAGAGCTTCTCCCCTTTTGATTTATCCGATGCACTTGAATTCGATAAGTGCATCGGTTCGCTAGCAAAGATTTAAGAAGCGGTGGGACGCCGCTCTTATCGAGGATCGAATCATGATCAAATTTGGTACAGGCGGCTGGCGTGCATTTATCGGTGAGGAGTTCACTAAAGATAATGTACGTTTGGTTGCTCAAGCAGTCGCAAACATTACCAACGCTGAGTCCGTTGCTGATCGCGGCTTTATTATCGGTTATGACCGCCGTTTTCTTTCTGATAAAGCTGGTCGCTGGTTTGCTGAAGTTTTGGCGGCAAATGGCATCGTAGTTAGCTTTATCGATAAGTTCGTGCCGACGCCTATCGTGATGTTTAAAGCAAAAGAGATGGGCTGTGCATACTCTGCGTGTATTACAGCCTCACACAACCCTGCGGATTATAACGGCATCAAAGTCTTCATCGAAGGTGGGCGTGATGCCGATGAAATCATCACAGAAAAAATTGAGTCTCAAATCGCAACGCTTACAGCACAAGATGTGAAAAGCGTCGATTTTGATCAGGCAGTACAAGACAAACTGATTGATATTATTAACCCGATGAACGAGTTCGTCGATTCGATCATCGACTTTATCGACATTGAAGCCATCAAAAAAGCGAACCTTCGCGTTTTGGTCGACCCGATGTTTGGTGTTGCTAAAAATGCGCTGCAAACCGTATTGATTAATGGCCGCTGTGAAGTAGACGTAATCAACGACGGTAAGAACCCTGACTTTGGCGGCTTAATGCCATCACCAAGTGCAGCAACCCTTTACCGCTTGATGCACCTTGTCGAGCAAGAAGGCTATGACATCGGTATTGGTACCGATGGTGATGCGGACCGTCTTGGTATTATCGACGAGAAAGGCAACTTTATTCACCCGAATGAAGTGCTACTACTGCTTTACTACTACTTGCTCGAATACAAAGGTTGGACCGGTTCAGTAGTGCGTAATATCGCAACAACACACTTGTTAGACAAAGTTGCGGAAGACCACGGTGAGAAGTGCTTTGAAGTACCTGTAGGCTTTAAGCACATCAGCTCTCAAATGGAAGCTGACGACTCACTAATTGGCGGTGAAAGCTCTGGCGGCTTAACTATTCGTGGCCATATTAAAGGCAAAGATGGTGTATTTGCATCAAGCCTATTAGTAGAAATGATTTCAGTCACTGGTAAGAAACTGTCTGAGTTACTGGATGAAATCTACGGCAAATACGGATATGCCTACATGGCAGAAGGCGATTGCAAGTTCAAACCTGCGCAAAAAGAAGTGCTATTCAACAAGATTTATGTTGAGAAGCAGTTGCCTGAGTTTGAATTTGAGATCGAGAAAGTCAGCTACGAAGACGGTGCGAAAGTGTACTTCAAGAACGGCGGTTGGATTATTGCTCGCTTCTCAGGTACTGAGCCACTACTACGAATTTTTGCAGAAATGCAAGATAAGGACACTGCAGAACGTGTTCTTCAACAGTTTAAGGACTTCTTGTCTTTATAACTGAACCTTGTGCTCGCTTTGAGCACAATCCTATAGGTGAAGAACACTTGCCCGGCATCAGCGCCGGGCCTTTTTATTTTATAGATGTAAACATTACGCGAAAGCTAATACACCTTGGGTTTCAACTTTTACTATCACACTATCCCCGACATTCAACGCCTGAGCTGAAGTAGCCAACAGTCGGTCACCATTGACATCTATCACGTAGCGACAGTGATCCCCCATAAAGTGCTGTTCAAGTACTTTGATTGCACTCTCTTCATCCGCAGTAATTTGAACATGTTGAGGACGAAGCAGTAATGCACACTCATCATCTACTTGGATTTCCTGCTGAGCATTGGCTTCCACCACACCTAGGTGGGTTTGATATTCATTGTCGGAAATTCTCTTCGCAACAAGGTAGCTACCACCACCTAAGAAGTCCGCAACAAATTTGCTCGAAGGCTGGTAGTAAAGTTCAGATGCCGTGCCGTACTGCTCAATCACACCATGGTTCATCACTGCCATCTTATCGGCAAAAGCAAAAGCTTCTTCACGGCTATGGGTGACAAAAATCGCGGTAACCCCCTGTTCTTTGAAGATTTTACGGATCTCACGGATCAGTTCATGACGAACTTGGGTATCAATATTGGAAAACGGTTCATCCAACAACAGAAGGTCTGGTTTGTAAGCCAATGAACGAGCAATCGCCACACGTTGCTGTTGGCCGCCAGAAAGTTGGTGAGGATAACGGTCACCGTAACCTTTAAGGTGAATCAAGCTGAGCATCTCTTCGACTTTCATCAGCTTTTGCTGCGCCGATTCGTTCTTCAAACCAAAAGCAATGTTCTCAGCGACTGTCAGGTGCGGGAACAAAGCGTAATCTTGGAAGATCATACCGATATTACGCTGCTCTGGTGGTAGCCAGTTTTTACCGTCATCAATCGTAAGACAGTTCAAACTCATTTGACCTGAACTCAAAGGAAGCAGGCCAGCAATCGCTTTCAAAAGCGTTGTCTTACCGCAGCCACTCGCGCCAAGTAGGCAGACAATCTCACCTTGCTCAACTTCGAGAGAAAGTGATTCAAGGACAGTCTGGTCGTCATACTGACAAGTTAGGTTTTTAATCGATAATGCGCAGCTCATCAGTGACTTTGCTCCAGTGAACGGTTAACAACAACAAGCGGGATCAACCCAACGAGAACCAGTAATACAGCCGGAAGTGCGGCAAGCTCTAAATGCTCATCCGAAGCGAAGTTGTATACATACGTCGCTAAGGTTTCAAAGTTAAATGGTCGTAATAGTAATGCAGCATTGAGCTCTTTCATTGACTCAATAAACACCAACAAACCAGCAATTAGGGCACCACGTTTAACCAACGGGAAATGCACTCGCCAAAGCATGGTATTTGGCGTACAGCCCATGGTACGGGAAGCCATATCCAACGATGGAGAGATCTTATTTAAGTTACTTTCCACACTGCCAATTGCAACAGCCGAGAAACGTACCACCATCGCGAAAATCAGCGCAAACATAGAACCAGAGAAAATAAGCCCAGGTCTACCCCATTCCATCGCTTTCGCAATATCGTTAACACGGTGATCCATAAACAACACAGCAACCATCACACCGATAGCCAGTACCGTACCAGGGACGGCATAGCCCAACGAAGACAAACGCATAAACGCCAAGCTAGAGCGGCCGCCATTTACGCGTTGACTGAAGTTCACAGTCAACGCAATCGCAACACCAATGATTGCAGCCACGACTGACACCACCAAACTGTTCCATGCGTATTCACGAAACTCCGGCGTCCAACTTTGTGCAAAGTAAGTGATGGCGTAATCAATTAACTGTAGCAATGGGAAGATAAACGCGATTGCCACCAAGCCCCAACACCAAATTAATGCGCCCCACTTTCGCCAACCTCGTAGCTCATAACGGAAATCTTCATGGCTATTAAACTGGCTTTGGAACAGCTTCTGCTTACGGCGGCTGTAGCGCTCTGCACTCAATAACAACACTACAATCATCAACATCATTGCTGAGATTTTCGCGGCTGCATTGAGGTTCGAATACCCAAGCCAAGTATCGTAAACCGCCGTAGTAAGCGTGTTCACAGCAAAATAGCTGACGGTTCCGAAGTCACCGATGGTTTCCATCGCGACCAGAGACAAACCAACAGCGATAGAGGGTCTTACAAGCGGTAAAGAGATACGCCAAAAACTTTCCCAAGGGGAACATTTTAACAAGCGAGCACTCTGCAGTAGGGAAACGTTCTGCTCCATAAATGCAGCACGACAAAGCAAGTAAACGTATGGGTAAAGAACAAGAGAAAGAACGAAGGTCGCACCACCTAAGGTCCGAATATCAGGGAACCAATACTCACCTGGGCCCCATCCCGTTATATCACGTAAGAAGATTTGAATTGGCCCAGCAAAATCGAACCAGTCCGTAAAAATGTAACCAATGATATAACCCGGCATCGCAAGTGGTAGAACTAAGGCCCACTGTAACCATTTCTCGGTTGGTAGATTACACATCGCCATAAACCAAGCACTTGGAATACCGAGAATCAAAGAAAGGAGCATCACACCAGCAGTCAAAACTACGGTGTTATAGATGTAGGTAGGCATGACCGTCGACATCAAGTGTGTGAACAGGTCATCCGTTTCGCCAATGGCGGTATAGAAGATCGCTAAGATCGGCAAAACCAGTAACAAGGTGATAGCCCCACTACTGGTTTTCCATAGAGAATGTTTATTCTTCATTGCCTAAATACTGCAAGGCTGTATGAAATACAAATGCAGCTGCAAATACATCTCATATCCTTTAATTAAATGGGGGTACAGTTATACCCCCACATGGAATTAAAGGTCAAATTTCACTTCATCTAGTAGCTTGATTGCTGCTTCATGGTGAGAAGCAATATCATCTAGAGAAATCGTATCTGCTTTGTAGTCACCCCAAGATTCCACAAGCTCAGAACGCTTAACACCTTCCTTCACTGGGTACTCGTAGTTTACTTCTGCGTACATTTGCTGCGCTTTGTCACCCGTTAGGAACTCCATAAGCTTCACAGCGTTGTCTTTGTTTGGAGAGAACTTCGCCATCGCCATACCAGAGATGTTCACGTGCGTACCTGTTGTCTCTTGGTTAGGGAAGTTGATGTATACCGCGTCTGCCCAAGCTTTTTGCTCTTTGTCGTTAACCATCTTACCTAGGTAGTAGCTGTTACCTAGAGAAACGTCACATAGACCTTCTTTGATTGCTTTAACTTGAGCACGGTCGTTACCTTGAGGCTTACGAGCTAGGTTCGCTTTTACGCCTTCTAGCCACTCTTTAGTCTCAGCTTCACCGTGGTGAGCGATCATAGAAGACACTAGAGATACGTTGTAAGGGTGCTTACCGCTACGAGTACAGATTTTGCCTTTGAACTCAGGCTTTGCTAGGTCAGCGTAGTTGAAGTCGTCACCTAGTTTGCCAACACGGTCACGTGAAGAGTAAACGTTACGAGTACGTAGAGTCAGAGCAAACCACTCGTTTTCTTTGTCTTGGTACTGTGCTGGTACGTTTTCTTCGATGATTTTGCTGTCTACCTTTTGAACCAGACCTTTGTTTGTCAGTTCAGCTAGACGGCTGATATCTGTGGTAAGGATTACGTCAGCTGGGCTGTATTCGCCTTCTTGAGCCAACTTCTCTGCTAGACCTTTTTTCGCAAACTTCACGTTTACTTTAATGCCAGTTTCTTTAGTGAACTCGTTGAACATAGGTTCAACTAGGAAAGGTTGACGGTAAGAGTACACGTTCACTTCTTCAGCAGCCATTGCCGTTGGAGCCAGAGTAGCGCAAGTAATCGCTGAAAGAGTTAGCAGTTTTTTCATTGTTTAATCCTTTACCATGCTAATGATAACGTTTATCAGTTGCGTTATTATATGCATGTTCAATAAGAAAACAATTAATCAATAAAAAAACCTGCTCATTGGAGCAGGTTTTTTAATGTTAAGTTTGTAACTATTTATTACATTGTGAGTGTTATTTCACAGTCACGAATTCTGGGTAAGCACCAACACCACAGTCGTGCATATCCATACCTTCTAACTCTTCGTCTTCCGATACGCGGATACCGACTGTCGCTTTCAGGATTGCCCATACCACTAGGCTTGCACCAAATACCCAAGCAAAGATAACTGCCGCACCTAGAAGCTGTGCACCAAACGTTGCATCACCGTTGCTCAGTGGCACAACCATTAGGCCGAAGAAACCACACACACCGTGAACTGAGATAGCACCTACTGGATCATCAATCTTAATCTTATCCAAACCGATGATGCTGAATACTACTAGCGCGCCTGATACCGCACCAATCGCCACAGCATAAAGCGGTGATGGTGATAGAGGGTCAGCCGTGATAGCAACAAGACCAGCTAACGCACCGTTCAAAATCATCGTTAGGTCTGCTTTACCCCAAGTTGTTTTACATACAAATAGTGCGGCAATTGCACCTGCTGCAGCTGCAGCGTTGGTGTTTAGGAAAATTTGACCAACTGCAGTCGCGTTCTCAAAATCCGAAACCATAAGTTGAGAACCGCCGTTGAAACCGAACCAACCGAACCAAAGGATAAACGTACCCAATGTAGCAAGAGGCATGTTTGAACCTGGGATTGGGTAGATTTCGCCATTTTTACCGTATTTACCTTTACGTGCACCCAGTAATAGTACGCCAGCTAATGCTGCTGAAGCACCCGCCATGTGTACGATACCTGAGCCCGCAAAGTCACTAAAGCCTGCTTCTGATAGGAAGCCACCACCCCAAGTCCAGTAACCTTCCATTGGGTAAATAAATGCAGTCAGTACCGCTGAGAAAATTAGGAAAGACCAAAGCTTCATACGCTCTGCAACCGCGCCAGAAACCACTGACATTGCTGTTGCTACAAATACGACTTGGAAGAAGAAGTCCGACTCTAGAGAGTGGTCAGCACCTTCACCTTGTGTGCCAATTAGTGCACCAAATGATGGTAACCAACCGCCTTCACCGTTATCGACATACATAATGTTGTAGCCAACCAATAGGAACATGGTACAAGCGATCGCGTAAAGACAGATGTTTTTAGTTAGAATTTCTGTTGTGTTTTTAGAGCGAACTAAGCCCGCTTCTAGCATGGCAAAACCTGCTGCCATCCACATGACCAACGCACCGGAAATAAGGAAGAAAAAGGTGTCGAGTGCGTAACGTAATTCAGTTACCGTTGTTGTTAATTCCATGATAGTTCTCCAATCCCTTGAATTCTTAAAGTGCTTCTGCGTCCATTTCGCCAGTACGTATACGCACCGCTTGGTTTAAGTCGTAGACAAAAATCTTACCGTCACCAATCTTGCCGGTTTGCGCCGCTTTAGTGATGGCTTCTACCACGCGCTCCACATTGTCTGCATGGGTAGCGATTTCTAGTTTTACTTTTGGTAGAAAGTCGACTTGATACTCGGCGCCACGGTATAGCTCCGTGTGGCCTTTCTGACGACCAAAACCTTTAACCTCTGATACTGTCATCCCTTCAATACCGACATCAGCCAATGCTTCGCGTACATCGTCTAACTTAAAAGGTTTTATAATGGCATTAATGATTTTCATTGAATCTTCTCCGCAGCTTTCATCCTGAAACATTCATATTAATCCAAGCGGCGTGCCAACTTTTTATCCCATTGATTTTTATAGAATTAGTGAAATTAACAAACTTATAAACAAAAAGGGCGCACCATATCGGTGCACCCTTTTCACAAATATAAGGCAATCCTAATTAGACTACCCAAAACTGTGCATTAAATGTTCAAAAAGTCTTTCCATTGCTCTATCAAGGCACAAAAATCTTCTATACCACAGCTGGCTGTACTCTCTGCATCGTAGAAATCAAACTCGCTTTCCATTTCCACTTCATACTCATGGCCCAGCGCGTTTTCTTGCACTAGAACCTCATCACCGTGGATCATCAAACTGATCTCTGCACCGGTTAATCTATGCTCTTGAGATGGCGAAGAAAATGCCTGATTAATTAAAGCTTCTACCTGAGCAATTTTTGCTGGGTCTTTGCCTATTTCTTCTTGCAACCAACGACCCACAATCTCATGCCCCATGCTGCATTTGACATAGTATTCGCCCATCAATGTGTTGCGGATGAATTCAAATTCCATCGTGATCGCCTTTTCGTATCAATTTGGTGCGGAGTATACAGGGAGATATTGGATGGGAGAAGCGAGAGACGAGAGACGAGAGACGAGAGACGAGAGACGAGAGACGAGAGACGAGAGACGAGAGACGGTTTCATTTTATCTTTTGAGGGACAAAGACTATCAACGTGTTTTGAGCTCACACGTTTATCTTTAATATTCCAGCGCTTACTTCCCGATTCCTAGAGCGAAGCATTCTCTCTTTTCGAAGCGCAGCGTTCCACAAAAAAAGCGCCCACCAATCGGTGAGCGCTTATTCAAGTATTAACAAAACTTGCTAAGATTATGCAGGCTCTTGGAAGATCACATCATCTGCTTTCTTGGTGTACTGTTCCATCTTGTGGAAATTCAAGTAGCGGTATGTGTCTGCTGCTGTCGCATCAATCTGGTCCATGTAAGACAGGTATTCTTCCTTAGTTGGAATCTTACCTAGAATCGCACCAACCGCAGCAAGTTCAGCCGAGGATAGATAAACGTTCGCACCAGTACCTAGACGATTCGGGAAGTTACGAGTAGACGTCGACATTACCGTTGCTTTATCCGCAACACGAGCCTGGTTACCCATACATAGCGAGCACCCTGGCGTTTCAATACGAACGCCGGCACGGCCATAAATACCGTAGTAACCTTCTTCAGTTAGTTGGTCACGGTCCATCTTGGTTGGTGGTGCTACCCATAAACGAGTATCAAGCTGGCCGTTAAACTTGTCGAGCAATTTACCTGCTGCACGGAAGTGACCAATGTTCGTCATACAAGAACCGATAAATACTTCATCAATCTGAGTACCCTGAACGTCAGACAGAAGACGCGCATCATCTGGATCGTTAGGTGCACAAAGAATTGGTTCGTTGATTTCCGCTAGATCGATTTCAATCACATGTGCGTATTCAGCGTCTGAATCTGCTTCCATCAACTCTGGGTTTGCTAACCACTCTTCCATCGCAGTAATACGACGTTCGATTGTACGACGGTCACCGTAACCTTCCGAAATCATCCATTTAAGCATAGTGATGTTCGAGTTTAGGTATTCATCAATCGACTCTTGAGAAAGCTTCACAGTACAACCCGCTGCTGAGCGCTCTGCCGATGCATCTGAAAGTTCAAATGCTTGTTCCACAGACAGGTGTTCAACACCTTCAATTTCTAGGACACGGCCTGAGAATTCGTTGATCTTACCCGCTTTCTCTACTGTTAACAGGCCTTGCTTGATACCGTATAGAGGAATGGCGTGTACAAGATCACGTAGCGTGATACCTGGCTGCATCTCACCTTTAAAACGAACCAAGATTGATTCAGGCATATCAAGAGGCATAACGCCTGTTGCTGCTGCAAATGCCACTAGACCAGAACCTGCTGGGAATGAAATACCCAGAGGGAAACGAGTATGCGAATCACCACCAGTACCAACAGTATCTGGCAGAAGCATACGGTTCAGCCATGAGTGGATAACACCATCGCCTGGACGAAGCGATACACCGCCACGGTTCATAATGAAATCAGGTAGTGTGTGGTGCGTGTTCACGTCGACTGGTTTCGGATATGCTGACGTATGACAGAATGACTGCATCACGAGATCCGCTGAGAAACCAAGACACGCAAGATCTTTTAGCTCATCACGCGTCATAGGGCCTGTCGTATCCTGAGAACCTACCGTTGTCATCTTAGGCTCACAATATTGACCAGCACGCACACCTTCTACGCCACATGCTTTACCGACCATCTTCTGAGCTAATGTATAACCTTTGTCAGAAGCAGTTGGATCAACGGGTTTAGCAAACAAATCTGTCTCTTCAAGACCAAGAGCTACTCGAGCACGGCTCGTTAGACCACGACCGATGATCAATGGAATACGACCACCAGCACGTACCTCATCAAGCAGCACTTTACTCAGTTCAAAGCTTGAGATCTCAGAACCTTCTTTACGAACCACACCTTCGTACGGGTAAATGTCGATCACATCGCCCATATTCATGTCTTGTACGTTTAGTTCAATTGGTAACGCTCCTGAATCTTCCATCGTATTGTAGAAGATAGGCGCAATCTTACCGCCTAGACAGATACCACCAGTACGCTTGTTTGGTACAAATGGGATATCTTCGCCCATAAACCATAATACTGAGTTGGTCGCTGATTTACGCGAAGAACCCGTACCAACAACATCACCTACGTATGCTAGTGGAATACCGTCTTTTTGCAGTTCTTCAATTTGGTTGATTGGACCAACGCTGCCAGGTTGATCCGGGTTGATGCCATCACGTTCCATCTTAAGCATCGCTTTCGCGTGTACTGGAATATCTGGACGAGACCAAGCATCTGGAGCTGGAGACAGGTCATCGGTGTTAGTTTCACCGGTTACCTTAAAGACTTTAACCGTGATTTTTTCCGCTACTTTCTCTTTCGTTGTAAACCACTCGGCTTCCGCCCAAGATTGAAGGACTTGTTGAGCGAACGTGTTGCCCGCTTTCGCTTTTTCTTCAACATCATAGAAAGCATCAAACATTAACAGGGTATGAGACAGTGCTTTTGCTGCGATAGCCGCAAGAACATCATCATCTAAAAACTCGACGAGCGGAGCGATGTTATAACCACCTTGCATCGTACCTAGTAATTCTGCTGCCTTTTCACGGCTAACAAGTGGAGACGATACTTCGCCTTTAGCAACCGCAGTCAAAAAGCCAGCTTTAACATAAGCCGCTTCGTCTACGCCCGGTGGGATACGGTTCTCTAGCAGGTCAAGAATAAAGGCTTCTTCACCTTGCGGGGGATTTTTCAGAAGTTCAACAAGTCCAGCAACTTGTTCTGCGTCTAGCGGTTTAGGAACAACTCCTTCGGCAGCACGCTCTTCGACGTGTTTACGGTAGGCTTCAAGCACGACTTTTTCCTCTCATTGCGGTTCCTCCTTCTTATTACTGTTTTTAAAAGTAAAGGAGTGAACATCCTTGGAAACTTGGCTCTCCATTGCCCTTGTTTTCATTCAATTCTTGATTGAGAAACAGCGCCGCAGAGGCCAAACTGTGGGCGAAAGGATAGCAAATTTAACCTTAAATTAAAATCTCATCATTTTGACCAACATAGCAACTTACGACTAAAGTCCTGTTTATTTTGGCTAAATATGCGGAGATATTGCTGTCCTTTTCCCGGTTATTTAAATGATGTTCCAACGATCAGGTACACAGCATCTAAATCTTGCTCTGTACGACCGTATGCCAACATGATTGGTCCTACTGGTGAATCAACACCAAAGAAAATCGATGCGGCATTATACAGTGGCGCTTCATTAAGCTTCAGATCGTTATCTGACCAAACACCACCGTGTTCAAGTGATGCGCCTAGGTACACTGGCGCTTCAAACAGCCCGAAGTCGTTATCCATCCATTTATAACGATACACCAAGCTGGTATAGAATAAGTTCTGCCCAATCAGGCTATTACGTGGAATACCAGATAGATTCAAGAAACCACCAAGTTCACGTGGGTCTAACGGGATCGAGGAGTTTTTGCTTTCTACAAAGCTGTATTCCGCCTGTCCGACTAAAGTATGACGACTGTGCGTCACTGCGCCTTTGAAACGTGCCGTGATCTCATACACAGTATCTTCGATATCACCATTAGTATTGGTTTGACGAAAATCCTCAGGGCTCTTGTCATGAGACACCAGGTAATCCAAATCAATCAACATACCATGCGTGGGAAAAGCAAAGTCGTCTAAGGTATCTAGACGGTAGTTAGCAAACACCCCCAAACGCTCGTAATCAAAAGTCCCGGCAGATGCGAGCGTTGAGGCCTCTATTTGCCCTTTGGTATAACGCCCACCAACACGGAACTCTTGCCATAACGTCGGTTGTACACCCGCAGCAAGTTCCGTTATGAACTCGGTATACGAGACGGGAAGAAAATCGTAAACCGAACCTATATCTGGGTTTTCTAAATCACTAAAAGGCCAGTTTCGGTTTTCGTTGTTGTAATTCAATTTACCCGAAACAAACAACTCCTGACTCGACAATACCGGTGAATAAAGCTCGGCTTCAATCAACTTATCCGTACCCATGTCAACATTCAGCGTTAGCTCGGCACCATGTGAATTTAGATTAGTAAAGTTCGACGAGATACCAATGCCATATTGGCTGTCAGTATTAAAGTCATCTTCTAAGAAAAAGCGGAAGTTCAGGTAGTTTGGTCCCCAAGACTTCTCATTCACTTCAAAGACAAGTAGGTTAACACCTTCAATCTCTTCGAAATGGTAAGTAATCAGTTCAAAGCGATCTAAGGCATAAAGATTTTCGACTGCTTTTTCGATTTCAGCCGTTTTGAGAGGACGACCAGTATCAAGCTCGAGTCGGTTGGTCAGTAAGACATCACTGTAGTGGGTGTTATTGACAATAACAATTTGATCAACAACCCGCTCATCACCATATTCTAATCCTTTACGAACGTCTTGTTTGTGCTCGATATATTTCTGGTATTCCGCGTTAGAGACACTCAAGGATTCAAGCTTGGGTTTAAGTTTTTTAGTGATGTCGTAGCCAGCTTGAAATGCACTCGGCATCTTTTCAAATTCTACGGTTTCCATTTGCCCAACATCTGGACGAATGTAAACATCATCATCTTTCAGAGTTTCCGCTTGCTCTTGAGTGCTACGACGCACCAAATAATTCGACAACTGATCCGCAACCGCAAACAAGCCGGTGAAGTCTTCTTTGTTTTTATAATCTGTACTGATGTCGACCGCAATGACTATATCCGCTCCCATCGCGCGCGCTACGTCGACAGGCATGTTATTGACAACGCCACCATCCACCAGCATATGACCGTTGAGCTCGTATGGAGGAAGCGCGCCCGGTACCGACATGCTCGCCATCATCGCATCAACTAAGTAACCGTTATCGAGCACGACTTCATCAAGCTCGACGATGTCAGTCGCGACAGAACGATAAGGGATAGCAAGTTGGTCAAAAGAGTCAAAGCGTCCTAGATTGCCCGTCGTTTCGCGCAGAATGCGCAACATGTTCTGCCCTTGCACAACACCAGTTGGGGAACGCACCTCACCAAACCTCAGACCAAGATCTGTCGTTATTTGGTAGCGGTCTTCGTATTCTTTGTCGCGAACGCGACGTTGGCTGCGATCAACGCGATCTCGGTAACCGCTGTTCCAATCCACGCTGTAGATAAAACTCTCAATTTCATCAGCACTCATACCCGTCGCGTACAAACCTCCGACATAAGCGCCCATGCTTGTACCGGTAATGATATCAACGGGAATGTTCATCTCTTCAAGAGCTTTAAGCACACCAATATGCGCAGCGCCTTTCGCACCACCACCAGCGAGAACCACCGCAATTTTAGGACGAGAGCCGTCCTCTTCGAGATGTTTAGCAAAGGAAGGTGTGGCAATCAAAAAGGAGCAGACCCAAAGCGCAAAACCATGCACTAACGGGCTATTGGACATCTTTTTGAACATTCACATCTTCCTTTACTGAATATTGATCAACTACTTTTACTAAGAATCGACCAATGAAACAAGTCAGTGATAGCGTTTTTGGTAGCCTTACCAATCAAATAAATTATTCAACCAGTTCGATTTTTTCTCGCACTGCTGTTTTATTTGGCCTGTTTTATCCCACACTGGCAACTTATATTCGCTACGACAGTTCAGTTCCAACGCACCATTCGCCGCTTTTTGGAAACCCAATGTCGTCACTTCTTTTGGCCATGGCAATTCCAGTCGCTCAGGGATACGTTGCTGCAAATATTCGGCGTAAACACGCAGAGCACCGCTTGAACCCGTCAACTTGGTAGATTTATTATCATCGCGCCCCAGCCAAACGGTTGTCACTTCCCGGCCATCAACACCGACAAACCAACTATCACGGCTATCATTACTGGTGCCCGTTTTACCTGCTAACGCCGCCCATGAGAATTGGCTTTGTAAGAAACGGCCAGTTCCTTGTGCAACACCTTGCTTCATTGCGTATGTAGTTAGCCATGCCGCTTGCTGATCAACAGCCTGAGCTGAACGAGGCAGTGATTGATAAATCACATTACCATCCATATCGATAACCGAACGCAATGCTGACAGTTTCGCGCGTTTACCCGAGTTTGTTACCGTCTGGTACATCTGTGCGACTTCAAATGGCGTCAGAGAGAAAGAACCTAAGAACATAGAAGGCACTGGGCGGATCTCATTTTTATCAACGCCGAGACGTTCTAGCGTATCAGAAACCTCAGGAATACCGAGTTCCATCCCCAAACGAACGGTTGGCACATTAAGAGATTTCGCTAGCGCTAGGTATAGAGGCACATCACCACGGAATTTACGGTCGAAATTACGTGGTGACCAAACGCTACCCTTACTGCCTTTCAAACTTAACGGCGTATCGTGAAGCGTGGTAGCGAGGTTGTATTTCTCTGGTTGCTCTAATGCCGTCAAGTAAATTGCAGGCTTCACTAACGAACCAATTGGACGACTCGCATTCAATGCTCGGTTAAAGCCCTCGTAGCCGACACGCTTACCACCAACCATGGCACGAATCTCGCCACTATGACGGTCAACCGCAACTGCTGCAGCTTCAAGTTCTTTACCTGCTCGCTTAGCCAACTCAGGTACCTTTTTCGCAATCGCTTGTTCTAGCTTACTTTGCGAAACAGGATCGAGAGACGTAAACAAACGTAACCCCGTTTCAGCTTTGAAGTTATCACCCACTTTTTCTTTCAGCTCAATATTCAGTTGCTGGAAATAAGCGGGCTGACGGCTTGCTATACGAGGTTTACTTTGCGTATCTAACGGACGATTGACTGCTTGTTCATACTGTTCAGAAGTCAGCATGTCTTGTTGCATCAAGAGGCGTAAAACTAGATCACGACGTGTTTTCGTGCGCTCAGGGTAACGAATTGGATTGTAGTAAGATGGCCCTTTAACCATACCCACCAGCATCGCAAGTTGGTCGATACGAAGCTCCTGGATTGGTTGTCCAAAGTAGTATCGTGATGCCAAAGCAAAGCCATGAATCGCATCCCCGCCACTTTGACCGAGATAAACTTCGTTGAGGTAAGCCTCAAGAATTCGATCTTTGCTGTATCGATAATCCAAAATCAGTGCGATATACGCTTCACGAACTTTACGCCATAACGTTTTATCACGAGTTAAGAATAAGTTTTTTGCTAACTGCTGGGTCAGCGTACTGCCACCTTGTACGGTACGGCCTGCCTTGATGTTGGCAACAAGTGCACGACCAATCGCCAAAGGAGAGACTCCATCATGCTGGTAGAAATCACGATCTTCGGTCGCAAGAAGTGCATCGACAAGAATTTCAGGGAATTGATCACGACGTAGGAACAATCGTTGTTCGTTTTGATCTTTCTCCAGCATACCCAACATCTTAGGTTCAATACGCAAGTAACCTAAATCTCCTTTTGATTCGAGAGATTGAATGCGCGTTAAGCCGCTGCTTGAGAAATGCAACATCACGTGACGATCAGGCTCAGGGCCATCAGCAAATTCAAAAGGACGACGGATGAGCTCAATACGAGTGGAAGAGGAAGAGTATTCGCCAGGATAACGCGGTTGACTAACCTTACGGTAATTCAAAACATCTAGCTCGTTACGCATTTCTTTGATGGTTATGTTTTCACCCGGATTCAAATTGAGAATGCGAGCGTACACGACCGTTGGCAAATCAAATAACTGCCCATCGAAACGATCTTTCACCACACTATCTAAATAAATCCCGACGAAAAGCAATACTGCGGCCAACGCAATACCCGCCTTCCAACTGAATGACCAAATGATTTTAAGCCAAGACCGCTTGCCATTACTTGGCTTCTTCGATGGCGGTTTTCTCGGTCGCTTCGCACCGCTTTTCTTAGTGGCAGTCGTTTTACTTGACGTTGTTTTCTTCGCTGGTGCTCTTTTTGCACCGGGCTTTTTTGTATCAGTCATTATTCAATTGTCTTTTTGTTTTTGTTGTCGCTACATGAGTGGCAGGATCATCAGGCCAAACGTGTTTTGGATATCGGCCTTTCATCTCTTTTTGCACTTCTTTGTAGCTTCCTGCCCAAAAGGCAGCTAAATCCGTTGTCACCTGAAGAGGCCGTTGTGCTGGAGAAAGTAACTCTAACACCAATCGCTTGCGACCTTGTGCCACCGTTGGAGAAGTGCTCTCTCCAAACACTTCTTGCATACGCACTGACAGCACAGGCTCATGACCAAATTGGTAACGAATGCGCTTTTTCGAACCTGTTGGTAAGCGATAATCTTCTGGCAACCACTCATCAATCTGTTGATTCAACGGCCAACCTAATCGAGCGTTCAACGCTTCCACTAGGTTCACTTTCGCCAAATTTTTCGCCGATGAAACCGTGCTCATGTACGGCTCTAGCCACTCTTCTAGGCCATTAAGCAAACTGGTCTCATCAAAACTTGGCCAAGCTTGCTCAGGTAACCATTCCACTGCGCAGCGAATACGTTCTAACAAATTTTCCGCTGCCGACGTCCAGTTTAGACTCTGTAAGCCCTGACGGCGGACATAAGTGAGTAAAGCTTGTGTCATTTTTTCTTTACCCGGACTCGGCAAGGCTTCACGCTTAATCACCAGTTGACCAAGTTTGATTTGGCGTTCGGCAATCAAACGGCCTTTTTTCTCATCCCAATCAACCAGCTCAGCCGTCGTGAAAAGGTGCTCGAACGTTTCTTGTAATGCGTTGATATCTAAGTCACAAGCTAGGTTAATTTGGCTTGAGTTAGAATGCGAGCGCATCAAATCAATCGCAACTAAGTAATCACAACCACCGAGTGTCTCTTCTGGTCGACACTCAGCACCATGCCCGTTCGACAAAGTAAAACGACCATATTGGTTAACACGCTGCTGCGCAATGCGATCGGGGAAAGCTAAGCTCAATACTAACGCTAGCACTCGCTCATCAACATCAGGTAGGCTGAATACTGTATCCAGTTTGTGCGCCAGCGCTTGAGATCGCTTGTGCAATATAGCTTTCTTTGCATGTGTACCACTTACCCAGCGATGTAGGCTATGCGCGATGTTAGTCACATTGCGCTCGGGCTCTTCAATTAGGGCGACCGCAGCCAAAGCGGTATTTAGCATTTTTTCACTGCACTGCTGTGCTTGAATCAGCATTGCTGCTGAGCGCGGCTCTACACCAAGAGCGTGGGCCGTTTTACCTGCAGAAGTGAGTTGGCCTTGCTCGGTAAGTAACCCTAAAGAAATCAACAGCTGTTTAGCCTGAGCAAGCGATGCTGAAGAAGGAATATTCAACCATTTAAGTTCTGCGATATCCCCTGCTCCCCAGAATGATAGTTCCATGACCAAGCTTGCTAAATCTGAGTGCAGGATTTCTGGTTGGGGAACTTGCGGTTGCTGCTTGAATTGGCTTTCCGAATACAATCGGACGCAAATGCCCTCTTCAATACGCCCTGCACGACCAGCACGTTGAATCGCAGACGATTGTGCCACTCGCACTTGCTCCAAGCGCGTAAGTCCATTCTTCAAATCAAAACGCGCCACACGTTCTAATCCAGAATCGACGACCAATCGAATGCCTTCAATGGTCAAAGAAGTTTCAGCAATGTTAGTCGCGAGCACGACTTTGCGTTTACCTCCAGAAGCGGGAGCAATGGCTTTTTGTTGCTCGGCAAAGCTCAATTGACCATATAAAGGGCAAACTTCCACAGAATTAGGAAGATGTGACAGACGTTCCGCGACCTGCTTAATTGCCCCAACGCCGGGCAGAAAAGCGAGCAACGACCCTGTTTCTTTCTGAATTAGACTTTCAATCGTCCTTGCCATTGATGTGGGCAAATGATCATTTGTACCCAGAGGTAAATAACGTGTTTCCACCTCAAAACTTCGCCCTTCAGACTCAATATATTCAGCCTCTGGCAACAAGCTTTGTAAGGCATCTTGGTCAAGCGTAGCTGACATCACTACCAGCTTGAGGTCGTCTCTCAACGCTTCTTGAACCTCTAAACTAAAGGCCAATGCCGTATCAGCATGAATACTTCGCTCATGAAACTCATCAAAGATCAGCAGGTCGATGCCATCTAACTCTGGGTCATTTTGGATCATCCGAGTCATGATCCCTTCCGTTACAATTTCAAGTTGCGTATTTTTACTTACCTTCGTCTCACCACGTACACGATAACCAACTCGATCTCCAACTTGTTCCCCCAACTGCTGTGCTAGATAACGCGCAATATTACGAGCCGCTAAACGTCTTGGTTCTAGCATGATGATTTTGCCCGTGACGGTTTGGCTTTGAAGAAGCTTTAGAGGAAAGAATGTCGACTTACCGGCACCCGGCGCAGCTTTTAAGATCACTTGATGTTGATGATTAACCGCAGCAAGTAATTGCGGCATCACGGCTTCAATCGGCAATTGTGACAAAGGAAATACCTTGTGTTGTAATGTTGGCAACATTGTACATAAAAACAGTCCCCCCTAAAGAAGCAAAATGCATTTCGAACCTACTCTAGAGTCAGCGACTCTGCTCAAACGCTACAAACGCTTTCTTGCCGATATCGAATTGGATAACGGCGAAGTTCGCACTATCCACTGTGCCAATACTGGTGCAATGACAGGCTGCGCCACACCAGGCAACAAAGTTTGGTACTCCACTTCTGATAACCCTAAGCGCAAATATCCCAATAGTTGGGAGCTCAGTGAAACACAACAGGGCCATAAAATCTGTATTAACACCGCTCGAGCTAACCAACTTGCCGTAGAAGCAATTGAAAATAATGTCATTTCAGAACTGTGTGGGTATGACAAACTTCAAACTGAAGTGAAATATGGCAATGAAAATAGTCGAATTGATATCTTGCTCAGCGCAAGTGACAAATCAAAGTGTTATATAGAAGTGAAAAGCGTCACGCTGTTGGATGAAGAAAGCGCATCCGGCCAAGGCTATTTCCCTGATGCCGTGACTACTCGAGGACAAAAGCACCTGCGAGAGCTCACAGAAATGGCACAAACTGGAAGTAGAGCCATACTTTTATTCACTGTTTTACATTCAGGTATTGAAAAAGTATCTGCGGCGCACCATATAGACGCGAAATATTCAACTTTACTAAAACAAGCACAAGACGCTGGAGTGGAAGTTCTCTGCTACAAAGCTGAACTGAGCAATACTGAAGTCAAGCTAATCTCTGCTATTGAATTTATCAATTAAGAGAAAAAATGATGTCATCTTCACAATGACGATAAGTTTGCAATTCAGTAATTGCCTGCACCGCCTCTTTTTGCTATAGATACCCGCCTTAAATTGACTGCAAAGCAGTTGACTAGGTGTAAGTAGGAGATGCTGTATGCCAGAATCAAAGAAGAAAACGATAGGCATCCTAGCCATTGCCGGTGTGGAGCCATATCAGGAAAAGCCTGGTGAAGAGTACATGTCACCAGAACAGGTTGAACACTTTACGAAAATCTTAACAGCTTGGCGTAATCAGCTCAGGGAAGAAGTCGATCGCACTGTACACCATATGCAGGACGAAGCAGCAAACTTCCCAGATCCAGTTGACCGTGCTTCTCAAGAGGAAGAGTTCAGCTTAGAACTGCGTAACCGTGACCGTGAGCGTCGCCTGATCAAGAAGATCGAAAAAACACTAGATAAAATCACTGAAGAAGATTTCGGCTTCTGTGAATCATGTGGTGTTGAAATTGGTGTTCGTCGCCTTGAAGCGCGTCCAACCGCAGACCTTTGTATCGACTGTAAAACACTTGCAGAGATCAAAGAGAAACAAATGCAAGGTTAATCAACCAAGCATGATGATTATTGAAAGGGAGCTCAGGCTCCCTTTTTGTTTTGGCTTAGCTTTATTAGAATAATTTCGAGATACACGCATGACACGCTATGTAGGTCGATTCGCACCATCCCCTTCTGGGCCATTACATTTTGGATCGTTAGTAGCTGCGCTCGGCAGCTACTTTCAAGCGAAAGCCAATCACGGAGATTGGTTGGTACGTATCGAAGACCTTGATCCACCCAGAGAAATGCCGGGAGCTTCTGACGAGATTCTAAGTGCACTACGCGCTTACCATTTGCACTGGGACGGCAACGTCGTATACCAAAGCGAACGTCATCACTTATACCAAACACAAATCGATGCTTGGTTAAAGAATGGCGACGCTTATTATTGCCAATGTACTCGCAAGCAAATTAAAGAACACGGCGGCTATTATCCGGGAACATGTCGAGATAAAGGCTTGAAAGAAGGCGCGATTCGCCTAAAAATGACCAAACCTATCGCTGATTTTCTCGATAAGAAACAAGGCACCATGACGATTCCAGAAGCTCTAGTAAATGAAGATTTCATTATTAAGCGTCGAGATGGATTATTTGCCTATAATCTTGCGGTAGTATTAGATGACATCGACCAAGGGGTTACCGAAGTCGTTCGTGGTGCGGATTTAATTGAGCCCACAGGTCGTCAAATCAGCTTATACCAAATACTTGGGCAACCAGAAGTAAGCTATTTACACTTACCGTTAGCGATGGATTCAAACGGTAATAAGCTGTCAAAACAAAACCATGCGACGGCTATTGATGTCGACAATCCGAAGCCAGCTCTGCTGCATGCCATGACATTTTTAGGCTTTGATATACCTGACGATGTAAAAGGCGCAAACCTTGAAGAAATACTGCGTTGGGGTTGCGAAAATTGGCACTTAGAACAGCTTCCAGCAGAGATCGAGATCACACCGTGATTCTCAAATGGCACTGCGTAGGCTATCATTAGCCGCAAAATTGGCCCTCGAGGCGTAGAAACTAACCAAAGCAAGATTGGATTAAACCCAGTTATTGCCAGATGCACATGAATACAAACGACTATACACCAAGCGAATCTGCCATGATCCCAGAACTCGCTCTTAATGTAATTACTCGTGAAGAGCACAACATCTCGCGTAAGCATATCAGTGACAATGCACTGAAAGTGCTATACCGACTGAACGGTGCCGGTTTCGATGCTTATCTTGTAGGTGGCGGGGTTCGAGACTTACTGCTTGGACAAAAACCAAAAGACTTTGATATTGCAACGAACGCGACACCAGAGCAGATCAAACAGTTATTTAGAAACTGCCGTTTGATCGGTCGTCGCTTCCGTCTCGCACACATTATGTTTGGTCGAGACATCATCGAAGTTGCAACGTTCCGTGGTCACCACCAAGAGCAACAGAACAAAAGTATCTCCCAGCAATCGAAAGAAGGGATGCTACTTCGCGACAACGTATACGGCACCGTAGATGAAGATGCCGAACGTCGCGACTTCACGATTAACTCGATGTACTACAACATCGCAGACTACTCAATTCACGATTATGCGCGTGGTATTGAAGATCTAGAAGATCGCCTTATTCGCCTGATTGGTGACCCAGAAACCCGTTACCGCGAAGACCCAGTACGTATGCTGCGTGCAGTTCGCTTTGCGGTGAAATTGGACTTCGATATCGAAGAAGATACCGCGGCACCAATCGAAGAGATGGCACCACTACTACGTGATATTCCATCGGCACGTCTGTTCGAGGAATCACTGAAACTGCTTCAGTCTGGGTATGGGCTAGAAACCTACCATTTATTGCGTGAATACAACTTATTCCAACAGTTGTTCCCTGCAATTTCAGAGCACTTCACTGAAGATTATGAATCTCACACTGAGCAAATGCTTGATTTAGTGTTAGATTCAACCGATATGCGCATCGAAGAAGGTAAGCGTATTAACCCTGCCTTTATGTTTGCTGCAATGCTGTGGTACCCACTGTGTGCAATGGCAGACAAACTCATGGAACAGCGTAATCTGTGCCATTACGATGCCATCATGGAAGCAAGCAACATCATTCTTGATGACCAAGTACGTTCAATCGCCATTCCGCGCCGTCATACCGCGACCATACGCGAGATTTGGCAGCTGCAATTACGTCTTCCACGTCGCAATGGTAAACGTGCTTTCCGCCTGATGGAGCTCAATAAATTTAGAGCTGGCTTTGATTTTCTTGAAATGCGCGGTGAAATTGAAGGCGGCGACACTCAGAAGCTTGCTAAGTGGTGGGAAACTTTCCAAAATGCTGGCCGAGAAATGCGCCAAGCCATGGCTGCAGACCTAGATGGCCAAGCACCAAAAACAGGCCAACGACGTCGTAAAACCTATCGCAAGAAAAAGAGTAAACCAAACTCATGATCACAGCGTACATTGCGGTAGGCAGTAACTTGGCTGATCCCGTCAGCCAAGCTAAATTAGCGATTGAAGCACTGAAGACCCTGCCTAAAACAGAGTTTATTCAAGCTTCTTCGCTATACAGCAGCACACCAATGGGTCCGCAAAACCAGCCGGATTACATCAATGCGGTTGTGGCAATTAAAACCAATTTGACGCCACTTGAACTGCTCGATTGCACCCAAGCAATAGAGCAAGAGCAAGGGCGTGTCCGTAAAGACGAGCGTTGGGGACCAAGAACCTTGGATCTCGACATCGTGTTATACGGCAATGAGGTGATTGATTCCGAAAGACTGACAGTTCCACATTATGGAATGAGAGAGCGCGAGTTCGTACTCTACCCTCTTGCGGAAATTGCACCAAGTTTACAACTCCCAGACGGGATCGAGGTGTCGTCACTACTTGAAAAAGTAGATCGCAACGGCCTCAATATTTGGCAGTCATAGCCAACTCCTAGTGAGGATAAAACAATGAAAAAAATGACCATTAACGACCTGATTAAGTGGAAGCAAGAAGGTCGTAAATTTGCTACTTCAACTGCATACGATGCAAGCTTTGCCCAACTTTTCGAAAGCCAAGAAATGCCAGTTTTACTGGTAGGTGACTCTCTAGGCATGGTTCTGCAAGGTAAGACTGACACGTTACCTGTTACTGTTGAAGATATTGCTTATCACACTCGCTGTGTACGCGCTGGTAGCCCGAATTGTCTTTTGATGGCTGATATGCCATTCATGAGCTACGCAACGCCAGAGCAAGCGTGTGAGAACGCAGCAGTACTCATGCGTGCTGGCGCAAATATGGTAAAAATTGAAGGCGGCGACTGGTTAGTAGATACCGTAAAAATGCTAACGGAACGCGCGGTACCAGTCTGTGCACACTTGGGCCTAACACCACAATCTGTAAACATCTTTGGTGGTTACAAAGTGCAAGGTCGCGATCAAGAAAAAGCCGATCGTATGGTAAAAGATGCATTAGCACTGCAAGAAGCCGGCGCTCAAATTGTTTTACTCGAGTGTGTTCCAGCTGAATTGGCAGCTCGTATTACTCAAGTACTTGATGTACCAGTAATTGGCATCGGTGCAGGTAACGTAACGGACGGTCAAATCCTAGTTATGCACGATATGTTCGGAATTTCGGCGAACTACATGCCAAAGTTCTCAAAAAACTTCCTTGCTGAAACAGGCGATATGCGTACAGCTGTGGCAAAATACATGGAAGACGTTGAAAGCGCAGTGTTCCCAGACGACGCTCATACTATTGCCTAGAGGATAAATGCATGCACACTTTTGCAGAAATCTCAGCCATTCGTGAACAGATCAAGACGTTCAAACGTGAAGGTCGTAAAGTTGCGTTTGTCCCAACCATGGGCAACCTACACGAAGGCCATCTAACACTGGTTCGTAAAGCACGCGAGTACGCCGATGTCGTTGTGGTAAGCATCTTTGTCAACCCGATGCAGTTTGAACGTGCAGACGATTTAAATAACTACCCTCGTACACTTGAAGAAGATCTTAGCAAGCTAAGCGGCGAAGGCGTCGAGTTGGTATTCACACCGACACCAGAGACCATTTACCCTGAAGGCTTAGATAAACAGACTTTTGTCGATGTGCCTAGGCTTTCTACGATTCTTGAAGGCGCTTCTCGTCCGGGCCATTTCCGTGGCGTGACGACTATCGTAAATAAGTTATTCAACATCGTTCAACCTGATGTAGCTTGCTTTGGTGAGAAAGATTTCCAACAGCTTGCTGTTATTCGTAAGATGGTTGATGATCTAGCAATGGACATCGAAATCGTAGGTGTCGCAACCGTTCGTGAAATGGACGGCCTTGCAATGAGCTCTCGCAATGGCCTGCTAACGATTGATGAGCGTCAACGCGCACCTGTTTTAGCACGTACTATGCGCTGGATCAGTAGCGCGATGCGTGGTGGTCGTGACGATTACGCTTCAGTGATTGAAGATGCGAATGATCAATTACGCGCTGCCGGTTTGCAGCCAGATGAAATCTTCATTCGTGATGCTCGCACACTTCAAGCAATCACAACAGAGACCACTCAAGCCGTGATCCTGATGTCTGCCTTCTTAGGTAAAGCACGCCTCATCGACAACCAAACTGTTGATATGGCGGTAGAAGCTAAAGAAGAAGAATCTAGCGAAGCGAATTCAGCAAACGCTGAATAAACGAAATTCGCAAATAAAAAGGTCAGCACTAAGCCGACCTTTTTTGTATCCCTCTTACGCATAAACGCCACTCAAACCTTCCGGACGAGTTTTAAACCGCTTATGCAGCCACATCCAAGCTGGCACGTCTCTTCTTATCATGCCTTCAAGTTCTTGATTTAAGATACTTGCCGCTTTGACTGGATTACGGCGCTCGAAACGTCCACTGAGATCTTCACCAATATAGAGCGTGTAGTGAGAATGTTCACTGACCGTAACCCCTGACATCACTGCACATTTTGTCGCATCAATAAGCACACTCGATCCTGCAGTACTCGCGGCTTGCTCAACAGCGAAAAACGGGGCGAAGACCGAATTTTTAACTCCGTAATCATGGTCAGGTAAATACCACAGTCGCTGACCGTTTTTCAGCACTTTAAGCATTGATTTAACGTCTTTCCGATCAATCATTTGATGGCCGCAACGCGTGCGTCCTCGATGCTGAACAAACTCATAAACAGGGTTTGAATTCGGTCGATAAACACCATAGCCTTTGGCAAATTGACTAAAAATACGCGCCGTCATTTCCAAATTTAGGTGATGACTGCAAACCACCAGTACACCACGCCCATTTTTCTCTTGTTCCAGTAAACGCTCTTTTCCAACCACTTTGGCTAGACGCTTCACTCGCCACTCAGGCCAAAACCAAGCCATTCCGGTCTCGATCAGCGCCATCCCTGTGTATTTAAAGTTTGTCTTTACCAGTTCATCGCATTCTTGAGCGCTGTATTCGGGAAAGCAGAGTTTTAAATTTTGCTTTGCAATGCCTTTACGGCGCTTCATGGCCAGCATCGCAAGCGAACCAATGCCCCTACCTAACAAACGTAAGGCTGAGTATGGAAGCAGATTGACAATCAGCGCCAACAGACCAAAGGCGAACCAAACAGACCAATATTTAGGAACAAGCAATTTAAAAGAGAAAGATGGAGAGGGGACAATATTCATGGCTTCACTCATTTACAGCAAATGCATTTACAACAAATGAATCAAACCTAGCATGTTAAAAGTCGAAAAATTGTATGGGAATGTATTGGTGTGCATTAAGAAAGGGCAGCTCTCATGGCTGCCCTTTGAATGTGTTGTTAAGGTTAACTTCTTAACCCAATCCCCTTAGTCACTAGATAGTGAGCCACAGCGTAGAGCGCAACCACAAAGACGATCAATACGCTAAACGACGTAACGATACCCACATCAGACACACCAAGGAAACCATAACGGAAAGCGTTCACCATGTAGACGATTGGATTCAGCTTAGACACCCCTTGCCAAAATTCAGGTAATAGACTGATGGAGTAAAACACACCGCCAAGATAAGTCAGCGGAGTCAGAACGAACGTAGGGATAATCGAGATATCATCAAACGTTTTCGCATAAACCGCATTAATTAAGCCACCAAGTGAAAATACCACTGACGTCATAAAGACGGTCGCAATGATGATGCCCCAGTGATCGACTTGCAAATCAACAAAGAAGAGCGAAACAAACGTGACAATCGTTCCGACTAATAGGCCACGTACGACGCCGCCCATCACAAAGCCGAGAATGATGATGTAGTTCGGCACTGGCGCCACTAACAATTCCTCGATGTTTCTTTGGAATTTGGAACTAAAGAAAGAGGAAGCCACATTCGAGTATGAGTTCGTGATCACCGACATCATGATCAAACCCGGAACAATGTATTCCATATAACTAAAGCCGTTCATGTCACCGATGCGAGAGCCAATCAAGTTACCGAAAATAATGAAATACAACGTCATCGTAATCGCAGGTGGTACCAAAGTTTGCACCCAAATACGCGTAAAACGGTTCACTTCTTTTGTAACTAGGCTACAAAAAGCCGTCCAATACAATTGGTACATTATTGGTTACCTCCACGTACGATACTGACAAACAGCTCTTCCAAACGGTTCGCTTTGTTGCGCATAGACAGCACTTTTACGCCTAGATCAGATAATTGGTTAAACACCGAGTTCAACCCTTGGCTCTTATCTAATTCGATTTCCAATGAACCATTGACCATCGATTGGCTACTTACCCCTTGAAGTGCTGGCACTTCACCGTCGAACTCAATATCTAGGATAAAAGTTTCTACCGTCAATTTACCCAACAACGCCTTCATGGTCGTATTTTCAATCAGTTCACCTTTGTTAATGATACCGATATTACGACACAGCATTTCTGCTTCTTCCAAGTAATGCGTAGTCAATATGATGGTAATGCCCTGCTCTTGGTTGATCTCCTTTAAGAAGTCCCACATTGAACGACGCAGTTCAATATCCACCCCTGCAGTTGGTTCATCAAGGATCAGCAATTGAGGCTCGTGCATTAGAGCTCGCGCAATCATCAAACGACGCTTCATACCACCAGACAAGTTACGCGCACGTTCCTTACGTTTCTCCCATAAGTCGAGTTTGGTCAGGTACTTTTCCGCACGCTCTTTAGCTAGCGCTTTTGAAACCCCATAATAACCCGCTTGCTGCATGACAATCTGTTCAACAGTTTCAAATTGGTTGAAGTTGAATTCTTGAGGAACCAAACCTAGGTTTTGCTTCGCCAATTCAAGATGTGTATCAATGTCATACCCAAACACCTTGGTGGTGCCAGATGTCTTGTTGACTAAAGAAGAGATAATGCCAATGGTGGTTGATTTACCAGCCCCATTCGGCCCAAGAAGTGCGTAAAAGTCACCTTTCTTTACTTGTAAGCTGATGCCCTTCAACGCTTCAAATCCGCCCGCATAGGTCTTGCGAAGCTGTTCAATTTCTAATGCGTACATTGCGTAATACTTGCCATCTGTTGATGAATCGTGAATGCCAATACCAAATGGGGAAACTGCTGTCGGCGTCATAACCGACTATCGGTATTGCACTAAAGTTGAATTAGTTTATCGTTGAATAACGATGAATACAAATAAACCTTTCTATAAAATTAGAAATACCTATCTTTTATGATTCTTAATCACTCAATCTAAAAACAATAAAAAAGCGCTCCCAGAACCCCAGCAGCGCTTAGTTAAAAGAGACTGTTGATTAAAGCGTCAGCATTTGATGCTCATCAGTTTCAACATGCCTGATAGCCGCATTGAGCGCTTCATAGCGGAACTTGTATGTATTCGCATCCGGCACTAAATCAATCACATGGAATTTCTCTAGTTGCTCACGAGTACGTTGGTTAGGACACAACAAGTACACTTCACAGTTCGCGTCTAAAGCATCTTTAATGGCGTTTTCCAAAGCCAAGCCGACCGTCACATCAATCATAGGGACATCTGTTAAGTCGAGGATCATGACTTCATAGTCAGAAATGCTCGAGTGTTGACGAGAGATCGCTTTAGAAACACTAAAGATCATCGGACCGGACAGATAGAAGAACAACACTTTACCATTAGCTCTGTCCAACAAGCCTCTTTCGCTATCGGTCAGTGGTACATCGTCTTCATCAGCATCACTGATGGCTTTAACTTGGCGTGCTTGCTCACGACTCAAGCGTTCAATGATGATGATATTAGAAATAAATACCCCTAGCCCTACAGCCACAATCAAATCGACAAATACTGTCAGCAGCATGACGCCATACATGACCGCCATCCCCGGAAAGCTCACCTTATGGGCACGTTGGATAAAGCTCCAATCCAGAATATTAAAGCCAACATAAACCGCAATACCGGCTAATACAGCCATCGGAATGGGTTCAGTCAAACCGCTAGCGACCAACACCACCAGCGCGAGAATCAGCGCACGAATCACACCGGATAACGGTGAGCGAGCGCCAACTTGGATGTTGGTCACCGTTCCCATCGTCGCCCCCGCACCTGGCAGAGCGCCAAACAGCCCAGAAATCATGTTCGCCAAACCTTGGCCACGCAGTTCCTTGTCTGAATCATGCTCTTTACGCGTGAGTGAGTCACCAATAACCGCTGTCAATAAGGTATCAATACAACCTAACGTACCCAATACCAATGCATCGATGACCATTTCGGTAAACATCGCAGGATCGATATGTGGCACCACCAAAGAAGGTAAACCTGCTGGGATTTCACCAATTCGGCGAATATCATCGGCATCAAAGACAAGGACAGAAAGTAACGTTACCGCCACAAGAGCCACCAGCTGCGCTGGCACGTATCTGCGATATTGCTTAGGGAAGAAGAACAAAATACCCAACGTCAACAAACCTAAAAACAGTTCGCTGAACTTAAGATTAGAAATCGTATCTGGCAGAGCCGATAGTGT
This sequence comes from Vibrio sp. ED002, assembly GCF_023277445.1. Lineage (NCBI taxonomy): Bacteria > Pseudomonadati > Pseudomonadota > Gammaproteobacteria > Vibrionales > Vibrionaceae > Vibrio > Vibrio sp. ED002. Next base: position 3,016,970 of record NZ_CP080238.1, on the reverse strand, counting down.
CCCTATCACACCGCCAGATGGCGCAGCATGGCCAAGTAAAGGCGACAACTGCAAGATAATGAGAATAACACCAATACCCGACATAAAGCCGGAGATAACACTGTATGGCATTAACGTTACGTATTTACCAAGCTTTAATGTACCGAGCACAATTTGGAACGCGCCCGCCATCATCACCACGGTAAAGGTCATGGCCATGCCCGTTTCTGGGTATTTGGCCATCATACTGGTTAATACCGCTGTCATGATCACCGTCATGGGACCGGTTGGCTCAGAAATAAGTGTATTGGAACCACCAAACAGTGAAGCAAATAACCCCACCATGATCGCGCCCCATAAACCAGCTTCTGCACCAGCTCCTGAAGCCACACCAAATGCTAATGCGAGAGGAAGTGAAATGATGGCCGTTGTGACACCACCAAACAGATCCCCTTTGAGGTTGATATCCTTAAAGCGACTACCGAACACGAATTTGCTCCCTGCATTAAAAAGACAAAATGCCATCAATCTAACAAATATTTCGCTAAAGAAATAAACGAAAAAAAGCCACGACCAAATTGGGCTTATTTGCTTACTGAATGATGGCTGCATATTTTATGATTTTCACAGCAAGAACTAGTCAGATGAGTCATCTTGAATGAATATTTAACGGGATCGAAATTGTAACATTGTGTATAGTTACAGCGCTGATCGCTTAGTAAGCACTAGGGAGTGGTTGGTTTTTTTAATTTTAGGGAAGTAGATGTCAGATGCCGGAAATTAAACAATTATTCGAAAATAACTCGAAATGGTCAGAAGAAATAAAATCTGATCGTCCAGAATATTTCGCAAAACTAGCGGAAGGTCAGAAACCAGACTTTCTTTGGATTGGTTGTTCAGACAGTCGCGTTCCAGCAGAGCGACTAACGGGACTTTTCTCAGGCGAGTTATTTGTTCACCGAAACGTTGCTAACCAGGTCATCCACACCGACCTAAACTGCCTCTCTGTCGTGCAATACGCCGTTGACGTACTCAAAGTAAAGCACATCATCGTTTGTGGTCATTATGGTTGTGGTGGCGTGAATGCCGCAATTGATAACCCTCAACTCGGCCTTATCAACAACTGGTTACTTCACATCCGTGACCTTTACTTTAAGCACCGCGCTTACCTTGACCAAATGCCTCTTGACGATCGCGCCGATAAACTAGGTGAAATCAACGTAGCCGAGCAAGTATATAACTTGGGTAACTCAACCATCATGCAAAACGCATGGGAACGCGGTCAGGATGTTGAAATTCATGGAGTGGTGTACGGCATTGAAGATGGTCGTCTTGAGTACTTAGGTATTCGTTCAAATTCAAAAGAGACCGTGGAAGCGTCTTACCAAAAAGCGCTCTCGACCATTCTTAACGATGACAACAAATTGTTATGTCGTGATTAATCGTCACAAATAAATCGTCAACAAGATAAATAAAAAACGCCCATTTCAGATGGGCGTTTTTTTTAATTCTAAAACTGGCGACAGAAATTATTCCTGCGGAACCACTTTACCAATAAATGGTAGGTGACGATATTTCTGAGCGTAATCAATACCAACACCAACAACAAACTCATCTGGAATAGAGAAACCAGCCCAATCAACCGGAACTTCTACTTCACGGCGAGATGGCTTATCAAGCAGCGTACAGATAGCGATAGATTTTGGTTCACGTAGAGACAGGATTTCACTGATTTTGTTTAACGTGTTACCTGTATCAATGATGTCTTCTACGATCAGTACATCTTTGCCTTTAATGTCGTCATCAAGGTCTTTCAAGATACGTACATCACGTGAGCTTTCCATCGTGTTACCGTAGCTAGAAGCGGTCATAAAATCGACTTGGTGAGTCAGTTCGATAGCACGTGCTAAGTCAGCCATAAATACAAATGAACCACGTAGCAAACCAACCAATACCAGATCTTCACTGCCTTGGTAATGTTCTGTAATTTGCTTACCTAATTCACGAATTCGATCCTGAACTTCTTGCTCAGAAATCATCACTTCTATTGTATGTTTCATACTGTGCTCAATTTTCTTTGTGGGTTGAGGTTGGTCGTACGCAAACGATCACCTTATCTTGCGGCGTGTAGTGTAACACCCCACTCAGTAGGTGGAAAGTCGCATCCCATTCCATTGAATTCTTGGATGAAAGTCTTAGTTTTCGGATTTATCTAGTTGAATGAATCATCAATAATGACATTACTGTCTATAAATTGGGCATCAGATGTTGACCTTGCACATATGCACCATTACACTCATCAATGCTTTAAGCAACTATTAAAATAATCAATTAGGGGGTTACCCCCAAATAATATCAACTCAATGGCAAGGAAAAGAATATGGACTCAATAGCTAAGAGACCTCGCACTAGGCTTTCCCCTTTAAAACGTAAACAGCAACTAATGGAAATCGCTCTTGAAGTGTTTGCTCGTCGCGGCATTGGCCGTGGTGGTCACGCAGACATTGCTGAGATTGCACAAGTTTCTGTTGCAACAGTATTTAATTACTTCCCAACTCGTGAAGATTTGGTTGATGAAGTACTGAACCACGTTGTACGTCAGTTCTCAAACTTCCTATCGGATAACATCGACTTAGACCTTCACGCACGTGAAAACATCGCCAACATCACAAACGCAATGATCGAACTTGTTAGCCAAGATTGCCACTGGCTAAAAGTATGGTTCGAATGGAGCGCATCAACACGTGATGAAGTATGGCCATTGTTCGTGACAACTAACCGCACTAACCAACTGTTGGTGCAAAACATGTTCATTAAAGCAATTGAACGTGGGGAAGTTTGTGACCAACATGAACCGGAACACTTGGCGAATCTGTTCCACGGTATTTGTTACTCTATTTTCGTTCAAGCAAACCGCTCTAAGAGCGAAGCAGAGCTAACGAACCTAGTAAGCGCATATTTAGATATGCTATGCATCTACAACCGTGAACATCACTAAAAAATAATTAGGCTTAAAAAAGCAAAGGCTGATACTTAGGTATTGGCCTTTTTTCGTTTTCGGGAAACGGGAAATATTTTGTCTTTCTGGGAACAAACTCTGCCAACTCGGTTTAGATACAATTGCCTTCGATTAACCTTCCAACGAACACCTCTCGATTTTTAGAGCGAAGCGTTCGCGACTCTCGAAGCGCAGCGTTACATAGAACAGCCCGTTCTCGCCTCTCAAGCTCCGCGCACAAAAAAACCGCTGACGAATCAGCGGTTTTTATCATTCAGCATTCAAGAAAAATTATTTTTTCTTTTTAACTGCTTTTTTGTTTGGCAGGTCAGTGATTGAACCTTCAAATACTTCAGCAGCTAGACCCACAGACTCGTGTAGAGTTGGGTGAGCGTGGATAGTAAGTGCGATATCTTCCGCATCACAACCCATCTCGATCGCTAGGCCGATTTCACCAAGTAGTTCACCACCGTTAGTACCAACGATAGCACCACCGATTACGCGGTGAGTTTCTTTATCGAAGATTAGCTTAGTCATACCGTCTGCACAGTCAGACGCGATTGCACGACCTGATGCTGCCCATGGGAATGTCGCCACTTCGTAGTTGATGCCTTCTGATTTCGCTTCTTTCTCAGTCTTACCAACCCATGCCACTTCTGGCTCAGTGTAAGCGATTGAAGGAATAACTTTAGGATCGAAGTAGTGCTTCTTACCAGAGATAACTTCTGCGGCTACGTGGCCTTCATGCACACCTTTGTGAGCAAGCATTGGTTGACCAACAACGTCACCGATCGCGTGGATGTGAGGAACGTTAGTACGCATTTGCTTATCAACGTTGATAAAGCCGCGCTCGTCCACTTCAATACCTGCTTTTTCAGCATCGATAAGTGCACCGTTTGGTACACGACCGATAGCCACAAGAACTGCATCGTAACGCTCAGCTTCTGCTGGCGCTTTTTTGCCTTCCATTGAAACGTAGATACCGTCTTCTTTCGCTTCAACTGCGGTTACTTTAGTCTCAAGCATTAGCTTGAACTTGTCTTTAATACGCTTAGTGAAGACTTTAACGATGTCTTTATCCGCCGCTGGGATAACTTGGTCAAACATCTCTACTACATCTACTTTAGAACCTAGAGAGTGGTAAACCGTACCCATTTCTAGACCGATGATACCACCGCCCATGATAAGCAGTTTTTCTGGTACTTCTTTCAGCTCTAGCGCATCCGTTGAATCCCAAATACGTGGGTCTTCATGAGGGATGAATGGCAGTTTGATTGGACGAGAACCCGCAGCGATGATTGCGTTGTCGAAGTTAACTGTTGTTGCTTCACCTTCGCCTTCAACTAGGATGCTGTTAGGACCAGTGAACTTACCGAAACCGTTAACAACCGTTACGTTACGCATCTTAGCCATACCGCTAAGACCACCTGTCAGTTGGTTTACAACTTTCTCTTTCCAGATACGGATTTTGCTGATGTCTGTTTGTGGTTCGCCAAACACAACACCGTGCTCAGCCATCGCTTTCGCTTCTTCGATAACTTTTGAAACGTGAAGAAGTGCTTTAGATGGAATACAACCAACGTTTAGACATACACCGCCAAGAGTGCTGTAACGTTCAACTAGTACTGTTTCTAGACCTAAATCCGCACAACGGAATGCAGCTGAGTAACCAGCAGGACCAGAACCAAGTACAACAACTTGGGCTTTAATTTCTTTGCTCATTGTGACCTCTTGTAGTCATTATCCCTAACAGGCTGAGTAGATGTTCTTAAATTATTAGGCTTTCAAACGGTCAATATTTTACAGAGATGTTAACAGTGTGAAAGCAGCTTTAAGTTAGCCTGTGAGCTAGACAACAATTCATCTTTCAGTTTCTGAACGATGGAAGAAATTGTCGTCTAAAAATAGTCTTTTATATAAAGAATTAAGGTGACCCGAAAGTCACCTTAACTATTACTTTCTCAATTACAGTACTAGACGACGAATGTCTGATAGTGCACCGTTTAAGAAAGTAATGAAGCGTGCACCTTCCGCACCATCGATCACACGGTGGTCGTATGATAGAGACAGTGGAAGCTGTAGACGTGGTTCGAACTCTTTACCGTTCCACACTGGCTTCATTTCAGATTTAGATACACCTAGGATACCAACTTCTGGCGCGTTTACGATTGGTGTAAACGCTGTACCGCCGATACCGCCAAGGCTAGAGATTGTGAAACAACCGCCTTGCATATCAGCTGCAGTTAGCTTACCAGCACGTGCTTTCTTCGATACTACCATCAATTCTTCAGATAGCTCGTAGATGCCTTTCTTGTTCACGTCTTTAAATACAGGAACAACAAGGCCGTTTGGCGTATCGACTGCGATACCTACGTTCACGTACTTCTTAAGAATGATGCTTTCGCCATCTTCAGAAAGTGAAGAGTTAAACGCTGGGAATGCTTCTAGTGCTTTCGCTACCGCTTTCATGATGAACACAAGAGGAGTGATCTTCATACCAGTGTCTTTCTTCGCTTCGATTGCGTTCTGTTCTTTACGGAATGCTTCTAGCTCAGTGATGTCTGCGTTATCCCACTGTGTAACGTGAGGGATCATTACCCAGTTACGGTGTAGGTTTGCACCAGAGATCTTCTTGATCTTAGAAAGCTTCTGAACTTCAGTTTCGCCGAACTTGCTGAAGTCAACTTTTGGCCAAGGAAGTAGACCAAGTGCAGCGCCGTCGCCTTTACCAGATGCTGCTGCACCTGCGCCAGACTCAAGACGCTTAAGCGCATCTTTAACGTAAGCTTGAACGTCTTCTTTCAGGATACGGCTCTTACGACCAGTACCTTTAACCTTAGATAGGTTAACGCCAAATTCACGAGCTAGACGACGAACAACTGGAGATGCGTGTGCGTAGTCACCGTTCTCTTGGAAATCATTTGCTGCAGGAGCTTCAGCTTTTACTGCTGGAGCAGATGCTGCCGCAGGAGCTGCAGCTACAGGTGCCGCCGCTTGAGCAGGAGCAGGTGCTGCGCCTTCAACCGGGGTGCCGGCCACAACGAAAGTCATGATTAGAGAGCCAGTCGTTACTGAATCGCCTTCAGCAATCTTGATCTCTTTAACTGTACCTGCGAATGGTGCAGGTACTTCCATAGAAGCTTTGTCGCCTTCTACAGTAATTAGAGATTGCTCTTCTTCTACTGTATCGCCAACTTTAACCATGATCTCAGTAACTTCTACTTCGTCACCGCCGATATCTGGAACGTTAACTTCTTTGTCCGCTGCTACCGCAGGAGCCGCCGCAGGTGCTGCTGGCGCTTCAACCGCTGCAGGAGCTGGAGCCGCTGCGCCTGAGCCAGCTACCTCAAATACCATCACAAGAGAGCCAGTTGTTACTGAATCGCCTTCAGCAATCTTGATCTCTTTAACCGTACCTGCAAATGGTGCTGGTACTTCCATAGAAGCTTTGTCGCCTTCTACAGTTAGAAGTGATTGCTCTTCTTCTACTGCATCGCCCACTTTAACCATGATCTCAGTAACTTCTACTTCGTCGCCACCGATATCAGGAACGTGAACTTCTTTTAGTTCTGCTGCCGCTGCTGCTGGAGCTGGAGCTGCTGCTGGAGCCGCTTCTGCCGCAGGAGCAGGTGCAGCGTCAGCTGCACCCTCGGCTTCGAAAATCATGATAAGAGAACCAGTTGTTACTGAATCGCCTTCTGCAACTTTGATTTCTTTTACAATACCTGCTTGAGACGCTGGAACTTCCATAGAAGCTTTGTCGCCTTCAACAGTGATCAGAGACTGTTCTTCTTCAACCTTGTCGCCAACGCTTACAAGAATCTCAGTAACTTCAACCTCATCCGCACCGATGTCAGGTACATTAATTTCGATTGCCATTGCTTATTTACCTTCTAGTTAAGCGCTGTATTAAGCGTAAAGTGGGTTTGTTTTTTCAGTGTCGATGTTGAACTTAGCAATTGCTTCAGCAACAACAGACTTCTCAACATCACCACGTTTCGCTAGTTCAGTTAGTGCAGCAACTACTACGTAGCCCGCGTTAACTTCGAAGTGACGACGTAGGTTCTCACGGCTGTCTGAACGACCGAAGCCGTCAGTACCAAGAACTTTGTATGACTCAGTTGGCATGAACGCACGCACTTGCTCAGCGTAGTTCTTCATGTAATCCGTCGCAGCGATTGCTGGTTCGTTACCAAGAACAGTAGTGATGTAAGGTACTTTCGCTTCAGCTTCTGGGTGAAGCATGTTGTAACGCTCTGCATTTTGACCATCACGAGTTAGCTCGTTGAATGAAGTTACAGAGAACACGTCAGATGCTACGCCGTACTCTTCACTTAGGATAGTCGCTGCTTTACGTACTTCGTTCATGATAGTACCAGAGCTCATTAGCTGAACTTTACCCTTAGCACCTTCGTGAGACTCAAGCTTGTAAATACCTTTACGGATGCCTTCTTCAGCGCCTTCTGGCATTGCTGGCATTGCGTAGTTTTCATTCATTACTGTTAGGTAGTAGTAAATGTTTTCTTGCTCAGGACCGTACATACGACGGATACCATCTTGCATGATTACTGCTAGCTCGTAAGCGAATGTTGGGTCGTAAGAGATACAGTTCGGGATAGTGTTCGCTTGAATGTGCGAGTGACCATCTTCGTGCTGTAGACCTTCACCGTTCAGTGTTGTACGACCAGCTGTAGCACCTAGTAGGAAGCCACGAGCTTGTTGGTCACCTGCTAGCCATGCCATGTCACCAATACGTTGGAAACCGAACATTGAGTAGTAGATGTAGAACGGGATCATTGGCAGATCGTTTGTGCTGTAAGAAGTAGCAGCAGCAACCCAAGATGCCATTGAACCTAGTTCGTTGATACCTTCTTGAAGAACTTGACCTGACGTTGCTTCTTTGTAGTAAGAAACGATGCCTTTATCTTCAGGTGTGTATTCTTGACCGTCTGGGTTGTAGATACCCACTTGACGGAATAGACCTTCCATACCGAACGTACGCGCTTCATCACAGATGATAGGAACGATGTTCTTACCGATGTTCTTGTCTTTAAGCAGGATGTTCAACGTACGTACGTAAGCCATAGTCGTTGAGATTTCACGCTTCTGAGCACCAAGTAGAGGAGCAAACTCTTCTAGCTCTGGTACTTTGAACTCTTGTGTGAACTTAGGTAGACGCTGTGGCGTGTAACCTTTCAGTGCTTTACGACGAGCATGTAGGTATTCGTACTCAGCAGAACCTTCTTCCAGTTTTAGGTAAGGCAGTTCAGCTACTTTCTCATCAGAAAGGATGTCTTGTAGACCTAGACGATCACGTAGGTATTGTACGTGAGTCATGTCCATCTTCTTAACACCGTGAGCGATGTTCTTACCTTCAGCCGCTTCACCCATGCCGTAACCTTTAACAGTCTTAGCTAGGATTACCGTTGGCTTACCACCTGTCTCTTTTGCATTGTTGAATGCAGCAAACAGTTTAGAAGAATCGTGACCACCACGCTTCAGTTCGAAGATTTGGTCATCAGTCATGTCTGCAACTAGTGCAGCAGTCTCAGGGTACTTACCAAAGAAGTGCTCACGTACGTATGCGCCATCTTTAGATTTGAATGTTTGGTAGTCGCCATCGATCGTTTCGTTCATAAGCTGTAGTAGCTTACCAGTCGTATCTTTAGCTAGTAGTGCATCCCAGTTGTTACCCCAGATAACTTTAACTACGTTCCAACCTGCGCCTTTGAATAGACCTTCAAGTTCTTGAATGATCTTACCGTTACCCATTACAGGGCCATCTAGACGCTGAAGGTTACAGTTGATTAGGAAACATAGGTTGTCTAGCTTCTCACGCGCAGCGAAAGAAATTGCACCACGTGATTCTGGCTCATCCATCTCACCGTCGCCTAGGAAAGCGTATACACGTTGAGCAGAAGTATCTTTAAGGCCACGGCCGTTCAGGTACTTAAGGAAACGTGCTTGGTAAATAGCAGAGATTGGACCTAGACCCATAGATACTGTTGGGAATTGCCAGAACTCAGGCATCAACTTAGGGTGTGGGTATGAAGGTACACCTTTACCGTCTACTTCTTGACGGAAGTTGTCTAGCTGCTCTTCAGTTAGACGGCCTTCAACGAACGCACGAGAGTAGATGCCCGGTGAGATGTGGCCTTGGTAGTAAACTAGATCGCCACCGTCCGTCTCGTTTGGAGCACGGAAGAAGTGGTTGAAACAAACTTCGTAGAATGCTGCTGCTGACTGGTAAGAAGCCATGTGACCACCAAGGTCTAGGTCTTTCTTAGAAGCACGCAATACGATCATGATTGCGTTCCAGCGAATAATCGAACGAATACGACGCTCAAGAGTTACATCACCAGGGTAAGCTGGTTCTTGTGCTGCTGGAATAGTGTTGATGTAGTTTGTGTTGATGCCAGTTGGCATATCAACGCCGTCTAGACGTGCTTTTTCTAGAACGGTTTCTAGTAGAAACTGTGCACGTTCTACACCTTCTTCACGAACAACTGATTCAAGGGCTTGTAGCCAATCTTGAGTTTCCAGTGCATCTACGTCATGCTTCATGTCAGACATGGCGATCTATCCTTCTGTTGGTTGGATCTACTTATTTAAGTAAGCGGTTCTTGTATTAAGAATCGTTACCTTGCTGAATTCGACGCAGAGAACGCTCTCGTCGAGACTCTTCTCGAGTCAAATCCAACAATGTTTCTTCGATATAAGCTAAATGTGAGTGAGACATTTCACGCGCCTTTTCAGGCTGACCAGAAACAATCGCATCCACGATATTAGCTCTGTGTTTACTTACTTTATCGACCACTTCATCGCGGCGATGTAAGAGCTTTAGATTCTGTAGAACATTCTGCTCAAGCAAAGGCGCAAGGCTACGAACAATATGAAGGAGAACGACGTTATGCGCTGCTTCGGTTAATGCAATCAAAAATTGCATTACTGCTGCCGCTTCTGCTTCAACGTTGCCGCCCTTTTGCTCTTCGCTGATTTGATTCAAGCATGCCTGAATACGAGCAAAATCTTCATCGGTACCACGTAATGCTGCAAAGTACGCTGAAATGCCTTCCATCGCATGGCGCGATTCAAGCAAGTCCAATTGCGTCTCTGAGTGGGTAGATAACAAATTCAGCAAAGGGTCTGAGAAACTCTTCCAGATGTTTTCACTTACGAATGTGCCACCGCCTTGACGACGAGTAAGCAGACGTTTCGCTTCCAAACGCTGAATGGCTTCACGGACAGATGGACGAGACACATCGAACTGCTTTGCGAGTTCGCGCTCTGGTGGCAATTGCTGCCCCGGAGAGAGTGTTCCTTCCACAATCAACCTTTCTAACTCTTGTTCAATAACATCAGAGAGTTTTGGCTGACGAATCCTTTGATAAGCCATAATTTATTGTTCTTCTACTCTTGCAGGTAATTGGTAATACCAATTTTAAGTTGGTGCAGAAATTAACATAATTAAAACGTGACTGTCCAGCCAAAAGTTGACCTAAATCATAGAACGGACTTACAACCAACACTTTGATAACAATCGACCATTAAAACAGCAATAAAATTGGTATGACCAATTACATAAACAAAACAGATGGGAAGTCTTCGTGCCAGTAAATTTGATCAACAAAAACAAAAATGACAAAAAAACCGGGTCATTTTTTCGTCACGAACCGTTTTAACGCCCCAAAATGTCGTTAACTTTTAACAAGCCTTCATATTTCTTGTATCAAAAAAAGGCATACCTGAGTGTATGCCTTATTTATTTCTGTTTTTTGAATTTACACTTTTGCTACAAGTTAACTTTGTACTTGTTGTCTGAACTTGGCCCAGTCAAAGCTTAGCCCAGGATCGGCTTTTCTCAAGGGAGCGATATACTGATGCCCCGTAATTCTCGGCAAGGTAATTTTTGGGTAGGAATGCATAACGGATTGGGTCAATGCAGTAAGTGATTGATATTGCTCTTCTGTGTACGCAACAAACTCGGTGCCTTCCAACTCAATACCAATTGAATAGTCATTACAACGTTCACGGCCAGCGAAGCTAGATTGTCCGGCATGCCAAGCTCTGTCTAAAAAAGAAACAAACTGAACAATCTCGCCATCACGCTTAATTAAACAATGTGCCGAAACGCCCATTTTGTGAATTACTTCAAAAAATGGATGGGCATTGGGGTCAAGATTACCGGTAAAAAAGTCCTCTATATAACATCCACCAAATTGACCCGGAGGCAAGCTGATGTTGTGCACCACCAGCAGAGAGATATCTTCTTTGTCTGAACGAGCATCAAAAAATGGCGAAGGGACATGCTTCGCTTGCGTCAACCAACCATTCTCGATTTTTAGGCACATATCAACCTCTCTACTTTGCAAATTAACTGCTGAAATTATTGACACCGGAGAGTATCATTCGTTGCCATCTCCCTTTCAAGACTAGATTTGCGATGAAGAACACACACAACAGCCAAGAACGCCTAGAATATCTTAAGCAACAACTTCCATTAGAAATCACTCGCGCTGTAGCCGATACCCTAAAAGAAGATCTAGGTGGTACATTGGATGTCGATAAAGACATCACCGCATCGCTTATCCCAGCTGACGCGATTAACACTGCAACCATCATCACTCGTGAACACGGTGTGTTTTGTGGCCAAGCGTGGGCAGATGAAGTATTCAAACAACTGGGTAGCAAAGTGACCATCGAATGGCATGTCAAAGATGGTGACAAGGTAGAACCAAATCAGACACTGTGTACATTGACTGGCCCTGCTCGTGATTTGCTCACTGGCGAGCGCAACGCAATGAACTTTATTCAAACCCTTTCAGGTTGCGCGACCATTACCGCTGAGTACGCAGAAAAAGTTGCTCATACAGAGTGCCGTCTATTAGATACACGTAAAACGATTCCAGGTTTACGTAGCGCGCTTAAATACGCAGTAGCTTGTGGTGGCGGTTTCAACCATCGTATTGGTGTATTCGATGCTTACCTAATTAAAGAAAACCACATCATTGCTTGTGGTGGTATTACTCAAGCGATCACGACAGCAAAAGAGTTGAACCCTGGTAAACCAGTTGAAGTAGAAACCGAAAGCTTGGATGAGCTAAATGAAGCAATTGAAGCAGGTGCCGACATCATCATGCTAGACAACTTCACTACCGACATGATGCGTGAAGCGGTAGACATCAACGCAGGTCGTGCGGCATTAGAAAACTCAGGTAATGTAACCTTAGAAACCATCGCTGAATACGCAGAAACTGGCGTAGATTACATCTCGGTGGGTGCTTTGACTAAGCACCTAAAAGCGATGGACCTTTCGATGCGCTTTAAGTAAATAGAGTACCGACAACAATATTAACTTCCGAAAAGTCAGCATGTTGTAATCTGATTCACTAAATAGAGGGCCGCAAGGCTCTTTATTTTTATCCACTAAAAAAATAACACCCCTCGCAAAACCTTGCATGCAATATGCAACTTCAACCTAAAGATTTTTACCTCACTCGGAAGGCATCCCCTTGCTAGTTTCCACTTGTTTCTACTCTTTTTACTCTTCTGCTCCATGCATAAGCATTAACTAAATTTCTCTTAAGGAAACAAAATGAAAACGAATAAACAGAAGAAGCAGCAAGGTTTTACGCTGATTGAATTGATGATTGTGGTAGCAATTATTGGTGTTTTGTCAGCTGTAGCTATCCCTGCATATAAAGATTATGTAAAGAAAAGCGAAGTCGCATCTGCCGTTGCAACAATGAAGTCTTTAATTACACCAGCAGAGCTTTACTACCAAGAAAATGGGGATATCACAACCTCGACTAACTTAGGAGACTTGGGAATATCCTCTGGCTCAACAAGTTTGGGGACACTTGCACCAAAAGCAGGACAAATTGAGTTGTCATTAACAAACATTAGTGGCGCTAAAATTACAATAACTAGAGACGCGAATGCTGGTTGGATCTGTGATGCTACAGGTGACGCTGCAGACTTAGTAACTGGCTGTAAATAGTGCTAACCAACCTCTCAACGGTTCTTCGTCAAGCGGGAATACTAACCTTCTCCCAAGAAGAATCGTTACTTGAGCAAGCTAAAGCTTCTGGCATTTCAATGCCGGAGGCTTTGCTCAATTCTGGTTTTTTCCAATCTCATGAATTGACGGAGCACCTAAGCTCTGTTTTTGGGCTTTCTTGCACCTCTCTCAATCAATACGAATACGCTTCGTTATGCCAAACGCTGGGCTTACGTGATCTGATCACTCGCCATAATGCTCTGCCACTTAATCGCAGTTCTTCTACTTTGATATTGGCGGTGGCTGATCCGACTAATCTTCAGGCTGAAGATGACTTTCGTTTTGCGACAGGACTACAGGTTGAGCTTGTTCTTGCGGATTTTCGTGAACTCAGTGCGGCAATTAGGCGCTTATATGGTCGAGCACTAGGACAAGAAAAGTCCGGATTAAAAGAGATCAACCAAGATGAACTGGCAGGTCTGGTTGATATTGGTGCAGATGAAATCGACAACATCGAAGACCTCAGCCAAGACGAAGCACCTGTCAGTCGTTACATTAATCAGATTTTGTTGGATGCCGTGCGTAAAGGCGCTTCGGATATTCACTTTGAACCCTACGAAAACATGTATCGCGTGCGCTTACGTTGTGATGGTATTCTCGTTGAAAGCCAACAACCACCGAGTCATTTAAGTCGCCGTTTATCGGCGCGTATTAAAATCTTATCCAAACTCGATATCGCCGAGCGACGCTTACCGCAAGATGGTCGTATCAAGCTTAAGCTAAACCAAGATACTGCAATTGATATGCGCGTATCGACACTACCAACGCTATTCGGCGAAAAAATAGTACTGCGTTTGCTCGACAGCAGCTCCGCCTCACTAAATATTGACCGCTTGGGTTACAGCGATGAGCAGAAGCAACTTTATCTGGATGCGCTAAAACGGCCACAAGGCATGATTTTAATGACAGGCCCGACGGGAAGTGGCAAAACCGTCTCGCTCTATACAGGCTTAAGTCTTCTAAACAAAACAGAGATCAATATCTCTACAGCGGAAGACCCCGTTGAAATTAACCTGCCTGGCATCAACCAAGTGCAAGTCCAGCCCAAAATTGGCTTTGGTTTTTCTGAAGCACTTCGTTCTTTCTTACGTCAGGATCCTGATGTGGTCATGGTGGGTGAGATCCGCGATCTAGACACGGCAGAAATCGCTATTAAAGCCTCACAAACTGGCCACTTAGTTCTGTCTACTCTGCACACCAACTCTGCCGCTGAAACCGTGATTCGCTTATCCAATATGGGGGTTGAGAGCTTTAACCTTGCTTCATCATTGAGCTTGATCATCGCTCAACGCTTGGCAAGAAAGCTATGCCCTCAGTGCAAACAACCTCAAGAGCCGAATGCACAACTGCAACATATTGGCATCCACTCCACGGAAAACATCTTTCAAGCGAACCCAGATGGCTGTAACGAATGTACCCAAGGTTATTCTGGTCGAACCGGCATTTATGAAGTGATGCGCTTTGACGAGACGCTTTCCGAAGCACTAATCAAAGGCGCATCCGTTCATGAATTAGAAAAACTTGCTATCAAAAACGGCATGCACACCTTACAAATGTCCGGTATAGAAAAACTCAAACAAGGCATCACCAGCTTTAGCGAATTGCAACGCGTTCTCTACTTCTGATCTTTACGTTTATTAGGCAATCATCGACTCTATGAAAACTAACGCCCCACAACTTAAAAGTTTCCGCTGGAAAGGCACGAACAGCTCAGGGAAGAAAACCTCCGGACAAGTGTTAGCCATGACAGAAATTGAAGTGCGAGAACGCCTGGATGCTCAACACATTAAAATTAAGAAGCTTAAGAAAGGCAGTATTTCTTTTATCACGAAACTGAGTCATCAAGTCAAAGGCAAAGACATTACGGTATTTACCCGTCAAATCGCTACCATGTTAATGACCGGCGTTCCCATCGTTCAAGCTCTGAAGCTTGTCTCAGAAAACCATAGAAAAGCTGAGATGAAATCAATACTGATGAGCGTAACACGAGCAGTAGAAGCAGGTACGCCAATGTCCAAAGCCATGCGCACCGCCAGCACGCATTTTGACCCACTCTATACTGATTTAATCGCAACCGGTGAGCAGTCAGGTAACTTACCTCAGGTATTTGAACGTCTGGCGACTTACCGAGAAAAAAGCGAACAATTGAAAGCAAAAGTTATCAAAGCACTCATCTATCCGGCGATGGTAGTTTTGGTCGCGCTAGGGGTCTCCTACCTCATGCTCACCAAAGTGATACCTGAGTTCGAAAAGATGTTTGTTGGCTTTGGCGCCGACCTGCCTGCATTTACTCAAATGGTCTTAAATCTTTCGGCATGGACACAAAATTGGGGGCCTTTTATTGGGCTCAGTGCATTAAGCTTATTTATTTCCTCCCGTATCATGGCTAAACGTTCGGATTCTTTCCGATTATTGTTGGCTCGATCGAGCTTAAGATTTCCTATACTCGGCCCCGTCTTATCCAAAGCGGCGATTGCGAAATTCAGCCGTACTCTTGCAACCAGTTTTACCGCCGGTATCCCCATTTTGACAAGCTTAAAAACCACCTCTAAAACATCCGGTAATATGCATTATCAACTTGCCATCGAAGAGGTCTACCGAGATACCGCAGCGGGTATGCCAATGTACATCGCAATGCGCAATTGCAACGTATTCCCAGAATTGGTGCTGCAAATGGTAATGATCGGTGAAGAATCCGGACGTTTAGACGATATGCTCAACAAAATTGCCGCGATCTATGAGTTTGAAGTGGATAACACCGTCGACAATCTGAGTAAAATTTTAGAGCCGTTGATCATTGTTTTTCTTGGGGTCGTCGTTGGCGGATTGGTCACAGCAATGTACTTACCAATCTTTAACTTAATGAGCGTATTGGGATAGAATGTTGCTTTAGCAAATTAATCCCATCAAAACAGCACTTTGCTATTTGATTCATCGTTCAAGAGACAGATATGGAAGTATTCCAGTACTACCCATGGCTATTCGTTGTATTTGCCACAATTTTTGGTTTGATCGTGGGTAGTTTCCTCAACGTGGTTATTTACCGCTTACCCAAGATCATGGAACTAGAATGGCGACGCGAGTGCGCTGAATCATTCCCTGAATACAAAATTGAAGCACCGAAGGAAACACTGACCTTAAGTGTCCCTCGTTCTTCCTGCCAACAGTGCGGAACGCCGATCCGCATTCGTGACAACATTCCTGTCATTAGCTGGCTGCTTCTGAAAGGAAAATGCCATAACTGTAAATCCTCGATTAGTGCTCGCTACCCTCTCATCGAATTGCTTACTGCTTTTGGTTCGGGTTTTATCGCGTTTCACTTCGGTTTTAGTTACTTCACTGTTGCGCTGGTTTTCTTTACCTTTGTATTGATTGCCGCCACGTTTATCGACCTCGATACTATGTTGCTACCAGACCAACTAACGCTGCCATTAATGTGGGCAGGTATTGCACTTGCATTGTCTGGCGTTAGTCCTGTTAACCTGCAAGACGCCATCATTGGCGCGATGGCTGGTTACTTGTGTCTTTGGAGTGTTTACTGGGTATTTAAGCTTCTGACTGGCAAAGAGGGCATGGGCTATGGTGACTTCAAACTGCTTGCTGCCCTTGGTGCATGGTTAGGCTGGCAATCACTGCCGATGATCATTTTACTGTCGTCGGTTGTGGGCGTTATTTTCGGCCTGATACAACTGCGTTTACAAAAACAGGGTATCGAAAAAGCGTTCCCCTTTGGCCCTTACCTTGCGATTGCAGGTTGGGTGAGCCTTATTTGGGGTAACCAGATTCTGAACTGGTACTTCACGTCGATTCTAGGAGTGTAAATGGCTTTTGTTATTGGCCTAACAGGCGGCATTGCAAGCGGTAAAACCACCGTTGCAAACTTATTCAAACAGCAGTTCAAAATTGATATTGTCGATGCTGATATCGTGGCTCGCGAAGTTGTTGAGCCGGGAACTCCCGGACTTAATGCCATCGTTGAACACTTTGGTGCGGATATTGTTCGCGATGATCAGACACTTGATAGAGCAAAATTAAGAGAGCAAATTTTCTCTAATCCGGACGAGAAAGCGTGGCTAAACGCCCTACTACATCCGATGATCCGCGAAAAAATGATCGAAGATTTAGAGCAAGTGGAGTCCGAGTATGCGCTACTGGTTGTTCCGCTCTTAATCGAAAACAAGCTTGATAGCCTGTGTGATCGAGTCCTTGTGGTTGATGTTGAACCGGAAACTCAAATCGCAAGAACGGTAAAACGTGATAATGTAAGTGAAGATCAAGCTCGTGCGATCTTAGCCTCACAAGCAACACAAGCGCAAAGACTCGCGATTGCGAATGATGTGGTGAGAAATAACCCAAACGACCCTGATCTTTTGCTTCAAATCACAGATTTACACGAAAAGTACCTAGCCATGTGTAAGAAAAATCTGCGAAAATAGGAATGAAACTCACCAAGGCTTATGTCGATGACCACGCACAAATTTGAACATCCGTTAAATGAGAAAACTCGCATCTATCTGAGAGTTGAGTCTTTGCTGCGTCAGGCTCACCTAGCCTCTGGTTTTGCCGATAATCACCAATATCAGTTGTTCTTCCGTGCGCTTTTCGACATGGTTGAAATCTTTGAGCAGATTCAATTGAAAAGTGAGTTGGCAAAAGATCTTGAGAAACAACGTTTAGCCTACCGAAATTGGCTGAACGTTGAAGGCGTCGATCAGCAAGCGTTAAGTGAGCTACTAAAAGAGATCGATGTGGTTCATAGCCAACTGATGACTGCTGAACGTTTCGGCCAAGCGTTGAAAGAAGATCGTTTTTTAAGCTCAATTCGCCAGCGCTTTAATCTTCCTGGTGGTTCTTGCTGTTTTGATTTGCCAGCCTTGCATTATTGGTTACACCTTCCTATCGAACGCAAAAAGCACGATGCAGCCCAATGGCAAGAGAGCTTAAAGCCGTTGTCCGATGCACTCGCTTTATGGCTAAAACTGACTCGCGAAACAGGCCACTTCAAAGCACAAATCGCTCGTGCAGGCTTCTTCCAAAGCGACGCTGATGAAGCGAATATCCTTCGTTTACACATCCCTATGGAATATGGCGTCTATCCGATGATTTCAGGCCATAAGAACCGCTTCGCGATTAAGTTTATGTCGTTTGAAAGCGGACAAGCTTGCACGCAAGACGTTGAGTTTGAACTCGCGGTTTGTAGCTAAAACCAACGCACACTATTATTTCTATACCCCCTTTGACACCTCAACATAATGGGACTCTTTAATCATGTCTAAAATTACTATCGTGCCATGCCCACAATGCGGTGCAGACGTAGAATGGGGAGAGCAAAGCCCTCACCGCCCTTTTTGTAGCAAGAAATGCCAAATGATTGATTTTGGCGAATGGGCTGACGAAGAAAACGCCATTGCTGGCGCACCGGATATGTCGGACAGCGATGGATGGTCTGAAGACCAGTACTAAAGAATTGAGAGGCTAGAGTCGAGAAACGAAAACTCTACACTTCGAGAATAGAGAGAGGGGTTGATGTGGAACATCAGCCCTTTTTATTTTTCGGGATTCGGTTCATTTTGTCTTTCTAAGGACAAGCTCTGCCAACAACCTTTCGAGGCCATACTTCTTGCACTAGCTACACCTCTCAGTTCCTAAAGCGAGAAGCTCTCGAATCTCGTAGCGTTCCCGATTCTCGAAGGACAACGTCCACTCCCTAAACCCAGCGTCTTTTTCCTCGCATAAAAAAACGGAGCCCAATTGGGCTCCGTTTACTATGAGAACGCTAGTTATAGCATTACTTCTTAGCAAGTTTCTCTTTGATACGAGCAGACTTACCAGAACGCTCACGTAGGTAGTACAACTTGGCACGACGTACTGCACCACGGCGTTTAACTTCGATGCTATCAACGATTGGAGAGTGTGTTTGGAACGTACGCTCAACACCTTCACCGTTAGAGATCTTACGTACAGTGAAAGCAGAGTGTAGACCACGGTTACGGATTGCGATTACAACGCCTTCGAAAGCCTGTAGACGCTCACGCTCACCTTCTTTAACTTTAACCTGAACTACAACAGTGTCACCTGGTGCAAATTTAGGCAGGTCTGATTTCATTTGCTCTTCTTCAAGAGCTTTGATGATGTTACTCATTTTTTAAATTCCTAGAATAAACTGATACTAAATAAATTAGGTTACTTTGCGTTATGTTCAGTAATGAACTCAGCAAGTAATTGTTCCTGTTCGTCAGTCAGAGCTAGGTTTTCCAGGAGCTCTGGTCTTCTTAGCCAAGTTCGGCCCAGCGACTGTTTTAGTCGCCATTGACGAATATCCTTATGGTTGCCTGACATCAGTACCGCTGGCACTTCTTTATCATCCAACATTTCAGGACGCGTATAGTGAGGGCAATCTAACAAACCATTTGCAAAAGAATCTTCTTCTGCTGACGCAAAATCGCCTAGTACACCCGGAACAAACCGAGAGACTGAATCGATCAGTGTCATGGCTGGTATTTCACCACCCGTCATCACAAAATCTCCAATCGACCATTCTTCGTCGACTTCAGATTGAATGATACGCTCATCTACCCCTTCGTAACGGCCACAAATCAGAAGTAAATTCTCATTCGTTGCCAGTTCTTCCACTCCCTTTTGGTCGAGCTTGCGACCTTGAGGAGAAAGGTAAATGACTTTCGTCTTACCCGGTGAGGCTGCTTTCGCGGTATGAATGGCATCGCGCAAAGGCTGAACCATCATTAACATACCAGGACCACCACCGTAAGGTCGGTCATCGACAGTGCGATGTTTGTCGTGAGTGAAATCGCGAGGATTCCAAGTCTCAATTGACAAAAGACCTTTTTTAACCGCTTGACCTGTTACTCCAAATTCAGTAACAGAACGGAACATTTCAGGAAAAAGGCTAATAACGCCAACCCACATGTTTATCTCGCTCTGTAGTTTTGGAGATTAGAATCCAGGATCCCAGTCAACTTCGATCCGTTGAGCTGTGCGATCAACTTTAATGATCACTTGCTCTTCAAGGAACGGGATTAATCGTTCCTTCTGCCCGAAAGCATCTTTTAGATTTGCTTTAACAACCAGAACATCGTTTGAGCCAGTTTCTAGAATGTCATTAACGACACCCAGATCGTAACCTTTAGTGGTTACCACTTGCATCCCAAACAATTCACGCCAGTAGAATTCTTCTTCTGACAATTCAGGTAGTACCGCAGGGTCAATAGCAATTTCAAAGTTGGTCATCAGCTGCGCGTCTTCGCGAACGTCCAACCCTGCTAGCTTGCATACATAGCCTTGACCATGACGCTTCCAGCTTTCTACTTTGTACTCAACCCACGTACCCTTTTGGTTAACAAACCAAGGGCTGTAATCGAAAATGCTTTCAGCATTGTCTGTGTAGGAAAAAACTTTAAGCCAACCACGAATGCCGTAAGTAGCACCAAACTTGCCTACAACAATCTTCTCGTTGCTCATCGTTTCTTTACCTTTCATCGACATAAACTAGTTTCTACTTCTTAAAAGAATTAAGCCGCTTTTTGAGCGTCTTTAACTAGCTTAGCAACGCGGTCAGATAGAGACGCGCCTTGACCAACCCAATGGTTAACGCGGTCTAGGTCTAGACGTAGACCTTCTTCTTGACCTTTAGCAGTTGGGTTGAAGAAACCAACTTTCTCGATGAAACGGCCAGTTGCAGCGTTGCGGCTGTCCGCTACTACGATTTGATAAAATGGACGCTTTTTAGCGCCGTGACGTGCCAAACGAATGGTTACCATGTCGTCCTCTTTGCTTTCTCAAAAATAAAATTAACCCCAATAATCATCCATAAAACTGAACAATCTGGGGTCTCGTGCCAAAATAAAGCTCCGGAATTTTACTCTTATCCCGAAGCAATGCAAGGTATTTAGTTACTTTTTCACCAACATAAATTGAAATTCAAGTTTGTGATGTAGCTAACACCCTGAAACTAAAGTCTAGGCAATCGTTTAACGACCAAATGGATTGAAGCCACCGCCTCCACCCATACCGCCGCCCATCATGCCTTGCATGTTGCGCATCATGCCTTTCATGCCGCCCTTTTGCATTTTCTTCATCATCTTTTGCATTTGGGTAAACTGCTTAAGCAGACGGTTAACGTCTTGTACCTGAACACCCGAGCCTGCTGCGATACGTTTTTTACGTGAGCCTTTGATGATTTCCGGGCGTTGACGTTCTTTCATTGTCATTGAGCTGATGATCGCTTCCATTTGCTTGAACATCTTGTCATCAACTTTGTCTTTCACGTCTGACGGCAATTGAGACATACCTGGCAATTTGTCTAGCATGCCCATCATGCCACCCATGTTTTGCATTTGACCTAGCTGCTCACGGAAGTCTTCAAGGTCAAAACCTTTCTTCTCTTTGAACTTTTTCGCTAGTTTTTCTGCTTTGTCTTGGTCGACATTGCGTTGTAGGTCTTCAATCAGAGACAGTACATCACCCATGCCTAGAATACGCGATGCAATACGATCTGGGTGGAATGGTTCTAGTGCGTCAGTCTTTTCACCCACACCGAGGAATTTAATTGGCTTACCCGTGATATGACGAACCGATAGCGCCGCACCACCACGTGCATCACCATCCACTTTAGTCAGAATCACACCGGTTAGCGGTAGCGCATCACCGAATGCTTTCGCTGTGTTCGCCGCATCTTGACCTGTCATTGCATCAACAACGAACAGTGTCTCGACCGGGTTAATAGCAGAGTGAAGATCTTTAATCTCACCCATCATTTCTTCATCGATAGCCAAACGACCTGCGGTATCGACAATAAGCACGTCATAGAATTTCTTCTTCGCGTGGTCGATCGCGGCATTCGCAATATCAAGTGGTTTTTGATCTGGTGACGATGGGAAGAAGTCGACGCCGATGTCTGATGCTAGAGTTTCTAGCTGTTTGATTGCCGCAGGACGGTAAACGTCGGCCGACACAACCAAGACTTTCTTCTTATCACGCTCTTTTAGAAGCTTAGAAAGCTTACCTACCGATGTGGTTTTACCCGCACCTTGTAGGCCCGCCATTAAAAGAACGGCTGGCGGCTGCGCTGCTAGATTTAGGGCTTCGTTAGATTCACCCATTACACCTTCAAGCTCTGCTTGAACGATCTTGATGAATTCCTGACCCGGAGTCAGCGATTTAGAAACTTCTACGCCCACCGCTTTTTCTTTAACGCGGTTAACAAACTCACGCACAACAGGAAGGGCAACGTCCGCTTCCAAAAGCGCCATGCGCACTTCACGTAGGGTTTCTTTAATGTTGTCTTCGGTCAGACGACCTTTGCCACTGATATTTTTCAGCGTTTTGGATAATCTATCCGTTAAATTCTCAAACATCTTTGTCTCTTCGCTAAAATGGCGATTAATTAGTGTGAGTATACCTTAGCCAACGTCACAGTCATACCCGAACACTGCTCTTATCATTAACTTGAGGGCTAACTTGTTAATTTCAATATCTCATCTCTCGTGATTGATGAAGGATCTACCGTAGCCCCAAAGAGTAATGCAAGGTATAATTTTTAGCATCGTGCACAATAACTCTTAGGATTCATGGATAGCTTAATTGCCATCGCGGCCGCCATACTTTACGTTTTGGCGATAGCGACCATCATACCTGGACTCTCTCAGCAGTCAGGAATCAAAGTCAAAACCGTATTTGCCAGTGCGGCATGTGCGCTTGTTTTTCATGCTTGGATTCTGAGTGACCTGATATTTGACGGCTCAGGGCAAAACCTCAGTATTCTTAATGTTGCTTCGCTAATAAGTTTTATTATTTCTTTGGTCATGAGTGTGGCAATGCTTAAGAATCGCTTATGGTTCTTGCTGCCTGTGGTATACAGTTTTGCTGCTATCAATTTATCTGCAGCAACGTTTTTACCAAGCACATTTATTAGACATTTAGAAAACGACCCTAAGTTACTTATTCACATTTCGTTCGCACTCTTCTCTTACGCCACGTTGACCATTGGTGCACTCTACGCACTCCAGTTAGCTTGGCTTGATCACAAACTTAAAACGAAAAAATCACTCGCAATCAATCCAAACTTACCGCCACTCATGATGGTAGAGCGTCAGCTATTCAAAATTATCTTGATTGGTAACTTGTTGCTCACGGCAACGCTGATTACTGGTTTTGTGTTTGTACAAGACATGTTTGCTCAAGGTAAAGCCCACAAGGGAATCCTTTCTTTCATCGCTTGGATTGTGTACTCAATTCTGCTTTGGGGTCACTACCATAAAGGGTGGCGAGGCAAAAAAGTGACTTGGTTTGCGGTTGCAGGTGCGACTTTGTTGACCTTGGCGTACTTTGGTAGTCGCTTCGTGAAAGAGATCATCTTAAGTTGATACTTTCCATCGATTAAATGCAATTAATAAGGAGCCTTGTGCTCCTTATCCTTTATATTGCCGAGCAAATAAAATAGAGTACCCCTTATTCCATTGACTTCATGACCTAGCTCGGTCATAAATTAACCAAACACATAAAAGGAACTGCTGCGTTTTGGACGACATATCTACGGGTATCTTATTTGCGCTACTCGCGTGTCTTATCGTCATATCAGGTTACTTCTCCGGTTCAGAAACAGGGATGATGTCTTTGAACCGTTACCGCTTAAAGCACTTAGCCAATAATGGGCATAAAGGGGCGAAGCGAGTCGAAAAGCTTCTCGACCGCCCAGATCGCCTTATTGGCCTGATCCTTATTGGCAACAACCTCGTTAATATCCTCGCTTCCGCTATCGCAACCATTTTAGGTATGCGTTTGTATGGCGATTTAGGGGTCGCAATTGCAACTGGTGCTCTCACTATGGTGGTGCTGGTTTTTGCAGAGGTGACACCGAAAACGATCGCATCGCTCTATCCGGAGCGCGTCTCTTATGCGAGCAGTATCCTTCTTACTATTTTAATGAAGGTACTGTCACCACTCGTCATGTTGGTGAACTTTATTACTAACGGCTTTATCCGTTTACTCGGCGTAAAAGCCGATCACACCACAGAAGACCACCTTAGCTCAGAAGAGTTGCGTACCGTGGTAAATGAAGCTGGCGGCCTCATTCCTCGTCGTCACCAAGACATGCTGGTGTCTATTTTGGACCTAGAGCACGTCACAGTGAATGACATCATGGTGCCTCGTAATGAGATCACTGGCATCGACATCAATGACGATTGGAAATCTATCGTTCGTCAGCTGACTCACTCTCCTCATGGCCGTATTGTGCTGTACCGTGACCAAATTGATGAAGTGGTTGGTATGCTGCGTCTGCGTGAAGCTTATCGCTTAATGCTAGAGAAGAACGAGTTCAACAAAGAGACACTGCTACGCGCAGCCGATGAGGTGTACTACATTCCTGAAGGCACGCCACTGAACGTACAGATGTTGAAGTTTCAACGTAATAAACAGCGTATCGGTTTAATTGTCGATGAGTATGGCGACATTAACGGACTAGTGACGTTAGAAGATATTCTGGAAGAGATCGTCGGTGAGTTTACCACATCAATCGCACCGAGCTTGTCCGAAGAGATCACACCGCAAGGTGATGGTAGCTTCTTAATTGAGGGCAGTGCAAATATTCGAGACATCAACAAAGGTTTGAAGTGGAAACTGCCAACTGACGGACCAAGAACCCTCAATGGCTTGATCCTTGAACATCTGGAAGATATTCCTCAAAGCCATTTGAGTGTGCAAGTTTCTGGGCACCCAATGGAAATTGTTCAAGTAGAAGAGAACCGTATCAAGCTTGTAAAAGTGTATCCAAAGCTGAAGAAAAACAGCTAAGTGTGAACAAAATATCACGCCTTAAATCGCAAAGAAAAAGAGCCTGACACTGTCAGGCTCTTATGTTTTCAGCTATCTGAACGAAAAGCTAAGTTAGTCGATACGTAGCTCTTTCAGCATTGATTCTGGTAGTGCCAGCTCATCATTCTTATTCACCGCAACCCCCGCTTCTAGAATGTTCTTTGCAATTTGCTTCGCTTCATCCAGAGAGTGCATTGCCGCTGTACCACATTGGTACTCGTTCAGCTCAGGAATCTTGTTTTGGTTTTCTACTTTCAATACGTCTTCCATTGCTGCAATCCAAGCGTCAGCCACTTGCTGCTCTGAAGGCGTACCGATTAGACTCATGTAAAAACCTGTACGACAGCCCATTGGTGAAATATCAATAATCTCAACACTTTCACCATTTAGATGATTGCGCATAAAGCCCGCATACAAGTGCTCTAGCGTGTGAATTCCTCGCTCAGAAAGGATGTCTTTGTTCGGGGCAGTAAAGCGCAAGTCGAATACCGTGATGGTATCCCCTTTAGGGGTTTGCATCGTTTTAGCCACTCGTACTGCAGGTGCATTCATGCGAGTGTGGTCTACGGTAAAACTGTCTAATAAAGGCATTACATCTCTCCTGATTGTAACGACCAATACTCAAGAGTATTGGCATTGATTTCTATTCATTCCCCCAGTCCAAATGAATTCGTTAGGGGGTTAAAAGAACCAGCTGCTGTTGTCTTCTAGTTCCTGACGACATTGCTTCAGCTGCCAGCCATAAGTCTTTGCGGTTTGCTCAACGCGTCTTGCAACCTTTAACAAGCTTGGCTTGCTATTATAGGTTCCGCGCTTATATCCACCACGTCCTTCATGATAAGCAAGGTACTGCTTGTAAGGATCCCACAATGAGATGCCTAATTGACGACGAGTCTCATGGGTATACCAACCGACAAACATCATTGAGTCGTCGAAGTTAGTACGTGAACCACCTTGACCCGTCGCATCTTGAAAATCTTCCCAAGCAGGGTCTTGAGCTTGAGCATAACCGTAAGCGCTACTTACGCGCCCCCATGGAATAAAGCCGAGAACGTAATCCTTTGGTGGTCGAGCGTCATGACGAAAGCTACTTTCTTGCTTGATGATCGCCATCGCCACGTTTATCGGCGTACCCCACTCTTCTTCCATGTCTTTGGCATCTTCATACCAACCAGATTTTTCTCGGAATATTTCACATAGGTTGTCTTGTTGCTTTGGGGGCGCTGTCGCACAACCGGCTAACATTACGCTTCCAAGCACAGACACCACTAACGGCTTAATGTCCAATCCCTGCCCTTACTGCTGATTATTGTTTTAGATAAGCAAAGTAATCTTCTAAGAAGTCATCAAAGGATAACGTGTCACTTTGCTCTGCTTGTTTTTGTTTCTCTACCGATGTCGCGACTTCAGTTTCCATCGCATCTGCCGAGTATTGCTCATAGCTATGTGCTAGATTTTCTTCGCGGAACTTCATACCAAGCGCACAACCCACTTTACCCAAACCGCCGTGCTCTTTGGTCAGCTCAAGCAATTGACCAGAGATAGTAAGCTCAGGCTCGTCAATCCAAGACTCCAGTTTGTCGCAAACCGCTTGGTACGCATTACCACCAGTCGCGGTGTCCATTTCAACCGCAATCTGACGAAGATCAGCGAATACACTGTGCGCCCAATCTTGCAGAGATAAACGCTCGCCTTGGCAACCGATTTGCAGCATCAAACCTTTCTCACGACCAGAAACAATAACTTTGTTCCAGTTATCACGCCAGCATTCAAGCTCGCAGTTATCCATAGGGTCAGAGTCAGAAAGCGCTGCCCATGTTAGGAATAGGTCCAAGAATCGAACTTGTTCCTCACTCACGCCAACCGCACTGAATGGGTTTACGTCTAAAGAACGGACTTCAATGTATTCAACACCCGCTCGTGTCAGAGCTTCAGATGGTTTTTCACCACTTTGCGTGACACGCTTAGGACGAATTGGAGCGTATAGCTCGTTCTCAATTTGCAGAATGTTTGAGTTCAATTGACGGTATTCGCCATCCACTTTCACACCAATCTCTGCAAACTCATCCGATGGACGACGAATAGCGTCACTTAAGCCTTCAAGATACTGTTCAATGCTGTTAAAGCCAATCTTAAGCACGCTTTGCGCGCTGTTGGTGTAACCGAGATCACTCAGACGCAGAGAGGTTGCTTTTGGTAAGAAAAGCGTCCCGCCAATTTTCTCAAATGGCAGATCAGTTTCACGTCCTTGAATGAACGAGCCACACAATGCTGGTGACGCTCCAAAGAAGTACGGGATCATCCAACCAAAACGGTAGTAGTTACGGATTAGAGCAAAGTACGCTGCGGATTTCGTTTCTTGGCGAGCTTCTTCATCTTGCTCTCCATGTAGTGCATCCCAGAACGATTCAGGGAAAGAGAAGTTGAAGTGCACCCCCGAGATAATTTGCATTAAGCTACCGTAGCGGCGTTTTAAACCTTCACGGTAAAGCGTTTTCATTTTTGCTGAGTTTGATGAGCCATATTGAGCTAGCTGAATATCATCTTCAGTGCCTACATAACATGGCATCGAAAGTGGCCACATTTTCTCTTCACCCATTTTGGTTTGAGTGAAGTGATGGATGTCTTTCAACTGCCCGATCAATTCAGGGATATCATGTGATACAGGCGTAATGAATTCCAGTAGAGATTCTGAAAAGTCTGTCGTGATCCATTTGTTTGTGAACGCTGAGCCCAAACCCTCTGGATGAGGTGTTGTTGCTAGGTGTCCATCCTGACGATAGCGCAAAGTTTCTCGCTCAACACCGCGTCCAAACTGCTTAAATACTTCTGGGTTTGATGCAACTTGTTTTAGTCGCGCAGCAAAATCAGTCAAAATGAGGTTCGCTTATATTGGGAGCAGGACACTCGCCAAGCGTGGCAAGTGAAAGCTAAGTTATTGATATATAATCCATCTAGATAAATAACCCATCAAAAAGTCATTTATCTAGTTAGAAACGAATAGCGGAGAGTCTCCTCTCCGCTATTAAATGTGTACTCTATCGAATGATTTCAAGCTCTTCCACGTCTTTCCCTAACTTTTCTAGTTGAGGGCGAAGGGATTTTGCATCCCCGACAACCACGATTTGATAGTCGTTCGGGTCAAACCATTTTTCGGCTAGAGCGTTGAGAGTCTGCTTATCAACTTTCTCAACAATAGCGTTTCGTTGCTGTAAATAGTCTTTATCCAAGTCGTATTTCAAAATATCACTGATGAGTTTCGCTTTCTGTGTTGGCGTCTCATATTTCAGCGCATCTTTTTGACCGACCGCTTGGCGCATAAATTTCAATTCATCGTCAGTCATGCCCGATTGTGAGAACTCGTTCAACTCATTCTCCATCTCGATAATAGACGCAACCGTTGAATCCGCACGCACTTGTGCAGTGAAAACAACCGAGCCAGTTTCCGCATTACCGGAGAAATAACCATAAGCACCATAAGTGTAGCCTTTGTCTTCACGAAGGTTTTGGTTGATACGGCTATTGAAGTTACCCGCCAAATTAAAGTTCGCTAGCTGACCTAGGTAAAAATCACCAGTCGCATCGTAAGGCATACCTTGGCGTACGAGCATCACGACACTTTGTGGCGCTCCAGGCTTATCCACTAGGTGAATTTGTTGCTTACCCAAAGGGTTTACTTTTTGCGGAGAATACAACGGTGCTGCTTCTGCTTTCCAGTTAGACCAAAACGTCAGTTGTTTTTCTACGTCTGCTTTATCGATATCGCCCACCGCAATGATCTGCGCTCCTTGCGGTGTATAGTGCTTCGCGTAGAAGTCTCGAACATCGTCTAGTGTTAGCGCCTTTACTCCGGCCTTGGTGCCTTCTTTTGGACGAGCAAAAGTTGAATCACCGTACAAAACTTGGCGGCTGGCTTGCGCGGCCATCCAGCTTGGTTTTTGATGTTCGTAAACTAAGCCTTCTAACGCTTGCATTTTCACTCGTTCAAAGTCTTCTTCTTTAAATGCAGGCGACAACAACATCTCTTCAACAATCTTGAGCGTTGGTGCTAGGTTTTTCTCTAGTGTGGACACACTGATGTCAGTCGTATAGCCCGTCGCATCAACAGAGATAACACTACCTAATTTATCAAGCTCAGCTTGAATCTCTTCCACACTGTGTTGCGTTGTGCCTTCTTGCAGCATCGCAGCGGTCAGCTGTGCCAGACCTTCCTTGCCTTCTTCAACAAAACGCGTCCCTGCCGGGAGACTGAACTGCATCATCATAGTTGGCGTTTCATTGCTCACCGTACCAAGTAACTCTGAACCATTATTGAAATGGATGTCGTAAAGCTTGGGCATGGTTGCTTCGACTGGAGCACCAACCGGAGGCTGAACAGAACGATCGAAGTTGTCAGTCGCACGACGGTAGGCTAACTGGTCATCCGTGATCTTTTGGTATTCAGGTAATGTGCGTTTTGGGGTGACAAATGTAGCAGGTTTCACTGCCAATTCTGTTTTCCCTCTTGGCACCACACTCAAAGTAACTTTGTTCTTCCCTTGGATAAAGTCGCTGTAAGCTTTTTCTACTGATTCTGGTGTTACTGCACGGATCTGCTCAAGCTGTTTCTCAATCAAATCAGGCTGGCCAAAGAACGTTTGGTTGGAAGCAAGTTGCGTCACCTTGCCTTTAACGCTTTCCAGTGCAAAGATCGCATTCGCTTCTTCTTGACCTTTTAGTTGGTCAAGACGGTCTTTTGTCACGCCATCTTTCGCAAACTTGTTCAGCGATACCATTAATTCATCATAAAGCTTTGACAGGTCCCCTTTGTCACCAGAATCGCCCATCGCGTAAACATAGAAGTTACAAGACAGCTCAGCACAATCATGGAATGCACCCGCATCCACTGCTTTTTGTGTCTTCACTAAATCTTGGTAGAGCACACTGTTGGTGCCGCTGCCTAATACGCTAGAAAGTGTGTCTAACGAAGTTTGGCTTGCTTCACCGCTGTAAGTGGTTGGCCAAGCAATCATTACCATTGGCTGTTGGATTCGGTCCTCCAGCGTGATGAACTTACTCTCTGCCAGCTTCGCTGGTTGTTTCGGCGCATTATCGACCTCAGGGCCGCGAGGGATAGAGCCAAAGTATTTGTTCACCCACTCAAGCGTCTGTTCAACATCAATATCGCCACCAATCGTCACCACAGCATTGTTTGGACCGTACCAACGCAAGAAGAAGGCTTTCAGATCGTTCACGTCAACACGATCGAGATCTTCCACATAGCCAATGGTTTGCCATGAATATGGATGACCTTCAGGATAAAGCGCTTCAGCCATACGCTCCCAAATCAAACCATACGGACGGTTGTCGTAGCGCTGGGCTCGTTCATTTTTTACTGTTGAGCGCTGGATCTCGAACTTGTGTTGCGAAACGGCATCAAGCAAAAAGCCCATGCGGTCCGATTCTAACCACAGCATTTTCTCAAGTTGGTTAGCTGGGACAGTTTCAAAGTAGTTAGTGCGATCACGGTTAGTTGTACCATTTAAAGTACCACCCGCTTCAGTAATGATCTTAAAGTGTTGCTGGTCACCAACGTTCTCTGAACCTTGAAACATCATGTGTTCGAAGAAGTGAGCAAAACCAGATTTACCAATTTCTTCTCGTGCAGAACCAACATGGTATGTCACATCAACGTGCACAAGTGGATCGGAATCCTCTGGTGCCAGAATCACCGTTAAACCGTTGTCTAGTTGATACTTCTGGTATGGAATTTTAACTTTGCCTTCTTCTGCTTTCGACGCTTCGACGAAAGTAACCCCATCAGGCAATGATGATACTGGGGCGTTTGATGCACAGCCCGTGATCACCAACAGTGAGCACGCGCTTACCCAAAACATTCTCATGCGCTTTCCTTAAAATAAACCGAGATAGATGGCGGCTAACAAGGAGTACCTTGCTGCTTTGCCTAAAAATATCAAAACCATACACGGCAGAAATTTCATCCTTAACCATCCTGCCGCTAAACATAGCGGGTCACCAATCACTGGTAACCAGCTAAAGAACAATCCCCAATATCCATACTTGGACAGCCATTTAAGTGCCGTATGGCCGTGTTTTTCATCTTTTGTCTTATTTGGAATCCAAAGCCCAAGCCAATAGTTGGTCAATCCACCAAGCGTGTTACCAATCGTGGCGACAATAATGATGGAAGTAGCGGAATACTGGTTTAACGAGAGGGTCGCGATCAATCCAGCTTCAGAGCCCCCCGGCAAGAGGGTAGCGCTAAGAAATCCAGTAATGAACAACACCCATAATGCGGAGTCAGAAAACCATAGTGCTAAATTTTCAAAGGCTGCATTAAATGCCTCTAGCATGTCATATCAAGCAATACCTTGCCTCGTGTCCGTCCGGATTCAACTTGTCGGTGGGCATCCACAACCTCGTCCATCGGATAAACATGTTGAATTTCTGTTTTTAGCAGACCAACCCCCACCATATAAAGTAAGGTGTCGAGCTGCTCACGATCCGGCTCCACCAGCATGCCACTAGCATCAAAACCAAGCAGTTTTGCTTTCTCACAAATCAACTCAGCCGTTATGGTCGGAACGGTGATCACTCGGGCGTTATCAGTCAAACATTTCAGAGCATCTAAAGCGGCGTCACCACCGACAAGATCGATCAACACATCCACATCTTCAACACGTTCTGACACTGGCGCAAATTGATAGTTCACTGCATGTGCTCCCAGCGTCGCGAGGTAGTCTAAATTCCGCTCACTGCAGGTGGTAAAGACTTCGGCTTTGGTTGCTACGGCGATTTGTACCGCTATGTGGCCAACACCACCTGCACCAGCGAGAATCAACACTCGGTCGCCTTCAGTAACATTAGCCTTGCTTAATGCTTGAGCCGCCGTTTGCCCTGCCAGAGGAAGTGCAGCCGCAGCTTCTAAAGTCACTGAATTGGGAATACGGCTGAGAGCTGACTCAGGAACACAAAGGTATTGGCTGTAACCACCACCACGAGCTGGAAATCCAATGAAACCAGCAACCTCGTCCCCGACTTCAAAACGTGATGTCCCTTTCCCACAAGACGCCACTTTGCCAGAAACGTCATACCCCGGAACCCAAGGAAGGTTATCTTTATTTTGTGCGGCCGCCCAACCTAACCCCGCGCGCGTTTTCACGTCGATAGGATTAATGCCTGAATAGGCGACTTTTATGAGGATTTCACCCTTTTGAGGTGAGGGTGTTGGTGCGGTTTGAATGGCGAGAACGTCTGCATCGCCAAACTTAGTAATCACTATCTGTTTGTGTTCCATAGCCCATTCCCTGCGAGAAAACAAAAAGGGATGCGAAAGCATCCCTTTGACTATAAACCATTTTGTTTACCGAAGTTAATCGTCAATTTGTAAATTGGTGGATAATTCTATGTCGTAGCGTATCCACCAAAAATCGAACAAGACGATTAGCCTACTAGCGCTAACAAGATACCAGCCGCGACTGCGGAACCAAGTACACCGGCTACGTTTGGCCCCATCGCATGCATCAACAGGAAGTTTTGTGGGTTCGCTTCTAAGCCAACTTTGTTCACAACACGAGCTGCCATTGGTACCGCAGAAACACCCGCAGCACCGATAAGTGGGTTGATGTCTTCTTTCGAGAACTTGTTGAGAAGCTTCGCCATCAGAACACCTGCACCAGTACCTATACTGAATGCCACTGCGCCTAAACCCAGAATGCCAAGTGTTTCTAGATTCAAAAACTGTTCAGCTTGCAGTTTAGAGCCGACACCAAGACCTAAGAAGATGGTCACGATGTTGATCAGCTCGTTTTGAGCGGTTTTGGATAAACGATCCACTACACCCGCTTCGCGCATCAAATTGCCTAAACAGAACATACCAACCAAAGGTGTAGCCGATGGCAGGAATAGAATTGTCATCAGCAACACAGCAAGTGGGAACAGTACTTTTTCCCACTTACCGACATGACGCAGTTGAGCCATTTTAATTTGACGCTCTTCTTTGGTCGTAAGTGCTTTCATGATCGGAGGCTGAATAATCGGCACCAACGCCATGTAGCTGTATGCCGCAACGGCGATCGCACCAAGTAGGTCCGGAGACAGTTTACTTGCTAAGAAAATCGCCGTAGGTCCATCTGCACCACCAATGATGGCGATAGACGATGCATCAGCCATGGAGAATTCCATACCAGGAACGTAGTTAAGTAAAATCGCGCCAAATAGTGTCGCAAAAATACCAAACTGAGCAGCGGCCCCTAACCACAACGTTTTCGGGTTCGCAATTAAGGCACCAAAGTCCGTCATCGCACCGACACCCATGAAGATCAAGAGTGGGAAGACACCTGATTCGATCCCGATGTAATACACGTAGTAAAGCAAGCCACCTGGGTCAGTAAAGCCTGCATTTGGAATGTTAGCCAAGATGGCACCAAAACCAATAGGCAATAGCAACAATGGCTCAAAGCCTTTTTTGATCGCCAAAAACAGCAGTGCACAACCAACCAACATCATACAGATTTGGCCGAACTCAAAGTTCGCGATCCCTGTTTCTGACCATAAGGTCATCAATCCGTCCATGATACTCCCTTATGCTAAGCTCAGAAGCGGTGAACCAACAGTAACGGCATCACCTTCTTTCACATTCAGCTCTTGCACTACGCCACCACGAGCCGCGCGAACTTCGGTTTCCATCTTCATCGCTTCTAAGATAAGCAGAACATCCCCTTCAGAAACTTCAGCGCCTGGCTGAACATTCACTTTAAAGATGTTACCGGCAAGCGGTGCCGGTACTGCTTCCGCAGAAGTATTTACTGGAGCTACGGGAGCACTTGGTTGTACTGGAGCTGCTGAAACATTTGGAGTAACAGACGCCAGCTGTCCTTGTGGGCCGACTTCCACTTCGTACACTTGGCCATCCACACGAACGCTATAAGTCTCAACACCACCGGTTGCTACTGGAGTTACCGGAGCTGCTGGTTTCGCTGACTCTAGCGTTGGAGCAGGTTCAAACGCATCTGGGTTGTCACGGTTCTTAAGGAATTTGAGACCAACTTGAGGGAACAAAGCATACGTCAATACGTCATCCACACGCTCACTTGCCAACTTGATACCATCAGACTGTGCTTTCTCCATCAAATCGACAGTAAGCGTCTCCATTTCAGGTTTCAATAGATCAGCAGGACGACACGTGATCGCCTCTTTTCCATCAAGAACTTTTGCTTGCAGATCGGCGTTCAATGCGGCAGGTGCTGCACCGTATTCACCTTTTAATAAGCCTGCGGTTTCTTTCGTGATGCTCTTATAACGTTC
Source organism: Vibrio sp. ED002 (assembly GCF_023277445.1). Taxonomy (NCBI): domain Bacteria; kingdom Pseudomonadati; phylum Pseudomonadota; class Gammaproteobacteria; order Vibrionales; family Vibrionaceae; genus Vibrio; species Vibrio sp. ED002. The sequence continues at coordinate 2,982,795 of NZ_CP080238.1, read as the reverse complement.
ACCTGTCAGCACGTTAATAACGGCTTGGGTGCCGACAATCTGTGAGGTTGGTGTTACTAGGGGAATAAAGCCAAGATCTTCACGCACGCGTGGGATCTCTTCCAGAACTTCATCAAGACGGTCTGCCGCCCCTTGTTCTTTAAGTTGGCCTTCCATGTTGGTTAACATGCCACCAGGAACCTGAGCAATGAGGATACGAGAATCCACCCCTTTCAATTGCCCTTCCCATTTCGCGTACTTCTTGCGCACTTCACGGAAGTAAGCCGCAATAGGCTCAATTTGGTCCAGTTTTAAGTTGGTATCACGCTCTGTACCTTGCAACATCGCTACCACAGTTTCTGTCGGCGTATGGCCATAAGTACAACTCATTGAAGAGATCGCGGTATCAAGGATATCAATTCCGGCTTCTACGGCCTTCACAGCAGTCGCGGTTGATAACCCCGTCGTTGCATGACAGTGAAGCGCTAGTGGCACATCACAGGATGCTTTGATGCGAGTGATCAGCTCTTCTGCTTCATAAGGCTTGAGCAAACCAGACATGTCTTTGATACACAGAGAGTGACAACCGAGGTCTTCTAAGCGTTTTGCTAAATCCACCCACGTCTCTGTGTTATGCACTGGGCTGGTCGTGTAAGACAGCGTACCCTGAGCATGTGCACCAACATCCACAGCAGCCTTAACAGCCGTTTGAAAGTTTCGTACGTCATTCATTGCGTCGAAAATACGGAACACATCCATTCCGTTAACGTGTGCACGCTCAACAAACTTCTCTACTACGTCATCAGCATAATGGCGGTATCCTAAAAGGTTTTGACCACGAAGTAGCATTTGCATCGGCGTGTTTGGCATTGCTTTTTTTAACTCACGTAGACGCTCCCATGGGTCTTCTCCCAGAAATCGAATACAAGAATCAAAAGTTGCGCCACCCCAGGTCTCTAATGACCAGTAACCAACTTTGTCCAATTCCGCTGCGATAGGCAGCATATCTTCGATACGCATACGCGTAGCAAACAGTGATTGATGGGCGTCACGAAGGACCACATCCGTAATAGCTAGTGGTTTAGACATGCTCTTAAACTCCTTTTTAATCCTATCTTTCGGCTACTTCGCGACAGAGGCGCGATGTTTATGAATCGCCGCCGAAATCGCCGCCACTACTTGTGGACTAACAGCTGAAGAGGTTGATTGAACGTTGGTGCGTGTTTTTGGTGCTGCGATCGGCTCAGGTACTTCTTCTGGTACCAATCTCGACAAAAGCCGAACGAGATAAACTAGAATGGTGAGGAAAATAAATACGACCGCCATCCCTGTTAGCATCAGGGTGGCCGCATCTACTAGCAGGCTTCCTATATTCGTCATGTTGCTTCCTTTCTTTGTCATCCTGACAATGCGCAGGACTCTAATAGCGTCAAATCCCGACCAATGGATTATCTCGATTGGTTAAATTTTGTCAATTTTGTTTAAGGAAGCTTTTAATTAATCTTTAATATTGATTATTTATTCACTACCCAGATCACAATTCGAGAGAAAATCATCGTTGAACATAAGAATGTTTAACTTATAACCACACTAAATTAAAGTGATTATAAAAACTGCGATTGGTATTTCAAAAAATCAATCTAAATGAAGGCAGAAAATAAAATAAAAACAGAAACCTATGTCGATTTAACCAAATTAAAACAACTGATTTACAATTTATTTCTTAAGTAATCACACCAAAAGTAAAATGCGAATAAGGTGATACGAGCAAAGGTTTGCCCCTCGGGTTGTGAAACTAGCCGCTCTTGAATGAGCTTATGATTATTTACGCATTCTTTTTTGAGTACTTATTGTGCGGTTAACCCCCCGTTCATCCGCACTATCTTGATAGCATCATGACGGCAATGTACATCCAATTTCTTGTACAACTTATAGATATGGCTTTTCACCGTACTCTCTGACAAAAACAACTGTGAAGCGATCTGCTGGTTTGATATTCCATAAGCCAGCAACTCTAAAATTTGCCTCTCACGACTGGTTAGCGAATCATGTTGGCATTCCATCGAAACATTCGAGTGTCTGTAGTTGTTGATTAACGTTTCTAAATACACCCTTGGTAACCACAATCCTCCTTGAAATATATATTCCACACTCTCGCTTATGTGGGACACAGAAGCACTTTGTAGCAAAATGCCTTTAAGTAGCTTCCATCGCAACAATTCATTTTCAACGCTCTCGCTTGGTACGTTATGAATCATTAGCGGCCAACCGAATAAATCAAAATCCGGGAGCAAACCTCTGGATTCAAGTCGCCTCATAAAGTCATAGTCAATAAACACAAGATCGATGCTCATGGTATGACTGCGAAAGACGGCCTCTTCTGGTAAACACGTTCTGACTTTTACATCAGGTGCGATTGATAATTGCCCCTCTATTAAACTGGTTTGAAGATTATTCTCCGCTAGAAGGAGAAGATGTTTGGTTCCCATAGTATCCACCACTGTTTGCTGACACCTTTACTACCTACCTCCATGTGCCAGTGTTTTCTGATCACCACATTGATGATCAATAAAATTATCAATAGAGAAAATATAGCAGTTCAGGCTGACTTTACGGGCACACCTACGACGTAAAATAACCAAAAGGATTGAGCATTTTTAAATGTAGAGTCGACACCTTTCCACCCAACCTAATTTAACTGCTTGTTCTTACTGACACCTTCAATTCAGGGGTCTAAACATCGACTTAACCGCTGGGATTTTAGGCTGAGTCATCTGATGAGCAAAAACCTACTTTTTCAGCCTTATTAGTCAGATATTTTCATACTTGAAGCACCCTAATGAGAGCTATTCTCACTAAGTTGATGATAAAAATTAGCTTTTATCAGTAAGCCAACTAGCTTCTATTCTTCATTCAACTCACTACTGATAGTTTTCTCATTCATAAGAAACGCCCCCAAAAACCCTTACCTATAATTCTCTCGCTTCCGCAGTTAAGGAGGCAGCAAGAAGTTTACGTGCAGTCATTTTTAATTAGGAAATATCAGGAAATGGAGTAATCAACATGACTCTTAACAAAACAGGGCTTGCTATCGCAATGTCAGCGATTCTTTTTAGTGGTTCAGTATTAGCTGCTAACGGTATTGATGATGGCGATGACAATAAGCAATGGACGAACAGCGCAAACACGGCAACACAAACCACTACACAAACGAACAGCAGCACAAATGACGCCAGCAGTGCTGATGCAAATACAAATCGTAGTTACAACAACAACAGTACGAATAATGCGAACGACAGTTCTGATTCAAGCATGAACACGACTCGGAGTAACAACGACAACAGTGATAACAGCGACAGTAGCAATGCAAGTACTAACGGTAGCTACAATAACAGTAGTACCAACAATGCGAATGACAATTCAGATTCAAGCATGAACACCACGCGTAGTAACAACGACAACAGTGACCACAACGCGAGCACCAACCAAAGCAATAATGACAACAGCAGTAGCTATGCGAACGATAACTCCAACTCAAGTACGAATGGCAGTTACAACGACAACAGCGATAACCGTGACCAAGCAGACTACCGAGATCAATCAGATAACCGTGACCAAAGCGATAGCAGCGACAACAGCAGTAGTTACGCAAACGACAACTCTGATTCCAGCATGAACACTACACGTAGTAATAACGACAATAGTGATTCAAGCACAACCACTCGTCGTAGTAACAACGATAACAGTGATTCAAGCGTTAATGACAGCAACAACGACAATAGTGACAACCGTAGTTACGCTGACAATAACTCGGACAATCGTGATCAAAGTGATAATCGTGATCAAAGCGATAACCGAAGCTACGCGAACGACAACAGCGATAGCAGCACAAACGATAGCTACAACGACAACAGTGACTCAAGCACAACCAACACGGACAGCTTCAACCAAATCAACATGGATACAGATATGGTCGTAGCAAACTCGGAAGTGATGGGGCAAGTTCACTCAGCATCGGTCACTTACGATGCAGGAGAGAAAGACGCAAAAGTGAAAGTTGAAAACGTGAATAACCTTGGCGGTTTAGATAGTGCTGCGGGTATTACAACTGTGGCACAAAATGCCGGAGCGAACTCACTGATTCAACAGTCTGTTGCTACCAATGCCAGTGTGTTTACCGGTGGTGAGTAAAGGAAGCTAGGAGAAAGCGATGCGTTTGGCACTGTGTACCTTGGGTATGATAGTTGCTTTTTCCGCACACGCAGAAGACATAACGTTATCTGATGAAAGTGTCAGTCTAGAAGCAATGAATGAAGCACGAGGTGGCCAGAATGTTGAGCTAGACCTTGTTTATGCAGAATCAGATGTAGATGGCATTTCTTCAGATAACGTAGCGACCAATACCGTGAGCGGAAACAACATACTCTCACCAGGAGCGTTCGCAGACAGTTCAGGGATATCGAGCGTGATTCAGAATACTGGTAACAACGTTCTAATCCAGAACTCAACCGTCGTTAACCTGACACTCAAGTAAATATTGATATGAAAGTTTGGCAAAACTTACCTTGGCTGTTGCTGGCTCTGTCAGCTTCAGCCAATTCATTGGAGTTTCTCCCTCATCGGGGACATTTTTCTGTGCCTGTTAAAAGCTACAAAGAAATCGTATTTGGTGATGTATTTCGTCAACAGTATGATTTCAGTTGTGGTTCAGCAGCACTGGCCTCTCTATTGACCTATCACTATCAAACCCCTTCGTCAGAACAAGATATTTTTAAAAGCATGTACGACAAGGGAGATAAAAAGAAGATCAAAGAGAAAGGCTTTTCACTACTAGACATGAAAGTTTACCTCGATTCCATTGGACTTAACTCAGACGGCTTTCAAGTAGGATTAGAAAAGATTCGCAATGTAGGGGTCCCAGGGATCACACTCGTCAATTTTGATGGTTACATGCACTTCGTGGTGATCAGAGGAATGAACGCAGACTCCGTGATCTTAGGCGATCCCTCTCGGGGCACCATGATCATGAAATACGAAGAGTTCCAGAAATACTATCAAGGGATTGTGCTTCTAATCCGTAACGAAGCTGAAGTTGGTCGATCTGGTTTTATTACTGACGATAAGTTTGCTATTTATCATTCCTCTCCCCTAGAAAGCGGTGTGCAAAGAGATTCTCTCGGTGTGTTTAGCATTACGCTCCCCGTCGCTGGAGAGAACTAGATGAGGTGTGGTTATGAGGCTACCTAAGTGGATTCTGACATGCGGTGTTTTGACTTCGACACTTTCTCTAGCGAATGAAGTGGATCTAACGGGGTTAACCCCACTTCCACCGAATTCGTTGTCCGAACTTCGTGGTGGCTTTCAAGTCACTGACGATTACATCATCAACATCGGATTAAGTATTACCACCACAATCAATGGACAAGATATCCTAAATACCACCATTGCCAATTTAGTTATTGAGAATGGCCACCTTACCAATATTAGCGGCAGCAATAGCTCAGATGGTCTAGGTAACCCTCTCGATCAAGGCATCGTCAACATCATTCAATTTGGCGAAGGCAACTTTATAAGTGATAACCGCGCAAACTCACCAGATGTGACGAACCCGAATCAACCAAATATCATTAGCTCAGAATTCATCAATTCCAGCATCATCAACATCATTCAAAACACCACAGATAACAGTGTGATTGGTTTAAGTACACTGGTCGACATCGATGCGCAAGTGAGTGGCGTAATGCAACAAATTCGTGCAAACCAGCAACTAGAAGACGCACTGTTGAATCACCTCCAATAATTTCCAACAAGAAGCGCTTGTACAAAAAAGGGCTGTCATCACAACAACCCTTAAATTCCTCTGTATTCACCTACTACAGATTAAATGGCACACGAATCGTTAATTGAAAATCTGGGGTATCTTCGGTTAATCCAGCTTGCGCACTTACGTTGAGCGATGCTCTAGGGCTAAAGGCATAATTAACACCGAACGTCAGTGCATCCAATTGAAGTAACTTCGCGTCATCAGCCGAGCTGCCGTTCACTTTACTTTTCAAAATCGTTTTGTGGCTTAACCCTAACGAAAAAGACAAGTCTGGATTGACGGCAAAGCCCATCCCTCCCGCTAACGCAATGGTATCACCAAGATCAACGTCTGCTTTGGTATCTCCAACAGTAACATTCTCTTCCAAGTTATAGATGTAGCTCAGGCTTGCATACAGCACCGCTGGGTCTGTTGGGTAGATCATTGAAATGTTGGGTTCAAAACTCCAAAAACCAGATCCCGTCGGCACATCACTAAAGGAATTACTGCCTTCGTCTATAGAAACATCGTAAGGCGAACGCCCAGTATCGGATTTGACTCTTAAACCACCGACCCAATAAGGTGCACTATCAAAATTAAACTGGTGGCGAATCGCAAGCTCAACATCTCCCATCCCACCACCATCGATTGTTGTATTGACCACGTCAGCATTCGAACCGTCCTGAATAGGGCGCGTTGCAATCTGGTCGTTTCGATAAACGTAGGGTAACCGAACCTCCAATTCCGTAGCGTTGGTCAAACCATAGCGAGCGGTTAAGCCAACCGTAACTGTAGTTCTATCAGCATCACTGACCTCAATTCGTCCCACGATCAACGTTGGTAACACGGTATAACCAACCACAGAGACCTTATTTGAAGAGTTTTGCGTGTAGCTGAGTGATGTGTCGAATGACCACTGTCCTCGCGGCGTGAGCACTCCTGGGCGGTCTATAACATCACTGACGGTCTGAGCCCGTTGAGGAATATCATCGCCTTCCGAGCTATTTGCGGTTTGAGCTACACATACCAACCCAAGAGTGCAGCCAATCAGAGTCTTCCCTAACATCGAGTAATCCTTTCTTGTGGCGGTTATAAACGATTAGGTTAGATCTGAAGGTTTAGCAATGAGTTGATGGCAAGAAGTCGCACAATCTTAAAACAGAAACGCTGGAATGACTGAGGACAGTATCGATAAGAAAGGGGCCAGTTCTCAGATACAAAAAAGCCCCGCATAAGCGAGGCTTTTTCTAAAGAGTGGCGCGTCCTGGAGGATTCGAACCTCCGACCGCCTGGTTCGTAGCCAGGTACTCTATCCAGCTGAGCTAAGGACGCACGGTTTTTGATATCAGTATTCCCAATATCAGGAGTTCATTAAGAAACCCTAAAGAGTGGCGCGTCCTGGAGGATTCGAACCTCCGACCGCCTGGTTCGTAGCCAGGTACTCTATCCAGCTGAGCTAAGGACGCGCAGTTTTCGATATCAGTATTCCCAATATCAGGAGTTCACTAAGGAAACCCTAAAGAGTGGCGCGTCCTGGAGGATTCGAACCTCCGACCGCCTGGTTCGTAGCCAGGTACTCTATCCAGCTGAGCTAAGGACGCGCAGTTTTCGATATCAGTATTCCCAATATCAGGAGTTCACTAGGAAACCCTAAAGAGTGGCGCGTCCTGGAGGATTCGAACCTCCGACCGCCTGGTTCGTAGCCAGGTACTCTATCCAGCTGAGCTAAGGACGCGCAGTTTTCGATATCGGTATTCCCAATATCAGGAGTTCACTAGGAAACCCTAAAGAGTGGCGCGTCCTGGAGGATTCGAACCTCCGACCGCCTGGTTCGTAGCCAGGTACTCTATCCAGCTGAGCTAAGGACGCGCAGTTTTCGATATCGGTATTCCCAATATCAGGAGTTCACTAGGAAACCCTAAAGAGTGGCGCGTCCTGGAGGATTCGAACCTCCGACCGCCTGGTTCGTAGCCAGGTACTCTATCCAGCTGAGCTAAGGACGCGCAATAATCTTTATTTTACTTTGTATAACCCGTTTATCAAACGAATTATTAAATAGTGGCGCGTCCTGGAGGATTCGAACCTCCGACCGCCTGGTTCGTAGCCAGGAACTCTATCCAGCTGAGCTAAGGACGCGCAATTCTTCTTGCTAGGAAGGTGTGAAGTACATCACATTTCATTTCTTACGAAACAAAAAAAAGGCCAACGGGCCAGTCAATGAATGGCGGTGAAGGAGGGATTCGAACCCTCGATACGGGATAAACCGTATACTCCCTTAGCAGGGGAGCGCCTTCAGCCTCTCGGCCACCTCACCGTTTTCATTGTTATATCTCAAAAGAGATATGGCGCGTCCTGGAGGATTCGAACCTCCGACCGCCTGGTTCGTAGCCAGGTACTCTATCCAGCTGAGCTAAGGACGCACTTTTGTTGATAAATCAACGTTGCAAGAATGGCGGTGAAGGAGGGATTCGAACCCTCGATACGGGATAAACCGTATACTCCCTTAGCAGGGGAGCGCCTTCAGCCTCTCGGCCACCTCACCGTCTTGCGGAGGCACATATTACGTTTTACCGAAAATATGTCAAACACTTTCTTTGAAAAAAAACGCAAAAATCGCTTAACCGATGCGGATTTAATCAAAGTGATTATTAAACAAACTTTATCACTCTATTATGATGAAAAAAAGAGAATCTTCTCTTAAAAAATGACATTTATCTAAAACTAAAAAGGCCAGCCCAATGGCTAGCCTTTTTCATTCAAACTAAGCTCTATAAACAGGAGCAGCTTAGTAGTTACCAGAAGCAACGTTACCATTGCCTTTTTCAGCTTGAATGCGCATGTAGATTTCTTCACGGTGAACTGAAACCTCTTTCGGAGCGTTAACGCCGATACGTACTTGGTTACCTTTAACACCTAGTACAGTTACAGTCACTTCATCACCAATCATCAGTGTTTCGCCTACGCGGCGAGTCAAAATTAGCATTCTTTGCTCCTTGAGTAATCTCTAAATTTTCTTGCTACAAAGCTATTATCCAACAAAAGTTATATTTTCGTAAACTACCTTGTTACGGAAAATTAGCCTAAAAAGGCATGTTTTTGCTGAATGCTTAATGCTTCACTCGATCTAATGTAAGCATCATGGAGAATATTTGCTGCTGTATCCACACACTCTGGTGGTAAGACTAGCATCATAGTGAGTGCATTCGTTGAGCAGAAATTAATTGCAATATCTTGCTGTGCCAACAAATCGCATGCGTGCTCAACCATTCCATTGGCTTCAAGCCCCACTGCGGTCAACAGGCTTACTACTTCACTATTACGGATTTTATCGCTGAACACCAGATCCAACTTGGCACATGCATCTTGTTTTATCATGATACCTGTTCGTTCTGTTTCCTCGATCACATTCCAAATGTCGATGCCTAACATCTGACATTGCTTTGCGACACTAGACAGGTGGTCACTGTCGACTTCAATTATGGCAAGGTCACGTTGAATCGCTATACCGGAAACGGCTTGCTTACCCGCCTCCCCTTTCACCAAACTGCCTTCATTAATATCGAAGGTCGAAAGCACACGTAGTGGCACATTATTCTTCCATGCGTATTGCACAGAAGGTAGATGCAGTACCTTCGCTCCTCGGCTCGCCATCGCCTCCATAGAAGGAAAATCGATAACGTCCAATTTCTGAGCGTTTTTCACTACACGAGGGTCACAAGTATATATACCATCAACGTCGGTAAAGATTTGGCACTCATCAGCACTTAACGCGCCTGCAAGTGTCACTGCGCTCGTATCAGAGCCACCTCGACCTAATGTGGTGATATCCCCATTTTCATTCACACCTTGGAAACCTGCCACGATAACGATTTGATCTTGCTTAAGTAAGTCAAAGATCGTAGAAGTATCAATGTGCTTAATCGTCGCGTCATTGTGTTGATTGTCCGTCACAATGTTCGCTTGTGCTCCGGTAAGTGAGCGAGCAGCATAACCCAATTTATTAAGGGTCATTGCCAGTAGTGCCATCGACACTTGCTCACCAGCAGAGAGCAAAACATCAAGTTCTCGAGCTGTTGGAACGCTATCTATTTGGTTAGCTAGATCCATCAATCGATTTGTTTCGCCTGACATTGCAGACACAACAACGACAACTTGATTACCATCATCTTTCGCCTTAATGATGTGTTCAGCGACTTGGTGGATTCTCTCAATTGAACCCACAGAAGTTCCGCCAAACTTTTGCACGATAAGGGGCTTTTTCACCAGTCTTCACCTTCCCAAGACCAAAGTCTCATTAGGACCACTTCATATTCTATTGATTGCAAAATTATATAAGCGGTAGTTACAACAAAAACCAAGTGACGTAAATGACCTGGTTAAAATACGGTCAATTAAACCACTTGGTTACTATAAAAAAATTACGCTCAATCAAATAACTTTGATTGAGCGTAAAGGATGTTAAAAGCTTATAAGCGCTCTTCTAGCCATGGCTGTACTGATTGAATCGCTTCTGGTAGTGCAGATACATCTGTACCACCAGCTTGCGCCATATCAGGACGACCACCGCCTTTACCGCCAACTTGCTCAGCAACCATCTTAACTAGGTCACCTGCTTTCACTTTACCGATAAGGTCTTTGGTTACGCCTGCAATCAGACCGATCTTGTCATCGTTCACGTTAGCAAGAAGGATTACACCGCTACCTACTTGGTTCTTGATGTCATCAACCATAGTACGTAGGTTCTTGTTATCTGCGCCTTCTAGAGCAGCAATCAGTACTTTAGTACCGTTGATATCCTGAACTTTACCCATGATGTTTGCGCTTTCTGCCGCAGCCATCTTGTCTTTCAGTTTCTGGATTTCTTTCTCTAGAGATTTTGCTTTCTGCGCTGATTCAGCCAGTTTCTCTTCGTACTTAGCCGCTTGAGCTTCGATTGCGTCTAGCGCACCTTCACCCGTTACCGCTTCGATACGACGGATACCTGCTGCGATACCACCTTCAGATGTGATCTTGAATAGACCGATGTCACCTGTGTTTGAAGCGTGGATACCACCACAAAGTTCAGTAGAAAAGTCACCCATAGACAGTACACGTACTTCGTCATCGTACTTCTCGCCGAACAACGCCATTGCGCCTTTCTTCTTAGCAGACTCGATATCCATCACGTTAGTTTCAATCGTGTGGTTGCGACGAATTTGAGCATTTACTAGACGCTCAACTTCTTTTAGCTCGGCTGCCGTTACCGCTTCTAAGTGTGAGAAGTCGAAACGTAGGCTATCCGCTTTTACTAGAGAGCCTTTCTGCGTTACGTGCTCACCAAGTAATTGGCGAAGTGCAGCATGCAGCAAGTGCGTTGCTGAGTGGTTTAGAGAGATTGCAGCGCGACGCTCTGCGTCAACGATAGTGGCAACTTCATCACCTTTTGCTAGAACGCCTTCAGCCATTACACCGTGGTGTGCGATTGCGTTACCTAGTTTTTGAGTGTCTTCAACACGGAATACACCAGCTTCAGTACGGATCTCACCAGCGTCACCACACTGACCGCCTGACTCTGCGTAGAATGGTGTTTCACCAAGCACGATGATTGCTTTGTCGCCAGCAGATAGAGATTCTACTTCGTTGCCTTCAACGAACATCGCCGCTACAGAGCTAGAGCCTTTAGTACCTGTGTAACCACAGAATTCTGTTTGCGTATCAACTTTGATTGCTGCGTTGTAGTCAGTACCGAAGTTACCAGCTTCACGCGCACGTTGACGCTGCTCTTCCATCGCTTTCTCGAAACCTTCTTCGTCGATTGCAAACTCACGTTCACGTGCAACGTCGTTAGTTAAGTCAGCTGGGAAGCCGTAAGTATCGTAAAGTTTAAATACGGTTTCGCCGTCTAGTACTTTACCGTCCGTTCCTTGCGAAGAAATGTTATCTAGTGCTTCATTTAGAATCGCCATACCGCGCTCAAGTGTACGACCGAAGTTTTCTTCTTCGATACGCAGTACTTTTTCAACCACAGCTTGTTGACGCTTCAGCTCTTCACCAGCCGTACCCATGATTTCCGCTAGTACACCAACCAGTTTGTGGAAGAATGCACCTTGTGCGCCCAGCTTGTTACCGTGACGAACTGCACGACGGATGATACGACGTAGAACGTAACCACGACCTTCGTTTGAAGGCATAACGCCATCAACGATCAGGAATGAACATGAACGGATGTGGTCAGCGATAACGCGTAGCGATTGGTTTGATAGATCTTCGTAGCCAATCACTTCAGCAGCAGCTTTGATAAGAGCTTGGAATACATCGATTTCGTAGTTTGAGTGAACGCCTTGCATAATTGCAGAGATACGCTCGATACCCATACCAGTATCTACCGATGGCTTTGGTAGCGGTTCCATAGTGCCGTCTGCGTGACGGTTGAACTGCATGAATACGTTGTTCCAGATCTCGATGAAACGGTCACCATCTTCTTCTGGTGTGCCAGGACGGCCACCCCAGATGTGCTCTCCGTGATCGTAGAAGATTTCAGTACATGGACCACAAGGACCTGTGTCACCCATTTGCCAGAAGTTATCTGACTCGTATGGTTTACCACCTTTCTTGTCGCCAATGCGAATAATGCGGTCTGCTGGAACGCCTACTTTTTGGTTCCAGATATCGAATGCTTCGTCGTCTGTTTCGTAAACTGTTACGAGTAGACGGTCTGCTGGCAGCTTAAGGGTTACTGTTAGGAATTCCCAAGCGAACGCGATAGCGTCTTCTTTGAAGTAATCGCCAAAGCTGAAGTTACCTAGCATTTCAAAGAATGTGTGGTGACGAGCAGTGAAGCCAACGTTTTCCAGGTCGTTGTGTTTACCACCAGCACGTACACAACGTTGAGCCGTAGTCGCTCGAGTGTAGGCTCGTTTTTCTAAGCCTAAGAAACAATCTTTAAATTGGTTCATACCCGCGTTTGTGAACAGCAGGGTTGGGTCGTTATGTGGAACTAACGATGAACTTTCTACGATTTGGTGTCCTTTGCTCTCAAAGAACTTGAGGAACGCGTTACGAACCTCATCAGTGCTCATGTACATGCAGCTCTTCCTGAAAATAGTCGAGTTAGAATTTTGCCGTATTGTAGATCATGCAATCAGCTACGACTAGTTTTCTTGCGGAAAAGAGGCATTAGAGGAAAAAATTTGAAGCAAAACAAAAAACAGTGTGAGCTACTGACCGCTAATCTTCGTCATCAAAGCTCAACGCATAGCTGATTTGGTCAAAACTATAGCCACGATATTGCATAAATCGCACCTGTTTAGCGTATTCTTTCTGGTCTTTGGCTTTCATTCCTTTGAATTTCTTCTCAGCCGCCGTTCTTGCCAGTTCAAACCAGTCTTGTGGTTCCTCTTCCATCGCTGTTTCAATGATGGATTCAGCCACGCGTTTTTGATTCAACTCCTGTCGAATTCTCCTTTTACCATGCCCTTTATAGACGTGTTGGCGAATCTGACTTTTGGCATAACGTAAGTCATCTAAGTAATTGTGGTCGAGGCAAAAGTTGATGGCCACTTCGATATCGGCCTCTTCATAACCTTTTAGAGCCAGCTTTTGATAGAGCTCGTATTGTCCATGATCACGACGGCTTAGTAGCTGAATCGCCGCTTCTTTGCTCGACAACGTCGGAGCTTGACGCTTTTGGTACATGATGATCCTAAAACTATTTTTGCTGTACAGACTCTAAAACAATCGTAGTAAATAACTGCTCACTCACCTACTTACTGGGATTGATATTAATCTGCCCTTTATTTTTAACGGTTTTGATTTCAGCAGATACAACAAAGCCCCGCATCGCAGGGCTTTGTTAGATATTAATTGAAGAAAAGATTAAAACTCTTCTTCTTGCTCTGATTTTTCACCGGCTTCTGGCGCTTCAGGTAAAGCAGGAGAAAGTAGCATTTCACGTAGCTTAGCATCGATAGTCTTTGCCACTTCGGTGTGCTCACGTAGGTAGTTACAAGCGTTCGCTTTACCTTGACCGATCTTATCGCCTTGGTAGCTGTACCATGCACCCGCTTTTTCTACTAGCTTGTGCTTAACGCCTAGGTCGACTAATTCACCTTCACGATTGAAGCCTTGGCCATACATGATTTGCGTATTCGCTTCTTTAAACGGTGCAGCAATCTTGTTTTTAACCACTTTAATGCGCGTTTCGTTACCCACAACTTCATCGCCTTCTTTGATTGCGCCAGTACGGCGGATATCTAGACGAACAGAAGCGTAGAATTTAAGAGCGTTACCACCAGTAGTGGTTTCAGGGTTACCGAACATCACACCAATCTTCATACGAATTTGGTTGATGAAGATACACATACAGTTAGACTGCTTTAGGTTACCTGTAAGCTTACGCATTGCTTGAGAAAGCATACGAGCTTGAAGACCCATGTGGCTGTCGCCCATTTCGCCTTCAATTTCAGCCTTTGGAGTAAGTGCCGCAACAGAGTCGACAACCATGACGTCGATAGCACCAGAACGTGCAAGTGCGTCACAAATCTCAAGAGCTTGCTCACCCGTATCAGGCTGAGAAACAAGTAGAGCATCGATATCAACACCTAGTTTCTTCGCGTATACAGGATCTAGCGCGTGCTCCGCATCGATAAATGCACAAGTTTTACCTTCACGTTGCGCTGCTGCAATAAGCTCTAGAGTTAGCGTTGTTTTACCTGAAGATTCTGGACCGTAAACTTCTACGATACGACCCATTGGCAGACCACCAGCACCCAAAGCGATATCAAGAGAAAGAGAACCCGTTGAGATGGTTTCTACGTCCATTGCGCGGTTATCACCAAGGCGCATGATAGAGCCTTTACCGAATTGCTTTTCAATTTGACCTAGCGCAGCGGCGAGCGCTTTCTGTTTGTTCTCGTCCATTACTTTCTCCGATTTATTCATCTTCTTTGGGCGATGAATCATAATTCATTTTTCTTGAGCAGAAGAACTGCTCATCAATGAAAGTCATTATACTGTTGATTCATACAGTGTCTATACCTGTATGAAAAAAATTTGGCAGACTTAAACCTACTATTTGCTCCAGCCCTTATCAAAACTGGGCTACGACAATTAAAGAAATTCTAGATCAAATACTGATGCAGTTGAGTCAGTGCATGCTCAATCGCTTTTTTGCGAACTTGCGCACGATCACCAGTAAAATGCATGGTTTCCACTTGCTGCCAATTCTGATTATCTGCAAAGGCAAAACAAACCGTCCCAACAGGCTTTTCTTCGCTTCCACCGCTAGGGCCAGCTATACCACTTATCGAGACTCCAATAGTTGCATTTGAATGATTTAGGGCGCCCAGCACCATTTCAATCACGACTGGCTCACTCACAGCACCGTGCGCTTCTAATGTTGAAGCTTGTACACCAAGCATTTCCATTTTAGCTTCATTGCTGTAGGTCACAAATGCGCGGTCTAGCCAAGCAGAGCTACCTGCAATATCAGTGATTGCTGTTGCAACCCCACCTCCAGTGCAAGATTCTGCCGTCGTTAAAATATGCCCATGCTTAGCCAATAATGCCCCTAAATCGGCACTCAATTTTGTTGCTCTTTCCATAGCCAAAAATGCCCTTTGTCTCTTTTTACTTGATAGGGATTCACGTATCCTAAGCCGCTACGGAAATAAACAAAAGTACTTACCTGTGAAAGCTGAACAAAAACACACTCCGATGATGCAGCAATACCTCAAGCTAAAGGCTGAGAATCCTGAAATCTTGCTGTTTTACCGCATGGGCGACTTCTACGAACTCTTCTACGACGATGCAAAACGCGCATCTCAATTGCTTGATATTTCGTTGACTAAACGCGGTGCATCGGCAGGTGAACCTATCCCAATGGCTGGCGTTCCATTCCACGCCGTTGAAGGTTATCTAGCCAAACTTGTTCAGCTTGGTGAGTCTGTGGCGATTTGTGAACAGATTGGCGATCCTGCAACAAGCAAAGGTCCGGTTGAACGTAAAGTAGTACGCATCGTCACGCCAGGTACTGTGACCGACGAAGCTCTGCTATCTGAGCGTATCGATAACCTGATTGCCGCAATCTATCAGCACAATGGTAAATTTGGTTACGCGACGTTGGATGTAACTTCTGGACGCTTCCAATTGGTTGAGCCTGAAACCGAAGAAGCGATGGCAGCAGAACTTCAACGAACGGCCCCACGAGAGCTACTTTTCCCTGAAGATTTTGAGGCCGTTCACCTCATGTCTAACCGTAATGGTAACCGCCGCCGCCCTGTTTGGGAGTTTGAGCTCGATACTGCGAAGCAACAGCTTAACCAACAATTTGGCACTCGTGACTTAGTGGGCTTTGGTGTTGAACACGCATCACTTGGCTTGTGTGCCGCTGGCTGTTTGATTCAATATGTAAAGGACACTCAACGTACTGCCCTGCCACACATTCGTTCACTCACCTACGACAGACAAGATCACTCTGTGATTCTTGACGCAGCGACTCGTCGCAACCTTGAGCTAACACAAAACCTATCAGGTGGCACTGATAACACGCTTGCGGAAGTCTTAGATCATTGTGCAACCGCAATGGGCAGTCGTATGCTCAAGCGCTGGTTACACCAACCAATGCGCTGTATTGATACCTTAAACAATCGCTTAGATGCGATCAGCGAAATCAAAGATCAAAGCTTGTTCACCGACATTCAACCAATTTTCAAACAGATTGGTGATATTGAGCGTATTTTGGCTCGCTTAGCACTTCGTTCTGCTCGTCCTCGCGATATGGCTCGACTGCGTTACGCAATGCAACAACTCCCAGAATTGGAAAGTGTAACGTCTTCTCTGGCGCATCCTTACCTAATTAAATTGGCTCAATTTGCTGCGCCAATGGACGAGGTATGTGACTTACTTGAGCGCGCAATCAAAGAAAACCCACCAGTGGTTATTCGCGAAGGTGGTGTGATTGCAGAGGGCTACAACGCTGAGCTGGACGAATGGCGAAAGCTTGCAGACGGCGCAACCGAGTATCTTGAAAAACTCGAAGCAGACGAACGTGAACGTCATGGTATCGACACCTTAAAAGTTGGCTACAACGCCGTTCACGGCTTCTTCATTCAGGTTAGCCGTGGTCAGAGCCACTTAGTGCCACCGCACTATGTACGTCGCCAAACGCTGAAAAACGCAGAACGCTACATCATTCCTGAGTTGAAAGAGCACGAAGACAAGGTACTAAACTCTAAGTCAAAAGCGCTAGCAGTTGAGAAAAAACTGTGGGAAGAGCTGTTTGATTTGTTGATGCCAAATCTTGAGAAGATGCAAAACCTTGCTTCGGCGATTTCTCAGTTGGACGTACTACAAAACCTAGCCGAGCGTGCAGATTCACTTGATTACTGTCGCCCAACGTTGGACAAAGAAGCAGGCATTAGCATTCAAGCAGGTCGTCACCCTGTCGTGGAGCAAGTAACAAGCGAACCATTTATCGCTAACCCTATTGAACTAAGCTCAAACCGTAAGATGCTGATCATCACCGGTCCAAACATGGGCGGTAAATCGACCTACATGCGCCAGACTGCGTTGATCGCTTTGATGGCTCACATTGGTTCATACGTACCTGCAGAATCAGCTCATATCGGTTCTTTGGATCGCATCTTTACCCGTATCGGTGCATCTGATGATTTGGCATCTGGCCGTTCAACCTTCATGGTAGAAATGACTGAAACCGCCAACATTCTTCACAACGCTACCAAGAACAGTTTGGTGCTGATGGATGAAATTGGTCGCGGTACCAGTACTTATGATGGTCTGTCTTTAGCATGGGCAAGTGCAGAATGGCTTGCAACTCAGATTGGGGCAATGACGCTATTTGCAACGCACTACTTCGAACTGACTGAGCTGCCAAACTTACTGCCAAATCTAGCCAACGTTCACCTTGATGCGGTAGAGCACGGTGACAGCATTGCCTTTATGCACGCGGTACAAGAAGGCGCGGCAAGCAAGTCTTACGGCCTTGCCGTTGCTGGGTTGGCTGGAGTTCCAAAACCCGTGATCAAGAATGCGCGCAACAAACTGTCTCAGCTTGAGCAATTAGGTCAAGGTAATGACTCTTCACGACCAAGTGCTGTCGATGTAGCAAACCAACTAAGCTTGATCCCAGAGCCAAGCGATGTAGAGCAAGCACTGTCGAATATTGATCCTGACGATCTAACGCCACGTCAGGCATTGGAAGAGCTTTACCGCTTGAAGAAGATGCTCTAATCTGACGCATCTTCAATAAAACGCAAAAAGGCTATGGTTTCCCATAGCCTTTTGTTTATTCTAAAGCAGGACTGTCCTAGTCGACTTCCACGTTGAACAGGTTTTCCATGTTCAAACCTTGCTTAATCAAGATTTCGCGCAATCGACGTAAACCTTCAACTTGAATCTGACGTACACGTTCGCGTGTTAGACCAATCTCGCGTCCCACTTCCTCAAGCGTTGATGGCTCGTAGCCAAGTAAACCAAAACGACGAGCAAGCACTTCTTTCTGTTTTGGATTTAGCTCTTCTAGCCAGTCAATCAACGAGGATTTGATGTCATCGTCTTGAGTGGATACTTCAGGATCCGAATTGTTTGCATCAGGAATAATATCCAGTAGCGCTTTCTCGCCATCACCACCGATAGGTGTATCGACAGAGCTGATACGCTCGTTAAGGCGAAGCATTTTACTTACGTCTTCAACTGGAATATCTAGCTGAGCTGCAATTTCTTCTGCCGTTGGTTCATGGTCGAGCTTCTGAGAAAGTTCACGTGCGGTACGCAGATAAATGTTTAGCTCTTTAACCACATGAATTGGCAAACGAATGGTGCGAGTTTGGTTCATCAACGCACGCTCAATCGTTTGGCGAATCCACCACGTTGCGTAGGTTGAAAAACGGAAACCTCGTTCAGGATCAAACTTCTCAACCGCACGGATCAAGCCCAGATTGCCTTCTTCGATAAGATCAAGAAGTGCTAAACCGCGATTGCTGTAACGACGAGAGATCTTCACGACAAGACGTAAATTACTTTCGATCATTCGCTTACGGGCAGCTTCATCACCACGTAATGCTCTACGAGCGTAAAGTACTTCTTCTTCTGCTGTGAGTAGTGGTGAAAAGCCAATTTCGCCTAAGTACAGTTGTGTCGCATCTAGACTTTTATTGCTCGCATCAAACTCTTCGCGAGCTGTTGCTTTGGTTTTTTTAGATGTTTTTTCAAGTTCAGGACTTCCGCTTCCTGTCGTTGCGTTGTCATATTCGAACTCTTCAACTTTGGTGACTGTGTTGCTGATACTCATAACGCCTCCCCCTGGCGAGTTAGCAAACATAACAACTCAATATGTCGCTAAATGATGTCGCAAGTTGTTAATCAAAGTTTTAAGGTAAATATCGTTTTGGATTTACGGATTTACCTTGATAGCGAATTTCAAAGTGGAGCTTAACTGACTTAGAACCAGAACTACCCATGGTAGCGATTTTTTGTCCGCTCTTGACACTTTGTCCTTCTGATACCAGCAATCTGTCATTGTGTGCGTATGCGCTTAAATAATTGTCGTTATGCTTCACTATAATTAGGTTGCCATAACCTCGTAGCGCATTACCTGAGTACACAACAGTGCCGGCCGCGGTTGAAACGATAGGCTGACCACGCTGTCCTGCGATGTCTATGCCTTTATTTCCTTGTTCTCCCGCTGAGAAGTTCTTGATTACTCTCCCTTTTGTTGGCCACAACCACTTTGATACTTTATCGTTTTTCGCCGCAGTTACTGGTGGTTTCGGTTTAACATTCTGATTACCTTTTGACCCAACATACTCCTTTGGTTTGGATTGTTCAACCTTCTTTGGCGGCTGTTTTTGTGCAACTTTAGGCGTAGTGGTCGCAGGCTTTTGAGTAGAGCTTTTACTTGAATTTGACGGCTTTGACGCTGTTGATGTTTTAGTCACTGGCGCTGGTTTTGTCGCAACCACTGGAGGAACAACGGGTTCCACTTTATGACCATATTTTGGAGCAACATATTTCGGTGCCCAAAGTTTTAATCGTTGACCAGGGAAAATCGTATAGGGTGCGTTAAGTTCATTGTAACGAACAAGGTCATTTACATTCTTATCTGTGACATAAGCTATGAAATAAAGTGTATCTCCTTTCTTTACTTCATAATAACTGCCTCTATAACTGCCTCGTTCAACACTAGAATAGTCTTTATTTAAGCTAGAAACAGGCGCAGGCGAATGAGCCGCGCAACCGACAAGTCCCGCAGCTATCAAGCAGCTAATACCAAAACGACGTAAGAACCTATTCACCTGATCTTTAACCCTTAAGCTAAATCGCCTGCAACTAATGGCACAAATCTTACCATTTCTACCACGGTAGAAAGGAATTGTTCACCCTTGCGTTCAATTTTCAACAATTGTTGCTCATCCTCACCAACAGGTATGATCATCTTACCGCCCTCTTTCAGCTGAGATAAAAGTGCTTGGGGAACACTTTCCGCAGCCGCAGTGACAATAATCGCATCGAACGGACCTTTCGCTTCCCATCCGAGCCAGCCGTCACCATGTTTGGTAGAGACATTATAAATATCCAGTTGTTTCAAGCGACGCTTAGCGTCCCATTGCAAAGATTTGATGCGTTCAACGGAATAAACATGATCAACGATTTGAGCAAGTACAGCCGTTTGATAACCTGATCCTGTTCCTATCTCAAGCACATTGCTGCTTTGTTTGAGATCGAGCAATTCTGTCATTTTCGCAACAATGTAAGGCTGAGAAATAGTTTGCCCCTGACCAATCGGTAACGCATTGTTATCGTACGCTTGGTGCATCATTGCCTGTGAGACAAAACTCTCACGCGGCAAACAGTACACGGCATCCAATACGCGTTGATCACTGATGCCACTGGAGATAAGAAACGCTATCAACCTGTCAGCATGTGGGTTACTCATTACTTCTCTTCCTTTAACCAACTGTCCATCGCACGCAAAGACTCATGAGCAGTGAGGTCAACTTGCAGTGGGGTGATTGAAACTCGACCATGCTCAATCGCATAAAAATCGGTGCCCTCTCCAGCATCTTGCTCTTTACCCGGAGGACCTAACCAATATATATCATGCCCACGTGGGTCCTGTTGCTTGATCATATTCTCGGCATGATGACGGGCGCCTAAACGTGTCACTTCAATCCCACCTAATTGTTCTAGTGGTAAATCAGGAACATTGACGTTCAGTAAGCGGTTAGTCGGGATCGGCCTAACCAAATGGTGCTCAACTAGCTGACGGGCAATTTTTGCCGCAGCTGCAAAGTTCTGTTTACCCACCAACGAAAAAGCAACAGATTGAACGCCAAGAAAGTGTCCTTCCATCGCAGCGGCAACCGTACCTGAATATAAGACATCATCGCCAAGGTTCGCGCCATGATTGATCCCAGAGAGAACTAAGTCTGGTAAATCGCCTTGCATCAATTCATTCAATGCAAAGTGAACACAATCTGTCGGGGTGCCTTGCACAGAGAAGGTGTTGGGTGCGATTTCATTTACTCTCAGAGGCTGCTCTAACGTCAGTGAGTTCGAAGCACCAGACCGGTTTCGATCTGGTGCCACAATCGTCACCTCAGCAATACTTTTTAGCTCATCAGCAAGCGCATGAATTCCTTGAGCATGAACGCCGTCGTCATTACTGAGCAGTACTCTTAATGGCTTCGCGTTTGGTGAATCCATTTCCATTAATATTCTCTTTCTACTTTTTCCTCGATAATCAACTCGCGTACGATAGAGGTCGCAAACGAACCGGCATCTAACGAGAAGGTCAACGTAATATTGTTGCCATCCACCGTCCAAGCTAAGTCTTGAGGTTTAAGTGCAATATCACGACGGTCGTGACGCATACGATTCCCACGAATTAATGCCATTAAATCGGGTTCTTCATCCAAGAAAGGCTGCTCCAAGGCTAATGCATCTGTTTGAGTTGGAAGTGCATTGTCTCCAGCTAGCGCTGCAGTAATAACCACTTCGCCCTGAGCAAATTGTGCCTGTAGATCAGCAATGTTGCTTGCATCAATCAACTGAGTACCAGAAGTTGTCTTCGCCACATCACCGTCGATGAACTTGTCAAACACGCCTTGCTCTAATCGAGCTGAAACGATACGGTTGAAGATCCACGAACGAGCCGCCGACAAATACATGCTGCGCTTGTTTTGGTTACGAGTACGTACGTTCTCGCGCCCCCATCGACGTGCTTCTTCAAGGTTGTTGCCATCGTTACCAAAACGCTGACTACCAAAGTAGTTCGGCACGCCAACTTGTTTCACTTTTTCAAGGCGTTGCTCAACATCCGCTACATCTGTCACTTCAGACAAAGTAACCACGAACTCGTTCCCTACTAGGTCACCAGGACGTAGTTTTTTATTGTGACGATCTGTTGCCAGAATTTCGATACTTGGGTATTGCGCCAAAAATGCTGAAAAATCTGGTGTTTCACCTTTCGGTAAATGAACACTTAGCCATTGTTCAGTCACTGCGTGACGGTCTTTAAGACCCGCCCAGCTAACGTCTTTCGACTTAACGCCACAGGCTTTTGCTAGCTCATTAGCAACAAAGCTGGTGTTCTCGCCCGTTTTACGGATACGAACCATTAAATGCTCGCCTTCACCCGTAAAGGCAAAACCTAAGTCTTCGCGAACCTGAAAGTGTTCTGGTTGCGCTTTGATTTTTGCTGATGCTACAGGCTTACCCGTAAGGTAAGCCAATGAAGATAAAATGTCTGACATGATGTTTTTCCACTGCTAACGCAGCATTGAGGAGCAAATTGCTAGGTTATTGCTTAAAGAGAAGTACAACTGCTTCCGTTGCAATGCCTTCTTTGCGTCCAGTAAAACCGAGACGCTCTGTCGTCGTCGCCTTTACGTTTATATTACTGATATCGGTTTCCAAGTCTTCAGCAATCGTGGCACACATTGCGTCGATATGTGGCGCCATTTTAGGCGCTTGTGCCATGATGGTGATGTCAGCGTTTCCTAATCGATAGCCTTGTTCTTTCACCCTGCGGTAAACATCTTTAAGCAGTTCGCGGCTATCAGCCCCTTTCCACTTATCATCGGTATCTGGGAAGTGACGGCCAATATCTCCGGCAGCAATAGCACCAAGCAGTGCATCGCTCAACGCATGAAGTGCCACATCACCATCTGAGTGGGCAATCAACCCTTGTTCGTAAGGAACAGCGACACCACCGATAATCACAGGGCCTTCACCACCAAATTTGTGTACATCGAAACCATGACCAATTCGAATCATTTTCTATCCTTTGTTTACTCGCCGTGCTCACGGCTTAGGTAAAACTCGGCTAACGCGAGGTCTTCTGGCTGAGTAATTTTTATGTTATTCGCATTACCTTGAACCAAAGCCGGCGTTTCACCTAACCATTCCAAAGCCGAAGCTTCATCAGTAATGGTTGCACCTTGTTCTAATGCGTCAGTCAGTGCTCGTGTTAATTGTTGAGTTTTAAACATTTGTGGGGTAAGTGCATGCCACAATGCTTCTCTATCTACCGTATGATCGATATCTTGTGCCACGTTTGCTCGCTTCATTGTGTCTCTCACTGGAGAGGCAAGGATGCCACCTGTTGGGTGTGCGCTACAAACGTCGATCAAATGGTCAATATCGGATATGAGAACACATGGTCTTGCTGCGTCGTGAACTAAAACCCACTCGCTCTCAAGATGTGTTCTTACATAGTTTAGCCCTGAAAGCACAGAATCCGCCCTTTCTTTGCCACCAGACACGCAAATCACGTCTGGGTGCTGAGCAATGTTCAATTCAGGGTAATAAGGGTCGCCATCGGTAATTGCGATCACGACTTTAGAGATCCTCGGATGAGAAAGCAGCTTCTCTACTGTGTGCTCTAATACCGCTTTTCCGTCAATTAAGAGATATTGCTTAGGGCGATCAGCCTTCATACGGCTACCAACACCGGCCGCAGGTACAATCGCAACATGAGATGAAAACAACTTTGGCATGTTATTGCTCGTCCTCGTCAATAATACGATAGAAAGTCTCGCCATCTTTGACCAAACCTAACTCATGACGCGCACGTTCTTCAATCGCATCAAGACCTTGTCTCAGGTCATCAATTTCTGCGAACATCTCATTATTACGAGCTTGCAGCTTGCTGTTCACTTGTTGCTGCACTTCAATTTCATCTTCTACTGTGTAGTAGTCAGTCACCCCGTTTTTGCCAAACCATAGGGTATATTGGAGCCAGCCAAACAGTAACGTAAGGGCTAAAACAAAGATTCGCATATCGCTGCTAACATTCTGTACCGGAAGGGATTAGATAAGGTGACATATATAGCATAAATGCGTGGTTGGCTCTAGGGCAGAAAAAGAGACTCACACGCTCCTTACAGGAAAAAAGCAGCAAAATGAAACAAAGAGATTTCCGACTCCCTCCTTCGTCGTTCTAGGGAATGACAAATGAACGTGAACGACAGACATCAAAAAGCAAAGTTAGCTCCCGCCTATCTAAGCGATGCGTTTACGTATCTCAGATACAAAAACGCCCCGCAAATGCGAGGCGTATTTTTAAAGCGTTAAGCTAATAATTTAGAAACCTAAATTATTGACCTTTAACTTCTTTAAGACCGTTGAAAGGAGCGCGCTCACCTAGAGCTTCCTCGATACGGATAAGTTGGTTGTACTTAGCAACACGGTCAGAACGGCTCATAGAACCAGTTTTGATTTGACCTGCAGCTGTACCTACCGCTAGATCAGCGATAGTTGCATCTTCAGTTTCGCCAGAACGGTGAGAGATTACTGCTGTGTAACCTGCGTCTTTAGCCATCTTGATTGCAGCTAGAGTCTCAGTTAGAGAACCGATTTGGTTGAACTTGATAAGGATAGAGTTAGCTACGCCTTTCTCGATACCTTCAGCAAGGATCTTAGTGTTAGTAACGAATAGATCGTCACCTACTAGTTGAAGCTTGTCACCTAGTAGTTCAGTTTGGTGCTTGAAGCCAGCCCAATCAGACTCGTCTAGACCGTCTTCGATAGAAACGATTGGGAATTGGTTAGCTAGCTCAGCTAGGTAGTGGTTGAACTCTTCAGAAGTGAAAGTTTTACCTTCGCCTTTCATGTTGTAGATGCCAGCTTCTTTGTCGAAGAACTCAGATGCAGCACAGTCCATAGCTAGAGTAACGTCTTTACCTAGTTCGTAACCAGCAGCTGCAACAGCTTCTGCGATAACTTCTAGAGCTTCAGCGTTAGACTTAAGGTTAGGAGCGAAACCACCTTCGTCACCAACTGCAGTGCTGTAGCCTTTAGACTTAAGAACTTTAGCTAGGTTGTGGAATACTTCAGCACCGATACGTAGACCTTCTTTAAGAGTCTTAGCACCAACTGGTTGGATCATGAACTCTTGGATGTCAACGTTGTTATCTGCGTGCTCACCACCGTTGATGATGTTCATCATTGGTAGAGGCATAGAGAACTGACCAGCGGTACCGTTTAGCTCAGCGATGTGCTCGTATAGAGGCATGCCTTTAGCAGCAGCTGCTGCTTTAGCGTTTGCTAGAGAAACAGCTAGGATAGCGTTCGCACCGAATTTAGATTTGTTTTCAGTACCGTCTAGGTCGATCATTACTGCGTCGATTGCAGCTTGATCTTTCGCGTCTTTACCAACTAGAGCTTCAGCGATTGGGCCGTTTACAGCTTCGATAGCTTTAAGAACACCTTTACCTAGGAAACGTGCTTTGTCGCCGTCACGTAGCTCAAGAGCTTCGCGAGAACCAGTAGATGCGCCAGATGGAGCAGCAGCCATACCTACGAAACCGCCTTCTAGGTGTACTTCAGCTTCTACAGTTGGGTTACCACGTGAATCGATGATTTCACGACCTAGAACTTTAACGATCTTAGACATTGAATGTTTCCTTCTCGTTGAATATATAATGTCAAAATTAAAGGCAGCAACACAGCTTACGTTACTGCCTGTATTCCTTACTTACTTCTCGAAATCGCCACGCTGGTATTCGCCAGCTGCTTTCACGAAACCTGCGAACAATGGGTGACCATCACGCGGTGTTGATGTGAACTCTGGGTGGAATTGAGCCGCTACGAACCATGGGTGAGCTGGGTTCTCAATTACTTCTACCAGTTTCTTGTCAGCTGACAAGCCAGATACTTTAAGGCCTGCTTTTTCGATTTGCGGACGAAGATTGTTGTTCACTTCATAACGGTGACGGTGACGCTCATGAATTGTCGCGTTGCCGTATAGTTCACGAGCTTTCGTACCTTTTTCTAGGTGACATAGCTGTGAACCAAGACGCATAGTACCACCAAGATCAGACTTCTCGGTACGTTCTTCAACTTTACCTTCGCCATCAACCCACTCTGTGATTAAACCTACCACAGGGTACTTCGTCTCTTTGTTAAATTCTGTTGAATGTGCACCTTCCATACCCGCTACGTTACGCGCGTATTCGATCAGTGCCACTTGCATGCCTAGACAGATACCTAGGTAAGGAACGTTGTTTTCACGAGCGTATTGAGCTGCGCGAATCTTACCTTCGATACCACGGTCACCGAAACCGCCAGGAACAAGGATTGCGTCTAGACCTTCTAGGATCTCAACACCTTTGTTCTCTACATCTTGAGAATCAACGTACTGAATCTTAACGCTCAGACGGTTCTTAAGACCAGCATGTTTCAACGCTTCGTTTACTGATTTGTATGCATCTGGTAGTTCAATGTACTTACCAACCATACCAATCGTCACTTCTGCCGTTGGGTTAGCTTCTTCGTAAATTACTTGTTCCCACTCAGACAGGTTAGCTTCTGGCGCATTGATGCCAAAGCGAGCACAAACAAGATCGTCTAGACCTTGAGCTTTGATTAGCTGAGGGATCTTGTAGATAGAATCTACATCTTTCATTGAGATAACTGCTTTTTCTTGTACGTTACAGAAAAGAGCAATTTTCTTACGTTCGTTAGCAGGGATCATACGATCGCTACGACAAACTAGAATATCTGGTTGGATGCCGATAGATAGCAGCTCTTTAACAGAGTGCTGAGTTGGCTTAGTTTTCACTTCGCCCGCAGCTGCTAGGTAAGGAACTAGAGTTAGGTGCATGAACATTGCGCGTTCACGGCCTAGTTCTACAGCAAGCTGACGAATAGCTTCCATAAATGGTAGTGATTCGATATCACCTACCGTACCACCGACTTCAACGATAGCAACATCATGGCCTTCAGAACCTGCGATTACGCGGTCTTTGATAGCGTTAGTGATGTGAGGGATAACCTGAATGGTTGCACCTAGGTAATCGCCGCGACGTTCTTTACGTAGTACGTCTGCATAAACACGACCTGCAGTGAAGTTGTTACGCTTAGTCATCTTGGTGCGGATGAAACGCTCGTAGTGACCAAGGTCAAGGTCAGTCTCTGCGCCATCTTCCGTAACGAACACTTCACCGTGTTGAGTTGGGCTCATTGTGCCTGGATCAACGTTGATGTAAGGGTCAAGCTTCATCATAGTCACTTTAAGACCACGAGCTTCTAGAATAGCGGCAAGAGATGCTGCTGCAATACCTTTACCTAGAGAGGATACAACCCCGCCAGTAACAAAAATGTAATTTGTCGTCATGTTTAACCTGAAATTGGTTGAATGAGGGAAATGGAGTGCTTCTGGACGGGACGTAAATATACCAGAAGCTCCTTAACGCCACAACGTGAAATCTATCACACCGGAATTTTTTATTTTTTGCTTCAAATCAAAGTCGAGTATTCATGCAATTTCAGCTTTGCTCTTCTCGTTTCACTTCATCCCACATCGAATCGAGTTCATCTAGAGTAAAGTCTGTGAGTTGCTTACCGTGCGCTGCAACTTTAGTTTCCACGCCTTTAAAGCGTCTTGAGAACTTTAGATTTGCTTTGGCCAAAGCGACTTCAGGGTCTTTGCCTAAGTGACGAGATAGGTTGACGGTCGCTAATAATAAGTCCCCCAACTCAAGCTCTACCTTGGTTTCATCGGGGTTGACTTGAAGCGCCTCTTCCATCACTTCTTCAATTTCCTCTTGTACCTTCCCGACTACAGGACCCAGAGAGTCCCAATCAAAACCATATTTAGCGCATTTCTTTTGAATTTTTGTAGCACGAGAAAGCGCAGGTAGAGAGTTCGGTATTGAGTCTAGAATACTTTCCTCAGCTTTGCCTACTTGTGCTTTTTCTTTGGCTTTTTCTGCTTCCCAATTAGCGTTAATTTCTTCATCAGATTCAAACTCAACATCAGAAAAAACATGAGGATGACGACGAGTCAGTTTTTCATTCACAGTTTCGACGACGTCAGAAAAATCAAACAGCCCCTGTTCTTTCGCCATTTGGCTGTAGAAAATCACTTGGAACAATAAGTCACCCAACTCTTCTTGTAAGTTCGGCCAATCACGGTTTTGAATCGCATCCACCACTTCATAGGTTTCTTCAATGGTGTGCGGAACAATGGTGTCGAAAGTTTGCTTTAAGTCCCAAGGGCAACCGCTTTCTGGGTCACGTAACTTCGCCATGATTTGTTCTAACTGTTCAATTGGATGACTCATTTTCTCTGTTCCTTTAAACCTTTCTATCTAAAGAAAAAGGTGAGCAGCCAAAACCACTCACCTTCTAGATTATTTTATTTTCTCAGCGGCTTTCACTAAGTAATTGTTACTTTGACAAGGCAACAAGTTTTCGCGACTCCTGAGCATAGCTCGCCTATGTGATGGAGCAAGAAAACGCAGTTAACGCAGTAAAAGTGACAAGTACGACGTGAAAGTTAGCCTAAGCGTTTCACCGACATAACATCCTTAATCTGCTCGACTCGTTTTGACACTCGCGAGAACACTTCCAAGTTTGTCACTTCAAGGTCAAAGTCCATTATCGACATTTGCGTGCGGTAATCGACGCGGCTCTTCATACTGGTGACTTTGATTTTCTCGTTCGCAAACAGAGTTGTGATGTCTTTAAGTAGACCGCCACGCTCCATTGCTTCAACACGAACCGTCAAGATGTAAGAACCGACAAAGCCGCTGCCCCAGACGGTATCGATGATACGTTCTGGTGCGTGATGGCGAAGCTCCTCTAGTTGCTCACAGTCACTGCGGTGGACCGAAATACCGCGACCTTGGGTGATGTAACCGGCAATCTCATCACCTGGGATCGGCTGACAACAACGCGCTAGGTGTGTCATTAGGTTATCGACACCTTCAACTACGACTGCATCTTTCTTCGGACGACTTTGCGCTGGCGCGCGATTTTCTGCTTCTTGCAGTTTTTCTAGCGCTTGTTGGTCTTCCTCTTCGGCGGTTGGTTTGTTTACCAAGGCGTTGATGTGGTTGATGATTTGGTTGATACGCAAGTCACCACTACCAATACCAACATACAATTCATCGGCACTATTAACGTTAAAGCGTTTCAGCGCGTAGTTATCAGCATCTTTCAGTGTCGCGCCGATTTTCGCCAGTTCGTGCTCTAGAATTTCACGACCCGCTTCTAGGTTCTTCTCACGACTTTGCTTGCGGAACCATGCGTTGATCTTCGCACGCGCTCGGCTTGACGTCACAAAGCCAAGCGATGGGTTTAACCAGTCTCGTGAAGGGTTTGGTTCTTTCTGGGTGATGATTTCCACCTGATCGCCCATTTGCAGTTTATGGGTGAACGGTACGATACGACCTGCCACTTTAGCACCGATACAACGATGCCCTACTTCTGAGTGAATGTGGTAAGCGAAGTCTAATGGGGTTGCGCCCATCGGTAGGTCGACGACATCACCACGTGGGGTAAAGGCATACACGCGGTCGTCAAATACCTGACTACGCAGCTCGTCCAACATCTCGCCAGAGTCGGACATTTCTTCTTGCCAGTCGAGTAGCTTACGTAGCCACGTGATCTTCTCATCGTAACCGCTGCGGCTGCTTGCGCCTTCTTTGTATTTCCAGTGCGCTGCAACACCTAGTTCCGAGTCTTCGTGCATCTCTTTAGTACGAATCTGGATCTCGATGGTCTTGCCTTCAGGGCCAAGAATCACGGTATGGATAGACTGGTAACCGTTTGGTTTCGGGTTCGCTACATAGTCGTCGAACTCGCTTGGCAGGTGTTTGTATTTGGTGTGGACCACACCCAGAGCGGCATAACAATCTTGCAGTTTGTCGGCGATGATACGTACTGCTCGTACGTCAAACAATTCATCAAACGCCAGACTCTTCTTCTGCATTTTACGCCAAATGCTGTAGATGTGCTTTGGACGACCACTGACTTCTGCGTTGATGCCGCATACGGTCATTTCTTGGGTAAGGTCGTCGACAAAGTCTTTGATGTATTGTTCACGGACAATACGACGCTCAGCCAATTGCTTCGCGATTTGCTTGTAGGTTTCTGGTTGTTGGTAGCGGAAAGCGTAATCTTCGATTTCCCATTTCAGCTGACCAATACCAAGGCGGTTTGCCAGAGGCGCATAAATGTTTGCACACTCTTTTGCCGCAGCGCGACGAACTTCGTCCGGCGCTTTTTTTACTTCAATCAGGTTGCAGATACGTTCCGCCAGCTTAATGACGACGCAGCGGAAATCATCCACCATGGCCAACAACATACGACGAACGTTATCAACTTGAGACGAGGCAGCACCACCATCCATTGTTACATTCAGTTGACCAATTGCCGCCATTTCGTCGACGCCATCGATCAGCTTAATGATTTCTTTGCTGTATTTTTCCTCAAGGAGTTCTCTATCAAAAGCACCGCTTGAGACCAAAGGAAACAGTTGCGCCGCGACAAGTGTCGCTTTGTCCATCGACAAGGTGATCAAAATTTCAATCATCTCTCGTCCACGCCACAACAAAAGCTCCGCCTGCTCGTGGTTCGCCAAAATCGACTGGCAATCACGATACACTTCAATTAAGCGTTTCGCTGTGTTCTTCTCTTGCCCTAGGCTAGCCACCCAGGTTTCGAGTTCAAACTGTTCATCTTGGTTTAAATGCGCGCTTCTTACCGCAACCATCTCATCATCCTAATTATTATATTTGTGTGGTTTGACTAACACCATCCAGGTTAGTTCTTATGCCAAGCCTTAAACGTTGGCTTATTGACCACCCACCACGTGTAAGTGATCAACAAAGTCCCAATTATCAGGACTTTTCAAACAGCGCCATCGATTCTAGATGGCTGGTATGAGGGAACATGTCCAGCATACCTAATTTGGTCAATTGGTAGCCTTGCTCCAGCAAGCTCTGACTATCCCTTGCAAGGGTAGCAGGATTACACGAAACATAAACTACACGCTGTGCGCCAAGCGCAGAAACTTGATCGATGATCCCACTCGCGCCTGCACGTGCCGGATCAAGCAGCACTTTGTCGAATTGTTCAGCCGCCCAAACTTGCCCTTCAAAATCCTGCTCAAGGTTAGCGTGATAAAATTGTGCGTTATTGATTTGGTTCAAGGATGCATTATTTGCTGCCTTTTCTACCATTTCTGCCACACCTTCTACGCCAACCACATGTTTTGCACGTTTTGCAATTGGCAAACTGAAGTTACCTAGACCACAGAACAAATCTAACACTCGCTCGTCACTTTGTGGGTCTAACCACGCCACTGCCTGAGCGACCATTTTCTGGTTCACCGCTTGGTTCACTTGAATAAAGTTGTTTGGCGTGAATGGTACGGTGACACCGGCTTCTTGATAGAAAGGCACTTCACCTTCAATCAAATCAAGTTGATCCGTTTCTGGCATCAGGTAGAGCGATGCATGATGACGCTTCGCCAATTCCACCAAAGTGTTAGTTTCTTTTTCAGTCAGTTTGCTTAGGTGGCGCAATGTAATACAAGGACCATTGTCGCCTAAGACCAACTCTACGTGACCCAATTGCTCTGGCTTCTTAAACGCTTTTAGCGTCGAGTAGATTTCTGGCAGTAACACATTCAACTCAGGCGCAAGCACGGGACAGTCCGTCACTTGTGCGATTTGCTTACTTTGTTTCTTACGGAAACCAAAGTGCAGCTGACGGGTCTTTTTATCCACAAATAAGCTCACGCGAGCACGGCGACGGTAGCCATGAGAGTCACCCAACACAGGTGCATCCAACTCGATATCACTGCCGGCAAATTTTCTCATCAACTGACGAAGCGTGTGCTGCTTATGCGTCAATTGTTGGTCATAGTTCAAATGTTGCAGGTCGCAGCCTCCACATTCATGGTAATGCGGACAAAAGGCGTCAACGCGTGTTTCACTCGGTTTAAGGATTTTAATCAACTTACCACGAGCGAATTTGCTCTTTTCTTCCACCAATTGGGTTACCACTTCCTCACCCGGTAGCGCACCATCAATAAACAATGGTTTCTTCTTGAGGTAAGCAATGCCTGCGCCGTGGTGATCCAAACGCTCCACTTGTACCGCTTGGTGACGAGTATTTAATTGCGTTTTCTTTTTAGGTTGAAAGATACGTGCCATGCTCTGTGCCTGATTTGTGTCTAATTGCTCTACGGCTTCACTATTCTTGATTGCAGCCGTTGTGTGATTCGAGTGACTTGATTATGCTTACCGTTTATCCGGTGACGTCACTTCTTTACTCAAGGCTTTATCGCGCGCTTGAGAAATAATGCGTTATTTTCCCATATCCAGACTCCGATGTAATTAGATAACATGACCAGATATGGCTTACGAGCACGTGTAATTACACTAACTCTCGCTCCCACACTCATTATTGGTTTATTACTGAGCGGCTTTTTCTCATTTAACCGCTACCAAGACCTCGAAAAACAAGTCATCACGACAGGTAATAGCATTATCGAACCACTTGCTATTGCCAGCGAAACGCACCTTCTTTCTGAAAGTCGTGAAGCCGTCCGTCGCCTGATCAGCTACGCCCACCGTAAAAACTCGAAATTGGTTCGTAGTATCGCGGTGTTTGATGAAAACCATGAGCTTTTTGTCACCTCTAACTTCCACCCAAATTTTGAAGCGCTGATGTTCCCGAAGGACAAACCGATTCCTCAATTAGGGAACTCAGAAATCTTCGATAACTCGCTTATTCTGCGTGTGCCGATTCTATCAGAAGGCCATTATCTTTCTGAGCTTTCAAATGAGAATCAGGGAACAAAAGCCATTGGCTACATTGCGGTGGAAATGGATCTTTCGTCACTTCGTTTGCAGCAGTACCAAGAGGTCTTCTCAGCATTCTTGGTGTTGATTCTCGGCCTTGGTCTCGCGAGCGTGTTCGCCTCTCGCCTCATGCATGACGTTACCCAGCCGATCACCCACATGAAGAACGTTGTGGACCGAATTCGTCGTGGCCACCTTGACGTGCGTATCGAAGGCAAAATGCACGGTGAGTTGGACCAACTGAAAAACGGCATCAACGCCATGGCGGTCTCGTTGTCGGAATACCACGTTGAGATGCAGCACAGTATAGACCAAGCGACATCGGACTTGCGTGAAACCCTCGAACAGCTAGAAATTCAGAACGTAGAGTTAGACATCGCGAAGAAACGTGCGCAAGAAGCGGCGCGAGTGAAATCTGAATTCTTAGCCAATATGTCACACGAGCTTCGTACGCCACTGAACGGTGTGATTGGCTTTACGCGTCAGATGCTTAAAACTCAGTTGTCGAACAGCCAAACGGATTACTTGCAAACCATTGAGAAGTCGGCAAACAACCTACTCAACATCATCAACGACATCCTCGACTTCTCGAAACTGGAAGCGGGTAAGCTAGCCCTAGAAAACATTCCATTTGAATTCAGAGAAAGCTTGGAAGAAGTTATTAACTTACAAGCGACCAGCGCACATGAGAAAGGATTGGAGATCACCCTAAAAGTGGATCCGAAGATTCCGCCAGGCTTGGTCGGTGACCCACTGCGTATCCAGCAAATCCTTACTAACTTGGTCGGTAACTCGATCAAATTTACCGAGCGCGGCAACATCGACATCAGTGTTGAAATGCGGTCCCAATCCAGTGATTCCATTGAACTGCAATTTATGGTTCGCGATACGGGCATTGGTATTTCGGAGCGCCAACAAGCACAATTGTTCCAAGCCTTTAGCCAAGCAGATGCAAGTATTTCACGCCGATACGGCGGTACTGGTTTAGGTCTGGTTATCACCCAAAAACTGGTTAGCCAAATGGGCGGCGAAATCAGCTTAACCAGCCGTCTCCACCAAGGTTCTACCTTCTGGTTTACGCTGCGCCTACATTCAACAGAAATGCCAATGAGCGATCTAATTGAAGTAGAACTGCTATCTGGTAAGCAGCTGCTGCTGGTTGAACCAAACATGCAAGCAGCATCAGTGACTCAACAAGTCTTGAGTCAAGAAGGCATTCTAGTGACCTACCGTTCATCGCTACCAGAGAACGATGAACACTACGACTACGTATTGTTGAACTTGGGCGCAAACCAAACTTACGACGACCAATCCGTCTCAGCGTGGATTGAACAGGCGAAGCGTATGGCTCCAAGTGTCATCATGGGTACGCCAAGCACGGAGCTAGCATTAGCAGACCAAGTGATGAACGATCATCAGATCCAATGTCTGACCAAGCCATTATCGCGTCGTAAACTGCTACAGAGCCTGATCACTGACCATATCGAAATGCCTCAGGTTGCCCTGCCTCCGGTTGAACCTGTAGAGAGCGAAAGACTGCCATTAACTGTGCTTGCGGTTGATGATAACCCTGCCAACTTGAAGCTGATCTCCGCGCTATTGAGAGAGCGTGTCGAAACAGTAACGGCATGCAGCAACGGTCAACAAGCAGTGAACCTCGCAACAGAGAAGAAATACGATCTGATCTTCATGGACATTCAAATGCCATTGATGGACGGCGTAACCGCTTGTCAGTACATTAAAGAGCTAGAGCTGAACAAAGACACTCCTGTAATTGCGGTGACCGCACACGCAATGGCTGGTGAGCGTGACCGGCTGCTGGCAGCGGGTATGGATGATTACCTAACCAAGCCAATTGAGGAACATGTGTTGCAACAGGTTTTGGTTCATTGGAATCCAAATACCTGTACTGACAGTGTCGATAAGATCGCACCATCTTACGTGGAGCCTGCAGTGGAAGCTGCACCACCAGCGCCGGAAAAACCGCAGCAAGATATGATCATCGACTGGCAAGCGGCCTTAAAACAAAGTGCAAACAAAGAAGACCTAGCTAAGGACATGCTGCGCATGTTGATCGACTTTATTCCAGAAGTGGAAGAAGTGGTCGATCAAGCCATAGAGCAAGAAGACTTTTCGCGTGATGACCTTATCCATGTGGTGCATAAACTTCACGGCAGTAGCTCTTACTGTGGCGTACCGAGGTTGAAGTCACTGTGTGCAACCTTGGAACAGGCGCTGCGTTCAGGTGCGAGTATTGAAGACATCGAACCGGAAATGTTCGAACTGCAAGATGAGATGATTAAAGTCACCACGACGGCGAAGTTTTATCTTGAACAGTAGAGAATAGTTCGGAAAATCAACACAATAAAAAAGCCAGAGCATCGACTCTGGCTTTTTCGTATTCGGTTATTAATCCGTAATCAGACAAATTAGGATTCAAAAATCACCGTCGCGACCGCGTAATGACGCTCGTCAGAAATCGATAAATGAACATGATTCACACCCATCGACTCGGCGATTTGCTTTGCCACGCCAGAAAGCGTCAACATCGGTTTACCGAACTCATCATTCGAAACGGTAAAGTCATGGAAGGTCACGCCTTTCGCAATGCCCGTGCCTAACGCTTTTGACGCTGCTTCTTTTACCGCGAAGCGCTTTGCTAGATAGCGACCTTTTTGTTTCAGTTCGTCAAATTTTGCCATTTCTTGAAGCGAGAGAATGCGCTTTGCAAATGGCTCACCACTGCGTTCTAGTGCTTTCTCTATTCGCCCAATCTCGGCGATATCGGTTCCTAATCCTAAAATTGCCATGATTGAAACGGATTACTTACGTGCAGCGACCATCAGGGCTTTCATTTCTGCCACTGATTTTTCTAGGCCATCAAATACCGCACGACCGATGATCGAGTGACCAATATTCAGTTCGTAAATTTCAGGCAATGCAGCGATTGGCGCAACGTTGTGGTAAGTCAGACCGTGACCAGCATTAACGATGATACCTAGGTCATCAGCGTAGCTTGCACCTGCAGCAATCTTCTTAAGCTCGTCTTGTTGGTCTTCCTCAGTCTCCGCATCCGCATAGTGACCTGTGTGAAGTTCGATATACGGTGCACCACATGCTTTTGCCGCATCGATCTGTTGACGGTCAGCATCAATAAATAGAGAGACTTTGATGCCCGCTTCCGTCAGTTTTTGCGTTGCAGCTTTCACTTTCTCAAGCTGACCTACAACGTCAAGACCACCTTCTGTTGTCAACTCTTCACGTTTTTCAGGAACCAGACACACGAATTCAGGCTTAGTCTGTAGTGCAATCTCAACCATCTCGTCTGTTACTGCCATTTCAAGGTTCATACGAGTTTGAATGGTTTCACGTAGGATGCGCACGTCACGATCTAGAATGTGGCGACGGTCTTCACGCAGGTGAATAGTAATACCGTCTGCGCCAGCACGCTCTGCAATCTCAGCAGCATGAACAGGATCTGGGTATTTAGTACCACGCGCATTACGTAGAGTGGCAATATGGTCGATATTAACGCCTAAATAGATTGAGCTCATTTTCCATTACTCCGTGCTCTGTATGTCTGAATGAATAATTCACGACTTTTTAAAGGTTTGCCGCCAAGATACGGCTTTAAGGCCATACGTGTAAAGCGTTTCGCCGCTTTTAATTGCTCTTTAGTGATGAATCGCCGTTCACTAATCGCAATCAATTCATTCCCCAAAAAAGTGAGGTTATCTCGCCTTACTGACGCAATGAATCCTTTTTGTTCGCGATAGCGGTAAGTCATCTCAGGATCAACGGGTTCACCAGTACCAGCACAATGCAAAAAATCGACGCCATACCCCATAGAAGACAGCAGGGCCAATTCAAAACGACGCAAGCCCGGTTCAGGGTTATCACTCTGAGCTAGTTCCGTTAGTGCATGCAGATAATCATGAAACAGCGCAGGCATTGGCACTTCTGCCATCAACACCCTTCCAATCAATTCATTTACGTACATGGCGGAGTAAAGGTTTATTCCTGTCAAAGGCAAACCTAAACTGATGGGCTCTGCTTGACGTAACGTCTTCATCGAGCCTTTCCCTGACCATTTCAGCAATAAAGGGGTAAAGGGCTGCAATGCGCCTTTAAGATTGGAGCGTTTACCGCGGGCACCTTTTGCCATCAATGTAATTCGACCATACTCCTCGCTGAATACATCAAGGATTAAGCTCGATTCACTGTAAGGGCGTCGATGCAATACAAAGCAGCGTTGAAAGCCTTCTGAAGACTGGTTGCTCATCTCGTCAGTGTGCCTAAGAAGTGTGAATAAAAAATAAGGAGCCAATTGGCTCCTTATTCTAATCGATATTTAGTTTTTATCGATGTTGGAACGAAGTGTCTTCGTTACCAAACTTACAAGCAACCAAACTTATAGGTCGTCGATGTAACCAAGTGAACGCAATGCACGTTCGTCGTCTGCCCAACCAGATTTCACTTTTACCCAAGTCTCTAGGTAAACCTTACGGCCGAACAACTCTTCCATATCTAAGCGCGCTTCACGACCAATGGTCTTGATCTTCTCACCGCCTTTACCAATGACCATTTTCTTTTGACCGTTACGTTCAACAAGAATTAAGGCATTGATGTGGAAGCCATCATTTTCTGGGTTGTAGTCAAAACGTTCAATTTCAACCGTTACCGAGTAAGGCAATTCTTCACCAGTAAAACGCATCAGCTTTTCACGCACGATTTCAGACGCCATGAAACGCTGAGAACGGTCTGTTACGTATTCTTCAGGGAAGTGATGCGTTGCTTCTGGCAAGTGATCGCGAACGTGCTTACGTAGTACGTCGATGTTCTTGCCTTGTTTCGCAGAGATTGGCACAACGTCAACAAAGTCCATTTTCTTAGACATGTCGGCCATGTGCATCATCACTTCGTTACGATCTTGGACATTGTCTACCTTGTTCACACAAAGTACTACAGGGAAGTTCGACTTTTGAAGCTTAGTCAGCACCATCTCGTCGTCTTTGGTCCAGTGCGTACCATCAACCAAGAAGAATACTAGGTTTACATCACTGAGCGATGAGTTCGCCGCACGGTTCATCAAACGGTTGATCGCACGCTTCTCTTCAATGTGAAGTCCTGGTGTATCTACGTAGATCGCTTGGTAATCGCCGTCAGTGTCCACACCCATGATGCGGTGACGAGTCGTTTGCGGTTTACGAGATGTAATCGAAATCTTCTGACCAAGAATTTTGTTTAGAAGCGTCGATTTACCAACGTTTGGGCGACCAACAATCGCAATAAAGCCACAGTGCTGGTTTTCTGGTGAACTTACTTCACCGTTTGATGCAAAAAATGCATCGATATCGAATTCGTTATCAGCCATTTGTTAATTGCTCAAGTGCTGTTTCAGCAGCCGCTTGTTCTGCCTTGCGGCGGCTGGTGCCTTTACCAATGACAGGCTTATCCACACCTGCTACGTCACACTCAACCGTGAACTCTTGGTTGTGCGCTTCACCTTTAATATTAGTCACTGTGTAGACAGGCAGTGGTTTTCTTCTGCCTTGCAGGAACTCTTGTAGGCGAGTTTTTGGATCTTTTTGTGATACGCCAGGCTTGATGGCTTCAAGACGCGAGTTGTACCAGCTCAGTACAATACCGCGCACGGCTTCAATATCACTATCAAGGTAAATCGCACCAATAATGGCTTCTACCGCATCGGCTAGAATAGAGTCTCGGCGGAATCCGCCACTCTTCAATTCACCTGGACCTAATTTTAAATAATCTCCTAGATCGAATTCACGACCCAGTTCCGCCAATGTGTGCCCACGTACCAAAGTAGCGCGCATACGGCTCATGTCACCTTCGTTCACTTTCGGGAAACGATGGTACAGATCATCAGCGATGACAAAACTTAAAATTGAATCGCCCAGAAACTCAAGACGTTCATTATGCTTACTGTTGGCGCTGCGGTGAGTCAGCGCCAAGTTGATAAGCCCAGCATCCTTAAATTGGTAGCCGAGCTTTCTCTCTAGTTTATCAATTGGAGAATTCATACTCTCTCGATATGTAATGGTTAGTGAATACCACCGACGCGGTTAAAACGCACACCAGTTGGAATCCATGAAGGTAGAACGCTGTCTGCGCCACGATCAAACTCGAAGCTAATCCAAATCGCGACAGCTTTACCCACTAAGTTTGCTTCTGGAACAAAGCCCCAGTAACGGCTATCAGCACTGTTATCACGGTTATCACCCATAACAAAGTACTGACCTTGTGGTACAACCCATTCGTTAACTCCTGGACGTGGCTGGTAGTTCTGCACACGGTCACGAGCTAATGGGTTAACCAAGATTTGGTGTTCCACTTCACCCAGTTTTTCATTCATCTGAATCAGAGGAATACCGTTTTGGATGAACGGACTTTCTTCAACATTGCTCAATTTAACTGGCTTACAAACCGAATCACCTTGCGATTGAATACACACTTGCTTGTCACTTGAGTAACGAACCGTATCGCCAGGTAAGCCAACAACACGTTTAATGTAGTCAATATTTGGTTGAGGTGGGTATTTGAATACCACAATATCACCACGCTCTGGTTTGCCAGTTTCCACTAGTTGATGACGCCAAACAGGATCTTTCAATCCGTAAGCGTATTTCTCCACCAGAATAAAGTCGCCCACTAGTAGGGTGGGCATCATTGAGCCTGAAGGAATTTGGAACGGTTCATAGATAAAAGAACGCAATACAAGAACGAATGCAATTACAGGGAAAATAGACACGCTATTCTCAATCCACCATGGCTGACGTTCTACTTTCTGTAGTGTTACCGCGTCTAGGCCATTAGCTGTCTGTGCTTGAATCTCTTCTACTTTCGCTTGACGTTTTTTCGCAAACACCAGCTTTTCCAGTAGCCAAACTACGCCAGTTACCAAAGTCACGATAACTAGAATCAGTGAGAATGTATTCGCCATTAAATTCCCTTATCTAAAAATACGAAAGTGAAAGAGCCGAAACCCTTTCACTTATTTTACTATCTAACGTCTTATGACAGACAAGAGTAAGAGATAGTTCAACTCTAGTCTTTACCAACGTGAAGAATCGCTAGGAACGCTTCTTGAGGTAGCTCTACGTTACCGATCTGCTTCATACGTTTCTTACCTTCTTTCTGTTTCTTCAGAAGTTTCTTCTTACGGCTCACGTCACCACCGTAACATTTCGCGATTACGTTCTTACGTAGCTGTTTCACAGTAGAACGAGCAATGATGTGGTTACCGATTGCCGCTTGGATCGCGATATCAAACATCTGACGAGGAATGAATTCTTTCATCTTCTCAACTAACAAACGACCGCGGCTTTGCGCTTGATCTTTGTGCGTGATGATAGCTAAAGCATCCACTTTATCGCCGTTCAACAGAACGTCTACACGAACCATGTTTGATTCTTCAAAACGCTGGAAGTTGTAATCCAATGATGCATAACCACGAGATGTTGACTTCAAGCGGTCAAAGAAATCGAGTACAACTTCTGCCATAGGGATATCGTACGTCACAGCAACTTGGTTACCGTGGTAAACCATATCAACCTGCATACCACGCTTCTCAACACAAAGTGTGATTACGTTACCTAGGTAATCCGATGGCACAAGAATATTACAACGCGCAATAGGCTCACGGATAAATTCGATGTCGTTTACAGCTGGTAGCTTTGCAGGGCTATCCACATACAGGATTTCGCCACTTGTTTGCTCAACTTCATAAACTACCGTTGGTGCGGTTGTAATAAGGTCAAGGTCGTATTCACGCTCAAGACGTTCTTGGATAATTTCCATGTGCAGCATACCAAGGAAGCCACAACGGAAACCAAAACCAAGTGCTGCCGAGCTTTCTGGCTCGTAGAACAACGACGCATCATTCAGACTCAGTTTACCAAGTGCGTCACGGAAGTTTTCGTAGTCATCAGATGATACTGGGAATAGACCCGCGTATACCTGAGGCTTCACTTTTTTGAAGCCAGGAAGTGCTTTCTCACAACCATTTTTTGCGGTTGTCAGTGTATCACCCACTGGAGCACCAAGGATGTCTTTGATACCACAAACAACCCAGCCTACTTCGCCAGTATTTAACTCTGTCGTATCAACTTGTTTTGGTGTGAAGATACCTAGACGGTCAACACCCCAAACTTGGCCTGTGCTCATTACTTTGATTTTGTCGTTTTTCTTCAGCGAGCCGTTTTTAATACGAACCAGAGAAACAACGCCAAGATAATTATCGAACCATGAATCGATGATCAATGCTTGAAGTGGCGCTTCAGGATCACCTTCTGGAGAAGGTATCGCAGAGACAATATTTTCTAGAACGTCATCCACGCCTAGACCTGTCTTTGCACTACAACGCGTCGCTTCCATCGCGTCGATACCAACAATCTCCTCAATCTCTTCAGCTACACGCTCTGGTTCTGCCGCTGGGAGGTCGATTTTGTTTAGGATTGGCACAACTTCCAAATCCATTTCGATCGCGGTGTAACAGTTGGCAAGCGTTTGAGCCTCTACACCTTGACCTGCGTCAACCACCAACAACGCCCCTTCACAAGCGGCCAGAGAACGTGAAACTTCGTACGAAAAGTCTACGTGTCCAGGAGTGTCGATAAAGTTAAGTTGGTATGTCTCGCCATCTTTTGCGGTGTAATCAAGAGTCACACTCTGCGCTTTGATAGTGATGCCACGCTCACGTTCAAGATCCATAGAATCCAGAACCTGTGCGGCCATTTCACGATCGCTTAATCCTCCACAAACTTGGATTAGACGGTCTGATAGGGTCGACTTACCATGGTCGATGTGGGCGATAATCGAAAAGTTACGAATGTGCTTCATAGATTTAGGGTGACTAACTCTTTACAAATAAGGACAGTAAGAAAGCCATCAGCTGACGGCATTTCAATCAAGTTGGCAGATTCTACCCAATTTCGTTAACGGGCGCACCTTATTTAAAGTATATACCTTAGTAACCTCGAGGTACGTACTTACTGGATAGGCTCACCGAGAACTCGAATGAGAGTGACTTGGCGTTTTGATTCATCTTCTAAAGG
This sequence comes from Vibrio sp. ED002, assembly GCF_023277445.1. NCBI lineage: Bacteria > Pseudomonadati > Pseudomonadota > Gammaproteobacteria > Vibrionales > Vibrionaceae > Vibrio > Vibrio sp. ED002. The sequence continues at coordinate 2,940,838 of NZ_CP080238.1, read as the reverse complement.
CCGTGACACACGTTTAGCGAGCCACATACCACCAGCAGCAAACAAAACCGAAGCTAAGATGGTAATGCCCTCGCCGCCTGCGGTTAAAGGCTCAAGAAGGAAGTTGCCAATCACGGCACCAAAAATCAGACCAAACAAAGGAAGAAGGTAAACCGCCATTGCGGATTTGATCAGGCTCGACTCAGGAAAGCCGATTTCTACCACCTGACCAACTTTGACAGATGTTTTTGTACGCAGATGCCATGCTAATGTTTTGTTACCAATTGCTTTAGTAACCACGCCAGTGCCACAGCTTTTTTGCGAAGAACAGCTGCTACAACTGGTCTGTTGCTCGCAGCTTAAATCAATATCGTATTGCTGACCGTGACGATGAACACCCGTCACGGTTGCTAATGCGGTCATCATTGCGCTTTACTCTTTGCTGCATCAAACGTAACAGATTGTGCAATACGCTGAGCAGTTGCCGGTGGAATATCACCCACAACAGAGATTTCATGATTACCACTTACAAAGCTATGCAAAGTACGACGACCTTGACGAACCAGCTGACCTTTCAGCGAATGCTCATCTTTGCTGGCGACATAAACAGAGAAACTGAATAAACCATCCGAGTAAAGTTGGCTTTCAACCATTTGGTCGGTCACTGCCATTCGGTAGCGATTTAGCTCATTTGGGTGGAAACCTTCAGGAGTCCAACCTACGTTCCAGTCACTCGTACCGATATCACCTTTAGGCATCGTCAATACTGCTGGCAACTGCACATCCGCCAAACCACTCATCAACTCGCCAATTTTTGGATTCACCGAGTATGAGATCGTACGGTATTGCTCTAGCATTTCTCCATCACGGTCAACCAGATCAGCACGCAGTGGTAACTTACTTTTCTCATCAATCCAAAGTACGTACGAATAACGCAAGCCGTCTTTAGGCACAATACGTAACACCTGAGTCGGAACGCCAGCTTCACGAGCACGACCGACTTTGACGTAATCGTAATAGAGGTTCAATTCATCGATATTGGTGTTCAGCATCGGCATGATTGGTGCGACCATCTTGCCAGATTCAATCGTAAACGGCTCTGCGCCGGTTTCGATGTAGCTCACTTCAGTACCACGACGAATTACTTCACGAACTGGACCACTCAAATACACAAGATGTGCGTACTGATCTTTATCGTGAGTCGCATGACGGTACAGCAAAGGTTCAATGCTGTTCTTTTTGATGAGGATATAAGAGAGTTCGTAGCTTAAATTTTTGCTCGCCTCGCTCATTTGATGCAATAAAGCCTCCGCTGGTTTATCACCAGCAAAGGCTTGAGTAGACATCAGACTGAACAGAGCGCAAGCGCTGATCAGAAATTTTTTCATTCAATATCCGGAGTCAGATTTGCATCTTGCTGAGACGCATCACTGTTAATTCTTAACTGCAATTCGTAGTCACGAAGCATAGCATGAACACGTTTACGTTGCTCTTGCATATTTGCTTCGCCAACCGAGCGCTCAACGGACTCACGAGTCAAACTTACTGGTTCTGCACTGCCAGCAAATGGCACTGTTTGAAGCACAGGAAGTTGATCGGCTTGTGGCGACATTGGGTCGCTACCACCGTATTGTTGCACACCTAAAATCACGGCAAGTGACACACACGCAGCAACGGCAACCTGACCAAACTGAGTTAGCCATGCAGGCAACTGGCGCTTGGCTTTTTGTGGCTCTGGTTGCGACTCTTTTGGCGCGTCATTAATTGAAATAACGTTAGCACTGCGTGAATCGATAGCACGATGCACAGGCTCGTCTTCTAACGCTAACGCCACGCTTTCAGCAATATTCCACTCAGGTTTTGCTGGCGCTTCGCCTCGCATCACATCACCAATAAGATGATAGTTCTGCCAAGCGTCACGGCTTTCTTGGTCTTGCTCTAATTCTTGAATTAAAGCCTTATCGACCAATTCTCCATCCATGAGAGCTGAAAGTTTTTCTTTGTCAGCCATTGTTTTCACCATAGTTATCACTTGTACTAGCGCTGTAAAAGAGGTTTGATTTTCTTTTCCACCGCCTCACGAGCACGGAAGATACGTGATCGTACCGTTCCCACCGGGCAATCCATTACTTCAGCAATTTCCTCATAGCTTAAGCCATCAAGCTCACGCAGAGTCATTGCCGTTTTTAAATCTTCAGGTAAGGCTTCGATTGCGCTGAACACTACCCGTTGCAATTCTTTGGACAACGTTAAGTTCTCAGGGTTCGAAATTTCTTTCAATGCATTACCTGTTTCGTAAAATTCAGCATCTTCAGCATCAACGTCCGTCGCAGGCGGTCTACGACCCTGAGCAACGATATGATTCTTCGCAGTATTCACTGCAATGCGATACAGCCAAGTGTAAAACGCACTCTCCCCGCGAAAGCTAGGGATAGCTCGGTAAGCCTTGATAAACGCTTCTTGTGCTACATCTGGAACATCGCCAGGATTACTTACGTATCTGGAAATAAGATTACATACCTTGTTCTGATACTTCGTTACCAGCAGGTTGAATGCTTGCTTATCTCCATTCTGAACTCGCTCAATCAATACTTGATCGGTCAGCTGCTCGTTCATTCGAGCGGATACTCCTATTTGTTATGCCCCTACTCTTCTCAGATATGGGTACTAATTATGCAAAACGTAGTATTGACACCACTGCTTACTTGAGCACTATTGTGACTCCGACGTGAATGAGAAAGTTCCATGGTTTCTCAAATTTTTTGTCATTGTTTTTTCACAGTGTGATGTCACTAGCCAAATCCCTCGCCACGTCTGAATTACGTCTCGTTTTGACAAGCGAGCATAGTGATGGGGAAATGGGTATAATGGATGATCTCTGTCCCAGATTGTGCTGGGTAGAGCCTAGAAAAGCAATGGCATTGACAAACTATTACTTTTTGTTGGCACGGCTAATGGCTATCTGAACAACGCGTTTAAAATAAAACTCAGGAAGCATGCGCATGTCATCGACATGCAAAAATAAGAGTGGCACAAGTCACCAGAGTTGCGGTGATTTAGATACCTCCCAACTTAGCCCTTAGCGACGGATGTCGCGTTAATGGATGCACATGGTGTGCAAAATATACACAAGGTAGCCTTGTTACCTTAGCTTGGGATTGTAAAAGTTATATGAACACGAATCGTGAACATGAATGTGATGTGTTAGTGGTAGGGAGTGGCGCCGCGGGCTTGTCGTTAGCTTTGCGCGTAGCAAACCACTGTAAAGTGATGGTGTTGAGTAAAGGCCCGCGCAGCGAAGGCGCGACGTTTTACGCGCAAGGTGGTATCGCTGCGGTCTTCGATGAATCTGACACCATCGAGTCTCACGTTGAAGACACACAAATTGCTGGTGATGGCATTTGCGATGAAGAAACGGTTAAGTTTATCGCTGAGAATTCAAAAGAATGCGTGCAATGGTTGATTGATGGTGGTGTACCGTTTGACCGTGAGGACGATGACTCTGATGAAGAACCTCGTTACCACTTAACTCGCGAAGGTGGTCACAGTCGACGCCGAATTTTGCATGCTGCGGATGCAACAGGTATGGCGATGCAAACCTCACTGCAAGACAACGCCCACAGCCACCCAAACATTCATGTTCTTGAACGTCACAATGCTCTGGATTTAATCACTGAAGATAAAGTCGGCGGCGACAAAAACAAGATCATTGGCGCTTATATTTGGAACCGAAATGAAGAACAGGTAGAAACCGTTCGCGCTAAATTTGTTGTTCTTGCGACTGGTGGCGCTTCCAAAGTTTACCAATATACGTCAAACCCTGACGTTTCCTCTGGTGACGGTATCGCGATTGCTTGGCGCGCAGGCTGCCGTGTCGCAAATATGGAATTCAACCAATTCCACCCTACTTGCCTGTTCCACCCAGAAGCACGTAACTTCCTACTCACAGAAGCCTTGCGTGGTGAAGGTGCCTATCTGCGACGCCCTGATGGCTCACGCTTTATGCCGGATTTTGATGAGCGTAAAGAACTTGCGCCGCGTGATGTCGTCGCACGTGCCATCGACTTTGAAATGAAGCGCCTAGGTGCAGACTGCATGTATTTAGACATCAGCCACAAACCTGCGGAATTCATTACCAAGCACTTCCCAACCATCTACTCTCGTTTGATGGATCTTGGCATCGATATGACCAAAGAGCCGATCCCAATTGTTCCAGCCGCACACTACACGTGTGGTGGCGTGATGGTCGATCAAAACGGCAATACGGACTTGAAGAATCTATATGCCATTGGCGAAGTCAGCTACACCGGTCTACACGGTGCAAACCGCATGGCTTCAAACTCACTACTTGAGTGTGTGGTCTACGCATGGGCAGCCGCCAAAGATATCCTAAAGCACCACACGAAGGTCGAATTAGCACCCCGAGTACCTTGTTGGGATGAAAGCCAAGTCACCAACAGTGATGAAGAGGTTATCATCCAGCATAACTGGCATGAGCTTCGCTTGTTTATGTGGGATTACATGGGCATTGTTCGCACGGACAAACGTTTAGAACGCGCACTGCGCCGTATTCAAATGCTTCAGCAAGAAACGCATGAGTACTACAGCCACTTCCGTGTTTCAAACAACTTGCTAGAACTGCGTAACCTACTTCAAGTAGCTGAACTGATGGTACGTTGTGCGATGCAGCGTAAAGAAAGCCGCGGTCTACACTACACCTTGGATTATCCAAACCAACAAGAAAATAGCGGACCGACGATCCTAACACCAAACAAGTAAATCTGACGCCAAGTAAGAAAGAGTTAGACACGATATCAAATGGGAGCTTCGGCTCCCATTTTCCATTGACGCAATATCATATTCAATTGACGATACGACACATCATCACAACTGTCTCGCCAAACGGTCACCTTATCCCCAGATACCAACTTGAACGTCACCTTGAAAACAGAAGCGGAAAGATCGACTCCTGATAACAGTGAAGTTCGAGCGTCATTTCGAACCGTTCCATCACGATGAAAATACCAATTCCCGACAGTTGACGGCATGACGAATCCACCTTGGGTATGGCAACGATAGATCAGTAGTAACAGATAACTAGATAAGACGAGTGGAATATCAGAGAAGATAACCGCCCAAGCTAAACCGAAAAGAATCAAGTAATGCAGCGCTTGGGCGTTTAGAGATTTAGAAACAGTAAGGTTAGCGAACCTTGCTGAGGTTGTGTGCGACAATTTTATCAACCATCGAAGCGTGACCAAGGTTTTCGCTGCGACCATGCCCCATGACCCAAGTAAACAAATCTGGATCATCACATTCTAACAACGAAACAAAATCACGTTGCTCTTGCTCACCTAGTGCATCGAAGCACTCTTCAAAAAACGGCATAATCACCACGTCAAGCTCAAGCATGCCACGACGACAAGCCCATTTAATACGCGCCTTTTCTTCCGCAGTGTACATTCAGTATTCCTTCATAGATGTCTTGTTCTTAGTGCGGAGTGTAACAAGGGATGTTCTACGCCACTAGTGTGCGGGTCACAATATGTAGCCAAGTCACTGCAAATCCTGATCGCATTTAATAAACAAACGTTCAGTTGAGCCAAACACCTTAAAATTGAGTGGATATATTGAGTGCTGACAAATATCGAATCTGCAATTAACATAGCTGAAAAATATCTTCAAAAGGCATCGTACTCATGGAATGGCAAACTCGCTTTTCACCACTGAACCTATCGACACAAGACGCGCTACCGGAGCTGTCTATCTCGCTATTGGATAACCTGGGCATGATCACCATGGTCGGGGACGACAAAAAGTCATACCTACACGGTCAAGTTACCTGCGATGTGGTTTCTCTTGAGAAAGACCAATCAATGTTGGGAGCACATTGTGACGCGAAAGGTAAAGTGTGGAGTGTCTTCCGCCTATTCCACCATAACGATGGCTACTCAATGGTTCAGCCGAAATCAGCAATTGAAGTGGAACTGAAAGAAATTAAAAAGTACGCAGTGTTCTCGAAAGTGACCATCGAAGAGTCAAGCGACGTGGTACTGGGTGTTGCTGGTAAGAATGCAGATGCATTCATCTCAACGCTAAATGCTGATTCTGGCGACGTGCGTGCGATTGAAGGCGGCACTGCGGTCAAAGTCGCTCTGAATCGCTGGTTGCTTGCGCTTACAGCAGAAGCAACACAATCATTAGTGGAAGATAGCCAAGCAACACTGACAACCCACGAGCTTTGGACCCATTTCGATATTGAGGCAGCACTGCCATACGTGGCAGCAGACGCGCAAAACGTACACATTCCACAAGCACTAAACGTACAAGCGCTTGGTGGTATAAGCTTTACGAAAGGCTGCTACACGGGTCAAGAAACTGTAGCGCGCGCGAAATATCGCGGCACCAACAAACGTGCAATGTACATTGTTAAAGGTGTAACCGTTGAAACCTTAAGTGAAGGTGCGATCGAATTGGAACGTAGTGTCGGTGAAAACTGGCGTTCAGTAGGCGCCTTGCTCACGCATTACCAATTCAGCGACAACCAAGCGATGGGTCTCATTGTATTGCCAAACAACCTAGATGATGACACTCGTCTGCGCTTGGTTGACCAACCAGAATGTGAATGGGAAATCGCAGCACTGCCGTACAGCCTTGACGATGAGTAATACCATTCATACCCCTTTGATGCAGTTTTTGGCGGACCAAAACATCGAGTACCGCCTTCTTCCTCATCAAAAGCCAGCAACAACCATTGAGGATGCCGCGCAACAACGCGGCATTCGCCCTTCTCAAATGGTCAAAGCGATTCTTTTGCGTGATATGGGAAACCAATATGCGCTTGCTTGTGCACCAGGTGATCGTAGCGTTGATCCAAAGAAGGTGCGCGCATTACTGCAGTGCCGTCGCATGACGTGTGTTGATCAAGCCGACGTAGAAGCGATTACCGGATACAAGATTGGTACTGTCACGCCACTACTCTTAAAACGCTACATGCCGATCGTATTTGACCCAAGTTTGCTTGAAGAAAAAGAAATCACTATCAGCAGTGGTGATCGTATGGCTGGATTAGCATTATCTATCGATGATTTACTGCAATTGTGCCAACCAACCTTGGCCGATATCTGCCGTTAACCTTCGTAAAAATGTAATAACATGCAGGCTTTCTCACACCTACGTGATCTCACTCATATCTCCCAACATACAAAGTGGAATTTTTAATCATTTTTGAAACATAAATAGTCACGCGTAATAAACTCGTATATGCTGAATTTGTTGGTTGAGTTTTCAACAACGACTTAATCAACATAAAGTGAAACTGCTGACTGAATTGGCCTCTGCCACACAGTCAGTCGTCCACTTTTGTGTAATGCATCTGTGACTATTCGCCCGCCGAAGCGGGCTTTTTTTTATACGGAACTTTTCTGCGCCTCTTCCCTCTAACTCGATGAAAGCCATGTATTAAGCCCTTAATCCGGCAAAACGAACAAAATGCAATCAATTGAGTAAAAACATTTAGCAAACAATTATTTTCCTTCTATTCTTAATTCTGTAACAAAACAGTTGCTTAATGCACCACGTAACAACAGAAAGAGATAAGGAACGGTTCCTTCGCTAGTGTTTTTTTGAGGTAATCCTCACGCTATTTGAGATATGACCCTGTCAATTTGTCTATGGCAGCACAAATCTCTAAAGCGATACAACTCATCTGTACTTAATACCATTGCTGTCACAATAATTTTTACGCCAAAAACGTAAGATAACTGAGCTAGGTAAGAGATAAGGAAAAGTAAATATGAGACTGTTTAAGCGCTATACACCAGGTATGATTGCTAAACACATAAGTCGTCTTTTTAAAGGAAGAATTTATATTTACGGAGTCGGTAAATTTGAGTTTGATAATGGAAAATTAATGCTGCCAGAGAAAGCGGAAAGACGCCACTTTCAAGCGGTTAAAGAAATTAACCAAGAGATTATGAAGCTCAGATGCGCATACGCTTAGCGACAACATCGATGTAAAGGAAAGGCTGGATTAACCAGCCTTTTTTGTGTCTTCTATTCGTCGAGCAATAAGCTCGTTATTGACGCGCAAGTTCCGGCAAATTGCCTTTCAAACCCAATGCGCGTTTCATTATCTCGTCTTTTGCTCCTGGTAGCTGGCTAGCTAAACTCAAACCAATTCCACGTACCAGCTTTTTAGCAGGATTCTCACCAGAGAACAGGTCACGGAAGCCTTGCATCGCAGCAATCATCTTCGCAGCTTCCGCTTTACGCCAACGTTCATAACCACGTAGGTTACGTTTGGTGCCAATGTCCTGCCCTTGCTTCCAAAGCGCCAACACTTCTTGCGCTAAGCTCGCAGCATCCAATAAACCAAGGTTCACACCCTGCCCTGCTAGTGGATGAATGGTGTGTGCTGCATCGCCAACTAACGCCACACGTTCAACCACAAAGTCACGCGCATAACGCATCTTAAGCGGGAACGCCGCACGTTCACCAACTACTTCACACAAACCTAAACGCACATCAAATTCGCTAGTTAATGCCTTATTGAACTCTTGCTCATTCATCGCCAGCAGTTGCTCGGCACGATTTGGTTCGGTAGACCAAACAATCGAGCACATGTGCGGATCAGACATCGGAAGGAAAGCCAATGGACCTTGCGGTGTAAAGATCTGACGCGCAACGCTGTTGTGTGGGTCAGCGGTTTTCACGTTCGCGACAAGTGCGCTATGACCGTAATCCCAATGCGTCAATGGAATATCCATTTGGTTGCGCAGCCAAGAGTTTGCACCATCGGCGCCAACCACTAACTTCGCAGTCATGGCTTGACCGTTGTCGAGCGTGAGCCAGCTTTCTTGCTCACCAACCGCTAACGTTGCACAACGTGCAGGCATAAACAGCGTCACGTTATCCAGCTTTTGAACTTGCTCTAGCAACGCCAATTGAATTACGCGATTTTCAACAATATGGCCAAGATCTGGCTGAGCCATGCTTTGCGCATCAAACGCGATGTTAGCAAAGCTGTCTTGCTCCCATACCTCCATTGCATAATACGGAGAAGCACGACGTTGCTCGATACCTTGCCAAGCTCCGAGTTTACGCAACATCGTTTCACTAGAGCGACTTAGCGCTGATACACGAACGTCCGGTAGTTCACTCAACGTATCGTCCGGCACAGAGCCTTCAATAACAGCAACACGTAGGTCACTGTCTTTAAAAGCGGCAGCCAACGCCAATCCAACCATACCACCGCCGATGATGGCGATATCTACACTTTGCATCATTGCTTTTGTTACCTAATTCGTTGCCGTTTATCGTTTCACTAGACCAAGCGTGTGGCGTAGCAGCGGTTGCTTAAAAGTAGAAAGGTTATCCATCGTTGCGAGAGCGAGGTTACGCCCAATTCGCATCGCCGGTAAATCATTTGAAAAAATATGCACGAGAGAACTGGTTAGCCAAATTGTTTCGCTGCGATCATCTTCACGACGCTGGCTAAATCGCATTAAGCCTTGGTAACGACCCGCGTCTTCAGCTTGCTTAACAACCTCTTCCGCTAACGATGCCACATCACGAATACCAAGATTGAAGCCTTGTCCTGCAATCGGGTGAAGCGTTTGTGCGGCATTGCCAACAATAGCAAAGCGGTGTGAAATGTTTTGCTTACGATGACGCAGAAGAAGTGGATAGCTCGCACGTTGCCCGACTTTTTGCATCTCACCTAAACGCCAACCAAAGTCGCTCTGCAGGCGCTCAAGGAACTCTTCATCGGACAAATTCACAACGGATTGCGCTTCTTCAGGACGCAAACACCAAACCAAAGACATGCGGTTGTCACTCATAGGCAGCAGTGCGACTGGACCATTCTCGGTAAAGCGTTCAAAGGCACGACCTTGATGAGGTTCTTGCGTTACGATATTCGCAATCACTGCCACTTGGTCAAAATCATGCTCAGACAACTCTAAACCGATTTGCTGACAGCATTGCGATACTGCGCCATCGGCAGCAACGAGCAACTTAGCTTCCAGCTTCTCACCGCTCGTCAGCTCAATGTGCGCTTTGTCTTGCTCACGTTCGATGTTCACGACCGAATCCGGGCAAAACAGACTGATCGCCTCACTCTTATCTAAGAGCTCTTGATAGACGCGACCAACATCGGCGAGTTCCACTACGTAACCAAGCGCTTCAACACCAACTTCGTGCTTGGTAATCTCAGTCATCCCCGCATGAGAACGATCGGACACATGAATGTGCTCTATTGGAGTTGCAAAAGGCTCAACCGCCGCCCACAACTGCAAATGGCGTAAGGTGTTGACGGTCCCGTAGGATAAGGCAATGGAACGAGAGTCAAAACCAGGGTGCTCATTAGATTGCGCTTTAAACGGCTCAACAACGGCAACACGAAGTTGTCCTTTCGATAAGCGATCTATCGCTAAAGCAAGTGTGGCTCCCGCCATGGCTCCACCAGCAATTACAACGTCATATTGCCTCATGCTAACCTCTAGAAACTATTCAATTAATGGTACCGACGATCAGTGAATCGTCGGTTTACTATCGTTGCTTTCAGGACGAGCGCCAAACTCGGCATGAATAGTTAATACGCATGCTTTGACGTGTTCGATTACTTGCTCTAGCAATTGAGCTTGCTCACCTAGGTCGTCATCTTCATCAATGCCTAACTTAGCGATCTCTTCAAGATCTGCTAACGCCTCTTTCACATCGTCAGACGCTTTATTCATGGCGATACCAGCTAATCCCAAACCTGAGATAAAATGGTTAACGAAATCAGATAGGCCATCAGCCAATGCGAACAAGCCTTCTTCACCTGGCTCATCAGGCAACAACAGAGACAATTCCATCGAGGTGCCTGTCAACTCATTTACCGTCACTTTAAAAATGCTTTGTGCAAAAGACAGTGCAGTAGTTGGCCACCCCATACCATCATTGGTGTAATCAAACAAAATTGGTTGCCAGGTTTGATCGTTAATCGCCAATCCACCACTTAGCATGCCGACAAGTAACCCGTGTAACTCAGCAGGCGTCACTGCAATGCTTGCGGATTTAAGTTCAACAGCAATAGATTGATATTCTGGAAGGGTGATTTCACTCATAACTGGGCTCATTCTTGCGTAATAATGTATCGTTCTATCCTACCATCAAGCCTACTCGGCTGAAACGGCTATCAAATTCAAATTTGGACAGCATTTACTCAATTTGTCCAATTCCTGTGTGATCACTTCACCATTTTTCTATCTAGGGTGGGAAATGCTTGAATCTTAATAGCGGTTTTCCTATAGTTTCCTCCTCGGTAGTTGTACAAAGCAATACCTTAGATAGCGCGAATATAGAGTTTATTCATCATGAGCAATCAAGCGGTCGACGTTGAAATCCTTGGAAAAATGACACGAGTGAATTGTCCACCGGGTCAAGAAGAGTCACTGATTACAGCGGCTAAAGATCTCGATCGTCGATTGAAAGAGATGACAGACCGTACTAAGGTAACCAATGAAATTCAGCTACTGACTTTTGCTGCATTAAATATTTGTCATGAATTGCATACCAAGTCATACGAATCAAACGGTCAGCAACAAGAAATTACGGAGCGAATGGAAAAGCTCACTGCGTCGCTAGAGAACGCACTTAAGAATGTAACGCAAGGACAGCAGTAGATACCAAATTTACCCTGGGGTGTTCGTCAGTTGGATTTAAGTCCCTGAGCCGATAAGCAATACCGAAGGGTTAGTACTTGATAGCTATTGAGCAAGCTTGGCATGCACCGAGAAGCCTACGGTTATCATTGCTGATCCGCCTTGAACCAGCTGGTTCAAGGGCCACAATCCTCAACGGCACCCTGGGGTATCCTCTCTATGTCAAACCTATCTCGACAAGAATTCCGTAAACTCATCCGTGAAAAACGTAACGGCCTGTGCAGTGATACTCAGTTTCAAGCAGGGCTCGATCTAATTAAACAGTTTTCACAGTTGCCAGAAATCCAAGTTTCAGATCACATCGCCATTTATCTTTCCGCCGACGGAGAGCTCGACACAAAACCGTTAATTGAGTGGCTATGGCAACAAGGTAAGTCGATTTACCTACCGGTGATTCACCCATTCTCGCAAGGCCAATTGTTGTTTCTTCATTACGTAAACGATGACCAGTTGGTGTTTAATAAGTATGGAATCTTAGAACCCAAACTCGATATCACCTACCTAAAGCCCGTTCGAGATCTCGACCTGATCTGCACACCATTAGTTGGTTTTGACAGTATCGGCCATCGCTTAGGTATGGGCGGAGGCTACTATGACCGGACACTCTCACGCTGGTTTAGTACTGGCGAGGGCGCCAAGCCAATCGGCATTGCTCATGATTGTCAGCATGTCGAACGCCTTCCAACAGAGAGTTGGGACATCCCATTACCTAAGATCGTGACTCCAAGCCAGATCTGGCAATGGGAAAAGTAGAACTTACCCGCTATAATCACGCCGCAAACGTTAACGAACATCTATTCAGGAGATTGGCATGACTCAAGATGAAATGAAGAAAGCGGCTGGTTGGGCAGCACTTAAATATGTTGAGAAAGACAGCATTGTCGGTGTTGGTACTGGCTCTACCGTGAATCACTTCATCGATGCCCTAGGCAGTATCAAAGACGATATCAAAGGTGCAGTGTCTAGCTCTATTGCTTCTACTGAGCGCCTAAAAGAGCTTGGTATTGAAGTATTCGAGTGTAACGACGTAGTGAAGCTAGATGTCTACGTTGATGGTGCAGATGAAATCAATGCAACACGCGATATGATCAAAGGCGGCGGTGCTGCATTGACTCGTGAAAAAATCGTTGCAGCTATTTCAGACAAATTCGTATGTATCGTTGACGGCACAAAAGCAGTTGACGTACTGGGCCAATTCCCACTTCCTGTAGAAGTTATCCCAATGGCACGCTCTTACGTAGCTCGTGAATTGGTAAAACTAGGTGGTGACCCTGCATACCGTGAAGGCGTAACGACGGACAACGGCAACGTGATCCTAGACGTACACAACATGCAAATCACTAACCCAAAAGAGATGGAAGATAAGATCAACGGCATCGCGGGTGTTGTGACTGTGGGTCTATTCGCTCACCGTGGTGCAGATGTGGTTATCACTGGCACACCAGAAGGTGCAAAAATAGAAGAATAAGTCACTAGTTGACTTAAGTTTTCTGTTATTTCATTACAGACGGCGCCCTAGGGCGCCGTTTTTTCTTTCTTTTTCTAAGAAAAGCATGCCTTATTCCGTAATTTTCTTACCCAAAGCAAAAATTTTTTGTTACTTTATTGAACAGAAGACGCACAGGGAAACGTTTGTCTTCCAACAAAACTGTTAATTATCCCCTTTTTAATGGTTTTGCTTTATGTGCGCCACATTAGCCCACCTTTCCATTTTAAGGACGAGAAAAATGGCCAAAGTTTCACTGGAAAAAGAAAAGATTAAGATCCTCTTGCTAGAGGGACTCCACCCTTCTTCAGTTGAAGTTCTTCAAGCAGCTGGCTACAGCAACATTGAATATCACAAAGGTTCCCTTTCTGAGGAAGAACTGATTGAAGCAGTAAAAGACGTACACTTCATCGGTATCCGCTCCCGAACAAACCTATCGAAAGACGTGATCAATGCGGCGAACAAGCTAGTTGCGATTGGCTGTTTTTGTATCGGTACCAACCAAGTAGACCTCAACGCTGCTTCGGTGCGTGGTATCCCTGTATTCAACGCACCTTTCTCAAACACGCGCAGCGTCGCAGAGTTGGTTCTAGGTCAAATCCTGTTGCTTCTTCGTGGCATTCCAGAAAAGAACGCACTCGCGCACCGTGGCATTTGGAAAAAGAGTGCAGACAGTTCTTACGAAGCTCGCGGGAAACGTCTGGGCATCATTGGTTACGGTCACATTGGTACGCAATTAGGTATCATTGCCGAAAACCTAGGCATGCGCGTTTACTACTACGACATTGAAAACAAACTGTCTCTAGGTAATGCGACACAAGTGCTCACCATGAGTGAGTTACTAAATAAATGTGACGTCGTTTCTTTGCACGTACCAGAGACGCCAGAAACCAAGAACATGATGGGTGAGGAAGAGTTCGCGCGCATGAAGCCGGGCGCTATCTTTATCAATGCGGCGCGCGGTACTGTTGTTGATATTCCGGCTCTATGCCACAGCCTAGAATCAGGCCATATTTCTGGAGCAGCTATCGACGTATTCCCTGTAGAGCCAAAAACCAACGCCGATGCGTTTGAGTCTCCACTACAGAAGTTCGACAACGTTATCCTAACGCCACACGTCGGTGGCTCAACACAAGAAGCACAAGAAAACATTGGTGTAGAAGTTGCGGGCAAGTTGGCGAAGTACTCAGACAATGGTTCAACACTATCGAGCGTGAACTTCCCAGAAGTATCACTGCCAGAGCATCGTGAATGTTCACGTCTACTCCACATCCACAAAAACCGTCCTGGTATCCTGACGCAAATCAACACCATTTTCGCAGAAGACGGCATCAACATCGCCGGCCAGTACCTACAAACCGCAGCTGAGATCGGCTACGTAGTGATTGACGTAGAAACCTCTCGCGCAGCAGAAGCATTAGTTAAATTAAAAGGCATCGAAGGCACCATTCGTGCCCGAATCCTTCACTGATCACTGACTTGCAAATACAAAAAAGGCAGGGACTTCCCTGCCTTTTCTCATTCTATGAATCGTAATGTTATCTGTACTATTTAAGCCTGTATACGACGTCCACTTGGTCACGAATCACCAACGTTGAATCTTGATAGCTATTTGAACTCTCTCTTGCATCCATCGCCACAGAGCGCATCAATACTGGGCGTGCGTGCATTTGGTTGTAGTTAATCTGCCACACATCACCTAACTTCTTATCAAAACCTGTCGCTAAAGAAGCCGCTTTGCTTTGTGCATCTTTAATCGCTGCCATGCGTGCTTTTTGTTGGTACTCAGATTGGTTGCTTACTTTAAGCTGAATGTTGTCAACCTGGTTGATGCCCGCCTTTAGCGCCATATCCAAGTACTCATTCAAGTTCGCCAAATCACTCACAGTCACATCAATACTGCGTGAAGCTCGATAACCCACAAGTTCCGCTTTACCCGATTTAGGATAGTGGTACTGAGGAGCAAGGTACAGATTTGAGCTAGTAATATTGTCTTTCGACAAACCAGCATCAGCTAAGCTCTTAAGAAACTCATCAACCGTATTATCGACAGATTGCTTCGCCTGTTCTGCCGTCATGGTCGTATCAACTACCTTTACAGAAAAAGCCGCCATATCTGGCGTCGCGACAACTTCACCGTAGCCAGTGGTTGATAAATGGGCAAAATTCGGCACATCATTCGCAAACACAGAAATACTGGTAAGGCTTAGGGCTGAAGCAAGTAAACATGAAGACAGTTTCATTCGACAAATCCATCCGTATTGAAAGACTAAGATCACTCCAGTTGCCTGAGTTCAAGGCGAGAGACTCGATGAAAGCCATGGCAGATAAGTTGCTGTCTTGAATTCGCAAATAGATAAAACAGCAATGAACAGGAGTGTATATAGACTCATCATAGAAACTTCTGGCAATTATCCAAGCACCTTAAGCGACTTCTAACACAACTTTGACTGTGTAACTTCATGGTAATTTCGACTCAAAACGCGAGCGAAGTGGGAACTTATTGCGGTAAGTGTTTTTGAGCGTAACTCACAATTGCTTGCGATATCTCTTGCAGCACTCCGGTTTCCAACTGCCAGTGATGCCAATAAATGCGATAAGACATCAAAAAGCCAGGCGTAATATCGATAAGCTCCCCTTTCTCCAGTTCATCGGTGATCTGTAGTCGAGGAATCAAGCAATAAGCGACTCCAGCTAACGCCATTTTGAGGAAAGCTTCAGAACTACTAATGTTGTGATGGATGACACTATCCGGTCTGACGTTGAAGTGCTCCGTTAAAAACTTCTTATGCAGATCATCGTACTGATCGTAGGAAACCGCTGGTGCTTTAGCTAACGTTTGATTGTTCACGCCTTCGGTAAAATAGCGTTGATAGAACTCAGGGTTAGCGACACAAACATAATCGATGCGCCCTAGGTAATCCGCTCGACAACTCGGTATGGCTTGTGATTCTAAACTTATAGCCCCTGCTACCTCACCACTTCTGAGCTTTTCAATCGATCGTGATTCTCCGTAGATCGTCAACTTAAGTTCAACTTGGCGATGCTTCATCACATCTTGTAAAGCCGGTAGTAACCACGTTGCTAAGCTGTCGGCATTAGTCGCGAGTGAGAGCTGAACGGGACGAGTTGTGGTGTCGTTTTTTAGCTCAGGAAGGATTTCATGCTCAAGCAACCTGACGCGACGATAAAGCCCGAGTAGCTTCTTACCAATTGGGGTTGGCTTTGGCGGTTGCTCACGTATAAGTACCGGTTGGGCAAGGTACTTCTCAAGCTGTTTGATACGTTGGGAAATGGCTGATTGCGAAACAAAAAGGTGCTCAGCAGCTCGGTCAAAACTGCCTTGATGAACTACCGCATCTAACGCTTCTATCCATTTATAATCCAATCCTCGCACGTGTTTTTCCTCCCTAATAAACGCCAACAGCACCAAATAAGTAATGCTAATAATATATTAAAATCATTAATTATACTTATTTAATGAAAAGCTTTATCTTCCCCTCCTCTGTTGTTCTATTACTAATGTTGAGGTGTGTTGTGAGCTTTTGGGTGTTATTACAAGGATTCGGTTTAGGTGCGACCATGATCATTCCAATCGGTGCGCAAAATGCGTATGTACTTAACCAAGGCATTAAGCGTCAACATCATCTAACGACTGCGACCATCTGTAGCATCCTAGATATGATTTTTATCTCGCTCGGTATTTTTGGTGGCGGCGCGATTCTCTCGCAAAATGAAATCCTACTTACCTCAGTAACTTTAGGTGGTATTGCCTTCTTAAGTGTTTACGGTTTACTGTCACTAAAAAGTGCATTCAAAGCAGCAAACGCCTCTGAATCGAATGGTGAAGTCGTCGCACGAGGCCGTCGTACCGTAATTCTTGGCGCACTTGCCGTCACAGTGTTGAACCCGCACCTGTACTTAGATACCGTAGTGATCTTAGGTTCAATTGGTGGTCAGTTTGAAGGTAATGATCGCATCGCATTCGCTATGGGCACCATCATGGCTTCCTTTGTATGGTTCTACACGCTCTCATTAGGTGCGGCAAAATTGGGGCCAACGCTCTCAAAACCAAAAGTGAAAAAAGGCATCGATATTGCGGTTGCTACTATGATGTTTACTATCGCTTTTGTACTTGCGAATGAGTTAGTCACCAAATACTGGTAAAGATAAATAGGAAAGAAACACGACATGGAGTCACTGGAAAAAATCCATCAAATCAATCGAGAGCGATTCAACGCGCTCTCCATCCCCTTTCGAGAGTGGCAACATGAAGCCATTCTCGACTTCGAAACCGATGTCAAAGTTGCCGCAAAACTCGGCTGGACTGGCATTCATACTAAGAGTCTTTTTCTCAAGCTAAAAGGGCAAGGTTATGCTGTATACCTGACCGACAAAGACTCTCGTTTAGACTCCAAACAAATCAAAATGATGACTGGTAAAAGGCCTTCTATTTGCAGCGACGATGAAATGATTGAGCAGCTAGGTTGTGTACCTGGCGCAGTTTGTCCTATTGGCTTACCTGAGCATGTCACCATTATCGTCGACACGGCACTCTACCAGCATGATGAGTTGCTTTATACGCCAGGTTTACCCGAATTAACCTTTGGCTTTGCAGGTAGCGAACTTAAACGTCTGCTCCTCGCTGGCAGTAACACTCTGTTAGAACTTTAGAAAATCCGGATATAAAAAAAGCGAGGCCATTGCCTCGCTTTTTCATGTTCTCAATCGAAGGGATTAAGCTTCTACTTTGTTCAAATGAACATCCATTTGTGGGAATGGAATTTCGATGCCTGCTTCGTCCAACGCTTCTTTGATTGCTTGAGTTGAATCGAAGTAAACATCCCAGTAATCAGACGTTTTACACCATGGACGAACCACGAAGTTCACTGAAGAGTCTGCTAGTGCTAGGACACCGATTTGGATTGCAGGATCTTTCAGGATACGCTCATCTTTTTCTAGCACGTCACGGATAACTTGCTTAGTTTGCTTAAGATCAGCGCTGTAAGAAACACCGATAACTAGGTCTACACGACGCGTAGCGTGGCGAGAGTAGTTAGTGATTGCGCCGCCGATAACTGATGAGTTCGGCACAACAACCATTTTGTTGTCAGGTGTCTTTAGTACAGTTTGGAAGATTTGAATTGCTTCAACACTACCAGCTACACCACCGATTTCCACATAGTCACCAGACTTAAATGGACGGAATGCAACGATTAGCACGCCAGCAGCAAAGTTAGATAGTGAGCCTTGTAGAGCAAGACCAACAGCAAGACCAGCCGCACCAATTACCGCAACTACAGATGCAGTTTGAACACCTACACGACCTAGTGCCGCAATCAATACAATAACAAATAGAAGGTAACGAACTAGACCGTTGACAAACTCAACAACCGCTTTGTCCATTTGTTTCTTTTCAAGCACTTTTGAAACGCTGTTTGCTACCGCTTTAACGATAATGTTACCGATAAATAGGATCAGCAGTGCAGAAATGATGTTTACACCGTACTGAATAAGAAGATCTGAGTTGTTATTTAGCCACGTTTCCGCTTTGCTCAAACCATCCGTTAAAGAGGTATCGATACCCATCGATTCACCTGCCATAATTCGTATCCTCAAAATAAAGATATAAAAATCTAATTGCCGTTAACTTATGAACCTTGTTTTTTATAGGTTCTTATTCACAACAACATCCCTATTGTTTTCCTGAACAGTGTCAGATTTTTGGCACAATATCTCAAAACTGAAATTTTGCAAAGTCAGAGTTTCGCAAAGACCTACAAAACAAAGCTTTATCAGAATTTTCCGATATTGGCATGTTACAGAGTACGCAATGGATTTACATTTCGCCACACTTTTTAATTGCTTTTATGCCACTTGGTGCGGAAATGCGCTGGGTTTCGAAATTTGCGCCAAAACTGAAGGGATATGAAGTGCGGTGATCATATAGCAGTTGATTGAGTTATCAATTGCTAAAAGAAAGAGAATGGTCGCTGTCTCATTGATTAGACATAAAAAACCCGCTCGAAGAGCGGGTTTTTAGAAACTCAAATAAGACGAATTATAGTACGTCGATTGCGTTTAGGTCAGAGAATGCTTTCTCTAGACGAGCTACCATTGAAGCTTGACCAGCACGCAGCCATACGCGTGGATCGTAGTACTTCTTGTTTGGCGCAGATTCGCCAGTTGGGTTACCGATTTGACCTTGCAGGTAATCAAAGTTTTCTGCAGAGTAAGT
The DNA here is from genome assembly GCF_023277445.1 of Vibrio sp. ED002. Taxonomy (NCBI): domain Bacteria; kingdom Pseudomonadati; phylum Pseudomonadota; class Gammaproteobacteria; order Vibrionales; family Vibrionaceae; genus Vibrio; species Vibrio sp. ED002. The sequence continues at coordinate 2,921,427 of NZ_CP080238.1, read as the reverse complement.
ACGGATACCATCCCAAGTTGCCCACTGTGTATCAGTATCAATGTTCATTTTGATAACACCGTAGCCGATAGACTCTTGGATTTCAGCTTCAGATGAACCTGAACCACCGTGGAACACGAAGTTTAGAGCGTTTGGTGCAATACCGAACTTCTCTGCACAGTATGCTTGAGAGTCACGTAGGATAGTTGGAGTTAGTACAACGTTACCTGCTTGGTAAACACCGTGTACGTTACCGAAAGATGCTGCAATAGTGAAACGTGGGCTAATAGCGTTTAGTTTCTCGTATGCGTAAGCAACGTCTTCAGGAGAAGTGTAAAGCTCTGATGCGTCCATGTGAGAGTTATCAACGCCGTCTTCTTCACCACCAGTACAACCTAGTTCGATCTCTAGAGTCATACCCATTTTCGCCATGCGAGCTAGGTATTTGCCAGAGATTTCGATGTTCTCTTCTAGAGACTCTTCAGAAAGGTCGATCATGTGAGAAGAGAATAGTGGTTTACCAGTTTGAGCGAAGAACTCTTCACCAGCGTCTAGCAGACCGTCGATCCATGGAAGCAATTTCTTAGCAGCATGGTCAGTGTGAAGGATTACTGGAACGCCGTAAGATTCAGCAACTGCGTGTACGTATTTTGCACCTGCTACAGCGCCAAGGATTTGTGCACCTTGACCTTCAAGTTTCACGCCTTTACCAGCGAAGAAACCAGCACCGCCGTTTGAGAACTGAACAACAACAGGAGCTTTAACTTTCGCTGCAGCTTCTAGAACACCGTTGATTGAGTCAGTGTTAACAACGTTAACTGCTGGAAGAGCAAATTTGTTCTCTTTTGCTACTTCAAATACTTTCTGAACGTCATCGCCAGAGATAACACCTGGTTTTACGAAGTCGAAGATCTTAGACATGGATGTAATCCTATTTATCTGTCGTTTTATAAACAAAACTTGTTAAATTGAAAATCTTGCAAACGTTTGCTCACAACTGAGGCTATTTTAGCAGAGTTCCTCTCGCGTTGCAGCAAACAAGAAAGCGGGAGAGGACTCCCGCTTTACTGAATATTACTTAGCGCGTGCTTCTAGCATTTCAACTGCTGGAAGAACTTTACCTTCTACGAACTCAAGGAAAGCGCCGCCGCCAGTAGAGATGTAAGATACGTCAGCTTTGATACCGAACTTGTCGATAGCCGCTAGCGTGTCACCACCACCTGCAACAGAGAAGCCTTCAGAAGATGCGATAGCGTCAGAGATGCCTTTAGTACCAGCTTCAAAGTTCTTGAATTCGAATACGCCTACTGGACCGTTCCATAGGATAGTCTTAGCGTTCTTCAAAATTTCTGCTAGTTCAGCAGTTGAATCTGGACCAAGGTCGAAGATCATGTCGTCGTCTTGTACTTCAGAAACGTGCTTGATTTCAGCTTCTGCGTTCTCGTCGAATGCTTTCGCACATGCAACGTCAGTTGCTACTGGAATTGCACACTCGTCCATTAGCTTCTTAGCTGTTTCAACTAGGTCTGCTTCGTATAGAGACTTACCAACGTTGTGGCCAGCAGCTGCGATGAATGTGTTAGCAATACCACCACCAACAACTAGTTGGTCAGCGATTTTAGATAGAGACTCAAGAACCGTTAGCTTAGTAGAAACTTTTGAACCACCTACGATAGCAACCATTGGACGAGCAGGCTTGTCCATTGCTTTACCTAGTGCTTCTAGTTCGTTAGCTAGTAGAGGACCCGCACATGCTACGTCTGCGTGCATGCCTACACCGTGAGTAGATGCTTGTGCACGGTGAGCGGTACCGAATGCGTCCATTACGAAGATGTCACATAGAGCAGCGTATTGCTTAGACAGTTCTTCTTCGTTTTTCTTCTCGCCTTTGTTAAAGCGAACGTTTTCAAGAACAACTAGCTCACCAGCGTTTAGTTCTAGACCGTTTAGGTAATCTTTCGCTAGTTTAACTTCGCAATCTAGTGCGTCGTTTAGGTAGTTAACTACTGGTTGTAGAGAGAACTCTTCAGCGTATTCACCTTCAGTTGGGCGACCTAGGTGAGAAGTAACCATTACTTTAGCGCCTGCTTCTAGACAGTGCTTGATAGTTGGAAGAGATGCGATGATACGTGCATCAGAAGTTACTTTACCGTCTTTTACTGGCACGTTTAGGTCAGCACGGATAAATACACGTTTACCTGCAAGATCCAGGTCAGTCATCTTGATTACAGACATGATGTGTCCTCTCAAATATTAAATAATTAAAGTTTTTAAAAACTCGGCAATCCTGCCAAGCCCGTTAATTCTTCAAACTGGTTATTGATATGGAGATACGTCAGATTTATTTCAAGGCTTAAAATAAAAAATTCTCCATCGCTTCCTCACCATTAAGGCTCCACTTGTGAAGAAGCTTGCATTGCTAAAGCGGTATCCAGCATCCGGTTAGCAAAGCCCCATTCGTTATCGCACCAAACAAGCATTTTTACGAGTTGCCCGTTGCTCACTCGAGTCTGAGTTCCATCCACAATGGCACTGTGGGGATCATGGTTAAAGTCGATGGAAACGAGCGGCGATTCAGTATAGTCAACAATGTTACGTAATGTACACTGAGATGCGTTAACAATGGTTTGATTTACGTCATTAACTTTCACATTTGTACTAATTGTGACACTTAAATCCATCGCGGTGACGTTAACTGTCGGAACTCGAACCGAAATGGCTTCGAATTTGTTGGAAAATTTCGGGAAGATTCTTTCAATCCCCTTATGCAACTTAGTATCGACAGGAATGATGGATTGACTGGCAGCACGAGTACGACGTAAATCATTATGATAAGCGTCAATCACCTGCTGATCGTTCATTGATGAATGGATAGTAGTAATGGTGCCCGACTCAATGCCAAAGGCTTCATCTAAGACTTTAATGATAGGAACGATACAATTCGTCGTACACGAGCCATTAGAAACAATGCGATGCTCGCCTTTTAGCGTTTCATGGTTAACGCCATAAATAATGGTGTTGTCGAGGTCATTTGCACCAGGGTGAGAAAACAGGACTTTCTCTGCACCTGCTTCAATATGAGCTAAGCCATCCGCTTGTGAGCCAAATACGCCAGTGCAGTCTAAGACAATATCGACCTCTAGATCGCGCCATGGCAACAGGTCGATTTCAGCGAGGTGAAGGATTCGAATGGGGTCATATTCACCACTATCATGATGAACATAAAGATGCTCTTGATCGTGAGAGATTTTCTTTCCGAAGCGGCCATGACTGGTGTCATATTGCAGAAGATGGGCCATTGCTTCTGGTTGTGCAAGCTCATTGACAGCGACAACCTTAATTTGTTGGTGTTTACCGCTCTCATATACTGCTCGCAGTACATTACGACCGATACGTCCAAATCCATTGATCGCAACCTTTAGCATTTCTCCCTCGCCTCACCAAAAATTCGTGTCACAGATAGTACCTGATACAAAGGCAGAACGCATTAAGTAAGTGATCTCACTCGCGGTAAACTATCTTTTCACTTCACGATACATTCACATTGCCAATATATTCATTTCTGACCTCGCGTATTTCACTTGGCACTTTAACTCCTTGTTTGACCACCAAAAGGAAATTCGTATGTCAGGTTTTCCCGCTGCTCACTTTTGTCAGCGATGCAATAGAGAAACACCACACTCTGAAGTGCTGGTCCGTAAGCCAAGTCGTTATGATACGGATAAATCGATTCTTGGAACGTTAAAACTCTGGGCTCATACCTTGCTGAATGGCGGCCACTATTACGATATGGATCGCTATGTCACTTGTAAGGAATGTGGGCACAAGGAGAGAGACAACTGGGGAAAAGAATTTGAATAGGCATAAAAAAACCGAGCATTAACGCTCGGTTTTTCATTTATAACGCGAAATTACGCTAGCAATTCTTGTGCTGTGTTCACTACGTTTTCTACAGTGAAACCAAACATCTCAAACAGCTGGTCAGCCGGCGCAGACTCACCGAAGGTCGTCATACCGATGATGCGGCCGTCGAAACCAACGTACTTGTACCAGAAGTCAGCAATGCCCGCTTCTACCGCGATACGTGCCGTTACGTCTGATGGTAGTACAGATTCACGGTAAGCAGCGTCTTGCTTGTCGAATGCATCTGTTGATGGCATTGAAACAACGCGTACTTTCTTACCTTCAGCCGTTAGTTGCTCAGCAGCTTTCACTACTAGCTCAACTTCAGAACCTGTCGCGATTAGGATTAGCTCAGGCTTACCATCGCTGTCTTTCAGGATGTAAGCACCTTTTGCGATGTTCGCAACTTGCGCAGCATCACGATCTTGTTGCGCTAGGTTTTGACGAGAGAAGATAAGTGCAGTTGGCGCATCTTTACGCTCAATCGCCAGTTTCCATGCTACTGCAGATTCAACTTGGTCACATGGACGCCATGTACTCATGTTTGGAGTCAGACGTAGTGAAGCCATTTGCTCAACCGGTTGGTGAGTTGGGCCATCTTCGCCAAGGCCGATAGAGTCGTGCGTGTAAACTTGGATGTTCTGAACTTTCATCAGAGCAGCCATACGCATAGCGTTACGAGCGTATTCCATAAACATTAGGAATGTTGCGCCGTAAGGAACGAAACCACCGTGTAGCGCGATACCGTTCATGATCGCAGTCATACCGAATTCACGTACACCGTAGTGGATGTAGTTACCAGAGAAGTCGTTCGCTTCTAGAGACTTAGAACCTGACCACATGGTTAGGTTAGAAGGCGCTAGGTCAGCAGAGCCGCCCATGAATTCTGGAAGCATTTGACCAAACGCTTCTAGAGCATTTTGAGATGCTTTACGTGATGCAATGTTCGCTGGATTAGATTGAAGATCCGCAATAATTTGGCTCGCTTTTTCTTCCCACTCTGCAGGAAGTTCGCCGTTTAAACGACGTTTAAGCTCTGCCGCTTCTGCTGGGTAAGCCGCTGCGTATGCTTCAAACTTCGCATTCCAAGCTGCTTCTTTCTCAGAACCTGCTGGTTTTGCATCCCACTCAGCGTATACGTCTGCTGGAATTTCAAATGCTGGGTGTTCCCAACCTAGGAACTCACGTGCTGCTGCGATTTCGTCTGCACCTAGTGGCGCACCGTGACAGTCGTGTGAACCTGATTTGTTTGGAGAACCAAAACCGATGATGGTTTTAGTACAGATCAACGTAGGACGAGGGTCTGCTTTTGCCGCTTCAATAGCAGCATTGATCGCTTCAGAATCGTGACCATCTACAGCAGGGATAACGTGCCAACCGTAAGATTCAAAACGCTTAGGAGTGTCATCAGAGAACCAACCTTCTACGTGACCGTCGATAGAAATGCCGTTGTCATCCCAGAATGCGATCAGTTTGCCAAGGCCTAGTGTACCAGCAAGAGAACAAGCCTCGTGCGAGATACCTTCCATTAGACAGCCATCGCCCATGAACACGTAAGTAAAGTGGTCAACGATGTCGTGACCTTCTTTATTGAACTGTGCCGCTAGCGCTTTCTCAGCCATTGCCATACCAACCGCGTTGGTGATGCCTTGACCTAGAGGACCAGTCGTTGTTTCGATACCTGGTGCGTAGCCGTACTCTGGGTGACCAGGAGTCTTAGAGTGAAGCTGACGGAAGTTTTTAAGATCGTCGATAGACAGCTCGTAACCGCTCAGGTGCAGTAGAGAGTAAATAAGCATAGAGCCGTGGCCGTTAGACAGCACGAAACGGTCGCGGTCTGCCCACTCTGGGTTAGCTGGGTTGTGGTTTAGGTGAGAACGCCAAAGAACTTCAGCGATATCAGCCATACCCATAGGTGCGCCTGGGTGGCCAGAGTTAGCTTGTTGAACACCATCCATGCTAAGAGCGCGGATTGCATTTGCCAGATGTTTACGAGAAGACATGTCTGCTCCTGAGTGCATTAAGCGAATTGATAAAGGAATGTGGGCGCTTTTATCTTACTAAGAAGGGATAAAAGCGCCGCAATATTCTCTCAGAGCCAAATTCTGACTGCAAACGTTTTACTCACCATTTTTGAGGTTTTAACTCAATCTTTTCGCTGATTGTCTGCATTTTTCTATAAATTCATCATCCTTCAAGCAAACGATTGGGTAATAAGTCAGATGAATTGGATTGGAAAAAGAACTTGTAATTCGAACACGGCAATTTAAAATAGACGTCTAGATGTAGAAACACCTACAAACTGTATTGTATTTTTCGTGGCAAGCTTGCGTTAGTTGGCCATGAGTAAACCTTAAGATTGGAGCTATCATGGCTAAGCACCTGTTCACTTCTGAGTCGGTATCAGAAGGTCATCCAGATAAAATCGCAGACCAAATCTCTGACGCAGTTCTTGATGCAATTCTTGAGCAAGACCCAAAAGCACGTGTTGCTTGTGAGACTTACGTTAAAACTGGCATGGTTATGGTTGGCGGCGAAGTAACAACGTCGGCATGGGTTGATATTGAAGAAATCACTCGTGAAACTGTTCGTGAAATTGGTTACGTTCACTCTGATATGGGCTTCGACGCGAACTCGTGTGCGGTTCTAAACACCATCGGTAAGCAGTCTCCAGACATCAACCAAGGTGTTGATAAAGCAGACCCTAAAGAGCAAGGCGCCGGCGACCAAGGCATCATGTTCGGTTACGCAACAAACGAAACTGAAATCCTAATGCCAGCTCCAATTACATACTCTCACCTACTTGTTAAGAAGCAAGCTGAAGTTCGTAAGAGCGGTAAACTAGACTTCCTTCGTCCAGATGCGAAATCTCAAGTAACGTTCCAATACGACCAAGGCAAGATTGTTGGTATTGATGCGGTTGTTCTTTCGACTCAGCACTGTGATTCAGTAACAACACCAGACCTACGTGAAGCAGTGATGGAAGAGATCATCAAGCCAGTATTGCCTTCAGAGTGGATCACTAAAGACACTAACTTCTTCATCAACCCAACCGGTCGCTTCGTTATCGGTGGTCCAATGGGTGACTGTGGTCTAACTGGTCGTAAAATCATCGTAGATACTTACGGCGGTGCAGCTCGTCACGGTGGTGGTGCATTCTCAGGTAAAGATCCATCGAAAGTAGACCGCTCAGCAGCTTACGCGGCACGTTACGTAGCGAAAAACATCGTAGCAGCTGGCATGGCTGACCGTTGTGAAATCCAACTTTCATACGCTATCGGTGTTGCTGATCCAACGTCTATCATGGTTGAAACGTTCGGTACTGAGAAAGTATCACACGACATTATCATTGAAGCGGTTCGTCAAAACTTCGACCTACGTCCATACGGCCTACAAGAAATGCTTAACCTGCTTCAACCTATCTACAAGCAGACAGCAGCATACGGTCACTTCGGTCGCGAAGAGTTCCCATGGGAAGCTACAGATAAAGCAGCTATCCTACGCGATTTCGCTGGCATCAAGTAATCGAGCCACACAAGAATCGATAAAGCCCTCGCCTTTGGCAGGGGCTTTTTGTTCCCTCCTCCCTTTTTTTTCCTATCTCTTTCTTGAACAAAAATTCAGCATTTATTTGTAAATTGCCCTAACTCCGCCAATAGTTAACATAATGTTAAATGCACTTTCCGATGCATATAACGTATAGAGATAAGGTGCGGACTCACGTGATGAAAAAAGTAATGAAAACGTCAGTCAGGCATCCTTTATGGCCTAGGTGCCACCGTGGGAATAAATCAAGGAGGAGTTATGCCTCGTACCGTGAATCCGTCTGACTTCCAAAATAAACGAAAGGAAGTCCCAGATAACGAATATGCCAGAACCATTCCGTGCAATACCGTGAATCTTTCGGCCCCATTCCATTGGCTCTCACTGGGTCTGCACGACTTCGTTCGCATGCCAGTCATTAGTGCCTTTTACGGCATCTGCTTTATGGCCGCCGCTATTGGTATCGTGCTTCTGGTTCAATGGCAAGGCACACACTTAGTGGTGATGCCGAGTCTAATTGTCTACATGCTAATCGGCCCATTCCTAGCACTAGGCTTATATGACGCCAGTTGGGAGAGAGAGCGTGGACACAAACCAAGCTTGTTCCATTCAATGAAAGCCATTGGACGAAATTCGACTTCTCAATGGGCATTCGCTGTAATGCTCGCGGTATGTATGATTTTCTGGATGCGAATTGCCGCTCTGCTTCATGCACTTTATCCGTCCGTTCAAGGCGCGCCACTGACTGACTTCTTGCCTTTCTTAGTGATTGGCTCTCTAGTTGGCTTGGTATTAGCGTGCATCGTGTTCAGTATTTCTGCTTTTTCTATTCCTTTAATGATGGAAAGGCGTGTAGACATGATGACCGCCGTCTTTACCAGCTTTAACGCTGTGAAGTCGAACATTCCTGCGATGATCGTATGGGCAGCCATCATTTGTGGCGGTATCTTAATTGGCTTTGCAACGTACGGCATAGGTATGCTCTTCACCATGCCAATCCTCGGTTATGGTACTTGGCATGCTTACCATGCAACGATCAAGAAAAAACACACGCCTTAGAAAACTGATGTTATGATCCTGCCCTCGCAAACGCGGGGGTTTTTTATTAAATATAATGAGGTAAGTGTGGATATAGAGCTGAGCTACAAAGCCAAACAAGTGATGGCAGTTTGCATCACGAAGGCGGAGCAAGCATTCAAACGTTCTTTTCCGATGCCCGCAGTCACATTTAATGTTCGTGGTAAAGCGGCAGGCAAAGCTTATCTGCAATTGAATGAAGTTCGTCTAAATCCAAAGCTTTTTAAAGAAAACCCGCAAGCTTTTCTAAAAGAAGTGATACCACATGAAGTAGCGCATCTCATTACGTACCAAGTATACGGTCGTGTTCGCCCTCACGGTAAAGAATGGCAAGGTGTGATGGAAGCCATTTTTAACGTGCCAGCTAAAACAACTCACAGCTTTGATATCGCCTCTGTGCAAGGTAAGACCTTTGAGTACCGCTGCGCTTGCACCGCCTATCCGCTCTCAATTCGACGCCACAATAAAGTCATGCGTAAAGAGGCCGTCTATTCCTGCCAAAAGTGTCGAAAACCATTAAGCTTCACTGGCACTCAGCTCTCTTAACTCTCCTCAATAGAAATATTCAGATTCCTAAAACAGAGATTGTCGTTCTCAAACGGCTTCTTTTTGCCCATTATTGTTAACACACTCATCACTAAAGCTAATTTCTGCGTGTTAGAATGAATAAAGTCATACTTTATAAAGACTTTAATCATGAAATACCTGTTCTCTTTATTCCTGTTTGCGCTTTCTAGTGCCGTAATTGCTGCGCCACCGACCTCTTTCTCTGCGGCAAAACGTGAAGCGGTTAAAATATACAAAGATCACCCAACCAGTTTCTACTGTGGCTGTGATATCAACTGGCAAGGTAAGAAAGGTGTACCGGACCTTGCTTCTTGTGGCTACCAAGTGCGTAAACAAGAAAAACGTGCTTCTCGTATCGAGTGGGAGCACGTGGTCCCAGCTTGGCAATTCGGCCACCAGCGTCAGTGCTGGCAAGATGGCGGACGCAAAAACTGCACAAGAAACGACAAAGTTTTCAAATCAATGGAAGCCGACCTTCATAACCTGACACCAGCTATTGGGGAAGTGAACGGCGATCGTTCTAATTACAATTTCAGTCAGTGGAATGGTATGGACGGTGTCAGCTATGGCCGCTGTGAAATGCAGGTTAACTTCAAGCAACGTAAAGTCATGCCACCAGACCGCGCTCGTGGCTCGATTGCTCGCACCTACCTATACATGAGCAAAGAGTACGGCTTCAAACTGTCTAAGCAACAAACTCAGTTAATGAGTGCGTGGAACAAAACCTACCCTGTCGACAAGTGGGAATGTGAGCGTGACGAGCGCATTTCAAAGGTTCAAGGCAACCATAACCCATTTGTACAAGAGGCTTGTCGAGCACTGTAATTCCCCTCAAAAATACAGCGGCAAACTTGTGCTAATTGAGGCGTAACTATTTACTGCAAATGGAAACGCCTCTTGCCCCTTGTTTTTTCGGTGGAAAGCATCCATGTTAGTGTCTAAACACTCGCGTATGCAGGAAATCGAAACACGATGCGTATCCCTCGAATTTATCATCCAGAAACCATTCAACAACTTGGCGCACTCGCTCTAAGTGAAGATGCAGCAGGCCACATTGGCCGAGTCCTTCGCATGAAAGAGGGACAAGAAGTCCTCCTTTTCGATGGCAGTGGCGCAGAATTTCCAGCCGTGATTAGTGAAGTCACGAAAAAGAATGTGATGGTTGAATTAACCGAGCGTGTAGAAAGCAACATTGAGTCACCTTTAGATCTGCATCTTGGTCAGGTTATTTCTCGCGGCGATAAGATGGAATTCACGATCCAAAAGTCTGTTGAGCTTGGTGTTAATACAATCACACCTCTTATCTCTGAACGTTGTGGCGTAAAGCTAGATCAAAAACGCTTCGAGAAGAAACTCGCTCAATGGCAAAAAATCGCAGTGAGCGCTTGTGAACAATGTGGTCGCAATGTCGTGCCTGAGATCCGTCCAATCATGAGTTTGGAAGAATGGTGTCAAGAAGCGTACGACGGTTTAAAACTGAACCTTCACCCACGAGCGAAGTACTCAATCAATACCCTGCCAACGCCTGTCGAAAAAGTACGGCTATTGATTGGCCCTGAAGGCGGTCTATCTTCAGAAGAAATCGGCATGACACGCGAACATCAATTTGAAGAAACGCTACTCGGTCCTCGCGTACTGCGCACCGAGACTGCGGCTCTTACCGCAATTACAGCCTTACAAGTTCGTTTCGGCGATCTTGGTTAAAACGGAGAAAAACAATGATCAAACTCGGTATTGTTATGGACCCAATCTCGTCCATTAACATCAAGAAAGACTCTAGCTTTGCCATGATGCTTGAAGCGCAGCGCCGCGGTTACGAAATCCACTACATGGAAATGAATGATCTTCATCTAGACCAAGGTAAAGCAATTGCGGATACCAAAGTGGTTGAATTAAAAGAAGATCCAACTGGCTGGTACGAATTCAAATCAGAGCAAACTATCGAGCTTTCTGAGTTAGATGCGGTTCTGATGCGTAAAGATCCTCCATTCGACACTGAGTACATCTACGCGACTTACATCCTTGAACGTGCTGAAGAACAAGGTGCACTGATCGTTAACAAACCACAAAGCCTACGCGACTGTAACGAGAAACTGTTCACAGCTTGGTTCCCTGAACTCACACCAACTACTATCGTGACGCGAAAAGCACAGAAGATTAAAGCTTTTCGTGAAGAGCATGGTGATGTGATCCTAAAACCACTTGATGGCATGGGTGGTGCATCTATCTTCCGCGTAAAAGAGAACGATCCAAACGTATCTGTGATCATCGAAACGCTGACTAACCACGGCCAAAACTACGCAATGGCGCAAACCTTCGTACCTGACATCAGCAATGGTGACAAGCGTATTCTTGTGGTTGATGGTGAACCAATGCCTTACTGCCTAGCTCGTATCCCTGCAAAAGGCGAAACGCGCGGCAACTTGGCTGCTGGTGGTACCGGTGAAGCTCGTCCACTGAGTGAAACTGACATGAAAATCGCACAAGCCGTCGCACCAACATTGAAAGAAAAAGGTCTTATCTTTGTTGGCCTTGACGTGATTGGCGACAAGCTAACGGAAATCAACGTCACCAGCCCAACGTGTATTCGTGAAATTGAAGCAGCATTTGATATTTCTATCACTGGTAAGCTCATGGATGCGATCGAACGTCGTATCAAAGGCGAATAACTCAAACTGTAGTACAGTTAATAGAGAGCGTTGAACATTAACTTAAGCAAACTCATGCACATATCAGTGCGTGACGTTTGCTTAAGTACCTACTGAAAGGTCGAAATGAGAATGAACCTCACAAACTATTTCTTAGTTGCTATGCCGGGAATGAAAGACCCCTACTTTCAGAATAGTGTTATCTATGTCTGTGAGCACAATGAAGAAGGTGCGATGGGGCTAATGATCAATGCTCCGGTTGATATTACAGTAGGTAGCATGCTCAAGCAGGTCGAAGTACAACCTGTTCACCCGCGCCTGTTTGAAGCGAGTTTGGACAGGCCTGTTTATAATGGCGGCCCTGTTTCTGAAGATCGTGGTTTTATTTTGCATAAACCAAAAGATTATTACGAATCGAGCATTCAAATGACTGACGAGCTGGCTGTCACCACTTCCAAAGACATCCTGTCGGTACTCGGCACAGAGGCAGAACCAAGTGACTATCTTGTTGCGTTAGGTTATTCAGGTTGGAGTGCTGGTCAGTTAGAAACCGAACTGGCTGAAAACTCATGGCTGACGATTGAAGCCACACCAGAGATCATCTTCGATACTCCTATTATCGATCGTTGGAAAAAAGCCGTCGAAAAGCTAGGTATCGATCCGAGCCAGTTATCTTCTGACGCCGGACATGCATAACCCACTTGCGTAATACGTTAAGTTTTCCACCCAATTGAGATTCGAGACACATTATGTCACGCACTGTTATGGCCTTTGATTTTGGCACCAAGAGTATTGGTAGCGCGATTGGCCAAGAAATTACTGGCACCGCTTCACCATTAAAAGCGTTTAAAGCCAATGATGGCATTCCAAACTGGGATGATATCGAAAAACAAATCAAAGAATGGCAACCAGACTTATTGGTTGTTGGCTTACCGACTGACCTGCACGGGAAAGATCTAGAAACCATTACGCCACGAGCGAAAAAGTTCGCCAACCGCCTTCAAGGCCGATATGGCTTACCTGTTGAGTTGCATGACGAACGTCTGTCGACAGCAGAAGCTCGTGCTGATTTATTCAGTATGGGTGGCTACAAAGCGTTATCGAAGGGTAACATCGACTGTCAGTCAGCGGTGGTGATTCTTGAAAGTTGGTTTGAAAACCTTTGGGGTGAGTAGACATTCAAGCATAAAGAAAAAAGGTTGGCTTCTGCCAACCTTCTTCATTTCTGGAGTAGATTATACCAATCACAGTAAATAAGTGATCAGAAATAGCGTAGGGAAAATGCTTGAGAACAAGGCGCAATTTTTCGATAAGTAGTTATTCTACAATCAAAAATTGCAACGCAGTTATCGAGTATTTTAACAAGCTAGAATGACCAGTTATTTACTACGATTGGTATTAATCCATATCGATCTTAACGTTCGCCAGCGTGCCTGTAGAGAAAGCTTCACCGCGTTGCGTCTTCAACATCAAACGCAGATCGTTAGCTGAATCCGCACTGTGCAATGCATCTTCTTCACTGATCTTGCCTTGCATCACCAATTTATAGAGCGACTGATCAAACGTCAGCATCCCGAATTCATTAGAGCGTGCCATGGTGGTTTTTAACTCATGCAGATCACCGCGACGGATCAGATCAGAAACTCGTGGACTATTTAGCAGAATCTCAAACACGCCATGACGTCCTTGACCGTTTTTATCACGGATCAGCTGTTGACCTACTACGCCTTTTAAGTTCATCGACAGATCAAACAGGAACTGATCTTTCTGATCTTTTGGCACTAGGTGCAAAATACGCTCAAGTGCTTGGTTTGCGTTATTCGCGTGCAATGTAGCCATACACAAGTGACCAGTCTCGGCAAAGGTCATTGCGTATTCCATCGTTTCGCGGCTACGGATCTCACCAATCAAAATCATGTCAGGCGCTTGGCGTAATGAGTTCTTTAACGCGACTTCATAGCTGTCGGTATCCAATCCCACTTCACGCTGAGTCACGATACAACGCTTGTGCTCGTGCACAAATTCGATTGGGTCTTCAACTGTCAGAATGTGACCTGTTTTATTACTGTTACGGTAACCCGTCATCGCCGCCATAGTGGTCGACTTACCGGAACCTGTAGCACCAACCACCAGCACTAAGCCACGTTTCGCTATCGCAAGATCTTGCAACACTAAAGGCAGCTTAAGCTGTTCAAACGTAGGAATGTTGGTTTCGATACGACGAATCACCGCACCAGGTAATTCTCGCTGAAAGAAAGCACTAACACGGAAGCGGCCACAATCTCGGACAATCGCAAAGTTTGATTCTCGACTTTTACGAAACTCCTGACGTCGCTCTGGATCCATTGCACTATCGAGCAGCATGGCTACGTCATTTTCACTCAACTTATCCCCTTGCGGACGCAGTTCGCCATCCACACGAAATAAGATCGGCGCACCAACCGTGATATAAAGATCCGACGCTTTTAACGCCAGCATGCCTTCGAGAAATTTATTCAGATCCATCTTCCGGGTTCGCTATTACCTATGTGATCGTTACGAGAATTGCTGCGCTTCGATTTCGACTTTCTTGTCGACTTCTTCACGCGATACCATACCTTGAGCCATCAACTGACGGGCATTTTGTTCCATGGTTTGCATGCCATGTGCCGCACCGGTTTGAATGATCGAGTACATCTGCGCCACTTTATCTTCGCGGATCAAGTTACGGATTGCTGGCGTTGCCATCATGATCTCATGACAAGCAATACGGCCTCCACCATTTCGCTTAAGCAGCTTTTGCGCAATAACCGAACGCAACGACTCCGACAGCATCGAACGCACCATGTCTTTGTCACTACCTGGGAATACGTCGATAATACGGTCGATGGTTTTCGCTGCTGAGCTAGTATGCAGCGTACCGAAAACAAGGTGACCCGTTTCAGCAGCCGTCAGCGCCAAACTGATAGTTTCTTTGTCACGCATCTCACCAACTAGAATGACATCCGGGTCTTCACGTAGCGCGCTGCGAAGCGCATTTTGGAAGCTATGCGTATCACGGTGTACTTCACGTTGGTTGATCAAACACTTATTGTTGTTGTGAACAAATTCAATAGGATCTTCAATTGTAAGAATATGCTTGTTGTGATTACGGTTAATGTAGTCAACAATGGCAGCCAAGGTTGTCGATTTACCCGAACCTGTTGGACCGGTAACCAGTACTAACCCTTTTTCTGCGTTAGCAATCTTTTTGAAGATCTCTGGCGCTTCTAGCTCTTCCAGTGTTGGAATGCTACTTGGGATGGTACGGAACACCGCCGCACAGCCACGAGATTGGTTGAAGGCGTTGACACGAAAACGGCCAACATTGTGCAATTCAAATGAGAAATCGACTTCGAGTTTTTCTTCGAATTCACTGCGCTGCGCATCGTTCATGATTTCAAAAACCAAACGGTGCACTTCTTGGTGTGTAAACGCTGGAATGCCCAGTTTTCTCACATCACCATCAATACGAACCATTGGTGGTACACCTGCAGAAAGATGTAGATCCGAAGCATTATGTTTTACACTAAAATCCAGTAACTCAGTGATATCCATTTAAAATCCTTAAGTCTAAAGTACAGCTATGAGTAGTATTCAACAAAACATTGAACATATCACCTCTCAAATTCGACACGACGAACAAAAATGTGGCCGTTCTCCAGAGTCAGTGCAACTTTTAGCAGTAAGCAAAACTAAACCTGTCGAGGCGGTTCTCGAAGCCTACCAATCAGGCCAAGTGGCGTTTGGTGAAAACTACGTCCAAGAGGGCGTCAGTAAAGTTCAGCACTTTGCCGAGCATTATCCAGATTATCGAATCGAATGGCACTTCATTGGGCCAATTCAGTCCAATAAATCACGTCCTGTCGCTGAACATTTCGATTGGGTTCACACCATTGATCGCGCTAAGATCGCTCAACGTTTAAATGACCAGCGCCCAAGTGAGCTAAAACCGTTACAAGTGCTGATTCAAGTAAACACCAGTGGTGAAGATTCTAAATCTGGCGTCAACGATGCAGAAATATTCGAGCTGGCTGAGTTGATTTCTCGCCTTCCAAACCTCACGTTAAGAGGGTTGATGTCGATTCCTGCTAACGTGCCAGATTACGAATCACAACTGCGAGCGTTCAAACAATTATCTGAACTTAAGCACAAGCTAGCTCAGCAGTACCCAGATGTCGACACGCTCTCTATGGGCATGAGCGGTGACATGGATGCTGCTATAGAAGCGGGCAGTACTATGGTTCGCATCGGCACCGCTATTTTTGGCGCACGAGACTACGGCAAACAGCAATAAAAGCGTATTGTTGCCAGACACTGTGAACTTGAGTCTGACAGCCTTTCTTTGGGCAGTCAGAGCAAAGTGGTGCGATTATACACCCGTGCGCACAACAAATTGTAAGAATTTATATTTGGAAATCAGACATATGGAACATAAAAAGATTGCCTTTATCGGCGCAGGGAACATGGTGAGAGCCATTGTCTCGGGTCTCGTCGCTAATGGCTACCCTGCTCAAAACATTGTCGCAACCGCGCCATCTGAGACGCGCCGCCAGCCTCTTGAGCAAGACTTTGGTATCCGTACCACCAGCGATAACATCGCAGCTGCAACGGAAGCGGACGTGGTGGTATTGTCTGTGAAGCCACAAATGATGGAGGAAGTGTGTAAACCACTGCAATCTATCGACTTCAGCAACAAACTGGTTATCTCTATCGCAGCAGGTATCAACTGTTCACGTTTGGATGACATGTTAGCGAATAAGCTCAACTTGGTTCGCGTAATGCCAAACACACCATCCCAACTTGGTTTGGGTATGAGTGGTCTATATGCGCCTGAATCTGTTTCAGAACAAGACAAAGCCTTCGCAACAGAACTAATGCAAGCATGCGGTAAGGTGTGTTGGGTTGGGCAAGAATCGGGTATCAACAACGTTATTGCAGCAGCAGGCAGTGCACCGGCGTACTTCTTCCTATTTATGGAAGCGATGCAAGCTGAAGCGATTGCTCAAGGCTTCGATAAAGACACCGCACGCATGTTAGTTCAGCAAGCAGCACTTGGCGCTGCAAGCATGGTAGTGGAAAATCCAGAAACTGAACTTTCAACGCTACGCGAGAACGTGACATCAAAAGGTGGCACAACGGCAGAAGCGCTACGTACGTTCAACGAACATCAACTGTCTGATATTGTGGCGAAAGCAATGCAAGCTGCGGTTGCTCGCGCTGAAGAAATGGAAAAACTGTTTTAATTATCTGAACGGCACAACTAGGGCGTGTCGTTCTTTACTTGTTAAGGGTACCTTATGAATTCAATGAGTTTTCTCATCTCAACCCTATTTGACCTGTACATCATGGTCGTCATTTTGCGTATTTGGTTGCAAGCTGCCCGTGCAGATTTCTACAACCCATTCTCGCAGTTTATCGTTAAAGCAACACAGCCAGTTGTGGGGCCATTACGTCGAGTCATCCCTTCTGTCGGTGGTATCGATCTAGCGACAGTGCTTTTTACTTACGTACTGTGCGTACTTAAGTTCGTTGCATTGATCCTGATTGCATCAAGTGGTTCGGTTTCTTTCAGTGCCGATTTCCTATTCCTAGGTTTGCTATCATTAGTTAAAGCCGCTGGTGGCTTGCTATTCTGGGTTCTATTGATCCGTGCGATTCTAAGCTGGGTAAGCCAAGGTCGCAGCCCAATCGAGTACGTATTCCATCAATTAACAGAGCCAATGCTCGCACCAATTCGCCGTATCCTACCTGCGATGGGTGGTTTTGATTTAAGCGTACTCGTATTGTTTATCGGTCTGCAATTCGCGAACTTCCTAATGGGTGACGTGATTGGTCCAATCTGGTACCAACTATAATGTCAGCCGCCGTTTGGCTCGATGGCGAGGATGTCATTCTCAAACTCTATATTCAACCAAAAGCGAGCCGCGACAAGGTCGTCGGCTTGCATGGTGAAGAGCTTAAAATTGCCATCACCGCACCGCCTGTCGATGGTAAAGCGAATGCACACCTCACCAAGTTTTTGGCGAAACAATTCAAAGTTGCTAAGGGCTTGGTTCACATAGAAAAAGGTGAACTGGGACGTCATAAGCAAATTCGGATAGAATCTCCAATACAAATACCAAGCGAAATTAAAGCCATCATTTGATGGCTTTTTATTTACGATTTTCGTATCAAATTAAATAACGAATATCGATTCGAGGAAGTAATAATGAGCAAATGGATTACCGCCCTATTGATCAGCCTTTTATCTTTACCAAGCATGGCAGGTCAGTTCAAAACCATGAAAGACATCGAAGTTCACTATGTTGCGTTTAACTCGACCTTTCTGACGTCAAAGATCGCTCGTAGCTACGACATCAAGCGTAATGGCTATAATGCAGTAGTGAACATCAGCGTATTAGACAGCGCCTCACTAGGTAAACCAGCAGTTGACGCAAAAATCACTGGCCAAGCGAAGAACTTGATTGGCCAAACGCAGAAACTCACCTTCCGAGAAGTAAAAGAAGGTAATGCGATTTACTACTTAGCTGAACTTGGCATTACCAACGAAGAAACTTTTACCTTCGATATTGACGTTAAAGCTGGAAACAAAGGCTCAGGTAAGCTTAAATTCACCCAGAAATTTTATGTCGAAGAGTAATTAGGTTGTGATGATCTAAAAGCTTTTAGAACATCATAACCTTAGGGTTTGTTTACCTTTCGAGCTGATTTTTGCAGCGAATTGTTGGGTATTTATACAAGGCAGAGACTTTGCTATGTAGCTAGCCTACATGAGAAGTCGATAACGCAGTAGAAATGACCAACAAACGCTGCCCAAAGGGTTCGGCTAAAATCGTTTTATGCTTTGTTAAGGAGTATTTGCTTAGAGTGACTAGGCGACACACTCCTTGCCTCACCTAAAACGATTTTATCTCGAACAAAATTTAACCGCGAAAGGTCAACAGACCCTAGCACCAATTTAATCGGGGAGAACACTGCGTTCTCCCTTTATCGCTACAGAAAGAGACGACCATGAAAAAGATAGTGCTAGCAACAGGCAACCAAGGCAAAGTTCGTGAGATGGCAGATCTGCTGTCTGACTTCGGTTTTGAAGTATTAGCGCAAAGTGAATTCAACGTATCTGAAGTAGCAGAAACTGGCACGACTTTCATCGAAAACGCGATCATCAAAGCTCGCCATGCAGCACAAGAAACGGGTCTTCCTGCGATTGCGGACGACTCAGGCTTAGAAGTCGATTTCTTGAAAGGCGCGCCTGGCATTTACTCTGCACGTTATGCAGGTGAAAAAGCCTCTGACCAAGAGAACCTAGAGAAGCTGCTTAAAGCAATGGAAGGCGTACCAGAAGCAGAGCGCACCGCTCGTTTCCACTGCGTATTGGTTTTGATGCGTCATGAGAACGATCCAACCCCTATCGTTTGTCACGGTAAGTGGGAAGGTCGCATTCTAACTGAAGCACATGGTGAAAATGGCTTTGGCTACGACCCAATCTTCTTTGTTCCTGAAGACAACTGTGCGTCTGCCGAACTTGAGCCAGCACGTAAAAAACAACTGTCTCACCGCGGTAAAGCACTCAAATCGTTGTTTGCTCAACTGTCTGAGCAAGTATCTCAGTAATCACGAGCGAATTAGACCATGTTAACGCCCCCAGCACTGAGCTTGTATGTACACATCCCATGGTGTGTACAAAAGTGCCCATATTGCGACTTTAACTCTCACGCGCTCAAAGCCGAGATCCCAGAAGAAGAGTACATCAATGCCCTTCTTGAAGACTTGGATACCGACATTGAGAAATACCGCCTTAGCGAAGCGCCACGTCCACTGCATTCAATCTTCATTGGTGGTGGTACGCCGAGTTTGATTTCGGCAGAAGGCATCGAGCATCTACTTAAGGGCATTGAAGCGCGTATTCCGTTCAAGCCTGAAATAGAAATCACCATGGAAGCCAACCCAGGCACTATCGAAGCAGAACGTTTTGCTGGCTACCGCAAGGCTGGTGTAACGCGCATCTCTATCGGCGTGCAAAGCTTTGAGCAACAGAAGCTTGAGCGTTTGGGGCGCATTCACGGTCAAGACGAAGCCGTCAATGCCGCTAAGCTGGCACACCAAATCGGTTTGAACAGCTTTAACCTCGATCTCATGCACGGCTTACCAGATCAAAGCATCGAACAAGCCTTAGCAGATTTGGACAAAGCGATTGAGTTGGCGCCACCGCACCTGTCTTGGTATCAGCTGACCATCGAACCAAACACCATGTTCTACTACAAGCCACCGACTTTGCCAGATGACGATGACTTGTGGGATATCTTCGAGCAAGGACATGAGAAGCTCGCAGCGGCAGGTTACGTTCAGTACGAGATTTCTGGTTACAGCAAGCCTAGCTATCAGTGTCAGCACAACCTGAACTACTGGCGCTTTGGTGACTACCTTGGCATTGGCTGTGGCTCACACGGCAAGCTGAGCTTTGCTGATGGTCGCATCGTTCGTACCACTAAGGTCAAACACCCACGTGGCTATTTGATGGCATACCAAAATATGGTGAAGCCGTACCTAGATAGTGAACAGCTTGTGGCTGATGAAGATCGTCCGTTTGAGTTCTTTATGAACCGTTTCCGCTTAACGGAAGCGTGCCCGAAACAAGACTACATCGATACGACAGGTCTTCCGTTGAGCTCAATTCAAGAGACTATCGATTGGGCGCTTGAGATGAGTTATCTGAGTGAAACAGAGACTCACTGGCAAATTACCGAGAAAGGTAAGCTGTTCCTGAATGACTTGCTTGAAGCCTTTATGGTGGAAGAGGAATAAGAGCAGATTCGAGATTTGGGAACGGACTGTGTCCTAAAGAACGCTTCACTCCGAGAGATTCGCTGAAACGGCTATGGATATATTCGACCAAGCCAATACAGCCTTTGTCTCTACTATAAATAACAAAGGGTTGGCGCACAAACGCCAACCCTTTGTTTTATTCGTTGTAACACTTCTTTCTCTAAAGCCTCTAAAACGAAGCGATTCCAAAGGACGCGATCCGTTCTCGCTTCTCGTCTCTTTTCCTTAGAAAATCGAACGACCAATACGCTCTGAAAGTAACTCAAGCGCTTTAGTACCTGCCAACGAGTTACCCGAAGCATCAAGCTCCGGAGACCATACTGCAATCGTCATCTCACCTGGGACAATAGCGATAATGCCACCACCGACACCAGATTTACCCGGCATACCAACGCGGTATGCAAATTCACCAGCACCATCGTACAAACCACACGTGGCCAATAGCGCATTCAACTGTTTTGTCTGCACCGCCGAGACCACTGATTTACCCGTTTGTACCGATGTGCCTTTATTCGCTAAGTAGCTAAAGGTCTTTGCCAAATCCACACAACTCATCTTTAAAGCGCAGGCATGGAAGTAGTTTTGCAATACCGGAATAACCTCGTTTTCAAAGTTACCAAATGAGCGCATCAGGTAAGCAATCGCAGCGTTGCGGTCGCCATGCATCATTTCTGAAGCCGCTACGACTTTGTCATACACGATATGAGTATCACCAGATAACTGACGAGCAAATTCCAATAGACGCTGACGCGGCGCTGAGAGACGACTTTGCAGCAAATCAGCAACTACAATAGCACCGGCGTTAATGAATGGGTTACGTGGGATGCCCAGCTCCATCTCTAACTGGATCATCGAGTTAAACGCCTGACCAGAAGGCTCTTTACCTACACGAGACCAGATCTCTTCTTGCTTGTACAAGCACATAGCCAGAGTCAGGCTCAACGCTTTTGAGATCGACTGAATCGAAAACGACTCTTCTGCATCGCCCGCTTTAATCACTTCACCTTCATTGGTGTATACCGCAATACCCAGTTTGGTATTGGGTACTTTTGCCAATGCGGGAATGTAATCGGCGACTTTTCCTTGACCAATTAAAGGGCGAACTTCCGCTAGAATGTCTGTCAAAATTTGCGCTGTAGGTTTCATCTTCTACCTTCTTGTCACAAGAACCCAAATGGCTGAGTTCAGAGGTAAAAAAAGCCAACGCGGACGTTGGCTTTTCCATGGAATTTATTCGACTCAAGTCGATTATGGTTTTATTGCCACAATGATGTTGCGGTTGATGGACTGATCAACACGGTGAAGATAACCGATGTAAGGCTCTTCTGAAAGTACCTTCCACCCTTGCTCTTCAAATAATGCCGCCACGTCCTTCCATTTCAGAGTGAACTCATTGAAAGACAGCACGACCGAACCTTGCTTTTTCAGCACCACTTTCCATGCAGGCAGAGCTTCTTGTAGCAGCTCCAGAGGGCTACGGTTCAGTTTGCTGTCTTTTGCGTTTTTGCTACCGTGTTGCACACCGTAAGGCAAATCAGACACCATCACATCAACAGAGTTCTTCTTAACCACTTGATCGGCAATTCGCGTGTCTGCTGAATACAGCTTCATCGTCTGAAGATTACCTTTGTTGTACTCTTCTTTCTCTGACGCGGCTTCAACCACGAAACCATCGGCCACCTTCTTACCACCAGAAGTGCGCTTTTCTTTGCTCACTTTGTGCTTGAAGCGACCGTTCTTCATAAACTTAACGATGAAGGTTTGGATCTCTTGTACCCATTTCTGGTTGATCTCCACACCCACTACATTCAAGCCGTGGATCAAACCTTCAAACAGAGTTGTACCCTTACCACACATTGGATCCATCAGCGTTAATTGAGCACTATCCGTATTGGACGCACTCACGCCTAAGTTCACCATCAAACGCGTAAACTGTTCATTCGTTTTACCGGTGTAACGTAGGATCTGGCTCATGCTCTCAGGGAAAGTATTGAATGCAGGCGCCTGAATCGGACGTAATAAGCCATCTTCACGCACTTCAAATAGCGCATAGTAGATAGATGACGCGGCAATTTTACCGGATTGCTGATCGCGTAACGCGTCTTCACAAGAGAACACGAGCGCAGCAGGTAAGCCGACGTCTTTGTTACCAATTTCAGTCACTTCAACACCTTCAGAAGCCAAAATTGCTTTTAGCTCGGAACATGCAATGGTCATTGCGCTATCAAAGTAAATTCGGTTGTGACCCGGATTCGCTAATATCGCGTAGTGGTACATCTACTGGCTCCTTAGTTATGCAGTGCGCTTGAATTTAATATCCCATACACCGTGACCTAGACGGTGACCACGAGCCTCGAACTTAGTCAGTGGACGCTCTTCAGGGCGAGGGATGAAATCACCGCCTTCTGCAATGTTTTCGAAACCAGGTGCTTGGTTCATGATTTCAATCATGTGTTCAGCGTAGTTTTCCCAGTCAGTCGCCATATGGAAGATACCTTCGTTAGGGATAAGCTTCTGGCGAACCATTTCAGCGAACTCGAGTTGTACGATACGACGCTTGTGGTGACGCTTTTTGTGCCATGGGTCTGGGAAGAACAATTGCAGCGTTGCTAGGCTGCCATTTGGGATCATGTGTTCGAATACTTCTACCGCATCGTGACACATTACGCGTAGGTTCGTGATACCCGCTTCGCGTGCGTCAGCAAGACAAGCACCAACGCCTGGACTATGAACTTCGATACCGATGAAGTTTTTCTCTGGCGCGTTCTTTGCCATTTCAACCAATGAAGCGCCCATACCAAAACCGATCTCAAGCACTACTGGGTTATCGTTACCAAATACTTCTTTCCAATCAAGAAGTTCTGCTTTGTAATCGATACCCATTGTTGGCCAGCATTCGTTCATCGCACTTTCTTGGCCCTTGGTTAGACGACCTTCGCGACGCACGAAACTGCGGATTTTACGGATCATTTTACCGTCTTCGTTGTATTCGTTAGTGGTTACTTCACTCATTGATTTTGCCTGCACATTGATTAATCAAAGCGGGGATTATCCAAAGAATTCACTTAGGTGCAAGTATTTGTTGAGCTATCGGACTATGGCAACCCAAAAGCAAACAAACCAGACACAATATCCCCACAGTTTATCTGTTGTACTTACACCACAATCTGTGGTGCAATTTTGCTCCTAACCAATAATAGAATACAGAGCAAGTCGTGACACCTTTCGCCAGTGCCATCTTAGAATGGTATGACGCATATGGAAGAAAAGATCTTCCGTGGCAACAAAACAAGACCGCTTATAGTGTCTGGTTGTCTGAAATCATGCTTCAGCAAACTCAGGTCACTACGGTTATCCCTTATTACCAACGCTTTTTGGAGCGCTTCCCGACCGTGGTCGATCTTGCCAATGCTGAGCAAGATGAAGTGCTGCACCTTTGGACCGGTTTGGGTTATTACGCACGTGCTCGTAACCTTCATAAAGCCGCAAAAGAGGTCGCCCATAAGTACAATGGTGAGTTCCCTCTAGACCTAGAGCAGATGAATGCCCTACCGGGGATTGGTCGCTCCACCGCCGCTGCGGTTCTTTCGTCCGTCTATAAACAGCCACATGCGATATTAGACGGCAACGTAAAGCGCACACTTTCACGCTGTTTTGCCGTGGATGGATGGCCAGGACAAAAGAAAGTCGAAAATCAATTGTGGGAAATCGCAGAAACGCACACGCCACAAACAGACGTCGACAAGTACAATCAAGCCATGATGGATATGGGGGCCATGATGTGTACCCGCAGCAAGCCTAAATGCACCTTGTGTCCCGTCAGCGATCTTTGTGTGGCAAAAAAACAAGGTAATGTGCTTGATTATCCGGGTAAGAAGCCGAAAAAAGACAAACCGGTCAAGCAAACACGTTTCGTTATGCTGCATCACAAAAATGGTGATAGTCACGAAGTATGGCTAGAACAAAGACCGCAGACGGGAATTTGGGGCGGGCTATTTTGCTTTCCACAAACTGAGCATATTGACGTTGAAAGTGATATTGAATTGCTGCTGGAACAACGTGGTATTCAAGCCGACGATATTAAACATCAAGAAACTCTGATTACGTTTCGTCATACATTCAGCCATTACCATCTCGATATCACACCGATTTTGATTGACCTGTCAAAGCAACCCAATGTGGTGATGGAAGGTAACAAAGGTCTTTGGTATAACTTATCTAAACCTGAAGAAGTCGGTTTAGCTGCACCAGTAAAACTGCTACTGGAAGCGCTACCCCACGAACTTCGTTAATTAATTGCAAGGAGTCATTATGAGCCGCACTGTTTTTTGTGCTCGACTAAAGAAAGAAGGCGAAGGTCTAGACTTTCAACTTTACCCAGGTGAACTAGGTAAACGCATTTTCGATAACATCTCGAAAGAAGCTTGGGCTCAATGGCAACAGAAACAAACCATGTTGATCAACGAGAAGAAGCTCAACATGATGGATCCAGAGCATCGTAAACAGCTTGAAACAGAAATGGTGAACTTCCTGTTCGAAGGCAAAGAGGTTCACATTGAGGGCTACACGCCACCAAGCGAATAAAGCAAACTTGTTTTAAAACAATGACATCACAACCAAACTTGTGGTGTCATTTTTATATTAGAGACCACAAAGCCATCTCAATAGTTATGAAAAAAATCGCCTTTATCGCTACTGCCCTTTTAATGGCAGGTTGTAGCCGTGAGTTCGTAGAAAAGATTTATGACGTCGATTACGAGCCGACCAACCGTTTTGCCAACAATCTAGCAGAGCTGCCAGGACAGTTTGAAAAAGACACCGATGCCTTAGATTCACTGATCAGTAGCTTCTCTGGCAACATCAAAAAGCGATGGGGTCAACGCGAAGTTAAAGTCGCGGGTAAAAGCAATTACGTAAAATACATCGATAACTATTTGAGCCGTGCCGAAGTCGATTTCCAAAAAGGTGTGATTACTATCGAGACGGTTTCTCCAACCGAACCACAAAAACACCTCAAGAACGCTATCATCACAACCCTTTTGACACCGGACGATCCAGCCAGTGTCGACCTATTCTCCTCTAAAGAGATCAAACTGGAAGGCCAGCCCTTTCTTTACAATCAGGTCGTTGATCAAGACAAAAAGCCCATTCAATGGTCATGGCGCGCGAATCGCTTTGCCGATTACTTGATTGCTAACCAAGTCAAAACCAAGGATGTCGATTTCAAGAAAGCCTACTACGTTGAAATCCCAATGGTAGAAGATCACTTCTCACAACGTAGTTACCAATACGCAGACATCGTGCGCCGTGCATCGAAGAAATACGATATTCCTGAAGATCTGATTTACGCCATCATCAAAACCGAAAGTAGCTTTAACCCATATGCGGTAAGTTGGGCAAATGCGTATGGATTGATGCAGGTTGTACCAAAAACCGCGGGTCGTGATGTATTTAAGCTAGTGAAGAATCGTTCAGGGCAACCAAGTCCCGAGTATTTGTTTAACCCAGAAAACAACATTGATACCGGAACGGCTTACTTTTACATCCTTAAAAACCGTTATTTGAAAGATGTACAACACCCAACCTCGCTGGAGTACAGCATGATTTCTGCTTACAACGGCGGAACTGGTGGTGTTTTGAACACTTTCCACCGCACAGATCGCAAACGTGCGATGCAAGATTTAAATTCTTTACAGCCAAACCAAGTTTATTGGGCTCTAACCAAGAAACATCCGAATGCAGAAGCACGCCGTTACCTAGAAAAAGTTACAAATTTCAAAAAGGAATTTAACGCAGGGTAAACTTTTTACCGACAGTTGAATAAAAAGCGTTCGAACAACCACTTTTTTGAAATTATTTAAAAAAAGTGGTTGACGGAAAGCGGGAAAATCCGTTTAATAGCGCTCCGTTGCCCGGATAGCTCAGTCGGTAGAGCAGAGGATTGAAAATCCTCGTGTCGGTGGTTCGATTCCGCCTCCGGGCACCACGATTTAAAGTTGTTGGTGCTTAGCACGAACAGTTAAAAAGAAAACGGTACGCCGACTTAGCTCAGTAGGTAGAGCAACTGACTTGTAATCAGTAGGTCACCAGTTCGATTCCGGTAGTCGGCACCATTCTTCTTTTGCCTCGATAGCTCAGTCGGTAGAGCAGAGGATTGAAAATCCTCGTGTCGGTGGTTCGATTCCGCCTCGAGGCACCATATTTGGTGCGCTTGCTTAAAGTAAGACACAAACAGAATAGTTCCTCCTTAGCTCAGTTGGTAGAGCGACGGACTGTTAATCCGCAGGTCACTGGTTCAAGTCCAGTAGGAGGAGCCAAATTCTAGAGTTTCATGTAAATGAGATTCTAAAAAATGAAGAGTTTACTCTTCAAAAAAGAAAACGGTACGCCGACTTAGCTCAGTAGGTAGAGCAACTGACTTGTAATCAGTAGGTCACCAGTTCGATTCCGGTAGTCGGCACCATTCTTTTGCCTCGATAGCTCAGTCGGTAGAGCAGAGGATTGAAAATCCTCGTGTCGGTGGTTCGATTCCGCCTCGAGGCACCATATTTGGTGCACTTGCTTACAGTAAGACACAAACAGAATAGTTCCTCCTTAGCTCAGTTGGTAGAGCGACGGACTGTTAATCCGCAGGTCGCTGGTTCGAGCCCAGCAGGAGGAGCCAATTTAGAAAGCCAAGTCTTCGGACTTGGCTTTTTTCTTATCTGCAATATCCAAAACTCTCCCCCTATTTTCTAGTTCCGTCGAAACTTCTCCCTCAACGCCTTCAAGAAACAACCCTATTAACGTCTAGTTCATTTGATATAAAACACTTATTTCACGCTAAAAATTTAATCCAAATCATAGTTTCATCACTCGCAGATAGGCGCGTGTATACAAGTTCAATAATATGAATTTATTATTACGCCCCTTTATAAGCTATGCATTGCATAGTACGAACACGCTTTGTGAGCTAACTATGAAATTAAAAACTCAAGCCTATTTATTATCGGCCATCATACTAATTGCCCTGCTTGCATTAACTGCAACGGGTCTTTGGACACTTCGCGTCGCAAGTAACCTTGATAACAAAGCTCGAGTGACTGAGCTATTCAAGAGTGCTTATAGCATTCTAACTGAAGTAGAGAAAATGGCGGTAGAAGGCAAAATGCCTGAAGATGAGGCTAAAGCACTCGCGACTCGCCTACTTCGCAACAATATCTACAAAGACAACGAATACGTTTATGTTGCTGATGAGAACATGTTATTTGTGGCAGCCCCTTTAGACCCTCAATTGCATGGCACTAGCTTCCATGACTTTCGAGACGGTGATGGCAATAGTGTCGGTCAGCTGATCTTGGACGTGCTAGGTCGTAAGACAGGCCAAATCGTTGAATACACCTGGACACAAAAATTACCTGACGGCACCATCGAAGAAAAACACTCGATTGCAGAAAAAACACCACATTGGAACTGGGTTGTAGGTACCGGCATTGGATTCAATGAAGTAAATGCACGTTTCTGGTCTACTGCACAATGGCAGCTAACCCTATGTCTTGTTATCGCTGGTGCAATCCTAGGTGGCTTGATCATCTCTATTCGCAAGATGCTTAACCTTCTTGGTGGTGAGCCGAATGACGTTCGTGAGGCGGTTCAGGCCGTCGCTCAGGGTAATATCCAAACCAGCTTTGAATACACAGCCCCTAAAGACAGTATCTATGGTGCGGTGCAAGAGATGAGTCAATCGTTAGCTAAGATGGTCACCAATCTAGACGCGTCAATGCACGCATTACGTTCAGAGCTATCAGCGGTAGAATCGCGCTCTAACTCTATTGCTGATTTGACCATGTCTCAGCAGCAATCGACGGCGATGATCGCAACAGCGATGACAGAAATGGCTTCTTCAGCCAACCATGTTGCAAGTTCGGCAAGTGACACGGCACATAACACCGATGAAGCAGACAAGCAGAGCCAACACACGCAATCATTGATCCACAGTACGGTAGATAATATTCAAGGCTTGGCGACCCAGCTCAATACAGCCAGTAAAGCCGTTGCGGATCTTGACCAAGATGTTAACAGTATTGTGAAAGTTCTCGACGTAATCGGCGACATTGCTGAGCAAACTAACCTACTGGCGTTGAATGCCGCCATTGAAGCAGCTCGTGCGGGTGAACAAGGTCGAGGCTTTGCGGTAGTAGCAGACGAGGTTCGCAACCTAGCAGGACGCACACAAGACAGCACAAAAGAGATTCAACAGATGATTTCTAACCTTCAGGAAGGTTCGCGTAACGCTATCCATACGATGGAGATTTGTGCCGAAACTAGCGAAAGCACAGTAACCGAGTCTATGAACGCCTCAGAAGCGCTACAACAGATAGTAACTGCATTAGAGTCCATCACGGCCATGAGCCAGCAAATCGCAACAGCAGCCGCTGAGCAGACTCAGGTAAGTGATGATATTGCGCATCGCATTAACCTTATCGAAGAAAGCGGTAGCCAGCTCAACACGGTAGTGACAGAAAGCCAATCAAGCACACAGACATTGGCGTCTTTAGCGAATGAGCTTGAAGGTTGGGTGAACAAGTTCTCAGTAAAGCACTAGTTTAAAGTCAATTGTTCAATAAAAAGCACGTTTTCGGACGTGCTTTTTTGTTTTTATGGTATTTATTTAGCAAGCGAACTCATGCTCCTATCATAATCAAGGCTTAAAATATGGTGCATTCCTGTTAAAAACGCATAAAAACAGCCCACTCCGAGCACAAATTCATCAAACGATATTTTATTTTAATTTTATTGTTGACGTGAAAGCGGAAAAGCCTTTTAATACACCTCGTCGCCCGGATAGCTCAGTCGGTAGAGCAGAGGATTGAAAATCCTCGTGTCGGTGGTTCGATTCCGCCTCCGGGCACCACAATTTAAAATTGTTGGTGTCTTACACGAACAATAAAAAGAATAACGGTACGCCGACTTAGCTCAGTAGGTAGAGCAACTGACTTGTAATCAGTAGGTCACCAGTTCGATTCCGGTAGTCGGCACCATTTATTCTTAAACAAGATAATTCCTCCTTAGCTCAGTTGGTAGAGCGACGGACTGTTAATCCGCAGGTCACTGGTTCAAGTCCAGTAGGAGGAGCCATCTTTCAGTTAATAAGTCGATTACTTATTAACGAAAATGTGCCGACTTAGCTCAGTAGGTAGAGCAACTGACTTGTAATCAGTAGGTCACCAGTTCGATTCCGGTAGTCGGCACCACTTAATAAAATCTGTTCCTCCTTAGCTCAGTTGGTAGAGCGACGGACTGTTAATCCGCAGGTCACTGGTTCAAGTCCAGTAGGAGGAGCCATATTATAAAAAGCCGCATCACTTGATGCGGCTTTTTTGCATCTGAAGAAAACTCACAGCTCCCCTCTTCATCTACCTTTATCTCAATAAACAAAAAGCCAGGTGATATACCCAGCTTCCGTCTTTGTCTCGTGAGAAGGTTAGCTCAAACCTCCAAGGCAGATATACTTCGTCTCTAGGTACTCATCGATACCTTGTTTAGCACCCTCACGACCAATGCCAGATTCTTTGATACCACCAAACGGCGCAACTTCCGTAGAGATAATCCCTTCGTTTATCCCTACCATGCCGTATTCCAAACCTTCACTAAATCGGATAATGCGTTTCAAGCTATCGGTATAGAAGTAGCAAGCTAAACCATACTCGGTGTCATTCGCCATCGAGAGCACTTGTTCATCGTCATCAAAACTAATGACTGGCAAAACCGGACCAAACAACTCTTGTTGCACGATCGCCATACCTTGTCCGACATCATCTAAGATAACAGGCTCCATAAAGCGCCCAGTGAGTTTTTGAGGCTGGTTAAGTATTGTTGCTCCTTCTTGTACTGCCTGATCGACTACCGCCTCTAGACGATGCTTAGAAGCCATAGTGATAACAGGGCCAAGAGTTGTATTTTCCTCAAGACCATTACCGACCGCCAGGCTTGCCACTTTATCAAGAAGCTTAGTTAAGAACGCCTCTTTCACACTCTGATGTACATACAAGCGGTTGGTACACACACAGGTTTGTCCAGCATTACGAAACTTGGAAGCAATTAAGCCATTCGCTGCAGCTTCTAAATCTGCATCCTCAAAAACAATAAAAGGTGCGTTACCACCCAATTCCATAGAAGCGGCTTTAACCGTATCACTTGCTTGTTTCATTAAGATCTTACCGACACGTGTCGAACCAGTGAAAGAGATCTTCTTAATACGAGGATCGGTACTTAATACCAAACCGAACTCAGCCGCCTGTTCAGAAACAACGGTAGACAATAGAGCTTTGGGGATACCAGC
Organism: Vibrio sp. ED002; assembly: GCF_023277445.1. NCBI lineage: Bacteria > Pseudomonadati > Pseudomonadota > Gammaproteobacteria > Vibrionales > Vibrionaceae > Vibrio > Vibrio sp. ED002. The sequence continues at coordinate 2,890,542 of NZ_CP080238.1, read as the reverse complement.
CCGATGAGCAAGCTCCACCACAGCCAGAGCAGTCAAAGGCGTTAATTCAGAAGGTTTAATGATCATCCCACATCCCGCAGCCAGAGCAGGAGCCGCTTTTCGAGTGATCATTGCAATAGGGAAGTTCCATGGTGTAATCGCTGTACACACGCCGACAGGTTGTTTGATGGTAGAGAGGCGTCTATCTACCGCTGGGGCTGGAATAACCTCACCATAAGTGCGTTTAGCCTCTTCTGCGAACCATTCAACAAAAGATGCGCCGTATGTGACTTCTCCACGACTTTCAGTAAGGGGTTTTCCTTGTTCTAAGGTAATGATGTTCGCGATGTCTTCCGTATGCTCTACAAGCAATTGGAACCACTTTTTTAGGGAAGCGGAACGTGCTTTAGCGCTGAGTTTTGCCCACTCAACTTGAGCCGATTTGCACACTTCTATTTGCACATCTAACTCATCCAAAGAGCTAGGCTTTAAGCGAATCATTTCTTGCTCAGTCGCAGGGTTAATAACGGCAATCCCATCTTGAGAAGACAGGCTTTCGAATAAGACTCTTAGCGTTTCACTTTCTATCTGCTGCATCATTAGGTTGTACTCCCATAAGAACCTTTACTAGGTTAATCCTTCTGACAAATAAGAGTAAAGCAAACAAAGTTTTCTTCAGCGTAAATATGAGAAGTGATGACCCAGTAGGGTTATAGCCGGTGATACCGATAAGAGAACACCAACAAAGATAGCTATTATTGAATAAGGTAACCATTTGATGGGTCATAAGATTGGTGTTATTGAATGCCCCATTCCTTGATAGATAAAGCATTAGAGGGCATCTCTGACGTAACCAAATGACAGAGTAGATTTTCAATAAGGGTGGATGAGCTATTGTCAAATGTGGTGTATGGAAGATCATGCAGTAGCTTGTTGATGAGTCTCCATTTCTTTCACTCCATTGATGAAGCGAACATCTTTCACAACATCCGCTAGGAGTGCAAAACCTCGTAGACGACGCCACTTCGTCTCTGCACTGCGCATTAACTTGTAGGCCATCATCAACGTAGTCTTTCTGTTTCCACAGTTCTTCGTCTTGTTCGTGCGTAAACGTACTGTGGCGAACATCGATTCTATTGGGTTGGTTGTCCTGATATGAACCCAGTGCTCTGCTGGGTAATCGTAGAACGCCAGCATTTCAGCTTTATCTTTCACCAAGCAGTCGGTTGCCTTTGGATACTTGGCTTCGAAGCGCTTCTGGAAGGTTGAGAAGGCGTGATAAGCATCATCTCTAGTCTCTGCCATCCAGATATCTTGCAGTGCTTCCTTCATTCGTGGTTGTACGCTTTTGGGCACCTTGTTAAGCACATTCGCCGTCTTATGTACCCAGCATCGTTGCTGAGTCGTTTGAGGCCAGCACTTAGCAACCGCTTTCCAGAAGCTAAGCGCGCCATCTCCGATGGCGAGCTTCGGTGCTAACTGTAATCCCTGCGCTCGTAGCTGCTCAATGAGTTCCGTCCAACTTGCTTCTGACTCTCTATGACCATCCAGAACGCCAAGGACTTCTTTGCGTCCAGTGTCATCGACACCAATGATGACGAGTAAGCAGAGCTTATCGTCCATCCTAACGTGACAGTAAACACCGTCAGCCCAAATGTAAACATAGCGGCGCCTACCGAGGTCACGCTTACGCCACTGTTCGTACTCCGCATACCAGCGCTCTTTGAGGCGACAGATGCTGTTGGCTGACAGGCCTTTCGCATCCTTACCAAGCAGAGACTCCAGAGCAGGCAGCATATCGCCCGTAGATATTCCCTTGAGATAGAGTAACGGGAGCAGTGTTGCAACGCTCTTTGTTCGCTTGAGATACGGTGGTATCAAGTTGCTATTAAATTTGACGCCATGCCCTGAGCGATCTCTTACCTTAGGAATTTGCACTTCGACATCACCGACACCGGTTTGCAAGGTTCGCTCAGGTAAGAAACCGTTGCGAACGATAGCTTGCTTGCCGTCAACCATAACATTCTGGTGTTGTGCAAGTAACTGTTGAAGCTCAGCTTCAACAGCTTGTGCAATCAAATCTCTAGCCCCTTGACGTATCAGTTCAGTAAGTGGGTCTTGTGGTGTATTCAGTGAAACAACAGTATTATCAGTCATGCGGTGTACCTTTCTGTTAATCGTTCTGGGGAGAACTGCATCAACAGATTACACCGCAACTTCCTTTCTCTTCCATACACCAGAAATCAGCATAGCTCAGGGTGGATAGACTAGGGGCATATATCTGAATAAATAGTTGGGCTTGTAGGCTACAGACAAAACCTTGCGAGCCTTACTTTCCCATAAACGAAAATCATATTCCCTAAAACGCAAAAACCAGTCCGAAGACTGGGTTTCTAAATAAGTGGTGGAATGGCTGGGCTTGCTCGTAATTGGACTCACACACGAGCAGGACTCATTGGTCGTAGACCAAAATAACATCGCAAATACAAAAAGACCTCAGCATTTCTGCTGAGGTCTGGAATAAGTGGCGAGTCGGCGGGGACGCCTAGTTCGGGGTTGCGGGCAACCGGGACTCATTCCCTGAAAGGGAACATTTTTGAGCTTTAAAACGACAAAACCCAGTCCGAAGACTGGGTTTTTAAATAAGTGGCGGAGCGGACGGGACTCGAACCCGCGACCCCCGGCGTGACAGGCCGGTATTCTAACCAACTGAACTACCGCTCCGCACTGGTTAGACTCTTGAGTCTAAATAAGAACCTGGCGATGTCCTACTCTCACATGGGGAAACCCCACACTACCATCGGCGCTACTTTGTTTCACTTCTGAGTTCGGAATGGAATCAGGTGGGTCCAAAGCGCTATGGCCGCCAAGCAAAATTCTTTACGTTTTGTTTTAAGCTTTGATTTAAAGCGTAAAACAAACAGTAAATGGTGCTGATACCCAGAATCGAACTGGGGACCTCATCCTTACCAAGGATGCGCTCTACCGACTGAGCCATATCAGCACATTATCTGTGTCCATGAGGACTAAAAAAGCCCGCTTTTTCAAACGGGCTCTCTTAACTTTTGTCTTCACCTTCTTAAAAAGGCAAAAACTAAATTTAAAGCCTGGCGATGTCCTACTCTCACATGGGGAAACCCCACACTACCATCGGCGCTAATTCGTTTCACTTCTGAGTTCGGAATGGAAGTCAGGTGGGTCCAAATCGCTATGGTCGCCAAGCAAATTCTTTAATCTGGAAAGCTGTTTTAAGTTCTACTTACACATTCAATCGTTCTTGCATTGAGTCCATCAAAACCCCTTGGGTGTTGTATGGTTAAGCCTCACGGGCAATTAGTACAGGTTAGCTCAACGCCTCACAACGCTTACACACCCTGCCTATCAACGTTCTAGTCTCGAACAACCCTTTAGGATACTTAAAGTATCAGGGAAGACTCATCTCAGGGCTCGCTTCCCGCTTAGATGCTTTCAGCGGTTATCGATTCCGAACTTAGCTACCGGGCAATGCGTCTGGCGACACAACCCGAACACCAGAGGTTCGTCCACTCCTATCCTCTCGTACTAGGAGCAGCCCCCTTCAATCTTCCAACGCCCACGGCAGATAGGAATCGAACTGTCTCACGACGTTCTAAACCCAGCTCGCGTACCACTTTAAATGGCGAACAGCCATACCCTTGGAATCGACTTCAGCCCCAGGATGTGATGAGCCGACATCGAGGTGCCAAACACCGCCGTCGATATGAACTCTTGGGCGGTATCAGCCTGTTATCCCCGGAGTACCTTTTATCCGTTGAGCGATACTCTTCCATACAGAACCACCGGATCACTATGACCTGCTTTCGCACCTGCTCGAATTGTCATTCTCGCAGTCAAGCGGGCTTATGCCATTGCACTAACCTCACGATGTCCAACCGTGATTAGCCCACCTTCGTGCTCCTCCGTTACTCTTTGGGAGGAGACCGCCCCAGTCAAACTACCCACCAGGCACTGTCCGCAACCCCGATAAGGGGTCGACGTTAGAACATCAACACTACAAGGGTGGTATTTCAAGGACGGCTCCACGCAATCTAGCGACTGCGCTTCAAAGCCTCCCACCTATCCTACACATGTAGGGTCAATGTTCAGTGCCAAGCTGTAGTAAAGGTTCACGGGGTCTTTCCGTCTAGCCGCGGGTACACTGCATCTTCACAGCGATTTCAATTTCACTGAGTCTCGGGTGGAGACAGCGTGGCCATCATTACGCCATTCGTGCAGGTCGGAACTTACCCGACAAGGAATTTCGCTACCTTAGGATCGTTATAGTTACGGCCGCCGTTTACCGGGGCTTCGATCAAGAGCTTCGACCGAAGTCTAACCCCATCAATTAACCTTCCGGCACCGGGCAGGCGTCACACCGTATACGTCATCTTACGATTTTGCACAGTGCTGTGTTTTTAATAAACAGTTGCAGCCACCTGGTATCTGCGACTCTCGTCAGCTCCATCCGCAAGGGACTTCACCATCAAGAGCGTACCTTCTCCCGAAGTTACGGTACCATTTTGCCTAGTTCCTTCACCCGAGTTCTCTCAAGCGCCTTGGTATTCTCTACCCGACCACCTGTGTCGGTTTGGGGTACGATTCCTTACAATCTGAAGCTTAGAGGCTTTTCCTGGAAGCATGGCATCAATGACTTCACTACCGTAGTAGCTCGACGTCGTGTCTCAGCCTTAAGAAGAGCCGGATTTACCTAACTCTTCAGCCTACGCACTTGAACCTGGACAACCGTCGCCAGTACCCACCTAGCCTTCTCCGTCCCCCCATCGCAATTGTAAGAAGTACGGGAATATTAACCCGTTTCCCATCGACTACGCCTTTCGGCCTCGCCTTAGGGGTCGACTTACCCTGCCCCGATTAACGTTGGACAGGAACCCTTGGTCTTCCGGCGAGGAGGTTTTTCACCCCTTTATCGTTACTCATGTCAGCATTCGCACTTCTGATACCTCCAGCATGCTTTACAACACACCTTCAACGGCTTACAGAACGCTCCCCTACCCAATGAAGTAAAACTTCATTGCCGCAGCTTCGGTTTATTACTTAGCCCCGTTACATCTTCCGCGCAGGCCGACTCGACCAGTGAGCTATTACGCTTTCTTTAAATGATGGCTGCTTCTAAGCCAACATCCTGGCTGTCTGAGCCTTCCCACATCGTTTCCCACTTAGTAATAATTTGGAATCTTAGCTGGCGGTCTGGGTTGTTTCCCTCTCCACGACGGACGTTAGCACCCGCCGTGTGTCTCCCGGATAGTACTTACTGGTATTCGGAGTTTGCAAAGGGTTGGTAAGTCGGGATGACCCCTAGCCTTAACAGTGCTCTACCCCCAGTAGTATTCGTCCGAGGCGCTACCTAAATAGCTTTCGGGGAGAACCAGCTATCTCCAGGTTTGATTGGCCTTTCACCCCTAGCCACAAGTCATCCGCTAATTTTTCAACATTAGTCGGTTCGTATCCTCCAATTGATGTTACTCAATCTTCAACCTGCCCATGGCTAGATCACCTGGTTTCGGGTCTATATCCAGCGACTAAGTCGCGCAGTTAACACTCGCTTTCGCTACGGCTCCCCAGATGGTTAACCTTGCCACTGAATATAAGTCGCTGACCCATTATACAAAGGTACGCAGTCACACCACGAAGGTGCTCCTACTGCTTGTACGTACACGGTTTCAGGTTCTATTTCACTCCCCTCACAGGGGTTCTTTTCGCCTTTCCCTCACGGTACTGGTTCACTATCGGTCAGTCAGTAGTATTTAGCCTTGGAGGATGCTCCCCCATATTCAGACAGGATATCACGTGTCCCGCCCTACTCGATTTCACTGAATGTGCGTTGTCAACTACGGGGCTATCACCCTTTATTGCCGGACTTTCCAGACCGTTCGTCTAACGCATATAAAGCTTAAGGGCTAGTCCAATTTCGCTCGCCGCTACTTTCGGAATCTCGGTTGATTTCTTTTCCTCGGGGTACTTAGATGTTTCAGTTCCCCGGTTCGCCTCGCTGCGCTATGTATTCACGCAGCGATACTAGCTTATGCTAGTGGGTTTCCCCATTCGGAAATCCCAGACTCAAGTGGTTTTTACTACCTAATCTGGGCTTATCGCAAGTTAATACGTCCTTCATCGCCTCTGACTGCCAAGGCATCCACCGTGTACGCTTAGTCACTTAACCATACAACCCGAAGGAGTTTCGAGTTGATGTTCAAATCACCAAAGTTGTCTCTCATTATTTGAATGAGCGAGAGACATTTCGATTTTGCCGGACTCAATTTCGAATAATCACTGTAAAAGTGATATTCCCAAGAACACTTGAATGTGTTTTTTGGTGTTTGTCATAAAGACAAACATTGAGAACTTTACAAACAATCTTAAAGATTGTTTTGTCAGCTTTCCAAATTGTTAAAGAGCTAGATTTTCTGATGAAAACCATTTTTAAAGATTCTTTTTCAAGAACACTTAAAGATGGTGGAGCTATGCGGGATCGAACCGCAGACCTCCTGCGTGCAAGGCAGGCGCTCTCCCAGCTGAGCTATAGCCCCATCAAGGTGTCGATACTGCATACCAATGTCAAAAGAAATTGGTGGGTCTGAGTGGACTCGAACCACCGACCTCTCGCTTATCAGGCGAACGCTCTAACCACCTGAGCTACAGACCCAGTATCGTCTCTTACTTATAAACCGTATCAATCTGTGTGGACACTCATCGTGAGTAATCATCGTATAAGGAGGTGATCCAGCGCCAGGTTCCCCTAGCGCTACCTTGTTACGACTTCACCCCAGTCATGAACCACAAAGTGGTAAGCGTCCTCCCGAAGGTTAAACTACCTACTTCTTTTGCAGCCCACTCCCATGGTGTGACGGGCGGTGTGTACAGGCACCGGGAACGTATTCACCGTGGCATTCTGATCCACGATTACTAGCGATTCCGACTTCATGGAGTCGAGTTGCAGACTCCAATCCGGACTACGACGCACTTTTTGGGATTCGCTCACTATCGCTAGCTTGCTGCCCTCTGTATGCGCCATTGTAGCACGTGTGTAGCCCTACTCGTAAGGCCATGATGACTTGACGTCGTCCCCACCTTCCTCCGGTTTATCACCGGCAGTCTCCCTGGAGTTCCCGACATTACTCGCTGGCAAACAAGGATAAGGGTTGCGCTCGTTGCGGGACTTAACCCAACATTTCACAACACGAGCTGACGACAGCCATGCAGCACCTGTCTCAGAGTTCCCGAAGGCACCAATTCATCTCTGAAAAGTTCTCTGGATGTCAAGAGTAGGTAAGGTTCTTCGCGTTGCATCGAATTAAACCACATGCTCCACCGCTTGTGCGGGCCCCCGTCAATTCATTTGAGTTTTAATCTTGCGACCGTACTCCCCAGGCGGTCTACTTAACGCGTTAGCTCCGAAAGCCACGGCTCAAGGCCACAACCTCCAAGTAGACATCGTTTACGGCGTGGACTACCAGGGTATCTAATCCTGTTTGCTCCCCACGCTTTCGCATCTGAGTGTCAGTATCTGTCCAGGGGGCCGCCTTCGCCACCGGTATTCCTTCAGATCTCTACGCATTTCACCGCTACACCTGAAATTCTACCCCCCTCTACAGTACTCTAGTCTGCCAGTTTCAAATGCTATTCCGAGGTTGAGCCCCGGGCTTTCACATCTGACTTAACAAACCACCTGCATGCGCTTTACGCCCAGTAATTCCGATTAACGCTCGCACCCTCCGTATTACCGCGGCTGCTGGCACGGAGTTAGCCGGTGCTTCTTCTGTCGCTAACGTCAAATAATGCAGCTATTAACTACACTACCTTCCTCACGACTGAAAGTGCTTTACAACCCGAAGGCCTTCTTCACACACGCGGCATGGCTGCATCAGGCTTGCGCCCATTGTGCAATATTCCCCACTGCTGCCTCCCGTAGGAGTCTGGACCGTGTCTCAGTTCCAGTGTGGCTGATCATCCTCTCAGACCAGCTAGGGATCGTCGCCTTGGTGAGCCATTACCTCACCAACTAGCTAATCCCACCTAGGCATATCCTGACGCGAGAGGCCCGAAGGTCCCTCTCTTGACTCGTAGGCATCATGCGGTATTAGCCATCGTTTCCAATGGTTATCCCCCACATCAGGGCAATTTCCTAGGCATTACTCACCCGTCCGCCGCTCGACGCCGTTATCGTTCCCCGAAGGTTCAGATAACTCGTTTCCGCTCGACTTGCATGTGTTAGGCCTGCCGCCAGCGTTCAATCTGAGCCATGATCAAACTCTTCAATTTAAGATTTTGTTCGGCTCAACGAATACTGACTTCAAAACTCATCCTTACTCAAAAGTAAGAAGTAATTTTAAAGCTATTATCATTCCAACAGAATGATAATGAATTGACTGTGCCAAGTCCGAAGACTTGATTGGTCACTCAGTTCATTGAAACCTAATTTGAAACCGCTCTTTATTAAGAGAAATTTCTAATTGGATTATCATCAACGAGTGCCCACACAGATTGATAGGTCTATATTGTTAAAGAGCTTGCTTTGCGAGAAGTTTTTCTCTCAAAGCGGAGGTGAATTCTAGCGAGATAATTGAGAGTGTCAAACACTTTTTTCAATTTATTTTCTCAGAAGTTTTTACCTCCTCGACTCTGCTGAAGCCTTGTGGCGTCTGCCGTGTCGATGGATGCGCATTATAGGGAGAAGATTTTCTTTGGCAAGACTAAAAATGCATTTTTTCTAAAAAAACATGCCAAGTGGATACTTTCCATCCAACCAGAAAAATACCCATAAATAACACCCAAGATTTCTACAGATTACCCACAAAAGCCTGTGGATAACTACTCATCACTGTCAAAGAAATAAGAAATCCGAGATCTTGGATTTAGGTACTCCCTAATTTTTTCGGGCAGTTTGGATGGATGAATCGCGTTTACGATTTTTAAGTCTTTTGATGCAAGGTCAATAATCGGCGCTTGTGTACGCGGAACTGAAGGGTCATAAACTAAGACATTAGGAAACAACAAGTGTGACGCATTTACTGAGATCACCAACCCCACCATATTATTGGAAAGTTGTACTACCGTTCCCGGTGGAAAAACGCCCATAAACTTGATCAAGATATTAAGGTTTCCTTCTTTATATAGATGTTTGCAATTCTTATATAAATGAGAGAGCGCGGTATAAGGTATCTTTTGTTCGGAAGGGACTGGCGTATGGCACAAATTATCAAAAGCATTCGCCACAATGATCACTTGAGCCAACTCATCGATACCATCCCCTTTTAACCCTTTAGGATAACCCGAGCCATCTCTCATCTCATGATGTTGGGCTATGACTCTTTTCGCGCTTTCAGGAAAGTCATCAATTTGATTCGCCATATCCAAGCCGTACTTGGTGTGCAACTTAAGATAGTTACTTTCTGGTTCAGTGAGCGGCACCTGTTTACGTAAAATAGCCGTTGGGATTTTAATTTTGCCCATATCATGAAAGAGCGCTGCAAAAGAGAGCGCTTTAAGCTGCTCTGCGGAGTATCCTTTTGCACGTCCAATCATCATAGCAATGACAGCAACGTTCAACGAATGGAAGTAGATATCTTCAAATTCATTTTTGCCATTCATTAAATGTAATGTGACATTATCATCGCACATCAACTTCTCAACGATATCGTCAATCAATTGTTTGGCTTCATCAACAGCAGCGGTGGGACGATTACGTATTTTCGTCATCACAGAGCGCATACGGGCGAGGGAACGCTCGAACTCTTTCTCACATTGAATGACTCGACGGCGATAAGCGCTAAGCTTTTCGATGCGCTTTTGCTTCTCTTGCCATAGCTTCTGAGCTTCCAGTTCTAAAGTGTCGTCCTTCTTTACTTCTACTTGCGGCTGATTCGCTGGTAGAGGCGATACTTCGCTCTGTTCTGAGTTAAAATAAACAAACTTAACTCCAAGGTGTCGGATCATCTCAACTTGTTCTTGGTCTTTGATTTTGAAGCTATTTAATAGGAAGGGGTGCTCGTTCCACTTGAGTGGGAGACGGATATGTAAGCCGGGCTGAATACGATCCACTGTAAGTTTAATTGTTGCCACTTTTCCACTACTGACTTAGTTCTTCTTGATAAGTCTTTAATAGTAGTGGATTTTGTAAATGAATTCATCAATAAGGCCGATGTATAAAGCGTCGATGTGCTCACCATCAATAGACAATAACGAGTAGGTTATAGGCCACTCAACCTTTAGCACTTACCATAAAGACCTATCGGCCTTACGTATTTTCAGTTGAGCTTCAAAGATAGGCTTGCTTTCTATTTGTTGATCTTTGACTAGCCCTATAAGAGTTTGCACTGCCACTCTCGCCATGTCACTAATTGGGAAATGAACCGCAGATACCGTAGGGTAGAGACTTTCACATAGGTCGACACTATCAAAGCTTACTAACGAAATTTGTTCTGGGACAGATATCTTATGTTCATGCAGAAATTGCATTGCCCCAACCGTCATCTCCTCACTACAAGAAAAAAGCGCGGTTATTTCAGGATGCCGTCTATATATAGAAGCCATTGCATCATAACCACTTTGACGGCCGTAGTTACCTTCTTCACACCAGCTTTCATCAATTTCGATGCCCGCACTCTTAATTGCATCTACATAACCTAACTTTCTAAGTAAGCTATTATGACGCTGTGAAGGGCCGGTAATACAAGCAATGTGCCTGTGCCCCCCCGAGATAAGGTGCTCTACCGCTATTCGACTCGCATCATGATGATTGAACGTGACACACCGCTCTTCAATACCTTCTACATAACGATCAAGTAATACAAACGGCGTTGGTAACTTTGCTAGTTCACGCAACTCATCATCAGACAAATAACGGCTGTGAAGCACATAACCATCGCAGCGAAGATCATTAAAACGCTCAATAGCCTCTCGCTCTCCTTCTGCGGAATGGTGACCTTGTGCGGTAATCAAAAACTTCTTATGGATGTCCAGTTCCGTTTGAACTTGCTCCATCATCTCCCCGAAAAATCCACCGGTGTAGTACGTCACCAATAAACCAACCATGTTACTTGATGAAGTCGCTAGGGAGCGGGCAATCGCACTTGGGCGATAATTTAATTGCGCCATGGCCGCTTCGACTTTTTTTCTTGTCTCTTCACGGAACTTGCCTTCGCCATTAATAATGCGAGAAACGGTGGAACGGTTTACTCCAGCGAGTTCTGCGACATCTTTTATCCTTGCCATATTGCTATTTAATCCAACTGCATGTTTTATTCGAAGAGATAACCTAGATAAAGCGGCCACCAGCAAGTCGTAAGGTGATAATAGGGTTCGACGCCGGCGGCCTAAATCATACACTGGCAACTTTGTGAGAAGAAATAAGCTCAGAGTAATCCGTGACTGCGATACCATGTTGAACAAGTTCTTGCTTAAGTATCGGGGAGGTCAGAACCTGCAGCTCTAATTCTCGTTGCAGCGCGTAACCGCTGCTAAGTATTAGAGGTTGATCGGCCTCTGCGGGATGACACATCACTTCGACAATATCGTACTGAAACTTTAATCTGAGCAAGCCCCTTAGCAACCCATCGAGACTTACACCTTGATCATAAAATTCATCAGTAAAGAAATATCGAACAGGATTCCTGACATGGCATAACCCACTTCCGCGTAAAGGTACACGATATTTTGTAGCAAGTTCTCTTATAACAGGGAGCAATTGAGGGTGAGTGTGCGCATGGTGATGGCTATCTAGATGACTCAATGATAAGCCTAAAGCAAGAAAGTGCTCTATTTGGCTTTGCGCTTCTTCATACACAGCCTTTAAATCGAAATCTTGTTTTTTCCATAACTCGGCATAACTAACAAAGTGCTCCTTACCATTGGTAAGATTAGGGTGCCCCGTAATTGGAGCACCAGCGGTAAAACGAAGGTGTATACCAATTTTCAAGTTAGAATTTTGTTTCGCCAATTCGACGGCATGCTTCTCGGCCCCCATTCCTACCATCATGGTGGTCGACCGAACCACACCTTGCTGGTGTGCTTTGATGATTCCGTTATTCACTCCGGGCGTTAAGCCAAAGTCATCAGCGTTAAAAATCACTTTCATTGGTGATATCCCTTTTTACAGCATTGTCAGTTTAAATTGAGGAAGGTAAGGTGCATTCACTTTCAATATGTCGTCCAAAATGGATTTCGCTCGCCCAATATCAGGCACTAACGGATTATTGGTCAACGCCATAAGTGCTTTGTCATAACTCCCTTCTACCGCAGCTTCAATCGCTAATTGTTCGTAAGCCTTAACTTGGTAAAGTAGTCCTTTTATGTTGGTCGAGAGCTCCCCTACTGCGAGCGGTTTTGCCCCCCAACTACCAATAACTGCACTACATTCAATCACAGCATTGTCAGGTAAACCGTTAATTGCGCCATTGTTTAGTACGTTCACCACATGAATACTATTGCGATTGTTATAAATCGAGTCCACTAGGTTCAATGATGCATCGGAATAGTAAGCTCCTCCCCGCTCTTCTAACTCTTTTGGTTTATGAGCCAAGTTAGGATCTTGATACAGCTTAAATAGTGCCGATTCGGTCTCCATAACTTGTTCAGCACGCGTGCCTTTTTCACCCGCGCTCTGTTTTTCTTCCGCTAGCATGGCATCTGTTTGATAGAAATAACGATGATAAGGACAAGGGATCGCCCCTAACGCTTTAAGAAATGCAGGATCCCATGGTTCCTCCCAAATATTCTTCATACTGAAGTTGGCACCATCTCCAACCTTCTCTAGTACTGTTTGAGTAATATCCTCTCCTCTAAGCCATGCTTTATGTACCCACACCAAGTGATTCAAACCTGCGAATTCCAGTTGCAGCTCTTTTGGTTCACAATCCATCATCTCGGCAATCATCATTTCCATCGAAACAGGCACATTACAAAGCCCAATACTCTTCACTTTGGTATATTTACTCACCGCTTCAGAGACTAAACCTGCTGGGTTAGTAAAATTTAACATCCAAGCATTTGGGGCTAATTCTTCAATATCTTTGCAAATATCGAGGATTACAGGAATGGTTCTCAATGCTTTGGCGAAACCACCCGGTCCTGTAGTTTCCTGACCGATAACATCATATTTAATAGGAATACGCTCGTCGTTCGCTCGCGCAGCTAAACCACCAACACGGAATTGCGTCATAACAAAGTCCGCACCTTTGATTGCTTCACGTCGATCAAAACCCGCTTTAATTTCAATGTCAGCACCAGCTTTATCGACCATACGTTGCGCTAAACCTGTGATGATCTCTAACTTCTCCGCCCCAGACTCAATATCAACAAAGTGCATCTTTTTAACAGGTAAGAACTCCAAACGTTTAATAACACCCTCAACAAGTTCAGGAGTGTAGCTACTGCCGCCACCTATAATAGCGAGCTTGATTGCATTTCTCGGCATCGTTGCTTCCTTACCTTTCAGAAATTTGCTTGTTCAATGCGACGATTTCTACCGCCATTTCCTGCGCTAAGATGGTCGTCATTAAATGATCTTGAGCATGCACCATAACCAAGGTCATTGGCACTTTGCCCTCTCCTTGATCCTCTTCAATCAATTGCGTTTGAATCAGGTGCGCTTTGTTAATGCACTCTTTCGCTTGAAAAAGCTTTTCTTCCGCTGCTGCAAAGTTTCTCTCTCTCGATAGGCGCAATGCCTCATAACTCAAACTTCTGGCTTCACCCGCGTTGCAGATAATTTCCATCACGACTAATTCTTGTTCCATGTCTTCTCTCCGAAAGGGAGGGCTATCGAATGACAGCCCAATCATCTTTATGCTGTTACGCCTTCACCGGATGGTTGTTCCGCGTCTTTTGTTTCTTTGCTTGTTGGAAGCTCTTGCTCTAATACTTGCTTTTCAAACATCTTGAAGAACGGCAAGTAGATAAACAGGTCAAGAATCAGTAGCCCTATCACGAGCAACACAGGTGAGAATGTCCAACCGCTACCCCATGATGCACCGATAATAGCTGGTGTAGTCCAAGGTGTTGTTGCTACCCCCATGCCAACAAAACCAAGGTGCACAGCAAAATACGCAATAGTGGCATTCAAGATAGGTGCGAATACGAATGGAATAAATAGAATAGGGTTCATCACCACAGGGCTACCAAAAATAACCGGTTCGTTAATTTGGAAGAAACCAGGCACTGCACTCATACGTCCAATACTTTTGAGGTGAGCTGAACGACTGAAGGACATAAGCATTACCAGCGCTAATGTTGCACCCGAACCACCAATAAAGATGTAGAAGTCCCAGAATGGCTGAGTGAATACATTTGGAATAGGTTGGCCAGCAACAAACGCGTCGATGTTAGCACTGATATTAGTAAGGAAGATGGGAGACAGAAGACCAACGACAATCGCCGCTCCATGGATGCCCGCAAACCACAATAACTGACAAACAAGCAAGGCGCCAATGATCGCTGGTAACGTATTTGAAGCACTGATCAATGGTTTGAACATTGCCATCACCGCATCAGGAATCAACATATCGTATTGCATTTGAACAAAAATACTCAGAGGGTAAAGTGTAACGAAAATCGCTAAGACGGGTAGCAATACCTCAAAGGATCGTGCAATAGCCGGAGGCACCTGCTCTGGCATGCGAATCGTAATGTTATGCTTTTTCATAAAGCGGTACAGCTCGACAGAAAAGAAAGCACTCATTACCGCAGTAAAAATCCCCGTTCCTCCCATATGATTCATTGCCAAAGCGCCGTCTTTAGCAGGAGCTGCAATTAATAAGAAACTCATAAGCGACAAAACAGCACTGGTTATCCCATCCATTTTGTACGCTTTCGCCAAGCTATAGGCGACCCCTAGCGAGACGAATATCGTCATGATTCCCATCGACATATTGAACGGCATCATAATGGTATCGAAATGCGTCGTCGCAAAGTCCAACCATATTTGACCTAGAGTAAACGAAGTCCCTTCTTCAAATGGTGGAAAAGCAAATATTAAGATAAAGCTACCTACAATAATAAACGGCATTGCCACGATAAATCCGTCTCTCATTGCTCTAACATGAGGTTGATTACCCACTTTTGCTGCAATTGGGGCTATATGCTTTTCGACTATTCCTATAATCGCATCATAAAGCTTCATAGAGTCCATCCTTATTTTTAGACAAAAGAACCCCGCATCAAATATCAATATTTGATGATTGTTCTTTTTATTTTAAACTATTGAATTAGTTAATAAGTTCTAATGCTTGCTTTAATACTTCTTCCCCTTTCATCATTCCATAAGCCTGTGGGGAAATTGCTTCTATATTTTTACCGTGCTCTTGAGCTGTTTTTCGCAACTCTTCTAATTGGAATCGAACTTGAGGTCCAAGCAAGCAAACATCGTACTCTTTGATTGCTTCATCAAACGCGTTCACAGACAACGCATCAATCTTACATGCAATACCTTGCTTTTCAGCAGCTTGCTCCATCTTTCTAACCAACATACTGGTCGACATCCCAGCGCTACAGCATAAAAGGATCTTTTTCATAGCCTTACTCCCGTTGTGTAATTTTCAACCTACAAAAACTGTAGCAAAAATAACCAACGCAAAAAAGCGCAACCGGTTGCATTGTTCGTGAACTAAATCTCACTTTAGAAAATACGCTCTATTTTTTATTAATTATTTAGGTCTAGGATAAAAGCCAACAGAATAATAAAACACAAAATTTATATTTATAACTATCAATATATTACTACTGACAACGTCATAATTAATTTCTTAAAAGGAATAAAGAATGAAATTAAATAAACTGGCTATGGTTACACTCTTAGGCACTGCTCTATCTCAATATTCGTTTGCCCAAGCAGACCCAAAAGGCACGATATATTTAACTTTTGATGACGGCCCTATTAATGCGTCAATCGATGTGATTAATGTGCTTAATGAACAAGGGGTTAAAGGCACTTTTTACTTTAATGCTTGGCACCTAGATGGGATTGGTGATGAAAATGAGGACCGCGCTTTAGAAGCTTTGAAACTGGCTCTCGATACAGGGCATATCGTAGCGAACCACAGTTATGCCCATATGATCCATAACTGCGTGGAAGAATTTGGCCCTAGCAGTGGTGCAGAATGTAATGCGACGGGCGATCATCAAATTAACTCTTACCAAGATCCTGTCTACGACGCTCTAACATTTGACGAAAACTTAGCAGTACTCGAGCGATACCTACCAAATATTTCCAGTTACCCAAACTATCGCGGTGAAGAGTTTGCTCGATTGCCATATACCAACGGCTGGCGTGTAACAAAAAACTTTAAAGCAGATGGCTTATGTGCAACCTCTGATGACTTAAAACCTTGGGAACCTGGCTACGTCTGTGACACTAACAACCCGTCAAACAGCGTTAAGGCCTCGATTGAAGTTCAAAATATCTTAGCGAATAAGGGATATCAAACCCATGGTTGGGATCTCGACTGGGCACCGGAGAACTGGGGCATTGCAATGCCAGCAAATAGTTTGACGGAAGCAGAACCGTTTCTAGGTTATGTTGATGCGGCCCTAAACAGTTGTGCGCCAACGACGATCAACCCTATCAACTCCAAAACACAAGAATTCCCTTGTGGTACTCCGCTACACGCAGACAAAGTTATCGTGTTAACACATGAGTTCTTATTCGAAGATGGCAAACGCGGCATGGGAGCAACCAAAAACTTACCTAAGCTGGCTAAGTTTATCCAAATCGCAAAAGAAGCAGGATACGTTTTCGATAGCATGGATAACTACACACCAGTTTGGCAAGTTGGTCAGGCATACGTTGCTGGTGATTACGTAACACATTCAGGTACTGTTTATAAAGCGGTTACAACGCACGTCGCACAACAGGATTGGGCACCGTCTTCAACGTCTAGCCTTTGGACAAATGCCGATCCTGCAACTAACTGGACACTAAACGTTGCTTATGAAGCAGATGATGTCGTGACTTACCAAGGTCTTCGCTACCTCGTAAACATTCCGCATGTATCACAGTCGGATTGGACTCCTAATACACAGAACACCTTGTTCACAGCTCTATAGGCTGTTCCTACTATCACCATGTAGTAGTTTGCGCGAGGCATACCCCTCGCGCTTTTTTTTATTTTGGATAACCAGAAACAACAAAGCCCCGACTTTCGTCGAGGCTCTGTCTTGGAATATGGTACCGGTGGGCGGACTTGAACCGCCACGCCCGAAGGCAACGGATTTTGAATCCGTCGTGTATACCAATTTCACCACACCGGCATCTCGGGGCTATTGCCCTTTGATGGTTGGCATTATACGTAAGCTTTTGACCTGCGCAAGCAGAAAAACCTTAAATAACTATCGTTTGCTGATAATTTCGCCACAAAGTGTGACAAAGAAGATCTCATCACAGTTCAGTCTGCCATATCACCTGATAACAAGACCTCCCTCTCAGCCCTATAAACGGTTAACTGTAATATCCGAAACGTAACCATTACCAATATTAGAAAGCGCACCATGAATCATCCGCGCTGCATCACCTGCACTCATAAAGCTACTGGTGTCTAAAGTCTTACCGCTCGTCTCCCAAAATTCCGTCGCCATACCTCCGGGATACACAGCGATAATTTTCATTGGTTTGCCTTTTAACTCCATACGAACGGATTCAATCAAACCTTTGACAGCCCACTTCACCGCACAATAGGTCGATTCTTGTGCCTTAGCTTGCAGTGCTGCTGTCGACATCACCATCACAACATTTACTGGCTGCTCTTGATAACGTTTGACCAACTCTCGAAGAATATTAATCGCCGAAGTGAGGTTATTTTCAATCAGCTTTTGAATCTCTTGCGGGTCTTGCTCAGCTAATAAACCAAAATACCCACTTCCAGCACAGTGAATCAGAGTAGAAGGCGCTTTAGGCAGCTCATTAAACAAATTCTCGATTTGGGATGTATCCACCAAATCACAACTACACACTTGAGCTTTATTAGATAGGTGTTGAGCAAGAGTCGCCAACTTCTCTTCACTGCGTCCAGTTAACAGTGTTTCTTCGCCTTGAGCATCATACAACTTAGCTAGTTGCGCACCTAGTCCACTGCTCGCGCCGGTAATCACGATCATCTTGTACCTCTATCACGTCATTCGTAATCTCATGTTCTAAGCAAGGTACCGTATGTTTGACGATTTCACAGGTTAGGTGACGCGAAGTTTGAACTGGATAGCTTTGTTAAGTTAGACGATGGATATAAAGTGTCTTCTGCTATGGTGATTTCTTCGTAATTAGAGACTCTGTGCGTTAGCTCTCTTTTCACCGACAAGCGGAATCTATATCCTGACGCACAATTTTAAAGGTAAGTGATGGAACTATGACGACTTCTACAACTCTTCCACCAGCGGGCTTATTTCGCCGATTAGCGGCGTTGTTCTACGATATGCTGATTATCTTAGCAATTGAAATGATGGCCGCCGGCGTAGTGATGGCAATCGTCTTTGCGTTAAATGCAGCAGGATTATTGAGCTATGGAGAATATACAGATGCAGCGGATATGCTAGGAAAGCACCCTGTATTAAGCCCGCTATTTACCCTTTACTTGGCGACAGTCTGGGTATATTTCTTTGTCTTCTTCTGGACACGAGCAGGTCAAACACTAGGCATGCGAGCTTGGAAGATGCAGATCCGAAACAGCAAAGATGGCTCAGCTATTTCTGTAACTCAGGCACTGATTCGCCTAGCAACCTCTGGTTTCGGCTTAGCTAACCTCACTGTACCCATTGACCCACAGAAACGTGGTTTCCATGATATTTGGGCAAAAACTGAAGTCGTGGTATTACCGAAAGCTAAATAGTTAAATGGCAGAAGCAAAATAGAAAAAGGAAGGCATGGCGCCTTCCTTTTTTATGTTTACTGTCTTTGGGAATCTATAGCTTTCTTCTGAGCAGAGATACCGCAATAGCTAAGAATACGAGACTTGGAGCCAGTGCACCGAATACTGGCGGGATGCCATATACCAAGGTTAGAGGTCCAAAGAATTCACTGGATATGTAGAAAGTAAAGCCAGCAACCACCCCCGAAAGCACCCTTGCCCCCATGGTCACACTACGTAATGGACCGAATACAAATGACAGTGCCATCAACATCATTACCGCGATAGAAAGCGGTTGAGATAGCTTGCGCCAAAATGCCAGTTCATAACGTGAAGCATCTTGCTCTGATGCTTTCAGGTATGTCACATAGTCATACAAGCCACTTAGTGACAGCTCTTCTGGTTTTACCGTCACGACTGCCAGTTTGTCTGGTGCTAATGAGGTGTGCCACTCCATTTGTTCCAAATCACGCTTGGTAATGACGTTTTCATTCTCCATGTCAGTAACTTGCACGTAACGCATCAGCCAATTGTTGTCTTGTTGGTAATCAACCTCTTCAGCAAAAATGACTTTCTGTAGGTTTTTATCATCATCAAAACGCCACATGTTCAAACCATAGAGTTTGTCGTCTTCAACTTTGCCGATAAAGATAAAATCATTGGCATCACGAGCCCAAACACCAGCCCGAACAGAAACGATACTACCGCCAGACAGAGCAAACGCTCGTAGGTCACGTGCCATTTTTTGTGCTTCAGGTGCGCCCCATTGGCCAAGCGTCATGACGATTAGCATTAATGGAACCGCGGTTTTAAGCACTGATAAACCGATATCCAACTTAGAAAAGCCGGCTGCTTGCATTACTACGAGCTCGGAGCTGGATGCCAACATACCAAGGCCAATTAATGCCCCCAACAACGCAGCCATCGGGAAAAACATTTCTACATCGCGAGGGATACTTAGTAACACAAAGTAGAGGGCATGCATTAAGTCGTATGCACCACGGCCGACTTTACGCAGCTGCTCTACGTATTTGATGATGCCAGACAAACCAACAAAGGTCGCTAACACCAAAGCCGTGGTAGAGATTATCGTTCTACCGATGTAAAGGTCTAAGAGTTTGAACACAGCTTACGCGAGCCTCTTCTTACGGAATTTTTCTTTCATTCGACGAGCAGGAACACTGTCCATCATGTTCGCCAGGATAGCGACCAAAAGCAGTATCGCATTAATAGGCCACATGCCAATAGCAGCAGGTATAGCACCATCCTCTAACGCAGATTTCGTTGCACTAATTGCAAGGAAGTACGCCAAGTAAATCAAGATGGCAGGGCCCATTTTGGCGAAACGTCCCTGACGTGGGTTGACCGCGGAAAGCGGAATAACCAACATCGTCAACAGCGGAATACACACAAATAATGAAATTCGCCATTGCAGTTCTGCTTGCGCTTCTGGATCGGGGTGGCCGATCAAATCTGCGGTTGGGTAAGCTTCCCAATCACGACCTTTTTGCTTCACTTCGCGCTGGCCAATCAAGCCTTCATATTCGTCAAACTTGGTGATCATGTATTCCACGCGAGTCGGCACACCTTCATAGCGCGTGCCCTCATGCATCGTAATGATCTGACGGCCATCCGACAGTTCTTTTACATCGCCTGAAGAAGAGAACATCACGCTTGGTAGAATGGAATCGCGAGGGCGCATCTGTGCAACAAACACGTTGCTTAACGTGCTGTTTTTGATGTCGTCAATAAACACGACTGACGAACCATCTGGCGTTCCTTGGAATTGGCCTTTTTTTAGCAGGTCAACGCTGTTTTCTGCCGCGACTTGCTCGTACAGCTGCTCGACACGGTCCTGAGACCAAGGCGATAACCACAACGCATTAAACGCAGCAACACCTGATGTAATCAGAGCTAAGTACAATGCCGCCTGTACCAAGAATTTATTCCCGATACCGGTGGCATTCATTACCACGATCTCACTTTCCGCATACAAGCGACCAAAGGTGATCAATATGCCGATGTACAAACTTAATGGCAGCATCAATAAACCCATGGCTGGCATGTTTAAACCAACCACTGAGAAAATTAATCCAGCAGGAATATCCCCGTCCGAAGCATCAGCAAGAACACTGATAAACTTCTGGCTCACAAACACCAAAAAAAGTACGAAGAAAATCGCAAATTGGCTCTTGAGTGTTTCGCGGATCAAATATCTAACAATAATCACGCTGAAATTACCTATACAAAACTTGTTTTTTTGGTCGAATCACTATAGTTTCCCGTTGAACCATTTATTTTTTTAAAAATTATAAACTAGATGTTAGCGCTTAAATCAGCTCTGTTGGTAAGACCTGAGCTTAAATTCAACAAGTAAGCGATCATTATCTAACATTTAGAGCAATTTGTCTTCAGGATGTAGGAGTACGCATGGAGTTCAGTGTTAAAAGTGGCAGTCCAGAGAAACAACGTAGCGCATGTATCGTTGTTGGTGTGTTTGAACCACGTCGCCTTTCTCCAGTAGCCGAACAACTTGATAAAATCAGTGACGGTTACATCAGTTCACTACTTCGCCGTGGTGATCTAGAGGGTAAACCTGGTCAGATGCTACTACTGCATCAAGTACCAGGTGTTTTGTCAGAGCGCGTTCTACTTGTAGGTTGTGGTAAAGAACGTGAACTCGGCGAGCGCCAGTACAAGGAAATCATTCAAAAGACGATCAGCACACTTAACGAAACCGGTTCAATGGAAGCAGTATGTTTCCTAACTGAACTGCACGTTAAAGGTCGCGATACGTACTGGAAAGTACGTCAAGCAGTTGAAGCGACTAAAGATGGTCTTTACACATTTAACCAGTTCAAGAGCGTTAAGCCAGAAACTCGTCGTCCACTGCGTAAGCTAGTGTTCAACGTACCAACGCGTCGTGAACTGAACCTAGGTGAAAAAGCAATCACCCATGGTCTAGCTATTTCTTCTGGTGTGAAAGCATCAAAAGATCTTGGCAACATGCCACCAAACGTAGCAAACCCAGCTTACTTAGCCTCTCAAGCTCGTCGCCTTGCTGACGATTACGAAACCGTAACCACCAAGATCATTGGTGAGCAAGAGATGGAAAAACTGGGCATGACATCTTACCTAGCAGTAGGTCGTGGTTCGAAGAACGAATCTATGATGTCGATTATAGAATACAAAGGTAACCCAGAGTCAGAAGCAAAACCTATCGTTCTCGTCGGTAAAGGTCTGACGTTCGATTCAGGCGGTATCTCTCTAAAACCTGGTGAAGGTATGGATGAGATGAAGTACGACATGTGTGGTGCAGCATCTGTATTCGGTACAATGAAAGCGCTAGCGAAGCTAAACCTACCAATCAACGTTATTGGTGTTCTAGCAGGCTGTGAAAACATGCCAGGCAGCAACGCTTACCGTCCAGGTGACATCCTAACAACCATGTCTGGTCAAACTGTAGAAGTTCTGAACACGGATGCGGAAGGTCGTCTTGTTCTTTGTGACGCACTGACTTACGTAGAGCGTTTCGAACCAGACTGCGTAGTAGACGTTGCAACGCTAACGGGAGCTTGTGTTATCGCACTAGGCCACCACATCAGCGGCGTAATCTCTAACCACAACCCACTTTCTCATGAGCTAGTAAACGCTTCTGAACAAGCAAGTGACCGTGCATGGCGTCTACCAATGGCAGACGAGTACCATGAGCAGCTGAAGAGTCCATTTGCTGATATGGCAAACATCGGTGGTCGTCCTGCTGGTACTATCACTGCGGGTTGCTTCCTGTCTAAGTTTGCTAAGAAGTACAACTGGGCACACGTCGATATCGCAGGTACTGCGTGGAAATCAGGCGCAGCGAAAGGCTCAACGGGCCGTCCTGTCTCAATGCTTGTCCAATTCCTTTTGAACCGCAGCGGCCAAGAGACAGAAGAGTAATTTCTGAACACTATCTAAAAGGGCCGCAAGGCCCTTTTTTATTACCCCGATTTTCTTGAGAGAGAATAGGAATGTAAAATGGTCTAAGGATGAGGCCAATGGCAAGTGAGAGAATGATGCAAACTGCAACCTTCTACATCATTAAAGAAGAGAGCCCTCAAGCAACAAAGACGGGCTTTGAACAATACATCGTATTCTTGGCTCAGCACTTTGCTCGCCAAGGAGCTAAAGTGTATTTGAACTGCCAAGACAAGTCGCACGCCGAACAACTGGCCGAGGCTTTTTGGCAAATTGATGCAGATAAGTTCATGGCTCATAATCTCGTAGGTGAAGGACCGAAATACGCCACCAATATTGAGATCGGCCATGAAGGCGTAAAACCTAATTGGAATCGTCAATTGGTAATTAATTTGGCGGAAAATGAGACAACCTTTGCGAACAAGTTTGCTCAAGTGGTAGACTTCGTGCCTTGCGAAGAAAAAGCTAAACAGGTCGCAAGAGAAAGGTATAAAATTTACCGTCAAGCAGGTTATCAACTGCAAACGATCGAAATTCAATATCCTTAACGGTCAATCCTTATAGTTAAGGCGATCTTGTTAAGATCCCTCACTTATAAAGATTGACTTAGATTCAACCATCAACGTATCCATTAAAAGAGCGCTATGGAAAAGACATACAACCCAACTTCAATTGAACAAGCTCTGTATCAGACTTGGGAAGAGCAAGGCTACTTTAAGCCACACGGTGACACTACTAAAGAATCATACAGCATCATGATCCCGCCACCGAACGTCACTGGTAGCCTACACATGGGCCACGCGTTCCAAGATACGATCATGGATACGCTTATCCGTTGTGAGCGCATGAAGGGTAAAAACACTCTTTGGCAAGTAGGTACGGACCACGCAGGTATCGCAACTCAGATGGTTGTTGAGCGTAAGATCGCTGCAGAAGAAGGCAAAACAAAACACGATTACGGCCGTGAAGCTTTCATCGACAAAATCTGGGAATGGAAAGGCGAATCTGGCGGCACTATCACTAAACAGCTTCGTCGTCTTGGCGCATCTGTAGACTGGGATCGTGAGCGCTTTACGATGGACGATGGTCTATCTAACGCTGTTCAAGAAGTGTTCGTACGTCTATACGAAGACGACCTAATCTACCGCGGTAAGCGTCTAGTTAACTGGGATCCAAAGCTACACACTGCGATTTCAGATCTAGAAGTCGAGAACAAAGACACTAAAGGCAACATGTGGCACTTCCGCTACCCACTAGCAGATGGCGTTAAAACAGCGGATGGCAAAGACTACATCGTTGTGGCTACGACTCGTCCAGAGACCATGCTAGGCGATACTGGTGTTGCGGTTAACCCAGAAGATCCACGTTACAAAGATCTTATCGGTAAAGACATCATCCTTCCTATCGTTGAACGTCGCATTCCAATCGTGGGCGATGAGCACGCAGATATGGAAAAAGGTACTGGCTGTGTGAAAATCACACCTGCGCACGACTTCAACGACTACGAAGTTGGTAAGCGCCACCAGCTACCAATGATCAACATTCTGACTTTCGACGCAAATATCCGTGCTGCATCTGAAGTCTTCAACACTAACGGTGAAGCAAGCGACGCCTACAGTACTGAGCTACCAGCTAAGTACCAAGGTATGGAGCGTTTTGCCGCTCGTAAAGCTATCGTTGCTGAATTCGACGAGCTAGGTCTACTTGAAGAGGTGAAAGATCACGATCTACAAGTTCCTTACGGCGACCGTGGTGGCGTGGTTATCGAACCAATGCTAACTGACCAATGGTACGTACGTACTGCGCCTCTAGCAAAAACAGCGGTTGAAGCAGTTGAAAACGGCGACATCCAATTCGTTCCTAAGCAATACGAAAACATGTACTTCTCTTGGATGCGTGACGTTCAAGACTGGTGTATCTCTCGTCAACTATGGTGGGGTCACCGCATCCCAGCTTGGTACGACAACCAAGGTAATGTTTACGTAGGTCGTGACGAAGAAGAAGTTCGTAAGAACAACAACCTAGAGTCAGTTATTGAACTGCACCAAGACGAAGACGTACTGGATACATGGTTCTCTTCTGCACTATGGACGTTCGGTACTCAAGGTTGGCCAGAGCAAACTGACGATCTGAAAGTATTCCACCCTTCAGACGTACTAGTAACTGGTTTCGACATCATCTTCTTCTGGGTTGCGCGCATGATCATGATGACCATGCACTTCGTGAAAGACGAAAACGGCAAACCACAAGTACCATTTAAGACAGTTTACGTTACTGGTCTAATCCGTGACGAAAACGGCGACAAGATGTCTAAGTCGAAAGGTAACGTACTTGACCCAATCGACATGATCGATGGTATCGACCTAGAGTCTCTAGTAGAGAAGCGTTGTGGCAACATGATGCAGCCTCAGCTAGCGAAGAAAATCGAGAAGAACACTCGTAAGACGTTTGAAAACGGTATCGAAGCATACGGTACAGATGCACTACGTTTTACTCTTGCAGCAATGGCATCAACAGGTCGCGATATCAACTGGGATATGAAGCGTCTTGAGGGTTACCGTAACTTCTGTAACAAACTATGGAACGCAAGCCGTTACGTAATGATGAACACAGAAGAGCAAGATTGTGGCTTCAACGGTGGTGAAATTGAATACTCACTAGCGGACAAGTGGATCGAGTCTCAGTTTGAACTTGCAGCGAAAGCGTTCAACAACCATATCGACAACTTCCGTCTAGATATGGCGTCTAACACGCTTTACGAATTCATCTGGAACCAATTCTGTGACTGGTACCTAGAGCTTACTAAGCCAGTTCTATGGAAAGGTACTGAAGCGCAACAGCGTGGTACTCGCCGTACACTAATCACGGTTCTTGAGAAGACGCTACGTCTAGCTCACCCAGTGATTCCTTACATCACTGAAACTATCTGGCAAAGCATCAAGCCACTAGTTGAAGGTGTAGAAGGTGAGACAATCATGCTGCAAGCACTGCCTCAATTCGACGAAGCAAACTTCAACCAAGAAGCCCTAGACGATATTGAATGGGTGAAAGCGTTCATTACCAGCATCCGTAACCTACGTGCTGAATACGACATCAACCCAGGTAAGCCGCTTGACGTTATGCTGAAAGCAGCAAACGCAGAAGACGCAGCGCGTCTAGAAGCAAACAAACAAGTTCTGATGTCTCTAGCGAAACTAGAATCTGTACGCGTACTTGCTGCTGACGAAGAAACGCCAGCGTGTGCAACAGCACTGGTTGCTAAGTCTGAGCTTATGATCCCAATGGCGGGTCTGATCGACAAAGACGCTGAGCTTGCTCGTCTAGATGGCGAAATCAAGAAAACTCACGGCGAAATCAAGCGTATCGAAGGCAAACTAGGTAACGAAGGCTTCGTAGCGAAAGCTCCTGAAGCGGTGGTTGCTAAAGAGCGTGAGAAGCTTGAAGGTTACAAAGAGACACTAGCTAAGCTAGAAGAGCAGAAGACAACGATCGCTGCACTTTAATCGCTAAAAGCTAGAATAAAAGAATCAAAGGGTTGGTGTGAAAGCATCAACCCTTTTTGCATTTTATCGCTCGGTAAGCTTTCAAAGGTATTCACTCTTCTCTCCTACTATCCCTCCTTTTTAATAGTTTTTACCTATCAAACTAATCTTAACTGCCCATTAGATTTAATGATAATAATTCTCAATAATAGACTTATCGAAACAACACAACGATTGAGTAATTATCATGAAAAAGACACTAACCTTTGCAGCACTCCATTTTACTATCGCGTTTAGTGTCGCTTACGTGCTTACTGGCGACATTCTAATTGGTAGTTTAATTGCCATGATTGAGCCTTCAGTGAACACCGTCGCTTTCTACTTTCATGAAAAAGCATGGGCAAAAGTCCCTGCGCTTAAAGCTCGTCAGTGGATGACCAAAATAAAAACCGCAAGCTTTGCCACTATCCACTTCAGTGTTGCCTTTACCGTAGTTTACTTACTAACAGGTGATGCGTTTGTCGGCGGTATCATGGCAATGCTAGAGCCAAGCTTGAATACAGTAGCGTACTACTTCCACGAGAAAGTATGGATGCGTAGATCAGATAACCAAGCACCACAGTTCTGTCTGCACCAACACGCTTAAACATGGAGGCTCAATACGCCTCCTAACGAGCAAAATGACATTTACCATTGACAAAGTTGCGCACCGCAATTAATTTAATTGCGGTGCGCAACTTTATTTTTAGAGGTAAGTGATAATGAATGCTCGTCAACTCCGACACTATTCCCGTCAAGCCGTCCGATTGCTTGGTATGCTCGATAAGCAATGTGGCGACGTCGCTCTCACTCCAGTGCAAGCGCACGCGTTAGGTGAGATCCAACTGCAGCCGTTGACCATCAATCGACTAGCACAACAGCTCAATGTCGACAAGTCCAATGCAAGCCGCACGGTTACTGGGCTGATCAAATTAGGTTTAGTTGAGAGTATCGAAAACCCGAAAGACAAACGCAGTCAACTTGTGGCGCTTACAGAGCAAGGTCAGCAGGCGTTATCGCAACTAGACCAACAGCAAAACAGCTTCTTTGAACAACTGCTTACCCAACTGGATGACAGCGAGCAAGAGCAACTCAAACTTGGTTTAGAGACTTACCTAAAAGGGCTAACAAAAGTGTGTCAGGCAGAGGAATACGTTCTTCGACCTCTTACCAAAGCAGATAACTCGCAAGTTGCAAACGTGATTCGCGCAGTCTCCGCAGAATACGGTTTAACCGCAGACAAAGGTTATGGTGTGGCCGATCCAACGCTTGATGACATGTACTCGGTTTACGACCAACAAGGCGCAGCCTACTGGGTAGTCGAATACCAAGGCGAGATTGTGGGCGGCGGCGGCTTTGCACCTTTAGCTGGTGAGCCAAATGTGTGTGAGTTGCAAAAGATGTACTTCTTACCTCAAACACGAGGGCACGGTTTAGCCAAACGCATCGTCGCATTGAGCTTACAACTGGCGAAACAGTTTGGGTATCAGCAGTGTTATTTAGAAACGACAGAATGTCTAAGAGAAGCGGTAGGCTTGTATGAAAAGCTAGGCTTTGAGCATCTCGATGCCCCGCTAGGACAAACAGGGCATGATGCATGTGAAGTCGTGATGCTTAAGACGTTATAGCGTTTTATCCCCAAACTTAAAGTACAAGATGGGTAACACAGAGCTCTTGGCTAAGTGCCACTGTAAATGCTTGGCGCTGCCCATCCAACTCCACTACGAGTTCGTAGAGATCTTTTGGATCGGGATCGTTAAGATCGGCATACTTTGGCGCTTCGATCTGGAATAAAGCACTCGCATGATCCGCTCGGACATCAATAGGAATATGGTAAGTCATGCCATTAAACTTAACCGATGCCGATACTAGACCCGGCGCAAAAGTTTGATAGTACAAGTCGACTTTAAACTCACAACCACCACCGTGGTGCCAAATCTGCTCGGTAGCCACACGGTCTAAACGAACATTGCGAATGAACTGTAGATACGGTTCTTGCCATACCCCCAAGCGCTCATCACTCTTTTGGTATTCATGATCCGCAAGTGAGCACAACTCCGGTTTATCCTCATCCAGCAGAAGATCTTCTTCTTCCTCGAGGAACAGGATCTCAAAACGGTTGCGCCCCGTCTGCATAAATGGACGAATGTCTTTTTTGTATATGCTTTGCGAACCGTCACAGTCGAACAATGCGACTCCGTTCAAACGCACTTCTGCATGGTAATCCACACCACCCAACACCATTTCTACCGCTGGGAATGCCATCATGGATTCGTCCACTTCGATGTCGTGCATCAGGTGCCACTCTTGCTGACGGATCGCTTCTTCAGTCAGTTCAGCAGGCAATACCTGACTCAAAGGAGCAGGGAAAGTAATGTCATCCTGTGGGATAGAAAGGTCCGTCAGTGGAGAGACTTGCCATAAACCGGCGAGTGAGAGTTGCATATACACCTTGAGCTAGATCAATTTTCATGCATTATATACTCAAGTGGCTTAGGGTTATAGGCAGTAAGCCTACAAACTCAATGAGAATTATTTATGGTCACCCTCGGTTATCATTTTTAAGGCACAAAAAAAACCAGCGATAAACGCTGGCTTCTTAGAATGAATGAGTCGATTACTCTTCGTCTTCATCATCTTCGTCTGGGTAAAGCGCATCTTCGCCTTCGTAGTAAGTACCCCAACCGTCGTAAATGATGTCGTATTTTTCTGCAAGGTGAATCAACTTCTCAACCTGTGCATCAATCGCTTCTGCGTTTAGTGCAGATTCCATTGTTGCATCACAGCAAAGCAGTTTGTTACCGTCTTCATCTTCTGTTTCTTCAGCTTCAAGCACTTCAAAGCCCATTTTGAATGCTTCCACAACCGCTTTCTCTAGCGTGTCGAAGTCTTCTGCAAATAGGTGGTGCTCGATTTCGTATAGTGAATCTGGATCGCTGCCGTCTTCTAGCAATGCTGCAATGATATCGCGAGTCTCTTCCTTTTGAATCTCAATTAATTCTTCTACTGATAGATATTCATCTTCGTGAGACATGTTTTGGCTCCAGATTAGTTACTTGATGAAAACACTATACTCAAGACTGAGTATGTTAATGCGGTGAAATATGGCACGGATTGCGATGAAAAGCCACAAACAAACACCAAACGGCTTGGATTCTTAACGAATATTCTTTCTCAAAAATCGAAACCTCGCTCACAGAAACAAAAAATTAACAAAAACAAGAAATCTTTAATATTCAGAAGATCCTAATCAAGTAAATTCGTCGAGATAGGAGAGTGCATTGCGTGTTTATGGCTATGAAGTGAATACACCAACAAGGCAATTAAAAATGCAAGCGAATAAAGAAAGCTTTAAAAATGCATATTTGAGAATAGTTATGCGTGTTTTATGCACTAACAATGTGAGTCTATTGAAAGCGAGTAAAAAGAATAAAAACGCACTTTTTAAATACTATGAACAAAGCTCTAAATATAGAATTTAAAAATACAAAGCATTAATTTACAAAATATATCGCTAATAAAAGCCAAAATATCGACATATAGAGTAAGTTCCAGGACTTGCATCTTTGCGGCAAGCTTGTCATAACTAATGGCTGGAAAATTTGTAAGGATACAAAATGAGCAAGCTGTACGTTGGATCAGAAGTTGGTCAACTTAGACGAGTGTTATTGAATCGCCCAGAGCGTGCCCTCACCCACCTCACCCCATCAAACTGTCACGAACTGTTATTTGACGATGTGCTCGCGGTAGAAGCTGCAGGGGAAGAGCACGATGCATTTGCCCGTACACTACGAGAGCAAGATGTCGAGGTGCTACTGCTACACGATTTGCTCGTAGAGACACTTGCCGTTCCTGAAGCAAAACAATGGTTGTTGAATACTCAAATCTCCGATTTCCGCTACGGTCCAACATTTGCTCGTGATTTGCGTCAATACTTTGCAGAAATGGATGACGAGCATCTTGCGACTATCTTTCTTGGTGGTTTGGCCTACTCTGAACTACCAATCAAATCCTCTTCGATGCTACCGAAAATGAAGCGTCCATTGGATTTCGTTATCGAACCTCTTCCGAACCACCTCTTTACCCGCGACACATCATGTTGGGTATACGGCGGCGTTTCTCTTAATCCAATGATGATGCCAGCGCGACAACGTGAGACCAACCATCTGCGCGCAATTTACCGTTGGCACCCAACTTTCGCAGGTCAAGATTTCATTAATTACTTCGGTGATGAAGACCTTCACTATGACAACGCAAACGTAGAAGGCGGTGATGTACTGGTTATCGGTAAAGGCGCCGTTTTGATTGGTATGTCTGAGCGTACAACCCCACAAGGTGTAGAAAACTTAGCGGCGAGTTTATTTAAATCTGGTCAGGCGAAAGAAGTGATTGCTATCGACCTGCCAAAACACCGCTCGTGCATGCACCTTGATACGGTCATGACGCACATGGATGTGGACACTTTCTCGGTATACCCAGAAATCATGCGTAAAGATTTAGACACCTGGCGCCTAACACCTAAAGGCAACGGTGAAATGCATGTCGAAGCATCACACAACTATCTGCATGCCATCGAATCGGCACTTGGCTTAGATCAATTGAAGATCATCACAACGGGTGGTGACAGCTACGAAGCTGAACGAGAGCAATGGAACGATGCCAACAACGTACTGACGGTGAAACCTGGTGTTGTGATTGGTTACGAACGTAACGTCTATACTAACGAGAAGTACGACAAAGCTGGCATTGAAGTCCTGACTATTCCGGGTAACGAGCTTGGTCGCGGTCGTGGTGGTGCACGCTGTATGAGTTGCCCAATCGAACGTGACGATATTTGAGAAATCTCTCCCACCAAATAAAACCAATTGAGACTAAGGTTGATGTGAATGCATCAACCTTTTTTTGTTTTTAATTAAAATAATTATTCACAATAAAAGCATTTATATGTTTTAATGCATTTATTCTTTATCAACCAAACGACCTAAGGGACGAGCTATGGCTTTCAATTTACGTAATCGCAACTTTTTGAAGCTATTGGATTTCTCAACTAAAGAGATCCAGTTCTTGCTCGAACTGTCCGCAGAGCTGAAAAAAGCTAAATATGCAGGAACAGAGCAGAAGAAACTTCAAGGTAAAAACATCGCACTAATCTTTGAGAAATCTTCTACTCGTACCCGATGTGCGTTTGAAGTTGCTGCCTTTGACCAAGGCGCTCAAGTCTCTTACATCGGTCCTTCTGGCTCACAGATCGGTCATAAAGAATCGATGAAAGACACCGCTCGCGTTCTTGGTCGTATGTACGACGGCATCGAGTATCGTGGCTTTGGTCAATCTATTGTTGAAGAGCTCGGTACTTACGCAGGCGTCCCTGTTTGGAATGGTTTGACTGATGAGTTCCACCCTACCCAAATTCTTGCTGACTTCCTGACCATGCAAGAGCACGGGCGCGGTAAACAACTGCATGAGATGACGTTTGCCTACCTTGGTGATGCTCGTAATAACATGGGTAACTCACTCATGGTTGGCGCAGCAAAAATGGGCATGGACGTCCGCCTTGTAGCGCCAAAAGCCTTCTGGCCAGAAGAAGCATTAGTCGCAACTTGCCAAGAGATAGCCCAACAAACTGGCGCGAAGATCACGCTGACTGAAAACGTTGAAGAAGGCGTTAAAGGCTGTGACTTCTTATACACCGACGTTTGGGTCTCCATGGGCGAATCTGCTGAGGCTTGGGATGAGCGTGTTGCGCTGATGACACCTTACCAAATCAATATGGATGTGATTAAGCAAACAGGTAACCCTCATGTGAAGTTCATGCACTGCCTGCCAGCCTTCCACAACGATGAAACGACTGTGGGTAAAGAGGTAGCAGAGAAATACGGAATGAAAGGGCTTGAAGTCACCGAAGAGGTGTTTGAGTCTGAATACTCTATCGTATTCGACGAAGCCGAAAACCGCATGCACACGATTAAAGCCGTGATGGTGGCAACGTTAGGCAGCTAAACCAAAGCATTAAAAATGGTAACAAAAACCACGATGTAATCGCTTGCGCTCACGAAAGTTAAGCGTATAATGCTCGGCAATTTGTCTGAGGATTACGAAATGATCACGCCGATTGCTGACGTAAAAACGCGATTTGCTCTAGCTAAGCGACTACGCTTACGTGCTGTTATTTTCGTTAATTCTATTGAATTTTAAAACCTCCCCAATTGGGGAGGTTTTTTTATGTCCGAAATTCCATCAGGGTAATTTTGGAGATAGTCACCACTGTTATAGGGAAGAAGATCATGGCGAACTCGCTTTACCAGAAGCACATCATCTCTATTCCAGAGCTTTCACGTGAAGAACTGGAACTGATTGTAGAAACTGCAGGTCAGCTAAAAAAAGAACCTCGTCCAGAACTGATTAAAAACAAGGTTGTAGCGAGCTGTTTCTTTGAGCCATCCACACGTACTCGTCTGTCATTCGAAACAGCGATTCAACGTATTGGTGGCGATGTTATTGGTTTTGATAACGGTGGTAACACCTCTCTGGCGAAAAAAGGCGAGACACTGTCTGACTCAGTTCAAGTGATCTCTTCTTACGTCGATGCATTCGTTATGCGCCACCCTCAAGAAGGTGCAGCGCGCTTGGCATCCGAGTTCTCTAACGGCGTTCCTGTGATTAACGCTGGTGACGGTGCCAACCAACACCCAACACAAACGCTACTCGACCTATACACGATTGCAGAAACACAAGGTCGTCTAGACAACCTGAACGTTGCGTTCGTTGGTGACCTAAAATACGGTCGCACCGTGCATTCTTTGACTCAAGCATTGGCGAAGTTCAATAACATTCGCTTCTTCTTTGTGGCACCTGAAGCGCTCGCGATGCCTGATTACCTATGTGAAGAACTCGATGAAGCAGGTATTCAATACAGCCTGCATACAGACATGGAAAGCGTGATTCCTGAACTAGACATTCTGTACATGACACGCGTACAGAAAGAGCGTTTCGATGAATCTGAATACGCGCACATCAAGTCAGCTTACATCCTAACAGCGGCACTACTAGAAGGTGCACGTGAGAACTTGAAAGTGCTACACCCACTGCCACGCGTGGATGAAATCACCACAGACGTCGACGTAACACCGCACGCTTACTACTTCCAACAAGCAGAAAATGGCGTGTACGCGCGCCAAGCATTGTTGGCATTGGTTCTAAACGAAACACTGTAATCGAGGGAGAAAAAGACATGACTAAAGAAACTCAATTGCAGGTAGAAGCAATCAAAAATGGCACAGTAATCGACCATATTCCAGCCCAAATTGGTATCAAAGTGTTGAAATTGTTCGATATGCACAACTCTTCTCAACGCGTGACGATTGGCCTTAATCTGCCATCATCCGCATTAGGTCATAAAGACTTGTTGAAGATCGAGAACGTGTTCATCAACGAAGAGCAAGCAAGCAAATTGGCACTATACGCACCACACGCTACGGTTAACCAAATCGAAAATTACGAAGTGGTAAAAAAGCTGGCACTAGAGCTTCCTGAACGTATCAACAACGTATTTGAGTGCCCAAACACGAACTGCATTACGCATAACGAACCAGTTGCGAGCAGCTTCCAAGTATTCGAGAAGAAGGAAGAAATCCGTCTGAAGTGTAAATACTGTGAGAAAGTCTTCGCTCGTGAGATCGTCACTGAACGTTAATTTCCCGCTTCAATTCTTGCTAACGATAAATTGACTGATACCCCGCCCGTGCGGGGTATTTTGCTCTTTACGTGCTTCATGTTTAAAGGCACACTGATTCTTCTTAAGAACGCTCAAATTGTTTGAGTACACTCTTTATTCCCCTAAACAGATGGAACAATTCAAATGACGAAAGTACTTCACACTGAGTCTGCACCAGCAGCAATCGGTCCTTACGTTCAAGGCGTAGATCTAGGTAACATGGTTCTAACTTCTGGCCAAATCCCAGTAAACCCAGCAACAGGTGAAGTGTCTGCGGACATCGCAGAGCAAGCACGTCAATCTCTAGAAAACGTGAAAGCAGTGGTTGAAGCTTCAGGCCTTAAAGTCACTGACATCGTAAAAATGACGGTATTCGTTAAAGACCTAAACGACTTCGGTACTGTGAACGAAGTTTACGGCAAGTTCTTCGATGAGCACGAAGTAGCAAACTACCCAGCACGTTCTTGTGTCGAAGTAGCTCGCCTACCAAAAGATGTTGGCATCGAGATTGAAGCAATCGCCGTTCGTAAATAATTGCGCTTGCTAAGAAACATAAAAAAACGGGTAGCTTAGGCTACCCGTTTTTTATTGTCTTTTTGTTGCAGTGTTCTATTTCAATTTAAGCGGCATTACGCTGTTTTACTTCTTCATCCAGCGCTTCTAGCTTCGCTTTCATTTGATCGCGACAGGTGTTTGCAAGTTCACGAACGCCTTCTTTGCCATAGCCTTCAGAGCTGATTGGTGGCAGCATTTCAATGATCACATGACCGTTATTCCAACGGTTCAATTTAATGTGATCAGTTGAACTACACACGATCGGAATGATTGGCACCTCTGCGCCGATAGCAGCATGGAATGCGCCGGTTTTAAATGGCAGTAAGCCACGGCCACGTGAGCGCGTCCCTTCTGGGAACATCCATACTGAAACGTCACTCTGCTTAATGCTATCAACTACTTGATCAATAGTGCCCTTAGCTTTAGAACGGTTACCACGGTCAATTAAAATGTTACCCGTTAGCCAGTAAAGCTGACCAAATAGTGGCATCCACGCTAAGCTTTTTTTACCTACCGTCACGACTTTTGGTGTCACTGCTGAAGATACAGTAAACAAATCCCAGTTATTTTGGTGGTTCGCGATGTAAACATGCTGACCACGAGAGTAAGCATCTTCAGGAATTCGTAATTCTAATTTGATTCCGAACACACGAGACATCTTGCCGAACAAGCGGCCAAAAGTGAAAACGTGCTTAGGATTTCGAGGACTTAATAGGCAGTAACCACAACCACCAATAAACATCACAATTGCGAAAATTGCGACAGCAAATACACGTAATAGTGCAATCATTGTTGTTCTCCAGGAACCGGCTTTACGCCAGATACAGCTATTGTTGGTTCTTTGGACATAGTCATCAGCTATGAAAGAGAGCGCGACATAAAAAAGCCGAAACCTGAGTTTCGGCTCTCTTTATATCGAAGTCAACTGCGATGCAGTTTAACCCGCCTCACTCACGCGCTCAATATTTGCGCCAAGAGCAGACAGTTTATTTTCGATTTTGTCGTAACCACGATCGATGTGGTAAATACGATCAACGATGGTTTCGCCTTTCGCGATACAACCTGCAATCACCAAACTTGCCGAAGCTCGCAGGTCAGTGGCCATTACTTGCGCACCACTTAGAGAATCTACGTCACCACAGATGACTGTGTTACCTTCGATTTCCGCTTTTGCGCCCATGCGCATCAGTTCAGGTACGTGCATGAAACGGTTTTCAAAGATCGTTTCAGTAATTACGCCACCGCCTTTCGCCATCATGTTTAATAGCGTGAATTGTGCTTGCATGTCAGTCGGGAAACCTGGGTGTGGGGCAGTACGAATGCTTACCGCTTTCAGTTCACGATCCGTCATATCTACAGAAATCCAGTCTTCACCAGTCTCTACTAATGCGCCCGCTTCTTCTAGCTTCGCAAGTACCGCTTCCAACAAGTGACCATTGGTGTTACGACACACAACTTTGCCGCCAGAAACTGCCGCAGCAACAAGGAACGTACCCGTTTCGATACGGTCAGCCACAACGTTGTGCTTACCGCCACCTAAACGCTCAACACCTTCAATAGTGATGGTGTCTGTGCCCGCGCCTGAAATTTTTGCGCCAAGCTTGTTTAGGAAGTCTGCTGTATCAACGATTTCAGGTTCACGCGCTGCATTATCTAGCGTTGTGGTACCTTCCGCTAACGCTGCCGCACACATGATAGTAATCGTTGCACCAACACTCACTTTGTCCATCACAATGTGAGCGCCTTTTAGACGACCGTCCACTTCTGCTTTTACGTAACCATCTTCTAGTGTAATCGTTGCGCCAAGCTGCTCTAGACCTGTGATATGTAAATCAACAGGACGAGCGCCAATCGCACAGCCACCAGGTAGAGAAACTTGACCTTTACCAAAACGAGCCACCAGCGGACCAAGTGCCCAGATTGATGCACGCATGGTTTTCACCAAGTCGTAAGGTGCGCAGTATTCGTTGATGCTGCTTGGATCGACATGAACAGAACCATTACGGCTTACTTTTGCGCCCAAACGCTTAAGCAGTTCCATAGTAGTATCGATATCACGAAGGTGTGGCACATTTGCCACCTCTACTGGCTCTTCAGCCAAGATAGACGCAAATAAAATCGGCAGTGCTGCGTTTTTTGCACCTGAAATGGTCACTTCACCAACCAGTGGTTTATCTGACCCAATAACTCGAAACTTTTCCATCAATAAACCTTAAAGCGACATTAGCTTTTTATCACGAGCCCACTCTTCTGGAGTGAACGCTTTAATCGATAGCGCGTGAATGTCGTTACGCTGGATGTAATCCATCAGAGGACCGTAAATTAACTGCTGCTTCTTAACGCGGCTCATTCCATCGAAACAAGCATCAACAGCAACCACCTCATAGTGGCTACCTTCACCTTTTACATGCACTTCTTGAAGGTTTAGTGCTTCTTCTAGTAACTGTTGTACTTTTGCGCTATCCACAATTTACCCCTGATAATTCTGTATATGTTTGGCCACTAAAGATTCAACGTTGCTCAGCTGAAACAAAGTGCGCAATTGCGCCGGCACGAAACTGAGCATTATATGACAGTTTTGTTTTTTTGCATGCTCTAATAAGTGGATTAACATCACCATTCCCGCAGAGTCGACGCGCTCAATCTCTTCTAACGAGCATTCTAGCTCGGTTTGAGATGGCTGCCATCGCTGCGCAACGGCCCACAAAGAAGGCACGGTATCTCGATCCAACGCCCCTGTAAGCTTAAGAATATCTGATTGTAAATGCCACTGAGAATGAGACTGCGCCATTACTTTGCTGCCTCGAAACGAATTGGCTGTGCCGCCAATTTTTCAAGATCTTTTGCTACCGCAAGGATACCGTCTTGACGAATCTTTGTATTCCACTCCGATTGCTTGCTTGAAAGTAAGCTAATACCTTCTGCAACCATGTCGAATGCTAACCATTCACCGGTTTTCTTATCTTTACGCAATTTAAACTCAAGTTTGATGTTCGGACGCGGCGCGTCGATGATATCCACTTTAATGCTTGTAATGCGCTTAGATGGGTCTAACTTAGGTTCAGGGCCAAACTCGATTTGCTGGTCTGTGTATTGCGTTAAGACTTGTGCGTAAGACGTCACCAAGTAAGAACGAAATGCCTTAATAAACTCACCAACGTCTTCACGCTTCGCGCCTTTTAAGTTCGGACCAAGCAGTTTTAATGCCGCATAGCGATCGTTGACGTAAGGCATCAGCTCTTCTTCAACGATAGTCTTAAGCAAATTCGGATCTTGCTTAATTTGTGGCTGTTCAGCTTTCAAACGATCAAATGTCACTTCCGCAACTTGTCTCATCATTTGATAAGGCTGAGTTTTATCTACTTCTGCAGCCACTGCACCAAAAGCAGTAAATGCCGCTACGAAAGAAAGTAATAATCTAGAGAACATGGGTTATTCCTTACTCGTGTTGCCAGAATCGCCGGAGCCACCGATGCTGTATAGCACCTGTCCAATTAAGTCTTCTAAAACTAAGGCAGACTTGGTGTCTTCGATGGTATCACCATCAACTAACATTTCTTCATCATCAAAGATGAAACCCGGAACTAAGCCAATGTACTGCTCGCCAATCAATCCAGAAGTCAAAATTTGTAAGCTAGAAGTTTCTGGGAATTGATTGTATTGACTGTTAATCGACAAGCTCACAATTGGAAGTAGGCTTTCAGGGTTAAGTGTAATATCACTCACACGACCAACCACAACGCCGCCAACTTTCACTGGTGAACGAACTTTTAAACTACCAATATTATCGAACTCAGCTTTCAGGGTATAAGTATTGCCAGAGCCAATGCTTTTTACGTCAGCAACCTGAAAAATCATCACAAGAATCGCGCAAATTCCTGCCAATACAAAGCTGCCAACCCATAATTCAGTTTTACGTGTTTGTTGCATGATTAATTCCCAAACATCAATGCGGTCAGTACAAAGTCTAGTCCCAGTACTGCTAAAGAAGAATGCACTACCGTGCGCGTCGTTGCTCGGCTGATCCCTTCCGAAGTCGGAATCGCGTCATAGCCATTAAAAAGAGCGATCCAAGTAACGGTAATCGCAAACACGATACATTTGATCATGCTGTTACCAATATCTTGGCCTAATTCTACTGACGACTGCATTGCCGCCCAGAAACTACCGTGGTCAACGCCTTTCCAATCAACGCCAACAATTTGAGCGCCCCAGATACCAATAGCCATGAAGATCATCGCCAACAGTGGCATGGAAATCACACCTGCCCAAAAACGAGGAGCGATAACGCGTTTAAGCGGGTCTACCGCCATCATTTCCATACTCGAAAGCTGCTCAGTGGCTTTCATCAAGCCGATTTCTGCCGTTAATGCAGACCCAGCTCGTCCAGCGAATAACAAGGCGGTTACCACAGGCCCTAGCTCACGCAATAGCGATAGAGAGACCATTTGCCCGAGACTGCCTTCCGCACCGTAGTCCACCAGCACGACATAGCCTTGTAAACTCAACACCATGCCGATAAACAAACCCGATACGACAATGATAGCCAGAGACTGCACACCAACGGAGTAAAGCTGCTTCACTAATAACGGGAAGTTTTTGACCGGTTGTGGTCGGGTTACCAAAGCACCAACCAACATTAGTGTCGCACGGCCAAAGGCTTCACAGATGGCCAACGTGCGTCTTCCTAATGAAGCGACAAATTGAATAAAACTATCGACCATCAAATAAATCCTTTTCGATACTTTGAGCGGGAAATCGGAACGGTACCGGACCATCCGCATCACCCAACAAGAATTGCTGCACGCGTGGATCTGGATTGTCTCTCAGATCTTGTGGCGTGCCAAAAGCAATGATTTTGCCATCGGCCATCAAATAAACCCAATCCGCAATACTCATCACTTCTGGTACATCGTGTGAAACGACAATCGAAGTCAGACCTAACGCTCGATTCAAATTACTGATCAACTCAACTAATACGCCCATGGTGATCGGATCCTGACCAACAAACGGTTCATCATACATGATAAGGTCGGGATCGAGCGCAATCGCGCGTGCTAAAGCTGCTCGCCTAGCCATACCGCCAGAAAGTTCACTTGGCATCAACTTTGCGGCACCACGAAGACCTACGGCTTCAAGCTTAAGCAGCACCATAGTACGGATAAAATCTTCAGAGAGTTCTGTATGTTCACGTAAAGGAAAGGCAACATTATCGAAAACGTTCAAATCCGTGAACAGAGCGCCTGATTGGAACAACATGCTCATCTTCTTTCGAGCATGGTAAAGCTTCTTACGTGAGAGTGCTGGAATGTTATCGCCATCAAACCAGATCTCACCTTGTTCGGGGTACAACTGACCGCCAATTAAGCGTAACAGTGTCGTTTTACCGATCCCCGATGGCCCCATAATGGCCGTCACTTTCCCTTCTGGCACGTGTAAATCAACGCCATCAAAGATCTTACGTTCGCCTCGTGAAAAAGTGAGATTGTTAACGGTAACTAAATCGTTGTTCGACATACTATCTCTTCTACTGTTTGTGAGTTTGACTCACAGAGTCATCAGCCAACTCAACCCCGATTGTTTTCAAGATATTACGTCGAGAATATCCTAAAGTGACTTCGGTACACTTATTAGGCTGCAATCATAAGCACATTGAACTTGAATTAAAAGCACTGTTCAATTAAATAAAGCCGACCAAATTCAAGCAATTCTTCATAAAATATGACGAAATCAAAGGAAGGTGTTTAAATTCAACTCCAGATAAGCGGTATCAAATACAACACGCGATCGAGCAACAATTAAACACAATTTCGTTACTAACCTTTAATTTATTTGTTGTTTATCTTCCATTTTTGGCTGTGAAAGGTCAAAATTAGCGGTTACTCATTTCACTTATTTTTATTACTTAGGAATCATCATGCTCGAAGCCGTAGCGTTGCTTATCGTCGGTCTTGTTATACTTGTATGGAGTGCAGATAAACTTGTTTTTGGCTCTGCAGCTCTGGCCCGCAACGTCGGTATTTCACCTTTAGTGATCGGCATGACCATTTTGGCGATGGGTTCTTCTGCGCCAGAAATGATGGTTTCTGCAACCGCAGCATGGGACGGTAAAACCGACACAGCTGTCGGTAACGTTCTTGGCTCGAACATCGCCAACATCGCTTTAATTCTTGGTATCACCGCCATCATCAAACCACTTTCCATCAGCTCTGCTGTGGTTCGTCGAGAATTGCCATTGATGATAGCAGTAACCGTGCTGGCTGGTATTTTACTTTGGGATAACCACCTAGGTTTCTACGAAGGCGTATTGCTGTTTGTACTCTTTGCTGCGTTCCTATTTGCCATGTTGCAAATCAGCCGCAAAGAACAAAAAGCGGGTGATGCTTTTGTCGATGAACAAGAATCAGAAGTCCCTGAAGGTGTAAGTAATCCAAAAGCCGTTATGTGGGTTGTGATCGGTCTGATACTTCTACCTTTGGCAGCAAGCATGTTAGTCGACAACGCCGTCATCATTGCAAAACACTTTGGTATGAGTGATCTCGTTATCGGCCTTACTATCATTGCTATCGGCACTAGCCTACCGGAGCTTGCTGCATCTCTAGCGGGCGTTCTAAAGGGCGAAGACGATATGGCTGTGGGTAACATCATCGGTTCAAACGTTTTCAACATTTTGGCGGTAATGGGCCTACCGGGCATCATCAATCCTTCAATGCTAAGCGAATTTGCGATGGGTCGTGACTTTTGGGTTATGCTCGGCGTATCGCTACTACTTGTGGCAATGTGTCTTGGTAAATCTCGCAGTATCAACCGTTTAGAAGGTTCAATCCTGTTTGTGTGTTTCTTAGGCTACCAAGTGTACCTATTCGCAAACATGGCCGCTTAATAACATAATAAGTAAAGACAAATTGGAGCTCTGATATGTCCACTCAATTTGATTTTCGTGCTGCTGCTAAACAAGTTCTTGATATTGAAGTGACCGCACTTCAACAACTGGACCAGTATTTTGATGCGCAGTTTGAACAAGCTTGCGAATTGATTCTTTCCAATAATGGCAAAGTCGTCGTTATGGGGATGGGCAAATCAGGTCACATTGGCAACAAGATTGCTGCGACTCTTGCAAGTACAGGCACCTCCGCGTTTTTTGTTCACCCTGGTGAAGCTGCGCATGGTGACCTAGGAATGATCAGTGAAGGCGATATCGTCATTGCGATTTCTAACTCTGGTGAGTCTCACGAGATTTTATCTCTATTCCCAGTATTGAAACGTCTGAACATCAAAATTATCAGCATGACAGGCAAGCCTGAGTCGAACATGGCCAAATTGTCGGATATGCATTTGCAAATCACCGTTCCGCAAGAAGCCTGCCCACTTGGTCTTGCACCAACGAGCAGCACAACAGCAACTTTGGTCATGGGCGATGCTCTTGCCGTTGCCCTGCTTCAAGCTCGTGGTTTTTCTGCAGAAGACTTCGCTCTATCACACCCCGGTGGTGCGTTGGGAAGAAAATTGCTGCTCAAGCTGTCTGATATTATGCACTTTGGTAATGCACTACCAAAAGTTGCGCCAGATGCATTGATTCGCGACGCACTTCTTGAGATTTCAGAGAAAGGCTTAGGGATGACCGCGATTGTCGATGAACACGATGCTATGCTTGGTATATTCACTGATGGTGACTTGCGTCGTACTTTGGATAAACGTATTGATATTCACACCACAGCAATCGGTGAAGTGATGACTCAAAACCCAACAACGGCTCATCCAGAAATGTTAGCTGTCGAGGGTTTGAATCTTATGCAAGATAAAAACATCAATGCTCTGATCTTGTGCGACAACAACAAGATTGTTGGTGCGCTGAATATGCACGATTTGTTGAAAGCGGGTGTGATGTAATCCATCCATCAACAAATGTTTACACAATTTGATTAACAGATTAAGGCAATGGTCAGGGAAGTACTGAGCTAAGATAAAGGCCTTTATTTTATGAGTTTTACTCGCCTTATTTATTTGCTCCTGATCTTCGTTGTCGCATGGTGTGGTTATTATTTGCTGACACCAAAAGGCGATGAAGATATACAGGTTGCACCTAATTTAGAACTGCCTATGTTCAGTGGTACTGGACTAGAAAATATCACTTATGGTGAAAATGGTGTCCGCAGTTACATCATTCGCTCTAACAGCTTGGATCATTACGCCAAGAGTGGAGATACGATTTTTAATAGCCCAACACTGATGGTTTACCGTGAAGGTAGCGTTGTTGAGTGGAAGGTCACTGCAACAAGAGCAGTACTTGATGAAGACCAGATCCTGACGTTATACGACAAAGTTCTCATGCAAAACTTATTGCCTGACGCAAGCTTTGACACCATGGCAACAGACAAGCTGGTCATCAACTTAAGCAATCGTGATTTTAAAGCCGATCAACAAGTAATGTTGGTTGGACCACAATTTGAAACTACCGGAGGCGCAATGCAAGGCAACTTAAAAGCCCACACTGCGACTCTGACAGATGAAGTTCAAGGTCGATATGAAACCGTTACACCTTAGCCTATTGGCATTGGTATTAGCAGCGCCACAAGCGTTGGCACTTAAGTCGGATACGCAACAGCCGGTTTACATTAATTCAGACACCCAGCAGGTGGACATGAAGAGTAACCAGGTGACCTTTAAAGGTGATGTATCTCTTAAGCAAGGTAGCATCAATATCGATGCTGACAGAATTGTTGTAACTCGTGACCCGAAAACGGAAGCGATCAAACAAATTCAAGCATTTGGTAAACCTGCCACTTTCTCTCAATTAATGGACGATGGTAAAACACTCAGTGGTCAAGCTACTGAATTGGATTACCGTATTTCTACTGACGAATTGACCATGAAAGGCCAAGCACAGCTAGCCCAAGACGGTAACACCATCAAGGGCTCATCAATTCGCTACCAAATTGGTCAACAGAAGCTTGTTGCTGACAGCTCGAAGAATGAGCGCGTTACCACCATCCTGCAACCGAACCAAATCGAGAACTAATATGGCAGTACTGAGCGCAAAGAATCTTGCTAAAAGCTACAAGAAACGCAAGGTCGTTACGGACGTGAGCCTCGAAGTCGAGTCTGGTCAAATTGTGGGACTGTTGGGTCCAAACGGCGCAGGTAAAACCACATCGTTTTACATGATTGTCGGCTTGGTACCTCGTGATGAAGGCATCATCACTATCGACGATCAAGACATCAGTATCCTACCGATGCACAGTCGCTCGCGCCTAGGTATCGGCTACTTGCCACAAGAAGCTTCCATATTCCGTAAGTTATCGGTTGAAGACAACATCATGGCCGTCCTAGAAACTCGCCAAGAGTTAACTCGAGAAGAGCGCCAAGATAAGCTTGAAGATTTATTGGAAGAATTCCACATACAGCACATACGCACCAGTGCGGGTATGGCACTATCAGGTGGTGAACGCCGCCGTGTAGAAATCGCTCGTGCATTGGCAGCAAACCCTCAGTTCATTTTGTTGGATGAACCGTTCGCGGGTGTTGACCCAATTTCGGTTAACGACATCAAAAAAATCATTGAACACTTGCGCGATCGTGGTCTTGGTGTGTTAATCACTGACCATAACGTTCGTGAAACCTTGGACGTTTGTGAAAAAGCCTATATCGTAAGTCAAGGACACCTTATTGCTTCAGGAACTCCGGATGAGGTTCTCAATAACGAGCAGGTGAAACAAGTTTATCTCGGTGAACAATTCCGTCTATGATTACATTAGGAACGGTAAGATTCTGAGCATTACAAGGTAAGTAACACTGAATGAAACCTTCATTACAACTCAAGCTAGGTCAACAGTTAGCCATGACGCCGCAGCTACAACAAGCGATTCGTTTGTTGCAATTGTCGACGCTCGACCTTCAACAGGAAATCCAAGAAGCCTTGGACTCCAACCCTTTATTGGAAGTTGAAGAAGGCCAAGAAGAACCTCAAGCAAATGGTGAAGACAAATCAGCAC
Source organism: Vibrio sp. ED002 (assembly GCF_023277445.1). NCBI lineage: Bacteria > Pseudomonadati > Pseudomonadota > Gammaproteobacteria > Vibrionales > Vibrionaceae > Vibrio > Vibrio sp. ED002. The sequence continues at coordinate 2,845,958 of NZ_CP080238.1, read as the reverse complement.
TCGATGCTGCAGACAACAGTGCCAATGAAACTGCCGAGATTGATGTTCCTGATAGCTCAGACGTGATTGAAAAATCTGAAATCAGCTCTGAGCTAGAAATCGACACCACTTGGGACGATGTTTACAGCGCGAACACTGGCAGCACAGGCTTAGCGCTTGATGACGATATGCCGGTCTATCAAGGTGAAACCACTGAATCGCTGCACGATTACCTGATGTGGCAGTTAGACTTAACGCCATTTAGCGAAACCGACCGCACCATCGCGTTAGCCATCATTGATGCGGTTGACGACTACGGTTACCTCACGCTCTCTCCAGAAGAAATTCATGAAAGCTTCGACAACGAAGATGTTGAACTTGATGAAATCGAAGCCGTTCGCAAACGCATTCAACAATTTGACCCCCTTGGCGTTGCCTCTCGCAACCTTCAAGAATGTCTATTACTGCAATTAGCGACCTTCCCAGAAGATACACCGTGGCTCGCTGAAGCGAAAATGGTGCTGAGCGATCATATCGATCATCTTGGTAATCGCGATTACAAGCTCGTCATCAAAGAAACCAAACTGAAAGAAGCAGACCTACGTGAAGTGTTAAAGCTGATTCAGCAATTGGACCCTCGACCTGGCAGCCGTATTACTCCAGATGATACCGAATACGTTATTCCTGACGTTTCCGTTTTTAAAGATCATGGCAAATGGACGGTTTCCATTAATCCTGACAGCATCCCAAAACTTAAAGTAAATCAACAATATGCGCAACTAGGTAAAGGCAACAGTGCCGATAGCCAGTATATTCGCAGCAATTTGCAAGAGGCAAAATGGCTGATTAAGAGCCTAGAAAGCAGAAACGAGACGCTTCTCAAAGTTGCAAGATGTATTGTTGAACATCAACAAGATTTCTTCGAGTATGGTGAAGAAGCCATGAAACCAATGGTACTTAACGATGTAGCATTGGCAGTGGACATGCATGAATCCACGATCTCTCGTGTGACTACACAGAAGTTCATGCACACACCACGTGGCATTTTTGAATTGAAGTACTTCTTCTCTAGTCATGTCAGTACAGACAATGGCGGAGAATGTTCGTCCACAGCAATTCGCGCGCTCATCAAAAAGTTGGTCGCAGCGGAAAATACCGCTAAACCATTGAGTGACAGCAAGATTGCTGCTCTTCTGGCTGATCAAGGGATTCAAGTCGCAAGACGTACGATCGCGAAGTATCGTGAATCCTTGGGTATCGCCCCTTCAAGTCAGCGTAAACGCCTACTTTAAGGCACCAACTGAAAAGGAAAGTCTATGCAAATCAATATTCAAGGCCATCACGTTGATCTTACCGATTCAATGCAAGACTATGTTCAATCAAAGTTTCAGAAGCTCGATAGATTCTTCGACCATATAAACCAAATACAAGTTGTACTAAAAGTTGAAAAACTTAACCAAATCGCGGAAGCTACGCTTCACATAAATCAGGGCGAAATCCACGCGTCATCGAATGACGAAAGTATGTATGCAGCAATTGATTCGCTGGTGGATAAATTAGTTCGTCAACTTAACAAGCACAAAGAAAAACTAAACAGTCATTAATCATGCAATTGAGCGAGATACTGTCACTGGACTGCACCAAAAGTGCAGTCCATTGTACAAGTAAGAAACGAGCCCTAGAGATGATCAGCCAAATTGTTGCTGAAAACACGGGCCAAGATTCAACCGAACTGTTTGAGTGTATGCTCAGCAGAGAAAAGATGGGTAGTACGGGTATCGGCAACGGTATTGCTATCCCTCACGCAAGAATGTCATCCAGCGATAAAGCCATTGCCGTATTACTTCAATGTGATGAAGCGATTGAGTTTGATGCGATCGACAACCGACCTGTAGACCTTCTCTTTGCGCTTCTGGTTCCAGAAGAACAGTGCAAAGAACACCTCAAAACACTATCCTCTATGGCTGAACGCTTGAGCGACAAGCAAGTGTTAAAAATGCTGCGCAAAGCTCAGAGCGATGAAGAACTCTACGACATTATGATTCATCAGTAATCGAGGCGATCACCATGCGATTAATTGTTGTTAGCGGGCACTCCGGTGCCGGGAAGAGTGTTGCCCTGCGCGTACTTGAGGACTTAGGGTATTACTGCGTAGACAACCTACCAGTTAACTTGCTTGATGCGTTTGTAAAGTCGGTATCCGACAGTAAACAGAACGTTGCCGTAAGTATCGATATTCGAAATATCCCAAAGAAACTCAAAGAGCTGAACACCACTCTCGAAAAACTCAAAACTGAGTTAGACGTAACGGTGCTGTTCTTAGATGCGAACAAAGAGACCTTACTCAAACGCTACAGCGAAACCAGGCGGATCCATCCGCTGTCGCTTGGCGCTCAATCCTTATCTCTTGATCAAGCCATTGAGTTAGAACACGAGATACTGATGCCCTTAAAAGCACACGCGGACTTAGTGCTCAACAGCAGTGGTCAATCCCTGCATGACTTGAGCGAAACCGTACGTATGCGCGTTGAAGGGCGAGATCGAAAAGATCTGGTGATGGTATTCGAATCCTTCGGTTTCAAATATGGACTACCCTCTGATGCCGATTACGTGTTTGATGTGCGCTTCTTGCCAAACCCGCATTGGGAACCAGCATTGCGCCCTCTTACAGGTCTAGATGCCCCGATTGGAGCCTTCCTAGAGCAACATCAATCTGTACTCGATCTTAAGTATCAAATTGAAAGTTTTATCGAGACTTGGCTGCCTCTGCTAGAAAAAAACAATCGCAGTTACTTAACTGTCGCGATTGGTTGTACTGGTGGTAAACATCGCTCAGTGTATCTCACGCAAAAAATTGGTGAGTTCTTCGCTGACAAAGGCCATCAGGTACAAATTCGCCACACTTCATTGGAAAAAAACGTTAAGGAATAAGGGTGGAATTAAGTCGTAAGGTATTGATCCAAAACCGCTTAGGGCTTCACGCTCGCGCTGCGGTAAAACTGGTCGAACTGGCACAAAGCTACGATGCGATCATTACGATCGACAACGAAGAAGATAAAACCGCGACCGCTGATAGCGTTATGGGGCTATTAATGCTTGAGTCCGCCCAAGGGCAATACGTGACGATCCACGCCACTGGCGATCAATCAGAGCAAGCCCTTGATGCGGTTTGTCATTTGATTGAAGATAAGTTTGATGAAGGCGAGTGATTCACTCGCTTTTTTATTTTTAACACCCAAATATTCCACATCGCTTCCCCTTCCTACTTAAATTCCGATAAATAATTTTGTCGACTTTCATAAGTTGTTATTAAAAGGTGCCTAGAATTAAGTTATTATTCAAAGCATTGTAAATATCAGGAATTAGGGGGAATGAATGGCAGAGCAAATAGAATTCGACCAAGCTCACCAAGCCCTCCAAGAAGTCACAGAAGCGCTGGAAAACGGCCGCTTTGTCCATGTTCGTCGCCAATTGCAGGACATGGAACCTGAGGATATCGCCCACCTTTTAGAAGCCTCTCCACGTAAAAGTCGTGAAGTACTCTGGCAACTGACTGACCCAGAAGACTACGGTGAGATTCTTGACGAGCTAAACGAAGACGTCAAAGACAGTCTCGTGTCCAAAATGGCCCCAGAAGCGCTTGCAGAAGCGACGGAAGGCATGGACACTGATGATGTGGCTTACGTACTGCGTAGCTTGCCTGACGACGTCTCACGTGAAGTTCTATCCCAGATGGACACCGCTGACCGTCAACGAGTCGAAACGGCGCTATCCTACCCTGAGGATACCGCTGGCGGATTGATGAACACCGACGTAATCACCATTCGTGGTGATGTGGATGTGGACGTTGTCCTGCGCTACTTACGCATGAAAGGCGAACTACCAGAAGCAACCGATGCGTTATACGTCATTGATGATGATAGTAAGCTGATTGGTGAACTGCCGATTACCACACTGATTACCACTCAACCTGATGTCAAAGTCAGTGCTGTGATGGAAGATGCCGACGATGCAATTACCGTAGATACCAGTGACTCTGATGTTGCTAGTCTATTTGAACGTCGTAACTGGGTATCAGCACCTGTGGTTGATGAAAACCAACATCTGGTTGGTCGTATCACCATCGATGACGTGGTCGATGTTATCCGTGAAGATGCCGAACACTCAATGATGAGTATGGCGGGTATGGATGACGATGAAGATACCTTCGCACCTGTCGTAAAATCCGCTCGTAAGCGCAGTATTTGGCTCGGTGCCAACGTACTTGCAGCGCTAGCGGCGGCCTCAGTATCCAACATGTTTGAAGCAACACTAGAGCAAATGGCGGCTATCGCCGTCTTGATGACCATTGTTCCATCGATGGGTGGCGTTGCGGGTAACCAAACGGTCGCTCTGGTGATCCGCGGTTTAGCACTTGGTCATATTGGTGATTCAAACAAACGAGAACTATTGCTGAAAGAAGCCGCTATCGGCTTACTTAACGGCATCATGTGGGCACTGATCATCGGCGGTATCGTGGTTGCTTGGAAAGGAAACTGGATGCTTGGCGGTATCATCTCTGCGGCCATGTTGACCAACCTTTTTGTAGCAGGTGTTGCCGGCGTAACCATCCCTATTCTACTCAAGAAAATGAACATCGACCCAGCCTTGGCTGGCGGTATGGCACTGACTACGGTCACTGACGTGATTGGTTTGTCAGTCTTCTTAGGCCTCGCGACCCTGCTGATTTAATCTCATGTCATAAACTGCCATGAACAAGCAATAAAAAAGCCTGATGAGTACATCAGGCTTTTTTGCATCTAGCGGTTAGCGGGGTGATATTATTCGCCCGCCACCTTCATGGTATCAAGCAAGATAGAGCCGGTTTGGATTTGAGAACGCGTTTCCACATCGCTACCCACAGCAACAATTTGGTTGAACATGTCTTTTAGGTTACCCGCAATGGTAATTTCTGATACTGGGTATTGGATTTCACCATTTTCTACCCAGAAGCCAGCAGCACCACGAGAGTAATCACCTGTCACGACGTTCACGCCTTGGCCCATGGTTTCAGTTACCAGTAAACCTGTGCCAAGTTCTTTCAGCATTTGCTCGAAACTTTGTCCCGTCGACTTCACGTACCAGTTGTGGATACCACCAGCATGGCCAGTTGGGTCCATTTTCATTTTACGAGCCGCATAACTCGTTAGCAGGTAAGTCGCGAGTACACCATCGGTGATGATTTCACGATCTTGCGTGTACACACCTTCACTATCAAATGGACTAGAAGCTAGGCCACGTAAGACATGTGGACGCTCTGAAATATTGAACCATTCTGGAAGTACTTGCTTGCCGAGGTGATCAAGTAAGAAAGAGGATTTACGGTACAGGTTACCACCGCTGATTGCCATCACTAGGTGGCCAATCAAACCTGTCGCTACGTCCGCAGCAAACATGACTGGGTACTTACCCGTTTTCAGCTTTTGAGCGTCTAAGCGACTTATGGTTTTTTCTGCGGCACTGCGGCCAACCACTTCAGGAGCCCAAAGGTCGTCACGATGGCGAGCAACGGTGTAGCTGTAGTCACGCTCCATCTCACCATTTTTGCCTACACCAATCACACAACAGCTGGTGCTGTGGCGACTTGACGCGTAGCTTGCCAACAAGCCATGGCTGTTACCGTACACTTTGACGCCGTAATGACTGTCATAGCTCGCACCATCGCTTTGCTTAATCGCATCGCTGTAGTTAAGTGCTTCTTTTTCAGCGGCAATCGCAACTTGTGCTGCGTAATCTGGATCGGGTGCGTCTGGGTGGAAAAGGTCTAAATCAGGCACCTCTTTCACCATATATTCTTTCGGAGCTGGGCCCGCGAATGGATCTTCTGATGTGTATTGAGCGATGTCTAATGCTGCTAACACCGTTTGCTCGATAGCCGCTTCGCTCAAATCGGATGTGGAAGCACTGCCTTTACGTTGGCCACGGTAAACGGTAATACCCAGTGCGCCGTCGCTGTTGAATTCAACGTTTTCCACGTCACCCATGCGAGTGGAAACACTCAAACCCGTGCTCTTGGTAATTGCGACTTCAGCGGCATCAGACTTCGCCGCAGCGATTTCTAGTGCACGTGAAACGGCTTGTTCTAGCTCGGTACGTTGCTCAGCAACCTGCTGTTTAATATCCATTGTCTTTCACATCATGTATTCGATGTACAATAGAATAACAAGAATTTCGCTTTCTCCCCACGATTCTTGTTAAAATAGTCATAATATTAATCAAAACACAGGCAACTGAAATGGCACGTAAGAATCAAAAAGCGCCATGGGAACCAGAAGAAGAGATCATCTGGGTAAGTAAATCCGAGATGAAGCGCGACATGGAAGAGCTGCAAAAGCTTGGCGAAGAGCTTGTCGGCCTTAAGCCAGCAGCTCTCGAAAAGTTTCCATTGAGCGAAGACCTACGCGAAGCAATTGCTGATGCGCAGCGCTTTAAAAACGAAGCACGCCGTCGTCAACTGCAACGTATCGGTAAGTTAATGCGTTACGAAGATCCAGAGCCAATCCAAGCGGCACTAGACAAAGTTCGCAACAAACACTCGCAAGCAACAGCGGCACTACACAAGCTTGAAGCGCTGCGTGATCGTGTAGTCGAAGAGGGCGACAAAGCAATTGATGACGTTATGGAGCTTTATCCAGAAGCAGACCGTCAACGTCTACGCCAACTTGCTCGCCAAGCAGCGAAAGAGAAGAAGGCCGGTAAACCAGCAAAATCTTACCGTGAAATTTTCCAAATTCTAAAAGCCTTGAACGAAGAAGAAATCTAATTCAATGCTTAAGAACGCAAAAAGCAGACCTTTGTGTCTGCTTTTTTTATGCCTATTTTCTAGTATTACGCTAGACGATTGAGGTTCTCACCACGATCAAACGCGTTAATATTCTCAATTAAAATCTCAGCTAAACGCTGTATCGAAGAATCACTTCCCCACGCAACATGCGGCGTTAGTAGCAAGTTAGGCAAATACATATTCGCAATCAACGGGTTGCTTTCATCAGCGGGTTCTTGGGTAAAGACATCGAACCCAGCCCCAGCAATCTCACCTTGCTTTAACCCATCGACCAAAGCTTGCTCATCCACCAAGCCGCCACGTCCGGTATTAATCAAAATAGACGTTGGCTTCATCTGCTTAAGTTCCGCTTCACCAATCAAATTATGTGTCTCATCATTCAATGGACAATGTAGCGTGATGGCGTCCGCTTGATCCAACATCTCGGTAAAAGAAACATAGCCTTCTCGGCACTCTGTTACACCTTTACGTTCTGCAAACAACACATTCATACCCAATGCTTTTGCCAATTGTGCCGTTGCTTGACCTAATGCGCCGCTGCCAAGCACACCTAAGGTGCTGCCTGCAACATCTCCAATCGGATGCGTAAAGAAACAGAACTGCTTGTTGCGCTGCCATTCGCCAGCAGCGATATCTTGGTGATAACCAAACAAGTTACGACGCAAAGCAAACAGCATCGCGATAACGTGTTCTGGCACAGAGCGGGTCGCATAGCCACGCACGTTGGTAACCGCGATGTTGTGCTCGGCGCAATAGTTTACATCGACGTTATTAAAGCCCGTTGCCGCGACGGCAATCATCTTGAGGTGAGGAAGTTGAATGAGAACAGAGTGGTCGAGCACCACCTTGTTGCTGATCACGATATCCGCATCAGCAAGACGCTCAACAACTTGCTCAGAAGAAGTCAGATCGTATTCCACCCAATCATGGGCAAAGCTTGGACGAGGTATTTGAATTTGGGCTGGGATGGTCGCTCGGTCGAGGAAGACCACTTTAGGCAGTGACATAACAACTCCTTGTTCACTGCCTAAAGATGAATTTATGGACGTGGCAGTGTTTTGTAATCTGGTAATTTACGCGCTGGGTTGAAATAGTCAAAGATCATCTCTTCCGCTTCTAGGTAAAAATCACAAGGAACAAAAATACTGCGCAACCAATCGGTTTTCGGGTGATAAAAGCTCAGCTCTGCGGCGTGCAACTCTAGACGTTCAGAGAAGGCTTTTGCTTCTTCTGTTGCGTAAAACTCATCACCCACAATTGGGTGACCTAACGCTTGCATATGAACACGCAATTGGTGTGAGCGGCCTGTAATCGGCAATAAACGCACAATCGTCGTCTTTGAACCATCAGGGTGTTCTTCTCGCTTCGCTACTTGGAAGATCGTCCTAGAGGGTTTGCCATCTTCAAAGCATACTTTCTGCAGAGGACGATTCGGCCAATCACAAATCAAAGGCAGATCGATCTCGCCCTCTTCTTGTTCAATATGGCCCCAAACACGTGCGTAGTAGATTTTATGCGTCAATCGGTATTGAAACTGTTTTTTTAACGCACTTTCTGCACGCTTGTTTTTAGCAAGAACCATTAAGCCAGAAGTGCACATATCTAAACGATGCACGACTTGAATGTCTGGATATTGCTCGGTTAAGCGACTCCACATGCTGTCATAGTGCTCAGCAAGACGCCCCGGCACAGAAAGCAAACCAGATGGCTTGTTTACCGCCAAAATTTGCTCATCTTCAAAAACGACATCAATCCAAGGGTCGGTTGGTGGATTGTACTCAAGCATTGCCATGGGCAGGATCTCTACAGAATAAAAACGCGCTGATTATACCCAAGAGATGCAAAGATGCATGCAGAAAAATCGCTTAAACCCTGCCTCTTTTTACCATCGATATAACTTTTAGAAATAACAAAAGCAACCAAGTCAATAACGAAGAAAAAAATTAAAAAAATCACTTCGTAAATATAAATTGACAAGCTGAGCGGTAATGTTATTTATAAGCACTAGTTGACACAAAAAGGACAATAATAAATGGAATCCGCAGTATCCGATCAACCCCAATCCAAAGTCTCGCAATTCTTCCGCTCTCTTGGCCCTGGTATTCTCATGGCCTCTGCCGCCGTCGGTGGTTCTCACCTTGTTGCATCCACCAAAGCTGGGGCTATCTACGGCTGGCAACTTGCGGCGCTCATCCTGCTGGTAAACCTTTTTAAATACCCATTCTTCCGAGCAGGCGTGCAGTACACCATGGGCACTGGTAAAACGTTGGTTGAAGGCTATGCCAAACTTGGTCGCCCATACTTGTGGTTGTTCTTATTCCTCAGTTCCGTTTCTGCGGTCATCAACACAGCAGCACTGTTGATGTTCAGCGCGAGCTTGTTGGGCTATTTCATTCCATTTTCTTTGTCGATGGCATCACTCAGTGTCATTGTTTTGGTGACATGTTTAGTGATTTTATTCGCCGGCCACTACAAAGCACTGGATACACTTTCAAAAGTCATTATGACGGTCCTAACGATAGCGACGCTACTTGCGGTTGCGATAGCGTTTGGAAACCCTGTAGAGCCTGTTGCGAACTTTGAATCCCCTTCTCCGTGGTCAATTGCTGCCATCGGCTTTATCGTTGTGACCATGGGCTGGATGCCTGCTCCAATCGAGATATCTTGTTTAACGTCTGCGTGGCTAAAGCGCCAAACTAGCCAACAAGAAGTTACGGCAAAATCTGCCCTGTTTGATTTCAACGTCGGCTACATTGGTACTGCGGTATTGGCTTTGGTGTTTGTATCACTAGGTGCGTTGATGCTGCACGGTTCAGGTATTGAGCTTAAGAGCTCCGGCGTAGGCTTCTCCCATCAGCTTGTTGGCTTGTACGCCTCAACCATTGGTGAATGGTCACGTTACCTGATTGCTGTGATTGCGTTCTTTTGTATCTTCGGCAGCACCATTACGGTAATTGACGGCTACTCGCGTGTGATTTCAGACTCTCAACGGTTACTGCGTTCACAACCAGAAACCGATCCAAAAGCGACGTCGGCCATCATGCTTATTGTTTCTCTATGTGCTTTAGGTATCGTTGTTTTCTGGGCTTCAGCACTATTACCGATGTTGAACTTTGCCATGGTATTGGCGTTTATGACGACGCCATTCTTCGCGCTTTTAAACTATATTCTAGTGAGTAAAACCGACTTGCCTAAGCCATTGGCGCTGGGTCGTAAATTGAAGTGGTTGTCGATTGCTGGTTTGATTTACTTATTCGGCTTCTTAGCGCTATTCATTTGGTGGAAGTGGTTGATGTAATCAGCTGTGAGCAATCAACTGAGCTTATGAGATAAAAGCTCAGATAAAGAAAAAGGTCTTCAATTGAAGACCTTTTTTCGTTTGTATGGACGCTGATTAGTTGTGGCTGACGACAATTAAACGTAGCGAATCTAGCTGAACCTGAGCTTGGTTGATATAACCTGTTAGCTCTTTGATTTGTTCTTCAATCGCTTCAATTTCTTCGTCACGGATGTTCGGGTTAACCGCTTTCAGTGCTTGTAGGCGCTCGAGCTCTGCATTCAAGCTTTGTTGCATGTCTTGCTGTGCTTGCTTGCGAATCTCTTCCACTTTCTGCTCAACCAATGCGTCACCCGCTTCGATGAGGCTGTGGATGTCTTTCTGTACTGATGTCACTAGCTTGCTGCCTAGGTGACGGTTTACTGGGCTAAGCTGACGGTTGAAACCTTCAAACTCAACCTGAGAAGACAGATCATTACCACGACCGTCCATCATCATGCGGATTGGCGTCTTCGGTAGGAAACGCGTAATACCGCTGCGTTTTGGTGCTTGCGCATCCACCGCGTAAACCAACTCAAGCAAGATAGTGCCCACTGGTAGCGCTTTGTTCTTCAGCAAAGAAACCGCTGACGTACCCACACCTTCGCTCATCAGCAGATCGATACCGCCTTGAATCATTGGGTGTTCCCAACTGATGAAGTGCATGTCTTCGCGAGACAGCGCGGTATCGCGGTCAAACGTGATTGTCGCGCCTTCGTATGGCAAACCTGGGTAGCTTGGCACCATCATGTGCTCAGATGGAGTTACAATAAGTGCGTTTTCACCCTTGTCGTCTTGGTTCAGACCGATGGTATCGAACAGAGACAACGCGAATGTCACTAGGTTTGTATCGCCATCCGTCGATGCGATTTTCTCAACGATTTGCTGCGCTTTGTCGCCGCCGTTTGAGTGCATTTCTAGCAGGCGGTCACGACCTTGCTCAAGTTGTGATTTCAGCTCTTTGTTCATCTTCGCTGATTCTTCAATCACTTCATCAAGGCTTGAAACATCACCAGATGCCAGCATTTCAATCAGTGCATCAGAGTACTTATCGTAAACCGCGCGACCTGTTGGACACGTTTCAGCAAACGCGTTCAGACCTTCATCGAACCAACGCGCAAGGATCGCTTGTGAAGTACCTTTTAGGTAAGGTACGTGGATGTCGATATCACGCTTCTGACCGATACGGTCCAGACGGCCAATACGTTGCTCTAACAAGTCTGGGTTGAATGGCAAATCGAACATCACAAGCTGGTTAGCAAACTGGAAGTTACGACCTTCTGAGCCGATTTCGCTACAGATAAGAACCTGCGCGCCACCCTCTTCTTGTGCGAAGTAAGCCGCTGCTTTATCACGCTCAAGAATCGACATGCCTTCGTGGAATACGGTTGCACGAATACCTTCACGCTCACGCAATGCTTGCTCAAGTTGCAACGCAGTGCTTGCACGAGAAGCAATAACCAATACTTTATCGCTGCGCTTCTCTTTTACTTTTTCAAGTAACCAGTTCACACGTGAGTCGAACTGCCACCAACTTGAATCTTCGCCTTCAAATTCTTGGAAGATTTCTTCTGGGTAAAGGTTCTTCACCGCGCGCGCTTCTGGTGTCATCTTGCCACCGATCATGCCTGATACACGCATTGATGTGGTGTACTGCTGCGGAATATCCATTGGCATGAGATGCACGTTACGCTTCGGGAAACCTTTGATTGCAGCACGTGTGTTACGGAACAGCACTCGACCTGTACCGTGACGGTCCATCAGGTTGTCGATCAGTTCTTGGCGTGCTGACGCTTTCGCTTCTTCATCACTGTCGCTTTCGATAATACGGAATAGCGGCTCAACGTCCTGCTCAGAAAGCAGTTCTGTAATTTGGTTTTTCGCTTCGTCTGGCAGTTTCTCACCAGAGAATAGCGACGTGATAGCATCCGCAACAGGTGCGTATTGCTCTTCTTCTTCAACAAACGCTTCATAATCGTAGAAACGATCTGGATCTAGAAGACGTAGACGAGCGAAGTGGCTCTCACGACCTAGCTGCTCTGGCGTTGCGGTAAGCAGTAACACACCCGCTGTGCGTTCTGCCAAGCCTTCTACCACTTGGTATTCGCGGCTTGGTTTGTCTTGGCTCCACTCTAGATGGTGCGCCTCATCGACAACCAATAGATCCCACTCACCTTCTAGCGCTTGTTCAAAACGCTTACGGCTCTTACGTAGGAAATCCAGTGAACACAGTACGTATTGCTGCGTATCAAATGGGTTTTCTGCTTCTGCAAAAGCTTCAATACAGCGCTCTTCATCGAAGATAGAGAAGTGCAGGTTGAAACGACGCATCATCTCAACGAGCCACTGGTGTTGCAGTGTCTCTGGTACCACGATAAGAATACGCTCGGCACGACCCGCCAGTACTTGCTGGTGGATGATCATGCCCGCTTCGATGGTTTTACCAAGACCCACTTCATCCGCTAGCAATACGCGAGGCGCGTGACGGCGACCGACTTCGTGTGCAATGTACAGCTGGTGAGGAATCAAACCTGCACGCATGCCACACAGACCACGCATTGGGCTCTTGTGTTGTTCAAATTGGTTTTGTAGCGCACGGTAGCGAAGTACAAAGTTGTCCATGCGGTCGATTTGACCTGCGTACAACTTGTCTTGCGGTTTGTTAAAACGAATGTGGTTGCTTAGGAAGATTTCACGCAACACGATCGCCGTTTCTTGCGTGTCTTCACGAGTACCGAAATAGGTGTATAAACCTTCATCTTCCAGTACTTCTTCAACTTTTAATGACCAACCTTCTTGGCAATCGATGACATCACCGACGTTGAACGTTACTCGGGTAACTGGTGCATCGTTACGTGCGTAAACTCGGTTTTCCTCTGATGCTGCAAACATCAATGTCACAGTACGAGCATCCATTGCCACTACGGTACCTAAACCTAAATCGCTTTCCGTATCGCTAATCCAGCGCTGCCCCAAAGCAAATGTCATGAATTGACTACCTCGTTGTTGTTTCTTGTTGGTCTCTACCCATCCCGATGGGCATGGATATTAGTTTAGATCTGATTCTGGCTTCTGCTATGCCAATCGTGCTTGTCATGCCACTTTGTGCTGTGCATTTTTAAGCCAGCTGAACATGATAAATCGGACGTAGCCTATACGCAGAAAAAGGTCGCTAATCTTACTTGAAGCTGTGATTTAGGTCACGTCGAAACCGCCCAGAGGGCAAACTTTTTTTCCTGAATTAGGAATGCAATCAAATTGTAAAAAACTCATGACAATTATTAAGTTGTAAGAAGTAAATATTACGTATACTTCTACTGAGGGGCGCTTAGAGTCATCGTGCATGATTTGAGCGCATTAAGTACACGATTAGGATCAACACGGGTTTGCAGTAAGTTGTCTTGCTACTCGGTTGCGCACTAACCGACATTGCCCGACAACCTCTATTGCAAGCAATCAGAGTTAGGAAGTCTGTTCCTTCTTAACTACTAGCCAGCAAAGCCGCGCTGCGGCAAGGAGACGCTATGGGCGATACCGATCGGAAACTATTTGTACTCGATACCAACATTCTTCTTCATGAACCCTTCGCCATCTTCTCTTTCCAAGAACACGATGTCGTCATCCCTATGACTGTGTTGGAAGAACTCGATCGAATCAAAGACAGCAAACGTGATGTTGCACGAGATGCACGCGTTGCGATTCGCGCTTTGGAGGATTTATTTAGAGAAGCCACGCCAGATGAAATCTCAGAAGGCATTCCCGTTTCTAAAGACAACCCAAGCCAAGGCACCATCTCTATTTTGGCGGACTTCGAATTGCAGGAAACCGTCAAAGCCTTCGCCGACAAAGCCGGTGATAACCGCATACTCAATGCGGTGCTTTATCTGCAAAACAAACGCGCACCACGCGAAGTTGTGCTCGTAACCAAAGACATCAACATGCGTTTGCGAGCCAAAGGTGCTGGCGTACGTTTCGTTGAAGACTATCGTACGGATCAGCTGATTGATGATATCCAATACCTCACCAAAGGCTTTCAACAACGTGAAGGCGAATTTTGGAGTGGTGTGGATGAGGTGGAAAGCTACGCGCTGGGTGGAAAAACGTTCCATAAACTCAGCCGCGAACCGTTCGATCCGACCTTTATTAATCAATACGTGATTGATGAAGAGAGTGATTTTGTAGGTCGAGTAGAAACCATCAATGAGGATAAGCTCACCTTGCTCGACCTCAGCCGTGAGCGCATGATGCATCGCCGCGCTTGGGACATAACACCGAAAAATATCTATCAAGGCATGGCGATGGATGCCCTGCTCGATCCAGATATTGACTTGGTGATTCTGACCGGTGCCGCCGGTAGTGGTAAGACACTGCTCGCAATGGCAGCGGCATTGGAACAAACCATTGAAAAAGGCATGTTCGATAAGATCATCGTAACACGGAACACGCCAGACATTGGGGAGTCGATTGGTTTCTTACCGGGATCGGAAGAAGAGAAAATGATGCCTTGGTTAGCAGCGGTGACCGATACCTTGGAAGCGCTGCACAAGAACGACCATTGCACCGAAGGCTCGATGAAGTACATCTGTGATAAAGCCAACATTCAGTTTAAGTCGATTAACTTTATGCGTGGCCGCTCTATCCAGAACGCCTTTGTCCTGCTCGATGAGTGTCAGAACTTAACCGCTTCACAAATCAAAACCATCATCACCCGTTGTGGTGAAGGCACTAAGATTGTGTGTTCCGGTAACTTGGCACAGATTGACTCTCACTACCTAACCCCAGTGACGTCTGGTTTGACGTATATGGTTGAACGTTTCAAGAACTTTGAAGGCAGCGCCAATATCCACCTAAATGGTGTGGTGCGAAGTCGCTTAGCAGAATTTGCTGAAGAAAACCTATAACGAACACTCTCCCCCTAAAACCAAAAGAGCGCTCAATGAGCGCTCTTTTTAATTCTGCTTCAGATGAAGTTTATTCAGTACCACCAACGGTGATGGAATCGAGCTTCAATGTAGGCTGACCAACGCCAACCGGTACGCTTTGACCCGCCTTGCCACACACGCCAACACCTCTGTCGATGCTTAGGTCGTTACCAACCATAGAAACTTGCTGCATCGCTTCAATGCCAGAGCCAATCAGCGTTGCGCCTTTCACTGGACGAGTGATTTTGCCATCTTCAATCAAGTACGCTTCTGATGCTGAGAATACGAACTTACCAGAAGTGATGTCCACCTGACCGCCACCGAAGTTTGGTGCGTACAGACCTTTCTTCACCGTAGAGATGATCTCTTCTGGTGTGTGCTCACCCGGTAGCATGTAAGTGTTAGTCATACGTGGCATTGGTAGATGCGCATAAGACTCACGGCGACCGTTACCTGTTGGGTTTACACCCATTAGGCGTGCGTTTAGCTTGTCTTGCATGTAGCCTTTTAGAACGCCATTTTCGATAAGCGTGTTGTATTGACCGTTCACACCTTCATCATCGACGTTCAATGAGCCGCGTAGGTCTTTTAGCGTGCCATCATCCACGATAGTACAAAGTGGAGACGTCACTTGCTCACCCATCTTGCCAGAGAACACTGATGACTCTTTGCGGTTGAAGTCACCTTCCAAACCGTGACCTACCGCTTCATGCAGCAATACGCCCGGCCAGCCAGAGCCAAGTACCACAGGCATCATGCCTGCAGGTGCCGCTTCTGCTTCTAGATTCACTAGCGCCATACGAATCGCTTCATCAGCGAATTGGAATGCTTGTTTCACGCCGTTTGTTTCAGATAGGAAAAAGTCGTAACCGAAACGACCACCGCCACCAGCGCTACCGCGTTCGCGGCGATCGCCTTTTTCAGCAAGAACACTGATTGAAAGACGAACAAGCGGGCGAATGTCACCAGCGTAAGTACCGTCGGTTGCAGCAACCAACATTTGCTCATGCACACCACTGATGCTGATCGATACTTCTTTGATCATTGGCTCTTTGGTACGAATGTACGCATCTAAAGACAATAGCAGTTCGGTTTTTTGTTGCTTTTCCCAGCTTGCCAGTGGATTTACCGCATCGTAGTAAGCTTGGTTATCAGAACGTTTGAATGCGTGCACTTTGCCATTTTGGCCTTGCTGCGCAATACCACGCGCGGCAATCGCACTTTGCTTCAAACCGTCTAGTTGAATTTGGTCTGAATAGGCGAAACCGGTTTTCTCGCCTGTGACTGCTCGTACACCGACACCACAGTCAATATTGAAAGAGCCATCTTTAATGATGCTGTCTTCTAGAACCAGAGACTCGTGCCAGCTGGACTGAAAGTAAATGTCCGCATAATCGATCTGGCGCGTCGCAATGCTCGCTAGTGTGTCAGCGATGTCTTGCTCTGTCAGACCGTTTGGGGCAAGGAGTGCCTGTTCTATTTGGTTTATGCTCATAGTTAGCTCTTTTATTTCCGTTTCAATTCATTTTGAAAGCGACTGTGTTGAGTCAGCGGCATATTCTGCCTTACTTGCTGGTTGTGTGACAAATCTATCTCTGCCACCAGCAGTCCTACTTGGTCATTCAATTGTTGGTGAACGCGCCCCCAAGGGTCAATCACCATGGAGTGTCCCCAAGTTTGGCGACCACATGGATGTGTCCCCGTTTGTCCGCAGGCTAGAATCCAACATTGGGTTTCAATCGCACGCGCTCGAAGTAGTACTTCCCAATGCGCTTGCCCCGTCACCGCGGTAAACGCAGCGGGCACCACAATAACTTGCGCTCCTGCTAAGCGTAGCGCTTTAAACAATTCAGGAAAGCGTACGTCGTAGCAAATACTTAAGCCTACCGTACCAATATTGGTCTCTGCCGTCACGATACGATTACCTGCACTAAAGGTATCCGACTCACGATAGCTACCATGCCCATCGGCGACATCCACGTCAAACATATGCAGCTTATCGTAATGAGCAATGCACTCGCCTTGCGGTGAGAAAACCAATGTCGTGGTAGTCACACCTTGTTCAGTGCGAATCGGCATGCTGCCGACTATTAGAGTTAATTGATTGCGTTGTGCGATCTCAGATAAACACCGCTGAATAGGACCGCCATCCAAAGTTTCTGCATTCTGGTGATACGCCTCTCGGTTGGCAAACTGCGTAGCGTTTTCTGGTGTCACAACCAGCTTCACACCTTGCTCAGCTGCCAATGCACATTGCTTGGCAATGAAGTCCAGATTCTCCTCGATATCTGGACCCGATGTCATTTGAATGATGCCAACACGTTCCATGTATTCAATTCCTTGTTCGTCAGAAGACTAACCGCGCAATTACTTCGCTTGCTCACGCAGTTTTTCTGGCAACTTATATTCACCTTTGCTTCGTGAAATCTCTTTTACGGTAGGTGAATCCAGAGGACCTTTCACTTCGTAGTTTACCTGCGTGAAGACTTCCACCACAGGAGAGATAACGGTCGAAATCGCCAATACATACAGCGCGGTTTGAGGTGCCACTGCAAAGGCGGTCAGCATTGGAATACCCGAAGTGATGTCTGGTGTGAAGTTCACTTCCGCATCTACCAAGCGTGTGTTCATGTCAGCAATACCGCGAATCTTCATCTCTCCAGCTAATGCATCCATCACAATATCGTTGGTGATAAACACGCCATCTTGGATCTTGCCTGTCCCCGTGATTGAGTTGAATGCCATCCCTTTATCGAATACGTCAGTAAAGTCGAGCTGCATCTTACGAATGATAGAATCGAGACTAAAAAGCCCCAGCAATCGCGCTGCACCACTGACTTCAGTGATCACACCTTTACCAAACTCAGTAGACACATCACCTTGCAAGCTTTGTGTCTTCATCGACCAAGGTGCGCCATCCCAATCTAGGTTGGCATTAATTTCAAACGGCGCTTGTTGGATACCGGAAGTAATCCCAAATCGCTCCATCAAGTCACTGTTGTTTTCACCCTTCACTTTCATGGTCAGGTTTGAATGACTTCGCTCTTTCGTCAGTTCCCACCATCCGCTCATGTCAACACGGTTTTGACCACTACTGAAGTTAACATTTTTCCATTCGAGGCGGTTGTTAGCACGCTCGACGTCCACATTTACCTTACCGACCTTGTAACCTTGCAACCAAAAATCATCAATGCTCAAGGTTAAGTTTGGCATCTCTGTATGGAACTTGCGGTCAAAGTTTGAGATGAGCGGCGCGGCTTGGTCTTCACTGGCAAACAGAGAACTGCGTTCTTTGGTCATCTCATCAAAACCAGGAATATACAAATGCAAATGATCTAAAGAGACAGATAAGTCAGAAGGTTTGAGGTAATTTGCTTTGCCCTTCACCTCTTGGCTGTCTACTTCTAATTGCCAACTCAAGTTTTTTTTACGTGCATTCAAATCCACATCATGGAACTCAATTCCACCAAGCTCTAAGTTCTGCACATCCATGTTAATGCGCGTCGGCAGTGGAATGGTTGGCGTCTTCATGCTCGATAGTACAGATTGAGTTTTGCTTTGCGGCACGTGCATAAGATCAGCCCAACGATCTAAGCTCAGGTCATCCAAACGAATCGAGGCATTGTGACCAACGACTGGGCTAATTTTAAAACCACCATTACCTAAAACCAGATGCGTTGCCGTCAATTCCGGCACATCTCCTGAAATATCAATTTCAGTTTGGTATTTCGCATTTGGTATTTCTAAACGAGCAGAGATACTCTCTTGGTTGCCCGATGCTTCTAGTTTAGCTTGTCCTTTTTCGCCCCGCTTTTTCGCTAACGGGTAAGGATAATCACTCACAAGCTGACTAAGCTGCGCCAAAACGTCTACCTGATACGTAAAGCCTACGTCATTGAGTTGCAAGTCGATGTCCATTTGCCAAGGCGCATGACCAGAAACGAGGCTCAACCAGCGCTCACCAAGATAAGGCTTAAGTGGGCCGACTTCCCAATCACCTAGGGTGTTGATGGTCACGTTGTAGCCTTGTTCGGCATTCTCACCACGAAAATCAAGTGAAATAGGCTGTTTCAACAGTTCGGCCGACAAGCCAGAAGTGGTCACAACGTCGTTATCAAACTTGATACGGCCCGTCGCGTTTTCTAACGTCATCGGCGGCGCATCAATATCAACACGGTTGTTTTTAAGATCGGCGTAACCCCAAGCACGCGCGTCTTTCTCGGAGTCAAATGGGATATTGAGTTGGAACTCTGAATAAACAGGGCCACTCACTTGCAATGCCGTCAAAGCCGCACCAACTGAATCGACGAGAGGGGTTGCCATCATGTAATCACGAACTTCATTGCCCGGCGCACTAGCCTTGGCTTCGATTTCGATGTGACCGCCTTCAGCAAGCTCAGGAATACGCCCTGTAATTCGCTTAGCTTTGACACCATTTAACGTCGCAGACTTCGAGTCCAAATACATGGCATCGTTTTCGAACAGCAAATCTAACTGTAGATTGGTGATGGTTGGCCACGCCGTGTCAAAACTGAATTTCGCATTCTTCAATCCAACCCAAGCTTGGAACATACCGTTGTGTTCTTTGTATGGGAAATCACCAAGTTCACCATACCAAAGCAGTTTTGCAGTATTGACCTTACCACCTTGAATTGCGGTAGATAGGTAGTCGGTCAGGTCTTGCCCAAGCGCAAGAGTTGGCAGATAACGCCAAGTTTCACCCGCGTTGTAGAGGTCAGCTTCGGCATAAAACGATAGGAATGGGCTTTGATCTTTCGGGAAATCAAGACGGAACGCGCCAAGTACCTGTAAGTCAGGTGTCGCTGCAGTCACTTTATCTGACCACAAACGCCAACCGCTCTCGTCTTGCTGCCAAATAATGTCCACCTGACCTTGTTTGATATTCAGTGGCGCTTGGAAAACATCACCGTATGGAAAAACATCATCAATCACGGTAACTTTGGCTTTCGCCTGATTTAAGTCACCAGCTACAGTACCTTGCACGTGGTTAAAGCCCGGCAATAACTCCCATTGGGTTAAGCCTAATTGGTCTAGCTCGGCAGAGTAGCGCAGGGTATCAAGCCCACCGCTCATTGAAAGACGAATGTCTTCCACTCGTCCTTTGGGTGCGAGTTTGTTAAGCAATTCACTCGTGGATTCCGACTCTGGCGCTAACTTGATTAATGGCGTCAATGCTTCAATATCAAGTTGAGACAGATTAAGTAACCAACCATCCGGCTGCCAATCAAACGCGACGTCTAACTCTGGCCAAGGTCGGTCATCAGTGCGGATTTGCAGTGAGTGACCATTTACTTTCCAACCATCTTTGTCTGGGGAAAGCTTAAAAATGCCTGATTCAAGCAATAAGTCATGACGACCATTTTCATTCCAAACCAGCTCAGATGGCTGCAATTCAACATAGGCATAATTCGGCTGGCTGTGTTTTAGAGTGAGCCATGTATTCAGGCTCACCTTGCCCGATTCCACACCTGATTCATCACGCATGTAAGTGGTTAACCAAGGTGTGACAGAAAGGTCTTGTGCACTCACATAGAATTCACCTGAAACATCGCGTAGTGAACCATGATCTTTGAAGTTGGCACGCACTAACAAAGCATTCAAACTCGCATCCGCAATGCTTACGGTTCCTTCTGCTAAATGGTGTTTGCCATCGTTACTCCAACGAAGCTGCTCTATGTCTAAGCGGCGCGTTTCGCCAGAGACCGATTTGTACCAAATACGCGAGTCCGTAATGGTAAAATCTTCAAATTGACGTAACAGCAATGAATCGAGTTGGTCGATTAATTTGCTTTCATTTTTACTGGCATTCGCTTGCGGTTCTTTGCCTTCTGATTTGGACAGAAGATCGACGGTACGAATATCTAAAGCCAAGTCGTCGATTGTCAAATCTGCGACCACAGGTCGAAACTTGAAAATCGATTGGATCAAATCAAATTCGATATGAATTTCATCAACGGCAAAACGTGCGTCTTGGTTATTCGGCAAATTCGCCTCTAAACCTTGCAACGAAATCGAGGGGTGGCTATTACGCCAAGAACCAGCAACGCTGGTGATAGAAAAGTCAAAACCTGTGCCTTGCTTGACCCAGGTTTTGATCTCATCTTGGAAGTGGTTAAGTTGTGGCAATGCTACGCGCAGGGTAGTTACTAGTACGGCTAAAAGAACCAACAGAGTAACCAAGCTCCACGCGCAGAAGCGCCCGAAACGGTTAAAACCAGAATTCACAAATTTTCCAATTACATCATCACGACGTCAAACTGCTCCTGAATGTACAGGTGTTCAGCTTGAATACGAACTTGCTTACCAATAAATACTTCGAGTTCAGCGAGCGCATGGGACTCATCGCCCAACAGCGTTTCCGCGACAAATGGCGATGCGTACACAACAAAGTTGTCCGCATCATAAGCGCGGTTCACTCGGGTGATTTCACGCAGAATCTCGTAACACACGGTTTCGACAGTCTTCACGCTGCCACGACCTTCACAAGTAGGACAGCTAGAACACAAGATATGTTCAATACTTTCACGCGTACGCTTACGTGTCATCTCTACTAACCCTAGCTGAGTAAAGCCATTGATGTTAGTTTTCACACGGTCTTTTGAAAGAGCACCTTCTAAAGAGGTAAGTACACGCTTACGGTGTTCATCCGATGCCATATCGATAAAGTCGATAATGATGATACCACCAAGGTTGCGCAGACGAAGTTGACGTGCGATTGCTTGTGTCGCTTCAACGTTCGTATTGAAGATGGTTTCTTCTAGATTGCGACGACCAACAAACGCGCCAGTATTGATGTCGACAGTAGTCATAGCTTCGGTTTGATCGATGATCAGGTAGCCGCCAGATTTAAGCTCAACTTTGCGTTCCAGAGAGCGTTGGATTTCGTTCTCTGTGTCGTACATATCGAAGATTGGCTTATCACCTTCATACAGCTCAAGCTTATCAGTCAACTCTGGCACATATTCAGACGTAAACTCTTTCAGGTTCTCGTATTCAAGGCGAGAGTCGACCATGATTTTGTCAAGCTCAGTGCCAACAAAATCACGCAAGATACGCTGTGCTAAACCTAGCTCACCGTACAAGGTAGAACGGGTTTTGTACTTAGAGCGACGCTCCATGACTTTCTGCCATAAACGCTTCAAAAATGCCGCATCTTGAGAAAGCTCTTTCTCATCGGCGCCTTCTGCCGCAGTACGAATGATAAAGCCGCCGTGCTCATCACAGTAGTGATTAACCACTTTCTTCAAACGCTCACGCTCTGTTTCACTTTCAATACGCTGAGACACACCAACGTGGCTCGCTCCCGGCATAAAGACAAGGTAACGAGAAGGAAGAGTGATGTCAGTTGTCAGACGTGCGCCTTTGGTACCAAGTGGATCTTTCACCACTTGCACAACGATATCTTGGCCTTGGCGAACCAACTCAGAAATATCACGTACTTGGAATTGTTGTTTTTCGTTCTCTGCGACACATTC
Organism: Vibrio sp. ED002; assembly: GCF_023277445.1. Lineage (NCBI taxonomy): Bacteria > Pseudomonadati > Pseudomonadota > Gammaproteobacteria > Vibrionales > Vibrionaceae > Vibrio > Vibrio sp. ED002. The sequence continues at coordinate 2,823,422 of NZ_CP080238.1, read as the reverse complement.
CGTGTGAGGAACGATGTCTGACGCGTGCAAAAATGCCGCTTTATCTAGACCAATATCGACAAACGCCGCTTGCATGCCTGGCAATACACGGCTTACTTTGCCTTTGTAAATATTGCCAACAATGCCACGGCGTGATTCTCGTTCTATATGAACTTCTTGTAGTACTCCACCTTCAATCATGGCCACGCGAGTTTCACTCGGGGTCACGTTTAGCAGCAATTCTGCACTCATGTGCACACCTCAAAACAATTATAAAAATTCTTGAATTAGCTGATCGGTTTCGAACAAAGGTAAGCCTACTACGGCGTGATAACTGCCTTCGATTCGGGTGACGAAACGCCCTCCGAGTCCTTGAATACCATAACTTCCAGCTTTATCGCATGGTTCACCTGACTGCCAGTATCGTTCTATTTCTTCATGAGTCAGTGGTTTGAACCACACGTCAGTGATAACGACCACTGAGTGTTGTTGTTCTGATGATACGACGCTCACAGCGGTCATCACTTGATGCTGACGACCCGATAAATTACTGAGCATACGTTTTGAATCTTCAAAACTTTTTGGTTTTTCTAGTACTTGGTTATCGCATACCACTACGGTATCAGAGCCCAATATAACGGAATCAGGCTTAGCCATCGCTAAGCCTGCTTGAGCTTTTTCCAGAGAGAGTCGCAAAACGTAGTCTTGTGCTTGCTCGTGATCTTGTTTGGCTTCCTCTATATCAGGAAGCACAATATCAAAATCATAACCTAACTGAGCAAGCAGCTCTTTTCTTCTCGGAGAACCCGATGCGAGAACGAGGGATAAGCCCTTTTTCACAACGTTACCTTACGTGCCATGCGCGACGGACGCGTCGCATCAGTAAAAACATCCATGGCCAAAGTATACAGTTTATTGCCGCAGTCCACAGAGATAATGGATTAAATACTACGTCCTGGTTCAAATATTCCCCACAGAAGATGAGAAGTTCCAGTAGCACGGTAAAAAAGGCAATCAAAATAGATTGTTGCCACAATGCCATGTTACGGATTACCAAGAAATTGAGCGCCACTAGGTAGATAATGATCGACATCATCATCCCTCGGATCCCAAGCGTCGAACCAATCAAAATATCCCAAAGCAAACCTAAAACCAGAGCGGTACCAACATTGACACGGTGTGGCAATGCCAGCACCCAGTAACAGGTAACGAGGAACAGCCATGATGGACGCAGTAGATCCAAAACACCTGGCCACGGAATGGTTTGCAGGACTAGCGCGACGAAGAAGCTAACGCCGATGACCATTCGGCTTCTAAATACACTATTGGCCATCGGTTACCTCTTGTTCTGAACCTTCTTCTACATTCGACTGCAGTACTTTGTGTTGGCGGTCTTCATTCGGCCAAATCAATAGCAAGTAGCGCAGACGATCAAACTCAACCACAGGTTCCGCTTTGATTGATGCGAACTCTTGGCGAGTATCATGATCCACATTTGTAACAGTTGCGACAGGGTAGCCTTCTGGATAAATACCACCAAGACCCGATGTCACCAGCAAATCACCCACTTGAATGTCAGTACTGGTTGGGATGTGCTCCAATTGGATTTCATCAACCTCACCATTACCTGATGCAATGACTCGAATATCGTTACGAATCACTTGGACTGGAATTGCGTTTTTCGCATCAGTGAGGAGAAGAACACGTGCGTTGTGCGCTGCAACAAACGTCACCTGACCAACAATACCTTTCTCATTGATAACAGGCTGACCGACGTAAACACCATCAATACGACCTTTATCGATCACCACTTGGTGGCGGTATGGCGATGTATCAACAGCCATGACCTCTGTCACGACTTTCTTCTCGTCACGGACGAATGAAGAGCCAAGCAGTTTACGTAAGCGTTGGTTTTCTTCTTTGTATTGATCGAGCAAGATAAGCTCGCTCTTCAGGCGAAGCACTTCTCGCTTCAAATTGCGATTGCCTTCAATCAATGCCTGACGGGTATTAAAACGCTCGAACATTCCATCAAACATGCTACGAGGCATATTGGCCGCGTACTGAATAGGCGCAACCATACTGTTCAATAGGTATCGGACGTTGGAAAACGTATCTAGACGGTTATCAGCCAGCATTAAGCTCGCCGACACGATGACAGCAAAAAACAGACGCAATTGCAGAGATGGTCCTCTGCCAAAAATCGGTTTCATCTTGTTTTTAACCTGATTGCTACCATGAATATAGAGCCTTACTTGGCAACCTGAGAATTCGACTTGAGACGATTCTAGGTATGGAGCAGATTGAAATTACAGAGAGCAGAAATGAAGGTGAAGCTCATGTTGAGCTTCACCACACACTTTATTCTTCAGAGAAGAGATCGCCACCATGCATGTCGATCATTTCTAGTGCTTTACCACCGCCACGAGCCACACACGTTAGTGGGTCTTCAGCGATAACAACTGGAATACCAGTTTCTTCCATTAGTAGACGATCTAGATCTTTCAGTAGTGCACCACCACCTGTCAGAACCATACCGTTCTCAGAGATATCAGACGCCAGTTCAGGTGGGCACTGTTCTAGTGCAACCATCACTGCTGATACGATGCCTGATAGCGGCTCTTGAAGCGCTTCTAGGATCTCGTTTGAGTTCAGGCTAAAGCTGCGTGGCACACCTTCTGCAAGGTTGCGACCACGAACTTCGATCTCTTGAACTTCATCACCTGGGTAAGCCGAACCGATTTCGTGCTTGATCTTTTCAGCCGTTGCTTCACCGATCAAACTACCGTAGTTACGACGCACATAGTTGATCACAGCTTCATCAAAGCGGTCACCACCGATACGTACAGAAGAAGAGTAAACCACACCGTTTAGTGAGATAACGGCAACTTCTGTTGTACCACCACCAATATCGACCACCATTGAGCCTGTTGGCTCAGAAACACGTAGGCCAGCACCAATTGCCGCCGCCATTGGCTCGTCAATTAGGTAAACTTCACGCGCGCCAGCACCGAGTGCAGATTCACGAATCGCACGGCGCTCAACTTGAGTCGAACCACAAGGCACACATACGAGTACACGTGGGCTTGGTTTTAGAATGCTGTTGTCATGCACTTGCTTGATGAAGTGCTGAAGCATTTTTTCTGTTACGTAGAAGTCAGCGATAACGCCGTCTTTCATTGGACGAATAGCTGAGATGTTACCCGGTGTACGACCAAGCATCTGTTTTGCCGCATGGCCTACAGCAGCAACGCTTTTTGCAGAACCTACACGATCTTGACGAATAGCAACTACAGAAGGTTCATCTAGAACGATGCCCTGTCCTTTTACGTAAATTAGAGTGTTGGCAGTACCTAAATCGATAGATAGGTCGTTAGAAAACATGCCACGAAGTTTTTTAAACATATTCTTCGCTCATCCTGCAAAAATTTTAGAAGACAAAAATTGTCCTAAATGTACCAATGCCTCGCTGTCACAGCAAGGCATTGGTACACAAACATGAGCAGAAAGCCTCAATTTCTTGCAGTTTCCTTACTTAACGCAAGAAACCTAACTTGTTACTGTCCGGTTAAGCCCGGTTCTCCACGGTAAATCACGCGATCATTACCACGGTGAATACCAAACGTGACGACCGATGATGGGTTTTCTTCGGAGCCATCGTTATCCCAATCGTATTTAAGCCAAGGTAGCGCATTTAAAGCACCATCAAGTTCTAACCACACGCGGGTTTGCTGGCGGTAAGACTCCGCCTCCATTGCAGTAACTGAGCGAGAATAGCCTGAATCAACTAAACCACCAGCACCTAAAGAGACAACCTTAGCCGTATTATCTGTTGGCCAGATATGCACTTGAGAATTATCTTCGGTTTCTCCCATCACTTCTGTCTGACTATCATCTGGGTTAGCAATAAAGCGACTGCCATTCCAGTATTCAACTCGAAGTGGTACTCGTAATGTCGAGCCTTGATTACCGCCAACATCATCTAGGTCTACACGGCCAAAACGGATGTCTGGTTGATCGACTAAGCGTGAGTTAGTGCCTTTTTCATCATCAATAATGTACTCAACTGGATCTGCATTATTCGTATATATCAAGCCAATCTTTGATTTAGCAATACCGTTCACTGAGTTAAATGGCCCGTCAGGGTAACTGCCACCAAGATCTTTGTTCCAACAAGCGCTGCCGATACATTGACCACTATTACTAATTGAGAAGTCTCCGATACTTTTATCCGACTCATTACTCCAACTGCCAGCACCAAAATCTGGCGCATCGAATCGACCTGAGTAATCGTCAATATCATCTAAGTTGAATTCCGCTTTGGTAGCAAAGTCTGCATAGTTCTTAATCGCAGCTTTGTTAACATTCAAAGCCTCAACGCTGAACTCGACGGCATCAAAAGGCTGGTTCATGTAAACAAAACTTAGCTCATCAGGGTAAGCCCAATAGCTGTCCACGACCTTAAAGTATTTAGGGTAGAAACGACCAACGATGACGTCATATTCACCTAACTCCATTCCCAAGTACGTCGCTTTAGTTTTAAGGTTTAAAGAGCCAACTTCATCCCAAACGTATTCAACTGTTTTACCCGTTTTAGCTTCTTCCGAACTAAAGTCTAAACTTGAACCTTTACTTGGGTCTAAGTTGGCGATGTCACCACCCGATGGATACAAGACAGAAAACTCAGCATCAAGTGGTGCTGCCGTATTTGAATCAGAGAAATAGTTTTGTGTCAGCGGGTATTCACAAACATTGGTGGCATTACCACGTGACTCGCTATGAACGACTGGTTTATAGGTCACATTAAAGCTTTCGGCAGAGGCAATAAAACCATCACCAGTAGCTTGTGTAGCAGGGTTAGTTTTTCCACCATTTTGAGCCACAATATTACATGCAGCAATTTTCCATGGTCGAGACTTAACGCTGAATGAGCCATTTAGAGTCACTGATTCTTGCTCACCTTTCTCTTCATCCGGAGCGATTGGACACCCATCTGAGTACTGAGGGTCACACGTGAAATTCGCATCTTCGAGTTTGATTGTGTACAAGCCCGAATCCATTAGCTTAAAGGTATCTGATGTCTTACCTTGCTCTGAGCTAATAAATTTAGGCTCATATGTTAATAAGCTCTCGTCACTGCGCCCGTCAGCTGGGGTTTCAATTTCTAACTGAACACTTGGCGAGCCCGTGTAACTTTTCACTACAGTTTGCTGACCATCGTTACAAGCTAATACTCTTGTGTCTATTTGATAACCTTTACCAGCTATGATTGTTTGATCATCTACGTCAAACTTGAATGGTACAAATTTAAAGGTAGATGTCTGCGTTTTTGATGGGTCATTGTCCACCGTAACCTTTAACGTATATTCGTCATCAAGCTCAATACCATTTTGATCTGTAACGGTAACTTGCAGCTTCAACTTACCAAGCTTCGAAGACACATTGCTTGTTGTAAAGCTTGGGTAAGTACCAATACCTGTGCTATCAGCAACCTCTACAGAGAACTTATCGGCATCAGGATAAACCTGCACAGTAACCCCTGTACTTTCCGCATAACCATCATTCTTGGTTTCTATTTCAAAGCTAGGTTGGTCTGTTCCGCACATCAGCGCATATTGTGTTGCTGGTGATAGCGTTACTTCATAGTTGTCAGAAGGCGTAAAACAGTGGTTATCCGTTGCATGAATTTCAGCATTATTTGACATCCGAATATTTCTAGCTGTGATTGCACCATTCACAATCACGTTGTTACTTAAAGGCACGTCTACTTCGCTGTATAGCAGTCCAGAAAATGCGGTGTTGTTGCCAAAATTTACATAACTAGACTGAGAGTCATGCACAAGTACAATTAATTCACCACCTTCCAATTCACCAAAGAAACTGTTGTTATTACTGATAGAAACCGACTTTGCATGAATCGTAACTTTTTCACCATCAGGAATTATGATCTTGCCAGCATTGTTTATATTGATAGAACCAACCCAGTAAGTTCCCGCCTCAAAGTAAACAGTTCCTGTTTCTTCAACAGACAGATTGCCAATAATTTCGTTGTTGCGAAACGTTCTTTCCCCCACACCATGCCTTCCACTGACAATCACATTTTGCAAATTAGGATCTTGCGGGCTTCTAAAACTTTCCAATGTTTGTTTCTTCACCATCAAACCAGAATCACCGAGGCAACTCTGGTTGTCACAACTCGCATTATTGTGCATGGTGATTTTCCCCGGCTTAAAACCTACATACCGTTTCCCGTTACTTAAATTAGCGCCAGAGATAAGAGTATTATTACTCATCACTAGTTCACCATTCGTATTGGTATCCCATGTTTGAGCTGGAGATGGGAAAAGCTGACATACGTCATCTACAGGAGGCTTGTCGAAAAGGAAGTAGGAGAAAGGTTCGACCACGTGACCACGCTCCGAGTCTCTTTGCATATCTTCTTCGTTGATAAGAGCAACGCCATTCTTCGTTACTGAACAACGACGCAACCAACCACCATTGTTACCATTACGAGTTCGTTTAGAAGCAAGTAATACTGGTGCAGATTTAAAGCCCGAAACAGGAAAGTCACTGACTTGCAAACAACCTTCAGTGACTGGCTTTATAACGTTGTCATCAAGATCACCGAGTGTATTTCGAGTAGAACCATCCCCAAGCCAAAACTTACGGCCGTTAACAAAGCCTTGCCCTAGACCGGCTACAAACGCCACATCTTCTGACCTAGACAAAACTGAGTTTCTAGTCACTTCAGAACGGTCAATAATTAGTGAGAAACCTTTGGTGGTAGGATTCAAAGCAATCGAGCTCAACCATAACGGTTCATTGCCTGAGTAATTCTTTCGTGTTTGCAATTGCACCAAGACACCAGGGGCAGATGCAAATGATGTATTTAGGCCAAAGTCTCGAAACTTAACCTCTTTGCTGCGATACGTTGAACCACCAATATTCGAGTACGTGAGATTCGAGCTAACCTCACCAGCCACAATCATGGCATCACCGTCAAACTTAATAACACCAGGTTCAATAACTAGATAATCAATATCTTCCATTGGCGCGTCGACAAAAGTAACTCTTTCACCTTGGTTGTTATTGTTTGTACATTGCCACTTTTTCTTGCTTGAGTTATACCTCAAGCGCTTACATGCGGCGCTATGAGGAGGGAACAACTGCTTGATTGTCGCTTGAGTTTTAGACTTTGACCACACTCGCAGATCTGACGGGTATTCCGTTTTCTTTTGAGAAAAGTTAGACATTGATGCATCAATCGTCGACATAACGAAGACCAACGGTTCTTCATCGTAGGTATTTTGGAACTTGATATCACAAGTGACACCTCGCTCATTATTCAGAACCTGACAGTCTTCGGCAGGGATAGTGCCGAACTCAAACTGAGGGTTGTTATTGACAGCAGCAAAACTTGCAAATGAAGAAAGTAAAAGTACTTTAGCAAGTATTAGCGTTATTATTTTTCTCATTATTATTTACTCCCTAACCCAAATCTCTTGTTGTCGCTGTACTTGTGCAACCCCGGTGCCACAAACTGCTGTGGCTTGCACACGAAATAGAGATTCAGCTTCAGAGGCACCCGCATTAAAGGTACCAATATTTGAACATGTCATCGCTCTAAGCTGACAACCAGTGCCTTCCGTTACATTTGGTGTCGCACCACTTACAGAGTTCGCACAAAAACTAGCTACGTCAGGCTCGTCATTATTTAACGGATACAGCTGAGTCAGCGCCCACTCATTGGCAGATTGAGCAATAAACCAAGCTTTCGTTCCTAAGAATTCTCTCGTTAACGTACTTTGGTTTGACCAACTCACCTTCATCAATGATGCGGCTAGATAGCCCATTACAATGATGACGAACAAAACGACGATCAGGACATTACCCTGTTGAGTATTTTTACGGAACATTCAACACCTGTACATCTTGTTGGTAAACACTACGCTCCCCGTTTTGAGTGAACTCTAAGTTGATATGCACAATACCGCCCCTTTGCAGGGTTGGTTCTAGATAGTGCATATCACTAACAGAGGTATCCACGCTATCTGCAACCGTAATGCCATTGCGAATAACTTCATCATTATCAAAACAGTAACGAATTTCTGATTTATTTTGGTAAATGTAATGACGGCTAGAGATAGAAGTGCCACCAATCGTACTTGCCGCCCCACTAACAACAAACACACCGTCTGTTTTAGCTAAACCACCTACAGCTAGACTCTGTGAAGAGGTGGATTGCAAGTCCTCATAACGGCTGGGATTAATCACCATCCAACGGTTAGGAGGGATAGGATTTAACGTTGAGTCGTTCCCAAGTAGAAACTCTAAGTTGTTATTTGTCAGCGTGTAAAAGCCAGAATACTCAATTGGAACAAACTCTAAGCAATTGGTAGTTCCGGTAGGTACATGAAAGCTGTTTGGGACTGCGTGACGAATTTCACGCGACATTTTTTCCAACACAAACTGCGCTTGAGTTTGCATGCGCTGTCGATCAATCGTGTCTGCGTATCCCTTCATGCCTAACTGCACATAACCCGCAATACCGAGCATGATAAAGCTACCGATCACAATGGTGACGATCATCTCTATTAAGGTAAAACCACGAACTTTCATCAGTAGTTACCTCTTATTGCAGTTAGTGTCAGAGGTTGAGCATTACTAGCAAAAATCGTAACTGTGACTTTTTTATAGTTAGTGATTCCTGTCGGTGGTGTCGCACTCAGATCGTCATATGCCACGCCAACTTCAACTCGAAAGTTACGGTACTTGTCTTCACTACTTGTGCCCAAGATATCTGAGATATTGCCACGGTTTGTCCCTTGGCATTGACTCACTGTCGTTGGTGCACTCCAACAACCGATGTAATCATCGACATCGTTGAAGTTTTCAGGAATAGACTCACCAGAGTCAGGACCAAGACTGGCAGTACAATTTGGCGCTCCAAGTGAACTCTCTCCACAACGTAGTAAACCACCGTCAAAGTCGCTATTTTGGTCAAAGCCACGCGCTAGTATTTGCGACATAAAGCTTTGTCCAAGCGCAGTTGCTCGGGTTTGATAGTGTGGCATCGCGGAGTCACGAATTTGAGGAACAAGGAAGGAAGTAAACGCCACCATCGCAACGCCCATTAGGACAATAGCAATGATCATTTCAGCTAAGGTCATACCGAGTTGCTTTCTCATGAGCATGAACCCTCAGAGACATAGCCTTGAGAATTAATCAGTACTCGACATTGGCTTTGACCGCTTACATCACGGATAAGAATAGACACGCCACCAGAAGCGACATTCAACGGATTCCCCAGTAAATCGAAGTTAATCGGGCTTGTCGCTCCAGTTAAACTGAACGTTGCAGAGTCATCCTCAACGAGATCGCTACGAGCCTCTTTCGCACTACCAGTTAATGAACATGCCTCCATTGAACCAATACAGCTAGAAGAGACTTGCAATTGGAAGTTGGTATCCGTGGTTGAGGTGTTTGATTGCATGCGATTCACCTGAACTTGGCGAATCACTGAAATAGCCTGCTCTTGAAGCGCAAACGCGGAGACACTGCCCTTGCCCATAAAGCGGCTAGCAGCGTAGAGAGAAAGAATGGAAAGGAGGACGATCACTAGGATCAGCTCCATTAATGTAAACCCTAATGTAGAGCTGCGAATTTTCATAACCCAACCTTAGGCTTAGGACAAGCGAAGTAAGTATACGATGAAATTATGAGAATAATGATAGGTTTATAAGTTTTAAATTCGAACTGTGAGCAAGCGTACAAATAACCGCCAAAAGGTTATTTCTCTCCTTTTGAGCGCTCCAATTCTTCTTCAATTCGATCGTAAGTTTCTTTGTTGCTTAGCGTCTCAGAAACGTGCTCAGCGGTTTGCTTAGTTTGCTCCCACTTGGCTTCGTAAGTTTCTGGCTCAAAGCTGATAAATCTTGGTAATACCACATAACCGACGACACCTAAGATAATCAGCACAACGACAAACTCTATCGCACTAAGACCCGATGATTTACGCATATGAACTATTCCGAGATTCATCAAAATAAAGAGATAAAGGCCAGACTAGCTGGCCTTTATGACACCGATTAACAACCAGTATCTGTTACAGCAGTTGTAGAAACTGCCGCAGAAGTTGCTTCAGTATAAGTCACGTAACAGTTACCTGCTTTAACCTTAGCTGCAGTGTTGCCTGCGTCTAAACCTTTTTTAAGGTCTCCACTAATAAACGTAGCGACAAGTTTATTAGGAGTAGTACCCTCTAAAGCTAGTGCCCAATCTTCATCTAGGCCAGTTACTGCATTGTTAAGACCGTTATCTGCTGCCATTGGGTAACCGTAACCAACTAAAACATCCTCAACTTTAACGTCGTTTGCTGGAGCTTTCGTCTCGATACCATCAATTGCTGATTTACCGAAAACAATACCAGAAGCACCATCAATCGCACCTTTTAGACCTTGTAGTGCAGATTCACGAGCATCCGACTGCAGATTAAGGAAACGTGGTGCTGCAGTTACCGCTAGAATACCTAGGATTACAATTACCACTACCAATTCGATAAGGGTGAAACCACCTTGTCTTTTCATTGTTTACTCTCTCTATGTAAGCATGCAGAGTGACTGCAAAGTTTTATCGGTCATGCGACCATTTTGGATAATGTCAAAACGGTGTGGCATCTCAACGATAAACCAAGGTTTATCCATTGAGCCCTTTTTCTACCGCTTGAGCAGAATGACGATTCGCCATTGTTAAGTTAAAGCCGAGATAAAAAGTGAATCACCTTGTGGTTTACTTTTTATTACAACCTTTTGCTTATGGTAATGTTTGCATTATACCGACTTTCATTCCTATTTATAGTACTAAAGTGTCAAAAAAATCACTCCGCCGACATTTCGACGTCTATTTTCAGACGATTAGCGTTCGATATAACAACAACTCTCTGTCCATTTTCATAAGTATAGTCACATGTATAACTATTACTTTTAATTGCTCCACGAATTTCTAACAACTCGCTCGCCATAATTTTACGTTGCGGGTAATGGACCGCCAACCAATAGTCACAATCGAGCGCACCGCTTGATTTGAAAGGTGACACTAAGCCCCCTTCTGTCATGTTAAGCTCAAAACCGTCCATTAACAGCAACTTAGGCTCTCCATGAACGAGCCAAGCTTGGTGGTATCGTTGCACACTATCTTGCATCCAAACCTTAGCAAGTTTCGCTCCTGTTTCTTGCGCTTCTTGCTCTATCGGTTTTAACTTTTGCATAAATGCGGCAAGCACAATAATTCCAACGACAGCAGCAAGAATCAGTGTCGCTCGACTTTGATTTTCAACCACCCCGTTAGCCGCCTTTGATGATGTCCAGCATCCCCCACATCGGCAGGAAGATACCCAATGCCAGTACCATCACCATGCCCGCAACAATGACCAAAAGTAACGGTTCTATTCGGGCAGTCAGGGTTTTTAAGTCGTAATCTACTTCACGGTCATAAAAGTCCGAAACTTCCAATAGCAGTTCATCAATTCGACCCGTTTCTTCGCCCACGGCAATCATCTGGATGACCAGAGGCGTAAAAATCTTACTGTTGATTGCCGTGACAGAAATGGTACTACCCGCTTCAATCGCCGATTTCATCTCAAGAATTCGGTTTTCTAAGAACTTGTTGCCAAGCGCTTCACCAGCCAATGCAAGTGATTGGTTTAGAGGCACACCGGATTTCAGCATCAACGAGAAGGTTCTTGAAAATCGAGAAAGCTGGGCACGGTTCACAATGTCGCCGACAATGGGTAATCTCAAGCGCAGTTTATCGAACTTCTCTCGCCCATCTGCAGTTGCAACCCAAGAGCGGAAGATTAAAAACGCACCAACGATGGCAGCAATCAACAAGCCCCAGTAATTAACAAAAAAGTTAGACGTCGCAATCAAGACTCGTGTAGGCAATGGCAGTTCCACACCGAAACGAGTGAACATAGAGGCAAATTCAGGGATGACCAGAATGTTCAAAATAAACATCGCAATGGTAATAAAAACAATCACAAAGGTTGGATAGCGCATTGCAGCTTTGATGCGCTTACGCGTCTCCAGCTCTTGCTCGTAATAGTTAGCTAATTGCAGCAATGCTTCATCAAGACGACCGGTGTTTTCACCTACGTTGATCATCGACACAAACAACGGGCTGAACACTTTGGTGTGAGGTTGCATTGCTGAAGACAAACCACGACCGTTGCTTAACTCGGCAACCACATCTTCAAGCGCTTCTTTCAGTTGCTTGTTTTCGCAGTTTTGTAGCAAACCACGCATAGAACGCAGTAGCGGTACACCCGCTTTGGTCAGACTAAAGAGCTGACGAGAAAATAAGATAATGACTTCAAGCGGAATAGCTGGCACAAACAGTTTGGATAAACTGACTTTGCTCTTTACCCCTTCTTTCTCTAAACGCAGGTTTAAGGGAATAATACCCTTGTTCATCAACGCTTCCGCCGCCGATTCTGAATTTACAGCCTCGACTTTACCACTGGTTGATGAGCCGTCTAAAGTGCGGCCTTGATAACGAAAAGTTGGCATTCACTTACCTACATTAGAATTGGATCGATTTTACCGGAAGCATCGCCTTCACCCAGAGCCATCACTTCATCCAAGCTGACTGAGCCTTGCAATGCGAGTTCCATTGCAGAAGCAAGCAGCGGCTTGTAGTTGCCTGAACGTCGAGCCACTTGAGCAAAACCCACTGCGTCGTTTGCACGTAACTTATCCATCATTTCATGTTCAAGCTCGAGCATTTCAAACACACCAATTCGGCCTCGGTAGCCCGTTAAGTTACAGTTTTGGCAACCGACACCTTTATGGAAAGTCGCACCAACTTGATTCGGGAATCGACCCGCTAGCCATTGTTGGCGAGCACCATCAAGCTGTTCTGTCGTTTTACAATCCGAACAAACGCGGCGCACTAGACGCTGAGCAACCACCGCGCGCACGGCACTTGCCACCAAGTAACCAGGCGCCCCCATGTCGATCATACGAAGAGCGCTATCAACAGCATCGTTAGTGTGCAAGGTACTTAATACCAAGTGACCTGTCAGTGCGGCACGCAAACCGATTTCGACCGTCTCTTGGTCACGCATCTCACCAATAAGAATGATATCCGGGTCCTGACGAAGGAAAGTTCGCAGCACGCGAGAGAAAGTCAGGTCAATTTTACTGTTGATTTGAACCTGAGTAATACGAGGTAATCGGTATTCCACCGGGTCTTCTGCGGTGATGATCTTTTTACCCGGCTCGTTCAATTCACTCAACGCGCCGTAAAGCGTGGTGGTTTTACCAGAACCCGTCGGGCCGGTAACCAAGATCATGCCGTGAGGGCGAGACAGTTGGCGACGAAGACGCGAAAGCAACTCTGCGGGTAAACCGGAGTCCTCAAGCTTACGCAAACCAGAGGATTGGTTGAGTAGACGCATTACCACCGATTCGCCGTACTGAGTCGGCAATGTCGACATACGAATGTCGATCGACTGACCACGTACTTTGATATTAAAGCGACCGTCTTGTGGCAAGCGCTTCTCGGAGATATCTAAATGCGCCATCAATTTAAGACGAAGCACCAAAGCGGAAGCAATATTGACTTCGTTCAGTAACGTTTCATGCAACACACCATCGACGCGCTGACGCAAGCGTAGGACTTTGTCGTCTGGTTCAATATGGATATCCGAAGCGCCCACTTGAACCGCATCTTCAAACATCGAATTAACCAGCTTAACAACCGTAACTTCTTCGCTGTCTGCTCCATCAATGCCGTAATCAAATGCCTCGACATCCTGGTGCTCAGCTTGCAACTGCTCGGCAAACGATGCGATTTCTTTGGTTCGGCGGTAGTAACGGTCAAAGCTTTCAACCAGTTGACGCTCTGGGGCAATGATGAATTCCAGATTGTATTCGCCCAACAAGTTCATTAATGACTCTTGAGTAAACAAATCCGCAGGATCACTCATCGCAACACGCAACGTATCACCATTTTGAGCGACGACCATGGCACGTAAGCGTCGAGCATGAACTTCAGGAAGAATCGGCACCGCCTCTGCATCGACAGGCGCACGACTTAAATCAATCAGCGGTAAACCCAGTTGCTGTGATAAAAACTCAAGCATCTGCTTTTCACTGATAAAACCAAGGTCAATCAGTGCATCACCAAGCTTCTGTCCTGTACTATGCTGCGCCGCTAACGCTTGTTGTACTTGGTCTTCAGAAACAATACCTTCTTCAACTAACAGATCGCCAAGGCGTTTTCTCAACTGAATTCTCATTGCGCATTCTCCAGTTGTTTTAAGATGTTCAGACGATCACGAATAAATGCCTGAGATTGATTTGAGATACCCACTTTACCCAGCGCCTGCTGATAAGAAGCAATCGCCAATGTAAAGCTTAAAGCGCGTTCCTGTTGAATCGCGAGGCCTAGCCACCAGCGTGCATTTTCTGGTTCACGCTGCGTCAGTAACTGGTAGCTTTCGAGCGCAATGTCATTTTGCTTTTGCTTTTGAGCCAATGCAGCACGCATCGCAAGGTAATCACGAGTCGGTGAATCCGGCAGGTAGGCTAATGGGCTGAGTGCTGCTTCTGGTTGATCTGCTTTGACTAAAAGCTTGGATAACGCTAAACGCAAACCTTGGTTATCTGTATCGAGCTGAATGCCAGCTTGTAGAATTTCATAAGCTTTGCGTGTATCCCCTTTACCAAAGTAAAGCGCCGATAGCTTCTGGCGAGCTTCGACGTTACTTGGTTGATAACGCAATGCTTCGGAGAAAGCAGCCAGTGCTGTCTTCATGTCATTGGCATCCATGGCTTTGTCTGCACGACCTAGCGCTTTCTCCGCCAACTGTTGATGCGTCAATTCCACTTGTTCAATACGCATTGAACTGTCTTGTGCTGCCGTTGATGTTTGTTGCGTACTGCCACTCAAACTCGCTAGTAAAATAGGCTGCTCTTGTGCGCTGACGACTTGCTTACGATGCTCGAAATCGTCGACTTGTGGAACCGCTTTCACCACAGGAACTTGTACCGTTACTTTGGGTCTTTCAATTCTTTGCGCATACACCACATTGTCTAACTCAGGCGTCACCTTACTTGTTGGTGAGTGGCTCACTTCAACCACTTGAGCGGAAGGACGATTAGCCTGACTAACGGACATCACGGTAGTCGTCGCCATGTTTTCAACGGGCGCTGGACCTTGAGACACAGCCCATCCGCCGACGGCTAAGCTCAATGAAAAGCCACCAACGAGCCAAAGCCACGGTTTGCTACGTGAGATACTCGGAATATCGGCCTTGGTTAAATCCGAAGGCGATTCTTTTTCAGCAAGTTCTGATAATGCTTTATTGATGGCACTCAAGGTTAGCTCCATCCCCAAAATCTTGGAGTTTTAAACTTAGGTTTACGTGCATCGAAGGTATCGTGCATCGCAACGTAAACGTGTTGATTTTTCAAAAGCGTACAACGGTCATTAAACGCCGAAAGCAGGGCTTTATGGCTAATTTGGTTAATCAAACGAGGAATTCCCATCGCCGAACGCCAAATGGCTTTCTTCTGCTCTATTGAAAAGATATGCGCACCATTACCGGCCTTGTCTAAACGGTTATTGATGTACGCCACCCCTTCTTCAATAGAGAGAGGGCGAAGTTGGCAACTGAACGTAATGCGTTGACGAAACTGTCTGAGTTTATGCGTTTTTAAACGCTCATCCAATTCAGGCTGACCAAATAAAACCAATTGGATCAGCTTATCTTGTTCGGTTTCTAAGTTGCCGAATAAACGTAAAGTCTCGAGTGCTTCTGTTGAAAGCGCTTGTGCCTCATCGACAATAAGAACAGTGTTCTTACCTGAAGCGTGTACTTCAATCAGATGCTCTTGAATCAGTGAAACGATTTTTAATGGGTCGGTATCTTCGATGCCAAGCTCTCTTGCGACTGCAAACTGAAGCTGCTCACCGCTCAATACTGGATTAGGCAAATAAACCAATTCCACTTGTGATTCGATTTGCTCAATCAGCTTGCGGCAAACCATCGTTTTACCTGTGCCGACTTCCCCAGTCACCTTGATAACCCCTTCTCCCATTTTGACCGCAGCCATAATAGTTTGAATGGCCTCATAATGAGGGACTAACCCCAGAAACATTTCTGTGTTTGGGGTTAGAGAAAAAGGCTGAACTCGAAATCCAAAATGCGACAAGTACATAGTCGAATCACAAAACCACGTTTAAACGACACTTCCTAACGCTGATTACTCAGCGTCAGGGAACCACTCTTGCAATAAATCACGTGAACGCTCTAGCTCTTTCTGCCACGTGTTCACACCAACAACCGTTGGCTTTAGCAAAATAACCAACTCTGTTTTTTGCGTCACATTGTTGATGTTGCGGAATAAATTACCAAGCGCGGGTACATCACCTAAGAACGGTACTTTCGATACTTGCTCTAGGTTTTGCTGCTTCATCAAACCACCAATAACAACCACATCACCATCTTTTGCGCGAATTACAGAATCAGATTCACGAATCGAGCTTTTCGCTAGTGGAAGTTGGATGTTTTGGAAGTCGCCACCAAGGTTGAGGTTCTTAATCTCTTCTTCCACTTCAATAACTGCAGGATGAACGTGCAGGAACACATTGCCTTTATTATCGATTTGCGGAGTCACATCTAGAGAGATACCAGAGAAGAAAGGTGTAAGCTCAACTTCAGGCACCGCGTTGGAGTTCTCGCCATTACCTGCATTACTTGACAGCTCGGTAACGAAGTACTCGTCGGTACCCACTTTAATGACGGACTTTTGATTGTTTGCTGCGGTGATGCGCGGGCTAGAAAGCACGTTCAAATCACCTTGAGTGGCCATGAAGTTCATTACCGCTTCAAAGTTACCATCAGAGAAAGTAACGTTAGTTTGTCCACCGAGTAGCGAGCCAATTGCATCTAAAGGTAGTGTTACTGGGTTTCGGTCAACGACAACACTACCCGAGTTACCAATAGAGGCTGACATATTTGACCAATTGATACCCTGTTGGTAACCGTCACTTAATGTCACTTCTAGAATTTTTGCTTCCAGAATAACCTGACGTTGCATACGTTCTTGAGAGACACCCAAGAACTCACGAACTTCGCGAATCTCATCAGGGAAGGCACGAACGGTTATCACACCAGCTTGTGGGGTAACAACAACACTCTGGCCTTTGCCAGATCCAATAAGGTTCGCGACCGCTTGTTGCAGCATCGGCCAAAAATCACTTTCTGTGATAGTTTCAATGCGAGTACCACCTGTCGATGTTGTCGAGCTGTCGCCGTTATCGCTGTTTGAATCTGACGAATCAGAATCATCTGAGCCACCACCTGAATTTGATGTACCCGCAGACGTCACCGACCCAGTTACAATGCTCGTTAATGAACGACCAGAACGCTTGAACTGTAGGTAATCGACAGGAATCGTAACCGTGCGCATACCTGCTGGGTAAATTTGAATCACTTTGCCTGACTTCACAACGTCATAACCATACATGTTTTGTACGACATTAAGCACTTCGTCCAGTGTCACGTCTGATAGGTTAACCGTAATATTGCCTTGTACAGCAGGGTGGATAGCGACACTGTATTCCGTTCCTTTCACTAAGGAAGCAAAGAAGCTGCGCGCTTCAACTGCATTAGCTTGGATACGGAAACGCTTCAGAGTGCCTTGCTGAGAAGAAACACTGCTGTCTAGGTTTGGCATAAGATCGGCTTGCACAGAAGAAGGGATATCTTCAAGTGCACGACTGTTTGCTTCATTGATAGATTCGTTCAGTGCTTGCTTCACTTCTACTGGGTCACGGTGACCCATAGAACAACCCATTAAGGAAGCAATCACTATTCCTACAACTAATTTGCGCATATCTGATCAGGCTCTGGTTATTATTTTTTTACGTTCAAACCAAAAAGCTCTAGTTTCCACTGACGGTCACCACGCTTTAAAGTTACAAATTCACTATTGATACTGGCTACTCGATATCCGTTAAGTTTCACGCCAGGCTCGACAATACGGTTATTCAAAATAGCGACACATTCAGTGTTCGGCTTACATACGATGCTGTTGAGCGTTGGTAAGCGGTACTGTTTTGCTTTCGGTTTGGCTTGCGATTCTGTCGCTGTTTTTTGCCAGCCAAGAGGCGCTGTTGGATCTTGGTTGGCCCAACTAGAACCGGCAGCAACCACAAGAACAAGTGAGGTAATGAGTTTCTTAACCACCAATAAACTCCTCTCTAGAACCTAATGTGTACACTTCCAACACCAACTTCGCTTTTGGATACGCTTCAACTTTATAACTGAAGCTGCGCCAGTAGTAACTTGCTGGCAAGCTTTCTAATTTGGTCAAGTAGTTAGCGATGGCAAAGTAATCACCTGTTAACTCCATACGCACTGGGTGCACGTAGTATCCGGAGTATTGCGACGCTTCTTTATCTTCCGTTATCGGCTCCGCAGGCAATGTCTGAAGCGACAATAAATGAATTCCGCTTTGCTGCTCTAATACACTTTCGAGCAAAGCTGCCATCTGTGAAGGTGTAATAAGATGTTCAATGATCTCTGAAAGCTGCATCGACAGATGTTGACTCTCAGTCAGCAATTGGGAAATTGCTTGATCAATCTCTGCGTTAGGATCCTTTTTCAATTGAGCCTGAATACGCAAAATGTCAATTTCGGTTTTTTGATTAGTCTGCTTCAAGTTACTCAAGAGTTTGTCGTTACTCACCACTTCATTGAGCTTTGGTTCCAGTACCAAAGTAAACAGCAGCATCACGACAGTGACCAATCCACATAGTGCGATCAGAACTTTTTCGCGTGCGCTCATTTCATCAAAGCGCTCTTCTAAAGAAAGCCAGAATTCGTTCATTTTTCTTCTTTGCCTCCGCGCGTCTTCAATTCAAAAGTCACGATATTGTCGTCATTACGACCAATCTTCACATCATCAAAGGTACGACCAATTAAACTGATCTCATTCTTGAACTGGCTGACCCAATTGGGAACAGAACTTGGCGTTCTTGCCAGACCTTTTAAATCTAATGTGTTGTGGTCAATACGAATTTCAGACAAAGAAATATTATTGCTGCCAAGCTTAGCGAGCGATTGCATCACGCCCGAATAACCTGTGCGTTGGGAATCATCATATTTACCAACGGCTTTCAGTGAATCACGCTTGGCTTTTACTTCACGCTCCAGACGCGCTTTGGCAGCGAGTTTATTGGTGTCTGGTTGATGCTTGCGTAACTGAGCTTGGTAACGATCTAACTCAGATTTCATGATGTTGCCTTTGCTTTTTACGATGGCGATTTCATCTTCTACGCCATCACTTTGCCAAGTCACATAACCGTAAGAAAGGAAAATAACCGCGGCAGCCACACCCCAAGAAATCGCCACGTTTTTTAGCGTTAGCAGGTTCTTTTTCGGTTTTAAGAAATCTGGATACAGATTAACGCGTCGAGTATTAGACGTTGCTGCCGTATCGGCTAAGACATGGCCAGAAGGTTCATGATCTTCAGCCAATAATGCAGAAACCTTCGTGCTTAAACGATAGTTAAGCGACTCAACCAGTTCATTTTCATCTTCATCATCACAACATACTTTCAACTGATGCAATTGCACGTGGCGAAGTTGAGAAGAGAGGTAATCAATCGAGCGTTGCAACTCAAGAGATAGACTGTCCATCTGCAACTCGCTAGACGGCACACCTGTTAGTGGTGGGGTGACACTACGAATAGAGCGGTGGAATGCGATGGTATGCTCGACAAACGCACTGATGCGGAAGTGTCCTCGAGCACTGCGTTGAAGCAATAAAAAGTTGCCAAGTTCACCAGAAGTATCCCCCCAAACGTCATCTTCAGGAATGATCGCTTCCAAAGGCAATTGAGCTCGACTTGCCAACAATACCAACTTATCGAGGATCTTTCGTGATAAGACGTAAGCTTGAACTTTGTTTGAGTTGGGTAACTCAACCGCATCGGCAATGATGTCGATCGCACGTTCAGAGATCAGCTCTTTTAGCAAAAATGGTAGTGCAGCAGGCCACTCATTACGCGGCATCGCTGGCTTATCAATTTGATACATCTGATAGTAGTTGTGAGAAAGCACAACCGCTAAAGAATCGTAAGAGCTTGCAGCAACGCTTAACGCTTGCTCACATGCGCGCTCCCAATTCGATTCTGAGATCTCAAACTTGGATGGTCGACTGCTTTTAAGGGGTGATGATAAATAAACTGCGTCTGGCTGAATAACCAAAAAGCAAGTGCGACCACCGACCGATGACCGCTTGAGCTTGTCGAGTACTGCTTTAAAATCCATGATTATTATCTTTATTTTTTTCGCCAGCGATTTCTTCTTCCCAATTTCACTTGAGATTCAGATTGAGAAAGTTGCATTGATTCAGAGCGAGGAAGGTATTGCTCTTCTGAAGAGAAATAACGTCCTTGCCCACCGTGAACCCCCAATTCAATTAGGGTGTTCAGCTCGTGCTTATTCTCAATTCCCACTGCTATTATTTTTGTTTTACTGTTTGCGGCCGCACCCAACATACTGCGAACAAACAACTGGTTCTCATGTCTCTGGTCGATTTTTGTTACTAAGCTGCGATGTAGCTTGAGATAACGAATGTCCACTTCTTTTAAGTAATGCGTGCTGACGATAGTACGCCCCGCTTGCCCAATCATAAGGTGGCATTCTAAACCGGCCAGCATTTTAGCGACTGGTCGCATAAAGTCTAAGTGTCTTACAAATTGTGCTTCTACAAACTCAAAAATGAGACACTTTCTTTGCTCTCGTGACAACTGTAAGAGTTCATCACGGAACCATTTGAAATATTCTCGATGCCCAAAAGGAATCACATTGAGGTTAAGAACATACGTCTGACTACGATCGAAGTTGTGTTTAAAGTCTTTTAAGAATTTATTAACAACTGCGCGGTCCATTTGCGCTTCATAACCGACTTGTCGCACCGCTGAAATAAAACGAGACGCTTTCACAATTCCATTTTCTGGATCGCGAATCCGACATGTTAACTCGTCGTGCAAAGGTTTTTTATGCGCCACATCACTTATTAGATAGGCAGATTGTGCGTAGAGTATCACATTTTTAGATGTGAGTGCTGAATCAAATAACGTACGCCATCTCACACTTCCTCGAGCATCTTCATCATGATTCCACTTTTTAAAGCGGCTCCAGTTGTTATTGTTCTGTAACTGGGCACTACGTAACGCCGTCTCAGCCTCATCAATGATTTGGCTGTGACGCTCACCCTCTTTATAAGTCGTGATACCAATATGGCACCAGTTATCCAATTCTAACGGGTATGGCGGGTGAAGCTTTTCCAATTGGCGGATGCATTGAGAAGCTAAGTTAGCCACATCTTTTGCGGATTGATGAGGCAAGAAAAGTGCAAAATCGGCATTGTAGTAACGAGAAAACACCACGTCAGGATAACGCTGAACTAAATTGGAAAGTAAGCTACCCACTTCCACAATAAACTCATCACAGGTTTGCTTATCCTGCTCTTCTTCTACAAGTTTCCAGTCTTGGATTCGAATCAGTAGTACTGCACCGCGTGCACCACTTTCCAACAAGGCTGATTCCAACTTACTGTCAAACAACACTCGGTTCGCCGTTCCAGTAAGTTTATCGAGGAAAGTTTGAGTACGAATAAAGGTATCGAATCGGCTACGTTCTTGACGCGCATCCTGCAACTCTTCAATCAACACATCGAGCGCTTCACTCGCCGTGTAAGGCCACTCTCGCTCATCTCCCTTTGCATATTGTTCAACGCGGCCAGCCAAAATCATTCTGCCGCGTTCTTCAAGCATTTCGGAGCCTGCCAGTTGCTCTTTTAGCCAAGCAACACCGCGCATTAAACAGAAGATGATCAGAACCACAGCAAGCGTGATAGACCAAAGCGCTTGCATTGAGTAGCTGTAACCTAGATAGGGAGGAATAACCTTAAAATAGATAACATAATCTTGGTTGTGAGTAAGTGGGTACTCTTGCTCAAACAACACTGAGCTGTCTATTTTATGGGTGGTGTCTTTAAAGCGGTAAACCACGGCATCATTCGCCGAGAGGGTCATCTCGACAATGTTGCTGGCTTGAAGCATTTTCGGCATCCAGCGCTGCATCGAGTATGCGGCATCAGGATCTTCCATCTCTTTATCAACAACCTCAACGATCCCTTCCAAATAATGGGTGAGATATTCTTGCCCTAGTCGTTTAAAAGAGAGGGTGCCGCCGACAAACAAGATAAACATTGCGCATATAACGATCATAGTGACAAAAGCCACCAGCCGCGTGCTTAGCTTAAGAGTTGGGGTATACCTCATGAATACCAAATTCCTTTTCTATTCATCATATACCTTATTGAAATATTTATACTTGATAAGCGTTCAGTAAACAATCGTATTCGTGTGAATGTGAGAGACTGAGGCGGAAAGAAACAAACCATCATTCGATATTTGAGAGTGAAGGTCTTCGAATTACAATTCGAAATGATTACAGTCCTTTCAGACAAACCATGTGACCCGTCCTGATATGGGTTGACACTTTTAGTTAAAACGCTCGATGAACTTCATCGGGCGTTTTGTATTTTAGAGCTGTATGTGGCCTCTGTTCATTATAGAGTTTCACCGACTCAGCAACCATTTTCTTAGCTTCATTCAAGTCGTTCGGCTTAGTCAGCAAGTACTCCATCTTTAAAATACCATTTACTCTTTCAGCTAGAGCATTTTGATAGCAGTCGTATCCATCAGTCATAGAGCATGTCACGTGATATTTTCTGTGTAGTGACTGATATTCCTCAGAACAGTATTGAATACCTCGGTCAGAGTGATGAATAAGCTCGCCCTCATATAGCCGCTCTTTCAAAGCCTTCAGGAATGCACTTTTAACGGCTGGCGTCTTCATATTATCATCTAGATGATACCCAACTATCTTCCTCGAGTAGGCGTCAGTGATTAAGCTGAGATAAGTATTTCCCGCTCGTGTTGCCAAGTAAGTGATATCAGCGACCCATAACTGCTCCGGTTTATTTGGAACCATGCCCTCTTTGATTCGGTTTGGATGGCAGTGGAACCGGTGATGGCTGTTTGTTGTTCGATGATAAGCCCTACGATTTAAGACCAACAGTCGATGCTGTTTTAGCAACGAAAACAGACAGTCTCGCCCTATATCAATGTTATTCTGACTGAGTAAGTACTTGAGCTTTCGAGTTCCTAATCGAGGATGTTGAATCCTTTGCTCTTTGACGAACCCAATGACAGATTGCTCTTTCTGAGTTCGCTGAAGCTCGAGCGCGTAGCGTTTGTAAAACGCCTGCCGAGTAATCCCGATGAAGTGGCAAGCTTTAGTTACTGTGAGCCTTTTGACCGTTTTTCCTTAATAACTCGGCTTTGCGCTTCTTTGAGATTCGGACACCGAAATCCCTATCCATTACTTTTACGACAGCCTCAAAGAAGTCCGCTTTCAGTTGAGTTTCTTCAAGTTGTTGCTCGAGTTCTTTTATCCGTTGTTCTGGAGTTTGAGTAGAAGGAGAATCAGGCATGCCATTACCTACTGTGTTTGGTTTCTCTATTCCTTTAGACCAATTTAGCTGACCGTGCTTACGAAGCCAAACTAAGACAGTAGATCGGCCTTGTATCCCGTATCGCTCTTGAGCTTGTTTATAGGTCATTTCACCTTTTTCTACTTGGTCAACAACCGTCAATTTAAAGGCAAGAGAATAATCTCGTTGGGTTCGTTTACTCGTTGATTTCATGACATTCTCCAATTTCATGTTGGAAATGTGTCAACCTTATTTAGGACGGTACAATGAAAATAAAAAAGCCGCGAAATTCGCGGCCTTTTAAATGCAATCTTGAAGACTCTACTTAGAACGGAATGTCGTCGTCGAAGTCCATTGGTGGCTCGTTGTATTGCTGCTGTGGTTGCTGCGGAGCCTGTTGTTGAGGTTGCTGCTGTTGCTGTGGAGCGTTGTACTGCTGCTGAGCTGGTTGTTGAGGCTGACCCCAACCGCCTTGCTGTTGCTGCTGTTGACCACCCATAGGAGCGCCACCTTGAGCACGACCGCCTAGCATTTGCATTACACCGTTGAAGCCCTGAACAACCACTTCAGTAGTGTAACGGTCTTGACCACTTTGATCTTGCCATTTACGAGTTTGAAGTTGGCCTTCAACGTAAACTTGAGAACCTTTACGTAGGTACTCACCTGCTACTTCCGCCAACTTGCCGAATAGTGCAACACGGTGCCACTCTGTTTTTTCGCGCTGTTCGCCAGTCGCTTTATCACGCCATGACTCAGAAGTCGCAATCGTAATGTTTGCAACTGCACCGCCATTAGGCATGTAACGAATTTCAGGGTCGTTACCTAGATTCCCCACCAAAATAACTTTGTTAATTCCACGGCTGGCCATGATGTGCTCCGTTTCACTCTGGATATATATGTAAAATTTTAGCGCATAAGAATACACGCTTTGATGTTTTGATTAAAGCCTAATCCCATTGTGGGTTGTCATTGAAAGTTGTGGAATCGAAATCTCACTTCAACTCCAAGGCGTAGCATTTTTGATTCGTTTTGCAGACATCGTTTCGTGAACCTTTGAATCTCAACGCATTTCTTATTGAACCCTATGGCTCTGATTTATGTTTGATGCCAACGTATTCAGCGTTATGAATTCAAGGAGAAAAGACCGCGTGAAAAAATCGGCTTATGCGAGAAAACTGTTTCTGATCAGCATGGAAGACCATGCAGAGAAAAAAGTTGAAGACTTGGTCAAATACACTGACATTGATATTCCAGTGATCTCCACCGAAGCGCTTATGGAAGCCAATCCCAAACATCGTAATAAGATCTTAATGATCGATTTCAGTGAGCACAAATCCTTGGTTCAGTCGATTAAGAACCTTCCGTTAATATGGAAAAACTTTGAGACCGTCGTATTTAACGTCCCTAAGCGTTTAACCACAGATGAACTATTAGCGTTTGGTCAATTAAAGGGAGTCTTCTACCAAGAGAGCTCACTTGAGCAAATCGGAGAAGGGCTAAAAGGCATCGTAAACGGCCAAAATTGGTTGCCACGAAACGTAACCAGCCAACTTTTACATTACTATCGCAACGTCATAAACACACATACTGCGCCCGCTACTGTCGATTTGACTATTCGTGAACTGCAAGTATTACGCTGCCTTCAAGCAGGTGCATCAAATAATCAAATGGCTGAGGAGTTGTTTGTTAGCGAATTCACCATCAAGTCTCACTTGTATCAGATTTTCAAAAAACTGTCGGTTAAAAATCGCGTGCAAGCCATCGCTTGGGCTGATCAAAACTTGATGTCTTAACCAGCAGAGCAGCACAAAAATAATTAAAGGTGTGTTGCTCATGCTTCTTTGCACTTCCTGTCTCACATTTTTTCCTACTTAATTCATGATTCATATGCCGCTCTCATGTTAAAGTGTCGCTCAGATTCTTTATTAAAAAATTGAGAAAGGATATTCCCCCAATGATTAAAAAATGTCTGTTCCCTGCGGCGGGCTATGGTACGCGCTTCCTTCCGGCGACAAAGTCCATGCCAAAAGAGATGATGCCTGTAGTGAACAAGCCGCTAATTGAATACGGCGTTGAAGAAGCGATTCAAGCTGGTATGAATGGCATGTGTATCGTAACAGGTCGTGGCAAACACTCGATCATGGATCACTTCGATAAAAACTATGAGCTTGAGCACCAAATCAGCGGCACTAACAAAGAAGAACTGTTAGTCGACATTCGTGAAATCATTGACTCAGCTAACTTTACTTACATTCGTCAACGTGAAATGAAAGGCCTTGGCCATGCGATCCTAACGGGTCGTGAACTGATTGGTGACGAACCATTTGCCGTTGTACTTGCGGACGATCTTTGTGTGAATGAGCAAGAAGGCGTACTGGCTCAGATGGTGGCGTTGTTCAAACAGTTCCGCTGCTCAATCGTTGCGGTTCAAGAAGTTCCAGAAGAAGAAACACACAAATACGGCGTTATCTCAGGTGAGATGATCAAAGATGATATCTACCGCGTAGACGACATGGTTGAGAAACCAGAGCAAGGCACAGCACCAAGTAACCTAGCGATCATCGGTCGTTACATCCTGACGCCAGATATTTTCGAGCTAATCGAAAATACTGAACCAGGCAAAGGCGGTGAAATCCAAATTACTGACGCACTGCTTAAACAAGCAAAAGCAGGCTGTGTATTGGCGTATAAATTCAAAGGTCAACGTTTCGACTGTGGTAGCGTAGAAGGCTACATCGAAGCAACGAACTACTGCTTCGAAAACCTTTATCTAAAGGATGAGAAAAAATCAGAGCTAGGTAAGCACGCAACTAAGAAAGAAGCGTAATCATACCCAAACTATTGATTATAAAGCCTGACTAACCGTCGGGCTTTTTCTTACTGTTTTTTTGTCCAGTATTCCCTTTGCACATTTCTCACACTATGTAATACTTGCGTGACTTGGTTATACATAGAGCAAAAACGATGGATAAAATAGAAGTTCGCGGTGCCCGCACCCATAACCTCAAAGACATCAACCTTACGATCCCCCGCGATAAACTGACTGTTATCACTGGTTTAAGTGGTTCTGGTAAATCTTCTCTCGCTTTCGATACCTTGTATGCGGAAGGCCAGAGACGTTACGTTGAGTCATTATCCGCTTACGCTCGTCAGTTTTTATCTCTTATGGAAAAGCCAGATGTCGATCATATCGAAGGCTTATCTCCGGCTATCTCCATCGAGCAAAAATCGACGTCACATAACCCTCGCTCAACCGTCGGTACCATTACGGAAGTCTACGACTATCTGCGCCTGCTTTACGCTCGTGTTGGTGAACCTCGCTGTCCGACTCATCATACGCCGCTTGCCGCTCAAACCGTCAGCCAAATGGTCGATAAGGTTTTAGAGTTGCCTGAGGGCAGTAAAATGATGCTCCTTGCTCCTATCGTAAAAGAGCGAAAAGGTGAGCATGTTAAAACGTTAGAGAACCTCGCAGCACAAGGTTTTATTCGCGCACGCATCGACGGTGAAACCTGTGATCTTTCCGATCCTCCGACACTAGAGCTACATAAAAAACACACGATTGAGGTGGTTGTAGATCGCTTTAAAGTGCGTCCAGATTTGCAGCAACGTTTGGCAGAATCATTCGAAACTACATTAGAGCTTTCTGGTGGTATCGCAGTTGTTGCGCCAATGGATGGCGACGGTGAGGAAGTAATTTTCTCAGCAAACTTTGCCTGCCCACTTTGTGGTTACAGTATGCAAGAGCTTGAGCCTCGTTTGTTCTCATTCAACAACCCAGCTGGTGCTTGTGGCACTTGTGATGGTTTAGGTGTACAGCAATATTTCGATCCTAGTCGAGTGATTCAAGATGACTCGCTCAGCTTAGCGCAAGGGGCAATTCGAGGTTGGGATCAGAAAAATTACTACTACTTCCAAATGCTAACAGCCTTGGCGGATCATTATGGCTTTGACCTTCACGTTCCGTTTAACTCCTTACCGAAGAAGACCCAAGACATTATTCTTAAAGGTTCTGGGCGTACCGAGGTTGAGTTCAAGTACATTAACGATCGTGGTGATATCCGCGTTAAACGCCATCCATTCGAAGGAATCCTAAACACCCTTGAGCGTCGTTACCGCGATACCGAATCAAACTCAGTACGCGAAGAGCTTGCAAAATACATCTCAACCAAATCTTGCTCAAGCTGTGGTGGCACTCGTTTACGCCTTGAAGCTCGCAATGTTTTTATTGCCGATACAACATTGCCAGAGATCGTTGAACTCAGCATTGCGGATGCATTGGATTTCTTCCATACACTGAAGCTAGAAGGTCAACGCGCTCAAATCGCTGAAAAAGTGATGAAAGAAATCAATGACCGTCTGCAGTTCTTGGTTAACGTTGGTTTGAACTATCTAAACTTGTCACGCAGTGCAGAAACCCTCTCAGGTGGTGAGGCGCAACGTATTCGTCTAGCGAGCCAAATTGGTGCTGGTTTAGTGGGGGTAATGTACGTTCTGGATGAGCCATCAATAGGCCTCCACCAGCGCGATAATGAACGCCTATTGAAGACCTTGACCCATCTACGAGATTTAGGCAATACGGTATTAGTTGTTGAACACGATGAAGATGCTATTCGTTGTGCTGACCACGTAATCGATATTGGTCCCGGCGCAGGAGTGCACGGCGGTAACGTGGTCGCGGAAGGTACGATGGAAGACATCATCGCTAACCCGAACTCACTAACGGGTCAGTACTTAAGTGGCGCAAAAGAGATTGCGATCCCAACCAAGCGCACACCACGAGATCCAAAGAAAACGGTTGAGTTACTGGGCGCTACTGGTAATAACCTTAAGAATGTCGACCTTTCGATTCCAGTTGGTTTGTTTAGCTGTATTACGGGCGTATCAGGCTCAGGTAAGTCGACTCTGATCAACGATACCTTCTTTAAGATTGCTCATACTCAATTGAACGGTGCAACAACGGCGCACCCTTCACCTTATAAATCGGTCAAAGGTTTGGAGCATTTCGATAAAGTTATCGACATCGACCAGAGCCCAATAGGTCGAACGCCACGTTCAAACCCAGCGACTTACACGGGTATTTTTACCCCGATTCGTGAGTTGTTTGCAGGCACACAAGAATCGCGCTCTCGTGGCTACAAGCCGGGCCGTTTTAGCTTTAACGTGCGTGGCGGTCGCTGTGAAGCATGTCAGGGTGATGGTGTAATCAAAGTAGAAATGCACTTCCTACCCGACGTCTACGTTCCTTGTGACGTATGTAAGGGTAAGCGCTACAACCGTGAAACACTTGAAGTGCGTTACAAAGGCAAGACCATTGATGAAGTACTGGAAATGACTGTAGAAGATGCACGTACCTTCTTCGACCCTGTCCCAGCCATTGCTCGTAAACTGCAAACGCTAATGGATGTAGGTTTGTCTTACATTCGCTTAGGTCAGGCAGCAACCACGCTCTCTGGTGGTGAAGCACAACGTGTGAAACTAGCACGAGAACTCTCTAAGCGTGACACAGGTAAGACCTTGTACATTCTGGATGAGCCAACAACGGGCCTGCACTTCCACGACATTCAACAATTGCTGACCGTTTTACACCGCCTGCGTGACCACGGAAATACAGTCGTAGTTATTGAACATAACCTTGATGTCATTAAGACAGCAGACTGGATTATCGACTTAGGACCAGAAGGCGGCCAAGGTGGTGGTGAGATAATTGCACAAGGAACACCAGAAGATGTGTCTCAGATCGAAGGTTCACACACAGCTCGCTTCCTTAAGCCTATGTTGAAGTAGAAAAAACAGGTAAAGTACAAAGACCAGCCATTGCTGGTCTTTTTTCATTCAAAACAACACAATAACTATGGCTACTATACACGTCAGTGGAACCAAGCTTTCTCCAGGTAAAGTGCAAGTTCCTCTTAATCGCAAGTTCCTCATCACGCTAGCAGCACTCTTTTTGCTGGCGATGCACTTTTTTATGCCAAATCCGGGCGGTTCAGGGCTCGCATTGTCTTTTAACGCAACCACGTGGATGGCGTTCAGCTTTGCGCTCGGGATCGGCTGCTACCAACTTGCGACCAACCGTGTATTACGCTATTCCAAATTAACGATTGGTCTGTTGATTAGCTGCATCATCATGACATTGCCTATCTTTTATCCAAATGCGGATAGCGCACTGGCAGCGAATAAATTAATTGGCCTGTGGTGCGGCATGCTGTTTTTTATTGTGTTGCAGCAATTCCATTTCAGTAACAAACATCGCCAACGTTTACTGTGGTTTATCGTTCTTGCGGCTGTGATAGAGGCTCTATTTGGCCTCACTCAATACCTTTACCTCAAGCCAGGTAACGTATTTGGGTACGACACTGTTGCTAATCGTCCTTATGGTATATTCCAACAGCCCAATGTCATGGCGAGTTTTCTTGCGACAGGCTTAGTGATCGCAAGTTATCTGCTTGTCCGTCAACCTTATAAATATTCGCGTAAGCTTAGCGATATCTATCTGCTTTATGCTGTGCCAGTACTTACCCTGCCGCTGATTGTCGCATTGGCATCTCGAACAGGGTGGCTTGCTTCTATCATCGCGATCCTATTAGTCATTCCGTACATGTACCGCTTCGCAACTAAAGCTAGGTTCGTACGTTGGGTAGTTGCAATGGCAACAGGTTTGGCTTTATCTATTGTGATCATGCAGATCGCTTTTCCTGATGGTAGCGGATTAGCCAGTGAAAAAGTGAACATGGAATCTCCGAGAGCTTACACCTTCCCACAAACGCTCGATATGGTGATTGAAAAACCATTTACTGGTTACGGTTATGGTAAATTTGAATCGGAATACATGCTCTATACGGCTCGCCAACACGCTCTAAATGAGAGTTACCCTGCGGGTTTACCATCGATGGATCACCCACATAATGAACTCTTATATTGGTCTGTAGAAGGCGGGTTGTTACCAATCTTGGGGATTTTCCTCGCGATGGCGTTAGTGCTACACCGAATCTATCAGGCCAAACGAGGGACACGTCTAGCCTTACTCGCCCTCTTCATCCCTATCATCCTCCATTCACAGCTAGAGTATCCGTTTTACCACTCGCTGGTGCATTGGATCATCTTCATAATCCTACTGTACTGGGTTGACCAGCGAGTCTCTCGCTACCGTCAGGCACCTTTTAGCCGAGTGACTAAGAGTTTACTTCGTGTTTGCAGCTTAGTAATTCCAGTCGTATTCAGCTTTTATATGGTGAGTGCTCTGCATACCAACTACGTATTAACTAAGTTTGAGACCACGCGCCCAACCAATCCGGACATCCTGAATCAGGTGACAAACCCTGTAGTTTGGAAAGATCGTTTCGACTGGGATGTATACAGTACTTTCTTGAATATTGGATTGTACAAGCAAGATCCAAGCTTGATTCAGCCTTACATTGATTGGTCTTTGGAGATAATTAAAGATAAGCCCCGTCCAGCGTTCTACAACAACCTAATCCTTGCATATCAAGGACTGGATGATACGAGCAAGGCAGAACAAATCCGTGCAGAGGCACAATTCTTGTTTCCTAAGGTTGATTTCAGTGGCGTCAATTATCAACCGCCTTCTCAAGCCGTATCAGCTTCACCAACGCCAACTTCTGGTGCTGATCAATAAACATAAAAAAGCGAAGGGATGACCTTCGCTTTTCTTTATCTCGTTGTCGAATCATTTTACTCAGTCAGCGATTCTTCTAAAGCACGCAAACACAAAGCAACATTTTCAGGTCGAGCACCATAGCCCATCAAACCAATTCGCCATGCTTTGCCGGCAAGCGCTCCCAAGCCCGCACCAATCTCAAGGTTGTAGGTTTCAAGGAGATGATGACGCACTTTAGCTTCATCAATGCCCTCTGGAACATAAATCGCGTTAAGTTGTGGTAAGCGGTACTCTTCTTCTACCACAAATTCAAAACCCAACTTCTGTAATCCTGCTTTTAGCTTCTCATGCATCAATTGATGGCGTGCCCACGCATTTTCTAAGCCTTCGTTCTTCAGAATAAGTAGTGCCTCATGAAGTGCATATAAGCTGTTCACTGGTGCTGTATGGTGATAGCTGCGTTTGCCCTCTCCACTCCAGTAACCTAATACTAAGCTTTGATCCAAGAACCAGCTTTGAACCGGTGTCTTTCTGGCTTGAATCTTCTCTATGGCAGCAGGAGAAAGCGTCACAGGTGATAACCCCGGTACACACGACAAACACTTCTGACTTCCTGAGTACACAGCATCCAACTGCCACTCATCAACCTTAAGAGGCACACCACCGAGTGATGTCACCGCATCCACAATCGATAATAAACCGTATTGTTTGGCTAGCTTACTCAGCGTTTGAGCATCACTTACTGCCCCTGTCGATGTTTCTGCATGAACAAAAGCAAGGATCTTCGCATCAGGGTTCTGCTTTAACGCTTCTGCAACTTTATTAACCGATACTGGCGTGCCCCACTCATCATCCACAACAACGGCTTCACCACCAGCACGGATTACGTTTTCACGCATGCGCTCACCGAAAACACCATTGCGACAGACGATAACTTTGTCACCCTTTTCAATCAGGTTGACGAAACACGTTTCCATGCCCGCACTGCCCGGAGCAGAAACGGCGATGGTGAATTCGTTCTCAGTTTGGAAGGCGTATTTGAGCAGTTGTTTTAGCTCATCCATCATCGCAATAAAAAGCGGGTCTAGATGGCCAACCGTTGGGCGGCTCAAGGCTTGCAAAACTTGAGGTGAAATATCAGATGGACCAGGTCCCATCAGAATACGATGCGGGGGAATAAAGCTTTGGATCGGCATGTCAGCTCCTTGATTGCAGTCATTCATCCTGAGCGTTATAAAAATTCTATTTAAAAGGTTGGCTCAGGTATCGAACTTTTCACCCTAATAGATTTTTTCTCTATCGGCAATTAGCCCTAAGTATAGAGGTCAAACCACTGTCACAAATTCGTTAATAAAAACTTTCATTCTGGTTGGAGATATTGGTTGACATTGTGACAACAAAACCGTTCAATGTTTGAGCTTTATGCAGAAGAGGAGCACTGCCCAGGCAGGTGATTTGTGGAGCCGCAATTCCAATACCAATCACTCAGGGGGAGTAGTGCCGAGGTAAGTCAAAGTTGCAGGATTTGGCTTATCGGTTGACTTGGGTTGAGTCCCATCAACTGTCATCAGCGCAGTCTGATGAAGGGCTTCTGAGGGTAAATTTTCAAATTACATTCTAAATACCTCTCTATTTTCTCTGTTCCTTTCCTCACCAAAAACATTGGATGTATTGGCAACCAATTGATGTTGTTATTTTTTAGGAAGTCGTGGGAGAACGCAGTGAGCGCATTTAACGTAGCAAAATTCGGTGGAACCAGTGTTGCCAACTTTGAGGCAATGAGCCGTTGTGCCACCATTATAGAAAACAATCCAAATACCCGCCTTGTCGTGAGTAGTGCTTGTTCTGGCGTGACCAACCTTTTGGTCGAACTAGCAAACGGTGTTCAGGACCAAGAACATCGCGCTAAAGTGCTGCAAAAATTAGCCGACATTCATGAATCAATTTTATCTCGATTAGAAGATGCTACTAAAGCGGCTGCCGAGGTTTACGAGATTCTAGATACAGTCACAAGCCTTGCAGAAGCGGCCTCTATTCAAGCAAGCACCAAACTGACTGACCATTTAGTGGCATGTGGCGAGCTGATGTCGACTCATATTCTTGCTCAGTTAATGCGTGAAAGAGGCATCAACGCCGCTCGTTTTGATATTCGAGATATTTTAAAAACAGATGGCAACTTTGGCCGCGCAGAACCACAACTAGCAAGTATTTCAATGCTAGCGCAAGAACAGCTGGTTCCTCTTTGCCAAAAACATGTCGTCATTACACAGGGCTTTATTGGCTCAGATGAAGAAGGCAACACCACAACATTAGGTCGCGGTGGTAGTGACTACAGCGCAGCTTTGATTGCTGAAGGTGTTAAAGCGGCAGGCCTAGAAATCTGGACTGACGTTCCGGGCATTTACACTACCGACCCACGGATTGCCCCCAAAGCGTCACCAATTCCTGAGATCAGCTTTAGCGAAGCATCAGAGATGGCAAACTTCGGCGCGAAGATCCTTCACCCTTCTACTCTGGTACCAGCACTCCGTCACGATATTCCGGTCTTCGTTGGCTCTTCTAAAGAGCCAGAAAAAGGTGGTACGTGGATTCGACACCAAGTAGAGAGCTCACCGCTATTCCGAGCACTTGCTCTTCGCTGCAATCAAACTATGGTCACTCTGCGCAGCGTGAACATGTTCCATGCTTACGGATTCTTAGCGAAAGTGTTCGAGATCCTAGCTAAACACAAAATCTCAGTGGACTTGATCACCACATCTGAAATCAGTGTGTCACTCACTCTCGATCAAACAGACACATCAGGTGGTGCTCCACAGCTACCACAGGCAGTACGCGAAGAGCTCGAAGAATTGTGTACAGTAGAAGTTGAGCACGACCTCTGTTTAGTCGCTCTGATTGGTAACAACATGAGCGAGAGCAAAGGCTACGCTAAGCAAGTCTTCGGAACACTAGAGGACTTCAACTTACGTATGATTTGTTACGGTGCAAGCCCACATAACTTATGTTTCCTTGTTCATGAGTCTGTATCACGACAAGCTATTCAGAAACTGCACACAGAGCTATTCGAGCAATAATCGCTACTAAATACTCTGGACGAATAAAACAAAGGGCTGCACGTAGCAGCCCTTTTCTTTTGCGTGTGGATCGATTTAACCGTTAATGTTTGGACCGAGCCACTTTTCAGCCTCGATCCTATCCCAGCCCTTGCGATCAGCGTAACTTAGCATCTGATCCTCTTGGATCTGAGCGATCGCAAAATAACGTGAGTCTGGATGGGAGAAGTACCAGCCAGAAACAGAGGCTCCTGGATACATCGCATAGCTCGAGGTCAAAGACATACCAATATTCTCTTCAACATTCATCAATTCCCAAAGAGGTCCTTTCTCGGTATGTTCAGGGCATGCTGGATAACCCGGAGCAGGTCGAATACCTTGGTACTTTTCACGAATTAGGTCTTCATTAGAGAGTGCTTCTTTTGCCGCATAGCCCCAAATTTCTTTGCGTACTCGTTCATGCAGACACTCAGCAAATGCTTCTGCCAGACGATCCGCAACCGCTTGAATCATAATAGCGTTGTAATCATCGCCTTGTGCTTTGTATTCATCTGCGAGTTCACGCTCACCAATTCCACCAGTCACTGCAAATGCGCCAATCCAATCTTTTTTACCCGACTCTTTCGGAGCAACATAATCAGAAAGGCAATAGTTGAACCCTTTTGGTTTCTCGGTCTGCTGACGTAAATTGAGCAAAACTTTCGCTACTTCGGTACGTGATTCATCTGTGTAGACTTCGATATCATCACCAACACTCGCCGCGGGGAACAAACCACACATACCACGAGCCTTAAGCAATCCTTCACGTTCAACTCGATCCAGCAAATCATTTGCATCTTTAAACAAACGCTTCGCCTCTTCGCCAACCTCTGAGTGTTTAAAAATGGTCGGGTACTTACCAACGAGAGACCACGTCATAAAGAAAGGCGTCCAATCGATATACTGACGCAATGTCGCAATATCGAAGTCGTCAAAAACATGGATACCTGGCTTAACGGGTGCTGGCGGTGTGTAAACGTCCCAATCAATAGCAACCTTATTGGCACGAGCTTCTTCTAAAGTGACCGGCTTGGTTCTTGGCTTTTTGCGGTTGTGTTGATCACGGACACGAACGTAATCCTCATCCAGCTTCTCCACAAACGCAGGACGAAGTTCATCAGACAACAATGATGTACATACTCCAACCGCCCGCGAAGCATTATTCACATACACCACTGGGTTCTTGTAGTTTTGTTCAATCTTAACCGCAGTATGCGCTTTTGACGTCGTTGCACCGCCAATCAAGAGTGGCAAATCAAAATCAAGACGCTCCATCTCTTTTGCTACGTGAACCATTTCATCAAGAGAAGGGGTGATAAGGCCTGATAAACCAATAATGTCGACATTCTCTTCTTTCGCTACTTTGAGGATCTTTTCGCACGGTACCATGACACCAAGGTCAATGATTTCGTAGTTGTTACACTGCAAAACTACACCAACGATATTCTTGCCGATATCGTGAACGTCACCTTTCACCGTCGCGAGCAAGATTTTGCCATTCGATGAGCCCGCTTGCTTTTCTTTGTTAATGAAAGGCTCAAGGTGGGCAACCGCTTGTTTCATTACACGAGCAGACTTAACAACTTGCGGAAGGAACATCTTACCTTCCCCAAACAAGTCACCAACCACGTTCATGCCATCCATGAGAGGGCCTTCAATCACTTCTAATGGCTTAGAGGCATTTAAACGGGCCTCTTCTGTGTCTTCGACAATAAACTCCGTGATGCCCTTTACCAGCGCATGCTCTAAACGTTTTTCTACTGGCCAAGTACGCCACTCTAGAGCAGAAGCATCTTCTTCTTTGCCAACACCCTTTCCTGCGTATTCAGCGGCGATATCAAGTAGTCGCTCAGTTGAATCATTACGACGGTTGAGAACCACATCTTCTACCGCTTCACGCAATTTGTCAGGAACGTTATCGTAGATTTCTAGCTGACCCGCGTTAACGATACCCATGTCCATGCCATTTTTAAAACAGTGGTACAGGAATACCGCATGAATCGCTTCACGAACATAGTTATTACCGCGGAATGAGAAGGAAACGTTAGAGACACCACCAGAGATCATCGCATGAGGTAAGTCGCGTTTAATATCAGCCACCGCTTCGATGAAGTCCACTGCGTAATTGTTGTGTTCTTCAATACCCGTCGCGACAGCAAAAATGTTTGGATCAAAGATAATGTCTTCTGGCGGGAAGCCAACTTCGTCAACAAGGATTCGATACGCATTGGTACAAATTTCAAGTTTACGTTCTCGTGTTTCCGCCTGACCAAGTTCATCAAATGCCATCACAATAACGGCCGCACCATAACGACGGATCAACTTCGCTTGTTCAACAAACTTCTCCCTCCCTTCTTTCAAAGAGATAGAGTTAACAATGCCTTTGCCTTGAATACAC
Organism: Vibrio sp. ED002; assembly: GCF_023277445.1. Lineage (NCBI taxonomy): Bacteria > Pseudomonadati > Pseudomonadota > Gammaproteobacteria > Vibrionales > Vibrionaceae > Vibrio > Vibrio sp. ED002. The sequence continues at coordinate 2,786,750 of NZ_CP080238.1, read as the reverse complement.
TTCAAGCCAGCCTCGATAACCTCCCACTTAGAAGAGTCAACCATGATTGGTACTTTTGATATCTCTGGCTCAGATGCACATAGATTAAGGAAGCGAACCATACAGGCTTCAGCATCCAACATACCTTCATCCATGTTGATATCGATAATCTGAGCCCCGTTCTCTACTTGTTGACGAGCTACTTCAAGGGCTTCATCGTAGAGCTCTTCTTTGATCAGGCGTTTAAAACGAGCAGAGCCAGTTACGTTCGTGCGCTCACCCACGTTGATAAACAAGGTTTCTTTTTCAATCGTTAGTGGCTCAAGACCTGATAAGCGGCAAGCAACGGTAAGATCAGGTAACTCTCGAGGCTTCACCCCCTCAACTGCCATTGCCATGTGACGGATGTGTTCTGGTGTCGTACCACAACAACCACCAATTAAATTTAAGAAACCACTCTCTGCCCACTCTTTAACATGTTCAGCCATATCTTCAGGTGAAAGGTCATATTCACCAAATGCGTTCGGCAAACCCGCATTTGGATGAGTAGAGAGAAAGGATTCAGATATACGTGATAACTCTTCTACATACGGTCGCAATTCGTCAGGCCCAAGTGCACAGTTCAAACCGAACGAAAGAGGATTCACATGGCGTAACGAATTATAGAAAGCTTCGGTTGTTTGCCCAGATAGTGTTCGTCCAGACGCGTCCGTAATCGTGCCTGAAATCATAACTGGAAGTTTAAATCCTAGCTCTTCAAAGACGGAATCAACTGCAAAAGCACAAGCTTTGGCATTCAACGTATCAAAGATCGTCTCGATCAGAATAAGGTCAGAACCACCTTTAATTAAGGCGTGAGTTGACTCGGAATAAGCTTCAACTAGCTCATCAAACGAAACATTACGATAACCTGGGTCATTTACGTCAGGAGAGATAGAACAAGTACGGTTGGTTGGGCCAAGTACACCGGCAACATAACGCGGACGGTCAGGAGTCTTTGCCGTCCATTCATCAGCGGCTTCACGGGCCAGCTTAGCAGCCGCGAAGTTAATCTCTTCACTGAGACCTTCCATATCATAATCCGCCATCGCGATGGTCGTGGCGTTGAAGGTATTGGTCTCTAAAATATCAGCACCTGCTTCTAAATAAGCAGTGTGTATCTCTTTTATCAATTGAGGCTGACTAAGCACCAACAAATCGTTGTTGCCTTTTAGATCGCAATGCCAATCGGCAAAGCGCTCTCCTCGATAATCTTGCTCTTCAAGTTTGTAACCCTGAATCATGGTGCCCATACCACCATCGATCAGAAGAATACGTTGCTTTAACTGAGCTTCAATCTGTTGTCTTACATTACTTCCCACAGTACAGCCTCATTCCTTTTGTTATTTCTCCATCCTATCACACAAGCAACAGGAGTCTAGACGTCTAAAATAGGAATTGTAATTATTTTGTATTGTCTCGAGTTACAAAATAATCACGAAAAAATGTTTGCTATTTAGACAACATCGGCCGAGAATTCCATTCATAAAATGTTACAAATAGAGAGCTCTATGTCGGTCTATCATACTTTATGTTTTCTATCCGCGGCAGCAATGGTTATCGCCTTTGTAAACAGCAAGATAGGAAAGATGCAAACGACCATCGCCATTACCGCTGGTTCGATGATCCTTTCACTTCTCATTCTAATCGCAGGTCAAAACGATTGGTTTCATCTTACTGAGATTGCCACAGAAACCGTCACCAGCATAAATTTCGAAGATTTTCTTCTGAAAGGCATACTAGGCTTCCTGCTTTTTGCCGGTGGTTTAGGTATCAAACTTCCCAACCTTAAAGATCAAAAGTGGGAAATTACGGTACTCGCTTTAGGTGCAACACTCTTCTCCACATTCTTCATTGGTTTTGTTCTTTACGGTTTTTGCCAAGTTATTGGTATTCAGTTTGACCTTGTTTACTGCTTACTGTTTGGCGCACTTATCTCTCCAACCGACCCGATTGCAGTTCTCGCTATTGTGAAGAAATTGGACGCTCCAAGACGCATTTCAACACAAATTGAAGGCGAGTCTCTGTTTAACGATGGTTTCGGTCTAGTTATCTTCGTCACTCTATTCACGATCGCATTTGGTACAGAAGCCCCGACGGTTGGTAGCGTAACCCTTCTATTCATCCAAGAAGCAATTGGCGGTATTGTTTACGGCTTCGTATTAGGGTTAATTTTCCACTACTTGATTAGTGCGACCGATGACCACTCCATGGAACTATTATTAACGATTGGCGTTCCTACAGCAGGTTATGCTCTAGCTGAATATCTCCATGTTTCAGGACCACTTGCAATGGTAGTCTCTGGCATCATGATTGGTAACTGGACTCGCTTTATCGGCTTCTCAAAAGAAAGTGAAGACCACCTAGACCATTTCTGGGAGTTGGTCGACGAATTCTTGAATGGTGTACTATTCCTTCTAATCGGTATGTCGATGTTGCTATTCGAATTCCATAAAGAAGACTGGATTATGATGGCGATATCTGTGCCACTAGTACTTGGTGCTCGCTACCTAAGTGTCTTTATTCCTTATATTGGCTTTAAACGCTACAGAAAGTACAACCCATGGTCCGTGAAGATTCTAACTTGGGGTGGATTACGTGGAGGTCTAGCTTTAGCAATGGCACTATCAATTCCATCAGGTATTTTAGTCATCCCAGAAAAACTGATTGATGTGAAAGAGATCATCATGGTGATGACCTACTCTGTTGTAGTTTTCTCGATCCTTATTCAAGGATCAACGATAACGCCAATGATTGAGAAAGCGAAGCAAGCAGAGAAAGAAATGGAAGCCGAAGCTTCTGTTGCTAAGCATGAAACTAAAGTCTCTCAAGAATAAACTCTCTTATAATTGAAAAATTAGGCAGCCGATTGGCTGCCTTTTTTATGCCTGAACCAAGCAGCTATTAATAGAATAGACTGGCTGATTTCCCTCAAACATCGCCACGCTCTGATATCCTTCCAATATCAACAAACTCCAGTCAATACTAAAAACTCAAATTAAAACAATCCTCAAGATTCCTAGCTACACTAAGGTTGAATCGGTCGATGCTTAGTTTCAAGACTAAGTAAGATTTGGGCACAAAATACAACAGCTCGTTTACAGGCGGAATATGGCACAACATTGAACCCGATAGAGTAAGGCTATGAAAATATCATGTAGCAAACCAGAGCATTACGAACTACACCAATATTGCAGACGAGGTGTGATATGCATGGAGTTAACTCTTGGAAAGTGATGATGGAGTGACAAATATGTGCAAAAGATAATGAATTAACCTGGCCAGTAATCTGACAGATTGGTATGGCACTAGCAGCCCACAACAAACAACGAAGAAATTTGTGGATACAAGAATTGTTATTTCTAGCAAGCCTTTCAAATAAGTGACGGAGCGACTGGGCTTGCACTCAATTGGACTCGTTGGTTGTAGACTAAAGTAATATCGCAAATACGAAAAAGCCCCAGCATTTCTGCTGGGGCTAATTATATGGTCCGCCTCACTCTCAAGCCCTACGCTTAGAGTAGGCTCTCAGAACGAGGTGAACCATATGTCTACCATTCACATCTTAGGTATCGATTTAGGCAAGCACTGCTTTCATGCGGTTGGCAATAATCACACTGGCAAAGACGTTATTCGCCGTAAGTTTAGTCGAAGCCAACTACTCCGTTTCTTATCTGTACTTGAACCTACCATCATCGCTTTTGAAGCCTGTGGTGGTGCTCACTGGCTTGCGAGAAAGTGTGAAGCCTATGGGCATCGAGTTCGACTTATCCCGCCTCAATATGTAAAACCTTACGTCAAAGGTAATAAGAACGACTTTATTGATGCGGCTGCGATAGCAGAAGCAGCGAGTCGACCAAGCATGAGATTTGTCTCTGCCAAGTCAGAGGAAGCTCAGGTAATCGCAGCTATCCATCGAGTGAGGGATGGTTATATCAAAGAACGAACGGCTTGTATGAGCCGAATTGGAGCAATACTACTTGAGTTTGGGCTGAGTTTTCCTAAAGGCCATGCCAAGATGAAAGCGCTATTTCAGTGGTTGGCCGAGCAAGATATAAAGCTACCACCGAGTCTGGTCGCTGAGTTGCTCTCGATTCATGAGCACTATAAATACCTAAATGAGCAAGTATCTACTCAAGATAGAAAACTGAAAGCGATTACTGAAAATAATGAAAATGCTGAACTTTTGAAGAGTATTCCTGGTATTGGTGATTTAACAGCAACGTTGTGTGTGGCCAATATCAGTTCTCCTTCAAACTTTGGTGGAGGTCGCGAGATGGCTGCATGGCTAGGACTCGTTCCAAGGCAGTATTCAACGGGTGGCAAATCAAAGCTATTAGGCATGAGTAAACGAGGGAACAAACACCTTCGCGCTCTATTTATACATGGAGCGAGATCCGTGCTATCTAGGATAGAAACAACAGGAAAAGTGTTTGGAGATTGGTTAGTCAATTTACGAGCAACAAAGCCGTTTAATGTAGTGGTAGTCGCACTTGCCAATAAGCTAGCAAGAATAGCTTGGGCGGTGTTGTACCACCGCCAAGCTTTTAAGGCTGTATAGCCATAACCAAGTTTGCAACGCCAATGAACGTGATGACAAAAACGGTCGAACGGCCAGATTAGTAACCTGATACAAAAAATAGCACCTAGTTGCTTTGGGGCTTTTAAGGATAATCTGGCGCGGATATCATCGTGGAGCGGGAAGTTAATGTTCCCAACGTGGACTCCGAATACATTAGCGCAAACCAACTCCGTTATTACTTAATTGTAGTTGCAATAACGGGGCGGACCATACATTTTGTCTGAATAAGTGGCGAATCGGCTAGGACGCCTAGCCCGGAGTTGCTGGCAGTTGGGCCTCATTCCCTGACAAGGGAAAACCTCTTTGCTTTTAAACGACAAAACCCAGTCCGAAGACTGGGTTTCTAAATAAGTGGCGGAGTGGCTGGGCTTGCACACAAGCGGGGCTCGTTGGTCGTAGACCAAAAAATAACATCGTAAATGTGAAAAGACCTCAGCATTTCTGCTGAGGTCTGGAATAAATGGCGGAGCGGACGGGACTCGAACCCGCGACCCCCGGCGTGACAGGCCGGTATTCTAACCAACTGAACTACCGCTCCGCACTGGTTAGACATTTAAGTCTAAGTTTTTGTCTTCACTTTTTCATAAAAAGTGAAAATAAAATAAAGCCTGGCGATGTCCTACTCTCACATGGGGAAACCCCACACTACCATCGGCGCTAATTCGTTTCACTTCTGAGTTCGGAATGGAAGTCAGGTGGGTCCAAATCGCTATGGTCGCCAAGCAAATTCTTTAATTCGGAAAGCTGTTTTAAGTTCTACTTACACATTCAATCGTTCTTGCATTGAGTCCATCAAAACCCCTTGGGTGTTGTATGGTTAAGCCTCACGGGCAATTAGTACAGGTTAGCTCAACGCCTCACAACGCTTACACACCCTGCCTATCAACGTTCTAGTCTCGAACAACCCTTTAGGATACTTAAAGTATCAGGGAAGACTCATCTCAGGGCTCGCTTCCCGCTTAGATGCTTTCAGCGGTTATCGATTCCGAACTTAGCTACCGGGCAATGCGTCTGGCGACACAACCCGAACACCAGAGGTTCGTCCACTCCGATCCTCTCGTACTAGGAGCAGCCCCTTCAATCTTCCAACGCCCACGGCAGATAGGACCGAACTGTCTCACGACGTTCTAAACCCAGCTCGCGTACCACTTTAAATGGCGAACAGCCATACCCTTGGAATCGACTTCAGCCCCAGGATGTGATGAGCCGACATCGAGGTGCCAAACACCGCCGTCGATATGAACTCTTGGGCGGTATCAGCCTGTTATCCCCGGAGTACCTTTTATCCGTTGAGCGATTACTCTTCCATACAGAACCACCGGATCACTATGACCTGCTTTCGCACCTGCTCGAATTGTCATTCTCGCAGTCAAGCGGGCTTATGCCATTGCACTAACCTCACGATGTCCAACCGTGATTAGCCCACCTTCGTGCTCCTCCGTTACTCTTTGGGAGGAGACCGCCCCAGTCAAACTACCCACCAGGCACTGTCCGCAACCCCGATAAGGGGTCGACGTTAGAACATCAACACTACAAGGGTGGTATTTCAAGGACGGCTCCACGCAATCTAGCGACTGCGCTTCAAAGCCTCCCACCTATCCTACACATGTAGGGTCAATGTTCAGTGCCAAGCTGTAGTAAAGGTTCACGGGGTCTTTCCGTCTAGCCGCGGGTACACTGCATCTTCACAGCGATTTCAATTTCACTGAGTCTCGGGTGGAGACAGCGTGGCCATCATTACGCCATTCGTGCAGGTCGGAACTTACCCGACAAGGAATTTCGCTACCTTAGGATCGTTATAGTTACGGCCGCCGTTTACCGGGGCTTCGATCAAGAGCTTCGACCGAAGTCTAACCCCATCAATTAACCTTCCGGCACCGGGCAGGCGTCACACCGTATACGTCATCTTACGATTTTGCACAGTGCTGTGTTTTTAATAAACAGTTGCAGCCACCTGGTATCTGCGACTCTCGTCAGCTCCATCCGCAAGGGACTTCACCATCAAGAGCGTACCTTCTCCCGAAGTTACGGTACCATTTTGCCTAGTTCCTTCACCCGAGTTCTCTCAAGCGCCTTGGTATTCTCTACCCGACCACCTGTGTCGGTTTGGGGTACGATTCCTTACAATCTGAAGCTTAGAGGCTTTTCCTGGAAGCATGGCATCAATGACTTCACTACCGTAGTAGCTCGACGTCGTGTCTCAGCCTTAAGAAGAGCCGGATTTACCTAACTCTTCAGCCTACGCACTTGAACCTGGACAACCGTCGCCAGTACTCACCTAGCCTTCTCCGTCCCCCCATCGCAATTGTAAGAAGTACGGGAATATTAACCCGTTTCCCATCGACTACGCCTTTCGGCCTCGCCTTAGGGGTCGACTTACCCTGCCCCGATTAACGTTGGACAGGAACCCTTGGTCTTCCGGCGAGGAGGTTTTTCACCCCTTTATCGTTACTCATGTCAGCATTCGCACTTCTGATACCTCCAGCATGCTTTACAACACACCTTCAACGGCTTACAGAACGCTTCCCTACCCAATGAAGTAAAACTTCATTGCCGCAGCTTCGGTTTATTACTTAGCCCCGTTACATCTTCCGCGCAGGCCGACTCGACCAGTGAGCTATTACGCTTTCTTTAAATGATGGCTGCTTCTAAGCCAACATCCTGGCTGTCTGAGCCTTCCCACATCGTTTCCCACTTAGTAATAATTTGGAATCTTAGCTGGCGGTCTGGGTTGTTTCCTCTCCACGACGGACGTTAGCACCCGCCGTGTGTCTCCCGGATAGTACTTACTGGTATTCGGAGTTTGCAAAGGGTTGGTAAGTCGGGATGACCCCCTAGCCTTAACAGTGCTCTACCCCCAGTAGTATTCGTCCGAGGCGCTACCTAAATAGCTTTCGGGGAGAACCAGCTATCTCCAGGTTTGATTGGCCTTTCACCCCTAGCCACAAGTCATCCGCTAATTTTTCAACATTAGTCGGTTCTTATCCTCCAATTGATGTTACTCAATCTTCAACCTGCCCATGGCTAGATCACCTGGTTTCGGGTCTATATCCAGCGACTAAGTCGCGCAGTTAACACTCGCTTTCGCTACGGCTCCCCAGATGGTTAACCTTGCCACTGAATATAAGTCGCTGACCCATTATACAAAAGGTACGCAGTCACACCACGAAGGTGCTCCTACTGCTTGTACGTACACGGTTTCAGGTTCTATTTCACTCCCCTCACAGGGGTTCTTTTCGCCTTTCCCTCACGGTACTGGTTCACTATCGGTCAGTCAGTAGTATTTAGCCTTGGAGGATGGTCCCCCCATATTCAGACAGGATATCACGTGTCCCGCCCTACTCGATTTCACTGAATGTGCGTTGTCAACTACGGGGCTATCACCCTTTATTGCCGGACTTTCCAGACCGTTCGTCTAACGCATATAAAGCTTAAGGGCTAGTCCAATTTCGCTCGCCGCTACTTTCGGAATCTCGGTTGATTTCTTTTCCTCGGGGTACTTAGATGTTTCAGTTCCCCCGGTTCGCCTCGCTGCGCTATGTATTCACGCAGCGATACTAGCTTATGCTAGTGGGTTTCCCCATTCGGAAATCCCAGACTCAAGTGGTTTTTACTACCTAATCTGGGCTTATCGCAAGTTAATACGTCCTTCATCGCCTCTGACTGCCAAGGCATCCACCGTGTACGCTTAGTCACTTAACCATACAACCCGAAGGAGTTTCGAGTTGATGTTCAAATCACCAAAGTTGTCTCTCATTATTGAATGAGCGAGAGACATTTCGATTTTGCCGGACTCAATTTCGAATAATCACTGTAAAAGTGATATTCCCAAGAACACTTGAATGTGTTTTTTGGTGTTTGTCATAAAGACAAACATTGAGAACTTTACAAACAATCTTAAAGATTGTTTTGTCAGCTTTCCAAATTGTTAAAGAGCTAGATTTTCTGATGAAAACCATTTTTAAAGATTCTTTTTCAAGAACACTTAAAGATGGTGGAGCTATGCGGGATCGAACCGCAGACCTCCTGCGTGCAAGGCAGGCGCTCTCCCAGCTGAGCTATAGCCCCATCAAGGTGTCGATACTGCATACCAATGTCAAAAGAAATTGGTGGGTCTGAGTGGACTCGAACCACCGACCTCTCGCTTATCAGGCGAACGCTCTAACCACCTGAGCTACAGACCCAGTATCGTCTCTTACTTATAAACCGTATCAATCTGTGTGGACACTCATCGTGAGTAATCATCGTATAAGGAGGTGATCCAGCGCCAGGTTCCCCTAGCGCTACCTTGTTACGACTTCACCCCAGTCATGAACCACAAAGTGGTAAGCGTCCTCCCGAAGGTTAAACTACCTACTTCTTTTGCAGCCCACTCCCATGGTGTGACGGGCGGTGTGTACAAGGCCCGGGAACGTATTCACCGTGGCATTCTGATCCACGATTACTAGCGATTCCGACTTCATGGAGTCGAGTTGCAGACTCCAATCCGGACTACGACGCACTTTTTGGGATTCGCTCACTATCGCTAGCTTGCTGCCCTCTGTATGCGCCATTGTAGCACGTGTGTAGCCCTACTCGTAAGGGCCATGATGACTTGACGTCGTCCCCACCTTCCTCCGGTTTATCACCGGCAGTCTCCCTGGAGTTCCCGACATTACTCGCTGGCAAACAAGGATAAGGGTTGCGCTCGTTGCGGGACTTAACCCAACATTTCACAACACGAGCTGACGACAGCCATGCAGCACCTGTCTCAGAGTTCCCGAAGGCACCAATCCATCTCTGGAAAGTTCTCTGGATGTCAAGAGTAGGTAAGGTTCTTCGCGTTGCATCGAATTAAACCACATGCTCCACCGCTTGTGCGGGCCCCCGTCAATTCATTTGAGTTTTAATCTTGCGACCGTACTCCCCAGGCGGTCTACTTAACGCGTTAGCTCCGAAAGCCACGGCTCAAGGCCACAACCTCCAAGTAGACATCGTTTACGGCGTGGACTACCAGGGTATCTAATCCTGTTTGCTCCCCACGCTTTCGCATCTGAGTGTCAGTATCTGTCCAGAGCCGCCTTCGCCACCGGTATTCCTTCAGATCTCTACGCATTTCACCGCTACACCTGAAATTCTACCCCCTCTACAGTACTCTAGTCTGCCAGTTTCAAATGCTATTCCGAGGTTGAGCCCCGGGCTTTCACATCTGACTTAACAAACCACCTGCATGCGCTTTACGCCCAGTAATTCCGATTAACGCTCGCACCCTCCGTATTACCGCGGCTGCTGGCACGGAGTTAGCCGGTGCTTCTTCTGTCGCTAACGTCAAGTAATGCAGCTATTAACTACACCACCTTCCTCACGACTGAAAGTGCTTTACAACCCGAAGGCCTTCTTCACACACGCGGCATGGCTGCATCAGGCTTGCGCCCATTGTGCAATATTCCCCACTGCTGCCTCCCGTAGGAGTCTGGACCGTGTCTCAGTTCCAGTGTGGCTGATCATCCTCTCAGACCAGCTAGGGATCGTCGCCTTGGTGAGCCATTACCTCACCAACTAGCTAATCCCACCTAGGCATATCCTGACGCGAGAGGCCCGAAGGTCCCCCTCTTTGGCCCGTAGGCATCATGCGGTATTAGCCATCGTTTCCAATGGTTATCCCCCACATCAGGGCAATTTCCTAGGCATTACTCACCCGTCCGCCGCTCGACGCCGTTATCGTTCCCCGAAGGTTCAGATAACTCGTTTCCGCTCGACTTGCATGTGTTAGGCCTGCCGCCAGCGTTCAATCTGAGCCATGATCAAACTCTTCAATTTAAGATTTTGTTCGGCTCAACGAATACTGACTTCAAAACTCATCCTTACTCGAAAGTAAGAAGTAATTTTAAAGCTATTATCATTCCAACAGAATGATAATGAATTGACTGTGCCAAGTCCGAAGACTTGATTGGTCACTCAGTTCATTGAAACCTAATTTGAAACCGAAGTTTCTAATTGGATTATCATCAACGAGTGCCCACACAGATTGATAGGTCTATATTGTTAAAGAGCTTGGCTTTCAGTGCCTTAGCACTTAAGCGAGGTGAGTATAATACGCCTTTCACTTTGAAAGTCAACATAAAACTCTAAAATAATTTAGAACTTTATGGTGACTTGCTTATTAAATAAGCAAGTGCAAATTAAAGCCTGGCGATGTTCTACTCTCACATGGGGAAACCCCACACTACCATCGACGCTAATTCGTTTCACTTCTGAGTTCGGAATGGAAGTCAGGTGATCCAAATCGCTATGGTCGCCAAGCAAATTCTTTATCAATTTGCTTGCAAATTCAAACGCACTTTAGTACGTACTTTAGGGTGAGATTTGCTTGCAAATCGAATAATTCGGAAAACTGATTTTAAGTTCTATTTATACACATTCAATCGTTCTTGCATTGAGTCCATCAAAACCCCTTGGGTGTTGTATGGTTAAGCCTCACGGGCAATTAGTACAGGTTAGCTCAACGCCTCACAACGCTTACACACCCTGCCTATCAACGTTCTAGTCTCGAACAACCCTTTAGGATACTTAAAGTATCAGGGAAGACTCATCTCAGGGCTCGCTTCCCGCTTAGATGCTTTCAGCGGTTATCGATTCCGAACTTAGCTACCGGGCAATGCGTCTGGCGACACAACCCGAACACCAGAGGTTCGTCCACTCCTATCCTCTCGTACTAGGAGCAGCCCCCTTCAATCTTCCAACGCCCACGGCAGATAGGAATCGAACTGTCTCACGACGTTCTAAACCCAGCTCGCGTACCACTTTAAATGGCGAACAGCCATACCCTTGGGACCGACTTCAGCCCCAGGATGTGATGAGCCGACATCGAGGTGCCAAACACCGCCGTCGATATGAACTCTTGGGCGGTATCAGCCTGTTATCCCCGGAGTACCTTTTATCCGTTGAGCGATTACTCTTCCATACAGAACCACCGGATCACTATGACCTGCTTTCGCACCTGCTCGAATTGTCATTCTCGCAGTCAAGCGGGCTTATGCCATTGCACTAACCTCACGATGTCCAACCGTGATTAGCCCACCTTCGTGCTCCTCCGTTACTCTTTGGGAGGAGACCGCCCCAGTCAAACTACCCACCAGGCACTGTCCGCAACCCCGATAAGGGGTCGACGTTAGAACATCAACACTACAAGGGTGGTATTTCAAGGACGGCTCCACGCAATCTAGCGACTGCGCTTCAAAGCCTCCCACCTATCCTACACATGTAGGGTCAATGTTCAGTGCCAAGCTGTAGTAAAGGTTCACGGGGTCTTTCCGTCTAGCCGCGGGTACACTGCATCTTCACAGCGATTTCAATTTCACTGAGTCTCGGGTGGAGACAGCGTGGCCATCATTACGCCATTCGTGCAGGTCGGAACTTACCCGACAAGGAATTTCGCTACCTTAGGACCGTTATAGTTACGGCCGCCGTTTACCGGGGCTTCGATCAAGAGCTTCGACCGAAGTCTAACCCCATCAATTAACCTTCCGGCACCGGGCAGGCGTCACACCGTATACGTCATCTTACGATTTTGCACAGTGCTGTGTTTTTAATAAACAGTTGCAGCCACCTGGTATCTGCGACTCTCGTCAGCTCCATCCGCAAGGGACTTCACCATCAAGAGCGTACCTTCTCCCGAAGTTACGGTACCATTTTGCCTAGTTCCTTCACCCGAGTTCTCTCAAGCGCCTTGGTATTCTCTACCCGACCACCTGTGTCGGTTTGGGGTACGATTCCTTACAATCTGAAGCTTAGAGGCTTTTCCTGGAAGCATGGCATCAATGACTTCACTACCGTAGTAGCTCGACGTCGTGTCTCAGCCTTAAGAAGAGCCGGATTTACCTAACTCTTCAGCCTACGCACTTGAACCTGGACAACCGTCGCCAGGCCCACCTAGCCTTCTCCGTCCCCCCATCGCAATTGTAAGAAGTACGGGAATATTAACCCGTTTCCCATCGACTACGCCTTTCGGCCTCGCCTTAGGGGTCGACTTACCCTGCCCCGATTAACGTTGGACAGGAACCCTTGGTCTTCCGGCGAGGAGGTTTTTCACCCCTTTATCGTTACTCATGTCAGCATTCGCACTTCTGATACCTCCAGCATGCTTTACAACACACCTTCAACGGCTTACAGAACGCTCCCCTACCCAATGAAGTAAAACTTCATTGCCGCAGCTTCGGTTTATTACTTAGCCCCGTTACATCTTCCGCGCAGGCCGACTCGACCAGTGAGCTATTACGCTTTCTTTAAATGATGGCTGCTTCTAAGCCAACATCCTGGCTGTCTGAGCCTTCCCACATCGTTTCCCACTTAGTAATAATTTGGAATCTTAGCTGGCGGTCTGGGTTGTTTCCCTCTCCACGACGGACGTTAGCACCCGCCGTGTGTCTCCCGGATAGTACTTACTGGTATTCGGAGTTTGCAAAGGGTTGGTAAGTCGGGATGACCCCCTAGCCTTAACAGTGCTCTACCCCCAGTAGTATTCGTCCGAGGCGCTACCTAAATAGCTTTCGGGGAGAACCAGCTATCTCCAGGTTTGATTGGCCTTTCACCCCTAGCCACAAGTCATCCGCTAATTTTTCAACATTAGTCGGTTCGATCCTCCAATTGATGTTACTCAATCTTCAACCTGCCCATGGCTAGATCACCTGGTTTCGGGTCTATATCCAGCGACTAAGTCGCGCAGTTAACACTCGCTTTCGCTACGGCTCCCCTAGATGGTTAACCTTGCCACTGAATATAAGTCGCTGACCCATTATACAAAAGGTACGCAGTCACACCACGAAGGTGCTCCTACTGCTTGTACGTACACGGTTTCAGGTTCTATTTCACTCCCCTCACAGGGGTTCTTTTCGCCTTTCCCTCACGGTACTGGTTCACTATCGGTCAGTCAGTAGTATTTAGCCTTGGAGGATGCATTTCCATATTCAGACAGGATATCACGTGTCCCGCCCTACTCGATTTCACTGAATGTGCGTTGTCAACTACGGGGCTATCACCCTTTATTGCCGGACTTTCCAGACCGTTCGTCTAACGCATATAAAGCTTAGGGGCTAGTCCAATTTCGCTCGCCGCTACTTTCGGAATCTCGGTTGATTTCTTTCCTCGGGGTACTTAGATGTTTCAGTTCCCCGGTTCGCCTCGCTGCGCTATGTATTCACGCAGCGATACTAGCTTATGCTAGTGGGTTTCCCCATTCGGAAATCCCAGACTCAAGTGGTTTTTACTACCTAATCTGGGCTTATCGCAAGTTAATACGTCCTTCATCGCCTCTGACTGCCAAGGCATCCACCGTGTACGCTTAGTCACTTAACCATACAACCCGAAGGAGTTTCGAGTTGATGTTCAAATCACCAAAGTTGTCTCTCATTATTTGAATGAGCGAGAGACATTTCGATTTTGCCGGACTCAATTTCGAATAATCACTGTAAAAGTGATATTCCCAAGAACACTTGAATGTGTTTTTTGGTGTTTGTCTTAAAGACAAACATTGAGAACTTTACAAGTAATCTTAAAGATTACTTTGTCAGCTTTCCAAATTGTTAAAGAGCTAATCACTTCTTATGAAGTAACCATTTTTAAAAACTCTCAAGAGAGAACGTTTAAAGATGGTATCCCGTAGGGGAGTCGAACCCCTGTTACCGCCGTGAAAGGGCGGTGTCCTAGGCCTCTAGACGAACGGGACACTGCTATTTGTTTCCACTTTTAAAAAGCAGAACCAAACTTCGAAGATATTGAGATATCTTCGTCTCTTTTACTTATAAACCGTATCAATCTGTGTGGACACTCATCGTGAATAATCATCGTATAAGGAGGTGATCCAGCGCCAGGTTCCCCTAGCGCTACCTTGTTACGACTTCACCCCAGTCATGAACCACAAAGTGGTAAGCGTCCTCCCGAAGGTTAAACTACCTACTTCTTTTGCAGCCCACTCCCATGGTGTGACGGGCGGTGTGTACAAGGCCCGGGAACGTATTCACCGTGGCATTCTGATCCACGATTACTAGCGATTCCGACTTCATGGAGTCGAGTTGCAGACTCAATCCGGACTACGACGCACTTTTTGGGATTCGCTCACTATCGCTAGCTTGCTGCCCTCTGTATGCGCCATTGTAGCACGTGTGTAGCCCTACTCGTAAGGCTATGATGACTTGACGTCGTCCCCACCTTCCTCCGGTTTATCACCGGCAGTCTCCCTGGAGTTCCCGACATTACTCGCTGGCAAACAAGGATAAGGGTTGCGCTCGTTGCGGGACTTAACCCAACATTTCACAACACGAGCTGACGACAGCCATGCAGCACCTGTCTCAGAGTTCCCGAAGGCACCAATCCATCTCTGGAAAGTTCTCTGGATGTCAAGAGTAGGTAAGGTTCTTCGCGTTGCATCGAATTAAACCACATGCTCCACCGCTTGTGCGCTCTCGTCAATTCATTTGAGTTTTAATCTTGCGACCGTACTCCCCAGGCGGTCTACTTAACGCGTTAGCTCCGAAAGCCACGGCTCAAGGCCACAACCTCCAAGTAGACATCGTTTACGGCGTGGACTACCAGGGTATCTAATCCTGTTTGCTCCCCACGCTTTCGCATCTGAGTGTCAGTATCTGTCCAGAGCCGCCTTCGCCACCGGTATTCCTTCAGATCTCTACGCATTTCACCGCTACACCTGAAATTCTACCCCCTCTACAGTACTCTAGTCTGCCAGTTTCAAATGCTATTCCGAGGTTGAGCCCCGGGCTTTCACATCTGACTTAACAAACCACCTGCATGCGCTTTACGCCCAGTAATTCCGATTAACGCTCGCACCCTCCGTATTACCGCGGCTGCTGGCACGGAGTTAGCCGGTGCTTCTTCTGTCGCTAACGTCAAGTAATGCAGCTATTAACTACACTACCTTCCTCACGACTGAAAGTGCTTTACAACCCGAAGGCCTTCTTCACACACGCGGCATGGCTGCATCAGGCTTGCGCCCATTGTGCAATATTCCCCACTGCTGCCTCCCGTAGGAGTCTGGACCGTGTCTCAGTTCCAGTGTGGCTGATCATCCTCTCAGACCAGCTAGGGATCGTCGCCTTGGTGAGCCATTACCTCACCAACTAGCTAATCCCACCTAGGCATATCCTGACGCGAGAGTACCTGAAGGTCCCCTCTTTGACTCGTAGGCATCATGCGGTATTAGCCATCGTTTCCAATGGTTATCCCCCACATCAGGGCAATTTCCTAGGCATTACTCACCCGTCCGCCGCTCGACGCCCTTAACGTTCCCCGAAGGTTCAGTTAAGTCGTTTCCGCTCGACTTGCATGTGTTAGGCCTGCCGCCAGCGTTCAATCTGAGCCATGATCAAACTCTTCAATTTAAGATTTTGTTCGGCTCAACGAATACTGACTTCAAAACTCATCCTTACTCGAAAGTAAGAAGTAATTTTAAAGCTATTATCATTCCAACAGAATGATAATGAATTGACTGTGCCAAGTCCGAAGACTTGATTGGTCACTCAGTTCATTGAAACCTAATTTGAAACTGCTCTTTATTAAGAGAAATTTCTAATTGGATTATCATCAACGAGTGCCCACACAGATTGATAGGTCTATATTTTTAAAGAGCGATTCTTCTTTGTGACTCACATCACTTCGGAAGAGGCGGCCATTCTAGCGAGATAATTTTTTGTGTCAAACACTTTTTCAAATTATTTCGCTTTTTTTTCTGACCTTATCGACGTTGCTTGAACCCTTGTGAGCGCTTGCCCTGTCGATGAGGTGGCATTATAGAGATCGCGCTCACGTTGGCAAGTGTTATTTTGCAAAAATTGCAAAAATAATGGTTAAACGTCGACTTTTCATTCAAAGGCTTATTTATCCAACTTTACCCCAAAGAGTTAAACAACTTATCCACAGAGTTATACTTTTTTGCCCATTTTTACTTACTGTAAATAAAGAAAGCTGCTTTACAGCAGCTTTCTTTATTTAGCCGATACGTGTGTTTCGGCGTCTAAATGACTAGATGCCAGAACCATCTTGTTCTGCGCCCTCATCTTCATGAAGACCACACTCTCGTTTTAAACCGAAGAAGCGGGTTTCTTCTTCTGACATGCCTGGTTCCCACTTCCTTGTTGTATGAGTATCACCTACCGAAAGATATCCTTGGTCCCATAGAGGGTGATAACTTAAACCATGTTCTTCTAGGTAGTAATGCACATCTTTATTCGTCCAGTCGATCACTGGTAAGAATTTAAATACACCATTTTGAATCGACAAGATTGGTAGACCTGCACGAGATTGGCTTTGCTCTCGACGCAATCCTGAAAACCAAGTACCGACATTTTGCTCACGCAGAGCCCGTCGCATTGGTTCTACTTTGTTTATCTTGTTGTACTTTTCAATTCCCTCTATACCTTGTTCCCAAAGTTTTCCGTAACGTGCTTCTTGCCAATGGGCGCTTTCTTTTGCTCGGTATACTTTAAGGTTGAGGCTCAGTTGCGCTTTCAACTGGTCAATAAATTGATAAGTCTCCGCAAATAGATATCCGGTGTCCGTTAGGATGATTGGAATGTCCGGCTTTTGTTGTGTCACAAGATGGAGCATCACTGCTGCTTGGATACCGAAACTGGATGAGACTGCGAACTCCCCTTCCAAATTCTCCAATGCCCACTTTACTCTCTCTTGTGCCGAAAGCTGTTCGAGCTCGACATTGATTTGAGCAAGACGGAGGATTTGCTCCGTCTTAGTTAATGTCAGTAACTCTGCTAGCTCCGGGTTGGACGCTACAGAATCAAGCATGGAAATCCCTCTTTGATATAAACACTTCTTGGATAATGCCAGCTCGAATCGTGAAATCGCCAAATGCTTCGCCTTCTTCACGTTCGGCAGCCCAACGAGCCACCAGCTGATCAATCTCTTCTAAGATTTGCTTATCCGTAATGTTCTCTTTATACATCTTCGGTACTCGAGTACCGCCGCGGTTACCACCTAGGTGTAAGTTGTATCGACCCGGAGCTTTACCAACTAAGCCGATTTCTGCCAACATTGCTCGGCCACAGCCATTTGGACACCCTGTTACACGAAGAATGATATTGTCTTCTTCCGATAGACCATGCTTTTCTAGAATATCTTCAACATCAGTAACAAACTGAGGAAGATATCGTTCAGCCTCAGCCATCGCGAGCGGACAAGTAGGAAATGCGACACACGCCATCGAGTTCTTACGCTGCTCACTCACACCATCATTCATTAAGCCATGTTCACGAGCAATCTTCTCGATCTTCGATTTTTGGCTTTTTGGTACACCAGCAACAATCAAATTTTGGTTTGCCGTCATACGGAAATCGCCTTTGTGGATTTTGGCAATTTCAGCAACACCTGTCTTAAGTGGTTTACCCGGGAAATCCAACAGACGACCGTTTTCGATGAAGAGTGCTAGGTGATGCTTACCATCGATCCCTTCAACCCAACCAATACGGTCACCACGTTCTGTTAATTCGTAAGGGCGACTTTGCTCAAACTTAACACCAGCACGCTTTTCTACTTCTGCTTTAAAGACATCACTTCCGACACGATCTAATGTGTACTTCGTTTTTGCATTCTTACGGTTCGAACGGTTACCCCAATCACGTTGCGTCGTTACTACAGCAGCCGCAACATCAAGCGTTTTCTCTAATGGGATAAAACCAAAGTCATCCGCTCTGCGTGGATAAGTTGATGTATCGCCATGCGTCATCGCGAGACCACCACCAACGAGCACGTTAAAACCAACCAGCTTGCCGCTATCTGCAATCGCTACGAAGTTAAGATCGTTAGCGTGTACGTCTACGTCATTTTGCGGTGGGATAACCACTGTGGTTTTAAACTTACGTGGTAGATAGTTCTTACCTAGAATCGGTTCGTCTTCTTCCGTGCTTTCTACTTTTTCACCGTCTAACCAAATCTCTGCGTAAGCGCGTGTCTTCGGTAATAGATGTTCACTGATCTTCTTCGCCCACTCGTAAGCCTCTTGGTGTAGCTCCGACTCCACTGGATTAGTGGTACACAACACGTTACGGTTAACATCACCCGCGGTGGCAATCGAATCAATACCAATGCTGTTGAGCGTTTGGTGCATCAACTTGATATTTGGTTTTAGCACGCCGTGGAACTGAAACGTTTGACGAGTCGTAAGACGAATACTTCCATATAAAGAGTGCTCAGTTGCAAACTTGTCGATCGCTAGCCATTGCTTTGGCGTAATGATGCCGCCCGGCATACGTGCACGAAGCATGACATTGTGCAACGGCTCCAACTTTTGCTTAGCACGCTCATTACGGATATCGCGATCATCTTGCTGGTACATTCCGTGGAAACGAATCAACTGGAAGTTATCTGCAGTAAAACCACCGGTAACGCGGTCTTGTAGATCTTGTTCAATCGTTCCACGTAGTAAGTTACTTTCTCTTTTAAGGCGCTCGTTATCCGAGAGTGGACCAAGTACCTCACCTAATACTTCTTGGCTGTTTGATTGTTCATTCGCGCTCATTAGTACACATCCCTTTGGTAACGTTTCGCTTTACGTAGATCGTTGATAAATGCTTCGGCTTCTTCACGAGATAGCTTGCCTTGTTGCTCGGCTACAAATACCAGCGCATCGTGAACATCTTTTGCCATACGAGTGGCATCACCACATACATAGATGTAGGCACCATCTTGAATCCATTGCCACACTTGTTCAGCGTTTTCTAGGATGCGATGTTGAACATAAACCTTCTCTGCTTGGTCACGACTAAACGCAACATCAAGGCGAGTCAGCAAACCTGACTTGAGGTACTTCTGCCATTCCACTTGGTAAAGGAAATCTTGGGTAAAGGTACGGTCACCAAAGAACAACCAGTTCTTGCCTTCCGAGTCACGGTTATCACGCTCTTGAATAAAACTACGGAAAGGCGCAATACCGGTACCAGGGCCAACCATGATGATTGGTGTGTTGTCATCTTGTGGCAGTTTGAAGTTATTGTTGTGCTCAACAAACACTTTCACTTCACCACCTTCTTCCAGACGTTGAGCGAGGAAACTCGATGCGCCGCCATAGCGCTTCTCATCACCTTTATCGTATTCAACTAATCCTACGGTTAGGTGAACCTCTTCATCAACTTCGGTTTGGCTTGAAGCGATAGAATATAGGCGAGGTGTCAATCGACGAAGTAAACCAACCAACTCTTCTGCACTTAGCTTGGTCTTCTTCTCCGCAAGCACATCTACGACTTGAGTGTTTGCTGCGTACTCACGAAGTTTGTCTTTATCTTCCACTAGCTTTTGTAGTTTCTTACTACCAGATAGCTCTGCAAATTTGGTGACAAACTGAGGGTTTGATGCGGTGATTTCATATTTGCTAACCAATGCACTATGAATAGAAAGGCTTTCACCATCCACTTCTACACTTTCTACACCGGATAGACCAGCCTTAGCTAAGATGGCATTGGCTAATTCTGAACTATTATCGAACCACACACCTAAAGCATCGCCGGCTTGATAAGTTAAACCTGAGTCTTCGAGGTCAATCTCTACGTGGCGAACATCTTTGTCCGAATCACGACCCGTGATTTTCTGGCTAGTCAGTAACGTTGCGGTATATGGGTTTTGCTTGTTATAAGCAGAGTGACCAGGAGCGGCTTGACCAACAGGAAGTTGAACCACTTCCGCTTCGTTACCAGAAGAAAGCGCTTCTTTTACTTGCTCAAGCGCTTGTTTACGCCACTCTGCGGCCGGCGCTTCGTAATCCACATCACAATCAATGCGATCGATGAAGGCAGTTGCACCTAGCTTAGATAAGTAAGTATCGAAGTCTTTACCCGTTTGGCAGAAAAATTCGTAGCTAGAATCGCCAAGAGCGATCACCGCATATTGCAGGTTTGGTAGCTTAGGCGCTTTCTTTGATTGAAGGAATTCATGCAGCTCAATGGCATTATCTGGCGCTTCACCCTCTCCATTAGTGGACGCAACGATGATTACATGCGTTTCTTTAGCAAGATTTTTGCCTTTGTAATCACTAGCATCAAATAGCTCTACAACAATGCCTTCTGCTTTGGCTTCTTGCTCTAGTGCTTCAGCAACACCTTTCGCATTGCCGGTTTGAGAAGCAAAAATGATGCTTAGCTTGCCTGCTGGTTTTGCAGCGACAGAAGCAGCAGCCTGTGCTATTGGGCCTGCAGCTGCTGAACTTGGTTGGTTTTGCGCTAAACCCCAAAAATAACCACTGACCCAAGCGAGTTGTTGTGAAGATAACTCAGAGACAGTTTGCTGGAGTGAACTAAATTGCTGGTCATTCAGAGGGCTTGCGATTGGTGGGTTTCCACCTTGCCCATTATTTTCTTCCGACACATTCTTGTAAGACTCATTCTTTTGAAAAGACATTGTCACGACATCCCTATTCATTGCGTGACGATAGATTAACCACTCTCCCTAATAACAAGAAAGAATAGATGTGAATGTTTTATAACTTTTTGGAAGTAAGAAAATCAAAGTTAGGGTCAACGATCTTC
The DNA here is from genome assembly GCF_023277445.1 of Vibrio sp. ED002. Classification (NCBI taxonomy): domain Bacteria; kingdom Pseudomonadati; phylum Pseudomonadota; class Gammaproteobacteria; order Vibrionales; family Vibrionaceae; genus Vibrio; species Vibrio sp. ED002. Next base: position 2,765,630 of record NZ_CP080238.1, on the reverse strand, counting down.
AATCCGAACTTGTTGAAAGCCGACTGCCATGGCCGATTTAGAGGCCGTATCGAGGTCATCATAGAGACATTCTTCCCCATGAGTATCGGTAAGACAGACAAAACCACCACGGGCATGCCTAAACTCAACAACCCAACCTCCTTCTTGTATTGAAGGTTCGATAATGGCTTCTACCAGCTGGTTATCACGAAATAGATGTCTCAATTCATTTATTGTCATCGCAATCCTTGCTCCAACTTTTATACATTGCTCCTAAATAAGCATGGTCGAAGTCTGAAAACTTGGGCGATTAATTCGATTGAATATAATGAAGTGATATAAAAAAACGCCGCTTATAAGGCGACGTTTTAAAGGAATAAGTTAATTATGTTTAGAAAGAGTATTGAGCACCAACAAAGAAGCCATCAGCAAAAATGAACTCTTTACCTAAGCTCGATAAGAACTCTTCTGACTCAAGGTCAATCACACGGTAGCCACCACGGAAGGTCAATTCAGATTCCTGGAAAGGGATACGGTACTGAACACCAGCCATTAGGTCGGTGCTCTTGATGCCTTTGCTATCGCCGAAGTTCATCTCACCAATCACATCGAAGTTGGTATTAGGTACGGTGATTTCTGCGTAGCCATACCAAGCCCAGATAAGTTCATCAAACTCTTCCGTACGGGCATTTGTACCCGCATCCACATACTTAGTGTCACTCAAATTACTAAAGGTCAGACCCGCATCGAAATGCAGTAAGTCATGTTCAAGAATTTGGTAGTAAAGAGTGAGATCTAATTTGTCGAAACCCATGTAATCTGCATCAACGTTAGAATAACGAAGGCGAGCATTTGGCACGTATTTTATGTCGTGCTCAACCGCAGCATAGAAAGAACCAGTTGTATTGCTATCTCTTCTTACTTCATTAACTTTAGTATCTGCCACCCAAACTTCTGCACCTACAGTGGTAGTAAAAGAAGAAGCTTCTTCATTTGCAAAACAAGGATAAGACGCTGCCAACGATAGTGTCGTTAAAGCGATGGTCGCTTTATATGTCATGTAATTTTTACTCCGAGATAGCTGATTTCAACATTAAGGGGCATGTGAGAAATATTATCATACTCTCACTGCCCTCTATCAACTAAATCTCTACAATCCGTTACTTATAGCGCGGCTGGGCAACGAAGTTTTTGAAAAACCATATACCAAGTGCTATCACAATTAACCAGGGCAATAGTTTTAGCACAGCTCCAACCATGCCCAATAAGAACATCACCACCAATGCAATGCCAGTCGCAGCAAATACAGTCACCATCGTAATACCAGTCACGAGCAAAGTTGCCGCAAATACTAAAATAAAGATCAGCTCCAACATAATCACTTCTCCTTTGTTTTAGTTTTACTAGAGCAGGTTCTGTACCAACTTATTAAAACAAGAATAAAACCATGATCTATAAGTAAAAATAAAGCCAGAGACATTTCTGCACTCTGGCTTTTCTATTTGTGAGTTGGTAATTTTCACCAACCACTGGTGAAATTTACACGTTCAATTCTTTTGGAATCTTCGCCAGTGCATCTTGCAACACCTCTAAACCAGAACCTGGCTTGTGTGCATTCTCACTGATGTGGCGACGCCATTGACGAGCACCAGGCATACTTTGAAATAAGCCCAACATATGACGAGTGATATGGCCAATGTAAGCACCCTTTGCAAGTTGTGCTTCGATATATGGGTACATCTCTTCAACGATCTCACTGCGCTTCTTCACTGGTGCGGTTGAACCAAACAATTCTTGGTCAACAGATGCTAGCAAGTAGGGGCTTTGATAAGCTTCACGACCAATCATCACACCATCTAAATGTTGTAGATGCTCTTTCGCTTCTTCTAATGACTTTACGCCACCGTTCACAGCGATAGTCAGGTGAGAGAAATCCTTCTTCAACTGGTAAGCGCGTGGGTAATCCAACGGTGGAATCTCACGGTTTTCTTTCGGGCTTAAACCACTTAACCATGCTTTACGCGCATGAATAGTAAATTGTTCACAGCCACCTTTCTCCGACACAATCGATACGAAGTCAGTTAAAAACTCATAAGAATCTTGGTCGTCAATGCCAATACGCGTCTTTACCGTAACAGGAATATCAACCACATCTTTCATCGATGCGATACAGTCAGCGACCAACTGTGGCTCGGCCATTAAGCACGCGCCGAAACGGCCATTTTGAACACGATCAGATGGGCAACCCACGTTTAGGTTAATCTCATCATAGCCACGCTCTTGGGCTAACTTAGCGCACGTTGCCAAATCAGCTGGGTTTGAACCGCCAAGTTGAAGGGCTAACGGGTGCTCTTCTTCGTTATAAGCTAGGAAATCTCCTTTTCCATGAATGATCGCACCTGTTGTTACCATTTCGGTGTACAGCAGGGTTTCTTTGGTCATTAAGCGATGGAAGTAGCGACAATGACGATCCGTCCAATCCAACATTGGTGCTACAGAGAGCCTGCAAGAATGAGTCATGATATAAACACCCGTTTTTACGTTGCCAAGGTAGAGCGCGGCGTTGCGCCCCAAAAATTAAGTCGGGTATTGTATACCCACCGTGCAATGGATGCGAGCGCTGTGAATCGCCGCCCCAACACCCTATTTCGGCATTGGTATCTCGTTCTGTGATATCCGTTGCTCACTCTACTCTTCATCGACTTGCTTTAGTTCATGATTTTCGGTCTGATAGTAGGTAAAATGCAGTATTTCTAAACGAACTTCGTATAGAAATGGTTTATCATAAAGCACGTCCGATAGTTATGGTGAAAGATTTGGACCCAACAATCCTTGAACAAATTGAACAAATCTGCGCTGAGCGCGGAGTAAGATTGACGCCGCAGCGCCGACGCGTTTTTGAGCTAATTTGTTCTAATCGCCGCGCCTCTAGTGCGTATGAGCTATTGGAGCAACTGAAAGAGAGTGAGCCTCAGGCTAAGCCACCGACTGTTTATCGAGCATTAGATTTTCTTCTAGAACAAGGCTTTATTCATCGAGTGGAATCAACGAACAGTTTTATTACTTGTTGTTCGTTCAATACTCAACAGCATTTTTTCCAACTGTTAATTTGCGATAAATGTGGCGATGTCGTTGAACTCGAAGACGAGACGCTGATATCCTTATTAGCCAATAACGCCGAGAAACATGGATTCAAGCTAACGAATCAAGTTATCGAAACCCATGGCGAATGCCAGGCGTGTTCCTCGGAGACGAAAGAAGAAAGATAGAAGAACGTTATGCGCGCTGAATTTGTAAACCCGTTTTTAGCTTCTTTAATGAATGTTCTAAAAACTATGGCTTCGCTAGAACTGAAGCCACAAAAACCGCGAATCAAGAAAGATGAGATCGCACGAGGTGACGTTTCTGGTCTTATTGGTATGGTTGGCCCACAAACTCGTGGTTCAATGTCGATTACCTTTGATGAAGCGTTAGCACTAGAAATCATGCAAAACATGCTTGGAGAACGTCCAAACGGACTGAACGAGGAAGTGACTGACATGGTTGGTGAGATCACTAACATGGTGACTGGTGGTGCGAAACGTATTCTAGCGGAAAGTGGGTTCGACTTTGATATGGCAACGCCAGTTGTGGTATCAGGTAGAGGCCATACCATTCGCCACAAGTGTGAAGGCTCAATCATCATCATGCCTTTCTCTTCACAGTGGGGAAATGCCTTCATCGAGATTTGCTTCGAATAATAGAGAATAAATAAGTTGGTAAATGCCAACCTATTTGTTTCTGTCTCAGACAATAAAAAAGGTCAGCACTTGCTGACCTTTTCTTTTTCTATCTATTCAAACATTAAGCTTTAAAAGCTTTGAATGCGTTGATTAGACCGTTTGTAGAGCTGTCGTGTGAACTGATTTCAGAACCGTCAGCTAGCTCAGGTAGGATTTGGTTTGCTAGTTGTTTACCTAGCTCAACACCCCATTGGTCGAAGCTGAAGATATTCCAGATAACGCCTTGAACGAAGATTTTGTGCTCGTACATTGCGATTAGGTTACCTAGCGTGCGAGGTGTGATTTGCTTAACTAGGATAGAGTTCGTTGGGCGGTTACCTTCAAATACTTTGAACGGTACTAGAGACGCCATTTCTTCTTCACTCTTACCTGCTTTCGCAAATTCTGCTTGCACTGTTTCTGCAGGCTTACCAAATGCCAAAGCTTCTGTTTGTGCAAAGAAGTTAGACATCAGTTTTTGGTGGTGATCACTTGCTGGGTTGTGGCTGATTGCTGGAGCAATAAAGTCACATGGGATCAACTTAGTGCCTTGGTGAATCAGCTGGTAGAACGCGTGCTGACCGTTAGTACCTGGTTCACCCCAAATGATAGGACCAGTTTGGTAAGTCACTGCGTTACCTTCACGGTCAACGTACTTACCGTTAGATTCCATGTTACCTTGCTGGAAGTACGCCGCGAAACGGTGCATGTACTGGTCGTAAGGTAGGATTGCTTCAGACTCAGCGCCATGGAAGTTGTTGTACCAAATACCGATCAAAGCAAGAATTACAGGGATGTTGCTTTCTAGATCTGTCGATACGAAGTGGTTATCCATCTCGTGAGCACCGTCTAGAAGCTCGAGAAAGTTGTCGTAACCTACAGCCAATGCAATTGAAAGACCGATTGCTGACCATAGTGAGTAACGACCACCAACCCAATCCCAGAACTCAAACATGTTATCTGTATCGATACCAAACTCAGACACTGCAGGAGCGTTAGTAGAAAGCGCTGCGAAGTGCTTGGCAACGTGTGCTTGATCGCCAGCAGTTTCTAGGAACCAATCACGAGCAGAGTGCGCGTTTGTCATGGTTTCTTGAGTCGTGAATGTCTTAGACGCGATCAAGAATAGTGTTGTCTCTGGATCGACTTTCTTCAGAGTTTCAACGATGTGAGTACCATCAACGTTAGAAACGAAGTGCAGGTTTAGGTGGTTTTTGTATGGTGCTAGTGCTTCAGTCACCATGTAAGGACCAAGGTCAGAACCACCGATACCGATGTTTACGATGTCTGTGATTGCTTTACCTGTGTAACCTTTCCACTCACCGTCAATTACGCGATCAGTGAATGATTTAATTTTCTCAAGAACTGCGTTTACCGCAGGCATCACGTCTTCGCCGCCAACCATTACTGGCTTGTTAGAACGGTTACGCAGTGCAGTGTGAAGAACAGCGCGATCTTCTGTTTTGTTGATCGCTTCACCACTGAACATCGCTTCAATTGCTGACTTAAGCTCAGTCTCGTTAGCAAGAGCGAAAAGGTGCTTCAGAGTGTCCTCGTTGATTAGGTTCTTTGAGTAATCGACTAGGATGTCTGAGCCGAAACGTGCAGAGTATTTGTCGAAACGCGCCGCGTCTTGAGTAAATAGCTCTTTCAGATCCATATCTTGTGCAGATTCGAAATGCGCAGTTAGCGCTTTCCAAGCTTGTGTTTGCGTTGGGTTGATATTTTTCAACATGGTCTTTATCCCGATGTTACAGTAGGTTCCATTCCTTACAGTCTAGCGAAAACTGTGGAATCCCCGATTTAGCAAAAAGAATATAAATTAGATGTTTGGGCGAATTGCCACAAAACAAGGCTTTGTAATTTTTTTTCAATCATCAATTATGACCGAGTGCCTTTACACTCACATTGAGTTAGGTCACGTTCCCTGTTTCGAATTTGAACAATTCATTTAAGATGTCGGGAATCATATCATCTACTCATGATAGGCTCTAATTGGATTAGGATAGACGCCAAATCGAATTTTTCCAAAGGAACATATATGTGGGCACAAAAAATACTGCAATTAAAAGCGCGTAGCCGTGGTTTCCATCTCATCACTGATGAAATTGAACAACAATTACCACAAATCCAATCGCTTTCAGTAGGTTTGTTACATTTGTTTATTCAACATACGTCCGCTAGCCTGACCTTAAATGAAAATGCCGACCCAACAGTGCGCATGGATATGGAAGCCCACTTCAACAAATTTGTTCCTGAGCGTGCCCCGTACTACCAACACACTTATGAAGGCGATGATGATATGCCAGCCCACATCAAAGCGTCCTTATTGGGCAATAGTGTGACAATTCCCATCCAAAACGGTCAATTAGCGTTAGGAACATGGCAGGGTATTTACTTGGGTGAGCACCGCGATTACGGCGGAAGCCGTCGTGTCATCGCAACCATCAACGGTGAATAGTTCAGATAAAACAAAGGCTAACCAACTGGTTAGCCTTTGTTTTATCTCAATTTAGAAGGGCTGATTGATCATTACTCGGAAGGTGCCTTCATCAGCGCCTTTGGCCATTTCAGCACGAACCACAATACCCTCGACTTGGAAGCGCACTGCACCACCGATGTTCCACTTCATGTCTTCATGTAATGTTTTAAGATTGTATTCATCTGCAACTCTACCCACTTCGACAAAAGCTACCCACTGCCACCATGGTAAGTCGTAGTAGTTAATCAATGGAATATCATCGAGCGGTTGCCAATCTGGCAATACACGATACTCAGCAGAGTAGTGAATCGCGCTGCGTCCATGGTAACGACCAGCTGTATAACCACGTAGACGATACAAACCGCCTAGACGAACTTGTTCTTGTTCTGGTGGACGACTACACACTGCACCATCACATTGATCCCACGTCGGCGTATCTGCAGTGAAAAAATCAAAGGCGAGCACTTGTTGATCGAACCAATCCCCTAACGGCCCCAATGAATAATATTGGCTGTTTTGAAATTCCCACTTTAACCACAGATCCTCTGATTGCAAACTGTCCGCGCCAGTGGTTAGGTCGAAAGAGGTATGAGAGCCACGCGTCGTGTTACGTACACTGTCTCGATTATCCCAATCAAAGGTCAGAGTAAAGCCCGTCGCTTCTTCCTTTTTATCATTGTAGATATCCAACTCTCGAGACGAGTAAAAAGGCGTGAAGATGATGGAGCTCACTCCCGAGTCAATTGGAGAAGCAAAGCTCACATCTCGAACCGGTTGGAATGCGCCAAGTAACCCATGTTCACGGACATTCCCCCAAGGCAGTAAGTACTTGAATTCAAGCTTATAGTTATCTTCGTCTCCATTGGTCACGGTTTTATCTTCCGTTGAAGAGTCATTCGAGCCTTGGTTGCCTAAGTAGTACGGATTATCGTTAAAACGCGCTTGGTACATCTGCGTACTGAACAACAGGTTTGAAGATAGAGCGTAATTGAAGGCAGAAAGAAAACCGACATAGCTATCTTTCTCAGAATAAAGTCCCATTCCGAATAAAGCCGCTTGAGGCTGACCGACACCTTTCGCAACCCCAGCTAAACCGACGGTGCTACCCATGGTATCCGTACTGAAATAGAAAGGAACAAATGCTGAATCTTTCTCTTTCGCCAGCGCCTGTGGAGATAAAAAAAGGCTGGCAGAGAATGCCAGCACTGAAAATAATATTTTCTTCATGGGTTACTTCGAATATTCCATTTCGACACGAGAAGTCAGTTTAGTCACTAACTCATAAGCAATGGTGCCAATGTGGCTTGCCACCTCTTCTGCAGGCAGTTCTTTCCCCCACAGTATTGCTTCATCACTGACCTTATCTGTCGCATCAGGGCCGAGATCAACAGTCAACATGTCCATTGAGACTCGACCGGCAATAGGCACTTTGCGACCATTGACCAAAACGGGTGTGCCATTCGGGGCAGTTCGTGGGTAACCATCGCCATAGCCAACCGCAATGACCCCTACTTTGGTATCACGCTCGCTGGTCCACATACCACCATAACCAACACTTTCGCCTTTCTTCACCTCACGAACTGCGATCAAGTGCGATTTTAGTGTCATGACCGGTTGATAGCCAAGTTCTTGCGCCGTTTTATCATTGAATGGTGAAACACCGTACATGATGATCCCCGGACGAACCCAATCCAATTGACTTTGTGGCCAAGCAAGTAAACCAGCTGAAGCTGCAAGAGAGCGCTCTCCCTGACAACCAGCAGTCAAAGACATAAAACGTTCAATCTGTTCAGGAGTGATGTTGCTGTCTAGCTCATCTGCACAACCGAAGTGACTCATGTAACGAAGTGGTTTCGCTACGTTTGAACACTCTTTTAAGCGTGAAACGAATTCGTCGTATTGCTCTGGACGAACCCCCAAGCGATGCATACCGCTGTCGATTTTAAGCCAAACGACCACAGGGGTTTCCAGCTCTGCTTGCTCCAAAGCAACAAGCTGTTCTTCACAGTGCACGACCGTTTGAATGTTGTTGGTCACTAAAATAGGTAAGTCACCTGGTGAGTAAAAACCTTCTAGCAGCAGAATGGGTTTTACCACACCACAAGCGCGTAATTGCAGCGCTTCTTCAATCCGTGCAACACCAAAGGCATCGGCGTGTGTCGCATGCTTCGCGACATGACGTAGACCATGGCCGTAACCATTGGCTTTGACCACCGCCATCACTTTGCTGTCTGGTGCTTGCTCTTTTACACGTTGCAGGTTGTATTGCAACGCAGACAAGTCAATGCATGCCATCGCGGCTTTCTTGTAACTCATTGCATTACTCATCATCAATATCAAATGCTGGACCCGCGTAATTATCAAAGCGCGAGTGTTGTCCTTGGAAGGTCAAGCGTACTGAACCGATAGGACCATTACGTTGTTTACCCAAGATAATTTCTGCGGTGCCTTTGTATGGGCTATCTGGGTGATAAACCTCATCACGGTAGATGAACATGATCAAGTCTGCATCCTGCTCGATAGAGCCTGATTCACGCAAGTCCGAGTTAACTGGGCGTTTATCAGAACGTTGCTCTAGGGAACGGTTAAGCTGCGATAGTGCGACAACTGGCACGTTCAGCTCTTTTGCTAATGCTTTAAGTGAACGTGAGATCTCTGCAATCTCAAGAGTACGGTTATCCGACATTGCAGGGACACGCATCAACTGAAGGTAGTCGACCATGATCATTGATAGACCACCATGTTCACGAGCGATACGACGTGCTCGCGAGCGAACTTCTGTTGGAGTTAGACCTGAGCTGTCATCAATGTACATGTTCTTCTTCTGCATCAGGATACCCATGGTAGAAGAAATACGCGCCCAATCTTCATCGTCTAGCTGACCAGTACGGATCTTGGTTTGGTCAACACGAGAAAGAGACGCAAGCATACGCATCATCAACTGTTCTGCTGGCATCTCTAGCGAGAAAATAAGCACCGGCTTTTCTTGCTGCATCGCAGCATTTTCACACAAGTTCATCGCAAAGGTCGTTTTACCCATCGATGGACGCGCAGCAACAATCACCAAGTCAGAGCCTTGTAGGCCAGCCGTTTTCTTGTTGAGGTCAGTAAAACCAGTATCGACACCTGTAACACCATCTTGTGGTGTTTTGTACAGAATCTCGATACGTTCAAGTGTTTTTTCAAGAATGTTATCCACGTTTTGTGGGCCTTCATTCTCACTGGTACGAGCCTCTGCAATTGCAAAAACTTTACTCTCGGCTAGGTCAATTAAGTCTTCAGAGCTACGACCTTGAGGATCGTAACCTGCATCCGCAATCTCATTGGCTACACCAATTAAACCGCGCACAATCGCGCGTTCAGCAACGATATCGGCATAAGCATTAATATTCGCAGCACTTGGTGTGTTTTTGGCCAGATCGGCAAGGTAAGCAAAGCCACCCACATCTTCAAGCTGTTCATGACGCTCAAGATGTTCAGAAAGTGTGATTAAGTCGAGAGGCTTACCCGCTTCTAGTGTGGTTTTCACGCCTTCGAAAATAAGACGGTGTGGACGGCTATAGAAATCACTGCTGACAACACGCTCTGCAACGGTGTCCCAACGTTCATTGTCCAGTAAGAGACCACCAATCACTGATTGCTCGGCTTCCAGTGAGTGAGGTGGCACTTTGATTGCGTCTACCTGACTGTCTGAAGGTTTGCGATTTCTGTTTTCCGCCATGACTTTGCTCGATAACTACTAATGACCCAAGATTATAACCTTAAACCCAACCAAGATGCTTCCCCGATGCGACAATTACTTGTTAAGAATTCAACAAGTGAATGACTAACAATCTGCTTTTCATCGCGGTTAACTTTTGTGATTTAGTTAGAATCGATTTATCCGTAATGAAACAGATAGTTCACTAAGTTTAGTCGTTCGAGAGGGAGCCTACACCTTGGTTCTTACGTTTAGGTCTAATAAAATTTAACCTACCATTGACCCAATAAAATATCTGTATCAGTATCATGCCCCTCCTTTTTTAATTACGTTCGAGGTATTTGTGTCCCGATACTGGTTACTTGGCTTTAGCTTGCTTTGCACGGGAGCATCGTTCGCTGAAGAATCAGTACAGCCAGAGCAAGAAATTGAAGTGCCCGATCCTCTACTTACTGAGGTCGAGTTCGGCTATCAAGCTCACACAGGTAACACGGACTCTCGTTCCCTGAATGCTCGTCTGAGTGCTGAATATACTTCTGGCCGACACCGTTCAAACGGTGAATGGAAGTATTACAACCTTTATAAAGATGGTGAAGAAGACAAGCGTTCTTCGACCTACACCGCGCAAAGTGACTACAAGTTAGGCTCAAAGACTTATTTGTACGGCAGTTTTAAAGGGGTTGATTCGCGCTACAGTGCTTACTTTAAAGACTACACACTTTCTGGCGGTCTAGGTTACCAGTTCGCCTATACAGAGAATTTCACGCTAGAGGCGGAGATCGGCCCTGGCTTTCGTTATCAAGAACCAAACCTTGATGAGATAGACGATGACGATATCGTCTTTCCTGATATCGTTCGAGAAGGCATTTTCCGTGGGAATATCAATACCACGTGGCATGCTTTGGATAACTTAAGTTTTTCTGCCGACATTACCTTAGTAAGTGGTAAAAGCAACACGCGTGTCGATAGTGATCTCAGCGTGACTAACGACATCACTGAAGATATCGCCTTAAAGTTGGCACACTCGCGTCAATACCACGATAAAGTGCCAGAGGGGCTCAGTAAAGCAGACAGTGTATTCTCTGTAAACTTACTGTTCGCCTTCTAATTCTCACTTTTTTCTCTGAAAATCAGACATAAAAAAGCACCTCAAAAGAGGTGCTTTTTAATATTTCGTCTTGGTACTGAATTACTCAGCAGCAACAACTTGTACGTTCGCAGTAGCGAAAACTTCAGAGTGAAGTTGAACGCTGATCTCGAACTCACCAGTGTTACGTAGAGCACCTTCAGGAAGGCGAACTTCGCTCTTAGCAACTTCAACGCCTGCAGCTGTGATAGCGTCAGCGATGTCACGAGTACCGATAGAACCGAACAGTTTACCTTCGTCACCAGCTTTAGAAGCGATAACAACTGCTTCTAGAGCGTTAACTTTCTCAGCACGTGCTTCAGCAGCAGTTAGTTGCTCAGCAACTTTAGCTTCTAGTTCAGCGCGACGAGCTTCGAACATTTCAACGTTGCCTTTAGTTGCCATAACTGCTTTACCTTGAGGGATAAGGAAGTTACGAGCGTAGCCAGACTTAACGTTTACTGTATCGCCAAGACCACCTAGGTTACCGATTTTATCAAGTAGAATAACTTGCATTGTTTAATCCTCTTTCTTAATAAAACGAACCGATTACTGATGCTTGTCAGTGTACGGTAGTAGAGCTAGGTAGCGAGAACGCTTGATAGCGCGAGCTAGTTGACGCTGGTACTTAGCGCTTGTACCAGTGATACGGCTAGGTACGATTTTACCAGCTTCAGTGATGTAGTTTTTAAGAGTTGCTACGTCTTTGTAATCAATCTCTTGTACGCCTTCTGCAGTGAAACGGCAGAATTTACGACGACGGAAGAAACGAGCCATGGGCTATCTCCTGATCTTAAATTTGAGTAATGTTGTCGGCGTGTAACACTAATTTCCCAACGCCATTTCGGCCGGTCTGATAAGCGACAAAACCGCCTACCTTAATGTTACTGCCTTGTACTAAATTCTGAGTTAATGCTTGTGACCCAAGCCCACTAACTACTACCGGCATTCGACAATAAACTTGTCGAGGTAGATTAGCTTCGATAACAGTAGAGCGATGCTCTAGCCAAAATCGACAGTGTTCAATGCCACCAGGGCTTTTACTACGAATGGGCGGCTTGGCAATGGTGCCACTCAGCTCCATTCGATTGGTCATAAGAAATATTACTCAGCAGCTGCTTCTGGCTTAGCTTCAGCACGCTCTTCGCGACGAGGAGCACGCTCTGCACGCTCTTCTTTCTGCTTAAGCATAATAGATTGCTCAGTGATAGCCGCTTTAGTACGCATGATCATGTTACGTAGAACTGCATCGTTGAAACGGAAAGCAGTTTCTAGCTCATCGATTACAGCTTGGTCAGCTTCAACGTTCATTAGAACGTAGTGAGCTTTGTGAAGCTTGTTGATTGGGTAAGCCAGTTGACGACGGCCCCAGTCTTCTAGACGGTGGATTTTACCGCCAGCTTCAGTGATTGAACCAGTGTAACGCTCGATCATGCCAGCAACTTGCTCGCTTTGATCAGGGTGCACCATGAATACGATTTCGTAATGACGCATTGGTTGCTCCTTACGGATTATTAGCTTCCACGATTGGCTCGGTCGTCCAGAGGAAGCAAGGAACTAAAGAAAATTGACCGAGAATTAAGGAAGACGGATAGTACAGAAAGGAAGCAAAATAGGCAAGTGATTATTTGCGTCACTCAGACGATATTTTCTTCGCTCTAGCCCTAGATACGACAAAGGCTGCCAGCAAAGTGACAGCCTTGGAAGCTTAAGACTTCAATGCTTATTTTGCTTTTGCTAGCTCTTCACGCATTTGGTCGATCACTTGCTTGTAGTCTGGCTGACCGAAAATTGCAGAACCTGCGACAAACATGTCCGCGCCAGCTTCCGCAATTTCACGAATATTATCGACTTTCACACCACCATCAATTTCAAGGCGAATATCACGGCCAGACTCATCAATCATCTTACGTACAGCGCGCAATTTATCCAGCGTATGAGGGATGAATGATTGGCCACCAAAGCCAGGGTTTACTGACATTAGAAGAATTAGGTCAACTTTATCCATGATGAATTCAAGGTGTGACAGCGGTGTAGCTGGGTTAAGTACTACACCAGCTTGACAGCCATGTTCTTTGATCAACTGCAATGTACGATCAACGTGCTCTGATGCTTCAACGTGGAAGGTAATCATCGATGCACCCGCCTTCGCGAAGTCTGGAATGATGCGGTCTACGGGTTTCACCATTAGGTGAACATCGATTGGAGCCGTGATGCCATAGTCACGAAGTGCTTTACAGATTGGCGCACCAAAAGTCAGGTTTGGTACGTAGTGGTTATCCATTACATCGAAATGCACCACATCCGCACCCGCTGCGAGTACTTTTTCCACATCTTCACCGAGACGAGCAAAATCAGCCGATAAAATGGATGGAGCAATAAGAAAATCTTTCATACCTGACCTCAGTAGTGGCGAGCAAACAACAAATAATGTTGCGCGCAATTCTACCGAAGCCAGTGGGGAGATCCACTACTTAGACGTAATAGTGTGAGAATTATGAGGCAGAAGTATCCGAGTTCGGCGCATTAAAAAGAGCCAGTAACTCATCGACTTTGTTTCGGCCGCTGCCATTACGGCTAATAGTACGCTTAACTTTAACAACGCTCAGATCAGCACCATGATACAAGCGGCGCGTGAGTGTCGTATCGTGGTTAGAAATCAAAACAGGAATGCCGCGTTCAGTCGCTGCCCTCTCTGCGATGTCCGCCAATGCGGCTTGGTCATCAAGCGTAAAGCCATTTCCAGCGTAAGAGGTAAAGTTTGCTGTGTTCGATAGTGGGGCATAAGGTGGATCACAGTAAACCACACTGCCCTTACGTGCTCGACTGAATGTCTCAGGATAGCCTTCACAAACGAAAGTGGCTTTCTTCGCTTTTTCAGCAAAGAATTCCATTTCAGCTTCTGGAAAGTACGGCTTCTTGTATGAGCCAAAAGGCACGTTGAAGCCGCCTTTTTTGTTATAGCGACAAAGGCCATTAAAACCAAAACGGTTCATGTATAAGAAGGCCAGTGATCGATACATCACATCGTCTGTGTTGTTGAACTCAGCACGAATACTTAAATACGCTTCTTTACGATTGTTCTCAGCAACAAACCAGCGTTTCGCTTCTGAGATGTACTCTTCAGGATGCTCTTTCAGTAAGTTGTAGAGATTGATCAAATCAGGGTTGATGTCGGCCAATAGATATTGGTCATAATCAGTATTTAGAAATACTGAACCTGCACCAACAAAAGGTTCAACTAGCTTTCGAGCCGGTGGCAAATGACGTTGGATGTCTTCAACCAGACCGTATTTTCCTCCTGCCCACTTAAGAAAGGCTCGTTGCTTTTTCATCTACTGCTCTATCTATCGACCAAAAATTAAGGCTGCGGAATGTAACATATTTTTCAACGAAGCTCAGGATTATTTCACGCGATCAATTTCACGATGCACCTGACCTAAAGATTTTGCCCAAGGACTCAACGATTTCAGTGATTCTGGCAAACTTTCCACCGCATCGCGTGCAAGTTGGATAGTCGGATAATCTTTATAGGTCACAATGTACCATTCCGTCCCGCTGCGCACGGTTGGGTAGATTCTCACTTGTTGGCTAAGTTGGTGTTCATCCAAAAAAGCTTGCACATCTTCCATTGACGTCATTGCGGCTAGCTGCAAGGTATACGCTCTTGACGAAATCGCTTTGAGCTCTTTTCGCGCAAAAGAGAATTTTACGATCGGCTTGCTGGAAGGGCTCGGTTCTGTTGATGCAACCTGCTCTTTTTGAACCACATTAATCAATGACGAAGCAGCGCTAGTTTTCGCTTGAGGAACAGACTCTTCAACCACTTGTTTGATGTCATCTGTATTGGCTTCCTCTGGCTTTCCTTCCAACAGCGCATCCACGACGTCAGATTCAATCACAACGCGTTGCTGTTTATCTTCAGAGCCAACACTTGCCACTTCATCCGTTACCGCTGGAGGCAGTGAATCAGAATCGTCCGTTGCCTTAGTTAGATCCGCTTGCTCATTGGTATCATTTTGCGCGGTTGCAGAATCTGCACCACTGACTTTTGATTTTGGGGTCGTTAAGGTTGGAATGGCCGTTTGTTCAATACTACCAGTGATCAGCTGAGCTTTATCGTCAGCACTTGGTTGATTGAACATCCACCAGTACCCACCCGCTGCTAACAGTAATAGAACCAGCACCACCAATGCGATATTTAGTGGTGAGCCAACAATTGAGCGGATAATGATCCTTTTTTCCACTTTCATTTCTCCTAACGCCATGATGTCGCCCGGTACAGGGTCGACTTTTTTAAATGCATCTCGAACGCGCTTTTCGGATTCATCATCAACGTACCGAATCACCAAGGATTCAAAGAAACGACGCGCTTCCACTTCTGAGAGCATTTCTACATCAAGCTCTACTGGTTTGTGCTCTTGTCCGTAACTAATACGTGACAATAATGATTCCAATCGACCAGCTTGAGTGAATAACAAGATGTTTATTTTCCACTTCGGATTCACTTGCGCTGCAAGTACTAACGTCCAAAGCTCCGAAACTAACGTTTCACTGAGAAGATGTGCATCATCGACAACAATAGCGATGTCGCATGCCTCGTTCCCCAAGATTCTTTCAAGACTGTCAACCAAGGTATCTTGTTGGTTAAATAAAGCATCCGAAACGATCTGGCTCAAGATGAGCATTCGACGTTGAACATCATCTTGATTGGCATGACAAAGTAGCAAACATTGATTTTTGTTACTTGCACCAAGCTCAAGATATCGTTGCGCTAACCAAGATTTGCCATATCCCGCATGGCCATTAATCGCGATAAGATTAGAGCCAAAGTTGGTTAACAATCCTAATCGATCCAATAACTCGGTTTGAGAATCCAATTCCAGAACGTGAGCAAAACTCATCTAATAACCTTAATAAACAACAAGAATGACGCCCGAAGACGTCATTACAAGGTTAAATATCGCGACCGAAGTCGATAGCTTGTTTGATCACATCTTGAGGAGTATCGGCAATGACTTCTGCACTACCAATCCCCGTAGGTAAAACTAAACGAAGCTGACCTGAAAGCACTTTTTTATCACGCATCATGTGCGTCATAAAATCATCAAAAGACATGCTTTCTGGAGTGTGGACTGGCAATTTCGCACGACGCAGAATCGCAATAATGCGATCAAGCTGTTCTTGAGTGATAAGCCCACGAAGATGTGACGTTTTCGCAGCCATCACGGTGCCAGAAGAAACGGCTTCACCATGTAACCAATTGCCGTAACCTAGCTCAGCTTCAATAGCATGACCATAAGTATGACCCAAGTTGAGCAACGCTCGGATACCCGATTCTTTTTCGTCTTGAGCAACGACTTCCGCTTTAATTTCACAACAACGTGCAATCGCGTAAGTCAGTGCTTCTTCTTCAAGGGCATAGAGGCGTTCGAGATTCTCTTCTAACCAATCGAAAAACGCACCGTCATAAATGATGCCGTACTTGATCACTTCCGCAATACCAGCGGCGAACTCACGCTCTGGCAGTGTAGATAAGCAATTGGTGTCAATGATGACTGCTTTAGGTTGGTAGAAAGCGCCAATCATGTTTTTGCCCAGCGGATGGTTAACCGCAGTTTTACCACCAACTGAAGAATCAACTTGAGACAACAAGGTGGTCGGGATTTGAATAAAATCCACCCCACGTTGATAACAAGCGGAAGCAAAACCAACTAAATCACCGATCACGCCACCGCCCAGTGCAATAATCATAACGTCACGTGCATAGCTTCCCTCTAGCAGGAAGTTCATGACTTGATTAAATACTTCTAGGCTTTTGTATTGCTCACCATCGGGTAATTCAAGCAAAGAGGCATCACAACCAAGCTGCTTTAGTTGACTAAGAATTTGGTCCGCGTACAGAGGCGCGACCGTGACATTACTGATCACGACAACCTTCTGATTTGCGTTTTTATTTGAGAGAACTTGAGAAAGGTACGCCGGGTCCTCAAATAACCCGGCGCCAATAGAGATTGGGTAGCTACGCTCTGCTAGATTGACCGTAATCCGTTCCATCGGTGTGCTCCAATTTGAAAAAGATAAATGCTTATCTCTCTTCTAGCATTTTTACGATCTGGTTGGCTACCACTTTTGCACTCTGATCGTCAGTACGAACTGTGTAATCCGCTACTTCTTCGTATAGTGGGTTACGTTCGCCTGCCAAAGATTCCAACACTTCACGAGGATTGTCCGTTTGAAGTAATGGACGCTTCTTGTCACGGTTTGTACGTGCAAGTTGCTTTTCGATAGTTGTTTCTAGGTAAACAACAACACCACGAGCAGAAAGGCGATTGCGGTTTTCTTTGCTCATTACAGAGCCGCCACCAGTCGCTAGCACGATGCCTTGCTCTTGAGTTAAGTCTTCAAGCACCGTTTCTTCACGCTTACGGAAGCCTTCTTCACCTTCTACATCAAAAACCCAAGAGATATCTGCACCGGTACGTTCTTCGATCACTGTATCAGAGTCCACGAACTCCATATGCAGCTGCTGTGCTAGATGTCTACCAATTGTACTTTTGCCGGCACCCATTGGGCCAACAAGAAAAATATTACGTTTCTCAGCCATATTTAGCGGTAATTTACAACGTTAATTCAATAAGATCGCCACAAGAAAACACAGCCAAAGTGCTGTTTCACAAGGCTTGTGGCACCAATTCCTCACAGATAATTCGTGATAAGACCCGAAATTATCCAAGCATGGTGCCACTAATGCAACTTTATTTTTGATCTAATCGTTTTTTTGCTGATTCTGTCTTACTGAATAACGACCTTCGGTGTAACAAAAATCAACAACTCACTTTTGCCTACATTTTCGTAACTTCGGCGGAAAAGCGCTCCTAACAGCGGTAAATCACCTAATAAAGGCACCTTATCGACGGAGTTGGTAATACTATGTTGGAAAATACCACCGAGTACGACGGTCTCTCCGTTATTCACTAACACTTGAGTACCAATACGTTGAGTATCGATCGCTACCGCCTCACCAGTGCCCGTTTTTACCACTTGCCCTGGTCTATCTTGCGTAACACTTAAATCCAACACCAAACGGTTGTCAGGAGTAATCTGCGGTGTCACCTTCAAACTAAGCACGGCTTTTTTAAAGGTCACAGAAGTTGCACCACTGGATGACGACTCTAAATAAGGGATCTCTGTACCTTGCTCTATATAGGCCGGTTTTTTGTTAGTGGTAATGAGACGTGGACTTGAAATGATTTCAGCTTTTGATTCTTGTTGTAGTGCAGACAACTCTAAATCCAACAAGGTGTCAGAACCTAGCTTAGCCACTTGAAAGGCAAGGCTGGTTGCATTTGGACTGGTTGCTGCCAAGTTGACGTTAAGGAAGTCATCGATACCGACACTACCACCACCGTCTTCACCTTCGCCGTCACCACCGCCGCCATCGTAAAGGCCGATAGTGGCAAGGTTGTTCTCGATAGAACCCCCCACCGTGTGACTACCATTAATAGAAGTAAAGCCCCAACGAACACCCAGCTCGTCCATATTACCTTCATTGATGGTAACGATACGCGCTTCAATTTGAACCTGTTTCACTGGAATATCGAGAGACTCTATGATTTCACGAATCACTTCAATGTTACTAGGAAGCTCTCGAATCAGCAGAGAATTGGTGCGTTCATCAATCGTCATACTGCCGCGGTCCGACAACATGCTGATATTACCTTCACCATTGATCATCTCTGCGATATCAGAGGCTTTCGCAAAGTTCACTTTGATGATCTCCGAAGAAAGATCTCCCATCTCTTGCTCAAGCTTCTGCTTCTCTAACTGCTGCTTCTCACGCAAGTCCAGCTCATCTTTTGGTGCGACCAGAATAACGTTGCCATCCACGCGTTTGTCTAAGCCTTTTACTTGCAGAATGATATCGAGTACTTGCTGCCAAGGCACACCGTCAAGACGCAATGTAAGATTGCCTTCTACTGAGTCAGAAACAACTAAGTTGAACTGGTTATAATCCGCGATAAGTTGCAGAACGTTACGCACTGGAATGTCTTGGAAGTTAATCGAAATCAACTTGCCTTCTTTTTCCAGAATACTTTTGTCTGGCACCTTTTCGTTCGGCTTGAGCTTGCCCACTTTAACTTCCAAGTATCGCCCTGTCAGACGGTAATCATGGGTATAGTCTTCATCAATATAAGCCACGAGGCGCGTTGTCGAGGTATCACGAAATATCTCGACACTTTCCACTACGGTAGAGAAGTCTTTTACATCAAGAAGATAAAGCTGATCATCTTTAACTGACGTATTGAGCAAATCGATACTCAAGCCTTCTTGCACGCGCTTGATGTCCACAATGGCAGCAGGCGAAGCAAGCTCAACCACAATCACCGCGTCTTTGTCTTTATTGGTACGGAAATCAATGCTTTTGAAGGCATTAGACTGAACTTCGTTCGCGACTGCGAAAGGGGCTAAAAATAAAAACAACCAAAAAGAGAAGAGCCCTATTAGCTTCCTTGGTATACGTGTTAATCCTTGTCTCATTTTCATCATTACTCAATATCAAAAATAAATGCAGCTATGCCTATCTCAACGCCAACTTAACTTTGCGTTTTTGCCAACAACCCAGACCGTCTGGCAGAGTTTCATTAATCAATAAATAGTTGTGGGATACATGGGTGACCTTGCCGTTGTTGCGCCCTAAATATTGGCCCGGTTTTACTTTATAAACAGTGCCATTCGGCGCTTGGACTAACCCAGATACGCTACTTCCCATTCCCATTACGCCCTTCAAACGCAATTGCCCAAGAGGAAAACGCTCTAACTTGCCAGTTCGCTTCCTTGAAGGTGGTTGCCAACAGTCTTCTCTGGCAACCGGTTGGGTGGCTATAGTCGCCTCCTTCGGCAGCTCAAACGGTGCTCGCATGATTTGAGGGTCGTAATTGACCACCACATATTCTTCGGCAGGCTTGAGCTTGGAGACGTCACGTCGAGCTTGGTTTTCTACATCACGAATAAAACCGGTAAGCGACTCATCATTGGCTTGGCAACCCGTTAGCAACGTGACCATACAAACCATCAGCAAAGAACTATTTCGCATCTTTCTGTTCCTCTGGTTTGAACTGGTATGTATTCGCCTTAACACGGAAGTGCAACGTCTCACTTTCTTGGCTGACACGCTGCCAAGTCACGTCTTTAAATGTGATGATGCGAGGTAATGTCGCTATCGCTTGTGAAAAACGACCAATGTCGTGGAAGTCTCCCGTTAACTCGATATTGAGCGGTAACCGATAAAGGAAGTGTTCAGATTGTTTTTTACCCCAGTCAATCCGAGTAAAAGTCAGTTTGTTATCAATACCGAGTTCGTTGACTGAGGCCAACATAGTTGCCAGTTCTTTTTGCGCAGGTAATTGCTGAAGCAACAACTCGTAGCGCGTGGTTAACTCATCAAGTTGAGATTGTAGCTGGGGTAAGGCCGCAACTTTGTTAGCTTTGATGCGCAACGCGACTTTCAAGGTTTGCTCTTCTTGAATCAACGTATTCAAGCGCTCCTCTTCGGGCTTTAAGTAAAACCAATACCCAAAACCTTGGATTAAAAGCACCATTAATAAGATGACCACTAACTGAGGCAGCACTGGCCACTCAGCAATTTCATCCATATCAAGATCTTGCCAATTAACCACGTTGCTCTCCTTCCGCTTCTTTAAACATGAAAGAGACTTTGAACGTTTGGAACTCTTTACCAAAACGCGCTTTACCATGAACGATAGAATGCATCTCGACATCAAGTAACTTCGCAGAGCGTTCCATATTGTCTAACATCGTCGCCAAACGTGGTGTGCTGTCTGAAATACCAGAGATTTCAATCTCAAAATCGTTCATTTTGATTTTGTCGACGTAGACACCATCCGGAATCACCGACGGCATCAAGTTCATAAACTCAGTGGTTTTGTTACGTCCGTTTTGTAAACCTTCCACCGTTTTCAAACGCTCTAGGATTTTGCCGTGCTCTTGCTCTGCAATCTTCATTGCCTCAATGCGTTTATCCAACTGAGATATATAGTGTGCTAGGTAGTCCAAACGCTGTTGCTGCTGATCTTGTTGATACTGGTAGTATTTACCGATTCCCCACTGCACACCCAGCGCCGCAATAACACCAAGCACAATCAAACCGACAAAACGGCGGCGGTGTTCTTCACGCTGATTTTCACGCCAAGGGAGCAGGTTAATGTGATAGAGCATGATGACCTCCCAGCCACTGGATACCACGAACTGCCAAACCCGCAGCGGTAGTGAAGTGCTGCCAATCTGCGGCGCGGCGCTTGCGCTTAGAAACTTTCATTTCAAATAAGCCCAGTGGGTTAAACAACTCACATTCGAGCGCCAGTTGACTGGAGAGCTCTTCAGCTAACATTGGGGTGGACGCCCCCTCACCGGAGAGCCAAATACCTTTAATATCTTGAGAACCATTAATAGAGGTATAGAGTTGCATTTGACGTTTCACGCGATCCACAACTTGACGGTTGAATTGTTCTGTCATGACTTGAGCATCATCAGAAAGCGGGTTGTCGTGCAAAAGGCCACTAGCGGCACGAGTGCCACACACAAACTCTTTATGGAATAACTCACCTTGCTCGGTAAACATAGTGAACGAGCTATTTAATACCCCGATGTCCAGTAGGCAGTATTTGCTTTTGTCAGGGTAGCGTTCCGTGGTTAACTTCCAGATATGCCCAAGACTTTGGGAATGCACGTCCACCAGCACGGTTTTTAGACCAGATTTTTGCAATGCTTCTACGCGGGTTTCCACCACGTCTTTACGTGTTGCGAAAACTTGATAGCTTTCTGTCCCACGCATTTGCTCATCAGATTCCACTAATACAAAATCAAGACTAAGCTCTTCTACAGGGAACGGCGATTGATGAGAAAAAGCCTGTACGACGGCAAACTCTTTTTCACTTTCCTCTAAACTTTGTTCGATTTGCAGTTTTTTGCTGATCACCGCATTGTCAGGAACTGAAATCGCGACTCGATTAGCCCTAAAAGGGAGGTCTTTTTTCATCTCTTTTAGGGTCTTTACAATTTCTTGATGATTTATGGTGTTATTTTCAGCGACAATACCTTCTTTAAGTATTATTTCTTTGTAACCCAGTAAGGCATAACTGTTGCCATTGGGTTTAAGTACCACGGCTTTGAGGCTGTTATGGCCGATATCTATGCCCGTAACTAATAGCTTATCCATCTCTACTCTCGCTCCGAAATTCCTGTGTGCCAGTGTCATTAGCACCCAGAGAATTTTCTTCGTGCAAAGGTTGTTATTAGCATCCAAATAAGAGTTAATATCTCTTATGTGCTAAATTTTTGACCTAAGAGTACAAGGGTTTGCCGTTACACAGCCTCAACCAATCAGGGATTCTCCGGTGAAGTTCATAAAGCGTTTATTATTTTTAACATTGATTTGCATAATTCTTGGAGTCACCACAATTTTTGGCTTCTATCAATACGTGAAGCCTGAATTGCCAGATGTTGCAACACTAAAAAATGTTGAATTACAAACACCTATGCAGGTATTTAGTCAAGACGGGAAACTGATCGCACAGTTTGGCGAGAAGCGTCGAATTCCTGTTACCTACGACGAAATTCCGCAAGATTTAATTCATGCGCTGATCGCAACCGAAGATAGCCGTTTTTACGAGCACCCAGGTATTGACCCAATCGGCATTACGCGTGCAGCTGTTGTTGTTGCGTTATCGGGTTCAGCAAAACAAGGTGCGAGTACTATTACTCAGCAGCTAGCGCGTAACTTCTTCCTATCTAACGAGAAGAAGATCATGCGTAAAATTAAAGAAATCTTCATCGCCATTCATATTGAGCAGCTGCTTTCTAAACAAGAAATCATGGAGCTGTATGTCAATAAAATCTTCCTTGGTTACCGCTCTTACGGTTTCGGCGCAGCAGCTCAAGTTTACTTTGGTAAGAGCTTAAATGAACTGACCTTGAGTGAAATCGCAACACTGGCAGGTATGCCAAAAGCGCCATCAACCATGAACCCGCTTTACTCACTAGAGCGCGCAACAAACCGTCGTAACGTGGTTTTGATGCGTATGCTAGATGAGAAATACATCACTCAAGAACAGTACGATGAAGCACGTTCAGAGCCGATTGTTGCTCGCTACCACAGTGCTGAGATTGAACTCTCTGCTCCATACGTTGCAGAGTTAGCACGCTCATGGGCAGTAAAAGAATACGGTGCGGAGCAGGCTTACACGTCAGGCTTGAATATCTACATGACGGTAGATTCAAAACTGCAAGATGCCGCAAATACCGCATCCATCAATAACATCCTTGCGTACGATGAACGTCACGGCTACCGCGGCGCGGAAAAAGTACTGTGGAAAGAAGGCGAAACGGCTTGGGATTCAGAACAAATTGAAAAGCATCTGAAGAAACAACCGACCTATGGCCAGCTCTATCCTGCTATTGTCACTAAAGTCGATGACAAAGCCGCGCAAGTTTGGGTGAAAAATAACGAAGAGCAAACCATCGCTTGGACTGGTATGAATTGGGCTCGTAAGTACCTGACTGATCAACGTCAAGGTAGAGCACCGAAATCAGCCAAAGAGATCTTAGCTGTAGGCCAACAAATCTGGGTACGTGAAATCAGTACGACAGATAAAGAAGGCACAACCATCAATAACTGGAAGCTAAGCCAAGTACCAAGCGCAAATACAGCGTTTGTGGCAATGAACCCAGAAAACGGTGCAATACTGTCTCTAGTTGGTGGCTTTAACTTTGTTCATAGCAAGTTTAACCGTGCAACCATGTCTATTCGTCAGGTTGGTTCGAGTATCAAACCATTCATATATTCGGCAGCAATCAATAAGGGCTTAACCCTTGCTTCACTAGTAAACGATGCGCCAATCAACAAGTGGGATGCAGGTTCAGGTTCGGCATGGCGTCCAAAGAACTCACCGCCGACTTACGTTGGCCCAACTCGCCTACGTATCGGTTTAGCGCAGTCGAAAAACGTAATGGCCGTACGTACACTACGTGAAGTTGGCCTAGATGAAACACGTGAATACCTAACTCGCTTTGGGTTTGATATTGACCAAGTGCCTCGTTCAGAAACGATCGCATTGGGTGCTGGTAGCTTAACACCAATGAAAGTCGCGCAAGGCTACTCTGTATTTGCAAATGGTGGCTACTATGTAGAACCGTTTTACATTGACCACGTTGAAAACTCATTTGGTGAAGTACTGTTTAAGGCAAACCCAAAAGTGATTTGTCAGCACGACTGCCCTCAAATGCCAGTACAGCCTGAAGATAAGTTTGCAGCCGAATTTGGTGAGCAAGATGTAACAACGGAAAACATTGCCCCTGATAACGCTCTAGAAAACGACACACCACAATATGCAAAACAAGTTATCTCTGCTCAAAATGCATTCATCATGCGCGAGATGATGTACAGCAATATCTGGGGTGGTGGCAGCTGGCGTGATGGTACAGGTTGGAACGGTACCGGCTGGCGAGCACAGAAACTGGAGCGTCGTGATATCGGTGGTAAAACGGGCACAACCAACGACTCAAAAGACACTTGGTATAACGGTTACGGTCCGGGTATTGTGGCTATTGCATGGGTTGGTTTTGATGATCACTCTCGCACGTTAGGCCGTACCACTGTGAACAGTAACCTAGGGAAAGGCCAAATTTCTGGTGCAGAATCTGGCGCTAAAACGGCAGAACCAGCTTGGATTGATTTCATGCGTGCTGCACTAGACGGAGTGCCTCAACAAGGTAAGAATATTCCAGACGATATCGTTCGAGTTCGTATCGATCGTGATAGTGGCCTACTGACTCATAAAGTTGATGGTTCATCCATGTTCGAATACTTCGAAAAAGGCACAGAACCAACCGAGTATGTCGGCAACAGCCTGGAAGACAGCATCTACTCTGGTGGTAGCGGCGGTGCAGAAGAACTGTTCTAATACCACGCAATACTAACAAAGAAAAAGGGAGCCGATTGGCTCCCTTTTGTTTATATCAGCATCTCAAAGCTAGGCTGCAATTGGTGCTTCTTTCGCTTCAAGAATGTTTTTGATGGTCGCTGCTAAGGTTTCAAAACGCGTACGCAATGGAGAGCCAGGACGGTAAACCAACACAATGCTGCGTGATGGTGTTGGGTTCATTGCTGGCACGTAACACACGCCATCTTTTTTCTTTTCATGCGGCACAGACAACTGTGGCAACAGAGTAATCCCTGCTCCCGCCGCCACCATGTTACGCAGTGTTTCTAGGCTAGTCGCTTTAAAGCGCTCATCATCTTTCGCTCCGGCAGCAAAGCAGAAACCCAGAGCTTGGTCTCGTAAACAATGACCATCACCCAAAGACAACACCGTCTTGCCATTGAGGTCGAGCATATCAATATGATCTAACCCAGCCCATTCGTGATCACAAGGTACCGCAACACTTAAAGGCTCGTTGTACACCTCAATTTCTTTAAAGGGCGCAGTCTCATCAACCGATGCTAAAACAAGACAATCTAACTTGCCATCTTCTAATTGACGGACCAATTGGTGGGTCTGCGCCTCATGTAAAAACAGCTCCAAATCTGGAAACTCTTCTTTAAGGTGAGGAACTATTTTAGGTAGGAGGTAAGGACCAACTGTTGGGATAAAGCCAATGTGCATTGGGCCAGTCATGGCACCACTTTGACCGCTCGCCATATCTTTGAAGGTTTTTACTTCACTCAAAATACGTTTTGCTTGCTCAACCAACTGTAAACCAGAGTCAGTAAACAACACGCGACGACTGCTTCTTTCAAGCAGGGCAGTGCCTAACTCGTCTTCTAGTTTACGAATCTGGCCACTCAATGTTGGCTGACTAACAAAACAAGCTTCCGCTGCTTTTCGAAAATGCTTGTGCTCCGCAAGCGCCACCAAGTACTCAAAATCTCGAATATTCATAACGTACGATTCGCTTCTTGTTTGGCGATAGAAATAATCTATCAAAACCATAGCATTAAACGATTAGAGCTATCAAAGTTTTTTTTCAATAATGAGCTCAAGAAAACGAAACTGAGCGCTAAATAACGCTAAGCTCGAAAACGAATTATTTCATAAATTTAAAAAGGAAATCATCATGTTTGCATCAAAAGAAGGTCAAGCTGTACCACAAGTTACTTTTCCTATCCGTAAAGGTGACGCATGGGTGAATGTAACCACGGAAGACTTGTTCAAAGACAAAACGGTTATCGTATTTAGCTTGCCTGGTGCTTTTACTCCGACGTGCTCATCAAGCCACCTACCACGTTACAACGAACTGTTCTCTGTATTTAAAGAACATGGCGTGGATGAGATTCTATGTGTTTCCGTAAACGATACATTCGTAATGAACGCATGGAAAGCTGACCAAGAAGCTGAAAACATCACTTTCATCCCAGATGGTAACGGTGAGTTTACAGACGGTATGGGTATGCTTGTAGATAAAAACGACATTGGTTTTGGTAAGCGTTCATGGCGTTACAGCATGCTAGTGAAAAACGGCGTAGTAGAAAAAATGTTCATCGAACCAAACGAGCCAGGCGACCCGTTCAAAGTATCTGATGCAGATACGATGATGAACTACATCGCTCCTGAGTACAAAACTCAAGAATCAATCACCGTATTCACTAAACCAGGTTGCCCTTTCTGTATGAAGGCGAAACAAAACTTGATTGACCACGGTCTTCAATATGAAGAAGTGATTCTGGGTAAAGACGCAACAACAGTAAGTCTACGTGCAATCTCTGGTCGCACAACGGTACCTCAAGTGTTCATCGGTGGTAAACACATCGGCGGTAGCGAAGAGCTAGAAACGTACCTAGGTTAATAATTTGCCTAATGGGCTTGAGTTGGCAATCTCGCTATCCAGAACTCAGCCCTTGGTCTCCCAGAGCATCCCTCGCCTGGGAGACCACCCCCTCAATCACTTCCTATGCTTAATCTTGATAACTGGTTGTCTTCACCGTTCAACCAGTTATCAAGATTAATGAACTCAAATTCACTCATCCAAACTTAGTCACTTCAACTGCGTTTGGAAAAAACGAGAATCCATTATGAAACAGTTAAATGTCGACGTGGCAATTATTGGTGGTGGTACAGCTGGTCTTGGCGCCTACCGCGCAGCAAAATCACACGCAGACAGCGTTGTGATGATCGAAGGTGGCCCTTACGGCACAACATGTGCTCGTGTCGGATGCATGCCGTCGAAACTTTTGATCGCCGCCGCTGAAAGCGTACACCAAATCGAGAAAGCACCGGGCTTTGGTGTACATCCACAAGGCGACATTTACATTAATGGTCGTGAAGTCATGGACCGAGTAAAGCGAGAACGTGACCGCTTTGTAGGCTTTGTGTTGGAAGGCGTCGATGAGATTCCTACTGAAGATAAAGTGTCGGGTTATGCTAAGTTTACCAACGACAACACGTTAATCGTTGATGAGCACACTCAAATCACAGCTAAGCGTATTGTGATCGCAACCGGTTCGCGTCCTGCTTACCCTGCCGTATGGAATGAAGTCGGCGACCGCTTAGTGATTAACGATGATGTGTTCGATTGGGATGACTTGCCAGAATCTGTTGCCGTATTTGGTCCGGGTGTGATTGGTCTTGAATTGGGTCAAGCGTTGCATCGCTTAGGTGTAAATGTGAAGCTATTTGGTCTTGGTGGTCAAGTAGGACCATTGACCGACCCTGAAGTGATGGCGTATGCCGATAAAGCCTTCAAAGAAGAGTTCTACCTTGATGCCGATGTAAAAGTCGAAAGCATGAAACGTATTACTTCACCAGAAAATGACGGTGAAGATAAGGTCGAAATCCAATTCATCAACCACGATGGTGAACTAGAAACCTTTATTGTTGATTACGTATTGGCAGCAACTGGTCGTCGCCCGAATGTCGACAAGCTAGCGATTGAAAACACCAATGTGGCACTGGATGAGCGCGGCGTACCAACGGCGGATCATTACACTCTGCAAACCTCGGTAGAGAGCATCTTTATCGCGGGTGATGCAAGCAATCAAATTCCATTATTACACGAAGCGGCAGATCAGGGGCGTATTGCTGGCGACAACGCAGGTCGTTTCCCTGATATTCGTGCAGGCCTGCGCCGCTCATCAATCTCAGCAGTGTTCTCTGATCCACAAATTGCTATGGTAGGAGAAACCTTCAAGCAACTAGAAACGCGTTTTGGCACATGTGGCTGTTTCGCTACCGGTCAAGTATCGTTTGAAAATCAAGGTCGCTCACGCGTTATGCTTCGAAATAAAGGCATTCTGCATGTCTATGGGGAACAAGGTACTGGTCGCTTCTTGGGCGCAGAAATGATGGGACCAAACGCCGAACACCTAGCCCACCTGCTTGCTTGGGCACACCAAAATAAAATGACAGTATCTGAAATGCTTGATATGCCATTTTACCACCCTGTGATTGAAGAAGGCGTTCGCACTGCGCTACGAGATTTGAATGCGAAGCTCCACTTAGGTCCTGAGATGATCAAACATTGTCTTGATTGTGGACCTGGTTGCTAACGCTCACTCTCTTTACCTCTCCCAGACAAACAAAAGCCTCGTCATAGACGAGGCTTTCTCATTCCAACTCTATCAGTTCAAACTGAGCAAAGTGGTTGTTTATGCAGTCATCATTGCGTAACGGCTAACAAGCACAATGGCAGTAAAACCAATTGTGAAGAAACCACCAGCAAGGCCTAGTGCTACTTTAAGTTCTGTCGACATTATAATTTTTCCTATTGTCAGGCTGACAGCGCACCATACACCAATTACGTGCTACACATTTTTAACCAAGTTAATTTTCCATTTTTGGTTCGATAGACACGACATAGAAACCAGACAAAGAGAAACTCAAACATGAGTTAGCCGTTATAATCAGGGAAAAATAGATAGTGTGGATAGAACAATGGCTTGTCGAAGTTGCCAAGAGCACTGGTTTTGGAAAAAGATCGGACGTTGCCAACGATGCATGGATCAACTGACGGTACTTTCTGTTTTATGTTGGATCGTGTGGTGGTTTGCGTTTAAAGATGATCCACAAAGTATTGAATCGATCGCGCTGATCTTTGCCGGATTTGCATTTAACGGCTTACTGTTTTTGCACCTATGGATGCGCTTCGTGGTTTTGCCGTGGCAGCGCCGTCGTGGAAAAGAAAGTAAGGATGCTCATCACCCAGATGACAGATAGAAAAAAGCCCCAAAACCAATACCGGTCTTGGGGCTCTCTTAGATTCTTCTAAGAAAAAGCAGTGGTACTTTAATAGACCGGGCTTCCTCTCAAAGGTTCCAAGTTTTTTTCCAATTTTTTTAGTATTTTCTTAAATACTAATAGAATCATCAACCTAGGCTACGTTACTTTTCTGGATCAATTGTTCGAACAAGTTGATCTCTAGTGCAACTTCATCACACGCATGCTGACGCGGACACTGATCGCAATCTTTCAGTACTTTTTCTGGTAGCAACGACTTCGAGGTTGGCAAGAAGCTCTGCTTCATAAAGAATTCAGGCGTACGTGTCAGCACAAAGACTTTCTTGATAGCCATTTGGCGTGCTTTCTCAACCAGATAGTTCACAATCGCACTACCCTGCCCTTGGCCTTGCCAACCAGCTTCAATGCCTAGAGAACGAATTTCTGCTAACCCTGAGTCATAGACATACAAAGATGCACAACCAGTAACCTCTCCGTGATGCTCGGCAACCGCGAAGGAGCCAATATCACGTACCAACTCATTGCGTGAGCGCGGTAGGTTTTCCCCCATATTCGCCCAATAAGCAACCATACCTTCTACGGTTTCAATATCGGTTAGACGAGCAGGTCGAACTTTCACTGCTGATGTATCACGTTGAGAAAGGCGCTTGTCTGCTTGATCGACGGCGAAAGCAACTTGCTGAGGCGCGACACCACCAAGTGCACAACGCTTCTCAAGACACGAGTCGATGGTTAAGATGTCATACACATCCGCTTCAATCACTTCAGAGAAAGCTTTCAGCTCTTCAATCGACAATTCTTCCAACGCACAGCCTTTGGCAATAGCACCGACCACAGCAACACCGACAATATGGTGCGCTTCACGGAATGGGATGCCTTTCGCCACTAGATAATCTGCCAGTTCGGTAGAGTTTGCGTAACCTTGTTTCGCGGCTTCTAACGTACGCTCACCATTAACCTTGATGCCATCAAAACACAGTGCCGCCATTTCCATGCAATCGTTCCATGTATCAAGTGCATCGAACAGGCCTTCCTTGTCTTCCTGCATGTCTTTGTTGTAAGCCAGTGGCAGCGCTTTCACTGTCATCATCATGCCAGCAAGTGCGCCGTACACACGCCCCGTCTTACCACGAATAAGCTCTAGTGCATCTGGGTTTTTCTTCTGTGGCATCAGAGAAGAACCTGAGGTTACCGTATCAGCTAATTCAATAAAATTAGATTCACCCGAATTGTAGAAGATCATATCTTCTGCTAAACGCGAAAGGTGTAACATCGAGATAGACGCCACAGACATCAACTCCATCACGTGGTCACGGTCAGATACAGAGTCCAACGAGTTACGTGTTGCACGATGGAAACCAAGGTTGTGAGCCAGCTCTTCACGATCGATTGGATAAGCGGTACCAGCAAGCGCTCCAGAACCAAGTGGACACGTGTCCAAACGCTTAAGTGTGTCACTCAGACGCGAATAGTCACGTTCAAACATTTCAACATAAGCCAAACACCAGTGAGCAAACGTAACAGGCTGAGCACGTTGCAAATGCGTGTAGCCCGGAAGCACCGTACCTTGATGCTGCTTAGCTACGCCTACCATTTGAGTTTGCAGACGGTCTAAAGCAATCAACAGCTGTTGGCCTTGCTGACGACACCAAAGTTTAAGGTCGGTTGCCACTTGGTCGTTACGTGAACGTCCCGTGTGTAGTTTTTTACCTAGGTCGCCGACCTTGTTGATCAGTTGCTGCTCTACCCAAGAGTGGATATCTTCCGCATCCGAACGTAGGATTTGCTGAGGGTCTTCCATGACTTCAAGCTTGAGCTCATTCAGTGCCAGCTCAAGCTTTTGTTGTTCTTCTGCTGATAATACGTCAACAGAAAGCAAGGCTTTTGACCACGCAATTGAGCCAACAATATCTTGCTCAGCCAATCGGTAATCGAAACGCAATGAATCGTTGAAGTCCTTAAATCTGGTGTCTGCCGCTTGGGTAAATCTTCCGCCCCATAATGCCATTGCGTTTCTCCTGATGACTATTGCTTACGCTAACGTATTCTTCATTAAGTGTTGACCAAATCGGTGGTCATTTGCTCACTTTTTCTTATGCCTCAACGTTACGATAATCACAGATAAAAATAAAGTAGAAATTCAATATTTTTACATATTTATTCATGGTTATTTTATCTTTATGCCAATGAGGTCAGCAAAAACGAAAAAGACCTGCCAATAGAGGCAGGTCTCTTATCTTATAAGGTTTTAAATTGGCTTATTTTTTCTGGCTGTTCAGCGCACGAATACGGCTTGATAGCGAGTAAAGACGGATAAAGCCTTCAGCATGGCTTTGGTCATAAACTTCATCTTCACCAAAAGTAGCAAATTCTTCAGAGTACAAACTGTTATCCGAACGTTTTTGCGTTACCGTTGCGTGGCCTTTGTAAAGCTTCACAACCACTTCACCATTCACGTCTTGCGCGAGCTCTTCAGAAGCCGCAAGAATAGACTTACATAGAGGCGTGAACCAACGACCATCGTAAACAAGGTGCGATGCTTTCAGACCAAGCTCCTCGCGGAATTCAAATGATGCTTTGTCCAGCACAAGTTGCTCCACTGCACGCAGCGCTTCCATCATGATAGTGCCACCCGGAGTTTCGTAGCAACCACGAGACTTCATCCCCACTAGACGGTTTTCGACAATATCGATACGACCAACACCGTGCTTCGCACCTTTCTCGTTTAGATAAACCAACGCGTTGTATGGTGTCATCGCTTCGCCGTCTACCTCAACGACTTCGCCTTTCGCTACTTTCAAGGTCACGGTTTCAGCTTCATTCGGTGCTTGTTCTGGGTCTACAGTCCAAGCCCAGCAATCTTCATTTGGCGCATTCCATGTATCTTCTAGAACACCACCTTCAGTAGAAATGTGCCATGCATTCGCATCACGCGAGTAAATCTTAGTA
The DNA here is from genome assembly GCF_023277445.1 of Vibrio sp. ED002. Classification (NCBI taxonomy): domain Bacteria; kingdom Pseudomonadati; phylum Pseudomonadota; class Gammaproteobacteria; order Vibrionales; family Vibrionaceae; genus Vibrio; species Vibrio sp. ED002. The sequence continues at coordinate 2,733,382 of NZ_CP080238.1, read as the reverse complement.
AGAGATGCTGAACAAGGAATGTTACGCTCTGCTAGGTAGTCCAGACATTCTTCACGGCTCACTAGATCCCATTCACGCCAAGGCGCAATAACGTGCAGATCTGGTGCTAGCGCTGCAAATGCACCTTCAAAACGTACTTGGTCGTTACCTTTACCGGTACAACCATGACACAGAGCGTCTGCGCCAACTTTACGTGCGACTTCAACCTGCGCTTTGGCAATGATAGGACGCGCCATTGATGTTCCTAGTAGGTATTTACCTTCGTAGTAAGCGCCTGTTTTTAGTGTCGGGTAAATGTAGTCTGCGACCATTTCTTCTTTCAGGTCAGCGATGTAGCACTCTGAAGCACCTGAAGCTTTTGCTTTCGCTTCAATACCTTCTAGCTCCTCTGCACCTTGACCAACATCGGCAACGAAAGCCACCACTTCACAGTCGTAGTTCTCTTTTAGCCACGGGATGATTACTGAAGTATCTAGACCGCCTGAGTATGCGACTACCACTTTATTTACGTTCACTTTGCTCATGTTTTTTCTCCAAACTTAACTGGCGCTGCTCTCGGCGGTCAGTGCCAACCACTTCCTAATGTTCAATTCTTAAACTGGTTTGCTTCTGCTTTATTGAGGCAGAAACTGCGTTCCAATACTTTCACCCGCGAATAGCTGGGTCAGTTTCTCTGGGTAACGCCATGTCGCGACTTCGATAGGACGACCAAGATCATTGGCAGCCTCCAAAGCGGCTTTAACTTTGACGATCATACCGTCGGTGATTACTTGCCCTTTGATCAACGCATCGGCTTCTTGCTCAGATAGCGTTTTGATCAAATGCCCTTTGCCATCAAGTACACCGCTCACATCGGATAGAAGCACTAACTCCGCATCCAATGCACCTGCTACGGCAACCGCAGCTTGGTCAGCATTCACATTCATCATCTGACCTTTTTCAGTCAGACCAATTGAGCTGATGATCGGCAGTGCACCTGCGCTTAGCACCGCTTGTAAAAGGGTTGAATCACCTGGTGATGCTTTGCCTACAGCGCCTAGCTCTGGATCAAGTTCTTCAACATGACATAACCCACCATCGGCGAGACTAAGACCCACTGCATTCAGACCATCCGCAATCGCTTGACCTTGAAGCAATTTGTTTGCTGTGCCTGCAAGCGCGCCTGCAATCACAGGAATTTGCTCATAAGGCGTCACGCGAAGACCGTTTTTCTTTACGGTTTCAAGCTGAAGCTTTGCCATCAACTCATCAACTAGGTAGCCACCGCCATGAACGATGACGATTTGTCGCTGCGCTGATTTTTGGTATGCCGCAATAGCAGCAAACAGTTGGCTTAAGGTTTGAGTGCAAGATAGAGCTGCACCACCGAGCTTAATGACTAAAGGAGCTTGATTGGTTTGCGTCATCGCATTTCCCTCTTTCAACGACTACAGCAACGCTGTCAGTTCTGGGTAACCGTAATGAATATTGAGACATTGCATCGCTTGACTCGATGCACCTTTAAGTAGGTTGTCGATAGCCGAAATCACAATGATGTGTTCGCCTTGAACCTTCCAGCCGATATCACAGAAAGGGGTATTTTCGACATCCTGAATACGTGGAATACCATCACCTTTAAGACGAACCGCAGGCTTGCCTTGGTAAGCTTGTTCAAACGCTTTCGCCACTTGTGCTTCCGTCACGCCTTGCGAAAGTTTCATGGTGATCGTGGCAAGAATGCCGCGCTTAAAGTTGCCTAGGTGTGGAGTAAAAATCACATCGCAACCCAAATGCTGAGCAATCTCTGGTTGGTGACGATGGTTAAAGACACCGTAAGGTTGCAAGCTCACTTCGCAGAAGCTGTTAACCATGGATGCTTTACGCCCTGCACCTGATACACCACTAGTTGCGTTAATCACAGGCCATTGGTTGGTATCCAGTAATGCGTGTTCTAATAAAGGTTTGATTGCAAGCTGTGAAGCGGTCGGGTAGCAACCCGCCACTGCAATCAAAGGAGTGGTTTTTATTGATTCTTGGTTCCACTCCGCTAAGCCGTATGCTGCTTTATCTAGCCAGTTGTTATATTGATGTTCAAAGCCATAGAAGGTGTTGTAGAAGCCTTCGCTTTTCACACGGAATGCACCGGATAAATCGAATACCTGACAGCCCGCCTCTAAGAAAATTGGGGCTAAGTCGTGGCTCACTTCATGTGCTGTAGCCAGAAAGACCACATCTGACGCTTGAGCAACCTGCTCAGGGTCAATCAGTGGCGAAACTGGCATATCAATCACACCTGCTAACTTGCCGTGCAATTGAGCAATATTCTTTCCTGCATCTACGCTATTGGCGGAAACGTATAAACCTGATAGCTTGAGTTCAGGGTGTTTGTTGACCATTAAAGCCAACTCTGCGCCGGTGTAGCCGCTGGCTCCGATAATCGTGGTTTTTAGCATTACATGACATCCATATACTTAAGGCTGAAAATGACTATTCATATTTAATTTTTGCTTTATTTTGATTTTTTATTCAATAAATATGATTTAATATGTGTTTTACATTTTTGTGCTCTGTCTGTCAACAGGAGAATTGAAGAATCCATGCAATTACCAAGTTTTCTAGAGGTCTATGAAGGACTGATCAGTACCTCTTCGATAAGCTCAACCGATCCAAGTTGGGATCAAGGCAATGCCAAAGTGATCGAGAAGCTGGCATCTTGGTTTAAAGATCTTGGCTTTAGTGTTGAAGTGATCGAAGTGGAACCAGGCAAACACAATATGATCGCACGTATGGGTGAAGGTGAAGGCGGCTTACTTCTCGCAGGCCATAGTGATACCGTGCCATTTGATGAAGGACGTTGGAGTTTTGACCCACATACGCTGACCGAGAAAGACAACCGCTTTTACGGATTAGGTACTGCGGATATGAAAGGCTTCTTTGCCTTTATTTATGAAGCGGTAAAGAAAGTCGACTGGAGTAAACAAACCAAGCCGCTGTATGTGTTGGCGACCTGTGATGAAGAAACCACCATGCTGGGTGCGCGTCATTTCACTGAGAACGCACCTTTTAAACCGGATTACTGTATCATTGGTGAACCCACCAGCCTTGTACCCATTCGAGGTCACAAAGGACATGTGGCAAATGCTATTCGCGTAACAGGTAAATCCGGTCACTCATCAGATCCGGCACTTGGTGTCAACGCCATTGAAATCATGCATGAGGTCATGTTTGCCATGATGCAACTGCGTGACAAGCTAGTGAAAGAGTACCACCACCCTGGTTTTGCCATTCCAAGCCCTACCCTAAACCTCGGTCATATTCATGGCGGTGACAGTGCAAACCGGATTTGCGGTTGCTGCGAGCTGCATTATGACGTGCGTCCTCTTCCTGGTATTAGCCTTGATGGTTTAGAGAACATGCTGCGCGGAGCCTTGAAAGAAGTGGAAGCGAAATGGCCAGGGCGATTAGAAATCATTCCCCTGCACGAGCCAATTCCGGGGTACGAATGCCAACACGACCACCCATTTATCGGTGGTGTAGAAGAGATCTGCCAAACCAGTTCAGAAACCGTTAACTACTGTACTGAAGCACCATTTCTTCAACAGTTGTGTCCAACACTGGTTTTAGGTCCCGGCTCGATTGACCAAGCCCACCAGCCAGATGAATTCCTCTCTTTCGACTTTATTGACCCAACCATCGATGTGCTGTCACGTGCGATGGTGAAATATTGTTGTTAGTCGCATTCTGTACTTTCCTCACAATGCAGCTCGATTGAGTTGCATTTTGTTATCTGCGCCACGCCCCCTCTAGCACGCTATATCCTTCTTTTAGAGCGTTATTTTGTAATTAATTTTCACTTCTCCTTCGATAAGCTGACCTATTTTTGCTCTAAATCAGGAGAGAAGTGGAATAATTGCAATCTATGCGTGCTTTATTTGACTAGAACTGGTGCTTTTCGCTAGATTGGAGTCTTAACAAGGACAATGGATGTAGTTTTTTTACGAGGCAGGATGACAATGAACGAGAAATACGCCGCACTCAAAAGCAATGTGCGCATGCTGGGCCACTTACTGGGCAACACAATTCGCGATGCCCACGGCGAAGAAATCTTCGAGAAAGTGGAAACCATTCGTAAATTATCCAAATCGGCTCAAGCTGGAAATAATGCTGACAGAGACAGCTTAATCGAAGAGATTAAAAGCTTGCCAGATGAGCAATTGACGCCCGTGACCCGCGCGTTCAACCAATTTCTAAACCTGACCAATATTGCTGAGCAATACCACACCATTTCACGCCATTGTGAAGAGCATATCTGCGAACCTGACGCAATTAACTCGCTGTTCTCAAAGCTGGTGCAAAATGATGTGAGCAAGCTAGACACGGCACAAGCGGTTCGCGACCTGAACATTGAATTGGTCCTAACTGCGCACCCGACCGAAATCACTCGTCGAACCATGATCAATAAGCTTGTGAAGATCAACGAGTGTCTATCTAAGCTTGAGCTGAGCGATCTCTCTTTCAAAGAGCGTAAGAAAACTGAACGTCGCCTTGAGCAACTTATCGTTCAAAGCTGGCACTCTGATGTTATCCGTCAGCAGCGCCCGACACCGCTTGATGAAGCTAAATGGGGCTTTGCAGTGGTCGAAAACTCACTATGGGAAGCCGTACCTGACTTCTTACGTGAAATGAACGACCGCCTGAAATCTTACCTTGGCGAAGGTCTGCCAATTGATGCTCGCCCAGTGCACTTCTCTTCTTGGATGGGTGGTGACCGCGACGGTAACCCATTTGTAACCCACAGCGTGACTCGTGAAGTACTGCTTCTATCTCGCTGGAAAGCAGCTGACCTATATCTTAACGACATCAACGAACTGATCAGCGAACTGTCAATGACAGTGTGCAACGATAAAGTCCGTGAGCTTGCAGGTGAAGATCAACACGAACCATACCGTGCGATTCTGAAACAACTTCGCTCACTATTGAACGAAACTAAAGACATTCTAGACGCGAAAGTTCACGGCCAGAAATTGGCAGTCAAAGCACCTCTGCAAAAAGTAGAGCAGCTTTGGGAACCACTTTACGCGTGTTACCAATCGCTAAACGAATGTGGCATGGGCGTGATTGCCAACGGCTCACTGCTGGATACTCTGCGCCGCGTTAAAGCCTTCGGTATCCACCTAGTTCGTCTCGATATTCGTCAAGAAAGTACTCGTCATGCTGATGTGCTTTCTGAATTGACTCGTTACCTAGGCATTGGTGACTATGAGCAGTGGAGCGAGCAAGACAAGATTGCTTTCTTAACCAACGAACTTGCATCTAAGCGCCCTCTTCTACCTCGCGACTGGGAGCCATCAGAGCCAGTTAAAGAGGTTTTGGATACCTGTAAGATTGTGGCAGCACAACCTCGCGAAGCGTTTGGTGCTTACGTTATCTCAATGGCACGTACCGCTTCTGACGTACTTGCCGTGCATCTACTGCTACAAGAAGCGGGGTGCCCTTACCGCATGGACGTATGTCCACTGTTCGAAACACTAGACGATTTGAACAACGCAGAAGCGGTAATCAAGCAGTTGATGGGCATTGATCTATACCGCGGCTTTATCCAAAACCACCAAATGGTGATGATTGGCTACTCTGACTCTGCAAAAGATGCAGGCGTAATGTCAGCAGGTTGGGCGCAATACCATGCGATGGACTCACTGGTTAAGGTTGCAGAAGAAGAAGGCGTTGAACTCACACTATTCCACGGTCGCGGCGGTACAATTGGTCGTGGTGGCGCGCCGGCTCACGCTGCACTACTATCTCAACCACCTAAGAGCCTGAAAGGCGGTCTGCGCGTAACCGAACAAGGTGAGATGATCCGCTTTAAGCTAGGTCTACCTGATGTCGCAGTCAACAGCTTCAACTTGTATGCAAGTGCAATCCTAGAAGCGAACCTACTGCCGCCACCAGAGCCTAAACAAGAGTGGCGTGACTTAATGGATGTGCTGTCCGAGGTGAGCTGTGAAGCCTACCGTAGCGTCGTTCGTGGTGAGCCAGACTTCGTGCCTTACTTCCGCCAAGCAACACCTGAACTTGAGCTAGGTAAACTGCCTCTAGGTTCTCGCCCTGCAAAACGTAACCCGAACGGTGGCGTGGAAAGTTTGCGTGCGATTCCTTGGATCTTCTCTTGGAGCCAAAACCGTTTGGTTCTTCCAGCATGGCTAGGGGCTGGTGAAGCGATTCAATACTCAGTAGACAAAGGCCATCAGGCACTACTGGAAGAAATGTGTCGTGAATGGCCATTCTTCTCGACTCGCCTAGGTATGCTTGAGATGGTGTACACCAAGTGCAACATGGATATCTCTCGTTACTATGATCAGCGCTTAGTTGAGGAGCAGCTTCAACCGCTGGGTGATCGCTTACGAGATCAACTTCAACAGGACATTAAGTCTGTCCTGAACGTAGAAAACAACGAGAACTTGATGCAAAGTGATCCTTGGGGACTAGAATCCATTCGCCTACGTAACATCTACGTAGAGCCATTGAACATGCTTCAAGCTGAATTGCTGTACCGTACTCGCCAGACTGAAGAATCTTCTGCAAACTTAGAAGAAGCACTGATGGTAACCATTGCAGGTATTGCAGCTGGTATGCGTAACACAGGCTAACCAAGCTACGCATAAAGAACCAAAGGCTGAGTTAATACTCAGCCTTTGTTACTACTAACCAATCACTTCTACTATTTGAGCAATACGCAACCAGACATTTAATCCAAGAAAAAAACAAAAAGTCCCCACCAAACAACATAAAACACTACACAAAAACACTATTGAGTATTTTATTAGTTTTTTTGGGTAATTTTGTCCTACTATTCCACTTCATGCTTATTATTTATATACTACTTGCCTGCTGGAAGCTCACAAATCCAATCAAATAGGCTCCAGCTCGATGGAAACACCCATCACTCTAGGTGATAAACGGCTTTAAGGTGACAGGACCAACATTGTTGGTGCTATTTACACATAAAAAACTCAAGCGTCAGAAAGAGCGCAAATGAAAGTGTAAGTAGCTTGTTTACAAGTTTATTGACCATTTGGATTGAAGACATGTCATTACCACACGTAATTTTAACTGTTCTTAGCACTCGCGACGCAACCGGTTACGACATCACTAAAGAATTCTCAGCTAGCATCGGTTACTTCTGGAAAGCAAGTCACCAACAAGTTTACCGTGAACTAAACAAAATGGCTGAGAAAGAGCTGGTTACTTGCGTACTTGAACCGCAAGAAGGCAAACCTGACCGTAAGGTTTACTCAATTACTGACGCTGGCCGTGGCGCATTAGGTGAGTGGTTCGATCAACCAACAGCACACCCAACAGTACGTGATGAGTTCTCTGCTAAGCTAATGGCTTGTGCAGTGCAACCTGCGACACCGTTTCGTGACCAACTTTCTGAACTTGTGGAAGAGTCTCGTAAACTGGTTTCTCATTACAAAGAGATTGAAGCCGCGTACTACGCAACACCATCAACACTAGACAAACAAGCACGACTAGAGCGTCTAACACTTCGTCGTAACTTAATGCTACGTGAAGCGTGGATTAACTGGGCAGAAGAAGTGCTAACAGAACTTGAAGTGATTGGCTAATTCGTCGCTTTGAATAAAACGAAAAAGGCTTGCCGATGGGCAAGCCTTTTGTCTATCTGGGGAAAACGTATTAAGCGCCTACTGCGACTTGTGGGCGAACACCGAGCGTGTGGCATAGTGCATAAGTCATCTCTGCACGGTTAAGTGTGTAGAAGTGGAAGTCCTTCACGCCTTCACGGCTTAAGACACGCACCATATCAATCGCTTGGCTAGCACCAACAAGCTGACGCGTCACAGGATCATCATCCAAACCTTCAAACTGTTTGCTCATCCAACCCGGCACTTTCACGTTGTTCTGCGCAGCGAAGCGAGACGCTTGTTTGAAGTTTGATACAGGCAAGATCCCCGGAACGATTTCTACATCAATCCCTGCCGCTACACAGCGATCACGGAAGCGTAGGTAAGATTCCACATCAAAGAAGAATTGGGTAATTGCACGGTTTGCCCCTGCTTCAACCTTACGCTTTAAGTTAAGCAGATCCGATTGTGCGCTTTTCGCTTCTGGGTGTACTTCTGGGAATGCTGCCACTGAGATATCAAAATCATGGCGTGCTTTAAGCAGCTCTACCAAGTCTGACGCATACATATCTGGCGCACCACCACCTGGTGGAATATCACCGCGCAGCGCAACAATGTTCTTGATACCGTTATTCCAGTAATCGTCAGCAATGTCGATCAATTCATCACGAGTTGCGTCGATACACGTTAGGTGAGGCGCAGCAACAAGACCCGTCGCTGCTTTGATTTCTTTGATGATAGAGTGGGTTCTGTCACGCTCGCCTGAATTTGCGCCATAAGTAACAGAAACGAATTTCGGTTGAAGAGTTTTAAGGCGGTGCACTGAGTTCCACAGTGTTTCTTCCATCTTTTCACTGCTTGGTGGGAAAAACTCAAATGAGACGTTGATATTGTCTGATAGTTCAGCGATATTCTGGTTTAAGGCATCGATATGCCCTGCATGTGTGTATCCCATCTTACTCTCCCTGTGGCAACTCCACCACGAAATCAAAATCCTTAAATCGACGTTTAGACGTCTATATGTCTCCAGAATGTATTGAATACGATTTAATGTCAACCTTGTGATTATGAATTTTTCTCAAGTTAATAATTAGGATAGTTCAAGTTCCTAAGTGACAACCTCATCGCCTAACTCTGTGATTCAGTATGGCATTATCAAGACAATAAAAAACCCCGGAAGCCATCCGAGGTTTTGTGGTAGTTCGCAAAATTGGGCTTAGTAAGATTTAGAATAAGCCAGCTAGGCGATTAAGATCAGATTGAATCGCACCGGCCGTCACTTCACGTCCTGCGCCTGGACCACGAATCACTAACGGGTTGTCTTTGTACCATTTACTCTCAATTGCGAAAATGTTGTCACACGGTAGTAAGTTCGCTAAAGCATGCTCTCGTGATAGTGCCTCAACTCCTACCGTTGCTTTACCGTTACGCTCGAGACGGGCGACATAACGTAGCACTTGGTCGTTTCTTTGAGCTTTAGTTAGGCGCTCTTGCAGGATTTCACTTAAGATATCACCTTGGTCAAAGAAAGCGTCTAGGCTCAAATCTCGCAACTCTTCTGGTACCAACGATTCGACCTTCACACTTTCAGGTTCAATATCCAAACCAGACTCACGAGCTAAGATAACCAACTTTCGCATCACATCAGAACCATCTAAATCTGAGCGAGGATCGGGCTCAGTCAAACCTTGCTGCCATGCTAAGTCGACTAGTTCAGTAAATGGTACCGAACCATCAAATTGTTGGAATAGCCAAGATAGCGTACCTGAGAAGATACCCGACAGTGCGACAATCTCGTCACCGCTTTCACGCAAATCTCGAACGGTGTGATTTATTGGTAGCCCCGCACCAACCGTCGCGTTGTATAGCCAATGACGGCCAATCTTAGCGAAAGCATCTTGTACTTGATGGTAATACTGACTATCAGCTGAACCTGCCACCTTGTTCGCCGAGATAAGATGAATACCTTGCTGTGCAATTTCTACATAACGTGCCGCCAGATCTTTACTCGCAGTGACATCCAGTACCACCGCTTCGTCGAAATTTTGAATCGCACCGAGCTTAGTTAGCCAATTGCTATCATTCTCTATGCTTTCATCATCAAAGCGCTGAGCAACCGTTGCTGCATCAATCCCGTTTTCATCAAACCAGTAAGTTTGGCTATCTACCACCGCCACTAAATCAAAGCTCATGCCGTGGCGTTTTTCGAGCTCTTCTTTTTGCTCTGCGAACAGTGATAACCAACTTGAACCAATATTACCTTTACCACACAAGGCAACCGCTACGCGCTTTTGCGCTTGAAACAGCTGACTATGAATACTTTGTACTAACTCTTCCACTTCGGCTCGGCGTAATACTGCGACGAGACTCAGCCCTGATTGTGCCTCTGAGATAAATTCAACCGGAGAGTCTTTTAACTGCTGATAAAAACCAAAGCAATGATTGGCGTTTTTCGTGACCCCTGCACCTACCGCTGCGAGCAGTGAGTAACCCTCTTTCAGTTTAATTTCAGCTTCAACCGCCAACTCTTGAAGGTAAGCCAATGCACCACCGGCTATCTCGGACGTGTACGCTAAGCGCAATGTTTGTTGGTCTTCTTGCGCTTCAAATGCTAGTGGCTCTAATTGAGCGCGCTTTAACGCTTGCAACACTTCTTTCTGCGCTCGCTCAAAATCATGACCATGCACAAATGAAAGTTGCACGAGTAACACTTCATCAAGAGAGGTAATGATTTTAGCGCCACGACCAGATGCTAATACACGCTCAATTCGGGTTGAGCCAGACTCCGGTTGATAGCTGCATTTGAGGTTCAAATCCATCGTACTTTGAGCAACAGGTTGAAGCGTGCGACTGTGCAATACCGGAGCAGCTAAGCGAGCAAGTTCACTTGCTTCATCTAAACGCAGTAGGGGCAACAAGCATGCATCAGAGACTAAACGTGGATCCGCACTATACACACCTGCGACATCACTCCAAATAGTAACAGTACTAGCTTCTGCCAGTGCACCAATGACCGTAGCCGAGTAATCAGAACCATTACGGCCTAACAGTACTGTCTCTCCCGCCTCATTCTGTGCCATAAACCCTGTGATAATCACTCGCTGATGATTATGTTGTGCCAATGCTTCTTTAATTAGAGCGTAAGAACGAGCGCGGTCGACTTCTGGCTGTGTACCTACTTCTGCACGTAAAAAGGTACGAGAGTCTTGTGCAACCGCTGGCAAACTCTGCTGCGACAGCAATGCAGCAAGTAAGCGTGAAGACCATACCTCACCATGTCCAAGCACTGCGGCTTTTTGAGCTTCTGTTAACGGAGCCGTTAACTCTGCTAGAGTACTGAATTCATCTTGAAGGGAAGCAAGCAGTTGCGTCTGTGCCTCACCTGTTAACAAAGCTTCTACCAATTCAGTTTGGAAGTGTCTCAAGCTTTGTAATGCTTCATGCGCAACACGACCGTCTTTATCTAAACCTTCAAGAAACTCGATCAAGCGATTGGTGGTTTTCCCTGCCGCAGACACCACGACTAAATCATTTTCGGCTGAATACTCTTTTAGTATTTCAACCACACGTAAATAGCATTCGGGGTTGGCTAAACTGCTGCCGCCAAATTTATGCAGCTGACGTTGTACACTCATGACTTTTCTCTCTCCCGATTACTGTGCTGCTTTTAAAAATGCTTGCTCAAGATCGGCGATCAAATCCTGTGCATCTTCAAGACCAACGGATAAGCGCAGTAACTGTTGAGAAACACCAGCTTCAGCTAATGCCGCTTCCCCCATCGCGCGATGTGTCATCGATGCAGGATGACAAATCAAGCTTTCAACCCCACCCAAGGACTCAGCTAACGAAAACAATTCCAGCTCTTTTACAAACACTTTGAGCTGTTCAAATGATCCTGCGAATTCGAAGCTCAACATAGAGCCAAAACCGGATTGCTGCTTCTTGGCGATGTCATGTCCAGGATGCTCTGGCAAACTTGGGTGATAAATCTGTGCAACTAACGATTGAGTCTGTAAGTAAGCAAGTACATCTTGAGAACTTTCTTCATGAACTCGCATTCGCGCACCCAGCGTACGAATTCCTCTTAATGTCATGTAACTGTCGAATGGTGTTCCCGTCGCCCCAATGCAATTGCCCCACCACGCCAGCTCTTCTGCATGCTCTTCACTCTTAGTGATCACCACACCACCAATAACGTCGGAGTGACCGTTAATGTATTTCGTCGTAGAGTGGATAACAAAATCCGCACCTAGCTCCAAAGGCTTTTGGTACACAGGTGTCAAAAAGGTATTGTCCACGGCAACCAGTGCACCGACTTGTTTTGCCTTTTCACACACAGCGGCAATATCGACCACGCGCACAAGCGGGTTTGATGGTGTTTCTAGCAAGATAAGCTTTGGTTTTTTCGCAATCGCCGCATCAAGAGCTTGCTGATCCGACTGATCGACAAACTGCACTTTAAAATCACCCTTGTTCGCACGAGTATTGAAAAGACGATAGGTACCGCCGTAGCAATCGTGCGGCGCTACAATTAGATCATCAGGACCAAGAAACGTCGATACCCAAAGGTTTAATGCTGATGTACCACAGTTAGTAACAACCGCTCCTTTGCCTGATTCAAGCTCGTACAATGCTTGCTCTAGTAAGCCTCGGTTAGGGTTACCAGAACGGGTATAATCGTATTGAGGCACTTCACCAAATGCAGGGAAGCCATAGTTAGTAGAAAGGTAAATAGGTGGTACAACAGCGTTGTATTGGCTGTCTGACTCGATACCAGTGCGTACAGCAATGGTCGCAGGCTTACGGGTGCTCATGGGTGTATCCTTTCACGGGTGGTGACATCTAAATGGGAATGCGCTATATCTAGCTTGTATTGCTCAATTGATTAACACTCTTCCCTAACTATTAACCTCACTTTACTTGTCTAAAAATGAGACGTCAACACTTCTAGACGTCTATATGTCTTTGCTTATGGCAGTAAATGCAGCTAAAATCAGCACCTATATTTATTTTTCTAACTTATTACATTAATGAAGGTGCGCAATGGCTGACTGGAATGGCGAATACATTAGCCCGTATGCTGAGCACGGTAAAAAAAGCGAACAAGTGAAAAAGATTACCGTCTCAATCCCGCTAAAAGTTTTAAAAGTGCTGACTGATGAGCGAACACGCCGCCAGATCAACAACTTACGCCATGCGACTAACAGTGAACTACTGTGTGAAGCGTTCCTACACGCTTACACAGGTCAACCACTGCCAACTGATGAAGATTTGCGTAAAGACCGTCCAGACGATATTCCTACCGAAGCAAAAGCAATCATGACAGCGATGGGAATCGAATTCGAAGCATTCGACGAAGAATAATTGCTTACAAATTCGTCGATGATAGAAGCTGTGCTGGGGACGGTTTCCAAGAACAAAAAAAGGGACGCGAGAGCGTCCCTTTTTTATTTTTAAATTTTACTTTACCACTATTGAGCCATGTAATTCTCTGGCATTTCAATACGTGCCACACCAGAGTCAACCGCAGCTTGAGCCACCGCTTTTGCCACGCGTGGTAGTAGGCGTGAATCCATTGGCTTTGGAATGATGTAGTCAGTTCCGAACTCTAGCTTATCGACGCCAGCTGCTTTTAATACCGCTTCCGGTACTGGCTCTTTCGCCAATTCACGAATCGCGTCAACCGCAGCCAGTTTCATTTCATCATTGATCTCGCTTGCACGAACATCCAATGCGCCACGGAAGATGAATGGGAAACACAATACGTTGTTTACTTGGTTCGGGTAGTCACTGCGACCTGTACCCATGATCAAGTCATCACGCACTTCGTGAGCCAATTCAGGTTTGATTTCTGGATCTGGGTTTGAACATGCGAACACAACTGGCTTGTCTGCCATGAGCTTCAATGCTTCTGCAGGTAGTAGATTTGGACCCGATACACCCAAGAAAAGATCCGCACCTTCAATCACATCTTCCAACGTGCGCTTATCTGTGTTGTTAGCAAACAGCTGTTTGTATTCATTGAGATCATCACGACGCGTGTGGATCACCCCTTTACGATCCAGCATGTAGATCTTCTCGCGCATCGCGCCACATTTGATCAATAGTTCCATACACGCGACTGCCGCCGCACCCGCGCCTAAACAAACAATCGTGGAGTCTCCGAGCTTCTTACCTTGCAGCTCGATTGCATTCAACATACCTGCTGCCGTTACGATCGCTGTACCGTGTTGATCGTCATGGAATACTGGCACGTCACAGCGTTCAATCAGACGCTTTTCAATCTCAAAACAATCAGGGGCTTTGATATCTTCTAGGTTGATACCACCGAATGTATCAGCAATATTTGCTACTGTGTCGACAAATTCGTCGATCGTGCGGTGTTTTACTTCGATATCAATTGAGTCTAAACCAGCAAAGCGTTTGAACAATAGCGCTTTACCTTCCATTACTGGTTTAGAAGCCAGCGGGCCAAGATTACCAAGACCAAGAATAGCCGTGCCGTTAGAAATAACCGCAACCATGTTGCCCTTCGCTGTGTACTTATACACGTTGTCAGCGTTCTGTGCGATTTCACGTACAGGTTCTGCAACACCAGGGCTGTATGCAAGAGCAAGGTCATTTGCAGTTTCAGCAGGCTTAGTTAGCTCTACGGCAATTTTTCCTGGGGTTGGATATGCATGGTAATCCAATGCTTGTTGGCGGCGTTCTTCTTCTGGGGTGACTTCTTGGCGATTGTCTTCAGACATGGATCGTTTCTCTTTGTTATTTTTCGGTAAGGGGGAATAAATTCTAAAGGATAGAAGTCAAACTTCATAGGCTAGATTGCGAGCGATATCCTTAAAAGGGCCGATAATAAAAGAGATTAGACCAGATATTAGTGATGAGCACCCTGTTTACAGGTCAGGTGCTCTTTTTATCACTTGGTTTGGATAGGAAAACAGCGAAATATAATCTCACTCTTCATCGACATATTGTGCTTGTAGGTAATTTTCTATACCTGACATCTGGATCAAACCGAGTTGAGTCTCAAGCCAGTCAACGTGCTCTTCTTCGTCTTCGAGAATATCTTGAAACAGATCTCTAGAGACATAATCGCGAATATCCTCAGCGTAAGCGATGGCATCTTTCAAATCTGGAATGGCGGCCATCTCAAGTTTAAGGTCACACTCAAGCATTTCTTTGGTATCTTCACCGATCATAAGTTTGCCGAGGTCTTGTAAATTAGGTAACCCCTCAAGGAACAGAATACGCTCGATCAAGTGATCAGCATGTTTCATTTCATCGATCGACTCGTGGTATTCCTTATCTGCGAGATGCTTTAATCCCCAGTCTTTATACATACGGGCATGCAGAAAATATTGGTTGATCGCGACGAGCTCGTTACCGAGTATCTTATTGAGATGTTGAATAATGATTGGATCGCCTTTCATGGCAAAGCCCTCCTCTTTGGCTTCATTTAAATGTAGAAGCAAATGAGAAGGTGTCAAAAAGGCTCAGCTAATATTTAGCTAGCTTGTTTCAGCATTAGGTATTCAGTTTCAGCTAAAATTTCTTTCGCTTGCTTGATGCACTTGCCGCATTGACTTCCCAACGCCGTACATCTTTTAATTCCTTTTATATCTGTTACGCCTTCATCTATCGCCAACTTCCTAATTTTCTTGTCAGAGACGCCATGGCAAAGACAAACATACATATTCACTACCTTTAAATTTCACTTTGGAATGAAATATAAACAAGAATCGTTCTTGTTACCAGTTGTATTAAGACGAATTACAGAACGTTTTGTTATAACAGTCTGGACCGCTTTGGCAGTTTTCAGTGACTTAGCGGATGGCTAAAAAGAAGAGAAAATCGAGTAGAACTAAGATCATGTTTTTAAAAAACAAAAAGCATGACTAAGAATGATGGGCTTATAACCATATTGAAAAGAGGAATAGCAGGTATAAAAAAGGGAAGCCTTAGCTTCCCTTTTTCTAGCGCTTTCTTCAAGAAGAAGAAGAGTGCAAGATTTTGCTCAATTCGTTAAGAATTATGCAAAGATCTTAGCAACAACACCAGCACCTACAGTACGGCCACCTTCACGGATAGCGAAACGTAGACCTTCGTCCATTGCGATAGGAGCGATTAGTTCAACAACCATTTGGATGTTGTCGCCAGGCATTACCATTTCTACGCCTTCTGGTAGAGAGATATCACCAGTTACGTCAGTTGTACGGAAGTAGAACTGTGGACGGTAGCCTTTGAAGAACGGAGTATGACGGCCGCCTTCGTCTTTAGAAAGTACGTATACTTCTGACTCGAACTTAGTGTGTGGAGTGATTGAACCAGGCTTAGCTAGTACTTGACCACGTTCAACTTCGTCACGCTTAGTACCACGTAGAAGTGCACCAACGTTCTCACCAGCACGACCTTCGTCTAGAAGCTTACGGAACATTTCAACACCAGTACATGTAGTAGTAGTAGTGTCTTTGATACCTACGATAGCAACTTCGTCACCTACGTTTAGGATACCACGTTCGATACGGCCAGTTACTACTGTACCACGACCTTGGATTGAGAATACGTCTTCGATAGGCATTAGGAATGGCATATCTACTGCACGCTCTGGCTCAGGAATGTATGAATCTAGCGCTTCTGCTAGTTCAACAATCTTAGCTTCCCACTGCTCTTCGCCGTTTAGTGCGCCTAGTGCAGAACCTTGGATAACTGGTAGGTCATCACCTGGGAAATCGTACTCAGATAGAAGTTCACGAACTTCCATTTCTACTAGCTCTAGAAGCTCTTCATCATCAACCATGTCACATTTGTTCATGAATACGATGATGTAAGGGATACCAACCTGACGGCCTAGTAGGATGTGCTCACGAGTTTGTGGCATTGGACCATCTGTCGCAGCAACAACTAGGATACCACCGTCCATCTGTGCAGCACCAGTGATCATGTTTTTAACATAATCCGCGTGTCCTGGACAGTCTACGTGTGCGTAGTGACGAGTTGGAGTATCGTACTCAACGTGAGAAGTTGCGATTGTGATACCGCGCTCACGCTCTTCTGGAGCGTTATCGATAGATGCGAAGTCTTTAGCTACACCGCCGTAAACTTTAGCAAGAGTAGTACAGATAGCTGCAGTTAGAGTTGTTTTACCGTGGTCAACGTGGCCGATAGTACCAACGTTAACGTGCGGTTTAGTACGTTCAAATTTTTCTTTAGACACAATCGTGTTCCTTCCTAGTTATGATTCGCCGTGATCATTATTGATCTCGACGCGCCAGAAATTGTTATTTTATGCGCCAACGTCTGTTAGCGCAATATTTCGACGGCTTGATCTAGCAAAAAGTCGTAAACTTTTTTAGCTCAATCGTCTATTAGTAACCACGGTCTGCAATGATTTTATCTGCGAAGTTTTTCGGTACTTCAGCGTACTCGTTAAACTCCATAGAGTAAGACGCACGGCCTTGAGTTGCAGAACGTAGGTCCGTTGCGTAACCAAACATCTCAGATAGTGGTACTTGAGCGCGGATGATCTTAATACCAGCCACACCATCGTCCATACCTTCGATCATACCGCGACGGCGGTTAAGGTCACCAACAACATCACCCATCCAATCTTCAGGAGTAGTTACTTCAACATTCATCATTGGCTCAAGAAGAACAGGCTGTGCTTCTAATGAACCCTTCTTGAATGCCATCGAGCCAGCGATTTTAAACGCCATCTCGTTAGAGTCAACATCGTGGTAAGAACCATCAAACAGAGTGGCTTTAATATCTAATACAGGATAACCCGCTAGAACACCGCTGTTCATTTGCTCTTCGATACCTTTCGCTACCGAGTTGATGTATTCCTTAGGAACAACACCACCCACAATTTCGTCAACAAAGACAAAACCTTCGCCAGGTTCAGATGGCTCCAGTTTGATCCATACGTGACCATACTGACCACGACCACCAGATTGACGTACAAATTTACCTTCAACTTCCGCGTTGCCACGGATTGTTTCACGGTACGCAACCTGAGGTTTACCAACATTACAGTCAACGCTGAATTCACGTTTCATACGATCAACGATGATATCTAGGTGAAGCTCACCCATACCAGAGATCAGTGTCTGACCTGTTTCGTCGTCCGTCTCTACGCGGAATGATGGATCTTCTGCCGCTAGTTTACCTAGTGCAATACCCATCTTCTCTTGATCGGCAACAGAACGAGGCTCTACCGCGATCTGAATTACCGGATCAGGGAACTCCATGCGCTCTAGAATCACTTTGTGGTTCTGATCACATAGCGTGTCACCTGTTGTCACGTCTTTCAGACCGATAGCAGCTGCGATATCACCAGCGCGAACTTCTTTTACTTCTTCACGCTTGTTCGCATGCATCTGTACGATACGACCGAAACGCTCTTTCTTGTCTTTTACTGAGTTGTAAACAGCATCACCTGAGTTCACAACACCGGAGTAAACGCGCATGAAAGTTAGCGTGCCCACGAATGGGTCAGTCGCGATCTTGAATGCTAGTGCTGAGAACGGTTCGTTGTCGTCTGCGTGACGCTCAACTTCGTTCTCTCTTTCGTCGATGCCTTTAATTGCAGGAACATCAACTGGCGATGGCAAGAATTCAATCACTGCGTCTAGTACTGCTTGAACACCTTTGTTTTTGAACGCACTACCACAAGTAGCCAGTACGATTTCGTTGTTTAGTGTACGAGTACGTAGAGCTTGTTTGATCTCAGCTTCAGACAGTTCACCCTCTTCAAGGTACTTGTCCATTAGCTCTTCAGTTGCTTCCGCTGCCGCTTCAACTAGGTTGTTGCGCCATTCTTCAGCAAGCTCTTGCATGTCTGCTGGAATTTCGTCGTATGTGAACGACATGCCTTGGTCGGCTTCATTCCAGTTGATCATTTTCATCTTGATTAGGTCGATAACACCACGGAAATCATCTTCTGCACCAACGTTCAGTTGGATTGGAACAGGATTCGCACCAAGACGGTTTTTAATTTGGTCCACAACGCGTAGGAAGTCTGCACCTGCACGGTCCATCTTGTTTACAAATACCATACGTGGAACGTGGTACTTGTCAGCTTGACGCCATACAGTTTCAGACTGAGGTTCAACACCAGATGAACCACAGAACACAACAACTGCACCATCAAGTACGCGCAGAGAACGCTCTACTTCGATAGTAAAGTCAACGTGTCCAGGGGTATCAATGATATTTACGCGGTGCTCTTGGAATTGTGCTTCCATACCACGCCAGAAAGTAGTAGTTGCAGCTGAAGTGATAGTGATACCACGTTCCTGCTCCTGCTCCATCCAGTCCATGGTTGCTGCGCCATCGTGAACTTCACCAATTTTATGAGACAGACCAGTGTAGAACAAAATACGTTCAGTAGTGGTTGTTTTACCAGCATCTACGTGAGCACAGATACCGATATTACGGTAGCGCTCAATAGGAGTTTTGCGAGCCACGATTGAATCCTCTTAACTTAGAGATAGGGACTATTGCTATAGCTAAAAATGCTATCCCCTAGATATAGCAATAGTTCCTAGCATAGGCATAGGAACTAAAGAAGTGCTGCAAGGAACCTTGCAGCACTGAAAAGGTATTACCAACGGTAATGTGCGAACGCTTTGTTTGCGTCAGCCATGCGGTGAACGTCTTCACGTTTCTTAACCGCAGTACCTTTGTTCTCAGACGCGTCTAGCATTTCAGCAGCTAGGCGTTGAGCCATAGATTTTTCACCACGCTTACGCGCAGCTTCAACCAACCAACGCATAGCAAGTGCGTTACGGCGAACCGGACGAACTTCTACAGGTACTTGGTAAGTTGAACCACCTACACGGCGAGATTTAACTTCTACCGCTGGGCGAACATTTTCAAGAGCTTCTTCAAAAATAGCTAAGTGGTCTTTACCAGACTTTTCAGCCATAGAATCTAGTGCAGTGTAAACAATTTTCTCTGCAGTAGATTTTTTACCGTCAACCATTAGGATGTTAACGAATTTTGCCAGCAGTTCAGATTTGAACTTTGGATCTGGAAGGATCTTACGCTGACCAATGACGCGACGACGTGGCATGGATTTTCTCCGTTGTCTTCTTCAGGTTTTATCCAAAACTTTTCAGTTTTTTCAAAAAATTAAAAATAATTTAGTGTTTGGCCTTACTTAACGGAATCCATTAAGACTTAGGACGCTTCACACCGTACTTAGAACGACCTTGTTTACGGTCGTTAACGCCAGCACAGTCAAGTGCACCGCGAACAGTGTGGTAACGTACACCCGGAAGGTCTTTTACACGACCGCCACGGATTAGTACAACACTGTGCTCTTGAAGGTTGTGACCTTCACCGCCGATGTACGATGTAACTTCGAAGCCGTTTGTCAGACGTACACGACAAACTTTACGAAGTGCTGAGTTAGGTTTTTTAGGTGTAGTTGTGTAAACACGAGTACATACACCACGTTTTTGTGGGCACGCTTCTAGTGCAGGCACGTTGCTTTTAACAACTTGCTTTGCACGTGGCTTACGTACCAACTGGTTAATAGTTGCCATTAACTAGCTCCTGATTTACTTGAAAGTAAGCTTTGTGAAAAATCTATCCCTAACGACTCTTGGCAGTTAGGGACGCAAAATTCTATGCAGCAGTGAGAGGTGTGTCAAGAAATATACGGATCTTTTTTGTTCAATTAGGGTAATTCGTCCGTAAAGCTCAATCGACAGGAATAAAGGGCTAATCCCAAGTCAGAGATTTCGCCTGTTTTGTCGTGAGTTCGACAAAACCTGAATAGTTTATAACGGTAATAGACGGGCTTATACGATTGGTGATTCCGCGAGCTTCGATATCACTCTGTAAAGCAAACACAGCGGGGCCTTTTACCTTTGCAAATGCTTTATGTTGAGGGTTAGCGGCATAAACCGCCTCTTCAATCAGCAAGACATCATCTTGCTCACTGTACAGTGCCATTGCATCGTCTAATGCTGCTACGGATTTGATGATATGTAACATGGCTTCCTCAGAATGACAGCAGTTTGCTAGCTTGTTGCAGTTTAGCTTTGAGTTGCTCGGTATTTAGAGACTCGGCATCAATGACTAAATCGGCTTGAGCCAAGCCACGCTCGGCAAGCGAACCAGCACAAACAAACACTTGCTCAATATCGTACAAGTCGAACAGCTTTAGCATTGGTGCGTAGTCTTTGCTTAAGATGCCATTTGGCTCCTGTCCAAGCAGTAACTGGTAGACACCATCACCAACAAATAAGACGGTGATGTCTTCACAGTACGCCGACGCCGCTAGCAGCGCATCCACACCTTCACGCCCCGCATTACTACCATGAGGTGCGCTACGAAATAGGTAAGTTAACTGACTCAAAACTGCACCACTCTATCTTGCGTTAACATAGCTTCGGCTAAGCTGCCCAAACCAGCTTGTTCGAACCCTGTCGCTAGGTTGTTCTGCTCAAGACCATGTTGATTGGCTTCATCTTCGCTGATGATACCGCGACGTAAAGCCGCTGCCACACACGTTTCCAAACGAACATCGTGTTGCTGTGCGAGTGATTGCCATGCTTTAGCTAGGTCAAACTCATCATTGGCGGGCACGCTCAGAGCTGTACCATTGGTGACGCCGTCTTGATAAAAGAACACACTCACTAGAGTGTGTTCTTGTTCAATGACTGCTTTAGCAAATTGGTATGCACTGCGTGCCGATTGGCTGCCGTAAACCGGACCGTTCACCACTAGCGTGTAAGTTAATCCACTCACGCTTATTCGTCCTCAGTTTTACGCTGACGAATATAAAGGTAAACCGTATGCTTAGAAATGTTTAGACGATCGGCAACGCGGTTGATGGCGTCTTTAATATCGAAGATACCTTTATCGTACAATTCCATGACGATCTGACGGTTTTTCGTATTGTTCGATACCGATTTGTCTGCATTGATTTCTTCAATCGTGCGCTCAACGGTTTGATCGACAAGTTCTTCAACATCGCTGGCGAAGTTTACTGAAGACGCCGCCTCTTTTGCTTCTTGTGTCGGCATAAAAGATTGCAGCACTTGGGAGAACGGCGCATCAAGGTTGACGTTAATACAAAGCAGGCCAATCACTCGGTTTTCACCATTGCGGATAGCAACGGTGATCGACTTCATGAGTACACCACCTTTTGCACGGGTGAAGTACGAACGTGAGAAGTTACGTTCAGAGCCTTCAATGTCTTTCAACATCTTTAGCGCTAAGTCGGTAATCGGAGAACCGACCTGACGGCCAGTGTTTTCACCATTGGCGATTTTGATTGCAGAGGTATTGAGATCTTCAAGAGAGTGAAGAACGATCTCACAAAAGGGACCAATCAAACTGGCGATGCCGTCCACGACCGCTTCGTAAGATCTCAAGATGATTTTATCGTGCTCAGAAAATGGCATCACGTTGACAGATTCCATTTCGAGCAACATCTCCGCATTTATTGTTTCTGTAGTTGTCATAAGCCTTCGAGCGAAAAATCAACAAATTGGTGTAAGTTTATCAGAAAATTTGAAAGGCAACCTAGCAAACTCATCAACTAGTGACCTAGAACAAAAAAGGCCCGTAAAACGGGCCTTTTTTCATCGAGTTATCGCTGTCTGTTATTACTTAGCAGCTTGATCGTTCTCAACCTTTAGTAGTTCAACTTCGAATACAAGCGTTGAGTTAGCTGGGATGCTTGGTGTGTCTTGATCACCATATGCTAGCTCTGGCGGGATAACAAATTTGAACTTAGAGCCTACAGGCATTAGCTGAACACCTTCAGTCCAACCAGGGATAACGCGGTTTAGTGGGAACGTTGCTGGCTCACCACGATCGTAAGAACTGTCGAACTGAGTACCGTCGATCAGAGTACCTTTGTAGTGTACCTGAACCGTATCAGTGTCTTTTGGCTTCTCACCTTCAGCAGGCGTGATTACTTGGTAAAGTAGGCCAGAATCTGTCTTAACTACGCCTTCTTGCTTTTCGAACTCAGCACGGAAGTCATCACCTGCTTTCTTCGCTTCAGCCGCTTTTTCAGCGGCTTGCTTTTGCATCTTCTCAGCAACACGCTTATCTAGAGACTCTAGAGCAGCACGAGTTTCTTCCTCGTTTAGCGCAGCTTTGTCTTTGAATACGTCTTCGATACCTTTAAGAACTAGGTCTTTGTTTAGGTCGATACCGATTTCGCTTGGCTTATCGATACTCGTGCTCAGGTAGTTAGCAAATGAAACACCGATCGCGTACGCCGCTTTGTCATCGTCGGTTTTAAAGTGAACTGCTTTACCAGTTTCTGCTTGAACTTGTTCTGCTTGAGGTGCTGCTTCTGGTTTTGTTTCTTCTTTTTGACAACCTACCGCTAGCATTACTGTTGCAGCAAGTAGCGACACTTTTAAAACTGATTTCATTAAATTCTCCCAATAATGGCTTAGCCACTGGTTGTTGTGCACAAATCTTCGATGAGACTAGTGAAGACAATCGTTATACCAATATACTAGCTATATGTCTTAAGACACAAACCGGATTATTAGATGTGATGCAAAGAATTTCTCATTTATTCCTATATTTAATTGTCATCACCACGTTAAATGGATGCTTTTTTACCGATCATGACGTTCAACGTTGGTCACTCGAACCACAAGGTTCCACCAGCTTTGCGCTCAGTCGAGATGGCCGATTTGCACTGCTGTACTCCAAAGAGCACCAGTTGGTTCTTTGGGATTTGGAGCAAAACAAACAACTCGCAAAGCTGGGTGAACTCGATCAAGCTGCGAATGTGGTCTCCCATATTCGCATTTCGGACAATGGCCGCTATGCCGTCACTGCAAGCCAAATGAACTTCGCTGTGTGGGATCTCGGATGGACTCAAGCCGAAGGACTTTGGTCTATCGATGACGCGCTGATTCGAGACGTTGATATCACCAGTAACGGAGAACAAGTGTTGCTTGGCTTGTCCAACGGTAAAGCGATTCACGTCAACTTAGTCACTGGTCGCAGGCTAGAGTTCCTTGCACACCAAGAAAAAGTCAATTCCGTGGCGATATCTCCCAATGGCCGCTTCGCCTTAACGGGCGGTAATGACTACAAAGCGTATCTGTGGGATACCGAAACCGGGCTAGTATTGCGCAGCTTTGAACACGAACAACGCGTGGTCAGAGTCGCGCTTCAACGGGATGGGAAACTGGCCATGACGTCCGATGGCGGTAATCAAGCCATCATCTGGGACTTAGAAACTGGAGAAGAAGTGACACAGCTAAGCAGTTGGTCTCGTCAGTTGATCTTCTCGACGGCTCGATTCTCAGACGATGGCAGCTTGTTAGTTACAGGAACGCCTTCAGGGCGCGTGATGGTATGGGATACTCACACGGGAAAACGAGTCGATAGATTTGAAGTCGAGCCGAAAAAAGATACTCGCCCTCCTCGTGCGGTCGTGTATGATGCAGCCTTTGATTCCAAGCAACGTATAATTACTGCCACTTCTGCGGGCATTGCCCAAGCTTGGCAGCTAGAGAACGGATCATGACAGAAAAACTTATTCAGCAATTGGAAGCTCGCATTAATGACTTAGAGTGTCAGCTTGCGTTCCAAGAACAGACGATTGAAGATCTGAACGGTGCCTTGTCACAGCAGCAACTGCAAATCACCAAGATGCTCGATCAGATGAAATACGTGGTAGGTAAAGTGAAGAATATGGATTCGTCGAATTTGGCCGATCCATCAGAAGAAACACCACCACCGCACTACTGATTCATCCGAATCCTAGTGCAGTAAATAACACAAAGCCCAGACTCTTATCTGGGCTTTGTTGTCTTTGAGAAAGCGAATCGCTACTCGTCAGAGTAAATGTTTACGCTCAACTCACCTTGAGTGTTGATCCCAGCTCGATACATACCAGAACTGTTCATCGCAAAGTGCAACTCACCTTGTGCATCGATGGCAATTAGACCGCCCTCTCCGCCCATCTCTTTAAGTTCACCTTGGATGATATGTTCACAAGCCGTGTGGACGTTTTCTTGCAAATAACGCATGCGCGCTGCGACATCTTCCGCCACTCGTTTACGGATAAAGAACTCGCCGACACCTGTAGTGGAAACCGCTACAACACCATTCTCTGCCACCGTGCCGCACCCAATCAGAGCGGAATCGCCCACGCGACCGTATTTCTTGTTGGTCACACCGCCAGTGCTGGTTGCTGCCGCTAAGTTGCCTTGTTGGTCCAATGCAACCGCACCAACCGTACCGTGTTTACGGTCATCTGGATAACGGGACTCGGAAAGAGCAAACAAGCCTTTCTCGCGCATAGAAATCAGTTGTTCATAGCGACGATCAGTGAAGAAGTAATCTTGCTCGGTGTACTCGTGGCCTTGTTCGAAAGCAAATTTCTCAGCGCCCTCGCCAACTAACAGCACATGGTTGCTGTTTTTCATTACATCACGAGCGAGCTCAATGGGATTCTTAATATGACGAACACCGGCAACAGCACCTGCCGCTTGGTTTCTACCATCCATTACAGAGGCGTCCATTTCTACCATTTCAGTATGAGTAAGAACCGAGCCTTTGCCTGCATTGAAATTAGGGGAGTCTTCTAGCACTTTTACCGCAGCAACGACCGCATCTAAGGCTTCACCACCTTTTGTTAAGATTTGATGACCCGCTTTCACCGCAGCTTCTAAATCCGTCAAAATGGATTGTTGCAGTTCATCGCTCATCTGTGCCCGCAAAATGGTACCTGCACCACCGTGAATGGCAATCGAGAAAGGTTTCGTCATCGCTTTGTCCAACTGTTATTCCTTGTATGATTTGCACTACACCCCAGATAAACAAAAAGCGCAAGTTGAAACCTCAACTTGCGCTTTTAAAAGCTTGTTCTAGATAATGCTATCTAGAGGAAGAGCGTGCGATTAGTGAGAACCGCAACCGCCGCCGCCACAGCATTCGTGGTCGTCAGCTTTTTCTTCGCCACCGCAGCAGCCGCCTTCGTGGTCATGGTCGTGACCGCCACAACAACCGCCACCTTGGTGGATGTGACCGTGTTCGATCTCTTCAGCTGTTGCTTCACGAGTAGCCATAACTTCAACTTCGAAAGTTAGTGTTTGGCCAGCTAGCATGTGGTTGCCGTCTACAACAACTTCGTCGCCATCAACTTCAGTCACTTCTACAGGGATTGGACCTTGGTCAGTGTCTGCTAGGAAACGCATGCCAACTTCGATTTGCTCAACGCCTTGGAATACGTCAGCAGGAACGCGCTGTACTAGAGCGTCGTTGTGATCGCCGTAAGCATCTTCAGGAGCTACTGTTACTGAAAACTTGTCGCCAGCCACTTTACCTTCTAGCTCTTTCTCAAGGCCAGTGATTAGGTTGTTGTGACCGTGTAGGTAATCAAGAGGCGCGTCAGCTGTTGATTGATCAACAACAACACCGTCTTCCATCATTACTTTGTATGCAAGGCTTGCAACAACGTTCTTTTCAATTTTCATACTAACTCCAGGGAGATTAACTGACTTAACCAAAATGGGGTTAAGTACCGAGATGGTAGTATTATGGGGATCAATTAACGAAGTTCAATTACTCAGGCTTAAAAATCCCGATCATTTCTTGTTCTGAGTGTTTATTTTTTTCTACAGATTGTGGTTTACGCTGCTCGGTGTAATCACAATCTACACATTCAACTAACTCGATATTGTTCTCAATCCACCAGCGCAACGTATCTTGCTGGCTACACTGCGGGCAGCTTGCACCCGCGATAAAACGTTTCTTGGCTTTCACTTTTGTTCCTTTTCCCGCTTAATACCGTGCGGGTACTACTTCCAATGATTTGGCGACTGTTGATCGCTTTCCATTTCGCGACCGAAGATTTCTTCTAGTTCTTTGCGTGCCTCTTTCGAGCGTTGAGCAAGTTCCTTATCCTCATTATGTTGAGGCAATAAGTCTTTGAGCATAGCATTATCTAGTTTACGAAAATGTGCTTCTGCCCGCTTTGCTTGATACGGATGCATACCTAGTTCTACGAGCGCTTGGCGACCTAGATCTAATGCGCCCAAAAAGGTTTCACGCGAGTAGTTTTGCACACCGTGATTCATTAACTGATAAGCTTCCACACGGCTGCGTGCACGCGCAAGGATCTTCAAATTCGGGAAGTACTCACGACAAATGTCGACAATCGCCATGACCTCATCTGGTGAATCGGTACAGATAACCAGCGCTTCCGCTTTGTCTGCACCTGCGGCACGTAACAAATCAATCTGAGTCGCATCACCATAAAACACCTTATAGCCGTATTTACGCAGCAAGTGAATTTGGCTCGCGTCACTTTCTAGTACCGTTACTTTGATCTTGTTGGCGTACATTAGGCGCCCAACAATCTGACCAAAACGGCCAAAGCCTGCGATGATCACTCGAGGTCGACGATCAACAACATTGCTAGCCACGCTCTCTTCTTCTTGGTTCAGCGTATGAGCAAACCATTTTTTCTGTCCCATGAGCAGCAATGGTGTCGTCACCATCGACAAACTCACCACAACTAATAAGAAGGAAACTTGCTCTTTGGTTAAGATACCTTCTTGGCTTGCCGCGGTGAAAATCACAAACGCAAACTCACCACCTTGGCTCAAAATCGCCGCCATACGACTACGCGACTTTGCGCGAACTCGGGCGGTACGCGCCAGAACGTAGAGCACCAAGCCTTTAACTACAACAAGGGCAATCACGGCACTAATAATCGCAAACGGTTGAAGTGCTAATAAGCCCAAATTCACCGCCATACCAACAGCGATAAAGAACAAGCCAAGTAGCAGACCTTTAAAAGGTTCTATCGCGATTTCCAGCTCATGACGATATTCACTTTCCGCCAGCAATACGCCCGCTAAGAAAGTACCGAGTGCCATCGACAGCCCCAGCTTTTGCATAGCGACAGAAATGCCAAGTACCACTAGAAGAGCAGCAACGGTGAAAAGTTCACGCACACCACTCATCACGACAAAACGAAATAAAGGGCGCAGTAAAAAGTGACCACCTATCAATAAACCGATCACCGAGGCTAACACCCACAAGGCATCCAGCCAATCACCGCCACTGGTGCCACCAGCGAGTAATGGCAACATGGCAAGCATTGGGATTACAGCAATATCTTGGAATAACAGTACCGCAAAGCCCGATTGTCCGGTTTCCGTTCCGGCTTGTCCTTGCTCTTCTATCACTTTAAGTGCAATCGCGGTGGATGAGAGTGCTAATCCCATGCCGATCACTAAGCTCACTTGCATGCTCAAACCAAACAGGCTGACGATACTGCCAATCACGGCAGTCGTCACAATGACTTGAGCCCCCCCAAGTCCAAGTATTGGTCCACGCATTTGCCATAGTTTTTTGGGGTTTAACTCCAAGCCAATTAAGAACAGCAGCAACACCACCCCAAGTTCAGCAAAGTGGAGAATCGCATCCACATCGCTGATCAAACCCAGCCCCCAAGGACCAATTAAAACACCAGCAATCAGGTAGCCAAGCACGGAGCCCAAACCAAGTCGCTGAGCAATCGGCACTGCTACGACAGCAGCAGAAAGGAATACCACGCTGCTTTGAAGAAACTCACTGGTTATCGCCATGATGACCTCCTTGTACTCCCCACTCATTCAAAGGGTTGTTCAGCCATTGACGATATTGTTCCGCATGCTGATAACGCTCAATATCCGAGACATTACGTGACCAGTACAACACCAGAGGTTCCATCCAGTGCATTTGACAAAGAGCAGCGGTTAACTCGAAAGGTTGTAAGATCTGTTCTAATGGATATTTGTTATACCCAAGTGGGCTAAAGGCATCTTCTTTGCCTCCCGTGGTGATAACACTACGCCAATATTTACCTTCAAGTGCACAGCCATCGCCAAACGCAAACCCTTTACCTAGCACGCGATCTAACCACTCTTTTAGTAGCGCAGGGCAAGAATACATATAGAGGGGATGATGAAAAACGATCACATCGTGCGTCATCAACAGGTCGTGTTCGTAATTCACATCAATAAAGAAATCAGGATACGCACCATAAAGATCATGCACAGTGACGTGCTCAAGTGATTGAATTTTTTTTATCATCACTTGATTGGCAATGGAGTTTTGCGGCTCAGGGTGAGCATAAATCACCAGAACTCTTGGGGGATAAGACGCTGCAACAGCCAAATGGTCGTCCTTGTTTTAATTTCTCAGGGAAAATTATCGTTATCAGTTTGTTATACTTTTTTGTATAGCATAATGCAATTAAAGGTCAGAGATCGACTTTTCCCGCCAATAGCCCTACTATTCACCGCGAGATAAATGACGAAGAAACGCGCGCTGCGCAAAGTGAACTAAAGCCCTATGATTACCTTTTCAGATATTCAGTTACTGCGTGGCGGTAAACCTCTTTTAGACCAAGCTTCTGCAACCATTCACCCTGGCGACAAAGTGGGTCTGGTTGGTAAAAACGGTTGCGGTAAATCGACTCTATTCGCACTCCTGAAAGACGAATTGTCGATTGACGCTGGCTCATTCAGTCAACCGCAACATTGGGAATTGGCATGGGTAGCGCAGGAAACTCCCGCACTAGACCGCAGCGCAATTGAATATGTCATTGATGGTGATCGAGAGTTTCGCGGTCTTGAGCAACAACTGATGATTGCCGAAGAAAAAGACAACGGTACGTTGGTTGCAGAGATCCACGGAAAAATTGAAACCATTGGTGGTTACAGTATTCGCGCGCGTGCTGCCGAACTGCTTGACGGTCTGGGCTTTAGCCAAGAACAAATGAGCTGGAATCTGACTCAGTTCTCAGGTGGCTGGCGTATGCGCCTCAACTTGGCTCAAGCGCTATTGTGTCGTTCAGACTTACTGTTACTTGACGAACCAACCAACCACTTGGACTTAGATGCAGTAATGTGGCTGGAACGTTGGTTACAAAACTATCCAGGCACATTGCTTCTTATCTCGCACGACCGTGACTTTTTAGATCCAATTGTTGGTCGTATTATTCACATCGAAAACCAGCAGCTAAACGAATACACAGGCAACTACTCGTCGTTTGAAAATCAGCGCGCGCAAAAAATGGTGTTGCAACAAGCCATGTTCGAGAAGCAACAGAAACAGATGTCGCACATGCAAAGCTACATCGACCGCTTCCGTTACAAAGCATCTAAAGCCCGCCAAGCACAAAGCCGCATCAAGGCTCTAGAACGTATGGAAAAAGTGCTGCCAGCACAGTTCGATAACCCGTTTAACTTTCAATTCCGCGAGCCAGCGGCTTTGCCAAACCCAATCATGATGATGGATGAGGTATCGGCAGGTTACGGTGACAACCTGATCTTAGAAAAGATCCGCTTGAATCTGGTCCCAGGCAGTCGTATTGGTCTACTTGGTCGTAACGGCGCAGGTAAATCAACCTTGATCAAACTGTTGTCTGGTGAGCTAAAAGCGCAAGGCGGCGATCTCACATACTCACAAGGCGTGAAGATCGGTTACTTCGCACAGCACCAACTAGAAACACTGCACCCAGAAGAAACACCACTACAACACATGATGCAGATTGCACCAGACCAAACTGAACAACAACTGCGTGATTACTTAGGTAGCTTTGGCTTCCAAGGTGATAAAGCACTAGAAAAAGTCGCACCGTTCTCTGGAGGTGAAAAAGCGCGTTTAGTATTGGCATTAGTTGTGTGGCAAAAACCCAACCTATTGCTACTCGATGAACCAACCAACCACCTAGATTTGGACATGCGCCAAGCATTGACCATGGCACTGCAAACCTTTGAAGGTGCGATGGTCATTGTTTCGCACGACCGTTACTTGCTGCGCGCAACAACGGACGACTTGTATCTGGTACATGACCGCCAAGTCGCACCATTTGATGGTGACCTCAATGACTACTACAAGTGGCTAACAGAGCAACAAAGAGCCGAGCGTAAAGAAGCACAAGCGGCACAACCAGAGAAAGACAACAACAACAGCGCTGCGGCAAAAAAAGAGCAGAAGCGACGTGACGCAGAATTTCGTAAACAGACAGCGCCAATTCGCAAAACCCTGACACAGTTAGAAAATAAAATGGATAAGTTAGGCGAAGCATTGGCATCAGCAGAAGAGCAATTATCGGATAACTCTCTGTATGAAGCAGAAAACAAGGCTAAACTTAATGAAGTATTGGCACTTCAAGCGTCGAGTAAATCTGAGCTTGAAGACGTAGAGATGGAATGGATGTCTGCTCAAGAAACGTTAGAGCAGATGGAGCTAGAGTTTAATCAATGACAAAAGAGCACGCAGAATACACTCTCACCCTAGAACACCTTTGGCAGTTCAGTCTGCAATTTTATGGTGTGCGAGAAGTGAAGGAAGCGTGCTTGTCGTTGCAAAATAACTATCACGGCAATGTGAATCTACTACTGCTGCTCAGATGGCTCGATGAGCAGCAAGTCATTTTTCAAGAACAGGACTGGCATTTAGTCCAAGGTTGCCTTGGTCGAAGCGAAACCCTTCTGCACTCCTACCGTGAGTTACGTCGCCATCTAAAATCGCAAGTCAACGATGCCCTTTATCGCGAAGCACTACAGTTCGAACTGCAGTTAGAAAAACAGCAACAATCCGACCTCGTTGACTGCGTCAACTCGTTAAAATTAGTCAGTAACGATGGCGATCCATTAACGCTAAGATATTGTCGGCAGCTCGGTGGTGAGCACCTTCAACAAGCGTTTTCCCTTCCAGTTCCAAAAATTCAGCATCCATAAATCAGTCATAAACCAGTAAAATATCTATACTAAAGCTATAAAGGATTATATTAATAAGTTCTTCAGCGAACATTGAAGGACCATATAAGAGCAGTTAGGTATGACACAATTTTTCGCAGCCGCCGGGATTAAGAACCCGCACCTTCAGACGCTATTACCGCGCTTTATTCGCAAGAAAGCGCTGTTTACGCCTATTTGGCAAACACTCGATACACCGGATGGTGACTTCCTCGATTTGGCGTGGTCCCAGCAGCCAGATTCCGAAGCCGCACGCAACAAACCAATCTTCGTCCTCTTTCATGGCTTGGAAGGCTGCTTCTACAGCCCGTATGCGAACGGTTTGATGAACGCCTTCTCGAAATCGGGTTGGCTTTCAGTGATGATGCACTTTCGTGGTTGCAGTGGTAAGCCAAACAAGAAAGCCCGCGCCTATCATTCTGGCGAAGTAACGGATGCTCGTTTCTTTCTTGAGCAGCTCAATCAGCAGTTCCCCAACAATCCAAAAATCGCAGTAGGGATCTCCCTCGGCGGTAACATGCTGGCGAACTATTTAGCTAAGTACAAAGGTGACCCGATCTTGAGTGCCGCGACGATTGTTTCTGCACCGCTTGATTTAGCGGCATGTGCCAATCGTATTGAGCAAGGCTTCTCGAAGGTCTATCGACGTTACTTACTCTCTTCACTAAAGCGTAATGCACTGCAAAAGCATGACTTAATCCAAGGCGAACTCGCACTGTCGTATAACTCGATCAAACGTGTGACTCGCTTGTATGAGTTCGACGACTTGATCACAGCCCCTCTGCATGGCTTTAAAGACGCACAAGATTATTACGATCAATGTTCTGGCTTAAGCAAGCTGCAACAGATCACTCTACCGACGCTGATAATCCACGCAAAAGACGATCCGTTTATGACGGAAGAAGTGATCCCGAAATTTGTGTTGCCAGATAACATCGATTACCGACTTTATGAGCATGGGGGGCATGTGGGTTTTCTTACGGGAACCGCTCTCAAACCAAAGTTTTGGTTAGAAGAAGCCCTACCTGCTTATTACGAAAGTATCGCTGCGGAGTACCTTTCTGCTGTATCCGTGCCACGAACACAGTAAACTACTTAGGCGCGCCAGACTCCAACCCAAGGCGCGCTTAAACATCATAAAAGTTTGAGGTATTTATGGTCATCCCTTGGCAAGACATCGCGCCAGAAACGCTGGAAAATTTGATTCGTGAATTCGTACTACGTGAAGGCACCGACTATGGCTCGGTCGAAGTTTCACTGCAAAGTAAAATCGATCAGGTCAAATACCAATTAGAAAAAGGTGAAGCACTCATCGTCTTTTCTGAGCTACATGAAACAGTAGATATTCAATTAAAAGCAAAGTTTTAGACCCTTCACATTTTACCGTATCCCACTCGATGACAAGGGCTTGTTACGTGCTATAGTGGGTTATCGACCGTGCAGCATACGCATGCTGCACTTTACAGGTAAGTAATTTTCGACAAGGTTTGTCATGTCAGCTAAACATCCAATCATTGCGGTCACTGGTTCATCCGGTGCCGGTACCACCACCACATCTGAAGCCTTCCGCAAGATGTTCAATATGATGAACGTCAAACCTGCATGGGTCGAAGGCGATAGCTTTCACCGTTTTACTCGTCCAGAAATGGACGTCGAAATCCGTAAAGCCCGCGAGCAAGGCAAACACATCAGTTACTTTGGTCCACAAGCCAATGACTTTCCGGGGTTAGAAGAGTTCTTTCGTCAGTTTGGTGAAGATGGCACTGGCAGCGTGCGCCGTTATCTGCACACCTTTGATGAAGCGGTCCCATATAACCAAATGCCGGGCACCTTTACACCTTGGCAAGATCTGCCAGAAAACAGTGATGTCTTGTTCTACGAAGGCTTGCATGGTGGCGTGGTGGATGGCGATGTCAATGTGGCACGTCACGTCGACTTTCTAATTGGCATGGTGCCAATCGTCAACTTAGAATGGATTCAAAAGTTCGTTCGTGACACGCGCGATCGTGGTCACTCAAGAGAAGCGGTCATGGATTCGATCGTGCGCTCAATGGATGACTACCTAAACTACATCACCCCGCAGTTCTCTCGAACGCACATCAACTTTCAGCGTGTCCCAACGGTCGATACATCCAACCCACTCAATGCCAAAGGCATCCCAAGTTTAGATGAGAGTTTTGTTGTCATACGCCTTCGCGGCATAAAGAATGTCGACTTTCCTTATTTACTGGCAATGATTGATGGCTCATTCATGTCTCGCCACAATACTATTGTGGTACCAGGCGGTAAGATGAGCTTTGCAATGGAGCTCATAGTAAGGCCGATTCTGCAGCAACTTATCGAAACAGGGAAAATTGGCTAAAAACCTTGCAATCGTAGTGTTTACTTTTCATACCGTGATCATGTGCACAGTTTTGCTTACAAAATCTCAATGATGGCACGATTAAAATCAAGAAATCGTTTTCGAAAAAGGATACTATTTCTAACCGAAACACAAGAGAGCTTGCAGCATATAAAAAGTGCTCTTATTCTAGTAGGCCAATTCAGGCTTAGCTAAAATATGGATAGCGCAAGCGTACCCTGCAGAGGAAGTGAGATATTATGGTTCTAGGTAAACCTCAAACCGACCCAACATTAGAGTGGTTTCTTTCACACTGTCATATTCATAAGTACCCATCAAAAAGCACGCTAATTCACGCGGGCGAAAAAGCAGAGACTTTGTACTACATCGTTAAAGGTTCTGTTGCGGTTCTTATCAAAGACGAAGAAGGTAAGGAAATGATCCTTTCTTACCTAAACCAGGGCGACTTCATTGGTGAACTTGGTCTATTCGAAGAAGACCAAGAGCGTACAGCTTGGGTTCGCGCTAAATCTCCTTGTGAAGTGGCTGAGATTTCTTTCAAGAAATTCCGTCAACTTATCCAAGTTAACCCAGACATCCTAATGCGCCTTTCTGCGCAGATGGCTCGTCGTCTACAAGTTACTAGCCAAAAAGTGGGTGACCTAGCGTTCCTAGACGTAACTGGTCGTATCGCTCAGACTCTTCTGAACCTTGCTAAACAGCCAGATGCGATGACGCACCCAGACGGCATGCAAATCAAGATCACTCGTCAAGAAATCGGCCAAATCGTTGGCTGTTCTCGTGAGACAGTAGGTCGTATCTTGAAGATGCTAGAAGAGCAGAACCTAATTTCTGCGCACGGTAAAACTATCGTTGTTTACGGGACTCGTTAATCTCGATTAACGTTTAAAAAATTTAAAAGCCACCAAATGCAAGTTTGGTGGCTTTTTTGTTTTTTGGGAATCGGGAACGGAAAACAAAGAGCCGAGAATTGGGAACACTGCATTCCGAGATCGGACTTCATCCTCCGAGATATAGCCCTCTCAGATTCCGAGAGTTAAAACCTCCCGCAGCGAAGCATTCCGGCATCTAGAGGGCGTAGCCCGTTCTCGCCTCTTCTTTAACCGTTGGTGCTTTCGAAAATCTTATCTGCCGATGCAGCCACAAATCCTGGGTACAACTCACCGTTATCCATTGGATAGCGCTTAGCAAACTCGTAGAAGCCTCCAGGAATCACCTCAACGCCTTCAGTAAAGGTCACTGGCACTTTGTCTGCCATGGTCGATGACTGCTCTAGTAGCACCTCTGGCGTGCCTTTTACTTCACCGCCATTCTCGTTGATGGTGAAGCCAGCAGTGCGTAGGTAGTCGTTCACTTGCTTCACTTCTTGATGCTGGTTGAGTTGATTAACGCTCACTGTGAAGTGGTTAGCTCCGTAACCGTGCGCAGCAAGCCAAGAAGCGTATTCACTCTCTTTCGCCAAGGTTTGGAAGTCAGCATAGCTGAGGTTCCACAAACGTCCGCCGTATAAGAAGTCACTGCCTGTCAGTTTAGAAGCATCAACCTGCTCTACCAATTTATGAACAATGGCTTGTAGCTCTGGTGAGCACTCATCCACTTTCAACTCACTGATGAAGACTTTTGGTTGTTTTGGATCTGGGTGCTCAAAATGTTTTGCTACCAGCTTTTTGCTTTCAAATACGTAGTCACCACAGGCTTTGTAGCCCACCGCCAAGAATGGCTTCGCTAACGTTTCAATGCCTAGGGGATCGACATTAAACGTACGTAGAGCAATATGGTCATTAATCAGAGGCTCATCTTCTTGAAGAAGTTGATGGACTTTAGCAGCGGAAGGACAAAGACGTTTAATGTAATCTTGCCATAGCGATTCAAATAACACATCGGGCGTCATAACGACTCCTTGTTATGCAATGTAGAGTTAGGGGTAAGAGAAGTTGACCGCTCGTTCACAGCCCGGAGGCTGTCCAGAATCACGAACGAGCGGTCATCAACCTGTGACGGTATGTGTGGCATAAGTGCCAGTCAGTCAACACGCACTGGAGAGTCTTAAGCTCGCCTTTGGCGTTTGCCAGCGCGCTTACCAGAATCCTAACTTGGTAAATAGCTCCGGCAGAGAGAAGCGGCGATACTTTGTCACCGCTTCGTTTTTCTCTATTACAGGTTTACACCCGGACTCAATGTGGCAGGCAAGACCGTCTCTTGTCCTTCCATTGATGCCATTGGATACGCACAGTAGTCTGCTGCGTAGTAAGCACTTGGACGTAGGTTGCCCGACGCACCCGGACCACCAAATGGTGCGTCACCACTTGCGCCCGTTAGCTGGCGGTTGCGGTTCACGATGCCGGCACGAATGTGGTCCACGAAGTATTCCCACTCTTGGTCGTCGGTTGAAACCAGACCCGCAGAAAGGCCAAAGCGTGTATCGTTAGCCAGTTCTACCGCTTTCTCTAGCCCTTCGTAGCGCACAACTTGCAGAAGTGGACCGAAGTACTCTTCATCTGGCAGTTCAGCAATGTTCGTCACATCAATAATTCCTGGAGAAACAAATGCCGCTTCGCCTGCTTTCGCTTCAATCAAGCTTTCTCCACCAAGTGCTTGTAGGTTTGCTTGTGCATCCAGAATGAATTTAGCTGCCGCGACCGAAATCTGTGGTCCCATAAATGGCGCAGGTTCTGCAAATGGTTGGCCGACTCTAATATTGAGTGTCGCTTCCACCAGCTTAGTAATGACGGCATCACCCTTGTCGCCAAATGGAATGTAAAGACGACGTGCACAAGTACAGCGCTGACCTGCACTGATAAAAGCCGATTGGATGATGGTATAAACCGTCGCATCTAGGTCGCCGTAGTTATCCGAGATAACCATCGGGTTATTGCCACCCATTTCAAGCGCCAGCATTTTGCCCGGCTGACCAGCAAACTGACGATGCAAAACATGACCTGTGTTTGCACTACCGGTGAACAGCACTCCATCAATGCCTTTCGCATCCGCAAGCGCAATGCCAGTTTCTTTCGCACCTTGGACTAGGTTAATCACACCTTTTGGTAGACCGACCTCTTCCCACAGCTTCATAGCGAGTTCACCCGTCCATGGCGTTTGCTCAGACGGTTTAAAGACAACGGTGTTACCAGCCAGTAGTGCTGGCACGATGTGACCATTTGGCAAGTGACCTGGGAAGTTATAAGGACCGAATACCGCCATCACACCCAGTGGGCGGTGGCGCAATACAATTTGGTTGCCTGCGGCTTCACGTGCAGCTTCACCCGTACGGTCATGGTAAGCACGGATGGAAATCGCAATTTTACCTGCCATTGCTGCCGCTTCGGTGCGTGTTTCCCAAATCGGCTTACCGGTTTCTTTGGCAATCACTTCGGCGATTTTTTCGCTGTGCTCTTTTACTTTTTCAGCAAAAGCCAACACGATCGCTTCTCGCTCTGCAAATGGGCGCTTCTTCCAATCAACAAACGCTTCACGTGCCGCCGAAACCGCTTGGTTCACTTGTTCTGCCATTGCACCGTTGCCTTGCCATATCACTTCTTGGTTGTACGGCGACAGAGACGTAAATCCTTCACCCTGACCTTGTACCCATTCACCTGCAATCCAATGTGTCATTGTTTCTATCCTTAAATTCTGTCGTCAGTTACTGCGGAAGAAGGCGAACAAAATCCCCTTCCTCAACCAAAAGCGCATCAGCAAGTTCAGGAGCCAATACAACGCTTTGCGTTTCAGCGTCGTAAGCCGCTTTTGCAGCTGCAGCACGGAAGTTCTCGAATGACGAGTTACACATCAAGAAGTCTTGAGTACTGGTATGCTCAGAGATTTTGACTTGGGCACGGAACGAGTGACGTACCGATTCGATATTGCGTAGATCACACTCCACCGTTGGGCCACCATCGAAGATGTCGACGTAACCACGGTTAGTAAAACCTTCGCGCTCAAGCAGCTTCAGAGCAGGACGCGTGTTATCGTGCACCTTACCTATTACGGCTTGTGCTTCTGGGCTTAGCAAGTTGATGTAGATTGGCAATTTCGGCATCAAATCAGCGATAAAACCTTTCTTACCGATACCGGTTAGGTAATCCGCAAGCGTGAAATCGATAGAGAAGAAATGCTCTTGAAGCCATTGCCAGAATGGTGAGTTGCCCTGATCATCAGAAACACCACGCATTTCAGCAAAGATAGTTTCCGAGAAGCGTTCTGGGTGCTCTGCCATCATTAAGAAACGACACTTAGACATCAGACGCCCGTTCAAGCCACCACGGAATTTCTCGCGTAGGAACAAGGTACAGATTTCGCTGTTACCCGTGTAGTTGTTACCAAACGTCAGCAGCTTAACCACGTTGTTTACGCCAAGCTTTGGTGACGAGTGCACCACTTTACTGATGTGGTAAGAATAAAAAGGCACATCCCAGCCGATTGAAGCTTCAATACCTGTGGTACCTGCGACTTCACCAGTTTCAGATTCAAAGCCCACCATTAGGTAGCCTTCATCACCGGCTTCGTTCACGTCAGGTTTGCCAAAACTGTACTCTGAATGTTTAATTCGATTGGTTAACAGTTCTTCGTTAACCGGTAGAGATGTAAACCCATGACCAGACTCAACCGCACAGGTGTGCAGCGCGTCATAATCCGACATTGCGATAGGGCGAACTACTAGCATCAATACTCCCTCCAGATGCAAGAAGATCCTAACTATATTGTAGGAACAATACCCCCATCAGAGATCCTTGATGGGGGTTTCTAGGTTGACGATAAATGGGGACCGCGCTTAGACCAGTGTTGCGATCGCTTTGTCCAGCTTCGCCAAACCTTCTTCGATTTCTTGTTGTGTGATAACGAGTGATGGTGTGAAACGTACGACATTGGCACCCGCAACCAATACCATGAGACCTTGTTTACCCGCAGCAACCAGTACGTCACGCGCACGACCTTGCCACTCTTCGTTCAGTGCAGCA
Organism: Vibrio sp. ED002; assembly: GCF_023277445.1. Classification (NCBI taxonomy): domain Bacteria; kingdom Pseudomonadati; phylum Pseudomonadota; class Gammaproteobacteria; order Vibrionales; family Vibrionaceae; genus Vibrio; species Vibrio sp. ED002. The sequence continues at coordinate 2,694,684 of NZ_CP080238.1, read as the reverse complement.
CCAAGCAGTAGACCTTTACCGCGCACTTCAGAGAAGATGTTGTATTTCGCGTTGATCTTATCTAGACCCTCACGGAACATCGCTTCACGCTCTAGTACACCAGCCAGTACTTCTGGTTTAGTCACTTCATTAACGACCGCTTCGGCAACGGCACATGCTAGCGGGTTACCGCCGTATGTAGAACCGTGCGTGCCGACTTTCATGTGTTCAGACAGTTTCTCTGTCGTCAGCATAGCACCGATAGGGAAACCGCCGCCTAATGATTTCGCAGTGCTTAGGATGTCTGGCGTAATGCCTAGACCTTGGTATGCGTAGAAGTGACCAGTACGACCGTTACCTGTTTGAACTTCATCGAAGATCAGTAGTGCGTTGTGCTTGTCACACAGCTCGCGAACCGCTTGAGCGAATTCAGGTGTTGGTGGAATGATGCCGCCCTCACCTTGTAGAGGCTCCATCATCACCGCACAAGTGCGATCAGACATATGTGCTTGCAGCGCTTCGATATCATTGTAAGGGAGGTGCGTTACGTCGCCTGGTTTAGGACCGAAACCGTCAGAGTAAGCCGCTTGGCCGCCTACCGTTACGGTGAAGAAAGTACGACCGTGGAAACCTTGTTTGAATGCGATGATTTCAGATTTCTCAGTGCCATGAACGTCTGCTGCATAACGGCGCGCCAGCTTCAGTGCTGCTTCGTTCGCTTCTGCGCCAGAGTTAGCAAAGAACACGCGCTCGGCAAAGCTCACTTCTGTTAGCTTCTTCGCCAGTCGAAGTGCAGGCTCGTTAGTCATAACATTACTTAGATGCCAAAGCTTGTTACCTTGCTCAGTCAATGCGTTCACCATAACTGGGTGACAATGACCAAGACAGCTCACCGCAATACCACCAGCAAAGTCGATGTATTCATTTCCGTTCTGATCCCAAATACGTGAACCTTCACCTTTTACAGGAATCATTTCCATCGGGTTATAGCAAGGTACCATTACCTTATCGAATAAACCGCGCTCTACTTTGTTTTCCGTTGTCATTGCACATTCCTTCTTGATACCGCATGCCTAGCAGATAAGCGAATTTAACCAGCACTCTTTGCCAGCAAATAATGTTTTGCATTTAAGCTAATACGGCATTGTATTTACATTTGATTAACCATTTCAATAGTGATTTATTCTTTTCGTATGCGAGCGTAACACCTCATACTCACTATCTATGATTATTTATGCACCAAGAAACGCAAATAGAGAAGCGATTTTTTATAAAAACCATGCATGACAAGGTTCAGAAAGAAATGAGAAAAATGAATAGTCCCTACCTAATTGGCAGAACGCATAGTTTTGCATTCCCCTTCTCAGGCACAAAATATGAAGAATTTGTTAAGAAAAGTGATCGCGATCAGATCGTTTTACGCGCAAGAAAGTTTGCGAGTAGTTCGTGGCCTTGTTCTGTCTTAATTGACTCTGGATGAAACTGTACTGCATCAATTGGCAGGGTTTTATGCTGATAACCCATGATTTCATCCATGGTTCCGTCAGGCAACTCAGTCCATGCAGTCAATTCAAACACCTTTGGTAACGTACCGTTTTTCACCACAAGAGAGTGGTAGCGGGTTACCGTGAGCGGGTTATTGAGGTTTTTAAACACACTGCGACCATTGTGACGAATTGGGGATGTCTTACCGTGCATCACTTGTCGAGCACGTACCACTTCCCCTCCAAACACCTGTGCAATAGCCTGATGACCAAGGCAAACGCCCAAGATAGGTAACTTACCAGCAAAGTGCTCAATGGCTTGTAGAGAGATACCTGCTTCGTTAGGGGTACATGGCCCAGGAGAGATCACCAAATGAGTTGGGTTGAGCGCCTCAATGCCTTGGATGTCGATTTCATCGTTACGCACCACCTTTACGTCTGCACCAAGTTCGCAGAAGTATTGGTAAAGGTTGTAGGTAAAAGAGTCGTAGTTATCGATGATCAACAACATAAAAGGTCGGTTGCTCCAATCCGTTTTGGCAATGCTTACGTGGTGATCGCCACGTTCGTGACAATCAAGGGCGGTATTTTGCTATACCAAGCAAGAAAGGCAAGTTTTTGCTGAATAAAAAGGCCAGCATAGGCTGGCCTTTGGTCTTTACAGCTATTTAGGAACTGTTTGTCAGGAAATGAATTCGCTTAGCGGCGACGGCGGAATAAGCCTAGACCTAACAGCGCAATTAGCGCGCCAAAGCCAAATGAGCCACCATCATCATCGTCTGATGGGTTCGTGCTCGACGGCTCTAACGTAACATCGCGAGAATCAGTGAACTTAACGGTGTTGCCCGTCGAATCTGTCACTTTCTCTTCTAGTACGTACTGGCCCTCTGTTGGAGCTTTGTCGAATTCCACACTGACACTGCGAGCATCAATGTCCGCTTGTGTCAAAGTTGCACTCGCTTCGTAGCCATCAGCATCAGAGGTTGACGACGCCGCTTGAGTTGCTTCCATTAGGCTTACCGTCACGATATCACCAACAACTGCGTTTGGTGGCAGACGAACTTCCACCGCTAGGTTTTCACCTGAGCTTGGTAGATCGATGTCTGTATCCGGGAAATCAATCGCGATGATCACTGGATCGTGGTCAGATGCCGAGAACGCATCTTTGTACTTAGGCATATCACCGGTGTACTTGCTGCTGTATTCGAACAAGTTACTTTCTAGTGAGTTAATGTGCCAATCTTCAATCGCCACCACTTTTTGTGCCAAGCTGTTGCTCGCCAACGCGTGGTCTAGGTTACCTAGCTCACCAGAGTAGGTGTATGAGAAGGTGTCTGCGCCGTGAAGTACCGTGTTCAGGTTATGGTAACCGTAACCTTTTTCAATTTTGGTCTTCTCTACTTGAAGCTCACCACCACCAATGGTTGTGTAAGCAGCAGTGTAAATGTCACGGCCGTATTTCTCTTTCGAGTAATCAGTCAATGTAAGCAGAGGATCTTCCATGCCATAGGCGTTTAGGTCACCCATTACTAGCACGTCACCTTCAATGCCTTTCAGAGCGTCACCCACAACGTTGGCTGCAGAAACACGGAAGTTGTTACAGTTGCCTTGCAGATCCGCCGGCTCAGAGTCTTCTACACCCGCAATCCATTCTTCAATACATTCAGAGCCTTTCGATTTGAAGTGGTTAACCACAACAGATAGATCTTTACCGGTCTCTTTCACTGTAAAGGTTTGTAGCAGGCTATGACGCTGGTATTTGTCGTAAGCCGGGTTGCCTTCTGCACCGTCATTACGCGTAATGGTGTTTTCTTCGATGTGCTGCTCTGGTGTCACAATCACTTTCGCAACTTCTTTTGGCGTCACTTCGTTTGCACGGTATAGGATCGCCACCATGATCGCATCACTACCAAAGTATTCGTCTTGGTATTTGTCTTGATCCGCGATTTCAACGTAAGTGTAATGATCTTCTGTGTCTTCGATTTCAGCATTCAATGCATCCACCAAGTTCTTCACCGCACTGCTGTCACCAAAGCCGTTGTTTTCGACTTCCATTAAGCCAATGATGTCAGCGTCCATCTTATTCATCGCCGCAACGATTTTCGCTTGTTGGATCAGGAACTCATCGAGGTTTTCTGCCCCACGGTTTTGTCCGGTTGGGTTTTCATGACCGCTGTCAGCCACAGAGTTGAAGTAGTTCAGTACGTTAAAGCTCGCGATACGCAAATCTGAATCCGCAATCGCTGGCGCATCTTTACGAGCCACGTCGAAGCCTTCACCTGAAGTCACGAAGTTGGTGTTATCGACTTCATTGGTCGCAATCAGGCGGTATTCGTTGTAGCTGTAAGCCACCACGCCTTGTAGACCTTCTACTCGCGAACCAAGACGAATGTGCTGTTCAGAAGAGCCATCTTGGTCTGCATCTTTCGCAAAGTCAGGGTAGTAAGGAATTTGGCCGTTTGGTGCTTTGCCATCAGATTCTAGGTATACGCGGTTCGCTGCGTTGTCTTTTGCTAGCTCAACAGCTGCATCACTCTCTGCTGCGTGCAATTGAGTCGGCTTAAACAATGGCGCTTCATGAGACAGCATCATATTGTTACGACGAGAGTCGTAGTCGTAAGAGAAGTTACGAGTCACAAACAACTCGCTTGCTGATTTCAGTTCAACTTGCATACCTTCATGACGCTCTAGCGCATCACGTAGTGTCTCACCTTCTTTGATAACAAGATCGGTAACTCGAGGAATATCCGATGTGCCCGTTTTCACATAACTGTTAGCATCAGAAGCTAGCTGAGTATTGCTGTAATACTCTTGAACTTTACCTTTCACACAAACAACATCGCCTGATTTTAGATTGGTATCCGCGGCATCGGTATGAATGAACAAGCCTTCTGAAGTCTTGTCGTTGTTGTCGCTTTCTAACGCTTGCAGGTAGAAACCTTTGGTTAGGCCAGTGGTAACAGCAGTCACGACACCAGTTACGAAATGATCTTCGTCAGTAATGTATGGATAACCATCAATAAATGGTGACGAATCGCCTTCACCTTGAATATCTTGAATGGTGGTGAAGTTAGGTTGCTGACCGTCTACTTCACAAGCGAATGGTGCTGGTGGCTCCGTCGCATTTAGCTCACCAAGACCGTCAATGTTGTCTTTCTCAAATGCCGTCCAATGAGATGCATCATAAGTAGCAGAAGGGGTTAGTGCATCACTGTTACGAACCAATGTGGTATCTTTACCAAAATCTACGTCACCCATCACACCGATGATGTCATGCACTTCGCCATCTTTAAGCAGTGCGATCGGGTCGTCACCGTTAAAGTTCGCAACGCTTTTATCTGTGATATCCGCGACAGCTTTGATGGCATCGCTCGCGTCACCATGAGCCAGTACATACACTTGGTTAGCTTGTAACGTCACTTGGCTAAGGTCGAGTGTGCTCCCCCAAGTACCGCCACCGTTTGATGATTTCGCTAGCTCGTAACCGGTTAGCGTTACCGCTGCATCGCCCGTGTTCGCGATTTCTACGGCTTTGTTGTATGAGCCACCTTCAACATATTGGGAAAGGATAATTTCTGCGTTAGCATTGGCACTAAGCGCGCTGGCAATCGTCAGTGCAAGTAAAGAGGGTTTGATTAACGTATCCATTGTCGTACCTGATATTTATTTAAATGCAAACTAAGCCCTGAGCAGAGCCCACCATTTGTGCCTACTATCAGGTTTATTTATGAAATAAATAAGAAACACCAGTAAAAGCCGTGAAATATATCACACGTGAATACGCAAAATTATGCCAGGGCTGCCCATTTAAACAGTTTTTGTAACAAATACAGCAACTAAGAATATAAATATCAATAATTAGACTTATTACTCGGTTTTATATCACTCAGCATGCTATGTGAATGGATGAGTATTTAATCTGAATTAATTCAATTCTAGCAATATAATTTAAATATTAAGCAATGCTAATTTAGAATGACGAACTTATTATTTCTTTCCTTTACTGCGCCATTAAAAATAACCTTTGAGATTATTTATGCGCGTTAAGTTCAAAGTTTTATAAACCAAGCATTACTCTCACCATGCAAATCTAGCAAAATCCATAAGTACTCGTTATAACGCTAATGAGAGACAGATAACAAGATCTCCAATAACGACGATTAGGATAAGAAAATGAAACAATTTCAGCAGATTGCGCTAGCCCTTTCGGCTTCAATGTTAATGGCGGGGTGTCAATTGACCTCGAGTGAGCCCATCGAACCAAGTACCTCTGAGCATCTGGTCGAAGTGGCTAAGCAAGAACTCAGTGAGTTCAAAATGTTTGAAGTAAGTGATAATGGCTTAATCACCTATACCGCCCGCTTACCTGGCCCTGGCTACTATTGGCTACCCGCAAGTATTAAGGAATCCAGCTACGAGATATCTTGTATCGAATTAAGTTACTTTGTTGATCGTGGCTTTGTCGTCAAGTCTGCTTTCCTAGGCCCAAGAGGACGCGTGGAGTATTACGATATGGAACGTTGCATGGAAGACACGCCATTTCAGTAACATAGGCATAAAAAAGCTCCACCGATGGTGGAGCTCTTAAATTCTGAATGTTCTTTAGCAACTATGGGCGAGCAACAAAACCTACTGCTTCGTACGCTTTCTTCAACGTTTCAGCCGCACGTGCCGATGCTTTCTCAGCGCCTTGCTTCATCACTTCGTTCATGTAAGCGCGGTCAGCACGAATTCGGTGGTATTCAGCTTGAATTGGCTCAAGCATAGTCACCAACGCTTCACCAACGTCTTTCTTGAATGGACCGTACATTTCAACGCCTTGGTATTTCGCTTCAATCTCTTCAAAGCTCATGCCTGTTGCCGCAGAGTACAGACCCATTAGGTTAGAGATACCTGCCTTGTTGTCCCAATCGTGAGCGATACGCGGTGGTGTTTCTGTGTCGGTTTGCGCTTTGTTGATCTTCTTAATGATCGACTTAGGCTCTTCCAACAGCGTGATAACGTTCTTACGGTTATCATCAGATTTTGACATCTTCTTCGTTGCGTCTTGAAGACTCATTACACGCGCGTTTACCGTCGGAATGTAAGGCTCTGGAACTTGGAAGATTGGCTGCTCTGGTGAGTAGATGTTGTTAAAGCGGTTAGCAATATCACGCGCTAGCTCTAGGTGTTGCTTCTGGTCGCTACCTACAGGCACTTGATGCGCACCGTACAGCAGGATGTCTGCCGCCATCAGTACTGGGTAGTCAAACAGACCCACGTTTACATCACCAAACTGGCTTGAGCTGTCGTTTGAGTAACGTGCAGATTTGTCTTTAAACTGCGTCATACGACCCAGTTCACCCATTTGAGTGTAACAGTTAAGAAGCCAACCAAGTTGAGCATGCTCTGGTACGTGTGACTGAACAAATAGCGTGCTCTTCTTCGGGTCAACACCAACTGCCAGACAGATCGCCAGTGCATCTAGAGTCGCTTCATGCAGCGCTTTAGGGTCCTGACGAACCGTAATCGCATGAAGGTCTACCACACAGTATTGGCAATCATAATCGTCTTGCATCTGCTGCCATTGACGTAGAGCACCCAAGTAGTTACCGATACTTAGTTCACCTGAAGGTTGAACACCACTCAATACAATGGGTTTGCTCATTAGAATGATTCCTTTGACTTCTTAATCTAAATAAATGAAAAAAACCGTGCAACGATAGGTGCACGGTTTACTCAGTGTACTCATTAACGAGTATTTTGGAAGCTCTTTTGTAGCCGTTATGCAGAAACCGCTACTACATCCAATAATTCAGCCAAACTGTCAGCGACGAAATCTGGATTTGATGCAGAGATAGGCTCACCGTGGTTGTAGCCATAAGTCAGACCAAATGAGGCACAGCCTGCATTCTTTGCTGCGAGAATGTCGTTCTTCGAGTCGCCGACCATCAGCATTTCACTCGGTTGGATTTGGTGCTTTTCCATCAACCAGTTCAGTGCAATTGGGTTTGGTTTTTTCTCTGGAAACGCGTCGCCACCTAGCACATCAACAAAGTATTTTGCGATGTCGTGTTTTTCTAAAACATCAGGCACAAACTTCGAAGGCTTGTTGGTCACCAACGCCATAACAAAACCGGCTTTGTGCAACTCTTCCAGCGTCTCTTTTACCGTTGGGTAAAGGTGGCTTAACTTGTGACCACTTTGCTCGTAGTAGTCATCAAACAGCACACGCGCTTTTGCACGAAGCTCTTCGCTCAACTCTGGATTGATGGTCAGGCTTTGACTTAATGAGCGTCCAATCAGCACGTCTGCGCCGTTACCAACATAGTCACGAACTTGTTCTTCTGAAACAGAAGGAAAACCGAGTTCTTGAACAGCTTGATCGGCGGCAACCGCAAGATCGGGCACGCTATCAAGCAAAGTACCGTCTAGGTCAAAGGCAATGAATTTAATGTCTTGTTGAGTCATAACTTCCCTGAAAATTCTATTTATAAATCGGTGAAAACGACAAAGGATGGCACCCCATCCTTTGTTTTTATCATTATGTCTGACTTTGCAGTAACTATTTGTTTATTAAAACTTGTTTAGCAATTACTTTGCAGCAATACGCTGACGAACAGCTTCAAACAAACAAATGCCAGATGCCACAGATACGTTCAAACTTGAAACGCTACCTGCCATTGGGATCTTAATCAAATCGTCACAGGTTTCGCGAGTTAGACGACGCATACCGTCACCTTCTGCACCCATTACGATAGCAAGAGGGCCCGTCAGTTTTGCTTGGTAGATGTCGTGCGTTGCTTCGCCCGCCGTACCAACAAACCAGATACCTTGCTCTTGCAGTGTACGCATAGTACGAGCCAAGTTGGTCACTCGGATCAATGGCACGACTTCAGCTGCACCACAAGCCACTTTGCTTACGGTTGCGTTCATCGGAGCAGAACGATCTTTCGGTACGATGATCGCCGCTACGCCAGCTGCGTCTGCATTACGTAGGCAAGCACCTAGGTTATGCGGATCCGTCACGCCATCCAATACCAATAGTAGCGGTGATTCATGCTGCGTTAGGATGCCATCAATGTCATTTTCGTTAAGCTGTTTCGCAGCTTTAACGCGAGCAATGATGCCTTGGTGGTTAGCACCGTGCGCTTTGTCATCTAGCGTTTTACGAGTCATTTGTTGAATCGAAACACCACAAACCTGAAGGTCATTCAGGATTGGCATTAGACGATCGTCTTGGCGGCCTTTTAGGACGTATGCTTCGATAAAACGCTCTGGTTCGCGTTCTAATACCGCTTTCACTGCGTGAATGCCGTAAATAAATTCGTTACTCATTGTTTAACCTGTTGTTCTGGTCGTCTTGCCTTCGCCAATCTACCCCTTTAAATCCGGACTAGATTGGCGCTTCAGCCTACTCAGCGTCGCTCTTAGTACGCTTAGTCTTTCTCGGCTTACTGTGTGGCTTTTTCTTGCGTGCTTTCTTCGGCTTTTTCGTACCTTCAGCGTCACCGCGTTTCGCGCTACCTTTGCGAGCACTGCCTGCTTCCGCAGGTTCAGGGTGCTTGGTCGGTTCAATCATCGGCTTCGCGCGAGTACCGCCTTTGGTTGCCGCACGCTTTTTCTCTTTTGCTTTGCGTTTGGCATCTGCTGCGCGTTTCTTCGCAGTCTTACCTTTGCCGCGTAGCTTACGGCTTGTTTCGATTAATTCAAAGTCAATTTGCTTGTCATTTAAGTTAACCGCAAGCACTTTCACTTTCACCGCATCGCCTAGACGATAGATGTTACCGAAGCTTTCACCGATAAGTCTTTGACCAATCGGATCAAATTGGTAGTAGTCGTTCGCTAGCGTTGAAATGTGCACCAAACCATCGATGTGCAGCTCAGTCAGACGAACAAAGAAACCAAAGCTGGTCACGTTGGCAATAACACCATCCAGCTCGTCGCCAACATGGTCTTGCATGTATTCACACTTCAACCAATCAGCCACTTCACGAGTTGCATCGTCTGCACGGCGCTCTGTCATCGAACATTGCTCACCGTAGAAGTCCATGTCGTCAAACGAGTAGTGGTAACCACCCGTTGGGGTCCAACGATCTTGATTGCGACCTTCTTCTTTGGCAATCAGATATTTGATTGCGCGGTGCAGCAGCAGGTCTGGGTAACGACGAATTGGCGACGTGAAGTGCGCGTAACGCTTCAGCGCTAAACCAAAGTGGCCGGCATTGTCCGCGTTGTATACTGCTTGCTTCATTGAGCGCAACAGCATGGTTTGAATCAGCTCTTTGTCCTGACGCTCCGCAATCTGTTTTACCAAGTCTGCGTAGTCGGTTGGTGATGGTTCAAGACCGCCCTTCAAATCCAAGCCAAGCTCACTTAGGAAATCACGGAAACCCTGCAAGCGCAGTTCACCCGGAGATTCGTGAACACGGTACAATGCTGGCTCTTTTGCCTTCTCGACATAAGACGCTGAGGCGATGTTCGCTAGGATCATACATTCTTCGATGATCTTATGTGCATCGTTACGAATCACAGGCTCGATGGTTTCAATCTTGCGTTCGGCATTGAAAATGAACTTAGCTTCAACGGTCTCAAATTCAATCGCACCACGGTTGTCACGAGCGTCTTTTAGCACTTTGTACATACTGTGCAGTTCTTCTAGATGAGGCACTAGGTTGTGGTAGCGCATACGCAGCTCTTCATCACCTTCTAGAATCGCACCCACTTTACTGTACGTCAGACGTGCATGTGAGTTCATCACCGCTTCGTAGTGCTTGTACCCTGACAGCTTACCGGTGTCAGAGATGGTCATTTCACACACCATACACAGACGATCAACTTGTGGGTTAAGTGAACACAAACCGTTTGATAGCACCTCAGGTAGCATTGGCACAACTTGCGATGGGAAGTACACCGAGTTACCACGGTTGATGGCTTCTTTGTCCAGCGCAGAGTCTGTACGTACGTAGTAACTTACGTCAGCAATCGCTACCCATAAACGCCAACCACCGCTCTTTTTCTTCTCACAGTACACCGCATCATCAAAGTCACGAGCGTCTTCACCATCGATGGTCACCAACGGTAACTCACGTAAGTCAACTCGACCTACTTTTGCTTCTTCTGGGACTTCTTCGCCTAGATTTTCAATTTGTTTATCGACAGCCGCTGGCCAATCGTGAGGAATTTGGTGAGTACGAATCGCGATTTGCGTTTCCATACCCGGAGCCATGTTTTCACCCAGCACTTCAACCACTTTACCCATCATGCCACGCGAACGAGAACCACGGTCAGTGATCTCAATCACCACCACGTTACCCATGCGGGCACCTGCTTTGTGCTCATTTGGGATTAGAATATCTTGGCTGATACGCGAGTCATCAGGCACAACGTAAGAGTAACCGTACTCTAGGAAGAAACGACCAACGATCTGCGTGTTACGCTCTTCTAAAACACGGACTAAACGCCCTTCACGGCGGCCGCGCTTGCTGTTATCTGTCGGTTGAACCAAAACGAAATCACCATGAATGATGTGTTTCATTTGGTGATGAGGCAGCACAATGTCATTATCCTTGCCGACACTGCCTTCAGGACGCACCCAACCATGACCATCTTTATGGCCAATTACGTAACCTTTCACCATCTCGAGTTTTTCTGGTAGCGCGTAGCACTGACGACGCGTAAACACGAGCTGGCCATCACGCTCCATCGCGCGCAGTCGACGGCGTAAACCTTCGTATTGATCTTCACCTTTTAGCTTAAGCGCTTCAAACAAATCGTTGCGATTCATTGGGACGCCAGCTTGCTGCAGAAATTCAGTGATGAACTCTCGACTTGGAATTGGGTTTTCGTAATTTTTGGATTCACGATCTGCGAATGGATCGTTTGGAATATTGTCTGACATAGGCGTGCCTATCTAGCAAGGAAGGTATAGAGCTAGTATATCCGAGTCTCTTGATAAGCTACAGAATTGCTTTGAAAAAAGAATGATCTTGAAAGGATGAGAGAGACACACGTAAAACTAAGGACGTGTAAGCAGGATCAGCAGCTCTGAGTTGTCGCGAAGCAGTTCATCAATAGTGCAACCGTCTAATTCAGCTAAGAAAGCCAATTTCGCTTTTGCTAGCTTCTCTTTTAGACGACATGCTGGCGTAATGTGACAAAACTCGACATCACAATTTACCAAATCTAATGGCTCTAGATCGCGCACCACACCACCGACAGTAATTTCTTTTGCCGGCTTCATCAAACGAATGCCGCCGTTTTTACCACGCACCGTATGTACATAACCTAACTGACCCAGACGGTTGATCACCTTCACCATATGGTTACGTGATACACCAAATAAATCAGTTACTTCGGTAATATTTGTAAGCTCATCTTTGGGCAAAGAAGCCAAGTAAATCAGGGTTCTTAACGCGTAATCGGTAAAGCTAGTTAACTGCATGTTGCTATCCTCTCTAGAAGCAAAAGTGTAATTCTTTTCTTGATCGAAAGATACATTTGAGATACAACTTTAAACATGCATTACAAATACAACTTTAAATAGGAAGCCATTATGCTCAGCAACCAAACCATTGATATCGTGAAAGCAACCGCACCACTTCTTGCAGAAACTGGCCCGAAGTTGACTGCGCACTTTTATGACCGCATGTTCACCCATAATCCTGAGTTGAAAGACATTTTCAACATGAGTAACCAGCGTAATGGTGACCAACGTGAAGCTCTATTTAATGCTATCTGTGCTTATGCAAGCAATATCGACAACCTACCAGCCCTACTTGGTGCAGTAGAGAAAATCGCCCACAAACACACCAGTTTTATGATCACCAAAGATCAGTACCAAATCGTTGGTACGCACTTACTGGCTACCATTGATGAGCTGTTTTCTCCTGGTCAAGAAGTGATTGACGCATGGGCAGAAGCCTACGGCGTGCTAGCAAACGTGTTCATTCAACGTGAAGAACAAATCTACCAAGAAAATGCAGCACTTCAAGGTGGCTGGCGTGGTCTGCGTGAGTTTGAACTGGTTGGTAAACAACTTGAAAGCGAGAACATTTGTAGCTTCGTCTTCAAACCGGTCGATGGTGAAAAGGTTTCTGAGTACAAACCGGGCCAATATCTTGGTATCTACATCAACAGTGATAAGTTCGAAAACCAAGAGATTCGCCAGTATAGCCTATCTTCTGCGGTACAAGAAAACACTTACCGTATCTCGGTAAAACGTGAAGACGGCGGCAAGGTATCGAACTTCCTGCATGACGATCTCAACATCGGCGATAAAGTGCAGCTAGCCGCACCTGCGGGTGACTTCTTTATGGACGTAGAAGCAAGTACACCCGTTGTTTTGGTTTCCGCTGGTGTCGGTCTAACGCCAACACTTTCAATGCTTGAGAGCCTTGCTGAACACAAAGCACCTGTAACTTGGGTACACGCAGCAGAAAACGGCCAACAACACGCATTCAAACATCATGTGAATCAAATTGTTGGCGCAAAAGAGAATATGAACTCGCTGGTTTGGTACAACCAACCAACGGCAGAAGATAAGTTGGGTGAAGACTTCCATTTCACCGGCTTTGTAAACCTACACGAAATTGAAGCAGCAGTGAAACAAGACAACGTTCAAGTTTACTTCTGCGGCCCTGTTGGTTTTATGCAGCACGTAGCGAAACAACTGCTTGAACTTGGTGCTCCGCAAGAGCAATTCCACTATGAATGCTTCGGTCCACACAAAGTCGTTTAATCGCTCACGATTACGTTTCGGGAAAAACAACAAAGCCCACATGATGTGGGCTTTGTTGTTTTTATTGGCAGAGTGTTATGAAGCTACTGGTGTTTTAAGAGTACATCTACCAGAAAGTGTCGCGACGCTTGGCTCGCGCAATGATGTTTTGCGGCATACGTTGCTCTAAACCATTTCTTAGCACCGCAATACGCTTATGCTTTCTCTGATCTGCCGTGACTGAGTTGTATAACCAACGGTAAGCATCTTCGTAATCCAATGGGCTACCGTAATCACGTAACAATAACTCAGCAAGATGAATACGCGCATTAAGGTTCCCCATTGCCGCCGCTTCTCGCAGGTATGGGATTGCACGCTCTTTATCTTGTTGAACTAAGGTACCACGAGAGTAGTAGCGCCCAAGCTGCTCTAATGCAGCAGGTAAGCCTTGGTGTGCAGCGTTTTCCATATAGTAGAGACCAAGTTCAACATCTTGCTCTACACAAACGCCCCACGCCAGCATGTCGCCGTAGAGAAACTCATACGACGGTAAATTAATTCGTGTGGCACGTGCAACAATATCTTCCACCAACTGGCAGTTATCCGCACGCACGCGTTCTAAATGCTTATTTTGTTCAATAAGCTTAATTAACTCTGCTTCGGTATAGATGGGAACTGGTGCCCCCACATCGGCAACATCTGCCTTGACCGACGTTGCACTCAGCATCAATAACAGTGAAGCAGCCACTGTTCGTAACTTCATAAATGTACTCTTTAAGGATTCTGAGAAATCAAAGATCGGCGAAGGATCTCCTCTGCTTGATAACCTTATCGGCAAACGTCAGTTAAGCTTTAGACAATTTTTGCCTCTTGTTTAAGCTTAACGGCAACAATTTGCCATATCGAGTTTATTTTTCCGTCAGTGCAGCCAAGTTACAGATACAAAAAAGCCGACTCGAAAGTCGGCTTTTATAATCTCTAACGAGTATCGATTAAGATTCGAATGGGTGAACCTTGATGATAGTTTCGTTACGATCTGGACCTGTTGAAACGATGTCTACAGGCACGCCAGTTAGCTCTTCAATACGCTTGATGTAGTCTAGAGCTGCTTGTGGTAGCGCGTCGATTGACTTAGCACCAAATGTGTTCTCAGACCAACCAGGCATTGTTTCGTAGATTGGTGTCGCTTGCTCAAATGACTCAGCTGCCATTGGAGAAACTTCTAGGATAGAACCATCTTTCATCTTGTAACCAGTACAGATTTTTAGCTCTTCTAGGCCATCTAGAACGTCTAGTTTAGTTAGACAGAAGCCAGAGATAGAGTTGATTTGGATTGCGCGACGCATCGCAACAGCATCGAACCAACCAGTACGGCGTAGACGACCAGTTGTTGCACCGAACTCATGACCAACTTCACCTAGATGCTTACCAACAGGATCTTGCTTGTCTAGACCGTCGTATAGCTCAGTCGGGAATGGACCAGAGCCAACACGAGTACAGTAAGCTTTAGTGATACCAAGGATGTAACCGATATGACGAGGACCGAAACCAGAACCTGCAGCAACACCACCAGCCGTCGTGTTAGAAGAAGTTACGTAAGGGTAAGTACCGTGGTCGATATCTAGCAGTGTACCTTGCGCACCTTCGAACATGATCTTGTCGCCGCGCTTACGTGCTGCGTCTAGTTCGTCAGTTACGTCGATAACCATTGAAGTTAGTAGCTCAGCGTAGCCTTTAGCTTGCTCAAGTACTTCTTCATAGCTTACTGGTTCAGCTTTGTAGAAATGCTCTAGTTGGAAGTTATGGAATTCCATTACTTCTTTTAGTTTCTCAGCGAACGCTTCCATATCGAATAGGTCGCCAACGCGTAGACCGCGACGAGCAACTTTATCTTCGTATGCTGGACCGATACCACGACCTGTTGTACCAATAGCTTTTTTACCGCGAGCGATTTCGCGAGCTTGGTCCATTGCAACGTGGTAAGGAAGAATTAGAGGACATGCTTCAGAAATGAAAAGACGCTCGCGTACTGGAATGCCGCGCTCTTCAAGAGGTTTCATTTCTTTAATTAGAGCTTCAGGCGATAGCACTACACCGTTACCGATAACGCATTTTACGTTATCGCGAAGGATACCTGATGGAATTAAGTGAAGAACGGTTTTTTCACCGTCAATTACAAGTGTATGACCTGCATTGTGACCGCCTTGGTAGCGTACCACGTATTTTGCATCTTCAGTTAAAAGGTCTACAATTTTACCTTTACCTTCGTCACCCCATTGGGTGCCTAGAACGACTACGTTATTTCCCATCTTTCCAAGTCTGATTGCTAGTTAAAAATGGATTCTAGCACCGAATCCCCCTTCTTGCAGTCATTTTTGTTCACAGAGTTGATACTAGAATGCAAACATCACCGATGTTGTTCATTTCGAAATCACTACATCACTGATAATATTTACCTTTCTTAAATCCACAAGGAATCGCAATGTCTGAGTCTATTTGGCTGGCTATCGGGCTGGTTTTGATTGTAGAAGGAATTGGACCACTGATTGCCCCAAACGGTTGGCGTAACATGGTGGCTCAGTTGAGTGACCAACCAGATAACCAGTTGCGTCGGATTGGTGGCTGTCTGGTCGTCGCCGGAGCGGTCATCGCGATAATGATGAGTTAAGCCGCCAGCGCTTATTTTCCAGCAGATATAAAAAAGGCTCCATATAGGAGCCTTTTGTCGTTTAGCAATTCGCTTATTCAGCTTTTGCGCCTTTCGCGTTATTCATGTACTGGAAGAACTCACTCTTCGGATCAAGTACAAGAATGTCATTCTTAGAGCTGAACGATTTCTCGTAAGCTTTTAAAGAACGAAGGAAGCTGAAGAACTCAGGATCTTTGTTGTAAGCATTCGCATAGATCTTCGCAGCTTCTGCATCCGCCTCACCTCGTGTTACACGAGCTGTTTTGTCTGCTTCTGCAAGAATTGTTGCCACTTCAAGCTCAGCTTGTGCACGGATAACTTCGGCTTTCTCACGACCTTGAGAACGGTGCTTACGAGCTACCGACTCACGTTCTGCACGCATACGACGGTAGATTGATTCACTGATCTCATCTGGTAGGTTGATCTTCTTCATACGGAAGTCAACGATGCGAACACCCAAATCTTTCATTGCGCTGTCGCGTGTGTCTTTCAACACTTCAGACATGATTAGGTCACGTTCACCATCGATTTCCAATGCTTCACGAGCTGCTTCAGTACTTACTTCCTCGCTGGTTGCGTCTTCTGGAAGTACGTCGTTGTTACGTGGACCAGATACGATTTGCTTGATTTCACGAGCACCGATTTCTGCACGTAGTACGTCCGTTACCTTACGCTCAAGAAGCGCCTCGGCAGTCAGCGTATTGCCGCCACCTGTTGCTAGGTAGTAACGACCGAAATCTTCGATACGCCACTTCACGTAGGTATCAATGATTACGTCTTTTTTCTCAGACGTTACGAAACGGTCAGCACGGCCATCCATTGTTTGGATACGCGCATCTAGTGTTTTCACGCGGTCAAACAAAGGCATTTTGAAGTGCAGGCCCGGCTCGTAAATACGAGTGATGTCGTTGTTGTCTTTCAAGACACGGCCAAATCGAACCACAATACCGCGGTCACCTTCAGGAATCACGAACAGTGACATCAGCATTAATGCCAGAGCGATTACCAGTACAGGGATCATTAACTTACGCATTCTTAGTATCTCCCTTGACGTGTACCCGTTGAACGAGACTGCGTGTTCGAAGTGTCTTCTTGAGTACGCTCAGATTCAAGTTGAATGTGGTCGTATGTTGAAGTCGATTTCGATTTACGTTTAGAGTCTGATTGACCATCTTGGCCTGCCAATTTATCAATTGGAAGGTAAAGAAGGTTGCCGCTGGATTCAGAGTCGATCAGCACTTTCGATGTGCTTGAGTAAACTTCTTCCATTGCGTCAATGTACAGACGATCTCGAGTTACGCCAGGAGCTGCTAGGTATTCAGGCAGTAGTTTTTCAAACTGAGCCACTTGACCAAGCGCTTCGTTCGTCACACGCTCGTTGTAACCTTGTGCTTCTTTCTTCAAACGCTCTGCTCGACCTGTTGCCTTCGGCAAGATTTCGTTTTTGTAAGCTTCTGCTTCACGGATGAAACGCTCTTCATCCTCACGTGCCGCAATTGCATCATCGAACGCATCTTTCACTTGCTCTGGTGGACGTGCAGACTGGAAGTTCACATCTACAATCACGATGCCCATATCGTAGCTATCGATGATTTGATTCAGTGTTTCTTGCGTTGTTTGACGGATTTGCTGACGACCACTGGTTAGGATGCTATCCATCAGTGAGTCACCAATTACTGCACGCAGAGCTGAGTCGGTTGCTTGACGCAAACTGTCATCAGCATTCGTTACGCGGTATAGATATTTGTATGGGTCAGCAACACGGTATTGAACGTCCATCGCTACTGTTACTACGTTTTCATCTTTAGTCAGCATTAGACCTGATGCACGTAGTGAACGAATCGCTTGTACGTTAACCGCTTCGTATTCATCAATGAAACGAGGACGCCAGTTCAGACCTGGGTCTACGATACGGTCGTATTTACCTAAACGCAGTACGACACCGCGCTCTGCTTCACCGATGGTGTAAAAGCCAGCGAAGAACCATACTGCAATCGCGATAACTGCAATGACACCAAAGCCAATCGCACTACCACCACCGCCGATAGGTGAACCACCGCCGCCGCCTTTTTTACCAAATTTGCCACCCAGCTTTTGACTCAGTTTGCTGAACACTTCATCTAAATCTGGCGGACCTTGATCTCGGCCACCAGGACGCTGGCCACCACGATTATTATTACCCCAAGGGTCATTATCGCGGCCATTGTTGCCGTTGTTATTTCCAGGCTCATTCCACGCCATTAGAAAGCTCCATCATTTGATATGACGTTATACTGTAGCAGTCCTTTAAGTGACTATAAAGTCGACTAAAACTGCCCCTTCTCTTTTTTCAAGTCTAGACCAATCTACCTGTTGCATTCGAATATCGATCAACAAGTTACCTTCCTGGTCATATTCCTCACGTTGAATACACTTCATTTGGAAGAATGTACTACGGAATCGTCCTTGATACTGTGGAGGAATTCGCAACTGATGCTCAACCATTTGCGACGCCAAACGTTCTGTCAGCGCATCAAATAGGAGATCAATGCCCAATCCATCCATCGCAGAAACCCAGACCGCTCGAGGCACGCCTTCCTCATCACGTTCAATACGAGGATTTTGCTCTTCTAGATTGTCAATCTTGTTCATTACTACGAGCGTCGGCACTTCATGTGCGTCGATCTCTTCTAATACTTCATGAACAGCTTGAATATTCTCACGAAAACGCTCGTCACTGGCATCAACAACATGTAACAAAATGTCAGCTTCTTGCGTTTCCTGCAAGGTTGCTTTGAAGGCAGCAACCAAATCATGTGGTAAATGTCGGATAAATCCAACGGTATCTGCAAGAATTGCAGGCCCCACATCGTCTAACTCTATCTTACGTAAAGTTGGGTCAAGAGTAGCAAATAATTGATCTGCCGCGTAAACGCCAGCTTCTGTAATGCGGTTGAAGAGTGTCGACTTACCCGCGTTGGTGTAACCCACAAGAGAAATCGTTGGGATTTCTGCTCGATTTCGGGCGCGGCGCCCTTGTTCACGCTGCTTCGCAACTTTTTCGAGACGGCGAAGGATAGCTTTAATTCTGTCACGCAATAATCGACGGTCAGTCTCTAACTGAGTTTCCCCCGGCCCACGTAGACCGATGCCGCCTTTCTGCCTTTCAAGGTGCGTCCAACCACGAATCAAACGAGTAGAAATATGACGAAGTTGGGCTAGCTCTACTTGCAGCTTACCTTCGTGTGTTCGTGCTCGTTGAGCAAAGATATCGAGGATGAGACCAGTGCGGTCGAGGACTCGACATTTGCACAGTGCTTCGAGGTTACGTTCTTGGGCAGGAGAGAGGGAGTGATTAAAAATCACAATTTCAGCACCAGTTAATTGTACCGCAGTAGCAATTTCTTGTGCCTTACCCTCTCCGACATAGTATTTCGGGTGTGGGGATTGACGACTGCCAGTTACAACTTGCAGTGCCTCTACCCCAGCGGAAGAAACCAGCATTTCAAACTCAGCCAGATCTTCCCATTCACCTTCTTGCGTGAAGTTGATATGAACAAGTACGGCTCGCTCACCGGATTCATAACGGTCAAACAAGCAATCAACTCCTTATTTTAGCAATACTAAATGAAGAATTAATCTTCAGATTTCTCTTGTGGACGATCACCTTGAGGACGATCACCACTGTGGTGGCTCACTGGACGAGCCGGAACAACGGTAGAGATTGCGTGCTTGTACACCATTTGATTTACAGTGTTTTTCAGCAGGATCACGAATTGATCGAAAGATTCGATCTGACCTTGTAGTTTAATACCGTTCACAAGGTAGATAGATACCGGGATACGCTCACGACGTAGCGCATTTAGGAATGGGTCTTGTAGAGATTGCCCCTTAGCCATTTTATTTTCCTTATTTAATTTGTAGTTGTAATTATTTAGCTAGTGGTGCAATGCAAAAGGTACTGCTTTTTGCATCTGAGCTAAACGAATCAAAATGCACCCTAAGTAATTAGCAGCATAGTATAAAAACCGCCAATAACAGATCCTTTGAGAGTGCGATCACGCAAAAACGATCACATTATACACAGCTATCTCAATCAGATGCTATTGCTTCTGACATGGTTTCGAGTGCTTGTTCAATGTTGTCGCTATCCAACCAAGTTAAATCATTCCAGCTGCGTAACCAGGTGATTTGACGCTTGGCCAATTGACGAGTTGCACATACGCCACGAAAAACAGCTTCATCACGAGTGCACTCCCCGTCTAAATACTCCCACATCTGTCTGTAACCAACACAACGTATTGATGGAAGATCAGGGTGAAGATCGTCACGCGCATACAACGCTTTCATTTCTTCTTCAAAACCTGCTTCCATCATCTTCTCGAAGCGCAGCTCAATTCGACGGTGAAGTTCTGCCCTGTCCATGGGAGCTATTGCAAACTGTTTGACTCGATAAGGTAAGCTATCACCTTTAGTTTGAGTCAACTCAGTAAGAGTTTTACCTGAAATACGGAAAACTTCCAACGCCCTCGATAAACGCTGAGGATCGTTTGGATGGATTCTCGCAGCTGATACAGGATCAATCTCTTTCAGCTCATCGTGCAACACTGACCAACCTTTAGTCAATGCTTCTTGCTCAATTTGCTGACGAATTTCAGGATTTGCAGCAGGAAGAGGTGATAGGCCTTCAAGTAATGCTTTGTAATACAGCATGGTACCGCCGACTAAGAGCGGAATTTTCCCTTCTGCAACAATGTCATCCATTGCTTGTAGGGCATCACGACGAAAGTCTGCCGCTGAGTAAGATTCACTAGGATCTAAGATATCAATAAGACGATGCGGTGCTAGGCTCAGTTCGCGTTCATCAGGTTTAGCCGTACCAATATTCATGTCCTTGTAGATCAATGCGGAATCGACGCTAATGATCTCAACCGGATATTTTTGGCGTAGGCGAATGGCGAGCTCTGTTTTACCTGATGCAGTTGGTCCCATCAAAAAGAGGGCCAAAGGTAGTTTGTCTGTCATGGCTTTAATTTGGCAATCGAGGCAGAGAAATCAACAGCAGACACAAAATGGGTGTCTTCCAATGGCAATTGACCATGTCTTAGCTGTTCAAGTTCCGCAATAATTTGAATGGCTTCAGAGAAAGTATAGTGGCTCTTAACCGTTGTGACTTGCAACGCAAGCCAATCAATCAGCTCAGATAACAGCGACGCCGTTGCCATCTCTCCCGTCAAGCGAGTTTGCGCGTAAGATAACAGATCTGGTATCAGATTTTGTAAGTTTTGTTGGCGCAACGGGGCCGGTACTCCCATGACCATCAACGCTTTATCATTTCGTGATTTTAGCTGGATACCAAGCTGAGCAAAATCTTGCTGATAATCTTGTGCTAATTGAACCAAGCTCGATTCCAACTTGATCGATAATGGTACCAGTAACGGTTGAGCTTTTAACGCTCCGTCACTTGGTGTGAGCTGACCTTTGGTCCGATAAAACTCCGCTCTTGGCAACGCGACCAAAGCTGCGCCACTGTCGCTGCTCATCAACACATACTGTTCGTCCACCACGGCTAAAGCTTTGCTAAGTGCCGTAACGGGAGAGAGTTCTGTCTCTGTTGATACGCTTACCGCCTCTCCGATCGTTTCAGTTTGAGGCTCAAAGTCTGGCGTTTGAAGCAATTCATGATAAGCACGCACTTCTTGTTTACTTGGCGCAGGCTCTGCATGACGTTGCTCTCTGTTAGAACTTGGTTTAGGTGCAGGTTTTGATTCAACCCAATCTGTTCGTCTGAAAGAATCCGCCGGACGTGCTTCTCGCACAGAAGAATCACTTGGTGCCCTATCGCGAGGTTTCGCTTCATAGTCTGAACGCCCCGGATAAGCTGGAGTGTTATCAATCGCTTGATAGACATGCTCTGGCACAGGAGAATTCACAGGCTCTGGTGCACTGACTGGTTCTTGATTTTCCGTGCTTGCCTCAAAAAATTCAACAGGGTCGGCATGGTGGAACGCGGATTCGTTGACGTGAGGTTTATCAATCACCGAGCTTTGCGCAAGCGCGTCTGCCAAAGCTTGATAGATAAAGTCATGCACTAAGCGGGCTTGATGGAAACGCACTTCATGCTTGGCTGGATGCACGTTAACATCCACTTGGTGCGGGTCCAGTTCAATAAACAACACATACGCAGCAAACTGATCTGGCTTAAGGCTGGTTTCATAGCTTTGGCGAATCGCATGATTGATCAACTTGTCACGCATCATTCGCCCATTCACATAACAGTACTGCAAATCGCTTTGCTGTCTTGCTCCCTCCGGTGTCGTGATCCAGCCGTGAAGCTTCAACCCTTGATGCTCCAGTTCAATACGCAGCATATTACGCACAAAGGCGTTACCACATACCGCCGCGATACGCTTTTCAGTTTGCTGTTGGTTCTTTGCCGCGCGGTATTGACGGATCATTTTGCCGTTGTGGCGTACGTTGATGGTAACGTCAAAGCGGCTCAGTGCGATACGCTTCAAAAGCTCATCAATGTGTGCGAATTCCGTCTTTTCAGTTCTAAGGAACTTGCGACGTGCCGGCGTATTGAAAAATAGGTCTAATACTTCAACCGAGGTGCCTATCGGATGTGCAGTCGGTTGGAGCTTAACTTGCATATCTCGACCTTCAGAGTAAGCACTCCACGCTTGTTCTTGTGCTGCTGGGCGAGAAGTCATGGTAAGGCGCGAGACCGAGCTGATACTCGCTAACGCCTCACCACGGAAACCCAGACTCATGATGGCTTCAAGATCGTCCAATGTGTGGATCTTAGAGGTGGCATGACGACTGAGCGCCAGACCTAACTCATCTTTAACAATCCCTTTGCCGTTATCGCGCACGCGAATTAGCTTGGCGCCACCTTTTTCGATATCGATATCGATTCGAGTCGCGCCAGAGTCGAGACTGTTTTCTACCAGTTCTTTCACGACAGAAGCGGGTCTTTCAACCACTTCTCCTGCCGCGATTTGGTTTGCCAACCGAGCTGGCAAAATCTTAATGGTCATGATGAGTTATAAGCTCACTTATTTGTTTGGAATGATCAGTACCTGTCCTACGGCAAGCTCGTCAGAACGCAGGTTGTTTGCTTTACGAATGCTTGAGACGCTAACGCCATACTTCGATGCAATCTTACCTAGGTATTCACCACGAGCAACTTTGTGCTTGCGGATTGGCTTGTCTTTCACTGCGACAGTGATCTTCAGCTTCTGACCGACCCAAACCGTGTCTGATTTCAGATTATTTTCACGACGAATATCGGCAATCTTCACTTTGTAATGACTGGCGATCTTACCGAGGAACTCACCTGATTTAACCGTGTGTGTGATTGTCTCAGTTTCCACCGTATTAGGTTTATTTGGAATCGAGATAGAAACCGCACCAGAGCCCGGAATCTTCAACTTCTGACCGACCGCCAAACCACTAGATTTAAGTTTATTCGCACTCATGATGGCTTTGGTCGACGTTCCGTATTTTTGCGCAATCACAGATAAAGACTCACCTCGTTTTACCGTGTGAACAGCAGACTTCGATGAAGAAGAGAACACCGTACCTTCTGGTGGATTATCTTTTAAGTACTGAACAACGGCTTTAGTGATCGCACGCGCTAACTTGTCTTGGTGAGCACGTTGGAACAATAACTTCTCTTCCGTTGGGTTCGAGATAAAGCCGGTTTCAACCAGTACT
Organism: Vibrio sp. ED002; assembly: GCF_023277445.1. Lineage (NCBI taxonomy): Bacteria > Pseudomonadati > Pseudomonadota > Gammaproteobacteria > Vibrionales > Vibrionaceae > Vibrio > Vibrio sp. ED002. Next base: position 2,671,136 of record NZ_CP080238.1, on the reverse strand, counting down.
GAAGGGATCTGTGGAGAGCGTAAAACCGCAAGACTGGTATTGATTGGTTTTGAGTTATGCAAACGAGCGACTTTGCCCATTTCCCCCAAAATACTCGTCGCCAACTTGTAACCTTCTTTCTGAGAATGGCTGAACTGAAGGTCTAACAAGGTCTGGTTAACATTGCGGTCATTGGTGTTACTGACAAACGCAGTACCAGAGCCACCTAGGATCTCAGACTGTTTCTCGTGGTTTTCAACCCAACGAGAAATTTCTGTGTTTGCTCGGCGTGTATTCAAAACGAAGACAGAGCCACCGCGTGGTTTTGGTGAAGTAAAGGCATCCGCGTGAATTGATATCAACAGATGAGCATCATTTTCACGTGCAATCGCAACACGACGGTTCAAGTTAACGAAGTAATCTCCGGTACGCGTCATGCGAGTTTTGATACCCGGAACGGCATTGAGTTGCGCCGACAGTTTACGAGAAATACTCAGTACCGCGTCTTTTTCGTATTTACGACGAGATGGGCCAATAGAGCCAGGATCTTCACCGCCATGACCAGGGTCGATCACAATCAAAATTTCTTGAGCGCGCTGTACCGTGCTCATGTCTTTGTTGGTCGTTGTTGGCTTATTTGGCTTAGCCGCTGGTGTCGCTGTCTTTTTGCCATGTGGCAGGTCAATGACGAGACGATGACCATATTGACCACCCGGCGTCGGGCTGAGCGTAAACAACTCGGCTTTAACACCTTTTTTCAACTCAAACACCAAACGGTAAGTGTTTTTATTAGGCGGAGAGCTTTTGCGCACTCGCTTCAACACTGGACTATCCGTCACAGTGACAGGCAACTTCGCTTGCATTGATGTGTTTTTGAGATCCACAACAAGGCGATCCGGCCCAGATAGAGAGAAATAGGAATAGTCAGCTTCCGCGCTTAAATCGATGACGACACGAGTCTCATCAGGTGAAGGCCATACTCGGAAACTTTTAACAACGTTAGCAAACGCTAAATTGGGGATGATAAGGAGAAGAGTGGCAACTAACGCTGCCACCGCTCTAAATTTTGAAAGACTCAACATAGCTCCAATTGACTGAGTAACTGCACACCATATTCATTATTCGCCGTTAATTCGGCTACACGCTGCTCGCCTTGGTAACGAATGTCCACATCAAGATCTGGCTGTGGCAGCAATCCTTGCCCTTTTTCTGGCCATTCAACTAAGCAAATCGCATCATCAGTGAAATAATCGCGAATCCCCATGAACTCAAGTTCTTCAGGATCCGCAAGACGATAAAGGTCAAAGTGATAAACTTGCCACTTATCCAACTGATAAGGTTCAACCAAAGTATAGGTTGGACTTTTTACATTGCCTTGATGACCAAGAGCACGGACAAAACCACGACTAAATGTTGTTTTACCCGCACCCAGATCCCCGTGTAGATAAATAGTGGTTTGTTGAGAACAAAGCTGAGCCAATGCGGTACCAAGTGCTACCGTTTCATGCTCATCTTTAAGATTAAATTGTTTCGTGCTCATTGATGTATCTCTAACTAATGATCGTTGACTATATAAAAATCAAAAGAACAGGAATAGTAAACTGTGTTGGTTTTGAGAGACAAGCTCTCAAATGTCATATATGCGAAAAAAGTAGTCAAAAAGACAAATCCTAATTCCCTGATTCTATTGAATGCATAAACAGATTTGGTCACATCAAAGTCAACAGTCGATGACTTTGTTTCAAAATCTATTTCTCGACTTTATGTCTAGACTTTCTGGTAGCACCAATGAGTAAGATCCGGTAAGATCCGCCCCCCTTTATCTCGGTGATAAAACATGAACTTCGAACAACTCGCTCAACAAATCAAAATTTGGGGTAAAGAGCTCGGCTTTCAGAAAGTCGGTATCTGCGATGTTGATCTTAGTGAACATGAGGCGGCTCTGCAAAAATGGCTTGATGCTGGCTATCACGGTTCAATGGATTGGATGGCTCGTCATGGCATGATGCGCGCAAGACCAGATGAACTTTTGCCGGGAACCGTACGCGTAATAAGCGTACGCATGAACTACCTACCTCCGGAAGCCCACTTCGCCTCCAACTTAGCTAACAAGAATCACGCATACATTAGTCGTTATGCGCTTGGACGCGATTATCACAAGCTAGTAAGAAAGCAACTGAATAAGCTTGGCAAGCTTATCGAACAAGAAGTAGGACAGTATGGCTACCGTCCATTTGTCGATTCTGCTCCTATCTTAGAAAGACCTCTTGCTCAGAAAGCGGGGCTAGGCTGGACAGGCAAACATTCACTTATCTTAGATAAAGACTGTGGATCTTGGTTCTTTCTTGGCGAATTGCTGATTGACCTGCCATTGCCAGTAGATGAACCAAGCGTCGATCAATGTGACAAATGTAAAGCATGCATTACTTCCTGCCCGACTCAAGCAATCGTTGAGGATAAGGTGGTGGATGCGCGTCGCTGTATCTCTTATCTCACGATCGAATTTGATGGTGTGATTCCTGAAGAGTTCCGTAAGCCAATAGGCAACCGCATTTATGGTTGCGATGACTGCCAATTAGTCTGCCCTTGGAATCGATACGCAGAACTAACGGAACAAGAAGACTTTCATCGCCGAGATAGCTTTGAAGAGCCTGATTTACTGACAATGTTTCATTGGGATGAAGCGACCTTCCTTAAACAAATGGAGGGATCGGCGATTCGTCGAATTGGTCATGTTCAATGGCTGCGTAATATTTCTGTCGCACTTGGCAATGCAGAATATAGTCAACAAATCATTGAAGCACTGGAAAACAGACGTGGCGAAAGTGAATTGCTTGATGAACATATCGAATGGGCATTGACGCAACAAATTAATCAGCTTCCGACCAATGAGTCCGACTCGGTAGAAACGAAGAAAAAGCGGTTAATCCGGATTGTCGAAAAAGGCCTACCAAGAGACGCATAAATGCGTAGCTCATATGCAAGAGATTGAAAACATTTTTTGCCCGATCAATTCATGACCTTGTTCTCAATTCTGTAATGTGGAAAAAAATAAGAGTATTGAGAGAAAATAGGTTATAGAAAAAAGTTAAACACAACCTAAAGAAATGATTAGGATCAAAAAAACACAAAGTAATGATCCAAATTTAACGCACCCGATCCGCAATAAAAGCACCTTTCCCCATACATAACAACAACTTAAGCATTTAATAAAAAGTTTAACCGCTGTCAGATTTGGAAAAGATCTTTCTTTACAACCTTTAAACCCCAAGCAGAAAACACTTTATCAACCAACTTATCCACAGAACGATATATGTGGATAACTCTGTTAATTAAAGATGTGAAAACGCCCCGAACACCAGAATATTCATTGGTCAGCCGTCTCGTCTCATGTTTAAAACACAAACGAAATCGTCCGACATCATTCGATGCGGATTAGAGTTTTATTTTTCAGGGATTGATGCTTCTCAGCATTATGAAAAGAGCGATGTGGCTGGCTGTAACCTCTATTGCAAATAGAGTTACATTCATCGATGGTTTGAGTTAGTGACTAAAACTATCGCTTGAAAATTGGTTGCGGGAGCCGGATTTGAACCGACGACCTTCGGGTTATGAGCCCGACGAGCTACCAAGCTGCTCCATCCCGCGTCCGTATATTATCGATTAATACGATAATAGAAACTGGAGCGACACACGAGGTTCGAACTCGTGACCTCAACCTTGGCAAGGTTGCGCTCTACCAACTGAGCTAGTGTCGCAATGTCACTGTTAAGCACAATGAGGGCTTATTCCACATTTCAAAAAGAAAGTGGAGCGACACACGAGGTTCGAACTCGTGACCTCAACCTTGGCAAGGTTGCGCTCTACCAACTGAGCTAGTGTCGCAATGTCATTGTTAAGCACAATGAGGGCTTATTCCACATTTCAGAAAGAAAGTGGAGCGACACACGAGGTTCGAACTCGTGACCTCAACCTTGGCAAGGTTGCGCTCTACCAACTGAGCTAGTGTCGCATCTCTTAACGGCCTGAATATCATTAAAAATGACCTTCAAACTGCTTTAGATTTGGTTGCGGGAGCCGGATTTGAACCGACGACCTTCGGGTTATGAGCCCGACGAGCTACCAAGCTGCTCCATCCCGCGTCCGTATTTCATCGTTAGGTACGATGAAGACCTTCAAACTGGAGCGACACACGAGGTTCGAACTCGTGACCTCAACCTTGGCAAGGTTGCGCTCTACCAACTGAGCTAGTGTCGCATCTCTTAACGGCCTGAATATCATTAAAAATGACCTTCAAACTGCTTTAGATTTGGTTGCGGGAGCCGGATTTGAACCGACGACCTTCGGGTTATGAGCCCGACGAGCTACCAGGCTGCTCCATCCCGCGTCCGTATTTCATCGTTAGGTACGATGAAGACCTTAAAATTGGAGCGACACACGAGGTTCGAACTCGTGACCTCAACCTTGGCAAGGTTGCGCTCTACCAACTGAGCTAGTGTCGCATCTCTTAACGGCCTGAATATCATTAAAAATGACCTTCAAACTGCTTTAGATTTGGTTGCGGGAGCCGGATTTGAACCGACGACCTTCGGGTTATGAGCCCGACGAGCTACCAAGCTGCTCCATCCCGCGTCCGTATTTCATCGTTAGGTACGATGAAGACCTTAAAATTGGAGCGACACACGAGGTTCGAACTCGTGACCTCAACCTTGGCAAGGTTGCGCTCTACCAACTGAGCTAGTGTCGCATCTCTTAACGGCCTGAATATCATTAAAAATGACCTTCAAACTGCTTTAGATTTGGTTGCGGGAGCCGGATTTGAACCGACGACCTTCGGGTTATGAGCCCGACGAGCTACCAGGCTGCTCCATCCCGCGTCCGTATTCCATCGTTAGGTACGATGAAGACCTTCAAATTGGAGCGACACACGAGGTTCGAACTCGTGACCTCAACCTTGGCAAGGTTGCGCTCTACCAACTGAGCTAGTGTCGCATCTCTTAACGGCCTGAATGTCATTAAAAATGACCTTCAAACTGCTTTAGATTTGGTTGCGGGAGCCGGATTTGAACCGACGACCTTCGGGTTATGAGCCCGACGAGCTACCAAGCTGCTCCATCCCGCGTCCGTATTTCACCGTTAGGTACGATGAAGACCTTCAAACTGGAGCGACACACGAGGTTCGAACTCGTGACCTCAACCTTGGCAAGGTTGCGCTCTACCAACTGAGCTAGTGTCGCATCAACAACGTTTCCGTCGTTCAGGGCTGCGAATTATAAGAGCATTTTTTTGTGATGCAAGTCCTTCGTTCAAAAAAACTTTATTTTTTTACTGACCGACGAAAAAGCAAGCAAAACGTTCACGAAATACAACAATTTGGATCGCAGCCTTAACAGTTAGATCTTAAAGATCGTTTCGCGGTAGTACTTTAGCTCAGCAATCGACTCACGGATGTCGTCTAACGCTAAGTGTGTACCTTGCTTAGAGAAGCCATTTAACACTTCAGGTTGCCAGCGACGAGTTAACTCTTTAAGCGTACTCACGTCTAGGTAACGATAATGGAAATATTCTTCGAGCTCTGGCATGTGTTTGTACAAGAAACGGCGATCTTGACCAATACTGTTACCACAAATTGGTGAGACACCCTTTGGAACCCATTTTTCTAGGAATTCGATGGTTTGTACAACAGCATCTTGCTCTGAAATATCACTATTACGGACGCGCTCAACCAAGCCGCTTGATGTGTGCGTATTGGTACACCAGTCATCCATCTTAGCCAGCTCTTCTTCTGGTTGATGAACAGCGAGTACCGGCCCTTCAGCCAAAATGTTCAGCTCGCTATCGGTAACGATAGAAGCAATTTCAATGATTTTATGCGTTTCAGGATCAAGGCCCGTCATCTCTAAATCAACCCAAATTAGGTTTTGATCGCTAAAGGACATGGTTACGCCGCCTATTTGTTTATCGATAAAAGAGGTACTATACCTGAAAATACTTGAAACACGATACTCACTCGCTTGAACCCTTTGTTGGTTCAATCACTTGAGCGAACTCACACTAAGTACAGAATTGTGGCAAAAAAGAAAAAGTTAACCAAAGGTCAGGTGCGACGCGTACGCAGCAACCAACAAAAGCGCCTAAAAAAGCAAGAAGACTCAATCCAATGGGATGAGCACATGCTTGGCGCAAGTAAGCAAGGCTTGGTCATTACTCGCTTCGGCCAACATGCTGACATCGAAGATCTTGAGACGGGTGAAGTTCAACGTTGCAACCTTCGTCGCGGCATTGAATCCCTAGTGTCGGGTGACCGCGTGTTGTGGCGTGAAGGTTTAGAATCTATGGCTGGTATTTCAGGTGTTGTAGAAGCAGTAGAACCTCGTACATCGGTACTTACTCGTCCAGATTACTACGATGGCTTAAAACCTGTGGCCGCAAATATTGATCAAATGATCATTGTGTCTTCGGTTCTACCGGAACTGTCATTGAACATTATTGACCGCTACTTGGTTGCTTCAGAGACACTTAACATTGCGCCATTGCTGGTTCTGAACAAAATCGACCTGTTGTCAGACGAAGAGCGTGCAACTTATGAAAGTTGGTTGGAAGAATACCAACGCATTGGTTACAAAGTTCTATTTGTGAGCAAGAAATCGGGCGAAGGCATTAATGAACTTGAAGCCTTGCTAGGCGACCGAATCAATATCTTCGTTGGCCAATCAGGTGTTGGTAAATCTAGCCTTGTGAATGCTCTTATGCCAGAGCTTGAGCAAGAAGTGGAAGAAGGCGAAGTCTCTGAGAACTCTGGGCTCGGTCAACATACAACGACCGCGGCACGTCTATACCATATTCCCACGGGCGGTGAACTCATTGACTCTCCTGGGGTTCGTGAATTTGGCCTTTGGCACTTAGAAGCGGAAGAGGTCACCAAAGCATTTGTTGAATTCCGCCCTTATCTTGGTGGCTGTAAGTTCCGTGACTGTAAGCACAACGACGATCCAGGCTGCATATTGCGTGAAGCTGTAGAGAAAGGTGATGTGAGCAAAGTTCGCTTTGAAAACTACCATCGCATCCTAGAAAGCATGGGCGAAAACAAAGCCAACCGTCAGTACTCACGCAGCAAGAAAGCGGATCTGTAACTGAGTTAAGACTGCAACTGTGTAAGAAAACATCACCTAATACTGACAAGCAGATGAAATTTCAGTAACATCACGCGCCCTAAAGCGAGAATCTAACAGAAGTATCGGAATTAAAGATGGACAAGATTAAAGTTGGACTGCAGTACTGGATCCCACAACATGGCCTAACGCGTCTAGTGGGTAAACTGGCTTCAGCTAAAGCTGGCGGTCTAACAACAGCAATCATTCGTTGGTTTATCAAACAATACAATGTGAACATGGATGAGGCGAAACACTCCGATCCAAAACACTTCAAAACGTTCAACGAGTTCTTTGTACGTGAGCTAAAAGAAGGCGCACGTCCAATCGCAGAAGGTGAAGCGGTGATCACTCACCCAGCGGATGCTTGTGTTAGCCAGTTTGGCCCAATTGAAGACGGCCAACTGATTCAAGCAAAAGGTCATAACTTCTCAGCTCAAGAACTGCTTGGCGGTGATGAGACACTAGCGGAAGAGTTCCAAGATGGTACTTTTGCAACGCTATACCTCTCACCTCGTGATTACCACCGTGTACACATGCCATGTGACGGCACGCTGCGTCAGATGATTTATGTACCTGGCGACCTGTTCTCGGTAAACCCACTAACGGCAGAAAACGTACCAAACCTATTCGCACGTAACGAGCGCGTAGTGTGTATCTTCGATACTGAGTTTGGTCCAATGGCACAAGTACTGGTTGGTGCAACCATCGTAGGCAGCATTGAGCAAGTATGGGCTGGCACTGTTACGCCACCACGCGGTAATACTGTTTACAAATGGGATTACCCTGCAGAAGGTAACAAAGCTGTTATCTTGAAAAAAGGTGAAGAAATGGGCCGCTTCAAGCTTGGCTCAACGGTTATCAACCTATTCGCTAAAGATGCCATCACATTCGATGAGAGCATGGAAAACGGTAAACCAACAGTAATGGGTACACCTTACGCGCACCAGCAGTAAGGCTTCCGTACAAAATGATTTTAAAGGCCTCCGCTCGCGGGGGCTTTTTATTGACGAAAAGCAAAACTCTGTTCGAAATTTAGTCTCACTTTTTCAAACTCATACTTGCCTCTAAGACCCTAAAAGCACAATCAATTATTCTGTGGTTAGGGATGATTATTTGAAGGGGCAACCAATGCCAAAGATGAGTGCGAATACACTGGTCAAGTTACTGGTGTGTTTTTTGATTCCGCTCGGTGTTTTAATGATGCCGATTGATGCTATACCAATAGACGATCTCACGTTAATTCAGCACCGTCTACTGGCGATTTTCCTTCTCGCTGCGCTGCTATGGGTTTTAGAGCCTGTCCCCGTTTTTGCCACTTCAATTCTTATCATCGCACTGGAATTGATCATGATATCGGATAAAGGCTTACACTTATTTCGTAACCCACCAGCGGGGCATGATTTGGGGGACTTGATCGCTTACACGGACATCTTCTCCGCTTTCTCTTCTCCTATCATCATCCTTTTCATGGGGGGCTTCGCACTCGCTATTGCTGCCTCTAAATACGAGCTTGATAACAACCTTGCTCGTGTACTGCTAAAGCCGTTTGGCACTCAGCCTAAGTTCATCATGTTGGGCTTAATGCTGATTACCGCCGTGTTCTCGATGTTCATGTCTAATACGGCGACCACTGTCATGATGCTCGCATTATTAGGTCCAATTGTAGCATCGGCACCGAAAGGCGATTTAGGCATTAAAGCCCTAGTATTGTGCATTCCAATTGCCGCGAATACTGGTGGTATTGCAACGCCAATCGGTACACCGCCCAACGCGATTGCCTTGCAATACTTAACCGGAGAAAACAGCATCGACTTCCTATCTTGGATGATTATGGGATTACCTTTCGTCTTGGTGCAACTAACGCTGGCCTGGTTCTTATTACAAAAGCTCTTCCCTTCTAGTGAACCAGAGATGAAGCTGCGTCTGGATGGAAAGTTCAAGAAGAGTTGGCGTGCGATCGTGGTTTACGTCACCTTCGCCATGACTATCCTGCTGTGGATGACGACTAAAGTGCATGGCATGAATACGTATGTGGTCGCCATTATTCCACTCGCGGTATTCACTTTAACGGGCATCATGGGCAAAGAAGAACTTAAGCTAATAAACTGGGATGTGCTGTGGTTGGTTGCCGGTGGTATCGCCATTGGTATTGCCCTAGACAAAACTGGCTTGGCAGAAGCGCTAGCTCACGCCATTGACTATGAGTCCCTTTCTCCATTCTCTGTCGTCATCGCACTATCGATTGTGTGTTGGTTAATGGCGAACTTTATGTCCAATACCGCGACAGCGAACTTACTGATGCCAATCGCAGCCGCCATTGGCGCCTCCATGCCAAGTCTTGTTGCTATCGGTGGTTTGCAAGGGCTATTAGTTGTGGTCGCTTTCTCTGCTTCACTCGGTATGATTTTGCCCGTCTCTACACCACCAAATTCTCTCGCCTACTCTACTGGTTTAATTGAGAGTAAAGACATGGCGAAAGTCGGTTTAATCATCGGGGTGATTGGGCTCTTTATCGTTTATGGTGCGGTACTTATTATCTTTTGATCATCACACTCTGCGGTAGTGCAATCTGCCGCAGAGTCCCCTGCTCTTTCCCCACAGGCCCAACAACATTCAAGTTAACTATTGTTTCACCACAATAAATTCATACCTATAAACAATATGCTGAATAAAAATCACACTATTTAGCTTAAGTTTATCGGCTATATGTCGATAAATTATCTGCAGCCTTTCATGTAACTTTCCGTGCTTGAATCGTCTCATACCCATTGGTGTCACCACTTGTGACGTTGATCTTTTTGTCTGTTTTATGAAGGTAAGGCAATGAGAAATACAATTAAGTTAAAAATCCAGATTGCGATTGCAGTCATTATCGCCATTGTTAGTGGCGTTCAAGCTTGGGTTTCTGTCAATCAATTGCGCGAAGAAACCACGTCTACTCTTAACCGAGAATTTCAAAATATTTCTCAATCAACCAACCGTTACATTAGTGACTGGCTCTCGATTCGTAGCGATATGATGCTGGCGAACGAAGCTATTATTGCAAGCTCTGACGATGCAGACCGAGAGATGCTACTTACCAAGCGTGCCGGTAAGTTCTTATCGGTTTATGCTGGATTTTCTGATGGTTCTATCGCGTATGGCGATAAAAGTGAATCATGGCCAGCCGATTACGACCCTCGAACTCGCCCTTGGTATCAAGATGCGATGAGTAAGTCAGGCCTAATTATTACAGAGCCATACCAAGACTTTGATGGCAGCATTGTTGTCAGCTTCGCTAAAGCATTCAACCAAAGCAATCGTGGTGTTCTTGCCGCAGACTTAGCAGTAACCGATATCATCAAAGAAGTACTGAATATCCAATTGGATAATGATGGCTTTGCATTTTTGGTGGATGGCAATAACAACTTAGTGGCTTACAAAGATGAGAAATTAAGTCAAAAACCACTGACTGAACTTAACCCTACATTAACGCACAGCGTGATGATGAATCTCGCAGGCGATGCAAAGTTAGATACCATTCAATGGCCAAATCAGAGTGATAAGCTAATTTACGTAGCCAACGTACCCAATACCGACTGGTCTTTAGGAATCGTGCAAGACAAGCAAATGGCGTTTGCTTCTGTCTCTGAGCAGGTAACATTCACCGCGATTGCCTCTATCGTGTTGTACTTGATTATTGCAGCGATCAGCACTTACATCATCACGCGCTTACTCCAACCACTTCAAACGCTCTCAGATGCCCTTTCTGAGCTATCGCAAGGAGAGGGAGACTTAACCCAACGCATCAAGATTGAACGCATGGATGAGATTGGCGAACTTGCAACGCATGTAAACCAATTCCTCGCACAAATGCAAACTATGCTAAAAGGCATCGTTGAAAACAGTGAGCAACTATCGGCGCAAGCGAATCAAGCGAATGAACTGTCAGCGATGGCGGCAGGTCGCGTTGAGCATCAGCAGAACGATGTTAACCAAATTGCCACAGCGATTCATGAGATGTCAGCAACCGCAGCAGAAGTCGCAAGCCATGCAGAATTGACTGCCAGCGCTTCACAAAACTCTGCATCCGCTTGTATGGATGGACAAAATGTTATCCAGAAGAACCGTGAAGCGATTGTCGAGTTAGCAGAACAAGTCAGTGATGCCGCCAACGTGATTTCTGAGTTGGAAGCGAATACGCAAAGCATCAACCAAATCCTATCGACCATCCAAGGCATTGCAGAGCAAACCAACTTGTTGGCACTCAATGCCGCAATTGAAGCCGCTCGTGCTGGTGAGCAAGGTCGCGGCTTTGCCGTGGTTGCTGATGAGGTACGTGTACTTAGCCAGCGCACTCATGGGTCAACGGAAGAAATCCGTACCATGATCGAAACACTGCAAAACAACACCAAACTTGCAGTCAATAGCATGCAAACCAGCACCAGTTTGGCGGATACCAGCGTGGATTATGCTCAGCAGGCGCACGATAGCCTAACCAGCATCACCAACTCCATCACTGAGATCAACGACATGGCGATGCAAATCGCAAGCGCTGCAGAAGAGCAACGCGCGGTAAGCGAAGACATCAGTCGCAACACGCAAGGCATCAAAGACGATGCGGACATGATTGCCGAACAATCACTTAAGAGCAGTGACGGCGCACGTCAGATGTACGATACCGCCAATACGATGCGTGAGAACATCAGTCGCTTTAAAGTGTAACGCGCCCTCAAAAGCAGCTCAACGAGCTGCTTTTTTATTAGCGATAAGATGCTCTTTTACATATCTATAAATTGATGCATATTAGAGCCTTACCCTGCTCTACAAGGATGTCTCGCAATCATGGGTTATGAATGGCTGGCGCTATGCGCTGCTTTCCTATGGGCTGTTTCTAGCTTAATTTCTGTTGTTCCCGCTCAGCATCTTGGTGCGTTTGCCTATAGCCGATGGCGTATGGGCTGTACCGCGGTAATCCTCTCCACGATGGCGTGGATAACGGGTGGTTGGTTGAGTGTCTCGGCGGAACACATTACGCCGATGATGGCGTCCGGTTTGATTGGTATCTTTATTGGCGATACCGCGTTGTTCGCTTGTTTGAACCGCATGGGGCCACGCCAAGCAGGTTTACTGTTTTCTTGTCATGCCGTCTTCTCTGCCATTTTAGGTTACTTCCTATTTAGCGAAAGCATGACTGGAACGGAGCTGATTGGTGCAGCCTTAGTTTTTAGCGGTGTCGTGATGGCGATTTTCTACGGCCGACGCGGGCAAGCTAGTAATACGCTAGAAGAAATCAAAGGTAATGTTTGGATAGGTGTCGGGCTCGGTTTAACTGCCGCTATGTGTCAGGCGCTTGGTGGTATCATTGCTAAACCAGTCATGCAAACGAGTGTCGATCCAGTCGCCGCTTCTGCGATTCGTATGATCAGTGCCTTTGTCGCACATTGCGCGCTTTGGTTAATTGGCGCGAAGGTAGCCCGTGCGACTCAAACTATCACCTGGAAAGTTTTTGGTATCACTGCATTAAACGGTTTCTTGGCCATGGCAGTAGGTATGACGTTGATTCTCTATGCCCTACGTGAGGGAAATGTCGGGATGGTGGCTCTGCTTTCTTCAACAACACCAATCATGTTGCTGCCGCTGTTGTGGGTTTACACCAAGAAACGTCCAAATCGCTTTGCCTGGTTTGGCGCGGCCTTAGCCGTGATTGGTACTGGTATCTTAGTACAATAGAGCAGGTTCAATTAGGGCCTGTTGAGCTTAGTAACTCACCGCCTTATCAAACACAGAATCGCAGACACAAAAAAGCCCGAGTCGAACTCGGGCATTTATCATTCTGAATCGACAGTTAATTACTTAACTAGGATTTGACCAGACATTTCTGCAGGAATTTCTAGACCCGCTAGAGAAAGCATGGTTGGTGCAAGGTCAGACAGTTTACCGCCTTCTTTGAACTCAACCGCTTTGTCACCTACGTAGATTAGAGGTACAGGTAGGTTAGTGTGTGCAGTGTGAATTCCGCCCGTTGTTGGGTCAATCATCATTTCCGCGTTACCGTGGTCCGCAGTGATCAGTAGCTGACCGCCAACTTCTTTGATTGCTTCAACCACTTTACCTACGCTTTCATCTAGTGCTTCGATAGCTTGCTCAGCCGCTTCGTAAACGCCAGTGTGACCAACCATATCTGCGTTAGGGTAGTTACAAATGATAGTGTCGAATTTGCCAGATTTGATCGCTGCAACCATTTTCTCAGTTAGCTCTGGAGAGCTCATCTCTGGTTGCATGTCGTAAGTTGCTACTTTTGGAGAAGCAACAAGTTGACGCTCTTCACCTTCAAATTCATTCTCAACACCACCGTTGAAGAAGAATGTAACGTGTGCGTATTTCTCTGTTTCAGAAATACGTAGCTGAGTTTGACCTTGCTTAGATAGCCACTCACCGTACGTGTTTTCTAGAGACGCAGGTGGGAAAGCAATAGCTAGCGGGATATCAGCTGCGTATTGAGTCAGCATCACGAAGTTGATCGCTGGGAACGCCGCACGCTCGAAGCCATCAAATGCAGGAACGAATGCACGAGTGATTTGACGTGCACGGTCAGCACGGTAGTTCATGAAGATAACAGCGTCGCCATCTTGCATGATTGCATCTTCTTGGCCTTCAGCTTTGATCGCTGTAGCTTTAACAAACTCGTCGTTTTCTTCACGAGCGTAAGCCGCTTCTAGACCAGCAACTGCTGTTTCTGCTGTGAACTCAGCTTTTGCTTGAGTCAGAAGATCGTATGCAACTTGAACGCGATCCCAGTTGTTGTCACGGTCCATTGCGTAGTAACGACCTACGAGAGAAGCAACACGGCCTTTACCTAGTTTCGCAAATAGGTCTTGGAAACGTTGTAGTGAGTTTTCAGCACTGCGTGGTGGCGTGTCACGGCCGTCTAGGAAGCAGTGTAGGTAAATTTTCTCAGCGCCACGAGCGGCTGCCATTTCAACTGCTGCGTAGATGTGATCTTCGTGAGAGTGAACACCACCTGGAGACATAAGGCCCATTAGGTGTACCGCTTTACCAGCTTCAACTGCAGAATCGATAGCTTCAATTAGCGCAGCTGTCTCAGCAAACTCACCATCAGCGATAGACTTAGTGATACGAGTTAGATCTTGGTATACAACGCGACCTGCACCGATGTTGGTGTGACCAACTTCTGAGTTACCCATTTGACCATCAGGAAGACCAACGTCCATACCTGAAGCAGAGATTAGAGTGTTAGGGTTATTCGCAATCAGTGCATCCATTACTGGTGTTTTAGCATTTGCAATTGCGTTACTTGCTGTGTCTTCACGGTAACCGTAACCGTCAAGGATAACTAGAGCCAATGGCTTCTTAGCAGACATAGTGATGACCTCATCAAATTTAAGTAACTTTCGGCGTAGAGCTTCATTGCTCCATCTAACCTTGAAACAAAACTAGCGTAATTTTACTACACTTTTTAACCAAAACTGTAGGTTAAGATCAAATAATGTTTGCGATTTATTGTTGCTATCTTACAAGTTAGCAAGCAATCCGACCTAGTCAGCAAACGTGTTTCACAAGCATAGTCACTTTCAAGATGCTTTGTACAACCACCGAAATACTTTGGTGAAAAACTTTTTGTTGATAACTATTTTGCGCTTTTCAATGTAGAAGTGAAGTCAATTACACCAATTAGATTGATAGGAAGAAGTGATACTAAGATTGCACGAATAGCACATCAGAAAAGGCTTGAGGCAAGCGCGTAGATCTCAATTATTCGTTAGAAAATTTTAACCCTCTCGCCTAAGGCGACTAACCCCGCTATACTCCTGCTTTATTTTTCCGCCAACATTGCAAGAGCTCAAGACATGCAAGAGTACATTGATTTTTTCCAACAGAACATGATTCTATCTTTGGTTTGGGTAGGTCTTCTTGTCGCATTCATCATGAACATCGTGAAGTCAGCGACAGCCGCATACAAAGAGATTAACGTAAACCAACTGACTCACCTAATGAACCGTGAAAACGGCGTTGTGGTCGATATCCGCTCTAAAGATGAGTTCAAACAAGGCCATATCACCGACGCACTTCACATTTTACCGTCAGATATCAAAGCTGGTAACTTTGGTAGCCTTGAAAACCGTAAATCAGACCCAATCATTGTGGTATGCAAGACAGGCCAAACTGCTCAAGAAAGTGCAAACCTACTAGCTAAAGCAGGCTTCGAAAACGTAAGCCTACTGAAAAATGGCTTGATTGCATGGAGCGAAGCGAACCTACCGCTAGTACGTGGTAAAAAATAAGGTTCGCGGTAAAAATCCAATTTTGCCAAGCCTCGTTTATATAAACTGAGCAAATAGAAAGCAGTTGAAGCACTAAGTTGTGACGCTTTGCACGTAATACGCGCTTCATCTAGTCAATGTAGATTTGCTCAGTTAGTCTCAGGACAAACCATATTTCTGGGTTTAGATCGTTCTAGGCTCAACAAATGTTTATTAAGGATTTAAAAATGGCTGAAGCAGCACCACAAGACGCACAACAAAACTTCGCAATTCAACGCATCTTCCTAAAAGACGTTTCTTTTGAAGCGCCTAACTCTCCAGTAATGTTCCAAAAAGAGTGGAACCCAGACGTTAAACTAGACCTAGACACTCAAAGCCGTGAGCTTGGTGAAGGCGTTTACGAAGTAGTTCTACGTCTAACAGTTACTGTAAAGAACGAAGAAGAAACAGCGTTCCTATGTGAAGTTCAACAAGGTGGTATCTTCACAGCTGAGCAAATGGAAGCAGGCCAACTAGCACATTGCCTAGGCGCATTCTGCCCGAACATCCTATTCCCTTACGCTCGTGAAACTATCTCAAGCCTAGTGGTTAAAGGTACGTTCCCTCAACTGAACCTAGCGCCAGTTAACTTCGACGCGCTGTTCATGAACTACCTACAACAGCAAGCTCAACAAGGCGAAGCTGAAGCGTAATTCACGTTTTGTAAGTGACGTGTCATAGTAGATTCTAATTCGACACGGCATATACCTTAAGAAAATGCACAACGCGTCTAACCAGTGATGCAATGTGCATTTTTTATTTCTGAAAGATCCTAGTTCCTAGCCGCTAGAGAGCGTAAAATCTGGCGATTATGAACTAGATTCTATTAGTAGAAAGACAATTAGGCGGTAGCATGACACAAGCAAATACCAACAATGCTTACGGTAAAGACATCGCAATGACGGTGATTGGCGCAGGTTCATACGGCACTTCTTTGGCGATTTCCCTTGCTCGCAACGGTGCGAACGTGGTTCTTTGGGGTCATGAGCCAGCACACATGACTCGCCTTGAGGCAGATCGCGCCAACCATGAATTCTTACCTGGTATTGATTTCCCTGAAAGCTTGATTATTGAATCGGATTTAGAAAAAGCCGTTCAAGCAAGCCGTGACTTGTTAGTCGTCGTTCCTAGCCATGTCTTTGGCATCGTACTGAATAGCTGCAAGCCTTTCCTACGTGAAGATTCTCGTATTTGCTGGGCAACCAAAGGCCTAGAACCAGAAACAGGTCGTCTACTTAAAGAAGTGGCTTTCGACATTATTGGTGAGAGTTACTCTCTCGCGGTACTTTCAGGTCCTACTTTCGCAAAAGAACTTGCGATGGGCATGCCAACAGCCATCTCTGTTGCCTCTCCAGACTCAGATTTCGTTGCTGATCTGCAAGAAAAAATCCATTGCAGTAAAACTTTCCGTGTTTACGCAAACAACGACTTCATCGGCATGCAACTTGGCGGCGCCGTGAAAAACGTTATCGCCATTGGTGCAGGTATGTCTGACGGCATTGGTTTTGGTGCGAACGCACGTACGGCACTCATCACACGTGGCCTTGCGGAAATGAGCCGCCTTGGCGCTGCACTGGGCGCACAACCAGAGACCTTTATGGGCATGGCTGGTTTGGGTGATCTTGTATTGACTTGTACCGATAACCAATCACGTAACCGCCGTTTTGGTTTGGCACTAGGTAAAGGTAAAGATGTCGACACCGCTCAAGAAGAGATCGGCCAAGTGGTGGAAGGCTACCGTAACACGAAGGAAGTGTGGATGCTTTCTCAACGCATGGACGTTGAAATGCCAATTGTTGACCAAATTTATCAAGTATTGTATCAAGGGAAGGATGCACGCCTGGCAGCGCAAGATTTACTTGCTCGTGACAAAAAAGCCGAAGGAAAGTAGCACTCTACGCCCCTTTGCACCTCATCTGAGAAGAATAGAAGTTGTCGGGTCACGGAAGAACCACTCAGGACATTGAGAATGAAACACTGCGAAAAACAAAAAGTCTGGGACAAAATTGTCTCAGAAGCCCGTGAGATGTCAGAGCAAGAGCCCATGTTGGCGAGCTTTTACCATGCGACTATCATCAAGCATGAAAGCTTGTGTGCTGCGTTAAGCTACATTCTGGCAAACAAATTGAACACCGCTTCCATGCCTGCAATGGCAGTACGTGAAGTGGTTGAAGAAGCCTTCGCGGCCGATCCAACCATCACGGACGGCGCGGCCTGCGATATTTGTGCAACGGTGAATCGTGACCCAGCGGTTTCGATGTACTCAATGCCACTGCTTTATCTAAAGGGCTATCATGCTCTGCAAGGCTACCGCGTAGCAAACTGGCTCTGGAAGCAAGGGCGTCACGCACTTGCGACTTATCTACAAAACCAGATCTCTGTGGCATGTCAGGTGGATATTCACCCTGCGGCACGCATCGGTAGTGGTATCATGCTAGACCATGCGACAGGCATCGTGATCGGTGAAACGGCTGTCGTAGAAAACGATGTGTCTATTTTGCAGGATGTTACCCTTGGTGGTACTGGCAAAGAATGCGGTGATCGTCACCCGAAAATTCGCGAAGGCGTCATGATCGGCGCCGGTGCAAAGATTCTTGGCAATATCGAAGTGGGTGAAGGCGCGAAAATCGGCTCTTGCTCTGTGGTATTGCAAGCAGTGCCACCGCACACAACTGTGGCGGGAGTGCCTGCGAAAATTGTTGGTCGTCCAAAAACGGACAAACCTTCTCTCGATATGGATCAAGGCTTTAATGGCAAATCGCAAAGCTTTATCCACGGGGATGGTATTTAATCGTCATTTAATCTTTTGACAATAATGTGGTAGGTAACTCTCAAGTGCGAAAACAAAATCACCCAGTGCTACGCTCGGCTATTTTATTAACTTGTGCTTTATCTGCCACATATCCCATCACCTCTTCCGCTGCTAGCCAGCAAGAGCTGAAAGGCGTTTCCAGCGAAATTAACCGCCAGCGTAAGTCACTCACCTCTCAAGAAAAACAACTGAACGATCTACAAAAGTCGCTAAAAAACCAAGAGCTTGGTATTTCTAAATTAGAAAGAGAAATCAAGCAAACCAAAGCGGACTTAGCGCAGGCTGATCAAAACATTAATAAGTTAGAAGAGAAGATTGCTCTGCAAGAAGGCCAGCGTCAGGCGCAGGAAGAAGAGCTAAAGCAGTTGCTTCAGACCTACTACGTGACAGAAAGAGCCAAAGCCAATGGTCACCTTTTGAATCAAGGTGTAGAAGAAGATCGCATTAGTCAGTACTTCCAGCATTTGGCAAAAGCACGGGCAAAAGTGATTGATGACATCACCAAGACCACGCAGGAGTTGGCACATAATAAGAACCAACTCGAGCTCGAAAAAGCACAAATTGAAACCCTGCTCAAACAGCAATCCGAAAAACGTTCTTCGTTGGCAAATACCCAGTCGAAACGTAAAGGGACACTGAGCAAGATTCAAAAAAGCATCAAAGACGACAAGCGTTACCTTTCTGAACTACAACGCAACGAAACCCGTCTAAAAGCCGAGATCGCGAAAGCCGCGAAACGTAACGCAGTGCCGATGGATGGTATTGCGAAACAGCGCGGTAAATTGCCATGGCCATTAAAAGGTCGCGTACTACATAACTTTGGCACAAGACAAACCGGCCAAGTAAACTGGAAAGGCATGGTGCTCTCAGCTAATTATGGCCAGCAAGTGAAAGCGGTTTACCCAGGTACCGTTGTATTTGCGGAGTACTTACGTGGTTATGGTCTAGTCGTTTTGCTTGACCATGGTAAGGGCGATATGACACTTTATGGCTACAACCAAGCGTTAACTAAGAAAGAAGGCGATAAGGTGACAGCAGGTGAAGTCATTGCACTCGCGGGGGATACTGGTGGTCAAGACCGTGCCTCACTCTACTTCGAGATCCGCCGTAACAGTGAAGCGCAAAACCCGAAATCTTGGCTGAAACGTTAACTACTCAACTTATTGTTTCGCAATAAAAAAGGAGCCACTCGGCTCCTTTTTTGTATGTATATTTGGGAAAGCGCTATGCGTAATAGGTCTCTACCGCATCAATAAAGGTACTTACATCATCTTTACTTAACGCATTAATACCCGCAGCCGCTTCTCTTCCACCACCAGTTGGGAACTGCCCACACACAGCCACGGCACCTTGCTTGTTATTCAACGGAGCACGAAGAGAAACCGTGTATGTGCCATCTGTATTTTCAGTTAATACCGCATGCGCAGAGTCTGGATTTTGGTTCGCAAGCCAGTTGCCATAAACACCACTAATTCGGCGTGATGCTGCATTATTCGGTAGTTCAAACAGCTTGAGCTTTGAGCTTTCGTGAGTTGCAGGGACAGCTAGTGCCGCATCCATATCTTGCTGATAAGCCGATTGTAATTGGTAGTAAGGTGACGCTTTATCTTCAATAGCATCAAATGGAGAGGTGTACTGAAGAAGTGCACGATACAAATCCGCCGGATGGAAGTGAAGATCATCAACTTTCGAGCCGTAGCCATTGTAGTTAATCAGTGTACCTAGCTCTTTTAACTGCGCTTTTTGCTCTTCATTGAGTTCGATTTTGTCCGCCAACGCATCCGCTTTAGCAATCAAGTTATCACCATAAGCAGCGGTGATCGCCCATGTATGAAAACGGCCATCAAGCAGTTTATCGACAATCAAAGCGGTACACATATTAGCATCAAGATCGATGTGCGCATCTAAGTTACCATGTTGAGGAATCTCACCCGCTTTGTGGTGATCAGCGTAAAACACATGTGCGCCTTGAGCCAATGCTTGCTCTAGACCTACCATGTTCTTTTCCATTGAAATGTCTAATACCGTCAGCTCATCGCCAGCTTGCAGATCGACCTTTTCCACCAGCTTAATATCACGTTTAACACCAGTCACCAACTTAGCTTCGATGGGATCCGCCAAACGCAATTGCAACAATGCGATGATGCCATCGGCATCGCCATTAAAAATGTCGTAGTTCATTGAACGATAGTTCCTTTATCGAGAGTCATATCCCAACAGATAATTGGGGGTGTATGAATCCTATTGTGCGAAATGAGCACAGCAAGTCAACTCAAGGGAGGGACTGAAAATGAGAGCTGCGCTCTAAACCTTAAGCATTGAGCCATACTCTCATTTTCTAATGTTAATAAGGAGGGAAAATAGTACTAACTGTGTAGTGTGCTTAAAGCCTCTTCGAGTAGCAGTAACTGCTCCATGCCTTGCTCTGTCGCAACAGGCTTCACCACATTTAGCATTTGTAGCATGCCTTGTTTTACCATTGTTTCGGTGATTTCTGTTTTTGGAGACATCGCTGATTGATACGCTAGCCAGCTACACGCAATCAAATGCAGAGTACAAACCAAAGGCTTCAATTGTGTTTGGTCAACGTTCAACAACTTCAACGACACGAACTCTTGCATGATGGCAATCAGGTTCGCTTGGAGCTTTTCCTGAACATCAATGTACTCATCATGCAGCTTTTCATCGCGCGATAAGATTTCCGGTAAGTTTGCGTAAAAGAAACGGTACTTCCACATTAGCGTAAAAATGGAATCTAGGTAGCTTTTCAGCATGGTCAGGCTCTCTTGAGAACCTTGAATTGGAGTGAATCTTTCTAGCAACTCCGCAGAGTAAAGTGCGAAGATCTCACGCACGATTTCTTGCTTATTACGAAAGTGGTAGTAAAGGTTGCCTGGGCTAATTTCAATATGGTCAGCAATGTGATTGGTTGTGATATTGCGCTCACCATGTTGGTTAAACAACTCCAGTGCGGCATAGACAATTTTGTCGCGCGTTTTCATGGTTATCGTATTCCCTCTTCATCAACGAATTGAGTATAACGACTTCACCAACCTAGGTCGATAGAGGCTCCAAATACGGTAACATAGCAGACCAGTTACGATACCAATGGTGTTCGCAATCAGATCATGCCATGACGTTTGTCGACCCACATACCCTTGCAGAACTTCAATCACAGCACTAAATAACAAAATACTCACTGCTATCGCCCAACGCTGACGCCACTTTGAAACACAAAAGCAACCTAAGAAACCAAAACCACTGTACGCCATCGCATGCTGCATCTTATCCAAGTACGCAATATCACCCCAATCTTGCAACTCACCCGAACTCAAAGAAAGATAAGCAATGAGGGCGGCATAGCTCAGTAGAACGAAACGGGCAGCGGTTAGGTTCATCATCAATCCTTAAGCAATTGGGAATGGGAAAGCGGTCACTTGATCAATATGGTCGCAATCTAATGCCAACATAATCAAACGATCAATGCCTAATGCCACACCAGCACAATCTGGCAAGCCCGCCTCTAATGCACCAATCAGATGGAAATCGATAGGTTGTGGCTTCAAGCCCATTTCTAGACGCTTAGCGTTATCTTGTTCGAAACGTGCTAATTGCTCTTTCGGGTTATCGAGTTCATGAAAACCGTTCGCAAGCTCAATACCTTTGAAGTACACCTCAAAGCGATCCGCGACACGGGTATCTTGTGGGTTGATCTTTGCCAGCGCGGCTTGTGAAGCAGGGAAGTCATAAACAAACGCAGGGACTTGCTGACCAATCTTGGCTTCCACACCGATGCTGAACAACAGTTGCAGCAAGGTATCACGATCTTCTTCTGGCTCTGCAATGTCACTCAAACCCAGCTTTGCCGCGACTGCTTTTAGCTCTTGCATCGAGCCTTCTAATGGGCACGCACCAAGTACGTCAATAAAAGCTTGCTGGTAAGTCATTCGCTCAGCAGCGCCGCACTTCAATACCAGTTGTAGCAGGTCATCCATTTCGTCCATCAGCTTATGATGATCAAAACCGATACGGTACCACTCCAACATGGTGAATTCAGGATTGTGGTGACGACCATTCTCTTCATTACGAAAAGCTTTGTTGATTTGGTAAATACAACCACTGCCCGCAGCCAGTAAGCGCTTCATATGGAATTCAGGACTGGTCATAAAGAACAGTTTGCTGCCACCGGCATAGCCTGGTCCTACAAATTCAGTCTGGAAGGTATGCAAATGAATGTCTGTCACCGTCGCGTGACTCATCGCTGGCGTGTCGACTTCCATCACCTGTCGCTCGGCGAAGAATTGACGAATAGCGGTAATCAACATCGCACGTTGACGTAGTTGTTCCATAGAAGCGGTAGGTTGCCAGTTCGTTTGCATAACAAAACTCTTAAAAGGTTGATGAGCAGGAAAAATAGCAATTTTGGCATGATTTGCCTAGTTCAGCGAGGGGGGAATCGGCTCCAATTTTCGCCCCCAAACGCGAATAAAAATCGATTAAAACTGAAGCAAGTATTTGACGTTCCACAGTACAAAAAACACTCACAACTTACCCTATTATCAATGAGGGTAATGTCGCGCAACAGTCATGTAACATTGACAGCGATTACGTTTGTGCACCAAACGTTTCGTGCCGTGATAGCAGTCACATAACCTAGAATTTCTATGCTCACATGTGCATTACCGGAGAAAAACCCCAAATACATCAATTTTTCTGCCATAAGCCTCCCCTACACTAACCCTACTACTTTTGAGGGATTGCCTTAAAACGGTGCCCTCACACTCACAATAACAAGCGGATTTCCGCAATCACACACTGGAGGATAACTGTGCAAATTATCACCACAGATATCGCAGTCATCGGCGCAGGCGGCGCTGGTCTTCGTACTGCTATTGCAGCGGCTGAAGCAAACCCGGACTTAGAAGTAGCACTTATTTCTAAAGTTTACCCAATGCGCTCCCACACGGTTGCTGCAGAAGGTGGCTCAGCAGCAGTTATCAAGGATGAAGATAGCTTAGACAATCACTTCAACGATACCGTTGGCGGTGGTGACTGGCTATGTGAACAGGACGTTGTTGAATACTTTGTAGAGAACGCGACTCGCGAAATGATCCAAATGGAGCAATGGGGTTGCCCATGGAGTCGTAAAGAGAACGGTGAAGTCAACGTACGCCGCTTTGGCGGTATGAAGGTTGAACGTACTTGGTTCGCTGCAGATAAAACTGGCTTCCACATGCTTCACACGCTATTCCAGACGTCAATGAAGTACGACAACATCAAACGCTTTGATGAGTACTTTGTTGTCGATTTGCTTGTTGATGAAGGTGAAGTACAAGGTCTGATTGCAATCCACATGTCTGAAGGTGAGTTAGTTACGATTAAAGCGAAATCGGTTGTGTTAGCAACAGGTGGTGCTGGTCGTGTTTATCACTGTAACACCAACGGCGGTATCGTAACGGGCGACGGCATGGCGATGGCTTACCGTCACGGCGTTCCTCTACGTGATATGGAATTCGTTCAATACCACCCAACAGGTCTTCCTGGCACAGGTATCCTGATGACCGAAGGTTGTCGTGGTGAAGGCGGTATCATCGTTAACAAAGATGGTTACCGTTATCTGCAAGATTACGGCATGGGCCCAGAAACCCCAGTGGGCGAGCCGAAAAACAAATACATGGAACTGGGTCCTCGTGACAAAGTTTCTCAAGCGTTCTGGCATGAACAGCAGAAAGGCAACACCATCAAACACCCTCTTGGTGACGTGGTGCACCTAGATCTTCGCCACCTTGGTGAAGAATACCTACAAGAGCGTTTACCGTTCATCTGTGAACTAGCGAAAGCTTACGTGAACGTAGACCCTGCAAAAGAGCCAATTCCAATTCGTCCTACGGTTCACTACACCATGGGTGGCATTGAAACCAACGGCGAATGTGAAACTCGCATTAAAGGTCTATTCGCGGTTGGCGAATGTGCATCAGTTGGTCTTCACGGCGCAAACCGTCTAGGTTCTAACTCGCTGGCTGAGTTCGTTGTATTCGGTCGCGTTGCGGGTGAACAAGCGGTGAAACGCGCAGCAGAATTCAAAGGCTGGAACGAAGAGTCTATCGCGACTCAAGTGAAAGCAGTTGAAGACCGCATTGCTGCTCTGATGAACCAAGAAGGCGAAGAAAACTGGGCAGATATCCGTACTGAAATGGGTCACACCATGGAAGCAGGTTGTGGTATCTACCGCCAAGAAGATTTGATGCAAGCAACAATTGATAAGATCACTGAACTTAAAGCTCGTTACAAACAGATCAGCATCAAAGATAAAGGCAAAGTGTTCAACACTGATCTTTTATACGCAATCGAAGTTGGTTACGGCCTAGAAGTCGCAGAAGCGATGGTTCACTCTGCCATCCTACGTAAAGAATCTCGTGGTGCGCACCAGCGTCTAGACGATGGTTGTACTGAACGTGACGATGTGAACTTCCTGAAACACTCACTTGCTTTCTTCAAAGAAGATGCAGCACCAAGTATTGACTACAGCGGCGTGAAGATCACTAAGTCTCAGCCTAAAGCACGTCTATACGGTGAAGCAGCAGAGAAAGCAGCAGCAGCAGAAAAAGCCGCTGAAGCAGAAGCGAAGAGCGCAGAGGAGCAAGCATAATGTCAGCAAACCGCATTCAAAAAGTAGACATTCTGCGTTACGACCCTGAGAAGGACGCGGAACCATACACGCAAACATTCGAAGTCCCATTTGATGAAACCATGTCCGTACTTGATGCACTTGGCTACATCAAAGATCACCTAGATAAAGATCTGTCTTACCGTTGGTCTTGTCGTATGGCGATCTGTGGTTCTTGCGGCATCATGGTAAACAACGTGCCTAAGCTCGCTTGTAAGAGCTTCCTACGTGATTACCCGAATGGCGTGACTATCGAACCACTAGCAAACTTCCCAATCGAGAAAGACTTGATCGTTGATATGACGCCGTTCATCGAGCGCCTAGAAGCAATCAAACCTTACATCATTGGTAACGATCGCAAGCCAGAAGACGGCACAAACCTGCAAACGCCAGAGCAAATGGCGAAGTACAAACAGTTTGCTGGTTGTATCAACTGTGGTCTTTGCTACGCGGCATGTCCTCAGTTCGGTTTGAACCCTGAGTTCATCGGTCCGGCGGCACTAACACTGGCACACCGTTACAACCTAGATAGCCGTGACAACGGTAAAGCTGAGCGCATGAAGCTGATCAATGGTGAAAACGGCGCTTGGGGTTGTACCTTTGTCGGTTACTGTTCTGAAGTTTGTCCGAAGAGCGTCGATCCAGCAGCAGCAGTAAACCAAGGCAAAGTGGAGTCTTCTATGGACTTCGTGATTGCGATGTTGAAACCTGATGGTTCACCAAAGAAAGTGGAGGCATAAGGATGAGCAACCGTAAACCTTACGTTCGTGAAATAAAACGCACATGGTGGAAGAACCATCCTTTCTACCGCTTCTACATGGTACGTGAAGCAACTGTGCTTCCTCTGATCCTATTCACTATCTTCCTGACTTTCGGTCTAGGTTCATTAGTAAAAGGCCCAGAAGCTTGGCAAGGTTGGTTAGAGTTCATGGCAAACCCTATCGTAGTAGCAATCAACATTGTTGCTCTACTAGGTAGTTTGTTCCATGCACAAACCTTCTTCAGCATGATGCCACAAGTAATGCCAATTCGTTTGAAAGGCAAACCAGTGGATAAGAAAATCATCGTTCTGACTCAGTGGGCCGCAGTTGCGTTCATCTCACTGATCGTTCTCATCGTGGTGTAAGGAGCTTTAGTAATGAAACCGAATTATAGTGTTAACACAGCCCCGAAGCGTTCTGATGAACCAATCTGGTGGGGTCTATTTGGTGCCGGTGGTACTTGGTTTGCGATGATCACACCGATTACCGTGCTGGTTATGGGCATCTTGGTACCGCTTGGCGTGATTGATGCAGAAGCAATGAGTTACGAACGCGTATCTGAATTCGCAACCAGCATCATCGGTGCGCTATTCATTATAGGTACGCTAGCATTGCCAATGTGGCATGCGATGCACCGTCTACACCACGGCATGCACGACCTTAAGTTCCACACAGGCTTGATTGGTAAAATCGCATGTTACGCGTTTGCAGGTTTAATCACTGCGCTGGCCGTTGTCTTTATCTTCATGATTTAAGACGCTGACGAAAATGAAAAAGCTGGCAACTCGCCAGCTTTTTTATTGCCTGTTATTTATGTTTTCTCAACGAGTGCAGATCAATACAACCGCTATTCAATAAAGGTCGCGATGTCATCCAAAGATTTTTTGTGCATCGCATGTTCCGGAATGGTCGCATCCTCTTCCGGATAACCGGTCACAATCAACATATATGGACGATCGACATCATTGTCTCGTCCGCAAATCTTACTCAAGAAACTCATTGGTTTTGGTGTATGAGTCAGCGTACCCAAACCTGAATTGTGCAATGCTTGAAGTAAAAAGCCTGTGGCAATCCCGACTGACTCGTGCACGTAATAGTTGGTTTGTTCCCCATCATTGCTCATGCCACCTTTCTTTTGTGAAAACACCGCAATCAACCACGGTGCTTTTTCTAGATAAGGCTTACTGGCATTGGTACCGAGTGGTTTCAGTGCATCTAACCATTCTTGCCCTGCTCGACCTTCATAGAAAGAACGTTCTAATTCTTCAGCGGCTTGACGGATCTGCCCTTTCACTTCTGCACTGTTAATCGCAACAAAATGCCATGGCTGATGATTTGCACCACTCGGAGCTGTACCTGCTGCTCGAATGCAGTGCTCAATCACTTCTTTCGCCACAGGACGATCAGAGAAGCTACGAATGGAATGACGGCGCTGAAGTTGCTCCAGATTCTGTACAGCTCTTGCTGCCATTTCTTGCGGAGAGTATTCCACAAAATCATTGAGTGGGTAATGTTGTTCTTGAGTCGACATAGTGCTTCCTTGCGCTTGTTGGGTGTCGATTTACTATAGCCACAAATTTCACCATCGCCTTTTTATCTTCATAAAATCAATGTGATATTGAGATAAAGCGCAAATATTCAGCCGTGTTTCACCAACAAAAAAGAGAGGCTGATAACACGTATCAGCCTCTGCATTACTCTAATTTGTACAGCTACCAGAGCTTTTGGTCACCTATGATCTTTTTGCTTTTTGAGCTTTTGACCATCCATGATCTTATTGCTGTTTTATCTTCTTACTTGGTTCATTAAGCCGCAGTACTAAAGCTAATCACCGCCCTTTCTCGGCTGATGAGCTATCACGTTTGTTGTTGGTATCTATCACGCTAGAGCTTGAAGCTGTTAGGATAAAACAACAGATAATAAAAAAGGCCGCCGAAGCGACCTTTTCAATCAGAAAGTCTGAGGTGAATTACTTCACACGACCTACATATTCAGCAGTACGAGTGTCAACTTTGATCACTTCGCCAATTGCGATGAATAGTGGTACACGTACTACAGCGCCAGTTGATAGTGTTGCTGGCTTACCACCTGTACCTTGAGTGTCACCTTTTAGACCTGGGTCTGTGTCAGTAACTTCTAGTTCAACGAAGTTTGGTGGAGTAACTGTGATTGGGTTACCGTTCCAAAGCGTGATCATACAAGTGTTGTTTTCTACCAACCACTTAGCGTTGTCACCAACCGCTTTCGCGTCTGCAGCGATCTGCTCGAAAGTTTCGTTGTTCATAAAGTGGTAGAATTCGCCGTCTGAATATAGATAATCTAGGTCGATATCCATTACGTCTGCCACTTCACAAGTGTCACCAGACTTGAATGTTTTCTCTAGCACTTTACCAGAAAGAAGTTTACGAATTTTAACGCGGTTGAACGCTTGGCCTTTACCTGGTTTAACGTATTCGTTTTCCAGAATTACACAAGGCTCGTTATCAAGCATTAACTTAAGGCCGCCTTTAAATTCATTGGTGCTAACTGTAGCCATTTTTTCCTCTTACATTCTTAGAGCTAAATTCAATGCCGCACATAATAACCCGAAAAGTCGAATCTGTTGAGCAAAACTGGCTCAAACAGTTAGCGAATGGGATCTCTGATCCTGCAAAGTTGCTGGAAAGTTTGGAAATTGATCCTTCGCCGTGGCAAGACGGGTTTGCTGCGCGCAAGCTGTTTGCACAGCGTGTACCGCAAAGTTTTGTCGATAGGATGGAAAAAGGCAATCCTTACGATCCACTTTTACGCCAAGTATTACCTTTGAACGAGGAGTTCGAGGTTCACGAAGGTTACTCCAATGATCCTCTGGAAGAGCAAGACAACGAAGTGCCTGGGCTGTTACACAAATACCGCAATCGCGCATTGATGATTGTAAAAGGTGGCTGTGCCGTGAACTGCCGTTATTGCTTCCGCCGTCATTTTCCTTATCAAGAGAACAAGAGCGGTAAACAAGCTTGGACTCAGTGCTTAGAATACATGGCGAAGCAGCCAGAACTGAATGAAGTTATCTTCTCAGGTGGTGATCCTCTGATGGCAAAAGACGATGAGATCCACTGGCTACTAGAACACATCGCACAAATCCCTCACATCAAGCGCCTGCGTATTCACAGCCGTTTACCTGTTGTAATCCCTGCACGTATTACTGACGAGTTGTGTCAGTTACTGCGAGCATCTCGCTTGCAAATCATCTTGGTAACGCACATCAACCACGCCAACGAGATCAATGCTGAATTTACTGCTCAAATGGCAAAACTGAAGCAATCCGGCGTTACTTTGCTTAACCAAGGCGTGCTATTAAAAGGCGTCAATGACAGCATAGAAGCACAAGTTGCTCTCAATGAAGCCCTGTTTGACTCAGGAATATTACCTTATTACCTACACGTGTTAGATAAAGTCCAAGGCGCGGCACATTTCTTCGTCTCTGATGAAGAAGCAAAAGAAATCATGCGTGGCTTGATTACTCGCGTCTCGGGCTACCTAGTGCCTAAATTGACTCGTGAAATTGGCGGCCGACCAAGTAAAACGCCACTGGATCTGCATCTAGAGTAAGTTGCTTTCCGTATAAAGATTGTCGTTACGAGTAAAAGCTTTTGTTCGCTCAGGCGGTCTTATCTATG
Organism: Vibrio sp. ED002; assembly: GCF_023277445.1. Classification (NCBI taxonomy): domain Bacteria; kingdom Pseudomonadati; phylum Pseudomonadota; class Gammaproteobacteria; order Vibrionales; family Vibrionaceae; genus Vibrio; species Vibrio sp. ED002. The sequence continues at coordinate 2,641,801 of NZ_CP080238.1, read as the reverse complement.
CATACTCCGCAAATTTGGAGGTTAAGATGCAAGCAACTTTTGAACACATTTTCGATCTTGGCCCATTCAGTTGGCCTGCATTAGCCTGTTGCGCCATCAACGGCTTAATGATCGGTATAGAGCGCCAAACGCGGGGTAAACCTGTTGGTATTCGTACCGCTATTTTAGTTATCTCTGGCACTTACTTATTTATGTCGATGGCCGTCTCGCTTTCACCTAATACGCTCGACCAAGCGCGTGTACTTGGCCAGATAATCACTGGTGTGGGCTTTTTAGGTGCAGGGGTGATGATGACACAAGACGGCAAGATCCATGGGGTGACATCCGCTGCAGTGATTTGGGTATTGGCAGGTCTCGGCTTGATGATAGGCCTTGGCTATCTGACGCAATCCGTCGTAATTACTGTTTTGGCATTGACGGTCTTGCTTGGCGTGGATAGAGCAGAAAATCGCGTTAAAGCTCTACGCCGCGGTGTGCATCAAAGGATGCAGCAGCGAAAAACCTCAACCAGGATCATGAAGTAGCCTTGTTCGTCCTAAATGCCTAAACACATTTCAGAATGAGATCCACAGACAAAAAAAGACCCCGATATTCCTCGGGGTCTTTTTTATCCGTGTGTTCGTGGCGACAACTTAACTTATTTAGCAAAGTTCACGATAGGGAAACACTTGAAGAAGCCGTTATCCGCACAGTTTAGTAGACCAATTTGAACACCGTCAATTTGGTCAGTCATATTGAAGAAACCTAACTGGAAGTTAGATTTTTTAGAGATGCTCGCCAAACCGATGTCTGCCATTGTGTAACCTTCTGAGTAGTTCACTGCACTCCAGTTTAGACCTTTTACATTGTTCGTGATGTTCACTGCACCTAAGTTAACACCATTAGTTTGGCCTTCGTTCCAGTTAAGAAGACCGAGTGATGCACCCGTCATTTCTTGATTAACTTTAGAAGCACCAAAGAACAAACCGAAGTTCACACCTGTTGTGCGGTCTGTTTCAGACATACCTAGAACCGAAAAGTCGACACCTTTTACTTCGTTTACTTGGCCATGTAATACCGCAAGGCGAACACCACCAACAGAGGAGTTAGAAGGCGCGTTAGTGTTGTCGATGGTAGAGAACATAACTGGCGAGCTATCAGCAAGAGCAACAGGTGAAGCGATTACGGCTGCAACAGCCAATGACGTCATAAGCTTTTTCATTTTCATCTCCATGGAGGGAATAGTTGTTTTACAACATAGTGTAATGTACAAATTTTGCGCCATTTTGAATCAATAAATGTTAGCTGGAAGTCATATTTAACTGTCTGACAAATAAAGCAATTGATTCATCATGGTTATTTATCTGCATTTTCCCTGACGAATTACGCACAATACCCGCACAGTTGCGCATTTTTAAACCAGTTAATCTGATAAAAATTAAGCGTAATAAGTACTGGCTAACTATCAGATTAAAAAGAAAAAGTAAGAATAGACCTACAAACTCACGCAAGAAAGGCTCAATGCCGAAGTTACCGGCACAAAAAAACCGAGGCATTCACCTCGGCTTATCGAACTTTATCGGTAGTCTAGCTCACCGCTATAAGGTTTTAGAACAAGGAGAGCACGCGCAGTTTACGCTAGTAAATGAGCATGCTCGACGCTGTTATCAAGCCTTAGAGCAAAGAGATAGGCTGGCTATTACATCATGCCGCCCATACCACCCATACCGCCCATACCACCCATGTCAGGCATGCCTGCGCTTTCTTTTTGTGGTAGGTCAGTCACCATCGCTTCAGTCGTGATCATTAGACCCGCTACTGATGCTGCGAATTGTAGAGCAGAACGAGTTACTTTCGTTGGATCTAGGATACCCATTGCAATCATGTCGCCGTATTCGCCCGTTGCTGCGTTGTAACCATAGTTACCTTCGCCAGCACGAACATTGTTAGCAACCACAGATTCTTCATCACCCGCGTTCTTAGTGATTTGACGGATAGGTGCTTCCATTGCACGTAGTGCAACACGGATACCTACGTTTTGCTCTTCATTGTCGCCTTCAAGACCAGCAACTTTAGATGCAGCACGGATAAGTGCAACACCACCACCAGCAACGACACCTTCTTCAACCGCTGCGCGAGTTGCGTGAAGTGCATCTTCTACGCGGTCTTTCTTCTCTTTCATTTCAACTTCAGTTGCTGCACCAACTTTGATGACTGCAACGCCGCCAGCTAGCTTAGCAACACGTTCTTGAAGCTTTTCTTTGTCGTAGTCTGATGTTGCATCTTCGATTTGTTGACGAATTTGAGCAACGCGACCTTGGATCATCGCTTCTTCACCCGCACCATCGATGATGGTTGAGTTTTCTTTAGTGATAGTTACACGTTTAGCTTGACCTAGATCTTCTAGCGTTACTTTTTCAAGCTCTAGACCGATCTCTTCAGAAATCACGATACCGCCAGTTAGGATAGCGATATCTTGTAGCATTGCTTTACGACGGTCGCCGAAACCAGGAGCTTTAACAGCAGCGACTTTCACGATACCACGCATGTTGTTTACTACTAGCGTTGCTAGTGCTTCGCCTTCTACATCTTCAGCGATGATAAGCAGTGGACGAGACGCTTTAGCAACGGCTTCTAGCGTTGGAAGAAGCTCACGAATGTTCGAGATTTTCTTATCAACTAGAAGGATGAATGGGCTTTCTAGATCAACAGAGCCTGCTTCTTGGTTGTTGATGAAGTAAGGAGATAGGTAACCGCGGTCGAACTGCATGCCTTCTACTACGTCTAGCTCATCTTGTAGAGCCTGACCTTCTTCAACAGTAATCACGCCATCACGGCCTACTTTTTCCATCGCTTCAGCAATGATGTTACCCACTGTTGCATCGGAGTTTGCAGAGATAGTACCTACCTGTGCGATAGCTTTGGTGTCGTTACATTCAACAGATAGTTCTTTTAGTTGCTCAACCGCTGCGATAACTGCTTTATCGATACCACGCTTAAGATCCATTGGGTTCATACCAGCAGCAACTGCTTTTAACCCTTCAGTAATGATAGCTTGAGCAAGAACCGTTGCTGTTGTAGTACCGTCACCCGCTGCGTCGTTTGCTTTAGACGCAACTTCTTTAACCATTTGTGCGCCCATGTTCTGGAATTTATCTTCCAGTTCAATTTCACGCGCTACTGATACACCATCTTTAGTGATCGTTGGTGCACCAAAAGATTTGTCTAGAACAACGTTACGACCTTTAGGACCCAGTGTTACTTTTACTGCGTCCGCTAGAACGTTTACGCCTTCTAGCATTTTAACTCGTGCGTCATTACCAAATTTAACGTCTTTAGCAGCCATCTTTGATTTCCTTTCTAAATTCTGTTTTCGATTTCGTTTTTGAATCAGAGCAAAAAATTACTCAATGATTGCTATTACTCAACGATTGCCATAATGTCGTTTTCAGACATTACTAGCACTTCTTTGCCGTCGATTTTTTCAGTCTTTGTGCCGTAACCTTCAGCGAAGATAACGGTATCACCAACTTTAACGTCCAACGGTAACACTGTGCCGTTTTCTAGAATGCGGCCTTTACCTACAGCTAGAACAACACCACGTGTCGATTTTTCCGCAGCAGAACCAGTTAGAACGATGCCACCCGCTGACTTTGATTCAACTTCTTTACGTTCTACGATAACTCGGTCATGTAATGGACGAATGTTCATCGGTCGTCTCTCCTGAAAGTTTTCATGTTTATTTGATAATTGCCCGCGTAGGGCACGTGATCACTATATAAGGGGCAAACCTAACGATCCCAAGGGGTAGACGTGAATTTTTTGTGACTTAGTTAAAATAACCAGCAGCTAGGCAACGGTTTGCGTGCGAAATGCTCACTCGCCCACTATCTCGCTTTCTTGTATCCTTGCGTTTCCCTCACCAGATAGACATCAAAAATGTTGGAAAAAAACAAGCCGGACAATCAGGCCGAAGATAAGCATGGTTTGTTGACCGCGCCCATTCCTGACACCTTACGCAAAATGACCATCCCGATGACGATGGGCATGATTGCCATTTTGATGTTTAACTTGGTCGATACTTTTTTTATCTCGTTGCTGGGTACAGAAGCCCTAGCAGCAATCAGTTACACCTTTCCCGTCACCTTTGCAGTGAACTGCATCACCATGGGCATCGGCATGGGGCTTTCTACCAATATTGGTAGACTGTTAGGTCAAGGCCATGCTCCTCAAGCTGCTCGCTTTACCAGCCACGGGTTATTGCTGGCAGTTGTGCTGGTGATGATCGCCTCAACACTAGGCTTTTTTACTATCGAGCCGCTGTTCAGCTTCTTGGGCGCGAAAGAAGATTCTATTCCGCTGATCGCACAGTATATGCAGGTTTGGTATCTCACTATTCCTCTGTTGGTAATTCCAATGGCGGGCAATAGTGCGATTCGCGCAACCGGCGATACCAAAACTCCAGCTAAAATCATGATGCTGGCAGGGCTTATCAACGGTATTCTCGATCCATTGCTTATCTTTGGTTACGGGCCCTTCCCTGAATTGGGCATCCAAGGCGCGGCGATTGCTAGTGCCTTCAGTTGGTTTGGCGCGTTATGCGGTTCGCTTTACCTACTGGTCAAACGTGAGAAGCTACTTGCCCCGCCGCAATGGCAATTCATCAAACAAGACTGGCAACAAACGTTAAAAATCGGCACTCCTGCAGCGCTCTCCAATGCAATGAACCCATTATCGGGCGCAATCCTGATGATGTTGCTTTCAAGTCATGGGACAGCTGCAGTAGCAGCTTATGGCGCAGCTCAGCGAATTGAATCGATTCTGTTGTTGGTTTTAATGTCTCTCACTTCCGCTCTCACCCCATTTATGGCACAGAACTTTGGGGCAAGTAATCCTGCTCGAGCCTTTTCCGGTTGGTTCCTCAGCATGCGGTTCGCAGTTCTCTTCCAAGGGTTTATCTTCTTGATGATGGTGCCACTCAGTATTCCTCTTGCAGCCTTGTTCTCTCAGGAAGCCGCCGTAAAAGATCTGCTTTGGCATTACCTATTGGTGGTGCCATTTAGTTATGGCTTCCAAGGGATTGTGATGATGCTAGTCAGTGGCTACAACGCAATGCACAAACCAATGCGCGCCTTCCAATGGAGCTTCATGCGTTTATTCGTATTTACCTTGCCTGCAGCTTGGATTGGTAGCCACGTTTATGGCATTGAAGGTTTGTTTATTGGTATTGCGCTGGGGAATACGATGGGCGGGCTATTAGGGTATTGGTTTGCACTGCGTGAGCGAAGAATAACATTGGCAGAACACTAACCATCAGCGTAAACGTTAGATAATAAAAAACCGCGGATAACCGCGGTTTTTTTGATTCTGAGTTTAACCAGTTGCTTAGAATAGCTCTTCAGCAACTTGGTATAGGTCGTTACGTACTGGACGCTTCATGTTCTCGATTGCATCGATGATGTCGTGGTGAACTAGCTGCTCCTTCACGATACCAACACAACGACCGCCATGGCCTTCCATTAGTAGATGAACCGCGTAGTTACCCATGCGAGATGCTAAAACACGGTCGAACGCTGTTGGGCGGCCACCACGTTGGATGTGACCAAGAACCGTCGCACGAGTCTCACGACCTGTCGCTGCTTCGATCTCTTTCGCTAGTTCGTTTGCATCCATCATCAGCTCAGTAAGTGCGATGATCGCATGCTTCTTACCTTTTGAGATACCATCTTGGATGTTGCTGATTAGCTTGTCTTTATCCAAGCCAGTTTCTGGCGTGATGATGTATTCACAACCACCAGCAATTGCAGACATCAGAGTAAGGTCACCACAGTGACGACCCATGATTTCTACGATAGAAATACGTTGGTGAGAAGAAGACGTGTCACGTAGACGGTCAATTGCATCGATAACTGTGTTTAGTGCAGTTAGGTAACCGATTGTGTAATCCGTACCTGCGATATCGTTATCGATTGTGCCTGGTAGACCGATACATGGGTAGCCCATTTCAGTCAGTTTCTTAGCACCCATGTAAGAGCCGTCACCACCGATAACAACAAGTGCATCGATACCGTGCTTTTTCAGGTTCTCAATCGCTTGTTCACGAACTTCCACTTCTTTGAATTCAGGGAAACGTGCAGAGCCTAGGAATGTACCACCTTTGTTGATCACATCTGAAACGCTAGAACGATCTAGCTTCTCGATGCGGCCTTCGTAAAGACCTAGGTAGCCATCGTAAACACCGTAAACTTCCAATCCCTCAGATAGTGCTGTACGAACTACGCCGCGTACTGCTGCGTTCATACCAGGTGCGTCACCGCCACTTGTTAAAACACCGATCTTCTTAATCATGCTCACCCTCGATCTTTGGCAATCAATTTATTTAATTTTCTTCTAGGCCCCTTGTTACCAAGCAACCTGCATAATCCAGAACTGTGCGTTATGTTACATTTCCTCTACAGGAATACCAATGAAAACACACTTTTTTATGTAACTTTTCTACTTATGTAAGAGTATTACAGTTTCTCTTTGCAACTTCGTTGATTCACATCAGGATCACGATTCTTAGTAAGTAGTGATGGAAAGATAGCCAATAAGCGCCTATTTGTCGTTACGCTTGGTCTGATTTTTCGACCGTTACCAATCTTGCGCCTTTTGTTCTTTCTCTGGTCCAAAGACGACCGACAACGGATCCTGATGGATCAAGACGTCCGCTTCCGGGAAAAGCGCCAACAAATTATCTTCAACTTTATCGGCAATATGATGGGCTTTTATTAAAGGTAGATGATCATCCAACTCTAAATGCAATTGAATAAAGCGCGTCGGTCCAGACATGCGAGTTCTTAGCTGATGGACTCCTAACACGCCTTCAACATTGATGCAGGCTTCACGGATCTGCTCCAGTTCTTCATCTGGTAGCTTTCTATCGAGCAACGTCTGAATCGCTTCGCTGACCATCTTGAATGCGCTGTACAAAATAAAGATACCGATACCGACCGCAAACACAGCATCGGCTTGCGTTACCCCCAAATAGCTCAATCCTAAGGCCACCATGATGGCGCCATTCATGTATAAATCGGTTTGATAATGCAGTGAGTCAGCAGCAATCGCTTGGCTACCCGTTTTACGTACCACATGCTTTTGGAACATCACGAGTCCAAAAGTAACGACCATAGCGAATAGAGAGACATAAACCCCTAGCTCAGGTGAATTCAGCTCATGTGGACGGAAAAATCGCTCGATACCATTAAGAATCAAGAAGACAGCAGAACCAGAAATAAACATTGCCTGCGCCAGTGCTGCTAGCGACTCCGCTTTACCATGGCCAAAAGTATGTTCTCTATCAGCGGGTTGTAGTGAATAGCGTACAACAATAAGGTTCACGACCGATGCGGCGATATCCAGCATCGAGTCAATCAAGGAAGCAAGCAGACTGACAGAGCCCGTCACCCACCAAGTAATGACTTTTACTATTAAAAGAATCGTCGCGACAATGGTCGCCGTCCAAGCAGCGGTCGTGACTAAACGTGCATATTCGTGCTTCATAATCAAAGAGTTAACTCAAACCGTACTTTGAGTATACCTTGAGAATTATTGAATGAGTATGAAATCGCCAAGATCAAAAAGAGGCAACACTCAGGCTACCTCTTTTACTTTATCTTTCAGCGATTAGCTGTTGTGGTGCTTGTGCATGCGTTTTTGCATTTTTTCGCCACACTCTTGGTGACGCTCTTTTTGTAGCTCAACATATTTTGTTTTTTGCTCAGGAGTCAGCACGCTCAGCATTTGGTGTTTCTTCTCTAGCATCTTAACGCGACGCTCAGTTTGCTTCTCAACCATCTCTTTTGCTAGGTCGTTTGCTGCGGCTTCATCGAAGTTATCAGCCAATAGAAGTGCTTGAACTTTATCGTGGTGCGCTTGACGCTCTGCCATGTGTGCTTCGTGACCATCTGCGAATTTTGCTTTCATCGCCGCTTTGTTCGCTTCACGCATTTCTTTTAGCTGGTCTTTCTGTGCATCAGTCAGGTCTAGTTGACGCATGATGCCACGGTCCATACCTTTGCCGCATTCACCGCGATGGCCTTTATGATCTTTACCACCAAATGCGAATGCGCTCGCTGTACCTAGAGTTAGTGGTAGAACAACAGCAGCCAGTACTAGTTTCTTTGCAGTTTTCATAATTTGATTCCTTACACAGGTTAGTGATTCTTCTGAGCTGTTCTCACAGCGCTTGAGTGTAGAATACGACCTACTAGGTAAAGCGACGTATAGAGACCGTAAAGAATCGTAAAGAGTGATTTTTACACTCTTCGTTACCTATCATTCCCATGTAATATTAAAGCAACCACGAATCATAAATAGGTACTCAAATGGCGAACATTCTTTTGATTGATGATGATACCGAGCTAACCAGTCTGCTTAAAGAGGTACTAAGCTTTGAAGGTTTTAACGTCAGTGAAGCCAACGATGGAGAAGCAGGCCTCGCGGCTGTCACTGATGAAATTGACCTTATTTTGCTCGATGTCATGATGCCAAAACTCAATGGAATGGAAACCCTAAAACGCCTGCGCGAAAACTGGGAGACGCCAGTGCTTATGCTAACAGCGAAAGGCGAAGAGATAGACCGCGTTATCGGCCTAGAACTGGGTGCCGATGATTACCTACCAAAACCGTTTAGCGACCGCGAATTACTCGCTCGGATCCGGGCGATTTTGCGCCGTACCAGCAGCACCCAGAAGAGCGCGAAAAACAGTGACTGCATTGAGTACCAAGAAATCAAACTCTTCCCTGGCAAACAAGAAGCATACTGCGAACAGACGTTGTTAGATTTAACGACGACAGAGTTTGCTCTTCTGACACACTTTGTGCAAAACCCTGGGCAAGTGCTAACTAAAGAAGCCTTGAGCTTAGATGTACTTGGCAAGCGCTTAGCCGCGTTTGATCGTGCGATCGATATGCACGTATCCAACCTACGTAAAAAATTGCCAGACCAAAGTAACGGTAAGCCTCGTATTAAGACGCTACGCGGGCGCGGCTACATGCTGATTGAGGAGGATTAATGCGAGCACCACGCTTCAAACTGCCGAAGATAAACAGCTTGTATGGACGCATCTTTGCCATCTTTTGGTTCACCATGTTTTTGGTTCTGATGGCAGTGCTGTCATTGCCACACCTTGACCCACGGAAAGCACGCGACATCCCGCAAGACCACTATCAGCGTATGATTGAAATACGTGACGGTATCGAGAAGAAGTATCGCAAACAAGATAACCTCGGCAAGATTTTGTTCAGCATCGAAGGTCAGCGACGCAGTAAACATGATCCGCGTCCACGTATCTTCTTTTCCGATCACGAAGGCAACGTACTGACAACTTCATCAGGTCACAGAGATTTCAAGCTACGTGCGCTACAAAACTTTGTCACTAGCATTGAAGATCAGTCCCAACCGAAGCAAAAACTTTACGGTCGCTACATGATCGCAGGCCCCGTGCCAATCAAAATAGCCAATTCGGATCTGTTGATGTACGTCGGCTTTAAATGGAATGAGCCGCCACCAATCATGTTGCGCCTGTTCGATCACCCATTGCAATTGCTGCTTGCAGTTATGCTCGTGAGTACCCCGTTATTGCTTTGGTTAGCGTGGGCTTTGAGCCAACCCGCTCGACGCTTGGAAAGTGCAGCGCAACGCGTCGCGAAAGGTGAGTTTGTCATCGATCCTAATCTAGAGAAAGGCACAACCGAGTTTCGTCAAGCCGGAACCAGCTTCAACCAAATGGTCGAGGCTGTGAATCAGATGATTTCTGGCCAGCAGCGTTTACTCTCAGATATTTCACATGAGTTACGTTCGCCTTTGACTCGCTTGCGTATGGCAAGTGCGCTGGCGACTCGTAAGCAAGGGGAAAGTCCAGAGCTGACCCGAATCGACACCGAAGCGCAACGTTTAGAGCAGATGATCGCCGAACTACTCGAACTTTCACGCATGCAAGTGAACAGTCACATGACGCGCGAGACTCAGCCAATAGTAAGTTTGTGGGAAGAGATTATTAAGGATGCGCAGTTTGAAGCCGAACAAATGGGCAAAGTACTGAACTACTCTAACCTTCCTGAACGCAGCATTTCTGGCAATCCAAAACTACTGATGAGTGCGGTAGAAAACATCATTCGTAATGCGATTTACTATGGCAAAGATGAAGTGAGGATCGACATTCAAGACAGCGCAGACACCTTGAACATCATTGTAGATGACAACGGTGAAGGCGTACCAGAGGAAGAATTGGAAGCGATTTTCCGTCCGTTCTATCGTGTGTCGACCGCGCGCGACCGCCATTCAGGTGGTACAGGGTTGGGCTTAACCATCACCGAAAGTGCGATTCGTCAGCACAGTGGTTCGATTATCGCGAGTCGCAGCCCATTGGGTGGGTTACGAGTCACGATTACTCTGCCATTACTCAAAGTAGGCAAATAACCTTACAAAGATCAAAGTTGATAATGATTTTCATTAACATTAAAGTAAGTCCTTCATAAAGGAGGATTTACAATGTCGCATATTTTTCCAGAGCTTCCGTACCGCTACGATGCACTAGAACCATACATCGATGCGAAAACCATGGAAGTTCATTACAGCAAACACCACAAAACCTATTACGATAAATTCATGGCTGCCGCAAAAGGCAGCGCTCTCGAGACCCAAAGCCTCGATGACATCTTCGCTTGCATTTCTCAACTCAGCCCAGCTATTCGTAACAACGGTGGCGGATACTACAATCACATCATTTATTGGAATTGTATGTCACCGGATGGTGGCGGTGAGCCTCAAGGTGCACTCGCTCAAGCCATCAACGATAAGTTTGGTGACTTCGAAAAATTCAAAGACGAATTCGCACAAGCGGCTATCAATACGTTTGGTTCTGGCTTCGCTTGGTTAGTCGTAAAGGATGGAGAGATTCAGATTACCTCCACAAGCAACCAAGACAATCCTCTGATGGATGTTGCCGCGGTGCAAGGTGAGCCAGTTCTAGCGCTGGATGTTTGGGAACACGCTTACTACATCAGTTACCAAAACCGTCGTCCTGAGTACATTGACGCATGGTGGAACGTAGTGAACTGGCGCGCAGTAGAAGAAAACTACGCTCGCGCACTCAGTTAAACCTTTCAACATCTGGGCGACAAGGTTTACCTACACGCCCTTATGCCCCCAAGTCATTGTGTTGAATCTCGCTTCTCATGGTGACTTGGGTATATACTGCTCGCCTGTTTTGACCAATCTAATTCAATACCATGTTTGATATCGCTCTATACGAACCAGAAATCGCGCCGAACACCGGCAACATCATTCGCCTGTGTGCTAACTGTGGTGCGAATCTCCACCTGATTGAGCCACTGGGTTTCGATCTAGAAGAGAAGAAAGTCCGCCGCGCAGGTTTGGATTACCACGATTTGGCTCGCGTGACGCGTCATAAAGATTATCAAGCATTCTTGGAATACTTAGAGAAAGAGAAACAAGGCAACTACCGCCTATTTGCGTGTACGACCAAAACCACAGGTCATCATGTGGATGCGAAGTATCAAGAAGGCGATGTATTGATGTTTGGTCCAGAAACTCGCGGACTACCAGCAGATGTGATTGATAGCTTGCCAATGGAGCAGCGCATCCGCATCCCGATGATGCCAGATGCCCGTAGCCTGAACCTTTCTAATGCCGTTGCGATCATCGCGTTTGAAGCATGGCGTCAAATGGGTTTTGAAGGTGCAATGTAAGCGCACCAAATCACGGATACTAAAAAGGGCGCTGAATGCGCCCTTTTGCTTTTCTTACTTACCGATTAAATCAGTTGAGCTTGTTACGATCATTGTCGTCTTTACGCTCGTACTCACCTTCGAAGGTATTGCCGTTGTCCGATTGAGAATCGAATGGGTCACGACGAAACGGGTCTTGTTCATAGGGACCTTGATTTGAGAAGCCACCTTGGAAGCCGCCACCATTCATGGTCTTCACCACCATCTTGCTCATTAAGTATTTCGCAATCGCAGCGCGTGGCGCGGGAAGCAACACCAACATACCCAATGCGTCGGTCATGAAACCTGGTGTTAACAGCAATACGCCTGCAACTGCCAGCATCACACCTTCAAAAATCTGTTGAGCCGGAAGCTCACCTTGCTCTAAGCGACCTTGCACTGACATCAACGTCTGGATGCCTTGGCTGCGTACCAAAGACGCGCCAACAAATGCGGTGATCAGAACTAAAGCAATCGTAGGCCAAAGACCTAAAAAGCCTCCCACCTGAATAAATAGGCCGATTTCGATGATCGGGACGAAAATAAACGCCAATAATAAGATAGGAAACACATGCCCTCCTTTGTTGATTTCAGTGTAATGGCAAAAGCCTACTAAGCTCAAACGAATCGTTGTAAAAAAGCGTGTTCATCATAGGGAGAATGCGTTGTACAAAAAACGCCTTTTGAATAAAGGTGCATATATAAAATTTGATCGTTGAAAAGTGCTATTTTCGCACTCTTAAAATCCATGTTTGTCGAGGAAAAACACCTACCCATAAAGGGTTATTAATATCCCGTTCATACTTTGCAAATTATTGACGCATTAAAAGCGAAAAAGGTGATCCACTTACTATTTTTATGCGCTAGGTGCAGTATGATGTGCCACATAAGTCAGGACGGTTTTTCCAGCCAAAAACTCTGATGAACGGATTCTAGATTGCAGAAATGGCTAATAAATAACTTAAATATCAGAATTATTATCTAAGGATCCTGTTATGGCTACACTATCTGATGCTCCAAAGACAGCAAACCAAGCCACTCGTATTGAAGAAGATCTATTAGGTCAACGTCATGTTCCTGCTGATGCTTACTACGGCATCCACACCCTTCGCGCTATCGAAAACTTTAATATTTCAAGCACTACCATTTCTGACGTACCTGAGTTTGTACGCGGTATGGTAATGACGAAAAAAGCCGCTGCACTAGCAAACAAAGAGCTAGGTGCAATTCCAAAAGACGTTGCTAACTACATTCTAGAAGCGTGTGATTTGATCCTTGAAACAGGTAAGTGCATGGATCAGTTCCCTTCAGACGTGTTCCAAGGCGGTGCAGGCACGTCAGTGAACATGAACACTAACGAAGTTATTGCGAACGTTGCGCTTGAACTGATGGGCAAAGAAAAAGGCCAATATGAGTTCATCAACCCGAACGATCACGTAAACAAGAGCCAATCAACAAACTGTGCGTACCCTACCGGTTTCCGAATCGCGGTTTACAACAGTGTTCATCAGTTGATGGAAGCGATCGAATACCTAAAAGGTGCATTCGAACTTAAAGCACAAGAATTCAAAGACATCTTGAAGATGGGTCGTACTCAGCTTCAAGACGCGGTTCCTATGACTGTGGGTCAAGAGTTCCACGCATGGGCAGTGACACTAAACGAAGAGATTCGCGCCCTAGACTACACGTCTAAGCTACTACTAGAAATCAACCTAGGTGCAACAGCTATCGGTACTGGTCTAAACGCACCAACAGGCTACCAAGCACTAGCCGTAAAACACCTAGCAGAAGTTACGGGTGTAGAAGTGGTTGCAGCAGAAGATCTAATCGAAGCAACATCTGACTGTGGTGCTTACGTAATGACGCACGGCGCGCTCAAACGTCTAGCAGTGAAACTGTCGAAGATCTGTAACGACCTTCGCCTACTTTCTTCTGGCCCTCGCTCTGGTCTAAACGAGTTGAACCTACCAGAAATGCAAGCGGGCTCTTCTATCATGCCAGCTAAAGTAAACCCAGTTATCCCAGAAGTCGTAAACCAAGTTTGCTTCAAGGTTCTAGGTAACGACAACACGGTATCTTTCGCAGCAGAAGGCGGTCAGTTACAACTAAACGTAATGGAGCCAGTAATCGCACAAAGCGTGTTTGAGTCTATTTCTCTACTACACAACGCATGTGTGAACCTACGTGACAAATGTATCGATGGCATCACGGTGAACAAAGAAGTTTGTGAAAACTACGTTTACAACTCTATCGGTATCGTGACTTATCTAAACCCATACATCGGTCACCACGAGGGCGACATTGTTGGTAAGATCTGTGCTGAAACAGGTAAGAGCGTACGTGATGTGGTTCTAGAACGTGGTTTATTAACCGCAGAAGAGCTAGATGACATCTTATCGGTTGAAAACTTCATGCATCCGACTTATAAAGCGAAACGCTACGAGTAATCGCTGGTGAAAGGGGTCCCAAACGGGGCCCTTTTTTAGGCTCTGATACGGTTAACCACAATTTTTATGCGCTTTTTATTGCCGTAAGCCGCTCGGGTTCTGATTTTCTGAGCATTTACACCTGTTCCTGAGTGTTCAAAAAATCAGAATCATTAAAAACTAAAAGAGGTATCAATATGGTAATGGTCGAACTCTTCGTGGTTCTGCTCTTCATTTATTTGGGGGCAAGAATCGGTGGTATCGGCATTGGCTTTGCCGGTGGTGCTGGGGTAATTGCATTGTCTTTAATCCTAGGCGTCCCGACAAGCCAGTCTTTCATCCCTGTCGATGTAATCCTGATCATCATGTCTGTTATTACTGCTATCGCTGCAATGCAGGTAGCGGGTGGTTTAGATTGGATGGTTCAGGTTGCGGAAGACTTTTTGCGTAAACATCCCGAACGCATCACCTTTTACGCACCTATCGTGACATTTTTGATGACACTACTAGCAGGTACAGGTCACACAGCATTCTCTACTTTGCCAGTTATTGCAGAAGTAGCGAAAGGCCAAGGTGTTCGTCCTTCTCGTCCACTGTCTATCGCGGTAGTTGCCTCGCAAATCGCTATCACAGCATCGCCTATCTCAGCGGCAGTTGTGGCATTTGCTGCAATGTTGCATCCATTTGGCGTTGATTACCTAACGCTACTAGCGGTTTGTATCCCAACCACCTTCATCGCTTGTATGATCGGTGCATTTGTTGCGAACTTCATGGGCAGCGAGCTTAAAGATGATCCTGAATACCAAGACCGTCTAGCAAAAGGCCTTATCAAGCTAAACACAGAATCGAAACGCGAAATCTTGCCAACAGCGAAGAAAGCAACATTCATCTTCCTAGGCGCTATCGCATTCGTAGTCTGCTACGCAGCAGCGATCTCTGGTTCAATTGGTCTTATCGAAAACCCAGCACTTGGTCGTAACGAAGCGATCATGGCAGTCATGCTAGCGGCAGCCGCAGCAATCGTATTGAGCTGTAAAATCGACGCAGGCAAAATCCCAGCTGCTGCAACATTCCGCTCTGGTATGACAGCGTGTGTGTGTGTACTTGGTGTGGCATGGCTAGGTTCTACGTTCGTTAACGCGCACGTTGATGGCATCAAAGAAGTTGCGGGTGCACTACTAGCAGACTACCCATGGATGCTAGCACTTGTTCTATTCTTCGCTTCAATGCTGCTTTACTCGCAGGGTGCAACTACCGTTGCGCTGATGCCAGCAGCACTAGCAATCGGTGTGGCACCACTTACCGCAGTTGCGTCTTTCGCAGCAGTAAGTGCGCTATTCGTACTACCAACTTACCCAACGCTACTGGCTGCGGTTGAGATGGATGACACGGGTTCAACTCGTATCGGTAAGTACGTATTCAACCACCCATTCTTCGTACCAGGCGTAGCAACTATCGCTTCAGCAGTTGCACTTGGATTCGCGTTCGGTGGGCTACTGATCTAGCAGAAACAGAGTCTTACTCGGGGGAGCTTCGGCTCCCTTTTTTATTGCCTGTTGTATTGGACAACGGTTAACAAATCTTCACTTCCATGAAACTTATTGGCTAGCCAGCAGGTCTGATTGAGTTACACTAACGGCAATTATCTAAGATGAATTGAACCTTTTATGCGTGCATTACTCTCCGTCTTACTCTTAGGGCTTATTACCTTTTCTGCGCCTTCTTTTGCTCTGTTTGGCAATGATCAGTTAGGGAACAGCCAAAGCAACACTTTTGGCAGCAGCAACGATACGTTTGTGCCTGTCGATCAGGCTTTCCAATTCAACTATTACCAGCAGGACGGTAAGCTCATGCTGGACTGGCAGGTACGTGATGGTTACTACCTGTATCAAGAGCGCTTATCCGTTGCGGGCGAAAATGTGTCGCTAGGCGAACTGCAAATGGAAGACGGCACGCCGCATAAAGATGAATTCTTTGGTGACGTGCATATCTACACCCAGCCACTGTTTGTTAACGTGCCAATGCATGACTGGCAAGACGGTGCACGCGTGGTGGTGCAATACCAAGGCTGTGCCAAAGCTGGCTTCTGTTACCCGCCAGAAACTCGCGTAATTCCTATCAGCGCGTTTACTTCATCGAACTCAGATTCAACAGCGGCGACGACTGCACCAAAAGCAGAACAAGTACCACCAGCGGTGCAATCATCTACTTCTACCGACACACCATCGGCTCCAGTAACACAGCAAGATAGCCTTGCCGCCAACCTTGCTGATAACTGGTGGACACCACTTCTGTTCTTAGCGCTTGGTGTGGGTTTGGCGTTTACACCATGTGTACTGCCGATGTACCCAATTCTGACCAGCATCGTGCTTGGCAGTGGCAAACTAAGCCAACGCCGTGCGCTAGGCTTGTCGTTTGTCTACGTGCAAGGCATGGCGCTGACTTACACCCTACTTGGCCTTGTGGTGGCATCTGCGGGCATGCAGTTCCAAGCTGCGATGCAACACCCTTATGTGTTGATTGGTTTGAGTGTGCTGTTCGTGACACTCGCACTGTCGATGTTTGGCGTTTATAACCTGCAACTGCCAAGTGGCGTGCAAACGTGGTTAAACAACCTAAGCAACAAACAACAAGGCGGAAGCAGCGCAGGCGTATTCGCCATGGGCGCGATTTCAGGTCTAGTGTGCTCACCATGTACCACGGCGCCACTGTCTGGTGCGCTACTTTACGTTGCACAAAGCGGTGACTTGCTGACTGGTGGTATCGCGCTTTACGCACTGGCGATGGGTATGGGTATTCCACTCATTCTTGTTGCTGTATTCGGCAACAAACTTCTGCCAAAAGCAGGGGGTTGGATGGATCGCGTTAAGACCCTATTCGGCTTCATTCTGCTGGCAGCGCCTATCTTCCTACTTGAGCGCATCATGCCAGAAATATGGGCAACGGCATTGTGGTCAGCACTAGGTATCGCTGCATTTGGTTGGCTATACCACATCAAGAACAGCCTTGAGTTTGGTGGTTGGAAACAAAGTGCAGTAGGCATTATCGCTGTGCTTGGTTTGTTTGCGTCAGCTCAACCAGCACTTAATTACTGGTTTGGTGGCCACACAACAACGCAAACTCAACAAGTGACAGTAAGCTTTACGCGCGTCTCCAATGTAACAGAGCTCGAACAACAATTGGCATTGGCTAAGCAAGCCGGTAAACCCGTGATGCTCGACTTCTATGCTGATTGGTGTGTCGCATGTAAAGAGTTTGAAAAGTACACCTTCCATGACCCAAGTGTCGAAGTAAAACTGCAAGATTTTGTACTGCTACAGGCCGATGTGACCAAGAACCAAGTACAAGACATCGAACTTCTTAAGCATATGAATGTATTAGGTTTACCGACGATTGAATTTTGGGATGCGAATGGTAAACATGTTTCAAACGCTCGTTTGACCGGTTTTATGCAGGCCGAGCCTTTCTTGGCACACATCAACCAATTTTGATTGTGAATAATTCAAACGCCAGTGATACCTCGCTGGCGTTTTTTATTGTCTCAATAAAATCTCGAAACTTGCGTTTATATGCAATTTTTCTAATAAAAGTCGATTTGGTTCAGACTTTTAGCGCATAAACATTGTCCCCCCTGTTAAAGGTGGACAATAATTCCATTAACTAAATAGTCAAAAGTGTTTAACGTCATGGATTCGACCTACACCATTATCATCGCTGATGATCACCCATTGTTCCGCAACGCCTTGTTCCAATCGGTACATATGGCGGTGAGTGGTGCTAACCTCCTCGAAGCTGACTCTTTAGATGCACTCCTGACACTCCTTAAAAAAGAAGAAGAGCCCGACCTAGTGCTGCTGGATCTCAAAATGCCAGGTGCAAACGGCATGTCCGGTCTGATTCACTTACGTGCAGAATACCCAGACCTACCAATCGTCGTGGTTTCTGCCAGCGAAGAACCCGCAGTGGTTAGCCAAGTAAAAAGCCACGGCGCATTTGGCTTTATTCCTAAATCAAGCGACATGCGTGAACTTGTCAGTGCCCTTAACCAAGTGCTGAACGGCGACCCATTCTTCCCTGAAGGCTTGATCACCAATAACGCAGCATGTAATGACTTAGCAGAAAAGATTGCTGCGTTGACACCTCAACAATACAAGGTGCTCGGCATGCTATCGGATGGCTTACTCAACAAGCAAATCGCTTACGAGCTCAATGTCTCAGAAGCCACCATCAAAGCACACATGACCGCCATATTCCGAAAATTAGGCGTCAAGAATCGCACTCAAGCCGTTATTTTGCTGCAACAAATGGAATCAGAGCAGTAATGTGTTAATAAATATAACCAATTCACATTTATATGACGCAAAAAGAACAATAGACGTTAAAATGATAATGCCAATCACAGTGAGTCAGAGCTTATAAATAGCGTAGGAAAAAGGCTTGAGAACAAGGCGAAAATTTTTGATAAGTAGTTCTCCTACAATCGAAATTTTTAACGCCGTTATCGAGCGTTTTCACAAGCTAGAATAAGCAATTACTGGCTACGATCGGCATAGACTGTCACACACAGCCTCTTCATCCCTCTGTTAAACCGCTAACTCTGGGAGGTCATACTTTGTTAAGTATTCTCGTCACTCAATTCGTCGTACTCTGGGCCGTCATCGACCCGATTGGTTCAGTACCCGTTTATCTATCACAGACTCAGCACCTTACGGCAAAACAGCGTCGTCTCGTCGCATTAAAAGCCATTGCCATTTCAATGGGTGTGTTGCTGTTCTTTCTTATTGCCGGTCAGTTGTTACTGGAAGCAATGCAAATCCCATTACCCGCCTTCCAAGCCGCTGGTGGTTTAGTGCTATTACTGTTTGCATTGTCGATGATCTTTGGTGAAAGCAAGCCAGAACAAGAGCAAAAACTGGGCGAAGAAGTCAGCCACTCGGATCTCGCTGACTTAGCCGTTTACCCTCTTGCGATCCCTTCGATTGCGTCGCCGGGGGCAATGATGGCCATCGTGATGCTCACCGATAACAATCGCTACTCTTTCGTCGACCAAGCAATGACCGCAGGCGTCATGATTGCGGTACTTCTGGTTACCCTCTTCTTGTTACTGGGTGCAAACACGATTCAAAAAGTGATTGGTAACGTAGGTGCAGCCATCATCAGCCGCGTAATGGGGCTTATCCTTGCCGCTGTTGCACTGAATAATTTGCTGCTTGGTATAAAAGATTTCTATGTTAATTGATAAAACTCTTAGACCTTTGGCTAACTTAACATCAAATTAACATCACACTTTTATTCCCACTTCTTCTCAAACGCCCTAAAAATGGGCGTTTTTGCTTTTTAGCGTCCCGACTAAAGTTGAAAAGAGTTCTTGCCAGTGCCTTGCTAATGTACATGTTGAAACATTTTTTTAACAACAATACCAATCGTAAGGAGACGGCAATGGCATTTGAAAGCGAAGAAAGAGCCAAAGCCTACTGGGACAAGAACGTGAAGCTCATGATTACCCTGATGGTCATCTGGTTCGTAGTGTCTTTCGGCTGCGGCATCTTATTTGTCGACGTACTTAATCAATTTCAATTAGGTGGATACAAACTAGGTTTCTGGTTTGCTCAGCAAGGCTCCATCTATGCCTTCCTCGGTATTATTTTCTACTACGCGTGGAAGATGCGCCAAATCGACCGTGAATTCGGCGTGGATGAGTAAGGAGTAACTCAGATGGATTTGAAAACTATTACCTATCTTGTAGTTGGCGCGACATTCGTCCTCTACATCGGTATTGCGATTTGGGCACGTGCGGGCTCAACCAAAGAATTCTATGTAGCAGGCGGCGGTGTAAACCCTATCGCTAATGGCATGGCAACCGCAGCAGACTGGATGTCAGCAGCATCGTTCATCTCAATGGCAGGCTTGATAGCCTTCATGGGCTACGGCGGCTCAGTATTCCTCATGGGCTGGACAGGTGGTTACGTACTGCTTGCACTTCTGCTTGCACCATACCTACGTAAGTTCGGTAAGTTTACCGTGCCAGAATTCGTAGGTGAGCGTTTCTACTCTAACGCAGCGCGTATCGTAGCGGTTGTGTGTCTTATCATCGCATCGGTGACTTACGTTATCGGTCAGATGAAAGGTGTCGGCGTGGCGTTCGGTCGCTTCCTTGAGGTGGATTACTCAACCGGTCTATTGATTGGTATGTGTATCGTATTCATGTACGCCGTAATGGGCGGTATGAAGGGCATTACCTACACGCAGATTGCTCAGTATTGCGTACTCATTTTGGCTTACACTATTCCTGCAATCTTTATCTCTCTGCAACTTACGGGTAACCCACTACCTCAAATCGGCTTAGGCAGTACCATACAAGGCACCGATGTCTATCTGCTCGATCGGCTCGACCAGGTGGTGACCGAACTCGGCTTTAGTGAATACACTACTCAAGTTCGTGGCGATACGTTAAACATGTTCGTTTACACCATGTCACTGATGATCGGTACTGCGGGTCTACCACACGTAATTATTCGCTTCTTTACCGTGCCTAAAGTACGTGATGCACGTACATCAGCAGGTTGGGCATTACTTTTCATTGCGATCCTTTACACAACAGCGCCGGCAGTATCTGCAATGGCACGTCTAAACCTGATGGATACGGTTAACCCAGCTCCTGGTCAGCATCTTGCTTATGACGAGCGCCCTGACTGGTTCAAGAACTGGGAGAAAACAGGTCTGCTAGGCTTTGATGATAAGAATGGCGATGGCCTGATTGAGTACACATCAAGCCCAGCGACTAACGAGCTAAAAGTTGACCGTGACATAATGGTACTAGCAAACCCAGAGATTGCTAAGCTACCAAACTGGGTCATCGCGTTGGTTGCAGCAGGTGGTCTCGCAGCGGCACTATCGACGGCAGCGGGTCTACTATTGGCTATCTCGTCCGCGATATCACATGACTTAATCAAAGGCGTGATCAATCCAAATATATCCGAGAAGAAAGAGCTGCTTGCGAGTCGAATCTCTATGGCTGTTGCCATCGCAGTCGCCGGCTACTTGGGCTTGAATCCGCCAGGATTTGCAGCCGGAACGGTAGCCCTCGCCTTCGGTCTGGCGGCATCCTCCATCTTCCCTGCGTTGATGATGGGTATCTTCAGTAAGAGCATCAACAAAGAAGGCGCAATCGCAGGTATGATTGCAGGTATCAGTATCACGCTATTCTACGTATTCCAGCATAAAGGCATTCTATTTGTTGCTGACTGGACGTACCTACAAAGTTGGGGGCAGAACTGGTTCCTAGGTATTGAACCAAACGCATTTGGTGCAATCGGTGCGGTATTTAACTTTATTGTGGCGTTCGCTGTATCAAGAGTGACAGCAGAAACACCACAAGAAGTAAAAGACCTAGTCGAGCACGTACGTGTACCAGCAGGCGTTGGCGGTGCGGTAGACCACTAAAATATAACGCAAACCACAAAAGCCCCGCTTGGGGCTTTTTTATTCACTTAACTTATTCTAATAATTAGATATTCCCTGAACCGTAGCAAGGAAGCATACCAATGCCATTGATTATATGTTCAGGGGTTACGCGGAAAAATCGCTTAGAACAAGGCAAAGATTGCAGCAAGCTAGTTGCTCTAACTTCAAAATCTTTAACGAAGTTATTAGCGATTTTAGCCAGTAAAAATGAACAGATAATTGATGGGATTAGTATTTTATGTTCAAAAACAAGCACTTTATTATCGCCCTGTTGATCGCCCCAATTTTGTCTTTAATCGCTTATTTCGGTACAGACATGGCTCTGAGTGAGAAACCTCATGCCGCTAAAGAAGGGGAAAGCTACAAGCTGGCCAGCAAGTCGAATTGCCGTTACACCAGTGGCTTGTGTGATATGGAGAATGGCGACTTTAAAGTGAAGTTTCGCTCAGAAAAGCTGACGCCAGATAGCTTAGAGTTGTCTTTACATGCTGCTTATCCACTGGAAGGGGTGAAGCTTTCAGTCGTGGATAGCCAAGAGCAAAACGCACAGCCGATTGACATGAAACCAGCGGATCAAGCCGGACAAAACTGGACCATCACTTTGCCTAAGCCTGCATCAGCAGAGAGTTGGTTACGTGTTGCGATTCAATCTGAAGGCACGTTCTACTACGGTGAAACGCAAACGGCATTTGTGAAATACGAAACCCTGTTTACGGACAAATAACTTACCTGCTCCATAAGGCTTGAAGACGCATTTGAGCCAACCTTATCTCGCGAAAGAATACCGAGCTTAATTGTAGGGATTGAGCTCACCCACTTCAGCCGATACTGAGTCCGAGTATCGGCTTTTTTTGTTGTGTTATTTCCTCAAAAAAGCTGTGGTTGCTAATCGACAATTAATTGATAATAATTATCATTATCTTAAATATCGAGGTAACTATGGACAGCAGCCAAGCCATCTACAACGCCTTTTTCAAAGCACAAGACCGATTCCTTCATGTGTATGCGCCAAGCGGCTTCGAACCCGATGTGATTCATGATTACATCCATTGGGGCATGGTGCTGTCGTCCATCTATGATCACGATACAGAGCACGAAAACCTGTTGCTGTGCGAGCTGTATTTACGCCAAGTCTACTTCCATCTTCTCGACGCGATTCAAGACCCTACTCGTAGTCGTATCTTCCGCCGAGTCTGCCTCGATTCCATTCACACTCCGCTACTTTGTCTCAAACACTACTACTACCAGTTTGAGGATGGCGATGTGAAATTTCTCTCATTACAACAACAATTACGTCTGATACAGACGCCACTCGATTAAACAAAAGGAACCTACCATGACCACGGAATTCCGTATCGAAGCGGACAGCATGGGCGAAGTCAAAGTCCCAGCCAACGCTTTGTATCAAGCCCAAACTCAACGCGCTGTCGATAACTTCACTTTCAGCAAACACACCATGCCGACGGGCTTTATCCAAGCACTCGCTCACATCAAACAAACCGCAGCGCTCACCAATGCTCAACTTGGCTTACTGGAAGGTGATATCGCCAATGCCATCGCCGATGCCGCGCAAGCCATCATTGATGGTAAACACCTCGACCAATTCCCTATCGATGTATTCCAAACCGGCTCGGGCACCAGCTCAAACATGAATGCCAACGAAGTGATTGCAACATTGGCGTCTGAGCACCTAGGCGGAACGGTCAATCCAAATGATCACGTCAACATGGGTCAAAGCAGTAACGACGTAGTGCCTACTGCGATTCAAGTTAGCTCTGCAATTGCGATTGAAAAACAGCTACTGCCTGCACTGTCCCACCTAAGT
Source organism: Vibrio sp. ED002 (assembly GCF_023277445.1). NCBI lineage: Bacteria > Pseudomonadati > Pseudomonadota > Gammaproteobacteria > Vibrionales > Vibrionaceae > Vibrio > Vibrio sp. ED002. The sequence goes on along the minus strand of NZ_CP080238.1, from coordinate 2,618,335 downwards.
GAAACACTAGAGGCCAAGCAGCAAGCTCTGAAAGATGTGGTGAAAACAGGTCGTACGCACCTCATGGATGCGATGCCAATTACCTTCGCCCAAGAGCTTGGTGGCTGGCAATTCCAAATCGAGCACGCCAAACAAGCCATCGAACAAACACTGCCAGCTGTGAAAGCGTTAGCCCAAGGCGGAACAGCGGTAGGGACAGAGATCAACGCCGATCCACGTTTCGCCGATCTTTTTGCCGGTAACCTAACGCAATCAACGCGCATCGAGTTTGCTTCAAGCAAAAACTTCTTCTCCAATCTCAGCAGTCAGGATGCGATCGTCGCCCTATCGGGACAGCTCAAAACAGCAGCAGTTGCGATCATGAAGATCGCAAACGATCTTCGCTGGATGAACTCAGGTCCACTAGCAGGCTTAGGTGAAATCGAACTGCAAGGCTTACAACCGGGCTCTTCTATCATGCCGGGCAAAGTGAACCCTGTGATTCCAGAAGCAGCAGCCATGGCGTCGGCACAAGTGATTGGGAACGACGCGACCATTACCGTTGCAGGTCAATCGGGTAACTTCCAACTTAACGTGATGCTACCAGTGATAGCTCACAATGTATTAGAAAGCATTGAACTGCTGTCGAACAGCGCCGTTGCTTTAGCAGACAAAGCCATCGCGACGTTTGAAGTGCGCCAAGACAACCTTGATGTTGCACTGGCGAAGAACCCGATTCTGGTCACCGCACTTAACCCTGTGATTGGCTACCTAAAAGCAGCGGAAGTGGCGAAGAAAGCCTACAAACAAGGTCGCGCTATCATTGATGTAGCGGAAGAAGAAACGGACTTAGATCGTGCCACATTAGAAAGATTGCTCGATCCAGCCAAACTGACTCAAGGCGGCGTTGCAGAATAAGCCACCGACCGATCACCCCCTTAAAGCAAAAGACCTCCAATCGGAGGTCTTTTTTTTCTAGGCGACTCGATTGAGTACCGAACGTAATTTCAAAGGTTTCACCGGTTTGGCGATAAAACTGAACCCATTGGCTTTAATGCCTTCCATCATGTCATCGGTTCGATCGGCACTGATGATCACCCCTTCAAAGCGATTACCCAGACGCAAGCGGCATTGCTGCAACACTTCTAATCCTGTTCGACCATTGTCTAAACGATAATCGGAGAAAATCACATCCGGCAGCCAATCGTCTTCGATCGCTTTCAGACTCTCAACGATGTCGGTCGCAATGCGAATATCACAGCCCCAGCGTGAGAGTAGATTTTCCATTCCAACCAGAATGTCTGGCTCATTATCGACACACAGTACACGAATATGACTTAAATCGGATTGTGCACTCTTCACAGCTTTGACTGCCGGAATGTGCACCCTCTCTGCCTTATCTAAGGTAATCGAGAACACGCTGCCTTGACCAAACCAAGAACGCATCGAGATTTCATGCCCTAGCACTTGAGCAATACCTTTCGAAATAGCCAAACCCAACCCTAAACCTTGGTCGGAACGGACTTGAGTACCACGATTAAACTCTTCGAAGATCTCTTGTTGTTTCTCTTCTTCGATACCCATTCCGTTATCCCACACATCGATACGCACTCGCCCTTGTACGCGGCGTACACCGAGTGCCACTTTGCCATTCGGGCTATAACGGAACGCATTGGTAAGGAAGTTCTGTACCACGCGGCGCAGCAATTTCGGATCGGATTTCACCATCAAAGATGATGGGATCATGGTGAACTCAATGCCTTGTTGTTTCGCCAGTGCACTGAATTCCGCATTCAAGTTAGCTAATACATCATTGACCGCAAAACCATGCACATTGACGTCCAACTTGCCCGATTCCAAACGTGAAATATCCAGCAAATCACCGATCAAATCTTCTGCTGCGCCTAATGCACTCTCAATGTGGGTCGACAGCTTTTGGGTTTCACTGTCTTTGGCGACTTCCGACAATGAAGAAGCAAACAGGCGCGCGGCGTTCAGCGGCTGCATCAAATCATGACTCACCGCCGCTAAGAAGCGCGACTTGGATTGTGACTCATGCTCAGAACGTTGCGTTGCTGCCACCAGCTGTTTGTTCAGTTGTTCCAACTCACGAGTACGAGCACGAACGCGTTCTTCTAGTGTCTCATTAGCGTCTTTCAGAGCTTGCTCCGCATCGCGGAACACGGTGATATCGGTAAAGCTCATAACGAAACCACCACCAGGCATTGGGTTGCCTTGCACTTCAATTACGCGACCATCTGGACGTACTCGGGAAGAGGTATGTCGCGTGCCTTGCTCAAGGTGATAAACGCGGCGACGAACGTGGTCTTCAGGGTCACCCGGACCACATAAACCTTGCTCGGCATTGTGACGAATCACATCCGCAATCGGACGCCCGACCTGAATCAATCCCGGCGGGAAAACAAATAACTCCAGATAACGTTGGTTCCATGCCACCAGTCTTAGTTGTTTGTCGACCACTGCGATGCCTTGCCCAATGTGTTCAATCGCACCTTGCAATAAGCCACGGCTGAAATCATACAGCTCTGAGGCTTCATCAACGATGGTCGCAACTTCTTCAAGCTGCATATTTCTGCCTTGCAAAGCGGAAGTAAGTACTAACTTAGCTGAAGAGGCACCAAACACACCGGCAAGTACGCGCTCGGTGTGTCGAATTAAGGTAGAGGGGGCTTGCTGATTGGGAAGCAGCTCTTCGCGTTGCTGACTCCAATAGGTTTGAAAGGCGGATTTCACTCGCGTGCGTCCAACAAATCGCGACGCTAACATCTCCAGTTCACTGACCGTTACACGGCTCTGATACAAGCTGATGTTTTCACTTTCAGGCAACGGCGTACCGACGAATGACGCCGATTGTAAGCGTTCACTTATGCTTGGGCGCGTAGCTAGTGATACCGCGACAAAACACGCGGTATTCGCCACCACGCTGAGGATCATGCCCCAGTCAGAAACAGCAATACCAAAACCTGCCAATAAATCAGGCGGAGTGATCAACCAAATCAGCAAGTTATTACTTGCATCGCCCGCCAGCATGTCGGTTTGGCTCATTAAAGTAATCAACCAAATGGTGAACCCCACCAGCAGACCGACATACACGCCTTTCTTGTTGCCCTGACGCCAGTACATACCGCCAAGCAGAGACGGAGCAAATTGGGTAATCGCAGCAAACGAGAGAAAACCTATCGCAGAGAGTGAGTGGATACTATCTAAAGCCTGATAAAAGCCCCATGCACCAATCAAAAGAAGCAGAATAAGCCCACGACGTATACGTAATAACAGCGTAGAAAAATGGTGATGATTACGCTTTGATAACTTCATTCTGCGCAGAATCAACGGCATCACCAAATCGTTAGATACCATGATCGCTAAGGCAATGGTCGAGACGATGACCATGCCACTTGCCGCGGAAGTACCGCCCAAAAATGCCAGTAAGGCGATGTCATTCGCGCCCACCGCCATCGGCACGCTGATCACGTACGTATCGGCAGGGCTGCCACTCAGTAGACTTTGCCCTACCCATGCGATTGGCAGAACGAAAATGCCCATCAGAATCAGATACAACGGGAACAACCAACGCGCAACGTGCAAGTCTTGCGCGCGTTCATTCTCGACCACCATGGTATGGAATTGACGTGGCAAACAGACAATCGCCAGCATGGTCAGAATGGTATGAATCAGCAAGGTCGGAATGTTAGGGGACTCATAGGTTTCAGCGGCGATATCAGCGAGGAGGAAGCTCTCGGTATCCATCGCGAGCCAAACAATAAATACGCCCACCACTAAAAACGCCACCAACTTAAGCACTGATTCAAACGCAATCGCCATCATCATGCCGCGGTGATGCTCGGTGTTATCGATATGACGCGTACCAAACAGCATGGTGAAGATCGCCATCGCCCCGACCACAAACCAAGATACGCTGTAGTTTTGATAACTGAGATCAGATGCTAAATCTGGCGCGATGATCTCCAACCCCATGGTGATGCCACGCAATTGCAAAGCGATATATGGAAGGATGCCTGCCACCGCGATTAAGGTAACAACCACCGCCAAGCCTTGTGATTTGCCATAGCGGGCGGCAATGAAATCGGCAATGGAGGTGATGTGCTCGCGTTTAGCAATCAAGATCAGCCGAGCGAGGACGCGCCAGCCGATGGTAAACACGATGATCGGCGCAATATAGATGGGTAGGAAGGACCAAGGGTTGTTGCTCGCCTGTCCGACCGTGCCATAGAAGGTCCACGACGTACAGTACACCGCAATCGACAAACTGTAGATCCATGGTCGCCAACGCGCTAACCATCTCTTTTGTTTGTCACCGTACCAAGCGATTAAAAACAGGATTCCCAAATACGCCAAAGAAACGGGAATCACTAGCCATCCTTGCATCCGATATCCTTTCTTACTTTTCTTGCCTTTCTTGCTGTTTTTAAAGCAAGGAATAAAAAACCTCTCCATAAGGGAGAGGTTTCATTTAACACTGCTTTCACAACAGAGACAAAGGTTAATTTTTAATCTCTGTCACAGAAGCTTAATTCTGTGCTTCGGGAGCATTAGCTGAGAGATCAACCACATTACTTTCATCATTTTGAGGCTCAACTTTGATAAACAGTGCAATAAAGCCCATCACCGCCATCAACCAGAAGATATTCGCCCCCCAGTGCTCATAGCCCCAACCACTGATCACCGTCATCAACGCGATAAACGCACCAAGTGGGATTGCGTTATACAGTGCCTGCAATGCCACCATCTTGTTCTCAGCTGAGTTCTGGATGTATTGAATCGCGGCAATGTGCGCCATTGCAAACGTCACGCCGTGAAGCATTTGCACTACCACCAACGCCAAAATAGAGGTCGTAGACGCAGTCATGCCCCAACGTAGCATCACACCACCAGCCGCAACCACAAACAGAGTGCGTAAAGACCAGCCAGCGAATAGACGCTTACTCAGAGCAAACACAGCAACTTCAGCTGCCACGCCCAAGCTCCATAAGTAGCCAATCACATCTTCTGAGTGACCAGCCGCTTTCCAGTGAATCGCACTAAAACCGTAGTACGCCGCGTGGCTACCTTGGATTAACGCCATCAACACAAGGAACTTCACGACCGGCTTATCCGTAAGCAATGCAGAAAGTTTTGGACGCTCAGAATGTTGACCTTCGCGTGTCACTGGCATTGGATTGGTGTTACGCATTGCAAATAAGAGCGAGATAAAGACGCCGACCATCGCCGTGTACAAAATCATGTCAGAGCCAAACTCTGCCACCAAGTAACCCACCACAGTCGAGCCTGCAATAAAGGCAACCGAGCCCCACAAACGGGTACGACCGTAATCGAGCATTTTCAAACGCGCGTAGTAGTTCGCCATCGCATCCGACAACGGTACCACCGGGCCACAGCACAAGTTAAACAAGATGGTAGCGAGTGCCATTAACCAAAAGTTGCCACCAGTGAAAAAGTGGAAACCAACAAAAATGAGGGCAGCAAAGCTCAACCAACGTAGGGCAGGCATGATGTGTTCGACTTTATGTAGACGTGGGGTGAGTACCATGTTCGCCACACAGCGCGTCGCCAAACCTAGACCAACTAACAGACCAATATCTGTTGGAGAAACGCCCTGCTCTTTAAACCACAACGACCAAAATGGCAGATACACGCCATACGCAAAAAAGAATCCGAGAAAGTACTGGGAAATCCAGCCATACGGAGAGGGTTTCAACATCACTGACATCCTAAAAAACGACAAAAACTAACGACTTCCGCCACGTAAACGTTTGGGACGCGGAATTATGGATCGCAATGCGTAATAGAAAAAGGGAAGAATCGGCAACTTACCGTTTCCTCAATGGCACAGGGTCTCGAAATGCAAAATTAGATTGTGACGATTTAGACCAAAGTCGTCTGGCTTCGACAGGGAAATTTGTCAGACTTAGAATGTGTTCCCACCAAATTTAGGTGCTCTAATGCCTGACAAATTTAATATGCAATCTCCACCGTTCGACCGCCTGACTGACGCACAGCAAAATCGACTGCGCTCGTCTCTTGATGTGGCGTACTACCGAACGCGAGATGTCATCTTAGCTTGTGGGCAAGACAACCCTCACCTGCACGTGCTGATTAAAGGCGCTGTAGAAGAGCGCTCAAAAGATCAAGACGAAGTGTTTGCTCACTACGCTAACGACGACATGTTTGATGTACGCTCTTTGTTTGAAGAAAGCGTGCGCCATCAGTATGTGGCACTGGAAGATACCCTCTCGTACTTGCTGCCCAAAGAAGTGTTTCTTGAGCTGTATAACGAGAACGGACAGTTCGCGGCCTACTTCGATAACAACTTATCCAAACGCCAAGCCCTCATTGAAGCCGCTCAACAACAGCAAAACCTAGCGGAATTCATTCTGACTAAAGTCGATAGCAGCATCTATCATCCACCGATGCTATTGGCACCTGATATGCCAATTAATCAAGTCACCAAAACACTTAAAGACAATGGCATTGATGCCGCTTTGGTTCAGCTTAACCAAGATGACCCGCGCTTAGAGCAATATCCATCGGCGCATCCCTACGCGATAGTGACGCGAACCAATATGCTCCATGCCGTAATGCTTGACGACCACTCACTCGATACGCCAGTAAGTGAGATAGCCACCTTCCCGGTTTATCACGTGGATGATGGTGACTTCTTGTTTAACGCCATGATCACCATGACGCGCAATCGCATGAAGCGTCTAATGGTGTGCGAAGGCAGTCAAGCGGTCGGTATGTTGGACATGACGCAAATCCTCAGTGCGTTTTCCACTCACTCACACGTACTGACACTCAGTATTGCACGAGCCAGCAGCGTGGGAGAGTTAGCCCTTGCTTCTAATCGACAGCGTCAGTTGGTGGACAGCTTGCTAACCAATGGCATCCGTACTCGCTTTATCATGGAGCTGATATCTGCCGTAAACGAACAAATCATCGAAAAAGCGTTTGAGCTTGTGGTGCCACCAGCACTGCACGATCACTGCTGTCTGATTGTGCTTGGCTCGGAAGGTCGTGGAGAGCAAATCCTTAAAACGGATCAAGATAATGCATTGATCATCCAAGATGGGCTGGAATGGGAACATTGCGCCGAAGTGATGCAAACCCTCACCCATACCTTGCAACAACTGGGTTATCCACTCTGCCCTGGCAAAGTCATGGTTAACAATCCGAAGTGGGTCCGAACGCAGCAAGACTGGATTAAAACGCTCGATGGTTGGATTGCTAAAGCACAGCCAGAACAAATCATGGATTTAGCCATCTTCAGCGACGCTCATGCGGTCGCAGGCAATCGAGAGTTGCTCACACCTATCGCCGAGCACCTCAGAGACAGCATGGAAGATCGCATGTTGATTCTGTCCGATTTCACTCGCCCCGCTCTGCAGTTTTCCGTGCCTCTTACTCTATTTGGCAACGTAAAAAGTGCCAAAGACGGGCTGGATATTAAGCGCGGCGGCATCTTCCCAATTGTGCATGGTATTCGCACTTTGGCATTGGAATACGCGATTGAAGAGAAGAACACCTTCGAGCGTATCGAAGCACTGAGAAACAAACGCATCTTAGAACCAGAAACCGCCGATAACCTCAATGAGGCGCTGAAGCTGTTCTTCAAGATCCGTTTGAACCAGCAATTGAGTAAGCAGGAAGCACTCAACAACATCGACATCAAACAGTTAGACAGGACAGAACGAGACCTGCTACGCCACAGCTTACACGTGGTGAAAAAGTTTAAGCAGTTCTTAGGCTTCCATTATCAAATCCGTGATTAGAGTCTTTTAGGCAAATAAGACGAGAGGTAACAGGGATGAATTGGCTACAAAGGAAATACTGGCATTACAAGCTGAAAGGATCACCTTATCAGCCACTGTTTTGTTCGCCGCAAAAAGGCGAGTTTGTCTCTCTCGATTGCGAAACCACCAGCTTGGATCCCAACCGTGCCGAGCTGGTCACCATCGCTGCGACAAAAATCATCGACAATCGCATCATCACCAGCAAACCGTTCGAAGTTCGACTGCGCGCCCCACAATCACTCGATTCAGGTTCAGTGAAAATTCACCATATCCGCCACCAAGATTTGGTTGATGGCATCAGCGAAAAAGAAGCGCTCATCAAGTTACTCGACTTTATCGGCAATCGTCCTTTAGTCGGCTACCACATTCGCTATGACAAAAAGATCCTCGACCTCGCTTGTCTGAAGCATTTAGGCTTTCCACTACCTAACCCGCTCATCGAAGTGAGCCAGATTTATCACGACAAGCTCGAACGTCATTTACCTAACGCCTACTTCGACTTAAGTCTTGATGCGATTTGTAAGCACCTCGAACTGCCGATTCAAGACAAACACGACGCCCTGCAAGACGCAAAATCCGCTGCTTTGGTGTATGTGCGCCTAACCAAAGGCGATTTACCAAACCTGAGCGTGCCTTATACCCAATAGCTTCAACACTCAGCTTTCGATCCACCTCCCACATTCGCTTTAAATTCAGCAATATCGCGGCGCATTCCTCACTCTCATCCTAAAGTCTAATTGTGGAAATACGCGCTGTGACTGACAGTTATATGCACAGCAACGTTCTTGATGAATCACAGACTAAAGAACGGAAACAGCCCTACAAAAGACGAAGGTCGAGAATTAAAGGCACAAGGAGAGAAGCCATGAGCGAAGCCCACGTTTATCCGGTAAAAGAAAATATTAAAAACCATACGCATGCGGATAATGACACTTACTTAGCCATGTATCAGCAGTCGGTAAGCGACCCTGAAGGCTTCTGGAGCGAACACGGTAAAGTTGTCGATTGGATTAAGCCATTCACTCAAGTTAAAAACACCTCTTTCGATACTGGTCACGTCGACATTCGTTGGTTCGAAGACGGCACGCTGAACGTATCTGCAAACTGTATTGACCGCCACCTTGCCGAACGTGGCGATGAAGTCGCAATCATCTGGGAAGGCGATGATCCTGCTGACGACAAAACCCTCACATTCAATGAACTACACAAAGAAGTGTGTAAGTTCTCTAACGCACTGAAAGAGCAAGGCGTGCACAAAGGCGACGTGGTTTGTCTTTACATGCCAATGGTGCCAGAAGCGGCTATCGCAATGCTGGCATGTACGCGTATTGGTGCAGTTCATACCGTGGTATTTGGTGGTTTCTCACCAGAAGCCCTGTCCGGTCGTATCATCGACTCAGATGCGAAAATCGTGATCACTGCTGACGAAGGCGTTCGTGGTGGTCGCGCTGTACCACTGAAGAAAAACGTTGATGAAGCACTGACGAACCCAGAAGTAAAAACCATCGACAAAGTTGTAGTTCTAAAACGCACGGGCGGCGACATTGATTGGCACGAGCACCGTGACGTTTGGTGGCACGAAGCAACGGCTGTCGTTTCTGATGTGTGCCCACCAGAAGAGATGAAAGCGGAAGACCCTCTATTCATTCTTTACACTTCAGGCTCGACAGGTAAACCAAAAGGCGTGCTGCACACCACAGGTGGTTACCTAGTATACGCAACCATGACCTTCAAGTACGTGTTCGATTACCAAGAAGGCGAAACGTTCTGGTGTACGGCGGATGTGGGTTGGATTACAGGTCACACTTACTTAATTTACGGCCCACTGGCGAACGGTGCGAAAACCATTCTGTTCGAAGGTGTACCAAACTACCCAAGCACGGCTCGTATGAGTGAAGTGGTTGATAAGCATCAAGTAAACATTCTCTACACTGCACCAACAGCGATTCGTGCACTAATGGCAAAAGGTAACGAAGCGGTAGCCGGAACATCTCGTTCAAGCTTGCGTGTAATGGGCTCAGTAGGTGAACCTATCAACCCTGAAGCATGGGAGTGGTACTACAAGACCATCGGTAATGAAAACTCACCTATCGTTGATACTTGGTGGCAAACAGAGACAGGCGGTATCTTGATTGCGCCACTACCAGGTGCAATAGACCTGAAACCAGGCTCAGCAACTCGCCCATTCTTCGGCGTACAACCTGCGCTAGTGGACAATATGGGTAACATCATTGAAGAGACCGCAGCAGAAGGTAACTTAGTGATCCTTGATTCATGGCCAGGTCAGATGCGTACTGTTTACGGTGACCACGAGCGCTTTGAGCAAACCTACTTCTCTACCTTCAAAGGCATGTACTTCACCAGTGATGGGGCTCGTCGTGACGAAGACGGTTACTACTGGATCACTGGTCGTGTAGATGACGTATTGAATGTGTCGGGTCACCGCATGGGTACCGCAGAGATTGAATCAGCACTGGTTGCACACGATAAGATTGCAGAAGCGGCGATTGTCGGTATTCCTCATGACATCAAAGGTCAGGCAATTTACGCTTATGTCACGCTTAATGATGGTGAGTTCCCATCAGCAGAATTACATAAAGAAGTAAAAAATTGGGTACGCAAAGAGATTGGTCCAATCGCAACACCAGACGTGCTGCACTGGACAGACTCGCTACCGAAAACTCGCTCCGGTAAGATCATGCGTCGTATCTTGCGTAAGATTGCAACGGGTGATACCAGTAACTTAGGAGACACTTCTACACTGGCTGATCCAAGCGTAGTAGACAAGCTGATCGCAGAAAAAGCAGAACTGGCATAACACCCAGCCCTGTTTTAAACGCTAGCCCTAAAAGCCGCCATTGCATATGGCGGCTTTTTTGTGTGTGGATGCAAAATAAACCACAAAAGAAACGTGGCAATTATGTTGTTTTTGTTAACTGGGTTACAGAAATGGCGGGGGCTATTGGGAGATTAGACCAGTAAATTGCTGCTAATTGCTGTGAATTAGCTATAATCTTGGTCGATTTTTTAAAATTTGCGCGGTTTTAACAAAAAAATCGTGCTGATTTATCGTATATTTGGGAATATAAACGTTCTGCTCACGATAAAGGAAGATAGCAACACAATGTCTGCAAAGTCACGAATTCTTGTTCTAAATGGGCCAAATCTTAATCTATTAGGCCTGCGTGAACCGACACACTATGGTAACAACACCCTAGCACAGATTGTTGACGCTTTAGCTGAACAGGCTCACAAGTCTGGGGTGGAACTTGAACACCTGCAATCTAATCGTGAGTACGAGCTGATTGAAGCGATTCATGCCGCGTACGGCAAGGTGGACTTCATCATTATCAATCCAGCAGCCTTCACTCATACCAGTGTTGCGCTGCGAGATGCACTACTTGGCGTAGCCATCCCATTTATCGAGGTGCACCTATCGAACGTTCATGCCCGAGAGACGTTCCGTCACCATTCTTACCTCTCTGATAAAGCGGAAGGGGTAATTTGCGGTTTAGGTGCGCAAGGTTATGAATTTGCTCTGTCTGCAGCAATTGCGAAATTGCAGGCAAAGTAGACCAAACACTCTGCAGCCCGTTAGGGTTGTCTTAATCACAAGATAAAAGAGAAAGAAAAGATGGATATTCGTAAAATCAAAAAGCTAATTGAGTTAGTTGAAGAGTCTGGCATTGCTGAGCTAGAGATTTCTGAAGGTGAAGAGTCGGTACGAATCAGTCGTCACGGCGCACCCGCTGCTCCAGCACCAGTTCATTACGCAGCAGCTCCAGTAGCAGCACCTGCTCCAGTGGCAGCACCGGTCGCTGACGCTCCAGCGATGGCAGCAGAGGCACCAGCAGCAGTTCCTGCAGGTCACCAAGTTCTTTCTCCAATGGTTGGTACTTTCTACCGTTCTCCAAGTCCAGATTCAAAGTCATTCGTTGAAGTTGGTCAGAGCGTAAATGCTGGCGATACACTATGTATCGTTGAAGCGATGAAAATGATGAACCAAATTGAAGCGGACAAATCAGGTGTTGTAACTGCAATCCTAGTTGAAGACGGCCAGCCAGTTGAATTCGACCAACCACTAGTTGTAATCGAATAAGCGGGGCTTGCCTTATGCTAGATAAAGTAGTCATCGCGAACCGAGGTGAAATTGCACTTCGTATCCTTCGCGCTTGTAAAGAATTAGGCATTAAGACTGTGGCAGTGCACTCGACTGCTGACCGCGATCTTAAGCACGTACTACTCGCAGACGAAACAGTATGTATCGGTCCAGCTCGTGGTATCGACAGCTACCTGAACATCCCTCGCATCATTTCTGCAGCAGAAGTGACGGGTGCGATTGCGATTCACCCAGGTTACGGCTTCCTATCTGAGAACGCAGACTTTGCTGAACAAGTAGAGCGCAGCGGTTTCATCTTCGTTGGTCCTAAAGCAGACACCATCCGCATAATGGGTGACAAAGTGTCAGCAATCAACGCAATGAAAAAAGCTGGCGTTCCTTGTGTACCAGGTTCTGACGGTCCACTAGATAACGACGAAGACAAAAATAAAGCCCACGCTAAGCGTATCGGCTACCCGGTAATCATCAAAGCTTCTGGCGGTGGCGGTGGCCGTGGTATGCGCGTTGTTCGTTCAGAAGGCGATCTTATTGAAGCTATCGCAATGACCCGTGCAGAAGCAAAAGCGGCGTTCAACAACGACATGGTTTACATGGAGAAATTCCTAGAGAACCCTCGTCACGTTGAAGTTCAGGTAATTGCTGATGGCCAAGGTGGCGCGATCCACTTAGGTGAACGTGACTGCTCTATGCAGCGTCGTCACCAGAAGGTTGTTGAAGAAGCTCCAGCACCAGGTATCACTGAAGAGATGCGTAAGTACATCGGTGAACGTTGTACACGTGCATGTCTAGAAATCGGTTACCGCGGCGCAGGTACGTTCGAATTCCTATACGAGAACGGTGAGTTCTACTTCATCGAAATGAACACTCGTATTCAGGTTGAGCACCCAGTGACAGAAATGGTTACTGGTGTTGACCTAATTAAAGAACAGTTACGCGTAGCAGCAGGTCAGCCACTTTCATTCACTCAGGATGATATCAAGATCCGCGGCCATGCGATTGAGTGTCGTATCAACGCAGAAGACCCAGAGCGCTTCCTACCTTCACCAGGTAAGATTGAACGCTTCCACGCGCCAGGCGGCATGGGTGTTCGTTGGGAGTCTCACATTTACACAGGCTACACAGTACCACCTCATTACGATTCAATGATTGGTAAACTGATCACTTACGGTGAGAACCGTGATGTAGCGATTGCACGTATGAAGAACGCACTAGGCGAGATGATCATTGAAGGCATCAAGACTAACGTTACTCTACAAGAGTCAATCATGAATGATGAGAACTTCCAGCACGGTGGTGCAAACATTCACTACCTAGAGAAGAAGCTAGGCCTACAATAAGCCTTCGCTAACCTCATAATAAGTGCCCACATCTGTGGGCATTTTTGTTTTGTATAAAGTCTATACTCAAACAAATCGTAGAGTTCTGGTAAACTCTGCGCCACTTCATTCACTTTAAGAGCAAAAACAAATGCCTTGGATTCAAATCAAACTCAACGCGACCAATGAAAACGCTGAGCAAATCGGCGACATGCTAATGGAAGAGACTGGTGCGCTGTCTGTAACATTCCTAGACGCGCAGGATACGCCCGTATTCGAACCTCTACCTGGCGAGACTCGCTTATGGGGCGATACTGACATTCTGGCACTGTACGATGCAGAAGCAGATACAAACTTCATCATCACTCAAATCAAAGCAAGCGGCATGCTAGCAGACGATTTTGCTTACAAAGTAGAACAGCTAGAAGACAAAGACTGGGAACGCGAATGGATGGAAAACTTCCACCCAATGAAGTTCGGCGAACGTCTATGGGTTTGTCCAAGTTGGCGTGATGTTCCTGAACCAGACGCGGTTAATGTTATGCTTGACCCTGGTCTGGCTTTCGGTACAGGCACCCACCCTACGACTGCACTCTGCCTAGAATGGCTAGAGAGTTTAGACCTATCTGGTAAAACGGTTATCGACTTTGGTTGTGGCTCAGGCATCCTTGCGATCGCTGCGATCAAACTTGGCGCAGGTAAAGTTATCGGGATCGATATTGATCCTCAAGCTCTTCAAGCTTCTCGCGATAACGCAGAGCGCAACGGTGTTGCTGACCAATTAGAAGTGTACCTTCCTCAAAACCAACCTGAAGGCCTGATCGCTGATGTGGTTGTTGCTAACATTCTTGCTGGTCCATTACGTGAACTTGCACCTATCATTAAAGGCTTGGTTAAACCAAATGGTGACCTAGCGATGTCAGGTGTTTTAGACACTCAAGCAGAAGACGTAGCAAACTATTACCGTGATGAGCTTCACATTGATCCAATCGCAGAGCAAAGCGAATGGTGTCGTATCTCCGGTCGTAAGCAAGGCTAGACAAGGTTTTCAGGGCTAATTGTTTGAATTTCATACAAATTACAAAAACAATTTGTAAATGCTCAAATATTAGTCTTTTCACGCAGTGAAAAAATGCGTAAAATGCGCGCCCTTGCTGGTACAGAACTGTGATGACGTTTTGAAAATCGGAAACTATCAACTTAAGAACAATCTAATCGTAGCCCCTATGGCTGGTGTAACGGATAGACCGTTTCGCGAGTTGTGTCTTCGCTATGGTGCGGGAATGGCCGTCAGTGAAATGATGTCCGCTAACCCGAAACTATGGGGAACGTCAAAGTCGAAACAGCGCATGGTGCATGAAGGCGAATCGGGCATTCGCTCTGTACAGATTGCCGGTTCCGATCCACAGCTTATGGCTGATGCGGCTCAATTCAGTGTTGAAAACGGTGCGCAAATCATCGACATCAACATGGGCTGCCCAGCAAAGAAAGTGAATAAGAAGCTGGCGGGTTCTGCACTGCTTCAGTACCCAGACATCATCAAAGAGATTTTGACTGCGGTAGTGGACGCGGTAGACGTTCCTGTAACGTTAAAGACCCGTACTGGCTGGAACACAGAAAATAAAAACTGTGTTCACATCGCTAAATTAGCCGAAGACTGCGGCATACAGGCTCTTGCACTGCATGGCAGAACAAAAGCGTGTATGTACAAAGGTGAGGCCGAATACGACAGCATTAAAGCGGTTAAACACGCTATATCCATTCCGGTTATCGCAAACGGTGATATCGATAGCCCGGAGAAAGCGAAGTTTGTACTGGAGTACACCGGTGCAGACGCTTTAATGATTGGACGCCCTGCCCAAGGTCGTCCTTGGATTTTCCAGGAAATCCATCACTATTTGGAAAACGGCACCACAATGGATGAGCTTCCAAGTGAGGAAGTGAAAACCATTATGCTTGGTCATGTTAACGCTCTGCATGATTTCTATGGAGAGTTCTTGGGTCCACGTATCGCGCGTAAGCACGTTGGTTGGTACCTAAAAGAGCATGAACAAGCGAGTGAGTTTCGCCGTACCTTCAATGCTATCGATGCAGCTGAGCTGCAGCTTGAGGCATTAGAGGGTTATTTTGATAACGTTGCATCATAATTAAGAGAAGAGCTAGACCGAATATGTTCGAACAAAATCTGACTTCAGAAGCATTAACAGTAACTACAGTAACGTCACAAGACCAGATTACTCAGAAGCCTTTACGTGACTCTGTTAAAGCGTCTCTTAAAAACTACCTAGCTCAACTAAACGGCCAGGAAGTAACTGAACTATACGAATTAGTTCTAGCTGAAGTTGAACAGCCACTATTAGATACCATCATGCAGTACACTCGCGGTAACCAAACTCGCGCAGCAACTATGATGGGCATCAACCGCGGTACTCTTCGCAAAAAACTTAAAAAGTACGGCATGAACTAATATCAGTTCATACAGTAATTTTGTAAAAAAGGCTTAGTCAGCAATGGCTAAGCCTTTTTTATTAGCTTCAAGCTCCTTGCACTTCAACTCTTCCAAACGCTTCTCCCTCACCTCTGTACAAACATTAGTCAAGTCTGATGCTTTGAACTGTGATCAGTATTGATTGTGAACTCAATACAAACAGATATAATCAACAACTTACATTGGATAAAGGAACTAACCTCATGATTTACAAAGAAAGGGACGATTGGCTTCATGCCATTTTGAATACCCTCCCTGATCATGTCTTTATCCTCAATGAGCAAGGCCACTATATCGAAAGTTTCGGTGGTACTTACCATTCAAAACACTTCAATGCACAAAGCTACACCAACCTCACGTTAAACGATGTTTTATCGCCGAGTAAAGCCGCTGAGTTAATCGGTTATATTAACGATGTGCTTCGCTCTAACGAGCCTAAGGTCGTCAAATACAGTATCGCTCTGCAAGACCACCTTTTAATGCCAATAGAAGAACTAGAAGCATTAGAGAACTCAGAAGAAACGTGGTTTGAAGCGATCATTAAACCCGTAGAAAGCATTCAAGGTGATGAAAACTTGGTGATTTGGTCCGTGCGTGATGTCACGAAAACGCATCTGCTAGAAAGGCGCCTCAAAGAGCTCTCAGAGACAGATGAATTGACAGGTCTGTTGAATCGCCGAGCATTCCTAACAAGCCTAGATAGGTCTCTGAGCTCGCATTCGCATCCATCTCAAACCCTAACTTGCGTTATGATTGATATTGATCACTTCAAAGAGATCAACGATCAGGTTGGGCACTTCTCCGGCGATCAAGTGATCAATCATGTGGCCAAGATTTGCCAACGTGCAATTCGTAGAACTGACTTTATTGGTCGTTTAGGAGGGGAAGAATTTGCCGTGATCCTAACCAACACCAGCGCAATACAAGCCCATGAGATAGCAGAAAGGATCAGACAAGCGATCCAAAACGCGCCATGCAAAATAGATGGTATCGAAATCAGTACAACGGTTAGCATTGGTATCGCGGAGTATGACGGGCAAGTATTGAGCGCAAAAGAACTTATGATTAACGCAGATAAAGCCATGTATTACTCGAAACATTCAGGCCGTAACCAAGTAACACTTCATCATGCTAGTATCCCTGACATCAAATTACAGCATTCAACAAACTTAAGAATCCAAAAGGTTTCTTAACCTTCCCTGCCCACTTGAAACTAATCAATTCAATTCCCATTTCGCCATCTCTAATACGATATACGCAACCTTCTAGCTCGCTCTATGCAACGTAGTAAGCTTGCTTGGGTTCGCAGCTCTATTAGTTATTGAAGGGGAAATAGTGTGAGACGCTGAGAAGTAGTGCGTTAGCACTACGTCGTAAGTAATTTGTTAGGCAGGAAGAAAGAATACTGAACAACAATAAACGAAGCTTAGAAGTTTCTCTCACAAGATCTTGTTATTAGGAGGATTTACTTTGCTCCAAACGCAAAAAAGCCCACTCTTTCGAGTGGGCTTCTTCAAATTTAAAGCCTGGCGATGTCCTACTCTCACATGGGGAAACCCCACACTACCATCGGCGCTAATTCGTTTCACTTCTGAGTTCGGAATGGAAGTCAGGTGGGTCCAAATCGCTATGGTCGCCAAGCAAATTCTTTATCAATTTGCTTGCAAATTCAAACGCACTTTAGTGCGGCCCTTTAGGGTGAGATTTGCTTGCAAATCGAATAATTCGGAAAACTGATTTTAAGTTCTACTTACACATTCAATCGTTCTTGCATTGAGTCCATCAAAACCCCTTGGGTGTTGTATGGTTAAGCCTCACGGGCAATTAGTACAGGTTAGCTCAACGCCTCACAACGCTTACACACCCTGCCTATCAACGTTCTAGTCTCGAACAACCCTTTAGGATACTTAAAGTATCAGGGAAGACTCATCTCAGGGCTCGCTTCCCGCTTAGATGCTTTCAGCGGTTATCGATTCCGAACTTAGCTACCGGGCAATGCGTCTGGCGACACAACCCGAACACCAGAGGTTCGTCCACTCCGGTCCTCTCGTACTAGGAGCAGCCCCCTTCAATCTTCCAACGCCCACGGCAGATAGGAATCAGAACTGTCTCACGACGTTCTAAACCCAGCTCGCGTACCACTTTAAATGGCGAACAGCCATACCCTTGGGACCGACTTCAGCCCCAGGATGTGATGAGCCGACATCGAGGTGCCAAACACCGCCGTCGATATGAACTCTTGGGCGGTATCAGCCTGTTATCCCCGGAGTACCTTTTATCCGTTGAGCGATGGCCCTTCCATACAGAACCACCGGATCACTATGACCTGCTTTCGCACCTGCTCGAATTGTCATTCTCGCAGTCAAGCGGGCTTATGCCATTGCACTAACCTCACGATGTCCAACCGTGATTAGCCCACCTTCGTGCTCCTCCGTTACTCTTTGGGAGGAGACCGCCCCAGTCAAACTACCCACCAGGCACTGTCCGCAACCCCGATAAGGGGTCGACGTTAGAACATCAACACTACAAGGGTGGTATTTCAAGGACGGCTCCACGCAATCTAGCGACTGCGCTTCAAAGCCTCCCACCTATCCTACACATGTAGGGTCAATGTTCAGTGCCAAGCTGTAGTAAAGGTTCACGGGGTCTTTCCGTCTAGCCGCGGGTACACTGCATCTTCACAGCGATTTCAATTTCACTGAGTCTCGGGTGGAGACAGCGTGGCCATCATTACGCCATTCGTGCAGGTCGGAACTTACCCGACAAGGAATTTCGCTACCTTAGGATAGATTATAGTTACGGCCGCCGTTTACCGGGGCTTCGATCAAGAGCTTCGACCGAAGTCTAACCCCATCAATTAACCTTCCGGCACCGGGCAGGCGTCACACCGTATACGTCATCTTACGATTTTGCACAGTGCTGTGTTTTTAATAAACAGTTGCAGCCACCTGGTATCTGCGACTCTCGTCAGCTCCATCCGCAAGGGACTTCACCATCAAGAGCGTACCTTCTCCCGAAGTTACGGTACCATTTTGCCTAGTTCCTTCACCCGAGTTCTCTCAAGCGCCTTGGTATTCTCTACCCGACCACCTGTGTCGGTTTGGGGTACGATTCCTTACAATCTGAAGCTTAGAGGCTTTTCCTGGAAGCATGGCATCAATGACTTCACTACCGTAGTAGCTCGACGTCGTGTCTCAGCCTTAAGAAGAGCCGGATTTACCTAACTCTTCAGCCTACGCACTTGAACCTGGACAACCGTCGCCAGGCCCACCTAGCCTTCTCCGTCCCCCCATCGCAATTGTAAGAAGTACGGGAATATTAACCCGTTTCCCATCGACTACGCCTTTCGGCCTCGCCTTAGGGGTCGACTTACCCTGCCCCGATTAACGTTGGACAGGAACCCTTGGTCTTCCGGCGAGGAGGTTTTTCACCCCCTTTATCGTTACTCATGTCAGCATTCGCACTTCTGATACCTCCAGCATGCTTTACAACACACCTTCAACGGCTTACAGAACGCTCCCCTACCCAATGAAGTAAAACTTCATTGCCGCAGCTTCGGTTTATTACTTAGCCCCGTTACATCTTCCGCGCAGGCCGACTCGACCAGTGAGCTATTACGCTTTCTTTAAATGATGGCTGCTTCTAAGCCAACATCCTGGCTGTCTGAGCCTTCCCACATCGTTTCCCACTTAGTAATAATTTGGGACCTTAGCTGGCGGTCTGGGTTGTTTCCCTCTCCACGACGGACGTTAGCACCCGCCGTGTGTCTCCCGGATAGTACTTACTGGTATTCGGAGTTTGCAAAGGGTTGGTAAGTCGGGATGACCCCCTAGCCTTAACAGTGCTCTACCCCCAGTAGTATTCGTCCGAGGCGCTACCTAAATAGCTTTCGGGGAGAACCAGCTATCTCCAGGTTTGATTGGCCTTTCACCCCTAGCCACAAGTCATCCGCTAATTTTTCAACATTAGTCGGTTCGGTCCTCAATTGATGTTACTCAATCTTCAACCTGCCCATGGCTAGATCACCTGGTTTCGGGTCTATATCCAGCGACTAAGTCGCGCAGTTAACACTCGCTTTCGCTACGGCTCCCCTAGATGGTTAACCTTGCCACTGAATATAAGTCGCTGACCCATTATACAAAGGTACGCAGTCACACCACGAAGGTGCTCCTACTGCTTGTACGTACACGGTTTCAGGTTCTATTTCACTCCCCTCACAGGGGTTCTTTTCGCCTTTCCCTCACGGTACTGGTTCACTATCGGTCAGTCAGTAGTATTTAGCCTTGGAGGATGAATTTTCATATTCAGACAGGATATCACGTGTCCCGCCCTACTCGATTTCACTGAATGTGCGTTGTCAACTACGGGGCTATCACCCTTTATTGCCGGACTTTCCAGACCGTTCGTCTAACGCATATAAAGCTTAGGGGCTAGTCCAATTTCGCTCGCCGCTACTTTCGGAATCTCGGTTGATTTCTTTTCCTCGGGGTACTTAGATGTTTCAGTTCCCCGGTTCGCCTCGCTGCGCTATGTATTCACGCAGCGATACTAGCTTATGCTAGTGGGTTTCCCCATTCGGAAATCCCAGACTCAAGTGGTTTTTACTACCTAATCTGGGCTTATCGCAAGTTAATACGTCCTTCATCGCCTCTGACTGCCAAGGCATCCACCGTGTACGCTTAGTCACTTAACCATACAACCCGAAGGAGTTTCGAGTTGATAATCAAATCACCAAAGTTGTCTCTCATTATTTGAATGAGCGAGAGACATTTCGATTTTGCCGGACTCAATTTCGAATAATCACTTAAAAGTGATATTCCCAAGAACACTTGAATGTGTTTTTTGGTGTTTGTCTTAAAGACAAACATTGAGAACTTTACAAACAATCTTAAAGATTGTTTTGTCAGCTTTCCAAATTGTTAAAGAGCTAGATTTTCTGATGAAAACCATTTTTAAAGATTCTTTTTCAAGAACACTTAAAGATGGTGGAGCTATGCGGGATCGAACCGCAGACCTCCTGCGTGCAAGGCAGGCGCTCTCCCAGCTGAGCTATAGCCCCATCAAGGTGTCGATACTGCATACCAATTTCAAAAGAAATTGGTGGGTCTGAGTGGACTCGAACCACCGACCTCTCGCTTATCAGGCGAACGCTCTAACCACCTGAGCTACAGACCCAGTATCGTCTCTTACTTATAAACCGTATCAATCTGTGTGGACACTCATCGTGAGTAATCATCGTATAAGGAGGTGATCCAGCGCCAGGTTCCCCTAGCGCTACCTTGTTACGACTTCACCCCAGTCATGAACCACAAAGTGGTAAGCGTCCTCCCGAAGGTTAAACTACCTACTTCTTTTGCAGCCCACTCCCATGGTGTGACGGGCGGTGTGTACAAGGCCAGGAACGTATTCACCGTGGCATTCTGATCCACGATTACTAGCGATTCCGACTTCATGGAGTCGAGTTGCAGACTCAATCCGGACTACGACGCACTTTTTGGGATTCGCTCACTATCGCTAGCTTGCTGCCCTCTGTATGCGCCATTGTAGCACGTGTGTAGCCCTACTCGTAAGAGTATGATGACTTGACGTCGTCCCCACCTTCCTCCGGTTTATCACCGGCAGTCTCCCTGGAGTTCCCGACATTACTCGCTGGCAAACAAGGATAAGGGTTGCGCTCGTTGCGGGACTTAACCCAACATTTCACAACACGAGCTGACGACAGCCATGCAGCACCTGTCTCAGAGTTCCCGAAGGCACCAATCCATCTCTGGAAAGTTCTCTGGATGTCAAGAGTAGGTAAGGTTCTTCGCGTTGCATCGAATTAAACCACATGCTCCACCGCTTGTGCGGGCCCCCGTCAATTCATTTGAGTTTTAATCTTGCGACCGTACTCCCCAGGCGGTCTACTTAACGCGTTAGCTCCGAAAGCCACGGCTCAAGGCCACAACCTCCAAGTAGACATCGTTTACGGCGTGGACTACCAGGGTATCTAATCCTGTTTGCTCCCCACGCTTTCGCATCTGAGTGTCAGTATCTGTCCAGAGTCGCCTTCGCCACCGGTATTCCTTCAGATCTCTACGCATTTCACCGCTACACCTGAAATTCTACCCCCTCTACAGTACTCTAGTCTGCCAGTTTCAAATGCTATTCCGAGGTTGAGCCCCGGGCTTTCACATCTGACTTAACAAACCACCTGCATGCGCTTTACGCCCAGTAATTCCGATTAACGCTCGCACCCTCCGTATTACCGCGGCTGCTGGCACGGAGTTAGCCGGTGCTTCTTCTGTCGCTAACGTCAAATAATGCAGCTATTAACTACACCACCTTCCTCACGACTGAAAGTGCTTTACAACCCGAAGGCCTTCTTCACACACGCGGCATGGCTGCATCAGGCTTGCGCCCATTGTGCAATATTCCCCACTGCTGCCTCCCGTAGGAGTCTGGATCAGTGTCTCAGTTCCAGTGTGGCTGATCATCCTCTCAGACCAGCTAGGGATCGTCGCCTTGGTGAGCCATTACCTCACCAACTAGCTAATCCCACCTAGGCATATCCTGACGCGAGAGGCTCGAAGGTCCCCCTCTTTGGCCCGTAGGCATCATGCGGTATTAGCCATCGTTTCCAATGGTTATCCCCCACATCAGGGCAATTTCCTAGGCATTACTCACCCGTCCGCCGCTCGACGCCGTTATCGTTCCCCGAAGGTTCAGATAACTCGTTTCCGCTCGACTTGCATGTGTTAGGCCTGCCGCCAGCGTTCAATCTGAGCCATGATCAAACTCTTCAATTTAAGATTTTGTTCGGCTCAACGAATACTGACTTCAAAACTCATCCTTACTCGAAAGTAAGAAGTAATTTTAAAGCTATTATCATTCCAACAGAATGATAATGAATTGACTGTGCCAAGTCCGAAGACTTGATTGGTCACTCAGTTCATTGAAACCTAATTTGAAACCGAAGTTTCTAATTGGATTATCATCAACGAGTGCCCACACAGATTGATAGGTCTATATTGTTAAAGAGCTTGGCTTTCAGTGCCTTAGCACTTAAGCGAGGTGCGTATAATACGCCTTTCACTTTGAAAGTCAACATAAAACTCTAAAATAATTTAGAACTTTATGGTGACTTGCTTATTAAATAAGCAAGTGCAAATTAAAGCCTGGCGATGTTCTACTCTCACATGGGGAAACCCCACACTACCATCGACGCTAATTCGTTTCACTTCTGAGTTCGGAATGGAAGTCAGGTGGGTCCAAATCGCTATGGTCGCCAAGCAAATTCTTTAATTCGGAAAACTGATTTTAAGTTCTACTTACACATTCAATCGTTCTTGCATTGAGTCCATCAAAACCCCTTGGGTGTTGTATGGTTAAGCCTCACGGGCAATTAGTACAGGTTAGCTCAACGCCTCACAACGCTTACACACCCTGCCTATCAACGTTCTAGTCTCGAACAACCCTTTAGGATACTTAAAGTATCAGGGAAGACTCATCTCAGGGCTCGCTTCCCGCTTAGATGCTTTCAGCGGTTATCGATTCCGAACTTAGCTACCGGGCAATGCGTCTGGCGACACAACCCGAACACCAGAGGTTCGTCCACTCCGGTCCTCTCGTACTAGGAGCAGCCCCCCTTCAATCTTCCAACGCCCACGGCAGATAGGGACCGAACTGTCTCACGACGTTCTAAACCCAGCTCGCGTACCACTTTAAATGGCGAACAGCCATACCCTTGGGACCGACTTCAGCCCCAGGATGTGATGAGCCGACATCGAGGTGCCAAACACCGCCGTCGATATGAACTCTTGGGCGGTATCAGCCTGTTATCCCCGGAGTACCTTTTATCCGTTGAGCGATGGCCCCTTCCATACAGAACCACCGGATCACTATGACCTGCTTTCGCACCTGCTCGAATTGTCATTCTCGCAGTCAAGCGGGCTTATGCCATTGCACTAACCTCACGATGTCCAACCGTGATTAGCCCACCTTCGTGCTCCTCCGTTACTCTTTGGGAGGAGACCGCCCCAGTCAAACTACCCACCAGGCACTGTCCGCAACCCCGATAAGGGGTCGACGTTAGAACATCAACACTACAAGGGTGGTATTTCAAGGACGGCTCCACGCAATCTAGCGACTGCGCTTCAAAGCCTCCCACCTATCCTACACATGTAGGGTCAATGTTCAGTGCCAAGCTGTAGTAAAGGTTCACGGGGTCTTTCCGTCTAGCCGCGGGTACACTGCATCTTCACAGCGATTTCAATTTCACTGAGTCTCGGGTGGAGACAGCGTGGCCATCATTACGCCATTCGTGCAGGTCGGAACTTACCCGACAAGGAATTTCGCTACCTTAGGATAGATTATAGTTACGGCCGCCGTTTACCGGGGCTTCGATCAAGAGCTTCGACCGAAGTCTAACCCCATCAATTAACCTTCCGGCACCGGGCAGGCGTCACACCGTATACGTCATCTTACGATTTTGCACAGTGCTGTGTTTTTAATAAACAGTTGCAGCCACCTGGTATCTGCGACTCTCGTCAGCTCCATCCGCAAGGGACTTCACCATCAAGAGCGTACCTTCTCCCGAAGTTACGGTACCATTTTGCCTAGTTCCTTCACCCGAGTTCTCTCAAGCGCCTTGGTATTCTCTACCCGACCACCTGTGTCGGTTTGGGGTACGATTCCTTACAATCTGAAGCTTAGAGGCTTTTCCTGGAAGCATGGCATCAATGACTTCACTACCGTAGTAGCTCGACGTCGTGTCTCAGCCTTAAGAAGAGCCGGATTTACCTAACTCTTCAGCCTACGCACTTGAACCTGGACAACCGTCGCCAGGCTACCTAGCCTTCTCCGTCCCCCATCGCAATTGTAAGAAGTACGGGAATATTAACCCGTTTCCCATCGACTACGCCTTTCGGCCTCGCCTTAGGGGTCGACTTACCCTGCCCCGATTAACGTTGGACAGGAACCCTTGGTCTTCCGGCGAGGAGGTTTTTCACCCCTTTATCGTTACTCATGTCAGCATTCGCACTTCTGATACCTCCAGCATGCTTTACAACACACCTTCAACGGCTTACAGAACGCTCCCCTACCCAATGAAGTAAAACTTCATTGCCGCAGCTTCGGTTTATTACTTAGCCCCGTTACATCTTCCGCGCAGGCCGACTCGACCAGTGAGCTATTACGCTTTCTTTAAATGATGGCTGCTTCTAAGCCAACATCCTGGCTGTCTGAGCCTTCCCACATCGTTTCCCACTTAGTAATAATTTGGGATCGTAGCTGGCGGTCTGGGTTGTTTCCCTCTCCACGACGGACGTTAGCACCCGCCGTGTGTCTCCCGGATAGTACTTACTGGTATTCGGGTTTGCAAAGGGTTGGTAAGTCGGGATGACCCCCTAGCCTTAACAGTGCTCTACCCCCAGTAGTATTCGTCCGAGGCGCTACCTAAATAGCTTTCGGGGAGAACCAGCTATCTCCAGGTTTGATTGGCCTTTCACCCCTAGCCACAAGTCATCCGCTAATTTTTCAACATTAGTCGGTTCGGTCACTCCAATTGATGTTACTCAATCTTCAACCTGCCCATGGCTAGATCACCTGGTTTCGGGTCTATATCCAGCGACTAAGTCGCGCAGTTAACACTCGCTTTCGCTACGGCTCCCTAGATGGTTAACCTTGCCACTGAATATAAGTCGCTGACCCATTATACAAAGGTACGCAGTCACACCACGAAGGTGCTCCTACTGCTTGTACGTACACGGTTTCAGGTTCTATTTCACTCCCCTCACAGGGGTTCTTTTCGCCTTTCCCTCACGGTACTGGTTCACTATCGGTCAGTCAGTAGTATTTAGCCTTGGAGGATGAATTTTCCATATTCAGACAGGATATCACGTGTCCCGCCCTACTCGATTTCACTGAATGTGCGTTGTCAACTACGGGGCTATCACCCTTTATTGCCGGACTTTCCAGACCGTTCGTCTAACGCATATAAAGCTTAGGGGCTAGTCAATTTCGCTCGCCGCTACTTTCGGAATCTCGGTTGATTTCTTTTCCTCGGGGTACTTAGATGTTTCAGTTCCCCGGTTCGCCTCGCTGCGCTATGTATTCACGCAGCGATACT
The DNA here is from genome assembly GCF_023277445.1 of Vibrio sp. ED002. Lineage (NCBI taxonomy): Bacteria > Pseudomonadati > Pseudomonadota > Gammaproteobacteria > Vibrionales > Vibrionaceae > Vibrio > Vibrio sp. ED002. The sequence goes on along the minus strand of NZ_CP080238.1, from coordinate 2,592,495 downwards.
AGCTTATGCTAGTGGGTTTCCCCATTCGGAAATCCCAGACTCAAGTGGTTTTTACTACCTAATCTGGGCTTATCGCAAGTTAATACGTCCTTCATCGCCTCTGACTGCCAAGGCATCCACCGTGTACGCTTAGTCACTTAACCATACAACCCGAAGGAGTTTCGAGTTGATAATCAAATCACCAAAGTTGTCTCTCATTATTTGAATGAGCGAGAGACATTTCGATTTTGCCGGACTCAATTTCGAATAATCACTTTAAAAGTGATATTCCCAAGAACACTTGAATGTGTTTTTGGTGTTTGTCTTAAAGACAAACATTGAGAACTTACAAACAATCTTAAAGATTGTTTTGTCAGCTTTCAAATTGTTAAAGAGCAAATCACTTCCTAAGAAGTTCATTTTCTAAAGACTTTCAGAGTCGAAGATTCTAACCACATACGTCTTACTGAAGTGGTTTGGAATTCCTATCCAAAAATACTTAGAGAATGGTGGGCGATACCGGGCTCGAACCAGTGACCCCCTGCTTGTAAGGCAGGTGCTCTCCCAACTGAGCTAATCGCCCACATTATTTTTCATTCTCGTGGAGAGAATGGTGGGTCGTGCAGGATTCGAACCTGCGACCAATTGATTAAAAGTCAACTGCTCTACCAACTGAGCTAACGACCCAATGGTATCCCGTAGAGAGTCGAACCCCTGTTACCGCCGTGAAAGGGCGGTGTCCTGAAACCTCTAGACGAGACGGGACACTGGATTGAAGATATTGGGATATCTTCGTCTCTTTTACTTATAAACCGTATCAATCTGTGTGGACACTCATCGTGAGTAATCATCGTATAAGGAGGTGATCCAGCGCCAGGTTCCCCTAGCGCTACCTTGTTACGACTTCACCCCAGTCATGAACCACAAAGTGGTAAGCGTCCTCCCGAAGGTTAAACTACCTACTTCTTTTGCAGCCCACTCCCATGGTGTGACGGGCGGTGTGTACAAGGCCAGGAACGTATTCACCGTGGCATTCTGATCCACGATTACTAGCGATTCCGACTTCATGGAGTCGAGTTGCAGACTCAATCCGGACTACGACGCACTTTTTGGGATTCGCTCACTATCGCTAGCTTGCTGCCCTCTGTATGCGCCATTGTAGCACGTGTGTAGCCCTACTCGTAAGAGTATGATGACTTGACGTCGTCCCCACCTTCCTCCGGTTTATCACCGGCAGTCTCCCTGGAGTTCCCGACATTACTCGCTGGCAAACAAGGATAAGGGTTGCGCTCGTTGCGGGACTTAACCCAACATTTCACAACACGAGCTGACGACAGCCATGCAGCACCTGTCTCAGAGTTCCCGAAGGCACCAATCCATCTCTGGAAAGTTCTCTGGATGTCAAGAGTAGGTAAGGTTCTTCGCGTTGCATCGAATTAAACCACATGCTCCACCGCTTGTGCAGCTTCGTCAATTCATTTGAGTTTTAATCTTGCGACCGTACTCCCCAGGCGGTCTACTTAACGCGTTAGCTCCGAAAGCCACGGCTCAAGGCCACAACCTCCAAGTAGACATCGTTTACGGCGTGGACTACCAGGGTATCTAATCCTGTTTGCTCCCCACGCTTTCGCATCTGAGTGTCAGTATCTGTCCAGAGTCGCCTTCGCCACCGGTATTCCTTCAGATCTCTACGCATTTCACCGCTACACCTGAAATTCTACCCCCTCTACAGTACTCTAGTCTGCCAGTTTCAAATGCTATTCCGAGGTTGAGCCCCGGGCTTTCACATCTGACTTAACAAACCACCTGCATGCGCTTTACGCCCAGTAATTCCGATTAACGCTCGCACCCTCCGTATTACCGCGGCTGCTGGCACGGAGTTAGCCGGTGCTTCTTCTGTCGCTAACGTCAAGTAATGCAGCTATTAACTACACCACCTTCCTCACGACTGAAAGTGCTTTACAACCCGAAGGCCTTCTTCACACACGCGGCATGGCTGCATCAGGCTTGCGCCCATTGTGCAATATTCCCCACTGCTGCCTCCCGTAGGAGTCTGGATCGTGTCTCAGTTCCAGTGTGGCTGATCATCCTCTCAGACCAGCTAGGGATCGTCGCCTTGGTGAGCCATTACCTCACCAACTAGCTAATCCCACCTAGGCATATCCTGACGCGAGAGGCTGAAGATTCCCCTCTTTGGCTAGTAGGCATCATGCGGTATTAGCCATCGTTTCCAATGGTTATCCCCACATCAGGGCAATTTCCTAGGCATTACTCACCCGTCCGCCGCTCGACGCCGTTATCGTTCCCCGAAGGTTCAGATAACTCGTTTCCGCTCGACTTGCATGTGTTAGGCCTGCCGCCAGCGTTCAATCTGAGCCATGATCAAACTCTTCAATTTAAGATTTTGTTCGGCTCAACGAATACTGACTTCAAAACTCATCCTTACTCGAAAGTAAGAAGTAATTTTAAAGCTATTACCATTCCAACAGAATGATAATGAATTGACTGTGCCAAGTCCGAAGACTTGATTGGTCACTCAGTTCATTGAAACCTAATTTGAAACCGAAGTTTCTAATTGGATTATCATCAACGAGTGCCCACACAGATTGATAGGTCTATATTGTTAAAGAGCTTGGCTTTCAGTGCCTTAGCACTTAAGCGAGGTGCGTATAATACGCCTTTCACTTTGAAAGTCAACATAAAACTCTAAAATAATTTAGAACTTTATGGTGACTTGCTTATTAAATAAGCAAGTGCAAATTAAAGCCTGGCGATGTTCTACTCTCACATGGGGAAACCCCACACTACCATCGACGCTAATTCGTTTCACTTCTGAGTTCGGAATGGAAGTCAGGTGGGTCCAAATCGCTATGGTCGCCAAGCAAATTCTTTATCAATTTGCTTGCAAATTCAAACGCACTTTAGTGCGGCCCTTTAGGGTGAGATTTGCTTGCAAATCGAATAATTCGGAAAACTGATTTTAAGTTCTATTTATACACATTCAATCGTTCTTGCATTGAGTCCATCAAAACCCCTTGGGTGTTGTATGGTTAAGCCTCACGGGCAATTAGTACAGGTTAGCTCAACGCCTCACAACGCTTACACACCCTGCCTATCAACGTTCTAGTCTCGAACAACCCTTTAGGATACTTAAAGTATCAGGGAAGACTCATCTCAGGGCTCGCTTCCCGCTTAGATGCTTTCAGCGGTTATCGATTCCGAACTTAGCTACCGGGCAATGCGTCTGGCGACACAACCCGAACACCAGAGGTTCGTCCACTCCGGTCCTCTCGTACTAGGAGCAGCCCCTTCAATCTTCCAACGCCCACGGCAGAATAGGAATCGAACTGTCTCACGACGTTCTAAACCCAGCTCGCGTACCACTTTAAATGGCGAACAGCCATACCCTTGGAGATCAGACTTCAGCCCCAGGATGTGATGAGCCGACATCGAGGTGCCAAACACCGCCGTCGATATGAACTCTTGGGCGGTATCAGCCTGTTATCCCCGGAGTACCTTTTATCCGTTGAGCGATGGCCTTCCATACAGAACCACCGGATCACTATGACCTGCTTTCGCACCTGCTCGAATTGTCATTCTCGCAGTCAAGCGGGCTTATGCCATTGCACTAACCTCACGATGTCCAACCGTGATTAGCCCACCTTCGTGCTCCTCCGTTACTCTTTGGGAGGAGACCGCCCCAGTCAAACTACCCACCAGGCACTGTCCGCAACCCCGATAAGGGGTCGACGTTAGAACATCAACACTACAAGGGTGGTATTTCAAGGACGGCTCCACGCAATCTAGCGACTGCGCTTCAAAGCCTCCCACCTATCCTACACATGTAGGGTCAATGTTCAGTGCCAAGCTGTAGTAAAGGTTCACGGGGTCTTTCCGTCTAGCCGCGGGTACACTGCATCTTCACAGCGATTTCAATTTCACTGAGTCTCGGGTGGAGACAGCGTGGCCATCATTACGCCATTCGTGCAGGTCGGAACTTACCCGACAAGGAATTTCGCTACCTTAGGATAGATTATAGTTACGGCCGCCGTTTACCGGGGCTTCGATCAAGAGCTTCGACCGAAGTCTAACCCCATCAATTAACCTTCCGGCACCGGGCAGGCGTCACACCGTATACGTCATCTTACGATTTTGCACAGTGCTGTGTTTTTAATAAACAGTTGCAGCCACCTGGTATCTGCGACTCTCGTCAGCTCCATCCGCAAGGGACTTCACCATCAAGAGCGTACCTTCTCCCGAAGTTACGGTACCATTTTGCCTAGTTCCTTCACCCGAGTTCTCTCAAGCGCCTTGGTATTCTCTACCCGACCACCTGTGTCGGTTTGGGGTACGATTCCTTACAATCTGAAGCTTAGAGGCTTTTCCTGGAAGCATGGCATCAATGACTTCACTACCGTAGTAGCTCGACGTCGTGTCTCAGCCTTAAGAAGAGCCGGATTTACCTAACTCTTCAGCCTACGCACTTGAACCTGGACAACCGTCGCCAGGCCCACCTAGCCTTCTCCGTCCCCCATCGCAATTGTAAGAAGTACGGGAATATTAACCCGTTTCCCATCGACTACGCCTTTCGGCCTCGCCTTAGGGGTCGACTTACCCTGCCCCGATTAACGTTGGACAGGAACCCTTGGTCTTCCGGCGAGGAGGTTTTTCACCCCCTTTATCGTTACTCATGTCAGCATTCGCACTTCTGATACGTCCAGCATGCGTTACCACACACCTTCAACCGCTTACAGAACGCTCCCCTACCCAATGCACAAAGTGCATTGCCGCAGCTTCGGTTTACTACTTAGCCCCGTTACATCTTCCGCGCAGGCCGACTCGACCAGTGAGCTATTACGCTTTCTTTAAATGATGGCTGCTTCTAAGCCAACATCCTGGCTGTCTGAGCCTTCCCACATCGTTTCCCACTTAGTAGTAATTTGGGACCTTAGCTGGCGGTCTGGGTTGTTTCCCTCTCCACGACGGACGTTAGCACCCGCCGTGTGTCTCCCGGATAGTACTTACTGGTATTCGGAGTTTGCAAAGGGTTGGTAAGTCGGGATGACCCCCTAGCCTTAACAGTGCTCTACCCCCAGTAGTATTCGTCCGAGGCGCTACCTAAATAGCTTTCGGGGAGAACCAGCTATCTCCAGGTTTGATTGGCCTTTCACCCCTAGCCACAAGTCATCCGCTAATTTTTCAACATTAGTCGGTTCGGTCCTCCAGTTGATGTTACTCAACCTTCAACCTGCCCATGGCTAGATCACCTGGTTTCGGGTCTATATCCAGAGACTGAACGCCCAGTTAAGACTCGGTTTCCCTACGGCTCCCCTAGATGGTTAACCTTGCCACTGAATATAAGTCGCTGACCCATTATACAAAAGGTACGCAGTCACACCACGAAGGTGCTCCTACTGCTTGTACGTACACGGTTTCAGGTTCTATTTCACTCCCCTCACAGGGGTTCTTTTCGCCTTTCCCTCACGGTACTGGTTCACTATCGGTCAGTCAGTAGTATTTAGCCTTGGAGGATGGTCCCCCCATATTCAGACAGGATATCACGTGTCCCGCCCTACTCGATTTCACTTTAAATGCGTTGCCGGTTACGGGGCTATCACCCTGTATCGCACAACTTTCCAGAAGTTTCACCTGACGCATAAAAAGCTTAAGGGCTAGTCCAATTTCGCTCGCCGCTACTTTCGGAATCTCGGTTGATTTCTTTTCCTCGGGGTACTTAGATGTTTCAGTTCCCCCGGTTCGCCTCGCTACGCTATGTATTCACGCAGCGATACTAGCTTATGCTAGTGGGTTTCCCCATTCGGAAATCCCAGACTCAAATGGTTTTTACTACCTAATCTGGGCTTATCGCAAGTTAATACGTCCTTCATCGCCTCTGACTGCCAAGGCATCCACCGTGTACGCTTAGTCACTTAACCATACAACCCGAAGGAGTTTCGAGTTGATAATCAAATCACCAAAGTTGTCTCTCATTATTTGAATGAGCGAGAGACATTTCGATTTTGCCGGACTCAATTTCGAATAATCACTGTAAAAGTGATATTCCCAAGAACACTTGAATGTGTTTTTTGGTGTTTGTCATAAAGACAAACATTGAGAACTTTACAAGTAATCTTAAAGATTACTTTGTCAGCTTTCCAAATTGTTAAAGAGCTATGTTAGCTACAAGCTTACGCTTGTGAACTATCAATCTGTGTGGACACTCATCGTGAGTAATCATCGTATAAGGAGGTGATCCAGCGCCAGGTTCCCCTAGCGCTACCTTGTTACGACTTCACCCCAGTCATGAACCACAAAGTGGTAAGCGTCCTCCCGAAGGTTAAACTACCTACTTCTTTTGCAGCCCACTCCCATGGTGTGACGGGCGGTGTGTACAAGGCTAGGAACGTATTCACCGTGGCATTCTGATCCACGATTACTAGCGATTCCGACTTCATGGAGTCGAGTTGCAGACTCCAATCCGGACTACGACGCACTTTTTGGGATTCGCTCACTATCGCTAGCTTGCTGCCCTCTGTATGCGCCATTGTAGCACGTGTGTAGCCCTACTCGTAAGAGTATGATGACTTGACGTCGTCCCCACCTTCCTCCGGTTTATCACCGGCAGTCTCCCTGGAGTTCCCGACATTACTCGCTGGCAAACAAGGATAAGGGTTGCGCTCGTTGCGGGACTTAACCCAACATTTCACAACACGAGCTGACGACAGCCATGCAGCACCTGTCTCAGAGTTCCCGAAGGCACCAATTCATCTCTGAAAAGTTCTCTGGATGTCAAGAGTAGGTAAGGTTCTTCGCGTTGCATCGAATTAAACCACATGCTCCACCGCTTGTGCGGGCCCCCGTCAATTCATTTGAGTTTTAATCTTGCGACCGTACTCCCCAGGCGGTCTACTTAACGCGTTAGCTCCGAAAGCCACGGCTCAAGGCCACAACCTCCAAGTAGACATCGTTTACGGCGTGGACTACCAGGGTATCTAATCCTGTTTGCTCCCCACGCTTTCGCATCTGAGTGTCAGTATCTGTCCAGAGTCGCCTTCGCCACCGGTATTCCTTCAGATCTCTACGCATTTCACCGCTACACCTGAAATTCTACCCCCTCTACAGTACTCTAGTCTGCCAGTTTCAAATGCTATTCCGAGGTTGAGCCCCGGGCTTTCACATCTGACTTAACAAACCACCTGCATGCGCTTTACGCCCAGTAATTCCGATTAACGCTCGCACCCTCCGTATTACCGCGGCTGCTGGCACGGAGTTAGCCGGTGCTTCTTCTGTCGCTAACGTCAAGTAATGCAGCTATTAACTACACCACCTTCCTCACGACTGAAAGTGCTTTACAACCCGAAGGCCTTCTTCACACACGCGGCATGGCTGCATCAGGCTTGCGCCCATTGTGCAATATTCCCCACTGCTGCCTCCCGTAGGAGTCTGGATCGTGTCTCAGTTCCAGTGTGGCTGATCATCCTCTCAGACCAGCTAGGGATCGTCGCCTTGGTGAGCCATTACCTCACCAACTAGCTAATCCCACCTAGGCATATCCTGACGCGAGAGGCTGAAGATTCCCCTCTTTGGCCCGTAGGCATCATGCGGTATTAGCCATCGTTTCCAATGGTTATCCCCCACATCAGGGCAATTTCCTAGGCATTACTCACCCGTCCGCCGCTCGACGCCCTTAACGTTCCCCGAAGGTTCAGTTAAGTCGTTTCCGCTCGACTTGCATGTGTTAGGCCTGCCGCCAGCGTTCAATCTGAGCCATGATCAAACTCTTCAATTTAAGATTTTGTTCGGCTCAACGAATACTGACTTCAAAACTCATCCTTACTCGAAAGTAAGAAGTAATTTTAAAGCCATTACCATTCCAACAGAATGATAATGAATTGACTGTGCCAAGTCCGAAGACTTGATTGGTCACTCAGTTCATTGAAACCTAATTTGAAACCGCTCTTTATTAAGAGAAATTTCTAATTGGATTATCATCAACGAGTGCCCACACAGATTGATAGGTTCTTATTTTTAAAGAGCTTTTCTAACATTTTCAGCAACTTAGTTGCTCGTCGTTAGGGTGCGTATCTTACTTCACACCGTGAGAGAGTCAAGCATTTTTTTTCAAATTCTTTTTCTCTCTTCCCGACTCGCTGTGTGACTTTCGTCTCACTCCGTGTCGGTGGATGCGCAGTATAGGGGGTTGAGAAATTAGCACAAGCGTTTTTTGCAAAAAAACTTTCAACCGAACAAATAACGAGCATTCTGCATAGATACTCAACGTTCTTGTCTAATATTTCGGGTTGTAGAGGATCTTTTCATGAAGAAACACCTGACTTCTGCATTAAAAGATCGCCTATTTCTTTGTGATTTCGGTTGCTGAACTTCTCTCTCTTGGTTCTTTTTTCTCTTTCTATCTATATAAAGACGAAAAAAAAGAGCAGAACGATGGCGAACTGCTCTTTTGGTCTTTGCTTTTTATTTGGGGTACTTCAGGTGAAGTCTTGGAAAATTGTTTCTTCTATATATAGAAGAAAAGATCAGAGCATCCTTGCCCTTCTCTTTACGACAGATTAGTTAGGGGTATATCTAAATGTCGTTATTGTTCGATGACGCATTGAGCTCGTAAGAGTGGAGCATGCTTGCATTCCCAATGGCGTCATCTTCGAGGGGAACTTAGTTCTTCAATACTTTTACGGTGTAGCTACCATCTTTTTGTTGGTATAGACCGTGGATGTCGGTTTCGAAACCTGGGTAATGCGCACCGATCTCACAAAGCATCTCTAGGAAGTCCAGCACAGGGCGCGACTCTTGAGTCACCATTTCACCAGGAAGTACTAGTGGCACACCTGGAGGGTAAGGAAGGATCATGTTCGCACTTACGCGGCCAACCATTTCTTCCAGTTTGATTTCTTCGATGTTGCCACGAAGCTCTTCTTGCCATGCTGCGTGTGGTGTTACTTTCATTTCTGGAAGTACATCGAACGCTTTGTACATTAGCTCTGGTAGGTTGTATTTCTTAGTTAGGTCATGAATTGCTTGTGCTAGTTCTTGAACGCGCATGCCTTCATAGAAGCTTGGGTCTTCGTTGTATAGCGAAGGTAGGAAGCTCTTGATGGTTAGGTTCAAGTCGTAGCCACGTTTAAATTCAGTTAGACCGCGTAGCAATTGCATTGCTTTTGATTTGTCGATACCGATTGAGAATAGGAACAACAAGTTGTATGGACCTGTTTTCTCTACCACGATGCCGCGCTCATCTAGGAATTTAGCCACCAGCGAAGCAGGAATGCCTGATTCTTCTAGTTCGCCTTCTTTGTTCATCCCCGGAGTCAGTAGCGTTACTTTGATTGGGTCAAGATACATGTGGTTGTCATCCATGTTCTTGAAGCCGTGCCATGTGTCGCTAGGGTCTAGTTTCCAACATTCTGTGGTATCGATGCTTTCTGGTTGCCATACATCGAAGAACCAGCTATCGCTTTCTGCTTCTAGGCGTTTGATCTCTTTACGGAAGCGGATTGCGCGATCGATAGAGTCTTGCATCAACTTCTTACCAGTGTTGCCGCGCATCATTGCCGCTGCAGTTTCAGTAGAAGCAACAATGCCGTACTGAGGTGAAGTTGAAGTGTGCATCATGAATGCTTCGTTGAAAGATTCTTTATCAAAGTCACCTTTCACGTGAATCATTGAAGCTTGTGAGAACGCTGCCAACAGTTTGTGTGTTGATTGTGTTTCGTAGAACACTTTGCCTGGCATCGCTTCACCACTCATACCACATTTACCTTCGTAAATTGGGTTGAAGTTAGTGTAAGGCACCCAAGCACTGTCGAAGTGGATGTGTTTACAATCTAGCGACTCTTTGATGAATTGTGTGTTGTACAACAAGCCATCGTAAGTTGAGTTAGTCACTACCGCGTAAGTTGGTGCTGTTGCACCTGGTGTTTTCGCCACTTTCTCTGCAATGACATCGCGGCTGAATTCGCTTTGTGGAATACCACCAAGGATGCCGTATGCGTTACGAGTTGGGCGGAAGTAGATTGGTGTCACGTCGCTCATCATCATTAGGTGAGTCAGAGATTTGTGACAGTTACGGTCAATCAGTACTGTGCTGCCCGCAGGTGCTGAGTACATACCAACGATTTTGTTCGATGTAGACGTACCGTTAGTTACGATGTACGAGCTGTCTGCATTGAATGTGCGTGCGATGTATTCTTCTGCATCTTTATGTGGACCTGAGTGGTCTAGTAGAGAACCTAGCTCAGGCATTGAGATTGATACGTCCGCTTTAAATGTGTTTGGACCGTAAAAATCGTAGAAGATGCTACCAGCAGGGCTTTTCTGGAATGCAGTACCGCCCATGTGACCTGGAGTACAGAAGGTGTATTTACCTTCTTCTACGTATTTGAATAGCGCTTTAGTGAATGGAGGCATGATGGCATCTTTGTATGCCTCAGTCGCTTGATTGATTTTGATAGCGATGTCGTCAGCCATACCTAAAGCATACTCGAAGAAGCTCACGTTTAGACGTAGGTCTGTTAGTGAAATGTCTAGAGTAGACTGTTCGTTGGCAAAAGCGTGAACAGGCAGTTTTTCGTTGATTTGGCTGATTCGTTCACATAGCTCTAGTGAGTATTTATCCCAGTCGAACAGCACACCGCAAATGCGTGGGTTCATCTCAATCATTTTGATCAAGTCTTTATCATCTACTGGGTAAACCACTTCGTAGCCCGCTTTCTCAAGAGCAGCGTGAAGTTGACGAACTGGCTCTTCTTTAAAGAACACACCCATGTGGTTCAAGATAGCGAATATATTCATTTGGACATCTCCAAGGCGAATGAGGGCGCTCTTTGCCATTTACAGGCAATGAGTAAGGTGAGCGCCGCGTGAATTTGGGGTTTATGGGCTGGCACCGTAGTGCCAGCGTTTGGGGATTAGTTGCTTGCTTGGGCAGGCATGTCGTCAGCGTGCATTTTCACGTACTGAGCAAGACCTGCTTTTTTGCTGTAGAACATCAAGATAACTAGAGAAACGATGAAGGTTGCTGTTAGCGTACCGCCCTCTGCACCCGCTAGTGCGATGAAGCAGAACAGACAAGCCACACCAGAGAACAGCATTACGAAGCCGTTACGTGTTGTCATACCTTCGAAGCGGATCAAGTTAATGCTTGAGTAGAAGTAAGGCAGCATTGTTAGTAGAACCGCGTCAGTTGTTAGCTGGTTGAATAGGTCTGATGCGTGTGCTGTTTTAGAGCTGAAGAACATCAGTACAACCATCAGTGCAGTCATCTTGATTGACGCAAGGATTAGACCTTTCTTAGGCACACCGTTTTTATCAGTTTCACCGTAGATTTTAGGGAAGTTACCATCGCTCGCAGCGCGTTTACCCGCTTCACCTACTAGCATCATCCAAGAACCTAGCGAAGTGAAACATGCTAGCGCTGTGAATGCTGATACGAATGGTGCTGTCCAGCTACCGAATAGCTCAGTGGTTGCTAGCGCAAATGGCGCACCTGATGCCGCAACTTCTGACGCAGGGAACATGCCGCTGATCATTTGAGTTGAGAGGATGTAAATCACACCCGCGATACCAGTACCTAACATAGTTGCTAGTGGTACAGTGCGTTTAGGGTTTTCTACCATACCAGTCGATACCGCTGCTGATTCCACACCTACGAATGACCATAGACAGATAAGAACCGCTGTTACTACCGCGTGGCTGTCAGTACCTGCTGATACGTTCCAGTTTTGGCTGTAAAGCGCAGTATCGAAGTGCGTCCAACCAAATGCAGCTGTACCAACAACTGGGATAAGGATAAGAACTAGACCAAGCGTACATAGACGGCTTACCCAGCTACCACCAAGTAGGTTGACGAAAGTGAAGATCCATACCGATGCAATCGTCGCAATACCTGCTGGGATTGGGTTATTGAGCACAGGGAAGAATACTGAAAGGTAAGAAACACCTGTAATGGCAATAGCCAGGTTACCAATCCAGTTCGCGTGGTAATAAAGAACGCCCGTTTGGAAACCAAATACCGGAGATACTTCGCCAGCATAAGCGATAGGACCACCTTCTTGTGGGTTTTTGGTTGCCAGACGAGCGTAAACGAACGCCAGACTCAGTGCACCGACCAAACAGATCAGCCAACTGAAGATTGAAACAGAGCCTACAGAGGCAAGACTAGAAGGTAATAGTGCGATACCACTACCCATCATGTTACCGGCTACGACACCCGTACAGGCAATAAGGCCGATTTTTTTCGCATTCGATGACATAACATCTCCAAATCTATTCTACTCGAGTCAACATGACTCAAACTGAATGGTTATTAGCGAGATGCTATGAGGAAGAACCTGCTCGACCTCGCTAAATTTCGAAGTGAAGACTACGCCCAAAAACTGGGAAAAAAATAAACTTGGGGTTATCAATAAAACAATTAGCCCATCGGTATAAAGTTGAGATAAACCTGATAAACTAAAAAACATAAAACTCGCATATACAGTAACTTAAGATAAAAAACTAAAGCGCTCATGTCGAAAAGGTAAAAATATCAACCTCAACAAATTTTCCATCAACCTTATCAACCGCTATCAACATCAAGCTATCCCTATCCTGATTACCCAAACTGTTGATGCAGACTTTTCCTACCCTTATTGACCAATTGACTTACATCAAACTTCCCCTCCTCTTTTACTCAACGATGCATAAGTACAAGCGTTATTAAGCATAAACAACTGCGTTTTCGTGACCGGTTTTAAATATGCAAGGCTAAGGCCGAAACCCAAACGTTCGATATGAAGCGGCACTAAGACAGGAAGTAAGAAGTAAGAAGTAAGAAGTAAGAAGCAGAATGCCAAGGTGGTGAGAATAAAGAATAGAGAATAGAGAATAGAGAATAGAGAATAGAGAATAGAGAATAGAGAATAGAGAATAGAGAATAGAGAATAGAGAATAGAGAATAGAGAATAGAGAATAGAGAATAGAGAATGAAAAGCCCTCTCCTCTTCTATAGCAAGCACTATTAGTAGAAATAAAGGTAAGAATCATACACAAGAGGCAGATACAAAAAATGTATGGTCCGCCCCGTTATTGCAACTACAATTTAGTAATAACGGAGTTGGTTTGCGCTAATGTATTCGGAGTCCACGTTGGGAACATTAACTTCCCCGCTCCACGATGATATCCGCGCCAGATTATCCTTAAAAGCCCCAAAGCAACTAGGTGCTATTTTTTGTATCAGGTTACTAATCTGGCCGATAGACCGTTTTTGTCATCACATTCATTGGCGTTGCAAACTTGGTTATGGCTATACAGCCTTAAAAGCTTGGCGGTGGTACAACACCGCCCAAGCTATTCTTGCTAGCTTATTGGCAAGTGCGACTACCACTACATTAAACGGCTTTGTTGCTCGTAAATTGACTAACCAATCTCCAAACACTTTTCCTGTTGTTTCTATCCTAGATAGCACGGACCTCGCTCCATGTATAAATAGAGCGCGAAGGTGTTTGTTCCCTCGTTTACTCATGCCTAATAGCTTTGATTTGCCACCCGTTGAATACTGCCTTGGAACGAGTCCTAGCCATGCAGCCATCTCGCGACCTCCACCAAAGTTTGAAGGAGAACTGATATTGGCCACACACAACGTTGCTGTTAAATCACCAATACCAGGAATACTCTTCAAAAGTTCAGCATTTTCATTATTTTCAGTAATCGCTTTCAGTTTTCTATCTTGAGTAGATACTTGCTCATTTAGGTATTTATAGTGCTCATGAATCGAGAGCAACTCAGCGACCAGACTCGGTGGTAGCTTTATATCTTGCTCGGCCAACCACTGAAATAGCGCTTTCATCTTGGCATGGCCTTTAGGAAAACTCAGCCCAAACTCAAGTAGTATTGCTCCAATTCGGCTCATACAAGCCGTTCGTTCTTTGATATAACCATCCCTCACTCGATGGATAGCTGCGATTACCTGAGCTTCCTCTGACTTGGCAGAGACAAATCTCATGCTTGGTCGACTCGCTGCTTCTGCTATCGCAGCCGCATCAATAAAGTCGTTCTTATTACCTTTGACGTAAGGTTTTACATATTGAGGCGGGATAAGTCGAACTCGATGCCCATAGGCTTCACACTTTCTCGCAAGCCAGTGAGCACCACCACAGGCTTCAAAAGCGATGATGGTAGGTTCAAGTACAGATAAGAAACGGAGTAGTTGGCTTCGACTAAACTTACGGCGAATAACGTCTTTGCCAGTGTGATTATTGCCAACCGCATGAAAGCAGTGCTTGCCTAAATCGATACCTAAGATGTGAATGGTAGACATATGGTTCACCTCGTTCTGAGAGCCTACTCTAAGCGTAGGGCTTGAGAGTGAGGCGGACCATATAATTAGCCCCTCACCGAAATGAAGGGCTAAAGATATCTTTACTTGTTAGATAGTGGCTACTTACAGCATACGAACCACGGAAGGGTGAACTGCGCGATACATGGCGTAATCAATCGCCTTCATGTTACTTGGAAAAACCAAGTTCTCGCACAATAAGTAAGTTTCTACGGATGTATCAATATAGAAGGCTTCGCTATAGGACTCACTCGCCCAATCCAAATCACCATCCAGCTCGGCGTGCTTACCTCGAATCACGTAAGACAATACCGAATCACGAACGTCTAACGCTTGATTCAAATGTCGCTTAGCTAAATCAATGTCACCAGTGATCGTCTCATGCAGAGCTAACGCTTCATAAATACGTGGCTGAATAGGCCCAACCATCATCTTAGCGTTGGCTTCCAGCTTATCACTTAACTGCTGAACCCTGCTCTTTCTTAGTTCCAATGCAGGATCGAGTGCTTTTTGCACATGGTAAGCTATTAGCAATTCCGATTGCACATAAGCATTGTCCGGTTCAATCTCTAGAATCTTCTCCATAAGGTCAATCCCGTGCTGGAATTGGTCGGAGTCTGATACATTTAAATAATGGTTGGCTTGAACGAATAACTCAAGCGCGTCTGGGTTCATTGGCATTCCTGCCACCAGCACTTTTGATTTGAGTTTTGCATCCGGTACTTTAAGCACTCGCATCAAATCCAAAGAGGCTTGCTGCAAAACGGTTTTTAAATGGCTGCTAGTTAAAGCATATTGACGGCTGAACAACACCTTTTCTGAAGAGTTATTGCGGTATTCCACTTCTAAGAAGCTGCCACCACCATTCTCTCGAACTCGCACCACCACCGATTTGCCCGGAACAATACCATTAGTGAATGACGCCTTCTTGAGCATCACTCGGTAATCACTCACCTGAGCGATATCTGCCATGAGTTTCTGAGCAAAGCCGTCGGCCAAGTCGTAACTCAACCCGCCTTTATTGAAATCATCTTGGAACTTAAACTCGATAAGGTGGGTATCAATGGCTTGTGTAATACGCACTTCCGATTGCTTATAAGTAAACACCCCCATCACGACCACCAAGATACTGATCCAGATGAAGTTCATAAAGCCTAAACGCCAAGGGCTAATTTTGTTGGGTTTACGCGGTGCTTTTTTCTCTTTCGACATCTCGCATACAGCGCGAGTTAAAGGACCTGCTGGAAATGTCATAGCCGGAGCGGGAAGTTCAGATGCTTCTTCTTCCATATCGTCAATGACAGGAGGAAGTTCATCAGTGCCACAATGACGAGCAGCAAGAAACTCATCATGCGATAGCGGTGCCACATTCGCCACCAGCTTGTAACCGCGCTTAGGCACAGTGATCACGTAGCTGATGTTTTCTTCTCGACCATCACGCAGTAGCTTACGCAATTCAAAAATCGATTGAGTGACGACTTGATCCGTCACAATCGCACCAGCCCAAACATATTGGATCAGCTCTTCGCGATTGAAAACTTCACTCGCGTGTTCAGCAAGGAAATGCAGCAGATTAATTAAGCGTGGTTCAACGGTAACTTCCCTGTCTTGTCGATACAGCTTATTTTCATCAACGCTCAAAACCCAATCATTGATTTGAAAATAGACTCCAACCATGTATGAAAACTCTCGTATCTGATAGACAGCGTCGCTTTAGGAATAGGGGGACTACAATTCTTACGGTCGACTAAAGGCGAGATTATAGGTGGGAAAGCGGCTTGAACCTAGAAAAGCAAGCCGCCAAAAATGCAAACTTAAGTTAAATGACGCAAAAATGAGACTATTCAAGGGCTGCCAAGATCGAGCAATGGCTGGCATCATCATTGTTATGCCCGCAGCAAGCGTCATTTATCTTCTTCAAAGCCGTACGGATTTTGCTGAGTTCAGCAATCTTCTCATCAATTAAAGTTAACTTTGCAGAAGTAATGGCTTTCACCTCAGCACAACTGTGTTCTGTCGCTTCTAATTTGATCCCTAGCAGCTCTTTGATTTCTTCCAAACTTAAACCAAGCTCTTTCGCTTTAAGAATGAAACGTACCTGCTTTTGGTTCTCTTCATTATATAAGCGATAGCCTGATTCACTTCGTCCTGCGGGTTTAATCAACGCATTTTTTTCGTAGAAACGCAATGTATCGGCAGTCACACCACAGCGTTTCGCCAGTTCACCTATCTGAAACATAACTTCCCTTATTAACTATCTCGTTACTTTTTAAGCGAAAGCACGAGGTTTTTACAATTATTTTTGAGATGCCAAACGATTGCGCGAGCTTTTTTGTAATAAATTGGTTAGAATACGCGCCATCAAATAGTGGAGACTGTTTTCTTGATAAGAAAACACCCTGCAAAGGTTTTTACCAAAACTGGCCAATATTTTACCCTAAGAGGTGAAAACAAGTTCATTTTTGGCAAACATCTTTAACTCCGTGAATTTGAGGAAAATGGAAGCATGAACAACGCTCGCCCTATTCGCCGTGCGCTTATCAGCGTATCAGACAAAACAGGTATTGTTGAGTTTGCACAAGCTCTTGCTGAGCGCGGTGTCGATATCCTATCTACTGGTGGCACTGCTCGCCTGCTTGCTGAAAAAGGCATCTCTGTTACAGAAGTATCTGACTACACTGGTTTCCCAGAAATGATGGACGGCCGTGTTAAGACTCTGCATCCAAAAGTTCATGGTGGTGTTCTAGGCCGTCGCGGCCAAGACGATGACGTGATGGAAACTCACGGTATCAACCCTATCGATATGGTTGTTGTAAACCTATACCCATTCGCAGAAACCGTTGCTAAAGAAGGCTGTACGCTTGCTGACGCTGTTGAGAACATCGACATCGGTGGTCCAACAATGGTTCGCTCTGCAGCGAAAAACCACAAAGACGTAACTATCGTTGTTAACGCTCACGACTACGACCGTGTTATCGCTGAAATGGACGCGAACGAAAAATCTCTAACACTAGAGACTCGCTTCGACCTTGCTATCGCAGCATTCGAACACACGGCTTCTTACGACGGCATGATCGCTAACTACTTCGGCACTATGGTTCCATCTTACGGTGAGAACAAGGAAGGTGATGAAGAGAGCAAATTCCCTCGTACGTTCAACCAACAGTTCGAGAAAAAACAAGACATGCGCTACGGTGAGAACAGCCACCAAGCAGCAGCATTCTACGTTGAAGCAAACCCTGAAGAAGCATCAGTTTCTACTGCTCGCCAAATCCAAGGTAAAGCCCTTTCTTACAACAACATCGCTGACACAGATGCAGCACTTGAGTGTGTGAAAGAGTTCGACGAGCCAGCATGTGTGATCGTTAAGCACGCTAACCCATGTGGTGTAGCACTAGGTGAAGATATCCTAGAAGCTTACGACCGTGCGTTCAAAACAGACCCAACGTCTGCATTTGGCGGCATCATCGCATTCAACCGTGAACTAGACGCTGCAACAGCAACGGCTATCACTGAGCGCCAATTCGTTGAAGTTATCATTGCTCCTTCTGTTTCTGCTGAAGCAGTAGAAATCGTAGCTGCTAAGAAAAACCTTCGCCTACTTGAGTGTGGTGAGTGGACAACTAAGACAACTGGCTTTGACGTGAAACGCGTTAACGGCGGCCTACTGGTCCAAGACCGCGACCAAGGTATGGTGTCTGAAGATGACCTTAAAGTAGTTTCTAAGCGTCAACCAACCGCTGAAGAGCTAAAAGATGCGCTGTTCTGCTGGAAAGTAGCGAAGTACGTGAAATCTAACGCGATCGTTTACTCGAAAGGCGACATGACTATCGGTGTAGGTGCAGGCCAAATGAGCCGCGTTTACTCGGCGAAAATCGCAGGCATCAAAGCTGCAGACGAAGGTCTACAGGTTGGAGGTTGTGTAATGGCATCAGATGCATTCTTCCCATTCCGTGACGGTATCGACGCGGCTGCAGAAGCGGGCATCCAGTGTGTTATCCAACCGGGGGGTTCTATGCGTGATGACGAAGTTATCGCAGCGGCAGACGAACACGGCATGGCGATGATCTTTACGGGCATGCGTCACTTCCGCCACTAATTAGTTTTTGGTCTTCCCCCTTACCAAGGGGAAGTTAGAGGGGGTCTGTTGTACGCACACAACTTATCCCTCCCAACCTCCCCTTAATAAGGGGAGGAGCGAAATCAAAGGAAATATTATGAATATTCTTATCATTGGTTCAGGTGGTCGTGAACACGCACTAGGTTGGAAAGCGGCACAAAACCCAAATGTTGAGACTATCTTCGTGGCTCCAGGTAACGCAGGTACAGCACTAGAGCCTAAACTAGAGAACGTAAACATCGCAGTAGAAGACATCGCAGGGTTGGTTGCTTTTGCAAAAGAGAAAGCGATTGAGCTAACCATTGTTGGTCCTGAAGCGCCACTGGTTATCGGTGTGGTTGATGCTTTCCGTGAAGCTGGTCTGCCAATCTTCGGCCCGACACAAGCAGCAGCGCAGCTTGAAGGATCTAAAGCGTTTACTAAAGATTTCCTTGCTCGTCACCAAATCCCAACGGGTGCATACGCGAACTTCACTGAAATCGAGCCAGCACTTGCTTACGTTCGTGAACAAGGTGCGCCGATTGTTGTAAAGGCCGACGGCCTTGCTGCTGGTAAAGGCGTGATTGTTGCGATGGCACTGGAAGAAGCTGAAGACGCAATCAAAGACATGCTAGCAGGCAACGCATTTGGTGATGCAGGCAGCCGCGTGGTTATCGAAGAATTCCTAGATGGTGAAGAAGCAAGCTTCATCGTTATGGTCGATGGTGAGAACGTCTTACCAATGGCCACCAGCCAAGACCATAAACGCGTAGGCGACAAAGATACTGGTCCTAACACCGGTGGTATGGGTGCATACTCTCCAGCTCCAGTGGTGACACAGGAAATCCACAACCGCATTATGGAAGAAGTGATTTACCCAACGGTACGTGGTATGGCTTCGGAAGGTAACCCTTACACTGGTTTCTTATACGCGGGTCTGATGATCGATGCAGATGGCACTCCAAAAGTGATCGAGTACAACTGCCGCTTCGGTGATCCTGAGACGCAACCTATCATGATGCGCATGGAATCGGATCTTGTTGACCTGTGCCTAGCGGCAATCGACGAGAAACTGGATCAAGCGGAATCGAAGTGGGATCCACGAGCATCGATTGGTATCGTGCTAGCAGCCGGTGGTTACCCAGCGGCTTACAACAAAGGCGAGGTAATTTCGGGTCTGCCACAAGTTGAAATTGAAGGCGAAAAAGTCTTCCATGCTGGTACAGATAACAAAGACGGCGACATCGTGACAAACGGTGGTCGCGTTCTTTGTGCAACGGCACTTGGCAACAGCGTATCAGAAGCGCAGCAGCGTGCTTACGAGCTTGCAAAACAGATCAGTTGGGATGGTGTATTCCATCGCAACGATATCGGCTACCGTGCAATTGCACGTGAGCAAGAAAAATAAAAACAACTTCAGTTGGCTAAAAAAGACAAAAGGCGCATTCAGCGCCTTTTTTATTATGTTTTTATCGAGAGATTTCGAAGCTACGTTTATTCCGAGATCAACTTTGGTCGTGATACGCAATCAAAATCATCATCATTGAGCATCAGCAATTCGTCGACGGTTGCCGTACTGCGAGACTCCTTGCCGATGAATGCAATGTAACTGTCCACTGAAGCTAACCTATCTATCACAAACTTAGGCAGGGTCTGGTTAAATTCCAATGTAGCAAACTCTCGCCCTTTGCAGGTTTCGAATGTTTCCCCATCCCAATAACCCTGGATTAGGCTCTTACCATCTCGGGATTGTTTCTTGATCGAAGCCACCACGTCATTTGCTTCTTGCTTATATCGTTCGAGTTGATCTCGCTGTAAAGGTAGCACTTTCCCGTTCACACGGTATTGCTGATAAATCGCATCACCATCTTTATTGAATCGAATGTGGATTTGAAAAGGCACCAATCCTTGTTTGGCATCGAGTTGCTCACCTTTTCGAATCAACTCTCTGAGCTCATCGTCATCCCAACGATAATCACTCTGATACGAGCCGTAATCACCCATAGTGACATAGTCTGCTGCCTTGCTGACACGCGTAAGGCGCTCAGTCATCCAGTATAAACTGGTGGCATCCCCCATGATTTTCCCGCCAGAGAAATGAGTAAATTGTTCGAGGTTTGGGGTTTCTACAGAAGCACAGCCAAAAAGAGTCAGGCTAGATAGGAGGAGTGAAGTGAGTAGATGTTTTTTCATGAAATTGCACCGAGGCAGAATACCTCGGTGCATTTTAACTTAGTTTACTGATTCTTTCAGCGCTTTACCTGCTACAAATGCAGGTACGTTAGCCGCTGCGATTTGAATCTCGTCACCAGTCTTAGGGTTACGACCAGTACGTGCAGCGCGGTGGTTCACTTTGAATGTACCAAAACCAATTAGTTGAACTTGGTCACCCTCTTTAAGAGCGCCTGTTACACCCTCAAGAGTTGCTTCAAGAGCAGCTTTAGCTTGTGCTTTAGATAGATCTGCTTTCTCTGCGATAAAGTCGATTAATTGGGTCTTGTTCATTAGGTTTCCCTTCTCATATGTTATCGAATTCAACTCACTCTAAAACATAAATGCCCCATCTGGCAAAGGTTTGTAAGCGATCTTTCGATTTTCTGACGTAGTTTTAGCCATAATATGAGTAATAACTCACAATTTGTTACTACTTGCACGATGAAAGCTCTTGCTTTCTAATGCAATAAGACCGATTTATAAGGCACTTTTGCGGTTATAATCTCTGCAAAGACCAACTATCACATTACATTCAAGGGCAACTATGCTGCTGTTATCCATTTATATCTCTATTGCTATCGGCGTTTCGTTTATCTGTTCGGTGCTGGAGGCGGTACTACTGAGTATCAGTCCGAGCTACATTGCACAGCTCAGACAACAGGGGCACCCTGCTTCAGCTCAGCTAGAAAAACTGAAGTCGGACATCGACCGTCCATTGGCTTCAATCCTGACGTTAAACACTATTGCTCATACTATTGGTGCAGCAACGGCAGGTGCACAAGCGGCAGTTGTGTTTGGTAGCGAAGCACTTGGTATCTTCTCTGCGGTTCTGACTTTAGCGATTCTTGTACTTTCAGAGATCGTACCTAAAACGATTGGTGCAACCTACTGGCGTCAATTAGCGCCTGCAGCAGCCGTATCGCTGCGTTGGATGGTTTGGGCACTGACACCATTCGTGTGGTTCTCAGAGCAGATTACAAAGCGTTTAGCACGCAACCACGAAGCACCAAAGATGCGTGATGAATTATCCGCAATGGCGATTCTTGCAAGAGAAAGTGGCGAGTTCGCAGAAGGCGAATCAAAAATTCTGAGTAACCTACTTGGTATTCAAGATGTACCCGTGACTCAAGTCATGACACCTCGCCCAGTCGTGTTCCGTGTGGATGCTACGATGTCGATTAATGAGTTTCTTGATAAACACAAAGAAACACCGTTCTCTCGCCCTCTGGTTTACAGTGAACAAACGGACAATATTGTTGGCTTCGTACACCGCTTAGAACTGTTCAAGCTGCAACAATCTGGCAGTGGTGAAAAGCAACTTGGTGCCGTTATGCGTCCTATTCAAGTCGTGCTAAACAATACCACTTTACCTAAAGTGTTCGACCAGATGATGAGCCACCGTCTACAACTGGCTTTAGTTGTCGATGAGTACGGCACAATTCAAGGTCTAGTGACACTTGAAGATATCTTTGAGCACCTATTGGGTGAAGAGATCATCGACGAAGCGGATAAGAGCACAGACATGCAAGAGCTAGCTTATCAACGCTGGGAAAACTGGAAAGAGAAGCACGGCGTGATTGAAAGCCGCGATGACGATGAAGAAGAGGAACAACTGGAGAAACAGGACAAAGAGCCAGAAGCTCAAGAGCCAACCAAACCAGACTCTAAAGAATCGTAATCAGCATTGAGCATAACAGCTCGAACGCACAAATTAAAAAGGCATCCACCATGGATGCCTTTGTTTTATCTATTCAACAATTAAAGTGCAATGCCGATGTTGCTCACGGCTTCTTCGCGCAGCTCTTCACGCAAATCTTTAACCAAGCTGATGTCACGCTCTACCGCTTCACGCAGTGGACGGAAGATAGCCCACTGAACATCCCACTCTTCACACACGGCTTCATTTTCTTTTTGGTTGTCGTTTGTGATTGGCTCTGCACCTTGTGCTTGTTCTAGGTCAGCAACAGTTTGTACCGACTGTTGGCTCACTTTAAGCATTGAATCGAAAAGGTAGTCGCGATCCAACAGACCATGCAGCAGTGTCGACAAGCTCTGACAAGCATCCATCGCTGGATAAACACCGTAAAAATCGAACTCATCTGCACTTGGGAACAACTCTTCTAACTTCTCTAATTGACGTTCGAAGTTAATTTTCGCGTTCTTAACCGTCAGAATTTCCCATACACTATCAAGAATCGCTCGGTAAGCACGTGGCTCAGCAAATTCTGTATTCTCACAAAACATCGCATAGTTTGGATACATGCGTTCACACAGACACGCCATGAAGGTAATTTGTTGCCAAGGTTCTAGTTTTTCCAAACGAACCTGAAGAGGATTCTTAAGCATAGTCACTCAATCATTGAAGAAAAAATCAGCGAAAGTGTACTTGATTCATCACAGGGAAAAAAGTTAATGCAGCATCCAAATCAGATTTTCCTGCTCTCGGAGCATCGCGACACCTACGAAACATTACTAGCGGACAAAAATCTGCCCGATCTTGCCATCACAAACAAACCTCAAGATGCTCAGATCGTACTGGCGGATCCACCATTACTATCACAAAGGTTAGACGAGTTTTCACAGCTTGAGTGGGTGCAATCAACATTTGCTGGGGTGAATGCTTTGATGATGCCGAATCTGCGCCGGGATTATACCTTGACTAATGTTCGCGGTATTTTTGGTCCATTGATTGCCGAGTACGTGATTGGTTACAGCATTGCTCACTTCCGTCACTTCATGCAATACCACCAGCAGCAACAGGCCAAACAATGGCAGCCGCATCTATATACCTCGCTACAAAGCAAAACCATGGTGATTCTCGGCACCGGCAGTATCGGCAGTCATTTGGGTAAAACGGCACAACTGATGGGCATGAAAGCCATAGGAATCAATCGTACTGGTATCCCCACTTCTGGCGGTGAATTCAATCAAACTTTTCATATCAATGAACTCGCCAGTGCCTTTCACCAAGCGGATATCGTGGTAAATACGCTGCCGAGCACGACAGAGACGCAACGTTTACTCAATAGTCAGGTGCTAAGCCATCTTAATCTGGCATTGCTATTTAATGTTGGAAGAGGCGATGTGATTGATGATGTAGGTCTGTTGCTCGCTCTAAAGAATCGCTGGGTCGAACATGCTTTTCTCGATGTGTTTGAACTAGAACCACTTTCACCACAACATCCGTTTTGGAAACTTCCGCAAGTAACCATCACTCCTCACATCGCAGCGTTAAGTTTCCCTGAGCAAGTAGTCGACATTTTTGCAGACAACTACTTGAGTTGGAGGGACGGTTTCTTTCTAAATAATCAGGTCGATTTCGACAAAGGGTATTAACCGTTTTATGTCTCTAGAAACATTGCTAAAGCAAGTGCGAGCCTGCCAGATCTGCGCAGACGATTTACCTTTGGGTGCAAACCCTGTCGTGCAAGCCGCAAAAGACGCACGCATCCTAATCATCGGACAAGCGCCGGGGACACGTGTGCACAAAACCTCGATACCTTGGAACGATCCAAGCGGCGATCGGTTACGCCAATGGCTCGATATCGACAAAGACACTTTCTACGACCCAAACAAAATAGCCATTGTCCCGATGGGCTTCTGCTATCCAGGCAAGGGTAGCTCTGGCGATTTGCCTCCTCGCAAAGAGTGTGCGCCCGCTTGGCATAATCAGATTCTTGAGCAGTTGCCCAATATAGAGCTGACTCTGCTGATTGGTCAGTACTCACAGCAGTACTATCTCACCAACAAACCAAAGACGCTCACGCAAACTGTTCAGCAATGGCAGGATTGGGAACCGGACTTTATCCCGCTTCCTCACCCTTCTCCGCGCAACATATTATGGCTAAAGAAGAATCCTTGGTTTGAATCTGACATCGTGCCATACCTTAAAAAACGTGTTCATTCGATGCTTTAGGTTACCCGTGATCTAATTGCTTGTTTATCTGTACAAAAAAATTAGCGCACAAGAGCCACAATCATAAATCGTTGTTTATAATAAATTTTAATGTATAACGTACAGTCTAAATAGCAATTAGATCATGGCAGACCAAATACTACCAGAGCTGTACAGCCTTGAGTTTCAGATAAAAAAATACCGACACTGATTGCCGGTATTTGATTTCAAAAAAGTCGAATTTACTTGTGGTACGGCTTAGATAGCTCGTGTACCGCTTCCACAAATACGCCCGCGTTTTCTGGCGGCACATCCAAATGGATACCGTGGCCTAAGTTGAACACGTGACCAGTACCTGCATCGCCAAAGCCTTCTAGAATACCCGCTACTTCTTCACGGATACGCTCTGGTGAAGCGTAAAGCATTGATGGGTCCATGTTACCTTGTAGAGCCACTTTATCGCCGATACGCGCTTTCGCGTCTGCAATGTTGATTGTCCAGTCTAGACCTACCGCATCACAGCCCGTTGCTGCGATTTGCTCAAGCCACATACCACCGTTCTTAGTGAACAATGTTACTGGTACGCGACGACCGTCGTTTTCACGAATCAGGCCATCTACAATCTTGTGCATGTATTGCAATGAGAACAGGTTGTAGTCACGAGGAGTCAGTACACCGCCCCATGTATCAAATACCATCACCGACTGTGCACCCGCTTTAATTTGCGCGTTTAGGTACTCGATAACGCTGTCTGCTAGCTTATCTAGAAGTAGGTGCAGCGTTTGTGGTTCTGCGTACATCATCTTCTTGATCTTGGTGAACGCTTTTGAGCTGCCACCTTCAACCATATAAGTCGCCAGTGTCCATGGGCTACCAGAGAAACCAATCAGTGGAACGTCACCGTTCAAGTCTTTGCGGATTTGACGCACTGCGTTCATTACGTATTGCAGCTCGCCTTCTGGATCTGGCAGGCCAATCTTTTCTACGTCGGCTTTGCAAGTGATTGGCTTATCGAAAACCGGACCTTCACCAGCGGCAAAACGAAGCTCTAAGCCCATTGCATCTGGGATAGTTAGGATGTCAGAGAACAAGATCGCTGCATCAAGAGGAAAACGGCGTAGTGGTTGAAGCGTTACTTCTGACGCCAACTCCGCGTTTTTACACAAAGACATGAAATCGCCCGCTTGCGCACGAGTTGCTTTGTACTCTGGTAGGTAACGACCTGCCTGACGCATCATCCATACTGGCGTGTAATCTACTGGCTCTTTTAGAAGGGCACGCAGATAACGATCATTTTTTAATTCAGTCATTCCGTAATTCCAATTGTTAGGCTTTCTTTGAAAGGGGGTATTCTATCACTGATTTAAGGCTAATAGCTGTGTGCTTTGCAACCTGGATCAAGTTATTAACTTTTAAATCAGTGCTTAATTTGCACCCAGTCGGTATCAGTGTTAAAAATTTGTTCGCTAGCGAAAACTACAATTATAAACTGAGTACCCGGTACTCAGCATCTCATAACGACATCTTACTTACCCCCTCCTTCTCGGAGGGTTTTTTTTATCTATTTTTCAGCCAATTAGATTCGACATCTTGTCGCGTTTGCTCGATAAGCGCTCGAGCAATCGTCCCTTCTGGTGCAACCGGCGGCATCTCGTCAACACCAAACCATTGTGCATCTGACAGTTCGGTGTAATCCGGATTCAATTCGCCAGACTCGTAATCAGCAAGAAATGCCATCATCATGCTGGATGGAAAAGCCCATGGTTGGCTGCCAAAATAGCGAATATTTTTAACGTGCACGCCGGTTTCTTCGTGTATTTCACGAGCGACACATTCTTCTAGGGTTTCTCCCACTTCTAAAAAGCCCGCAATGACGGTGTACATGCCATTTCGATGACGAGGGTGCTGTGCCAACAAAATCTGGTTATCTTTGCGTACAGCGACAATGATGCACGGGAAGATACGCGGATAGTGTAAGGTACGGCACTCACCACACTGCATTGCCAATTGATTGTTGTTGAGGAAGTTACGCCCGCCACATTGAGGGCAAAAGCGCAGGCTTTGTGTCATGTGGCCATATTGAATCGCTTTACTAATCAGCAAGAAAAGCGCCTCTGGGAAATGGAGACAATCTCGCAAAGACACAAGATCTAAATCATGGTCTAAATCACACAGGTTTATCCATATGACTGGGGCACCTTGGTATTCACCAATTTGCCTTGCACTCGCCTCTGGCAGTGAGAACTGCTCTGCATTACCAAATGGAATAGCACCATCCACCAGCCAGATATCACTTCCTGAGACAACGCACCAATAGGCGTTTTTCGTACGGTTAACTTCACCTTTTCTTAACATTACAGCGTCCCTTTGCTTGAAGTTCATCCATTTTACTGGCAATCTAATTTCATACCAGAGTTTGTTGTTCGTTAGATTTACAACTATAAATTCTAGTAAGGACAAGAGTTTGTAATCACTTTACTAACTTTGCTTTGCAAAGGATACGTTCGCCAATGGGCGATCAGATCATGAGGGCATGGTCATGCTAAAAAAATTCAAACAAACACAGGACCAATGGGGTGGCTCAAGTGAGGTCATTGATCATTGGCTGGAAACAAGACAGTCTTTGATTGTCGAATATTGTAAGCTTGCAGCACTGCAACCTTGTTCGAAAACGAACGTTATTGAACTTCCTTCTCCAGACGAATTACAGCACTTCTGCCAACATCTTGTTGACTATATCTCCGAAGGCCATTTCAAGATATACGACATGGTCATGGATAAATGGAAAGCGACTGGCTTTGTCGCTACTGATGAAATTAATCAGGCTTACGCGAAGATAGTTCTAACTACCGAACCGCTTCTTAACTTTACCGATAAATACTCTGATGTTTCAGCCGAAGATGAACTGGCCGATTTCGATTCAGATATGTCTCTGATTGGAGAAATTATCGAAACGCGCTTTGCGGTAGAGGATCACTTGATTCAGTTGATTGCCGACAGTTTAGCTATGCCGCCTGGCGCATAGCGAGAAGCGAGAAGCGAGAAGCGAGAAGCGAGAAGCGAGAAGCGAGAAGCGAGAAGCGAGAAGCGAGAAGCGAGAAGCGAGAAGCGAGAAGCGAGAAGCGAGAAGCGAGAAAATTCTTAAGGGTTGGCGTATGTACGTCAACCCTTTTTGTTTTTCGGGATTCGGTTCATTTTGTCTTTCTAAGGGACAAGTTCTGTCAACACCTTTCGAAGCCAAACTTCTTGCACTAGCCCTCCAACAACACCTCTCGATTCCTAAGGCGAAGCGCTCTCGGAGCGTAAGCGTTCTATTTGACTTCAAACAAAAAAGGCACCCGAAGGTGCCTTTTCTTTTAAGCTCTTAACGATTACTCGTCAGAAGAGAAGCCAGCGTTTAGAAGTGCCGCTAGGTTATCTGTTGCTTGTTCAGCAGATGGACCTTCTTGCGCTTCAGCACGTTTAGCTTGACGATCTTGGTGGTATGCGAAACCAGTACCAGCTGGGATCAGACGACCAACAATTACGTTCTCTTTCAGACCACGTAGGTCATCACGCTTACCAGAAACCGCAGCTTCTGTTAGTACGCGAGTTGTCTCCTGGAACGATGCCGCAGAGATGAATGACTCAGTCGCTAGAGATGCCTTAGTGATACCTAGTAGCTCACGCTCGAAACGTGCTGGCTCTTTGCCTTCAGCTTCTAGGTTACGGTTAGAAATCTTAACTTGTGAGTATTCAACTTGCTCGCCAGGTAGGAACTCAGAGTCACCTGCGTGAGTAATTGTACACTTACGTAGCATTTGACGAACGATAGTCTCGATGTGCTTATCGTTAATCTTAACGCCTTGTAGACGATAAACTTCTTGTACTTCGTTAGCGATGTACTGAGTTACCGCGTGTACGCCACGTAGACGTAGAATGTCATGTGGAGACTCTGGACCATCTGCGATCACGTCACCACGTTCAACACGCTCACCTTCAAATACGTTCAACTGACGATGCTTAGGAATCATCTCTTCGTAAGCGTCACCGCCGTCACGAGTGATTACTAGACGACGTTTACCTTTCGTCTCCTTACCGAAGCTCACAGTACCTGTGTGCTCAGCAAGAATCGCAGGCTCTTTAGGCTTACGAGCTTCGAATAGGTCAGCTACGCGTGGTAGACCACCGGTGATATCTTTGTTACCGCCAGATTTCTGAGGGATACGTGAAAGTGTATCACCCACACCTACTTCTGCGCCGTCTTCGATGTTTACAATCGCTTTACCAGGTAGGAAGTAGTGAGCTGGCATTTCAGTACCAGGGATCATTACGTCGTTACCTTGCTCATCAACAAGTTTGATAGCTGGACGCATATCTTTACCTGCTGCTGGGCGAGCTGCTGGATCAGTTACTTCGCTTGAAGATAGACCTGTTAAGTCATCTGTCTGACGAGAAACTGTAACACCGTCGATCATGTCTACGAACTGGATGCGACCTGCCACTTCAGTGATGATTGGCATGGTGTGCGCTTCCCAGTTAGCAACAACGTCACCAGCTGTTACTGCATCGTTGTCGCCTTTGCTTAGCATCGAACCGTAAGGAAGTTTGTGCTTCTCTTTAGTACGGCCAAATTCATCAATGATAGTTAGCTCAGATGCACGAGACGTGATTACTAGCTTCTTATCTTTGTTGATTACGAACTTAGCGTTGTGCAGTTTAACTGTACCAGTTGTCTTCGCTTGGATGCTGTTCTCTGCTGCTGCAGTAGATGCCGCACCACCGATGTGGAACGTACGCATCGTAAGCTGTGTACCCGGTTCACCGATAGACTGAGCAGCGATAACGCCTACTGCTTCACCTTGGTTCACTAGGTGACCACGTGCTAGGTCACGACCGTAACACTGTGCACAACAACCGAAGTCAGAGTCACATGTAACAACAGAGCGTACGCGCATGCTGTCTACAGAGTTCTCTTCCATGATCTGACACCACTTCTCATCAATTAGAGTGTTACGTGGGATCAGAACATCTTCTGTACCTGGCTTAAGAACGTCTTCAGCTACTACACGACCTAGCGCTAGCTCAGTTAGTGCAACTTTAACATCACCACCCTCGATGTGAGGCATCATGTCAACACCCTCGTGAGTGCCACAGTCATGTTCAGTTACAACAACGTCTTGAGCAACGTCTACTAGACGACGAGTTAGGTAACCCGAGTTCGCTGTTTTCAGTGCCGTATCCGCAAGACCCTTACGAGCACCGTGCGTTGAGATAAAGTACTGAAGTACGTTTAGACCTTCTTTAAAGTTCGCAGTGATCGGCGTTTCGATGATTGAACCATCTGGACGCGCCATCAGACCACGCATACCCGCTAGCTGACGAATCTGTGCAGCTGAACCACGAGCGCCCGAGTCAGCCATCATGTAGATGCTGTTAAACGATTCTTGTTGCTCTTCTTCACCGTCACGGTTAACTACCGTTTCAGATGAAAGGTTTGCCATCATCGCTTTTGCTACGCGATCGTTGGTCGATGCCCAGATATCGATCACTTTGTTGTAGCGCTCGCCCGCAGTAACAAGACCAGATTGGTACTGTTCCTGGATTTCACGTACTTCTTCTTCCGCTTCTGCGATTTCAGTGTACTTAGCTGGCGGTACAACCATGTCGTCGATACCAACAGATACACCAGATAGTGCCGCGTATGCGAAACCGGTGTACATGATTTGGTCAGCGAAGATTACTGTATCTTTAAGACCAAGCTTACGGTATGCCTCGTTAAGTAGGTTAGAGATCTGTTTCTTACCTAGCTTTTGGTTAACGATGCTGTACGGTAGGCCCGATGGCACGATTTGCCATAGCATTGCACGACCGATAGTTGTATCAACCATCTTAGTCTCAGTAGTGCTGTTGCCATCTTCGTCTACAACTGTTTCTGTAATACGTACTTTAACGCGTGCGTGTAGCTCAGCGGTCTTAGTGCGGTATGCTTTCTCAGCCTCTGCAGGGCCAGAAAGGTACATGCCTTCACCTTTCACGTTGATCTTGTCACGAGTCATGTAGTAAAGACCCAATACAACGTCCTGAGAAGGTACGATGATCGGATCACCTGACGCTGGCGACAGAATGTTGTTTGTCGACATCATCAGAGTACGAGCTTCAAGCTGTGCTTCTAGAGTTAGAGGCACGTGTACCGCCATTTGGTCACCATCGAAGTCCGCGTTGTATGCCGCACACACTAGTGGGTGTAGCTGAATCGCTTTACCTTCGATTAGTACTGGTTCGAACGCCTGGATACCTAGACGGTGAAGTGTAGGTGCACGGTTCAACAGTACTGGATGTTCACGGATTACTTCGTCTAGGATATCCCAAACGACAGCTTCTTCACGCTCTACCATTTTCTTAGCAGCTTTGATTGTAGTCGCAAGACCACGAGTCTCTAGCTTGCTGTAGATGAATGGTTTGAATAGCTCAAGTGCCATCTTCTTAGGAAGACCACACTGGTGTAGACGAAGGTATGGACCTACTGTGATTACAGAACGGCCAGAGTAGTCTACACGTTTACCTAGAAGGTTCTGACGGAAACGACCTTGCTTACCCTTGATCATATCAGCAAGAGATTTCAGAGGACGCTTGTTAGAACCTGTGATCGCACGACCACGACGACCGTTATCTAGTAGCGCATCAACAGACTCTTGCAGCATACGTTTTTCGTTACGTACGATGATGTCCGGAGCAGCTAGCTCTAGAAGACGCTTCAAACGGTTGTTACGGTTGATCACACGACGGTATAGGTCGTTCAGATCTGAAGTCGCAAAACGACCGCCATCTAGTGGTACTAGAGGACGTAGATCTGGCGGAAGAACTGGAAGTACAGTCAGAATCATCCACTCTGGGTTGTTGCCAGATTGAATAAACGCTTCTACCAGTTTCAGACGCTTAGT
The DNA here is from genome assembly GCF_023277445.1 of Vibrio sp. ED002. Lineage (NCBI taxonomy): Bacteria > Pseudomonadati > Pseudomonadota > Gammaproteobacteria > Vibrionales > Vibrionaceae > Vibrio > Vibrio sp. ED002. The sequence goes on along the minus strand of NZ_CP080238.1, from coordinate 2,561,053 downwards.
GACTTTCTTACGCTTAGTTTCAGAGTTAGTTGTTTCTAGCTCTTCGCGCATTTGTTCAGCTTCAGCGTGCATATCCATAGAACCTAGTAGGTCCTTGATAGCTTCTGCACCCATCTTAGCAGTGAACTCGTCGCCCCACTCTTCTAGACGATCCAGATACTCTTCTTCAGTAAGCATCTGAGATTTTTCTAGATCAGTCATACCTGGTTCAGTTACTACGTACATTTCGAAGTAAAGAACACGCTCGATATCACGTAGTGGGATATCCATTAGTAGACCGATACGAGACGGTAGCGATTTTAGGAACCAGATGTGAGCTACTGGTGATGCTAGTTCGATGTGGCCCATACGGTCACGACGAACTTTAGTTTGTGTAACTTCTACACCACACTTCTCACAGATAACACCACGGTGCTTCAGGCGCTTGTACTTACCACAAAGACATTCGTAGTCTTTAACTGGACCAAAGATACGCGCACAGAACAGACCATCGCGTTCAGGTTTGAACGTACGATAGTTGATCGTTTCAGGTTTTTTAACTTCACCGAAAGACCATGAACGGATCATGTCCGGAGAAGATAGACCGATTTTGATAGCATCAAATTCTTCGGTCTTATGCTGTGCTTTTAGAAAGTTTAATAAGTCTTTCACAATCAGCTCCTGTAAGGAGTTAAAAGGAGCTCACTCGCTAAAGTGAGCACCTTCTACCAAATAATCGCTTTTTGGTTCTCTCAACCTTGGTCAAGAGAAAAGAGATTACTCTTCGTCTTCTAGCTCGATGTTGATACCTAGCGAGCGAATCTCTTTCAACAGTACGTTGAACGATTCTGGCATACCAGGTTCCATGCTGTGGTTACCGTCTACGATGTTTTTGTACATCTTAGTACGGCCGTTAACGTCATCCGACTTAACCGTTAGCATTTCTTGTAGAGTGTAAGCAGCACCGTATGCTTCTAGTGCCCATACTTCCATCTCACCGAAACGCTGACCACCGAACTGAGCTTTACCACCAAGTGGTTGCTGAGTTACTAGGCTGTACGAACCAGTTGAACGAGCGTGCATCTTGTCATCAACAAGGTGGTTCAGTTTCAGCATGTACATGTAACCTACCGTTACAGGACGCTCAAACTGGTCACCCGTGCGACCATCAAACAGTTTTAGCTGACCAGATTCTGGTAGGTCTGCTAGTTTCAGTAGCGCTTTAATAGACGCTTCTGGTGCACCGTCAAATACTGGAGTCGCGATTGGTAGACCGCCACGTAGGTTCTTGATCAGAGTACGAACTTCGTCATCAGATAGAGAAGCAATGTCTACTTTCTGGCGAGTTTCGCCTAGGTCGTAAACTTTTTGTAGGAACTCGCGGAATTTCGCTAGTTCTTGCTGCTCTTTAACCATCTGGTTGATCTTGTCACCGATACCTTTCGCTGCCAGACCTAAGTGTACTTCTAGGATCTGACCGATGTTCATACGCGAAGGTACACCCAGTGGGTTAAGTACGATGTCTACAGGCTGACCTTTCTCATCGTATGGCATGTCTTCAACAGGGTTGATCTTAGAGATTACACCCTTGTTACCGTGACGACCCGCCATCTTATCACCAGGCTGGATACGACGTTTAACCGCTAGGTAAACCTTAACGATCTTCAGTACGCCAGGTGCTAGATCATCACCTTGAGTGATCTTGCGACGCTTAGTTTCGAATTTCTTATCGAAGTCAGCTTTTAGCTCGTCCCACTGCTCAGCAAGTTGCTCAAGCTGTGATTGTAGTGCATCGTCTTCTAGCGTTAGTTCTAGCCACTTCTTACGATCAGTTGTGTCTAGTTTCGCTTCAGAGTAACCACCATCGATCAGTACAGCTTTAACGCGGTTTAGAAGGCCACCCTCAAGAATCTGGAATTCTTCAGTTAGGTCTTTCTTCGCTTCTTTAAGCTGCATTTGTTCGATTTCAAGCGCACGCTTGTCTTTCTCTACGCCATCGCGAGTGAAGACTTGAACGTCGATAATCGTACCTGATACAGAGTTAGGTACACGTAGTGAAGTATCTTTAACGTCAGATGCTTTTTCACCGAAGATTGCACGTAGTAGCTTCTCTTCAGGCGTTAGCTGAGTTTCACCTTTAGGTGTTACTTTACCAACTAGGATGTCGCCACCCTTAACTTCAGCACCGATGTAAACGATACCTGACTCGTCTAGTTTAGACAGAGCAGATTCACCTACGTTTGGAATATCAGCTGTGATCTCTTCAGAACCAAGCTTAGTATCACGCGCCACACAAGTAAGTTCTTGGATGTGGATAGTCGTGAAACGGTCTTCTTGAACTACGCGCTCAGATACTAAGATCGAGTCTTCGAAGTTGTAACCGTTCCAAGGCATGAACGCGATACGCATGTTTTGACCAAGCGCTAGTTCACCAAGGTCTGTTGAAGGACCATCAGCAAGAACGTCACCGCGTGATACAGGTTCACCTGGCATCACACATGGGCGCTGGTTAATACATGTGTTCTGGTTAGAACGTGTGTATTTAGTCAGGTTGTAGATGTCGATACCAGCTTCGCCTGGTACTAGCTCTTCTTCGTTCACTTTAACAACGATACGAGAAGCATCTACTGACTGGATTACACCACCACGTTTAGCAACTGCAGTTACACCTGAGTCAACTGCTACGTTACGTTCAATACCAGTACCAACAAGCGGTTTGTCAGCTTTCAGTGTTGGAACTGCCTGACGTTGCATGTTCGCACCCATCAATGCACGGTTCGCATCATCGTGTTCTAGGAACGGGATAAGCGAGGCAGCGATAGATACAACCTGGTTTGTCGCAACGTCCATGTACTGAGCGTGCTCACGAGGGTGTAGACCAGATTCACCTTTTTGACGAGCTGTGATCAGCTCATCTGCAAAACCGCCTTCTTCAGTTAACGCAGCGTTAGCCTGTGCGATAACGAATTGGCCTTCTTCGATTGCAGATAGGTAATCTACTTCGTCTGTTACAACACCATCTACAACGCGACGGTATGGCGTCTCTAGGAAACCGTACTCGTTACAACGCGCAAACGCAGATAGAGAGTTGATCAGACCGATGTTTGGACCTTCCGGCGTTTCGATAGGACATAGACGACCGTAGTGAGTTACGTGTACGTCACGTACTTCGAAGCCAGCACGCTCACGAGTTAGACCGCCAGGACCCAATGCAGAAATACGACGCTTGTGCGTTACTTCTGATAGCGGGTTGTTTTGGTCCATGAACTGTGAAAGCTGTGAAGAGCCAAAGAATTCTTTAACAGCTGCAGAGATTGGTTTCGCGTTGATCAGGTCTTGAGGCATGATTGCGTCAAGATCGCCTAGGCTTAGACGCTCTTTAACTGCACGCTCAACACGTACTAGACCTACACGGAACTGGTTCTCAGCCATCTCGCCTACAGAACGGATACGACGGTTGCCAAGGTGGTCGATATCGTCCACTTCACCTTTACCGTTACGGATCGCGATAAGCTTCTTCATCACTTCAACGATGTCTAGCTCGTCAAGTGTGCCTTGCTCTTGAGCATCTTCACGGCCGATAGAGCTGTTGAACTTCATACGACCAACAGTCGATAGATCGTAACGCTCTTCAGAGAAGAATAGGCTTTCGAATAGTGCTTCTGCAGCTTCTTTTGTTGGTGGCTCACCAGGGCGCATCATGCGGTAGATTTCTACCAGTGCAGAAATACGATCAACAGTGCTGTCGATACGTAGTGTTTCTGACATGAATGGACCGTGGTCTAGATCGTTGGTGAACAACGTTTCTAGTGATTTGTGGCCAGCCTGAGATAGGTTCGCTAGTGCTTCCAGGCTAATTTCCTGGTTAGCGTTAACAATGATCTCGCCTGTTGCTTCGTTGATGTAATCTTTCGATGCAACTTTACCAACGATGTACTCAACTGGTACTTCGATGTGATCAACGCCATCTTTTTCTAGTTGGCGGATATGACGAGCTGTTACGCGACGACCTTGCTCAACGTAAGTTTTACCGTTCGCTTCGATGTCGAACGACGCAGTTTCACCACGTAGACGATCAGGAACCAACTCCATTAGTAGAGTTTGGTCTTTCACTTCGAAGTTCACTTTTTCGAAGAAGATATCTAGGATTTCTTCTGACGTTTTACCAAGTGCACGAAGGATGATCGAAGCTGGTAGCTTACGACGACGGTCAATACGTACGTATAAGTTATCCTTAGGATCGAACTCAAAGTCTAACCATGAGCCACGGTAAGGAATTACACGTGCGTTATATAGAACTTTACCTGAAGAGTGGGTCTTACCCTTATCGCTGTCGAAGAACACGCCTGGGCTTCGGTGCAGCTGGGATACGATAACCCTCTCGGTACCGTTAATTACGAAGGTACCATTGTCTGTCATAAGCGGAATTTCGCCCATGTAGACTTCTTGTTCTTTAATGTCTTTTACAGTACCTGCTGGTGCGTCTTTATCAAAGATTACTAGACGTAGTTTTACGCGTAGTGGCTTTGAGTAAGTTACACCGCGGATTTGACATTCTTTAACGTCAAAAACTGGCTCACCAAGACGGTAGCTAACGTATTGCAGCTCAGAATTGCCGTTGTAGCTCTGAATTGGAAATACAGAACGGAAAGCAGCTTCAAGACCGTATTGACCTTCAGGATCCTGTTCGATGAATTTGTCGAACGAATCGAGCTGGATCGATAGCAGGTATGGAATGTCCAAAACTTGTGGACGAGTACCAAAGTCCTTACGGATGCGCTTTTTCTCGGTATAAGAGTAAACCATGGGGTTCCTCAGCTCGCTGATAAGTGACCCAAACCGTCCGCCCGCACCTAGTTACTTAAGGGGGGTAAGGGACAGTGACTAAATAGCTGTTTACTGTAGTGACATTTCATTGCGTAGGAATGAAATGTTTTTTGCATAGACATGAGACGCTTAAACAGCGGGAAAATTCGCTCATGCCCTACAGCGCAAAAAGGCCGGTGGTTAAAAAACCACCAGCCATTAGCCGTTAGGCTATGAAATTAAGTAATAATTACTTAACTTCAACAGAAGCGCCTGCTTCTTCTAGCTGAGCTTTAAGAGCTTCAGCTTCAGCTTTCTCAACGCCTTCTTTTAGAGGTGCTGGAGCGCCGTCTACAAGAGCTTTAGCTTCTTTAAGACCTAGGCCAGTTGCGCCACGTACTGCTTTGATAACAGCAACTTTGTTGCCGCCAGCTGCAGTTAGGATTACGTCAAATTCAGTTTGCTCAGCTGCAGCTTCGCCGCCTGCTGCGCCACCTGCAACTACTGCAGCAGCAGCAGTTACACCGAATTTTTCTTCCATAGCTTCGATTAGTTCAACAACTTGCATTACAGACATTTCTGCAACTGCGTCTAGGATTTGCTCGTTAGTAATAGACATAACAATTCTCTTTTAAGTCAACAATAAGTTTATTTTGCAACCAGTAAAAAGCAAGGCTTAAGCCGCTGCTTCTTCTTTTTGATCGCGGATAGCAGCGATAGTACGTACCAGCTTGCCAGCAGAAGCTTCTTTCATGCACATCATTAGGCGTGCGATTGCTTCGTCGTAAGTTGGTAGTGTTGCTAGTACTTCAGCGTCAGTTAAAGCGCCTTCAAATGCAGCAGCTTTGATCTCGAAGTCTTTGTTCTCTTTAGCGAAGTCTTTGAAAAGACGCGCTGCAGCACCTGGGTGCTCATTAGAGAATGCGATTAGCGTAGGACCAGTGAAAGTGTCAGTTAGACACTCGTACTCAGTACCTTCTACCGCACGACGAGCAAGAGTGTTACGAACAACTCTCATGTAAACGCCAGCTTCGCGAGCTTGTTTACGTAGAGAAGTCATCGCGCCAACTTGAACGCCACGAGAATCAGCTACAACTGCAGAAAGTGCACCACTGGCAGCTTCGTTGACTTCAGCAACAATTGCTTTTTTGTCTTGAAGGTTTAAAGCCATCTTGGATTTACTCCTGGTTGTCGTTACACCACTCACTATCATCACGACAGTGAGAGCTATTTAGGTGCTTCCCAGAAGAAAGTTAACTATTTACATAGAGCTTTCTGTCAGTTCGGGCACCATCTACGTAGGATAATTAAGCTTGTTTTGACACAAACACCTACGGTCTTGGACGGAGACTGGGTCTTAATTCATTTCGAACTAGGAGACAGTTCAAAGAACCAAAGTTCAGCCCCAACCACAAATATTAGGCGCAAAATTATACACAAATTTTGCGCCTAAGCAAATAAATTATGCTTGAGTGTTCAGGCTAGCCTGATCAACTGCAACACCAGCACCCATCGTAGTAGAGATGCTTACTTTCTTCAGGAAAGTACCTTTCGCTGAAGATGGCTTAGCTTTCTTCAGAGCAACTAGAAGTGACTCTAGGTTCTCTTTGATCTGCTCAGCAGAGAAGTTTGCTTTACCGATAGTAGTGTGGATGATGCCGTTTTTGTCGTTACGGTAACGAACCTGACCAGCTTTAGCGTTTTTAACTGCTTCAGCAACGTTAGGAGTTACAGTACCAACTTTAGGGTTTGGCATAAGACCGCGAGGACCTAGGATAGTACCTAGTTGACCTACAACGCGCATTGCATCTGGAGAAGCAACAACTACGTCAAAGTTCATTTCGCCTTTCTTCACTAGCTCAGCTAGATCTTCCATACCTACGATGTCTGCGCCAGCTTCTTTAGCTGCTTCAGCGTTTGCACCTTGAGTGAACACTGCTACGCGGATGTCGCGGCCAGTACCGTGAGGTAGTACAGTTGCACCACGTACGTTCTGGTCAGATTTACGAGCATCGATGCCTAGGTTAACAGCAACGTCTACAGACTCAACGAATTTAGCAGTAGCTAGTTCTTGAAGAAGAGCAACAGCTTCGTTGATTTCGTATTCTTTAGTTACGTCAACTTTTTCGCGGATTACGCGCATGCGCTTAGTTAGTTTTGCCATCTTATTAACCCTCTACCACTAGGCCCATTGAACGAGCAGTACCAGCGATAGAACGCTTCATCGCTTCGATGTCAGCACCAGTCATATCAGCAGCTTTAGTTTCTGCGATTTCTTGGATTTGAGCGTCAGTTACAGTGCCCACTTTTTCAGTGTTTGGACGACCAGAACCAGACTTAACGCCAGCAGCTTTCTTAAGAAGAACAGCAGCAGGTGGAGTCTTAGTTACGAACGTGAAAGAACGGTCGCTGTATACTGTGATAACTACTGGAGTTGGTAGACCTTTCTCAATAGATTCTGTTTTTGCGTTGAACGCTTTACAGAATTCCATGATGTTCACACCGTGTTGACCTAGAGCAGGACCAACTGGTGGACTTGGGTTCGCAGCGCCAGCAGCAACTTGTAGCTTGATGTAAGCTTCAACTTTCTTAGCCATGATATTTCCTAAAGTTTGGGTTCTAACGCTAGTCTGCTGACCAGCTCCCCGTTTACGTAAAAACTCTTTACTTCATGAGAAGTAAAAAGGCGCGAAATTATAGTCATAATTCGCGCCTTAGACAACCCTTAAAAAGGTGTTTTTTTAATCAAGTTTTTCAACTTGACCAAATTCAAGCTCAACTGGTGTTGCACGACCAAAGATCGATACAGACACTTTCAGACGGCTCTTCTCGTAATCTACTTCTTCAACAGTACCATTGAAGTCAGCAAATGGACCTTCGTTAACACGTACCACTTCACCCGCTTCGTACATTGTACGAGGACGAGGAGACTCACTCGCTTTCTCAAGACGGTTAAGAATCGCGTCAGCTTCTTTATCTGTGATAGGTGCTGGACGGTCTGAGGTACCACCAATGAAGCCCATGACACGCGGCACACTGCGTACTAGGTGCCATGATTCATCGTTCATAATCATCTGAACAAGGACGTAGCCTGGGAAAAACTTACGTTCAGATTTACGACGCTGACCCGCGCGCATTTCCACTACTTCTTCAGTAGGAACTAGTACTTCACCGAATAGCTCTTCCATAGCGTGCATTTTGATATGCTCACGTAGAGATTGAGCTACACGACCTTCAAATCCAGAGAAGGCTTGAACTACATACCAGCGTTTTTTTGGAGCTTCACTCATGAATCACTACCCTCTATACCCCAGTTGCTAGAGCAACTAAACGAACCATGATGCCGTCAATTCCCCATAGCACTAGAGCCATTACAATACTTACAGCTAAAACAATCAGTGTTGTTTGCATGGTTTCTTGGCGTGTAGGCCAAACAACCTTACGAACTTCCATACGAGATTCTTTTGCAAAACTGATCGCTGCTTTACCTTTAGTCGTTGTCGCTGCAACGCCTAGGGCAGCTGCAATAAGAACAACAACGCCTGCAGCACGAACAACTACAGACATCTCACCATACAGGTAATTACCCACAACAGCGGCCGCTGCTAATACGAAAGCGGCAATCCACTTAAACGTATCTGCTGCGTTTGAGCTATCAGGAGTTTCAGCATTATTTGCTTTCATAAACCAACCTGTCACAAGTCTTAATATAGACGACAATAACCCCGCTGTTGCAGGGCAAACTCCATATCGCTGAAAAAATCAGCGCTACTCTCTTAAGATTAAGCCTCTCCGCCTAATCTTGCTCTACTCTCAACCAAATCCTGAACAAGAAAACAGCTAAAATAATGTTGAGCGCAGAAAAAGGGCATCAAATGATGCCCTTTTTGATACTGGTTCGTCAAATCTAATTCAAGATTTTCCGAAGACATTCGTTAATTCGTTAAGAATTATGCGAAAATCTTAGCAACAACACCAGCACCTACAGTACGGCCACCTTCACGGATAGCGAAACGTAGACCTTCGTCCATTGCGATAGGAGCGATTAGTTCAACAACCATTTGGATGTTGTCGCCAGGCATTACCATTTCTACGCCTTCTGGTAGAGAGATATCACCAGTTACGTCAGTTGTACGGAAGTAGAACTGTGGACGGTAGCCTTTGAAGAACGGAGTATGACGGCCGCCTTCGTCTTTAGAAAGTACGTATACTTCTGACTCGAACTTAGTGTGTGGAGTGATTGAACCAGGCTTAGCTAGTACTTGACCACGTTCAACTTCGTCACGCTTAGTACCACGTAGAAGTGCACCAACGTTCTCACCAGCACGACCTTCGTCTAGAAGCTTACGGAACATTTCAACACCAGTACATGTAGTAGTAGTAGTGTCTTTGATACCTACGATAGCAACTTCGTCACCTACGTTTAGGATACCACGTTCGATACGGCCAGTTACTACTGTACCACGACCTTGGATTGAGAATACGTCTTCGATAGGCATTAGGAATGGCATATCTACTGCACGCTCTGGCTCAGGAATGTATGAATCTAGCGCTTCTGCTAGTTCAACAATCTTAGCTTCCCACTGCTCTTCGCCGTTTAGTGCGCCTAGTGCAGAACCTTGGATAACTGGTAGGTCATCACCTGGGAAATCGTACTCAGATAGAAGTTCACGAACTTCCATTTCTACTAGCTCTAGAAGCTCTTCATCATCAACCATGTCACATTTGTTCATGAATACGATGATGTAAGGGATACCAACCTGACGGCCTAGTAGGATGTGCTCACGAGTTTGTGGCATTGGACCATCTGTCGCAGCAACAACTAGGATACCACCGTCCATCTGTGCAGCACCAGTGATCATGTTTTTAACATAATCCGCGTGTCCTGGACAGTCTACGTGTGCGTAGTGACGAGTTGGAGTATCGTACTCAACGTGAGAAGTTGCGATTGTGATACCGCGCTCACGCTCTTCTGGAGCGTTATCGATAGATGCGAAGTCTTTAGCTACACCGCCGTAAACTTTAGCAAGAGTAGTACAGATAGCTGCAGTTAGAGTTGTTTTACCGTGGTCAACGTGGCCGATAGTACCAACGTTAACGTGCGGTTTCGTACGTTCAAATTTTTCTTTAGACATGAGTAGTCCCTCTAGGTACGGATTTAGGTGGCCCGAATTGACCACGCAACCAAAAAAGATAATTGGTAAATCTTATATCAAAAGGAAATAACTTTGAGAGCTGGTGCTGATAGGCAGACTCGAACTGCCGACCTCATCCTTACCAAGGATGCGCTCTACCACCTGAGCTATATCAGCACTCAAATTAGAGTGGAGCGGGCAGCGGGAATCGAACCCGCATCATCAGCTTGGAAGGCTGAGGTAATAGCCATTATACGATGCCCGCAACACGTAACTCTGAGAGCTATTTCCTTAAGAATATGGTGGAGGGGGACGGATTCGAACCATCGAAGGCAGTGCCGGCAGATTTACAGTCTGCTCCCTTTGGCCACTCGGGAACCCCTCCAAAATTTCATGCCATTCTTACTACAATTGCTTCTTAAAGAAGCAGGAAAGAATGGTGCCGACTACCGGAATCGAACTGGTGACCTACTGATTACAAGTCAGTTGCTCTACCTACTGAGCTAAGTCGGCATAAGTGGTGCGCATTCTATTGAATGATTTTCTAGGTTGCAATAGGTATTTTAAAAAAAATCGTAAAATTTAGCTTTTTAGATTCAATTGCTGCAAATTCATACAAACCTCACTTTTTAAAGCAAACTTTCGAGCTTTGTCGTTTGCTTTAAACGATGCTTGTTGTATGTTCTTGCTCTCTATTAAACCAAGGATCAAAGAGACTCATGAGTCCATTTTTGTCATTTGACCGTGCTGAATGGGCAGAACTACGAAATTCTGTCCCGATGACACTCTCTGAAGACGACTTAACCGCGCTTCAAGGCATTAATGAAAACCTCACTGTAGAGGAAGCGGTAGAGATTTACCTTCCTTTGTCTCGTCTATTGAACTTATATGTTCAAGCTCGTCAGAGTCGCAACTCAGTATTACAGCAATTTCTCAATACAGAAGAGCATGCTCCTCCATTTGTCATCGGTATTGCTGGTAGCGTTGCGGTAGGGAAAAGTACGACTGCGAGGCTGCTGAAGGCCCTTCTATCTCGCTGGGAGAATCATCCAAAAGTCGCGTTAGTGACAACCGACGGTTTCTTATATCCAAAGAAAGAACTGGAAGATAAGGGCATCATGCATCGCAAAGGCTTTCCCGAGTCGTACGACATAAAGCGTTTAGTTGAGTTTGTTTCCGATGTGAAAGCAGGTAAACCTGACCTTACAGTGCCAGTCTATTCCCACATTACCTACGACATTACCGAAGAGCTTAAAACCGTTGAGCAGCCAGATATATTGATCATTGAAGGTTTAAATGTTTTGCAAAGCGGTATGGATTACCCACACGATCCACATCGAGTGTTTGTGTCGGATTTTCTAGACTTCTCTATTTACGTTGATGCTGAAACAGAGACCGTCGAGCAATGGTACGTAGAACGATTTTTGAAATTCCGTCGAGGAGCATTCACCAAACCTGGATCCTATTTTAGCCACTATACCCAACTCTCAGTAGAAGAAGCTAGGAACAAGGCTAAGCAGATTTGGCATGATATTAATGGGCTCAATTTGGAACAGAACATTCTTCCTACTCGAGAAAGGGCCCACTTAATACTGCATAAAGGGCCAAGCCATTTGGTTGATAAGGTATCGTTGAGAAAGTAGTGCTGACTCGTTAATGTTAATCGGTTTTTCTTAAGGAGATCTCGCCGCCAATGTAGGTCTCCAAACCATTGTTGGTTTCTAGTACTACCCCACCTTGTTGATCGATACCTTTTACAATGCCATGAATCTCTCTTGGCCCCATAAGTAACTTAACCGGACGGTCTATAAAATTATCTAAACGATTCCAACGATCAACAAACCCCGCCAGACCAGTCATTTCATATTCTTCTAGTGCGATCTTCCAGTGTTCAATAAGGTTGAGTGCCAGAACGGTGCGGTCGATTGTTAAACCATCACTGACTTGACTCAACGTTGTCCAAGGCTGATCAATCTCAGGCTGTATGTCCGGCATCCCAATGTTCAACCCCATCCCGATAACAAGATGAGCGGCACCACCGGCTTGGCCTGACATTTCGACTAAAATACCTGCAAGTTTTTTATCTTGGAAATAGAGGTCATTGGGCCACTTCAACTTCACACCTTGAACGCCCATACTTTCGAGCGCTTCTACTGCCGCAATACCAACAACAAGGCTTAATCCCATTGCTGCAGCCATACCTGCGTCCAGTCGCCAGTACATAGACAAGTAGAGATTTGTCCCAAAAGGTGAAATCCACTGACGGCCACGACGTCCTCTGCCTTTAGCTTGGTATTCCGCTAAACAAACTCTTCCTTTGTCTGACTCATTCACTCTTTCCAGCAAATACTGGTTGGTTGAATCGATAACAGAGATCAGCTCGATTTGACTATCAAGTTTCGCTTTGAGTGTATCTCCGTCTAATAGTTGTAGGGGGTGCGCCAGTTGATAACCTCGGCCTTGGATACGATAGATATCCACACCCCACTCATTTAACCCTTTAATGTGCTTTGCGATTGCTGCTCGAGAGATGCCAAGGCTCTCCCCAAGTGCTTCACCTGAATGGAAATCGCTGTCGCTTAAAGCTTTGAGGATATGGAGCTTTGCGTTATGTTCTTTTCTCATCGAGCAGCCTCTATCTCAGAAAGGGTTGTCTCAGCATGACTATTCATAAAACGCACTTCATGCTCAAGCTCTATTTGATACTTATCCCAAACCGTTTTCTTTACAAGAGAAGCCAAAGTCACCACATCTTCCGCGGTACAGTTATCCACATTGGTAAGCACTAAAGCTTGTAATGGGTTCACTTGGGCACCGTTAACCGAGGTACCTTTTAGCCCACACTGATCAATCAGCCAACCGGCTGCCACTTTCATCCCACCTTTTGCAGGATAGGCGACCATGGTGTCATGCTGCTGGATAAGTTGATCATAATGATCTTGACTGATCACTGGGTTTTTAAAGAAACTCCCTGCATTACCCACTTTAGTTGGATCAGGTAACTTCTCCATGCGCACTTGGCAAACTCGCTCAAATATTGCGTTAGGGCTAAGTTCTTTTTCAGGAATAGACTGTAGAGGGCCATATTGATTGACGGGTTGCCACGTTTTGGGCAGTTTAAGGCCAAGCGCGGTGATAAAACACTTCTCATACAGAGAATGCTTGAATATCGAATCACGATAACCAAACAGACATTCTTCTGCACTCATACGTGTAGTTTCAAAAGTCTCTAGGTCAAGAACATCAACATAATCACAGATGTTGTTGAGCTCTACTCCATACGCTCCGATGTTCTGAATCGGTGCAGAACCCGCACAGCCAGGGATAAGAGCTAAGTTTTCAAGGCCACCAATATCTTGTTTTACACACCATTCCACTAATGCGGGCCAGTCTTCACCACCATCAATATGCAGCTTGTAATACTCATCCGTTTCACTCACTTGTTTACCAAGTAATCGGTTGATAATCACAAGCCCTTCATAATGCTGAGTAAAGAGCATGTTACTCCCTTTACCTAAAAACAGTTTTGGTAATTTTTTAAAGGTGTCGTTCTTGAACAACTGTATGACATCTTCTACAGATTCAACAATCGCCAAATAGTCGCAAGTTTGCTCGATACCAAATGTATGAAAAGCCTTAAGGCTCGCGTGTTTCTTAATTTCCATAGTGGATTTGCAACGCCAGATGAGATTCTCTTAAACTATGGACATTCTACATTAGTTATCTTTTAGCCGCAGTGACAATACCAGACTCATTAATCATAGAAGTGTTAAATCCGATCAAACTTCCTCTCATTAAGAGGTTGTATAAAGCGCATTATCCGGCAGGCCGAGCCAAACGGGATGAGTTAATCATTACCGCCAGCGTCAAAAATGGCATTGTTGCGCTATTACGAATGAAAACCATCGAAAAATCACGATTGCTTACAGGGATGCTAGTCGTGCCAGAATTTCGTGGGACTGGCGTCGGCAGTGCTCTGCTTACTTATTGCGAAAACACAGTTTTCACCAGTGGTGATTATTGCTTCGCTTTTAAACATTTAGAGAATTATTACGCTCAGCATGGGTTTGAAACCATTGATAGCTCTGAATTGCCAAACTCGTTAAAAATGGCTTATTTGCGGTACGTAGACAGTGGTAAAGATCTCATTCCAATGCAATTCACCACTTCTGACGTTCTAAACGACGTGGTTTTGTAGCCAGAGAATTCATATCTTTGGTAAAATATCAGGTTCGCAATATTGCACTTAATTAAGGTACTCACACCGGTATGATAGTAAGTAGGAACCCATTCGAACAGTTGCCAAGTCTCGCAGTCAAGCCTGAAGACTTTGAAGTTCTGCACGCAGCAGAAACTTTCAGAACTCGTCTTCTTGATGCGATCAGCAAAGCAACGTCGCGAATTTACCTAGTCGCTCTATATCTGGAAGATGATGAAGCTGGACGTGAAATTTTCACAGCGCTTTATGAGGCGAAACAGCGCAACCCTGGATTGGACATCAATATCTGTGTAGATTGGCACCGAGCTCAACGTGGTCTCATTGGTGCAGAGTCATCAGAGGGCAATTCCGCGCTATACAAAGCATTCGCTAAAAAATACCAACATTCGATTCCGGTATACGGCATTCCTGTACGAGGAAGAGAGGTCTTCGGCGTACTGCATTTAAAAGGTTTTATTGTTGACGATACCGTTATTTATAGCGGCGCTAGCTTAAACAACGTCTATCTTCAATACAATGGTCGTTATCGTTTCGACCGTTACCATGTGATTCAACATAAAGCACTTGCTGACTCCATGGTCGGTTTCATCCAGAGTGAGATGATAGCTCACCCAGCAGTAAACGACCTTGCTGGTAAGGACAAACCAGAAACTAAAGAAATCAAAGCTGCAATTCGTCAACTGCGTTCTTCTCTCGCTCGTGCTGATTATGAGTTTTCGCCAGAGAGTGCAACAGAAGAAGAGGTAAAAGTGACTCCTCTTGTTGGCTTGGGTAAGCGACGTAATCAACTCAACATGAAAATCGTTAAGTTACTCGCTGCCGCTCAAAATGAAATCTTCATCTGTACACCTTACTTCAACTTTCCTAAAGCGATTCATCGTGAAGTAAAACGTGCAATGAAACGCGGGGTGAAAGTAACGATTGTTGTTGGAGATAAAACAGCAAATGACTTCTATATTGCTCCGGAAGAAGAATTTAAAACTATTGGTGGTTTGCCATATCTTTACGAATTGAACCTTCGCCGTTTTGCAAAAGCCAACGAAGCGAACATTGCAGCTCGTAAGCTTTCTATCCACTTATGGAAGCACGACAACAATAGCTTCCACCTAAAAGGTATTTGGGTAGATAAACGCTACATGCTCATGACAGGTAATAACCTGAACCCACGCGCATGGTCACTAGACTTAGAAAATGGACTATTGGTGCAAGATAACTACGCTAAGATGACGGATAAGTTTGAGCAAGAAGTAGCAAACATTCTCGAGCATACTCAACTTATCTGTACTTACCGACAGTTAGAAAAGGTAGAAGATTACCCAGAAAGCGTTCAGAAGCTTGTTCGTAAGATCACTCGCATCAAAGCTGACGGCGTACTTAAGCGTATCCTTTAGAAACTAATAAAGAGTCAAAGCCCAGTATGAAAGTACTGGGCTTTTTTGTAGGTTGTAAATCACGGTTCGCCTACCCCTGCCCAACGAACTAAATAGACAAATATTCAGATAACAGGTACTTATCCCTCCCGAAGAAGAAAGAACCGAGCCTGAATGTCGGATAGAACATCAAGTAAGCGAACGCACCCGCGTCCGACAAACTGATACTAATACGGTGGAATTGGACCTTTTTCTAAAAACTAAAAGCAAACAAGTTTCATAATCTTTGACTGAAGCTTTGTACATAAAAAGAGGTGGACTGGGCCGGCACTCCGGAGATTCGATGGGAAATGCAGCCAAGCGGACTGCGCACCAAGGGACGCCAAGTTATCCTAATATCACTTGTTAGAAGTGATAAAAACGAAAAAGGCTCCAGCATTTCTGCTAGAGCCTTAAATATGGCAGGGGTGGACTGGGCCGGCACTCCGGAGATTCGATGGGAAATACAGCCAAGCGGACTGCGCACCAAGGGACGCCAAGTTATCCTAATATCACTTGTTAGAAGTGATGAAACGAAAAAGGCTCCAGCATTTCTGCTAGAGCCTTAAATATGGCAGGGGTGGAGAGATTCGAACTCCCAACACGCGGATTTGGAATCCGCTGCTCTGCCAATTGGAGCTACACCCCTGTAGAAACTACAGTTTATCACATTGTAGATTCAAAAAAACCTCGCAAAAGCGAGGTCTTTGAAATAAGTGGCGGAGCGGACGGGACTCGAACCCGCGACCCCCGGCGTGACAGGCCGGTATTCTAACCAACTGAACTACCGCTCCGCACTGGTTAGACATTTAAGTCTAAATTTAAAGCCTGGCGATGTCCTACTCTCACATGGGGAAACCCCACACTACCATCGGCGCTAATTCGTTTCACTTCTGAGTTCGGAATGGAAGTCAGGTGGGTCCAAATCGCTATGGTCGCCAAGCAAATTCTTTATCAATTTGCTCGCAAATTCAAACGCACTTTAGTGCGGCCCTTTAGGGTGAGATTTGCTTGCAAATCGAATAATTCGGAAAGCTGTTTTTAAATTCTACTTATACACATTCAATCGTTCTTGCATTGAGTCCATCAAAACCCCTTGGGTGTTGTATGGTTAAGCCTCACGGGCAATTAGTACAGGTTAGCTCAACGCCTCACAACGCTTACACACCCTGCCTATCAACGTTCTAGTCTCGAACAACCCTTTAGGATACTTAAAGTATCAGGGAAGACTCATCTCAGGGCTCGCTTCCCGCTTAGATGCTTTCAGCGGTTATCGATTCCGAACTTAGCTACCGGGCAATGCGTCTGGCGACACAACCCGAACACCAGAGGTTCGTCCACTCCTATCCCTCTCGTACTAGGAGCAGCCCCCTTCAATCTTCCAACGCCCACGGCAGATAGGGACCGAACTGTCTCACGACGTTCTAAACCCAGCTCGCGTACCACTTTAAATGGCGAACAGCCATACCCTTAGGATCGACTTCAGCCCCAGGATGTGATGAGCCGACATCGAGGTGCCAAACACCGCCGTCGATATGAACTCTTGGGCGGTATCAGCCTGTTATCCCCGGAGTACCTTTTATCCGTTGAGCGATTACTCTTCCATACAGAACCACCGGATCACTATGACCTGCTTTCGCACCTGCTCGAATTGTCATTCTCGCAGTCAAGCGGGCTTATGCCATTGCACTAACCTCACGATGTCCAACCGTGATTAGCCCACCTTCGTGCTCCTCCGTTACTCTTTGGGAGGAGACCGCCCCAGTCAAACTACCCACCAGGCACTGTCCGCAACCCCGATAAGGGGTCGACGTTAGAACATCAACACTACAAGGGTGGTATTTCAAGGACGGCTCCACGCAATCTAGCGACTGCGCTTCAAAGCCTCCCACCTATCCTACACATGTAGGGTCAATGTTCAGTGCCAAGCTGTAGTAAAGGTTCACGGGGTCTTTCCGTCTAGCCGCGGGTACACTGCATCTTCACAGCGATTTCAATTTCACTGAGTCTCGGGTGGAGACAGCGTGGCCATCATTACGCCATTCGTGCAGGTCGGAACTTACCCGACAAGGAATTTCGCTACCTTAGGATCGTTATAGTTACGGCCGCCGTTTACCGGGGCTTCGATCAAGAGCTTCGACCGAAGTCTAACCCCATCAATTAACCTTCCGGCACCGGGCAGGCGTCACACCGTATACGTCATCTTACGATTTTGCACAGTGCTGTGTTTTTAATAAACAGTTGCAGCCACCTGGTATCTGCGACTCTCGTCAGCTCCATCCGCAAGGGACTTCACCATCAAGAGCGTACCTTCTCCCGAAGTTACGGTACCATTTTGCCTAGTTCCTTCACCCGAGTTCTCTCAAGCGCCTTGGTATTCTCTACCCGACCACCTGTGTCGGTTTGGGGTACGATTCCTTACAATCTGAAGCTTAGAGGCTTTTCCTGGAAGCATGGCATCAATGACTTCACTACCGTAGTAGCTCGACGTCGTGTCTCAGCCTTAAGAAGAGCCGGATTTACCTAACTCTTCAGCCTACGCACTTGAACCTGGACAACCGTCGCCAGTACTCACCTAGCCTTCTCCGTCCCCCCATCGCAATTGTAAGAAGTACGGGAATATTAACCCGTTTCCCATCGACTACGCCTTTCGGCCTCGCCTTAGGGGTCGACTTACCCTGCCCCGATTAACGTTGGACAGGAACCCTTGGTCTTCCGGCGAGGAGGTTTTTCACCCCCTTTATCGTTACTCATGTCAGCATTCGCACTTCTGATACCTCCAGCATGCTTTACAACACACCTTCAACGGCTTACAGAACGCTCCCCTACCCAATGAAGTAAAACTTCATTGCCGCAGCTTCGGTTTATTACTTAGCCCCGTTACATCTTCCGCGCAGGCCGACTCGACCAGTGAGCTATTACGCTTTCTTTAAATGATGGCTGCTTCTAAGCCAACATCCTGGCTGTCTGAGCCTTCCCACATCGTTTCCCACTTAGTAATAATTTGGAATCTTAGCTGGCGGTCTGGGTTGTTTCCTCTCCACGACGGACGTTAGCACCCGCCGTGTGTCTCCCGGATAGTACTTACTGGTATTCGGAGTTTGCAAAGGGTTGGTAAGTCGGGATGACCCCTAGCCTTAACAGTGCTCTACCCCCAGTAGTATTCGTCCGAGGCGCTACCTAAATAGCTTTCGGGGAGAACCAGCTATCTCCAGGTTTGATTGGCCTTTCACCCCTAGCCACAAGTCATCCGCTAATTTTTCAACATTAGTCGGTTCTATCCTCCAATTGATGTTACTCAATCTTCAACCTGCCCATGGCTAGATCACCTGGTTTCGGGTCTATATCCAGCGACTAAGTCGCGCAGTTAACACTCGCTTTCGCTACGGCTCCCCTAGATGGTTAACCTTGCCACTGAATATAAGTCGCTGACCCATTATACAAAGGTACGCAGTCACACCACGAAGGTGCTCCTACTGCTTGTACGTACACGGTTTCAGGTTCTATTTCACTCCCCTCACAGGGGTTCTTTTCGCCTTTCCCTCACGGTACTGGTTCACTATCGGTCAGTCAGTAGTATTTAGCCTTGGAGGATGGTCCCCCCATATTCAGACAGGATATCACGTGTCCCGCCCTACTCGATTTCACTGAATGTGCGTTGTCAACTACGGGGCTATCACCCTTTATTGCCGGACTTTCCAGACCGTTCGTCTAACGCATATAAAGCTTAAGGGCTAGTCCAATTTCGCTCGCCGCTACTTTCGGAATCTCGGTTGATTTCTTTTCCTCGGGGTACTTAGATGTTTCAGTTCCCCGGTTCGCTTCGCTGCGCTATGTATTCACGCAGCGATACTAGCTTATGCTAGTGGGTTTCCCCATTCGGAAATCCCAGACTCAAGTGGTTTTTACTACCTAATCTGGGCTTATCGCAAGTTAATACGTCCTTCATCGCCTCTGACTGCCAAGGCATCCACCGTGTACGCTTAGTCACTTAACCATACAACCCGAAGGAGTTTCGAGTTGATAATCAAATCACCAAAGTTGTCTCTCATTATTTGAATGAGCGAGAGACATTTCGATTTTGCCGGACTCAATTTCGAATAATCACTTTAAAAGTGATATTCCCAAGAACACTTGAATGTGTTTTTTGGTGTTTGTCATAAAGACAAACATTGAGAACTTTACAAGTAATCTTAAAGATTACTTTGTCAGCTTTCCAAATTGTTAAAGAGCTATGTTAGCTACAAGCTTACGCTTGTGAACTATCAATCTGTGTGGACACTCATCGTGAGTAATCATCGTATAAGGAGGTGATCCAGCGCCAGGTTCCCCTAGCGCTACCTTGTTACGACTTCACCCCAGTCATGAACCACAAAGTGGTAAGCGTCCTCCCGAAGGTTAAACTACCTACTTCTTTTGCAGCCCACTCCCATGGTGTGACGGGCGGTGTGTACAAGGCCCGGGAACGTATTCACCGTGGCATTCTGATCCACGATTACTAGCGATTCCGACTTCATGGAGTCGAGTTGCAGACTCCAATCCGGACTACGACGCACTTTTTGGGATTCGCTCACTATCGCTAGCTTGCTGCCCTCTGTATGCGCCATTGTAGCACGTGTGTAGCCCTACTCGTAAGGGCCATGATGACTTGACGTCGTCCCCACCTTCCTCCGGTTTATCACCGGCAGTCTCCCTGGAGTTCCCGACATTACTCGCTGGCAAACAAGGATAAGGGTTGCGCTCGTTGCGGGACTTAACCCAACATTTCACAACACGAGCTGACGACAGCCATGCAGCACCTGTCTCAGAGTTCCCGAAGGCACCAATTCATCTCTGAAAAGTTCTCTGGATGTCAAGAGTAGGTAAGGTTCTTCGCGTTGCATCGAATTAAACCACATGCTCCACCGCTTGTGCGGGCCCCCGTCAATTCATTTGAGTTTTAATCTTGCGACCGTACTCCCCAGGCGGTCTACTTAACGCGTTAGCTCCGAAAGCCACGGCTCAAGGCCACAACCTCCAAGTAGACATCGTTTACGGCGTGGACTACCAGGGTATCTAATCCTGTTTGCTCCCCACGCTTTCGCATCTGAGTGTCAGTATCTGTCCAGGGGGCCGCCTTCGCCACCGGTATTCCTTCAGATCTCTACGCATTTCACCGCTACACCTGAAATTCTACCCCCCTCTACAGTACTCTAGTCTGCCAGTTTCAAATGCTATTCCGAGGTTGAGCCCCGGGCTTTCACATCTGACTTAACAAACCACCTGCATGCGCTTTACGCCCAGTAATTCCGATTAACGCTCGCACCCTCCGTATTACCGCGGCTGCTGGCACGGAGTTAGCCGGTGCTTCTTCTGTCGCTAACGTCAAGTAATGCAGCTATTAACTACACCACCTTCCTCACGACTGAAAGTGCTTTACAACCCGAAGGCCTTCTTCACACACGCGGCATGGCTGCATCAGGCTTGCGCCCATTGTGCAATATTCCCCACTGCTGCCTCCCGTAGGAGTCTCGACCGTGTCTCAGTTCCAGTGTGGCTGATCATCCTCTCAGACCAGCTAGGGATCGTCGCCTTGGTGAGCCATTACCTCACCAACTAGCTAATCCCACCTAGGCATATCCTGACGCGAGAGACCTGAAGGTCCCCTCTTTAGCTCGTAGGCATCATGCGGTATTAGCCATCGTTTCCAATGGTTATCCCCCACATCAGGGCAATTTCCTAGGCATTACTCACCCGTCCGCCGCTCGACGCCCTTAACGTTCCCCGAAGGTTCAGTTAAGTCGTTTCCGCTCGACTTGCATGTGTTAGGCCTGCCGCCAGCGTTCAATCTGAGCCATGATCAAACTCTTCAATTTAAGATTTTGTTCGGCTCAACGAATACTGACTTCAAAACTCATCCTTACTCGAAAGTAAGAAGTAATTTTAAAGCTATTACCATTCCAACAGAATGATAATGAATTGACTGTGCCAAGTCCGAAGACTTGATTGGTCACTCAGTTCATTGAAACCTAATTTGATACCGAGGTATCTAATTGGATTATCATCAACGAGTGCCCACACAGATTGATAGGTTCTTATTTTTAAAGAGCTTTTCTAACATTTTCAGCAACTTAGTTGCTCGTCGTTAGGGGTGCGTATCTTACTTCACACCGTGAGAGAGTCAAGCATTTTTTTCAAATTCTTTTTTCTCTCTTCCCGACTCGCCGTGTGACTTTCGTCTCACTCCGTGTCGGTGGATGCGCAGTATAGGGAATTCAGAAATGAGCGCAACCCCTTTTTTGAAAAAAACAATTCAAGCGCTCACTTATCCATCAAATGCGTTATATCTGCATATTTCTTCGTCACATTTGAGACATATCACAGCAATTGGTTGGAAAAACACCAACCATATACGTAAGATCCATGTGTCTACTTTGTTAATAGACAGACAATTTCTTTATCATCTATATGTAGTAATCAAAATGACGTCTAAAAAAAATCTGACCTTGTGTGCTGGGTTAGCGGTTATCGGGGGAGTTATCTTCTCTCAATTACCGGTTCCACCAGCCTTGAGCTTTGTTATTGGTGTTGTCGCTACTGCTTTTCTGTTTTCACTTTCTAGCAAGACACCTGTTATTCAACCTTCTGATTCCGATCCTTCGACCAAAACGCTGTATGTCGGCAACTTGCCTTATAAAGCAAATGAGAGTCACGTTCGTGATTTGTTTGCGGAGTATGGGCAGGTTTATGCGGTGCGCTTAATGAAAGACAAACGCACCGGTAAAAGAAGAGGGTTTGGTTTTGTCGTGATGGCCGCGGCTGATGCCAAACCTGCTATCGCGAAACTCAATGAAAAGGAATATATGGAGCGAACTCTGAAAGTTCGAATTGCTAACGACCCTAAACATCCGGATGGCGGTAAACTTGAACAGGATTAAAACCTAGTTCTGCCAGACAGATATTCAGTGCATCTTCTTGCCAAGGAGGTGCACTGGCATAAATTTTCTTGCTCCCTTCCTCTTTACTCTCTTGCTTCATATCACTCATGAGTAACGCTTTTACTCGACGAGCAATCGCTTCGCCAGAATCAACTAGCGTGACTTCTCCACCTAACGCTTGATTGATTTCATCTTTAATCAAAGGAAAGTGAGTACAGCCAAGTACTGCAACATCCACTTTATTGCGTAGCGGTAGAAGAATGCTTTCGAGTTCTACTAAAGAGATACTTTCCCCGCGCAGCTTTTCTTCCGCCATATCCACTAAGCGAGTAGAACCTAGCAATTCAACAGGTTTTCCTTGAGCAAAATCGCGAATCAGCTCATGAGTATACTGACGAGTGACGGTCGCTGGCGTAGCAATGAGCCCGACACCTAGAGAGGCAAGTAAAGAAGCAGGCTTTATTGCTGGGACCACTCCAACCACTGGAATGGATAGATTAGCGCGCAAGGAAGGCAGCACAATGGTACTTGCCGTATTGCACGCAATAACCACGATATCGGCTTGATGCTCTTCCACCAATGCCGCCACTAGCTGATTGACACGAGTGATCAGTACATCTTGATCGAGCTCGCCATATGGATAAGCTTCGTTGTCGAATAGATACAAGTAATCCATGTGTGGAAGAAGTCGGTGGATTTCTTGAAAGACCGATAGCCCTCCAACACCGGAGTCAAACACTAGGACTTTTTTCTTACTTGATGCTCGCACGAGTCTTACCTGCAAATTAGAGACTCGGCGATCATACTGGTTAGATTTGTTTTGGCAATGCTTTGGCTTGGTATCTTTGATGGCTGAATCGCTCCCCTATTTCCACTTCAAGCTTAGTCAATTCTATATGTCCTTGAAATGATGGCGTTGATGTCACCAATGTATGGAATTCACCATTTTCCCCGCAGGGGTCAATATGACCGGGTAATGACTCAATCAGCGCTTTGTCATACCAACGTCCACACCACTCCGACGGTAATACTTCTCCATCGGTGGTGATTAGCATGGTTTGAATACCACGCTCGACAATTTCAAATGCCAATGCCTTGCTCTCTTCCCCCAGCAATGGGAATACACATTCCCAACCGGCAGGCTCAATATAGCTACGTCGATAATCAGCTATACCATTGCAGAACATATCACCAAACGCGACAGCTTCTACATTCAGCCCACTATTTTCCAATGCATGAACGATGGTCGATTGATAAATGTCGTTACTCGGGAAGACTTCGGGCAGCTCGATGGTAATGAGCGAAAGACCAAGTAAGTCCGCCTGCATTTGCACAACCTCAAGTGGCGTTGCTTGGAAAGGTACTTCTTTATCAACATAAGTTGTGTACAAGCCAACCACCTGATAATGCGGATTTTCGTTTAGACGCTCTAACGTTAACGTGGAGTCTTTACCACTCGACCAGCTAATCACAACACGTTTTGCCTTTGTCATTTACTTGCCTCGTTACCGATTTACACCAGCTTCTTTGTTCACAATAAGAAAGACCGCCGATGTGGCGGTCTTGTTGGATTCGATTAGAAGCGGTAGTCCGCCGAGACAAAGTACTGACGCCCCGGCGTCGCGTAACCTGAGTACATCTCGTAATCTTTATCGAAGGCATTACTTAGCTTCGCATTAACATCCCAGTTTTGGTTCACCGCGTAAGAAGCGGTGAAGTTCCATAGGCTGTAACTCGATAATCTTGTACTGCCATTAAAACGTTCACCTTGGTAAAGGTACTGTGAGCCCAATGTCCATTGGTCAAACGTCGCGTAAGCATTCCACTTAGCACCACGCTTGGCGCGGTATGCCAGTTGAGTATCTTCTGCACCAGATTTATCGACTGGATCTTTGTAATCTAAGTAAAACTCATGAGAAACGATATCTGTATCGAATTTCACCTCTAGTTCTACACCTTTGATTTCTGCTTCGCCGACATTTTGCATGCCCGCACCTTCCCAAATTAGCATGTTCTCAATTTGGTTGTAGTAACCCGTTACCGTCCAATCAAGGATCGATACAGCTCCCGATAGTGACAGCTCGGTATTTTCTGATTCTTCAGGTTTTAGATTTGGCATTTCGTAGCCTGGATAATACAAATCAACAAAGCTCGGAGCTCGGAAAGCTGTACCGTGGCTTAGCGTTAATTCATAACCTTGATAAAACTTCCAACCCGCAGCAGTTTGCCAAGTGGTGTTGTTGCCAAATTGGTTGTTTTCATCGTTACGTACGCTCGCTTCTAACGTCCATACGTCATACGCATATTGAGCAATTGCGCTAGCACCAAAATTGGTTCTTGGGTTCTTTTCTGGGTCGTAATCTTTAGCAGGTCCCCAATCACTTGGGGCAATATAACCCTTGGTTAGCTTTTCTGTGCGGTAGTCCAAACCACCACCAACGCTCAGCTCTTCGTTTACGCTGTACGAGTTCAACCAAATCGCATTGAACTGCTCAATAGCAACGTGATCGCCGGTTGATTTGCTTTGACCTGATTTATGGTCATAGTTGTCTTGCTGGCCGTAAGCCAATTTCAACTCAGATGAGTACACGTCTTTGTTGTATTCCAATGATAGGTCTGCACCAACATACTCAACTTCACCGGTTTTCTTCTCGTGTTTATCAACGGTGCCCCATGCTGGGTTTCCATAACTACTGTTGTCGTAGTCATACTCATTATTGTAAGCACTCAGACCAACGTAGCCTGATAAGTTATCAGAGAAGTTTTGTTGGTAGCCTAGTTTTAGGTTGAGCGTTTCAAAGCCGTGCTCATCGCCATCATTCACACCTGGCAACGGCTTCACATTGAAACCATCGGTTTTCTCGTAGCCTAATACGCCCTTAAAGTGTTTACCTTCACCGACTGGCTTAGAGACAACAAACGTTCCTTTTTTATGATTGTCCGAACCATAACCAGCGGACACACGACTTGCATCACTATCAATGTTTGCTCGAGTAATAATGTTGATGACGCCAGAAATCGCTTCTGAGCCGTAAATAGAAGCACGCGCACCACGAATGTAGTCGATACGTTCAATAGAATTGATTGGAAACTGATTAAAATCGACGCCGCCCATTATCGCGCGTGGCATGCGCACACCGTCGACTAAAACAAGAACTTGGGATGAGCTACCACCTCGCACATAAATAGAGGCAGATTGACCACGTCCACCGTACTGAGCAACTTCAACACTCGGTAGTGTACGGAACACATCAAACAGACTGTTTGCTTGCAGGCGCTCAATATCTTCTTTAGTTACCGTAACGGTTTGTGCGAGAACCGCACCATCAATTTGCTGGAATCGGTTTGCGGTAACCACAACCGTTTCGTCTGCAGAGGCTTCTTGGGCCTGTAAATAAAAGGTAGGTGAAAGCAGCGATGCACACGTGATCGCAAGAAACGTTTTTCTCATTGTATTGTCCTAATTCGCGTAATTCCTACCGAGCCCTACTCGTTTTAAGTAGTCCAGTGCTGTGGCTCAGTTGCTGGCAGGTATTCGGACTCAAGAG
The DNA here is from genome assembly GCF_023277445.1 of Vibrio sp. ED002. Lineage (NCBI taxonomy): Bacteria > Pseudomonadati > Pseudomonadota > Gammaproteobacteria > Vibrionales > Vibrionaceae > Vibrio > Vibrio sp. ED002. The sequence goes on along the minus strand of NZ_CP080238.1, from coordinate 2,535,040 downwards.
CATGGCAGTACCACCTAATTGCTCGACTTCCCACATAAACTAATGCAGTGTCTTGATGAGCGTTCGTTCTCTTTTACCGCTGCGCGTCAGTTCTGGATTCTCACCAGATTCCCATTTCAGCCATCTAGATTGCTAGATAGCACCAGCTTGGGGCAAATACTATTAAGCTATTGATTATTTGTCCAGCCAATATTAGCCCTAACAATTGTAACGTTTTGGTTCATTTGCGTATCAACTGACACAGAACACACTATCTTTAAACCAAATAGAGTACAAAACTGGACATACTGTTGAGATTGAATAAAATCTGCGCTCTAAAATTGAATGCACCATAAAAGGTAAGATCATGGCTACTCTTGATGTAAATCCACAACGCTACCAAGAACAACTGGCTGAAAAAGTCGAACGTCTCACGGATATGTTCGCGCCATACAACGTGCCAGAGCTGGAAGTGTTTGAATCACCAGAGCAGCATTACCGTATGCGTGCTGAGTTTCGTGTTTGGCATGAAGGTGAAGACCTGTACTACATCATGTTCGATCAGGAAACTCGTGAGAAATATCGAGTAGACCAATTCCCAGCAGCTAGCCGTCTGATCAACGACCTAATGCCACTCTTAGTGGATGCGATGAAAGATAATGAATCCTTGCGTCGCAAGCTGTTCCAAGTGGATTTTCTATCGACCTTAAGTGGCGAGATTCTGGTTTCACTGCTTTACCATCGCCAACTTGATGAAGAGTGGATTGAAAACGCAAAAGCACTTAAGCAACGTTTAAATGATGAAGGCTTCAACCTAAACATCATTGGCCGTGCTCGTAAGATGAAGATTGTCTTAGACCGCGACTACGTGATCGAAAAGCTGGACGTAAACGGTCAAAGCTACATTTACCAGCAGGTTGAAAATAGCTTCACACAGCCAAACGGCAAAGTAGCAGAGAAGATGCTGGAATGGGCGGTCGACTGCACTCAAGAAAGCACTGGCGACTTACTAGAGCTTTACTGTGGTAACGGTAATTTCTCTCTGGCGCTGGCACAAAACTTCGACCGCGTTCTTGCAACTGAATTGGCGAAGCCATCTGTGGTTTCTGCGCAATACAACATCGCAGCAAATGAGATTGATAACGTACAAATCCTACGTCTATCAGCAGAAGAATTTACTCAAGCAATCGAAGGTAAACGTGAATTCCGCCGCCTACAAGATGCAGGAGTGGATCTAAAGAGCTACAACTGCAACACGATTTTTGTCGATCCACCACGCTCAGGTATGGATGTCGACACTTGTAAGATGGTGCAAGGTTACGAGCGCATCATGTACATCTCTTGTAATCCTGATACTTTGAAAGAGAACTTGGACATTCTATGTGAAACGCACAACGTGACTCGTTTTGCTCTGTTTGACCAGTTCCCTTACACACACCATATGGAAGCGGGCGTTTTACTAGAACGTAAAGCGTAATCCACCAGCGTCAAATACAAAAAAAGCGAGCTCATTGGCTCGCTTTTTATTGAATTTGTTTTGCTTATTCAGCAGAAGCTTTCTTCTCCATAAAACCCAGCTTTTTACCAACCCAAGCCAACAGAATCATTGAAACCAGAATCGCGAAGAAGTTAGAGCCGGCTTCTGGGTATTGTGCTTTGATGAAAGCAGAGTGGCCAAATGCACCAACAAAGAAACACGCCAAACCAACTAGCGGGATATCTTCTGATACAGGGTTGTTAAGGTATTCTTGGTAAAGCGCCTGTACTGCTAGCACGAGTGCAATCAAAGGGAAGATTGAGAAAGATACTTCACTCATGGTCAACCATGACAATAAAGCATCACCACACATACCTGCAACCAGTGCCAAAATCAGCGTTTTCTTTTCAGATTTATTTCCATTCGACATTATTCTATCCCGCCTTTTAATCGGTTACGTTCACGTTCTTTGCGATACCAATAGGCCCCTTTGGCTATCATTCGCAATTGCATGATCAATCGCTCGGCGAGTTCATCGCGCTCGCGTCGATCTAAATCTAAAACTTCAGCACCAGAACTGAATACCAAAGTGACTGACGCTTCTGCTTGAGTAAACGCTTCTTCTTTGGTCATGCCAGTGCTTATTAAATACTCGGTTAATTCTGCCGCAAAATGCTGGATTTCTCGAGCGACGGCAGTACGAAATTCAGAAGAAGTGCCAGAGCGCTCACGCAACAATAAGCGGAATACGTTAGGACTACTTTCAATGAATTCCATGAAGGTTTCAACCGAAGTTCGAATCACACTGCCTTCTTTGACAATACGCTGACGCGCTTGGCGCATTAGTTGGCGTAACAACAAACCGCCTTCATCTACCATGGTTAAGCCAAGCTCATCCATGTCTTTGAAGTGACGATAAAAAGAAGTTGGCGCAATTCCAGCCTCTCGGGCGACTTCTCGCAAGCTGAGATTAGAAAAGCTGCGGTCCGCACTGAGTTGATTAAATGCCGCATCGATCAGTGATCGACGTGTTTTTTCTTTTTGCTGCGCGCGGATTCCCATCGATTTCATTCTTAAACTTGCTCTTTTTCTATCGGGTACAAGAACCTCAATATAACGCATATCGACCCCACGTATAAAGTAACGTTGTCTGCCAATAAGCGGCGAGCACGTTACTACTGGCATGCATCCAATTGCAATCCTCTCCATCCAAATAGTAGACATGCAACATACCAATTCGTTCTTTTGGTTGATTCTGCGTGATCACTTCCACTCTCTAGTCGGCATAACATGTTCCTCCTAGAGTAAATGAGTTAAAATCCCGCTACAGCAATGTTAAACAAATATAACAAGGAAGACATCATGGCGCATGCTAATCACTATGACGTGATCGTAATTGGTAGTGGCCCGGGCGGAGAAGGGGCGGCAATGGGGTTAACCAAAGCAGGCCTAAATGTTGCCATCGTAGAAAAGGAAAGCAGTGTTGGTGGCGGTTGTACGCACTGGGGAACCATACCATCTAAAGCATTGCGTCACGCTGTTAGCCGAATCATTGAATTCAATAGCAACCCGCTATTCTGTCGTAATAACACCAGCCTTCATGCAACATTTTCTGACATTTTAGGCCACGCAAAATCGGTCATCGACAAGCAAACGCGACTTCGTCAGGGCTTTTATGATCGCAACTCATGCTCGTTATTATTCGGCACTGCGCGTTTTATCGATAATTACTCCATTGCCGTGATGCAAAGTGACGGGACAGAAGAAATCTATTCGGCAGATAAGTTCGTCATCGCCACGGGCTCCCGCCCTTACCAACCGAACGACGTCGACTTCTTGCACGAACGCATCTACGACAGCGACTCCATCCTGAGTCTGAAACACGACCCTCGCCACATCATTATTTACGGTGCGGGCGTGATTGGCTGTGAATACGCATCTATTTTCCGCGGTTTAGGCGTGAAGACCGACTTGATTAACACTCGCGACCGTCTGCTCTCTTTCTTAGATAACGAAGTCTCAGATGCATTGTCTTACCACTTCTGGAACAGTGGCGTGGTAATTCGTAACGATGAAACATTCGAGAAAATTGAAGGCACCGAAGATGGCGTTATCGTACATCTTCAATCGGGTAAGAAGATGAAAGCCGATTGCCTACTGTATGCTAACGGTCGAACGGGTAACACAGACAAACTCAACTTACCTGCGGTCGGACTTGAAGGTGATTCACGCGGACAACTCAAAGTAGATGGTAACTACCGTACAGAAGTGGAACACATCTACGCAGTCGGTGATGTGATTGGCTACCCTAGCCTAGCGAGTGCAGCGTATGACCAAGGTCGTTTCGTGGCACAAGCCATCACTAAAGGACAAGCTGACGGCAATCTAATTGATGACATCCCAACGGGTATCTACACCATTCCAGAAATCAGCTCAGTGGGTAAAACCGAACAAGAACTGACTGCGGCGAAAGTGCCTTACGAAGTGGGACGCTCTTCGTTCAAACATCTCGCTCGTGCACAGATTGCAGGTAAAGACATCGGCAGCTTGAAAATCCTCTTCCATCGTGAAACCAAAGAAATTCTTGGTATTCACTGCTTTGGTGAGCGCGCTGCAGAAATCATCCACATCGGTCAGGCCATCATGGAACAAAAAGGTGAAGCCAATACGATTGAATACTTCGTCAATACCACCTTTAACTACCCGACGATGGCAGAAGCCTATCGCGTAGCAGCACTGAACGGTTTGAACCGATTATTCTAATTCAATTGGGTTGCCATGATCCAAAAGCTAAAACAGCAGGTCTCAACCTGCTGTTTTTTTTATGTGTAACTAGACAAGAAAGCGTCCCTTGCGCCATTGATAGAAAAAGATAGCGCCGAGTCCAACCCCTCGCATTGCCATGAAACTGGTCATCGCAAACCATAGCGCATGGTTTTGCCAGCCAGAGAACAAAAAGAATATCGCGAAGAAACAGCAAGTCGCCACAAACATACTGTTTCGCATGTCTTTACCTTTGGTGGCACCAACAAAAATGCCATCAAACAGGAAGCACCACATCGATGCCAATGGCATGACCACCAGCCATGGTAAATATATCGACGCTTGCTGCTGCACCGCGTCAATCGAAGTGATCATGGCGATCAATTGCGATCCCGCCAAACCAAATACCGCTGTCAAACCTAAACAGATGATCAGACTCCAGAAGAACGTACCAATCAACGAAGCACTGAGTTGCGCTCGGTCTTTCGCGCCAATCGCTTTACCAACCATGGCTTCCATGGCATAAGCGAAACCGTCCATGCCATAGGAAATCATCATCAAGAAACTCATCAATACCGCATTAGCCGCAACCACATCATCACCAAAGCTCGCACCTTGGAAAGTCATAAAGCTAAACGTAGCTTGTAAACATAGCGAACGTAAGAAGATATCGCGATTGAGTTTTACGAAACGCCCTAGCCCATGTTGAGTATCGGTTAGCAGGCTCTTCGGAGATGGTAACTGACGTGCACGCCATGTTTTCCACACACACATCAAGCCAAACGCCATGCCTGAGTAATCAGCAATCACCGATGCCAGCGCTGCGCCTTCTACTTTCCAGCCCAAGCCAATCACAAACAGTAAATCGAGCGCGATGTTGGTCACGTTGGTGATGATCACCATCCACATTGGTGCTTTGGAATTTTGTGTTCCAAGCAGCCAACCCAACAAAACAAAGTTCATCAGTGCAGCAGGTGCACTCCATACGCGGATAGAGAAATATTGCATGCCATAGTGCTTCACTTCAGCACTGGCATCACTCCAACCAAAGATCAGGTCCGCGATTGGGTTATGAGCAATAAGAAAGACCAACGCAAACAGCAATGCCATTAGTGAGCCTTGCATAAGCACCAAAGCGAGTTGTTTTCGGTCTTCACCGCCATAAGACTGCGCCGCCAACCCTGTAGTCGACATGCGTAAGAAACCAAGCAACCAAAACGTCACGCTGATCATGGTGCTACCAAGCGCAACACCGCCGAGATACCAAGCGTGTTCAAGGTGACCGATCACCGCAGCGTCAACCAAGCCCAATAGTGGAACAGTAATATTCGAAAGCACCATAGGGATAGCGAGCGCTAACACTTGGCGATGCACTTGAGGATTCGATAAAGGAGAGAAGATAGAGTTTGTCACAGGCACCTCGTTGTTTAGATCAGCGAGTGTACCTGAGTACTAAGGGTCTGTTGACCTTTAGAGCTTATTTTTGCAGCTGTTTGTGGGTTCTTACTATTCAATCAAAAAAGAGAAAAGTTTGAAATACAGTAACTCAGTACAAGAGAGCCGCAAAGCTGCCCAAGGGTTCGGGCTGGGCGCCCCCACTAAAAGCGCTTTACTCTTTGTTGATAGGTCATTGCTTAGAGTGACTAGGCGGCTAACAACTAGCCGTCCGCCTATCGTCGCGATTAAAACGCTTTTATCTCGAACAAAATTTAACCACAAAAGATAAACAGACCCTCGTGCCTAGCCAATTACCACTTGATGTGAACGAGGACTGGCGTGAGGCGATGCTTCAACATTGGGATTTTATTCAGCCAACGTTGCCATGCTTTCCAACGTGAACAGAATCGGTCGAATGGTGAGAAGGCTTTTACCCATTGTGCCCATGGTAACCAATGCAAGACTTGCTCTGCCGGAGCTTCAAAACCGTGAGCATACGTATCTGAGCCGAGCTTCTGTCCCCATTTACTTTCGGTTAAGTCACCTGCTAGTACCATGCACACTTCTGCCGAAACAAAATGACGACCCAATGTCTGAATAAAGGTCGCAACGCGCGATTCATCGCAATCGAGTAAAGCCATCTCACACAGGATCAGTACTGGTGCTTTTTCAGGAATGCGCACCTCGTCTAACCAGCTCATGTCTTCTACGCTACCGCAACGATGCTCGTAACGTTCGTTTTTGTGGAACAATCGCTGACGCCAAACCAGATTCTCGGTGACATCCAGTTCAATCCAATGACAACGACCATTATCCAAACGGTAGAAGCGCGTATCTAAGCCCGCACCTACGTTGATGATCCAAGCGTCTGAGTGTTGTTGAAGAAAGTGACTGACCTGCTGATCGCACAACTGAGTTAAAGTCACGTGCAGCAGCTGCTTCTGATCGACGTCGCCACTGATGCAATCTGGTGCCATTTTGCAGCTCAAGCACGCTTTTGCAGCGATCGGATCGTACACCAAGCCGTTATCGACCAAGCTTTCGCGGCTACGCAAAAACAACGGTTTCAACAGATGATTAGGTACGTGATGTTGAGGCTTGGACATGGGCATTTCCTTGCGCCGAAAAGAAAATGGTTAAATGGAACTAGATGATAATAAATCTCAATATCACTTGCAAGTTTTAACGCAACAGCCAAACGATCTGAATCAGTGCGAGCGTAACTATGCTTGGAAGAAAAGAAATATGCTTTGAAGAAAATCAAAATGGGAAAGAAAGCGCAGAAAACATAAAGCCCAGCAGAGAGCTGGGCTTTATTAGATTGCTTGAGGTAAGAAACCTACATCCAGTCAGTGTTACGGATGATACCCACTGCTAGACCTTCGATCGTCAAGTGTTGCGATGTTAGATCAACTTGGATTGGTGAAAACTCTTCGTTCTCTGCGTGCAGAAGTACTGTAGAGCCTTTACGCTCTAGACGCTTCACTGTCACATCATCATCAACACGCGCAACCACAACTTGACCGTCGCGTACGTCTTGAGTTTTATGCACAGCCAGCAAATCGCCGTCCATGATACCGATGTCTCTCATACTTTCGCCGTTTACGCGAAGTAAGAAGTCTGCTTTTGGTTTGAACATAGCAGGATCCACTTGGTAGTGAGACTCCACATGCTCTTGAGCCAAAATCGGCTCACCAGCAGCAACTTGACCAATCAAAGGCAGACCTTGATCGTCGTTTGCCGCATCTTCAAGTAGGATTCGGATCCCGCGAGATGCGCCTGGGATAATTTCAATCGCTTGTTTACGAGCAAGCGCTTTTAGGTGTTCTTCCGCGGCATTCGCAGAACGGAAGCCAAGCTCACGCGCAATCTCTGCACGAGTTGGTGGCATTCCGGTGTCTTCGATTTTGCTTTTAATCAAATCGAAGACTTGTTGTTGGCGTGGCGTTAACGGCTTCATATGTCACCTGTCTTTTTATACAGTTAACTGTGAGTATATCCAGTAAATGAACAAATGAAAACCCAATTGGTTGTTTTTTAATTTATTTCCGATGCTTTATGAACGCCACCACAAACCTCAAGTTAACTAGCGTTTTAAACAGAAAAGATTTCCTTAGTCTAAAGAAAGCAACAACCTATGGGTTCGACTAATTTCCACTCAATAAAATTAAAAGGTTTGACCAGTTTCTGTTATCCTTGCAGCGCTTAAAATTTATCGCCTAGGCTTATTTCTATAGCCGTACCTATTTCTTTTCCTGTTGATGAAAAGGAAGCGGACACTGAAATAAGGTTAGGCTTGTTTGAATACCTATTGAGGCTGTGAACTTTATGTCTTCTGGACAATCATTTTCACGTTCATTACTAAAACTACCTTTATCGGTAATGGTAAAGGGCACCACAATTCCATCGAACCCGATTGATGATCTCAACATCGATCTAACGAAGCCAATTGTTTATGCCTTACCATTTCGTTCGAACGTGGATTTGCTGACATTACAAAAACAAGCGATGAGTCTTGGTCTACCTGACCCACTCAGTCCGCTAGAAATTAATGGCAAAACCCTTACTCGCTACGTATTTATTGCTTCACGTCCAACAGTGATGAGCAATGATAATGATGTACCGAGCGAATCAGTCTCTCTATTTACTGAACTACTTGAGCTACACCAGCTCGATAGTGAATTAGACGTACAAATGATCCCTGCCACCGTACTTTGGGGTCGTAAGCCTGGTAAAGAAGAAAACCACAAACCGTACCTTCAACCAATGAATGGGCCACAAAAAGCGAAAGCGGTAATGGGTGCTGGTCGTGACTGTTTGGTGCGTTTTAGCCCCGTAGTATCACTGCGCTACATGGCGGACTCTCACGGTACAGACAGCGCCATTGCGCATAAGCTGGCGCGCGTGGCTCGTATTCACTTCTCTCGTCAAAAGCTTGCCGCCTCGGGGCCGAACTTGCCACAACGCCAAGTGTTGTTCGCACGTCTAATGAAATCCCCTGCGATTGAAAAAGCGATTGAAGACGAAGCACAAAGCAAAGACATCTCGATTGAAAAAGCGCGCAAAGAAGCGCACAGCATCATGGATGAAATTGCAGCGGACTTCTCGTACGGTTTGGTGAAAAACGGCGATCGTATTCTTGGCTGGTTGTGGACGAAGCTGTACCAAGGTCTGCACATCAACAACGCTTCGACCGTTCGTCGCCTAGCGCAAGATGGTCATGAGATCGTGTATGTACCATGTCACCGTAGTCACATGGACTACCTACTGCTTTCTTACGTTCTGTACCATGAAGGTATGGTGCCACCGCATATTGCTGCGGGTATCAACCTGAACTTCTTCCCAGCGGGTCCAATCTTCCGTCGTGGTGGTGCGTTCTTTATTCGTCGTAGCTTTAAAGGCAACAAGCTGTACTCCACGATTTTCCGTGAGTACCTATCAGAGCTGTTTGCTAAAGGCTACTCGGTTGAGTACTTCAGTGAAGGTGGTCGTTCACGTACTGGTCGTCTGCTGCAAGCAAAAACCGGTATGTTGGCAATGACGATTCAAGCCATGCTACGCGGTCTAAACCGTCCAGTAACGTTAGTGCCTGTGTACATCGGTTACGAACACGTAATGGAAGTGGGTACTTACGCCAAAGAACTGCGTGGTTCGCGTAAAGAGAAAGAGAACGCAGGTCTTGTGTTGCGTACTCTGCGTAAGCTGCGCAACTTTGGTCTTGGTTACGTGAACTTCGGTGAGCCGATTCAGCTAAACCAATACCTGAATGAACACGCTCCTGAGTGGACGAAAGACATCGATCGTATGGGCGGCAGTAAACCACAATGGATGAACCCAGTGGTGAACGGTCTGGCAAACAAGATGATGACGCACATTAACGATGCGGCTGCGACTAACGCTCTAACTCTATGTGCGACCGCGCTGTTGGCTTCTCGTCAACGTGCATTATCTCGTGATTCTCTGATCAACCAGATTGAATGCTACCTGAAGTTACTTAAGAACAACCCATATTCAAACACTTCAACAATACCAACAGAAACGGCTGAAGAATTGGTGGATCACGCTATCTCACTTGATAAGTTTGTGATTGAAACCGACACCATGGGTGACATCATTTCGCTGGATCGTAGCCAGTCGATTCTGATGACTTACTACCGCAACAACATCATTCACTTGTTCGCTCTACCTTCATTGATTGCTCAGATGATCATTCGTCAGCGCAACGTGACCGTAGAAAAGATTCAAGAGAACGTTGCTCAAATCTACCCGTTCCTGAAGAAAGAGCTGTTCTTAAGCTATAAGGAAGAGGATTTGAACGAGCTTGTGGTTAAGACGTTGAACGAGTTCATTGAGCAGAAGATGGTTTGCCAAGACGGCGATAAACTGGAAATCAACCAGTCAAACAACCAATCCTTGGTATTATTGGGCCGTACTATCACTGAAACACTGCAACGCTACTCAATTGCAATGAACCTGCTCGTTGCAGACCAAGAACTTGGTAAATCTGACCTTGAACAGAAGAGCCAAGACATTGCACAGCGTTTGGGTCGTTTACACGGTATTAACGCGCCAGAGTTCTTCGACAAAGGTGTTTTCACTGCAATGTTCAATACATTGAAAGAACAGCAATACTTAGATTGTGATGGTAACTGTGACCTAGAAAAGACGCAGCAATTTGCCAAACTGTTGTTTGTTCTACTTTATCCGGAAGTGAAGCTCACCATCGAAGAGAGCATCCACCAACTTCATGCATAAATAGCAGAACCTCGATACAAACAGAAAAGGCATCCAATTGGACGCCTTTTTCATACCAGGACTGATCACAGAGCGTTTTCTGAGCGCTTACCAAAATGCGATAAACAACCCAAGAGCAACCACCATCCCAACATAGTTATTGTTGAGGAAAGCTTTAAAGCATAAATCGCGATCGCGATGACGAATCAAATGCTGTTGGTAAACAAACAACGAAGCGGCCACCAAAATCATCCAATAGTAACTTTGACCAAGTTCATAGTGTTGGCCTAACAACACCAACATTGCCAGCGTAATGAGCTGTAAGATCCCAACCACCAACTTATCGTGACGACCAAACAAAATCGCCGTTGATTTGATGCCAATCTTCAAATCGTCATCGCGGTCAACCATCGCATATTGGGTATCATAAGCAATAGTCCACAGTGCGTTAATCGCAAAGACAAACCATACAATCCAAGGCAGTTCACCAGTTTGTGCAGCCCATGCCATCGGGATTGCCCAGCTAAATGCTAAGCCTAAAAATAGTTGTGGTAAGTGGGTATAACGCTTCATGAATGGGTAGATGAAGGCTAAGAAGATGCCCGCAAACGAAAGTTGAATCGTTAGTGGGTTCATGGTGAGGACGAGTAAGAAAGAACTCACACCTAATACTAAAAACAGGCCAATGGCCTCTTTTGATGTCACCTTACCTGAGGGTAATGGGCGTTGCTTGGTGCGCTTTACATGGCCGTCAACCTTACGATCAGCAAAATCATTAATCACGCATCCTGCACTGCGCATCAGAAATACGCCCAACACAAAAACAATCAGAACGTTCCAACTAGGCATGCCTTGAGCGGCGATGACAAGCGCCCAGACTGTTGGCCACAAGAGCAATAGTGAGCCAATTGGACGATCCATTCGCATCAGTTGCCAATATGCTTTGGCTTTTTCTGCGGACATTTACACCTTCTCCTTAGCGTAAACTGGTGAATTAGGTAAGAAAACCTCGGCAACCAACATCGGCTTGTGATTCATCCACAATCGTGAGCGACGCGCCAAAAAACGGCCATGAGGTAGATTTACCCAGCCCATCTGTAATGCGTCACGCTCGACATTGTCAGCGCTAAATACTGTTAAGCCCAGCGGGATATCACCTTGCTGAGCCAAGTCATATTGCTGATCGACCAAAGTTGTACGTGGGATAAGCGTGCGTCCAATGACCCAATCCGTATTGTCTCCACATAAAATCACCTCTCTCAATAGGCAATCTTGCTCAGACAATAGCTGGCTCTCATCCTGTTTTAACGTCTTAGCAGTGACGATCTGATTATGCAGCAATTCCACCGTTAAACGTTGGCAGTGCTGACCTAAACGACGTGACAAAGAGCCCTGTTCTTCAAGCCAATGCTTGGCGAATTCGTTAGGGAATTCAAATTCTTCGGGGTTTTGCCACTCTACTTCCAATAAAGAAGTAAGATAGAGTGATATCGGCTGATTCATACTAGTATTCAATTGGTGGCTTTATGCGTACAATAAAGCAACAACTTACCGTCTTATTGAAACTGTAAGTTCCGTTATTTGTTTTAGACGGTCTATTGTACCAAGACTGAAGCGATTCGAATATCGCGATCCAGAGAAAGAAAAGTTATAAATATGTACAAACGTTATGTAGCCCAAATTATTGTCGCGCTAAGCTTGCTTATTTCATCCCCTACATGGGCCGAAAAAGAAGAAACTGGACCACAGCTCGCGTACTTCTCCTTAGAACCAGACTTAACCACCAACTTTTACACAAAAGGGAATAAACTGGGCTACGTGCAGGTACGTATCGATATTATGGTCATGAGCCAGCAAGACCTTGCTGTGGTAGAGCATCATCAACCATTAATCCGCGATGCAGTAATTGAACTGCTCGGTAAGCAAAGCGAAGATACAATTAAGTCGTTGTCTGGTCGTGAGGACCTACGAAAAACGTTGGTCCAAGAACTCAACGAGACCTTGCTACCAGAAACAGGCAAAACCATCATTGCCGACTTACTGTTTACCAAATATCTTTACCAATAAGTCCGCTTTTCAAAATGCAAAAGACCGCCAATCGGCGGTCTTTTTTATTGTCAGCAAAGCATCTCTATGTCAGTAACCTTAGAATGCTTTTACATACCTAAGCTTGTTGGTATTTCTGCTTACCAGAATCGAATACCGCGATGGCCATTCCAGAAATGAACCCCACTAAATGCGCCGTATTGGCAATGGCCATAAATGGTTGTACAAAACCTAATACCAGCCACACCAACATAAAACCAATAATCGGTTTTGGTAACGTTAATCCAAGGTGAGGTAAGCGGTAACCAAGAATCCATAAGTACCCCAACAAAGCGTACACCACGCCAGATAAGCCACCAAAGTTTGCACCTTCGACATAAAACTGACCTGCGCCAGATAGGGCAGCTGAGATAACAAAGAGCTGTAAGAGCTTACCGGAACCTAAGCGACGTTCAATATCCCCACCAAATTGCCACCACCAAAGCAGGTTAAAAACAATGTGTGTTATCGAAAAGTGCAACAGTGCATGACTTATCCAACGCCACAATTGCCATTGCTGTCCTTCAAATGCAGGAAAGTGCAGCCAATCAAATACACCTCGTCCAAAACCGAGTAGTTGAAGCAAATAAATAGCAGCACAAGTGATCATTATCGCGAGCGTAACCGGACCTGCTTTCGCTTTGATCATGCCCATGATGCTTGGACTCGCATAATGAAACTTACTTTTTCGTGTATCGGCAACGTTCCACGAAGCGGCACTGTACTTAGGATCAGAAGGGTTGGCTAAGAACTGTTTGAGCTCTGCTTCAACTTCAACTTCGTGCTGCGCATCCGTCAACCAAAGCGCAAACTGCCCTTCACCTTCCGGCATGATTTGGATATCAACCTGGCGTGATGCCATGTAATCGATGAAGGCTTGCGCCATACGTGGGTTATTTAACGTTACCAATCTTTTCATTAACTTCTCACTATCGGTAGTTCTGCTCGTTGCCAGGCTTCAAAGCCACCATCAACACTGTACACCTGTTCGAAGCCTTGGTTAACCAAATATTGTGCTGCACCTTGGCTACTAATGCCGTGATAGCACATTACTAGAATAGGCTGTTCAAACTCGACTTCGTCCATAAACGACACGATCGAATCGTTAGTAAGGTGAAATGCCGATTCTGCATGAGCGACTGCGAAGGATTGAGGATCGCGGATATCAACAAGCCGAGCTTCACTTTGCTCAAGTAATGTTTGCGCGCCTTGTACATCGATATGTTGAAACTGGTCCATTTGCTTTCTCATTGTCTTATTAATATACCCAAGCAACCTCATGGCACTGAAATTTAGGCGCTTAAAGTCACTTGCGTATAGTGACGCCATTGTAACCTATCCAAAGCCAAACTTAGACACAGAGATAGTCCGGTCATTCTAAACTGTTCACATTACAACCATTTGTGGATAAAGCTGTGAATTGCGTTGATAAAGTATATTTTGATCTTTTGATCCACAAGATGTAGTGATGATCTTGATCTAACTGTGTGTATATTTAGAACTATCCCCAGCAGTAAAACCACGACAAAGCCTTATTTTGTCCGGCTTTCGAACAGTTGATGAATAATTACTTCACAGAGTTATGCACAGGTAGCACAGATAAAATAGATCGCAAACGCTATCGATTTTGGATCGGAAATAAAAAAGCCGAGATCACATGATCTCGGCTTTCTATGAAAATCTTACTTTATATTAGAAGCAGAAGTTAGAACTCACCAACAGCAAGTTTCAGTTTCTTCATTGCGTTCTTTTCTAGCTGGCGAATACGCTCAGCAGAAACACCAAACTCATCAGCAAGGTCTTGCAGTGTTGCTTTCTCATCGTCTAACCAACGAGAACGAACAATACGTTGACTGCGCTCATCCAGACTTGCAAGCGCATGGCCTAGACGGTTATTGGTGTGTGTTTCCCAGTTTGCTGCTTCAATGTTATCGGCAACATCAGATGATTTGTCTTCTAGGTACACCATTGGTGCTGTGTACGAATTTGAACTGTCGTCATCATCCATTGGCATATCGAACGTTGAGTCCACTGCCGCTAGACGGGATTCCATTTCTCGTACTTCTGAAGGCTCAACACCTAGCTCACGTGCTACTGTTTCTACTTCACCGTTGTTAAACCAGCCTAAGCGCTTCTTAGACTTACGTAGGTTGAAGAACAGTTTACGCTGCGCTTTGGTTGTCGCAATCTTCACGATACGCCAGTTACGTAGCACGTATTCATGGATTTCTGCTTTGATCCAGTGAACAGCGAAAGACACCAAACGCACACCCACTTCTGGGTTGAAACGCTTGACCGCTTTCATAAGACCGATGTTGCCCTCTTGAACTAGGTCTGCCATTGGCAAGCCGTAGCCTGAGTAGCCACGAGCAACGTGAACAACGAATCGTAGGTGTGACAAAATCAGGCCTTTCGCCGCATCTATCTCACCGTTGTAGTGTAATCGTTCTGCCAGCCCACGCTCTTCGTCTGGTGTCAGCATTGGGTAGCTGTTTACAGAACGAATATAGCTATCAAGGCTATCTTGCGTGACTAGAGCCATCGGATACGCTTCTTTTGTCATTCAATTCCTCATCAATCTCTGATCTGGAGCATTACATTGCAATTTAGCTTGGCCATCTTGAACTCAAAATGAACAAGTTTCAAGAAGGGCGAGTAATTATCCATAAACAAATGGTCTATACAAGGGGTAAAAATTAGCTTGTGCTAATAAATTCCAAGTATAAGACCCTTATCACCTAAACTGGTTCAATTTCTTTCAAGTGACGCTGCGCTGAAAAGCGCGCGGCGATACAACCTAGCAAGCTACCAGTGATGATCAACAGTAGAGATTCATCCCAATTCAAGCCAATCAAACGAAATTGGCTATCATATAACGATGCCAATTGCTCAACTGCGTTATTCATGACAACCGTAATCAATGCCGTCACTAACCATGCAATGGTCGCCCCAAGCACACCAAACCACATGCCAGTGTATAAGTAAGGACGAAGAATGAAACTGTCGGTCGCACCAATCAGCTTCATTGTCTGAATCTCTTCTTTGTTTGCCAACACATTAAAGCGCAATGTATTACCGACGATTAAAAATACAGCACCCAACATCAGCACTGTCAGGGTAATGACAATAATGCCAGCAAGGGTTTTTATCGCATCAAGCCGTGCCAACCAATCTTCATCTAGTCGAACATCTGTCACGTCTTGTTGCTCACGAACTTGTTTAGCAAGCGACTGAATTGCGCTTTTTTGTTCGGAATCAGGCGTAATCACCAACACGCCAGGCAAGGCATAACCACTTAATAGGCTTAGCGCTTGGTCAAACCCTGCGTACTGGCTTAAATCAGATAGACCTTGTTGCGGAGAAATATATTCCACCTCTTTTACAGAAGGCCATGTTTCAATCTGATCTTTGAGCACCATAACGCGCGCGTCAGGCATCCCTTCGACTAAGTAGGCACTCACTTGCGATGGTGATGCAACATCTTGTGCTGCACCAGCCACATTCTTACCTAACAAATACAAACAAGCTGGCATTGCTAACGCCATGGAGATAACAGCCAAGGTCAGAATGTTACCTAAAGGGCGACGCCATAATGCGCCGAAAGAAGATTTAGCTTGTTTGATATGAACAGAGAAAAAACCATCGGTATTAGCACGCTTGGCACTGCGACCTTTCCCTTTCTTTTGGGTGCGCTTGTTACCTACCATAGTCTTCTACCTCACTTAGGAAGCCTTGGTTCAATTCGAAATGACGATATTGTGGGCGAGTGTTTACTAACCCGATATCGTGCGTCGCTAGGAGAATCGTCACGCCAGCACGATTAAATTCTTCGAACAATCGCAACACACGGTTGGACAGTTCTGGATCAAGGTTACCGGTTGGTTCATCCGCCACTAGCAGCGTTGGTCGATTAACGACAGCGCGTGCAATACCTACACGTTGTTGCTCACCACCTGATAGTTGACTTGGCAAGCAACGGGCTTTATCGAGCAAACCCGTTTTATCTAGCGCCGCAGAAACACGACGTTTGATTTCATTTTCAGAAATCGATTCAATGCGCATCGGCAGCGCGACATTATCGAACACGCTGCGATCCATCAATAAGCGATGATCTTGGAAAACAATCCCGATATTGCGGCGCAAAAACGGAATGTCTTTGTTAGAAATACGTGTGATGTCATGACCATTAAAATGGATTTTGCCATCAGTAGGACGTTCTATCGCACATATCAGTTTCAGCAAGGTACTTTTACCTGCACCGGAATGCCCGCCTAAAAAAGCCATTTCTCCGCGTCGAAGGTGAAAGTCGACTTTTTGTAATGCCTGTCGCCCACCTCGGTAAGCTTTACTTACCTGCTGAAATTTGATCACCGTTGATTTCCTCTAACTCTAATTACTCTTCACGACTAAACAGAGCGTCAATGAACTCTTGAGTTTCAAATGGACGCAAGTCTTCGATACCTTCACCAACACCAATGTAGCGAATTGGAATTTCAAACTGATCAGCAAGAGCGAAGATAACGCCACCTTTCGCTGTTCCATCCAGCTTAGTCAATGTAATCCCGGTTAGAGGGGCAACATCACTGAAAAGTTTCGCTTGGCTAATGGCATTTTGCCCAGTGCCTGCGTCTAGCGTCAGCATGATCTCATGTGGTGCAGAGTCATCAATCTTCTTCATGACACGAACAATCTTACGCAGCTCTTCCATCAGGTTAGCTTTATTTTGTAGACGACCTGCAGTATCGGCAATCACCACATCGACGCCACGCGCTTTTGCCGCTTCAATCGCATCATAGATAACCGAAGCACTGTCTGCGCCAGTGTGCTGAGCAATCACAGGAACGTTGTTACGCTCGCCCCATACTTGTAGCTGTTCAACCGCTGCAGCACGGAAGGTGTCACCCGCCGCCAGCATGACTTTCTTACCTTGGCTTTGGAACTGCTTCGCCAGCTTACCGATTGTGGTTGTTTTACCGACGCCGTTAACGCCAACCATCAAGATAACGTAAGGGGTTTTGCTGCTATCAATTTCAAGTGGCTGTTCTACTTTCGCTAGAATTTCTGCCATCTCTTCTTTTAACAGGCCGTAGAGTGCTTCGCCGTCCTTCAAATCACCGCGTGACGCTTTTTCGGTCAAGTTATTGATAATTTTCGTCGTGGTGTTCATACCCACGTCAGCGATAAGCAGCTGTTCTTCTAATTCTTCGAAAAGGTCTTCATCGATTTTTTTACCGCTGAACAAACCGAAGAAACCCGCACCAATGTTTGCCTTCGTGCGGCTTAGGCTGCGCTTAAGGCGAGCAAAGAAGCTTTCGGTTGGCTTTTCTTGTTCTTGGACACGAGGCGCAACCGGTACTTGTGGCTCCTCTGCTTCTGCTTCTGCTTCTGCTTCTGCTTCTGCTTCTGCTTCTGCTTCTGCTAGGACAGGTTCACCCTTCTCCGGCTCTTCTTCAAGTGTGGTTTTCTCTTCTGCTTGTTCGGCAGCCTCTTCCACCTGCAGTTGCTCACCAGCTGGCGCTTCTACTGCTTCTGCTTCTTCTTTTACTGATTCATCTGTTGTCGGTTTTTGGGTCTGTTCTTCATCACCAAAACCTAGCCACGAAAGTAATCCGCGCTTCTTTTTTTCCGTCATCTGGGGCTATCCTAGATTGTGCTCTTATCTATTAATGACTCTTTTCTGACAAGATTATTATCTTTACAGAAAAGGCTAATGACAAAGTTGTGAAAACTTTCCAATTAGGTGAATCTAATCTTATTAGTGTTACACTCTGTCATCTTGAATATTCTGGGCTATATCCAAGCTCAAAGCTTGGGCGATTGGATATAGTATCACTTTATTAGCGGTCAAAAAATCTATGGTAAGACGTCGCCAGCAAAACTCATCACAAAAAAAGCCAACAACGGGCTTTGTTCGCATTATTAGTGGTTTATGGAGAGGTCGAAAACTCCCTGTTCATGATGCAGAAGGATTACGCCCAACCACGGATCGTGTGAAAGAAACCCTATTTAACTGGTTAGCTCAAGATGTGCCGCAAGCGAAATGTCTCGACCTATTCGCAGGTTCTGGTGGTTTAGGCTTTGAGTCAGCTTCTCGCCAAGCAAACCAAGTGACGATGGTGGAACTGAACCCACAAGCGTTTCAGCAATTGCAGAAAAATGTTGCCTCGTTGAATACTAACAACATTAAAGTCGTCAACACCGACGCACTGAGCTTTTTAAAGCAACCAGGTACACCGCATCACGTAGTATTCATTGATCCGCCGTTTCGCAAAGGCTTATTAGATGAAACCGTGACCTTGCTAGAGCAAAACGGCTGGCTTGCAGAAGATGCGATGATTTATATTGAAACTGAAAAAGAGCTAAGTATTGCTGGGCTTCCTGACAACTGGCGACTGCACCGAGAGAAAACCGCAGGCCAGGTCAGTTACCGTCTGTATGAACGCACATCAGCTTAAAGCCCCAATTTAAAAGGATAGTTAAATGAAAGCATTATTGATACTGGCTAAAGCAGCCATCGCCTTCGTCTGGTTCATATTGATCCTCAACTTCTTTATGCCCTTCCCTGGCAAAGCGGCCATTGCGTTGTACATCATGACGGCTTTTCTGTTCATCATGCATGGATTGCAAATGGCAATCTTCATTGGCGCATTTGGCGACAAGATTAAGATGAGCAGTTGGGAAAAGTACTCCATTTTGATATTCGGCATCTTTGCTCTTCTCGATATTCGTCGGAAGCACATGATGTAAAAAGACAAATAAACGAAAGCCGCTCACATGAGCGGCTTTTTTTGTATTCATCAAATTGACGGAGGTTTAGCCCATGTAGCTCTTCACGCCATCGAGGAACATCTGGGTTGAGATCATCACCAACAGTAAACCCATCAAACGCTCAATCGCTTTCAGACCGCGCTCACCAAGAATACGATGGAAGAAACTGTAGAACATCAAAATGAAGAAAGTTGCACCCCAAGCGATCAACACAGCAGCAGACAGCTCCATGATTTTGTCTGGATGCTGAGAAGACAATAAAAGCAACGCTGCGATCACTGAAGGGCCAGCAATCATAGGAATCGCCATCGGCACAATAAACGGCTCTTCACCTGCAGCAAGGCCAGTAATGCTACCTGCGCTTGGAAAAATCATCTTAATCGCGATGATGAAAAGAATGATCCCGCCAGAAATACTCAGCGTTTCCGGTTGAACATGGAGGAAGCTCATGATGCTTTGTCCCGCAAAAAGGAACAGCATCAGAATCATCAAGGCAAACAGTAATTCACGGATCAGCACCTTACGGCGGCGTTTTGCATCAAGGTGTTTGAGAATGGATAACACAATCGGAAGATTTCCGAGTGGGTCCATAATAAGAAACAGCATGGTCGCTGCTGAAAGAATATCCATGTTCTGGCCTCGACTGAAAATTTGGCGGCCAGTATAACAAAGTGATTCAGTGAAGATATGATAGAAGACGAAATGAATGCTTCGCCTCCATCAACAATTTTTAGCCGCAGCTTAGTGGTTACAAACGCGTGCCATATTCACGACAAACTTACCTTCCAGTTCGCGTACTTTTTCGCGCTTTAGCAAGAACTCTAGCAATGCACCTAAGTCTAGATCATTCAGCTTACAGGTATGGAAACGCACATCTGTACCAAAGTGAGCTGCCAGTTCATCACGATCCATTGGCGTTTCTCGAAGTAGGTTAAGTAAGTTGTGAGCATGAATCTCGGTCATCATCGACTCCAGTTATTAAGTTGAATCCGTCTAGTTTACGCAAAACCTGACCGCTTACTTTGACCTAAATTAGTAAATGATAGATGCAACGATTAATGCATGAGCCAAGAAATAACTGCCACTCACCCAAACATAGGCATGTTTCATCGGTTTACGATAACCATGTATCGCATACGCCAAGGCTGAATAGATCATAACTAAGGTGCCACTAAACCCAAGCGCATTAGCAAAACTTGGTACTTGCAACCAAACTTCCCCCGCCGCCCAAGCAAGCTGAACCAACATGATGCCCATGATAACAACAGGAAAAACCATGGAATCGAGCTGTGGTAGCAATAAGAAGAACGCCACAACACTAGCAGCAAGCAGCAATGCGAGTAACCACCAAACAATTTCCCCATTGAGCTGAACCCAAAATGATTTGCTATAAAGGATTTGAGCGAGTAAGTAGCCCGCAAAGTAGAGTGGCTTGCGAGATTTAAAGGAATGCAGTGTATCGGCAAATACAGAGACCAACAGTCCACCAGCGATCCAGTAGGTAGGTACTGCAGATGCACCTTCAGTCAACGCTAAGATCAAAAGCAACAACAGAGTAAAGATTTTAAATGCCAGAGACTGCGTTGGATTGGCTTGTCTCGCCCCCAACACGGAATATAACCCTGATAGCCCTATCGCTAACCAACTCCACATGCCGTATACACCTTTCACGTAATCTCGCCGCTAGTCTAGGTAGACCAATCTTGATGTAAAGGCATTATCAGCGAAAGTTGGATCTCGCTAGCGAATCACAACATTTTGTAAACGTAACTGGCTCAATTACTGATTATCGTTTTTCTCACAATCATTGAACTGAGCTATCTGAATCTGTTTGTTATCGATAATTTCATCAGAACTCTAACCTTCAGAAATTGAAAAACAAACCATCAATTTGTTCGCTATACAACCGTTACGGGCAAATAACCAACACAAAAGTCAGATCCACCACCTCTGACCACTCAGAAAGGCAAAAATGCCTCCTCCCAACAATACAAACCGTGATTAGCCCAATAATCTGAGAGTATAAAAGTTCAATCAAAAACACATAAGCAACTGATATAAATAAGCATAGATAAGAAAAACCATCAAAACCCAACCTTAACTAGCATGGATTATAGCTACCCCCTTATCGCATTGAGATTTTCTCATCAGATAGGAAAAGTTGAGCACAATAGACGTCTACAAGAGTGACTCTCGTTAACACAAAACATAATTTTCTCAACTTTTGAGAAATTCAGCAAAAATAGCCAACCAACATCCACACTGATACAAGAAACACTATTTCATCATAACATTACTCATATTTAACACTATAAAATCAGCAACTTAAAGACAAAAAGAAGACAAAAACAACAAGTCGAACATTTAAAGAGCAGCACAAAAAACACAGTTTTATTAGTCAATTTAGGGTAAAAACACCCTAGTTAAGTGCGATTTTTGAAAACTTTTCCGCTTTGAAGTTGATCAAAGCTCAAAAACAGTGCTATATTATTTACATCGAGTTCATCAATGATTTTAGGGGTAGTGTTATGATTTCTTCTTCTCAAAAACAAGGGCTGGTAATGATTGCAGTGGTTGTTGGTTTAATGACACTACCAATGATGTACTAAGTTACTGTTTCCAATAAAAAAGGGACGCTTTCGCGTCCCTTTTTTATTATTCAAATTTTGCCGTCTACAGATGCTTAACTAGTATGTCCCAATGCATGTAGTAAAAACCGAGTGCAGCAAGCGTAATCAAGGCCATTAACAAAATCGCAGCTCGCCAAATAAAGCGTGAACTTCTCGGTGTGAGTTCCTTTTCACACGCATCGCATGCAGCAAGAAAACCCTTTCTGTCATCCAGTTTATAATCCTCTTCGTGGACAACTTTGTTACGGACCGTCGCAATAAAGCGCAGTTTTGCAACGACATCATGCGGTAAGCGTTCTTCACAACTGGTAATCAGTTGATGCAACCCTTTCCCTTCCGCGTGGTATTGAGTACGCAGAAGTTTTTCGATCGTTCGGGTACGCATGACTACTTTCTCAATATCTGACATCGTAACCCTCCTTACTTGACCCTTCCTGTGTCTGTCATTTCATTCTTCTACAAATTCAGAGTTTTTTCGAGTCGTTAAGTGCAAATTTCCTTTTAAATTGTGCTCTTGCACGCATATAAAATGTGAAGTGTGCCGAATAAAACCTACATCCCTTTTACTAGATCACGAATAATTTATCTCAACTCATAGTTTAATCAGGGAGTTCTGTAAAATAGATGCCAATGAAACATTGGAGGTTATCATGCCAATCTCACTTATTTTGGCTCTATTCACCCTGATTGCTCTCGGAGCTTGGGTATTCTTTCGCTTCTACAGCAAGCACTACTTTGGCGAAGACGCGCCTGAACAAAGCGCTCAAGTCACCATACTCGATAAACAAGCGATAGAAGTACCAGAAGCAGAACCTGGACAAGACGATCAGGAATATTGGATTTACGTTCAGCGCGGCTCTATTGGCCCGAAACGCGAGTTTCAAATCGGTGTGCACTATTACCACGCCTTAAACCCTGGTGATAAAGGCACACTGACTTACTGTGGCGATAAATTCCTTCACTTCGCCTTAAAACGCTAATCTAAGGTAATAGCCAACGGGTCTTGGCTGATTTAGAGAACAAGTAACTCATCGCCAAGGCCCCAGCTCCACTCAAAACGATCCAAACTGGTATTACCCAAGCTGGGTGTCCCTGATACCAACCAAACGCTTTCATTGGCCACAAGAAGATTGGGTGCAACAAATAAATTCCTAAGCTGTGCTGACTAATAAAGCTCACCACTTTTTGCACTTTAGGTGTTAGACCTTCACCAAAGTAGCGGCACAGCATAAAGATCATAGACGCTGCGAGAATCACATTCAGTGTTTTGTATGAAAACCAACGACCTACGGTATATTTATCAGCTTCTAAACTGTTGGCCACCACCATGGTAAACGTCACCGCCAACGCCACGAGCCCAAGCCCAGTAAAAATGCTGACAGTGGTGCGATTAAGAGGCACTCTCTTAAACAGCACATAGCCGAGCGGCAAATATCCCATGTAAAGCCAGTATTGATTGCTCCAAGGGCCATCAATCTTAAATAGGAACAAAGTGCTGGTCAGCAGCCAAACAGCAAGATACGCATAGAGAACGTTATCATCGCAGTTACGCACCACCCATTGGAATAACGGAATAACAAAATAGAGCGGAATAAAGTAATAGAAAAATCCGAGGTGATAGTAAGTCGCGTGATGTGGACTGTTACTCACCACTTCTTTAACCGTTTCAAAATCGAAGCCTTGTGCTGTCCAACCCGACAAGTAGGCATAAAACATCGACCAAATAAGAAAAGGTACTAATACTTTGCCTAAACGCCGTTTAACGTAGTACTTGGCATCAAAAGGTCGTGTATCACTGAGCATTAGAGCACCAGTAATCAAAATGAATACAGGTACTGCCCAGCGAGTCACGCTGTTTACCCCGACAGCCGTCAACCATTGGTCAAACGGAATCACTCCCAACTCATTACGATATGGCGCTAGCACATGAATCGCGATCACTGCGATGGCAGCGACACAACGTAATAAGTCGAAAAATAGAACCCTTTCTCTCATACCCTTACCTACTTTGAGTGACTTCACGTTTATAGCATAGGGTAATTTTCATCCAGTTAAATAGTTAACAATCTGTTTTTGCTTATTTTTAACTCAGCGATGACGCGCCAATATCATTGATTTGCAAAATAGGTAGTCACAAATCTCATTGTACAAATGAGATCAGCAGCCCTAAGCTTTCTCGGATATGAAACAGATTTAACCGATTTATTCCATTAGGATGCTGAACAGATTATTAAGAGAGGTCTTTATGAAGAAAACATTATTAGCATCACTGGTTTGTGTAGTGGCTTTAGCTGGATGTAATCAAAAGGAAGAGACCGTGGCACCAACACAATCGCAATCGGAAGCGAACCCTATCTGCAGCGCTGAAAACCTTGCTGGCGGCTGGTCACAAGGTGAAGTAACACCTGAAGCTCAGCAAGCACTCGACTTTGTACTTGGTCAGATGAACACCGCAGCTAAGCTAAAAGAGATCTTAAGCGTACGAACTCAAGTGGTGAATGGTCTTAACTACGCCATTGAATTCGAAATGGACAATGGTGAAGTATGGAACACCATCGTTTACCGCTCACTGAAAGGTGATATGGAAATGACGCAACCTGCACAACAAGGTCGTCTTTGCCCATAAGCAAGACTTGCTGATTTGCGATACTGAATCGTAAAAACAAAAATGGCTCCCAAAGCGGAGCCATTTTTTATTTCTAAGTCGTAAGCCGATTTAAGCCGTAGCCACTTTGGCCTTTGGTAGCTTGATAGAAATTAGCGTTGTTAGTGCTAAGAAAGCAAATGACACCCACAGACATGCCGCTAGACCCGCTTCTTGGTAAATCCAACCAGACAGAACCGTACCGATCAAACGTCCCATCGCATTCGCCATATAGTAGAAGCCAACATCCAGTGATACTCCATCGCCTTTCGCATAACTAACAATCAGGTAAGAATGCAGAGATGAATTCACTGCGAACACAGCGCCGAAAATCATCAAGCCCACGACAATAACAAGCTCTGGCTGCCAGCCGATTTGCACGCCATAAGCAATCGCACCAGTGATGACGGCTAGAATACCTGCCCAAATTAATGCCGCGCTACCATCTGGCACTCGACCTTGCGCTTTGCCGGTAATACGAGGCGCAAAACCTTGAACGAATCCGTAAGCAATCACCCAAGCAGCAAGGAAGCCGCCTACCATCAGGTGATCCCAACCAAACACGCTGCCAAGGTAAATCGGAAGAGCAACAACAAACCACACATCACGAGCGCCAAATAGGAACATACGTGCAGCGGAAAGAATGTTCACCGATTCTGACTTAGAGAAAATTTGACGGAACTTAGGTTTGCTCTTCGCCTTACCCATATCCGCTTCTAGCCAGATCAAGCTGCATACAAACACAACAGCCAGCACACTTGCCATGATGACCATCGAAGTTTGGAAACCAAACGCCGACAGCAACAAACCACCAACAAAGAAACCCGCACCTTTCAGCGCATTCTTCGAGCCCGTTAAGATCGCAACCCACTTATAAAGTGCACCTTGCTGCTCGTCTGGCACCAAAGTTTTGATCGCGCTCTTGGCACTCATCTTATTTAAGTCTTTGGCAATACCTGAAATTGCCTGCGCCGCCATTACCCAAGGAATGGTCAACCAAGCATTGGGCACTGCCAACATCAGCAAGGCAAAAATCTGCATCCCTAAGCCGACGTTCATGGTTTTGTTCAAACCAAGTCGAGCACCTAGCCAGCCACCAACCAAGTTGGTCACTACGCCAAAAAATTCATAGAAAAGGAACAGCGAAGCAATGGCTAAGCTTGAGTAGCCTAAGTCATGGAAGTAAAGCACCACCAGCATACGGAGTGCACCATCCGTCACAGTGAAGTTCCAATAGTTGAACGTCACCAGCATATACTGACGGATACTTTTACTTAGTTTTGAAATCATAACGACCTCAGATGTACAGCGTTTAGAGCATTTAGATCATGATGTTCCAAATGCTCTATGACCTGAACACCAGCATTGAGCCATCTCAGTACTGGCGCTAAATTGTGAAACAAGAACTGATGAGGAGTTTAAATATTATTCATGAATAAACAATGAGTTAAACATAACATCAGTAAGCAAGAATCACATAAATTGGTAAGCCATTACGGCATAAAGAGAGCTTTTAGATCATGATGTTCCAAAAGCCCGATAAGCTGATCAAGCGTTTTGAGCCACACGCTCGATGTACTCAACTTGTACTGGCTTTGTGAAAGCACCAGGACGCAGCGCTTGCACTTCACGTACGATGTCTTCTAGCGCCCAATCTTTCTCTAGCAGTAGGTGCGCAGCGAACAAACCTGTGCGACCAGAGCCACCCATACAGTGCATTGCAACCTTGCCACCTTGAGCTAGAATCGCATGCAGTTCAGGACTCGCTTGTGACCATTTTGCCGCGAACTCTTCGCCCGGAGCACAGTCATCTTCAATCTCAATTTGGAACCATTTCATGCCCAGTTGTTGAGTCAATTCACCCAACGCAGACACGTCTTTTGCTGCTAGTTCAGCATTATCCAGAGCAGTAACAATCGCTTCTACGCCTTGCGCTTTTAGTTGCTCTAGCGAAGCTTGCAGTTCAACACCTTTAGTACCAGGACATGGAGTCAGTACCAAAGCGCCCGTTTCTAAATCTAATTGCCATGTAGGATGAGACATCTTAAAACTCCTTATGCCATACCAACGTTACGAACCAATTCTGCAGTACGCGTCGCGTAACCCATTTCGTTATCGTACCAAGCGTAAATCTTCACCATACGAGAACCCACAACCATGGTTGATTGCGCATCAACGATCGTTGAACGTTGGTCGCCTTTGTAATCGATAGAAACCAACGGACGCTCTTCAAAGCCAAGGATGCCTTTTAGCTCGCCTTCAGAAGCTTCTTTCAGTAGTGCATTAACCTCTTCTGCCGTGGTATCACGTTTCACATCAAAAATGATGTCAGTAAGTGAGGCGTTTGCTAGAGGAACACGAACCGCGTGACCGTTAATCTTGTCTTTCAACTCAGGGAAGATTTCAACAATCGCTTTTGCACTGCCCGTTGTGGTTGGGATCAGGCTCATGCCACATGCACGTGCACGACGTAGGTCTTTGTGCGGCGCATCCAGAATCGTTTGTGTGTTAGTTAAATCGTGAATCGTTGTGAATGACGATTGTTCAATGCCCAGTTTCTCGTGAATCACTTTCACTACTGGTGCAATACAGTTCGTTGTACAAGACGCTGCGGTTACGATGCGGTGCTGAGCAGGGTCGAAGATGTGGTCGTTCACACCCACTACGATGTTAGCTACGCCGTCTTCTTTTACTGGTGCGCTAACAACAACACGTTTTACGCCTTGTTCCAGGTATTTGTTTAGGAATGAGGTTTTGCGATGAACGCCCGTTGCTTCAATCACAACATCACATTGACCCCAGTTCACAGCATCGATATCACGCTCTTGTGAAGCCGTAATGCGCTTACCGTTGATCACCATGTCTGTGCCTTCAACTTGCACTGCATGGTTCCAACGACCTTGAACTGAATCGAACTCAAGTAAGTGGCCAAGAGTCGCAGCATCACCCGCTACATCGTTGATGTGTACGAACTCTAGCTCTGGCCAATTAAACGCTGCGCGTAATGCCAAACGACCAATTCGACCGAAACCGTTAATACCTACTTTAATCGTCATAATCTTCTACCTTTAAGCTTTCGCTGGTTAACAGCACGCTGCACGAGCTTTGTCTTGCAAACGTGAAATATCGTCTTGGTACTCTTGCTTTAAGCAGTTCGAGGCCACCAAGTCATCAATCAATTTTTGCATCCATCCCGGTAATTGATCTGACAGCTCGTAGTACACCCATTGCCCCTGGCGTTTATCAACTAAAATACCATTTAATCTTAGCTGAGCCAGATGGCGAGAAATCTTTGGTTGGCTTTCTTGCAGCGCATGGGCTAAATCACCAACACAGGTTTCCCCTTCACGAACCACCAGCATTAAGCAACGCACACGAGTCTCGTCGGAAAGAAGTTTGAAGAACTGATGTGGAAGCATAGCTACATACCTATATATGGATATGCGCATATATTTATTTAAAAATAGGATGCCGTCAAGCGATCGTGCTCGACTGTAATAAAAGTTTAATATTTGATCAGATTAGGCGCCAGAAAAGGTCTGACTCCAGCGCACGGCTTCGCCAAGTTCAGACTTCACATCATCGACAGAAAGCCCAAGCTGCTGAGAGAATTGCTCCACGCCCGCCCAGTCTGCACGCTCGTAGCACTCTTCAATTGCCAGTAACGCACCGTATTCACCTTGGCGATGCAACAAAGCTTGCTGCACGGAAGGACTTAACGGCAACTGCCCAACTAAAGATTCGACAGACAAATCGAGCATGGCATCGAGAATCGATAACAAGCCAACCATAAAACCCTGCTCGTTGAGATGCGAAAGAGGTCGATAACGCGACATGGCCTCGCAGAATTGTGCTCTTTGTAGAGACAAGTTATATAACTCGCGCGGTTTCGTGCTGGAGATATAAGACGCTACCACTAACGAGACAAACATTTTGAGTTTCTCTTGCCCCAAATAAATCAACGCTTGACGGAATGAAGTGATGGTCACTTCTAACGTGGTCGATTGCGTATTCACAAAACGCAGTAGCTTGTACGACAGCGTGACATCTTGGGTAATGATGTTTTCAATCCGGTCGAAGTCAGGATCGGGAACACACACTTCTCTAAATAACTTAAGCGCCAGAACTTGCTCGGGGCTCACGTATTTAGTCTGCATCACTTCTGGCTTACTGAAGAAGTAGCCTTGGAAGAATTTAAAGCCTGCCTCTTTGGTCGCTTCAAACTCAGCTTCGGTTTCTACTCGCTCAGCTAAGAAATGGTATTTGGTGCGCTTTTTAGTGTGCTTCTTAACTAAGTCGCATGCCTTTTTTAGCCCCATCGCCATGATATCGAGTTTCACGATATGGACATATGGTAAGAAACGACGCCATTCGTCAGTCAACGTGAAGTCATCAAGCGCAATCAAATAGCCTTCACGGTACAGTTCGCGAATGGCTTCAAGCAGCTCATCGGTTGGTTGGCAGGTTTCGAGTACCTCAACCACGATTTTGTTTTTCGGCAAGCTTCTTGGCAGCCGACGCAGCAAACTTTGGTGAGGAAAATTGATGAAGCATCGTGAAGATGCAATCAGAGGATTGGTTCCGACAGAGAGAAAGTTCTCTACTATCAATCGGTATGTCGCCCTGTTTGAATCGATGTGTGCAGGATAGGCATTACTTTCACCATCACGGAACAACAACTCATATCCCAGCGTCTGTCTTTTTCGATTAAAGATAGGCTGGCGGGCGACATACGCATTTTTCATTCGAAATTATTGTGCTTTTTATAACTTATTACTTAGCTGCCGCTAATAATGCACCACATACCATGAACATTGAACCGAATACTTTATTAATTTTGCCCATGATCTTATCTGAGCGAATAAAACGCCCCATTTGTGCGGCTAAACTGGTGTAACCCAGCATCACAAACGCATCAATGGTCACTGTGGTCACACCCAAAACCAACAGCTGAGTCAGTTGGTCTTTCGCTGGGTCAATAAATTGTGGAAACAGTGCCACCAAGAATACGATCGATTTCGGGTTAGTCAGGTTGATAAGAATGGCTTTGTACAACAGAGAGGTACCTGACATGGTTTGGTGACTTTCGGTCGCAACCAAGCCGGATGTATCACGCCACTTTTGAATGCCAAGCCACACAAGGTAAGCTGCACCAACCCATTTGATCACAGTAAATGCAGTTGCCGATTGCGCGACTAAAGCACCAATGCCAGCGCCAACCAAAGCAATATGAATTGCCAAACCAATCTGTAAACCAACGATAGCACCCAATGACTTACGCGTGCCGTAACTCAGACCATTACTGATTGAGTTGACGGTACCAGATCCCGGAGCCAGACTAAAAACAATTGCTGTTACCACATAGGCTAACCAAACATGGGTATCCATTGCATTTCCTCAATAATTCTTCGATGATACGTCGCGGTAACAACGTATCTTTAGGTAATCGACTAATGGCTATTAACCATTCACCTTTGACTTATACTCAAGAGACTTTATTTGAGCAAGCAATAGGTGGTCCAATCGCAGCACTTTGGCAAGAACGCCAAGAAGGCTTTGTAAAAGGGACAGAGAAAAAGAAAATCTACTGGTGCAAACTCACCAACCCTGAGCACACAAAAGCCGTGCTGATCGTTAACGGTCGCATTGAAGCTTCCTGGAAATACCAAGAACTGTTCTATGACCTATATCGACAAGGTTATGACGTGTATTCGTTTGACCATCGAGGACAAGGTTTATCAGATCGCCTAATTCCAGACTCAGACATGGGTCACGTCTATGACTTTAATGATTACATTGAAGATATGGAATTGGTGCTGCAGCAGCTTGATTTAAGCGGATACCAACAGCGTTTTATCATTGCCCACTCTATGGGCGGTGCGATCGCCACGCGCTATCTGCAAACGCATCCAGAACACAACTTTGATGGTTTGATTCTGAGTTCCCCAATGTTTGGTATCAACCTACCTTGGTATCTCAGCCCTATCGCGATTCCGGTCAGCCAAATCTTAGCGGCAGTTTCGACAAAGCCTAGCTATGCTCCGGGACATAAAGCGTATTACACAAAACCGTTTGAAGATAACCCCCTTAGCCAAAGCTACGATCGCTATCATTGGTTCCGTGGTTTATACAACGACAAGCCCGAACTGCAAGTCGGGGGGCCAAGCACACGTTGGGTATGGCAAGGGTTAATGGCTGCTAAGCAATGTATTTTGCTGACACGCCAAATTAAAGTTCCGGTTTTATTGGTTCAGTCAGGTAACGATCGCATCGTGAGTAACGCCGCGCAGCAACGCTTTATCGACAAACTAAGTAAGACCAACCCCAATGCCAGCCTAGTTTCGATTGCTGGTGCAGAGCACGAAATTTTGTTCGAAAAAGACCAGTATCGTAACCAAGCTCTGGACGCTGTCTTTTCCTTTATGCATGCTCAAAGCGCATAAAATGAATTAAAGAGGAAATACGAGGTCTGCGATTTACCCTCTTTTTCCTCCTTATTTTGGCGTAAACTTCATCATGTTCCCCGCACTCGGAGCAGTACGACCTAGTCAATCTACTGCGCTCCGTTGTTCTACTCTATCCGAACCGTTTACGAGGGCTTCATGAGCACATCGCTACCTTGCAAAGAGATCACTAAAATCGTTGCCTCAGATCTGGATGGCACTTTACTCGCACCAAACCACCAGCTAAGCGCTTACTCGAAAGAGACGCTCAAAGCGCTGCATGAACAAGGCTACACATTTGTCTTTGCAACTGGTCGCCACCACGTAGACGTCGCAAGCATTCGTCGCACGGTAGGTATTCCGGCTTATATGATCACTTCAAACGGCGCTCGTGTGCACGACCAGAATGATCAAGAGATGTACAGCCAGAACGTACCAGAAGATTTGGTGCAGCCGGTGATCGACACGATCAAAACGGATCCTGAAATACTTATCCACATGTACCAAAACGACGACTGGTTGCTGAACAAAGACGACGAACAACTGCGTGATTTCCACGAAGAGTTCACTTACAAGTTGTACGACCAAGACAATGCGCCAACTGACGGCATTGCAAAAGTGTTCTTCACCCACCCAGCGCAAGACCATGAACACCTTGTTACCTTCGAAACGAAGCTGCGTGAACAGTTTGGCGATCGACTAAACATCGCATTCTCAACACCTTGGTGTCTGGAAGTAATGAGTGCGGGTGTTTCTAAAGGTGACGCTCTAAAAGCAGTAGCAGAATCAATTGGTTTGACACTAGAAAACACCATTGCGTTTGGTGACGGCATGAACGACGTAGAAATGCTATCGATGGCGGGTAAAGGTTTGGTGATGGGCACCTCTCACGAGAAAGTGATGAAAGCACTACCAAACAATGAAGTGATCGGCAGCAACGCCGACGATGCGGTTGCACACTACCTGCAAGATCATCTGCTATAACCTGTATTGGCTACCAACAGCAGGTTATCGGCAAAATCACAGAGGGCTGCACTATGCAGCCCTTTTCTTTTATCGCTGACTCGGCAACTTCTCTTTACCGAGGATTGCTTGCCACTCTTCTTCGCTCACCGGCATGATCGATAAGCGATTGCCGCGTTTCACTAATGGCATGTTTTCTAGCTCTGGCATCGCCTTCATGACCGACAACGGAATCAAGCGTTCAGTCTTACGCACAAACTCAATATCCACCATTATCCAACGCGGATTTTCTGGGTCGGATTTCGGGTCGTAATAATCACTCTCTAGGTCAAACTGAAAATGATCGGGATACGCTTCACGAGTCACTTTGGCAATACCTGCCACTCCTACGTTCTTGCAAGAGGAATGGTAAATCAGCACCAAGTCACCCAATTTAACTTGGTCGCGCACCATATTACGCGCCTGATAATTACGAACTCCCTCCCAACATGAAACCTTTTGGGTTCGAAGCGTGTCAATAGAAAAGGTATCTGGTTCTGTTTTAAATAACCAATATGCCATAATGCCATCCGATGCAGATTGAGTAATGAGGAAGATATAACATGAAGGCTTTGAAAAACCCAGTGGCATTAGCCACACTGCTGGTCCTGCAAGCATGTAGCATACAACCACAGCAGTCCGATGCAGACACACCAACCACTCCGCCTGCGTCCTTAGATAAGCCAGAAACCATCTTACCTCAAACCTTTATGCTGCGTGGTGAAGTCGTGATTGGGCATGAAAGCCAGTACATCACACCTTGTGGCAGCGACAAACAATACTGGCTGCAACTGTCACCACAACAAATCCAACGTGCAGTGGCCATCACTAACGAACCTTATCAAACCATGTATGGTGAAGTGATTGGTCACCTCAATCCACCAGGCGTCGACGGTTTTTCTGCAGATTTCGATGCTAACTTTGTGGTTGAGCAGGTGAACTTCCTCACCACAGAAAATCCGCATCGCTGCAAACAGACCAGCAAACCTACTCGCGTATTTGGTAATGAACCGTCTTGGGCTGCCAGCTTTGAAGGCAACACACTCAAGTTCCAGAAAATGGGCAAGTCGACACAAACGCTAAAAATCGACAGCAGTAAATTACAACCTCGTCAGCGTACTTACCAACTGGATGACGGCGAACTGCGCATGACCGAGAACTTGTGTTCAGACACCATGAGCAACTCTCTCTACGGCTGGAAAGCGACACTAGCGCATGACGATAAAACCTACCAAGGCTGCGGTATGGCGGCCAACGTAGATTCAACACTCGAGTGGGTGAACACTTACGTAGCAACGTCAACCCAGTCGCAAGGGTTTGAAGTACAAATGACACTTAACAGCGACCACAGTGCGACAACCAAATACAGCTATTCAGACGGGCAACCCCCATTGATTGAACGCGGCTACTGGCAACAACTGAGCCCATCGCAAGTTCAAGTATTGATGACTCACCACCAGCAACAACGCTTAATGACCGAGCGCCTATTTACTCGCGAAGGCAACCAGCTGAAAGCAGTCAAAGAGAAAGTGGGCAATTTGGTTTATCCCATTGCCGATGGCGGTTTAGTGCTATATCCAGCAACAATGCGTCACTCAGGCACAGAACAACCAGCAGCCGAGCGCAACAACGATCCAATTGGTGCAGCTGATGTGCCATCCAGTGCCGAATTTAATTCAAAAGTGGATGCGGCGGTACGTAACTACTTTTTCATTAATCAAACCAACCCAAGCAATAACCAATACCGTTGGCTGACCTACGATCTGAATGGCGATGGTGATGAAGAATTACTGGTGCAACTTGATTGGTGTGGCTCTGGCGGTTGTACTCTACTCGTCTTCGAAAACTACGAGAAAGAGTGGCGCTTCAACAGCCGTATGACGCTAGTACAAAGCCCAATTATGCTTGGTCAACAAACCTCGCACGGCTGGCGTGACCTGATTTTCAATGTCAGCGGAGGCGGCGCAACGCCGGGGCAATACGTGATGCAATACACAGGCGTAAGCTACCCAATCAACCCAAGCTTGGCGCCAAAAGCGAGCAAAGAACAAGTCAGCGGAGTGCGTCTGTTCTCAGATGGCATCAGCCCTGTTCGTGATGGAGTGCGCTTGTAATGGCGCAGCCTTGTCCACATTGTGGCTTCCAGTTCAACTGCATCTGTTCACTGCTGCCTAAGTTAAGCAGTGAACACTCGCTGATGCTGTTAATGCACCCTAATGAACTGACGCGCGATACCAACACTGGCAAACTGCTCGCCCAGTGCCAACTGAATGTCACTCAAGTCGTTTGGGACCGAAAAACACCACCAGCGGAGTTATTAGAAACGCTAGCGAATCCAAGCCTACTGCCAGTACTGCTATTCCCAAGTGAAGAGAGCCTGACACTTGAACAAGTGCAGCAACAAACTAACGAGCAAAGCAGACGACCGCTGTACATCATTCTTGATGCGACTTGGCAAGAGGCGCGCAAGATGATCAATAAAAGCCGTTGGCTAGAGGGCGTCGCTATGATGGGCTTAGCCACTCAAGCAGATTCCCAATATCAACTGCGTCGCAACCAGCAAGAAGGTAATCTATGTACCTTTGAAGTGGCTGCCCAATTGCTCGGGCAACTCGGTGAAGAGCAAAATCAGAAACAGATGCTGAACTTCTTCGAGCAATACCTTCCTCGTTTCCAAGCCGAGAAAAGTGGTCACGAGTTCAAAGCCTAACATTCTTAAGAATCAAAAAAACGCAGCTCTAACGCTGCGTTTTTTATTGGATGCTGTTTCACGTGAAACAAAACTTTAGAGCTCTTAAGCTCAATTAGAGCAAAGCTACATTAAAACAAACGTGTCGGTTCACCCAAATAATAACCTTGCAGATAGTCCACCCCCATGTCCTGCGCAATGTCGCACACCTCTTTGTTGTGCACGAACTCAGCGACAGTCTTAGCGTTAAACACCTGACACAAACGCACCAACTGCGAGGCAATCTTGCGCTGCTTTTGGTCTTTGTCGATGTAGCGAATCAAACTGCCATCGAGCTTAATTACTTCTGGCTCTAATTTGAGGATCTCATCAATATTGGAATACCCCGAACCAAAGTCGTCAACAATGATGCGCGCGCCTAGGCTTCTAAAGTGGCTGCACACCTCAATCATTCGTCCATAATCTTTGATTTGCTCTGATTCCAACACTTCTAAACCAATCCGTCTTGGGTCGTTAAGTTGGGTAATAGCATGTTCAAGCAACATCAAGGTTTTATCGCTGAGTAGATCCTGAGGCGACAAGTTAATTGAGAAGTCACCATGCTGGTCTTGCATGTAGTTGAGCGTCGAGCGAATCATGTGACGGCTCAAACGCGTGTACAAATGCGTATCAGAAATGATGGGTAAGAAACGCCCCGGCGCAATGATGCTGCCATCCTCTTCCATAATGCGTACCAAACACTCTTGGCTCGCGGGACGATGGCTATAGGCATGCACAATTGGCTGACTGTAGGTGATGATGTTCTGCTTGAGGATGGCACGACTCACACAGCTCAGCCAACCCAACTGCTCTTTTCGCACATCTTCATTGATCTCAATATCTTTGGCGTTACAGATGTGAGTATTACTTCGCACCCCAGCTCTTCGCGCCTCGATGCCTTTTAGTAGTAGCTCATCTGGAGAGGCATTTGGAAAGTCACGGCGGCTAACTAAGCCACCACACAATGAGATCGAAAGGTAATCAATGTCCCGCAAGCCACTTGGCTCAAAATTGGTTTGCTCTACTGCGTCAGCAAAGCGAGTGAAGTGTTGCTTGATTGCTTCACTGCTGGTGTCAGCTTTAAATAAGAACGCCCACTCACCAACACCAATGCTATAAAGTTGCAGCGCAGCCGGTTTACCAAGGCGTTTACGTAGGCGATTGCTGAAGTGCATCGACAAGTCTTTCAACAGTTGGTCGCCAACGCGATAGCCGTACTTTTCGTTGATATGGCTAAAGTTAAGCAGTTTAAGTGTCAGTAAATGCTCATCGGTATCAATGCTGATCAAACGCTCTTGCAACGCAACGCGATTTTGTAATCCTGTACGACTATCTCGGCGGAAGCTCTGTTCTAGCTTTTTCGCTTGGCGGTCGAGTTGATAGCCCATGTGAGTATTCATGTTGTTTAGATCGCCAATCGCATTGCGAATCAGACTAAACAAGGGAGAGATAGAAGTGCTCACTTCTTGCTGTGGCATGTTAAGCGCGGTAACTTCATCCCCTTCTCGCATCGCCAAGTAAGTCAGGCTATGGTGCAGAATTTCTTGTTGGTGATTCTCGCCGTACAACTCGCCCATGCAGTAACTGCCCGACGTGTGGGAAATGTCCGTGAAGGCGCGGACTTCATCGCTGCTATCAATAAAATCAAGTCTCGATGCGCAGTTATAAATCATCACTGCTTCAGGCTGATGCATGGAAAGCTCCACTACCCCATGGCGAACTTGCTCAAGCGTTAACGAAGGATGGTTGTAACAAAACTGCACTTCATCACCTAAACACCAAGGGCGATCAAAGCTCATGCTGCCGTCGGGATGGATTTCCGTCACGGCACACACCTCTTTGCGCCCAATGGATTCTCGATAAAGTGGGAAATTCAGCAGTTGATTAAGCGTCAGGTCGTGCCCATCAGCAAGGTAATGTTTGTACACTTCCAGCGCTTTACGCTCGCCCAAGCGATACAAACGCGTCCCTTTGGCGTGAGTAACCTTATGCGGCATGCCGATTGGGTTCCACTCAGAATATGCACTCGTCCATGTTTTCAAGGTATCGCTGTGCAAGGCAACCGCGACAACCGCTTCGTCATAAACTTGGTCTTGATGCAGAACCCAACAGCCGTCATCGATGGTTTGAGCCAAGCCGCCAGAAACCTTCGGACCGTCGGCATCAAATACGCGATACACCGGATAATCACGGCGTTCGATTTGGACAGAAAAGCT
This sequence comes from Vibrio sp. ED002, assembly GCF_023277445.1. Taxonomy (NCBI): domain Bacteria; kingdom Pseudomonadati; phylum Pseudomonadota; class Gammaproteobacteria; order Vibrionales; family Vibrionaceae; genus Vibrio; species Vibrio sp. ED002. The sequence goes on along the minus strand of NZ_CP080238.1, from coordinate 2,498,134 downwards.
AATAATGGCTTTGGAGTTATCTTGTAGCTGTAAAGCTTGCTTGAGATCGTAGCCATCGATATCTGGCGAGAAGGAATAATGCTGAACCGCAGACGTGAGCGTGGTTTGCTCAAACTCCATCACACACACTAAGCAGCCATGGTTAATGATTTCACCTTCCAAGATAACGTGACGAGTGCTGTGACCTATGATGTGCATGTTGGGTAATCTTTCGAGTATTGCCCGTGCGAGCGAGACGGCGGAGTCGCGTGATTGGGTGGATAAGAGCTGCACCAGATAACGTTTATCTGCACAACACTGAGAAGTGACTAAAAAGTCATTAAGCTGATCCACATTTTGAACCAGTTGAGAGAATGCTCGCATTTACCCTACCACTGCCGTCATCAAGCCACACCACATGAAAGTGGTTTTATTATTTTACTTTGATGAGAGTAATTTACGTGGCTTTAGGCGGCTTTTCTAGGGTCAGAATTAAGATTGAATGGATTAATGCGAAAGCGATTACAAAAGCGCGAGTAACGACTGCAAGTTATTGATTTCAATGTCAGGTAACGTTCGCGTTTTTGCCTGAGTAATGACATTTTTATTCATATCATTAAACCAGCATGCGGCAAAACCCGCGAGTTTCGCGCCTTGAACATCTGTTACTAAGTGGTCACCGACATGAAGAATATGTTCACTTGGCAAATCCAGAAACCGCTGTGTTTTACTGAACATATCCGGCGCCGGCTTCGCACGACCATCCGGCCCTGCTTTCAGTACTTGTTGGAAATAAGGCGTTAGACCAATTCGATCTAAATCCACATTGCCGTTGGTGATTGCTACCAGCGGGATTTCTTGCCCAAGTTCAGCAAGTACATCGAGGCTTTGCTGTGGTACTTCAAAACGGTTGCGCCAATCTAAAGCAACCTCTACTGCGGCTTGCGCTGCGGCATGGGACGCTTCGTTATCGTAACCCACTTGGGAGAAGGCTTGCTTGAGCTGCATTAAACGCCACAAAGTGACGTCACTCTTCAGCTCAGGTTGTAGCTGCACGACACGTTGCTTGAGTGCAAACCAATCGGCTTTATCCATATGAGCGACCGCCGGATGATAGTGTTGAAGCCAAGATAATAACTCACGCTCCATACGAACTATCACTGGGTAGTTGTCATAGAGAGTGTCATCAAGGTCAAACGTCATCGCCTTTACAGGCGCAATACGGCGGTAGAATTTCATGGGATTCCTTGATTAATCCGACTTGTCGTCGTTTCTCTTACGCGCTCTTGGATGCGCCTGATCATAAGCTTGCGCTAAATGTTGGAAATCCAAGTGGGTATAGATTTGGGTGGTGGAGATGTTTTCGTGCCCCAATAACTCTTGCACCGCACGTAAGTTATTGCTCGATTCCAACATGTGGGTCGCAAACGAGTGACGCAGCTTGTGCGGGCTGATGTGGCTCGCGACAGATTGCTTCTGCCCCCACTCCGCCATGCGCTTTTGCACGCTGCGATGTGAGATTCGCGTACCCAGCTTAGACACAAACAACGCTGGCTCACCCGGCGCAGCTAAATCACCACGCACACGCAACCACTTACCGACCCATTCTGTTGCCATACCAGAGAACGGGACTTTACGTTCTTTGTCGCCTTTACCAATCACACGCAACTCTCCACTGCGCAATTGAACATGACGAACATCAATGCTGACCAACTCGGCCAAACGCAGACCAGCGCCGTACATTAGCTCCATCATGGCGCGATCGCGCACCGCTAACGGATCGTCCTCGTTAACTTCAAGCAATTGGTTTACTTCATCTACATCGAGGTTCTTTGGTAGTGGACGTTTCTTACGTGGCGCCGAAACCCCTTTGGCTGGGTTCGCTGACATTTCTCCACGCAGGATCAGGAAATCGAAAAAGCTGCGTAGAGAAGATAAGCGCGTCGCTAAGCTGCTGGCTTTCATACCTTCACGCATGCCTTTACCTGCCAATTGACGCACCCAACCCGCATCGACTTGCGACCAATCTTTCAACCCCATCTCAGCCAAGTGGTGAGCCATGGTTTCCAATTGTTGTTTGTAGTTGCGTTGGGTGTGCAGGCTAAGCCCCTTTTCGCTTCGCAAGAATTCGTAGAAGCGTTCAAGAGGCTTTTGAAGACTATTTGGCAGAGGAGTGTTGGGAGTTGTCGTCATGGTGACTTTGCCATACCAATGTTTGAGCGAGATGTGCCACTACTAAGGATAGGTGACGCAAAAACAAGGTGTCCATATCTGGTTGGAAGTGACCGCCATCCTCGCTAGAAAATGCCAGTACGCCAAGCGTCTGCTTTTTCACGAGTGGCAACACCACATAGGAACCCATTTCTGGAACATCCATATTCCCAAACAACGCCTCGCGATCCACTTTACGTAAACGGCCTAAGTAAGCGTCTTTTCCGTTTAAGTGATTGGTAGCAAAACGTTGGTAGCTTTCCTTACTCAATTGAGTCGCAGCATCACACTGGCTCAATAGGCACACATACGCCTTCAAACCAAGATCTTTGGCTTTGAGTTCAATGGCGTTGATGACCTGCTTGAAGTCACCGCACTTGAGGATTTGCCCTTGCAAATCCATGAATTCGTAGAAGGTGCGATCGTTATTTGCCGCCAACGACATCAGTGTCGTGATCTCTTCTTCCAGTTCTTCAATACGCTGACGCTGACGGTTCATTTGAATATGAACCAAAGAAACTGTGCCCAAATCAACATGCGGCATCGATAAACGGTCGATCAGTTCAGGACGCTGAACAAAGAAATCTGGATGGTCTTTTAAGTACTGCGCAACGACTTCCGCCGTCAGAGCATCCGCTTCAACTTCTGAGACTTGACTCTCTTGCTCTTCAACTAGCACGACAATTGACCATCAAATACGTGCGTTGCAGGACCGGTCATAAATAATGGTTTGCCTGGGCCTTGCCAAGAGATGCGTAGGTCACCGCCCGGAAGGGAAACTTTCACGTTCTCGTCCAGAAGACCTTGCAAAATGCCAACCGCAACGGCACCACAAGCCCCGCTACCACAAGCTTGGGTTTCACCCGCACCACGTTCATACACACGCAAACGGATGTTGTTGCGATCCACTACCTGCATAAAGCCTGCATTCACACGCTCAGGGAAGCGTTCATGTGACTCAAGCAATGGACCAAGCGCTTCCACCTCAGCCGTATCAACATCATCAACCACCGTCACAACATGAGGATTACCCATGCTTACGGCACCGCAGAACAAGGTTTTTTCACCTGCTCGCATGATGTAGGTTTTCTCTTTTTGCTTCGCTTTGAAAGGGATCTTGCTTGGTTCAAATTCAGGCACGCCCATATTTACCGTTACATCACCATCGTCTTCAACATCAAGAATCATCTTACCTTTCTTGGTACTAACACTAATGCTGTATCGATTGGTCAGTCCTTTCAAACGCACAAAACGCGCAAAACAACGAGCGCCATTACCACACTGCTCAACTTCACTACCATCGGCATTAAAAATGCGGTAGTGGAAGTCGGTTTCTGGATCATACGGCGCTTCAACCACGAGCAGTTGGTCAAAGCCAACGCCCGTGTGACGATCCGCCAAACGACGGATCAAGTCTTGGGAGAAAAACACGTTTTGGGTAATGCAGTCGACGACCATAAAGTCGTTGCCCAAACCGTGCATTTTGGAAAAGTGGAAATGCATTTGTTGTGTGTTACTCCGGTAGAATCTGTTCCAGCTGCCACAAACTGGTCAGCTCCTCACGCTGGCGAACAAGATGGCTTTGGTTACCATCCACCATTACTTCCGCCGCTCGGGTACGCGTATTGTAGTTCGAAGACATCACAAAGCCATAGGCGCCTGCAGAGCGAACCGCGAGTAGATCACCTTCTTGCAGTACTAGCGCTCGATCTTTGCCCAAGAAATCGCCAGTTTCACAGATAGGCCCCACCAAATCGTAAGTTTGTGCTTCACCTGCTCGTGGTGAGACTGGCACGATATCTTGCCATGCTTGGTAAAGTGCTGGACGCATCAAGTCGTTCATTGCCGCATCAATAATGGCAAAGTTTTTATGCTCAGTGTGTTTTAGGAATTCCACGCGCGTTAACAAAATACCCGCATTCGCTGCAATCGCACGACCTGGTTCGAAGATCAGCTCTAGCTCTTGGTGGTTCTCTAATCGGCTTAGCAACGCTTTCGCGTAATCCGAAGGCTGTGGTGGCAATTCATCACGATATACCACGCCTAGACCACCACCAACGTCCAGATGACGGATGTTGATGCCTTGTGCTTTCAGATCATCAATCAACGCTAATAAACGATCTGTTGCATCAATGAAAGGTTCAATCTCAGTCAGCTGAGAACCAATGTGGCAGTCGATACCTTGCACATTGAGATTTGGTAAGCTCTGAGCAAATTTATATACTGCCGGAGCACGGTCAAAAGCGATGCCAAACTTGTTGTCACGCAGACCAGTCGAAATATAAGGGTGCGTTTTTGCATCTACGTCAGGGTTAATTCGTAGAGAAATCGGTGCAACCACACCTAGCTCGCCCGCGACTTTATTCAAGCGCTCTAGCTCAGGTTCTGATTCCACGTTGAAGCATTTAATACCCAACTCCAGTGCGCGTTTCATTTCTGCCGGCGTTTTACCAACGCCTGAGAACACAACCTTCTTCGCATCACCGCCAGCCGCGATAACACGCTCAAGCTCACCACCCGATACAATATCAAAGCCTGAGCCTAAACGAGCCAGTGCATTCAATACGCCAAGGTTGGAGTTTGCTTTTACTGCATAACAAACAAGATGAGGATGCTGACCCACAGCGCTATCAAACGCATTCCAGTGACGCTCTAGCGTTGCACGTGAGTAAACATAAAGAGGAGTGCCATGCTGCTCGGCAAGATCGTGGAGTGAGACGTCTTCGGCCCAAAGCTGGCCATCATCCTGATAGTTGAAGTAATCCAAAATTCGCTTCCCTTAATTAATTCGACTGCTAAACCCTGTTTTCACCCTAAGGTGTGGCTGATTATTGTGACTGCTCGTTTTGTTGAGCGTCATCTGGGATGTAAAGTGAGCCTGATTGGCCGCAACCGGCCAGTGTCGCTGCAACCATCACAAACAACACAGTAAGTAATTTTTTCATTTTGCATATCGTGATTATTAAACCAATGCCCCCTATAATCGCACCACACTCAGGAAAAGCAATAGGATAGACGGATGAACGATACTGAATTTCATCAACTGGTGGATGCACAGATGCAAATCATCGAAGAATCCATCGATGAATCAGGCGCAGACATTGATTACGAAGTCACTGGCAACGTAATGACATTAGAATTTGAAGACCGCAGCCAAATCATCATTAACCGCCAAGAGCCAATGCATGAGATTTGGTTAGCGTCGAAATCTGGTGGCTTCCATTTCAAGCTACTCGAGAACAAATGGACTTGCTCAAAAACAGGCATGGAACTGTTTGAAATGGTGAAAGAAGAGTGTGAAAAGCACGCTGGCGAAACCATTGATTGGCCATAAGCAAAATGAGTATTTGTGACGACCAGTCACCTAAACGAAAAAAGAGCACCGAGGTGCTCTTTTTTATTATTCGTTTTACGCATTTACCGCTTTAGTTGGACGAGTTGGCGTACAGCCATCATTACGGTAAGGGATAATGTAGGTATTCCCTTCTTCCGGATGAATGATTTGGTAGTACTGCGGCAAATTAAAGTTAATGAACTTTGACGATACACGACTGTCATCTTTCACCGAGGTGTAGAAGCTGTTCACTGACGCAATCATTTCATCTTTCGAACCACTGAATTGGTGGTAAACCTCAACTTGGTTTGACTCATCTAATACGTAGATGTTGAAACCATCGTCAGTGTCTTCAAAGAAGAACTGCACTAAACCTTCACTCGCAAAGCCATCTACGACTTCTGGTAGCTGGTACTCTTGCTCACGATCCAGCATCAACAGCGGCGAACCTTTCAGCTTGTTGGTTGAAATGCTGCGGTAGAAATCAACTGAGTTCTCGAGCTTCTGAACCGATACGCCACGACGCTCAAAGAACAAACCATAAGTTTGGTTGGCAAGACGTATGGCTTTAAAGCGACGGCGTTTCTCTTGCTCAACAGGCTTCAAACGTAAGTCGATACACTCAGCTAACAGTTGGTAAACCATATTACGCATCACGCCACGCATGTTCTTCGCGTAACAGAATACATCCACCGATTCTGGCGGAATCGCGTCTTGGTGCATTTTGCCAAGAATGGTCTTCAATGCATCCAACATCGCGGTTTCACCTTTGAAGTGCAGTGTACGCACTTCGTGCCATGAGTTGCGATAAACTAAATCAACACTGCCGACCAAATTAATTTGCTCAGGACCAAAGCTGAAGATATCAGTGTTCTTCACATCCACTTTGAGTGAGCGACCAGACAGCTCTGCCGTTGGGTCATTTTCAAAGTTGATGAACATCGCCATCTGACTAATTTCACACGGACTACCCAACGCTTGCATGGTTGGGCGACGCTTGCGTAACGAGAAGGTGTTACGTAGGTCACTCACCATTTGGTAGAACTTATCGATGTCTAACTGCGCCTCACGCACCACCGCGTGCAAACGCGTTGACTCGGTAATCAAACCGTTGAAGAACGCCCAAGAAACCAACTTACTCAAATACTCATGGTGCTCAAGGCAAGGCTGACCAAGAATACGGTGTGCAATCAAAGGCTGCTTGTATAAGTACCAACCTGACTTGTTCACTCCACCTTCTTTTACTTCGATGAAACTCAAGTCTGGCTCATGAAGATCTGGAGAGATCTGCGGGTTAAGTAAGGTAACTTTGCCCGGCAGGACTTCAAATGCCGCGTACAGCTTACGCGCAAGAATGCTGATATCTTGCGGGCTGATCGCAGAGGTAATATCGTTTCGACGCGCAAACTGAATCAAGTTACGGTAGCTTTGCATCAAAGCATCCAGTAGCGAATGGTGCACTACTTTCACTTGTTCAACTTTCCAGTTACGGCGATCATCGAGCTCTGCCAGTACCGATTCATCCCAATGCCATTTCGCAATCATGTCGCTTAAGGCTTCACGGCGCCACGCTACAGAACCTACATCAGGTTCACGAGACAGCTTTTCATGGGTTTTAAGGTAGAAACAGCGGCGAACTAAATCCAAACGTGTGTCGTCTTGGATTCGCTCTAGGTAACGCGTTACTTTCTCTAGCATCAAGTAATATGCATCCATGCCGTACAAGTCAGGCTCATGGGCAAAGAAGCGACGTTTAGTGTCGATGCTAAGAAGCTGTGTGTGCGGGTATTCCCACGAGTAAGCTTCAAGCAAGATCGCTTTCAACACGGATTTGTAAGGAGAATCGATACTCTTATACAGCTGCCACAAGTTCGAGCCAAAGTACTCTTCAGCAGGAATGCGGTTAAGCTGACCAAAGTTGATCCACTCATCACAATTGATATAGCCATCTTTACAAAGCTGTGCAACGTACTCGTCGTAACACTCTTCCATTTCTGGAGGCACGATTTGCCACAACAAACGCTGTCCAGCCAGACGTACTGCAGAACGGTAGAATTCATCCAGCAATAATAAATGCTGAGAAGAACCACAGTTATCGCCAGTCATCTCTTCAGAATGGTTGCTACGAAAACGCTCTTCATCCATTAAGAAGAAGTTCGCTTCCACACCTTGGCTTTGAGCCCAGTCGGTGATCAGCAAGCATTTATTGGTCAGCAGCTCGCGTTGGTCGTTATCCATCTCCGGTGAGATACACACCCAAATATCCAAATCACTTGAAGTACTTTGACCAATAGAAGAGGTACTGCCCATAGTGTACAAACCTAAGATCGCAGGTAGCTCTGCTGTCTTAAGCGCTTGCCCAATCGTCAGTTGAGTATCATCAAGGAATCGTTGTTGGAGTTCGTTCAGCTCTAGACCAAACACACCATAAGGTACGTCAGCATCGTAGTAGCCAGGAATAACAGGATGGTTGTAGTTCAACAAGGCAGGAATCAAGTGGAAGACTTGCTGGCTTTGCGAATCCATAAGCGCCAGCGCACGGTCGATCCGTTGCTGGTTCAGGTTATCTAGTCGCTGAATAAGTTTTTGGGTGTAAGCCTGCAAGGGAAGTTCCTTGGTTGAACAATCACGAAAATCTGCTGATGTTTTAAACCAAAAAGGTCTAAAAACGTGATCAATTTAACACTTTCATCAGAGTTGGTAAAGATTTCCACCCGCAAATAGTTGCGGTTTCAAAACCCCACACTAGTCGCAAAATTGATAGCGCAGTAGTGTCGCTCGTATTCGCCTCTAACTAATAATAGTCCTTAGTCTAAATGAGAATCCAGTCACACTATTTCCATAATGCAATGTAATTCCATTCATGACACCAAGAGAAGCCTAACTAACATTAAGATTTTCACGCGTTGAGTGTTACGATTAAGCAAAACTTAAACAGCATTGAGAAGACCATGACACAATCCACGCCAATTCGCATTGCAACTCGAAAAAGCCCTCTTGCTCTATGGCAAGCACACTTTGTAAAAGACGCACTTCAAGCCGCTCATCCATGTCTTGAGGTAGAACTCGTCACTATGGTGACCAAAGGCGACATCATTTTGGATACGCCGCTAGCAAAAGTTGGTGGTAAAGGCTTGTTCGTTAAAGAGTTAGAAGTGGCGATGCTTGAAGGTCGTGCGGACCTTGCGGTGCACTCAATGAAAGATGTACCAGTAGACTTCCCTGAAGGTCTTGGTTTGGTGACGATTTGTGAACGTGAAGACCCACGTGATGCATTCGTTTCTAACACTTACAATAACATTGATGAACTGCCACAAGGCGCAGTTGTAGGTACTTGTAGCCTGCGTCGTCAGTGTCAGCTAAAAGAATACCGCCCAGACCTAGTTATCAAAGAATTACGTGGCAACGTAGGCACTCGCCTAGGTAAGCTAGATGCAGGGGAATACGACGCCATCATTCTTGCCGCAGCAGGTCTGAAGCGCCTTGAGCTAGAAGAGCGCATTCGTAGCTTTATCGAGCCAGAGCAATCGCTGCCGGCGGTAGGCCAAGGTGCTGTAGGTATTGAGTGTCGTGTGGATGACGAACGTCTACTTAAACTACTTGAGCCACTAAACCACCAAGATACGGCAGATCGCGTACGTTGTGAGCGTGCGATGAACCTGACCCTTGAAGGCGGTTGTCAGGTGCCAATCGGCAGTTACTCACTGCTTGACGGTGACAACATTTGGCTACGCGCACTGGTTGGCGAGCCTGATGGTAGCTTAATTGTACGTGGTGAAATTCGTGGTCACCGCAACGATGCCGAAGCACTAGGCGTTCAATTGGCTAACGAGCTACTTGAAGGCGGTGCACGCGACATACTAACCAAGCTGTACGCAGACCACGAATAATCATGGCAGTGTTGGTCACTCGGCCGGGAGAGCAAGGCATCGCGCTTTGCTCTCTGCTCGAAAGGCACGGCATTACTGCAATCCATCATCCATTGATCGACATCGTTGCCGATCTCAGCGATACGCACCTCTCCAAATACATCGAAAATGCGCAAATTATTATTGCAGTCAGCCAACATGCGGTGCGATGCGCAGAGAAAATCTTAGAGAACAACGCTAAATCATGGCCCAAGCAGGCTATATACCTTGCCGTTGGTCAAAAAACAGCACACTATTTGAGCAAATGCACTCAACAGAAAGTACACTATCCACAAGTCAGTGATAGTGAGCACTTGTTGCAGCTTCCCGAACTAAACAATGTAGAAAAACAAATAGTTCTAATCCTTCGTGGCAACGGAGGAAGGGAACTGATTAAAGATGCATTGGTGAGACGCGGAGCAAAAGTTAACTATAGTGAGACTTATAAGAGAGAATTAATCCCATTCGATCCAGTAAGCTGTGTCTCATTATGGAAAACCCAACAAATCGACCAGATAATCGTCACCAGTGGTGAACAACTGGATTATTTGTGCAACCAATTGACGTCAGAACAATTGGTTTGGCTTAATCAACAAGAGTTGTATATCCCCAGTCAGCGCATCGCTGACATCGCAATTCAAAGGGGCTTCTCTCAGGTCAGATGTACAGGAAGTGCATCCAACCAAGAATTACTGGCTGCTCTCCAGCCCTAGCTACACAGGATATAGGCATGACAAGTAAAAATAACGACCAAAAAAATAACGATAAAAACCTTTCCGAACAAACTGCATCGGCACCGCTAGCTGAAAAAGACACACCGCAACAAGAATCTGAGCCTAAAAAGGTAGACTCAAAGCCTGCTGAACCAACCAAACCAGCAGAACCAAACAAAGTTGAATTTGAAGAGAAGCAAGGCAAACGCGGCGTGAAGCTGGGTACTGTGGCTATCGTCTTATCACTTATTTTTGGTGGTGGTTTGACATACAAAATGCTCGAACAGCAATCAGAATACCAAACTCAGATCGCTCAGCTTCAGAGCCAACTAGAGCAGGCTCAATCAGCAATGAAACAAGAGCTAAACCAAGTAAAAGAAGAAACTATTGAAAAAGCGACGACAGCAACGCACAAAGCTGAAGTGGTTCTTGGTCAGCAACGAAAAAGTATTGAAAGCCTACAATTGGCAGTGGCCGACGTGAAAGGCCGTCGCCCAAACGATTGGCTGTTAGCAGAAGCCGACTATCTAGTAAAACTGGCTGGTCGTAAGCTGTTTTTAGAGCATGATGTAGAAAGTGCTACTCAATTGATGGAAAGCGCAGACCAGCGTATCGCAGCGCTAAACGATCCCAGCCTTGTAGGTTTGCGTAAAGCAATGGCAAACGACATCACTAAACTACGTGTTGTGCCACTAGTTGACCGTGATGGCCTAGTATTGCGTTTAACGGCACTACAACAGCAAGTAGACAAACTGCCTCTCGCAAATGCATTACTACCTGAAGCTGCAGCGGTTGAGAAGCAACAAGTATCAGAAGATATTGCAAACTGGCAAGATAACCTGATGACCTCACTAAAAGACTTCTCAGAGAACTTCATTACCTTCCGTACACGTGATGGCAATGTGATTCCGTTGCTCTCACCACAACAACACTTCTACTTGAAAGAGAACATCAAAGCCAAGATCGAAACAGCGATTAAATCGGTTTACCAAGAACAAGGGGAAATATACACCACCTCTTTGGAAACCGCGGACAAATGGGCAATGGCATTCTTCAACCAAGATGATAATTCAGTTAAAGAGTTCAACAAATCATTGAGCCAGTTGAGTAAACAAGACATCGAAGTTGAATACCCAGCGAAACTAGAAAGTCAAAACCAGCTATCAGATGTCATTCGCGAGCGCTTACGTCGTGAAGTAACCACAATGACAGGTACGGAGGATAAGTAATGGTTCGTCTTATTTTCCTATTTGTTGTTCTTGGTGCCGGTCTATTCGTTGGCACTCAATTCTCAGGCCAACAAGGCTATGTCCTGATCTCAATTGCCAATAAAACCATTGAGATGAGTGTCACTACCCTAGTGATTTTTGTGATTGCCGCACTGGCTGCATTGTTCCTATTGGAATATGTCGTCAAGAAACTGGTTTACGCAAGCTCAAGCACTTGGAACTACTTTAGCGTCCGTAAAATGCGTCGTTCTCGTCGTTACACCAACGAGGGCATCATCAAGCTACTTGAAGGGGACTGGAAAGGTGCCGAGAAGAAAGTGACACGCTGGGCAAACCATCACGACATGCCGTTGCTTTGCTACCTAGTAGCGTCAGAAGCTGCGCAGGGTCAAGGTGACAAAACAAAGCGTGACCAGTACCTAGAGCTAGCAAGCCAACAAGAGAATGCGCACTTAGCAGTAGAGTTGACTCGCGCGAAACAGTTCATTCGTGATAACGAGTTCGAGTCTGCATTCGATACGTTACAAGCACTAAAAGGCCAGTACGCGAATAACTCGATTGTTCTTAACCTGCAAAAGACTACTTACATGCAGCTTAAGCTATGGCAACCACTGATCGATCTAATGCCTCAACTAAGTAAAGCCAAACTGATCACAGAAGAAGAGCAAGCAGGGCTAATTCAGAAAGCTCAATGTGGTTTGCTACACGAAGTGGCTCAGCAACAAGGTAGCGAAGGTCTTATCTCACACTGGAACAGTCTGCCACGTAAGGTAAAACAAGACGCTCACCTGATCGGTTGTTTTGCTCACGAGCTCATCTCACGCAAAGCAGATGCCGAAGCCTTCACTGTGATCAAAGAAGCACTGAAGAAGAGCCCAACACCTGAACTATACCAATTACTGCCAGAGCTAAACCTACCAGATAGCCACCCAGTGATTGTTTTCCTTGAAGGTGTCTTGAAACGTGAACCAGAAAATGCAGCAGCACAAAGTGCATTGGCACACTTCTTCTTCCGCCAAGAGAAATGGCAAGAAGCACAAGAACATTTCGAAGTTGCGCTAAAGCTTCGCTCAGACGTTTCTGACTATGCTTACCTAGCAGACACACTAGAGAAGCAAAACCTAACTAAAGCGGCTCACGAAGTCTCTCGTAAAGCTCTAACGCTAGTTCAAAACAACTAAGCGGCTCAGAAAGTAGAAAGCCGACAGTTTACTGTCGGCTTTTTTATTACCTGCAATTTATCAAAACCCTTCATAGTTTCAACGTGAACGTTCCTCTACCACCTAAAAGCAACGAGACTCCATCACCGATGGCTTTTGTCACTCATACCCACGAGACTTCCTTATCTCATTGATAACCAAGTGAAGCTACTTCAATCATTTTCTGCAAAGCAGATTTGTTGAACCTCAATATCTAGGAAGACAGTTCGACACTCGCAGAACATAACTATATTGGGTAGATATAGAGAATATACGAGTACATGAGCTATCTGACGTTATGTACTCAGCTCGATGGAGGAAAGCTCCATACAACGCTTAAATAACGTTTATTGTAAAAGCTAAAGCAAATAGTCATATTAATCAGCAGTAAGTCAGAGACCGTTTAAAAGCGCTGACTCACATTGAAGACAGTAGCGAATAGAAACGCACTTCTGTTAACAAAAGCCCTGTATCAATAGGGGTACGACAAGCAGGCTTAACAAACTTCTATAGATATTCAGAGAGTGGTTAGATGTTCTAGAAAGGTTTATTCGGAATTGAATAATAAAAGAGTAATTAACTGTTATCGTTGTTATCGGTGCTAATGTTTGGCTAAGAGGTTAATTCAAATACTTTAAGTTATTTCCAAGCATCAGAAATGAAAAAAGCCTCGCTATTTCTAGCGAGGCTTTTCAATAGTGGCGGAGAGATAGGGATTTGAACCCTAGGTACGCTATTAACGTACGCCGGTTTTCAAGACCGGTGCTTTCAACCACTCAGCCATCTCTCCACAAATTGTTACTAAAACTTAGTCTTACTTAAATAATGCTAAATCTCAGTTTTGCCTTTAGATTTTTTAAAATCTAAAAACAGTAAGCAAGCCTGGCGATGTCCTACTCTCACATGGGGAAACCCCACACTACCATCGGCGCTAATTCGTTTCACTTCTGAGTTCGGAATGGAAGTCAGGTGATCCAAATCGCTATGGTCGCCAAGCAAATTCTTTAATTCGGAAAACTGATTTTAAGTTCTACTACACATTCAATCGTTCTTGCATTGAGTCCATCAAAACCCCTTGGGTGTTGTATGGTTAAGCCTCACGGGCAATTAGTACAGGTTAGCTCAACGCCTCACAACGCTTACACACCCTGCCTATCAACGTTCTAGTCTCGAACAACCCTTTAGGATACTTAAAGTATCAGGGAAGACTCATCTCAGGGCTCGCTTCCCGCTTAGATGCTTTCAGCGGTTATCGATTCCGAACTTAGCTACCGGGCAATGCGTCTGGCGACACAACCCGAACACCAGAGGTTCGTCCACTCCGGTCCTCTCGTACTAGGAGCAGCCCCCTTCAATCTTCCAACGCCCACGGCAGATAGGGACCGAACTGTCTCACGACGTTCTAAACCCAGCTCGCGTACCACTTTAAATGGCGAACAGCCATACCCTTGGGACCGACTTCAGCCCCAGGATGTGATGAGCCGACATCGAGGTGCCAAACACCGCCGTCGATATGAACTCTTGGGCGGTATCAGCCTGTTATCCCCGGAGTACCTTTTATCCGTTGAGCGATGGCCCTTCCATACAGAACCACCGGATCACTATGACCTGCTTTCGCACCTGCTCGAATTGTCATTCTCGCAGTCAAGCGGGCTTATGCCATTGCACTAACCTCACGATGTCCAACCGTGATTAGCCCACCTTCGTGCTCCTCCGTTACTCTTTGGGAGGAGACCGCCCCAGTCAAACTACCCACCAGGCACTGTCCGCAACCCCGATAAGGGGTCGACGTTAGAACATCAACACTACAAGGGTGGTATTTCAAGGACGGCTCCACGCAATCTAGCGACTGCGCTTCAAAGCCTCCCACCTATCCTACACATGTAGGGTCAATGTTCAGTGCCAAGCTGTAGTAAAGGTTCACGGGGTCTTTCCGTCTAGCCGCGGGTACACTGCATCTTCACAGCGATTTCAATTTCACTGAGTCTCGGGTGGAGACAGCGTGGCCATCATTACGCCATTCGTGCAGGTCGGAACTTACCCGACAAGGAATTTCGCTACCTTAGGACCGTTATAGTTACGGCCGCCGTTTACCGGGGCTTCGATCAAGAGCTTCGACCGAAGTCTAACCCCATCAATTAACCTTCCGGCACCGGGCAGGCGTCACACCGTATACGTCATCTTACGATTTTGCACAGTGCTGTGTTTTTAATAAACAGTTGCAGCCACCTGGTATCTGCGACTCTCGTCAGCTCCATCCGCAAGGGACTTCACCATCAAGAGCGTACCTTCTCCCGAAGTTACGGTACCATTTTGCCTAGTTCCTTCACCCGAGTTCTCTCAAGCGCCTTGGTATTCTCTACCCGACCACCTGTGTCGGTTTGGGGTACGATTCCTTACAATCTGAAGCTTAGAGGCTTTTCCTGGAAGCATGGCATCAATGACTTCACTACCGTAGTAGCTCGACGTCGTGTCTCAGCCTTAAGAAGAGCCGGATTTACCTAACTCTTCAGCCTACGCACTTGAACCTGGACAACCGTCGCCAGTACTCACCTAGCCTTCTCCGTCCCCCCATCGCAATTGTAAGAAGTACGGGAATATTAACCCGTTTCCCATCGACTACGCCTTTCGGCCTCGCCTTAGGGGTCGACTTACCCTGCCCCGATTAACGTTGGACAGGAACCCTTGGTCTTCCGGCGAGGAGGTTTTTCACCCCTTTATCGTTACTCATGTCAGCATTCGCACTTCTGATACCTCCAGCATGCTTTACAACACACCTTCAACGGCTTACAGAACGCTCCCCTACCCAATGAAGTAAAACTTCATTGCCGCAGCTTCGGTTTATTACTTAGCCCCGTTACATCTTCCGCGCAGGCCGACTCGACCAGTGAGCTATTACGCTTTCTTTAAATGATGGCTGCTTCTAAGCCAACATCCTGGCTGTCTGAGCCTTCCCACATCGTTTCCCACTTAGTAATAATTTGGAATCTTAGCTGGCGGTCTGGGTTGTTTCCCTCTCCACGACGGACGTTAGCACCCGCCGTGTGTCTCCCGGATAGTACTTACTGGTATTCGGAGTTTGCAAAGGGTTGGTAAGTCGGGATGACCCCCTAGCCTTAACAGTGCTCTACCCCCAGTAGTATTCGTCCGAGGCGCTACCTAAATAGCTTTCGGGGAGAACCAGCTATCTCCAGGTTTGATTGGCCTTTCACCCCTAGCCACAAGTCATCCGCTAATTTTTCAACATTAGTCGGTTCTATCCTCCAATTGATGTTACTCAATCTTCAACCTGCCCATGGCTAGATCACCTGGTTTCGGGTCTATATCCAGCGACTAAGTCGCGCAGTTAACACTCGCTTTCGCTACGGCTCCCCAGATGGTTAACCTTGCCACTGAATATAAGTCGCTGACCCATTATACAAAGGTACGCAGTCACACCACGAAGGTGCTCCTACTGCTTGTACGTACACGGTTTCAGGTTCTATTTCACTCCCTCACAGGGGTTCTTTTCGCCTTTCCCTCACGGTACTGGTTCACTATCGGTCAGTCAGTAGTATTTAGCCTTGGAGGATGCATCTCCATATTCAGACAGGATATCACGTGTCCCGCCCTACTCGATTTCACTGAATGTGCGTTGTCAACTACGGGGCTATCACCCTTTATTGCCGGACTTTCCAGACCGTTCGTCTAACGCATATAAAGCTTAGGGGCTAGTCCAATTTCGCTCGCCGCTACTTTCGGAATCTCGGTTGATTTCTTTCCTCGGGGTACTTAGATGTTTCAGTTCCCCGGTTCGCCTCGCTGCGCTATGTATTCACGCAGCGATACTAGCTTATGCTAGTGGGTTTCCCCATTCGGAAATCCCAGACTCAAGTGGTTTTTACTACCTAATCTGGGCTTATCGCAAGTTAATACGTCCTTCATCGCCTCTGACTGCCAAGGCATCCACCGTGTACGCTTAGTCACTTAACCATACAACCCGAAGGAGTTTCGAGTTGATGTTCAAATCACCAAAGTTGTCTCTCATTATTTGAATGAGCGAGAGACATTTCGATTTTGCCGGACTCAATTTCGAATAATCACTTTAAAAGTGATATTCCCAAGAACACTTGAATGTGTTCGTTTACTTTCATTTTAAAAAATGAAAACAAACAGTTGGTGTTTGTCATAAAGACAAACATTGAGAACTTTACAAACAATCTCAAAGATTGTTTTGTCAGCTTTCCAAATTGTTAAAGAGCTAGATTTTCTGATGAAAACCATTTTTAAAGATTCTTTTTCAAGAACACTTAAAGATGGTGGAGCTATGCGGGATCGAACCGCAGACCTCCTGCGTGCAAGGCAGGCGCTCTCCCAGCTGAGCTATAGCCCCATCAAGGTGTCGATACTGTATACCAATTTCAAAAGAAATTGGTGGGTCTGAGTGGACTCGAACCACCGACCTCTCGCTTATCAGGCGAACGCTCTAACCACCTGAGCTACAGACCCAGTATCGTCTCTTACTTATAAACCGTATCAATCTGTGTGGACACTCATCGTGAATAATCATCGTATAAGGAGGTGATCCAGCGCCAGGTTCCCCTAGCGCTACCTTGTTACGACTTCACCCCAGTCATGAACCACAAAGTGGTAAGCGTCCTCCCGAAGGTTAAACTACCTACTTCTTTTGCAGCCCACTCCCATGGTGTGACGGGCGGTGTGTACAAGGCACTGGGAACGTATTCACCGTGGCATTCTGATCCACGATTACTAGCGATTCCGACTTCATGGAGTCGAGTTGCAGACTCCAATCCGGACTACGACGCACTTTTTGGGATTCGCTCACTATCGCTAGCTTGCTGCCCTCTGTATGCGCCATTGTAGCACGTGTGTAGCCCTACTCGTAAGGGCCATGATGACTTGACGTCGTCCCCACCTTCCTCCGGTTTATCACCGGCAGTCTCCCTGGAGTTCCCGACATTACTCGCTGGCAAACAAGGATAAGGGTTGCGCTCGTTGCGGGACTTAACCCAACATTTCACAACACGAGCTGACGACAGCCATGCAGCACCTGTCTCAGAGTTCCCGAAGGCACCAATCCATCTCTGGAAAGTTCTCTGGATGTCAAGAGTAGGTAAGGTTCTTCGCGTTGCATCGAATTAAACCACATGCTCCACCGCTTGTGCGGGCCCCCGTCAATTCATTTGAGTTTTAATCTTGCGACCGTACTCCCCAGGCGGTCTACTTAACGCGTTAGCTCCGAAAGCCACGGCTCAAGGCCACAACCTCCAAGTAGACATCGTTTACGGCGTGGACTACCAGGGTATCTAATCCTGTTTGCTCCCCACGCTTTCGCATCTGAGTGTCAGTATCTGTCCAGGGGGCCGCCTTCGCCACCGGTATTCCTTCAGATCTCTACGCATTTCACCGCTACACCTGAAATTCTACCCCCCTCTACAGTACTCTAGTCTGCCAGTTTCAAATGCTATTCCGAGGTTGAGCCCCGGGCTTTCACATCTGACTTAACAAACCACCTGCATGCGCTTTACGCCCAGTAATTCCGATTAACGCTCGCACCCTCCGTATTACCGCGGCTGCTGGCACGGAGTTAGCCGGTGCTTCTTCTGTCGCTAACGTCAAGTAATGCAGCTATTAACTACACCACCTTCCTCACGACTGAAAGTGCTTTACAACCCGAAGGCCTTCTTCACACACGCGGCATGGCTGCATCAGGCTTGCGCCCATTGTGCAATATTCCCCACTGCTGCCTCCCGTAGGAGTCTGGACCGTGTCTCAGTTCCAGTGTGGCTGATCATCCTCTCAGACCAGCTAGGGATCGTCGCCTTGGTGAGCCATTACCTCACCAACTAGCTAATCCCACCTAGGCATATCCTGACGCGAGATACCTGAAGGTCCCCTCTTTAGCTCGTAGGCATCATGCGGTATTAGCCATCGTTTCCAATGGTTATCCCCCACATCAGGGCAATTTCCTAGGCATTACTCACCCGTCCGCCGCTCGACGCCCTTAACGTTCCCCGAAGGTTCAGTTAAGTCGTTTCCGCTCGACTTGCATGTGTTAGGCCTGCCGCCAGCGTTCAATCTGAGCCATGATCAAACTCTTCAATTTAAGATTTTGTTCGGCTCAACGAATACTGACTTCAAAACTACAAAAGTAATTTTAAAGCTATTATCGTTCCAACAGAACGATAATGAATTGACTGTGCCAAGTCCGAAGACTTGATTGGTCACTCAGTTCATTGAAACCTAATTTGATACCGAGGTATCTAATTGGATTATCATCAACGAGTGCCCACACAGATTGATAGGTCTATATTGTTAAAGAGCTTGCTTTGCGAGAAGTTTTTCTCTCAAAGCGGAGGTGCATTCTAGCGAGATAATTGAGAGTGTCAAACACTTTTTTCAATTTATTTTCTCAGAAGCTTTTCACCTCTCCGACCCTGCTGAAGCCTTATCGCGTCTGCCGTGTCGGTGGATGCGCATTATAGGGAACTCAGATCCGTTCGCAACCCTTTTTTGAAAAAAAATGGAAAAAACTAACTGTTCGATGACTATTTCATCAAAAAAGCAAAAAAGAGGGTAAAAAACCCTCTTTTTCTGCCCCAAAAGCTGTATTTAAATGAATGCGTACGCGTCTGCGAACATACGTTCACTCTTCGCTTTCTTGTTCTGGGTGAACTGTTCACGCGCTGCCCCAGCCATTTCAAAGCGGCCAGCAATATAGATATCGTAGTTTTCTAAGCTTTCGAAATCTTCACTCACCGCTTGTAGCACGTTACCAACTTTACCTTGCCAATCGGCAGGTGCTTCTTCTACTACTGGAACAAAGTGAACGTTAGCAAACTTATCGGCAATCTCGGCCAGTTCTTCTTTAGCATAAAGCTGGCAGTTGTCTCGTGCACCCCAGTATAAATAGATAGGGTTGGTTTTGTTCTGTGCAACACAGTGATCCAAAATCGAACGCACGTAACTAAAGCCAGTACCACCAGCAATCAATAATAGCGGGCGCTCGCTTTCTTCTTGAACCCAAGCATCACCATGTGGTGCATCAATTTCGATATGACCATCTGTTTCTAATGCCGATTGCATTGCTTCAACGACTTCTAATGCGTAAGCATTTTGCTCTGCCGCACCGATGTGCAACTCCAGTTCGCCTTCATGACGGCAAGGGCTACTTGCAATAGAGAAAGGGCGTTTGTCTTTTTCACCCATCACTACCATTAGATACTGACCTGCTTTAAAAGGCACTGGTGATTCTGGGTGAAGAAGGATTTGGTAAGTATTACAAGCTAACGGCTCAATAGACTTTACTTTACATTGGATGGTCATGGTGTTCCTCTCGCTTACTCGTCAAAAGTAAGCACTAAATTACTTTCTGTATAGGCTTGGCAAGGGAATATCCAGCCTTGCTGTTGCTCTTTTTCGGTTAGCATCGGTTCGAGGTGATAACTCACCTCGCCCGTTAGCTTTTTACACATGCACATGGCGCAAGCGCCAACTTGGCAACGGTGTGGGAAGCGAATATTGTTGTTGAGCGCAGCTTCCAACACTGTCTCCCCTTCTTTTACTTGGAACGTAACGTCCATTGATAGAAGGTGGACTTGATGACTCATAGAATACCTAACTGGTCCCAAATCTCATCGACTTTAGCCACAAGTTTAGGATCTTTTTTGATAGGCGTACCCCATTCGCGTGTGGCTTCAGATTCAAACTTATTGGTCGCATCGAGCCCAAGTTTAGATGAGCTACCCGCCTTACCACGAACTTGAGTGGTATCTCTGTCTGGATCCATTCGAGTTGTCACAGCCCAAATGATGTCATTCCAATCTTGTGCATTGACGTCATCGTCGCACAAAATAATGAATTTGTTATCCGTGTACCGAGCAAAGAAGTCCCACAGGTATTCCATCAATGCTTGAGATTGACCAGCTTGGTCTTTCTTCATTGTTACAACAGCAAATTGGTTGTTTGCTGTGGCTGGTAGGTAGATATCAACAATCTCAGGACGTTGCTGTTTCAACTCATTCAGTTCTGCTTCGGTAATCGCTTTACTGTCTCGTTCAGTGACCTTGGTTCGCGTCGCCAGCTCGGCATCCCACTTAATGGTTGCATCTAAACCCATCTTGGATCCAAGACCAACCACTGGTGAAGCAAAGTCGAGCGAGTCGATTGGCGTGTTATCTATCATCAAGGTATCACGCACAGGATCCATATGCTCTGACATGGCTTTCACGACATCATTCCAATCTCGTGCGTTTACCGATTCATCGCACACAATAACAAACTTGGTATACATGAATTGACGTAAGAAAGACCACACGCCCATCATTACGCGCTTGGCATGTCCTGGGTACTGCTTCTTCATGGTGACGACTGCCATTCGGTACGAACACCCTTCCGGCGGTAGATAGAAGTCTTCAATCTCTGGGAACTGCTTTTGCAAAATAGGCACAAACACTTCGTTTAATGCCACACCCAATACAGCCGGTTCATCTGGCGGACGACCGGTGTAGGTACTGTGATAAATTGGGTCCTTACGCATAGTAATGTGCGTAATGGTAAATACGTGGTGCTTTTCTTTTTCGTTATAGTAGCCGGTGTGGTCACCGTAAGGGCCTTCATCGGCAAACTCATTCGGGTCGATATAACCTTCCATAACGATTTCCGCACTCGCTGGCACTT
This sequence comes from Vibrio sp. ED002, assembly GCF_023277445.1. Lineage (NCBI taxonomy): Bacteria > Pseudomonadati > Pseudomonadota > Gammaproteobacteria > Vibrionales > Vibrionaceae > Vibrio > Vibrio sp. ED002. Next base: position 2,476,882 of record NZ_CP080238.1, on the reverse strand, counting down.
CCAAATCATTACTGATTGACTTCACGACTTCAGTTTTGCTGCCGCGCAGTAAACCAGCAAATGCATATTCCGATAGCGTATCTGGTACGGGTGTTACTGCGCCAAGAATGGTTGCTGGGTCTGCACCAAACGCGACCGAAACTGGGAAAGGTTTACCTGGATTGGTTTCCATCCAATCGCGCAGGTCAAGCGCACCACCACGGTGAGCTAACCAACGCATGATAATTTTGTTCTTGGCAATTTTCTGCTGGCGATAAATACCTAGGTTCTGACGTTTCTTATTCGGACCTTTAGTCACAGTTAAACCCCACGTAAGCAGTGGCGCAACGTCTTCTGCCCAGCAGCTCATCACTGGGATTTTATCCAAATCGACTTCATCACCTTGCCATACAATCTCTTGGCACGGCGCTTTACGTAGACGCTTGGCTGGCATGTTCAACACTTGCTTGAACACTGGCAGTTTTTCTAAGGCGTCTTTAAAGCCTTTTGGTGGCTCAGGTTCTTTTAAATAAGCCAGCAGCTTACCGACTTCTCTTAATTCTTTAACGTCTTCGCGCCCCATGCCAATTGCGACACGTTCTGGCGTACCAAATAGGTTCGTCAAAACAGGTACGTCGTAGCCAATTGGATTCTCAAACAACAGTGCCGGGCCACCAGCACGCAAGGTGCGGTCACTTATTTCTGTCATTTCGTAAGCGGGATCGACGGGGTGAGTGATGCGTTTAAGTCGACCTTTCTGTTCTAGGTGGTCGATAAATTCGCGTAAATCCTTAAAACTCATAGGCCTTCATGCTGGCTGATTAAATTATTCGCAGTATAACAAATAGGAGGACGCTAAGATCCTCCTATTTTGTGTGGGTATGTGAGCTACGCAGCGACAAGAATCGAGCCTTGAAGAACGCTTAATTCAGGAACAGTTATTCCAAGAACTTTTCAATCTGCCGAGCTTTGACTTGGCGATTGTTTGACACTAACTCTTCCAACCAAGATTGATGCCCTTGTTTCGCTAGCTCTCTGGCCACTAAAGTAGCTTCCTCAGAAAGCGCCATTTTAGCGATCAGAAACTGTTTTACGTCGGAAGTAAGAGGATTGGATCTCGTCAGAAGCTCAATTGCATAGGGTTTTAAAGTTGGATTAACAGTAGAGCTCATCAATTGCTGCAAAGAGAATGCATCACCAACTTCCGCTAACCTTGTAAGCTCAGTTTGGCTGTTGTAATCAGCACGCATTCGCCACAGCAGATCATACATCGCCTCATTTTGACTCACTTGTGCTAAACGTACGACAACGGCGGTAGAAGGTAACCAGCTAGTAACGTTTGCATGAGTTAACTGTTTAGTGATTGCCTCAAGTGCATCTGGAGATAAGCTGTCTAATTCGCGGATCAACAATGCCTCTCGAGCTTGTATTTGCTGCGATGTACCGGTAAGCCAATCTTTAAGGTTGAGTTCTTGGCGCTCTGCTTCCAATACAAACTCCAACGTGCTTTGGTCTTGCTTCCAGCGTTTGATCAAACGGCTTGCCACCGCAGGAAAGTTAAATGCGGGTATGCTGAACTCATAACCATCACCACGCTCAAGCACTTGATAGGTTGGCGTAATACTGATTTGGGATTCGACAAAAATGGCCATTCTTGGCGTAAGGATGATTTCTTGTTGCTCAAGCTTTTCGAGCAAAAGAAAACGGACGACTTCTTGTTGAGGGAAAGCAAGTCGGTCGAGAGCGAATTTAAGCGAGTCGACCTCGTCTCTGACTGCATAATCGAGCAATTCAGATACTTTGGTCTGTATGTGGGTATCCTGAAGCCACTGCTCTACCACGGTTTCCTGCATTTCCTTCGCAGATAACGTTGCGGGTAATGTGATAAGTGACAAGCTCAGGAGTAATGACGACAACATTCCTTGTTGCATGTTAACCTCCCGATAACATTTTCTTCATTCTGCTGCTTCTATCGGGAGAAAGCAATAAAAAAGCCACCGATATACGGTGGCCCTTCGCAGAATTACTTATCTGAGACTATTGACGACGCATTGCATCAAAGAACTCGTCGTTGGTCTTCGTCATCGCTAGCTTATCGATTAGGAACTCCATCGCGTCAGTTTCACCCATTGGGTGAACAATCTTACGTAGAATCCACATCTTCTGTAGTTCGTCTGTCTTCGTTAGTAGCTCTTCACGACGCGTACCACTGCGGTTGAAATCAATCGCAGGGAATACACGCTTTTCAGCAATCTTACGGTTCAAGTGCAGTTCCATGTTACCTGTACCCTTAAACTCTTCGTAGATAACTTCATCCATTTTAGAGCCAGTATCGACTAGCGCTGTTGCGATGATAGTTAAGCTGCCGCCTTCTTCTACGTTACGAGCTGCACCGAAGAAACGCTTAGGACGGTGTAGTGCGTTTGCATCCACACCACCAGTTAGTACTTTACCTGATGAAGGCACTACGGTGTTGTATGCACGAGCTAGACGAGTAATAGAGTCAAGCAAGATAACCACGTCTTTCTTGTGTTCAACAAGACGTTTTGCTTTCTCGATTACCATTTCTGCTACTTGTACGTGGCGAGAAGCTGGCTCATCGAATGTTGACGCTACTACTTCACCTTTAACTAGACGCTGCATCTCTGTCACTTCTTCCGGACGTTCGTCGATTAGAAGTACCATCAACTCACACTCAGGGTGGTTGTATGCGATGCTTTGAGCAATGTTTTGCAGAAGCATTGTTTTACCCGCTTTCGGCGGAGCAACAATCAAACCACGTTGGCCTTTACCGATTGGTGATGCCAAATCTAAAACACGTGCTGTGATATCTTCTGTAGAACCATTACCGCGCTCCATAACCATACGCTCATTCGCGTGTAGAGGCGTTAAGTTCTCGAATAGGATCTTGTTACGAGCGTTATCTGGTTTGTCGTCGTTTACGGTGTTGACTTTCAGAAGGGCAAAGTAACGCTCACCGTCTTTTGGTGGACGAATCTTACCAGCAATTGAGTCACCAGTACGTAGGTTAAAACGACGAATCTGACTTGGCGAAACGTAGATATCATCAGGGCCAGCAAGGTATGAGCTGTCTGCGCTACGTAGGAAACCAAAGCCGTCTTGCAGAATCTCCAGAACCCCATCGCCAAAGATGTCTTCGCCGCCTTTCGCGTGCGCTTTAAGAATAGCGAAGATGATGTCTTGTTTTCTTAGACGAGCTAGGTTCTCAAGACCTAGGCTTTCGCCAAGCTTTACAAGGTCAGATACTGGTCTGTTCTTCAGTTCAGTAAGATTCATGGTGGTGGATGCTTGTTTAGTCAAAATAAGATCTGTTTTCTAGTTAAGATGGATTTGGTCTCAGGATCGACCAAGAAGAGAAATTTGTTCAATTAACGCGCGATAAGTTAGCACTAATTAATATTCTAGTCCAGAGTTAGAAAAACAAAACCGCGCATTGTTACATTGCACGGTTTTGTCTGTAATCACTTGGTGATTATAGGTTTGCGTCCAAGAACTCTTTTAACTGAGTCTTAGACAAAGCACCAACTTTCGTTGCCGCTACGTTACCGTCTTTAAATAACAGTAGCGTTGGAATGCCGCGAATACCAAACTTAGGTGGTGTACCCGCGTTATGGTCAATGTTTAGTTTACCGATAGTGAGCTTGCCTTCGTACTCGTCAGCGATCTCGTCCAGAATTGGAGCAATCATTTTACAAGGACCACACCATTCTGCCCAGAAATCCACTAGAACCGGGCCTGCAGCGTTGATTACGTCGTTTTCAAAACCGTCATCAGTAAGCTGCAAAATCTTATCACTCATCTTCCACTCCAATGTGTTTTTCGAAACTGGTTGGATGATAACCAGTAAATAGATGCCCTATTGGAATGTATTTACTTTCGTATTGCAAGCTTTAGCTGATATTCTATAGCTATGAAAAAGACGCATATCACAGAGCAAAAGTTCGCCGATTTGGATTTAAAGCCCCAAGTTATTGAAGGATTGGAAAAAAAAGGGTTCGAGTTTTGTACCCCTATCCAAGCCTTGGCGTTGCCGGTACTGCTCACCGGCCAAGACATTGCAGGCCAGGCCCAAACGGGCACTGGTAAGACCCTCGCGTTTCTTACTGCAACTTTCAACCACCTTCTGACGACACCAGAACATGAAGGCCGCAAGCCGACACAGCCGCGTGCAATTATCATGGCACCAACACGTGAGCTAGCGATTCAGATCTACAACGATGCTGAGCCTTTGATCGCAAGTACTGGTCTTAAAGCAGCACTGGCTTACGGTGGCGAAAGCTACGATAAGCAACTAAATAAGCTTCAAGACGGCGTCGATATCCTGATCGGTACGACTGGTCGTATTATTGATTTCTACAAACAGCGCGTCTTCAACCTAAACAACATTCAAGCAGTTGTTTTGGATGAAGCAGACCGTATGTTTGACCTAGGCTTTATCAAAGACATCCGTTTCTTGTTCCGCCGTATGCCTGAGCCAAAAGAGCGTTTGAACATGCTTTTCTCAGCAACGCTTTCTTACCGTGTACAAGAACTTGCCTTCGAGCACATGCATAACCCTGAGCATGTTGTGGTTGAGCCTGAACAAAAAACAGGTCACCGCATCCAAGAAGAACTTTTCTACCCTTCTAACGAAGATAAGATGGCACTACTTCAAACTTTGATTGAAGAAGAATGGCCAGATCGTGCGATCGTTTTTGCAAACACCAAACACAAGTGTGAGTCAATCTGGGGTCACCTAGCGGCAGACGGACACCGTGTTGGTCTATTGACTGGCGACGTTCCACAGAAGAAACGTGAAAAGATTCTTGAACAATTCACTCGCGGTGAAGTTGACCTACTCGTAGCAACCGACGTTGCGGCACGTGGTCTACATATTCCTCAAGTAACACACGTATTTAACTTCGATTTACCTGATGATTGTGAAGATTACGTTCACCGTATCGGTCGTACTGGTCGTGCAGGTGCAAGTGGTCACTCAATCAGCTTTGCTTGTGAAGATTACGCAATCAACTTGCCACCTATCGAAGAATACATTGAGCATGCAATCCCAGTTTCTGATTACGATGCATCGGCATTGATTCAGGAATTGCCAGCTCCACTTCGTATGCGTGCACCTCGTACTCAGCAACGCCGCACCAATACAGGTGGTACTCGCTCTGGTAACCGTAAGCCGCAAGGACGCCGTCCTCGTCAGCCGCGTCAATCAGCGCCAAAACAATCATAATAGGAAACTGAAGTCGTTTATGAGTCAAGCAGGATCATCACCGCTATACGCCGCCATCGACCTCGGGTCGAACAGTTTTCACATGCTCGTTGTGCGTCACATCGATGGCAGCGTTCAAACCATGGCTAAAATTAAGCGCAAAGTTCGTCTAGCAGCGGGCTTAGATGAACATAATTCTCTTAGTACGGAAGCTATGCAGCGAGGATGGGACTGCTTAAGTCTATTTGCAGAACGCTTGCAGGACATTCCTAAACAGAACATCCGCATCGTCGGTACCGCGACATTGCGTACCGCGACTAATGTGGATGTTTTTCTAGAGAAGGCGAACCAAATTTTAGGTCTGCCTATCGAAGTGATTACCGGTGAAGAAGAAGCCGCCACTATATATAAAGGTGTTGCTCACACTTCTGGCGGCAGTGGCCGCCGTTTGGTGGTTGACATTGGTGGCGCAAGTACCGAACTGATCATCGGCGAAGGTTTTGAAGCCAAAGCACTCACCAGTTTAAAAATGGGCTGTGTCACTTGGTTGGAAAACTTCTTCAAAGACCGCCAGCTCAATGCACGTAACTTTGAAGCCGCTATAGAAGGCGCAAAACAAACACTCAAACCGATTCTGGAGCAGTATACAGAGCTAGGTTGGGATGTCTGTGTTGGCGCTTCTGGCACAGTTCAGGCTCTGCAAGAGATCATGCTTGCGCAAGGTATGGACGAAGTCATTACTCATGCCAAACTCAAGCGTCTGCAAAAACAAGCCATGCTTGCCGATCACTTAGAAGAACTCGATATCGAGGGACTTACCCTAGAACGCGCGTTAGTCTTCCCAAGTGGTTTATCCATTCTTATCGCCATATTCGAGTTACTAGAAATTGATGCGATGACATTGGCTGGCGGCGCACTGCGTGAAGGCTTAGTGTATGAGATGGTCGACGAACTTCGTCAAAATGACATTCGTGCACGTACTATTTGCAGCGTACAGAGTCGTTACCAATTGGATTGCCAATATGGTGAACAAGTAGCAAACCTTGCGAGCAGATTGCTTGAACAAGTCGGTGGTGACGAATGGGTAGCAGAACCACAAGGTAAAGTACTGCTAGAAACAACGGCCAAGTTGCACGAAATCGGGCTAACTATCGATTTCAAGAAAGGCGGTGAGCACAGCGCTTACCTACTACAACATTTGGACTTACCTGGTTATACGCGCGCTCAGAAGTTTGTTATCGGTGAAATCGTTCGACGTTACCGTGAGCAGCTCACCTCTTTACCAGAGCAGCACGCGCTGTCTGGAACTAGTGGTAAGCGATTACTTCGTTTATTACGCCTTGCCGTACTATTGAGCCATCGCCGTAACCCAGCGCTGGAACCAAAAGTCACGCTAAATGCAGAAGGCGACAAGTTAACACTGAACATTGATGCTAACTGGCTTGATGCAAACCCGTTAACAGCCGCTGAGTTGGAAATTGAATCCAACCGTCAGACTGATATTGGCTGGCCGCTTAGCGTCGTCACAAGTTAATCACCATCACTCAATGATTGTTTAAAGAAAGGTCCTTATTAGGGCCTTTTTTATTGTTAATGTACCGTCCTAAATAAGGTTGACACATTTCCAACATGAAATTGGAGAATGTCATGAAATCAACGAGTAAACGAACCCAACGAGATTATTCTCTTGCCTTTAAATTGACGGTTGTTGACCAAGTAGAAAAAGGTGAAATGACCTATAAACAAGCTCAAGAGCGATACGGGATACAAGGCCGATCTACTGTCTTAGTTTGGCTTCGTAAGCACGGTCAGCTAAATTGGTCTAAAGGAATAGAGAAACCAAACACAGTAGGTAATGGCATGCCTGATTCTCCTTCTACTCAAACTCCAGAACAACGGATAAAAGAACTCGAGCAACAACTTGAAGAAACTCAACTGAAAGCGGACTTCTTTGAGGCTGTCGTAAAAGTAATGGATAGGGATTTCGGTGTCCGAATCTCAAAGAAGCGCAAAGCCGAGTTATTAAGGAAAAACGGTCAAAAGGCTCACAGTAACTAAAGCTTGCCACTTCATCGGGATTACTCGGCAGGCGTTTTACAAACGCTACGCGCTCGAGCTTCAGCGAACTCAGAAAGAGCAATCTGTCATTGGGTTCGTCAAAGAGCAAAGGATTCAACATCCTCGATTAGGAACTCGAAAGCTCAAGTACTTACTCAGTCAGAATAACATTGATATAGGGCGAGACTGTCTGTTTTCGTTGCTAAAACAGCATCGACTGTTGGTCTTAAATCGTAGGGCTTATCATCGAACAACAAACAGCCATCACCGGTTCCACTGCCATCCAAACCGAATCAAAGAGGGCATGGTTCCAAATAAACCGGAGCAGTTATGGGTCGCTGATATCACTTACTTGGCAACACGAGCGGGAAATACTTATCTCAGCTTAATCACTGACGCCTACTCGAGGAAGATAGTTGGGTATCATCTAGATGATAATATGAAGACGCCAGCCGTTAAAAGTGCATTCCTGAAGGCTTTGAAAGAGCGGCTATATGAGGGCGAGCTTATTCATCACTCTGACCGAGGTATTCAATACTGTTCTGAGGAATATCAGTCACTACACAGAAAATATCACGTGACATGCTCTATGACTGATGGATACGACTGCTATCAAAATGCTCTAGCTGAAAGAGTAAATGGTATTTTAAAGATGGAGTACTTGCTGACTAAGCCGAACGACTTGAATGAAGCTAAGAAAATGGTTGCTGAGTCGGTGAAACTCTATAATGAACAGAGGCCACATACAGCTCTAAAATACAAAACGCCCGATGAAGTTCATCGAGCGTTTTAACTAAAAGTGTCAACCCATATCAGGACGGGTCATAAGCTTTGTCGAGTTTTACCTGCGTACAGCTCATGGGGCTTTTGGACACCCATGATCTAATTACTCCCCACGCTGTACAAAACCCTCTAAATCCCAGTAAGCAGGTACAAAAAAGCCGCTTGATTTGAGCAAGCGGCTTTCGGGGTTCCCACTGATATTAAGACTGAACGCTTGTCGTCACCTTAAAGTCAGGGTTCACCGCAGTCAGCTTCTTAATCAGGTAATTCAGTAGTACACCGTACATAGGAACGAACAAACCAAGACTGATAATCAGTTTGAATCCGTAATCCACCAGCGCGATTTCTGTCCAATGTTCCGCCATAAATGGATCTGGACTTTGGTAGAACGCAATAGCAAAGAAAGCGATGGTATCCAGTGCATTACCAAAAAGCGTTGAACACGTTGGTGCCACCCACCACTGTTTCATCTGGCGTAGACGGTTGAACACGTGCACATCCATGATTTGACCAAGCAAGTAAGCCATGAAGCTAGCAATCGCAATTCGAGCAACGAACAGGTTGAACTCCCCTAGGTGAGCAAAGCCTTGGAATTGGCCTTCAAAGAACACCACCGATAGGAAGTAAGAGACAGCCAATGCAGGTAGCATCACTAAGAAAATGATCTTACGCGCCATTTTTGCACCGAAAATACGAACTGTAAGGTCGGTAGCCAAAAAGATAAATGGGAAGGTAAATGCGCCCCAAGTGGTATGGAAGCCAAAGATAGTAAACGGGAGCTGAACTAGGTAATTGCTAGATGCAATAATGACTAGGTGGAATAGAACCAGATAGATAAGGGCGTTGCGCTGCTGCGCAGGGGTAAAGTTACTCATGCGATACCTTTTTAGTTTGGTTTGGGGGTGAGGGAACCCAAATCGAGCCCTTTCAATAAAGAAAAGCACTCTTACCAACAATGTAAAATGAAAAAATAAACTGGCTAAGCTCATTCTGAGCGAAGCGGTGGGCGATTATACATTAACCAATTTGACTCGCAAGCGGTCTGTATTACGCAAACGTTTGAGCACAAAAAAGGGCGTTTCATGTGAAACACCCTTTCGTGAAAGTTCTATTTTTTAGAAGCCGTGTTGGAACAATCCCGCTAGGTAATCCAACTCTTCCCTGCTCTCTTCAATCGCTAAGGCTTCAAACCAAATCGCTTCACTGTAATGCTCTGCTTTCATAAACAATCGACAACCTTCAAAGTCGATCAGCCAAGAATGAATGTCCGCATCCCATTGCTTTTCGACCACAGTAGCGGAAAGCAGTCCAAGTAAACGCTCACCTAAAGCAGGAAAACTATCGAGGTCAAAACTTGGTGCGGTTATGATTAAGCGCCCCTCTCGTGCCATGTAGTCCGCTAAGCCAAATTCCTTTTGCATTTTGATTCCTTATCCGTGGTGAGTAATGTGTTCTTGAATCAAATCAAGGAACGGATCGGCGTACTTCTCTAACTTACGCTGACCAACACCGCTGACTGCCAGCATTTCACCGTAAGAGGTTGGCAGAATTTCCGCCATATCAATCAAGGTCGCGTCACTGAAGACAACGTATGGTGGTAAACCATCTTCGTCCGCGATCGATTTACGCAACTTACGTAATTTGGCAAACAGCTTCTTATCGTAGTTCTTGCTGGTGAGTTTATCTGACTTCGCCGCACGTGCTGCGGTGTCTAAACGTGGGACCGCTAACTCTAGAGCCACATCGCCACGCAACAGCGGACGCGCTTCTTCCGTTAATTGCAGTGTTGAGTTGCGCGTGATGTTTTGGCTCAACAGTCCTTTGTGGATTAACTGACGGAAAATACTGATCCAGTAATCATGGCTATGGTCTCGGCCTATTGCGTAGGTAGAGATCTTGTCGTGGCCATTTTCACGTACACGAATATTCTGCATACCACGCAGCACTTCCACCACATAGCCCATACCAAAGCTTTGGTTTACACGGTACACACAAGACAATGCCTTACGCGCTTCTTCTGTGGCATCAAAGTGTTTCGGTGGATCTAAGCAAATATCGCAGTTGCCACATGGCTTCTCACGATATTCTCCAAAGTAATTCAATAGCACCTGACGGCGACAGGTTTGCGCCTCAGCAAAGGCACTCATCGCATTCAGTTTGTGGGTTTCCACCTGCTTCTGTGGACCGTCGTCTTTCTCATCCAACATACGACGCAACCAACTTATATCTGCTGGGTCATACAGCATCATCGCTTCCGCAGGTAAACCATCACGCCCTGCACGACCGGTTTCCTGATAGTAGGATTCAATGTTGCGCGGGATATCGAAGTGAACCACAAAACGCACGTTTGGTTTGTTGATACCCATACCAAAGGCCACTGTCGCAACGACGATCTGAATATCATCACGTTGGAAAGCTTCTTGAACGTAAGCACGCTCGTCTGCATCCATACCGGCATGGTAACCTGCGGCACGAATATGGTTGTTACACAGCTTCTCAGTCACCATCTCAACTTTCTTACGACTACCACAATAGATGATGCCGCAGTTGCCCTTTTGGGTATCCAGATATCGAATGATTTGCGAAACCGGTTTGTGTTTTTCAACTAAGTTATAGCGGATGTTCGGACGGTCAAAGCTACCTAGATAAACTTCAGGTGCGTTGAGTTGAAGTCGATCAAGAATATCTTTGCGCGTAGCGTCATCCGCAGTCGCCGTCAGCGCCATAAATGGCACATGGGAAAACTGCTGCTTAAGTTGACCAAGCGCGGCGTATTCAGGACGGAAATCATGTCCCCACTGGGAAATACAGTGCGCTTCATCGACGGCAATCATAGATAGAGGAAGGTTTTCCAAACGTTCAATGAAATCACGCATCAATACACGTTCTGGCGAGACGTATACCAACTTAAGATGACCAGAGTGCATTCGGTTGTAAACGCTAATGAGATCTTCTCGAGCCATGGTCGAGTTAATGCACTCAGCCGCAACACCGTTAGCTTTAAGCTGATCCACTTGGTCTTTCATCAACGAAATCAGCGGAGAAATGACCAAAGTAATGCCAGAGCGAACCAAAGCAGGGATTTGATAACACAGCGACTTACCACCACCCGTAGGCAGGATAACTAAGCTATCACGACCTTCTACCGCGGCGTCAATCACCAACTGCTGACCATCACGGAACTCTTGGTAACCAAATACATCCTCCAACACACGTTGAGGCGTCAAAGGCGAATCAGATTGTTCGGCTAACAAAGTCGAGGTCATGAAAAATCTCAGATTGGGTCTTAGAAAGAAGTGCTTATGCATGCCACTGGCACGCAAAGTGAGGGCACATTGTAATGGGGTTTCATGGTGAATAAAACCGCAAATTGTTAGGTGATTAAGTTCACCACTCGTATACTGATTGTCTGCTCTATAAAAACTCAATTAGGTGACATCCCATGACACCAGAAGAACAACAACGCTCACGGCAAGGCATCTTGCTTGCTGTTGGTGCGTATACCATGTGGGGCATCGCACCCATTTACTTCAAATCAATTGCTGAAGTCTCACCACTAGAGATCTTAAGCCACCGAGTGTTTTGGTCTTTCTTTTTGCTTGCCGCACTCCTCCATTTTGGTCGCCAATGGCGCTCGGTTCGAGACATCATCAAAAATAAAACCAAGATGATGTATTTGATCTCTACTGCTATTTTAGTTGGGGCAAACTGGCTGATCTTCATCTGGGCGGTCACGTCAAATCATATGCTCGATGCCAGTCTCGGCTATTACATCAACCCGTTAATCAATGTGTTACTCGGGATGGTGTTTCTGGGAGAGAGGTTACGTAAGCTGCAATGGTTCGCAGTCGTGCTGGCGGCTTGTGGCGTATTAGTGCAATTAATCGTGTTTGGCTCTGTCCCTGTGGTTGCTATCGCACTCGCAATGAGCTTTGGTTTTTACGGCTTGCTACGTAAAAAAGTCAGTGTGGAAGCACAAACCGGGTTATTCATTGAAACTCTCGTCATGTTGCCTGCGGCAAGTATCTATCTCTTTTTTATTGCCAGCACCCCAACCTCAAACATGTTTGAGAACCCATGGCAGCTGAATACCTTATTGATTGCCGCAGGTGTCATCACTACCCTGCCGCTATTGTGCTTTACCGGTGCAGCTACGCGCCTAAAACTCTCAACTTTAGGCTTTTTTCAGTACATTGGACCGAGCTTGATGTTCTTATTGGCGGTACTGATTTACGGCGAACCGTTCACCAGTGATAAAGCCATCACCTTCGCCTTTATTTGGGGGGCCTTGGTGATATTTAGCTTTGATGGTCTGCGTAACAACCGTAAGTCACGCAAAGCCATGCAGGCACAGTGATCGTTTTTTACAAGACAAGTTAGAAATTGACGGATAAGCTTGGTCATAATATGACCAAGCTTTTTTATTGAATGGAACAGATCCAATATTACGCAACCGAACATGACAACTTGAGTCTGATAGAGGCGAAATACCAGAAATTTGCTTTCCAAAGGCATTACCATCTGGATTTTCACCTCGGTCTGATCACGCATGGCGCGCAGAAGTTCCAATTCCAAGGCAACAGTCACCATGTCGGCCACGGGCAAATCGTGCTTATGCCGCCAGATGAGCTGCACGACGGGCAATCTAAGCTCGAAAGTGGCTATGAAGTAAATGTGTTTGCGATCGAACCTCATCTACTGAGCGATCTGGCTGATCTTAAGCAAAACGGTCAAATAATACGCTTCAATGAACTGATCATCTCTGATCCACAGATATTTTCACAACTTAGTAACTTACACGACCTACTTCGCGGTAAAAACATTAGTCAGCTCGCCAAAGATTGCCTTCCTTTTGAAGGATTTAACCAGCTTTTTGATCGCTACGGATCGCTTGAGCGACAAAAAGTGGTGCCGCTCGGAAATCAATCGCTTGGAACGTTAAAAGATTATCTAATGGCGAACCTTGACCAAGCGGTGCGTTTGGATTCACTTTCAGAGCTGTGCCAACTGAGCCCCACTCAGTTCCAGCGCCACTTTAAAGCGCAAACAGGCATGACGCCTTATGCATGGTTCGCACGCCTGCGCCTCGAACAAGGCATGAAGTTACTGCAATCTGGTCAATGTGGTACCGACGTTGCCCATCAGATCGGTTTCTACGATCAAGCGCATTTCAGCAAAGCGTTTAAGCAGACCTACGGCGTTTCCCCTTCTCAAGTGACTCGTTAATTTCATTTACCGAGAAAGCTGTCAGTTTTTTACAAGCGCCACAGGTGACTTACCACGACAATAGCCGCATTGGTTATATTTGAGATGTGTTATGAATGAATCCACCATATTGCTGACACTCGCCAGCATTCACTTTATTGCCCTAATGAGTCCCGGTCCCGACTTTGCGTTGGTCGTACAAAACGCGACGCGCCATGGTCGTCAAACTGGCTTGTACATTGCGTTGGGATTGTCTGTCGGTATTTTGCTGCACTCTTTGTTCAGCCTGACAGGCGTGAGTTATATCGTCCACCAGCACCCAGTGTTGTATTCGGTGGTGCAACTGCTCGGTGGTAGTTACCTGCTCTATTTAGGTATTGGTGCATTGCGCGCCGTGATCTCGATGATCAAAAACCCTCTGGCGGATCAACCTAAGAAGCAAAACAACCTAGTGATCAGCAACAAACGTCAGGCATTTGCTAAAGGATTTGCGACCAACATCCTTAACCCGAAAGCCTTGGTGTTCTTTATCAGTTTGATGTCGAGCTTAGTCCCTGCAGGTATGTCGATCACTGGCAAAGGTATTGCTTTGGTCATCTTGTTTGGCTTGTCGCTATTCTGGTTCTCTAGCCTTGCGTGGATGCTGTCAACACAGCGCTTACAACGTAAATTGCAACAAGCAGGCATCTACATCGACGGTCTGTGTGGCGTGGTATTTACTCTCGTGGGAGGCAGTATTTTGTACCAAACCATCAGCACTTTTATCGGATAAAGTACTGATTTAAAAGCGTAGCACAATCGACATTTCTAAGATTGCTGACTCGACGTGACTCTTCATGACTGCCAAGCTGAAAGCACAAAACTGGCAACATGGAGAGTCATCATGCATTGGACGTTCAACCGACTCGTGACCACGGGTCTTTTTCTTACTTCCCCACTAATCTTATCTACCTCAGCCTTTGCTAACCAAGCAGCAGATGCCGTTGCGCCGGAGCACAGTACTGGCTTCGAGCAGAAGCAATTGGTCAAAGCCAAAGATTATATGGTCACCGCAGCCAACCCACTTGCCACCCAAGCCGGGGCTGACGTTCTTGCTCAAGGCGGTAATGCTATTGATGCCATGGTTGCCGTGCAATTGATGCTGGGCTTGGTAGAACCGCAATCTTCAGGCATTGGTGGTGGCGCCTTCTTAGTGTATTGGGACAGTGAGAAACAAAAACTGACCACGTATGATGGACGTGAAACCGCACCGCTCGCCGCAACGCCGAAACTCTTCCTAGATGACAAAGGACAACCACTGCAGTTTTACGATGCGGTTGTCGGTGGGCGTTCCGTTGCCACTCCTGGCACAGTGAAACTACTTTGGGACACGCACCAGAAATACGGCAAGTTGGAATGGAAAAAGATCATCCGACCTGTGATTACCTTGGCTGAGCAAGGTTTCGAAGTGAGTCCTCGCCTCGCGAGCCTAATTGAAAAAGATGCCAAGCGCTTATCACGCTTCCCTGCGACTAAGGCTTACTTCTTTAATCCAGATGGCTCACCAAAAGCCGAAGGCACGTTGTTGAAGAACCCTGAATACGCGCAAACTCTGACGGCAATTGCAGAGCAAGGGGCAAAAGCTTTCTATCAAGGCGATATCGCCACAGACATCATCAAGACAGTACAAAATGCACCGGGCAATCCTGGCGTATTGGCACAACCTGACTTTGATGCGTTCCAAATCAAGCAACGTGAACCGGTTTGTGCGGCTTACCAAAGCTATGATATTTGCGGTATGGGACCACCAAGCTCTGGCGCATTGACGGTTGGACAGATTCTCGCGATCACCGAGCAATACGATCTTAAAGGTTGGGGAGCCGAAAGCGCGAAATCATGGCAAGTGATCGCCGATGCGTCTCGCCTTGCGTTTGCGGATCGCGGTAAATACATGGCTGACCAAGATTATGTGCCAATGCCAACCGAAGGCTTGCTTGATAAAGATTATCTCAAGCAACGTGCTGAGCTCATTCAAGTCGGTAAAACGTTGAGTAAGGTTGAAGCTGGCAATCCTCCTTGGTCGCACGCCATGAACTTAAGCATGGACCAATCGATCGAGCTGCCTTCCACCAGCCATTTCAATATCGTCGATAAGCAAGGCAATGTGGTTTCGATGACAACGACCATTGAGAACGCCTTTGGCTCACGCTTGATGGTGCGCGGCTTCTTGCTCAATAACGAACTTACCGATTTCTCTTTCCGCACGCATCAAGATGGTGTGCCAATCGCGAACCGCTTAGAACCAGGTAAACGCCCACGTTCATCCATGGCGCCAACCATTATGATGAAGGACGATAAACCCTACATGGCAATTGGTTCACCGGGCGGCAGCCGCATCATTGGTTACGTCGCACAAGCCATTATCGCCCACACCCAATGGGATATGGACATCCAAAGTGCGATCAATCAGCCACGATTGCTGAACCGTTTTGGTACCTTAGATATTGAGCAAGGTACTGCTGCAGAAGGCTTACAGCCTGAGTTGGAGAAGATGGGTTTTAAAACTGATGTTCGTGATTTGAACTCTGGACTGCATGCGATACGTATAACAAAAGACGGTCTCGAAGGTGCGGCTGATCCAAGGCGTGAAGGTGCCGCTATCGGACAGTAAGAGTCTTTCGCTCGACCCCTTGTGCGAGATCTCTCACAAAGGGTTGAGCAAACCTCTCTTTTTTAATGGTAAAACCGTACAACAAAGAGCATAAGCTATTGAATTTAATGGTTATGTATCTTTTTTGAACGCTAAGAGAGTAAAAAAATGTGAGATTAGCCCGTTGTTGGGAATCGCTAAACACGTAATATTAAACCTGTCGGAAGGATGCTGACACGGAACAGGAAACACCACGGACTTGGTGAACTTCAGGAAGAAGAAACGGTTATTCAGGATGAATAGTCGGGCATGGATTGCAAAATTGGACATTGAACGGAATCAATAGTGACTAGGATGGTTACTACTAAGGACGGGAAATGGACACCTCTGGACGAGGCAAGGATTTGAACATCAGGATGATGTCAGGGACACCGCTCAGGGAACAAGTGATGAGAGCTAACGAGGATGGTTAGCAGACCAGGATAAGGTCAAGGACACCGCTAGGATGGCGACGTAAGGATTAAGCTGACGGATTCAGCACACTATCATGGATTAGATGCATGGAGCACACTTAGTAGCCGGATTGCTGCGAGTAAGACTATAACCCCGATGGGCGAAAGCCCTCGGGGTTTTTCTTTGCCTAAAATTTTTCTCAGCAGATCTACTGAAAGTAGGCATTCACCCACAACGCCCACCTTTCACTTCAAACGACATCGTTAAATCGCCGCTTTTGCACTCCATTTTTTACTGCATTAGCGACACAAAAACAGCACAAACAAAAAGAGCCGCCGAAGCAGCTCTTAAGTTGATTAGTTTGGTGAAGTATTACAGTTTCTCTAGTTTCGCGTAAGCAGTCACTAACCACTTAATACCTTCGCCATTAAAAGCAATCTGAACACGGCTTTGTGGACCGCTGCCTTCAAAGTTGATGATGGTACCTTCACCAAACTTCGGATGCATGACGCGAGAACCCAGCGTAAAGCCAGTTTCATTGAAGCTCTCTTTCACGACCGTTTGGCTGAATCGGCCACTGCTTGCAGGACGGCTGACTTGTGCTTTCATACGAACTTCATCCAAACATGCTTCTGGTAGCTCACGAATAAAGCGAGATGGCTTATGATACTTATCCTGACCGTACAAGCGGCGCATTTCAGCATAAGTGATGTACAGCTTCTGCATCGCACGAGTCATACCTACATAGCACAAACGACGCTCTTCTTCTAAACGTCCCGCCTCTTCTGCCGACATTTGACTTGGGAACATGCCTTCTTCCACACCAACCATAAACACGAGCGGGAACTCTAGACCTTTCGCGCTGTGCAATGTCATTAGCTGAACCGCATCTTCGAATTCATCTGCTTGTCCTTCGCCCGCTTCTAATGCTGCATGGGTTAGGAATGCCGTCAGCAATGACATGTCTTCGGCTTCTTCTGGTTTCTCGAATTGACGAGTTGCTGTCACCAATTCTTCCAAGTTCTCAATACGCGCCTTAGACTTTTCACCCTTCTCTTGCTCGTACATGGCGAACAAACCTGAGTATTTAATGACATGATCAGCCTGATGATGCAGAGGCATTTCTAACGTGTCATCTTCTAGTGCTGTCACCAACTCAATAAAACGGCTTAATGCCCCTGCCGCTCGGCCTGGTAATACTTGCTCCTCAAGCATGACCATACTTGCTTCCCACATGGTGCAACCGCGATCACGCGCTGCAAAGCGAATGGTTTCTAGAGTTTTATCACCCAAGCCACGCGTGGGTGTATTAACTACACGCTCAAATGCGGCGTCATCGTTACGGTTAGCGATCAAACGCATGTAGCTCAAGGCGTCTTTGATCTCCTGACGTTCGAAGAATCGCATACCACCGTAGATACGGTAAGGCAGGCCAGCTTGAATCAAGGCTTCTTCCAGAACACGCGATTGGGCGTTGTTACGGTAGAGCATGGCAGCGTCATTCAGTGCACCGCCTTTTTCTTGCCACTCTTTGATTTTGTTAACCGCAAAACGCGCTTCATCCAATTCGTTGTAAGCGCTGTAAACTGAGATAGGCTCACCGACAACACCATCGGTCCAAAGCTCTTTACCCATACGTTCAGTGTTATTGGCAATCAGGGTGTTAGACGCTTCCAAAATGGTCTTGGTTGAACGATAGTTTTGTTCAAGACGGATGGTATTCACGCTTGGGAATTCCAGCGTAAACTTCTCAATATTCTCAATTTTCGCGCCACGCCAACCGTAAATAGATTGGTCATCATCACCAACGATCATCACGTGACACTCAGGGCCCGCCATCATACGTAGCCAAGCGTATTGGATGTTGTTGGTATCTTGGAACTCGTCCACCAAGATGTGCTTAAAGCGTGCTTGGTAGTGTTCACGAACGAACTTGTTATCACGCAGTAGCTCATGTGCGCGCAGCAAGATTTCCGCAAAATCGACTAACCCAGCGCGATCGCACGCCTCTTGATAAGCGGTATACAACTGTAGGTATGTCTTGGTCACTGGATCGTGGTACGCATCAATGTGTGACGGACGTAGACCCTCGTCTTTTTTGCCGTTAATCCACCATGATACTTGGCGTGCAGGCCATTGCTTCTCATCTAAGTTTTGCGCTTTGATTAAACGCTTCAATAGACGTAACTGATCGTCGCTATCGATAATTTGAAAATCTTCCGGTAGCTTGGCATCAAGATAATGTGCACGCAGAATACGGTGACAAATCCCGTGGAAAGTACCATTCCACATTCCGCCTGCACTGCCCATCATGAGCTCTTCGATACGTCCACGCATCTCTGCCGCGGCCTTATTGGTAAAGGTTACCGACATAATCGAGAACGGAGATGCCTGCTCGACCGACATCAACCAAGCAATACGGTGAACAAGAACGCGTGTCTTACCACTCCCTGCACCAGCAAGGACGAGCAAGTTTTCTAGAGGTGCGGCAACGGCTTCACGTTGTTTATCGTTCAAACCGTCGACTAATAGAGAGGGATCCATCATGATGAGAGCTACTGGTTATTTATACATAAAAATAGATTATAACCTAAACAACCTCCTCAGATTAGACAAAAATTCATAAAAAATTCGATGTTTTTTTACTCGACGCATCAATAAGTTATATAAATTCCACTCTTTAAAACCATTTGTTTCGAAAATTTCTCTGAAAGTTTTTTAGCCAGTTTCCTATCTTTTAAGTTAAGCAAGGTGATAACAAAAACGCCACAACAGGCGATTCATCTTGCCAACTTAAAGTAAAGGAAATCATTCAGAGGAATTTATTATGAAAAAGTCGAATCTAGCTGTTACTGCTGCTGTTACTGGCCTTCTAGCTCTTGGTGGCACAATGCTAACTGCAGCTCCAGCTGTCGCAGCTGATAAAGAAAAATGCTACGGCGTTTCAAAAGCAGGCAAAAACGACTGTGCAACGAAGAGCAGTTCTTGTGCTGGTACAGCTAAAGAAGATAACCAAAAAGATGCATTCGTAGTCGTACCAAAAGGTCTATGTGACAAGCTAGTTGGTGGTAGCACTTCTTCTTCATAATCTTTTATCGCTAGCTACTGCAAGGATGCGTTGACGCTCAACCAGCGCATCCTTCTCTTCCCGCCCGCTTTGAAAAGGAGTTTCACGTGAAACACCACACCTTCCACGACCTTGTTGGAGTTGGATTAAGAACCCCTCACCTCGATTACTTTAGCCAAAGCAAACCCGAGTTATCTTGGTTAGAAATCCACAGTGAAAACTATTTTCAACCCAACGCTACAGAGCGCAATCAATTACAAGCATTGCGCGAGCAGTATCAAATTAGCTGCCATGGCATTGGTCTGTCACTAGGTTCGGTGGAACGTGTGAATCAAAAGCACCTTGTTCAACTTAAAGCGCTGATTGACTCAATCGACCCGGTTCTTGTTTCTGACCATTTGAGTTGGAGTGAAAACGGCGGTCACTACTTTAATGACCTGCTTCCACTTCCGTATACGGAAGAAGCGCTCAAAGTGTTCACTCGTAACGTGAATGAAGTGCAGGATTATTTGCAACGCGAGATCTTGATAGAGAACCCATCTAGTTATGTGAAGTTTCAACATTCGACCATCAGCGAATGGGAGTTTCTTACCGAAGTGCAAAAGCGCACTGACTGTCGTTTATTGCTCGATCTAAACAATGTTTATGTTTCGGCGTTCAACCACGGTTTTGATTGCGACACATACCTAGATGCGATTCCAGCCGACAAAGTGGATGAGATTCACTTGGCAGGTTTTACTATCAAACAACTCGACAAAGGCGAGATATGGATTGATACCCATAGCCGCCCAGTTAGTGACGAAGTTTGGCAACTGTTCGCACAATGGACAAAGAAACACGGTCCACGTCATGCGTTGATTGAATGGGATTTGGATATTCCCGCGCCAGAGGTCTTACTGGGAGAAGCGCTGAAAGCATCGCAACTGCTATTGCAAGGCACACTCCCAAGTGAACAAAGCGAACCAAGGAAGGCATCATGAATCTAGCCACCTTACAAAGCCAGTTTGCTAAAGCCCTACATTATCAAGCACTCGGCGAAGATTGCGATATTGCCAGTGATGAGTTTACCGCTGATGAACGCATGCAGATTTACCGCAATAACTTTATCGTCAGCTTAAGCGAAGTGTTGTCCGCTACCTACCCAATGGTTGAAGCGCTACTTGGTGAAGAATGCTTCGAACAGATGGCTCGCCAGCATGTTCTCACTTATCCATTAGAAGAAGGAAATGTGGTGCATTATGGCGAAGGCTTTCAAGATACCATCATGCAGTTCAGCCAGGTGATAGCACAAGCCCCCTACAGCCCTGAAGTCGCACGCTTCGAGTGGCATATCGACCTCGCTCGTCAAGCACAGTATGAACAATCCAATGCAGCAGCATTAAAACCGCTTGCGTTACTTGGCGAAGTGAGTGAAGAGCAACAGTCCGCTTTGGTTTTGCACCTTAAACAAGGCTGCCGGAGCTTTGACTCCAGTTACGCGGTATTTGATTTGTTTGGCGCGATTCAAACTGGGCAATTCGAACAACTTAATATCAACCAATTACAACAAGGTGTCATCTCGATCCAAGCCAATGGAGAAGCCTTGTGTCACGCACTCGATGCCAATGTGTTCCAACTGCTGCAATGTTTAGAGCAGAAACAAAGCTTGAGCGAAATACGTGAAGCACTACTCGCTCATCTTAATAGCATCATGGCACTCGATCTCGTTGACGGCTTTACATTGAAATCAATCTAAGGAGCGCTCTATGACGGATACGGTTAAAAACTTAGTGAATCGGTACGACGATTTAATCAGTACCCTACAAGCTGGCTTTGTCCCTGTATTACTTCTCTTTTGTCGCTTGTGGGTTGCATGGGTATTTTTCAATTCAGGGCTAATCAAAATCTCATCTTGGGACAGCACACTGTATTTATTTGAGCTGGAATACCAAGTGCCAATACTGCCATGGGAACTGGCGGCTTACTTAGGTACAGCTGCGGAGTTGGTTCTACCGGTGTTCTTGGCACTAGGGTTAATTACGCGCCCGATGGCTACGATTCTGTTTGTGTTTAACATCATCGCCGTGGTCTCTTACCCACTGCTGTGGGAGAAAGGTTTCTATGACCATCAACTTTGGGGGTTGATGATTCTTATTGTTATTGTGTGGGGGCCAGGGCCTTTATCTCTCGACCACATTATCAAGAAGAAAGTCACTAACTAAAAAAATCCCCGCATAATGCGGGGATTTTTTATTACTTGTTCAAGTAAGCCAGTAACTCTTCTGCTGAGATACCTTGCTTCGCGAGGTCTTTTGCCATCTGCTCTACTTGCTCGCCTTTACGTGACTCAATCACTTGCTGAAATTGATACACAAGATCACGCAAGACTGGCAATGGAACTTGTTTTGCCGCACTACGAATACGCTCAGAGCTTTGGTTACCCAATTCGTTGAGCAACTTACCAAACATCACCTTTTCTGGTGACTCTTCCATTTGCTCTAAGATACGAGCCATTTCATACGTGGTTAACGACATTACTTTTTGAGTTCCGTTATGGTGTCGAGAAAAGTTTGAACGACAAATATACACGCGTTAGGTACATTGGAAAATACTAAATTACCGAGTTTTACGCATTCGCCAATTTCGCATGCCAGTTCTTACCTGCTTTGCTAAACAGAATCACCAAAGCTGGAAGCAATACCCACATATGAATCGCAATCAGAGTTTGTGGATCCAGTGATAAACGCTGTAGCGTACCTACCAACAAACCAGAGCCACTCATTTGGAACAAACCAAGTAGTGCAGCCGCAGTACCCGCTTTATCACCAAACGGTTCTAACGCTTTACCTGCTGCTGCACCAAGAATCCAAGCGAAGCCAACCGATGAGATAAAGATTGGCAGCATGAAAGACAGCGCCGTGTTGTGTCCTTTCATCACCATCATGATAACGCCAGCTATCGAGAGTAAGCTAATACCAACAACCAGTGAATTGTGCGTACCCCAGCGATCCATGAATTTGGGTGCCAACATACAAGCTGCAATATTAAACGCCGCGTTAAGACCAAACCAGAAGGTAAACTCGTTCATGGATAAACCCATGCCCGTCATCAGTACACCTGGAGCTGATGTGACGTAAGCAAGAATGACCGCCATCGCCATTAGACACAATGATGCATGGAAAATGAATGACGGCGTGCTTAATACAGACCAATAACGGCTCAGTTTAAACACAGCTTGTTTTTCAGTTGCAGGGTTGGTTTCCTTCATTCCAAAGAAAATCATCGTTCCGGCAATCACAGCGAAGCCGGCCATGAAGCTGAAGTTTGCACGCCAATCGAATTGCTGGGTTAACCAACTGCCTAAAATAGGCGCCAATGCCGGGATAAAGCAGATCGCCCCGTTAAGGTAACTGATCATTTTGCCACTTTTTTCCGGACCAAAGATATCGCGAACTGTTGCAAAGGCTGCTACAGATGTTGCACATGCACCTAAGCCTTGTAGCAAACGAGCCGTCAACATCCACTCAATATTTTGAGCACTCCACGCCAATAAAGCGCTCAATGCGTAGATGGTGAT
Organism: Vibrio sp. ED002; assembly: GCF_023277445.1. Taxonomy (NCBI): domain Bacteria; kingdom Pseudomonadati; phylum Pseudomonadota; class Gammaproteobacteria; order Vibrionales; family Vibrionaceae; genus Vibrio; species Vibrio sp. ED002. Next base: position 2,453,928 of record NZ_CP080238.1, on the reverse strand, counting down.
GCCTCCCAATGCAACAGTTCGACGTCCGAGTTTATCTGCCAAGGGGCCTGCGAATAGCTGGCCAACGCCCATAGCAAATAGGAACCAAGTGATGGTGTCTTGTGCCAATGCATTTTCTACCTGAAAAGTGGATGCGATAAGAGGCAAAGCAGGTAGATAGATATCAATCGCAAGCGGACTGAACAGAACTAACATGGTCAACAGCGCCATCTGTTTTTTGCTATTTGTAATATGGCTAGACACAAAACACTCCAAATTGAATAAGAACTTTTGAGCAAAGCTTAATCATCTGATGATATGAATGGAAATGATGTATACTCATGACCATTATTCCAATGAGGAAAATCACAGTGAACGTAGAGAAACTGGTACGCATCGACCTCAACTTGTTGGTCTGTTTTAAGGTACTAATCGAGGAGTTGAATGTTACTCGAGCTGCACACCGACTCTGTTTGAGTCAGTCTGCAGTGAGTAAATCTTTGGCCAAGTTACGCACTCAGTTTGATGACCCTTTGTTCACACGAAACTCGCATGGATTGACGCCAACACCACGAGCTTTGTTCCTCAAACCGAAACTGGATCTGTTGATAAATCAACTTGATGTCCTGACTCAACCAGAAGAGTTCTCACCACAGAGCAGTGAATACCGTTTTCAAATTGCTGCGGTGGAGAGTGTCTATCCGTTGATTTTGCCCCACTTCTTGCCAGCAATATTCCAACAAGCACCTGGCGTGACCATCAGCACGCATCCATGGTCTGAACAGACTTTTAAAATGATTCAACGTGGTGAGATTGATTTAGGTATGACGGGGCGAGATATCGACATCAACGATGCCAAGCTGACTATGTTGCCGCCCGATGACATTTGCGAACAGGAAATCTATCGCGACCACCAAATGTGTATCGTGCGTAAAGACCACCCGGCTTTGCGTGGTAACTGGAACTTAGAAGCTTACCTAGCCCTGCGTCATGTACAGGTGCGTTGTGATGGCAACGACCGTTGGTTGCTCGACTATCGTTTAGCCGACATTGGTCGCGAACGTGACATCGCAGTCACCGTACCGGACTTTAATAGCGCCGCCAGTTTGTGTTCTTACACTGATTTTGTGTTTACCGCGCCAAGCCACTTTGTGAAACTGGCCGCCAAACAACACGACATGGCATTACTGCCGCTGCCACTCGAATTCCCGCCAATGGCTTACACTTTGTTCTGGCATCGAGACAGAGAAAATGACCCGGCATTAACTTGGCTACGTACCATGATCACGCAAAAAACCGATCATCTTAGATAAAAATCCCGGACGCGATTTGCGCTCTTACGGTAAAATGAGTAGCTTAACAGTCGATAGTCCTTTTTGGCTCATCTATGGTCTGTTGTACTCCGACTCTATTGAAGTGATTGCGAACCTCAATAGATTCGTAAACTGCATGAAGCAGATGGAAACAGCTCCCACACCTGAGCATGAAGGAGCGGTAATTTGAAGGAATAACACAGATGCACAACGATACCCAAAGCCGCGTGAATGCAATTCGCGAATGGCTAGCACAACATAATATTGACGCCCTACTTATCCCACATGAAGACGAGTACTTGGGCGAATACGTACCAGCGCACAACGAACGTTTACATTGGCTAACTGGTTTTACCGGTTCTGCTGGTGCTGCGGTAATCACCAAAGACAAAGCCGCTATCTTTGTTGATGGTCGCTACACAGTACAAGTAACCAAGCAGGTTCCTGCTGATCTATTCGAATACCGTCACCTGATTGAAGAGCCCGCGTTAGATTGGATTAAAGACCATCTTACAAATGGCGCGTCTGTGGCAATCGACCCTCGCATGCACAACTCTGCTTGGTTAGACATGGCACAGGCAAAACTTGCAGGTGCACTTGAGCTTAAGATTCTCGACAGCAACCCAATTGATGAGCTATGGCACGACCGCCCTGCTCCTGTGGTTTCTGATGTTCGCCTAATGGCAACAGAAGCAGTTGGTCAATCAAGTGAAAGCAAACGCCAAGAAATCGCAGAGCTAGTGAAAAAAGCCGGCGCAGACAGCGCAGTGATCACAGCACTTGATTCTATCTGTTGGTTGCTCAACGTTCGTGGTCTTGATGTATCACGCCTACCAGTTCTGCTTTCTCATGCGATTCTGTATTCAGATTCAAGTGTGGAATACTTCCTAGCTCCAGCTCGTCTACCTGCTGAGTTTGACGCTCATGTTGGTGCGGGAGTAACGGTTCATCACCCAGAAGCATTGCAAGCACGGCTAGAAACTCTAACTGGCAAGAATGTTCTGGTTGACCCTGCGACAAGTAACGCGTGGTTTAAGTTGGTTCTACAAAATGCTGGCGCTTCAGTGGTGAGTAAAGCTGACCCATGCCTAATGCCAAAAGCGGCGAAGAACGCAGTTGAAATCGCAGGCATGAAAGCTTGTCATATCCGTGATGGCGTGGCGATGAGCAAGTTCCTATCTTGGTTAGATGCAGAAGTCGTTGCGGGTAACTTGCATGATGAAGCAACATTGGCTGACAAACTGGAAGCGTTCCGTAGCGAAGACCCAACACTGATGGATCTTAGCTTCGATACTATTTCGGCAGCAGGTGGCAACGCGGCGATGTGTCACTACAACCACGAAAACCAACCTGAACCTGGCAAGCTAGAACTGAACACGCTTTACCTAGTGGACTCAGGCGGTCAGTACCTAGATGGCACTACAGACATCACGCGTACCATCGCGATCGGTCAGCCTTCACAAGAGATGATTAAACAATTCACTCTTGCACTGAAAGGTCACATCGGTGTTGCTCGTGCACGTTTCCCGAAAGGCACACGTGGTTACCAAATCGATACGCTAGCTCGTCAGCACCTATGGGCGGAAGGCTACGATTACGATCACGGTACAGGTCACGGTGTTGGTCACTTCCTAAGTGTTCATGAAGGTCCGGCGAGCATTTCTAAGAAGCAAATCGACGTGCCTCTAACAGAAGGTATGGTGCTATCCAACGAGCCAGGTTACTACCGTGCAGATGCGTTTGGTATCCGTATCGAGAACCTAGAGCTTGTTGTTGAAACCCCAACTAACGGTGACTTCCCTGTTCTTTCATTTGAGTCGCTAACACGCTGCCCAATCGACAAGCGCAATATCAACGTTGATATGCTAACTCGTCCAGAACTTGCTTGGCTGAATGATTACCATCAGAAGGTATGGGATGAGATCAGCCCACTTGTTGAAGGTGATGTGAAAGAGTGGCTTCGTCAAGCAACGCTACCAGTAGCACACAGCTAGAAGCTAGAAGCTAGAAGCTAGAAGCTAGAAAAAAGTAGAGGGTTGATGTTTTGCATCAACCCTCTTTTCTTTGCCTATGTTTCACGTGAAACATAGCGATGACCAGTGGCTTTATTTGTTGCTTAACCAGAATACGCTGAGTGCCAATCTCGCCATACAGGGTCAAATCCTTTGGCTCGAATCATCTCTTCCACAGAACCCGCGCTTCGCTCATCGCTGATCTCAAACTGCTCGAGTTCAACATCATCCATCGCATAACCACCCGGCTGAGTTTTCGATGCAGCAGACATACTGGTGATGCCTAACGGCAATGCATTGTCTCTGAACTTCGGTGATTCACGAGTCGATAATGACAACTCCACCTCTGGATTCAACAAACGATAAGCGCAAATCAACTGAACAAGCTGCTTATCCGTCATGACTGATTTTGGTTGGAGCGCGCCCTCACAAGGACGTAAACGTGGGAAAGAAATTGAGTACCGAGTCTGCCAATATGTGCGCTCAAGATAGTCCAAGTGCGCTGCGACATAAAAGCAATCGGTACGCCACTCTTCCAATCCTATCAAAGCACCAATACCGATCTTATCGATGCCTGCTTTTGCAAGACGATCGGGTGTATCCAATCGGTATTCGAAATCCATCTTGTTGCCACGCAAATGGTGCTCGGCGTAAGTCGAAGGATGATACGTTTCTTGATAGACCATCACCGCATCTAAACCCAATATCTTGAGCTCTGCGTATTCGTCTTGATCTAGCGGCTGTACTTCCATCGCCAAATAGTTAAAACGCTGCTTAATCATCGGCACCATTTCGCGAAAGTATTTCATCCCCACTTTGGTTTCGTGTTCACCAGTCACCAGCAATACGCTGTCGAACTTCATGCGTTTAATGGCTTCAACTTCTGCAGCCACTTCGTCTCTATTCAAAGTACGACGCTTGATTCTATTCTCCATCGAGAAGCCACAATAAGTACAAGCATTGGCGCACAAGTTAGAAAGGTACAATGGAATATAAAGCGACATGGTATTACCAAAACGCTTGCGAGTTGCCGAGTATGACAGCTGCGCCATTTGCTCTAAATACGCTTCAGCCGCTGGTGAAATTAGCGCTTTAAAGTCTTCCAAATCACGTTTGGGTTTATTCAATGCCCGCTCGACATCTTGTGCCGTTTTCGCGTAGATCGACATCGAAATGTCATCCCAATTAAGCTGCTTAAATTGTTCAACGAAGCTCATGCTTTCCTCGCTTAATAGCTAAACCAATCTAGGACTAAAGTTCATCTAGGAATGACGTCAGTGGACTCGACGCAACCGCATGAGAAACCTTACCAGCAAGTCCGGCTTCATAAGCCATACGCCCCGACTCTACCGCCAACTTAAATGCCTTCGCCATCGCAACAGGATCGCTCGAAGCTGCAATCGCAGTATTGACGAGCACGGCATCCGCTCCCATTTCCATCGCACGCGCGGCATGTGAAGGAGCACCAATACCCGCATCGACAACCACTGGAACATTAGCTTGGTCGATGATGATCTCTAAGAAGTCGTGAGAAACTATCCCTTTGTTGGAACCGATCGGCGCACCTAATGGCATGACCGCTGCACAACCCACTTCTTCCAATCGTTTACACAGAACCGGATCAGCATGACAGTAAGGAAGGACAATGAAGCCCTCACGAACCAGTTGCTCAGCGGCAGCAAGTGTCTCAATTGGATCGGGCATTAAGTACTTCGGGTCTGGATGAATTTCTAGTTTTAGCCAGTTAGTACCCAACGCTTCTCGCGCCAGTTGCGCAGCAAACACAGCATCTTTAGCATTCTTTGCACCCGAAGTGTTCGGCAATAAGTTCACACCCGCTTGTACTAACGGAAGCAAAATATCGTCTTGTTTGTCGTTCACATCCACACGCTTCAACGCCATGGTCGCAAGTTGAGAACCCGATACTTGAATCGCTTCTGCCATTAATCGGCTGTTGGCAAACTTCCCTGTTCCCGTGAATAGTCTTGATTCGAATTGTTTATCACCAATTTTAAGCATCGACTTTAACCCCCTGCGATCGCTTGAAACAAAGAGATGCTATCTCCCTGTGAAAGAACTGTGCTAGCCCACTCACTGCGCGGCACAACATTGTTATTAATTGCAAAAACACAGCCCATTTCAGGCAGCGCAAATTGACTAATGATTTGCTGTAGATTTGACTCACTGGCAACTTGATGTGACTGGTCATTGATGACAATAGTGATCACATCTAAGTCAGCTGCTGTCATTTGTGTTGTTTGTTGTTCTGATAACGTCATTGCTTCCAACTCTCTTAATTCTGCCCATTACTCGTAAGCTAAATCTGAGCACACACTTGGCACTGTTTGTCTTTGCTTATCGCCATGGTTTGCCATTGCAGTTTCAACCCATCAAACAGATGCAACTTGGCAGTCTCGACATGAAACTTTCCCGTCGCCAGTTTTTGAATTGCCGCTATCGCTTGGTAGTTACCAAGTGTGCCCACCACCGGACCGACGACACCGCTCTCACTGCATTTTTGACTTTGTGGTAGTTCGTCAAACGGATACAAGCAGCGGTAACAGGCTTTACTCTGCGCTTCTTGTTCACTTTGTATTTGGTAATCAAAGACAGCGAATTGTCCTTGCCAACCAATTGCCGCCGCTGAGATAAGTGGCGTATTTTGCTCGAAACAAACTTGGTTAATGAGCTGGCGCGTTGGCATGTTATCGGTGCAGTCGAGCACCACATCCGCTAGCATCACCTCAAGCTGCAGCTGTGCTTTGTCTAATCGCTTATTGAGAGCACGAACTTGGACCATAGAATTAAGTTCAGTGAGTTGCTTTACAGTCGCTTCTGTTTTCGCAACTTGAAGGTCTTGTTCACGATAAATGATCTGGCGTTGCAGGTTACTGCTATCAACTTCATCGTTATCGACCACAACCAATTTACCAACACCCGCTGATGCCAAGTACAAACTCGCAGCACTTCCTAACCCACCACAACCGATGATCAGCACATGCGATTTACTCAAACGCTCTTGCCCAACTTCGGCAATTTCTGGCAGAGCGACTTGACGTTGATAGCGAAGGAACTGCTTATCCGTGAGCATGCTCACCTCTCTTGCTATACGCCAACTCAATATTCTGATCAGTAAACGTTAGCTGTCTTTCCTTCATCAGTTGTGCGAAGAACTCGACGACCGATTGAGGTGATTCTGCCAACGTAATAGCACGCACTACTGCTAAGCTAGAAACACCTGTTTGCCAAACTTGGTCTGCATTAGATTGGTCAATGCCACCAATCGCGACCGTCGGAAAGCCAAGCACATAGTCACTAACTGCTTTGTCTTTTGAAGGACGGAAAGCAGCCTCTACATTTGTATAAGGAATGCTATCAATCAGCTTTTGATACAAAGCCAAGCGCACCAAACCTTGTGGTTTCGATGGCATCTGTTTAGTGGTGGTTGGGAAAATATGCCCTAGCGCGATGTAACTAGGATGAATTTGCACGATACGCAGTAGCTCATAATAACCATGAGTAGAAAGACCAAGACGAATACCGGCTTTAGTTAGCTGAGCCAAATTCGATTCTTCTATGTCTTCTTGTCCTAGGTGAACGCCATAAGCGCCATGCTTGATTGCCAACTGCCAATGGTCATTGATGAACACTTGTGCTTGATACTGACGACCTAGCTCAATTGCTCGAATGATCTGTTGTTCTAAATCAGCTTGTTGTGGGTTCTTGATTCGCAGTTGAATAGTGTTGATGCCTAGTGGCAGTAAACGCTCAATCCAAGCAACAGCATCAACGACTGGATAGAGCCCTAGACTTTGCTTAGTCAGAATTGGAAAGCTAACGCTCTCGCCTTGTGCGGACCAACCAACTTGAATATCGAGTCGGTTATCCTCTAGTACAGGTGTGGGGAAATCATCAAATTGGTCAGCCCACTGAGTAGATCTTCCCTCGTCAAGGTTGTCATTTAACAGTGTTTCACGTGAAACATTCGCTTGCTGAGTTAGCATTCCTCGAGCAAGTGTTAACGCATCTTCGATAGGAAAATCGAGTACTGTCAGCGTTACTATCCAAGCAAGGTGATATTTGGGATCAAACATTGCGTTGAATTTAGACTTAACGGAAAGCGCTCTCACTTCGTTGTTAATTGGGTGACGCCAGATATCAAACTGAAGCACTTTCTCCTTTTCATCGGATACCTGCGTATCAGCAATGCCAATATAAACCGCTTTCGACGGTTGCTTAGCACACGCTTCTACCGATAACGCAGAGCAGTAATAGAGCACAAATGAACTCTCATGCTCAGAGTCATAACCATCAATAAGATCTGTCGTTATGTGTGTGGTCTGTTGGTCGCGAACAAGCTGAATAGATTGAGTTGGGCTCACACCCAACTCAATGTCTTCGATGCTAAAACCCTGTTCTCTCGCCAACAACAAACATTGCTGAACTAAACCTGTCAGTTCGATCAATGATGACGGAATAAGGATTTTGCTCATTAGTCACTTACCTCGGCATGTGCTGCTGGATGGTATAGCTCAGAACCTGTATCTCTAAATTCTTGCGATTTCTGACGCATCCCCTCAAGAGGATCATCCAGCATTTTGATTGAGATAGCTTGGTCCGCAGCAACTTGCTCAGTGTCTTTCGCATACTCTCGTACCTCTTGCGAGATCTTCATCGAGCAGAACTTTGGTCCACACATCGAACAGAAGTGAGCAACTTTTCCAGACTCTTGAGGCAAGGTTTCGTCATGGAAAGCGCGAGCGGTATCTGGGTCGAGCGACAAGTTAAATTGGTCTTCCCAGCGGAACTCGAAGCGAGCTTTAGAAAGCGCATTATCACGAACTTGTGCGCCTGGGTGTCCCTTAGCCAAATCAGCGGCGTGCGCAGCAAGCTTGTAAGTGATCATGCCTACTTTCACGTCTTCTTTGTTTGGTAAACCAAGATGCTCTTTAGGAGTTACGTAGCAAAGCATTGCACAGCCATACCAACCAATCATGGCAGCGCCGATGCCTGAAGTAATATGGTCGTAACCAGGAGCGACGTCTGTCGTCAATGGACCAAGGGTATAAAAAGGAGCCTCATGACAGTGCTCTAACTGCTCTTCCATGTTCTCTTTGATCATATGCATTGGAACATGACCAGGACCTTCGATAATCACCTGTACGTCGTATTCCCACGCTATCTTGGTTAACTCACCAAGGGTACGAAGCTCAGCAAATTGCGCTTCGTCGTTCGCATCGGCAACCGAACCAGGACGCAGACCATCACCGAGAGATAGCGCCACATCGTACTTAGCACAGATTTCACAGATCTCTCGGAAATGGGTGTATAAGAAGCTTTCTTGGTGATGCGCTAAACACCATTTCGCGATGATAGAACCACCACGAGAGACGATGCCAGTAACACGTTTTGCAGTCATTGGTACATAACGAAGTAGTAAACCGGCATGGATAGTGAAGTAGTCAACGCCCTGCTCTGCTTGCTCGATCAGAGTATCGCGCATCACTTCCCAGTTAAGGTTTTCCGCAACACCATTCACTTTCTCAAGCGCTTGGTACATTGGTACGGTACCGATAGGAACCGGACTGTTACGTAGAATCCACTCGCGAGTTTCGTGAATATTGCGTCCAGTAGAGAGATCCATAACGGTATCGCCACCCCAGCGCGTCGCCCACACTAGTTTCTCTACTTCTTCTTCAATCGAAGAAGTGACCGATGAGTTACCGATGTTGGCGTTCACTTTGACCAAAAAGTTACGCCCAATGATCATTGGTTCGGATTCTGGGTGGTTGATATTAGAAGGGATAATCGCGCGACCTTCGGCGACTTCTTTACGCACAAACTCGGCGGTAATGTCTTTTGGAAGATTCGCTCCGAAGCTTTGACCCGGATGTTGTTGATTCAGCACTTCATCGCGGTATTGAGCACGTCCCATATTTTCACGTAGGGCGATATATTCCATTTCTGGGGTGATAATGCCTTTGCGAGCGTAGTGCAACTGAGTCACACACTGCCCACCTTTGGCACGTCGAATACGTGGTAGATTACCGTAACGAAGATCGTCTAGCGTTTCATCTTCTAGGCGCTCTTTGGTGTATACCGAGCTTACTTCATTAAGTAGCTCAGTATCGACACGCTCTTCAATCCACCCTTCTCTCAGTTTAGGTAAGCCATTGTAAAGGTCTATGGTGTGATTTGGGTCTGTGTATACACCCGAGGTATCGTAAACGCGTACTGGCTCATTAGGCTCGAAAATAGGCGCTTCTTTTGTGCCTCCAATAAGGCTATCAGCAAGTGATATTTCACGCATTGGCACACGAATATCAGGACGTGAACCTTCTACGTAGACTTTGCTTGAATTTGGGTACGGTTGTACCGAGAGTGTATCAATGAACTGTTTTGCTTCCAGTCTCGCTTGCTTGCGACTCGACATAGCATTTTTCCTTGCTTTGTTATGCTTAGATAAAAAGTATTGGGATAAAAATGCTTGGCGGATAGATGCGACAAGAGGAATCGAATTAAGGACAGATTGAGCAAGTACTCTTCGCCTATAACAACATTCGACTATTTGATAGGTCAACCAGATAGAGCTCTGGTGTAGATATCTTCTCTTGTTCCCTTCGCAGATTCTAATCTGATCAGGTTCAACGGATCCCGAATTAACGGTCTCAGCCTTATGGCACTCCGACAAGTAAAATCAGTATATAAAAACGGCTTGGTTAAACCAAGCCGACCTGATTAAGATTTGAGTATTTTTGCTAGCTACGCATCAATAATTGGAAACCAATCCACGCAGCTGAAATGCTTAACACGACATTCAGTAGTACGTTCAATCCCATCTTAAAGAAAGCGCCCTGCTGCATAAGCAACACGTTATCCATCGAGAAAGTAGAGAATGTGGTTAATGCGCCCAAAAAACCAAGACCGATGATTTGACGCCATGGATCAGTGACCATCAACTCAGTTTCAAACGCAGCAATCAGTAGACCCATAATAAATGAACCAACGACGTTCACGGTTAAGGTACCGTACGGAAAGCCACGACCAAGTAGCATCACACAAAGTTCAGAAATTAAGTAACGAGAACATGCACCAAATGCGCCACCCAATGCAATAAAACCCAAAACGGATAGTTGTCCCATAATTCCCCCAGAAAAGTTAATGGCGACATTGTAATCAAATTTACGGCAATAGTGATTATACAATCTTAGAATTCAGCAAAGTATAGCGCTTAAAACTTATCAAGATTTAAAAAGTTACAGGAGTCACTTTACTTCAATATAACCCATCAACCCCGTCTTCATGTGTTCGATCACATGACAATGGTACATCCAACGTCCTGGGTTATCTGCAACAAATGCCGCTTTCGCACTGCCATTTTTTCCAAGCAAGACCGTATCAGTATGAAACGGTTCATCGAGTGTTTTACTGTCTAATTCAAGAACAGTAAATGTGTGTCCATGTAGATGAATAGGGTGATGATATTGGGTGACGTTCTTAAGGTTGAAAATATAGGTTTTTCCGAGCTCCAATGTTGAAAGCGGTGCTGGGATATTATCTTTACTCATTCCCTCCCAAGCTCGTTTATTCATCAGCCAAAACTTAGGTATCGCTTTGCCAGATTTATCGGCCGGAGTGACCGCCCCCTCCCATTCAAACACATAATCAATTTGATCAGCATTTTCCAAATCAAGATCTGGCACAGGGTTGAGAGGCAATAAAGGCAGTTTCTGATTACTCGGCAGGTCAGACTCAACAATATCAAACTCACACAAAGGAAATGGGAAGCGTCCTTTCATTTGACGCACATAAACACGTTCTCCAGCCTTCGGAGCAATCAATCCGATATCTAACCTCATTCCCGGACCAATTTTGTGCTGAGTGAGCTTATAAGGCGTTTTAACAGGATTACCATCTATAGCAATAACCCAAGCCTCTGCGCCTTCTATAGCGATCGGGTAAGTAATGGTGTTATCGACATTAGCAATTCTTAATCGCGTGGTAGCATTCTGCTTCAGCGTATAAACAGGTTCATGCACACCATTGACGCTACTCCACTCTCCGGGCGTCCCCATACGAGCACTCAAGCGCGGCACCATAAGGCTCTTCCACTGACCTTGCTTGTCTAAATGCCAATGCTTGAGGACGACTTTATGCTCTTCATCAAACTGAACAGGCTCTGCCTCTTCAACGATGATTAGCCCGACTAAGCCCATCCCAAGCTGCTTAACACTATTCATGTGTGGGTGATACCAAAATGTACCCGCATCTGGTGGTGTAAATTCATAAACGAATGTTTCACCCGGCATGATAGGCGGCTGGCTCAAGAAAGGGACACCATCCATTTCAATAGGGATTCGCAAGCCATGCCAGTGGATTGTAGTCGGCTCTGAAAGCTTGTTAGTAAACCGAATAATAACTTTCTCGCCTTGGCGACAACGAATCGTAGGCGCTGGAATCAAGCCATTAAACGCAAGTACATCCGTGGTAAACCCTGATACTAATTCAGCAGTAGAAGGCTCTGCAGTGATGTCGTGTATGTGCTGACCCTGTTTATCAGTACTCCTAGATAGAGAACATGCAGGCAGAAAGGTAAGCGCAGAGATCGCTAAGGAAGATTGAAGAAAGCGTCGACGAGATATATCCATATATTTAGTCACTCATTATTCCAATTGATGTGAGTGTAACTAAATATTAATAATGATTCTCACTTATCTTTTAAAGATGTGCACTAATGATGCTTAGGGTCAGGAATATAAGTGAAGTTCCTTATTTTATAGGCACTAAAAAGATAGTAAGCACATACACACATATAGCAAGCAAGTAAAAGAGATCGGTTTAAGAAGGAGGGAGCTTAATGGTAAATAAGGCTAGAGCAAGTAAAAAATTGAAGGCTCTAGAAACGACGAAAGCCTTGCTATTTCTAGCAAGGCTTTCTAAATAAATGGCGGAGAGGCCGGGGTTGCGGGCAACCGGGACTCGTTCCCTGAAAAGGGAAAGTATTTTTGCTTATAAACGACAAAACCCAGTCCGAAGACTGGGTTTCTAAATAAGTGGCGGAGCGGACGGGACTCGAACCCGCGACCCCCGGCGTGACAGGCCGGTATTCTAACCAACTGAACTACCGCTCCGCACTGGTTAGACATTTAAGTCTAAGTTTTTGTCTTCACTTTTTCATAAAAAGTGAAAATAAAATAAAGCCTGGCGATGTCCTACTCTCACATGGGGAAACCCCACACTACCATCGGCGCTAATTCGTTTCACTTCTGAGTTCGGAATGGAAGTCAGGTGGGTCCAAATCGCTATGGTCGCCAAGCAAATTCTTTAATCTGGAAAGCTGTTTTAAGTTCTATTTATACACATTCAATCGTTCTTGCATTGAGTCCATCAAAACCCCTTGGGTGTTGTATGGTTAAGCCTCACGGGCAATTAGTACAGGTTAGCTCAACGCCTCACAACGCTTACACACCCTGCCTATCAACGTTCTAGTCTCGAACAACCCTTTAGGATACTTAAAGTATCAGGGAAGACTCATCTCAGGGCTCGCTTCCCGCTTAGATGCTTTCAGCGGTTATCGATTCCGAACTTAGCTACCGGGCAATGCGTCTGGCGACACAACCCGAACACCAGAGGTTCGTCCACTCCGGTCACTCTCGTACTAGGAGCAGCCCCTTCAATCTTCCAACGCCCACGGCGAGATAGGAATAGAACTGTCTCACGACGTTCTAAACCCAGCTCGCGTACCACTTTAAATGGCGAACAGCCATACCCTTGGGATCGACTTCAGCCCCAGGATGTGATGAGCCGACATCGAGGTGCCAAACACCGCCGTCGATATGAACTCTTGGGCGGTATCAGCCTGTTATCCCCGGAGTACCTTTTATCCGTTGAGCGATGGCCTTCCATACAGAACCACCGGATCACTATGACCTGCTTTCGCACCTGCTCGAATTGTCATTCTCGCAGTCAAGCGGGCTTATGCCATTGCACTAACCTCACGATGTCCAACCGTGATTAGCCCACCTTCGTGCTCCTCCGTTACTCTTTGGGAGGAGACCGCCCCAGTCAAACTACCCACCAGGCACTGTCCGCAACCCCGATAAGGGGTCGACGTTAGAACATCAACACTACAAGGGTGGTATTTCAAGGACGGCTCCACGCAATCTAGCGACTGCGCTTCAAAGCCTCCCACCTATCCTACACATGTAGGGTCAATGTTCAGTGCCAAGCTGTAGTAAAGGTTCACGGGGTCTTTCCGTCTAGCCGCGGGTACACTGCATCTTCACAGCGATTTCAATTTCACTGAGTCTCGGGTGGAGACAGCGTGGCCATCATTACGCCATTCGTGCAGGTCGGAACTTACCCGACAAGGAATTTCGCTACCTTAGGATAGATTATAGTTACGGCCGCCGTTTACCGGGGCTTCGATCAAGAGCTTCGACCGAAGTCTAACCCCATCAATTAACCTTCCGGCACCGGGCAGGCGTCACACCGTATACGTCATCTTACGATTTTGCACAGTGCTGTGTTTTTAATAAACAGTTGCAGCCACCTGGTATCTGCGACTCTCGTCAGCTCCATCCGCAAGGGACTTCACCATCAAGAGCGTACCTTCTCCCGAAGTTACGGTACCATTTTGCCTAGTTCCTTCACCCGAGTTCTCTCAAGCGCCTTGGTATTCTCTACCCGACCACCTGTGTCGGTTTGGGGTACGATTCCTTACAATCTGAAGCTTAGAGGCTTTTCCTGGAAGCATGGCATCAATGACTTCACTACCGTAGTAGCTCGACGTCGTGTCTCAGCCTTAAGAAGAGCCGGATTTACCTAACTCTTCAGCCTACGCACTTGAACCTGGACAACCGTCGCCAGGCTACCTAGCCTTCTCCGTCCCCCATCGCAATTGTAAGAAGTACGGGAATATTAACCCGTTTCCCATCGACTACGCCTTTCGGCCTCGCCTTAGGGGTCGACTTACCCTGCCCCGATTAACGTTGGACAGGAACCCTTGGTCTTCCGGCGAGGAGGTTTTTCACCCCTTTATCGTTACTCATGTCAGCATTCGCACTTCTGATACCTCCAGCATGCTTTACAACACACCTTCAACGGCTTACAGAACGCTCCCCTACCCAATGAAGTAAAACTTCATTGCCGCAGCTTCGGTTTATTACTTAGCCCCGTTACATCTTCCGCGCAGGCCGACTCGACCAGTGAGCTATTACGCTTTCTTTAAATGATGGCTGCTTCTAAGCCAACATCCTGGCTGTCTGAGCCTTCCCACATCGTTTCCCACTTAGTAATAATTTGGGATATTAGCTGGCGGTCTGGGTTGTTTCCCTCTCCACGACGGACGTTAGCACCCGCCGTGTGTCTCCCGGATAGTACTTACTGGTATTCGGAGTTTGCAAAGGGTTGGTAAGTCGGGATGACCCCCTAGCCTTAACAGTGCTCTACCCCCAGTAGTATTCGTCCGAGGCGCTACCTAAATAGCTTTCGGGGAGAACCAGCTATCTCCAGGTTTGATTGGCCTTTCACCCCTAGCCACAAGTCATCCGCTAATTTTTCAACATTAGTCGGTTCGGTTCATCCAATTGATGTTACTCAATCTTCAACCTGCCCATGGCTAGATCACCTGGTTTCGGGTCTATATCCAGCGACTAAGTCGCGCAGTTAACACTCGCTTTCGCTACGGCTCCCCTAGATGGTTAACCTTGCCACTGAATATAAGTCGCTGACCCATTATACAAAGGTACGCAGTCACACCACGAAGGTGCTCCTACTGCTTGTACGTACACGGTTTCAGGTTCTATTTCACTCCCCTCACAGGGGTTCTTTTCGCCTTTCCCTCACGGTACTGGTTCACTATCGGTCAGTCAGTAGTATTTAGCCTTGGAGGATGAATTTTCATATTCAGACAGGATATCACGTGTCCCGCCCTACTCGATTTCACTGAATGTGCGTTGTCAACTACGGGGCTATCACCCTTTATTGCCGGACTTTCCAGACCGTTCGTCTAACGCATATAAAGCTTAGGGGCTAGTCCAATTTCGCTCGCCGCTACTTTCGGAATCTCGGTTGATTTCTTTTCCTCGGGGTACTTAGATGTTTCAGTTCCCCGGTTCGCCTCGCTGCGCTATGTATTCACGCAGCGATACTAGCTTATGCTAGTGGGTTTCCCCATTCGGAAATCCCAGACTCAAGTGGTTTTTACTACCTAATCTGGGCTTATCGCAAGTTAATACGTCCTTCATCGCCTCTGACTGCCAAGGCATCCACCGTGTACGCTTAGTCACTTAACCATACAACCCGAAGGAGTTTCGAGTTGATAATCAAATCACCAAAGTTGTCTCTCATTATTTGAATGAGCGAGAGACATTTCGATTTTGCCGGACTCAATTTCGAATAATCACTTTAAAAGTGATATTCCCAAGAACACTTGAATGTGTTTTTTGGTGTTTGTCTTAAAGACAAACATTGAGAACTTTACAAACAATCTTAAAGATTGTTTTGTCAGCTTTCCAAATTGTTAAAGAGCAAATCACTTCCTAAGAAGTTCATTTTCTAAAGACTTTCAGAGTCGAAGATTCTAACCACATACGTCTTACTGAAGTGGTTTGGAATTCCTATCCAAAAATACTTAGAGAATGGTGGGCGATACCGGGCTCGAACCAGTGACCCCCTGCTTGTAAGGCAGGTGCTCTCCCAACTGAGCTAATCGCCCACATTATTTTTTCATTCTCGTGGAGAGAATGGTGGGTCGTGCAGGATTCGAACCTGCGACCAATTGATTAAAAGTCAACTGCTCTACCAACTGAGCTAACGACCCAATGGTATCCCGTAGGGGAGTCGAACCCCTGTTACCGCCGTGAAAGGGCGGTGTCCTAGGCCTCTAGACGAACGGGACACTGGATTGAAGATATTGGGATATCTTCGTCTCTTTTACTTATAAACCGTATCAATCTGTGTGGACACTCATCGTGAGTAATCATCGTATAAGGAGGTGATCCAGCGCCAGGTTCCCCTAGCGCTACCTTGTTACGACTTCACCCCAGTCATGAACCACAAAGTGGTAAGCGTCCTCCCGAAGGTTAAACTACCTACTTCTTTTGCAGCCCACTCCCATGGTGTGACGGGCGGTGTGTACAAGGCTAGGAACGTATTCACCGTGGCATTCTGATCCACGATTACTAGCGATTCCGACTTCATGGAGTCGAGTTGCAGACTCAATCCGGACTACGACGCACTTTTTGGGATTCGCTCACTATCGCTAGCTTGCTGCCCTCTGTATGCGCCATTGTAGCACGTGTGTAGCCCTACTCGTAAGAGTATGATGACTTGACGTCGTCCCCACCTTCCTCCGGTTTATCACCGGCAGTCTCCCTGAAGTTCCCGACATTACTCGCTGGCAAACAAGGATAAGGGTTGCGCTCGTTGCGGGACTTAACCCAACATTTCACAACACGAGCTGACGACAGCCATGCAGCACCTGTCTCAGAGTTCCCGAAGGCACCAATCCATCTCTGGAAAGTTCTCTGGATGTCAAGAGTAGGTAAGGTTCTTCGCGTTGCATCGAATTAAACCACATGCTCCACCGCTTGTGCAGCTCCGTCAATTCATTTGAGTTTTAATCTTGCGACCGTACTCCCCAGGCGGTCTACTTAACGCGTTAGCTCCGAAAGCCACGGCTCAAGGCCACAACCTCCAAGTAGACATCGTTTACGGCGTGGACTACCAGGGTATCTAATCCTGTTTGCTCCCCACGCTTTCGCATCTGAGTGTCAGTATCTGTCCAGAGTCGCCTTCGCCACCGGTATTCCTTCAGATCTCTACGCATTTCACCGCTACACCTGAAATTCTACCCCCTCTACAGTACTCTAGTCTGCCAGTTTCAAATGCTATTCCGAGGTTGAGCCCCGGGCTTTCACATCTGACTTAACAAACCACCTGCATGCGCTTTACGCCCAGTAATTCCGATTAACGCTCGCACCCTCCGTATTACCGCGGCTGCTGGCACGGAGTTAGCCGGTGCTTCTTCTGTCGCTAACGTCAAATGATAGTGCTATTAACACTACCACCTTCCTCACGACTGAAAGTGCTTTACAACCCGAAGGCCTTCTTCACACACGCGGCATGGCTGCATCAGGCTTGCGCCCATTGTGCAATATTCCCCACTGCTGCCTCCCGTAGGAGTCTGGACCGTGTCTCAGTTCCAGTGTGGCTGATCATCCTCTCAGACCAGCTAGGGATCGTCGCCTTGGTGAGCCATTACCTCACCAACTAGCTAATCCCACCTAGGCATATCCTGACGCGAGAGGCTGAAGATTCCACCTCTTTGGCTAGTAGGCATCATGCGGTATTAGCCATCGTTTCCAATGGTTATCCCCCACATCAGGGCAATTTCCTAGGCATTACTCACCCGTCCGCCGCTCGACGCCCTTAACGTCCCCGAAGGTTCAGTTAAGTCGTTTCCGCTCGACTTGCATGTGTTAGGCCTGCCGCCAGCGTTCAATCTGAGCCATGATCAAACTCTTCAATTTAAGATTTTGTTCGGCTCAACGAATACTGACTTCAAAACTCATCCTTACTCGAAAGTAAGAAGTAATTTTAAAGCTATTACCATTCCAACAGAATGATAATGAATTGACTGTGCCAAGTCCGAAGACTTGATTGGTCACTCAGTTCATTGAAACCTAATTTGATACCGAGGTATCTAATTGGATTATCATCAACGAGTGCCCACACAGATTGATAGGTCTATATTGTTAAAGAGCTTTCCTATTGAGCTTTGCTCAAATCGGACGGCCATTTTAGCGAGTTAGAGTTTAGTGTCAATCACTTTTTTCAAACTTTCTTTCAAGCGTTTTCGCTTGGCTAATTGGCTTGCTAACTTGGCTTTCGTTTCTTTCGAAGCGTTGCCGTGTCAGCGAGGTGGCATTATAGAGATTGCGATCACATTGGCAAGCCCTTTTTCACCTTTTTTTTGATTTTTTTATCGTTTGAATGTTTTTTATTCTAAAAGCCGAGTTTTTGCTACTCTTCTCACCAGATATCACTGTTATTGGCGCTTTATAAGGAGTAAAGATGAGTTCAATCAGAAGTTATAAAGGCATACGCCCACAGCTAGGTAAGCGTGTATACATAGATTCAACCTCTGTTTTAGTCGGTGATATTCGTATTGGCGACGATTCGAGTGTCTGGCCACTAGTTGCAGCTCGTGGTGATGTGAACCATATTCATATTGGTGCTCGAACCAACATTCAAGATGGTAGCGTACTGCATGTAACCCATAAAAATGCTGAGAATCCCAACGGCTATCCGCTAATCATTGGTAATGATGTCACTATTGGTCATAAAGTCATGTTACACGGCTGCGAAATCCACGATCGTGTATTGGTTGGTATGGGAGCAATCGTTTTAGATAACGTTGTTGTCGAATCAGACGTAATGATAGGCGCTGGAAGTTTAGTCCCACCGGGGAAAGTATTAGAAAGTGGTTACTTATATGTGGGCAGTCCGGTAAAACAAGCTCGCCCTCTATCAGAGAAAGAACGAGCTTTCTTGCAAAAGTCTGCCAATAACTATGTGCAGAACAAAAACGACTACATTAACGAAGTGGAAGACATCAATGAGTAGTCAGGAATAGTCCGCTAGTCGATGATGATATGGCCTTCTTCACTGAAGGCTTCCTCTTCTATTAACTCTTCAGCGATTTCTTCAAGATCAAAGCGGTAATCAGTAAATACTTTGATTGCCGCTTGCTCAGTTTCAATCAGTGAACCACTGAGCTTTACTAACTTTTGTTTAGTGACATAACACTCAATCAGCGCACCTGATTGCTGCGCAGCAAAATTTACCGATTGTGATGCTTCATCCCAAGACTGCATGTCAGGGAACAGAATGGATTGATTCATTGATTACTGACCTTCAAGATTCTTTCTTAGCTCTCTAAGAATTTGTTTTGAGCCAGGGCGTAGACCTCGCCATAACATAAAGCTTTCCGCTGCCTGCCCTACCAACATTCCAAGACCGTCATACGCATAGGCAGCACCGTTTTCTTTTGCCCATAAATTAAAGCTCGTCACTCCTTTGCCATAAATCATATCGTAGCTAGTACTATTGCTACCAAAGATAGAAGAAGAAATAGCGGGCAACTCACCACTAAGAGAAGCGGAAGTGGAGTTGATGATGACGTCATATTCTTCATCAATGCTCTCCATCTCTTTGGCTGTGATCGGGCCATGAGAGACAAACAACCCTGCAAGATCCTGAGCTTTGCTAAAGGTACGGTTGGTTATAGTTAAAGAGATAGGGTTTTGCTCAAGGAGTGGTTTAATCACACCACGAGCAGCACCACCAGCACCGATGATCAGGATTCGTGCACCTTCCAACATGACTTGATACTGAAGTAAGTCTTGTACTAGACCCGCACCATCGGTGTTATCACCAATGATTTCTCCATCATCAAGCTTCTTTAGTGTATTGACCGCACCCGCTAGCTGAGCGCGCTCTGTGAGGCGACTAGCAAATTGATAAGCATCTTCTTTAAATGGCATGGTGATGTTGCAACCTCTACCACCTTCAGCAAAAAACACCTTCGCCGCTTCGATAAAACCATCAATAGGAGCGCTTTCTGCGGTATATACCAAAGGCTGATTGGTTTGGCGTGCAAACAAGGTGTGTATGAACGGTGACTTACTGTGCCCGATAGGGTTACCAAACACGGCATAGCGATCAATTTGCTGAGTCATTTCCTTACCTTCATTCCTTACTATATAGAAAAAACAGGGCCATCTGATTACAGATGACCCTATCACTATCTATCTATATAGAAAAGGAGATTCAGTGCTTACCAATCACGTGGGTTTAGGTATTGCTCGTAAAGCTCTGCTTCTGGAGAACCTGCTTGTGGCTCGTAGCTGTATTCCCAACGAGCAAGAGGTGGCATCGACATCAATATCGACTCTGTACGCCCGCCACTTTGTAGACCAAACAGAGTACCGCGGTCATACACAAGGTTGAATTCAACGTAGCGACCACGGCGGTATAGTTGGAATTCACGCTCACGCTCACCGTACTCAATGCTTTTACGACGAGATACAATCGGCAGGTAAGCTTGGCAATATCCTTCGCCAACCGCTTTGATGTAGTCAAAACACTTGTCGAATTCCCACTGGTTTAGGTCATCAAAGAACAGACCACCAACACCGCGAGTTTCATTACGATGTGGTAGGAAGAAGTATTTGTCACACCATGCTTTGTGCTCTGCGTAAACGTGGTCACCGAATGGCGCACAAAGCTGTTTTGCTGTGTCGTGCCATGATTGGCAATCTTCTTCAAATGGGTAGAAAGGCGTTAAGTCAAAACCACCACCAAACCACCAAATTGGGTCTTCGCCATCTTTCTCTGCAATAAAGAAGCGGACATTGGCATGTGAAGTCGGTACATAAGGGTTTTTAGGGTGAATAACCAAAGAAACACCCATCGCTTCAAAACGACGACCCGCTAACTCTGGACGATGCGCCGTCGCAGATGCTGGCATTTCATTACCTTCGACATGAGAGAAGTTCACCCCTCCTTGCTCGAAGACATGACCATCACGCAATACGCGAGTGCGGCCACCGCCACCAAGACGCTCTCCTTTTTCACGTTGCCATGCATCTTCGACAAAGACGGCCTTTCCATCTTCTTGCTCTAGTTGCTGACAAATGGAATCCTGAAGTGACATCAAGAACTGCTTTACGGCGTGCTTATCGATTGCTGACATACGTGTAGTACCTATTGATTGCTGACTAGCAGGGTTAGCCCTGTCTTAATATTTGCGAGGTTTTAGCATCACGGATTTCACTCGGCTTGTCACGACCACTGGTTTTACCACGTAAGATCGCCACAAGTCGGTCACCTAACTGTTCTTCGACTTCTTCCGTCGTCATACAAGGAGGCAGACCTGTAAGATTCGCGCTGGTAGAGGTTAGCGGCTTTCCGAACGCATTACACATCTTTTGTACCAAAGGATGATCCGTCACACGTACGGCAATCGAATCAAATTGACCCGATACCCAGTGAGAGACTTTGTCACTCGCCGGCATGATCCAAGTGTATGGCCCAGGCCACGTTGCGTGGACTTTATCTAACTGATCTTGAGTCAACTGAGATTCATCAACATAAGGTAAAAGCTGCTCATAACTCGCCGCAATAAGAATGAGCCCCTTCTCTACTGGGCGCTGCTTTAGCTCTAGCAACTTCTGAATCGCTTCTGGGTTATCTGGGTCACAGCCAACACCAAACACGCCCTCTGTTGGGTAGGCGATCACTTCGCCTGTTTGCAGTGCTTCTAGCACCTGTTCAAAGTTCTCCACTGATGACTTCCTGATAATCTTATTTGTTGTGTTTGTACTAAGTGTACAAATATTCATTCTTAGAGACTAAAGCAATTTGTTTATAAAATGTATCAATAGCATTTACAAACGCACGCAAACGTTTGCTTGAGGTAAAAATCCCCGTATAATGCGCACAAATTTATCAGCTCACCTAATTTTGCAGCTTGAAGGAGTTTGAGATGAAAGTCGGTATCATCATGGGTTCTAAATCAGATTGGCCAACCATGAAACTAGCAGCAGACATGCTGGATCAATTTGGCGTGTCTTACGAAACAAAGGTGGTGTCAGCTCACCGTACTCCTCAATTATTGGCTGATTACGCAAGCAGTGCGAAAGAACGCGGCATTAAAGTCATCATCGCGGGTGCAGGCGGTGCCGCTCACCTACCAGGCATGGCAGCAGCGTTTACCAGCATACCTGTACTTGGCGTTCCAGTTCAGTCTCGTGCGCTGAAAGGCATGGATTCACTGCTTTCTATCGTACAAATGCCAAAGGGCATTGCGGTTGGTACATTGGCGATAGGCGAAGCTGGCGCAGCAAACGCTGGCATCCTAGCAGCTCAAATCCTTGGTACACATGATGAAGCGATCATGGCAAAAGTCGAAGCGTTCCGTAACGAACAAACGGAAACTGTTTTGGCGAACCCAAACCCTGCTGAGGATTAATCAGATGCATGTACTGGTTCTTGGTGCGGGCCAATTAGCTCGTATGATGTCTCTGGCTGGTGCGCCACTGAATATTCAAATCTCAGCTTACGATGTGGGCAGTGGTAACATCGTTCATCCACTGACTCAGCATGTACTAGGTAACGGCTTAGAGAATGCGATTGAACAAGTGGACGTCATTACTGCTGAGTTCGAGCATATCCCACATGACGTGCTTGATGTGTGTGAAGCCAGTGGTAAGTTCCTACCAAGTAAGCAAGCCATCAAAGCGGGTGGTGATCGCCGTATTGAGAAAGCATTGCTTGATGATGCAAACGTACGTAACGCGAAATACTACGTAATCGAAAATCGTGAAGACTTTGACCGCGCAATTGAACACGTTGGTATGCCAATGGTTCTGAAAAGTGCGTTGGGTGGTTACGATGGTAAAGGCCAGTGGCGCTTAAAAGAAACTTCTCAAGTCGAAGGCATTTGGACAGAGATGGCAGAGTGCATCGCGGCAGCAAAGACTCAAGCAATTGTTGCTGAGGAATTTGTCCCTTTTAACCGCGAAGTTTCACTGGTTGGTGCTCGCGGTAAAGATGGCAGCGTTGAAGTGTACCCACTTGCAGAAAACGTCCATACCAATGGTGTATTGAGTCTTTCTACTGCGATTGATGCACCAGAATTGCAAGAGCAAGCAAAACAGATGTTCACGTCCGTAGCCAACGACTTAAATTATGTTGGCGTGTTAGCGCTGGAGTTCTTTGACGTTGACGGCACTTTGCTGGTTAACGAAATCGCACCACGCGTACACAACTCTGGCCACTGGACTCAACAGGGTGCAGAAACCTGTCAGTTTGAGAACCACCTACGCGCCGTGTGTGGCATGCCTTTGGGTAGCACTAAGCTGGTTCGTGAAACCTCGATGATTAATATTCTTGGTGAAGACACAGTGCCAGAAACATTGCTAGCAATGGATGGTTGCCACATTCATTGGTACGGCAAAGAAAAACGTGCGGGTCGCAAGATGGGTCACATCAACGTGTGCGGCGATTATACTGGCGAGCTGAATCGTAAACTGTGTGCATTGGCAGATGTTCTCGATGAAGAAGCCTTCCCTGCAGTGCATGAATTCGCTAAGCAGTGGCAAGCGTAGAAATATTTCTGAATAAATAGCAAAAGGGTCGCATCGTGCGGCCCTTTTTTAATTAGATGTACCGTCCTAAATAAGGTTGACACATTTCCAACATGAAATTGGAGAGTGTCATGAAATCAACGAGTAAACGAACCCAACGAGATTATTCTCTTGCCTTTAAATTGACGGTTGTTGACCAAGTAGAAAAAGGTGAAATGACCTATAAACAAGCTCAAGAGCGATACGGGATACAAGGCCGATCTACTGTCTTAGTTTGGCTTCGTAAGCACGGTCAGCTAAATTGGTCTAAAGGAATAGAGAAACCAAACACAGTAGGTAATGGCATGCCTGATTCTCCTTCTACTCAAACTCCAGAACAACGGATAAAAGAACTCGAGCAACAACTTGAAGAAACTCAACTGAAAGCGGACTTCTTTGAGGCTGTCGTAAAAGTAATGGATAGGGATTTCGGTGTCCGAATCTCAAAGAAGCGCAAAGCCGAGTTATTAAGGAAAAAACGGTCAAAAGGCTCACAGTAACTAAAGCTTGCCACTTCATCGGGATTACTCGGCAGGCGTTTTACAAACGCTACGCGCTCGAGCTTCAGCGAACTCAGAAAGAGCAATCTGTCATTGGGTTCGTCAAAGAGTAAAGGATTCAACATCCTCGATTAGGAACTCGAAAGCTCAAGTACTTACTCAGTCAGAATAACATTGATATAGGGCGAGACTGTCTGTTTTCGTTGCTAAAACAGCATCGACTGTTGGTCTTAAATCGTAGGGCTTATCATCGAACAACAAACAGCCATCACCGGTTCCACTGCCATCCAAACCGAATCAAAGAGGGCATGGTTCCAAATAAACCGGAGCAGTTATGGGTCGCTGATATCACTTACTTGGCAACACGAGCGGGAAATACTTATCTCAGCTTAATCACTGACGCCTACTCGAGGAAGATAGTTGGGTATCATCTAGATGATAATATGAAGACGCCAGCCGTTAAAAGTGCATTCCTGAAGGCTTTGAAAGAGCGGCTATATGAGGGCGAGCTTATTCATCACTCTGACCGAGGTATTCAATACTGTTCTGAGGAATATCAGTCACTACACAGAAAATATCACGTGACATGCTCTATGACTGATGGATACGACTGCTATCAAAATGCTCTAGCTGAAAGAGTAAATGGTATTTTAAAGATGGAGTACTTGCTGACTAAGCCGAACGACTTGAATGAAGCTAAGAAAATGGTTGCTGAGTCGGTGAAACTCTATAATGAACAGAGGCCACATACAGCTCTAAAATACAAAACGCCCGATGAAGTTCATCGAGCGTTTTAACTAAAAGTGTCAACCCATATCAGGACGGGTCAAGAACTGAAGGCTATTGTGATTGAGTATGCTGGCACTTACGACTTGCGCATTGCAGCTTGATCCCGCTGGCAAGTTTCTTTTCTACCAACAAGGTAAACCCACATTCCTCGCAGCGGCCTCTTACAGGCGGCAAGTTCACCGCAAACTTACACTTCGGATAGTTATCACACGCATAAAATGTTTTACCAAATCGGGTCTTACGCTCAACCAAATGTCCTTTACCACATTCAGGGCAAGCATGTTGCTCTTTCGCTTGCTGCTCTGGCTCAGGTTGGTTAATCGACTCAATATGATGACATTCTGGGTAATGGCTGCAGCCAACAAACATACCATAACGCCCTTGGCGCAACACCAGCTCATTACCGCAATCTGGGCAAGGCACGCCCAACTCTTTTACGATGTGGCCATCATTGCTGTGTAGCGGCTTGATATAATCGCAACTTGGATAATGGCTACAACCTAAAAACGGGCCATGCTTACCGTGTTTAAGAGAGACTTCCCCACCGCATTTAGGACAAGGTTCGCGCTCAAGCGCATGCTCATGTGCCGAGAAAAGGTTGTGATCGATTTTACTACTCATACTCATCGCTCAAGCAGAAGATATTAATGAAGAATACCTTGTTCCTTGGTGTATAGCAGCTCTTCCATCAGCGTGTAGGCGTTTTCGTTGCCCGGCACATTAAACAGCACCATAAGAATGATCCATTTCAGGTCTTCAAGCTCAAATTCATGAGTTTCTAGCCCCATCACCCGATCAATAACCATTTCGCGAGTTTCCGTAGTCAGAACATTGATTTGCTCTAGAAACAATAGAAAACCACGACATTCAAGATCCAAACGCTGCATCTCAGACGATGTATAAATACGGGTCGATGCCGCTGCAATGCAAGTCGAGATAGCAGAATGTGCGTCACTTTGTTGCAACGCCGCCAGCTCTTCTAACCAGACAAGGGCTTTGTAGATGTCTTTTTGTTGGAAACCTGCACGAAGCAACTCATCTTCCAACTCGTCTTGATCGACCTGTAAATCTGCATCGCTATGGATGTAGGTTTCAAATAGATACATAAGTATATCCATCATCATAGCTAGCCCCTCCCCTTTCGAATATAGCCACCGGATACTGCAACAACATGCCCTGAAAGCTCAAGCTCTAAGAGCTGCATCATGACTTCTTGGACAGGTATATTGGTCCTGTTTGCAAGAATATCAACTGGTGTAGCCTCATTTCCTACGTTAGCTAACAGCTGAGGAAATGGCAATTCTTCTTCATCAATTGGCGCAGAAAATAAATCTAAGCTTTGATTAATAGACCAATCAAGCAGTGACTGTATTTCATTTAACACGTCTTGAGTAGTTTGTACGAGACAAGCACCGTTACGAATCAATTGATTACCGCCACTCGCATTGGGCGAATGAATAGAGGCAGGAAGCGCAAATACTTCACGACCTTGTTCCAGAGCATAACGAGCAGTAATCAAGGAGCCACTTTTTTCCGCCGCTTCCACCACCAATACACCCAACGACAAACCACTAATAATTCGATTGCGACGTGGGAAGTTTTCCGCACGAGGTTTCGCTTTTGGACGAAACTCCGAAACGAGAGTGCCATTCTCCATGACACGCTGCGCTAAACCACGATGCCTGGCGGGGTACACTTGCTCCAACCCAGAACCTAAGACAGCGATAGTTTTACCGCCCGCCATAAGCGCACCATCATGAGCATGACCATCAATACCCAAAGCCAAGCCACTGGTCACGATCAGATCATGTTGTACGAGTTCTGAAGCAAAGCTACGAGCATGTTGCAACCCATCCACACTAGCATTACGACTACCAACCATGGCGATTTGCGGTTGAGACAAACAGCTCGCATCTCCCTTTACAAATAATAAAGGAGGTGGCGCGACCGTTTGTTTAAGAAGTGGAGGATAAAGTGGATTCGCCAAGGTGAGAATAGAATGATGGGAAGAGGATGCTAACCAAGTTAAACAAGCATCGACTTCTTTATCGACCTCAGACCATGCTTGTAACTGTTTCATCGTCAGCCCAAGGCGGAGAAGCTGTTCAGTCGAGTACTGGACAATGTTATTCGGCGTGTCTTTGGTCAGCAGCTTATTCATCTTAACCCCGCCAATGCCTGGTAAGCAGCTGAGCTTTAACCAGGCAGCGAGGTCGGTATCATTGTGTGGTTGCATTGGTAGTCGATTCCTCTACCAGAGGAGAAACCACAGTTACCTCTTTGTTGATTGGCTTCGTGCTATTGGTGATCAGAGCAAGACTGAAATACTCATACGGGCGAATCACTAACAACTCCCCAACTTTGCTCTGTGGTAAGGTAATTTTCGTATCGAGCAAACCATTATCTTTGGCAAAGTCATCACCGTCTTTGAATACTGGGTGTGCGTCTTCTTTCAAATCAAACACACTGCCTTGGCGAAGCGCATCCGATGTGCCTTTATCTATCACCACAACTTGGTTGGTCGAGCTATAACGGATACCTTCAATATTCCCCAATAATTTCGCAGAAGAGCCTTGTGGTGATGGCAACGGATAGAATGTTGCAGAGAAATCACCGTTATCAAGAACTTGAACTGGCAAAGCAATGTCGTTACGGACAATCTCTTGCAATTGCGTGGTGATCTTCAGACCAGAAAATTCACTCGACGCCTCGATCAACTCACCTTTAGCAATCAAACGTAATGCCGTGATTTGCTTTGATACATCATCTCGCGAAAAGGTTTCTACAGGTCGATAGATAGCCCATCCTGCCGAAGTTTGCTCACCACTAATATACAGCGTGTCTTCCGCAGTAAGGAATTTGTTGCCTTTACTGCTGCCCATCACTTTGGCTGCATTGTCTAATGTTTCATCATCCACTAAGCGATCGGATTTCAGATAAGGCATCACCAACCCTTCCGCAACCGTCGGTACCGCTTTTCTTTCCGTGATACGCGCTTGAGGGCTAAGCTTTTTAACCGGCTTTAAACTCAATACCGGTTGGCCATTAATCCAAACCAAAGAGAGCTTATCACCGGGATAAATCAGATGTGGGTTGTCTATTTCTGGGTTTACCTGCCACAAACGAGGCCACAACCAAGGGCTATCCAAATACAAAGCAGAAATATCCCACAGCGTATCACCTTTCACCACAACGTAAGTTTTGGGTGCATCGTCTTTAACGGTAAGTGGTTGGGAGTCCGTGTTTGCTACGGCACTGAAAGAGAAAAGTAACGGCAACGTAATGCGAGAAACGTTGCGGAAAATTCGATTCATGACCCTCGTCCTTGGTCTGTTAGGCAGTTACCGGAATGGAAATTGGTATCAGGATGCTGTCATTTAGGTCATAAAATGTCTAGAATTGAGCCAACAAGGTTTGTGCTGTTACGGCACAGTTCAATATTTCGAGTGAATATGTCTGTATTACAAGTATTAACATTCCCAGATGATCGCCTGCGTACCGTTGCAAAACCTGTAGAAGAGGTGACACCTGAGATTCAAAAAATCGTCGATGACATGATTGAAACCATGTACGACGAAGAAGGTATTGGCCTTGCGGCAACGCAGGTTGATATCCATAAACGTATCGTAGTAATTGATATTTCAGAGACTCGCGATGAGCCAATGGTGCTTATCAACCCTGAGATTCTGGAAAAGCGTGGCGAAGATGGCATTGAAGAAGGCTGTCTGTCGGTACCTGGTGCTCGAGCACTTGTAGCTCGTGCTGCTGAAGTTACGGTTAAAGCCCTAGATCGCGATGGCAAAGAATACACTTTCGACGCTGACGATCTACTAGCAATCTGTGTTCAGCACGAACTAGACCATCTAATGGGCAAACTGTTCGTTGATTACCTATCGCCACTAAAGCGCAAGCGTATTCAAGACAAGCTAGCGAAAATCAAACGCTTTAACGAGAAACAGCAAAACGCTTGATCTCGATACAATTTAATTAGAAGGAAGTCTACCTTGAGTCAGTCTTTACGTATTGTCTTTGCAGGTACTCCGGATTTCGCCGCCCGTCACTTGGCGGCGTTGTTGTCTTCGGAGCACGAAGTAATTGCGGTTTACACTCAGCCAGACCGCCCTGCTGGTCGCGGTAAAAAGCTTACTGCCAGCCCAGTAAAAACCATCGCGCTAGAGCACGACATTCCGGTTTATCAGCCAGAAAACTTCAAATCAGACGAAGCCAAGCAAGAGCTTGCCGATCTAAACGCCGATATCATGGTAGTAGTAGCTTATGGCCTATTGCTTCCACAAGTTGTGCTAGACACACCTAAACTAGGTTGTATCAACGTACACGGTTCGATTCTTCCTCGCTGGCGCGGCGCTGCTCCTATCCAACGTTCAATTTGGGCTGGTGATGCAGAAACGGGTGTAACCATCATGCAGATGGACATTGGTTTGGATACGGGCGACATGCTTAAAATCGCAACATTGCCGATTGAAGCAAGTGACACCAGCGCATCTATGTACGAAAAACTTGCAGGCTTAGGCCCTGATGCTCTGATTGACTGCCTAGCAGACATCGCAACAGGTAATGCTGAGCCAGTGAAGCAAGATGACGAGCTTGCAAACTACGCGAAGAAGCTAAGCAAAGAAGAAGCACGCATTAATTGGAATGACGACGCGGCACACATTGAGCGTTGCGTTCGCGCATTCAACCCATGGCCAATGAGCCACTTTGAAGTGGCTGAAAACAGCATCAAAGTATGGCAAAGCCGTGTGGGGGAACAAACCAGTGACAAGCCAGCGGGCACTATTGTGCAAGCAGATAAAACTGGTATTTATGTTGCGACAGGCAATGGCACACTGGTACTGGAACAACTGCAAGTTCCGGGTAAAAAAGCCATGTCAGTTCAAGATATTCTGAACTCACGTGCATCTTGGTTTGAAGTTGGCACCCAACTGGTTTAAAAAGCCAGACAGATAGTGTCAAAGACCAATAATACGAACTTTTAGAGGGCAGAGATGCCCTCCTTTACTTTAAGGTACTCATCATGAATGTTCGCGCTGCGGCTGCTAACGTCTTGTATCTTGTCGTCGACAAGGGCCACTCACTTTCAAGCGCTCTTCCAGCGGCTCAACAAAACGTACGACCACGTGACCACGCTCTTCTACAAGAGATCTGTTACGGCGCTCTACGTTACCTCCCTCGCCTAGAAATGATTGCAAACCAGTTGATGGATAAGCCGTTAAAAGGCAAACAACGCGTTTTCCATCACCTTATTTTGGTAGGCATTTATCAGCTAAGCTTCATGCGTATTCCTGCGCACGCTGCAGTCGGTGAAACGGTTGAAGGAACCAAAGAGCTGAAAGGTCCTCGTCTACGCGGTCTTATCAACGCGGTATTGCGTAACTACCAGCGCAACCAAGAAGAACTAGACCAAATGGCGGTCAGCAACAATGCGGGCAAGTACGGCCACCCAAGCTGGTTACTTAAACTGCTGCAAGAAGCTTACCCAGAGCAGTGGGAAAGCATTGTTGAAGCCAACAACCAAAAAGCGCCAATGTGGCTGCGTGTAAACCACCAGCACCACACTCGTGATGAATACCTAACGCTACTCAAAAATGAAAACATTGATAGCACGCCACACACACAAGCAATGGACGCCCTAAAATTGGCGGCGCCATGCGATGTGATGAAACTGCCGGGCTTTGAAAAAGGTTGGGTATCGGTGCAAGATGCGGCAGCACAGTTGTCGATTAACTATCTTGAACCAAAAGATGGCGAGCTGATCCTAGACTGCTGTGCAGCACCGGGCGGTAAGACGGCGCACATTCTTGAACGTACGTCTGGCAGCGAAGTGGTTGCCATTGACTGCGACGACACACGTCTTAAACGTGTGCACGAAAACCTGAAGCGTCTCAACCTTCAGGCAAAAGTGGTTTGCGGCGATGCGCGTAATCCTCAAGAATGGTGGCAAGGCGAACAATTTGATCGCATTTTGCTGGACGCACCATGTTCTGCAACGGGCGTAATTCGTCGTCACCCAGACATCAAATGGCTACGTCGTGCTGATGATATTGCCGCACTGGCGGAACTACAGAGCGAAATTTTTGATGCAATGTGGACACAACTGAAACCGGGCGGCACCATGGTTTACGCGACTTGCTCAATCACACCACAAGAAAACGTGGAGCAAGTAAAAGCGTTCTTAGCACGTACTGCAGATGCTCAACTAGTGGACTCAGATCCCGAACAACCTGGTCGTCAGATTCTACCAGGTGAAGAAGATATGGATGGTTTCTACTACGCAGTGCTAACGAAAAAACACGCGTAACAGCATGCTAAATAGGGCGATTGAAGCGAATTCAATCGCCTTTTTCAGATAACGAGTAAAGAGTATGAAAATCATTATTCTTGGTGCTGGTCAGGTTGGCGGCACATTGGCAGAAAACCTCGTTGGTGAGAATAACGATATCACCATCGTTGATAAAAATGGCGATCGACTGCGAGAGTTACAAGACAAGTACGATCTGCGTGTTGTTAACGGTCATGCTAGTCATCCAGATGTGCTGCACGAAGCGGGCGCACAAGATGCCGACATGCTCGTTGCGGTAACCAATACCGATGAAACCAACATGGCCGCATGTCAGGTCGCCTTCACTCTGTACAACACGCCAAACCGCGTTGCACGTATTCGCTCTCCAGAATATCTGGCAGAAAAAGAAGCCCTATTTAAATCTGGTGCTATTCCTGTCGATCACCTTATCGCACCAGAAGAGTTGGTAACCAGCTACATCGAACGCCTCATCCAATACCCAGGCGCGTTGCAAGTGGTAAGCTTTGCCGAGCAGAAAGTCAGCCTAGTAGCGGTAAAAGCCTACTACGGTGGCCCTTTAGTAGGTAACGCTCTGTCTGCCCTGCGTGAACACATGCCACACATCGATACTCGTGTTGCTGCGATTTTCCGTCAAGGTCGTCCAATTCGTCCGCAAGGCACCACCATCATTGAAGCTGATGATGAAGTGTTCTTCGTTGCGGCAAGTAACCATATCCGCTCAGTAATGAGTGAGCTTCAGCGCCTCGAGAAGCCCTATCGTCGCATCATGATTGTTGGTGGTGGTAACATCGGTGCGAGCTTAGCCAAACGCCTTGAGCAAACCTACAGCGTCAAGCTGATTGAGCGTAACTACCAGCGTGCAGAAAAACTGTCTGAGCAGCTTGAAAACACCATCGTCTTCTGTGGTGATGCGGCAGACCAAGAACTGCTAACAGAAGAAAACATCGACCAAGTAGATGTGTTCATCGCGTTAACCAACGAGGATGAAACCAACATCATGTCTGCGATGTTGGCAAAACGCATGGGCGCAAAGAAAGTGATGGTGCTGATCCAGCGCGGCGCTTATGTTGACCTAGTGCAAGGCGGTGTGATTGACGTGGCTATCTCACCACAGCAAGCGACGATTTCTGCCCTACTCACGCACGTTCGTCGTGCTGACATTGTTAACGTATCTTCTCTGCGTCGTGGCGCGGCAGAAGCGATTGAAGCCGTTGCGCACGGTGACGAAACCACATCCAAAGTGGTCGGTCGCGCGATTGGCGATATCAAACTCCCACCAGGAACCACCATTGGTGCTATCGTTCGTGGCGAAGAAGTTCTTATCGCACACGATCGTACCGTCATCGAACAAGATGACCACGTCGTGATGTTCCTGGTCGACAAAAAGTACGTACCAGACGTCGAAGCGCTGTTCCAGCCGAGTCCATTCTTCCTCTAGGATTTTCCTATGGTCAACTTACGTCCCGTACTGTTTGTTATCGGGCTGGTTTTATCCAAACTGGCCCTTTTTATGTACGTGCCGACTTTGGTCGCGTTTTTCACAGGTACGGGCGGATTCCTCGATTTCGCCCAAGCCGTTGTGATCACCCACCTAGCCGCATTCATCTGTTTGACGATTGGTCGAACCGCTAAATTCAAGCTCAGTGTTCGCGATATGTTCCTCATCACCAGTTTGGTGTGGACCATCGCCAGTGCCTTTGCAGCATTACCATTCGTATTCATCAACCACATTAGCTTTACCGACGCTTACTTCGAAACCATGTCTGGCATCACGACAACCGGATCTACAGTGCTCAGTGGCTTAGACAACATGGCTCCGAGCATCTTATTGTGGCGATCTATCTTGCAGTGGCTTGGGGGCATTGGCTTTATCGTAATGGCGGTTGCCATCCTACCAATGCTTAACGTCGGTGGTATGAAACTGTTCCAAACCGAATCGTCTGATTGGTCAGACAAAAGTAGTCCAAGAGCCAAGACCGTCGCGAAGAACATCGTATTAGTGTATCTGATGCTGACAGGCTTGTGCATTGTGGGTTATTTGCTGACTGGCATGAACCTGTTTGAGGCGATCAACCACGCCTTCACCACCCTATCAACGGGCGGTTACTCAACATCAGATGGTTCAATGAACCACTTCTCTAATGGCGCACATTGGGTGGCCACCACCTTTATGTTCCTTGGTGGTCTGCCATTCCTATTGTTTGTTGCCGCGTTACGTAAACGCAGTGTCGAAGTCTTAATACGAGACGCCCAAGTGCGCGGTTTTGCCTACTTGTTTTTGTTCTCAAGTCTCGTGGTTTCTGCTTGGCTCGTGCTTCGTGATGGTTACACCATTTTGGATGCACTGCGTGTATCCATGTTCAACATCGTCTCTGTCGTTACGACCACTGGCTTTGGTCTAGAAGACTTCACCGCATGGGGCGCCCTCCCAACGACACTGTTTGCCTTCTTAATGATGGCAGGTGCATGTTCGGGCTCGACCTCAGGAGGGATTAAAATCTTCCGCTTCCAGATCGCGATGACGCTACTTAACAAGCAAATCATGAAGCTGATTCACCCATCTGGCGTATTCGTTCAACGTTATAACCAACGCCCAGTGAACGACGATATTGTTCGCTCAGTGGTGGCATTTGGCTTGATGTTCTTTATTACCATTATCTTCATCGCTGGCTGTTTAAGTGCGCTTGGCCTAGACCCTGTGACCAGTATTTCTGGTTCGATTACTGCGGTAGCAAACGTAGGTCCTGGCATGGGTAGCGTGATTGGCCCAACAGGTAACTTTGCGCCTTTACCAGACACAGCGAAATGGCTCCTAAGCTTTGGTATGTTAATGGGACGCTTAGAAATTTTGACTATTCTTGTACTGTTCTTCCCGGCGTTTTGGCGTAGATAAGCAGACTTAAAATAAAAGGTATAACAATGAAAACATGGATCACTCTGGCTACCCTACTAGCCACTTCATCCGTTTACGCGGCAGAAGTCGTGAAGCTTGCGGATGGGCGCGAAGTAAAACTGAACGACGACTTCACGTGGGAATATGTCGTAAATAAAACCGCACCAAAGGCCGCAGAAACCACACTAGAAAAAGTTGAAGCTGTAGAAGCGGCGGCAGTGGTAGCCTCGACAACAGCCGTAGCAACAGTAGCTGCACCAGACACAACAGCAGAGATAGCGACGATTCCAGTTGTGAACAAGAAAGTCGGAACCACCGTTGTTGTAAACGCGAAGAAGCCAACCATGCAGCTGTCTGATTCAGGTGTGGATGTATTGATTGGCTCGGCGAGCTATGAAGATGGTGAACTGATTTTCCCAACTTCTATCACTAACCAAAGCTCACAATCAGTGATTCAGGTAGAAGTGGAAGTACAGGTATTCGATATGGCTGGCAAACAATTGGCGAAAGAAAACATCACGGTTTGGCAATCTATCAAACGCATGGCAGATACCTACCTTCGCCCACAACAGGCCGAGCAAGGTAAAACAATTAAATTGGCAGTGCCACTGTCGCAGCAATACCAATTCTCAGCAGAAGTATTAGAAGTGAAAACTCGCTAATATATGGCACATCACTTTGTCGAGTTTATCTTGATGTTAGATAGGCTCGACAAAGTAATAAATCGCAAAGAAGTGACAAACACAACCCGCCAACACAAATCCATGCCAAATCGCGTGATTAAAAGGAATTCGTTTGGCAACGTAGAAAATCACCCCTATTGAATACACCAAACCACCCGCAGCCAGCAACGTTAAACCACCGATATCTAGGTTAATCGCTAACTGATAGATCACAATCAGTGACAACCAGCCCATCACTAAGTACGTCATCAAAGACAGCTTTTTAAACCGATACACAAATGCGACTTTCATGATGATACCGATCAGAGCAATGGTCCAAATCACAATCATCAACCCAATTGCTAGTGGCGTACGTAGGCTCACTAATAAAAATGGCGTATAGCTACCTGCAATCAGTAGATAAATAGCGCAGTGGTCAAACGTTTTTAGCCAGCGCTTGGCTTTCGGATATGGGATCGCATGGTAAAGCGTGGATGCCAGAAACAAGACAATCATACTCGAGCCGTAGATAGCCATACTGGTAATGGTCAGCGCATCCGCTTGATGATCGAACGCCTTGATGAGAAGCAGAACCAAGCCAACAATGCCGAAGATCATTCCAATACCATGAGTAATGGAGTTGGCCAGTTCTTCGCCCTGACTGTATTGTGCTTTCTGAGGTGAGGACATGAACGCGCCTATACTAGAGTTTTGAATATTCACTCTAGTATGGCACATTAGGCTTACACGTGTAAGCTTAAATTAGGACTCGTGCGCTGCGGTAGTTTGATCAAGATAGTTGAGCACTAATGAGCCAACATCATCCAATTTAGTATTGATTGGGATACTCAACTCACGTTTTAATTTCCCACTGCCGAGTAGGCTAGCTAACATGCCACGAGCACCACTACGAGTCCGATCAACTTCAAACCATAACTTCAGGTTTGTCTCGTCGCGGTGAGCAACAAACTCCAATTCTCGCCATACTCCGTGATATGGGCCGTCGGTTGGCACCATTTCAAACTCTTGCACAAATGGGAGGTCAAAGCCTTTCACTTCTTCGCACTCAACTTGTCGAATGCGCAAACCTTGCGATTCAAAAGCAGACAAAATGGCATCCATAAGTGGGTCGGGTCTAACAGTGAGAATGTCTTTGTCGGTTGGATCTAGTGCCATGGCGACGTCTAAGCCAGTTTCAAGCCAGACTTGGGCATCACCAATAGTGACAGGTGTGTTCCATGGTACGTCGAGCTTCACGTCAAAGGTGCGCTCTTCACCAGAGTGAATGGTAAATGCATAAGGGAGGTTCCACTTCGCCAAAACATGAGTCTGCGGCACTCTTCGCATACTCTGTCCTTCACGAGCACCACGATCATCTGGGGCTTCTGCGATATAACGACAGCAAAGTTTGAGATCGATATTGTCGATCGCTTGCTCTGTCGCTCCACCATAGACATGGATAGAAACATCCACGCTCTGGCCGGGATATAGCACATCTTGATTCAGGACCGAGTCGACCTTAGCACTACCGATCCCAAAACTTGCCAGTGTCTTCTTCAAAAATGACATATGCACCTCCTTCGTAGAATTCTCATACTACTACTGCTGATCATGGGATCAAAACAAATTTCACCTTGTTCTAAGCTCAAAAACGATAAAATCCATACAATTCAACTGTTCAACTATCGACCAATTATGGCAGGAGTGCTAACCTATACACGATATGCATGCATATCATTATTCCTGATTCATTATTTGGATTGGCGAAAGCCAGAAGAGCCACCCTTCAAGCAGTTGAAGCTCAACTCATAGTGACTCAGGCCATTACATCGGCAATGGATATGCCTGGCAGTTAGGTATCTAAATGCGCCCAACAACAGTCAGGTTCGCACACACTAATCGTAGTGCAATGCGCCGTCGCAGTGGTTTTACTGCTGCGCCAAAGGCAAAACAAGTTGCGCCAACAATGACTCTGGTTGAGAAGACAGCGATTATGCCAAGTGTTCCAAACAAAGTTATTAAAGCAGCTTAATTAAAAAGCGCGGCAGTCACCGCGCTTTTTTCTTTTCTCTCCGCCCTTTCCTATTTGGTGTTCGCCAAGCAATTTGATACCTTTAGTAGCAAATAACACCTATAAATTCTGTGGAGAAAGAAATGAAGTGTCATCGTATTGAAGAGCTGCTTGAGCTACTAGAGCCAGAGTGGCATAAAGATCAAGAAATGAACCTGCTACAGTTCATCGTTAAACTGGCAAACGAAGCGGGTTATGAAGGCAAATTGGAAGATCTGACTGATGATGTGTTGATCTACCACCTAAAAATGCGCAATAGCAGCAAAGACGAAATGATCCCAGGTCTAAAGAAAGACCAAGAAGATGACTTTAAAACCGCCATCCTTCGCGCTCGCGGCATCATCAAGTAAACGGCTCAACACCCAAGACTGATAAGCGACTCATTTGAGTCGCTTTTTTTTATAACTAAATCAACCAGTTCGAAAAGCCATTTATAACTGTTCAGCCATTTATCAGGTTAACTGTACTGACTTTTGTTGTTAAACGTTGACAGTGTTAAAGAAACGGAATTGTTATTGATTGTATAATCGCCGTTCATCAGTATTTACTAAAATAATTATGCCCAGTCATGATTCACCGTCTGGGCAAAACAGCAATGTCATTGAGCGTCATCAATAGAAATGTCGCCGCACATTATAAGAGCCGAAAGAAGGAAGCGTTCATGAGTCAGGATAAGATCGATATCAAAGATGTGACTCCCAAAACCTTTAATCCCAAAACCCACAAAGGGAATGGGGACCGTTTCAACCCAAGTAATCGTATCTATGTGCGTGAGAGCAAAGGCACCTTTCAAAAGCTACGCCGTTATGGTGGTTGGTTTTTGTTGTTGCTGTTTGCATTGGTTCCGTGGATTCCTTACGGAGAGCGCCAAGCCATTTTGCTGGATATCGGAAACCAGCAGTTCAACTTTTTCGGCACCACTCTGTACCCTCAAGATCTCACCCTGCTCGCCCTGTTGTTTGTGATTTCCGCTTTTGGGTTATTCTTCATCACCACCTTTTTAGGTCGGGTTTGGTGTGGCTATCTGTGCCCACAAACCGTGTGGACCTTCATGTATATCTGGTTTGAAGAAAAGCTAGAAGGCAGCGCCAATAAACGCCGTAAACAAGATTCCAATAAGTTGACCACCAATTTGGCGATACGCAAAACCCTCAAACATATCGCGTGGTTTGCGATAGCCCTTGCGACAGGTTTCACCTTTGTTGGTTACTTCGTACCGATGAAACAGTTGGTTATCGACTTCTTTACTTTCAATGCTAACTTCTGGCCAGTGTTCTGGGTGATGTTCTTCGCCATTTGTACTTACGGTAATGCAGGTTGGATGCGCTCTATCATGTGTATTCACATGTGTCCTTATGCACGCTTCCAATCCGCCATGTTCGACAAAGACACCTTCATTGTTGGTTACGATACCAAACGCGGAGAAAAGCGAGGTCCTCGCTCACGTAAAGCAGATCATAAACAAATGGGGCTCGGTGACTGTATCGACTGTGATTTGTGTGTTCAGGTCTGTCCAACTGGCATCGATATTCGCGATGGCTTGCAATATGAGTGCATTAACTGTGGTGCATGTATTGACGCCTGTGACAAAACCATGGAACGCATGGGCTATGAAAAGGGTCTGATCAACTACACCACAGAACATCGCCTCTCAGGCAAGAGTACAAAGGTCATGCGTCCCAAACTGCTTGGTTATGGTGCAGTATTATTGGTGATGATTGGCTTGTTCTTCCTACAAGTCGCATCCGTTGACCCGGCAGGTATGAGTGTACTGCGTGATCGTAATCAGTTGTTCCGCGTTAATAGCTCAGGTGAAGTGGAAAACACCTACACCCTCAAAGTGATCAACAAAACCCAACAAGTTCAAAAGTATGACTTAAACGTGGAAGGCTTGAGTGATGTCAGTTGGTATGGCAAACAAACGATTCAAGTTGAACCTGGAGAAGTCTTGAACTTACCAATGAGTCTTGGCGTTGATCCTGACACGCTAAACTCCGCGATTACGACAATTCAGTTTATACTCACCGATAAGAGCAACGAATTCACTATCGAAGTAGAAAGCCGATTCATCAAGAAGCTATAACTTCGAAGACCAATGGAAAAAGGCTCAGTAATGAGCCTTTTTATTTATATGTCCCAAGGTACTTTCAATTTTGATGCCCTGACGCCCGACTTTATGTGGTACGCGCTAGAGAGCATCGGTATTCGAGCAGAGTCAGGATTTCTGCCTCTCAACAGCTATGAAAACCGCGTATACCAATTCACTGACGAAGAACGCCAACGCTACGTAGTGAAATTCTACCGCCCAGAACGTTGGAGCAATGAGCAAATTCAAGAAGAGCATGATTTCACGCTTGAACTGATCGACAACGAAATTCCCGTCGCCCCACCCGTTCGCATTAATGGTCACACCTTGCATCACTATCAAGGTTACGGCTTTGCTTTGTTTGAGAGTGTTGGCGGTCGTCAGTTTGAAGTGGATAACCTCGATCAATTAGAAGGCGTTGGTCGCTTTTTAGGTCGTATTCATAAAGTGGGAAGCAAACAAGCGTTTCAGCACCGTCCAAGCATTGGTCTACAAGAGTATCTCTACCAACCAAGAGAGATTTTGCAAAACGCCAATATGATCCCAATGCATTTGGAAAATAGTTTCTTCAATGATTTAGACATGCTGATCAAATCACTCGAAAACCACTGGCAAGACGGCTTTAAATCCATTCGTCTGCACGGTGATTGCCATCCGGGTAACATCTTATGGCGTGATGGGCCAATGTTCGTCGATTTAGATGACTCACGTAATGGCCCAGCGGTGCAAGACTTGTGGATGCTACTCAATGGTGAACGTCAAGATAAGCTAATGCAATTGGACATTGTTTTAGAAGGTTACCAAGAGTTTTGCGATTTTAACTCGGCAGAATTGAAACTAATCGAGCCACTTCGCGGTCTACGAATGGTGCACTATATGGCATGGCTAGCAAAACGTTGGCATGACCCGGCATTTCCGCTCGCTTTTCCATGGTTCAATGAGCCAAAATACTGGGAAGGTCAGGTCCTTGGATTTAAAGAGCAGATTGCCAACTTAGAAGAAGCACCACTGTCTTTAATGCCTCAATGGTAAGTCGGGCCGAACAATTCAAAATGGAGATTATTTAAATGAAAAAGCTGTTCGCACTGTTTTCTATGCTGATGCTTAGCCTGTCGGCACATGCAGCGCAATTCAAAGAAGGTGAACAATACAAAGTATTGGATCTAGAAGCATCAAAGAAGCCTGTCGTTACTGAGTTCTTCTCTTTCTACTGCCCACATTGCAATACGTTTGAACCTATCATTCAGCAGTTGAAGAAACAGTTACCTGAAGGGGTGAAACTGCAAAAGAACCACGTGTCATTCATGGGGGGCAACATGGGGCCTTCAATGAGCAAAGCCTATGCGACCATGGTTGCGCTTAAAATTGAAGATAAGATGGTACCCGTGATGTTTAACCGCATTCACAACATGCGTAAAGCACCACGTGACGACGCAGAGCTTCGTCAAATCTTCCTAGATGAAGGTGTAGATGCGAAGAAATTCGATTCTGCATTCAAAGGCTTCGCGGTGGATTCAATGGTTCGTCGCATGGACAAACAATTTGAAAACAGCGGCCTAACTGGTGTACCTGCAGTGATCGTGAACAACAAGTACCTAGTTCAAGCGCAAGGCATCAAATCAACTGAAGAATACTTTGCTCTTGTAGATTACCTACTGACACTTAAGTAATTCGAATTGAAAATGAAAAAGGGGAGCAAGATGCTCCCCTTTTCAATTTAACTTTGGCTCAGATTATTTATGAATGTCTTGCAGCAAGATATCTTTCTC
This sequence comes from Vibrio sp. ED002, assembly GCF_023277445.1. NCBI lineage: Bacteria > Pseudomonadati > Pseudomonadota > Gammaproteobacteria > Vibrionales > Vibrionaceae > Vibrio > Vibrio sp. ED002. The sequence goes on along the minus strand of NZ_CP080238.1, from coordinate 2,413,337 downwards.
TTGCCAAACCTCGCCTAACCATTGCTGGAATTGGCGCTTGTACGGCTTATCATTGAAGTAATCCCCCAATACCTTCTCATCCACAGGCAACACGTTCACACGCACCACAATCTTGGTCATACGGCCCATCAAAATGTCTTTAAATGGTTTATCTGTGTTTTCTGGGTAAGCTAATGTCACATCGATAATGTTCTCAAACTGATCACCCATTGCCGCTAATGTATATGCGATACCACCTGACTTAGGCTGTAATAAGTATTGGTAACCGGCACGGCTCTTACGCTGCTTCTCTTGGGTAAAACGAGTCCCTTCGACATAGTTCACTACTGTGGTCGGAGTATGTTTGAATTTGGAACACGAACGGCGCGTGGTTGCCAAATCTTGACCACGTTTGTGTGGATTACGAATCAAAAACTCCCGCGAATAACGACGCATAAACGGCATATCCAGCGCCCAACAAGCCATTCCGATAAAAGGCACATATAATAGCTGTTGCTTGAGGAAAAATTTTGGCATCGGAATGCGATCTTTAAACACGCAACACAGTACAACAATATCAGTCCAACTAAGATGATTACTGATCAAGAGGTACCAACCATCCTTCTTTAGGTTTTCACCGCCTTCAATATCCCATTCAACGCGATTGAATAAGGCAAGAATACCCATGTTGATGGTGGCCCAAACCCACATCATTTTATTGGCCGCCTCTGTCCCCTTAGCTTTGAGCTTTGCTGTTGGAAGCAAAAGCTTAAAAATAGCAATGATACAAATTGCGATGGAACAAATCGCAGAATTTATAATCACAAAGGAAGCGTTAAAAATGAGTAACAAATATGCCAACATGGTAACCAATCGATAACTTGTGCGCGTGAGCAATAAAACAGCGTGTAATTATACGAATCCATTGCCATATTGGAACATTTGTAAGAATGGTCAGATTTGTTGCAATGTAAAACTGGACCACCGCTCAAACAAATATTCTTCATTCGACAAACAAGGAGAACGCGAATGAACCCAAGGCTAACCTTACTGCCTTTGGCCTTTATCGTCAGCACAGCTCAGGCTCAACTAGCAGAGACCGCAGGTTTTAGCGGCGAAGTTTCATTAAATGCTGGCTTCGTCTCATCTGAATCCCACTTTAATACGGATAACAGCAGCACTATTAATTCTCTCAATGAAAGCGCCGAGAGCGACAGTTCTTTCATTGCTGCCCCTCTAGGCAACGCAGCTTATACATTCGGTCACCGACTTAACCACCAAGTGTATGCAGGTACGACACGTTCCGATATCGCTATCGGTACTTTGGCATTCCAATTGGGCTATAAATACCAATTAGATTCAGGCACTGTGCTCGATTTCTCATATTTACCGACCATTTTGGAAGGGGAAACCTGGCAAAACCCTTACTTAACCAATCAAAAAAGAAAAACCACAGATGAGGGTGGCAACGCCTTTCGTTTCCAGATCAACCGCTTTTTAGACGATAACTTTAATCTTGATCTGGCTTACGCAGACAAAGACGTAGAAAAAGACACCGTGACCGATCCATCACTGGCCCGTGATGCTAAGATCTACCACATCAAAGGTGACTATCGAATTCCACTCAGCCGCACATCGATGCTACAACCCGCATTTACTTACATTTATCATGATGCAGATGGCGACGCAGAATCCTTTAACTCTTATGGATTGGACTTAAGTTGGTTCCAGTTTATCAATCGACATCGTGTTGCCTTAACTGCCGGCTACACGGTTAAAGACTTTGAATCAGCAAGCGCGACGTTTGGTAAAACTCGCAACGATGATAAGTTAAGTTTGTTTGCTGCATACGAGTACAAAAATGTATTTGATTGGGACAACTGGTCTTTCATCTCACTAGCAGGCTATAGCAGTACGGATTCCAACATTACTTTTTATGATGAAAAAGAGTACTTGTTGTCGGTCGGTTTAAACTACACCTTCTAACCCTTATACGCAGCGAGTACAAACCAGACTCGCTGCGAAATAGCTTCTATACCGCCTGTGCGGTTAACTGCTTGAGCAATCTATCCATCGCTCTGTACCCTAACGCTTCTGCAAGATGCGTTCGTTCAATCGCTGCAGAGCCCTCCAGATCAGCAATCGTCCGCGCAACTTTGATAATCCGGTGATAGGCACGAATCGATAACCCAAGACGATGCAGCGCATTCTCTAAAAATTCCGCATCGGATTTTTGTAATGGGCAGAAAGCTTCAATTTCTCGGCTCCCCAACAGGGCATTTACCTTACCACTGCGTTGCAACATACTCTCTCTGGCTAAGTTGACCCTTTGTTTTACTACGGAGGTTGGCTCACCTCTATCACCTCCTTCAGCTAACGTACCTTTCGGCAGTGCAGGAATCTCTAACGACATATCAAATCGGTCAAGCAACGGCCCTGATAGTCGACCAAGATAACGCAAAATCGCCTGGGGATTTGTACGAGATTGGTTACCTTCGTAATAACCCGTAGGGCTCGGGTTGAGCGCTCCGACCAACTGAAATCGAGCCGGAAAACGGGTTTTACCCTGCGCACGTGAAATAATGATCTCCCCCGACTCTAATGGCTCCCTTAAAGAGTCGAGTACTTTACGATCAAACTCTGGCATCTCATCCAAAAACAACAGTCCATTATGCGCCAATGAAATTTCACCGGGTCTAGGCACTGAACCTCCCCCAACCAATGCCGCCATTGAACTAGAATGATGCGGGCTGCGCAGCGGGCGTGTTTTCCAATTATGTTCATTGATTTCACTTTGAGTTAGCGACGCTACTGATGCCGTTTCCATCGCTTCTTCATCGGTCATCTCAGGCAATAAATCACACAGTCGTGAAGCCAACATGGTTTTACCCGTTCCGGGAGGGCCAAGAAAAAGTAAGTTGTGATTACCTGCCGCCGCTATCTCTAAGGCACGTTTACCTTGTTGCTGCCCAATGATGTCTTGCAGATCTCGACCATGCTTTTCGACGACATTACGCTTTGGTGCTTGGTGTAATTCCAACTTATGCTGACCACAAAGCTCAGCGCACACTTCCAGTAAAGACTGCGCGGATTTATGTTGTTCTTTCCCCACCAAAGCGGCTTGATCACCGTTGGCATGGGGCACAACTAAATGACGCTGACTTTTATTTGCGGCCAGCGCGGCGGGTAAGACGCCTTTTACGGGTCTTAATCCGCCAGAAAGTGCCAATTCGCCAACAAATTCGTAGTTTTTAAGCTTATCTGTCGCGATTTGCTCTGAAGCGGCTAAAATTCCCAACGCAATCGGTAGATCGAAGCGGCCACCTTCCTTGGGTAAATCTGCTGGGGCCAAATTTACCGTGATTCGCTTGGCAGGAAATTGGAAGTTGGAATTAATGATCGCACTGCGGACACGATCTTTAGATTCTTTTACTGTTGTTTCTGGTAGACCGACGAGTGTAAAGCCCGGCATCCCATTGCTGATGTGGACTTCCACGCTTACCGATGGCGCTTGCACACCCACACTTGCTCGACTATGAATGATTGCCAGCCCCATAATTTCCTCAAATTTTTGTACGCTATATAAGCAGATGTTTTCTATATGGATATGTTATATAGCCTGTCCAGATGGGTACTTAATGTGAAAAAAGAATGACTTTTTGCTTGTCATGCAGCAGATTTGTGTGTTACCACTAGTGACGCAAACATTTTCGTAGAACATTACACAATACTTATTAACGAAAAAAGAACGACAGACAGATGAACATATTCGCTCACATCAACTCACTGCTAGCCCTGATTATCGTGGTCATTATTGACACCGCGCGGGGGAATGTGGGCGAAAAATAACCACAAATTACAAAAAACCCCCGCACTGAAAAGTCCGGGGGTTTTTTTACAACTACATGTTGTCATCTGTCTAACTCTTAGACAGCTTAACGGGAAGAATGGGAGTGCACATGAAGTGCGAAACACATGGCGATAGCTACGAGCCACAACGTAGCAAAGGAGGTTTACGATGACCGGTGCACAACTTGTCGTAGCCGCTTTAAGACAGCAAGGCATCGAGACGGTGTTTGGGTATCCTGGTGGAGCCATCATGCCAATCTACGATGCGCTATATGATGGTGGTGTAGAACATATCTTATGCCGTCATGAGCAAGGGGCCGCAATGGCCGCTATAGGAATGGCCCGCGCGACACAAGACGTAGCAGTTTGTATGGCTACTTCTGGACCTGGTGCCACCAATCTTGTTACTGGCCTTGCCGATGCCTTCCTAGATTCCGTGCCACTTGTCGCCATTACCGGTCAGGTTGCCAGTTCTCATATCGGTACCGATGCTTTCCAAGAAATGGATGTGATCGGAATGTCCCTCTCTTGTACCAAACACAGTTACCTAGTGACTGACATCGAAGACCTTGCCCCAACGCTTGCCGAAGCGTTCGAAGTAGCGAAAACAGGCCGCCCAGGTCCAGTTATTGTCGATATCGCTAAAGATGTTCAACTTGCTCAAGCACCAACTGAACTTCTGCCTCCCTGTGTTCCACCAGCCATCCCACAAGTCCGCGATGAAGACATCCAACGCGCACAAGAAGTTCTCGCCGCTTCAACTCGCCCTGTTTTGTACGTAGGTGGCGGTGTTCAACTTGCTAAAGCAACAGATGCCGTTCGTGAGTTTCTACGCCTAAACCCTATGCCAGCAGTAAGCACTCTGAAAGGGCTGGGTACCATTGAACGCCATGACCCACACTACCTTGGTATGTTGGGTATGCACGGCACTAAAGCAGCCAATCTTGTTGTACAAGAGAGTGACCTTTTGATTGTGGTAGGAGCACGTTTCGATGACCGAGTAACGGGTAAGCTTGATACATTCGCCCCCCATGCCAAGGTCATTCATATCGACATCGATGCGGCAGAGATACACAAACTGCGTCATGCAAATGCGCCATTGCGTGGTGACATCAATACCATTCTTCCTCAGTTAGAGTTAACACAAGATATCTCACCATGGGTTCACCACAGTGAAAGTCTACGTAGCGGTTTTAAATGGCGTTACGACCACCCAGGCGAGTTAATTTACGCTCCTCTGTTACTTAAACAGCTGTCTGACATGATGCCTGACAGCTCGATCGTGTCGACTGACGTAGGTCAGCATCAGATGTGGGCAGCGCAACATATCCAACCGCGTAACCCACAAAACTTCATCACTTCTGCTGGTCTAGGTACGATGGGCTTTGGCTTACCTGCTGCAATGGGCGCTGCTGTCGCACGTCCTGATGATCAGTCTATCCTTATTACAGGTGACGGTTCATTTATGATGAACGTGCAGGAGTTGGGCACGCTGAAGCGTCGTCAGATACCAGTAAAGATTGTCCTCCTTAATAACCAACGTCTTGGCATGGTTCGCCAATGGCAGTCGCTGTTTTTTGACGGCCGCCATAGTGAAACCATTCTTGATGACAATCCAGACTTCGTGATGCTGGCAAAAGCGTTCGATATCCCGGGTAAAACCATCACCAAGAAAGAAGAAGTCGAACCGGCTCTCAAAGAGATGCTAGAAAGTAAGACTTCTTACATGCTTCACGTTTTAATCGATGAAGAAGAGAACGTGTGGCCATTGGTGCCACCAGGCGCATCCAACAGTGACATGTTGGAAAATACTTAGGAGACAATCACATGGACAGATATTTACTCGACATCAAAGCCGATGACAAACCGGTACTGTTAGAGCGCGTTCTTCGTGTGATTCGTCATCGAGGCTTTGTGATCAAACAAGTTGCGGCGACGCAAAACCACGAAAGCAAAGTCGCCAGCGTAGAGATCATCGTCGACAGTGACCGACCAATCTCGTTCTTGGTTAATCAAATTGAAAAGTTGTGGGATATCCGTACCGTCGAGGTACTGAAAATTCGCAATGACGAACTCCCAAATCACAACCTACAACAACACGTGAGCGCATAAGGAAGGCAATAAATGGCAACGAAAACCGCAGATTTCATTTGGTTTAATGGTGAGATGGTTCCATGGGCAGAGGCAAACGTACACGTTTTGACTCATGCGATGCACTACGGCACCTCTGTTTTTGAAGGCGTACGCTGCTACAACACACCAAAAGGACCAATTGTCTTCCGCCATCGTGAGCATGCACAGCGTTTAAAAGACTCCGCAAAAATTTACCGCTTCCCTATCCCTTTCTCTGTAGAGGAAATCATGGAAGCAACACGCAAAACACTTCGCCAAAACAAACTCGATAGCGCTTATATCCGTCCACTAGGTTTTGTGGGTCATGTTGGCTTGGGCGTATGCCCGCCAGTAGGCACTGAAATGGAACTCATCATTGCTGCTTTCCCTTGGGGTTCTTACCTAGGTGAAGAAGCGCTAGAAGCTGGTGTTGATGCCATGATCTCTAGTTGGAATCGTGCAGCACCAAACACCATCCCAACTGCGGCTAAGGCAGGCGGTAACTACCTATCTTCACTGCTCGTTGGCGGTGAGGCTCGTCGTCACGGTTACGACGAAGGTATCGCACTGAGCGTAGACGGTTATCTATCGGAAGGGGCTGGTGAAAACATCTTTGTGATCAAAGACGGCGTGATCACCACACCACCAGCAACCAGCGCGATTCTACCAGGTATCACTCGTGATTCGATCATGACCATCGCACGTGATAAAGGCTATGAAGTGCGTGAAGCGAACATTGCTCGTGAAGCACTCTACCTTGCCGATGAAGTCTTTATGACAGGTACAGCTGCGGAAGTGGTGCCAGTGGCAACCATCGACAAAATTGAAGTGGGCACCGGTAAACGCGGCCCAATCACTAAAGAACTGCAAGCGGCCTACTTTGGCCTATTTAACGGCACCACGGAAGACAAGTGGGGCTGGTTAGACTATGTGTACCCAGAACAGAAGTAAGAAGGATTAAGAAATGCCAAAATATAGATCAGCTACCACCACACATGGTCGTAACATGGCGGGTGCACGTGCTCTTTGGCGTGCTACTGGCGTAAAAGATGAAGACTTCGGTAAACCAATCATCGCCGTTGTGAACTCATTTACTCAATTTGTTCCGGGTCACGTACACCTAAAAGACATGGGTCAATTGGTTGCCGGTGAAATAGAAAAAGCCGGCGGCATCGCAAAAGAATTTAACACTATCGCAGTCGATGACGGCATCGCAATGGGCCACGGTGGCATGCTTTACTCACTGCCTTCACGTGAACTGATTGCCGACTCTGTTGAGTACATGGTGAATGCGCACTGTGCCGATGCAATGGTGTGTATCTCTAACTGTGACAAAATCACTCCAGGAATGATGATGGCTGCAATGCGCCTAAACATTCCGGTTATTTTTGTTTCAGGCGGTCCTATGGAAGCAGGCAAAACCAAGCTTTCAGATCAGATCATCAAACTAGATCTTGTTGATGCAATGATCCAAGGTGCCGATCCAACCGTTTCTGATCAACAAAGCGAACAGATCGAACGCAGCGCATGTCCAACATGTGGATCATGCTCAGGCATGTTTACCGCAAACTCGATGAACTGTCTAACAGAGGCATTGGGTCTGTCTCAGCCAGGTAATGGCTCAATGTTGGCGACTCACGCTGACCGCGAGCAACTATTCATTAACGCAGGTAAACGCGTGGTTGAACTAACTCGCCGTTACTACGAACAAGATGATGAGTCAGCCCTACCACGTAATATCGCTAACCGCGCAGCCTTCGAAAATGCAATGGCACTGGACATCGCAATGGGCGGCTCTAGCAATACGGTTCTGCACCTGTTAGCAGCCGCACAGGAAGGTGAAATTGACTTCGACATGAACGACATTGATGAAATGTCTCGTCGCGTTCCACACCTCTGTAAAGTGGCACCGTCGACGCAGAAATACCACATGGAAGACGTGCACCGTGCTGGTGGTGTCATGGCGATCTTGGGTGAACTTGATCGTGCAAACTTGCTAAACGGCAATACACACACAGTGCTTGGCATGACGATGCAGCAACAACTTGCTGAATACGACATCATGCAAACGGAAAACGAAGAAGTCCTTAAGTTCTTCCGTGCTGGTCCTGCGGGCATCCGAACAACTCAAGCCTTCTCTCAAGATTGCCGCTGGGATCGCCTTGATGACGATCGCGTAGACGGTTGTATCCGTTCAAAAGAAAACGCCTTTAGCCAAGAAGGCGGCCTAGCCGTTCTGTCTGGCAACATCGCAGTGGATGGCTGTATTGTGAAAACCGCTGGCGTAGATGAAGAAAACCTTAAGTTCCAAGGTCCTGCAATCGTCTTTGAAAGCCAAGACTCTGCTGTTGATGGCATTTTAGGTGGCAAGGTAAAAGCGGGTGAAGTGGTTGTTATTCGCTACGAAGGTCCGAAAGGTGGTCCGGGCATGCAAGAAATGCTTTACCCAACCACGTACCTAAAATCGATGGGCCTTGGTAAGTCTTGTGCGCTACTGACAGATGGTCGCTTCTCTGGTGGTACATCAGGCCTCTCAATTGGTCACGCCTCTCCAGAAGCAGCCAGTGGAGGTACTATCGGCTTGGTTCAAAATGGCGACATCATCACCATTGATATTCCTAGCCGCTCTATCTCACTGGATGTTTCAGAAGAAGAGCTTACTGCACGCCGAGCAAAACAAGACGAACTAGGCTGGAAGCCAGCGAACCGTCAGCGTGAAGTCTCTTTTGCTTTGAAGGCGTACGCAAGCATGGCAACCAGTGCTGACAAAGGTGCAGTGCGAGATAAATCTAAGCTCGAGGGCTAGCTTTATGAGTCAACCCTTTCCCTTAAAACAGGAAAACCAGTCTGGTGCAGATTATCTGCGCCAGATCTTGCGCGCTCCTGTGTACGAAGTGGCAACCGTCACCCCTTTACAAGAGATGCCGCGCCTTGCTGCACGCATTGGTAACAATGTGCAGATCAAACGTGAAGACCGTCAACCAGTGCACTCGTTCAAGCTACGTGGCGCCTACAATATGGTGGCAAGCCTATCCGAAGCGCAAAAAAACGCGGGCGTGATTGCAGCATCAGCAGGTAACCATGCTCAAGGTATGGCTCTCTCTGGTACTAAACTTGGTATCCGAACGACGATTGTTATGCCAAAGACAACACCAGACATCAAAGTGGATGCGGTACGTGGTTTTGGTGGTAATGTCGTTTTGCATGGCAGTAACTTTGATGAGGCAAAAGCCGAGGCAGAGCGTCTATCCGAGTTAAACGGGTACACCTTTGTCCCTCCCTTCGATCATCCACTGGTGATTGCAGGTCAAGGCACCATCGGCATGGAAATGCTGCAACAAAATGGCCACCTTGATTATATCTTTGTCCCTGTCGGAGGTGGTGGTTTAGCTGCTGGCGTGGCGGTACTCGTCAAGCAACTGATGCCCGAAATCAAAGTCATTGCGGTTGAGCCGGAAGATTCTTCTTGTTTAAAGGCTGCATTAGATGCAGGCGAGCCCGTCGTGCTCGATCAAGTCAGCATGTTTGCCGATGGTGTTGCGGTAAAGCGCATTGGTGAAGAAACTTTCCGTCTATGCCAAAAGTACATTGATGGCCATATTGCGGTCTCTAGTGATGAAATCTGCGCAGCAGTCAAAGACATCTTTGAAGACACGCGCGCGATTGCAGAGCCCTCAGGTGCGCTTGCTCTAGCGGGTTTAAAGAAGTTTGCTGAGCAGAACAAACTAGAAGGCAAAAACCTTGGTACCGTGCTGTCTGGTGCGAATACCAACTTCCATGGTTTGCGCTACGTATCAGAACGTTGCGAATTGGGTGAAAAGCGCGAAGGTTTATTAGCAGTTACGATTCCAGAACGTCAAGGCGCTTTCTTTGAGTTCTGCAACTTGATTGGTGGTCGAGCGGTCACTGAGTTTAATTACCGTTACAACGATGATGCTTTGGCAAATATCTTTGTTGGTGTTCGTTTGCAAGGCGGTCAAGAAGAGTTGGAAAATATCATTCGCGATTTACGTGATGGTGGTTACCCTGTGGTTGACCTGTCCGATGATGAAATGGCGAAGTTACACGTACGCTACATGATTGGCGGTAAGCCGTCTAAACCACTCAAAGAACGTCTGTATAGCTTTGAGTTTCCAGAATACCCAGGTGCGCTACTTAAGTTCTTAAGCACTTTAGGTACTCATTGGAACATCAGCTTGTTCAACTACCGTAATCACGGTGCCGACTACGGACGCGTTTTATGTGGTTTCGAGTTAGATGAAAGCGACTTAGCTCAGTTTTCCGCGCATTTACGCGAACTTGGCTATCAATGTAAAGACGAAACGGACAACCCGTCTTATAAGTTTTTCTTGTCGTAGCCGACATCAAGCTATACAAAAATCCCTCGCCATGACGAGGGATTTTTTATTAACGTTGAACCAATGTGATTTCCGCCGCATCTGGCTCTGGCGTCTTAAACTCGCTGTATTGTTGATAATTAACGACACGGTCTCTGCCTTGGTCTTTCGCAAGATACAGCGCCTTATCAGCCATCTTCACTAACACTTCGATATCAGAAGCAGGCTCAGGATAAGTTGCGACACCAATCGAGACACTTAACTGACCTAGTGACAAACCTTTGTGCTCTAGGTGTAAAGCACGGATCTGATCCACTATGTTCTGTGCATAATCCGTTGCCGAAGCCATATCGCAATGAGGCAGAATCACGGCTAACTCTTCCCCGCCCAAACGACAGGCTGTTTCATCTTCAGAGACGGTGCGTTTTAATAGCGCGCTGATCTCTTTCAATACGTAATCACCGGCATCATGACCAAAGTTGTCGTTAAAGCGCTTGAAATGGTCGAGATCAAGCATCAATAGCGACATAGCTTCTGTGCTGGTCGCTGAGTTGTTTACGTGCTCCGTGAGCTTTTGCTCGAAGAAACGGCGGTTGTACAACCCCGTTAACGGATCGCTCAACGCCTGAGAACGTAACTTCTCTTGGAGACTCAAGTTCGCTAATGCTAAGCCTAAATGTTCCGCCACGCTGTACGACAACTGCATGGTCATCTCATCAACTTCAATCTCACCTTGGCCAAAATACAAATGCATGATACCGATGGTATTGCCGTGTGCAGTTAGAGGAATACACAGCGTCTGGTTATTTTCGATCGATGCCATATGTTCACAAGTTAAGTTATGGAATGACTCAATCGATAAGTGACTGCGACCTTTACGCAGTGACCAGCATTCATCAGGAGCAAATGAGCGACTTCCTGGCCAGCTATCCCCCCAATCTAGTTGCGTGACTAACTGGTTTCTTGAAGAGCGCATCAGAGAAATACTGCCATTCACCTTACCCAAAATACGAGGGACGATATCCTCTACGACCATCTGAGCTTCAATCAAATTGTTACATGCTGCCAGCATATTGGCCAAACGATGCATTAATTCAATTTCCAATGTACGCTGACGAATGCGCTCATCTTGTTTTTTCTGCTCTTCGGATACTTTATGGATGATTTGACGATGGCTGAAAATCGAGGTTGCGATAAGAAAGCCAATACTCAGTACCACCATGGCACCTAAGATCGCCATCAATTGTGATGTCATGGTTTTCAAATGGTGCATCGGTACGGCGAGTACCACGACGAACTCTTGAGAATCGATAACAACCTTGCGTGAGACGTAAAACAGATCAACAGACAACACTTCACTAAAGCGTACGTCGTAGCCAGACCCATTCTCCCAAGCTTGGACAAATTCAGGTCGGTCGCTGTGACTTTCCAGTCCAATTAAAGCGCGGTCTGACAGCGCAGTATCTCCGACAACGGTGCCCTGCTCATCAAGTACTTGAATACGAGCATCTGCATCGGCTTGCGTTAAGTCACCGATATAATCATCGATATCAGAATCGTGAGCGAAGCTCGGAGCATCTTCTTTAATTTCATAGATAACATCGGTAAGCAGAGATTCCGTTGTTCGCTGCACAGAATCATGCACTGAACGCTCAAGCGTTATATAAAACCCGTATAATCCCACCAACATAAACACAGACAATGTGATGATCGGTAAGATTTGCCATTTTCTATCCACTAATTTTGACATAATCGTTTATCCTAAATTTACCGAACTTTGTTTCGATTTTTAATGAATTGACCACATTGTCAACACGTGTTTCGGTCAATTTTCAATTTTATGAATGTTGTAGCCAATCTCGATGAAGTTGACTTGACGAGCCAAGATAATCCACCATCCATTGAATCAACTTATGGTTATCGTCCTTGCGCCACACCAAACAACACTGGCTCAGCGGCTTATCATCCGGCAGCACTTTTTCTACCAGCACACCATCATTAATAAGTGGCATAGCAATATGTCGTGGCATGTATCCTACGCCAACCCCATTTTTTAGACACTCAATCGCACTGTACCAATTAGGTAAAAGCAAACGTCGTTGTTTCGGATAATGCCCAGTGTGACGTTTTGGCAAGACGTTTGACGTATCATCTAAGCAAATAGCCGGAAATTTACTGACAAACTCTTCGGTAAGTATCTGCTGACGAACGCAAGGATGAGCCGGAGACATTACGAATGCCCAATCGAGTACGCCCATATCTTTGACTTCAAAATCGCCACCAACAGGAATTGCAGAAGTAGCGCCAACCACGATATCAGCTCGTTCCTGAGCGATAGCCTCCCAAGAACCATTAAATACTTCCATGTTGATTTGCAGCTCTGCAAATTCAAACTCTCGATAAAAGTCTTCAACCAAAGGTTTGAGCTTGTCGAGCTTGACCACGTTATCCAACGTGAGCTTCAACGTTGATTGCCAGCCATGAGCTGCACGTCGAGTTTGCGCTTTCACTTCTGCCATCTGTCTCAATAATAAACGCGCTTCAGCAATAAAAAGTTCTCCCGCTGGCGTGAGTTCTACCTTTCTCGGCAAGCGGCGAAACAGCACCACATCCAGTTCTTGTTCCACTTGACGTACGCCATAACTGATCGCCGACGGCACCTTATGCAACACTTCGGCAGCCGCAGTAAAACTGCCTAAGCGAGCAACCGTATCGAGCATCTCCAACGAAGATTTTGAGAACATGAATATCGACCCTTCAAAAAATTTGATTGATAACCAATAATTTTAGCGTTTTATTTTCTTAAAATCGAAAAATAGAATGGCGAGGTAAATAAATCAGGGTTAGCGCTAACTGATACTGAACAATAAATGATTAAATAATTTGATTGGTTGAATCATGAAAATCTCAAAACTACAGCTTGTTTATCTCGCAGCCTTATCAATGCTCGGCTTTATTGCTACCGATATGTACTTACCGGCATTCAAAGCAATGGAAATCGATTTTGCTACAGGCCCTGAACAAATCGCACTTTCTCTGACCGTATTTCTTGTTGGTATGGCTTTTGGTCAGTTGATGTGGGGCTTGGCTTCAGACAAATTTGGACATCGTAATACGTTGGCCGCAGGTTTGGTTCTGTTTACCATAGCCTCATTTGGCCTCGCGTTCAGTGAGCAAGTATGGCAACTACTCGCACTGCGCTTCGTTCAAGCGATTGGTGTTTGTGCTCCTGCGGTGATCTGGCAAGCGATGGTGATTAAACGTCACTCTAGCCAAAGCCAGCAAATTTTTGCCACCATTATGCCTTTGGTTGCGCTATCACCAGCACTCGCACCTCAATTAGGTGTGTTATTGGCAGACAGCTTTGGCTGGCACAGTATTTTTGTTGCATTGACGCTAATGGGTGTACTACTCGTTGTAGCAACTATGGCTCAGAAAGATGAAAAAGTAGAGGCAAAACAAACCAGTATGTCTTCAGACATCAAATCACTACTAGGTTCTAAAGCTTACCTAGGTAACGTGTTTATGTTTGCTACTGCGTCTGCGGCTTTCTTTGCTTACTTAACCGGTATGCCTGAGATCATGTCTCAACTTGGCTATGAAGCGAAGGACATTGGTTTAAGCTTTATTCCACAAACTATCGCCTTCATGGTGGGTGGTTACTTAGGTAAGGTTGGCGTTCGCAAATACGGTGACGAGAAGATTCTGCGTCAGTTGATTGGCCTGTTTAGTGTTGCTGCACTGCTTATCTTCGCTGCGTCACAATGGCAACTGACCTCTATCTGGCCAATCCTAGCGCCATTCTGTTTGATTGCGGTTGCTAACGGTGCACTTTATCCAATCGTAGTAAACCGCGCATTAGCAAGTGCTCAGCAAAGTCCTGCTACGGCTGCTGGCCTACAAAACAGCCTGCAAATTACCGTGAGCAGCCTATCAAGCGCACTTGTTGCAGCAATGGCGAGCCAAGCTCAAATGGTGACCGGTGTTGCGATTGTGATTTGTATGGGTGGTCTGTGGATGGGTTACATTCTATCTAACCGTGAATTGTCTCAGCACTTCACGACACCTGACAATGCTCGTGTGGTGAGTGAAGACGAGCTTTAAAACACCTTCAAACTCAGTCTATAAAGCAATAAACAAGAGCCGCACTATGCGGCTCTTTGTTTTTCTAGGATAGCTAAGAGTAAGAGCTTACATACTCTTCAAGCCCCATTTTTCAGCAGTTTGCTTAAAGAAGCCTTGAGTCTTCTTAAGCTCAACCCAGTGGTTGATGTAATTTATCCATACTTGGTCATCTTGAGGCAAGAGCATCGCAATTGGGGTTGGCTTGCGCGGCTCTTTGACTGGAACAATCGCCAACTGTTTAAACTTCTCCACCAGCGTGGCCGCTTCTACGTTTGATGTTACCGATACGTCGGCACGGCGAGCTAGCAATTCTTGGAAGTCACGTGCTGGCGCTTCAATCACAATATGCTGCGCAGATGGAAAGAAGTCTTTGACCAACTTCTCTTGAACCGTTCCCAGCGTCGCTGCTACTTTCACATCTGGCTTATCGAAGTCTGCCCAATCAGAGAATTTTGCTAGATCTTTTTTTTGCACCACAGGTACAAACGCAAGATAAAAATACGGTTGGCTATAACCTGCTACTTTTGCGCGTGACATATTCAATGACGCGCTACCTGTAATATCGTATTTGTTGGCCGTGATACCGTTAACCAGTGTTTTCCAATCGGTCGCAACGTATTCCACCTTAACGCCCAGATCTTTAGCAAGCTCAGCGGTGACATCGATATCAAAACCACGATAACCATTGGTCGCAGGATCTTTCATCGTCATCGGGTTCCAATCCCCTGTCGTCCCTACACGTAAAACACCTTTGTCCAATATCTCTTGTAGACGACTTTCTGCATGAACGACTTGAGTTATCGCAAGCAGGCACATTCCTAGCGCAAGCAACGTTTTTTTCATTTTCTATTCCCTTAAAAGAATGAGAGTGGGAGATATTCCCTTTAATTATTAACCATTAGTACGGCTTCATTGATAACATAGCAGCAACAAAGGAAGTTTTTTAGTCAGTTCAGGGAGTAATTGTGAACTATCGACATCTGTGCCTCGTTTCATTGCTTTTTCTCACCGGTTGCTCTGACTACCAATGGGGCTGGTATGTTCTTGATCCATCGACCGAACAAGGGCTGACAAACATCAGATTTCTGGTCGCAGGCTTTAATGACACGATCCAAGTGTCATTGCTCAGTATGTTGTTTGCGATGACGATTGGATTGCTCATCGCCCTACCCGCGCTCTCTGACTCTCCAATACTCAAGTGGATAAACCGTATTTATGTGGAGGTGATCCGCTCTATTCCTGTTTTGGTACTGCTGCTTTGGGTGTATTACGGCATGCCGACGCTGCTAGACGTATCACTGAATCATTTTTGGGCAGGTGTGATTGCGTTAACCATTGCAGAAAGTGCCTTTATGGCAGAAGTATTTAGAGGCGGGATCCAAGCTATCAGTCGTGGCCAACATGAAGCAGCAGAGTCACTTGGATTAAACTATTGGCAAAAAATGCGTTTGGTGATTCTTCCTCAAGCGTTCCGACAAATCTTACCGCCACTGGGGAATCAATTCGTTTATATCCTTAAAATGAGTTCGTTGGTCAGCGTAATAGGTTTAAGTGACTTAACGAGACGAGCGAATGAATTGGTCGTGAATGAGTACTTACCATTAGAGATCTATACGTTTCTCGTCTTAGAGTATTTGGTGTTGATTCTTTTGGTCTCTCAAGCGGTGCGCTGGCTAGAGAAGCGCATAGCGATCCCAAGTCACTAAACTCTATCTTTCACAACACCAGATGCAACAAAGCCGCTCATCAAGAGCGGCTTTGTTTTTTTGAAGTAAACGAATTAAGCTTACTTTTTCTTAACTGGACGTTGCCAACCGGTAATTTTGCGCTCTTTCGCGCGAGAGATCACAAGCTCACCTTCAGCGACATCTTTGGTTAACGTAGTACCAGCACCAATAGTTGCACCATCCGCAACTGTCACTGGCGCGATAAGTTGGCTATCTGAGCCAACGAAAACGTCGTTACCAATGACGGTCTTGAACTTGTTCGCACCATCGTAGTTACAAGTAATGGTACCCGCGCCGATGTTAGTGCGTTGACCGATTTCTGCGTCACCTAGGTAAGTTAGGTGGTTCGCTTTAGAGCCTTCACCGATACGCGCGTTTTTCACTTCTACGAAGTTACCCACGTGAGAGTCGTTACGCATCTCTGCGCCAGGACGTAGGCGTGTGAATGGGCCAACCGTACATTCTTCACCAACGGTTGCACCTTCAATTACGCTGTATGGGCGAACGATGGTGTTATCGTCGATTTCACAATCTTTTAGAACGCAGCCTGTACCAATCACTACGTTATCACCCAGTGATACTTTACCTTCGATGATTACATTCGCGTCGATTTCACAGTCCATACCACATTGCAGTTCACCACGTAGGTCGAAACGCGCTGGGTCGCGCAGCATAACGCCTTGTTCTAGCAGTTTCTGTGCTTGCATTGATTGGAACGCACGCTCTAAACGAGCCAGTTGAGCACGATCGTTAACACCTTCCACTTCAATCGCGTTTACTGGGTGCACTGCCTCTACCGCACGACCTTCATCGTGTGCGGCCGCGATAACGTCAGTTAGGTAGTATTCACCTTGTGCGTTTTCGTTATTTAGACCGGCAAGCCAGCGCTTCAGGTCACCGCCTGTCGCCACCAACACACCAGTATTACATTCTTTGATGAGCTTCTGCTCTTCTGTCGCATCTTTTTGTTCAACGATCGCCACAACAGGGCCATTTTTACGGATGATACGACCGTAACCCATTGGGTTGTCAAGCATGACGGTTAATAGCGCGATGCCGCCCGTAGGTTGTGCATCAAGCAAGTTTTCAATCGTTTCAGCTGAAATCAGTGGAACATCACCATATAGAATCAGTACTTTTTCATCGTCTTCAAACTTTGGAGAAGCTTGATCAACTGCATGACCCGTACCTAACTGCTCAGCTTGCAGTACCCAATTAACCGGTTCTTCAGCAAGCGTCTGATGCATTTGGTCACCACCGTGACCATAAACTAAATGGATGTTTTGTGCGCCTAGGCCAGTACATGTATCGATAACATGTTTTGCCATTGGCTTCCCTGCTAAAGTGTGAAGCACTTTAGGCATGTTCGAATACATACGGGTACCCTTACCCGCAGCTAGGATCACAGCACTGAATCTCATGATTAACCTATTGACGTTTTAGTTTTAATTGGGCGTTATTTTAAACACCTTGAAGGGAATAGTTAATGGCGGGATGTAAATTTCCTACTAAAATTAATCAAAAAGGCGACCAAATGGCCGCCTTTTTCATGCAACGTTGCTAATAGAGCTTAGCGACGCTTTTTGGTCAGCTCGATAACTCGTAGCTGAGCAATGGCTTTAGCCAGTTCACTGGCCGCTTGTGCGAAGTCCATGTCGCCATGCTGATTCTGGATTTGCTCCTCAGCGCGACGCTTGGCTTCTTCTGCCTTCGCTGCGTCTAGATCTTCACCACGAATCGCTGTATCAGCCAGTACTGTAGCAGTACCAGGCTGAACTTCGACCATACCACCAGAGACATAAATGAACTCTTCGTGGCCGTGCTGTTTCACAATACGCACCATACCAGGCTTAATAGCGGACAGGAGCGGAGTGTGGCCGTGGAAAATACCCAGCTCACCTTCGCTACCGGTCACCTGAAACGTTTCAACGCGACCTGAGAAAATACGTTTCTCAGCGCTTACTACGTCTAGGTGAAAGGTTATTGGTGCCATATCGCCTCCTAGTTAGCCTTATAGCTTCTTCGCATTCTCGATAGCATCGTCAATCGAACCGCAGTACATGAACGCTTGCTCTGGAATGTCATCGTATTCACCAGCTAGTAGACCTTTAAAGCCACGTAGAGTCTCTTTAAGAGGTACGTAAACACCAGGGTCACCTGTAAATACTTCCGCTACGTGGTAAGGCTGAGTTAGGAAACGCTCAATCTTACGTGCACGAGATACAACTTGCTTATCTTCTTCAGATAGCTCGTCCATACCTAGAATCGCGATGATGTCTTTCAGCTCTTTGTAGCGCTGAAGAGTCTGCTGAACACCACGAGCTGTGTCGTAGTGGTCTTGACCAACAACCAATGGATCTAGCATACGAGATGTAGAATCCAGTGGGTCGATCGCAGGGTATAGACCCATTGCTGCGATGTTACGGTTAAGTACAACCGTTGCATCCAAGTGCGCGAACGTTGTTGCTGGAGATGGGTCAGTCAAGTCATCCGCTGGTACGTATACCGCCTGTACAGACGTGATAGAACCTTGCTTAGTTGACGTGATACGCTCCTGTAGTACACCCATTTCTTCTGCAAGCGTAGGCTGGTAACCTACCGCAGATGGCATACGACCTAGAAGTGCTGATACTTCTGTACCTGCAAGCGTGTAACGGTAGATGTTATCGATAAACAATAGAACGTCACGACCTTCATCACGGAAACGCTCAGCCATCGTTAGACCTGTCAGAGCAACACGTAGACGGTTGCCCGGTGGCTCGTTCATCTGACCGTAAACCATTGCTACTTTTGATTCTTCAGGTTTCTCGATGTTTACAACACCCGCTTCCTGCATCTCAAAGTAGAAATCGTTACCTTCACGAGTACGCTCACCAACACCTGCAAACACAGATAGACCTGAGTGTTGAAGTGCGATGTTGTTGATAAGCTCCATCATGTTAACGGTCTTACCTACACCTGCACCACCGAATAGACCGATTTTACCACCCTTAGCGAATGGACAAATCAAGTCGATTACTTTAACACCGGTTTCTAGAAGTGCAGTTTCGTTTGATTGCTCTTCGTAGCTTGGTGCTTCACGGTGGATAGAGTAAAGCTCTTCCGCACCGATCTCACCACACTCATCAATCGCGTCACCTAGAACGTTCATGATACGACCTAGGGTTTTAGTACCTACTGGTACTGAAATTGGAGCGCCAGTGTTAACCACTTCAACTCCGCGACGTAAACCATCAGAGCTACCCATTACGATACAACGAACTACGCCACCGCCTAGCTGTTGCTGAACTTCAAGAACAAGACGTTCTTTTGAGTCCGTAACGTTTAGAGCGTCATATACACTAGGTACATTGCTCTGTGGGAACTCTACGTCGACTACCGCACCAATGATCTGTACGACCTTACCTGTAGCCATCGTTAATCCTCTAAACTATTTCGTTTAACCTAAGCTTAAACCGCTGCAGCACCTGATACGATTTCAGACAGTTCTTGTGTAATCGCAGCCTGACGGGCTTTGTTGTACACAAGTTCTAAGTCTTCAATCAGGTCACTCGCGTTATCCGTTGCAGCTTTCATCGCAATCATTCGAGCCGCTTGCTCACAAGCAAGGTTCTCAACCACACCTTGGTAAACCTGAGACTCTACGTAACGCACTAGAAGTGTGTCCAGTAGAGGTTTTGGTTCAGGCTCATAGATGTAATCCCATGAATGCTCACGCTGCATCTCTTCGCTGTCCGATTTAGGCAAAGGTAGCAATTGATCGATCGTTGGTTGCTGAACCATAGTATTCACAAATTTGTTAAACACTACGTACAGGCGATCCAATTCACCCTCATCGTATTTCTTTAGCATTACGCTTACAGAACCGATTAGGTCTTCAAGGCTTGGGCTATCACCCAGACCTGAAACCTGAGCAGCAACTTTTGCGCCACTGCTTTTGAAAAATGCTGTCGCTTTTGAACCAACAACTGCCAGTTCAACTTCTGCACCTTTCTCTTTCCAAGCCTGCATATCTGTCACAGCTTTTTTGAACACGTTAATGTTCAAGCCGCCACACAGGCCACGGTCTGTAGAAACGATGATGTAACCAACACGCTTGGCTTCACGCTCTTCTAGGTACGGATGACGGTACTCTAGGTTTGCGTTTGCCACATGACCGATCACTTTACGCATTGTTTCAGCGTATGGACGAGAAGCTTCCATTGCATCTTGAGAACGACGCATTTTTGAAGCTGCTACCATTTCCATCGCTTTCGTAATTTTCTGCGTGCTTTTAACACTACCGATTTTATTACGTATCTCTTTTGCGCCGGCCATCGTTACTCTCCGTTAGTTGGTGGCAGAAACTGCCACCGACCTAATTACCAAGTTTGGGTTGCTACGAAGTCGTCAGTCAGCTTCTTCAACTGAGCTTCAACTTCATCGTTGTACGCACCCGACTTGTCGATCTCAGCTGCAAATTCAGCGTATTGACCGCGAGCATACGATAGTAGAGCCGCTTCAAAATCTAGCAGTTTGTTTAGTTCAACATCTGCTAAATAGCCGCGCTCTGCCGCGAAGATAACTAGTGCTTGGTCAAATACAGACATTGGAGCGTACTGCTTCTGCTTCATTAGTTCTGTTACTTTTTGACCGTGGTCTAGCTGTTTCTTCGTTGCTTCATCAAGGTCAGACGAGAACTGTGCGAATGCAGCTAGTTCACGATACTGAGCTAGTGCAGTACGGATACCGCCAGATAGCTTCTTGATGATTTTCGTCTGAGCTGAACCACCTACACGAGATACTGAGATACCTGGGTCAACGGCTGGGCGAACACCCGCGTTGAATAGCTCAGTTTGTAGGAAGATCTGACCATCGGTAATCGAGATTACGTTAGTCGGTACGAATGCTGAAACGTCACCTGCTTGAGTTTCGATGATAGGAAGAGCAGTTAGAGAACCAGTCTTACCTTTCACTTCACCGTTAGTGAAACGCTCTACGTACTCTTCGTTTACACGAGCTGCACGCTCTAGTAGACGAGAGTGTAAGTAGAATACGTCACCTGGGAATGCCTCACGGCCTGGTGGACGTTTTAGTAGTAGAGAGATCTGACGGTAAGCTACCGCTTGCTTAGATAGATCATCGTAAACAATCAGTGCGTCTTCACCGCGATCGCGGAAGTATTCACCCATCGCACAACCTGCGTATGGCGCTAGGTATTGTAGCGCTGCAGATTCAGAAGCAGATGCAACAACAACGATAGTGTTAGCTAGCGCGCCGTGCTCTTCTAGTTTGCGAACTACGTTAGCGATAGTCGATGCTTTCTGACCGATTGCTACGTAGATTGAGAAAATACCAGAGTCTTTCTGGTTGATAATCGCATCGATCGCCATTGCTGTTTTACCAGTCTGACGGTCACCGATTACAAGTTCACGCTGACCACGACCGATTGGGATCATTGAGTCAACTGATTTGTAGCCAGTTTGTACAGGTTGGTCTACCGATTTACGGTCGATTACACCTGGTGCGATTACTTCTACAGGCGAAGTCAATTTAGCTTCGATTGGACCTTTACCATCGATAGGTTCACCTAGCGTGTTTACTACGCGACCTAGTAGCTCTGGACCAACTGGCACTTCAAGAATGCGGCCAGTACCTGTAACTTTCATGCCTTCCTTAAGGTCAGCATATGGGCCCATTACTACCGCACCAACCGAGTCACGCTCAAGGTTAAGTGCTAGTGCATAACGGCCACCCGGTAATTCAATCATTTCACCTTGCATCACGTCCGCTAGGCCGTGGATGCGGATGATACCATCGCTTACCGATACGATAGTACCCTCGTTGCGAGCTTCACTAACAACGTCGAAAGATTCGATGCGTTGTTTGATTAGATCGCTAATTTCCGTGGAATTAAGTTGCATGCTCCAATCCCCATTAAGACTGCAATGCATCGCTCAGGCGGTTCAAACGACCTCGCGCTGAGTCATCGATGACTAGGTCTCCGGCTCGAATAATAACCCCACCAAGTAGGGTCTCATCTACGCTGCAATTCAGCTTCACTTTGCGTTCAAGACGCACTTCAAGTTTGCTGCCAATATTTGCTAGCTGTTCATCAGAAAGTTCGCTTGCTGAAATGACTTCAACATCGATTTCTTTCTCATGTTCTTTCTTCAATAAGAAGAATTGCTCACAAACATCGGGAAGGGCCGTTAAACGACCATTCTCAGCCATAACCTTAATCAGGTTTTGACCGTGCGCATCAACTTGTTCACCGCAAACTGCAACAAAAATTTCTGCCATTTTCTCGGCGGAAACAGAACCGGTTAAAAGTTCATTCATTTGTTCGTTTTTGGCAACTTCAGTAGCGAAAGACAACATTTGGCCCCATTGGTCCAACTGGTCTTTGTCTACAGCAAAGTCAAAAGCTGCTTTAGCATAGGGGCGTGCGATTGTAGTCAAATCAGACATATGCGCCCCCAGACTTAAAGTTTTGCAGTAATGTTGTCGAGAATATCTTTCTGAGCGTCTTTATCGATAGTACGCTCAAGGATTTTCTCGGCACCAGCTACAGCCAGAGTAGCAACTTGTTTGCGCAGCTCATCGCGTGCACGATTACGTTCAGCTTCAAGTTCTGCTTCCGCTTGCGCTAGGATTTTCTGGCGTTCTGCCTGAGCTTCCTCGCGAGCTTCATCAATAATTTGAGACTTACGCTTATTCGCTTGGTCGATGATCTCAGTTGCTGTGCGCTTCGCTTCTTTCATCTGATCAGAAGCGTTGGCTTGTGCTAGATCCAAGTCTTTTGCAGCACGTTCTGCTGCTTGAAGACCATCAGCAATTTTCTTCTGACGTTCTTCGATCGCTTGCATCAACGGTGGCCATACATACTTCATGCAGAACCACACAAATAGTGCGAACGAGATTGCTTGACCTAGCAGAGTTGCGTTTATATTCACAACAGCTACTCCCTTTTAAGAATCAACTACAAAAATACAATTAACAGAGTTGTTAATTAGCCTGCTAGTTGACCCACAAATGGGTTTGCGAAAGTGAATAGTAGCGCGATTACGATACCGATCATTGGAACCGCATCAAGTAGACCTGCGATGATGAACATCTTAACTTGTAGCATAGGAGCCATTTCTGGTTGACGTGCAGCACCTTCTAGGAATTTACCACCTAGCAGTGCGAAACCAATCGCTGTACCAAGAGAAGCAAGACCGACGATAATACCTACGGCGATTGCAGAAAAGCTCAGTAAAGTTTCCATTACTATCTCCAATTTATAGTTGTTGGCTTAGTGCCCAAATAAAAAGCTTAAAAAATTAATGATCAGCGTCTTCGTGTGCCATTGACAGGTAAACAATTGTCAACATCATGAATACGAAGGCTTGAATCGTAATAACCAAGATATGGAAGATTGCCCACGGTAGTGAACCCATCCATTGTAAGTACCATGGTAGCATTGCCGCACAAAGAATGAATACAACCTCACCCGCGAACATGTTACCGAATAAACGCATACCAAGAGAAAGAGGCTTCGCTAGTAGCGATACCACTTCGATCAGTAGGTTAAACGGAATCATTAGTGGGTGATTGAATGGATGTAGTGCAAGTTCTTTTGCGAATCCACCTAGACCTTTCACTTTGATGCTGTAGTAAATCATCAATGCGAAAACGCCTAGAGCCATAGCCATGGTGATATTCACATCAGCAGACGGTACAACCTTAAGGTAAGGGATACCTAGCCAATGCTCTGCTGGGTAAGGCAAGAAGTCGATCGGGACTAAGTCCATCACGTTCATCAAGAATACCCAACAAAAGATAGTCAGTGCTAAAGGCGCGATCAGTGGGTTGCGTCCATGGAACGTGTCTTTGACGTTTTCCGCGACAAATTCAACGATCATTTCTACAGCACACTGAAGCTTACCCGGTACACCCGCTGTTGTTCCCTTCGCTACTTTGTAAAAAATTCCGAGGAAAATTAAACCAGTAAACCAAGAAAAAAACAGGCTATCGATATGTACGTTCCAGAAACTTGCTTCATCCGCTACCAAGCCTAACTTAGCTAAAGAAAGGTTTGATAAGTGGTGGGCAATGTATCCGGACGATGTTAGCGCTTCACCTGGCGCAGCCATAACTCATCCTATTTTTTGTTGTTAATGAATAGCACTGGTGCACAGATATTAATACCTAGTACCAGCAAATAGGTTAGTTTGAGGGGAACAAGTTCCACCTGCATATACATGTAGGCAACGTAGAATAGCGCAACCGTGATGAGAATTTTCAGAGCTTCGCCTGTGAAAAATGAAGCTGCAATACGCTTTGCAGCGCGAGCCCCACTAAACATAAAAGCAAAGAGCGCGAATACTGCATTGGCAACGACAAAAATGCCACCACCAACCAACGCTGAAAATCCCCATTCAGGATTCACGGCCACCGCCATTCCTGCCGCCACAAAAATAACCGCGCCAGACTGGATCATTAACAATTGCTTTGCGAGCTCTCGTCCTGGTCTAGCTAACGCAGCTACCATGTATTCGTACCTCTAGTAATATCCACTTCGCACTAAACTCTATGTGCAGGGAAATTGGCGAAAATTATACGGTGAGAACAATTGAATGCAATTATATTGCATCAAAAACTTACAGTTTTGTTTACAATCCGACAACTTTCACACAAAATTCGATTAAATTGATTAATTGACCTAAATCAATTATCTCATCTAGGCCTCTAGCTTGGCAATCAGTTGATCCAATTTGTGAGGCTCATCAAGACTTATCGTCACTTTCGCTTTGCCGTTTGCAGAACGGACCAAAGAAACCTTAGCATCAAGCAGTTGACTCAATTTATGCGACATTTGCTCCGCTTCGGTATCTTCTTGTTGCGCTTTTTGCTCATTTTGTGGCGCTAAGCACTTTTTTACTAACTGTTCGGTTTGGCGAACTGTCATTTGCTTCTTAGCGACTTGCAGAGCTACTTCAATTTGTTGTTCGCCTTCTAAAGCCAACAATGCTCGAGCATGACCCATTTCTAATTTTTTATTAGCGACCAGACCTTTTACGTCAATTTCTAATTGATTCAGACGTAATAAGTTACTGACGGTCGTTCTTGATTTGCCAATCACATCGGCCACTTGCTGATGAGTCAGCGTGAATTCATCTTGCAAACGCTCAAGCGCTTGCGCTTCTTCAATCACATTCAAGTCTTCACGTTGAATGTTCTCAATCAGCGCCATTGCGATGGCTGCTCGGTCTTCAACCTTTTTCACCAAGCAAGGAACACGTTTCAGCCCTGCTTGCTTAGCAGCGCGCCAACGGCGCTCACCAGCGATAATTTCAAACTGACCGCCTGCGACTTGACGTACAACGATAGGTTGAATGATGCCTTGTGATTGAATAGAAGCCGCTAGCTCTTCTAGGGCTTCTGGCGCCATATCTTTACGCGGTTGGTAAACACCCGGTTGCAATTGACCGATCGCTAAATCCGTCAGTTCACCATCTGCCGACAATGCTTGGCTGTGCGATGCAATATGCTGTTTTTCACGAGCCAGCGAACTGGTCGACAACAGCGCATCCAGTCCTTTTCCTAGACCACGCTTAGACATGGGATGAATTCCTTAGGTTAGAGTTAAACTGGGATTTCTTCGCGGCGGAGCATTTCGCCCGCTAGAGCAAGATACGCTTTGGCGCCTGCGGAGTACTTGTCATAGTACATTGCCGGTTTACCGTGGCTCGGCGCTTCGGCCAAACGCACATTACGTGGGATCACGGTACGGTAAACTTTACTACCAAAGTGTTTTTTAAGTTGATCGGATACTTCATTAGACAGGCGGTTACGTGGATCGTACATCGTACGCAGTAAACCTTCGATTTTGAGGTTTTCATTGACCACGGCCGCTAACTTGCTGATTGTATCCATAAGAGCAGTTAAACCTTCTAACGCAAAGTATTCACATTGCATCGGCACCAGCACAGAGTCGGCTGCGGCCATGGCATTGATTGTAAGAAGGTTTAGAGAAGGAGGACAATCAATAAAGATGAAATCATAGTTATCGCGAACTGGCGCAAGTGCGTTTTTTAAACGAACTTCGCGAGCGAACACTTCCATCAATTTGATTTCCGCAGCGGTAACGTCTCCGTTCGCAGCGATAAGATCGTATTTACCAGTGGTTTCAGTGCAAACCACTTGTTCAAACGGGGTATCTTCAACCAGAAGATCATACGCCGTTGCGTCAACCATGTATTTGTCGACACCACTGGCCATAGTAGCATTACCTTGAGGGTCGAGATCGATCACCAAAACCTTGCGCTTTGTTGCCGCCATCGAAGCTGCTAAGTTAATGCACGTTGTTGTTTTGCCGACCCCACCTTTCTGGTTGGCGATTGCTACTATTTTACCCACGATTACCTCGCTAATTTTCCTTGCGCGATAAGATTACTAGATGACGATCACCTTCCAACTCAGGAACAGCTAAAGATATGATCTCTGTCACACTACACCATTCAGGAAGCTGATCCATTTCATCTTTAGGGTGCTGTCCTTTCAGTGCTAGGAACACCCCGTTATCTTGTTTAGGCAGATGGTGACACCATTCCACCATGTCCGTCATTGAAGCAAAAGCTCGACTCAGAACGCCATCAAATTTTTCTTCTGGTTGGAATTCTTCGACACGACTTTGAATAGGCGTCACATTTTTCAGACCTAGCGTATGAACCACTTGTTTAATAAAACGAATGCGTTTGCCTAGACTATCTAGCAAGAAGAACGTTTTATCAGGACTCATTATGGCCAGAGGAATACCTGGTAAACCAGGGCCAGTACCCACATCGATAAAACGCTCGCCTTGTAAGTGAGCGCTAACCACTATGCTATCAAGAATATGTTTCACTAACATCTCAAGTGGATCACGAACCGATGTGAGGTTATACGCTTTGTTCCACTTGTCGAGCAGTTCGACATAGCCGACCAACTGCTCGCGTTGTTTTTCAGATACCTCTAAATCGGTTTTTTCGATTAGGGCATCCAGTTTTGTGCGTAGTGCGCTCATTTACTCGTCCTCGCCTTTTTTCAGCAAGCCGTGTTTTTTCAAGTGAACCAGCAAAATAGAAATTGCCGCAGGGGTAATACCTGAAATTCGAGAGGCAATCCCGATACTTTCCGGTTTTGCTTCCGTCAGCTTAGCTACAACTTCATTAGAAAGACCTTTCACGTATTTGTAGTCCAGATCAGTTGGTAACTTGGTATGCTCATGACGCAATGATTTTTCAATCTCTTCTTGCTGGCGCTTAATGTAACCATCGTATTTCACTTGAATTTCAACTTGCTCTGATGCTTGTTGATCGTCGAGTGCTGGTGCGAACGCATCAAGTTGCGTCAGTTGTGAATACGAGATCTCAGGACGACGAAGAAGATCTTCACCGCTAGCTTCACGTGCCATTGGCGTTTTCAATAGCTTGTTTAGCTCATCGATACCTGCAGAATTCGGATTCATCCACGTCGATTTCAGACGTTGACGCTCGGTTTCCATGTTGTCGATTTTTTCATTGAAACGCGCCCAACGAACATCATTAATCAAACCAAGTTCTCGCGCTTTTTCCGTCAAACGTAAGTCGGCGTTATCTTCACGCAGCAACAGACGGTATTCAGCACGAGACGTAAACATGCGGTATGGCTCTTTGGTACCCATGGTCGACAAATCGTCAATCAACACGCCCATGTAAGCTTGATCACGGCGTGGGCTCCAACCTTCTTTGTCTTGACTATGCAGACTAGCGTTCAGGCCAGCCATTAAACCTTGCGCTGCAGCTTCTTCGTAACCAGTCGTACCGTTGATTTGCCCAGCAAAGAATAGACCACTGATGAATTTGGTTTCGTACGTTTGCTTCAAATCACGAGGGTCGAAGAAATCGTACTCAATCGCGTAGCCTGGACGAACGATATGTGCGTTTTCAAAACCTTTCATTGAACGAACAATTTGCACTTGTACGTCAAATGGCAGGCTGGTGGATATACCGTTCGGATATAACTCGTGCGTTGTTAGACCTTCTGGCTCGATGAAAATCTGATGGCTGTTTTTATCTGCAAAGCGCATCACCTTGTCTTCGATAGACGGGCAGTAACGTGGACCGATACCTTCGATCACACCCGCATACATTGGGCTACGATCGAGGTTATTACGGATCACCTCATGAGTTTGCTCATTGGTGTGCGTAATAAAACATGGGATTTGACGTGGATGTTGATCACGATTACCCATGAAAGAAAATACAGGCGTTGGATTATCACCATGTTGTGCTTCAAGCACTGAGAAATCAACACTGCGTGCATCAATACGTGGTGGTGTGCCTGTTTTTAGACGATCCACACGGAACGGTAGTTCGCGTAGTCGATCCGCTAATGCGATCGACGGTGGATCCCCAGCACGGCCACCAGATGAGCTTTCCATACCAATGTGGATCTTTCCGCCAAGGAAAGTACCAACGGTGAGTACCACCGCTTTAGCTCGGAATTTAAGACCCATTTGCGTAACCACACCAACCGCTCGATCTTGCTCAACAATTAGATCATCAACCGATTGCTGGAACAAAGTAAGGTTTGGGGCGTTTTCTAATGCATCGCGAACATACGCTTTGTACAGCGCTCTGTCCGCTTGTGCACGTGTTGCACGTACTGCCGGACCTTTAGAGGCGTTCAGTGTTCGAAATTGAATACCTGCATGGTCGATAGCTTCTGCCATCAAACCGCCCATAGCATCCACTTCTTTTACTAAGTGACCTTTACCGATACCACCGATAGCTGGGTTACAAGACATTTGGCCTAATGTATCGATGTTATGGGTAAGGAGAAGCGTTTTTTGTCCTGTGCGTGCAGATGCGAGCGCGGCTTCCGTTCCTGCGTGTCCGCCACCGACAACAATGACGTCAAAGTTTTCGTGATAAAGCATGAACTGACCTCAGGTATTCAAAGGATTTAATGGACAGATAAAAAAGAGCGGTATTTTACCTTTTTTCTCTGTGAGAGAGAATCGTTTTCTCGCTTTTCAAATTTTAGTCTCCAAGACTATATATATAAGATCTATATATATGATCTTTTATTGGATCTATTATTAGGATCGACCATTTCTGTGGATAAGTAGAAAATGATCAACAAGATCATGGATCTTCTTTGGATCAAAAGTTGTGATCATGATTTGATCTGATCGAGGATTACCTGAGATCAAAATCGCTACTTATGCACAGGGGTAAAAATGGATCAAAGTTATTATTTGGATAACTAAAGGAAAGTCACTGGATCTTAGTATACTTATCCACAGATGGTTTGGGTGTTTTTTGAGCGGTTGAACAAAATTTTTTGAGAGAAGTTATTTACAATAGGGAGAAACAGAGCCGCAATGCGACTCTGTGATAGAGGAATTAAGCAGAAAAGCGAGCCAGATTTTCCTTCAACCACACTTCTGCAGCGTCTTCAGGTACGTCGTAGCTAAGTACATCAATCTTCAAGCAGTCTGTGATTGGTGTTGCGCCAATGTCTTCTAATAGGTCGAAAGCATGTTGGCCAGCAGCACAGAACGTATCGTAACTTGAGTCACCAATTGCTATCACAGCAAACTTTACGTCTGCCATCTTAGGCGGTGTGTTTTGTAATGCAGCAATAAAAGGCTGAATGTTATCTGGATATTCACCCGCGCCGTGAGTTGAAGTTATCACCAACCAAGTGCCTTGATTCTCGATAGCAGACAACTCTGGCTGGTTGTGGATCGTTGTTTCGAAGCCGTTTGCGTTGAGGAGATCACTTAAGTGATCTCCTACGTATTCCGCGCCACCTAAAGTACTGCCTGTAATAATGTGGATCATGTGTCTTCCTTATTGAGTCATACCAACGCCCGTAGGTATCTGAGCGTCAGTACAAAAAGAAACGCGGTGGTAAGCTCAAGCCTAACACCGCGCATTTTATTATTTGCCGATACAGAATGAAGAGAAAATTCGGCCGAGTAAGTCATCAGAGCTAAACTCACCAGTAATTTCATTGAGGTGCTGCTGAGTAATGCGTAGCTCTTCTGCGAGGATTTCCCCTGCCATGTACCCTTCTAGCTGCTCTTGGCCGATTTGAAGGTGTTGAGCTGCGCGTTCTAGCGCATCTAGGTGTCGACGGCGCGCCATAAAACCACCTTCAGTGTTACCAGAAAAGCCCATGCACTCTTTTAAGTGAGTGCGCAAAGCATCCACACCCGAGCCCGTCTTCGCTGAGAGGCGGATTAAGGTTGGATCATTGACGTGGCAGATCCCCATACTTTCACCGGTTTGATCCGCTTTATTACGGATCACTGTCATGCCCATATTGTTCGGCAAGCGATCGACAAAATCAGGCCAGATGTCTTTAGGATCGGTGGCGTCGGTTGTTGTACCGTCCACCATGAAAAGCACACGGTCAGCTTGTGCAATTTCGTCCCAAGCGCGTTCGATACCGATTTTCTCTACTTCATCTGAAGCGTCACGCAGACCAGCAGTATCGATGATGTGCAGTGGCATTCCATCAATATGGATGTGCTCTCGTAGTACGTCACGAGTAGTGCCTGCGATATCGGTTACGATGGCGGACTCTTTACCTGACAGTGCATTCAATAGGCTTGATTTACCCGCATTAGGACGACCTGCAATGACAACTTTCATGCCCTCGCGCATGAGCGCACCTTGGTTAGCTTCTTTACGCACGGCATCAAGGTTGTCGATGATGGCTTGCAAGTCTCCAGACACTTTACCATCTGCAAGAAAGTCGATTTCTTCTTCAGGAAAGTCGATAGCTGCTTCTACGTAGATACGCAGATGAATAAGAGATTCCACCAGCGTTTGAATACGCTGTGAGAATTGACCTTGTAGCGACTGAAGTGCCGATTTTGCGGCTTCTTCAGAGCTAGCATCAATCAGGTCAGCGATGGCCTCTGCTTGGGTTAAATCCATCTTATCGTTTAAGAACGCGCGCTCAGAGAACTCACCAGGACGTGCGGCACGAACGCCCTCAATACCCAAGATGCGCTTGATCAGCATGTCCATTACCACGGGGCCACCGTGGCCCTGCAGCTCTAACACATCTTCGCCTGTGAACGAGTGTGGGTTAGGGAAGTAAAGGGCAATGCCTTGGTCTAGCACGGTGCCATCTTCTGCTTGAAATGGCAGGTATTCTGCGTAGCGAGGCTTTAGGTTTTTACCGGTTACCTCTAGTGCTACTTGGTTGGCCTTAGGGCCAGAAACACGAATAATGCCGACACCGCCACGACCCGGTGCGGTTGCTTGAGCGACAATCGTATCTGTAGTCATAATCTTGCCTTTTGAGCTGGGCTATAGGATTTGAAGTCCTAGGGAGCCATAACCATTAATTAGCTGAATTGTAATCAGCCAAAAACAAAAAGGCGACCTTTTGGCCGCCTTTCTTATTCTTTTACTAAAAGGTTACTTGGTGTGTAAGCCTTTTTTCTCCAGCGCTTTGTAAATCAAAGTTTGTTGGATCAGCGTAACGATGTTCGACACCAACCAGTATAGAACTAGGCCTGATGGGAAGAACAAGAAGAAGAAGGTAAACATAACCGGCATAAAGGTCATGATCTTCTGCTGCATTGGATCCGTTACTGTCGTTGGGCTCATTTTCTGGATTAGGAACATTGATGCACCCATCAGAAGTGGCAGGATGTAGTACGGGTCCTGCGCTGAAAGGTCATGAATCCAACCGAAGAATGGTGAGTGACGTAGCTCAACCGATTCCATTAGTGCCCAGTATAGCGCGATGAAGATTGGCATCTGTAGGATAAGAGGTAAACAGCCACCCAGTGGGTTCACTTTCTCTTTCTTATACAGTTCCATCATCTCTTGGCTCATACGCTGACGGTCATCACCGATACGTTCACGCATTGCTTGCAGTTTAGGCTGTAGCATGCGCATTTTCGCCATAGACGTATATTGCGCTTTCGTTAGTGGGTACATTGCACCACGAACGATGAAGGTCAAACAGATGATTGCCACACCCCAGTTACCCACGAAGCTTTGGATGAAAGCAAGCAATGAGTGAAGTGGTTTAGCGATGAACCATAACCAACCGTAGTCAACTACTAAGTCTAGGTTTGGTGCTACTGCTGCCATGTCATTTTGTAGTTTAGGGCCAACCCATAGCGTCGCTTCGAACTGAGCTTGGTCACCTGTTGCGATAGTTTTGTTCGGCATACGAACGCCGATATCGCCAAGGTTACCAATTACGCGAGTGTATAGGTTTGTACCTGGTTCGTTACGTGGGATCCACGCTGCAGCGAAGTAGTGTTGGATCATTGCTGCCCAACCTTGGCCGTCTGCTAGGTTGATAGACAGGTTACGATCCTGCATATCTTCGAAGCTGTATTTCTTGTAACGAACATCTTCAGTTGAGTAAGCACCGCCACGGTAAGTTGGCATCGTGATGCTACCGCCTGCGTCCATTAGGTTTTGACGCAAGTGAGCGTACATACCAAAGGTTGCATTGTTACCTGAGTTGTTCACGACATCGTATTCTACGTTTAGCGCGTAGCTGCCACGTGTGAATACGTAAGTCTTAGTGTATTCGATACCGTTCGCAGTGAAAGTCATTGGAACACGCAGTTCGTCTTGACCGTCAGCCATAGTAAAGCTGTCTGCGCTCACGTTGTAGTGAGGACGGTTAGTGCTGCTTAGGTCAATACCTTGAGGACCCACTAGACCGCTTTGTGCGATGAACTGGTGGCCTTTAGTATCTTTAAGCAGAACGAAAGGGTCTGATGAATCAAGTTCAGCAGCGTATTTGTTTAGGTCGGCATGTACCACATCGCCACCAACGGTGTCGATCGACAGAGTTAAAACATCAGTCGTTACTGTGATAGTTTTTGCAGAAGCTTGCTGTTGACCAGGAACTGGGTCTAGATCGTCAGCAAAAGATGGTGCAGGTAGAGTACTGCTTGATTGAGCCTGTTCAACCGCTTGAGGTGCTGGGTTCTTTGCTACTTGCCATTGTTGAAATAGCAAGAAAGAAACCAGTGCCAGAGCGATGAGCAGGATATTACGTTGAGAATCCATCGTTAGTTATCTCTGTCTTGTTTTTGGACTGGTGGAACGGGGTCATACCCCCCTTCATTCAAAGGGTGGCATTTTAATAGACGTTTGCCTGATAACCAACATCCTTTTACAAAACCGTGAGCTCTCAAAGCTTCTAGCGCGTAAGTAGAACAAGTTGGTGTGAACCGGCAACGAGGACCAATCAAAGGGCTGATAAACCAGCGATACAGATTAACGAGCCCAATGGCTATCCACGTGAAGGGCGAGACAGGCGATGCCATAGCTTATCAAACAACTTAAATAGTTCCTCATTGCTTAAATCTTGCGCGCTTTTCTTGGCAATCACAACAAAATCTTTATTTGGAAGTTGATGTTGATTGTTACGAAAGCTTTCACGAGCCAAACGCTTAAAGCGGTTTCTACCGACAGCAGTTTTGATTTGCTTTTTCGGAACAGCTAAACCTAATCGTGGGTGAGAAAGTTTGTTATTGCGAGCAATGATGGTGAAATGAGGCGAGCCAGCTCGATGAGCTTGCTGGAAGACGTTTTGATAATGCTCGGGAGTTAACAAGCGTAACTCCCGATTAAACGCGTACGTGTTCAAAATAAACTAGCGATTATTTTGATAGGCGCGCACGGCCTTTTGCACGACGTGCGTTGATAACTTTACGACCGTTCTTAGTTGCCATGCGAGCACGGAAGCCGTGAGTACGCTTGCGCTTTAGAACTGTAGGTTGAAAAGTGCGTTTCATGATAATTACCTTTACTGATCAGTAGTTTTAGGTTCTTGTTAAACCCGGCGTGGGCAATATGCTTTCTTATATAAAGAAACTCTTTATATAGAGAGAAGCAACCGACGCCTCTCAACAAAGAGGCGGAATTGTAATCACACTCACATAATGTGTCAATGACTCATGAGTACGAAATTCCGGCCGAGCGATTATACGTAGTGTGAGTAAAATCTCAAGGATCGATTGATCTTGATGCTTGATCTTTACTCTATCCCCACTTGGTTAAGGAATTTTTGCAGTCGAGGATCTTGTGGATTATCGAAGATATCTTGTGGAGAACCTTGCTCGACAATGTTGCCTTCGGCCATAAAGATCACTCGGTCAGCGACTTCTTTCGCAAATTGCATTTCATGTGTGACCACCAGCATGGTCTGATGTTGGTTAGCTAACTTCTTCATTAATGAGAGAACTTCTCCAACCCATTCAGGATCCAACGCAGAAGTTGGCTCATCAAACAGCAGCAGTTCAGGTTGAAGTGCCATCGCTCGACCGATGCCCACACGTTGTTGTTGGCCACCAGACAATGCCGCTGGATAACTTTCGCCTTTATCACCAAGACCGATGTCATCCAGAATCTCTTGAGCACGCTGAAGTGCGTCGTCTTTCTTCCAACCGCGTACCGTGATCAAGCCCTCTGCGATGTTCTGACGTGCATTCATATGGGCAAACAAGGCATAGTTTTGGAAAACAAACCCAGTGCGGCGTCGCAGGGCTAATACTTCGGCTTTGGTATGCTTTTGTGTGTCGACGGAAATGTCATCAACGGTGATGCGACCTTCATCCGCTTGCTCAAGAAAGTTCACCGTGCGCAGTAATGTCGATTTACCCGTACCGCTGGACCCTATAATGACGATGATCTCACCTTGTTGGATATCGAGATCAATGCCTTTTAACACTTCAGTGTCACCAAAGCGTTTGTGGATGTTTTCTAATTTGATCATCGTACGTACGCCTTATTCAATTTCGCTTCTGCCCAAATTTGTACTCGCGTCAGAATTACAACTACCCCCCAGTAAATTAGGGCGACAGCAAGAAACGCTTCAAAGAAGCGGAAACTCGATGACGCTTCCATTTGTGCTTTGGCCATGATTTCTGCCACACCAAGAGTGAAGGCGAGGGAAGTCGACTTAATCATATCGATGAAATAGTTCATCAATGAAGGCAGTGCGACACGCGTTGCCTGCGGAAGAATCACACGGCGCATGGCCTGTGGGGTTGTCATTCCAACCGATAAGCTCGCTTCCATTTGGCTACGATCAATGCCGATGATTGCGGCTCGGATGCTTTCCGCCATATACGCAGCAAAATGCAGTGTTAAACCAATCACTGCCGCTGAGAAGGCATCAAGACCGACCATGATCGGGAAGATTTGTGGTAAGCCGTAGTAAAGTAAAAACAGTTGAACTAAAAGTGGGGTCCCACGGAAGAAGCTGATGTAAAGTTGGCTCAATTGATCGAGAACTGGCAGCTTAAATACGCGAATATTAGCTAAAATGATGGCTAAAATCAGTGAAAAGACCAATCCCCATGTGGCCATTTCCATGGTTGTGCCAAGATACTTGAGCAGTATTGGCAGCAGTTCCAACATGTAATTAAAATCAAATCCCATACGACTTACCTTGAGAAAAGAAAAGGTGGAATACGAAGTTCCACCTTGTCATTGAGTTAAAAAAGGACGCGAGATAAAGCTCTGCGTCCTAAAAGAAGAAAAGTTTTACTTAGTGATGTCGGCACCAAACCATTTCACTGAAATCTTCTCTACTGTTCCGTCGGCGCGCATTTCTGCAAGTGCTTTATTCACTTCCGCCTGTAGCTTACGACCTTTTTCGTTATCAACGAATGGCCAAGCGTTTTCAATGGTTTCAAATGGTTCACCCGCCAGTTGCAGCGGTAGACCTGTTTTCTTAATCAGTTCTAGTGCAGACAAACGGTCCATGATGAAGGCATCAGCACGGCCCAGCGCCACATCATGTTCAATACCCGTATCGTAAGTTTTGATGTTAATCTTGCCGTCTTTGTCGTAACTGCGAAGCAACTGTTCAAAGTTAGAGCCTAGGTTAACTGCAACCGTTTTGCCTGCTAGGTCTTCCACGCCTTGGATGCTGTCATTGCCTTTACGTACCGTGATTTGAGCGCCATCTACCACGTATGGATCAGCAAATAGGTATTTCGCTTTACGTGCGTCTGTCATGGTGATTTGGTTCGAGATGGTATCAATACGACCTGTTTCTAGCAGGCCAAACAAACCAGAAAAGTTCGCTGTGACGTATTCGATCTTGTAGTCGTTACGTTTACCGATTTCATCCCACATATCCACTTCGAAACCTTGCAGCTTATCTTGCTTCACAAAGGTGAATGGGAAGTAGCGGCCAGACATGCCTACTTTTACTTCAGTAGCGGCAGTGTCGACAGCTGCTTGAACAGTCGCAGCAGACAAAGCGATGGCTGCAACGGCAACCTTAATCCAGTTTTTCATAATACATCTCCATACTTTTATGGTTGGAAATACTACTGTCAGTTAGCTCAATTAAATAAATAACCAAGTGCAATAACCTAGTCCTGAGAGTAATAAGATCGTATTTGGTATAGAGAGTAGGCAAAAATTAGCAATAAATGATGAAAAAACGATCGAAAAGAGCAGGAGTGGCGATCAAAAAACAACGGTGACGGAAAATTCATACACAGAGTTATCACCAATTACTGGATCTGACGGATTTTGCCCAAATGTGGATCGTTGTGTGGGCAATCTTGGGGCAAGATGTGTTGATCTCTCTATGTTCAGCTAAATAATTGTGAATAACTTAGATCTTATTCACTGGATCGTCGATCAATTGCTGGCGATCTTGGTTATCAACAGGTAAAATTGCCAGTCTTTTCCGATAATTCAAATACTCAGTGGGGGCACCGTGTCATCTTCGCTTTGGTTGCAATGTTTGCAGCAGCTTCAAGAAGAGCTACCAGCTACAGAATTCAGCATGTGGGTTCGTCCGTTACAAGCGGAGCTCAATGACAATACTCTCACTCTGTTCGCCCCAAACCGCTTTGTTTTGGACTGGGTTCGTGACAAGTACCTGAACAGCATCAACCGTTTACTGCAAGAATACTGCGGTAACGACGTCCCTAGCTTGCGCTTTGAAGTGGGCAGCCGCCCAGTTGCAGCGCCTAAGCCGGTACCGACACGTACGCCGGCCGATGTGGCTGCTGAGTCTTCAGCGCCTGCACAATTGCAAGCTCGCAAACCTGTACATAAAACGTGGGATGACGACGCTCAAGCGATTGCGAACATCAACCACCGCTCAAACGTGAACCCGAAACACAAGTTCAACAACTTCGTTGAGGGTAAGTCGAACCAACTTGGTTTAGCGGCAGCACGTCAGGTTTCAGATAACCCAGGCGCAGCCTACAACCCACTTTTCCTATATGGTGGTACGGGTTTAGGTAAAACACACTTGCTTCACGCTGTAGGCAACGCGATTGTGGATAACAATCCAAACGCAAAAGTGGTGTACATGCACTCTGAGCGTTTTGTGCAAGATATGGTAAAGGCACTGCAAAACAACGCGATTGAAGAATTCAAACGTTACTACCGCAGTGTTGATGCACTTCTTATCGATGACATCCAATTCTTTGCTAATAAAGAGCGTTCACAGGAAGAATTTTTCCATACCTTCAACGCGTTATTGGAAGGCAACCAACAGATCATTCTAACGTCTGACCGTTATCCAAAAGAGATCAGCGGTGTAGAAGATCGTCTGAAATCTCGCTTTGGTTGGGGTCTGACTGTTGCGATCGAGCCACCAGAACTTGAAACGCGCGTGGCGATCTTGATGAAGAAAGCAGAAGACCATCAAATCCACCTAGCGGATGAAGTGGCCTTCTTTATTGCTAAGCGTCTACGCTCAAATGTTCGTGAGCTCGAAGGTGCACTGAACCGCGTTATCGCAAACGCAAACTTTACGGGTCGTCCAATTACGATTGATTTCGTTCGTGAAGCGCTACGTGACTTGTTGGCACTGCAAGAAAAGCTCGTGACCATCGACAACATTCAAAAGACGGTGGCGGAATACTACAAAATTAAAGTGGCGGACCTGCTGTCTAAACGTCGCTCTCGCTCGGTTGCTCGTCCTCGCCAGTTGGCAATGGCATTAGCAAAAGAGCTGACCAACCACAGCTTGCCGGAAATCGGCGATGCATTTGGTGGTCGTGACCACACCACGGTACTGCATGCTTGTCGCAAGATTGAGCAGCTGCGTGAAGAGAGCCACGATATTAAAGAAGATTACTCTAACTTGATTCGCACCCTGTCTTCTTAATCGGTTAGAATGACAGTATTCCAAGCAAATCATTAATTGAGCTGACAGCGTAAAGAGCCAAGCATGAAATTTACTATTGAACGTAGTCATTTAATCAAACCGCTACAACAGGTTTCAGGCGCATTAGGCGGCCGACCGACCCTACCAATTCTGGGTAACCTACTGCTTAAAGTAGAAGATAATGTGTTATCCATGACCGCGACCGACTTGGAAGTGGAATTGGTGAGCAAAGTGACTCTAGAAGGGGATTTTGAAGCGGGCAGCATTACCGTTCCTTCTCGTAAGTTTCTCGATATCTGCCGCGGTCTTCCAGATGACTCTATCATCACCTTCGTGCTGGAAGGCGATCGTGTACAAGTTCGTTCTGGTCGTAGCCGTTTTTCATTGGCCACACTTCCTGCGAACGATTTTCCGAACATCGAAGATTGGCAGAGTGAAGTTGAAGTGTCACTGACTCAGTCTGATCTACGTACACTGATCGAAAAAACACAGTTCTCAATGGCGAACCAAGACGTTCGTTATTACCTAAACGGCATGCTGTTTGAAATCGACGGTACGACGCTACGCAGTGTAGCGACTGATGGTCACCGTATGGCAGTATCTCAAACACAACTGGGTGCAGATTTTGCGCAAAAGCAAATCATCGTGCCACGTAAAGGCGTACAAGAGCTGGTTAAGCTAATGGATGCGCCA
The DNA here is from genome assembly GCF_023277445.1 of Vibrio sp. ED002. Classification (NCBI taxonomy): domain Bacteria; kingdom Pseudomonadati; phylum Pseudomonadota; class Gammaproteobacteria; order Vibrionales; family Vibrionaceae; genus Vibrio; species Vibrio sp. ED002. The sequence goes on along the minus strand of NZ_CP080238.1, from coordinate 2,374,381 downwards.
GAGCAACCTGTTGTACTACAAATCGGTAGTTCAAATGTGCGTGCAGAAGTGAACAACTTCATTTTTACTTCTAAGCTCGTTGATGGCCGTTTCCCAGATTATCGCCGCGTAATGCCGCAAAGTACCAACAAAACATTAGAAGCAAGCTGTGATGAATTACGCCAAGCGTTTTCTCGCGCTGCCATTCTTTCTAATGAAAAATTCCGTGGTGTTCGCGTGAATCTTGCGGGCAGTGAAATGCGCATTACGGCGAACAACCCAGAGCAAGAAGAAGCAGAAGAGATGCTGGACGTAACCTTTGAAGGTGACGCGATCGAAATCGGCTTCAACGTAAGCTATGTGCTGGATGTGCTTAATACATTGCGCTGTGAAAAAGTGCGAGTGTCGATGTCGGATGCCAACGCCAGTGCGTTGATTGAAAACGCAGACGACGACAGTGCCATGTATGTGGTAATGCCAATTCGTCTATAAGCCATCTGAATGCCACTTTCTCGCCTTATCATTCAGCAATTTCGAAACATTAAAGCCTGTGATATTCATTTATCGACAGGCTTTAACTTTCTTATTGGACCGAACGGCAGCGGTAAAACCAGTGTCTTAGAAGCGATTTACTTGCTCGGACATGGACGCTCTTTCAAGAGCTCGTTGACCGGACGAATCATCCAAAATGAGTGTGATGAACTGTTTGTTCATGGTCGTTTTTTGAACTCGGATCAATTTGAGCTACCTATAGGCATTAATAAGCAGCGTGATGGTTCAACAGAGGTTAAAATAGGCGGTCAATCTGGGCAAAAACTGGCGCAGCTTGCACAAGTTCTGCCGTTGCAGTTGATACATCCAGAAGGGTTTGATCTCCTTACGGATGGACCTAAACATCGCCGTGCATTCATCGATTGGGGTGTGTTTCATACGGAACCCGCTTTTTATGATGCATGGGGGCGATTTAAACGTCTCAACAAGCAACGTAATGCACTGTTAAAAACCGCTAACAGTTATCGAGAGCTCAGTTATTGGGATCAAGAAATGGCTAGGTTGGCTGAAAATATCAGCCAATGGCGTGCGCATTACATCGAACAGATGAAAACCGTAGCGGAAACCATCTGCCAGACATTTTTGCCAGAATTTGAGATCCAATTAAAGTATTATCGTGGATGGGATAAAGATACACCCTATCATGAGATACTAGAAAAGAATTTCGGGCGTGATCAGTCATTGGGGTACACCTTTAGTGGCCCGAATAAGGCTGATTTGCGAATTAAAGTGAATGGAACACCAGTAGAAGATGTTCTTTCACGCGGTCAGTTAAAACTCATGGTGTGTGCATTGCGTGTAGCGCAGGGGCAACATCTTACCGAGATGACCGGAAAACAATGTATTTACCTAATTGACGACTTTGCGTCGGAATTAGACAGCCAACGTCGCAAGCGTCTTGCTGACTGCTTAAAAGAGACGGGCGCACAAGTATTTGTAAGCTCTATCACTGATAGCCAAATCGCCGATATGTTGGACGATACGGGCAAATTGTTTCATGTGGAACATGGCAGGATAGAGTCAAACTAGAAGAGAGAAACTCATGTCTGAAAATTACGATTCATCGAGTATTAAGGTACTAAAGGGTCTGGATGCGGTTCGTAAGCGTCCAGGTATGTACATTGGCGACACGGACGATGGCACCGGTCTTCACCACATGGTCTTTGAGGTGGTGGATAACTCAATTGATGAAGCGTTGGCAGGTCACTGTAAAGACATCGTTGTGACAATTCATGAGGACAACTCGGTTTCAGTTACGGATGATGGTCGTGGCATTCCAACAGAATTGCACCCAGAAGAAAAAGTATCAGCAGCAGAAGTTATCATGACGGTACTTCACGCTGGTGGTAAGTTCGACGATAACTCATACAAAGTATCGGGCGGTCTTCACGGCGTAGGTGTTTCAGTAGTAAACGCACTGTCTGAAAAAGTAGTACTGACTATCCATCGTGGCGGTCATATCCATACGCAAACTTACCACCATGGTGAACCTCAAGCGCCACTAGCGGTTGTGGGCGATACAGACCAAACGGGTACACAAATCCGTTTTTGGCCAAGTGCTGAAACCTTCACAAATATCGAATTCCATTACGATATCCTAGCAAAACGTCTACGTGAGCTTTCTTTCCTAAACTCTGGTGTTTCTATCAAGTTGGTTGATGAGCGTGAAGCAGACAAGAGTGACCACTTCATGTTTGAAGGTGGTATTCAAGCGTTCGTTGATCACCTAAACACCAACAAAACACCAATCATCGAGAAAATCTTCCACTTCGATTTTGAACGTGAAGATGGCATTGCAGTAGAAGTGGCAATGCAATGGAACGATGGCTTCCAAGAGAACATCTACTGTTTCACTAACAACATCCCACAACGCGATGGCGGTACTCACCTTGCAGGTTTCCGTGCGGCGTTAACGCGTACGCTGAATACCTTTATGGATAAAGAAGGTTTCTCTAAGAAAGCGAAAACAGCAACGTCGGGTGATGATGCACGTGAAGGTCTAACTGCAGTTGTTTCGGTTAAAGTGCCAGATCCTAAGTTCTCTAGCCAAACTAAAGACAAACTGGTTTCTTCAGAAGTTAAATCAGCGGTTGAATCCGCAATGGGTGAGAAACTGTCTGAGTTCCTAATTGAGAACCCGACAGAAGCTAAGATGGTTTGTTCTAAAATCATCGATGCTGCTCGTGCTCGTGAAGCAGCGCGTAAAGCTCGTGAAATGACTCGTCGTAAAGGCGCGCTAGACCTAGCTGGTCTGCCAGGCAAACTTGCAGACTGTCAGGAAAAAGATCCAGCACTCTCTGAACTATACATAGTGGAGGGTGATTCGGCAGGCGGCTCCGCAAAACAAGGCCGTAACCGTAAGAACCAAGCAATCCTACCGCTAAAAGGTAAGATTCTTAACGTAGAAAAAGCGCGTTTCGACAAGATGCTTTCTTCTCAAGAAGTAGCAACTCTGATTACGGCACTAGGCTGTGGTATCGGTCGTGACGAGTACAACCCGGACAAACTGCGTTACCACAACATCATCATCATGACCGATGCTGACGTCGATGGTTCGCACATCCGTACGCTACTGTTGACCTTCTTCTACCGTCAAATGCCAGAGCTTATCGAGCGTGGCTACGTGTACATCGCTCAGCCACCACTTTACAAAGTGAAAAAAGGCAAGCAAGAGCAGTACATCAAAGACGAAGACGCGATGAACCAATACCAAGTGGCTTTGGCACTTGATAACGCATCGCTACACGTAAACGCAGAAGCGCCAGCATTGGCAGGCGAAGCGCTAGAGAAGCTAGTTCAGCAATACAACGCTGGTATCAAGCTGGCGGATCGCATGAGCCGTCGTTACCCAAGCGCGCTAGTTCATGAGCTAATCTACACGCCGCGCCTAACGGCAGAGCAATGCCACGACGCTGCAGCAGTAGAAGCGTGGACAAAACAGCTAGTTGAACAGCTAAACGCGAAAGAAGTGGGCGCAAGCCAATACAGCTTCGAAGTTGAGCAACACGAAGAGCTAGGTCTAAACCTACCTAAGATTATCGTACGTACTCACGGTGTGACGCATGACTACGCACTAAGTATCGATCTATTGAACTCGAAAGAGTACAACAAGCTAGCTGAGCTTTCGGAAGCACTAGATGGCTTGATTGAGGAAGGCGCTTACATCAAACGTGGCGAGCGTACTCAGCCGGTATCAAGCTTTGCATCTGCACTTGAGTGGCTAATCAAAGAGTCGCGTCGTGGTCTAAGCCTACAGCGCTACAAAGGTCTAGGTGAGATGAACCCAGATCAGCTTTGGGAAACCACAATGGACCCTGAGACACGTCGCATGATGCAAGTAACAATTGAAGATGCGGTAGGCGCAGACCAATTGTTCACAACGCTAATGGGTGACCAAGTTGAGCCGCGTCGTAACTTCATCGAAGAGAATGCGCTTAAAGTAGCAAACCTAGACGTTTAGACTATTTTTCCTTTGCTGGATATGCTGATTTCGTTGTCGAAGGTGCTCACATACACTTGTATGCTGCGCGCCTTCTCCTAGAACTAAGCATATCCCCCTGCGGAAAAACGAATCTAAATTTCTTTTGATAGAATTTTAAAAGCACTGCCTTCGGGTGGTGCTTTTTTATTGAGTGGGAGAAACCAGATAAAAGTAACGAGAACGGCTGCGCCCTGTGAATATGGGAACGCTTCGAGAGGGAGGAATGACCGAGTCGGGGAGCTAAAAATATTTTCACCGGAGCCCTTGAAAGCCCATTTTTCGACCTTATATCTAGTTATGAAGAGGGATGGCTAACTTGCTCAACAAGAGAAGAACAGCGCCTCTGGAATCGCTAAACGAGATCGCTCAGGAGAGGATACTCAGTATTAGCACACAACTTGACCCTAGATTCGACATCATGTCCCCGCACCTAATAGGTCAGAGGAATGAATCATCGGATCCCTTAGCTCGGCGTTTTCTTGCATAAATGCGCCACGTGGATGAGCTTCATCTGGGCTAAGACTATTGCTTAAAAGAGGATAGATTATGCGTAATGTAGATTTCTCACCACTATACCGTAATGCAATTGGCTTCGACCGTCTGTTCAACCTGATGGAAGCAAGCTCTGCGAAGAACACTTCTGGCGGTTACCCTCCATACAACATCGAGCAAAAAGACGAGCACAACTACCGTATTACTATGGCAGTTGCTGGTTTTGCTGAAGATCAGCTCGATTTGACTCAAAACGAAAACATGTTGATCGTGAAGGGCGAGCGTAAAGCCGAAGAAGGTAAAAACTACGTTTACCAAGGCATTGCAGAGCGCGACTTTGAACGTAAATTCCAACTTGCGGATTACGTAAAAGTTGTCGGTGCATCAATGGAAAACGGTCTGCTTCATGTGGATTTAGTTCGTGAAATTCCAGAAGCAATGCAACCACGTAAGATTGCTATTGGTGGCAATAACCTGATTGAAAACAGCTAATCAGCTAAAGACATTTCAGCTAACCACACGGTTATAGAATGAGAAAGAGCGCCTTCCATTACGGAAAAGAGCGCTCTTTTTAGTTTGGGGCTTTCAAAGCCACTATTGCAAGGCCGCTATTTCAAAGAGAAGCGGCTGAGTTCAATCGGTCTATTTACCTTCGCGGTAAGCCTTTTCCACTTCTTCTGCGATAATCGCAATGCCTTTTTGCATCATCTCATCGTCTTGAACGTAGTTCATACGCAAGCATTGGTGTGCATGATCCCATTCGTCCTTCTGACCAATAAAGAAGTATTCTCCCGGAACAATCAAGACCCCACGCGCTTTCAAGCGTTGGTAAAGTTCCATTGTCGTAATTGGCAGTTCATCAAACCATAGCCACAAGAATATAGCGCCTTCTGGTTTGTGAATACGGAAGCGCTCATCGGTAATCGCTTCTTGGAGCAGTTCAACTGCACGTTGAGACTTCTGATTGTAGAATGGCTTAATCACCTCAGAGCTCAGTTTAAGCAGATCGCCTTTGCCAATAATGTGGTTTGCCAACGCTGGACCAACACTGCCCGGTGCTAGGCTGATGATGCCGTTCATATTGGTCAACGCTTGCGTGATTTCTTCACTCGCAATCACAATGCCACAACGCACGCCCGGCAAGCCAAGTTTAGATAGGCTCATGCACAGGATGGTGTTTTCATTCCAGAACGGCTCGACATCTTCAAAGATGATATTTGGGAACGGCAGACCGTAGGCGTTATCAATGATTAACGGAATGTTGTTCTCACGTGCTAGCTTGTCCAGCTTACGAACTTCCTCGTCTGTCAGTACGTTACCCGTTGGGTTGGTGGGGCGAGACGCGCAGATTGCCGCAACAGAGTCATCGACGGTGAGCTGCTCAAAGTCGACGTGGTATTTAAACAGACCGTTATCTAACAGCTCTATTTCTGGATGGTATGAGACAAAGATATCTTCATCAATGCCCGCGTCGCCATAACCGATGTACTCAGGCGCGATAGGCAGTAGCACTTTCTTGTGCGAACCGTCTGGTTGTTTACCTGCCAACAAGTTGAACAAGTAGAAGAAGCCACTTTGGCTACCGTTAGTTAGGCTGATGTTCTTCTCGGAAATATCCCAGCCGTAAGTTTCACGGAATAACTGAGCCAACGCTTTAACGAACGCGTCTTTGCCCTGCGGGCCATCATAGTTGGCGAGGGCGGCGACGAGCTCTCCACTGGCGAGCATTTCCTCACTGGCTTGGCGAAAGTAATCGAGCATGGCAGGAATGGCGGCTGGGTTACCTCCACCGAGCATGATGGCATCTGGTGTGCGCAGACCATCATTTAAATCGTCCATTAACTGCGTGATACCGGAATACTGATTAAATTTTTCACCAAACTTTGAGAACTGCATGTGTCGTTATACCTAATTCATTGTGATTGCTTTATGTGTCTTAACGCCAGTCTTTGACTGGTCAATAGGATAATCCTTGACCTTACCTTAATGTCTATACGACGCAAAGTGTGAATTAAGCCGAAAAAGAAAAAATCAGACCACAATGATTTTTGTTGTGATTAAGTAAACGTTTTCCTATTCGGAAACTGAATTCAACCTGAATGAAACCTCGCTATCTGTCAGAGCAGTGTCAGGCACCATCGTCTAGGTTTGCTCAAAATCCCCTCAATTCTTACTATCTCCTCCGTCATCTTTTTGACGTGTTAGAAAAATTGAGGAGTCAAAATGTTTACTAACCTATTTGTAAAAACACAACTGTTTATTGAATCATTCAAAAACGACGAGCGCGGCGTAACAGCAATTGAATATGCAATCCTAGGCGTGTGCATGTCTGCAATCGTACTAGCGGTATTTAATGACGCTCTTTATGACGCTCTAAATTCAGCTGTATCTACGATTTCAGACAATATCACTAAAGCAAATACTATTACGCCAAAGCCGTAATCACTCGCTAGATGATATTAAAACTATGGTGGCTGCTTCCCCTTGCCACCATGGCTTTTATAGCCAGTTATCAAGACATCAAATACCGAAAAATACCCAATGGAGTGGCGTTAAGTGTTGCTTTGCTGGGTGTTTTTTTTGTCTTGAGTAAAGGGGAGTACAGTCACGCACTGTCTTCAATGGTGGTATTGGTGATAGGTGCTGTGCTGTTTCAACTACGAACCCTCGCAGCGGGGGACAGCAAATTACTGGCTGCATTTGCACTGATGATTGCACCGCAGTTCTTGCCGTTGACGATTTGGTTGATTGTCACTTTGGGCGGAGTGCTTGCTCTGACGCAGTGGCTTATTAGCCAAATCGGTATTCATCCTGCTGGGATGGAAAGAGGTGTGCCTTATGGTGTGCCCATTTGTCTCGGAAGCCTGTTTGGCATCGCTGCATCTTTATAGGTGAACCATGAATTCAAAAGTCATTCTTGTTTTGGCGGCGATTGCCATTTCGGTCGGGCTTTATGGCGTGACTCAATCACAGCCAACTGCTCCGGTTGTACAAACACAACAGCCGAAGAAAGAAGAGAAAAAATTTAAAGTCTGGACGTTAAAGCGTGACCTAAAACGAGGTGAAGCACTACAACGTCGAGATTTGGTGATTGAATACTTAACCGAGTCACAAGCGGCGCAACAAGGGATTGATAGCGATATTAAGCTCGATTGGAGCAAGCGCCTAATTGCGGTTGAAGCTCTGAATCAAGGTGAATGGGTGACGAAAGAGGTGCTGACTTCTCCGGGAGAAAGCGATTACCTCTCGACCATGGCCAAGCCTGGTTACGCCCCATTCAATATCACGGTACCGGGTGATGATGTGGTAGGAGGAACGATTGCCGTTGGTGATTTAGTCGATATCTCTGTTATTTCCACCATGGATCAAAACCTCTCGGCAGACAACACCGTGTCGGACATTGAACACCTGACCATGACACCGCTAATTGCTCAAGTGCCTGTGCTGTACATGATCTCGAAACAACGCTTAGTCAGTACATTGACTGACCAGAAAACCATTGATGTCACTTTAGTGTTGCAAGTAACTAACCGTCAGTTGGCTAAGTTGTCGGTAGCAAAACGCATTGCAGAAATTACGGTACATAAATCGATTGGTGAGCAGTTTGTGGATGAACTGCATGCGAACTCAAGCGATGTGATTCGTTTTGCTGATGAAAGGCAAACCACGAAAACCCAATCGATCAAAGAATATCGATTCAACTAGGAGGCAAGATGAAAACCATAACTCGATTTAGCATCTATTGCTTAATGCTTGTTTCCACGGCTTTACAGGCTCAGGGCATAACGACGCTTTCGGCTGGTGGCGCAAGAACCCTATCGTTTAAAGCTGAAGTTGATTCGGTGTTCGTTTCCAACCAAAAAGTGGCGGACTACCAAGTTATCGATGCTCACAAGGTGGTGTTACTGGGTAAATCAGAAGGTGAAGCATCGTTTATCGTGTTTGACCGTGATGGTTCAGAGCTTATTAATCAAACCCTGATTGTCAGCAAAAGCTACCGCAATATTGAGCAGCAAATTCAAGTGCAGTATCCATACTCTGATGTTCAGGTTAACGGTATTGGTAACAACGTTGTACTGAGTGGTAGTGCCGTTTCAGACAATGAACGTGACAACATCTACACCTTGGTGGGTGAGTTGTTGGGTAAGTCTTCCAGTAACCATGATTTTGAAATGCCAGAACTCGATAGTTCGACTGACGACCTTCAAGTGGATTTTATGTCTCGCCCTACCTATCAAGGTGTGGTGAACAACATTGAAGTCACCGCGACGAAGCAAGTTAACGTCAAGTTGACCATTGCAGAAGTCTCCCACAGCTTTATTCAAGATTTTGGTATCAAGATGGGCTCTGGCGGTGATGTTGGCATCTTTGTCGATCAGTTAACCAGTTTTAGTGCCGATGACATTGTTTCTGTTATCTCAGCAGTCGGTTCTGACAAGGTAGGCCAAGTGCTGGCTGAACCAAATCTATCGGTAATTTCTGGCGAACAAGCAAGTTTCTTAGTTGGTGGTGAGATGCCTGTTGTGACGGTGGTCGATGGTGCTAGCGATGTCGATTACAAAGAATTCGGTGTGCGTTTAGATCTGATGGCGAAAGTGCTGCGTGACGACAAAATCAAATTAGCATTGTCACCAGAGGTGAGCTCTTTAGATAACACCTACACCAGTGAAGTGTTTGATTTACCGGCTTTCAAAACTCGTCGTGCACAAACCACCGTTGAATTAGGTGACGGTCAAAGCTTTGTTTTGGGTGGCCTGCTTAATAGTGAAGAGCGCGAATCACTGACACGAATTCCTTTTATTGGTGACATTCCTGTTTTAGGAGCGCTGTTTCGTCACACAGGAACAGAACGCAACAAAACCGAGCTGATTATTGTGGCAACCGTCAACTTGGTGAAACCAGTGAAAGCCAATCAAATCCAGCTACCAACCATGGAAAAAACCGGCACGTTACGACGCTTTTTTGCACTTGATGGTAGTTATGACAAAGCTCAAGACCAATGGGCTGGTGAGGTTCTTAACGCGGGAGGTTTCCGTCAATGAAAAACTGGATGTTAGCGCTATTTGCGATTACAGCACTATCCGGCTGCGCAGACCATATTGTTGAGCCTCGCGGGACCAGCATTTCACTCAAGCCAACTGAATTTAGCTTTGCGGTACAAAGTCAGGACCAAGTTTATGCCATGAATAAGCTCACTCAGTTTGTTCGTAAGTATCCGAATCAAGCGGGCAGTAAATGGCAGATCACCAGTTACAACGCTCAAGGTAAAAAGTTGGCGCAGCAGTACCGCATCGCACTGTTGCAGCAAGGCGTAGCGGCCGAACAGTTAGTACTCGAACATCGCTCAGAGTTTCATCGCTTTGATGTACAAGTATCGGCGATTCAGCTTCAAGCTCAGCTTGAGGTATGCCACCAAGAGGTTATCGGTGATTACGGTTTGGGTCACCTAGGTTGTTATACCGATGGCAGCCGTTGGCAGTCGATGGTTAATCCGCAGAATGCGCTTTGATATTGAGGAACACTCATCATGTTTGATTTAGTGGATAAGTTGAGTAAGAGCACGCCAAATCACACTCAACAAAAAGAAAATAAGTGTGCGTTCTTGTATCAAACCGCTGCGTGCAAAGACTTAGTTCATAAGGCGTTTCGCTTTGAAGGCTTAGTCGAGCCAATTACGGTGAACAACCAAGAAAAAAACTACCCAGAATTGCATACGCACTCAAGTGTGGAAGTAGTGATTGTTGAGCTGAATAAAAGCCAAAGCGTGGTTGAAGATGCAAAAAACATTGCCCATCAACTGCCTACACATGTGTCGGTTGTGGTCGTTGGCAGCGAAGATGCGATCTCAACGATTCGTGCATTAAAACAGCTTGGTTTTTATTACCTATTTTGGCCTGCGACCGACAAAGAAATCATGGAGTTTTACCATGGTGTACGTCGTAACCGTCAGCAGCAAAGTGGTGTGGCTTCGAATCGAAAAGCAAAGCAAGTGGCGTTTCTTGGTGTGAAAGGCGGTGTTGGAACGTCTTTGATCGCCAGTGAAGTGGCGCGTTCATTGGGGCGTCATCATAAAACGCCTACCTTGTTGGTTGATCATACCTACACCGGCAGTAATATCGATGTGCTTTTAGGTTTGCAGAAATTCAGTAAACGCAGTGTACGCAAAGGTACTTTGGTATCGAGCATTGATGGTGATTTCGCCACTAGTTTAGTACAACGTCTGGAACGAAACCTCGCTATTTTGGGTTTGGAGTCGGATGCGTTTACGCGTGCTGAGCTACATGAATATACCCAAGCGCTCAAAGAGCAAGTGGTTAAGAACCATTCATTTGTGATTGAAGACTATTCACATACCGTCACCACAAATGAAGAGTTCGATCGTGCAGTGGCTGAGATTGATACGTTAGTGGTGGTGTTTGATGCCACGGTGTCGTCGCTACGAGAATTAAACCGCGTTGTGTCTGAGCTAGAAACGCGCTATCCAGAGCTGCCGCTTCTTACCGTGATGAATCAATCGCGTCCAGACAATGCGGCCTCAATCAGTATGTCTGATGTCAGCAAGTATTTCGGTCGCAAAGCCGATTGCAAAATAGAGTTTGACCACAAAGCGAACCATTACCTACTTCAAGGTCATCAACTGATTGATACCAAATCAGAAATGCAGCAAGGCTTGAGTGATTTAGTCGCATTGCTGGTGGGTGATAAGCCACAACAAAAACGTTCTTGGGTACAAGAACTGTTTAGTCGCTAAAAAGGAGTAGGGAATGCAACATTCGAAACAAACCTACATCCATCTGCGTGACCAAATTTTTAATGCCTTGGATGCATCTGCACTAGAAAGCTTATCGAAAAGTGACCTAGAGCGTCAGTTGAGTAACGCGGTCGATATGTTGGTCAGTCGCGACCAGCTATCAGTTTCTTCTCTGGCGAGAAGTGAATACGTCGTCAGCATGATTCACGAGTTAGTAGGTTTGGGACCGCTTCAGGTCCTGATGGATGACGACACCATTACCGATATCATGATCAATGGCCACCAGCAAGTGTATGTCGAGCGCTTTGGTTTAGTACAGCAAGCGGATGTGCACTTTCTCGATGAAAAGCAACTCGCAGATATCGCGAAACGTATTGCCAGTCGTGTTGGTCGTCGTGTTGATGAATCGTCACCTACGTGTGATGCGCGCTTAGAAGATGGTAGCCGCGTAAATATCGTCCTGCCGCCAATTGCCATTGATGGCACTGCAATATCGATTCGTAAGTTTCGGCAGGAAAGCATTGGCTTTGCTGACTTAGTTGAATTTGGCGCATTGAGTCCTGAAATGGCTAAGTTGCTGCAATTGGCTGCGCGTTGTCGCCTGAACATTCTTGTCGCCGGTGGTACAGGATCGGGCAAAACAACGTTGTTGAATGCATTGTCTCAATACATCTCGCAAGGTGAACGAGTAGTGACGATTGAGGACACTGCGGAGTTGAGACTGCTTCAGCCTCATGTGGTTCGCATGGAAACTCGAACAGCAGGTATCGAAGGCTCTGGTGAAGTGAATTCACGCGATCTAATGATTAACTCGCTGCGTATGCGTCCAGATCGCATCATTGTTGGTGAGTGCCGTGGTGCTGAAGCGTTTGAAATGTTGCAAGCGATGAACACTGGCCACGATGGCTCGATGTCGACACTGCATGCTAACAGCCCACGTGACGCCCTTGCCCGAGTAGAATCCATGGTCATGATGGCAACCAATAACCTGCCACTAGAGGCGATACGCCGCTCTTTGGTAAGTGCAGTGGACCTCATTATACAGGTCAATCGCCTTCACGATGGTTCTCGCAAAGTGATGAGTATTACGGAAGTGATTGGTATGGAAGGACAAAACGTAGTGCTTGAAGAACTGTTTTGCTTCCAATCTGATCCGCATCATTACGAAGGCAAAATTACCGGCCGTTATGAAACGACGGGTGTTATGAGCCGCTCAGTTTTGTTTGAAAAAGCACGTTTCTACGGAGTGGACAAAGATCTCGCTGACACCATCAGTGCGATTGAAGCAGTGGGGTAAGGCATGTATTGGTTCATTTTAATCGGTGGCATTGCTTTAGTCGCTGTCGCCTTGTTGAGTGAAAAGAACAAGCATCTTGATAGTTATCTCATCCAGTATCAAAAACGTGATCGTGTTGAGACAAGGCTTACTCGCCAAGCGGTGAACGTTGCCAGTTTATCAGACAGAAGCTTACGCCAAGGTTTGAAAACACGCTGGGATAACCTAAAGCGCCAATTGGGCCGTTTAGCTCTGCTTAAAATAGCGCTCTACACCATGTTGGTTATTGTGCTGGCTTTGGTTGTGAATAGCACATTTACACGATTTGCTGCTTATGAGCTATTGCCCTTTGCGGTGCCATTTGGCTGGTGGTTTGGTTATCAATGGCTACAGAAGCGTGAGCAAAAGCAGTTTGATGAAACCTTTCCGGATGCATTGAATATGTTGGCAAGCGCAATCAGTGCAGGAGAGAGCATTGGCCGCGGCATCATGTACGTGGGTGACAATCTCGAGGGTGAAGTCGGACGTGAGTTCAAGTTAATGGGTGAGCGTCTAAAAATGGGCGAGTCAATTGATGAGGTGTTTCGTAAATCTTGTCTGCGTTTTCCAAACCCGAACTTTCATTTCTTCGTGATTACACTGCGAGCTAATATGCAGCGCGGTGGTCAGTTGAAAGAAATCATGACGCGTTTGAATCGCCAGATGTTTGAAGCTCGAGCTGTCGAGCGAAAGAAATTCGCCCTGACGTCTGAAGCGCGAATTTCAGCAAAAATCGTTTCGGCGACGCCATTTTTCTTTCTGTTTATCTTGCAGTTTTTAAGTCCAGAGAACTTTGAGTTCGTGATGTTCAACCCAGAAGGTCGTCCGCTGCTTTATTACTTAGTGATCAGCGAAGCGATTGGTATGGCGATCATTTGGGCACTAATGAAGAGAGTGAAGTAATGATGACTCAAACGATGTTTTGGCTGTTTTTCTCTCTCGTTGGTGTCAGCTTCGGCGTACTTCTGCTTATTTACTGGATGCTTAACCATTTTGGCTATCAACGCCGTGTGGCAAGAATCGTGCGCCAGCACAAAGGTGATCAGCAAGAAGAGTCACGACTAGAGTCGATCCTATCTCCGTTATCGAACTTAGTAGATAAGCGAGATGCGAGTTTGTCACAGCGTTTACACCTCGCTGGGATTGATAACCCCAATGCTGCCGCTTGGTTTGCGCCATTGAAGTATGCGGCTTTGCTGCTTGGGGAGTTGTTGATTGCCGTGTTGGTCTTCACGTTAGATATCGCAACCAACTATTGGGTTGCTCTTGCTGCTGCTTGGGCGATGGCAGTGATTCTATTGCCTGATATGTGGATTGAAGTTCGTAAGACCAATCGCCAACGACGTATCAGCCGCAGCTTGCCTTATTTAATCGATCTCATGGCGATATGTGTTCAGACCGGCATGTCGATTGAAGCGTCGTTGAAATACTTGGCGATAGAGATTCAAAGTTTTAACCCTGAGTTGGGCAAGTTATTGGATAACACTAACCAGCGTGCCCGCATTGTGGGTATGGAGCGTGCGCTACAAGAGTTGTATCAGCAAGTGCCATCGTCTGAGATGCGCAGTTTTATGCTGACACTAACCCAGAGTATGCAGCACGGCTCATCCATCTACACCATGTTGACGACATTGTCCGGAGATATCCGCGAAGTGCAGATGTTGGAGCTTGAAGAGCAAATAGGGAAGTTGGCGGCCAAGATGTCGATCCCATTGATTGTCTTTATCTTGATTCCACTTGTTTTTGTAATCACCGCTCCAGGGGTGATGAGGATGATGTCCCATGTTTAAAAAAATTCTGATTTGTTTGTTACCAGCCATGCTTGCAGCGTGTAGTTCTACCCAGCAAGCGTGGCAACAGCAAGATTCGAAAGAAGCGATTTACCAGAAAACCAACAATCACACTCAATTAGTGACCTTGTACAAACAGCAGCTTCAACAAAGCGATGATGCGGAGGTGCGTGAGAAGCTGGCGCAAAGCTATCTCGCACTTGGTGATGCCGAATCAGCGTTGTTTTATATCAAGCCATTAACCAATAAATCAGCAACGAGTGTCGATACCTTGTTAATCCAGGCACAAGCCTATGGTGAATTGGCGCAATACCCTGCTGCGATTAGCAGTGCAAAGGCGGCACTCGCGCTTGAAGAGACCAATGCGGAGGCAGAAAACTTGCTTGGTACTTACTATGGTTATAACTACCAATATGACTTGGCTCGTCGCTATTTCGAACGTTCACGCGAACACTTCTTTGATGGAGTAACGGTCAACAACAACCTTGCGGTACTTGATATTGCAGAGGGGCAATACAAACAGGCGATTCAGCGTCTGCTACCTCTTTACAAAAACGGTCAAGCGGATGAACAAGTAATGGCCAATCTGACGTTGAGTATGGCCAAAGAAGGTCAGTATGAGTTTGTTAAACAAGTATTGAGTGAGAAATACAGTAACCACCAGATCGACAATATTTATCGTGCTTTACGCGGTTATGACCCATTAAAAGCGAAGCAGAAAAAACGCGCTTTAACTGAGGTGAGTCGTGAAAGCTAAGCAACGTGGCGTTGCCAGTATTGAGTTTGCCATTGGGTTCTTCGCTTTTTGGCTGATGTGCATGGCGTGGGTAGAAATGAGCTATATGTCTTACATTTCAGCCATCAACGATCTGACCATTTCGGAGATCTCACGCACAGCTAAAAAACGTAATGACGACTACATGCAAACCGTGCAAGCCGTGCTGAATCGAGAGGGCAGTATTTGGAATACCGCGGTGGATGTGGAGCGCTTTCGCGTTTCTATCCAATACCTCGATAACATCGAATCTCTCACGGCTTATACCGAGCAATGCGAGTTAGCACCGGAACAAGCCAGCAGAGAATGTGGTGATGCAGAGAATGCAGCCTTGGCTGTGTATCACATCGATTACAACTTTCAACCAATCTTTAGTTACTTCCTGGGCTTACAAAGCACGATGAGCCGAGAAATGGTGGTGGTACAAGAATATGAACGCTCCCAATTTGCAATTTAATTACTGTCGAGGGCAAAGCAAGCAACGTGGCACTTTCAGTATTGAGTTTGCCATTGTTGGTATCTTCTTCAGCTTACTGTTGGCGTTTAGTGGTGATGTAATTATTAAGCTGTCGGTAAAAGGGAAGTTGGACCGATTGACTTATTCGCTAGTGAATGTGGTGAAAGAGCGTACCCAGCTTTATGGTGCGGATTATGAGCTTTCAAAAGAAGAAGCTGATGATGTCGATACCATCATTCGCCATTCATTGGAGCGTACGTTCGGGAACTTTCAAACCAGTCAGTATGGCTTACAAGTTGAAGAGTTAAGCTTCGCCGCTGTGGATAAACCCAACCCAGTGATTATTGAAAAACGTGGTGCGATAGATTGCCAAGTTGGGGAAGCCATCAGTTCATTGAGTTCATTGTCTGTGGTGAGTAACCGAGGTCGTCAAATGCCGCTGTATCGTGTTTCTGTTTGCTATGAAACCGACAATTGGGTTGGCAGTTTGCTGGGTGTTGAGTTCACGCGGGTTGAATCTGATGCTGTCGTGATCGGGAGGTAACATGCCACATAGTATTCAAAAGTACTCTAGTTTGAAAAAGCAAAGCGGTCATGTCGGCATGTTATTCGCCATGATTATACCTATCCTGTTTGGTGTTTTCATGCTGGGCTCAGACGGAGCGAGGGCATTACAGACTAAAGCCCGTTTAGAAGAGGCGGCAGAAGCAGCGGTGCTGGCGGTTTCTGCAGAAGATTCAGAAAATCACACGTTGGCGCAGAACTACATTGAGCACTATGTGTATGACGTTGAAGGTATTGAGAACCTAAACGTGCAGCGTTTGTCTTGTGATGAGATGCCGGATTGCCAAGCTGGGTTATCAAAGGGGCAAGCGCGTTATTTTGAGTATCGTGTTGCGGGGCGAACTCGTCACGAATCTTGGTTTCCTGGGCAGGGTGTGATTGTTGGTTTTGGTGAAACATTCGATGTTACTGGAAGCTCGAAAGCACGACGTTATCAAGGTCAGCCTGTCGATATTACCTTTATCGTAGATTTTTCTGGCTCGATGAATGAAACCTGGAGTGGTGGTAAGAAAACCAAAATCGAAGATCTGAAAGACATCATCGAAAAAGTAACCGATGAATTAGAGCAATACAATGTCTTAAACGTTGAGCATCCACATCGAGTTGCTATCACGGGATTCAACCGCCGCACTATCAATACAGGCAATAACAATAAGCTGATTATTCGCGATCAACGCATCACTAAGTATGACGCAGATGGTTGGGACAAAGACGATACGTTTTACCCGCAAAAGACCATTAACAACCAATTTGTGGTTAAGGGAGCAGCGAAGCGTATCCCAAATGAAGATGATTTAGCGGAGTTCTATGACATTTTCTATACCACGGACTTTAATAGCTTTACTCGTCAGGTGAATAGCTTTAAAGCCTCCGGTGGTACGGCCTCGCTGCAAGGCATTATTCGAGCAGGACAAATCGTCACTCAACTAGCAAAGAACCCCAAGCAGTTGATCATTATTTTGTCCGATGGTGAAGATTTTAATCACTATGCAGGGCAAACCGAAGAACTCGTGGATCGCGGTATGTGTTCGAACATCCTCAATATGATTAATGGTGGAAAAGTGACGGCAGATGGAGCCAGTGATTCGATAGAGGTCATTAATGGCGTGAGCCAAGGCATGAAAACACCAGAGGGCGAACAGATGAGTGCCAGTATGTCGGTGATTGGTTTTGATTATGAATTGAATGCCAATGTGGGCTTACGTAATTGTGTTGGGGCGGACAACGTCTACAAAGCACAAAATACCGACGACATATTGAATCAAATCTTATCGCTGATCACCGAAGAAGTCGGTCACCTAACCTTGTAGAGAGCAATACAATGAACAAGTTAATTCTGGCATTAGCCGTGAGCTTATCTGTGCCATCATTTGCACAAGATAACACTAATCAAGCGCTGTATTACTATTGCCAGCAAGGGCAGAGTCAGTATCAAGAATCGGTGTCTTTTGGGCATCAAACGGAAGTGAAATACCATCAAGGTCCGTTTATGCAAATTACCGTTAATGGTGAACAGAGTGCTCTTGAGCCCATGCTACTGTCTCAGTTGGAACAAACTGGTATTGATAAATCCTGTGCGACTTATTTATTGAGTCGAGCACAACTAACAGAGCAAAAACAGGGAGAACTTGCTGCCCGAGTGCTGTTTGAGTTTGATAAAGCGGGTTTGAATGCTCAATCGAAGTTCATTCTCACTCAGTTGAATCAGCAACTGAAACAGCGACCTCAATCTTCATTGTTGGTGGTTGGTAATACGGATGCGAAGGGGAGTAATGGGTATAACCTAACGCTTGGCTTAAAGCGTGCGAACTCTGTGGCTAAATATCTTGAAGGGTATGATGAAGTGGTGTCCACTTCACGCTCTGATGGCGAAACGCACCCTGTGAGCAGTAATGCAAATACTCACGGGCGCGAGTTAAATCGCCGTGTTGATATTAGCTTGCCAACGCAAGGCTAACGGTAAGGCAACAGTATCTTTAAGCTCGCACCCATGGATGGGTCTGTTGGTGTTTCAAACCAAATTGCGCCTTTGTAGCTGTGTACAATCTCATCACACAACGCCAAACCTAATCCTGTTCCTGGGTTTTGCTCATCAGCACGCACACCGCGTTTAAATAAAGTGTCGCTTATCGACTCATCCACGGCGGGACCATCGTTGTTAAAGGTAATGATAATGCCTTCTTCGGTGTTGTTGATGAACACATCGATACGCTTATTAGCATAGCGGTACGCGTTCTCCAAGATGTTGCCAAACACTTCCATCACATCCGCTTTACTCATCGGCAGAGTCTGATCATTATTGATAAACTGTTCGACGCGAATGCTTTTATCTATATGGACTTTATCAAACATCAGTAGCAGGCTATTGAGGATAGGTTTGATTGGAGTGGTATTTTCTACAATCCCTTTCACACCCAATGATGCTCGCTTAAGTTGGCCTTGAATCACATCATCCATTTCTAATAACTGTTGGTTGATATCATGAATTTTGCCTTCTTCAATATCATCCAATAGGGCTTGGGATACAGCGACTCGTGTTTTCAAACTATGTGCGAGATCGTTTAATGCTCGGCGATAGCGCTGCTCGTTTTCTTTTTGCTGGAACATCAGCTCATTGAGGGCTCCTGTGATTGGCATTAAATCTTCTGGATATGAGTGTGCTAGCTTCTCTTTTCTGTTCGCTTTTACGTCAATTAATTCCTTTTCGAGAATTTTGAATGGTTTAAAACTCCAACGATAAATAAGAAAAATTAGCCACATAATAATGAGTGAGGCAATAATGGAAAATATCGCTACATTTACTTTGAGTTGATTCAATGAAGCGACCTTGTCTTCCATACGTCTTAGCAATACGATCCTTCCTTGAGGGTTATAAGGTGTTTTGTCTAAGGGCAGAACATGAGCTATGAAAGCAGAACCTTGCTTTGTTTGAACTAACTCAAATTGATTAATTTTGGTTGGTAATAATGGGTCTAGGCAGAAGTTTTCTATTTTTGGCGTTTTTATTCCTCTCTCGATGAGCCGTTGTCGAGATTCTTCATTCATGGAGCGCCAAAGTTCATTATTGTTCTCATCGCAGATGAACATAGAGAAATGGGAGGAGTGTAAAGGAAACTCTTCATTCCATTTTTCTAAGGGAGTTACTTGCCCTGACGCTATTATTTCATTCGTAATAGCAGGTACATGGCTAGCGACATCTAACGCATACTCTTCGAATAATTTATCTTTTTCGAGGTGGTAGACAAATGCACTTATCGTTAATAAGTAGCTTATTCCTACAACAGAGGTGATGAATAAAACGCGTCGACGAAATGTACTGGATATCAAACGTTTCATTGACTACTTTGCCTCTAGCTCAAAGCGATAACCCTGGCCGCGAATGGTACTAATGATTTTTTCTTCAGTGTGTGCAGCAAGTTTTTTACGCAGACGCGAGATGATCACTTCGATATTGTTCAGTTGTACGCTTTCTCCGGCATCGTAGAGTGAGTCAGCAATCTGCTCTTTGGATATGACTTTTTGGCGGTGACGGATTAGATACTCAAAGATTTGATATTCCAACGCGGTGAGATCTAGGACGTTGTCTGCGTAGCTTATGCTTTTTGCCTGAGTATCTAACGTTACCTCACCTGCATTGATGGTGCTGGTGGAGAAGCCTTGATAACGACGGACAAGTGCTTCTAAGCGAGCCATTAATTCTTCAAACTGAAACGGTTTGGTGAGGTAGTCATCAGCACCAGAGTTCAGCCCTTCTACTTTATCTTGCCAATCGCCACGAGCGGTCAATATTAAGATCGGTACATTAATCTCTTTGCGGCGGATCTGCTTTATTAAGGTGATACCATCAAAATCAGGTAAGCCAAGGTCAATGATCATGGCATCCGCATTGGGGTGTTTTTGAATGGTTTGCAGGCAAGCGGATGCGGTTTTATCGGCATACACTGTATTGCCACGATCTTTGAGCTGCGAAGCTAAATGGTGATTGAGAATTTCGTTGTCTTCGACCAGTACGACTAACATGAACAACCTAATCAATGGATTTCATAACTGGATTAACCTTAGCATTCAACAAAAAAAAGGGAAGCCATGCTTCCCTTTAAACCTTGTTAATTCACCATATTCTTGTTGCTGAGCAAGTTACTCACCGGTGTAAACAATCAACACCTTGTCGTCTTGGTATTGGCGTTCGAACGCGTAGTAACCTTCTTGGTTGCGAGTAATGTGCTTACCTTGAGCAACTGCTGGGTGGCGTTTACGGAATTCTCCCAACTTTTGCCAATGTTGCAGTAGATCTTCTCGCTCGCCATGAATCTTATCCCATGGCATATCTGAGCGTGTGCCTTGGTGGGCATCTGAACCAGTAATGCCAAAATCACGAGCTATCTCATCACCGTAATAGATCTGTACTGCACCGGGAGCCAGCATCAGAGCATTTGCTGCACGTGCTTGGTCATCAAAGCTGCGGCTGCGAGCTGACCAAAACAGCTGTGTATCGTGTGAAGACAAGTAGCTCAACACGTTGAATTCAGGATCGGTATTGATGCGCTCTGCATAGCGGCGGTAATCATTATCAAGTTGAGCGAAACACTTCAGCGCTTTTGGTGCCACATCAGATTGGAACTCGAAGTTGATGATGGAATCGAAGCCGTTATCGAAATACGGGCTCTTCACTACGCTGTGTGCCCACACTTCACCTGTCATCCAGAAAGGTAGGTCATCCAAGGCTTTGTCCGGGTTGCTTTGCTTCCACTGAGCAAGCGCCTGAGTGGTGCTGGCTTTCAACTCTGCCCACGCTTCCATTTCTACGTGTTTAGCGGTGTCGACACGGAAGCCATCAATGCCATAGTCACGCACCCAATCGGATAACCACGTAATCAGATGCTCACGCGGGGTTTGCAGCTCATCTTGCGCATTGGTGTCTTTATTGCGGAAGAAGTTTGGTAGTCCGGTTTTTTGAGTTGATTCGGTTTTGAGATCCGGTAGGTAGTTCAAAGACATGGTGATGTCGTTGTAGCCCGGAGCATCGTAGTCACCAATATCGGTGCGGATCCAATCTTTGCCCCACCATTTATCCCACGCTTCGCTATCACCGTATTTGATGTAATCGTTGAAGCTGTGCCAGCTTTGTCCTGATTTTGGCTGCCAGTCGGTCCATTTTTCACCGAGGACTTCTTTGGCTTCTTGGTCATCAAGGTAAAGCTGACCAAAGCCGAATTCCTGCATGTCTGCTAATGTTGCGTAGCCAGTGTGGTTCATGACTACATCCCAAATCACGCGGATGCCTTTTTTGTGGGCAGTATCGACGAAGGTTCTGAGCTCATCTTCGGTACCCATGTTGGCATCAAGCTTGGTCCAATCTTGGTGATAGTAGCCGTGGTAGCCGTAGTGCTTAAAGTCGCCTTTATCGCCGCCGCCAACCCAGCCGTGGATTTGTTCCAGTGGTGAGGTTATCCAGATAGCATTCACACCAAGTGATTCGATGTAATCGAGTTTTTTCGTCAGGCCCGCTAAGTCACCACCGTGGAAGGTGCCAATCTCGTATTTTCCATCTTTGCTGCGACCGTAGCTGTTGTCGTTGTCTGGGTTGCCATTGTAGAAGCGGTCGGTCATAACGAAGTACACCGTCGCGTTATCCCAGCTGAAAGGTTTATCGGCTTGCTGTTCAACTTCTTCTAGCAGCAATAGACCTTGGCTCATAGGACCCGGTTGCATGGTTACGGTGCCATTGGCGACTGTGGTTTCTTGTCCGGTTAAGGCATCACGAACGACAGTGCCATCATTAAAGGTTTGAGCAACGTTGATGGTTTTTGGCGCGTCAGTTGCGACAGGGCAAGAGTAGGTGATGTCCTGACTCTGTTTTGGTTTGATTTTTACCGTCAGCTCGTTGGTGGTTGGATTGAGCGTAAATTGATAGGTATTGGCTTTGAAGATGCGCAGCGGCATTTGTGCATCAGTGGCGCAGTTATCCATTTTTAATGGACGATTGAACTTGATGCGATCTTCTTCTGCTAGGGCAAAGCTACTGCCACAAGTTTGCTTGCTGTCAGCAATGGTAAAGCTATAACTGCCTTTTTCGAGTCTTTGCTCGGCGACAAGTAAGCCTTGTGAGTTTTCCTCAAAAACAGCGGTGTCATCACCAACGCTTAATACGATGGCATTTTCTGGAATCTGGCTGCAGGCGCTCAGTAGACCGATAGAGAGTGCGAGAATTGTTTTTTTCATTGTGTCCTTCCCCCGAATAAACAGTTCAGTTATAGCAAAACTGTGCCTCTACAATCCGAGCTCTACACCAACAAGTTAAACGCGTCTCACCCTACAAATTTTAGTCTTGTTCACAAAATGAATAATAAGCGTCACCGTCATCGGTTTGAAGGCAACAAAAAAGGGAAGCATCTGCTTCCCTTTTACTTATTTCTTAATCACTTCTAAGAGTAATGAATTACTTTTGAAGCAAAGAAATGTCTGCGATCTGTAGGAACAGGTTACGTAGGTTGTTCAGTAGTGTCAGACGGTTTTTCTTAAGTGCTTCGTCGTCTGCCATTACCATTACGTTATCAAAGAACGCATCAACTGGTTCACGTAGGTCAGCTAGCTTGCTTAGGGCTTCTTGGTAGTTACCTGTAGCAAATGCTGGCTCTAGCGCTTCCGTCATTACTTCAACGCTTTCTGCTAGTGCTTTCTCTGCGTCTTCTTGTAGAAGTGCTAGGTCGATGTCTGCTGCTAGTTCGCCGTCGAATTTCGCTAGGATGTTACCTACACGTTTGTTCGCTGCTGCTAGAGACTCTGCTGCTTCTAGTTCACGGAAGTGAGAAACCGCTTTAACTCGTTGGTCGAAGTCTGCTGGTTTCGTCGGACGACGAGCTAGAACCGCTTGGATGATGTCTACGCTGAAGCCTTCGTCTTGGTACCAAGCACGGAAACGACCAAGCATAAACTCGATAACGTCTTGTTCAACGTTGTCGTTGGTTAGGCGGTCGCCAAACAGTGACTTCGCTTTCGCTACTAGGTCAACAAGATCTAGGTTGTAGCCGTATTCAACGATGATACGTAGTACACCTAGAGATGCGCGGCGTAGTGCGAATGGGTCGCTGCCTTTAGGCGCTTGACCAATACCGAAGATACCTACGATAGTGTCTAGCTTGTCTGCCATTGCAACTGCAGTTGAAACACCGCTTGATGGCAGTTCATCACCTGCGAAACGAGGCATGTATTGCTCGTTCAGTGCTACTGCAACTTCTTCTGCTTCACCGTCGTGGCGAGCGTAGTGCATACCCATAACGCCTTGTGTATCCGTGAATTCGAATACCATAGATGTCATTAGGTCACACTTAGCCAGTAGGCCTGCGCGCTTAGACTTCTCAACGTCAGCATCGATTTGCTCAGCGATGTAGCCAGCAAGTTCTGTGATGCGGTCTGTTTTGTCTTTGATAGTACCAAGCTGCTTCTGGAAGATAGCTTGGTCTAGTTCGGGAAGACGGTCGATCAGCGGACGCTTACGGTCTGTGTTGAAGAAGAACTCAGCATCAGCAAGACGTGGACGTACAACTTTCTCGTTACCTTCGATAACGTGACGAGGCTCTTTAGACTCGATGTTTGATACGAAGATAAAGTTAGGAAGTAGCTTCTTGTCCTCATCGTAAACAGGGAAGTATTTTTGGTCACCTTTCATGGTGTAAACCAATGCTTCAGAAGGCACTTTTAGGAACTCTTCTTCAAACTTCGCTGTTAGTACTACTGGCCATTCAACCAGAGACGTTACTTCTTCAACAAGATCATCTTCTAGGTCAGCGATACCGCCAACCGCTGCTGCTGCTTTTTGTGCGTCAGCTAGGATGATTGTCTTACGCGCTTCGTAATCTGCCATTACTTTACCGCGCTCTTCTAGGATCGCAGGGTATTGCTCAGCAGAATCGATAGTGAACTCTTGTTCACCCATGAAGCGGTGACCACGGATCGTGCGGCCAGAAGCGACACCAAGGATCTCGCCTTCGATTAGGTCGCTGCCCATTAGCATGGTTAGCGTCTTCACTGGACGGATAAATTGAGTCGTTTTGTTGCCCCAGCGCATTGGTTTTGCGATAGGTAGGTTTGCTAGTGCTTTCGCTGCAAGTTCAACTACGATCTCAGACGTTGGCTGACCTTGCACTTCTTGTTTGAACAGTAGCCATTCACCTTTGTCTGTAACCATGCGATCCGCTTGGTCAACCGTGATGCCACAGCCGCGTGCCCAGCCTTGAGCTGCTTTTGTTGGGTTGCCTTCCGCGTCAAACGCTGCAGAAACCGCAGGGCCACGTTTTTCAACAACTTTGTCAGACTGGCTGTCTGCTAGTGCTGCTACTTTTAGTGCAAGACGACGAGGTGCCGCGAACCATTTCACGCCTTCGTGAGCAAGTTCAGCGCCTTTTAGTTCTGCTTCGAAGTTTGCTGCGAATGCTTCAGCTAGAGTGCGAAGTTGCGTTGGTGGTAGCTCTTCTGTACCTAGCTCGATTAGAAATTCTTTTGCCATGTTACTTTACCCCTTACGCTTGTTCTTTCTTACACATTGGGAAGCCAAGAGCTTCACGCGATGCGTAGTATGCTTCTGCAACTGTTTTAGTCAGGTTGCGGATGCGTAGGATGTAACGTTGGCGTTCAGTTACTGAGATCGCTTTACGTGCGTCTAGTAGGTTGAATGCGTGACCAGCTTTTAGAATGCGTTCGTAAGCAGGTAGTGGCAGTGGCTTTTCAAGCTCAAGCAGCTCTTTACACTCTTTCTCACACTGTTCGAAGAAACCAAATAGGAATTCAACGTCTGCGTGCTCGAAGTTGTAAGTTGATTGCTCTACTTCGTTTTGGTGGAAGATATCACCGTAAGTCACGGCGTTGCCGTCCGGTGCGATGTTCCAAACTAGATCGTAAACAGAGTCTACTTCTTGGATGTACATTGCTAGACGTTCGATACCGTAAGTGATCTCACCAGTTACTGGCTTACACTCAAGGCCGCCAACTTGCTGGAAGTAAGTAAACTGAGTTACTTCCATGCCGTTTAGCCAAACTTCCCAGCCTAGACCCCAAGCGCCTAGTGTTGGGTTTTCCCAGTTGTCTTCTACGAAACGGATGTCGTGAACAAGTGGGTCGACACCAAGAACCTCTAGAGAACCTAGGTACAACTCTTGGATATTGTCTGGCGATGGTTTTAGCGCTACTTGGAATTGGTAGTAGTGCTGAAGACGGTTAGGGTTTTCACCATAACGGCCATCAGTAGGACGACGTGAAGGTTGTACGTAAGCTGTAGACATTGGCTCTGGGCCAAGTGCTCGTAGACAGGTCATTGGGTGAGAGGTACCCGCACCAACTTCCATATCTAGTGGTTGAACAATGGTACAACCATTCTGAGCCCAATAATCCTGCAGCGCGAGGATCATTCCCTGGAAGGTTTTGATATCGTATTTTTGCATAAGTCAGGTTCGCGCGATTCTCTTATTACTCGTGAATTCGTCTCTTTTGTTGGGTTTTCTTGCCTCAACAATGGCGATTCAAAGTAATTACGGTTGAATAAATTAACAATCAAGTATACCCAGATATTGAGCATGGGAGTAGAGCTAATCTTGATTAATTCGTGGGCAATTTTCTCCTTTAATGGATTTTTACCGCGTTATCTGCTGAATTTTTCCTAAAAGGGAGTTTTCGCTGTCTTTCACTCTTGAGGTGATGGGGAAACATGGCTAGAATTGCGCCTGTCTTTGGGGAGTAGCTTACCCGATGAAATGTCTGTTTCATCTGGTTCGTTCGTCAACATAATTGGTGCAAAATCACCATGGCGCTCGAGACTCATCAACCCGATGAGTTTAGCAAGACCTTAGACAAATCATCACTAACCGGGGTGGGGCGTGAGATTTGTCTTAGGTTAAATATAATAATCCCGCCCCAATGAGCATGTCGTGAGCGTTTTAGCTATTTCAATTACTACTGTAGCGTTAGCAGAAATTGGCGATAAGACCCAATTGCTATCTCTATTACTTGCCAGTCGTTACCGAAAACCGATCCCTATTATTGCAGCAATCTTTTTGGCAACCATTGCCAACCACGCTTTGGCTGCATGGTTGGGTGTGGTGGTGGCCGATTATCTTTCGCCTGAGGTTCTCAAATGGGTGCTGGTGGTCAGTTTTGTCGCCATGGCGGCTTGGGTGTTGATCCCAGATAAATTGGATGATGATGAGCAGATATCCAATCGCGGTCCTTTTATTGCCAGCTTTATTGCTTTCTTTGTTGCTGAGATTGGCGATAAAACTCAGATTGCCACTTCTATTTTAGGCGCGCAGTACGCCGATGCATTGAGCTGGGTAATTCTGGGTACGACGATCGGTATGTTATTGGCCAATGTGCCTGTTGTTTTGATTGGTAAATTATCCGCCGACAAGATGCCTCTTGGAGCCATTCGTAAAGTAACTGCATTCCTATTTGTTGCTTTGGCTATTGGTGCCGCGTTATTCTGATTTCTTGTCCGTAAATGGTGTGAATTATCAATAACTAGTCGAGTAATGCACAAGTTCAAACTCTAGCTCAAAATCATTCAGGACCGTGACGGATGACATATTAGTGTCATACTTGTCATGGTAATTTAATGGTGTGAATGATAGCGAGAGGGCAAGTTTATGCTTACACGTTACATGGGTATGACCCCAAAGAGTCAGAGTTATTTATTCACCTTTGGTTTAGCGCTGTGCTTGTTAGCTATGGTGCTGACTGATATGTGGTTGCCAATTGTGGCAGGGTCCTTCATTCTCACTGGTTTGACGGTGGAAGCATGGATTCGGGTAGCTCACATTATTCCTATGCATGAAGAAATGCGTGCGATGAAGCAACAATTGAATAAGCTACAATCAGAAGTTCGCACTTTAGAATACGATGAATAAAACAAACGGCAGCCTTTTGGCTGCCGTTTTTGATCTTGCTGAGATTATTCCAAACCTTTCTTAATCAGGTACTGGTATGGAAGCTGTTCCGTTTGTGCCGCTATCAATTGGTGATCCATGAATCGGCAGAAGCTCGGGATATCTCGAGTTGTTGATGGGTCGTCTGCTTTCACTAGCAATACTTCACCATCTTGCATGTTTCGAATTGTCTTCCTGACCATCATCACTGGCTCTGGGCAGCGTAATCCTTCCGCCTCTAAGGTTTTTGTCGCCAGTTCAGGATTAAAACTCATAATGTGATTCTCGTAACTAACTGAGCGGTGAATTTTACTTTCGTTGAAAAAATATTCAATAACCACTTGGCAAACTGAATTTTTTGATTTACTTTAAATTAACAATTCGGTAACAACTGGCAAGGAGAGACGATGTTAACAGCGTTAGACAGACTGACCATCTATTCGGTTTTATGCTTCATCTCGTTTTGTGCATTAGTGCTTAGAACGCCAGCTGAAACCTCATTGATGCCTCTTGCAGGCATGAGTGCAACGATTATCGGGATTTGGATTGAGATGCACAAATGGTCAGGTGCATCAGAGCAAGAAAATTAGCACTTCTTGCTGTAATCGAAACCTATTGATATATACGCTCACCAAGTTTAACGACACTTCATTCCGACACTATCCCCATTTTTCTTGGGCTTCCCCGCTGAAAGGCGGGATTTTTTTTGCCTGAAGAGTACAATTTACCTAAATCCCCTACATGTTAAGTGGCAAATCGTGGAATTAGAAGACATCTATCGTCGAGATCTGAATTTATTGGTCGCATTACGTGTGTTGATCGAAGAAAGCAGTGTTAGCAAGGCAGCAACGCGTCTCAATCTAAGCCAATCAGCTATGAGCCGCGTACTCGGTCGATTGCGTGATTTGCTTGACGATCCGTTATTTACACGGCAAGGCCAACACTTAATACCGACGCAAAAGGCGTTGGAAATCGATCGCTCTTTGGGAGAGCCTTTGGAATCACTGCGCCAATTACTGTCTCCACGAGAATTTGACCCGCGTAGCTGTGATCAAACTTTTAATATTGCCACGACGGATTATGCGATGCAGACCATTCTGCCTTTCGCATTACCACGGATCTATCAAGAAGCGCCGAATGTTTCATTTAACTTTTTGCCGATGCAGCACGACCGTTTGTCTGATCAGTTAACTTATGAAGGCGCGGACTTAGCGATTTGTCGTCCAACTGGCCCAGTAGAGCCTTTGCGAAGTGAAGTACTTGGTCGAGTGGGTGTGTTATGTATGCTTTCTAAGCAACACCCCTTGGCGAATGAAGAGATGAGCTTAGACGATTACTTAAGTTACCCGCATGCAATGATTGCTATCAGTGATGGGGTAAAGGCGCTGATTGAACAAGCCTTGATGGAAAAGCCAAAACGTAAAATGGTGCTTCGTGCCTACCATTTAGAGGCCGCACTGGCGATCATTGATACTTTACCCATTATTATTACGGTTCCTGCCGATTTAGCGTACTTGGTTGCTGATCGCTATGACTTAGTAGTGAAGCCATTACCATTCCAATTCACGCCGTTTGAATATTCGATGATTTGGCACGCACGTTGCGAACACTCTCCCGCTCAAGAATGGTTGCGTGCAGTGGTTCGTGAAGAATGTAGTCGTCTTATTGCTAAGCGAATTGAAGATATGGGATTGGACTAATTTTTCCGATAATCGAAATAGCAAAAAGCCGGGCAATGACCCGGCTTCATTTATTCTATCGAAGGGTTAACGCTTATAGCTTGATAACCACGCGACCAGTTACTTGACCGTTTGTGATGTCTTCAGCGTATTTTGGTGCTTCAGCTAGTTCTACCTCAGTACAAGCTTGCTCGAAGTAGCTGTCTGGTAGTAGCTCAACCAATTTTTCCCATGCTGCAGTACGTTTTTCAAATGGGCATGAAACAGAATCCACACCTTGTAGACGAACGTTACGCAGGATGAACGGCATTACTGTAGTAGGTAGATCGAAGCCACCTGCAAGACCACAAGCTGCAACTGCACTGTTGTAATCCATTTGCGCCAATACTTTTGCTAGTACTTTGCTGCCTACGGTATCAACCGCACCTGCCCATACTTGTTTTTCAAGCGGACGTGCTGGCTCTTCAAATTCAACGCGGTCGATGATGCGGCTAGCACCTAACTTTTCTAGTAGTGGGCCGTTTTTCTCTACGCGACCTGTCACTGCAGCAACTTTGTAGCCAAGCTGTGCTAGAAGCGTTACTGCTACTGAGCCTACACCGCCACTTGCACCAGTTACTAGGATTTCGCCGTTTTCAGGTTTGATGCCTGCATCAAGCAGTGCTTGAACACATAGCATTCCAGTGAAACCAGCAGTACCAACCATCATTGCTTTCTTGCTGTCTAGACCTTTTGGTAGTGGTACTAGCCAATCCGCTTTTAGGCGAGCACGTTGAGACATACCGCCCCAGTGGTTTTCACCTACACCCCAACCAGTAAGAACAACTTTGTCGCCTGCTTGGTAGCGGTCGTCTTCTGAGCTTACTACTGTACCTGCTAGGTCAATACCCGGCACCATCGGGAAGTTACGGATGATTTTACCTTTACCTGTAATTGCAAGACCGTCTTTGTAGTTCAACGATGAGTAATCAACGTCAATCAGAACGTCGCCTTCAGGCAGTTGTGTTTCATCGATTTGCTCGATGCTAGCGATAGTACGTTTGTCTTCTTGATTTAGAACTAGAGCATTAAACATAAGGTTCTCCGATTGTGCGGTAGCGTGACTCTGGGTCACATGCAGCAAGATATCAACTGCTGCTAAGTGTATGTCTTCTTTGTCTATGAATAAAATGAAACTTGAGCATTTAATGTATGCTTTTTGTGCATGTAAGCAATGTTTGGCGTAAAACAAAGGGCGACATCAGATGCCGCCCTTAAGTGTAATACTAAAAATTTTCAGTATTGGTTCATTTGCTCGTGATTGTTGGACTGATCACTACAACCTAGCGTTTCTTAAACAAACTATGGTCGTTCAAATACCGTTGCAATCCCCTGACCTAAACCGATACACATGGTTGCTAGGCCGTATTTTGCGTCTTTCGCTTCCATTAAGTTGATCAACGTCGTCGAGATACGTGAGCCAGAACAACCAAGTGGGTGACCCAATGCAATCGCACCACCGTTAAGGTTGACCTTCTCATCCATAACATCAAGCAGACCCAAGTCTTTAGCACATGGTAGAGATTGCGCTGCAAATGCTTCGTTTAGCTCAACCACACCCATGTCTTCAATTGATAGACCTGCGCGCTTAAGTGCTTTCTGTGTCGCTGGTACAGGACCATAACCCATGATAGAAGGATCGCAGCCCGCAATGGCCATGCCTTTGATGCGTGCACGAATCTTCAAACCAAGCTCATTGGCTTTCTCTTCGCTCATGATCAACATCGCTGATGCACCATCAGACAGCGCCGATGATGTACCAGCTGTTACTGTGCCGTTAGCAGGGTCGAATACTGGACGAAGTTGAGATAGGCCTTCAACAGATGTTTCAGGGCGAATCACTTCATCGTGATCTAGAGTGAATAGCGTGCCGTCTGCTGCGTGGCCTTCAATCGGTAGGATTTCGTTTTTAAAACGACCCTCTACGGTTGCTGCATGTGCACGAGCATGAGAACGCGCGGCAAACTCGTCTTGTTGCTCACGGCTAATGCCATGTAGCTTACCAAGCATTTCAGCGGTTAATCCCATCATGCCTGCTGCTTTTGCAACTGTCTTTGACATACCAGGGTGGAAGTCCACGCCGTGGTTCATTGGTACGTGTCCCATGTGCTCAACACCACCAATTAGACAGATTTCAGCATCGCCCGTCATGATGGCACGTGTACCGTCGTGAAGCGCTTGCATTGATGAACCACACAAGCGGTTCACCGTCACGGCGCCAATCTCAATTGGCAGACCAGCAAGTAGCGCCGCATTACGTGCAACGTTAAAGCCTTGTTCTAGGGTTTGTTGTACACAGCCCCAGTAGATATCTTCAATCTCACTTGGGTTCACCTGTGGGTTACGCGCAAGAATACCCTTCATTAGGTGTGCGGATAGATCTTCTGCTCGCGTATGACGGAAGGCACCACCTTTAGAGCGACCCATTGGAGTACGTAGACAATCGACTACGACAACATTTCTTGTTTGATTAGTCATTTTAAAATCCCTCCTTAGATAGAACCTTGCTGTTGTGCACCGTAAAAGCTTTCACCTTTCGCCGCCATATCAATCAGCATCTGTGGTACTTGGTACATAGCACCAAGCTCTGAGTATTGTTTTGCCATTGCAACAAACTCAGCGATACCTACGCTATCTAGGTAGCGGAATACGCCGCCGCGGAATGGAGGGAAGCCAAGACCGTAAACCAGTGCCATATCCGCTTCTTGTGGAGTGGCAATGATGCCTTCTTGTAGGCACAGTACCACTTCGTTGATCATTGGAATCATCATGCGTTGAATGATGGTCTGCTCGTCAAAGTCCTGCTTATCGGCACAAACGTCAGCGAGTACAGACAAGATTTCTTCAGAGAAGGTTTTCTTCGGCTTACCTTTTCTATCAATGGTGTAGCTGTAGAAGCCACTGCCATTTTTCTGGCCGTATTTATCTGCTTCGAACAGTGCATCGATCGCGTCACGACCTTGTTTGCCCATGCGCTCAGGGAAGCCTTGCGCCATCACGGCTTGTGCGTGGTGGGCGGTATCAATACCAACAACATCGAGCAAGTATGCAGGTCCCATCGGCCAGCCAAACTTACGCTCCATGATTTTGTCGATTTTCGTAAAGTCAGCACCATCACGAAGTAGCATGCTGAAGCCGCCAAAGTATGGGAACAATACGCGGTTTACAAAGAACCCAGGGCAGTCATTGACGACAATTGGTGATTTGCCCATTTTCGCTGCGTAGGCTACAACACGATTGATGGTTTCATCAGACGTATGTTCACCACGGATGATCTCGACGAGAGGCATACGATGCACTGGGTTGAAGAAGTGCATGCCACAGAAGTTTTCTGGGCGTTTTAGCGATTTTGCTAATAGATTGATAGGAATCGTCGAGGTATTTGAGGTGATAACCGTGTCGTCACCGACATGCGATTCGACTTCACTCAGCACTGCTGCTTTTACTTTCGGGTTTTCTACTACGGCTTCAACAATCACGTCTGATTCTTCGATGCCTGCGTAATGTAGGCTCGGTGTGATAGACGCTAAAATACCAGCCATCTTAAAGCCATCAATGCGACCACGAGATAAGCGTTTATTTAGCAGCTTAGATGCTTCAGTCATGCCTAAATCGAGTGAAGGTTGCGCGATGTCTTTCATTAACACCGGCACGCCTTTGAGTGCAGATTGGTAAGCGATGCCGCCGCCCATGATACCCGCACCAAGCACAGCCGCACGTTGCGTGCCTTTACTCGCTGACTTCGCTGATTTTTTAGCAAGCCCTTTGATGTATTGGTCGTTGAGGAACAAGCCAACCAGTGATTTTGCTTCTTCAGACTTAGCCAGTTTTACGAAGTGCTTACGTTCAATGTCGAGTGCTTCGTTACGAGCGAAGCGAGCGCCTTCTTCAATAGTAATAACGGCTGTCATTGGAGCGGGGTAGTGAGGACCCGCTTTTTGTGCCACCAGACCCTTCGCCATGGTAAAGCTCATCATTGATTCAAGCTTACTTAGCGTTAGAGGTGATGTCTTTTGCTTGCGACGAGCTTGCCAGTCCAACTTCTCGTTGATTGCCGAGGTCAGTGTCTTGAGTGCTGACTCGTAAAGTGCGTCGCTATCAACAACCGCATCAAGAAGACCAATCTTTAACGCTTCATCCGCACGACACGCTTTACCTTGAGTGATCACTTCCATTGCGCTGTCGGCGCCAATAACACGTGGCAGACGTACACAACCACCAAAGCCCGGCATAATGCCTAATTTTGTCTCTGGTAGACCGATGCTGGTGGTCTTGTCACCAATTCGCATATCAGTTGCAAGCACACACTCACAGCCGCCGCCTAACGTGTGACCTTTTAGTACCGAGATAGTCGGGACGGGTAAGTCTTCCAGCTTGTTAAAGATGCTATTAGCAAATTGCAGCCACTGATCGAGCTCAGCGTCTGTCTTGGCAAAAAGACCTAAGAATTCGGTGATATCAGCGCCAACAATGAACGCGTCTTTATCTGAGGTGAGCATCAAGCCCTTCAGTCCTTGGTGCGCTTTTAGTGCATCAAGGGCTTTGTCGAGTGACTCTAGTGTCGCTAGGTCGAGCTTGTTAACGGATTTTGGAGAGCAGAAGCTTAGTTCTGCAATACCATCTTGTACTTCCTTTACCTGTAGGGTTTCGGCTTGGTAAATCATTGTCTATCTCCATGACATACAATCTTGGATTGTCTGTATACCGATTTGATGCGGGCTGAGCGCCTGTAGGGCAACAAATAGATATAGAGGAAAGTCGTTATATTTGTTGTTCTGGTTTGACCAGTGGAGTTAGTTTGGACCTCGGATTGGTTAATTTCAATACATTTTTTAAACAAGTGTTTAACATTGTGCGCTAGTGCAGATCTTATGCGACTCACAATTCCGTCTCGTGATAGACTTTGGACAAAGAGAAAAGTGACCTAATCCTATGAATGACCAGCCTTATCTTATCCCTGCCGCGCCTGCTCAATTTGAAGAAGAAATCAAAAAGAGCGTCTTTATTACCTATTTGGCTCATACGCCGAACATAGAGGCTGCAAAGGCGTTCGTAGAGCAGATCAAAACCAAGCACTCTGATGCAAGACATAACTGCTGGGGATTTGTTGCGGGTCGACCAGAAGATTCGATGAAGTGGGGGTTTAGCGATGACGGAGAACCATCGGGGACAGCCGGAAAACCGATCCTAGCTCAATTGTCTGGTTCTGGTGTAGGAGAACTCACAGCTGTTGTTACTCGATATTCTGGTGGCATTAAGTTAGGCACGGGCGGTTTGGTGAAAGCTTATGGTGGCGGTGTGCAACAAGCGCTCAAGCTGCTTCAAACAATTGAGAAAAAAATAACCACAAAACTCCGTCTAGAGTTAGACTATGGTTTTATGCCTATCGCACAGTCGATCATGCCCCAGTTTGGTGCGGTTGAAGTTGAAGCTGAGTACAGCGATCAGGTGGTATTAGTGTTGGAAATTGAGCTACGTGAAGTGAGCGCCTTTACCCAAACTATCATCAACAAAAGCGGTGCAAAGGCAATTGTCACCCCTATAGACGGACAATAATGAAATATAGGAAGCCACAGGGACAGCTTCGCTAGTCAATTAATCCATGCAATTTCGTTCAATTATTCGAATCGTCGGGCTATTGCTCGCGCTTTTTAGTGTCACAATGCTCGCGCCAGCGTTGGTCGCACTCATTTATCGAGATGGTGCGGGTGTACCTTTTGTCACGACTTTCTTCGTACTTCTATTGTGTGGTGGGATATGTTGGTTCCCAAACCGCAGGTATAAACACGAGTTAAAAGCACGTGATGGCTTTCTTATTGTTGTTCTTTTCTGGACAGTACTAGGCAGCGCAGGCTCGATCCCTTTTCTTATCTCAGATAACCCAAATATATCTGTGACTGACGCCTTTTTTGAATCCTTCTCTGCTTTAACGACCACTGGTGCGACAGTTATCGTTGGACTTGATGAATTACCCAAAGCAATCTTGTTTTACCGCCAGCTTCTACAGTGGTTTGGAGGTATGGGGATCATCGTATTAGCCGTTGCAATCCTACCAGTGCTTGGTATCGGTGGTATGCAGCTTTATCGTGCAGAAATCCCAGGGCCAGTCAAAGATACTAAGATGACGCCGCGTATTGCCGAAACGGCTAAAGCGCTATGGTATATCTATTTAAGTCTGACGATCGCATGTGCCGTGGCATTTTGGTTGGCCGGTATGACGCCATTTGATGCGATTAGCCATAGCTTCTCAACTATTGCCATCGGTGGTTTCTCTACGCACGATGCCAGCATGGGCTATTTCGATAGCTATGCGATTAACATGATTACTGTTGTCTTCTTGTTAATCTCGGCATGTAACTATTCTTTGCACTTCGCCGCGTTTGCGTCTGGCGGCGTGCATCCTAAATACTATTGGAAAGATCCAGAGTTCCGCGCTTTCATCTTCATCCAAGTCGTTCTGTTCTTGGTGTGTTTCTTATTATTGTTGAACCACCATTCTTACGATTCAACCTATGATGCATTCGACCAAGCGCTTTTCCAGACTATTTCCATCTCTACTACGGCTGGCTTTACAACGACAGGCTTTGCCGACTGGCCATTGTTTTTACCAGTATTGTTACTGTTCTCTTCTTTTATAGGAGGGTGTGCTGGTTCTACTGGTGGCGGTATGAAAGTGATCCGTATCTTATTGCTGACCTTGCAAGGCGCTCGTGAACTTAAGCGTTTGGTTCATCCTCGCGCGGTCTACACCATTAAAGTCGGTGGAAGCGCTCTGCCGCAAAGAGTTGTAGATGCAGTGTGGGGTTTTTTCTCTGCTTATGCTTTAGTGTTTGTGGTCTGTATGCTGGGTTTGATTGCGACCGGAATGGATGAGCTAAGTGCGTTCTCCGCGGTTGCTGCAACGCTGAACAACTTAGGTCCAGGCTTGGGTGAAGTTGCGCTTCACTTTGGCGATGTAAACGACAAAGCAAAATGGGTGCTGATTGTTTCCATGTTGTTTGGTCGTCTGGAAATCTTTACCTTACTTATTCTACTTACGCCGACGTTTTGGCGTAGCTAAGGGGAAATCGTGGCAAAAGCATTATTTCTATATTCCTCCCGTGAAGGGCAGACTAAAAAAATTCTCCGCTATATAGATGAGAAGCTAACAGACTTCGAATGTGAGTTGGTGGATTTACATAATGTTGAGACGATTGATTTTAGCCAATACGAAAGGGTATTGATTGGAGCGTCTATTCGTTATGGTCATCTTAATAAGAAGCTGTACCAGTTTATTGAGCGAAACCTCAATCAACTTGAACAAAGTAAAGTGGCGTTCTTCTGCGTAAACCTAACCGCTCGTAAAGAAGACCAAGGAAAGGATACGCCAGAAGGCAGCGCTTACATTCGTAAGTTCCTAATTAAGTCACCTTGGAAACCAACCTTAATCGGTGTTTTTGCTGGTGCTCTTTATTACCCACGTTATGGTTGGTTCGACAAAACGATGATTAAGTTCATTATGTCGATGACGGGTGGCGAAACCGATACGACCAAAGAAGTGGAATACACCAATTGGGAGAAAGTGGCTCTTTTCGCAGATAAATTCAAAGAACTGTAGAAATAACGTGCTCTTTTGACCGCTTTTGACGCAAATTTATCCGAACGGTAAAAAAGTCAAAAAAAAGGTGAAAAAGGGCTTGCCAATGTGATCGCAATCTCTATAATGCCACCTCGCTGACACGGCAACGCTTCGAAAGAAACGAAAGCCAAGTTAGCAAGCCAATTAGCCAAGCGGAAACGCTTGAAAGAAAGTTTGAAAAAAGTGATTGACACTAAACTTTAACTCGCTAAAATGGCCGTCCGATTTGAGCAAAGCTCAATAGGAAAGCTCTTTAACAATATAGACCTATCAATCTGTGTGGGCACTCGTTGATGATAATCCAATTAGAAATTTCTCTTAATAAAGAGCGGTTTCAAATTAGGTTTCAATGAACTGAGTGACCAATCAAGTCGCAAGACTTGGCACAGTCAATTCATTATCGTTCTGTTGGAACGATAATAGCTTTAAAATTACTTCTTACTTTCGAGTAAGGATGAGTTTTGAAGTCAGTATTCGTTGAGCCGAACAAAATCTTAAATTGAAGAGTTTGATCATGGCTCAGATTGAACGCTGGCGGCAGGCCTAACACATGCAAGTCGAGCGGAAACGACTTAACTGAACCTTCGGGGAACGTTAAGGGCGTCGAGCGGCGGACGGGTGAGTAATGCCTAGGAAATTGCCCTGATGTGGGGGATAACCATTGGAAACGATGGCTAATACCGCATGATGCCTACGGGCCAAAGAGGGGGACCTTCGGGCCTCTCGCGTCAGGATATGCCTAGGTGGGATTAGCTAGTTGGTGAGGTAATGGCTCACCAAGGCGACGATCCCTAGCTGGTCTGAGAGGATGATCAGCCACACTGGAACTGAGACACGGTCCAGACTCCTACGGGAGGCAGCAGTGGGGAATATTGCACAATGGGCGCAAGCCTGATGCAGCCATGCCGCGTGTGTGAAGAAGGCCTTCGGGTTGTAAAGCACTTTCAGTCGTGAGGAAGGTGGTGTAGTTAATAGCTGCATTACTTGACGTTAGCGACAGAAGAAGCACCGGCTAACTCCGTGCCAGCAGCCGCGGTAATACGGAGGGTGCGAGCGTTAATCGGAATTACTGGGCGTAAAGCGCATGCAGGTGGTTTGTTAAGTCAGATGTGAAAGCCCGGGGCTCAACCTCGGAATAGCATTTGAAACTGGCAGACTAGAGTACTGTAGAGGGGGGTAGAATTTCAGGTGTAGCGGTGAAATGCGTAGAGATCTGAAGGAATACCGGTGGCGAAGGCGGCTCTGGACAGATACTGACACTCAGATGCGAAAGCGTGGGGAGCAAACAGGATTAGATACCCTGGTAGTCCACGCCGTAAACGATGTCTACTTGGAGGTTGTGGCCTTGAGCCGTGGCTTTCGGAGCTAACGCGTTAAGTAGACCGCCTGGGGAGTACGGTCGCAAGATTAAAACTCAAATGAATTGACGGGACTGCACAAGCGGTGGAGCATGTGGTTTAATTCGATGCAACGCGAAGAACCTTACCTACTCTTGACATCCAGAGAACTTTCCAGAGATGGATTGGTGCCTTCGGGAACTCTGAGACAGGTGCTGCATGGCTGTCGTCAGCTCGTGTTGTGAAATGTTGGGTTAAGTCCCGCAACGAGCGCAACCCTTATCCTTGTTTGCCAGCGAGTAATGTCGGGAACTCCAGGGAGACTGCCGGTGATAAACCGGAGGAAGGTGGGGACGACGTCAAGTCATCATGGCCCTTACGAGTAGGGCTACACACGTGCTACAATGGCGCATACAGAGGGCAGCAAGCTAGCGATAGTGAGCGAATCCCAAAAAGTGCGTCGTAGTCCGGATTGGAGTCTGCAACTCGACTCCATGAAGTCGGAATCGCTAGTAATCGTGGATCAGAATGCCACGGTGAATACGTTCCCGGGCCTTGTACACACCGCCCGTCACACCATGGGAGTGGGCTGCAAAAGAAGTAGGTAGTTTAACCTTCGGGAGGACGCTTACCACTTTGTGGTTCATGACTGGGGTGAAGTCGTAACAAGGTAGCGCTAGGGGAACCTGGCGCTGGATCACCTCCTTATACGATGATTATTCACGATGAGTGTCCACACAGATTGATACGGTTTATAAGTAAAAGAGACGAAGATATCCCAATATCTTCAATCCAGTGTCCCGTTCGTCTAGAGGCCTAGGACACCGCCCTTTCACGGCGGTAACAGGGGTTCGACTCCCCTACGGGATACCATTGGGTCGTTAGCTCAGTTGGTAGAGCAGTTGACTTTTAATCAATTGGTCGCAGGTTCGAATCCTGCACGACCCACCATTCTTTAAGAATGACTCTCAAGATGGGGCTATAGCTCAGCTGGGAGAGCGCCTGCCTTGCACGCAGGAGGTCTGCGGTTCGATCCCGCATAGCTCCACCATTCTTGACGTCTACCACAAGACGAAAAACTTATGTGGGCGATTAGCTCAGTTGGGAGAGCACCTGCCTTACAAGCAGGGGGTCACTGGTTCGAGCCCGGTATCGCCCACCATCTTTAAGTGTTCTTGAAAAAGAATCTTTAAAAATGGTTTTCATCAGAAAATCTAGCTCTTTAACAATTTGGAAAGCTGACAAAGTAATCTTTAAGATTACTTGTAAAGTTCTCAATGTTTGTCTTTATGACAAACACCAAAAAACACATTCAAGTGTTCTTGGGAATATCACTTTTAAAGTGATTATTCGAAATTGAGTCCGGCAAAATCGAAATGTCTCTCGCTCATTCAAATAATGAGAGACAACTTTGGTGATTTGAACATCAACTCGAAACTCCTTCGGGTTGTATGGTTAAGTGACTAAGCGTACACGGTGGATGCCTTGGCAGTCAGAGGCGATGAAGGACGTATTAACTTGCGATAAGCCCAGATTAGGTAGTAAAAACCACTTGAGTCTGGGATTTCCGAATGGGGAAACCCACTAGCATAAGCTAGTATCGCTGCGTGAATACATAGCGCAGCGAGGCGAACCGGGGGAACTGAAACATCTAAGTACCCCGAGGAAAAGAAATCAACCGAGATTCCGAAAGTAGCGGCGAGCGAAATTGGACTAGCCCTTAAGCTTTATATGCGTTAGACGAACGGTCTGGAAAGTCCGGCAATAAAGGGTGATAGCCCCGTAGTTGACAACGCACATTCAGTGAAATCGAGTAGGGCGGGACACGTGATATCCTGTCTGAATATGGGGGGACCATCCTCCAAGGCTAAATACTACTGACTGACCGATAGTGAACCAGTACCGTGAGGGAAAGGCGAAAAGAACCCCTGTGAGGGAGTGAAATAGAACCTGAAACCGTGTACGTACAAGCAGTAGGAGCACCTTCGTGGTGTGACTGCGTACCTTTGTATAATGGGTCAGCGACTTATATTCAGTGGCAAGGTTAACCATCTGGGGAGCCGTAGCGAAAGCGAGTGTTAACTGCGCGACTTAGTCGCTGGATATAGACCCGAAACCAGGTGATCTAGCCATGGGCAGGTTGAAGATTGAGTAACATCAATTGGAGGATAGAACCGACTAATGTTGAAAAATTAGCGGATGACTTGTGGCTAGGGGTGAAAGGCCAATCAAACCTGGAGATAGCTGGTTCTCCCCGAAAGCTATTTAGGTAGCGCCTCGGACGAATACTACTGGGGGTAGAGCACTGTTAAGGCTAGGGGGTCATCCCGACTTACCAACCCTTTGCAAACTCCGAATACCAGTAAGTACTATCCGGGAGACACACGGCGGGTGCTAACGTCCGTCGTGGAGAGGGAAACAACCCAGACCGCCAGCTAAGATTCCAAATTATTACTAAGTGGGAAACGATGTGGGAAGGCTCAGACAGCCAGGATGTTGGCTTAGAAGCAGCCATCATTTAAAGAAAGCGTAATAGCTCACTGGTCGAGTCGGCCTGCGCGGAAGATGTAACGGGGCTAAGTAATAAACCGAAGCTGCGGCAATGAAGTTTTACTTCATTGGGTAGGGGAGCGTTCTGTAAGCCGTTGAAGGTGTGTTGTAAAGCATGCTGGAGGTATCAGAAGTGCGAATGCTGACATGAGTAACGATAAAGGGGTGAAAAACCTCCTCGCCGGAAGACCAAGGGTTCCTGTCCAACGTTAATCGGGGCAGGGTAAGTCGACCCCTAAGGCGAGGCCGAAAGGCGTAGTCGATGGGAAACGGGTTAATATTCCCGTACTTCTTACAATTGCGATGGGGGGACGGAGAAGGCTAGGTGGGC
This sequence comes from Vibrio sp. ED002, assembly GCF_023277445.1. Lineage (NCBI taxonomy): Bacteria > Pseudomonadati > Pseudomonadota > Gammaproteobacteria > Vibrionales > Vibrionaceae > Vibrio > Vibrio sp. ED002. The sequence continues at coordinate 2,333,758 of NZ_CP080238.1, read as the reverse complement.
CTGGCGACGGTTGTCCAGGTTCAAGTGCGTAGGCTGAAGAGTTAGGTAAATCCGGCTCTTCTTAAGGCTGAGACACGACGTCGAGCTACTACGGTAGTGAAGTCATTGATGCCATGCTTCCAGGAAAAGCCTCTAAGCTTCAGATTGTAAGGAATCGTACCCCAAACCGACACAGGTGGTCGGGTAGAGAATACCAAGGCGCTTGAGAGAACTCGGGTGAAGGAACTAGGCAAAATGGTACCGTAACTTCGGGAGAAGGTACGCTCTTGATGGTGAAGTCCCTTGCGGATGGAGCTGGCGAGAGTCGCAGATACCAGGTGGCTGCAACTGTTTATTAAAAACACAGCACTGTGCAAAATCGTAAGATGACGTATACGGTGTGACGCCTGCCCGGTGCCGGAAGGTTAATTGATGGGGTTAGACTTCGGTCGAAGCTCTTGATCGAAGCCCCGGTAAACGGCGGCCGTAACTATAACGATCCTAAGGTAGCGAAATTCCTTGTCGGGTAAGTTCCGACCTGCACGAATGGCGTAATGATGGCCACGCTGTCTCCACCCGAGACTCAGTGAAATTGAAATCGCTGTGAAGATGCAGTGTACCCGCGGCTAGACGGAAAGACCCCGTGAACCTTTACTACAGCTTGGCACTGAACATTGACCCTACATGTGTAGGATAGGTGGGAGGCTTTGAAGCGCAGTCGCTAGATTGCGTGGAGCCGTCCTTGAAATACCACCCTTGTAGTGTTGATGTTCTAACGTCGACCCCTTATCGGGGTTGCGGACAGTGCCTGGTGGGTAGTTTGACTGGGGCGGTCTCCTCCCAAAGAGTAACGGAGGAGCACGAAGGTGGGCTAATCACGGTTGGACATCGTGAGGTTAGTGCAATGGCATAAGCCCGCTTGACTGCGAGAATGACAATTCGAGCAGGTGCGAAAGCAGGTCATAGTGATCCGGTGGTTCTGTATGGAAGGGCCATCGCTCAACGGATAAAAGGTACTCCGGGGATAACAGGCTGATACCGCCCAAGAGTTCATATCGACGGCGGTGTTTGGCACCTCGATGTCGGCTCATCACATCCTGGGGCTGAAGTCGGTCCCAAGGGTATGGCTGTTCGCCATTTAAAGTGGTACGCGAGCTGGGTTTAGAACGTCGTGAGACAGTTCGATTCCTATCTGCCGTGGGCGTTGGAAGATTGAAGGGGCTGCTCCTAGTACGAGAGGACTAGGAGTGGACGAACCTCTGGTGTTCGGGTTGTGTCGCCAGACGCATTGCCCGGTAGCTAAGTTCGGAATCGATAACCGCTGAAAGCATCTAAGCGGGAAGCGAGCCCTGAGATGAGTCTTCCCTGATACTTTAAGTATCCTAAAGGGTTGTTCGAGACTAGAACGTTGATAGGCAGGGTGTGTAAGCGTTGTGAGGCGTTGAGCTAACCTGTACTAATTGCCCGTGAGGCTTAACCATACAACACCCAAGGGGTTTTGATGGACTCAATGCAAGAACGATTGAATGTGTATAAATAGAACTTAAAACAGCTTTCCAGATTAAAGAATTTGCTTGGCGACCATAGCGATTTGGACCCACCTGACTTCCATTCCGAACTCAGAAGTGAAACGAATTAGCGCCGATGGTAGTGTGGGGTTTCCCCATGTGAGAGTAGGACATCGCCAGGCTTGTATTTTATTTTCACTTTTTATGAAAAAGTGAAGACAAAAACTTAGACTTAAATGTCTAACCAGTGCGGAGCGGTAGTTCAGTTGGTTAGAATACCGGCCTGTCACGCCGGGGGTCGCGGGTTCGAGTCCCGTCCGCTCCGCCACTTATTCAGACAAAAGCCCCAGTAGAAATGCTGGGGCTTTTTCGTATCTAACAACTCAATTCACCTATCGGTGCATGAGTCTCGCTTGTGTGTAAGTCCAATTGAACGTAAGCTCGGACTAGGCGTCCCCACGCTTCCGCTACTTATTTGGAAACCCAGCCTTCGGAATAGGTTTTGTCGTTTCTGATATCCTCAGATCTCTGTGTTTGCTGTAGAACTCGTTGTGTTAGGTAAAGATCTTATCTCTCTTGTCAGTGTCCATTTTCTAAATCTTAAAAGTAACTAAGGGTAAGTACTTACTTATTCTCATCACTTTGCTAGCAATACCTTTGTTATGTGAGTCGTGATGTCAGCTACCTCTAAGTGCTGTTACATATTTTGCATTCGAGGTTTACTGTAAATAAAAAGCCCGTTGCTTGCGTAACGGGCTTCGGATTCCTATTTGTATAGTTATTTCTAAAGAGATATATACTTACTTTCTGCGACTTCCCATAGGGCTTTAACTAACGGGTTTTCTAGCTGGCTTTTAATACAGCAAACACCGAGTTCGAATGGTTTGATAGGCAGAACTTTCAGTCGATTTATCTTCTCTCTGACAGGGCTATTGTTGATTACCACATCCGGTGCGATACCTACGCCACAACCTAAAGCCACCATACTGACAATAGCCTCATGCCCTGCTACTTGTGCGTAGATGTTTGGTTTGATCTTCATTTGCTTAAACCAAACATTCGCTCTTTCTCTTGCTGTGCCTGCTTCTGGGAGAATAAAAGGGATCGTTGACCAATCCGGGGTTTCTTTTTGTAGTTCTTCTGCGAAGCTGCTAATTCCAACCGGAGCAATAACCGATAGAGGTATCTCGCTGATTGGTTCAAAAGCCACTTTAGCGGGTAGTTGGTCTGGCTTTGCCGAGATCGCGATATCAGCCTCATCCGCCATTATCTTATCGATAGCTTGGGCTGGATCGCCAGTAGAGAGTTTGAATTCAATAAATGGGTGTTGTATGCGGAAATCGGAAATAAGCTCCGGGAGGTGACTGTAACTTGCAGTTACCGAGCAAAATAAACGTATCTCCCCCTTTAGCTCATCTTCCGTTCCTTTGACGTAGCTTTGGTATTGCTGCCATTCCCCCAAGATCTTTAGTGCAACAGGCAATAACTTCTTTCCTTGAACCGTCAATTCGACACTTCGATTATCACGCAAGAACAGCTGTTGATGCGTTTCTTCTTCTAATTTTTGGATCTGCCGACTCAGTGCGGAAGGGCTGATATGCATTGCTGCCGCTGTCTTAGCGAAGCTTTTACTATCACATAGATGAATGAATAGTTGTAGGCTTTTGATGTTCATTAAATCTTTACGTCCATGTTGCATTTATTGCAATAAGTAATTGTGAATATATCACTTTCAGCAACAGAATGTCTGTTTTAGTATGAACTCATTCGGTAACACAAATACCGACCTCTATGGAAGAATGTTAAGGAGCACCCAGATGGCTAACTATTTCAATACCCTAAACTTACGTGAGCAATTGGACCAACTTGGTCGTTGTCGCTTTATGGACCGCGAAGAATTCGCATCAGAAGCAGATTACCTAAAAGGTAAGAAAGTGGTCATCGTAGGTTGTGGTGCTCAAGGCCTTAACCAAGGTCTAAATATGCGTGATTCTGGTTTAGACGTTGCTTACGCTCTACGCCAAGCTGCGATCGACGAGCAACGTCAATCGTTCAAAAACGCAAAAGATAACGGCTTTGAAGTAGACAGTTACGAAAAGCTAATTCCACAAGCTGACCTAGTAATCAACCTAACGCCAGACAAGCAGCACACTAACGTTGTTGAAACGGTAATGCCTCTCATGAAAGAAGGCGCAGCACTAGGCTACTCACACGGTTTCAACGTAGTTGAAGAAGGCATGCAAATCCGTAAAGACCTAACGGTTGTAATGGTTGCGCCTAAGTGTCCAGGTACAGAAGTACGTGAAGAGTACAAGCGTGGCTTCGGTGTCCCTACACTAATCGCTGTTCACCCAGAAAATGACCCTAAAGGCGAAGGCTGGGACATTGCGAAAGCATGGGCTGCTGGTACAGGTGGCCACCGCGCAGGTTGTCTAGAGTCTTCATTCGTAGCGGAAGTTAAATCTGACCTAATGGGTGAGCAAACTATCCTATGTGGCATGCTACAAGCCGGTTCTATCGTGTCTTACGAGAAGATGATTGCTGACGGTATCGACCCAAGCTACGCAGGTAAACTTCTACAATACGGTTGGGAAACAATCACTGAAGCTCTTAAGTTTGGTGGTATCACTCATATGATGGACCGTCTATCAAACCCAGCAAAAGTAAAAGCATTTGAGCTTTCTGAAGAGCTAAAAGAGCTAATGCGTCCACTATACAACAAGCATATGGACGACATCATTACGGGTGAATTCTCCAGTACTATGATGGCTGACTGGGCAAACGACGATGCAAACCTACTAGGCTGGCGTGAAGAGACGGGTGAAACCGCTTTCGAAAACTACCCTGCAGGCGACATCGAAATCTCTGAACAAGAGTACTTCGACAACGGCATTCTACTGGTAGCTATGGTTCGTGCTGGTGTTGAGCTAGCATTCGAAGCAATGACAGCATCAGGCATCATCGATGAGTCTGCATACTACGAGTCACTGCACGAGCTACCTCTAATCGCAAACACAGTTGCACGTAAGCGCCTATACGAAATGAACGTGGTAATTTCAGATACAGCAGAGTACGGTAACTACCTATTTGCTAACGTAGCAACACCGCTACTACGTGAGAAGTTCATGCCATCAGTAAGCACAGACGTAATCGGTAAAGGTCTAGGCGAGTCGTCTAACCAAGTCGATAACGCTACGCTAATCGCAGTAAACGAAGCGATTCGTAACCACCCAGTAGAGTACATCGGTGAAGAGCTACGTGGTTACATGACGGATATGAAGAACATCGCAGTAGGCGGCTGATTTCTATCTAAGTCAGTAAAGAACTCCGGATAGACTGGGGTCAATAAATACAACATACAACACAACATCTAATTAAAAGGCTTGGTCGCCGTTGACCAAGCCTTTTTGTTTTTATGAAGACGGACTGTTTCCTTCGAACCGTGGGAGTGCTTCGCTGTTAAAATCGGACGTGTTCGTTGGGATAGAATTGAAAGAAGTAGAGGTATATGTTGACTGGATTTTCCCTTAAGAAGGCAAAATTGAAGCGAATCCCGAATCCCGAATCCCGAATCCCGAATCCCGAAAACAAAAAGGGTTGACGTACATACGCCAACCCTTAAGAATTTTCTCGCTTCTCGCTTCTCGCTTCTCGCTTCTCGCTTCTCGCTTCTCGCTTCTCGCTTCTCGCTTCTCGCTTCTCGCTTCTCGCTTCTCGCTTCTCGCTTCTCGCTTCTCGCTTCTCGCTTCTCGCTTATTTATCAGCTAGCTTTTCTTCAAGCTCAGCCAATTTCTTTTCCATTTCTGTCAGCTTTTGACGAGTGCGCAGCAGAACTTGAGTTTGTACGTCGAATTCTTCACGGCTAACAACGTCTAGCTTGTTTAGCTGACCTTGGATGACTTGGCGAACTTTTTGATCAACATCCGCGCCTAGTTCTTTTACTGGCTGTGGCATTGATTCGTGAATTTGTTTAGCGATTTGCTCTAATTTCTTTGGGTCAAACATAGTGGCTAAAACTCCTTTTGATTTGCCCACATTCTATTTAATTGATACGTGAAAGTCGCCATTTAGATGGTAAAAAAGAGAGCAGCAATAAAAAAGGTCACCGAAGTGACCCTTTTTCTTAGTGCTTTTATACTTACTTGTTATCAGCTAATTCGCGGTGAGCTGCTTTCGCTTCATCCACTCGAGCTAGCTTTTCCAAGTCTTTGTCTTCAACAAACACTGGTAGTGGCTTGTGTTTCTCAGCAAGGTAGCTGTAAATCACTGGCAGTACGAATAGTGTAAATAGCGTACCGATCGCCAGGCCAGCAACGATTACGATACCGATACTGAAGCGTTGCTCAGCACCTGCGCCTGTTGCGTACATCAATGGGATAAGACCTGCAATCATCGCTGCTGTTGTCATCAGGATTGGACGAAGACGAACTTTTGCTGCTTCCATTACCGCATCGATACGAGACAGTTTGTTGTGTAACTGCTCTTCTTTCGCTACCTCACAGATCAAGATACCGTGCTTGGTGATCAGACCAACCAAGGTAATCAAACCAACCTGTGAGTAGATGTTCATCGATGCCGTACCCCACGCCAGAGCTATCAACGCACCACAAACCGCAAGCGGTACTGATACCATGATTACGATTGGATCGCGGATAGATTCAAACTGAATCGCCAGTACTAGGAAGATGATTGCTAGTGCCAAACCGAATGTTGCGTATAACGCACTACCTTCAGTTACGAACTGACGCGCTTCACCCATGTAGTCATGGTTGTAGCCTGACGGCAGTTTGTTTTGTGCCACGTCTTCGAACCAGTTGATCGCATCCCCCATTGCAACACCAGGAGCTGGTACAGCACCAACAGTGGCTGAGTTTAGCTGGTTGAAGTGAGGCAGTGCACGAGGCTCTGCGACCACATCAATTGTGATCAAACTACCCAATGGTACTGCTTTGCCGTCAACTGAACGTACGTAGTAATTCTTCATCGACTCTGGGTTTAGACGCCACTTACGTTCAACTTGAGGGATTACCTCGTATGAACGACCATTTAGGTCGATACGGTTTACATAACCATCAGCCATCATGGTACTTAACGTGACACCAATGTCTTGCATGGTCACGCCGTAAGCGCCGGCTTTGTCTTTATCGATGCTGATTTTCATCGTTGCTGAATCGTAGTTCAGATCCAGATCCGAATACACGAACAGTGGACTCTTCGATACATCGGTCAGAATATCACTTGCGATAGTAAACAGGCTCTCGAAGCTGTTTGGCGTAGTCACAACGAACTGAATTGGCAGACCTGAACCTGCACCTGGAAGTTCTGGCATTTGGAAAGCCGTTACTGACATACCTGGTACATGAGAAACTAAGTCACCCACACGTTTGGTAATGTCCGCTTGGCTTGCCTCACGCTCACTCCAAGGTTTCAGTGTTGCTAGACCGAATGCTTGGTTCGAGTTAGGTACACCGTTAAACACCTGAGCGTATTCTACTTCTGGCTGGTCAGACAGAATCTTGTTTACATCGTTCATGGTGCTTTGGATGTAATCCAAGTTCGCATTTGATGGGGCTGTACCCATTAAGACCACAACGCCTTTATCTTCCGACGGTGCCAGTTCACTCGGAATGAACTTAAACAAGATCGGTAGACTCGCGAACACGATGATCGCAAAAGCAATGATAACCGGACGATGAGCCATGACTGCAGTTAGCATCTTCTCGTAGCGGTTGGTCATGCCATCAAGAACGTGGTGAACTTTTTGCTCAAACTTGCTTGGCTCTTCGTTTGCCTTCAGCATTTTTGAACACATCATCGGTGACAGAGTCAATGCGATGATACCGGACACAAATACAGCACCCGCAAGGGTAAGAGCAAACTCTTTAAATAGTGAGCCTGTAATACCACCCATCAGAGCGATAGGCGCGTATACCGCACCTAACGTCAGTGTCATCGCGATTACTGGGACAGCAATTTCTCGTGTACCAATGATCGCAGCTCGGAACGGTGATTCCCCTTCCTTGATGTGTCGATCGACGTTCTCAAGAACAACGATCGCGTCATCCACCACCAGACCGATGGCGAGTACCATTGCCAGTAGTGTCATCAAGTTCCAAGAGAAACCCATCGCTTGCATCACCATTGCCACACCAATCAATGATAATGGGATAGTAACGATAGGGATGATTACCGCACGGAATGAACCTAGGAACAAAGTGATAACGATAAGTACGATGACTGCTGCTTCAAGAATGGTTTTCACAACTTCGTGAATCGATTCGTTGATAGCAATAGTCGAGTCGTACATCACATTCATTTTGATGTTACTTGGCAAGTTACGCTCTAGTTGAGGTAACAACGTCAGTACATCTGCTGCAATATTGATCGGGTTGGCACTTGGTGCTGCGTTAATCGCTGCAACCACGGCTTCTTGACCATTAGCACTAGCACGGTAAATATCGTGGCTCTTCTCTAGCGTCACTTTCGCAATGTCACCAAGGCGAATTACATCACCTTCACCGGTTTTCACCACAAGTGCTTCTAGTTCTGCAACGTTGGATACCTGAGTATCTGCACTGCCGTTGTAAAGTACGAATTCACCTGTCGCCTGACCAGTTGCCGACTGATAGTTGTTGGCGTTTAGTACGGTCATTACGTCAGTTGCTGTCAGCTTAAGTGCCCCCATTTTTGCAGGGTCTAGCCATACGCGCAGTGCGTATTTCATACCACCGTATAGGTCAACTTTCGATACACCGTTTACCGTGAATAACTGCGGGTTGATTACACGCTCAAGGTAGTCCGTGATCTGGCTTGAAGACAGCTCATCACTGGTGAAACCAATATACAGTACTGCCGTTGTCGAACCTGTCGACATGGTTACCGTAGGGTCTTCCGCTTCTTTTGGAAGCTGCGAACGAACCGAGTTGGTTTTCGCCAGAATGTCAGACAGCGCCGCATTCGGATCAGTGTTTAACTTCATGTTTACGGTGATGGTAGAAGTACCGAGTACCGAGGATGAAGTCATGTAGTCGATATTATCGGCCTGAGCAACGGCTTGTTCCAAAGGCTGAGTAATGAAGCCTTGGATTAAGTCGGCGCTGGCACCGTAATAACTGGTGGTTACAGTAACCACCGTATTTGTCATTTCAGGGTATTCACGAACCTGCATCTTGAATACGGCTTGCAAACCAAGCAACGCAATCAAAAAACTGATCGATACCGCTAAAACTGGACGTTTAATAAAAACATCGGTAAAGCGCATGATGCCTCCAATTAAAGCATTGGTGTTTCAGCCGGTGGTGTCAGTGCCGAATCTTCAACGATGGTCACTTTCGCATGGTTACTAAGGCGTACTTGCCCCGACGTTACCACTACGTCACCTGGTTTCACGCCTTCTAGAATATGCGCGATGTCTTTAGTACGCTCACCCACTTTCACAACGTGTTGCTTAACGCGTTTTTCACCGTCTTCTTCAGTAATGATGTACACGTTGTCGCCGTATAGCGTAAAGGTGATTGCCGTTTGTGGCAGAGTCACTTGATTCTCTAGCTTAGGCAGGATGATGTTTGCACGTGCGAACATACCGCTGCGAAGCTTGCCATCGCTATTTGGAATGTCTGCTTGGACTTGAATCAAACCACTTTGTACGTTTACTGCTGGCTCAATCGCAGAGATCGAACCTTTGAAAGGCTTGTCAGGGTAAGCGTCTACAAAGATATCCACTTCTTGGTCTAGCTTAATGCGTGAGATATCTGTTTGAGGCACAGTGAAGCGTAAACGCATTACTGTTGTATCTTCGAGACGTACGATGTCAGTACCTGCTTGTAGATATTGACCAAGATACACATTACGAATACCAACCACACCAGCAAAAGGTGCTTTTATTTCACGGCGGTCGATGGTCGCTTTCAAGCTCTCAATGTCCGCTTTAAGTGAGAAGTAGTTTGCTTCAGCTTCGTCGTACGCTTCTTTAGAAATCGATCCTTTCTTATAAAGACCTTGGTAGCGTTTGTACTTAGCTTGAGCTGCTGGCAGTTTTGCTTGAGAGCTTTTTAGGTTTGCTTTCTCAACATCAGAGTCTAGAAGAACCAGAGGTTGGCCTTCTTCCACTTGAGTACCAGAGTCGAAAGAAATCTTATCAATCACACCGCTGGTTTCGTTTGCAACAGTGACACCTTGGTTAGGTTCGATAAAGCCAATCGCTTCGATGACAGGAACCCAATCTACCGCTTTTACTTCCGTAACGGTAACAGGGAACTCTGGCTCCGGACGATTCGCCATGTATTCAGCAATTTTCTGTTGCTTGAATAAGTTGAAACCTATCACGCTTCCGAACAGAAGAACCGCGATAAGCAACATAAAGAAAGTCCACTTTTTCATTCTATTAAGAACTCCAAGTTAGTGTTTAATAATTGCATCCCAACTGGCTTCAACGGCTGCTTCCAGCGCATTGTCGTCCAGCTGATAAAATCCCAAAGCATGTTTTCTCGCAAGCGCAACACTAGCTTCGAAACTTAACCCTGATAGAATTTCGTTATCGAGGGGTTTGAATACCCCTTCCGCTTTGCCTTGATTAAAAAGACGATCTACTTGGGCAAACATTTGCCTTTCAAGTTCCCTCGTCCCTTTACGATTTCCACAAGGCAGTGATTCATATTGGACACGATTACTTAAGGTGTCTAAATTTGATCCAGCAAGGTGCCAAATATTGAGCCACATGGTGCGGTAACGCTCTTTCAGGGGCATATCGTCATGAACATCCGCTTGAACGGCGTCCGCAATACGTTTAGTTACAGTAAGGCGAACCTCTTCCAAAAGATGTTCTTTATCTGAGAAATATCGGTAAATCGTGCCAGCTGCGACACCTGCTTCTGTAGCAAGTTTGTGCATGGAAAGACCATGAAAACCTGATTCAGCGATTAAGCGCTCGGCTGCTGCAATGATTTGTCCGTATTTATCTCCAGCAGTGTTATTGGACATAACGCCACCACCCAATGAATGAACGTTCATTCATTATAGCTTAAACTCTGGCCACGTATGCAACAAAATGTTGCATCTATCTGTGTAAAAATTACGTGAAAATCTCCGTAGCTTTCACGCGGTCACCCCTTTATCATAGGCGCCACAATTACCACCCGCAGAGAATTTCTATGAAGCTGAACCCTAGACAAGATGAAGCCGTTAAGTACGTATCAGGCCCATGCCTCGTGCTGGCTGGTGCTGGTTCGGGTAAAACTCGTGTAATTACCAATAAGATTGCTTATTTGGTTCAGCAGTGTGGCTACAAGGCACGCAATATTGCTGCGGTTACCTTTACCAACAAAGCGGCGCGCGAGATGAAAGAGCGCGTCGGTCAGACGTTAGGTAAATCAGAATCGAAAGGTTTGATGGTTTCGACCTTCCACACCTTAGGTTTGACCATCATCAAGCGTGAGTACAAGCATCTTGGCTTGAAAGCAGGCTTCTCCCTCTTTGATGATCAAGACCAACTTGCACTACTGAAAGAGCTGACAGAAAAGCAGCTAGATGGCGATAAAGATTTATTACGTCAACTACTAAGCAGTATCTCAAACTGGAAGAACGACATGCTGACACCAGAACAGGCAAAAGCGCTTGCTCAAGGTGAGCAGCAGCAATTGTTCGCGTTCTGTTTTGAGATGTACCAAAAGCAGATGAAGGCATACAACGCGCTCGACTTCGACGATCTGATTTCTTTGCCAGTGCAACTTCTGCGCAATAACGAAGAAGTGCGCCAACGCTGGCAAAATCGCATTCGCTACTTGTTGGTGGATGAATATCAAGATACCAACACCAGCCAATACGACTTAGTGAAGTTGATTGTCGGTGAGCGTGGTCGTTTGACTGTGGTAGGCGACGATGACCAATCCATCTATTCATGGCGTGGCGCTAAGCCGCAAAACTTGGTGTTGCTTGGTGAAGACTATCCAAATTTGCGTTTGATTAAGTTGGAGCAGAACTATCGTTCGACTAGCCGTATTCTGCGCGCAGCTAACATCTTGATTGCGAATAACCCACACGTGTATGAGAAATCACTGTTCTCGGAAATTCCTGACGGTGAAAAACTCAAAGTGTTGCTGGCGAAAAATGAAGAGCACGAAGCGGAGCGCGTGACGGGTGAATTGATTGCACACAAGTTCCTAAACCGCACCGAATATAAAGATTATGCGATTCTATATCGTGGTAACCACCAATCACGTTTGATTGAAAAGTCACTGATGCAAAACCGTGTGCCATACAAACTGTCTGGCGGCACATCTTTCTTCGCTCGAGCTGAGATCAAAGACATCATGGCTTACCTACGTGTGTTGGTGAACCCAGATGATGACAACGCGTTCCTACGTATTGTGAATACGCCGCGTCGTGAAATTGGTCCCGTGACTTTAGAGAAGCTGGGTAGCTACGCCAACATGCGTGGTAAGAGCTTGTTTGAAGTCAGCTTTGAAATGGGACTAGAGCAGCACCTAACCGGTCGTGGTTTAGAGAACCTACGCCGCTTTACTCAATGGTTGGTTGCGATTGCCGATCAAGCTGAGCGTGGCGATACGGTTGAAGCGGTGCGTTCGCTTGTGCGTGATATTCATTACGAAGATTGGCTATACGAAACGTCAGCAAGCCCGAAAGCGGCTGAAATGCGTATGAAGAACGTTTCTGACCTTTACTCTTGGATTGTGGCTGACCTAGAAGGTGACAACTACGATCAAGAAGAGAAGACCATCAAAGAAGTCGTTCAACGTTTAACATTGCGAGACATGATGGAACGCGGAGAAGATGATGAAGATAGTGATGCCGTTCAATTGATGACGCTTCATGCATCGAAAGGTCTCGAGTTTCCTTATGTATATTTGATTGGTTCGGAAGAGGGAATTTTACCGCACCAAACCAGTATTGATGAAGATAACGTCGAAGAAGAGCGTCGATTGATGTACGTGGGAATTACGCGTGCTCAAAGAGAATTAACCTTTACTATGTGTAAAGAGCGTCGCCAGTTTGGTGAATTGATCAAACCGACACAAAGTCGTTTTTTAGATGAACTGCCATTTGATGACGTTGAATGGGAAGTAAACAAAAAACCAGTATCGGCAGAAGAGCGCATGGCAAAAGGCCAAGCTCACATCGCTAATATTCGAGCGATGTTTAAGAAGTAGGACAGCGTTGTTCTAATTTGCTAAAAACAAAAAGGCTTGCCAAGTGGCAAGCCTTTTTCGTTGGTGTCTTTATTACAGACCTTCAATCATGTGGTCGATGGCTGCGATGATTTCGTCATCAGAACAGTCCATACACGTACCTTTTGCTGGCATTGCATTGAAGCCTTGGATCGCATGGTTGGTTAGCACGTCTTTGCCTTGTGCAATACGTGGTGCCCAATCCGCAGCATCACCTGTTTTTGGTGCGCCACTTACGCCAGATGCGTGACAAGCAATACAGAAAGTACCGTAAACCGCGGCGCCATCACGTGGACCAGTTGGTTCTGCTTTTACTGGTTCTGCACCTGCTAGATAAACATCACCGACAGGTTTGATGCGTTCTGCGATCGCATCGTATTCAGTTTGGCTGATGTCAGAAGCTAAAGCTGCCGTAGAAAAAGTTAAGGCAGCGAACAAAACGCTAATCATTCGTCGAGACATATCCATTAAACCCACTTCACATTCCAAAGGTAAGTGACTTACCTATTTATATAGTTAGAGTATTTAGCCCTGTTGGATTCGGTTTTGCTGCATGGCCTGAATACTATGCAGAAAACCGTTCCTAACGGTCTAAAGTGATTGAACAATCTGGTTGCGACTGTTAAATCAATGTAAATAATGGGTGATTATATCCTGATAAGTTGTTGCAATAAACAACAAGTTATCCATGACAGGGCGTGAATCACATCAAAAATTCACTTTAAAGGCAGATAACTGTCGAAAAAGAGACCAAACGAGAAAAAAAGTAAAAAAAGTACTAGACGGCATAGTGTGATATCCGTATTATTCCTCTCCGCCGATGGGGCATGCGCCCGTAGCTCAGTTGGATAGAGCGTTGGCCTCCGGAGCCAAAGGTCGAAGGTTCGAATCCTTTCGGGCGTGCCATTCCGGAATACAAATTAACGGCACAAAATAGTGGTGGCTATAGCTCAGTTGGTAGAGCCCTGGATTGTGATTCCGGTGGTCGCGAGTTCGAATCTCGTTAGCCACCCCATTATTTCGGTAACTCATTAATTAATGAAGTTTCCAGTTTTGATTCTAATATCCCAAGAGTCGAAACAAAATTCGTCGGTGAATAGCGCAGCTTGGTAGCGCATCTGGTTTGGGACCAGAGGGTCGGGGGTTCGAATCCCTCTTCACCGACCATCATTTAGTTTATGGCTATACTAGAGCGGTAAACGACACAAATTGATGGTGGCTATAGCTCAGTTGGTAGAGCCCTGGATTGTGATTCCGGTGGTCGCGAGTTCGAATCTCGTTAGCCACCCCATTAATTAAGGTGACTTCTTAGTTGAAGTATCCTGTCTGATTTGAGAGAATCAGTAAATACAGTTCGGTGAATAGCGCAGCTTGGTAGCGCATCTGGTTTGGGACCAGAGGGTCGGGGGTTCGAATCCCTCTTCACCGACCACTATTAGAAAGCCTGCTTCTTAGCAGGCTTTCGTCGTTTTAGAGCTTATGATCTCGCTTTGACTTAGATTAGTTGGCAGTATTTCAATGGGTTTGAACCCAAGTGGGGTTCGCCTGAAGTTAAAATATGGCTCTTCATCGACCGCTATTGAAAGCCTCAGTCGAAAGACTGGGGCTTTTTACATTTCTCATCCTCAAAAACTCTCACGCCGCTTTCAATTCCACCAAAAATGTACAGCTTTGGGAGCTTTTGGCCACCCATGATCCAAATGCTTTTTGAGCTGATAAAAGAAACCCCAGCACGGAGGCTGGGGCTTTGTATTTCTTGAGTTAAGTGCTTTATTGAGCGAGCGTTTTTAGAATTTCATTCAGCTCAACGGTCTCTTTCACTTCATAGTTTGGCTTGATGTCGGTTGGGTTTGCTGTGCCTGCCTCGTTAACCCACACACTCGGAATGCCCATATTGTTGGCACCCGCAATATCGGCTGGTAGAGAGTCACCAATATGAATCACTTCTTCTGGTTTTGCGTCAACAAGGTTGAGTGCTTTGTGGAAGATACTTGCAGCAGGCTTCTCTTCAGGCTCTTCGCCACCGACGATGATGTGATCCACCCATTCACTCATTTGTGTCGCTTTGAGCTTTGGATGTTGCGAGAAGATAGGGCCGTTAGTGATTACCACCAACTTGTAGTGTTGGCGTAGCTCCGTAAGCATTTCCTTCACGCCAGGGAAGAACGTAAAAGCACCCATGCGAGCTGAATCGAAGAAGCTTTGTGCCTGCTGGGCTTGTTCTGCATCGATCTCGATACCTTGTTCTGCCAAGATGGTTTGGATTAAACCGCAGCGGAACGCATTTTCATTAGGTAGAAGAGCAATAAGTTGAGGGAATTCGTCGTTTAACTTCTTATATACGCCTTGCAAGTAGCGCTGTACGAAGGCTGTGGAGTCAGCGACCTGAGGGTAAGTTTGAGTAATCCAATCGGCAAACTCTTGCCCTGCCACTTTATCGGCTTGAGATGTGCCACATAAAGTCTCGTCCATATCAAAAAATATCGCTTTAAGCACAAGGGCTCCTTCATTCACTACTCGACGTTGGGCTTTAATTATCTCTTATCTTACTCAAAATGACAGTGGAAAGCGCAAAATCACCAGTTCAACACGTGCTTTATAAGGGCTAATCAGGTTGCTGATACGGAGTTTTCTACTGCATCAAAATCACTTTAATCACAAAATCGCATAACTGACGCATAACCAAGGTTAGGTGACAGATTTCATTTGTTTTGCAGATCTGCTCACGTTTTCACCTCTATGTGTGTAGGGGGATTTTGGCTTTTTATGTATGCAGACTATTTTGTTAGTAACATTTTATGTCGAAAAGTCCCAATGGGAACGGAATATTGTTTGGTAAATGTTAATGATGGCGCGTGAATAATAGGGATACTATCAATAGTGAGTTTATGCGTGAATTTAGAGCATTTTTCTGTTTTTATTGGTGCGTAGCGCACAAAAATGGTGTGTTATGAAAGTGGTTAAATACTTGTTAATGCATTTCTATTCGCTCATTGTGCGTGTAAATAATGTTTTTTCGGCGGAATATACTTTAATTGTTGCTTTTTTGTGTGATTTTTGCCAAATTGTTTCCGCATTAAGATTTCAGAGTATTATTCTGAATTTGAACGGATTCATTCAGGTAATGAATGGCGCTTTTATTGCGCGATTCGATACCACAGACAAGGCAGTAGAGGTCTGAAATGTCACTATTAGAGGTGAAAAACCTTCGTATAGAATATCCATCCCGTCACGGTGTCCATGCGGCCGTGAAGTCGCTTTCTTTTCATATCGATCGTGGCGAAATTGTGGGTGTTGTTGGCGAATCAGGTGCGGGTAAATCCACCGTTGGTAACGCCGTTATTGATTTGCTTAGCCCTCCGGGTCGTGTTGCCAGTGGTGACGTGTACCTTGATGGAGAGAAAATTTCTGGTTTGACGCCAGAAGCGATGCGTAAGGTTCGCGGCTCTAAGATTGGCTTTATCTTCCAAGACCCAATGACCTCGCTTAACCCTCTA
Source organism: Vibrio sp. ED002 (assembly GCF_023277445.1). Classification (NCBI taxonomy): domain Bacteria; kingdom Pseudomonadati; phylum Pseudomonadota; class Gammaproteobacteria; order Vibrionales; family Vibrionaceae; genus Vibrio; species Vibrio sp. ED002. The sequence continues at coordinate 2,317,591 of NZ_CP080238.1, read as the reverse complement.
TTTACGGTTGAGCAACAATTGAAAGAGACCATCCACGCCAACATGAAGGTGTCGGATGAAGAGGCATATCAACGTGCGCTTTCTTTAATGCAACAGGTTGGCATTCCGCAACCTGAAAACCGTCTTAAACAGTACCCACACCAATTCTCTGGTGGTATGCGCCAGCGTGTGGTTATTGCTATCGCACTGGCTGGTGAGCCAGAACTGATCATCGCAGATGAGCCAACTACGGCACTCGACGTATCAATCCAAGACCAAATCCTAAACCTTATCCGTGAACTGTGTATCAAGAACAACGTAGGTTGTATGTTGGTGACGCACGACATGGGTGTGGTTTCAAACGTGACTGACCGTGTTGCGGTTATGTACCGCGGTGATTTGGTGGAGTTTGGCCCAACCGCTAAGGTATTGGGCGATCCTGACCACCCATACACACGCAGCTTGATTTCTGCGGTTCCTCGCTCTGACATTAAACTCGATCGCTTCCCGCTAGTGAGCTACATCGAAGAAGCAACAGAGCTACAAGAACTGGACATCAAGAACCACTGGTTAGGCCAAAGCCAAGACCAACGCGAATACACAGGCCCTCTATTGGATGTGAAGAACGTAAATCTACGCTTCGTGACCAAAGATTCGTTGTTTGAAAGCCGCCGTGAATACGTACAGGCTTCAAACAATGTTAGCTTTGAAGTGCACGAAGGTGAGACGTTTGGTTTGGTGGGTGAATCTGGCTCAGGTAAGTCGACCATCGCACGTGTGATTGCAGGTTTGTATGAACCAAACTCAGGCCAAGTAAGCTTTGAAGGCATTGACTTAACGGCGCTGAAATCAGAAAAAGCACGCCGTCCGCTGCGTCGTCAAATGCAAATGGTCTTCCAAAACCCATACACTTCAATGAACCCGCGTATGAAGATTTTTGACATCATCGCGGAGCCAATTCGTTTCCATAAGCTCACTAAGAATGAAGCGGAAACGCGTCAGATTGTGAATGACCTGCTTGATCACGTAGGTTTGGGCAAAATGGCGGGCGTCAAATACCCTCATGAATTCTCCGGTGGTCAGCGTCAGCGTATTTCTATTGCGCGTGCACTGGCGACCCGTCCTCGACTACTGATTTGTGACGAACCGACATCAGCGTTGGATGTATCGGTACAAGCACAAATTCTGAACTTGCTGAAAGATCTGCAAAGTGAACTGAACCTAACGATGCTGTTTATCAGTCACGACTTACCTGTTATTCGCCAAATGTGTGACCGAGTGGGTGTGATGCAGATGGGTACGCTACTGGAAGTGGCGCCGACTGAGCAACTGTTTACCGCTCCTCAGCATGAATACAGTAAGAAGCTGATTTCTCTGATGCCTGAATTCACAGGTTTGAGAGAAGAAATCAAAACGGCATAAACCAAGTTTTTCGCTTGGCTGACCATCAAGGTCAACAAACCTTAGTCATAACAAAGACGCAAACACAACAAGGGATTCGAATTCCCGCATGAAGGAGTTATGCAAATGAAAACCATGAAAAGCAAATTAGCAGTGGCGCTAATGGCAGCGGGCCTAAGCTTTAACGCAATGGCAGCAGATATCAAAGTTGGCTACGCAGCTGACCCAGTATCGCTAGACCCGCATGAGCAGCTATCAGGCGGTACGCTGCAAATGTCACACATGGTATTTGATCCACTAGTTCGTTTCACACAAGACATGGACTTTGAACCTCGTCTAGCAGAAAGCTGGGAACGTGTGAACGATACAACGGTACGTTTCAAGTTACGCCAAGGTGTTAAGTTCCACTCTGGTAACGACATGACGGCGGACGACGTAGTATGGACTTTCGAACGTCTACAAAGCTCTCCAGATTTCAAAGCTATCTTCGACCCGTACGAAAAAATCGTGAAGGTTGACGACTACACAGTGGATCTAGTGACTAAAGGTCCTTACCCGCTTGTTCTGCAAACGGCGACTTACATCTTCCCAATGGACAGCAAGTTCTACTCTGGTAAGACAGAAGATGGCAAAGACAAGTCTGAGCTAGTGAAGCACGGTAACTCATTTGCATCGACTAACGTATCTGGCACGGGTCCATTCATTGTGACTTCTCGTGAGCAGGGCGTAAAAGTGGAATTCGAACGCTTTAAAGATTACTGGGACAAAGAGTCGAAAGGTAACGTTGATAAGCTAACGCTTGTACCAATCAAAGAAGACGCAACTCGTGTAGCTGCGCTACTTTCTGGCGGCGTTGACATGATTCACCCAGTAGCGCCAAACGATCACAAACGTGTGAAAGATGCAGACGGCATCGACCTAGTAACACTACCTGGTACACGTATCATCACGTTCCAACTCAACCAAAACAGCAACGAAGCACTGAAAGACGTTCGCGTTCGCCAAGCGATTGTTCACGCAATCAATAACGAAGGCATCGTGAAGAAAATCATGAAAGGCTTCGCAACGGCAGCTGGTCAGCAAAGCCCAGCAGGTTACGTAGGTCACGATGACAAACTGGTTCCTCGCTACGATCTGAAGAAAGCGAAAGAACTGATGAAAGAAGCGGGCTACGAAGATGGCCTAACGCTGACGATGATCGCACCGAACAACCGTTACGTGAACGATGCGAAAGTAGCGCAAGCGGCAGCGGCAATGCTGTCTAAGATCGGCATCAAGGTTGATCTGAAGACCATGCCAAAAGCGCAATACTGGCCAGAGTTCGACAAGTGTGCAGCAGACATGCTGATGATCGGTTGGCACTCAGATACGGAAGATTCAGCGAACTTCAACGAGTTCCTAACTATGACTCGTAACGAAGATACTGGTCGTGGTCAGTACAACTGTGGTTACTACTCAAACCCAGAAATGGACAAAGTGGTTGAAGCTGCGAACGTAGAAACGGATCCAGCGAAGCGTGCAGAAATGCTGAAAGGCGTAGAAGCAACACTATACAACGACGCAGCATTCGTACCGCTACACTGGCAAAGTGAAGCGTGGGGCGCGAAGTCTAACGTGAAAGCGGCAGACATCGTTAACCCAATGGTTATGCCTTACTTCGGTGACCTAGTGGTTGAATAATCACGGTTAGTCGATTTTGAGGAGGGGTGGATGTCCCTCCTCAACTTAAAGCACTCTACTCAGTTTTGTTTCAGTCGGACTGAGTTGGTTTTACAGACTGAATTTTCTCTCTGAATAGAGATCTATGGATAGTTAAGGGGCAAGGAATGTTTTCGTTTCTGGTCAAGCGCCTGTTTCAGGCACTGATAGTGATGTTTGTGATCAGTTTGGTGGCGTTTGCCATTCAGGACAACCTGGGTGACCCGCTGCGTGAGCTTGTAGGTCAGTCGGTTTCAGAAGCGGAGCGTCAAGCGCTGCGTGACGAACTGGGCCTGAACGATCCCTTTATCACAAAGTACACTCGCTTTGTGGGCAATGCGCTACAAGGTGATTTAGGTACATCTTACTTCTTCAAGCGACCTGCGGTTGAGGTCATTCTCGATAAGCTGGTGGCGACGTTAGAGCTCGTGTTTGGTGCGACGCTCATTATCATTCTTCTCTCAATTCCTCTTGGGGTGTACTCCGCGATTCATCCGAAGAGCATCTTTACCAAATTTGTCATGGCGATGAGTAGTGTCGGTATCTCGATTCCGGTGTTCTTAACCGCGATTATGCTGATGTATGTATTCTCCATTGAGCTGGGCTGGCTGCCTTCCTACGGGCGGGGTGAAACGGCTAATATTCTTGGTTGGGAATCTGGCTTTTTTACCATTGATGGCATCAAGCACTTGATTCTACCTTGTGTGGCACTGGCTTCGATCATGTTGCCGCTGTTCATTCGTTTGGTACGTTCAGAAATGTTGGAAGTGCTGAGCTCGGAATACATCAAGTTCGCCAAAGCAAAAGGCCTGAACTTAAACAAAATTTATTACCAACATGCACTTAAGAACACCATGCTACCTGTTCTGACGGTGGGTGGTGTGCAGATTGGTACCATGGTGGCTTACACCATTCTTACTGAAACCGTGTTCCAGTGGCCGGGTACGGGCTTTCTTTTCCTTGAGGCAATCAACCGTGTAGATACACCGCTGATCACTGCCTACGTTATCTTTGTTGGTCTGATTTTCGTGGTAACCAATACCATTGTTGATTTGCTGTACGGCATCATCAACCCAACAGTGAACCTAACTGGAAAAGGAGCTTAATCATGAGCCAATCAAATGTAACGGCCGCTCCTGAAGCAGTACCTTCTGCGTGGCAACGTTTTAAAAACTCGGATTTCTTGTACTACTTTAAGCGCGATAAAGTCGCGATGGCCAGTTTCACTGTCTTTATGGTGTTTTTGGTGTTGGCGATTGCTGCCCCTGTACTTGCACCGACTGACCCTTATGATCTCACGTCCATCGATATCATGGACTCGGAGTTGCCGCCTTCTTGGATGGAAGACGGTGACGAGCGTTTTGTGTTAGGTACGGATGAGCAAGGTCGCGATATTTTATCGACCATTCTTTACGGCTCTCGCCTGTCTTTGACTATCGGTTTTCTTGCGGTTGGTCTTCAGTTAGTACTGGGTATCATTATTGGTTTGTCGGCGGGTTACTTTGGCGGCCGTATCGATAGCTTCTTGATGCGCTTTGCAGACGTACAGTTATCGTTCTCGACCATGATGGTGGCGATCATCGTCTCGGCAATCTTTAAAGCCAGCTTTGGCAGTGACTTCTACAGCCAATATGCGGTAGTCATGCTGGTGGTGATCATCGGCGTGGCAGAATGGCCGCAATACGCACGTACCATTCGCGCCTCGGTATTGGCAGAGAAGAAGAAAGAATACGTCGAAGCGGCGCGTGTGATGGGCTTTAAAGCACCTCGCATCATGTTCCGTCACATTCTGCCGAACTGTCTATCTCCAATCTTGGTTATCTCGACAGTACAGGTTGCGAACGCAATCATGTCGGAAGCGGCACTGTCATTCCTAGGCTTAGGTCTTCCTGTGGACCAGCCGTCTCTAGGCGCGCTAATCAGCATCGGCTTTAACTACATCTTCTCTGGTGCATGGTGGATTACCGCCTTCCCAGGTATCGTACTCGTGACACTGGTATTGGTGATTAACCTACTTGGCGACTGGCTACGTGACGTGTTCAACCCGAAAATCTACAAGGGTTAATCACTAAAATACGCACCTATACGTTGCCTATTTCATAAAATTCTTTCTAAACTGAGAGCCGGATGCAATTCCGGCTCTTTTTTTGCTTATCACTTTTTATTCATGTTTTATTGACGCTTTGTCGCGATAATTTCATCACCTACTGTTCAGAGTGAAGCGTATGGAAATGAAGAAGGCACAACATTCCTCTCGTATCGTCCAATCCGGCTTGAGCCTTGGATTGCTGTTGGCGTGCGCCCAATTTTCGACACCGGTATTCGCGGAAGGTTTTCTTTGCCAAGCCTCTCAAGCGAGTAACAAAGAACTGCCAGTACTTGAGCAATCTTGTCCGATCGGGAAAGGGGTATGGGGAAAGAAAGTGCCGCAGGGAGGCAATGATTTCTTCTGGATTCAATGTGGTTTGTTGCCAAAACCGATGTCTTTAGCCAAAGCCAAGCCGATCTACGGCAAAATCACCACTGATGTTTGGATGAAGCCGGAGCAAAAAGGCTACCGATGTCTTATTGGTCCTTATACTGAATTTGCCAAAGCCTCGCAGGACTTACAGCGAGTCAAAACCTTGTCGACATACAAAGAAGCCTTTATTCGTGTGGTTGGCAAAGGTACATCAGAGCCAGTGAAGCAAACTAAGCCAATGCCCAAGCCAGTTTCGAAACCAAAACCAGTCGAGCCAGTGGCCGCTTCTCGACCTGATACGGGGGCATTTCAGGCCAAAGAGGCACCCGCAAAACAAACTGTTAAGCAAACTTCGGCGACCCAAGTTGCCGCAAAGCCTGCTCAACCTGCGATCAGCAGTAAGAACGTTCAGGTTCGTTTGAAAACTATCTTACAAGGTAAGACGTTTGTGGTGCCGTACTTGGTCGAGAATAACAACCAGTTCTACATGGAACATGGCAAACCGTGGAATCGCTTAAATTACGCGAGTTCGAAGCAAGTGTGTCAGCAATTGGGAATGAACTTGGCGAGCGCGCCTGAGTTTAAAACGTTGCGTGGCTCTGGTGTGATGGAAAAAAATAATTGGCCATTACAATTGCCGTACTGGGGTAAAGATAAGAAGGGGCTATTTGCTGACCGAGAGCCCAATCAGTTAACAGGCACCTCGTTGCTGAATGTGATTTGTGTGAAGTAGTTAAACTGATACAAAAGAGCCCCGCTTGAGCGGGGCTTTTTTTGCGGCCTCAAACAGAGGAGCTATTTGAGACTGGTTTCCCTGTGACAATTCGCGCAACAGTATACTTCTTTGATACCTTTGCACTTTTCCCAGAAAGTTCTGCGTCGACGATGCAGGTGAATCTGGCTACAACAAGGTTTCGATAGTATTTGTTTATCTTTACTCATTAGTCTTCAATTAAAGGCAGTGATTCCATCACTTTTTCTATTGCTTCTTGAGAGTGTGAGTACAGACCGAACTCTGGAGCAGATACCCAACCGTTTTGTTCAACGCTTGAGTTGATTCCGATGTAGAAGTCGCCAAACTCTCGGTTTACGTTACGGTGGCGAGTCTTGTAATCAGAATCTGCGCCAGTTTCTTCTAGAATCAGAGTTTCGCGGTTTGTTGTGCTATCTAGAGAGACTGTCCAGTTACCTGGTGTGTAGAAGCCTTCTGGTTTGATAGACTCATACTCGTAAACATCGCTTGCGTATTCAAACTTACCCGCTGCGTAGAATAGCTCTGTTTCCTCTTCTGCAACGGTCTCGCTCTCTACCGTCATATCAAATTCAACCTTACCGTTTGCGACCTTTTCGCTCACTGGTAGTGCTTGTGCGAAAGGTGCATCTGTCGAATCCAACCAGAATAACTCGTCACCATCGATTTTCACTAGGATTTGGTCGCCATGCGCGGTTTTGTTTTGGTAAAGCATTTCATACTCAGAACCTTCGTCGTCGTATAATTTGCCATCTTTGATCTCTACATCCCAACAATCTTTGTTTTGGTAAGCCGCGTAGCTTGGTAGCTTGTCCAGTTTTGCCAAAATCGCGTATGGGTCGTACTCTGATTCCCAAGAGTTGCTTAGGTTATCACTGATGTTTGCCGAATACTCTTCGCCTTGCTCATCATCGTTTGAACCCCAACACCATAGTAGGCCTTCGGCATCTTTCATAAGAATCGCATGGCCAATTTCGCCATCGTTGCGTGCAAAGCTGCCCATTTTTGCCGCTTTACCGTTAAAATGGTCGATAGTGAAGCCTAGTGTTGGTACGACTGGTGGTGGTGTAGTGCCTTCTTTTACTTCTGGTAGTTTAAAGGTTACACGAGCTTCACCATCTTCGTTGTCTTCTACACTAACGGTAAATGTTTGACCTGCAGCGTAAGCTTTTTCTGGGGAACCTTCGACAGTGATGATTGCGTTGTCGTTTTCATTGATAGACAAGCCTTCGATAGAGATCGACTCCGCTGAATACTCTTCTAGTTGGCCATCTTCGTCTTTGAACAGACCAGAAATGTCTAGAGTTTGCTCAAAAGCTTCACCTTGCTGCAGTTGCCAGTCATCAACGATGCTTTGAAGGCGTTTTTGCTCTGCTTCAATGACGATTGGCGCTTGGTTAGCGGTTTCGATATCCAATTCGAATACTGTGCTTACAGTAGCTAGTGTTTTTCCAGAAGAGTCTTTATCTTCTGCTGTAAGGATGATTTCAAACTCGCCCGCTTTGGTGACTTCAGTTGTTGGTGAAAGAATCAGTTGTTCACCTACAATGCTAACTTCGATACCTGTGCCAGTAAGGTTGTGAGTCAGTTTCGGTGTTACTAAGTTTTGGTCTTTGTCTTTGAATAGACCTTCAATGTTTAGTTCAACACCATCGAAGCCTGCGCCTTTTACGATTTCTGGTAAGTTATCTAGCTTATCTTCGGCTGCTTCTTCAACGTTTTCGCTGACAACAAGCTTGTTGTTGACTACGGTTTCTGGCGCTAGGTTTTCGCTTTCTGGTGTGCTGTCAGTGATCACTGGGCGTAGGTTTGGATCATTGATATCTGCACCAGACTCCACCAGACGGTCTACTTCTTGATCAGCTGCTTGCGCGAATTCAGTCGCTTTTTTCTCGTAGTTCGCAGGGTTTTGCGCTTTAGATTCAGTCAGAATCTGAGCGGTTTTATGTAGTTCGGCACTTTTATCTACGCCCGAAACGAAGTCGCTGTATAGGTCGATAGGAGCCTCTTCAGTACCACCAAGTGCTTGGTTAACTTTTGCTGCGGCTTCTTCTTCTGTTAGCGCGTCGTTGTTTGCCATCTCAATCGCGACAAGGTCTGTGATTGGTGAAATAACGTTAGACGAGTTTGGTGCTCGGAAAACCAATTCGTGCGCCATTGCTTGGCTTGGGTGATCCATATCTACGGTGTAAGTGCCTGCATGTTTTGGATCAAGCTGAATAAGTTGTTTCTGCTTTAAGCCGTTTGGCGTGATGGTTTGTAGAGCCAGCGTCGCTTCTGGTTTTGCTTTGATGGTAAGCTGACCTTTCTCATTCGTCAGACCAAGGAAGGTATCAGAGGTATCCCATTGGCCGTTGTTGTTCAGATCTTCAAATACCACCGCGTTTTTGAAGTAACCATCAAAGCCTGTGATCACTACACCAGAATTACCACCGTTTGAACTACTATCTGAACCACCACAACCTGTTAGCGCGATAGCCACTGACGCTGCTAGTAAACTCACCTTATTCATTGTTTTTAATCCTTGTTTCGTTTCCGAATGAGAAAGTCGCTTTTTATTGTTTTATCTCCAAATCTCACTAGTGAGATTGGAAAAGCTGCGCATTTTGGATCGATTTTGGAAGCAGCTTCAAGATACGAAAAACCGCAAAAAAACCGTAAAAAAACTTTGAATATTTTTTTGTTGAGTAGATTAGTTGTTTAAATTATCAATAGTGGTGCTGGTTATGGAATACAACGACTTATTTTGAGTTTTTAGTTAATTTTTGATTGGTTTTCGTACCAAGAGGATCGTGATAAATCATATTGAGCTTAAGTTCTTCAACTTCACTGGCGTACTTAGGTAAGGGACGTAAAATGTAGCTGTAAGCTTCCCCATGAAGAAAGACGTCATTGGCATGGTAATCATTGTTGAAGTAAACAAAGGCATACGCGGACGGTATTGGTGCAGTGGCACAATGGGTGTTGTTGGAATAAGACACGATATCATTGAACATGCCTTCGCCCGCGACAATTGAAGCGTCCCAAAATTGGCACATTTCATGACTGAAGAAGTCGCTATTGGGTGCACTTATGTTGAGGTCGGAGTCGAAACCATCGTAATACTCATCACCTTGAGCAAACCGCCTATCAAAAATGTAGTTGTTGGCGAGTGTATGGCGATAACCCCCTTCAGTCGGGATGAGCAAATCAAACAGTGTGAAGTGCTCAAGATCCTTTCCAGTATTGACGTTCAAACGTTCTTCCATCGAACGTTTGTTTTTCTGCATGGTGTAGCTTTCGAAACGATTATTGTCGAAGACAGTAATAAAGTAGTTTTCGGTTTCTTTATGCACACGCGAGGTATAGACCTTTTTGGTGGTCCATATTTGTTGCGTTCTGTTGGTTTGCACAATCAGTGAATCATCGCTGATCTGATAGCTGCCCACTTTCTTTAGTTCATTCTCTTCTGGGCAACGAGTTTTGTTGTTGGCTGCGGCATAAAAAACGTCGTCATCGATAAACTGAAATGCCTCGCAATACACGACTTCATATTCGAATTTTTTCCCACCAAGCAAAGTTGTGGATTCAAGACGATAGACAATGCCATCAATGAGAGGGTGCTCAGTGTTATTTTGTTCTTCAATCACCGCTGGCAGTTCAAAACGTGTGGTAACCCAAGCATGATCTTCCGAGCCATGGTGGTCATCTCGTGCAGATACAGCCAAGAAGGTGGTTTGATCGAAGGCTTTTGGCGCACCTTGAAGCATGATTTGCCCCTGATTGAGCACACTTAACCCGTTGGCATTTTCTAGCCAAATACGAGTTGTGAGCAGGTCACCTTCCGGATCTTCAAATAGCTGATCTAACCCTAGCGAGTAGTTGATGGGGTTGTTTTGTGTAAGCTCCCAACCAAAGATGATCGTTTGTAGTTGTTGTTCCACGGCGAGGTTAATGATCGGTTTGCCGTTGTTTGTCGCATCGTTGTTTTGGTTGCTACTGATGTAAGTTTGAGTCAGGTCTCCGGAGTAATTGACCACCGATGATCCAAAAGCATCTTGAACCTGTTCAGGTTGCTCTGATAACGCAGATTCGAGTGCTTTTTCAAAGGCAAGATCGTTGTTTCTCTCTAGTAATGAGGAGGTTAAGGCTTGCTTTACTTCAATCAACGAAGTGCGCTCACCTTGGGACGTTTTTCTCTTATCTAGGCCATTTTGTGCTGGCTCTATATTGGCAGCCGCAGCCGCAGCGGCTGCTTGTTCGTCTGAAAGCCAGTAGCTTGCTATTAAGCAAACACCCAGTGCGCCTGCAATCCAGTATTTTTTCGTCATGATATTACGCGTGCGCCATTCTAGATTGCAGCCAGCTGCGCGAGAACTTAAGGTCTTTTTCAATCAAACTGGCGCTGCATTCGAGCAGTTCACAGATCTCTTGGTTTTTCATGCCCATCAGATACTTGAGCTTTAATGCGTTAGATTGGCGCGGATAGCGTACACTAAAGTTGTCGAGCGCTTTGTCCATGATGATGAGTTGCTCGAAGCGATCTTCTTCCTCTTTCATCAAGGTGATGTGTTGGCGCTTCTGCGCTTGATGAGCACGTGCATTGTCGATCAAGATCTGGCGCATTACCTTGGCGGCCATCAAGAAGAAATCGCGCTTGGTTTCAATCTCACTCATGTCGCAACTAGACATCTTTAAGTAGGCGTCATGGATTAGCGCCGTGGTGCTGTTCACGCTGTCTGCCAGTACCTTATTGTCGGTGCCGTATTTTTCGGCATTGCGTTCGCGCTCTTGCTGAGCAATTTTACGCAATTGAAGATAAGCGAATTGGTATAACTCACTTTCCGCTTGTTTGTTACCAGCTTGCCATTGCTGAATGATTTGCGTCAGGGTGGAATTGGAAGCCATGGTTATACGTCCTCACTTACTTTTACAAACTCAGAGATGGTGTGGGTTTCAATACGGTCAGAGCCATCACGGTTACGACTGATGTCTTGCTGGTAGCGATACAAAATACCTTGTTCCCACGTTTTGCCTGCTGGCAGGTATTCCCACGTGGTGTAGTTGATTTCAGAAGGGGTTGGTGACCAACGTACCATCACATTCATCTGCGCTAGTTCTGCGCTCGGCTCATCGTTGTTGACCCACCACATATCCAAATAGTCGTTGGTGACATCTTGGGTATATAAGCGGGTGTCGGTAGGGCAGGTGATGGCATCAACAGGTAGACGCAATACTTGGTTGTAACGCATCAACAAACAAGATTGTTTCATTGAATCACGTAGGTACTGGGTTTGTTGCCACACACCTTGGTAGGCAATTTGGCTATCGATGGAATCGGGGTAGGTGAACCATAGCATTTCAGTACGGTTTTGGTGCTGGATGTGCTCGTTTTGACCTAACCCTTGCACTTTTTCCATCAAAAGTCGGGTGCTTGGGTCAAAGTTGAGGGCAACAGAACGATATTTCCAATCGCCTTCATCGTCGTAGTCTTCCAGTGAGAAACCGTTGAGATCGTTACGTGTGCAGCCGGTATCGGAACAGCCAACCAAGCTCTCCCATTCAGAAAACTTTTCGATAGGCTCGACAATGTCTTCGGTTATGCTGTGGTTACGTGCTAAGAAACAACCTTGGAAGTAATCACCAATGCTTGGATGCTGAATAAGAGACGTTTCGGTAATGGTGAAGTTAACCTCGCCAATCGGTGGGCGATAACGTGGATGATGTTGGTAACGAATATCAAATGCACAAGCGCGGCCTTGCCAGTCCTTTTTCTTGATGATGATGTTCTTAAAGCGCACGTTTTTGGGCTCAAAGATGATTTCATTCGAAGCAAAGTTTTTCTCAATATAGGTTTGGCTTTCATTGAGATGCTCCACCGCTTCTTCTACCGAAACCCAATCTAAGTTGAGCTGATGTTTGGCATTATCAATGACATTGAGATCGAGGCGTTTGAGTTGCGCTTGGAAGGCTGGGTCAGAGAGAACCTTGTTGGCTAACACAATCTCTTGACGATTTTCTGGTGTGCTATCGAGAGAAAGCAACAAGCGGGTCATATTGATACTGCGACTTGGCTTGGTGGTTGCCATGGTTGGAGTCAAGACTTCTTGGCTGGACATAGTCGTCAGTAGATAGCCTTTGTCGTCATTACCGAGGAAAAAGCTGATGACATCACCTGGATGATAATCAAATGCACCTTTCTGTGTAAAACCAGAAAGGTTGGAGGTCGTTTTGTAATACAGTCCCGTCACCGGAGAGTCGATGAAAAAACCTTGCTTGATGGTAGGCGTGACTGCTTCTGACACCTCGGGTGCAGAAGTCATGTTCGCCCAAGCTGGGGCCATCGCTAAAGCGGATAGCCAAATCGCCATGGAACGTGTGTACATCTTTGTGTTTAAGCCTTTTTGTGTTTTAGCCTTTCTGTTTAGTGCGAATATCAGGCGCACAATTTGGCTGACAACTTATTGCGTTTGTTAGGTGCTTCTCTGGCACCGGTGTCATCATCGCCAATAACATTTTTTGTTTTATGTGTTTGGGGATATCTGGATTAGACAGAATCCGCCTACGTGTCAGCTCCATCATGGCACTGACGGACATATGCTCGACATTTTGCCCCTTGGCATGGAAGACAAGGCGTGTTACTTCGTACATGATGTCTTCTGCAATCTTCTTCTCTTGTTGCAGTTGGATGTTCTTTTGAATCAGAGTGTTACTGAACAACAAACCAGATAACACTAAGATTGCGGACAATACCGATGGCAGCGGTCGGCGCTGTACTAGACGAAGTATGCTGTACAGCGGCCAGTGCTTCTTTTGTTCGATTGGACGGTGCTCAAGAATGTTCTCAATATCTAACCGTAAGGTGCGCACATCGCGGTAGCGTTGCTTTGCTATAGAGCGAGTTGCTCGACGGATCACCCAATACACATCAGACCAAACTGGTGTGTTTGGAAACATCAGCGCCAGAATCTTACCCAGTGAATACACATCACTTTGCTCCGTTAAGAACTGGCCTTTTTGTTGTTCGGGGCTGGCGTAATGTTCACTAAAGGCGATTAAGCCTGAATGCGATTCTTCAGAATTCGACTGCGCTTTTTGTGTTAGGTTAAAATCGAGCAGTTTTGGCCGCTTGTTGCGATCAATCAGAATGTTTTCCGGTTTGAGATCCGCATGCAAGACCTGATGCTGGTGGGCGTGTTCCATGGCCTCACAGATCTGCTTGAACAGCAGTAACTTATCGTCGTCTTCCATTGGCAGTAACGAAAGGTAAGCGTCCAGGGTTTGGCCAAAAACGCGTTCCATCACGATGTAAACCGAATCATCGTGTAGACCGCCATCGAACACTTTGGCAATGTATGGGTGATTCAAGCGAGCCAGCAACTGAGCTTCATCAAACAATGCTCGTTGTCCTAAAACCTGACTCAAATTGCTTTGGATAAACTTGATTGCAAGGTCTTGCTCAAACGTCTCATCAGCGCGCTGTGCCGCATAGACTACCCCCATGCCACCACGACCTAATTCATGGGTAAGGCGATATTTACTGATCACTTCTCCACTTAGATCGACTTCATGGCTCGTGGCCTGATGCGCGCAAAAACCGAGCAACTGAGTGAGTTGTTCCTGTTGTTGGTCGATAGCCAAAAGAGGGGCGATTTGGAGGTAAAGCTCAGGTTGACTCTTCTGCAATGTCGCTAGGTATTGCTGTTGTTGAGAGTCGTCCAGATCAAGCAGGTGATAGTAAATCTGGGTTTTGCTGGAGCCTAACTGCACTATACTTTTTATCTTATTTTTTTAGGTACGGCAGTTTATAAGAAACTTAATATTAATGTCATTTATTTATTCGGCTTTGAATCACAATTATGAGAGCGCAATTTGGTTACTGTGCTTTTATTAAGCTTATGATTTTGTTGATTATATGGTGAATAATCTCTACTTGGCTTGTCGCGAGCGGGCGTATTGGTCATAATGTTACTAGTAACATTACTGATAAATTAGATATTTATGGCTCAACATAATAAAAAATCACGAACGACATTGCAGGATGTCGCAGACAAAGTTGGCGTAACTAAGATGACGGTATCGCGTTATATGCGTAATCCGGAATCTGTGGCAGAAAAGACTCGAGTAAAGATCGCCGCAGCGATTGAAGAGATGGGCTATATCGAAAACCGTGCTCCGGCGATGTTATCTAAGTCTTCCAGTAAAGCGATTGGTATCTTACTGCCTTCACTGTCCAACCAAATTTTTGCTTCTTTTGTTCAGGGCATTGAAACGGTCACTAAAGCTAATGGTTACGAAACACTGCTCGCACACTTTAGTTATGACGAATTGGAAGAAGAACGCAAAATCGCGTCGCTGCTTTCTTACCAAGTTGATGGCTTAATCCTAACCGAAAGCCACCATACCCAACGCACTTTACAGATGATCAAGAACGCCGGTGTGCCCGTGGTCGAAACCATGGAACTGCCAGAGCAGCCGATTGATATGGCGGTCGGCATGGATCACGAAGATGCCTCTTACAGCGTCGTAAAGCGTATATTGGAATCTGGCAAGCGCACCATCGTTTACTTCGGCGCTCGCTTGGACACGCGAACAAAATTGCGTATGCAGGGCTATGACCGCGCAATGACTGAAGCGGGTTTGGAGCCAAAACACGTCCTAACGGGTGATCACTCAAGCTTTTCGCTAGCGCATGATTTATTAGAGCGTGCACTTGCAACTTACCCTGATCTTGATGGCGTTTTCTGTACCAACGATGATATTGCTATTGGTACCTTGTTGAGTGCTCAACAACGTGGCATCAAAGTACCAGAACAACTTGCGGTCGTTGGCTACAACGCTTTAGACATTGGCCAAAGCATCAGTCCAAAACTGACCAGCGTGGATACGCCGCGTTTTGAAATTGGTGAAAAGAGTGCAGAGTTGTTGATTGCGCGTCTAAAAGGGGAAGCTCAAGAAGACAAAATGGTCGATATGGGTTACCGAATTACCGCAGGCGAGAGCGTTTAGTCCGCCATTATTTCAGTTTCATCACTAGGGTGCCGTTATGCCACATCAACTTGATGCGCTAGACCTCAATTTAATGCGCTTACTCAAAGCCGTGGTGGATAACCGCAGCATCAAGTTGGCGGCGATGCAGCTTGGTATTTCGCAACCCAGTGCCAGCCGTGGTGTGATGAAGCTGAAAGACGTGTTTGATGATCCATTGTTTGTGCGTAAAGCGCACGGGGTGGAGCCATCCCCAATGGCAATTCGCTTAGCTGCGGAGTTTGATAACATGCTGTCGCCGCTAGAAAAAGTGGTCCAGGAGTTTTCGGACTTTGACCCGCTCGAATACCAAGGTCAGATTGCGATTGTGACCGATCCCTATTTGATGGATGAACAAGGTCAGCGTTTATTGCGCGGTTGCCATCAAGCCTTTCCTCAAGCTTCGTTTGTCTTCTCTAGTTGGAACATCTATTCCCAAGACGAGATGTTAGAGGGTGAGCATGACTACTGTATTCTCGACCAAGAAACTGAGTTGTCGAAAGACATCTACATGCGTCCATTGTTTGTCGAAAAACGGGTGATTTTGGCTCGTAAAGACCATCCAACCTTATCTCAAATCAGCAATGACTGGGATACGGTGTCGGAATTGCCACTGGTCTCTCTGCCTGCTCCTGCGTCTTACAATCCACTTTGTACAGTTGAATCTGAGTATCGCCGTATGGGTTACGAGCCTGTCGTACTACTTAAATCCTACAACTTGCGCGTCGCTTGCCAAATGCTGCTTGAGACCGATGCCATCATGTATGCTAGCCAAAGTACCGCGCACTTGATGCACGAACTTGCGTCTTACCCAATGCCAATGGTCAACCGAGAGTTCAGCCAATTTGTTGTTTCGGGGGGGTATTTACAAACTTATCGCAACCACCCATTGCATCGCCATTTGCACCAAGTGGTGCAGCAAACCCTCAATACGCCATTAACGTGATCGGATAAGCAAACTGTCCTTTGAGATATTCAAAAATGAATATCTCAATTACCTGTCTGTTTTACTGAAGAAGGGCTAATCTGACTGCAAATAGTCAGGAGAAGCGGCTCTTTTTATATAATCAATTCTTTGAATGTCTGATTCTTAAAGGACATTCACCATTCTCCGTTATGCAGTTTTTTAATTTCTGGGGAGGATGAATCATGCTCATTGCACGTCTATTTTTATTGCTTGCCATTGTTGCCGAAGTTGCTGGCACCAGCACCATGTCGTATATCGGCGAAAGTAATGCGTGGGAAGGCTATCTGGTGATGTACGTTCTGATCGCCATTTCCTATTACTTCCTGTCGAAAGCAGCAAAGAAAATCTCTATCGGTGTCGCGTACGCAACGTGGGAAGGCTTGGGTATCGCCTTGATTACCCTAGTTTCTATCGTTTTATTTGATGCCAACTTAAGCGCGCAGCAGTTGCTTGGTTTGGCGTTGGCAGTGGTCGGTATCGTGTGTGTGACGCTCGGCGAATCACACGGTCAGCCTCAACAGAAAGATGAGTTGCCAAGCTCATCGAATGCGAGGTGTTAATCATGAGCCAATTTTTCACTGTTTCATTTGGATTTGTTGTCATGGCGGCGTTGGTCGACATCATGGCGAACATGGCACTGACTCGCTCTAAAGGCTTTAAGCACAGAGGGTGGGGCATCACTGCGATTGTGTTGGTGATGGCGGCGTTTACCTTGCTTGCTCAAGCGGTAAAAGAGATCGACCTTGCGATCGCATACGCCTCTTGGGGGGCGATAGGTATCTTAGGTACCGCGATTGGTGGTACTTTGCTGTTCAAACAAAAGCTTAAGCCGATTGGCTGGTTTGGTATCTTTGTGGTGATTGCAGCGGTTGTGGTGATGAAGGCAGCTTGATGATTGAAAGTAATCTACCAAACAAAAAGCGGAGTGCACAACACTCCGCTTTTTCTGTTTTTGAGGGGCTTCCCGCCCTAAACAATAAAGCTTGCGCCTTCTTCTGCGCTCGAAACGCTCTGACGAATCACGCTAAAGAAACCACGACCCCAAGTCTGTTGTTTAGCTTCAGTATCCATCTCTAACAATTCACGACCCGTAACGTCGCTTAGGTTATTCAGTTCACCAGTTTGGCAATCAACGCGGATGATGTCGCCATTACGCACCAAGCCAATCGCGCCGCCACGAATTGCTTCTGGAGAAACGTGGATTGCTGATGGAATCTTACCTGATGCACCCGATAGTCGACCGTCCGTCACTAGTGCGACTTTAAAACCCGCTTTCTGCACGTTGCCGAGAATTGGCATCAGTTTATGCAGCTCTGGCATGCCGTTCGCTGCAGGACCGTTGTGCGTCACGACCACGATGCAATCTTGGTTTAGCTCACCGCGTTTGTACGCCGCTTCCACTTCGTGTTGACATTGGAATACGATTGCTGGCGCTTCGATGATGCGTTGATCTTCTTTCACCGCAGAGACTTTCACTACCGCCTTACCCAAGTTACCGTTAAGTACGCGAGTACCACCAGTGTTTTGGAAAGCTTGCGTTGGCGCAGCAATCACTTCGCTGTCTTGGCTGCCACCACATGGTGTCCAAGTCAGTTTGCCGTCGACTAGTGTAGGTAGCGTCATTTGGTCTTCGAATTCGCCGAATACCGGTTTCACGTCACGATGAAGCAAGCCTGACTCGTCCAAACGATGCAATAGCGCAGGTACGCCGCCCGCTTCTTGGAACGCGTTCATGTCTGCTGGACCGTTCGGGTAAACGCGCGCTAATAGTGGCACGACTTCAGATAAGTCACTGATGTCTTGCCATGTCAGAATCAAACCTGCTGCACGCGCCACAGCCAACATGTGGATAGTGTGGTTGGTGCTGCCGCCCGATGCCAACAGCGCAATAATGCCGTTGATCAGGCTCTTTTCTGTGACGACTTCAGACAATGGACGGAAGTTTGCTGAGCCTGCATTCATTGCCGCAATTTTCAGAGCTGCGTGATCGGTTAATGCCTGGCGCAACTCAGTATGTGGATGGATGAATGCCGAACCTGGCAGCATCAAACCCATTGCTTCAAACACAAGCTGGTTGGTGTTTGCGGTGCCGTAGAAAGTACATGTGCCCGCCGAGTGGTAAGCGCGACACTCCATATCAAGCAGTGCGTCTTTGCCAACTTCGCCCGCCGCGTATTTTTGGCGAACGTCGACTTTCTCTTCATTGCTGATGCCCGTTGCCATCAAACCTGCTGGCACAAATGCTGTTGGAAGGTGTGCGTAAGACAACGCACCCATCAATTGTCCTGGTGCGATTTTGTCGCAGATCCCCAGAAGCAAAGTCGCATCGAACACGTTGTGGCTCAGTGAAAGTGCCGTAGATTGGGCAATTAAGTCACGAGAAAACAGCGACATGTCCATGCCAGCTTGACCTTGAGTCACGCCATCACACATTGCTGGAACGCAGCCAGCAACTTGCGCAGTGTGACCGTAGCCAGACAGCACTTGTTTGATTTGTTCAGGGTAGTGTTGGTAAGGCTGGTGGGCACTCAGCATATCGTTGTAAGCACTGATCAGCGCCACATTCGAATGAGTGAAATCCAGAATGCTTTTCTTTTCTGAAGAACAAGATGCCGCAACGGCGTGCGCCAAGTTACCGCAAGACAGACCGACACGACCTTTGCCGGCTTCTGCTTGGACTTCAGTGCGAGCAAGAAACGCCGCACGCGCCTCTTGGCTGCGCTCTACTAAGCGTTGAGTAACATCTAAAATTACTTGATGAGTCATGCGGTCACCTCATTTTGAGCTCGAATGAGTTCAGCTGCGTTAGCTACCACTTCTTCGATCGTGGCATCAATATCAACAAAAATGGTACGAGGTTCGTTCTCTGGGCGCTCAAGCGTTTCAAACTGGCTGTTGACCATGTTCTCTTTCATGAAGTGACCTTGGCGAGCACGCATGCGTTCAAGGATCAATTCTTTGCTGCCGTCTAGGAATAGGAAACTAACGTTTTCGTTACCGTCGCGGATTTGGTCACGGTAAATCTTTTTTAGTGCCGAGCAGACAATAATGCCGTGCTCGTTTTTGCTTTCTAAGCTATAAGCAGCGTCGCGGATACGTTCTAGCCATGGTTTGCGGTCGTCGTCATTCAGAGGCTGACCTGATGCCATTTTCTGAATGTTTGCTCGTGGGTGAAGGTTGTCTCCATCAATGAATTTACGTCCTAGCTTTTCTGCTAAGTGCTCACCAATTGTGGTTTTGCCACTCGCACAAACGCCCATAACGACGACACTACTACCAGCCATAACTTATCCTCATAACAAATTTGCGCGTGATCTCAATTTTTGAATTCACTTTAAAATATGGGTTTATCTTATTCATGTTATCGGTAACATGTTACCGGTAACTCAAATAAATGTGAACCACGACACAAACAATAATTCTTAAAGGTGAACCCATGGAACAGCTAACCCAAGCTCCAGACCCTACGTTCCTACTAACGATTGCCGTCCTCGCGATTGCAGCGTTACTTGTATTGATTATTAAGCTAAAAGTGCATGCTTTCGCTTCCCTAACTATGGTGAGTTTAGGTACTGCGATTGCTACTGGCGTTTCTTCTGATCAAGTTGTCCCAACCATGATGAGTGGTTTTGGTGGCACACTGGCATCAGTTGCATTGCTGGTTGGTCTTGGCGCAATGATCGGTAAGATTTTGGAAGTGACTGGCGGTGCAAAAGTACTGGCAGACACTTTGATTGGACGCTTCGGTAAAGAGCGCGCACCGTTAGCATTAGGTGTGGCATCATTACTGTTTGGTTTCCCAATCTTCTTTGATGCTGGCCTAGTGGTTATGATGCCAATCATCCTAAGTGTGGCTGCACGCTTTGGTGGTTCGCCAATCAAATACGCGCTACCAGCGGCGGGTGCATTTGCTGTAATGCACGGTTTTGTTCCTCCGCACCCAGGTCCTGTTGCAGCCGCTGAATTCCTAGGCGCAAACATTGGCCTACTGCTTGTTGTTGGTATTCTAGTCGCTATCCCAACTTGGTACTTAGGCGCTTACCTATTTGGTTTGTACGCAGGTAAGAAATTCGATATTCCACTATCAAAAGCGTTCTTCAACGGTGAGACACAAGTTGATGAATCTAAGCTGCCAAAATTTGGCACAGTAATGACCATCCTAGTACTGCCTGTACTGCTAATCTGTCTAGACACAGTACTGAACACGCTAGCGGTTGCGGGTGTGATTGATGGCAAAACAGCTCTGGTTGAGTTCCTACGTATGCTAGGTAAAACACCAGTAGCACTTCTGATTACGCTGCTTGTATCTCTTGCGATATTCGCAAAAGACTACGGCATGGCAAAACTTGAGAAGCTGTGTGGCGACTCATTAGCTCCAATCTGTGGCGTTATCCTAGTGACAGGTGCGGGTGGTATGTTCGGTGGCGTATTGCGTGCAAGTGGCATCGGTGATGCGCTAGCAGACGTTCTGACTGATACAGGTATGCCAGTAATCGTAGCAGCGTTTGTTATCTCTACCTGTCTGCGTGTTGCTCAAGGCTCAGCAACCGTGGCACTAACGACAACCGCAGCACTTATCGCGCCGGTCGTAGCAGCATCAACAGGTTTGAGCGAGCTAGACCTATGCTTTATCGTTATCGCGATTGCAGGCGGTGCAACAGTGCTTTCTCACTTCAACGACTCTGGTTTCTGGCTAGTTTCTCGTCTACTAGAGATGGATGAGAAAACAACGCTAAAAACTTGGACGGTAATGGAAACGTTACTTGGTAGTATCGCGTTTATTATCGTAGCAACATTAAGCTTTATTCTTTAGAGGTTACCCATGACAACACTTGAACAACGATTAAGAGAAATCAAAATCGTCCCAGTTATCGCAATCAACGATGTAGCACACGCTCTGCCACTGGCAAAAGTGTTGGTAGAAAACGGTTTACCATGTGCGGAAGTTACATTCCGTACTGAAGCGGCGGCTGAGTCGATCCGCATCATGCGTGAAGCGTACCCAGAATTGCTGATTGGTGCTGGTACAGTACTGACAACAGAGCAAGTGGACATCGCGATTGAAGCGGGCGTGGACTTTATCGTGAGCCCAGGTTTCAACCCAACCACAGTGAAATACTGTCAGCAACGTAACGTGACAATCGTACCGGGCGTGAACAACCCAAGCTTGGTTGAACAAGCGATGGAAATGGGTCTACGTACTCTGAAGTTCTTCCCTGCTGAGCCATCAGGCGGCGTAAACATGCTTAAAGCACTAACTGCAGTTTACCCAGTGGAGTTCATGCCAACAGGTGGTGTAAGCCCATCTAACGTGGAAGATTACTTAGCGCTGAAATCGGTTGTCGCTTGTGGCGGTACTTGGATGGTTCCAACCGCTATGATGGACAACGGCGATTGGGAAGGTATTGCAGAATTGGTTCGCGCAGTTAAGTAAAACGCGCAAACGGCTCCGAAATACCCCCGAACGTTTTAAAACGTGAATAGAAAAAGGGTCATCAAGTAATTGATGACCCTTTTTGTTTATCCAGACAAAGCAATTTTGCGATTGAAGCCTAAATTGCGCAAAATTATAATATTATGCAATCAAAGACGTAGCGATTACATATTCACGATACGGAGTATGGCTTAATTTCACCATGGCGCTAGCATAGAACGACAAGAGGCTTTCAGAAGATGCTACCTATAAATGATCTAATTGATATAAAAACGCTTTCTGAATCCTCTGAGCTTGAGTTTAAGCTTGCTCAAGGAAAAGATGGTGGCGGGAAGCTTCCTGATGACTTTTGGTCCACATATAGTGCTATGGCTAATAGTCGTGGTGGGTATGTTGTACTGGGAGTAAGGGAAAAAAGAGGGCAGTTCAATGTTGTTGGTATACAGAACGTAGAAGTCGTCAAAAAGCAACTTTTTGACATCGCTAATAACAAGAAGAAAGTTAACGTTAACTTACTAAGTGATAATAATGTTAAAGAGATGAAAGTCGATGGACATTCTCTTCTTGTTGTGGAAATACCAGCAGCACGACGAGAGCAAAAGCCGATTTTTCTAAACAATCAACCGATGACAGAAACGTACATACGTTTGTATGAGGGAGACTGTCGATGTTCTGAAGAGCAAGTCAGGCGTATGCTTGCGGAACAAATTGAAGATAGTCGTGATAATCGAGTGTTACAAAACTACGATATGTCGGATATCAATTTGGACAGCTTGCAGGCATATCGACGATTGTTGTCTGTATCTAAGCCTGGGCACCCAGCTTTGGAGTTAGATAACTTTGAGTTTCTTCGCAGTGTTGGAGGATGGAAAAAGGACAGACAATCTGGTTCTGAGGGAATGACATTGGCAGGCGTTTTGATGTTCGGAACTTGGGAGGCCATCCAAGACGCCGCTCCGAATTATTTTGTTGACTACCAAGAAAGACCTGAAGCGAAAACTGAGAGGCGATGGATTGATCGAATCTGCCCTGATGGGACTTGGTCTGGTAACGTATTTGATTTTTATCGTCGAACATATAGAAAGTTAACAGAAGATTTAAAAGTGCCGTTTGAGCTAAAAGATGGTATTAGACAAGATGAAACTCAGGTACATACAGCACTACGTGAAGCTTTAGTTAATACGTTAGTTCATGCTGATTACACCGGCCGCCTATCCATTTTAGTTGTTAAGAGGCCTGACCTATTTGGCTTTCGCAACCCTGGTCTTATGCGTATTCCTCCAGAACAAGCCATCAAAGGTTATGAGAGTGATTGTAGAAACCGTCTAATGCATCAAATGTTTCTTCTAATAGGTGCTGGTGAGAGGTCTGGCTCAGGGATACCTAAAATATATAGTGGCTGGAAGTGGGCTAATTGGCGAGTACCTAGACTTCATGAGAAAGAAGAGCCCGAACAAACTTTACTTGAGTTATCCATAGTCAATTTAGTTTCTCAGGAGACTGCTGACTTACTGCATAAGAAGTTTGGGGAAAAGATAGATACTCTGAGCGATTTGGAGCGTAGTATTGTCATTACAGCTGCAGCTGAGGGGTGGGTTGACCATGAAAGAGCTTGCCAGCTTACGAGTCAGCATTCTAGAGACGTTACATTAGCGTTGCCTAAACTTGTTGGTGGCGGATTTTTAACCCCTCATGGAGAAAAAAGGGATAAATCTTATACATTACCCGGTGTTAAACTGCCTTCTCCTGACGAAGTTTTTGCCTCTAATCCGTTATCAATAGAGAGCAACATCACGGATAGTGGGAAAATGATCACGGATAGCGAAGATTTGATCACGGATAAGCAGCTGACCACTCAACTTGACCGAGATGTGGAGGGGCGTTTTATCACTGACAAGCTACCGCATCCCTATATAGATGACTTTGAACGCCTTAGTTCATCATTGCAAAATAATCTCAGCGCAATTTCCCAACCTGCAAGAGATAAAAAACGATTACCAAATGAAGTGATGGATAGAATTGTTTTAGAGCTGTGTCGCGGCCACTTTATACCGCTAAGTATTATTGCTAAGTTGGTAGATCGTACTCCTCAGAACATTAGAGAAAAGCAATTATCGCCTTTAGTAGCACAAGGTAAAATGAAAATGGCGTTTCCTCATGCCAAGCGGCATAAAAATCAGGGTTATATTGCAGCGCTATAAATACAAAAAGGGTCATCAAGTAATTGATGACCCTTTTTGTTTATCTGCTTAAATCAGCAAAGCGATCCACGCGTGATTAACGCATCGTCACGAACTCTTCAGAGCCTGTTGGGTGGATAGCCACAACAGAGTCGAAGTCTGCTTTGGTTGCGCCCATCTTCATTGCTACGCCGAAGCCTTGAATCATTTCATCAACCGTGAAGCCGATGCCGTGTAGACCAACAACCGTTTCTTCTTCGCCAGCACATACTAGCTTCATCTTACATGGTTGACGGTGCTTAGTAACCGCTGTGTACATCGCAGTAAAGCCAGACGTGTAGACCTTGATGTTGTCTTTACCGTACTTCTCTTCTGCTTCTTGAGTCGTTAGACCGATAGTGCCGATTGGTGGGTGGCTAAATACCACGGTTGGTACCAAATCGTAGTCCATCTTCGCGTTTGGTTTGTTGTTGAACAGACGCTCAGAAAGTTGACGACCCGCTTTAACAGCCACTGGTGTTAGCTCGATACCACCTTCCATGATGTCACCTACACAGTAGATGCCTTTCACGTTCGTTTCTTGGTATTCGTCTACTTTGATGTAGCCACGATCGTTCGTTGCAACGCCAGTTGATGCTAGGTTGATAGCGTCAGTTGCTGGGTGACGACCGATTGCCCAGATTAGGGTATCTACGTTTTGGCTCTCACCGTTTTCTAGGTGCAGAGTTAGGCTGCCGTCTGCTTCTTTTACCACTTCTTTTGGAACAGAGTGGGTGTGCAGAGTTGGACCTTCTGCGTCCATCACTTCTACTAGCGTTTCGATGATCATTGGATCGAAGCTACGTAGTGGTGATTCTTTACGAACGAATAGGTGCGTTTCTGTGCCAAGCGCATGCAGAACACCAGCGATTTCAACCGCGATGTAACCTGCACCGATCACTGCAACGCGTTTTGGTTGCTCAGCAAGCTCGAAGAAACCGTTTGAATCGATGCCGTATTCTGCGCCTGGGATGTTTGGAATCGTTGGACGACCACCCACTGCGATCAGGATATGATCCGCTGTGTAGTGTTCACCGTTTACTTCAACTGTTTTCTCGTCAACGAACTTAGCAAAGCCTTTGATAACGTTTACTTTGTTGTTGCCAAGAACGCGGTCGTAAGATTGGTGGATACGACCAATGTAAGCCTGACGACTCTCAACCAGTTTGCTCCAGTCGAAACCTTTTACATCTACATCGAAGCCGTAGTCTTCTGCGTATAGGTTCATCGCTTCTGCAACTTGCGCACCGTGCCACATCACTTTCTTAGGCACACAACCAACGTTTACACAGGTACCGCCAAGGTCTTGAGCTTCGATAAGCGCTACTTTAGCACCGTACATTGCTGCACGGTTTGCTGATGCGATACCGCCGCTGCCGCCGCCGATACAGATATAATCAAAATGAGTCGCCATTACTTTCTCCAAGAGCTTATTAATTTTGTCTGACAATAATTACATTGGGGTGCTGGGTGATGAACTCAACAGCCCAACGGAATTGTTGTTAATTCCATGTCCCTATCATAAATCGAGTCTAGCAATTTCCTAAATGGGAAAAAGTGACATTGCTTATGACAAATAGCGATGAAAGGATAGCAAAGCGGAATAAGGCGCTATTCCGCTTGGTGTTTTTCATGCTCAGGGGAGGGGAAAACCATTAACCGCAGCAGCTTGATGTGCCACAGCCTGACTGGGCTTGCACATCTTTACCATCCGCAAGATAAGTGTTGGTGAGGTAGAAATCGCTAAACAGCTGCACGAAGTCTTCCGGTACCGTCTTCTCTACCAATCCTGATTCTAGGATGTGCTTTTGCCACGCCTGCATTTTTGGCAGATCACAGAAGAAGTCGTAACCAGAGTGCGCTTTGACGATGGCAGCGCGATGCAGAAGCGGCAGCCAAGCCATGTCTACATTGCTTAGTTCATCGGATTTGAAGAACTTGGTTTCACCAGACAGTTGGTTTTCTGCTTTTTGGAACGCTTTGATCAGCTTCTCTGTACGTTCTTCAAAGGTTGCTTGGTCTTTGCTGCTCATAGTGCCGCATTGTGCCAAGTAATGTTTAGAGCCTAGGTAGCTCCAAGCTCGGTCTAGTGCGCGTTGTTCGTTTGTCACGCCTTGCTCTAACGGACCGTATTCGTCTTCGATGTATTCGATGATGGCATCAGACTCAAACAGTGCCGTGCCAGATTCTGTCACCATCACAGGCACTTGACCGTTTGGTGAGATATCTAGGAACCATTGTGGCTTGTCTTTTAGGTTGATGTATTCAATCTCGTAAGGGATCTGTTTTGCTTCTAGTGCCGCAGTTACGCGTTGAACAAATGGGCAAATTTTAAAACTGATAACTTTAAGCATGGTCATTTCTCTCTATGTTTTAGCTTGTTTACATCCCTAAGACGCAGGCAAAAAAGAAAAGACGAAGCGCAGACGAAAATTTTTAGAAAATAAAAAAGCGCAACGAGGTCATCGTTGCGCTTAAAGATTCTTGAATTCAGTGTTTTTTTATTCTGGAACGATCCAGTCAACTTTCCAGTGGCCGGTTGCTGGCGCGATCGCTTCTTGTAGGAATGGCAGAATCTCTTTCATCTGGCTTTCCAGTTTCCACGGCGGGTTAATCACGATCATACCCGATGCGGTCATGCCGCGTTCGTTGGTGTCGGGAGAGACACCAAGCTCGATTTGCAGGATTTTAGTGATCCCCAAGCCTTCTAGGCCTTCAATCATATCTTCGATATCGCAGCGGTTTACCACTGGGTACCAAATTGCGTAGATACCCGTCGCCCAACGTTTATGGCTTTGGAAAATCGCTTGTACTACGTCACGATACTCTTTTGCGAGCTCGTATGGAGGATCAATCAGCACCAAACCACGGCGTTCTTGCGGTGGCAAACTGCCTTTCAGACGCTTAAAGCCATCTTCTTTGTAGATGCTCACTTGGCGATCGCGGTGGAACTCTTGCTCAAGCAATGGGTGATCGGCTGGGTGCAATTCAGTTAGAACCATGCGGTCTTGCGGGCGGATTTGCGCACGTGCAACGCGTGGTGAACCTGGGTAGTAACGCAGGTTCTCACCGTTGTTCAATGTTTTGATTGAATCGATGTAGCTTGCAATCTCTTCAGGGATGTTTGGGTTGTCCCAAATGCGTGCGATGCCTTGTTTGTATTCGCCCGTTTTCTCAGACCATTCGTGAGTCAGATCGTAACGTCCCACACCCGAGTGGGTATCGTGATAAACAAACGGCTTATCTTTCTGCTTTAGTGCATCAAGAATGAGGCTTTGAACGATGTGTTTTACCACGTCAGCATGGTTGCCAGCGTGGAAGCTGTGGCGGTAACTTAACAAATTAAACTCTCGAAACACTCTTTGACTGAGTGTGGTCTGTGATTTTTGCGCGATGGCGGTATTATACTCAAGTAACTTGAAGATGTAGAACTTCGATTCAAATCAGTCGAACTGATAGAAGGATGGTATTGAAATTTCTTTAAGTCACCCATACTTAGTATGAGTAAACAAATTGAACCTAAGTCGAATTGCCATGCTCCAACAGAGTGCTTAGCTTGACTTAGGCATAACAACACTCAAGGACAGAGTAAGCTCTCTTTGGCCCCTTCGGTCATCGCAGCATAGAGAAAGGGAATGGAAATCCCCCCATCCATGTTGTTGGCTTGCCTGTGCATTGGGTGCGCTTATTTTTATGCAAATACGAATAGGCAATTACAGAGCCAAAACACAAAAGGAATTATTCATGTCTAATCCACTTCTTACGTTTGCGGATCTTCCTCCGTTTTCGCAAATCAAACCAGAACATATTAAACCTGCAGTCGAGCAGGTGATTGCGGATTGTCGTGCCAAGATTGACGAGGTACTGAAAGACAACGCCAACCCAAGCTGGGTAAGTGTTATTGCTCCTATTGAAGAAGCTGATGATCGTTTGAGTCGTGTTTGGTCCCCAGTCGGCCATATGAACTCGGTCGTAAACAGTGAAGCGTTACGTGAAGCGTATGAAAGTTGTCTCCCAATTTTGTCTGAATACGGCACTTGGGTTGGTCAGCACAAAGGTCTGTACGAAGCGTATAAAGCGATCAAAGCAAGTGAAGAGTACACGACGCTGACGCGTGCACAGCAGAAGACTATTTCTGATTCACTGCGTGACTTCGAGCTTTCAGGCATCGGTTTACCATCAGACGAGCAACATCGCTACGGTGAAATTAGCAAGCGTATGTCTGAGTTGAGCTCAAAATTCTCTAACAATGTGCTGGATGCCACCATGGGATGGACTAAGCACGTTGCCGACGAAAAAGATCTTGCGGGTATGCCAGAGTCAGCGCTTGCTGCAGCGAAAGCCGCAGCAGAAGCGAAAGAGCTCGACGGCTACCTAATTACTTTAGATATCCCTTCTTACCTGCCAGTCATGACGTACTGTGACAACCAAGAACTACGTCGAGAGTTGTACGAAGCGTACGTAACGCGCGCTTCTGATCGTGGCCCTAACGCAGGCAAATGGGACAACTCAGAAATCATCACAGAGCAGCTAAAACTGCGTCATGAAATCTCTCGCATGTTGGGTTTCAACACTTACAGCGAAAAGTCACTGGCAACCAAAATGGCCGAGAATCCTTCGCAGGTACTTGGCTTCCTAAACGATTTAGCGACCAAAGCGAAGCCACAAGGCGAACGTGAAGTGGAAGAATTGCGTCAGTTTGCTGAGAGTGAATTCGGTGTGACTGAGCTAAACGTATGGGACATTGCCTATTACAGCGAGAAGCAAAAGCAGCACTTGTTCCAAATTTCGGATGAAGAACTGCGCCCTTACTTCCCCGAATCAAAGGCAGTAAGTGGTTTGTTTGAAGTGCTAAACCGCGTATTCGGTATGACTGTGACTGAGCGCGAAGGTGTGGACACTTGGCACGAGTCAGTACGCTTTTTCGATATTTTTGATAGTGAAGGCACATTACGAGGCAGTTTCTACCTAGACCTTTACGCACGTGAGCACAAGCGTGGTGGTGCATGGATGGATGATTGTCGTGGTCGTCGAGTGACGCTATCTGGCGAGCTACAAACGCCGGTTGCTTACTTAACGTGTAACTTCAACCGCCCTGTAGGTGATAAGCCAGCGCTGTTTACGCACGATGAAGTGGTGACTTTGTTCCACGAGTTCGGTCACGGCATCCATCACATGCTGACGCAAGTAGAAACAGGCGCGGTATCGGGTATCAATGGTGTGCCTTGGGATGCGGTTGAGCTACCAAGTCAGTTCTTAGAAAACTGGTGTTGGGAAGAAGATGCGCTGGCGTTCATTTCTGGCCACTACGAGACTGGCGAGCCTCTACCAAAAGCGATGTTAGATAAGATGCTTGCGGCGAAGAACTTCCAGTCGGCGATGGGCATCCTACGTCAACTTGAGTTCGGCTTATTCGATTTCACTCTGCACACAGAGTACGACCCAGAAGTGGGTGCTCGCGTTCTTGAAACCTTGGCAGATGTGAAGCAGAAAGTTGCGGTACTGCCTGCGGTTGAGTGGGCTCGATTCTCACACAGCTTTGGTCATATTTTTGCTGGTGGTTATAGCGCGGGTTACTACAGCTACCTATGGGCAGAAGTATTGTCTTCAGACGCGTTCTCTCGTTTCGAAGAAGAAGGTATCTTCAACAAAGAAACGGGTATGAGCTTCCTGAACAACATCTTAGAAATGGGTGGCAGTGAAGAGCCAATGGAGCTATTTAAACGCTTCCGAGGTCGTGAGCCAGAAATCGATGCACTACTGCGTCATTCCGGTATCGCAGCATAATCTCGATTGAGAATGAAAAAGGGCAGCCAAGTGGCTGCCCTTTTTATTTTTTGATTCGGCTTTTATTTTATGGATTCAGCGTTTTATGGATTTACGTTGCGATTAATTGGGTTTTGCAGCGAAATCAGGGTTTCTGTAGATTGGACTTCATCAATAGCCTGCAGCTTATCAATCAATACAAACTGCAGTTCTTCAATCGATTTGCACATCAATTTGACGAATATGTTATACGCGCCCGTGGTGTAGTAAGCTTCCACCACTTCATCGAGGGCGTTGAGTTTTTCCAACGCAGAGTGATAGTCACGTGCGGCATTGAGATTAATGCCAATAAAGCAACACACGTCATATCCTAGCTTTTTGGTGTTGACGATCACCTCAGTACCTTCGATGATGTCCGCCGCTTTCATTTTCTCGATACGAACGTGGATCGTTGCAGGGCTAACATCAAATTGTTTTGCCATTTCTGCATAAGGCGTTCGAGCATCGGCCATCAGCGTTTTTAGAATGGCACGATCAAGATCGTCGAGTTTCGGCAGCGTCGCATTCATACAATGTTTTCCGTTGGGTATGAGGTGTAAAATTCATTTTATACGCACAGCGGGCCGGATTCACAAGGTTTTAGCAGGGATAACCGCGAGGTAGCTCTGATGTCATGGAGTTGATGTGCCACTTTTTCTGTTTTTTATCGCGATGTTGTTCAGTGCGATCGTATCGGCGCAAGAGCAAAAAGTACTTGTTGTACATTCCTACCACCAAGGTTTCTTTTGGACCGACTCTATTCAGCGCGGTTTTGCCCAGCAACTTGAAGATTACCCACTCGATATTCGAGTTTTGTACCTTGACTCTAAGCGCAGCCAAAGCCAGCACTTCTTCAATCAACTCGAATCACTTTATCGCACCAAGCTGAGCGAAGAGCATTTCGATGCGATTGTCGTCAGTGATAACAATGCACTTGCTCTGATGCAGCGTTTGTCAGACGTATTGCAAAATACGCCAGTCATTTTTAGTGGCATCAACAATTACATTCCTACTTTGCATCAGGGACTAAAAGCCACAGGCGTGATCGAAGATATTGATTTGCTTGCCAACCTTACGCTTATCGAGCGATTACACCCAAAGCATAAGCAGATTCTTGTCGTTAGTGATCATTCGGTCACTGGATTAGCGCTTCGAGCTCAAATAGAAGAATTTCTTGATAAAAACCCGCAATATCGCGACAAAGTTCGTCATCTTGTTCCTGACAATGTCGATATGTTGAAACAGGAAGTTTCGCGACTGAACATTGAGAATGTGGTGCTATTTTGGACTTACTACCGCGATATTAATGGCAATGTTGCCACGGACAAGGATTGGCGAGACATCAATCAAGCATCGAACGCGCCTTTATTTATGGTGCACGATATTGGGTTGGGTCATGGTGCTGTGGGTGGTGTGATTCAAAGTGGTTATCGTCAAGGTTTTGAGGCGGCAAAGTTATTGGCCTATGTGCTGGGTAACCCAACGCAGCCGTTGCCAGCGGTAGTGCGCGCGGAATCGGACATTAAACTCGATTACCAATCGGTCGTCCGCTGGGGATTGGGGGCTGAACAAGAGGCATCGTCGGTGTTCTTCAATAAGCCCGCAGAATTTACCGAGCGCTATGCAAAAGAGATCAAATTGTTTGGTAGCCTATTTATCGTCATGGTGATGGTGATTGTGCTGCTGAGTTACTACTTGCAGCGTATTCGCCGTAGCGAGAGTATTGCCCGTGAAAGCCAAGCGATTTTGGAGTCGGTATTCGACCAGAGCATGCAGTATATGGGGATTCTCGACCACCATGGTTTGCTCAACTCGGGCAACGATCGTCTGCAGTCTTTGCTTTATCATCAGGATATACGTCTCGATCGTCCACTTTGGCATCATAAACACTGGAGTGAAGACGCACGTCAGTTGCTCGCAAACTATTTTCAGTCTCAGAATCGTAATGTGGCGACCTTTGAAGCTGAAATCTGGAGCACAGAACATGGCGCGATGGTACTGGAAGTGTCGTTAAAGCCGTTTTCTCAACAAGTGGGTGACCAAGAACAATACTTGTTTGAAGCGCGTGATATCACTAGCCGAAAAGCAATGGAAGACAAGCTTTATCAGCGTGAGTCGAGCTTGCGTAGTTACTACGAACAGCAACCTGTGATGATGGTGACATTAGATAATAATAATCGGATTCAAGAGGTGAACCGCTTTGCTCAGCAGCTTTTAGGTTATCAACCGTTGGATATGCTGGGTCATCACTTGTGTGCATTCTACTCTGACGAAAAAGCACTGTACCCCCGCCAAGTGCTACTTCAACCACAGCAAGTGATGCATGGGGTTTGGCGTCGTGAAATTGAGTATCGTCATGCCGATGGTCATTCTGTTTGGGTTCGTGAAAATATCCGTCCATTGAGGGATTCTGACCAATTGCTGATCGTCGGTGAAGACATCACGGAAACCAAAAAGCTTGCTAAACAACTGGAATATCAAGCAAGTTACGATCTGCTGACCGATACCTACAACCGCAACTATTTTGAACTCGAACTGCAAACGGCGTTACGAGAAGTGGAAAGCCATCGTCGTGTGCATGCCATGCTTTATCTCGACCTCGATCAGTTAAAAGTCTTGAACGATACGGTGGGACATGACGCAGGCGATGCGGCCATTCAGTTTTGCGCTAGCATGCTTGAAGAAGTGCTGCCTCATAACGCGGTGCTTGCGCGCATGGGTGGTGATGAATTTGCCGTATTGCTCAAGGATTGCGATGAATATGGCGCGATCAGCGTTGCTAAACACATTATCTCAACATTAAGCGAGCAGCTATTTCGTTGGGAAGACACGCGTTTGTTCATGAGTTGCTCGGTGGGCATTCGTATTATTGACCACACCGCCGAGACGCCACAAATGGTTCACGCTCAGGCAGACTCTGCGTGTCACGTCGCCAAAGAGCAGGGTCGTAATCGCTATAACCTGTTCAGTTTAGACAATGAAGAGCTGCAGCGTCGCCAGCTCGAAATGCAGAGCGTTAACTTAGTGCATGAGGCATTGTCGAATAAGCGTTTGGAATTGTTTGCTCAACAAATACTGAATTTGCGTGGTGAAGGTTCGCCGCTGTGCTTTGAGATTCTAGTACGTATCCGTGATGCTCAAGGCAACTACTTGTCTCCAGGTATTTTTATGCCAGCTTCAGAGCGCTACAACATCGCGCACTGGATTGATAAGCAAGTTATCACCCAAACACTTGAGTGGTTTGAAGCGCGTCCCGAGGTGGTGGAAAAGCTCGGTCGCTGCGCGATTAACTTGTCCGGCCAATCGATGGGTAATCAAGAGTTTATCGACTTCTTATTGGAGCGTTTGCAGCTGTCTTCTATTCCTTGTGAGAAGATTTGTTTAGAGATCACCGAGACCGCTGCGATGAGCAATATTGATCAAGCGCTTGGCTTCTTCACTCGGGTTAAAGCGTTGGGATGCTTGATTGCATTGGACGATTTTGGTTCTGGTCTATCTTCTTTTGGCTACTTGAAGCAACTTCCTGTCGATATCGTGAAAATTGATGGCCTTTTCGTGCGAGATATCAACACGAACGAAATGGATCGTGTCATGGTGCGCTCGATTAACGACCTTGCGAAGCAATTAGGTAAGGTCACAGTTGCTGAGTTTGTGGAAAACGACCAAATTACCGAACACTTAAAAGCACTGGGTGTGGATTACGGACAAGGCTATGCGATTGGTCACCCTCAGCCATTGGCTGAATTGGTCGAAGCACTTCAACCACTTTAAACGGACGACACTATTCTCTACCTAGATTGTCCTCAACCTAGCAATTGGAGGCGGGTTGGGTATACACTCAGCGCCAGTTAAACCGATTTTTACTGGAGCCTCCTTTTGCAACTGCAATTGATTTGTGAAGACCCATCTCAACAGTCTCACCTTGATGAACTCGCTGCGCGTTGGCAGCTTTCTCACACAGACGACAGTGACTTTGCTTTAGTTCTAACGACAGATCGTTTAGAGCTACGTAAAGTGGACGAGCCAAAGCTGGGTGCGATCTTTGTTGATTTGATTGGCGGTGCAGTGGGGCATCGTCGTAAGTTCGGTGGCGGTAAAGGGCAAGCGATCGCAAAAGCGGCGGGTCTAAATAAAGGAGCAACACCAACCATTCTAGATGGCACGGCCGGTTTGGGTCGTGATGCATTCGTTTTGGCGTCATTAGGTTGCAAAGTCCAAATGGTGGAACGTCACCCTGTGGTAGCAGCGTTGCTGGATGATGGCTTGGCTCGCGCGAAGCACGATCCAGAAATTGGTGCTTGGGTGTCAGAGCGTATGTCGCTGATCCACGCTTCTAGTCATGACGCCCTCGACCAATTAGCGCAAGATAAAGACTTCGTGCAGCCAGATGTAGTCTACCTTGATCCAATGTACCCTCATCCTGAGAACAAAAAGAAATCGGCACTCGTGAAGAAAGAGATGCGTGTGTTTCAATCGTTGGTGGGTGCCGACCTTGATGCAGATGGCTTGCTGGCACCAGCAATGGCATTGGCGAGTAAACGTGTGGTGGTGAAGCGCCCTGATTACGCCAACTGGCTAGCTGAACAAAAACCAAGCATGGCGATTGAGACCAAAAAGAATCGTTTCGATGTCTATGTGAAGGCGTCTATGGCGTAATTCGACTAAACGACTGACAATAAAAAACTTCTTCTCACAGCGCCCGATTTGGCGCTGTATTTGTATCTGGCATTTGCTCAGCTTATTGATACTTTTCTCTTGCTAATTCGGCACTCTGACTGTATATCTAACTAAGAATTATTATTATTACACTTTGTTTGATGCAGTCGCTGATAGTCAGAAATTAGATAGCTGGAGTAGTAGCATGGCGAAACGTTTATGTAAGATGAGCCGAAAGCAAATCGCTGAGAGTTTGGGTGATATTCACCGCTTGGTGGTTGCGCCTAAATTCGTTTGTCGTTCTTGTGCCCGCTCTTCTGCATCAAAAGATTCTTTGTGTAAGCCTGCTGCTATTCCTCCTCAGAGTTGCCAAGATAAACCAATTGCCGAACAACAAGCTTGTGGGTTATTGGCAGAAGCGTTGCCAAGTCATTCTCTTGCTCAAGAGGCACCTATTATGATGACGGCTGAGCAAAATATTGAAAAAGCGGCGATCGTTAAGCGCGTAGTGGAACGAGTTAAAGAGAAAAAATTGGCAGCGAAAGTAGCAGCCGCAACTACCCAGCTAGAGACGCCAGCTATGTTTGATTTGTCAGATAAAAAAGCGCTGAAAAAGGCGAAGAAAGCGGTTAAGAAACACTATAAGCAGCAAAAGAAGTTGCTTAAGTTAGCCAAAAAGCAGCAAAAATTGCTCAAACGTCAGCGCAAGCTTGAAGCGCGTAATGCCAAGCTAGAAGTATTGTTACCAACGCCATCCACTGCGTTGGTGAGTGCAAGCTCGCAAGCCAAAATGCATTAATCGAATCGACAAATAAAAAACGCTCTCCAGTTGGAGAGCGTTTTTTATTGTTGGAATGTTTGTTGGGATCGATGTGTTACTTATTGGCGTAACTCATCTCTACGCGCTTCTTCACCCAAGTCTCGTTAATCCACAGCGACAGCATGATGATCGCGCCGCCAATGGCGAGTCGCATTACATCAACATCACGGTTCCAAATGACAATGTTCACTATCAAACCTGCTGGAACTAACGCATTGTTCATTACCGCAAGTGCACCTGCGTTGACCATGGTTGCCCCTTTGTTCCACGCAAAGTAACCAAAGCCTGATGCAATTAAACCAAGGTAAGTCAAAATGCCCCATTGCGTTGCTGTTGTCGGCATCTTGTCTAAGTTGCCCATCAAAGCAAAGGCGACGGTCGCTACGCACAATGCCCCTAAATAGAAGTAACCAAATACTGTGTGCTGTGGCAATTCCACAGGTTCGGTTTCCATAATGTATTTATAACCTACCTGGCCAATAGCAAAGCACAAATTGGCGCCCTGTACGACCAAGAAGCCGATCAAGAAGTTCTCATTGATGCCTGCAAATTTAATCCACGCAGCACCCAGTACTGCAATTGCTGCTGTGACCAAATACCAAGGCGAGAAACGGCCTTTCAAAAAGTCATAAATCAAGGTGACGTAAATAGGGGTAAATACGGTGAACAACAGCACTTCTGGTACAGAAAGGAGTAAGAAAGATTGGTAGTAGAAGCAATACATTAACCCGAGTTGGAAGCCACCAACGATCATCAATTTCGCGATCAGAGATTTGCTTACGCCACGGAATTTTAAGAAAGGTATGAACACGACGCTCGCCAGTGCGACACGCATGAAGACAGAAAACCAAGAATCGACCTGACCGGCAAGGTAAACGCCGATCAGGCTAAATGAGAATGCCCAAAGTAGGGTAACTGCGGATAGATAAGCCATAATAGATGAGAATCTTTATCAACAACAAAGGTGCCCGCAGTCTAACCAAGTTTTGTCGTTGCGCCAATCCAAATTAGTCTTTTAGCGGTACGACCAGCATATCGACAGGCGAGCAGTTAATAAGTTGACGCGTCGAGGACAGAATCTTGCTCCAGAAATCTTGGTGGTGCCCACAAACGACCAAATCGATGTTGTAGTCTTGAATGGTATCGCACAGCTCATTATTCAGATCCCCACTACCCACTAAAGTATGCGTAATTGGGTATTCTGCGAACTCTTCAAAATTGGCCAGCTGTGTACGGGATGCTTCCATCGCTTGATGTTGTGCCTCGGCCATATTGATATCGATAAGACCCGTGTAAAGCTCGGCGTAATTCACATCGATATGAATGAAAGAGACTTTCGCATCAAGAGGCTTAGCCAGTGATACGGCTTTCTTAATCAATACTTTACTGTCGTCTGAAAGGTCGACTGCCACAAGTATGTGTTTATAACTCATATTGATATCTCCTTGATAAGGTCATAGTGTCAGATTAGCACTAAGTGTCAGATAATTTTGCTGAAGTGATCTCATATCAATATCGTGGGTACAAACTCTTGCCTCAGTAATCATGTTATAGTGGGTTATACCCAAGTGACTTTAGACCAATCATCCTCGCTGAGCCTGCTCAGCTCGAGGTTACTTGGGTATATTGCATGCACATTAATAGGAGTTAACATGCTGTCTCAAACTATGGTTGAACAATTGAATGAGCAAATTAACCTAGAATTTTTCTCATCCAATCTATACTTACAAATGAGTGCTTGGTGTGAAGACAAAGGTTTTGAAGGTGCGGCTGAATTTTTACGTGCACACGCCGTAGAAGAAATGGAGCACATGCAACGTCTTTTCACTTATGTAAGCGAAACCGGCTCAATGCCAATCCTAGGTGCAATTGAAGCTCCTAAGCATGATTTCGCAAGCCTAGGCGATGTTTTCCGTGAAACCTACGAACATGAGCAAATGATCACGGAAAGAATCAACAAATTGGCGCATGTTGCATTTACAAGCCAAGACTACTCAACGTTTAACTTCCTGCAGTGGTACGTGGCTGAACAGCACGAAGAAGAGAAGTTGTTTAAAGGGATTTTAGATAAGATCGAATTGGTAGGTGAAGACGGCAAAGCATTGTTCTTCATTGACAAAGATCTGGCACAAATGGCAAAAGAAGGTTCATCTTCAATTATGGATGCTCCAGCTGCATAACGCGTTCTCAACGCGCTAAGTAGCGGGTAAAGGACGAAGCATTGATCGTCTTTTTCTCTTGAGCATCATTGAAGATGTAGGGAGGAAAAGATGATCAGTGGAGACACAATCTTATTTGCGCTAATGGTGGTGACGGGAGTTAATATGGTCCGTTATCTCACCGCTCTTCGTTCTCTTATTTACATCATGCGTGAAGCGCATCCTTTGCTTTATCAGCAGGTGGATGGCAATGGATTTTTCACCACCCATGGCAATGTCACTAAACAAGTGAGGTTGTTCCATTACATCAAAAGTAAAGAGTACGACCATCATCATGACGAAGTCTTTACTGGCAAGTGTGAAAGGGTTCGCGGATTATTCATTTTATCGACCGCTTTACTCGGTGTGACCCTACTGGGGGCCTTTATTCTCTAGGTCATCAAGCAGTGCTTGGAATTTAAGCGCTTTTCCCATTCGACATTTGTCGTTAGAATAGCGCCCGCAGAAAGCAAGGATGTGCAATGAGCACATCCTTTTTTATTTGTGGACATACCCAAGTGACTTCAAGATGCAGAGTTCAGAGCATTGTCATTGATTTGACTTCAAGGAAAACAACGCAGCGTAATAGCCAGCTCTTTCCAAGTTGTTTGACGTAGAAATCGGGTCAATGACACGCTCCCGAAGGGCGAGTTGCCTTGGTTTGTATACTTTGTTGTCGATTTTTGATTTAGACCCACTAAACCTTTAAATCGCCGCCGCGTCTACAAACCAAGTCATCCTCGCTGAACCAAGC
Organism: Vibrio sp. ED002; assembly: GCF_023277445.1. Classification (NCBI taxonomy): domain Bacteria; kingdom Pseudomonadati; phylum Pseudomonadota; class Gammaproteobacteria; order Vibrionales; family Vibrionaceae; genus Vibrio; species Vibrio sp. ED002. The sequence continues at coordinate 2,279,442 of NZ_CP080238.1, read as the reverse complement.
ATCTCGAGGTTACTTGGGTATAAACCAATTTAAATAAGTAATTGAGCGTTACCAATGAGTAAGAAATTTGATGTTGTTGTAATTGGCGCAGGTGCGGCAGGTTTGATGTGTGCGGCAGAAGCCGGCAAACGTGGACGCAATGTGCTCGTGCTGGATCATGCAAAAAAGCCAGGACGTAAAATCCTTATCTCAGGTGGTGGTCGTTGTAACTTCACTAACTACGACGTCTCAGCGAGCAACTACTTATGTCAAAACCCACATTTCGTGAAATCGGCGCTATCGCAGTACACCAACTGGGACTTTATCTCGATGGTCAGCAAGCATGGCATTGAGTTTGAAGAGCGCGATCATGGACAGTTATTCTGTGTTGATGCATTTACCGCAAAAGACATCGTTAAGATGCTGCTAGCAGAATGCGATATGCCAAATATCCAACAGCGTTACCAATGCGATGTGCATTCTATTGAGAAAACCGATGCAGGCTTTCGTCTGCATGCCGGCACTGAAAACATCGAGTGTGAATCTTTAGTGGTGGCAACAGGCGGCCTGTCGATGCCTAAGCTTGGCGCGACGCCATTTGGCTACAAGATTGCTGAGCAGTTTGAGCTTCCGGTGATTACTACTACGGCAGGTCTAGTACCGTTTACGCTGCATAAAGAAGACAAAGAAGATTTTGCTGAGCTATCGGGCATTGCGATTCCAGCAGAAATCACCGCGCAAGACGGCACCATGTTCAAAGAAGCGTTGCTGTTTACCCACCGCGGCTTGTCGGGCCCTTCGGTACTACAAATCTCTTCGTTCTGGAGAGTGGGTCAAAAGGTGACGATTAACCTCGTTCCAAACGACGACATCGCTGAACTACTAGAACGCAGTCGCGAGAAGCATCCGAACCAATCCCTAAAGAACACGCTAGCAAAAGTGCTACCAAAACGTTTGGTTGAAGTGTTGATTGAACGTAAAGAATTAGCAGACAAACCACTTAAGCAGTTCAACCAGAAAGAGATGACGACCATCGTTGAGCGTTTAGAGAGCTGGGCAGTAGCACCAAACGGCACGGAAGGTTACCGCACTGCAGAAGTGACCCTAGGCGGCGTAGATACTGATCACCTGTCTTCAAAAACCATGGAATGTAAGAACATCAAAGGCTTGTACTTCATCGGTGAAGTGATGGACGTAACCGGCTGGTTAGGTGGCTATAACTTCCAATGGTGTTGGTCGAGCGGCTTTGTCGCTGGGCAGTGGGTTTAAGCAAAATTTTCTGCAGGCTGAGCGTCGTCTCAGCTCAGCCTATCCTTCACTTCAAAACACCATATAGTCTCGTGGGCATGTCGCTTTGGTTGGGAACTCTTTTTCTGAGTTATGCAGCTGCACATCGATGTGCGATATCAATGCTTGGCTATTTTCTATCTCATATTCAATATTGAACGTGATGTGCTCATCGTTTGAGTTTTTGCCATTCACGCTAAGGCAGCCATAGTCGTTGAAATGCACCTCATAGACACTGCTTGTAGACCTCATCAAGTGTTTGAACAGTAACTGTTCTTTTGTTGTTGGAGAGCTTACCTCAATATCTGTGAGTGCCTCCTCCGAGAAATACTGCCAATAAGTCTCTGAGATATTTTCCTCTGATGCGTTTGCCAAATAGTTAGCATAGGTTGCGAGTAATGAGGGCGGGGTTGGTTTGCTAATTGCAGTGAAACTCCATAGCAACGTAGCAGCGAGCAAAAAGAAATTCTTCATTTCTACATTCCCATTGCTGTAGCTAGTTGGCGCTCTATCTGAGCTGGTCTGTTCTTGTAAGCCCTTGCCGCTCTGCAAAGTAATCCAGAGCAAGACAGGATAAGCTCTTCTGCATTAAAAATACCTTTAACGGAGACGCTGAAGAACCCCCATGTCATCGTCCCTGAGTATTCAACGTTTCCATCTTCGGCAATTTTAAAACTTACCCCAATCCTTTTTACTTCGACGCCAAGCTCTTCCAGAACACCTTTGCCTTTGAAGGTAACAATTCCTGCTTTACCAGAAAGGACGCAATCACCGTTTTGATTGACAGTTAGTTTTGCATTTCCGGCTTTCAACATGATAGATGTCGTTATTCCTTTTTTGGACGAGTAAGCCACTTCAATGAGCTTGGCTATGGTGATTTTGAACTCAGTTTGAGAGACAGAGCTTTTTTTGACAGTCATAATTCTTCCCCTACTTAATTTGAAGTGAGGGTGCTCTCATATGCATTCGTGTGTCTAATAAGTTGGTAGAAGTTTTGAGTTACCCCCCATGAAATAAGATTCCGTTTCATTGGAGGGTATATTTTTTGCGAACGATCTCTAACGAAACAACTTCTCTGCGCGAACTGGGGCGCTAAAACGGAAGCCTTGCCCGTAGATACAGCCGTGCTCATATAGGTATTGTGCTTGTTCGTCGGTTTCGATGCCTTCCGCGACTACCTTAAGTGATAGGGTTTGGCCCATGGCGATGATGGCATTCACAATCGCGTTGCTGTCGGTGTTGCTTGGTAGATCGCTAACAAAAGAACGGTCGATTTTCAGCTTATTGATTGGTAAGCCTTTCAAGTACGACAATGACGAATAACCAGTACCAAAGTCATCCAAAGAAATCTCAATACCTAACTCGCGTAGTAAGTTAAGTGATGCGATCGCTTGTTGTGGATCTATTAATAAGAAGCTTTCGGTGATTTCTAACTCTAAACGATGAGCTGGGAATTTTGTCTCTTTAAGAATGACGCCCAGCTTAGTAATAAAATCGGATTGCTGAAGTTGGAGTGCCGATACGTTAACCGCGAGCTTACCAAAATCAATGCCGCTATCTAGCCAAGCTCGCCCTTGTAAACATGCTTGTTCAAGTACCCATTTCCCAATGCTTTGAATAAGGCCTGTTTTTTCTGCAATTGGAATGAAGTCTGCCGGAGAAATAACCCCAAGCTCTGGGTGCTGCCAGCGCAGTAATGCTTCGACGCCAACCAACTCGTTCTCACTAAGGTTGTACTGCGGTTGGTATGCCAAATGCAGTTGGTTTTTCTCGATGGCTTCATGCAAGGCCGATTGCATTCTGACATGAGTGACCGACTTATCTGTTAAGTCTGGAGAGTAAAATGCGTAGCCATTTCGACCGTTTTTCTTCGCCAAGTACATAGCGGTGTCTGCATTCTTCAACAAGGTTTCGCTGTCTTGGCCATCTTGCGGGTAACGTGCTACGCCAACGCTGGTGGAGATGCGTAACGCTTCGTTTTTACTGACTTCAAAAGGTCGATTGAATAAGCTAAGAATGTCTTCAATGGTGTCGATAAGTTGTGATTCAGAGTCGATATTCGGCAATATGATGACAAACTCATCACCGCCTATTCGTGCAATGTGCGCGCGTAAATGTAGGACTTCTTGAAAGCGTTCTGCGAGTTTCGTTAGTAATTGATCACCACAGAAGTGCCCCATGCTGTCGTTGATGTGTTTGAAATGGTCAATGTCGAGGAATAACGTTGCAAAGGCGTGGTCGTGCTTTTGTCCACTTTCAATGTGTTGCTCGAGAAGGCTAATCAGATGTGTTCGGTTGGGAAGGTTTGTTAGTGGGTCATAAAATGCCATGCGTTGCAGCTTTTCTTCGTGCGCTTTACGTACTGAGATGTCTTCGAACACGCAGATGTAGTTTATCAGATGATTTTTATCGTCCATCACCGCACTGATAGTGGCTAATTGCGGGTAAATGCTGCCATCTTTTTTGCGGTTGATGAATTCGCCTTTCCATTGGCCTTTGGTTTCCAACTGGTGCCAAAGTGTCTTGTAAAAGGCTCCATCATGATGCCCTGACCGCAGAATATTAGGGTTCTTACCAATCACTTCTTCGGCTGCATAGCCTGTAATATGAGTAAAGGCACTGTTTACATCGAGGATGTTCGCTTTGCGATCAGTAATCACCATTCCTTCATGGGAGTTGTCGAAGATTTTCGATGCGAGTGAGAGCTGAGTTTCGACCATTTTTCGGCGTGTGACGTTTCTTGTCATCCCCAAAATACCAATTAATTCACCACTGTGATCTCGGATCGGCGATTTGATGGTTTCAAGCCAGGTGGGGTTGTTGTTGTCATCTATCAGGGTGCATTCTTCAACGGTGTTTTGGCTGCCAGTCGCGATCACTAATTGGTCGGTGTCGATGAACTTCTTAGCTCGTTTGCTGCTGAACAATTCAAAGTCATTCTTACCAACAATGTCGCTGCCGGTCATTTGCCATGAGTTTTCCACGCTGCGATTGGTCATGGCATAGCGACCGTCGGTACTCTTTATCCACGTATGATCTTCTAAACAATCGATGAACTCTTGCAGGGTCGGCAGCGATTCTGGCAATTGAACTTGATGGCGCTGTTGTTCTTTAAGGTAGGTTTGGCTTATGTCAAAGCTAATTCGTCCAGCGATGGCGCTTAACCAAGCCGCCACCGTTTGCTTCTGTTGGTTTGGATGAACCAAAGCCAGAGCTGCAAACAATTTTCCGTTGGGCAACCAAACAGGGCAGTAGCTTAATGTTTGTGACTCAAAGGAAACTTGTTCAGCATCGAAGTGAGCAGGTTGGAATCGGTCGGTCGCGATATCTAAAATCGCTACAATTTCGCGGTGGTGCTGCGGTGATGTGGCGACTTCACTCAGTCGCCATTGATGAGTGTAGCTAAATTTATAGAGCTGACCGTGCGCCTTAGTGGCATCACAGCACTGTTGCAGAGCGAGTTTCCAGTCTGTCATCAATGCAGGAGAGATAGCGAAGCGAAACATAGTTAATAAAGCATCCTGAGCGCCCTTGGATTTGTGTTGTTAACATCTGATTAGACGTTCATATCGGGCTTTGGCTATATCGTATCCAAAGCCCGAACAAATCCAAGCAAGGAACACTTCATTAATCGAGTAAACTGTTAGCTAGCTCTCTTTTTTATAAATCGCGTCTCATTTTTGCAATGGTTTCGGACGTCATCATTGAACGGTGTTCGCCTGTTTTTGCTTTTTGCCGAACTTCACTTGTTGAATCACCAAGCCACTGATGATCAGCACTAAGCCAATCAAAGTGGATGGGTGAATCTCTTCACCAATGATGGTCGCAAGCAGCATGAGCGAGATGAATGGTGAAGCAAAAATCAGGTTGCTGATGCGTGCGGTGTTCTCGGTGAGCTTGAGTGCCGTTAGCCACAATACAAAGGTGATGCCCATTTCAAACAAGCCGACATAAGTCACTGCTGCCCAGCCTTTGGCTGTGATTTGGCCCCAATTCGCGCCTTCATAAATACTTAAACCAATCGCAAATGGAATCGCAACCAAGAAGCCAAGTAAGACACCTACCACAGGGTCGGCTTTGTTTTTGGTATTAAGAATCCAGTAGCTTGCCCAAAGCAGGGTCGAAAGTAATGCCAAGCCAACACCAAGCGGACTTTCGAATTCCATTCCTAACACGTTACCTTTAGTGGCAATCACGATGACGCCCAAATAACTAAAACCACAAGCAATCCAGTCTTTATTGCGGATCTTCTGACCCAAGAAAACCGCCGCCATCAAGGTGAGCGTGATCGCCCAACTGTAGTTGATCGCCTGCGCTTGAGAGGCTGGCAGTAAGTCGTATGCTTTAAACAAGATAAGGTAATACGCCAGTGGGTTAATCAATCCGAGCAGTAAGTAGTACCAAGGATTGGCAAGAAACGTTGAGCTGAGCTGATTCAACTTGCCCTGCACGCCACATACCGTGATAAGTGCGATAGCCGAAACAATACTCGCTATGGTAAGCATCTGAATCGGTGAGAATTCCGCCAAAGTCAATTTAAATGCGGTCGCTACTGTTGACCAAAGTAATACCGCTGATAGCCCAAATCCTAGGGCGCGACGCTCGTTCATGATGCCTCTGTGTGATGATGTACCGCTCATCGCTATTGGTTTGAGCAGGTGTGAGTATGTTGTACGGAGCGCCTAGTGTATGCGAGGATTTTTCATCCAACAAACTGGACATTTATCCAGTATGTAAATACCATTATTAAAGATACAAAACACAGGCTAACTCGCTATTATGCAATGGATTCTTGAGCATCAATCTCTCATTCTGTCTTCTCTTTTTACCGCGACCATCAGCGGTGTTGCAGTGGGTTGGTGGGTTAAACAACGCTTTGCCACGCAAACTCAATTGCTCGAACAACAGCTCTCCTCTGAAAAACAGCTTCATCAACAACAACTTGAACAGGTGAAGCAAAGCCTCGCCGATGCGCAGCAAGAACTAGATGAACTTGATGACGAGCGCGACAAAGCAGCATTCGAAGTGCGCCAAACTCACGGTAAATTGATGGCCGCGATGGAAAAGCTGCGCTATTTCGAAGCAGTGAAGCAAGAGCGTCAGCAGTATTTTGATGAACTAGGGCAGATGCGAGAGCATAAATCGCGTCTTGAAACCCAACTTGGTGAGCAGCAAGCGCGACACGAACAAATCAGCCAAACCAATGCTGAAAAACTGCAAATTCTTGAGCAAGCAGAAGTGCGTTTGAAGCAGCAATTTGAACACCTAGCGAATCAGTTGTTTGAAGAGAAAACCGCCAAAGTCGACATGCAAAACCGTCAGAGTTTGGAAGGTTTGCTGTCTCCACTCAAAGAGCAACTGGAAGGGTTCAAGAAACAAGTCAACGACAGCTTTAGCCAAGAAGCCAAAGAGCGTCACACCTTGGTGCATGAGTTGAAGAACCTGCAACGTTTGAATGAGCATATGACCCGAGAAGCGGTCAATCTGACTCAAGCTCTGAAAGGTGACAACAAGCAGCAAGGCAACTGGGGTGAAGTGGTTCTGGCTCGTGTGTTGGCAGAATCTGGTTTGCGTGAAGGGCACGAGTACCAAACTCAGGTGAGCTTGCAAAACGAAGCAGGCAAACGCTATCAGCCGGATGTGATAGTTCACTTACCGCAAAACAAACAAGTGGTGGTCGATTCGAAAATGGCGCTGGTGGCGTACGAGCGCTACTTCAACGCAGAGAACGACATTCAACGAGAGCAAGCGCTGAGCGATCACCTAGCCGCGCTGCGCGCGCACATCAAAGGCTTGAGCCTTAAAGATTACCATCAGCTAAAAGGCATTCAAAGCCTAGACTACGTACTGATGTTTATTCCGGTGGAACCTGCATTTCAAGTGGCGATACAAGCTGACCCGAGCTTGGTCAAAGACGCGATGGAGCAAAACATTATTTTGGTCAGCCCGACCACTTTGCTGGTGGCGCTACGTACGATAGATAACTTGTGGCGTAACGAACGCCAAAATGAAAACGCTCAGTTGATCGCTGAACGAGCGGCAAAATTGTACGACAAACTGCGTTTGTTTGTTGATGATATGGAAGGGCTGGGCGGTGCACTAGACAAAGCCAACCAAACGTACCAAGGCGCAATGAATAAGCTAGCAACAGGGCGAGGCAACGTGATCCGTCAAGCGGAAAGCTTTAAGCAACTAGGAGTGGAAGTAAAACGTCCAATCTCGCCAGATCTTGCTCAGTTGGCGCAGACAGAGTCATTTTCGGAAAATGCTTCTTTAGTAGAAAGACATCCGGCTGAGGATAAAGTAAACTAATCGCCCGCAGTACAGTGGGCGACCCTATTTGTTATCAACCGCCCCGAAGTGAAAAAGTGCTGCCCAAGAGGAATCAGAATGACGGACACAAGTGTGCAATCAAATACAGCGTTAGATAACGACACTACCCACTTTGGTTTTACCACAGTGGCAAAAGACGAAAAAGTGACCAAAGTTGCCGAAGTTTTCCACTCAGTGGCAGCAAAATACGACATCATGAATGACTTGATGTCAGGTGGTGTTCACCGCCTTTGGAAGCGTTTTACTATTGATTGCAGTGGCGCTCGTCCGGGACAACGCGTTCTCGATCTAGGTGGTGGTACAGGCGATTTAACAGCGAAATTCTCACGCATTGTTGGCGACCAAGGTCACGTGATCCTTGCGGACATCAACAACTCAATGCTGAATGTCGGTCGTGACAAACTGCGTGATAACGGCATTGTGGGTAACGTGCATTACGTTCAAGCGAACGCAGAAGAACTGCCGTTCCCAGATGACTACTTTGACGTGATCACTATCAGTTTCTGTCTACGTAACGTCACTGATAAAGACAAAGCGCTGCGCTCTATGTTCCGCGTATTGAAGCCAGGTGGTCGTTTGTTGGTACTTGAGTTCTCAAAACCAATCCTAGACCCACTATCAAAAGTGTACGACGCGTACTCGTTCCACCTATTGCCAAAAATGGGTGAGCTAGTGGCAAATGACGCAGACAGCTACCGTTACCTAGCAGAATCTATCCGTATGCACCCAGACCAAGAAACACTGGAAGGCATGATGAAAGAAGCGGGCTTCGAAAACACCAAATACTACAACCTAACGGGTGGTATTGTGGCGCTGCACCGCGGCTACAAGTTCTAAGGATAAGCGGTATGCCATTTGAACCTCTTATCACTGCCGTTATTGAAACGACACTAAATACGCTGATTAAAGATGACCCTGGATTGGGTCGTCGTTTGTCACGTCTTAAAGGTCAGGTGATTCAAATTCACCTCAAAGAAATCAATAAGACGCTGACGTTCATCTTCAGCCAGCAAATCGATGTTTTGGGCAATTACGAAGGTCAGCCAGATTGTTATCTGTCGCTGAATCTAAGCGTACTTCCTGAGCTGCGCGATCAAGCCAACATCACTCGCCTTATCAAGCAAGACAAACTTGAGCTTGAAGGTGACATCCAACTTGCACAGAAATTCTCTCAATTGATGGTCGATTGCAAGCCAGATATTGAAGAGTGGCTGTCTCGAGTGACGGGGGATGTCGTGGCACATACCTTTGTGCAAGGCACCAAAAACATCGGTGGTTTCTTTGCTTCTCAAGCGGAAAAACACCAACGCCACCTTGCTCAAGTGGTAACAGAAGAATGGAAATTGGCGCCAGCACCGCTGGAAATCGCCCACTTCTGTGACCAAGTAGATGACGTTCGCAGTCAAGCTTCTCGTGTCGAAGCGCGCCTAAACGTACTACTAAATAAGTTCGACTCGGATAAGCCTGCGCTGGAGAACTCATGACGCCAGCAGAAATAAAGCGCTTATATCAAATCATTAAAGTTCAGCTAGAATACGGCTTGGATGAGTTGTTGCCAGATCATCAACTGACCAAAGCGCCGCTTTTGATGCGCAAAAGCTTATTCTGGATTAAGAACAAGCACCCAGAGAAACCGTTAGGTGAGCGTCTTCGTCTCGCTCTGCAAGAACTAGGTCCGGTTTGGATTAAGTTTGGTCAGATGATGTCGACCCGCCGTGACCTTTTCCCTCCACATATCGCTGATCCTCTTGCGCTTTTGCAAGACCAAGTTGCGCCATTTGATGGGCAGTTAGCGAAAGAACAAATGGAACTCGCTCTGGGCGGTCCATTAGAAAACTGGTTTACTGAATTTGATATCAAACCGTTAGCGTCTGCGTCGATTGCTCAGGTGCATACCGCGCGATTAAAAGACACTAACCAAGAAGTGGTATTAAAGGTCATCCGTCCAGATATTCGTCCGGTCATTGATTCAGATCTAAAACTGATGCACCGAATGGCGCGTATAGTCGCCGGAGCGATGCCTGAAGCACGTCGTTTGAAACCAGTTGAAGTGGTTCGCGAGTACGAAAAAACCTTACTTGATGAACTCGATTTGCGTCGTGAAGCGGCGAACGCGATTCAACTGCGTCGCAACTTCGAAGGCAGTGAAGAGCTTTACGTACCAGAAGTTTTTCCTGACTTTAGTAATGAAACTGTCATGGTTTCTGAGCGAATATATGGCATCCAAGTCTCTGATATTGAAGGCTTGGAAGCGAATGGCACCAATATGAAATTGCTCGCGGAACGCGGTGTGAGAGTATTCTTCACTCAGGTGTTCCGAGACAGCTTTTTCCATGCCGACATGCACCCGGGCAACGTCTTCGTTAAACCGGAGCATCCAGATAATCCGATGTGGATTGGGCTGGATTGCGGGATCGTTGGTACACTTAACACTGAAGACAAACGCTATCTGGCGGAAAACTTCCTCGCTTTCTTCAATCGTGATTACCGCCGCGTAGCGGAATTGCACGTTGATTCGGGGTGGGTACCTGCCGATACCAATGTCGATGAATTTGAATTTGCGATTCGCATCGTGTGTGAACCAATCTTTGCTAAACCACTGTGTGAAATCTCTTTCGGTCACGTATTGTTGAATTTGTTCAACACTGCGCGTCGATTCAATATGGAAGTGCAACCGCAGCTTGTATTGCTACAAAAAACGCTGTTGTACGTCGAAGGACTGGGCCGCCAGTTGTACCCACAACTTGATTTGTGGGAGACCGCGAAGCCTTTCCTTGAAGAATGGATGATGAACCAAGTCGGTCCGCAAGCTTTAGTGAATGCCATTAAAGACCGCGCGCCGTTTTGGGCAGAGAAGTTACCGGAACTGCCGGAGCTGCTTTACGATAGCCTTAAACAAGGTAAAGCCATGAATCAACGCATGGATCAGCTTTATCAAGGTTACCGTCACAGCAAGCGTCAGCAGGCGACAGGAAAGTTTTTATTTGGTGTTGGAGCCACTTTAGTCGTATGCTCGGCAATATTGGTGGATAACGCTTATGAGCAGCTATCGATGGCCAGCGGTATCGCAGGTGTCACATTTTGGCTGCTTAGTTGGCGAGCTTATCGTCGATAGACGTTAAACTCTTGAAATAATTTTGTTTAAAGACCCGAGGTAAAAAGAATGGGTGGTATCAGTGTTTGGCAACTTTTAATCATTGCTGTAATTGTTGTATTGCTATTCGGAACTAAGAAACTGCGCGGTATCGGTGGCGATCTGGGTGGTGCCGTTAAGGGCTTCAAGAAAGCGATGAGCGAAGATGATTCTGCGAAGAAAGAAGACAAAGACGCAGACTTCGAGCCAAAAAGTTTAGAAGAGCAGCAAAAGAAAGAATCTGCTCCTGAAACGAAAAAAGACAAAGAGCAGGCGTAAAACGTGTTTGATATCGGTTTTTGGGAACTGGTATTAATATCTGTTGTTGGTCTGGTTGTTCTTGGTCCCGAGCGTTTGCCACATGCCATCCGCAGTGTCTCTCGTTTTGTCGGAGCAGCGAAGAGTATGGCAAATAGCGTCAAAGACGAATTGTCACACGAGCTAAAAGTCCAAGAACTGCAAGAAAACTTGCGTAAAGCTGAGCAAATGGGGATGGATGATCTGTCTCCTGAGCTAAAGTCTTCTGTTGAAGAACTGAAGAAAGCCGCGCAATCTGTAAACCGCCCTTACGCGGAACCAACCAAATCAGACGCAGAGCCGCAAGAAGCTGCAAAAGCGACTGAAACCGTTGAGAAAGCGGAAGAGATTAAGGTTACAGCGGCAGATAAGAAAGCCGAATAGTCTCATTAGGAGGAGCTACTAGACATTGGTAGCTCCTTTTTGATCTGGTTTTTAAAAAGAGGTTTGCCATGTCTACCGTCGAGCAGACACAACCTTTAATTAGTCATCTATTAGAACTTCGCAATCGACTGCTAAAAGCAATTGCCGCAGTATTGGTCGTGTTTGTTGGGCTAATTTATTTCTCCAACCACATTTATGAATTTGTTTCTGCACCTTTGGTAGAGCGTTTACCTGAAGGCGCGACGATGATCGCAACCGATGTGGCTTCACCCTTCTTTACACCGCTGAAGCTAACGCTTATCGCATCGGTGTTTGTCGCGGTGCCGTTTATTTTGTACCAAGTTTGGGCATTTGTGGCGCCCGGGTTGTACAAGCATGAACGTCGTTTGATCATGCCATTGTTGTTCTCGAGCTCACTGTTGTTCTATTGCGGCGTGGCGTTTGCCTACTTCGTGGTATTCCCGCTGGTGTTTGGCTTCTTTACTGCTATCTCTCTTGGTGGGGTAGAGTTCGCAACCGACATCTCGAGTTACCTTGATTTTGTTCTGGCGCTGTTTATGGCGTTTGGTATTGCGTTTGAAGTGCCTGTAGCGATTATCTTGCTATGTTGGACTGGCGCAACCACACCACAAGATCTGAAAGAGAAGCGCCCATACATTATTGTTTGTGCGTTTATTGTCGGCATGCTATTGACGCCGCCGGATATGATCTCGCAAACCCTTTTAGCAATCCCAATGTGTTTGCTGTTTGAGGTAGGCTTGTTCTTCGCACGTTTCTACACTCGCAAAGATGAAACGGAAGAGGCGGAAGCAGAAGAGTAATCTCTCCTTCTCAATAGAGAAAAGCGGCTTTTTCGAGCCGCTTTTTCGTTTTCTAAACCTAGCCAAACTATCTCACTCGCTTGATGTATCCACATCGTGAGCAAACATATACCTCTTTAATCCCCACTAATTTCTCCCAAAGCCTGCGCTGACGACGCTGTAAGTAACCCCCATGTTTGCACATACATATCCCTATTTTTATTGTTGTTTATTTGGGGAACTTTATGTGATGTTAGTTCCATTGTTAAATAAAGATTCTGTATTTGATTCAGTAGGTTATCTATCAAATCAATACAGTCACATTTAACGGAATAAAGTTCTAATTATCTGAGATGGAAGTATGGTGCACGTTTGAAACGAGTTTAAAGGTTATTAGGTGAAGTGAGTTTGACTGTGTAACGACTTGTAATGGTTGAAAGCGGGAAAGGCGACCCATGAAGAGCCACCTTATTGCGGTTGGATTGGACTGAGCCAATTATCTCAGCTTAAGGACATAACCGCATTTAGAACAGACATAAAGTTCTTTAATGCCGATTAGTTTTTGAATCCAACTGCGCTGCTGACGTTGCAAGTATACTCCATGATTACACATTATGAGTCCCATCTATTTTGATTTTATAAGCCGTCGGGCATTTTATGTGAAATTATTTCCATACTGCAATGATGTGAATAATATAGTTATCCATCTCAAATATATGATTTTTCTATACCATACGTAAAGATCCCATACGAGCTCAAAGTCAGACGGAGGTTCATAACGTTTTCGTCCAAGTTGTTCGCTTTGAAGTCGGGATAAAAAGTGTGACAAGTAGAGAAGAAATTATTTAACTCTGAGCATATATCCACATCGTGAACAGACGTAGACTTCTTTAATTCCGATCAGTTTTTGCCAAAAAGTTCGTCTGTGGCGCTGTAGGTAAATATTGTGTTTGCACTGTTCCATAAATTGCCCAACTCAATAAGTGTATGAGCAATATTAGGAATCTTAATGGCTCTGTCTCAATAGCACGGATTTTTGAATTTATCAGCCGGTGCTATAGAAATAGAGTAAGGTGACTGAATGTGAGGTCTATAACCCTGAGGCTATTTGAGGTTAAACAGCGCTTCTGCGTTTTTAGTCGTTCGGGTGTCGATAGCTTCAAGGCTTTCCCCACGAAGTTCGGCCACGCGCGCCGCCACTAGAGAAGTATAAGCTGGCTCGTTGCGTTTACCACGATGTGGTACAGGTGCAAGGTAAGGACAGTCTGTCTCTAGAATCACCCAATTCATGTCCAGGTGCGGGATAACTTTATCCATGCCGCCGTTTTTAAACGTAGAGACACCACCTAGACCTAAGTGGAATCCTAGCTCATTGATCGCTTGCGCTTCTTCTGCGCTGCCACCGAAACAGTGGAATACGCCACGCAAGCGGCCGTCTTGTTCTTGACGCAGTAAGGTCAGCGTTTCTTCAATCGAGTCACGTGTGTGGATAACGACAGGCAAATCCATCTCTTTTGCCCAGTTTAACTGAGTCACAAACGCCATTTCTTGTTCCGCGCGGAAGGTTTTATCCCAGTACAGGTCGATACCGATTTCACCCACTGCAATGAAGTTGTGCTTTTCAAACCAACCACGAATGATTTCTAGTGTTTGCTCAATATTGCCATCTACATAACATGGATGCAGACCCATCATTGAGCGACAAACCTCAGGATAAGCCGCCTCGGTTTTTAGCATCGGCTCAATAGATTCAAGATCGATGTTTGGTAGCAGAATTCTATCAATGCCTTGTTCTAAAGCACGTTTCACCACCTCGTCGCGGTCGTTATCAAATTCGCTAGCGTAAATATGAGCGTGAGTATCGATCATGGTTGGTCTCTATGGTTCATCGGTGTATGGAATTAGTGAGAAGTATACTTGAGTGTGAGTGCTGGGTCATTTTCGGTTTTTTTCATGCCGTTTTTCCATATTGCTGCTCGCAAGGTGCATCAAGAGTGATATGATTTTGCCACCAGATGATTTGATCATCGTAACCTTCCAGACAAGGAGAAAGTGGTGTCTGTATCAATTCAAGGTCCATTCCCTGCACGCCGTATGCGTCGTATGCGTAAGCACGATTTTAGTCGTCGTCTGATGGCTGAAAACCAAGTTTCAGTAAACGATCTGATTTACCCAATGTTCATTTTGATGGGCAAAGATCGTCGTGAAAGTGTTGAATCGATGCCGGGTGTAGAACGTTTGTCGATTGATTTAATGCTAGAAGAAGCACAATACCTAGCAAACCTAGGCGTACCAGCAATCGCGCTTTTCCCTGTCGTAAACCAAGACGCTAAAAGCTTATGTGCTGCTGAAGCTTACAACCCTGAAGGTTTGGTTCAGCGCGCAGTACGTGCATTAAAAGAGCACGTGCCTCAAATCGGTGTGATCACAGATGTGGCACTCGACCCGTTCACTACTCACGGCCAAGACGGCATCATCGATGAAGATGGCTACGTGATGAATGATGAGACAACCGAAGTTCTCGTAAAACAAGCGCTTTCTCACGCAGAAGCAGGCGCTGACGTGGTTGCACCATCAGACATGATGGATGGTCGTATCGGCAAAATCCGTGAAGCACTAGAAGAAGCGGGTCACATCCATACTCAAATCATGGCTTACTCTGCGAAATACGCATCAAACTACTACGGTCCATTCCGTGATGCCGTTGGTTCATCAGCGAACCTAAAAGGCGGCAACAAGAAAAACTACCAAATGGACCCTGCGAATACAGATGAAGCGCTACATGAAGTGGCTCTTGATATCAATGAAGGCGCTGACATGGTGATGGTTAAGCCAGGCATGCCTTACCTTGATGTGGTTCGCCGTGTTAAGGCTGAGCTTCAAGTTCCAACGTTCGCTTACCAAGTTTCGGGTGAGTACGCGATGCATAAAGCAGCCATCATGAATGGTTGGCTGAAAGAGCGCGAGACTGTGATGGAATCGCTACTTTGCTTCAAACGTGCAGGCGCAGATGGCATCCTGACTTACTTCGCGAAAGATGTAGCAGAGTGGCTAGCGGAAGAAAATGCACAACCTGCAGAGCACCTAGTCAAAGCGCAAGAAGCGACAGACGAGTAATTATCGCTCAATGAGAAAAGCCAGACCGACAATTGTTGTCGGTCTGAATATACCCAAGTAACCTCAAGACGGAATACACACGGCTTGAAGTTACTTGGGTATATTTATTTCTGGAGAGTAAGACAATGACAATGCTGATTCGTGAAGGCACGCTGGAAGAGGCGATCCAAGTGGTAGCTCGTGTTACTGAGTTTGCACATGGTGAGACGGTTGAATCCATGGCTGAGCGCCTAGGAGATAAAAAAAGTTTAATCCTAGTGGCTGAGAAAGCGGGGACGATCCTAGGTTTCAAAATCGGCTACGAGTTAGATGAATATACCTTCTACAGTTGGTTTGGTGGCGTAGCACCAGAAGCGCGCAATGAAGGCGTGGCGCAAATGTTATTAGAAGCGCAGGAGGAATGGGTAGTAGAGCAGGGCTACAAAACTTTAAAAGTGAAATCTCGTAACCAATTTCCTGCCATGCTTCGCTTGTTGCTAAGAAATGAATACATTATTGAAAAGTTTGAAGAAAAACCGAACTTACGTGAGTCTAGAGTACGCTTCATTAAGGCGCTATAAAAAATAAATGAGATTTTTTCTCATTTAGGTATTGACTGTTAAATGAGAATCATTATTATTAAACCTGTCTTAGGGAATGAGGAAAGTTCACAAGGACGTTGAATTGCTAATTAACCGAGTGTTGAGAAGGTAATGAAACATTTTCCCCAGAACTTGCACTAATTCTTTTTGACACGACATTGCTCACATTGCTTCCAGTGTAATTTATAGCTTCTTGGTTAAGCTGCCATACAAATGGAAATAGCTTTACCACTTCTGCTAGGCGACCCAATTGGGTCGCTTTTTTCTTTTCTGTGATTTCTAATTGACGCCTCCATCGGCAACTTTTCCACATGTCATGATCATTTCAGGATCGTTGATCTTGTCTTTTGTTTTAAAATAATTACCACTAAAACAATAGTTTATGTTTGTTTTTTTCTGTCTTTATTTCCATGGGATAACCAGTGGATAATTTCTATAAACAGAGTTATCCACAGTGAGAGGTGTTTTTCGTGAATAACATCGGAAAATTTCCGCGAACTTGATCGAGCGAACAAGATAGATTCGGATCAGCAGTCATGGCATTCTAAGCAGATCTATTAAGTACTGATTTGGATACAGACAATTATGGCAAGTATTCCTGAAAATCCGTTGATTCTGATCGACGGTTCTTCTTATCTATATCGCGCTTTTCACGCTTACCCAGGCACGATGAGTAACGGTGAAATTCCAACTAACGCAGTTTACGGTGTGGTGAACATGTTACGCAGTATGATGCGTCAGTTTGCTTCGGATCGCATTGCGGTGGTTTTCGATGCGAAGGGTAAAACCTTCCGAGACGATATGTACCCAGAATACAAAGCGAACCGTCCACCAATGCCGGATGATCTTCGTTGCCAAATTGAGCCACTGCATAACGTCATTCGAGCAATGGGCCTGCCACTGATCTGTATTCCTGGCGTAGAAGCTGATGATGTTATCGGAACTTTGGCTTATCAAGCATCACAACAGGGCATGCCGGTTTTGATCAGTACAGGCGATAAAGACATGGCCCAACTTGTCGATGATAACGTCACCTTGATCAATACCATGACTAACGTCGTGATGGATCGTGAAGGGGTGATTGAGAAGTTTGGTATTCCACCAGAGCTGATCATCGATTACCTAGCGTTGATGGGCGATAAAGTCGACAACATCCCCGGCGTTCCGGGTGTTGGTGATAAAACTGCAACTGCACTTCTGCAGGGGATCGGCGGTCTAACTAAGCTGTATGAAAACCTCGACGATATCGCTGCGCTTGGTTTCCGTGGTTCCAAAACCATGGCGAAGAAGCTTGTGGACAACAAAGACGATGCGATGATGTCTTATGAGTTGGCAACCATCAAGTTGGATGTGGAGCTGGAAGAGACGCCAGAATCATTGCTAAAAGCAGAGCCAAGCACAGATGAGCTGATCAAACTGTACGGTCAGTTGACGTTCAAGTCTTGGTTGAATGAGTTATTAGAAGGCGGCACAGGTGTCGTAGAAGCGGATGAATCAACCGGCGCAGTGCGTGGTGGTTCTGCTTCATCTAAAGCAGATATGGACACCTCAGCAGTAAAAATCGACCGTAGCCAATACGAAACCATCCTGGATGAAGCTTTATTTAATGCTTGGTTAGATAAACTAAAAGCGTCTGAGTTATTTGCGTTTGATACCGAAACCGACAGCCTAGATTACATGGTGGCAAACCTAGTAGGTCTATCATTTGCGACCGATGAAGGCATTGCGGCTTATGTACCAGTGGCCCATGACTATCTAGATGCGCCTCAGCAACTTGATCGTGATTGGGTACTCGAACAGCTTAAGCCAATTCTTGAAGATGAAGCTCAATCGAAAGTTGGTCAAAACTTAAAATACGACGCATCTGTGCTAGCTCGCTACGGCATTGAGATGAAAGGTATCAAGCACGACACTATGTTAGCGTCTTACGTTTACAACAGCGTAGGTGGCAAACACGATATGGACAGCTTGGCACTGCGCTTTCTACAACACAGCTGCATTTCATTCGAGCAAATCGCAGGTAAAGGTAAGAATCAACTGACCTTCAACCAAATCGATCTGGATGAAGCTTCACCATACGCAGCGGAAGATGCGGACGTGACACTTCGTCTACATAACCGTTTGTTTGCCAACATCGAGCAAGATGAGAAGCTAAAAACCGTATACGAAGAAATCGAAATGCCACTTGTACCAGTGCTGTCTCGCATTGAACGCACAGGTGTACTGATTGATGACATGAAGCTTAGTGCGCAGTCGGTAGAGATCGCCGCACGTCTGGATGAGCTTGAGCAGAAAGCCTATGAGATTGCAGAGCAAGAGTTCAACATGAACTCACCGAAGCAGTTGCAAGCACTTCTGTTTGAGAAAATGGGTCTGCCAGTCATCAAGAAGACACCATCAGGGACGCCTTCTACTAATGAAGAAGTGCTGCAAGAACTGGCTCTGGATTACCCACTACCAAAACTGATTTTGGAATACCGTGGTCTGGCGAAGTTAAAATCAACGTACACCGACAAATTACCGAAGATGATTAACCCATCAACGGGCCGTGTGCATACTTCTTACCACCAAGCGGTTACTGCAACGGGACGTCTATCTTCAACCGATCCTAACTTGCAGAACATTCCAATTCGTAACGAAGAAGGTCGTCGTATTCGTCAGGCATTTATTGCACCGACGGGATATAAGATCTTGGCAGTCGACTACTCTCAAATTGAATTGCGTATTATGGCGCACCTGTCAGGTGACCAAGCGCTGCTTGATGCGTTCCGCGATGGTAAAGATATCCATGCAGCAACGGCGGCAGAAATCATGGGTGTTTCTATCGACCAAGTCTCAAGTGAACAGCGTCGTCGTGCAAAAGCGGTTAACTTTGGTTTGATTTACGGCATGAGCGCATTTGGCTTAGCAAAACAGCTCGGTATTCCGCGTGGTGAAGCGCAGGCTTACATGGACAAGTACTTCGAACGTTACCCTGGTGTAATGCAGTACATGGAAGACACGCGTAGTACTGCTTCTGCACAAGGTTACGTAGAGACGATTTTTGGTCGTCGTCTGCATCTTCCAGAAATTCAATCTCGTAACGGTATGCGTCGTAAAGCTGCTGAGCGTGCCGCGATTAACGCGCCGATGCAGGGTACCGCTGCGGATATCATCAAGAAAGCGATGTTATTAGTGGATGAGTGGATTCAGCAAGAAGGTAATGGTCGAGTGAAACTTCTCATGCAAGTGCACGATGAATTGGTTTTTGAAGTTGAAGAGTCTTCTTTGTCCGAAATTGAAAATAAAGTACAGAATTTGATGGAATCTGCAGCAGAACTGAAAGTTCCTCTAGTGGCAGAAGCAGGTCACGGTGATAACTGGGACCAAGCACACTAGTCACTTTTAAATCAATTTTACTAATTAAACATGAGCCAGCGCACAAACGCTGGCTTTTTTGTGCTAATAAAAAAGCAATTCAATTGTGAGAATTATTGTTGCTTAATAAAACTTTCATGAAAAAAAATTACAAAAATTCTTTGCAAATCTGACCAATTGTTGTACATTATCTCTCGTAGGGTACAGAGGTAAGATGTTCTATCTTTCAGACCTTTTGTTTCACGTTATTGGATTAGGCTGATTCAGCCGCCCCAGTCAGTTTTTGACTGGGGCGTTTTTTATTGGGCGAAAGAAAATTTTTCTTTTTGATCAATAAGTTAAAATAGTCCACAAAAATGCACTTTTTTAGACCTCTCTAAGTTACTGTCAAATCTAGCTTTTTCACTCCAATTTATTGCGTTATTCATGCTGTAAATTTACGCCAGTCACACTATTATTTTTTCTCGAAAGAAACTAAGTTACGTCTTTTTGATGTTCTGCTTAACTTAACTATATGAATAATAGGGCTATTGTGTCGTGTGGGTGAGGGTGTTTGGTTTGAGGTAGAAGATAAGATTGCTTTTTAACCTATTGAAATCGAATCTCAGTTCAGTAATGCTTCGCCTCATAACAATAATTACCAATTTTTCTCTCCCGTTATCCCTGCCAGGAAGGTGGGGATTTTTATTGCCTGAAATTCACCTTTCTTGCCCCACATAAGCAAAAGCCCCACCAAAAGGCAGGGCTGTGTCGAAAAAATTTAACAAATTTTGTTAATTATTCTTCGTTGCTCTCTTGAGCGTCATCTTGTTCGTCTTCTTCAAGAAGGTGTGCGATTGCCGGTGCAAACCAAACGTCCAGTTTGGCACGAAGCTGATCAACTCCCAGACCTTTCAATGAAGAGAACACATCAACCGATACATCGCCACCAAACGTCTCTGCTTGTTTGCGAATTTTCAGTAGTACCTGTTTACGAGCGCCGCTTTTTAGCTTGTCAGCTTTAGTCAGCAGTACTTGCACAGGGATGCGGCTGTCGATTGCCCAGAAAATCATTTGCTGGTCGAGATCTTTCATTGGGTGACGAATGTCCATTAGAACCACGAGACCTTTTAGACACTCACGTTTCTGTAGGTATTCACCTAATGACTTTTGCCATTTGTTCTTCATCTCAACCGGTACTTGAGCGAAGCCGTATCCTGGCAAATCGACGATATGACAACCTTCTTGTACTTTGAAAAGGTTGATCAATTGAGTACGACCTGGGGTCTTTGATGTCTTCGCTAGACTTTTTTGGTTAGTCAGGCGATTCAGTGCACTCGATTTACCAGCGTTTGAGCGTCCTGCAAACGCAATTTCGACACCTTCGTCCTCCGGTAAGTGACGAATATCGGGTGCGCTGGTGATGAAATGCGTGTTTTGGTAATGAATTTTTACGCTCACTGTTAACTCCATCTCGACTTTGTGTAGTCGATTGATTACTTTT
This sequence comes from Vibrio sp. ED002, assembly GCF_023277445.1. Classification (NCBI taxonomy): domain Bacteria; kingdom Pseudomonadati; phylum Pseudomonadota; class Gammaproteobacteria; order Vibrionales; family Vibrionaceae; genus Vibrio; species Vibrio sp. ED002. The sequence continues at coordinate 2,258,691 of NZ_CP080238.1, read as the reverse complement.
TTGTGAAATTGTGTAAAATAACCGTGCTCGGCATAAGGTCGCCTATTGTACCATGAGTGTACGCGGTATGTTCACATTCCGTGGTACTGGAAGCTTGATAATTATAATGGAATGTCATGAAGAAATTAGCGCTAATTTTGAGTCTTTTAGCCAGTTGCTCAGTATGGGCCCAAGGTAATATTGAAGCTGGTAAAGCAAAATCACAAACCTGTGTCGCCTGTCACGGAGCAGATGGTAACAGTGCACTAGCAATGTACCCGAATCTTGCAGGCCAACACGCTAAGTATCTTGAGAAGCAATTAAAAGATCTAAAACTAGGTATGACTAGTGGTGGTAAACAAGGTCGTTACGATCCTGTAATGAGTGGTATGGCTATGCCACTAAGTGATGAAGACATCGCGGATCTATCTGCTTACTATGCCTCTTTACCTATTGCAGAGAGCTCAACCCCCGAAAATGTGGTCGAGCAAGGTAAGGTACTTTACACCGCTGGTGATGCAGAGCGTGGTCTAACCGCATGTATTGCGTGTCACGGTCCTCGTGGTAACGGCACTGAGCTTTCAGGTTTCCCTAAAATTTCTGGTCAGCAAGCTGACTACATCAAAGCTCAGTTAGAGAAGTTCCGTGATGGTGCTCGTGGTAATGATATGAATGCCATGATGCGTGACATCGCAAAGAAAATGACAGACGAAGACATCGAAGTTCTGTCGAAATACGTTGGCGGTCTGCACTAAGCCCCCTACACCGCGTTCGAGCAAAGTTATACAGGAATGCCCCAACTATTGGTTGGGGCATTTTTGTTTGTGGCTTTGTGTGATCTCGATCTTATTCAATGTTAAACATAAAAGTGATAGATAGCTTGAAGCCTTGTGAGACATTTGCCATACGTGATCGATGCGATTTCTCTCTATAACTTTTAAGTTATTGATAAAATGGGTTATTTATTTATGGCAAAAAATTAGTGTCATTAATTGCTTTTGGTGACTTGTTGGTTTTTACGAAACCCGTAAAGTAGACGGTGTTCACAAGGAGTGAACCTCAGGAATTTAGACCATGGATATAAGGTCTCCAAGGACGCAAGCGAAGGACGTTTGGTAGTCGGAAAAGGGACTTAGATAGGCAAGGAGCCTATCAGATATGGATGGTCATCTAGTCTAACGGTTAAGACAGCGAAACGGATCAGGCTTCAGGAAGTAGCTCAGTAAACAGGAAGTGAAAGGATAGCCAAAACTCATCAGGAAGATGAAGAACAACACTTTTTGGCAGGGAAAGCTTGAAAAACAAAAGGATTCTTGGTGCACCAGATGTGTGCAACACAGTTTCGCCACTTATTGGTGGCATTCAGAAAGCGACAGTCTCACTGTCGCTTTTTTTATATTCATTTTTGCCAATCAAAGTTTTTTAACAAAAACTGCTGAAAAAGTATCCAGCAACACTCCAATCTGTGTCCACTTTCTGGTATGTTTCGCATCCCTGTTTGAGGAAGTCAGCATGCACACCTGTCCTTTATGCCAGAATCAGCGCACTCACCACTTTTTTGAAGATAAGCGACGCGAGTATCTTCAGTGTGAACAGTGCAGTTTGGTATTCGTCAATCCAGACCAACGTTTGGATGCGAAAACTGAAAAAGCTCACTATGATCTGCATGAGAACAATCCTGAAGATATGGGATATCGACATTTTTTGTCGCGAATTGCTGACCCAATCGCAGAGCGAATTTCACCACAATCGAACGGAATCGACTTTGGTTGTGGTCCAGGCCCTACGCTTTCATTAATGTTAGAAGAAGCAGGGCACAACATGGCGTTGTATGATCTTTACTATCACCCTAATACATCGGTGTTAGAAAAGCAGTATGACTTCATGACAGCAACAGAGGTGATCGAACACCTCTACCACCCCGATGTGGTGTGGAAGCAATGGTTGAATTTAGTTAAGCCAGGTGGCTGGATAGGCCTGATGACAAAAATGGTCATCGATGTAGAAGCCTTTCAATCATGGCATTATAAGAACGATCCTACTCACGTGGTGTTCTTTAGCCGTGAAACGTTCCAGTTCCTAGCTGAGCGGGATAAGCTCGAACTCGAATTTATTGGTAATGATGTAATTTTACTGAGGAAAGCCCAGTAATGAGCCGTAGTAAAAAATCTAGAAAGCCAGGTGCAGCAGGCGCACCTGAATTTGTTGTCACTCGTAACCGCACAGAATCTGACGTTGAAGGCCGTCTACGCAAGCGCGCTAAAAAGCGTAAAGGCTTGAAGACAGGTAACCGTAACTCAGAAGTGAATGAACAGAAGAAGCAATCGGCTGCCCAAAATCGTGATCCACGTTTAGGTAGTAAGAAGAAAATTCCTCTGATCGTTGAGCCAGCGAAGAAGATGACAAAACAAGAGCGTCGCCTATCGGCTGAGCAAGAGCTAGAGATGCTAGAAAACGATGCGCAATTGAACGTGTTGTTGGATCGCATTGAAGCGGGTGAGAACCTAGGCACAGGTCTACAGAAGTTCGTAGATGAGAAGCTAGATCGCATCGAAAAACTGATGGACCAACTTGGTCTACTTGAGCCGGAAGAAGAGGAAGACTTCACCGCTCCTGCTGCTAAAGGTACTCGCAACGACGATGACCTACTAGCGGATTTCGATGACATCAACTTCGACGACTACAAAGGATAAGTAATTCATGAACGTAACCTTATTAGCGATTGCGGGTGCTGTGATCATTATCGCGCTGGCTTCATATGCAGGTTACCTTCTGCTTCAATTGAAAAAGCAAAAGGAATTGCAGCTGAAGCATAAAAAATTGGCGATCGATAAACGTAACGCCAACATTTTTGAGAACGTGCATACTTTGTGTCAGGCTGGTATTCAAGGTCAGTGTGATTTATCTGAAATCAGCATTCGTGTATACAACATCATGGACTATGTTCAGGGTGAAGACCGTGTGGATTTTGATAAAACGTACCCAGCGATTTCTGAGCTTTACCATATTGTGAAAGATATGGCGCGTGGTGAAGACCGACAGCAACTTGCGAAGAAAGAGCGTATGCAACAAAACTTGGATCGCCATAAAGCAGAGCTGCGCTTGACGGATACGATCGTAGAAGAACTCAAAGTGTTGCAAAAAAACGTCCAGCCACTGAATAACCAAATCAATATTCAGATGATCTAGTTTGTATCCCCAATGGTTTCCTTATTGCTATTGGGGGTATCGTGATCACGCTAGCACTTCTTTGGTTTTATACTTAAAAAGCCACCTGCGGTTACCGTTGTTGCCTTTGTCATATGGCAAAATAACGACCTCTGAATATTGGGTAACGATTTTCGTTGCCCTCGCATTTAACGGAAAGTACCACCATGTCGAATCAACATACTGAATCGAAGCAGCAAATTGTCTGGGATCAAGCGGTATTGGATAAGTACAACTATTCCGGTCCTCGCTATACGTCGTACCCAACGGCGCTGGAGTTTCATGAAGCATTTACCATTTCAGACTACGATATGGCATGCACTCAATACCCAGATCGTCCGTTATCTTTGTACGTTCATATTCCGTTTTGCCACAAGCTTTGCTACTACTGCGGCTGTAACAAGGTCATTACTCGTCATTCGCACAAAGCAGACGAATACCTAGACGTACTGGAGCATGAAATTCGTCAACGCGCATCGTTGCTTGGTGAGCGAACAGTCACTCAACTGCACTTTGGTGGTGGTACACCAACTTTCTTGTCTGAAAAACAAATCACTCGTGTGATGGATTTATTGCGCCAAGAATTTATCTTTAATGCGGACGCTGAAATCAGTATTGAGGTGGACCCGCGTGAAATCGAACTAACCATGCTGGATCATCTGCGCAGTGAAGGTTTCAATCGTCTGAGCATTGGTGTTCAGGATTTCAATAAAGAAGTTCAGCAGCTTGTGAATCGCGAGCAAGATGAAGAATTTATCTTTGCCATGGTCGCACGCGCCAAAGAGCTTGGCTTTCGTTCAACGAACCTCGATCTAATTTACGGCTTACCGAAGCAAACGAAGGTGTCTTTTGCTAAAACACTTGAGCAAGTGTTAGAAATGCAGCCGGGTCGTTTATCTGTGTTTAACTACGCGCATATGCCTCAGCTATTTGCTGCGCAGCGTAAGATTAAAGACGAGGATTTGCCGAAAGCTGAAGAGAAGATGGCGATTCTGCAAGACACGATCGCGACACTTACGGGAGCTGGTTACCAATTCATCGGTATGGACCACTTTGCGATGCCAGATGATGAACTTGCCGTCGCCCAGCGTGAAGGTATTTTGCACCGCAACTTCCAAGGCTACACCACGCAAGGTGAGTGTGATTTGGTCGGCTTTGGTGTTTCTGCGATTTCCATGATTGGTGATGCGTACGCGCAAAACCAAAAAGAGTTGAAGAAGTACTATGCTCAAGTGAATGACTTGCGTCATGCACTCTGGAAAGGGGTTTCTTTAGACTCAGATGATTTGCTACGCCGTGAGGTGATTAAGCAGCTTATCTGTAACTTTAAACTGGATAAGAAAGCGATTGAGTCTGAGTTTGCAGTGAAGTTCGAACAGTACTTCAAAGAAGATCTACAGCTTCTACAAACTTTCGTTGATGACAAGTTGGTAGAAGTGGATGAGCGTGAAATTCAGGTGACACTTCGTGGTCGCTTATTGATTCGTAATATCTGTATGTGCTTCGACAAGTACCTACGAGCGAAAGCGCGTCAGCAGCAATTCTCTCGCGTTATCTAAGCTCTCAATAGATTTCGGATATAAAAAAATGCCAGCAAATGCTGGCATTTTTTATGTCTTTCGCGGCAATTAAACGCGATCTTTCACTTTCTCTTTCAGTTCAGTTTTTTCTGCATCTGATAGGAAAGCGATGTCTAGACCGTTGATTTGCGCTTGGCGAATTTGCTCTTTAGTCAGACCTGCTGCTGGTGCTGCCACTTCGTATTCGTATGGCAGTTCAATACCTTCAACTGCTGGGTCGTCCGTGTTCAGACACGCCAGCACCCCGTGCTCTAGGAATTGCTTAAGCGGGTGGTTAGCTAGCGATTCAACCGTACTCGTTTGGAAGTTTGACGTCAGGCAAGATTCAATACCAATGCGGTTTTCTGCTAGGTAATCCATTAGTTTAGGATCGTGAATCGCTTTTACACCATGACCGATACGAGTTGCACCTAACTCTTGAATTGCCTGCCACATGCTTTCTGCGCCCGCCGCTTCACCCGCGTGAACAGTAACACTTAGGCCTGCATCACGGACTTGCTTGAAGTGAGAGACAAAACGGTCACCTGGTTGGCCAAGCTCATCACCTGCTAGGTCAACGGCTACGATGTGATCTTTTTGGCTCAGGATACCATCCAGCTCTTGCTGACAAGCATCAGTACCAAATGTACGGCTCATAATGCCAATCAGGTTCGCCTTGACACCGAAATCACGCATACCCGCTTGCACACCATCAACCACGGCTTCCACAACGCCTGCCACTGGCAGTTTGTGTTTCATCGCCATGTAGTATGGTGAGAAGCGAAGTTCAGTGTAGTCGATTTGTGCGTTTAGAGCGTCTTCTACGTTTTCATAAGCGACACGACGACATGCGTCTAGATCGCCCAGTACTGCCACACCCCAGTCAAGCTTAGAAAGGAAAGCAACAAGAGATGGCTCGGCTTCAACAATTTGAACGTGTGGAGTAAGAGACTCAATATCATAAGCTGGTAGCGCAATACCAAACTGCTGACCAAGCTCAAGAATAGTCTTAGTGCGAATGTTACCGTCAAGGTGACGGTGCAAATCAGTCAGGGGAAGATTCTTAGTTATCATTATGTCGATCCGGGTTGTATGTTGTGAACAGGAACTCAGCCCAAACATTATCGATGACAATACATGGGGAAGATTTGCAGTTAAGTATAAATAACAGTTAGGTAGATTGTCAGTAGATGATGACTAGGAAATCAACGATTTCAGCTCTTTTCTACTTCATGTTAACCAAATGTGTTGGCCAGTCTTCCAGCGGTAATGGGCGGCTATAGTAAAAACCTTGTACTTGGTTACAACCTAATGCGCTAAGCAGCTTTGCCTGCGTGGCTGTCTCTACGCCTTCTGCAACGACATTGGTTTTCATGCCTTTGGTGATGTTAACTATCGCGGCAACAACAGAGCTGTCGAGGTCTTCTTCAGTGAGTCGGTTGATAAAGGTGCGATCTATCTTCAAGCATGTAAATGGTAGCGCATGAAGGTACGCTAAAGATGAGTAACCAGTACCAAAATCATCAATGGCAATCCCTAATCCCATTTGACGCAGTTTGATCAGGTTATCCAATGTTGTTGGTGCACTATCAATGATACGAGACTCAGTAATTTCTAATGTGACATTATTGGCTGGCAATTGAGTCGTTTTCAGGACGCTGCTGACGGTGTCGACAAAGTCAGGACAAGAGAGTTGGTTTACTGAGACATTCACATGCAATTGGAAGTTCTCAGGCCACTGTTTTTTGTCGATGGCTTTACGTGTGTCACGGCATGCTTGGAAGAGTATTTGTTGCCCTATTGCTTTGATCATGCTGCTTTCTTCTGCGATTGGGATGAAATCTAATGGAGAAACCATTCCTGATTCACTGTGCCAACGAGCTAAAGCTTCTGCGCCACAAATGTTGCCGCTTGCCAGATCGACGATAGGTTGATAGTAGGGCACGAATTCACGATTATCGATGCCCGTCTGAATCTTGGCCTGCATTTGAGTGCGGAACTTTGAGGCGCTGGCCATTTCTGGGCTGTAGTGACAAACGCTAGCTAGCGAATCTTGCTTCGCATAGCTTAAGGCGATGCTTGCGTTGCGTAGCCACAGTGACATCGATTGCTCTGATTTTGTTCTGACTACCCCTATCGAAACCTTGATTACTACTGTTTCACCATCGAGTATGAAAGGCGCAGCAAGCAATTGCTGTAAGCGTCTTTCCATTAAACGAATATCACCGTCGCTGTGCATGTTTGGCATAAAGACCGCAAACTCATCACCACCAATACGAGCTAGCGTCGCTTCTTCTTTCAACTGTTGCTTAAGGCGCTCAGCAACATGGATCAGGAGCTGATCACCATTGTGATGGCCGACACTGTCGTTGATATCCCTAAATTTGTTGATCCCAATGAGATACAAACTGCCTTGCTCTGCATGTGAGTTGTTTTCACTGACTTCAATGAGTCCTTGGCGGCTGTAGAGACGGGTTAATGAGTCGAATTCGAGCTGCTCTCGCAACGCTTTGAATGACGCTTTTAGATTACTGGCCATTTCATTAAAGGCTTGTACAAGGATGGTGGTTTCGTAGACATAGCCAGGGCGAGGCATCGTACTGTCCCAATCCCCTTTAGCCAGATGCTGCGCTGCTGTTGCGGTAGCATTGATAGGACGAGTGACGCGATTGAAGATCAGTAGACTGACAACGATGCCACATAGACTCACTAAAAAGCCAACCATCCAGCTCCTTTGTTGGCTCTTGGGCAAGGTGCCGAGTAATTCACTCTCAGAGATGGAGGTGCCGATAAACCAAGTTAAGCCATTGCTGTCATGATAAGGCGTGATACGACTAAAAGTGCGCAGACCATTAAAGTCGAATTCGAACGTATAGGGTTTATCAGTGTAATTCAACACCTGTCCGCTAACTCGAGCAGCACTCATTTTTATGATTGGGTCGGCACTCTCTGATGCAAGCAAACGCTGGCCCTTATCGGAGAACTTAGTACCCCATGAAATCACACTACCTTGTCCTGAGTGAGCAACTAAACGATGCTGTTGGTCCATGATATAGACGGAAGCATTGGTCTCTTGCTTTAACTCTTGTAAGAACTGATTGAAAGTGTTGATGCGTATATCTGTGACCAAGACGCCAGCAAATGTACCCATTTCGTAAACCGGTGTCATCGCAGAAAGAGTGATGTCTTGACGCTCATCAGCATTGGCATAAATCGATGACCAATGGGCTTTATGGTCTTGTGCTACGGGTTGATACCAAGGGCGAGTTCTTGGGTCATAAGGGGCGATGATAGTACGAATATCATCACTGACTTCTTCACTACCATAAATCACCAAACTGCCTTTGGTTCGGTAGTCTTGCACCATCAGGGTATATGCATCGGCTGACTCGCGGCGAAAACCGGTAAAGTCACCCGTTTCTGAGCCAAAAGCGATCACATCGAGTTGCGGTATCGAGTGGTACAGATCTTTAAATGCGCTGAGCAAATAGGATTGAATGTCTTTCGTGTCATTCGGGTGGTAAAGGTTGTGATAACTGACGTTGTGGCCGAGTGCAGCGACGGCGGTAAAAGGTTTGCGTAAGTAATCATTCAAATGGTCGTGAACACTTTCTGTGAGTACAGAAAGTTGTTTATCACTGATGTCGGTAACAACTTCTTCGTAGCTCTGCTTTTGGACGTAAACAATCACACCGATAGCCAGCAAAAAAATCATCACAAAGGGGATGAGAACAGCAGTACGTAGTGTAATTTGAGTCGTCGCGTTAGACATTGCCTAGTCACAAAAGGGATGGTGTGCCGTAATTGTACTGACATTTAGGTTATCAAGCGAGATGAAAAATTTGCGCTTGATAACCATGCTCTAACGTCGTGACCGCTCGAAATCAGTACAGCTCTTTTAACTTTCTGGTTAAGGTATTGCGTCCCCAACCTAGTACTTTAGCGGCATCTTGCTTGTGACCTTTAGTATGTTCTAACGCAGCTTCCAATAAAATGCGTTCAAATTCTGGTAAAGCGAAGGAAAGTAGTTCTTTATCCCCAGCTTCTAACGCATGGCGTGCCCAGTCCGCTAATTGTTCTTGCCAACTGCCACTGCTTGTCTCGGTGATGATTTTTTTCTCTTCCAATAATTCTGCGGGCAGATCGCTTGGTAGCACTTCACTACCACTTGCCATTACGGTTAACCAACGACAAATGTTTTCTAATTGGCGCACGTTACCCGGCCAATCAAGACGATTAAGAATGTCGACAGAAGAAGGGTGCAAGGCTTTGGTTTCGACACCGAGCTCATCAGCCGCACGAACCAAGAAGTGTTGCGTTAACTTTTCGATGTCTTGTTTACGCTCTCTTAGCGCGGGGATTTGAACTCGAATAACGTTCAAGCGGTGGAATAAATCCTCACGGAAATCGCCTTCGTGGACCAATTTTTCTAGGTTTTGGTGGGTAGCGGCGACAATACGAACGTCGACTTGAATGGGTGAGTGGCCACCCACTCGATAAAACTGACCGTCGGCTAAAACACGTAATAAGCGAGTTTGAATATCTAATGGCATATCACCAATTTCATCCAAAAACAGCGTGCCACCATTGGCTTGCTCAAAGCGACCTTGGCGAACACTGTTTGCGCCAGTAAATGCGCCTTTTTCATGGCCGAACAATTCCGACTCAATTAAGTCTTTTGGAATCGCGGCCATATTGAGAGCAATAAAAGGTTTGTTGGCGCGCGGACTATGGCGGTGCAGAGCATGAGCTACCAGTTCTTTACCTGTACCTGATTCGCCGTTGATCAAAACGGAAATGGAAGAGCGAGATAGGCGACCGATGGCGCGAAACACTTCTTGCATCGCCGGTGCTTCACCGATGATTTCTGGTGTGTCGGTTGGAATCTCTTCTGGGAGCAATTGCTCACGTTTGTTTTCTTGGCTGTGGGCTATTGCACGTTCAACCAGAGTGAGGGTTTCATCAATATCAAATGGTTTTGGCAGATATTCGAATGCGCCTTTTTGGTAAGCATTTACAGCGGCGTCTAAATCCGAATGTGCCGTCATGATGATGACAGGTAGATCAGGATAGTCATGCTGAACTTGCTTTAGTAGCTCTAGTCCGTCGATACCCGGCATACGGATATCCGAAACCAACACGTCTGGTACTTCGCGCTCTAGCGCCATCAGTACACTTTCCCCGTCCGCGTAGGTTTCGCATTTAATGTTGGCTGATGAGAGTGTTTTCTCCATCACCCAGCGAATCGAACTGTCGTCATCGACGACCCAAACATATCCTTTACTCATGTATAAATCCTTGCAGCGAAAGCCTAAAAACTGACGAATACCAAAACCATTTAGCGTGGTCAGATTGGCAAATAAATCGTAAAAGTGGTGTGACCTGGCCAGCTTTCGACATCAATCTTGCCGTTGTGCTGGTCGATCAGGTTTTGTGAGATAGACAGCCCGAGCCCTGTTCCACCTTCACGGCCACTGACCATGGGATAGAACAACGTATCTTGTAATTCTGGTGGGATACCCGGACCGTTATCGGTGATTTCTATGCGGGCAGCGAGCTTGCAGCGTTGGCCGTGAATATTGGCTTGGTGCACCGTTCTGGTGCGTATGGTGATTTTACCGTGTTCCTGGTGAGACAGTATTTGTGCGGCATTACTAACAATATTGAGCATCGCTTGCTCAATTTGGTCTGCATCCATTAGCAACTCTGGCAAGCTTGGATCGTAATCGCGTTCAACTACCACCGAATGCTGAGATTCCAGCTCAACCAATTGGCGTACCTTCTCCAACACTTGGTGAAGGTTCTCTTGCGTTTTCTTACCTGGTTTTTGTGGCCCAAGTAGGCGGTCTACCAAGGCTCTCAGGCGATCTGCTTGTTCAATGATGATATGCGTATATTCGGTCAGAGACGGATCGGGCAGCATTTTCTCCAATAGCTGTGCCGCGCCGCGTAGACCGCCCAGTGGATTCTTGATCTCATGTGCTAAGCCTCGCACCAACAACTTAGCCGCTTGTTGTTGAGCGTGTTGATTAAGCTCTTGAGTGAGTCGGCGTTGTTGATCTATCTTGCGCATCTCAACCAACAGCATTAATTGTTTTTGCCATGTGATTGGGCTGACGGTGACCTCTAACATTAAAGGCCGGCCATCGACAACAAAGGTAACGTCGCTGTCGGTAATACTTTGACCGCTTTGTAGTGGCTGGGTCAGTAAAGCCAGATCCAAAGACGCATGTTGAATCAATTGAGACAGTGATTGCTCGACAATGCGCTTAGCGCTTTGTGAAAACAGCAACTCAGCCGAAGGGTTGGCATAACGTACCGCCAATCCATCATCGAGAATCAACGTCGCTGTCACCATGTTATTGAGGATGGCACTGGAGAGACTAGTATCCACATTACGTCCTTGTTTGCGTTGTGATTGTGCGCTGCACTATATTGGTGCAATAGAACGTAAGTATGGCGAATAAATCTCAGAAGAAAAAGTGAAAAGCGGCGCGAGCGTGCGTTTTTTCTCACTTAATATTCTACTTTGCCCCTTTAATGGTCGGCTTGATACTCGCTCTATGTAAATGCACCGTTATAGGGCTAGTAGATGCAATAAGCTTGCCGCTTCTTTTCGCTTGTACCGCAAGGGTGTGAGTACCACGGTCAATGTTGCTGAGTTGCCAAGTGAGGCGGCTTTGAGGGGCTCCATAAGGCTTGCCATCAAGGATGAGTTGCAGTTGCTCTCCAATCCCTAGTTTGCGGTTGGCATCCAGTTGGATGTTGATTAACCCATTGTTACTTCTTATGGTTTCGTCATGTTGTGGTGTGAGCATGGATAGGGAAAGCGGCACAGGTTTTTCGGTTTTTGCTTTCGGTGTATCAGCAGTCTCTTTTGGTACGCTGGCTTGAGGTGTTAAAGACTCCGTACTTTGTACCCGGGGAGCAGGTGCACTAGCCTCTAGGTTGGGAAGTGAAATGGTTTTTGCACCTTGATTGGGGGTGTCACTAAAGTGGATGACCCCGTCCTTATCTACCCAAGTGTAAGCGACTTGGGCACCAGCGGTCGACGCCATCAGCAAGGTACTGAGCGCGTACAGGGTTGGTAAAAGCTGAACTTTCATTGCTCACCTTCTTTTGATCGATGATTTCACGTTTCGGTTGCCTAGAACCTTGATCCATAAAGATAAAAGATTCAGGCGTATTTTTGTTATCTCTCCATGTTAAACGGGCAACTTAGTTGAGCGTATACAAAAAAGGCCCGCCTGCGAGGCGAGCCTAATATTTTGTAACTGTGTTTACATTTTACACAGCTTAGACCTTATACAGAGTAGTAAAGTTCGAACTCAAGTGGGTGAGTTGTCATGTTTACTTTCTCAACATCTTGCGCTTTCAGGCTGATGTAAGAATCGATGAAGTCATCAGAGAATACGCCGCCAGCTGTTAGGAACTCACGGTCTGCATCTAGTTCTTCTAGAGCGTCTTTTAGTGAGTAAGCCACTGTTGGGATTTCTGCTGCTTCTTCCGCTGGAAGGTCGTACAGGTCTTTATCCATAGCTTCGCCTGGGTGGATCTTGTTCTTAATACCGTCAAGACCAGCCATTAGCATTGCTGCGAAACATAGGTATGGGTTTGCTGCTGGGTCACCAAAGCGAACTTCAATACGACGAGCTTTAGGGCTTGGTACCACTGGGATACGGATAGAAGCAGAACGGTTACGCGCTGAGTAAGCTAGCATAACTGGTGCTTCGAAGCCTGGTACAAGACGCTTGTACGAGTTCGTTGATGGGTTAGCGAATGCGTTGATTGCACGAGCGTGTTTGATGATACCGCCAATGTAGTAAAGCGCCATTTCAGATAGGCCGCCGTACTTATCACCAGCAAATAGGTTAACGCCATCTTTTGCTAGAGATTGGTGAACGTGCATACCAGAACCGTTGTCACCAACTAGTGGCTTAGGCATGAATGTCGCTGTCTTACCAAATGCGTGTGCAACGTTGTGTACAACGTACTTGTAGATTTGGATTTCGTCTGCTTTTGTTGTTAGCGTGTTGAAGCGAGTTGCGATTTCGTTTTGACCCGCAGTTGCTACTTCGTGGTGGTGCGCTTCAACAACTAGGCCCATCTCTTCCATTACTAGACACATTGCAGAACGGATGTCTTGAGATGAATCCACAGGAGCTACTGGGAAGTAACCACCTTTAACGCCTGGACGGTGACCTTTGTTACCTTCTTCGTAATCAGAACCTGTGTTCCATGCTGCTTCTACGTCATCAATCTTGAAGAAAGAACCAGACATGTCAGTTGCGAACTTAACGTCGTCAAATAGGAAGAACTCTGGCTCAGGACCGATAAGTACTGTATCAGCAACGCCTGTAGAGCGCATGAAGTCTTCAGCGCGTTTAGCAATAGAGCGTGGGTCGCGATCGTAGCCTTGCATTGTTGCAGGCTCAAGGATGTCACAACGGATGTTTAGCGTTGCATCTTCAGTGAATGGGTCAAGCACTGCAGAAGATGCATCTGGCATCATAACCATGTCTGATTCGTTAATGCCTTTCCAGCCAGCAACTGATGAACCATCGAACATTTTACCTTCTTCGAAGAAGTCTGTGTCGATCTGGTGAGCAGGGATAGAGATGTGCTGCTCTTTACCTTTTGTATCAGTGAAGCGTAGGTCAACAAACTTAACTTCGTTCTCTTGGATCAGTGATAAAACGTTTTCTACTGACATCGTGGATAACCTCCAGTGTTAATAAAGCGGTAAAGCTCGATTTATGAAATCTTGATTAAATCCAGCATTGATTAATCTGTTTGACATTTTATTAATCGATGCTGGTTTCTCTAAAGCCAAAACCGTGCCAAAAAAAATATTCCATTAATTTCAAGGGATTATGTTTTCAGATCCTAGTTTGGTGCAAACGATTGCACCAAAATGATCTGACCTTGCACTAAAATGGTGCGCATTTAAATTATTGCACCACAATGTGACAAACACGTTGCTTATTTAGTCCAGTTTTTGAGCGAGAGTCAATTTGTATTACGCAACGATTGGAATAAAATTGCGTTGAATCAATTCGCTTTAATAAGGAAAGTGGGCATTAAGCGTAAATTTCGCAGAAAAGCTCGGGAGTAGATCACATATTTCTATGCTTTTTGCTAAAATCTGGTACATTATGGCCGTTTTTTTAATCAGCAAATGTCACCAGAGAGCACCCGTTCTCAGCGTGGGGGCATTTCATCTATCTAAGTGAATCAAATCCATGGCTACTCCACAGATTGATAAATTAAGAAATATCGCGATCATCGCGCACGTTGACCACGGTAAAACAACACTGGTTGATAAACTACTGCAACAATCAGGTACTCTAGAGTCTCGCGGCGAAGCTGAAGAGCGAGTCATGGACTCAAACGACATCGAAAAAGAACGTGGTATTACCATTCTTGCTAAAAACACAGCAATTAACTGGAATGATTACCGCATCAACATCGTAGATACTCCGGGACACGCGGACTTCGGTGGTGAAGTAGAACGTATTATGTCGATGGTAGACTCAGTACTACTTATCGTTGACGCTGTTGATGGCCCGATGCCTCAAACGCGTTTCGTAACACAAAAAGCATTTGCACACGGCCTTAAGCCAATCGTTGTAATCAACAAGATTGACCGCCCAGGTGCTCGTCCTGATTGGGTTATGGACCAAGTATTCGACCTATTCGACAACCTAGGTGCAACTGATGAACAGCTAGACTTTAAAGTTGTTTACGCTTCAGCACTAAACGGTTGGGCTACTCTAGAAGAGGGCGAAACTGGCGAAAACATGGAACCGCTATTCCAAACTATCGTTGATGAAGTAGCCGCTCCAGAAGTTGACCTAGACGGTCCACTACAGATGCAAGTTTCTCAGCTAGACTACAGCTCTTACGTTGGTGTTATCGGTGTTGCTCGTGTAACTCGTGGTAGCGTTAAGCCAAACCAACAAGTAACAGTTATCGGTGCTGACGGTAAAACGCGCAACGGTAAAGTGGGTACGGTAATGGGCTACCTTGGTCTAGAGCGTCACGAAGTTGAGCAAGCGAACGCTGGTGATATCATTGCAATCACTGGTCTTGGTGAACTGAAAATCTCTGACACTATTTGTGCTCAAAACCAAGTTGAAGCGCTACCAGCACTTTCTGTTGATGAACCAACAGTAACGATGACGTTCCAAGTAAACACGTCTCCATTCGCGGGTAAAGAAGGTAAATTCGTAACTTCACGTAACATCCTTGAGCGTCTAGAGAAAGAATTGGTACACAACGTAGCACTGCGCGTTGAGCAAACAGACGATCCAGACAAATTCCGCGTTTCAGGCCGTGGTGAACTTCACCTATCTATCCTGATCGAAAACATGCGTCGCGAAGGCTTTGAGCTTGCTGTATCTCGTCCAGAAGTAATCATCAAAGAAGAAGATGGTCAGCTAATGGAACCGTTTGAAACAGTAACGATTGATGTTCTTGAAGAGCACCAAGGCGGCATCATGGAAAACATCGGTCTACGTAAAGGTGAGCTGAAAGACATGGCACCAGACGGTAAAGGCCGTGTGCGCATGGACTTCGATATGCCTTCTCGTGGCTTGATCGGTTTCCAAACTGAATTCATGACGCTAACGTCAGGTTCTGGTCTTCTTTACCATACGTTTGATCACTACGGCCCACACAAAGGCGGTAACATCGGTCAGCGTATCAACGGCGTACTAATCGCTAACGCAATGGGTAAAGCACTGACTAACGCACTGTTTAACCTTCAAGAACGTGGTCGCCTATTTATCGGTCACGGTGTAGAAGTTTACGAAGGCATGGTTATCGGTATTCATAGCCGCGATAACGACCTAACAGTAAACGCTCTGAAAGGTAAGCAGCTAACCAACGTTCGTGCATCTGGTACTGATGACGCTCAGGTTCTAACTCCACCAATCAAGCACACTCTTGAGCAAGCTCTAGAGTTTATTGATGAAGATGAACTAGTAGAAGTAACGCCAGAAAGCATCCGTATCCGTAAGAAATTCCTAACAGAAAGCGACCGTAAACGCGCTTCTCGTGCAGGTAAATAATCTGTTTTAACGGATTCGATTAAGAAGAAACCCCGAGTTATGCTCGGGGTTTTTTGTATCTGAAGGGAAAAGAGTACATGAGGCCAATTGTGATTACGGGTGGCCCAGGCGCCGGCAAAACGACCTTGTTGAATGCGCTCGGTCATTTAGGGTATGCGACGTTTGCTGAAGGCTCACGTATTTTGATAGAGCAACAAAGTCAGTTAGAAAATGGCATCTTGCCTTGGAGTAACCTACCCGAGTTTGCCAACTTATGTCTTGAGTTTATGGGTAAGCAAAAGTGTGAGTCGCTGAGTCATCAGGTGGCTTTTATGGATCGCGCGATTCCCGATATTGTGGCTTATCTGCAAGTTGGAGGGTGTCTCGTTGAGCAAGCCTTCTTAACGGAGAGTGCTGGGTACCATAGTCAGGTGCTAACTTGTCGACCTGAAGCATTAATCTATGTTCAAGATGAAGTACGCCCACACAGCTTTGAAGAAGCGCTTCAGATTCATCACGCCCTTGTCGAGACGTATGCTGAGCTGGGTTATGAAGTGGTTGAAGTACCATGGGGAACAATACCAGAAAGGGTCGAGTTTGTTCGAAGAGTCACAGGCTTAGTGGTCGAGAGCACAAACTAAAAGCTCCTCACGAAGAGGAGCTTGTAAAGGCTTACTTTTGATTCAGCTGTTGCAGGAACTTATCTGATTCTGCGATCGCGGCATTCATTTGTTTGATTGCGTATTGGATGTCTTTCTCTAGGCTAGAAAATTCACCTTTTAGAGAGCCAATCGCGCTCGCGTTTAGGTTGTGTTTTAAGTAAAGCGTGTTGTCGCGGAGTGTGTTGAGTACTGGCGTCATCTTGTCTTCAGCACGCTTCATCGCACTGAGCATGGTTTTGTAAGATGCTTTGGTCTCACGCAGCTTTTGTTCACTTGAGCGACGTAGCTTCGCGCTGGTGTACAAGTCTAGTTCGCCCTGCCACTCATCAAACAGCGCATCGGACACGTCTTCAATTGCAGCAATACGATCGCGCACGTCTTGTGCTGCTTTTTCGCTGTCTTCGTATTTATCGTTTATGTTGTTATAGACGCTTTCCAGTTCACCACCATCAAAATTGGTTAAGGCAGAAAGTGCTTCGAGTGCACTGGTAAATTCTTCTTGTGCGTCTTGTTGTGATTCTTTGGCGTCTTCAACGCGATCAACCATGATGTCACGCTTGTGGTATCCCACTTGCTCCATCGCTGAATAATAAGCGGACTGACATCCTGTTAAAGTGAAAATTGATAGTACAATTGCTAATAAATAAGGCATTCTTATGTCCTCGACGCTAATTTATGGGATGAACTATGAACCAGTTATCAGAGAGTTACAAGGTGAGATTGACTAGGCTTGTGCCGGGGAGCGTCGCGTTTTCCAAATATCTTCTCAAACGAATGACGCACGATCGCGTCAACGTCAATGCTGGCTATCTAGCTTATATTACTTTGCTGTCTATTGTGCCGATGTTGACGGTACTTTTGTCGATATTGTCGAAGTTTCCGGTGTTTGAGAATGTGGGTGAAACCTTGCAAGGTTACATCATTGATAACTTTGTCCCAGCTTCTGGTGATGCAGTAAGAACGGCGCTGCAAGAATTCGTTTCGAATACAGGAAAAATGACTGCCGTGGGCGGTGCTTTTCTATTTGTTGCGGCTTTGATGTTGATTTCAAATATCGATAAGAACTTAAACTACATTTGGCGAGTAAAAGACAAACGCCGCCCTGTCTTTTCTTTCTCAATGTATTGGATGGTGTTGACCCTTGGTCCGATTTTGGTCGGCGCAAGTATTGCTGCGACGTCTTACGTGACGTCCCTTAAGTTGATTGAGAACGAAACGCTATCGGGCGCTTACAACCTGTTTTTGCGTTGGCTGCCTTTGTTGTTGTCCTTCTTTGCGTTTATGGGCTTGTACTTTTTAGTGCCAAACAAAAAGGTATACCTATCCCATGGTGCAGTTGGCGCTGCTATTGCTGCTGTGCTGTTTGAATTGAGTAAGAAAGGCTTTGCTTTCTACATTACCCAGTTTCCTTCTTATCAGTTGATTTATGGCGCGTTAGCGGCCATTCCAATCTTGTTTGTGTGGGTGTATTTGTGTTGGCTCATTGTTTTGATTGGTGCGGAAGTCACCGCGGCTTTGGGAGAAAGAGAGCACTGGAGTGATGACCTAGAAATGATACACTCGACCGCTGAATTGCAATTAACAGATGAAGGAAGCGAGAGTCGTGATAGCGCTAATCCAACGAGTCAGTGAAGCCGCCGTTCGCGTGGACGGTGAAGTTGTCGGTGAAATCGACCAAGGTCTACTTGTTCTACTTGGTGTAGAGAAGGACGATGATGAAGCAAAAGCAAAACGTTTGATGGAGCGCGTAACCACTTATCGAGTGTTTGAAGACGATGACGGTAAAATGAATCTCAACGTCAAACAAGTGAACGGTAAGGTGTTGGTGGTGTCTCAATTTACGTTACCAGCAGACACCAAAAAAGGCACTCGCGCAGGCTTTTCTCGTGGTGCACACCCTGCGGATGCAGAACGTCTGTATGATTACTTTTCTGATTTGTGTGAGCAAGAGCTACCGACGCAACGTGGCCGCTTTGCTGCTGATATGAAAGTGTCATTAATTAATGACGGCCCGGTGACTTTCTGGCTACAGGTCTAATCTGGTAACTCCAATATCATGGTCTAAGCTTTAAGCCCAAGCGAATTGAATTTGCTTGGGTGTTTTCTCCTAAGGCTTTCATTTGATTTGTACTTTCAAGGATTGATATGTTCAAACTCATAACTCCAAAAACAGAAAATCAGCTCAATAAGTACTATCAATTTCGCTGGCAATTGCTACGTGAACCTTGGCGTATGCCGATAGGATCAGAGCGTGATGAGTACGATGGCATGAGCCATCATCGCATGATTACTGACAGTCGTGGCCGCCCTATGGCAATTGGTCGTTTGTACATTACCCCAGATAATGATGGTCAGATCCGCTACATGGCAGTGAAAAATAACCGTCGTAGCAAAGGCATGGGCTCATTAGTGCTCGTGGCGTTGGAATCTCTGGCGCGTCAAGAAGGCGCGAAGCGTTTGGTGTGTAATGCGCGTGAAGATGCGATTGCCTTCTACGAAAAGAACGGTTTTGAGCGAAGAGGTGAACTGACCGATGAACGTGGACCGGTGCGCCACCAACAGATGGTCAAACACCTTGACCCAATGGCTGATGTACTTCGCCGTCCCGACTGGTGTACCGAGCTACAAGAACGCTGGGAAGCGCAGATCCCAATTGCAGATAAGATGGGGATCAAAATCAATCAATACACGGGTTACCAGTTTGAGTGTAGCGCACAGCTCAATCCAAACTTGAATCCGCATAACACCATGTTTGCAGGCTCTGCCTTTACTCTGGCGACATTGACGGGGTGGGGTATGACGTGGTTGTTGATGAAAGAGCGTGGTTTGCACGGCGATATCGTGTTGGCAGACAGTTCGATTCGCTATCGCCATCCGGTTGAGCAGAATCCTGTGGCGAGTACCTCACTTGATGGTATTAGTGGTGATTTGGACAGGCTTGCGTCAGGACGTAAAGCGCGCATTGTTATTCATGTGGTGATTTACAGTGGTGACGTACCAGCAGTGGACTTTGTTGGTACTTACATGCTGCTACCGAATTACTCTAAGTTACTCAGCTGTTAGTGTTTCTTGTGGCGCGTCTGTGTTTGTAGATGCGCCTTTTTCAGATGTTAGGTCACGGCCTTGCGGGGCAGCGTTAGTTTCTGCCGCGCTTTCTTTAACTGGACCTTTAGTCGAGTCTTCTTGATTAGAGATAAGTTGCTCTTCTGAGTGCACCGTTGCGTGAGGCTCTTCCTCTTCGACCACTTCTTCGCTCAGTTCTTCTTCATGGTGCTCTAGATTAATTGCGTCAATCGTTTTGCTGCTTGTTACTTTCGATGAAGGCTTTTCTGATTCGATTGACTCAGTCTTCTTTGGCTTAATTGCACATTCATTGGTTTCGACGTCGCCACTCAATATGTCACCTTGAACTTTTCCACACACTTCTTTGAGCTGATAAATCACACCGCTCAGTGGGTTATTCGCCATATCAAACTCACCCGATAGGTTACCCGAAATGGCTTTGCCGGAAATGGTCACTGGTTGAAGCTTTACTTCGCCTCGCTGAGCTTGCAGTCGTAATGGGCTGAAAGTGACTGACTTTAGTGAATCGTCCGCTTGCGATTTCAAGGTGGTATCACGCAAGTTGGCTTCGACTTCTCCCGATAAGCTGTAAGAAAGCATGTTTTGATCGCCCGCCAATCCTTTTAAATCGAGACTTAAGTCAGAGAAGCCATTGACCGCAAGTGCTGTTGGTAAGTATGAGTGAAGTAATTGCAGGGGAATACCATCTGCATTGAGGTTTAGTGCCCATGGTTGACTGGTGGTACTGAGATCGATTTGCCCCAAGCCTTCGATATAGCCTTGCTCTAATGGCGCAAACAAACGTGTTAGCTGCCAGAAGCCATTTTCACTTTGGGTTGCGATCGCAGCATGCGAGGAAAGGACTTGATCGTAACTGGCATTCACGACGCTTGCATCAAGCTTGCCATTCCAAATACCCCAGTGACCATTGCTGTGTTTGACTTCGAGCTGGTCACCCTCCAAATTCAAGCCAGAAAGCTGCCAGTAAGGTTGTTTGGATAACTGGATTACTTGACTGCGTTCAATCTCTAACTGCTTAACATCGACTTGCTGAAGCTTCTCTGTCGTTGTTTGCCACCAATCGGTTTTATCTCCTGGATGGATTGCCCATTTTAATCCAGTGATGGTGGCGTTGTTAATTTTCCAATGCTCTGGCTCAAACTCGCCTGATATCTGAACGGTACCCTGTTGCCAATCTAAGCTTAGTTCTTGCAGTTGAATGGATCCTGGCTTGAATTGAGCATTCAAGCGAGGCTCAACCGCGGTTTGATCTTGGAAACTGACGCTGTCAGCTTGCAGAGATATTTGTGCTGTTGTATTCCACAATGACAATGGGAGAGATGCATCTTCTACCGACAATTCTAAATTCTGCCAATGCCAATCTCCGTATTCCACGTCTGCATTCAGTAGGTCGAGGCTGTTAATGTGACTTATGTTAATCGGTAGAGCATGCCATTGTTTCGCTAACAAGGATTGTAACTGAGTGTTGTTGATTTTGAGCCTGTCAACAGTGACATTCACCAGCGACCAACCTTGTGGATAGTGCTCACCTTGGCCTGAAATCTCACTGTCTCGCCAATTAAACGACGCGCCGTAAAGGGTGCTGTCCTGTGCTTTATAATCGACATCGACCAAAACATTGTTAAAGGTCTCACCATTCCAGTACCACTGCTCGGCAGACAGTTGGATTGCACCGAAAGGAACGAGTTGGTCCTTGCCATTCCATTGTGGATCTTGGATTTGTAGACTTAAACCATTAATACTGAATGCGTCATCCGCATAATCGAGGTTTTTTAGCGCCACCTGATGAAATTGGACATTTGTTAATTGAGGGAGAGTCGGCATGCCTTGTTGCAAGCTCAGACCATCAATAAGCAAACTATCGACAACCCACTTTCCATTGTGACGAACATCGGGGTTGAGCCAGACATCAACTTGTTCGATATAAGGCCATTGTTTATCTTTTGATGTGACGCCTTGCAGTTTCAGGTGGTAAGGAAATTCGTATTGGACACTTTCTGCTTGCAAAGGGAGCTCAGTCGACTCTGACAGCAGGTTCCAGGTTTGTTTGGAGTACGAGGTCGTCAGTAAGGCGATAAAAGCAGTTGGTACCGCGATCGCCAATACGAATATAAGAATTAGAATTCGACCTGCTGTTTTCATCCTTGCCAAAACCTGTGCGCAAAATAATGGTTAACCCGATGAAGATATGTCTCTTGAGCAACCTAGATAGGCTTAAGCTTGTATCAATCTGGGGTGGGATTCAATAAAAAGCCCCTCAAAAGAGGGGCTTGACGATTATTTTTGTAGCTAAGTCACGCAGACTTCGTTGATGGTTTAATCCAACTGAGGTCCTGCTGCCACCAAAGATTGGCCTTCAGCATTGTCAGTGTACTTATCAAAGTTGTTGATGAAGCGTTCTGCCAAATCTTTCGCTTTGCTTTCCCATTGAAGTGGATCAACGTAAGTCTCACGTGGGTCAAGGATGCTTGGATCGACACCTGGAAGTGAAGTTGGCACCTCTAGGTTGAAGATAGGAATATGCTTGGTTTTCGCATCTTCAATTGAGCCGTCAAGGATTGCATCGATAATGCCGCGTGTATCTTGGATAGAAATACGCTTGCCGCTGCCGTTCCAACCAGTGTTGACTAGGTAAGCTTCTGCGCCAGCTGCTTCCATGCGTTTAACCAGTACTTCTGCGTACTTAGTTGGGTGTAGGGTTAAGAACGCTGCCCCGAAACATGCCGAGAAGGTTGGTGTTGGTTCAGTGATGCCACGTTCTGTACCGGCTAGTTTAGCGGTAAAGCCAGACAAGAAGTGGTACTTAGTTTGCTCAGGAGTCAGTTTAGAAACCGGAGGTAGTACGCCGAATGCGTCTGCTGATAGGAAGATCACCTTATTCGCGTGACCGCCTTTTGATACTGGCTTAACAATGTTGTCGATGTGATGCAGTGGGTAAGAAACACGAGTGTTCTCTGTCTTAGACCCATCATCAAAGTCGATAGAACCATCACTACGAACTGTAACGTTCTCTAATAGTGCATCGCGGCGGATTGCGTTGTAGATATCAGGCTCAGCTTCTTTCGATAGTTTGATGGTTTTCGCGTAACAGCCACCTTCGAAGTTGAATACGCCGTCGTCATCCCAACCGTGCTCATCATCACCAATCAGTGCACGTTTAGGGTCTGTAGATAGCGTTGTTTTACCTGTGCCAGATAGACCGAAGAAAATTGCTACATCGCCTTCTTCGCCCATGTTTGCACTACAGTGCATTGATGCGATGTCTTTCAGCGGAAGGAAGTAGTTCATCATGGCGAACATGCCTTTCTTCATTTCACCGCCGTACCAAGTACCACCGATCAGTTGCATACGCTCTGTTAGGTTGAACACCGTGAAGTTTTCAGAGTTCAGACCTTGTTCTTCCCACTTGTCGTTCGTGCACTTCGCACCGTTCATTACGACGAAATCAGGTTCAAACGTTGCCAACTCTTCTTCTGTTGGACGGATAAACATGTTTTTCACGAAGTGCGCTTGCCATGCGACTTCTGTAATCACTCGAATACTCAAACGAGTGTCTGGGTTTGCACCACAATAACCGTCAATCACAAATAGGCGTTTACCAGAAAGCTGGTTGGTCACGAGCTCTTTTAGATCGTCCCACACTTCTTTGTTGATGGCTTTGTTGTCGTTTTTTACTGCATCAGAAGTCCACCACATGTGCTCTTCTGTGGTTGCATCTTTTACGATGTACTTATCTTTTGGTGAGCGACCAGTGAAGATACCAGTGTCTACGGCAACCGCGCCGAGTTCCGTAACGACACCACGTTCATAACCTGTCAGGTCAGCACGGGTCTCTTCCTCGAATAGCATTTCGTAGCTTGGGTTGCGAACAACCTCTTTAACGTTGTGCAGTCCGTGTTTGGTTAGATCAAGTGTTGCAGCCTTTGTATGTTCCATAACGGTCATAGGTGCTCCTTATAAGGATTTTTGTAGGGATTTTGTAATAATGTTTTAATTTTTATCTGCTCACCATGCTAGCAACGGGGCGGGGAGAAAACAGGGATGTAGCTCAAAAATTATCCATGATTTCAGTAAGGTTTTAGGTAACCCGTCACATATCGGTACGAATAGTTTATCGTGCGCGCAAACCTTTGCGCTAGGCCAAAAGAATTATTAATTACTTAAAATTAAGCGGTTGCTTTATTACGTGTGAGGCTAGGTATTACGAGGGTTAGATCACAAAAAGGCCAGCGTGATGCTGGCCTTTTGAAAGGTAAATTACAGGCTTGCTAAGCTATGAAAATTAATGCAGGGTTTTCTTTTCAGGAGCCGCTTGCGCATAGAGTTCGGTAATCTCTGATTCATCAAACGAGTATGACGTGCCACAGTAATCACAATGTAAAGAAACTGATCCTTCTTCGGCCAAAATGTCATTAATTTCAGCACGGTCTACGGTAATGATTGCTGCACCACTGCGCTCACGAGAACAACCACAATGGAATTCGACTGGTTGAGGTTCGTAAAGACGAACGGTGTCTTGGTTATATAGACGGTATAGCAGTTCGTTCGCAGGTAGCGTGAACAGCTCTTCGTTCTTCACTGTGTCTGTCAGTTGCTCTAGGTGATCGAAATCTTCTGGTGCACCAGTGCCGTCTGGCATGATTTGAATCATCATACCAGCAGCGTGTGCTTTACCTTCGTGTTCACCAGTGCGGATCCATAGACGCGTTTTTAGCTGTTCAGAGTTTGCGAAGTAGCCTTCGATAACTTCAGCTAATGTGTCACCTTCTAGGCCAACGACACCTTGGTAACGCTCGCCTTTTTTCGGTTCGATGGTGATCACTAGGTAACCTTTACCCATCATCTCGTGCAGTGTCGCGTTGTCAGCGATATCGCCTTCCCAACGTGCAACGCCGCGGATCTTTTGATCATGATCGCCATTGATGACTGCTAGAGAGACAGGGCCGTCACCTTGCAGCTGGATCGTGATTGAGCCTTCGAATTTCAAAGTTGCCGTTAAAAGTGTGGTTGAAACGAGTAGCTCACCCAACAGTTTTTGCAGCGCTGCCGGATATTCCTTGCTGGAGATAATACGTTGGTATGCTTCATCCAATTGTACCAACTCGCCACGAACTGAAAGGTCTTCAAATAGGTAGCGGTGTAAAACATTATTTGCCATGGAGTGCTTTCCTCGTCGGTAATTCCGGCGTTTATTGATGTTTGAACTTAATGATGTCGCGGCGCTGCTTTTTATCTGGGCGGCGTTCCGGACTAGGGTTGTGGGCGTTGAGTTTACGTTGTTTCGCGAACTCTTCGCGTTGATTAACACTGTCTTCAGTTTCGCGGTAGAGCGTTTGAGCGATGGGTGCGCCCATGCGACGATCAGAGATTTTTTCGATGATCACCGTTTTTTCTTCATTACCTTGACGAAGACGAATCTCAGCGCCCAACTCAACGATTTTACTTGGTTTGCTTCGTTGCCCATTATAGTGGACTTTACCGCCATCGACCATATTACGTGCGATAGAGCGGGTTTTATAGAATCTGGCAGCCCACAACCATTTATCTAGCCTTACGGCTTCATTTTCGGAACTCATAGAACTCGATGCTATCTAATCACTGCACTGATAGCGCAATGCTGGTGGATTATTCACCTACAGATGGTGCCAAGGCGTATTTTTTTCAAGGGAGTTGGCAAAAACTGCATAAGAAAAAGGTATGAAATATAAGTTGTGATATAGTTCACTGCTCTTTGTTGAGTAGTAATTTTATTGCAATTTTAGCAAGATAGAGTCGGCTGTCTTTATTTAGATTCAGGCTGACAGACGTAAGAATAAAGGAATCAATTCAGTGAAGCGTTTAGAGCTAAGTGCAGGATTATCAAGCAGCCCGCTACTGGCTCAGATCAAGTCCAACAATCATACCATTCAAGCGAAACTTAGTTTGCTACTTACTTGTCTATTTATAGCAATGACAGGTTGGATACTCGGTAAAGTGGTGTGGTTAGCAATGCCTCAAACTTCTGATGTGACTCAATGGAGACCGTCAGCAAGTGCTGTTGTGTCTGGTAATAAAAAAGACGCGATTGATTTCAATGCCCTCCAAAATGCCAACTTATTCGGAAAGTACACCGAGCAAAAGCCGGTCGTAGTAGAACAACCTGTCGTGCAAGATGCGCCTAAAACACGCTTAAACCTAACGTTAGTTGGCGCGGTTGCGAGTAGTAACGCAAAAACCAGCTTGGCGGTGATTGCCAACCGAGGCAAACAAGCGACTTATGGCATCGGCGAAGAAATTGATGGAACGCGAGCAGAATTAAAAGCGGTGTTGGTGGATCGAGTCATTATTGACAACCAAGGCCGAGATGAAACCCTTATGCTTGAAGGGATTGAATACAAAAAGCTGTCTGAAACTCGTCAGGCAACTAGACCACAAGCGGCGAAGGCAAACCAACCTTCTGCTGTGGGTGAAAAGTTAGATCAAATTCGAGCGGAAATCGCAAAAGATCCGCAGAGCGTATTTAAGTACATCAACATTTCTCCGGTTAAGAAAGACGGCGGAATTGTCGGCTATCGCGTCTCACCAGGTCGTGATGCGGCTTTGTTTAATGATGTCGGTCTAAAACCTGGTGATATTGCGGTGCAACTAAATGGGATCGATTTAAGTGACCCTTCATCTTCAGTACAACTGATGCAAGTGATGAACGACCCGCAAGAACTGAATTTGACTGTGGACCGTGATGGTCAGCAGTACGACATCTACATCCAATTGTAATACTTAGGCAACCAGCGTAAGTTCAGGGAGACATACGTGAAACATTGGTTTAGCAAAAGTGCTTGGTTACTTGCAGGGACTCTTCTCTGCGCACCGGGTGCGATGGCGAACGATTTTAGTGCTAGCTTCAAAGGCACTGACATTCAAGAATTCATCAACATTGTTGGTCGTAACCTAGAAAAGACCATCATCGTTGACCCGTCAGTACGCGGCAAAATCGACGTACGCAGCTATGACGTTCTTAATGAAGAGCAATACTACAGCTTCTTCCTTAACGTGCTAGAGGTGTATGGCTATGCGGTTGTAGAAATGGACAACGGCGTACTTAAAGTCATTAAAGCAAAAGACTCAAAAACATCTGCCATTCCAGTCTTAGGCGACGGCAGTGCGAAAGGCGATAGTGTCATTACTCGCGTGGTCGCGGTTCGTAACGTATCGGTTCGCGAACTTTCTCCACTACTGCGTCAGCTGATTGATAACGCGGGTGCCGGTAACGTAGTGCACTATGACCCTGCTAACATCATTTTGATCACAGGTCGTGCCGCGGTCGTAAACCGCCTTGCGGAAATCATTAAACGGGTTGACCAAGCGGGTGATAAAGAAATCGAATTAGTCGAGCTACGCAATGCTTCTGCTGCTGAGATGGTTCGTATCGTTGAGGCCCTGAACAAAACGACGAATCAAAAAAGTACGCCTGAATTCCTTGAACCTAAAATCGTTGCTGATGAGCGTACCAACTCAATCCTGATTTCTGGTGATCCCAAAGTGCGAGCACGCCTTAAACGATTGATTCGTCAACTTGACGTTGAAATGGCGACGAAAGGTAATAACCGCGTGGTTTACCTCAAGTATGCGAAAGCCGAAGACTTGGTTGACGTATTAAAAGGGGTGTCTGACAACTTACAAGCTGAGAAGCAAGCGGGTCAAAAAGGCGCATCAAGTTCACAACGTGGCGAAGTGGTGATTGCCGCTCACGAAGCGACTAACTCTTTGGTGCTGACTGCGCCGCCAGATATCATGATGGCGCTACAAGACGTGATTTCTCAACTGGATATCCGTCGTGCACAAGTTCTGATTGAAGCGTTGATCGTTGAAATGTCTGAAGGCGACGGCATCAATCTTGGCGTTCAATGGGGTAACCTAGAAACAGGTGCGGTTATTCAATACGGCAACTCTGGAGCGTCAATTGGTAGCGTAATGGTTGGTCTTGAAGAAGCAAAAGATCAAACACGAACTGAATACTACACAAACTCAGATGGTGAACGTACGCCATATGACGTTACTGAATCTGGTGACTACTCAACTCTGGCATCTGCACTTAGCGGTGTAAATGGTGCAGCGATGAGTATTGTCATGGGTGACTGGACTGCGTTGATCAGTGCCGTCTCATCAGATTCAAACTCAAACATTCTATCATCCCCAAGCATTACAGTGATGGATAACGGTGAAGCGTCCTTCATCGTTGGTGAAGAAGTGCCTGTGATTACAGGCTCGACAGCCGGATCGAATAACGACAACCCATTCCAAACGGTTGACCGTAAAGAAGTTGGCATCAAACTTAAAGTCGTACCTCAAATCAACGAAGGTGATTCAGTACAACTGACTATTGAGCAGGAAGTGTCAAACGTTCTGGGCGCGAATGGTGCGGTGGACGTACGTTTCGCGAAGCGTCAGTTGAATACCTCTGTGATGATTCAAGATGGTCAGATGCTAGTTCTGGGTGGTTTGGTTGATGAGCGTGCGTTAGAAAGTGAATCGAAAGTGCCGCTACTGGGTGATATTCCTGTAATAGGTCAACTGTTCAAGTCGACTAGTACTCAAACAGAAAAACGTAACCTTATGGTATTTATCAAGCCAACCATCATCCGCGATGGTATGACGGCAGATGGCATCACTCAGCGTAAGTACAACTTCATTCGTGCAGAGCAACTTTATAAAGCGCAAGAAGGCTTGAAGTTGATGGATGACTCTAAGATTCCAGTCATGCCTGAATTTGGTGAAGATCGTAAACACCCTGCTGAAATTCAAGCGTTCATCGATCAGATGGTAAAGAATAATGGTTGATATGTTAGACACAGCGCCAAGCATGCGCCGTCTGCCATTCAGTTTTGCCAACCGCTTTAAACTGGTATTGGAGACGGAGCACCCTGAGCGCCCTCCAATCCTGTATTACGTCGAGCCGCTCAATCCTGCGGCTTTGGTTGAAGTACGCCGTGTACTGAAACAAAACTTTATTCCTCAACCGATGGACAAGGAAGCGTTCGATAAAAAGCTAACTGAAGCTTACCAGCGCGACTCTTCCGAAGCCCGTCAGTTGATGGAAGACATTGGTGCAGACAGTGATGACTTTTTCTCATTGGCAGAAGAGCTGCCGCATGATGAGGACTTGCTAGAGTCTGAAGATGATGCGCCGATCATCAAATTGATCAATGCCATGCTCGGTGAAGCGATCAAAGAAGGGGCATCGGATATTCATATCGAAACGTTCGAGAAAACCCTGTCAATTCGTTTCCGTGTCGATGGTGTATTGCGTGAAGTCTTAACCCCAAGCCGTAAACTCGCGCCTTTGCTGGTTTCTCGTGTGAAGGTAATGGCAAAACTAGATATCGCAGAAAAACGTGTTCCTCAAGATGGTCGTATTTCTCTGCGTATCGGTGGTCGAGCAGTAGACGTTCGTGTTTCTACCATGCCTTCATCGCATGGTGAGCGTGTGGTAATGCGTCTATTGGACAAAAACGCAACGCGTCTAGATTTACACAGTTTGGGTATGACGCCATCGGTGCACGATAACTTTGGTCGCTTGATTCAACGTCCACACGGTATCATCTTGGTGACCGGTCCGACAGGTTCGGGCAAATCAACGACCTTGTACGCGGGCTTGCAAGAGATCAACAGCAACGAACGTAATATTCTGACGGTAGAAGACCCAATCGAATTCGATATCGATGGTATCGGCCAGACGCAGGTTAACCCGAAAGTCGACATGACGTTTGCGCGCGGCTTACGTGCCATTCTTCGTCAGGACCCGGACGTGGTGATGGTCGGTGAGATCCGTGACTTAGAGACTGCACAGATTGCAGTGCAAGCGTCTCTGACTGGTCACTTGGTAATGTCGACGCTGCACACCAATACGGCAGTGGGTGCTATTACGCGTCTACGTGATATGGGCATCGAACCTTTCCTCATTTCATCTTCATTGCTTGGTGTGCTTGCTCAACGTCTGGTTCGTACCTTGTGTTCGGACTGTAAAGAGCCTTATGAAGCTGATAAAGAACAGAAAAAACTGTTTGGTTTGGAAGAGCATGAATCTCTGGTTTTACATCGTGCGACAGGATGTGAAGTCTGCAATCAGAAGGGCTATCGTGGTCGTACTGGTATTCATGAACTTCTGATGGTGGATGAGCAAGTTCAGGAGTTAATTCACAGCGAAGCCGGTGAACAAGAAATTGAAAAAGCCGTCCGTCAGCATACACCAAGTATTCGTAGTGATGGCCTAAGCAAAGTGAGCCGCGGCATTACCTCACTTGAAGAAGTCATGCGAGTGACCAAGGAAGCGTAATGGCAGCATTTGAATACAAAGCGCTGGATGCGAAAGGCAAGCAGAAGAAAGGCACAATTGAAGGGGATAATGCTCGTCAGGTGCGCCAACGCCTAAAAGAACAGGGCATGATTCCTGTCGAGGTGATGGAAGCTAAAGCAAAAGCGGCTAAGTCGTCAGGCGGGTCAGTCGGATTCAAGCGTGGTATCAAAACCGCAGAACTTGCACTGATCACACGCCAACTTTCAACGCTCGTTCAATCGGGTATGCCATTAGAAGAGTGTTTGAAAGCGGTATCAGAACAAGCAGAAAAGCCGCGTATTCGTACTATGATTGCCGCCGTGCGTTCAAAAGTCACGGAAGGCTATCCTCTGGCAGATAGCCTGGGGGATTACCCGCATGTTTTCGACGAACTTTACCTATCAATGGTTGCCGCGGGTGAAAAATCCGGTCACTTGGACACGGTGTTAGAGCGCTTGGCAGACTACGTAGAAAACCGTCAGAAAATGCGTTCTAAATTGCTGCAAGCCATGATTTACCCGGTGGTATTGGTGGTGTTTGCCGTTGGTATCGTCTCTCTGTTGCTCTCTTCTGTTGTTCCGAAGATCATCGAACCTATCATTCAGATGGGACAAGAGTTACCTCAATCAACGCAATTTCTTTTGTCTGCGAGTGAGTTTGTCCAAGAGTGGGGTCTGATCATCTTTATCGTGGTGGTGGTGCTCTTTTACGGGCTTAAACTGGCACTACAAAAACCGAACTTTCGTTTAGCGTGGGATAGAAAAATCCTTAGCCTACCGCTGATTGGTAAGATTTCTCGTGGCTTAAATACGTCGCGATTTGCGCGTACGCTATCGATTTGTACATCCAGTGCTATTCCGATTCTGGAAGGCATGCGAGTCGCGGTTGATGTTATGTCCAATCGTTACGTGAAACAGCAAGTTTTGGTCGCGGCAGATAACGTAAGAGAAGGGGCAAGCTTACGTAAAGCATTGGATCAAACTCGTTTGTTTCCACCAATGATGCTGCACATGATTTCTAGTGGTGAGCAGAGTGGTGAGCTTGAGAGTATGTTGACTCGTGCTGCGGATAACCAAGATCAAAACTTTGAATCTACGGTCAACATTGCACTTGGCATTTTCACTCCAGTATTGATTGCATTGATGGCAGGCTTGGTACTTTTCATCGTAATGGCGACATTGATGCCAATGTTGGAAATGAATAACTTAATGAGTGGATAAAATTCGAGTTAAGCTGTGTCTACTGATGATATAGCTTGAATCTAACTTTCGGAGATAATAATGAAATTTAAGCGTAGTAAACAACAAGGCTTTACACTTTTAGAAGTGATGGTTGTTGTGGTTATCCTAGGTATTTTGGCGAGTGTTGTTGTTCCTAACTTACTTGGTAACAAAGAAAAAGCAGACCAACAAAAAGCGATCACCGATATTGTTGCATTAGAAAATGCACTGGATATGTACAAGTTGGATAACAGCGTTTACCCAACAACAGACCAAGGTCTTGATGCGTTAGTAAACAAACCATCGAACCCAGAACCACGCAACTACCGCGATGGTGGCTACATTAAGCGTCTACCGTCTGATCCATGGGGCAATGAGTACCAATACCTAAGCCCTGGTGATAACGGTACGATTGATATCTTTACTCTAGGTGCAGATGGCCAAGAGGGCGGTGAAGGCCCTGCGTCGGATATCGGCAACTGGAACATGCAAGATTTCCAATAAGATAAAGTTCAAACCAGCACTAATGAAGCAAATGCAAAAACATCGTGGTTTTACATTAATAGAAATTCTATTGGTGCTGGTTTTGTTATCTCTTACCGCAGTCGCCGTAATAGCGACCCTGCCTACCAGTCAGAAAGATCTTTCCAAACAATATGCTCAAAGCTTTTTCCAGCGCTTACAGCTACTGAATGAAGAAGCCGTACTGAGCGGCAAAGACTTTGGTCTACGTGTTGATGATGTGAAATCCACTTACGTATTGCTCAGCTTGACTCAAGATGGATGGCAACCATTGGAATTGAAACAGATTCCTAGTGAGACCAAATTGGAAGGCGATATTTCGCTGCAATTGGATCTTGGTGGTGGCGCATGGGACGATGACGACCGACTATTTGAACCCGGTTCTTTGTTTGATGAGGACATGTTTGCGGAAGAAGATGAAAAAGAGAAAAAGAAAGTGAAGCCACCTCAAGTATTCATTTTCTCTAGTGCGGAAGTTACGCCATTTAGTTTGTCTTTCTTTCCTGAAGATGGCGACGCATTTAACGATGGTTGGCGCATCATTGGCAAAGAAACCGGCGAAATCTTGTTACTAGAGCCTGGTGAAGAATTGGAAGACGACAACAATGCGACGTTCTAAGCAAAGCCGTATCGGTTCTTCTTCGCTTCATACTAGAGGCATGACGTTGTTGGAAGTGTTGGTCGCATTAGCGATTTTTGCGACGGCGGCAATCAGTGTGATTCGCTCGGTGAGCCAACACATTAATACTGTCAGTTATTTAGAAGAAAAAATGTTTGCAGCCATGGTTGTGGATAACCAAATGGCCAATGTGATGCTCTCGACTGAAAAACTCAAAGCCCAAAAAGGCACTGAAGAGTTAGCGGGGCGAACTTGGTATTGGAAGGTAACTCCTGTTGCCACCGCGCAGCCATTGCTGAAAGCATTTGATGTCAGTGTCGCAACTGAAAAAGAAGCGAGTCCTGTTGTGACGGTGAGAAGCTATGTTGCGGAGTAATAAGCGATATAAGGCATCAAGTATGAAATCGAATCGAGGTTTTACCTTGATCGAAGTGCTCGTCTCGATTGCTATTTTTGCGAGCTTAAGCGTTGCTGCCTATCAAGTGGTCTCGCAGGTGCAACGCAGTAATGTGTTATCGCAAGAACGTACGCAGCGTTTGAACGAGTTGCAACGTGCAATGGTGATGATGGATAACGATTTCCGCCAAATGGCCATGCGTCAGATGCGAACCAATGGCGAAGAGCCATCAAAGCAGTTGTTGTTTTGGTCGGAATACCTGCTTGATTCGGATGCGAAAGGCGTGATGTTTGCGCGTTTGGGGTGGCACAACCCTCAGCAGCAATTCCCACGTGGTGAAGTCACGAAAGTTGGCTATCGCATTAAAGATGAAGTTCTACAGCGTATATGGTGGCGTTACCCAGATACACCCGTTGGACAAGAAGGTATTGTGACACCGCTTCTGACTCAGGTCGAAGAATTTGATATGCGTTTCTACGATGGCAAAGCGTGGAAAAAAACATGGGAAAGTAAGCAAGAGTTACCGAAAGCGGTTTCTGTTGTTTTGAAACTCAAAGACTACGGTGAGATCAGCCGTACTTACTTAACCTCTGGAGGCAAGATCAGCGCCTCTGGGCAAGATGACTCATCCAATGATGAATCCTCCGGAGGCAATAATGGCTAAGCGACAACGTGGTGTAGCGCTTATTATTGTTTTAATGCTACTGGCGATTATGACGACCGTTGCAGCAAGTATGTCTGAACGATTGTTTTTGCAGTTTCAGCGAGGCGCGAACCAGATCAATTACCAACAGGCGTATTGGTATAGTTTGGGGGTTGAGGCGTTGGCTGAAATTGGTATTGAGCAGAGCTACGAAGACAGCGATACCATTAATATGAGCCAGCCCTGGGCAATTAAAGAACAAGTGTATCCGCTAGATTATGGTCAAGCGGCCGGACGCATCGTAGACAAACAAGCTTGCTTTAATATGAATGTATTAGCGAGTGTTCAGCCATCGGGTGACTCGACAAATCGTCCTTATTTGGTTCAAGTGTTCCAGCGCTTGATGGAAGAGATGGACGTGGAACCATACCAAGCGGAAGTGATTGCTGATTCGACTTGGGAATACGTCGATAGCGACAGCACAGTGCGCTCCGCGGCTGGTGTAGAAGACAGCACTTATGAGGCAATGAAGCCTGCGTATTTACCACCCAATGGCCTGATGGCTGATGCCAGCGAACTGAGAGCGGTATATCAAGTCACGGGTGACATTTATCAGAAGATCGCACCGATGATTTGTGCTATTCCCACAGACGATTGGCGTTTGAACGTAAATACTGTTGAAGTCGAACAAGCGCCGATCTTAGTCGCGATGTTTACTCCTGGCTTGAGTTCTAGTGATGCGGTGCAGTTAATTGAAAAGCGCCCTTTCGATGGTTGGGATAGTGTTGATGAATTTTTAGCTGAGTCAGAATTAGCTGGCTTGAGCGATGATGTAAAGAAAAATGCTAAAGGCTACTTAGGAGTCGATAGCTCCTTTTTTGAATTGGACGCACAAGTACTGGTGGATGAATCCCGAGTACGTATCCGTAGTCTTTTACAAAGTACAGATAGAGAAACGGTGACTGTCGTTCGCCGTCGTTTTGGAGGAATCAGTGAGCGAGTTTCTGACCGTTCGGCTGAGTAGCGAACAACAAAGTACCATTCCATGGTTGGTGTGGTCGACACAACAGCAAGACGTGATTGCCAGTGGTGAACTCGCCGGATGGGAACATCTGGATGAGTTGGCGTCTTACGCTGATCAGCGACAAGTGATTGCCTTGTTAGCCAGTAATGATGTTGTGCTGACAGAAGTAGATATCCCGCCGGGTGCTGCTCGTCAGTTTGATAGCATGCTGCCTTATTTGGTGGAAGATGAAGTCGCACAAGACGTGGATAACCTGCATTTCACAGTATTAGACAAGCAAGCAGAGAAAGCGCAAATTTGTGCTGTTGAGCGTGCTTGGGTTCAAACCATTTTGCAGCGTTTTTCCAGTCAAGGTATTGTAATTAAGCGTATCCTTCCTGATGTGCTGGCGTTGCCTGTGCATGAAGAAAACAGCTCTGCGGTGGCGTTGGGTGAGCAATGGCTAATTCGTCATTCCAATACTCAAGGTGCGGTGGTCGATGCGTCGTGGCTAGATTTATACCTTTCTGCTTATCTGCAAGCGAATGAAGGATGGAAACTTGATTGTTACAGTTCGATTCCTGAATCTTCACTCCCAGAGGTTTGGGTCGCAAAGCCTGAAGAAATGGCGATGGCACTACTTGCTAAAGGTGTTTCTGAAAGCAAGGTCAACCTATTAACGGGTAGCTTCAAGCCAAAATCGTCTTGGGGTAAGTACGTAAAAGTCTGGCAAAAAGCTGCTATCGCTGCGGGTGTGCTATTGGTTGTTCTTGTGGGGCAGCAATTGCTGGTGGTCCATAAATATGAGGCGCAAGCACAAGCCTATCGTGAAGAAAGTGAACGCATTTTCCGCCAAATTTTCCCGAACAAGAAGCGAATTCCAACGGTCAGTTACCTGAAGCGTCAGATGACCGATGAAGAGCGTCGTCTTTCTGGTGGTACAAGTGAAACTGCAATGCTGTCTTGGATAGCGGCACTGCCAACGACACTGGGTCAGGTTAAAGATCTGGAGATAACCAGCTTTAAATACGATGGCCAACGCGGTGAAGTACGCATTCAAGCAAGCAGTTCAGATTTCCAACCGTTTGAGCAAGCGCGTGTGAAATTGGCAGAAAAGTTCACTGTTGAACAAGGTCAGCTGAATCGCAACGGAAATGTTGTGATAGGCAGCTTTGTACTAAAACGTTTGTGAGGTGATGATGAAGAATTTAATCGCTCAGGCTCAAGCTTGGTGGAATAGCATCTCACAACGTGAGCAACGTTTGATGATGGGTGGTGGTGTGATTGCCATTATCGGAATGATTTATTGGGGGCTACTACAGCCAATGAATCAACGAGCTGAACTCGCTCAGACTCGAATTCAGTCAGAAAAACAGTTGTTGAATTGGGTGCAAGACAAGGCTGATGATATTACTGCTCTACGCAAAAGTGGTGGAGTCAGCTTCTCTAATCAACCTCTGAACCAATTAGTTTCTTCTTCTGCTCGTCGTTACAAAGTGGAGCTGATTCGAGTTCAACCACGTAATGAAAGTGTTCAAGTTTGGATTAAGCCATTGGCATTTAACCAGATGGTGGATTGGCTGCGTTACCTAAAAGAACAACAAGGTATTGAGGTGGAATTTCTCGATATCGATCGTACAGACCAAGCAGGCATGATTGATGTGAATCGCCTGCAATTTAAGCGAGGTTAAGGTGAAGCGAGCAATACTTTACGTTGTTATATTCATAGCCTTTTTCTCCACAAGTTTGATTGTTGGATTGCCTGTTTCTTGGGTGCTTCAACAAGTACCGACGGTAAGAGGGTTAGAAATTCAATATGCCCAAGGCTCTGTGTGGCAAGGCCGTGCTTCTAATATCAGCTGGCAGCGTCAAAATCTCGGTGAGGTAAATTGGGATTTCCAACTATCAAGCTTATTCACTGGTAAAGCGGAATTCGCCGTACGTTTTGGCCGTGGAAGTGATATGGACGTTCGTGGTCGTGGTTTGGTTGGCTATAGCCTAACTGGTGGTCCATACGCTGAAAATTTGGTTGCATCGATTCCGGCTGCCAAAGTAGTGGAGCAAGCGCGTATTCCTGTGCCAGTTGGCGTTGATGGTCAGCTTGAGCTCAATATCCGTCATGCGACTTACGCGGCACCTTGGTGTAAAACGGGTGAAGGTACACTAGTTTGGAATGCGAGTGGCATTCAAAGCCCGCTCGGTAGCCTTGAACTTGGTCCTGTGATTGCCGATCTGAACTGTAAAGACAGCGTACTATCGGCATCAGGTGAGCAAAAGAGCAAGCAAGTGTCCGCAGCGTTTTCTGCCGAGTTGATGCCAAATCAGCGCTACTCTACTAAAGCGTGGTTTAAACCTGGGGCGGAGTTCCCATCAGGGATGAGTGACCAACTGAAATGGTTGGGTAACCCGAACGCTCAAGGCCAATACGAGTTTGATTACAAAGGGCGTTTCTAGTCAGTTTTAGAAACCATCCCATTATTGAAGAGCTGCTAATGTGCAGCTCTTTTGGCTTTTAGATCATGGTAGGCTAAATACTCCTATCGCTGTACAAGAGATAAAAAGAAAGGCCACGAAGTCGATTCGTGGCCTTTTAAAATCTAGCTATGCAGTTTGGATTGTGATCAATCTTTGCGTTGTAGAATCTCGTCCCAAGGTAAGTCAGCATCGCCCAGTACGATGAAGTTCGGATTTTCTAACGTCTCGCGCTCGTTGTAAGACAGCGGCTCAAGTTGCGTGCTGAGAATACGTCCGCCCGCTTCTTCAACAATACACTGCGTAGCCGCAGTATCCCACTCGCCAGTTGGACCTAGACGTAAGTAACAGTCCACAGCACCTTCAGCGACAAGGCATGCTTTAAGAGCGGCAGAGCCGAGTGGAATTAAATCGTAGTTCCAAGCACTGCTCATACGACTGGTAATGCGGTTGATGTCTTGGCGACGACTGATTGCGATTGCGATGTTTTGTCCCGGTTGTTCATGTTTGTGGGTATGAATTTTCACACTCTCTGACATGTCTGGGATCTTCCATGCACCTTTGCCATTGTAAGCATAGTAAGTTACGCCAGAAACTGGACCGTAAACTACTCCCATGGTTGGCTTGTTGTTGTCGATCAGAGCAATGATGGTCGCGAAGTCACCACTGCGTGCGATGAATTCTTGTGTACCATCAAGAGGGTCAACTAACCAGTAACGTTCCCACTGTGCGCGTTGTTCTAAGCTAATGTCCGCTGCTTCTTCTGAAAGCACGGGGATATCAGGTGTCAGCTCGCTTAGGCGTTCTGTAATCAGCTTATGTGCTGCAATGTCGGCACTGGTGACCGGTGTCTCATCACTTTTGATGTAGGCTTCGTACTGCTTTTTTTCGTAGATATCTAAAATCAATTGTCCTGCACTACGCGCGATCTCGATGACTTGCGGGAGCAGGTGAGATAAATCTTTTGTCATTGGCATAAGTAATGGTCCTTTCTCACAATTATGGCTCGGCTCTTTGACCGTTATTGGTTTTGGTTGTGAGTGGTGTTTTGTAAGTGTTTTAGTGCCAACATCAACGCCGTGATGCTTCTTGCTTCACAAAAATCCAAGTGCGTTAATAATTCTTCGGCTTGAGCAAGTGGCCAGCGAACAATTTCTAATGGCTCTGGCTCATCACCTTCTTGTTTTTCTGGGTAAAGGCTTTGTCCTAAGAACAAGATCATCTTGCTGGAGAAATAAGAAGGAGCAAGGATGACTTGTTTGAGTGGTGTTAGCGCGTTAGAGCCAAAACCAATTTCTTCTTTAAGCTCACGATTTGCCGCTTGATGCGGAGTCTCCCCTGGGTCAATCAAACCTTTTGGAAAGCCGAGCTCGTAGCGTTCTGTGCCTGCTGCGTATTCGCGTACGAGCAGTAAATCGCCTTGCTCCGTAACAGGAACAACCATTACAGCATCGCGCCCACTTGGCTTCATACGCTCGTAGGTACGCAACTCACCATTAGAGAAGCGAAGGTCTAGGGCTTCCACGGCAAACAGTTTAGATTGTGCGACCGTCTGACAAGAGAGTATCTCTGGTGGGGTCCTTTTCGACATAACGCCGGCTC
Organism: Vibrio sp. ED002; assembly: GCF_023277445.1. Lineage (NCBI taxonomy): Bacteria > Pseudomonadati > Pseudomonadota > Gammaproteobacteria > Vibrionales > Vibrionaceae > Vibrio > Vibrio sp. ED002. Next base: position 2,220,359 of record NZ_CP080238.1, on the reverse strand, counting down.
CTATGTGTCGTTGACGCTTTAAAGCTAATGAGATTTCTTAATATATGAGAAGAAGGCTCGAGTTTCTAGCGTGATGATTCAGCTTCGTTCGATTGAAAACAAAAATGGGAAGCAAACGCCTCCCATTTTTCGTCAATGTACACTTTTACTGGCTCTCAAAGCCGAGTTCTTTTGAACGTTTAGTAGTAAGAGTGATCACCACGGTCATGTTCTGTTGCGTCGCGAACCGCTGTCAATTCACCAATGAATTGGTTCAGTAGTTCTTTCTCGATGCCTTCTTTTAGTGTCACATCAACCATTGAACAGCCGTTACAGCCGCCACCGAATGCAACGATAGCGATACCGTCGTCAGTGATTTCAACAAGGTTTACGTGACCACCATGACCTGCTAGCTGAGGGTTCACTTGAGTTTGGATTACGTACTCTACACGCTCTACTAGAGGTGCGTCGTCAGACACTTTGCGCATTTTTGCGTTAGGTGCTTTTAGCGTCAGTTGAGAACCCATTTTGTCTGTTACGAAATCGATTTCAGCATCTTCCAGGAAAGGTAGGCTTAGCTCGTCAACGAAAGCAGAGAAACCGCTGTAAGGGATTTCGGTGTCAGTGCCTTCAATGGCTTCTGGTGGGCAGTAAGACACGCCACACTCTGCGTTTTGTGTTCCTGGGTTTACAACGAAAACTCGAATGTTAGTACCTTCAGGTTGTTGGCCTAAAAGGTTGGCGAAATGCGTTTGCGCAGTTTCTGTAATAGTAATATTTGACACGACGAATACCTGAGTAAATTTGTAGGCTATTGCTGCTATTCTACTCCTGTTACCGCCTTGGTCTAGTCTTTTTGATACTAAGGCATTGCCAAGCGATCTAGCCTGAACCAGGGGCAGGAGTTCTGCAGATGCAGTAAATATCGATGCTTTCTACGCCAACTTCAAGTAGTAAATGACATAATTGTCGGACGGTACTGCCTGTTGTGACAACATCGTCCACGATAGCAATGTGGGAAAAGTTTACCTCACCGTGTAGGGCAAATGCTGCTTTCAAATTTTGCTCGCGACCTGCTTTTTTATTTCCACGTTGAGATTGTGCGCTTTTGACGCGTTTAAAAACGCGATTGCGATAGTTGCTATTCAAGTGGTGCGCTAAATGTGTCGCCAAGACATGACTCTGATTAAATCCTCGCTTTAAGTAACGTTGCCAATGCAAAGGGACACTAGTAATGATAGGGGCAGGATGCTCGATTCGTTCCGCTAACAATTGAGTTAGGGCGGTAACATGCCAAGATTCACCATTATCCTTAAAACGTTGTACTTGATGAGAAAGGGGGAAATCATAATCTCCCAACGTATACAAACGTTGCCAAGGCGGTGGCTCTTTCAGGCACTCACCGCACTCCGTGGAGGTTTGTGACGCCTTCTCTGTCATTTTTAAACCACAGCGAGTGCACCGTTTGATGGGTGTAAGGTGTTCAAAACAATGGTCGCACCAACGCATTGGGTTTGGTTTCTGTTCAGCGGAAATCGGAAATCGACACAAACCGCATTGATTGCCAAGTACACGGTGCATGATGTTTTGCCATTGATCAGATAACATACAATCCATCCAAGGTGAGCGAGTCATCAGATTAAAGCTTGGAATGTCTAGTAAGGAATAAGATAAGTGGGAGAGAACGAGAACATGAGCACGAATTTACACTGGCAGTCGTTTGGTCAAGGACCAGATTTAGTGTTGCTTCATGGATGGGGCATGAATGGTGCGGTATGGCAGCAGACGGTCGAGTCTCTTCAACCTTATTTCCGAGTGCATGTGGTCGATCTTCCGGGGTACGGACACAGCGCAGAATCTCACGCCGAAGACTTAGCAAAAATCGCTGACCTTGTTCTGCAAGACGCGCCAGAAAAAGCAGTATGGCTTGGCTGGTCACTAGGTGGCTTGGTGGCAACCCACATTGCACTTAATGCACCGCACCGTGTGAGCAAATTAATCACGGTAGCCAGTTCACCAAAATTTTCTGCTGAACGTCCTTGGCGTGGCATTCAACCTAACGTATTGACCGCATTCACCGATCAATTGCTGGAAGACTTCTCGGTCACTATCGAGCGCTTTATGGCGCTGCAAGCGATGGGCAGCCCGTCTGCGCGCAAAGACGTAAAACAACTCAAGCAAGCTGTACTATCACGTCCACAACCAAACCCTGATTCATTGTTGGTTGGTTTGAACATTCTTGCCGATGTGGATTTGCGCGATGCTTTGGCTTCCCTTTCTATGCCGATGCTACGCCTTTATGGTCGACTTGATGGTTTGGTGCCAATCAAAGTGGCAAGTGACTTAAATGAGCAATTGCCAAGCACTCAGCAGTTTGTTTTCAATCAATCCTCTCATGCACCGTTCATGACCGAACATGAAGCGTTTTGTCTCCAAGTGCGAGAATTTGCCGCTTAATTAGCGAGTCTACAACTCTAAGCGAATAAAACCCTAAAGCTGCTTAAAAATTGGTCGATATAAGTTTTAGCGAACTCTTCTTGCGGGAGGAGTTTGCTGTATTGACGAGTTGGGCGACTCTGAGGAGGGTTCGCAATGATTGTGTCACCGGCTAACGTAAGCGTGCCACTGATCGCCCCATCCGTTAATGTGCAGACGGAACAAGCTGCTCGTGACAATAAAGTCCGAGAACCTGTGACGCCAACAGTCGCACTGGCGAAAACCAATGCGGAGCGCAAAGTAAAAAGTGATGAGAAGCGGCGACGCCAATCCTCGTGGGACCCATCGGAGCATCCAGGTTACGAAGTGGAACCCGAGGTGGATACCCGTTATCACGAAGAACCTGAAGACACGCTAGAGCGTCTCTTCGGTTTGCTTGCGCTCAAGAGTTACAGCGAAGATCAGGGTAAGGGCTACGCGATACGCTTTCGATTACCTAAGCGCATTTTGGATGCTGCGGTCAAAGAGGGATTGATGGAAAAGCGCAGGAAGGTGATTAAGTTTCATTATGGTCACTCGGTCGCGCCCCATACACCGTCAGAAGTGATAGCAGTATTATGACGACTCAATATCCTACTCAAACAAAAACGCTCCAAGCAGATTCACTGATTGGAGCGTTTTCTTTTTAGTTGTGAAAATTCGTTAGTGGTGAAGCCTAGGCGAGATTACTTTTTCGCTTTAGCAAACGCTGCGGCAAAAGCACCGCCCATCGCGTTGTTAGATGACGAGTCATCACGGCGAGGTTGACGACGCTGCGGTTGGTCATTACGGCGCGGCGCTGCTGATGAGCGTTGGCTACGGTTGTCTTGACCCGGTTCGTCGTTCATACGCATCGACAGACCAATACGCTTACGCTGCACGTCCACTTCCATTACTTTCACTTTAACGATGTCGCCCGCCTTCACCACTTCACGTGGATCAGACACAAAGCGATCTGTCAGTGCAGAGATGTGTACTAGACCATCTTGGTGAACGCCGATATCAACGAAGGCACCGAAGTTGGCTACGTTCGATACTACGCCTTCTAGGATCATACCCGGTTCCAAGTCAGAAACTGAGTTTACACCTTCTGCAAACGTCGCTGTTTTGAATTCTGGACGTGGGTCACGGCCCGGTTTATCCAGTTCTTTGATGATGTCTGTAATGGTTGGCACACCGAAGTTATCGTCAGTGTAATCGACTGCATGCAGACCTTTTAAGAAGCTTGAATCACCAATCAGTGCTTTGATGTCTTTGCTGTTCTTTTCAGAAATCGCTTTTACCACTGGGTACGCTTCTGGGTGAACTGCAGATGCATCAAGTGGGTTCTTACCATCCATGATTCGTAGGAAGCCAGCACACTGTTCGAATGCCTTAGGACCCAAGCGAGGCACTTTCTTCAAGGTCGTGCGAGCTTCGAAACGACCGTTTTCATCACGGAAGTCGACAATGTTCTGCGCGATGGTGCTAGATAAACCCGCTACGCGTGTCAGTAGCGCTGCAGAGGCGGTATTCACATCAACACCCACCGCGTTTACACAGTCTTCCACAATCGCATCTAGGCGTTTTGCCAGCATAGATTGGCTAACGTCGTGCTGGTACTGACCCACACCGATCGACTTAGGATCAATTTTCACTAGCTCAGCCAGTGGGTCTTGCAGACGACGAGCAATCGACACCGCACCACGCAGAGACACGTCCATATTCGGAAATTCTTTCGCTGCAAGCTCAGACGCAGAGTAAACTGATGCACCCGCTTCACTCACGATAATTTTCTGAACTTTCAGGTTGCCACGTTTGATGACGTCTGCGACAAAACTGTCGGTTTCACGTGAAGCCGTGCCGTTGCCGATAGCGATCAAATCCACGTTGTACTTGCGCACCAACTGATCAACGACTTGCGCTGATTTGTCGTATTGCTTTTGTGGTGGGTGAGGGTAGATGGTTTCGGTTGCAAGCACCTTACCAGTCGGATCGACAATAGCGATTTTAGAGCCCGTGCGCAGGCCAGGATCGAGACCAAGTGTTGCACGAGGACCTGCCGGTGCTGCCATCAACAAGTCTTTTAGGTTGGTGGCAAATACTTCAATCGCTTCGATTTCTGCGCGCTCTTTCATTGCGCCCATTAGCTCGGTTTCCATGTGCATCGATACTTTGATGCGCCATGCCCAGCTAATTACTTGCTTACGCCACGTATCCGCAGGTGCGCTGCTAAGCGTCACGCCGTAGTGGTCAGCGATAATTGTTTCGCAGTAAGACTGGCGAACGCCTTCTTCCTGTTCTGGATCGGCATTCATGGCCAATGTCAGGAAGCCCTCGTTACGACCGCGTAGCATCGCCAGTGCGCGGTGCGATGGCACTTTGCTTAGGGCCTCGTTGTGGTTGAAGTAATCTTTGAACTTCTCACCTTCTTGCTCTTTGCCTTCTACGACACGAGCTCCCATTTCTGCACTGCGGTTTAGATGAGCGCGGATTTTCTCTAGAAGATTCGCGTCTTCAGCGATGCGCTCCATGATGATTGCGCGAGCGCCATCCAGTGCGGCTTTGGTATCTGCCACGCCTTTGTCTGCATCAAGGTATTTGCTTGCTTCGCTTTCTGGCTCAGTTTGCGGATGATTCCAAAGCTGGTCTGCGAGTGGCTCAAGACCGGCTTCAATCGCGATCTGACCTTTGGTACGACGCTTTGGTTTGTAAGGTAGATACAAGTCTTCAAGACGAGTCTTGCTGTCTGCCTGAGTGATTTCTTGTTCTAGCTCTGGCGTAAGTTTGCCTTGCTCTTGAATCGACTTCAGGATGGTTTGACGGCGATCGTCCAGCTCACGAAGGTAAGACAGACGGCTGTCTAGAGTACGCAGTTGGGTATCATCAAGACCGCCCGTCACCTCTTTACGGTAACGTGCAATAAATGGGACCGTGTTACCGTCATCGATAAGGGTTACAGCAGCGTTGACTTGCTCAGGGCGAACATTCAGCTCTTGAGCAATCATGCGACAGATAGCTTGGCTCATCCGTGTATTCTCTTTAATTCTGTTTGGGTATTGGTTGTGTATAGAACATTGGGGCCATTCATGGAATTTGCAATGTTTTAAACTAGTAACGCAAAAATTTACCGAGCGCTGGTGGACATCAGTCAGATTTGTGTCAAAACTGTAATTAAATTGAGAACTTATACGTTTGGTTATCGACTAACCCCTGTACCTTAGCTCACACGGAAAACAATGATGAAGAAAATGTCTTTGGCTCTGGCGCTCTCAGGTGCCTTATTAGCGGCACCGCTCGCGTGGTCACAATCTCTCTCTGCAACAACCCAAGATCCAATCTATCAACTTGATGACAAACTGGTACTAGGCCGTGTTGAAAGCGTGTATTACAGCGACATTCCAGAGCTAAGCGATGTGCCGTTCATCGGTAAAATTGATACCGGTGCCGATACGACATCGATGCACGCAGAAAACATCCATGTAAGCAGTACCAACCCAGAATACAAAAACTTAAAAGATAGCAAGTTGATGTGGGCAATCATCGATGACCTTGGAGGAACTAAAGCGAAGTGGGATGCAGACAGCTTCAAGCCTTATCAAGTGAAAGTGACGTTCACTCTTCATCACCCATACACCGGTAAAGAAATTAAGATCACCGATGATCTGGAGCGTATCAGTGCGATCCGTAGCCGTACCAGTGAAAAACCAATTTTGCGCCCGACGGTAAAAATGCCGATGACCATTGCAGGGCATACTGTGGACACCGTGGTGAACCTAACCAAGCGTACTCAATTCTCAGCGCCGATTTTGATTGGTAAAACTTACCTTGATAACAATGCGTGGGTGTTTGCTGGCTACGATTATCTTCAAGAGCAACCTAAAGCCCAGATGATTGGTAAAAAAGAAACGGTTGAAGTCGAAGGTGTGCCATACAAAATTAGCATCTCAACCACCAGTCGTTACACCAATGTGCATGCTTTGAATATCAAAGTGGACGAGAAGAAAAAACAGGTTTCGTTCACCTTAGAAGGTGAAAACGGTAAACGTCATCCAATGACTCTGCCATTAGTGCGTATGCTTAAAACAAGTAAAAGCGAGCGCCCTTTGGTTTATTTACCTGTCAAAGTGAGCGAAACCGAGACTCAGCAATGGTTGGTGTACCTACGTGACCGCAGTGGTTTCAGTTCGCAAATTCGCTTGGGTAAGGATGTTGCAAGCCAGCACTTTGTGATTGATACCGATAAAGAAAACCTTCTCGGCGGGGTTGAGAAGTCGTTTAAGAGTGCATTGAAATCGAAACCGCTGGTTATCTCGCCAGAGGAATCCGTCAATATTGATGGCTACGTCTTGTCTGCGTATCCCACTTTTGCGGTGAAGACACCACTGATGCGTGTGGATGGTTTTGAATTGACCGAAAAAGACAAGAAAGAAGTCGTGACCTTCTATCTCCCGAATGCAGAAGGCAAAGAAGAGAAAATCACTAAACGCGTATTGAAGAAGCTCAAGGTAGGTGACTCAGTACGCCCAGTAGTGGAAGGGGAGTTCCTATTTGGTGACGAAGAGAAGACCATTGATTTCGCCATTGATGTGTTAGAGAAGGACGACCAAGAGCAACCATTTTTTGTCTTTGGCCACAACATGGCAAAAGGTGGTGTGCTTCTGAATACTCGTGCGGATCATTTGCTGGATGCAAAACCGCTGTTCAAAGCGGGCCATATTGAAGTGGCGGAAGTGGAAGGTATGTCATTCCCTGTGAAGTTGGATACAGGTGCGGATGTGAGCTCGATTAATGCCAAGAACATCAAGCAGTTCAAGAAAGATGGCAAAGACATGGTGAGCTTTACCTACGAGAATGACAGCGGCATGAAGAAAGAATTTACCAAGCCTGTTGTCGACGTGATGCGCATTAAAGCCAAGAAAGGCGAGAAGGCCAACGTACGCCCTGTAGTGGAAATGCACGTCAAGTTGGGTGAGTTAGAGAAGAAGATTCGCGTTAACCTGCAAGACCGCAGCCGCTTCCATTACAGCATGATTCTGGGTAAGAACTTCTTGAAGCACGGTGCGATTGTTGCCAGCGATACCAACTACATTGTGACCGAGAAGCCTGACTACGAAGAGTAACCTTCACGGTTGATATCCAAAACGTAGAAGCCGCACTCTTAAGTGCGGCTTTCTTTTTATCGGGTTACTCAATCAGTTTTCTTCGCCTTGGTAGCGAATGCTGTTAATAAACCACTCTTTGTAACCTTCCGGCGTTCTCACTGCGAACTCGTCATCGACTTCTTTTTTTAGTAGCGCACGAGCCATTGGGGAATCAATCGAGATATAACCTTTTGCATCGCCATAGATTTCATCGGGACCAACGATGCGGAAACTCTTCACATCGCCCGCCTCATTCTCAATTTCCACCCAAGCACCAAAGAACACTTTGCCTTCTTGCTGAGGTGAGTAATCCACCACTTTGACTTGCTCTAGGCGCTTTCGTAAGTATCTGACGCGGCGGTCAATTTCACGCAAGCGTTTTTTGTTGTACTGATAATCTGCGTTTTCGCTTCGGTCGCCTAAGCTTGCTGCCCAAGTTACCTTTTTGGTGACCTCTGGGCGATCTTCTCTCCAAAGAAAGTCGAGTTCTGTTTTTAGGCGATTGTAGCCTTCACGGGTAATTAAATTGGTTTTCATTAGAAGTAAATCAGCCGTTATTGGATTCTGTTGATCATATACCCAAGTAACCTCAAGATGCTAGGTTCAGCGAGAATGACTTGGTTTGTAGACGCGGCGGCGGTTTAAAGGTCTAGTGGACCTAAATCAAGAATCGGCAACAAAGTATACAAGCCAAGACAACTCGCCCTTCGGGAGCGTGTCATTGCCCCGACTTCTGTGTCAAACAACTTAGAAAGAGCTGGCTATTACGCTGCGTTGTTTTCCTTGAACTCGAATCAATGACAGCGCTCTGAATCCTGCATCTTGAAGTCACTTGGGTATAGCAGCCTTGATTTTGTCTGACTGTAAATTGTTGTGAAGGGAAGAAAAACAAGGTGAAACATGGGAATAATCCATCAAAATCGTGGCTAAGATAAAAAGAGTAACAATTTGCACAAGCACGTTTGAAAAAACAGTGATACATTTTTGACTATAGATGCCTCTGAAAGGATGTTTCAATGCAGGAAAATCATAAAATATTAGTGGTTGATGACGATGCTCGTTTGCGTGCTCTTTTGGAGCGTTACCTTTCTGAGCAAGGTTTTCAGGTGAGAAGTGTCGCTAACGGCGAGCAGATGGATCGTCTTCTGACCCGTGAAAACTTCCACCTTATGGTGCTGGATTTAATGTTGCCGGGCGAAGATGGCTTATCGATTTGTCGTCGTTTACGTCATGCCAACAACATGCTACCTATCCTAATGCTGACGGCGAAAGGCGATGAAGTTGATCGTATCGTTGGTCTAGAAGTGGGAGCAGACGATTACTTACCAAAACCGTTTAACCCGCGCGAACTGCTGGCTCGAATTAAAGCAGTACTTCGCCGCCAAACGGTTGAACTACCTGGTGCGCCAAGCACGGAAGAGAAAGTCGTTGAGTTTGGTGACTTCCGTCTGAACCTAGGAACGCGCGAAATGTTCCGTGGTGAAGAGGCGATGCCACTGACTTCAGGTGAGTTTGCGGTGCTGAAAGCACTTGTGACCAACGCTCGTGAGCCGATGTCACGTGATAAGCTGATGAACATGGCCCGTGGTCGTGAATACTCGGCAATGGAGCGTTCTATCGACGTTCAAATCTCACGTCTACGCCGCATGCTAGAAGACGATCCAAGCAAGCCACGCTACATCCAAACGGTATGGGGCTTAGGTTACGTGTTCGTCCCAGACGGCAAAGAAGCGTAATACCTTCTAAGGCCTGCCGATAATACTCGGCTGCTCATATTCCACCCTCAAACCTCCTTCCTGTTTGAGGGCTGGAAACTCGCAATTAATGTTGTTCACTAGGAACAGTCCATTAGGGATCCTCCATGCGAATCCGAAGTTCATTTACACAATCCATTTTACTGTTCATTTCTTTGCTTCTCGCTAGCCAAGTCTTTTCTTACTACGCCGTTTTTAATTACGCGTTGATGCCAAGTTTGCAACAGTTCAACAAAATTCTCGCTCATGAATTGAATTTGGTTCTTGATGAAGATGGTTTACTCAAGTCTGATGCACCTCTGCGTCACCAATTGCTAGAAAATCTTGGAGTAACAGTACATAGCGTTGATAGCGAGATGATGAATGAGTTCAATCATGCGATGTCGATTGACTTGATGTCAGAAGAAATGTCGCAAGAGCTTGGCTCACCAACGGAAGTTCGTTTGCTACTTGGCAGTGAGAGCTACATTCTGTGGATGCGCATCGATCAGTTGCCGAACTCCATCATTCGTATTCCACTTTCTGAACTGCAAGAAGAAGATTTTGCTCCGCTGTTTCGCAATAGCTTAATCATGGCGCTTCTGATCATTGCTGGTGGTTGGCTATTTATCCGTTTGCAGAACCGACCTTTGATTGCGCTAGAAAAAGCCGCGAAAGGAGTAGGTCGAGGTGAAATTCCGCCGCCATTGCCAGAGAAGGGGGCTTCAGAAATCCGCTCTGTAACTCGTGCCTTCAACCAGATGTCGAAAGGTATTCAAGAACTGGAAGAAGATCGTGCACTACTGATGGCAGGTATTAGCCACGACTTACGCACGCCACTGACGCGTATTCGCCTTGCGACAGAAATGATGTCGCCTGAAGACAGTTACCTGGCCGAAGGTATCATCAGTGATACCGAAGAGTGTAACGAGATCATCAGCCAGTTTATGGACTACCTCAAGCCAGTAAATAAAGAGTCGTTCGAGCAGGTGGACATTAATACCATCACCAGCGACGTAGCAACGTCGGAAGGGGGTTATGAAGTCGAAATTGAAACGGACCTCAACCCAACGATGCCAACCGCAAAAGGCAGCCCAATCGCGATCAAACGTGCAGTGAGTAACCTTGTGGTTAATGCTCTGCGATACGGTAATGGCTGGGTGAAAATCAGTACGGGTGTCACTGCCGACAAACAGTTGGTGTGGGTGTGCGTTGAAGACAATGGTCCAGGCATTGAGCAATCGCAAATTGCACGCTTGTTTGAACCTTTTACTCGTGGTGATACGGCGCGAGGCAGTGAAGGAACAGGTTTGGGCTTGGCAATTGTGAAGCGTATCGTTAGCCAACATTCTGGTTCGGTTGTGGTGCGTAACCGCAGTGAAGGCGGGTTAAGCGCGCAAATCAGTTTCCCAACCAAGTAAGCTTTCTTGCTCAATCGATTCCAATAAAAAAGCCCAACCAATGACTAGGTTGGGCTCCCCGATCATCCTAGGCAAGGTTAGGATTCTTTTACCTCTTGAGCAACCTGCTCACCTTCCTCTTCCAATTTCTCTGGAAGCAGTAGGTTCAATACGATAGCGGTGATGCCGCCTGCCGCCACGCCTGTTGAGAAAATACTCTTAATGAACTCCGGCATGAATTGCAGAATTTCTGGTTTTTGTGCAATGCCCAAACCCATTGAGAATGACAGCGCCATAATTAGGATTGCGCGGCGATCGAGGTCAACACGAGAGATAATGCGCACGCCCGCTGCGGCAATGGTGCCGAACATCACGATGGTTGCGCCGCCCAGTACTGGCTCAGGAATCAGCTGAACAAAGCTTGCCACACCCGGGAACAGACCCAGAATCACCAGCATGCCTGAGATGAAGTAACCTACGTAACGGCTTGCTACGCCAGTGAGCATTATGATGCCGTTGTTTTGGCTAAAGGTAGAGTTCGGGAAGCTGTTGAATACTGCTGCAATCGCTGAGTTCAGACCGTCAGCCAATACGCCGCCCTTGATACGCTTCATGTAAACCGGGCCTTTCACTGGCTCTCCAGAAACTTCAGACGTTGCGGTAATGTCACCAATCGCTTCTAGTGCCGTAATGAAGAAAATCAGAACCAATGGAATAAACAGCGACCAGTCGAAACTTAAGCCGTATTGCATTGGGATTGGCAGTGCGATGAGATCAGTTTCGCCCAGTGTTGAGGTGTCAACCATGCCCATGAAGTACGCCATGACGTAGCCAACCAGCATAGCAATTACAATTGATGCAACGCGTAGGTATGGGTTCTTTGAACGGTTAAGAATTACGATTAGGCCAAGTACCGTACCAGCGAGAGCTAGCTTGTCTAGGCTACCGAAAGAGCCGTCGCTCATTGCCGCGTAGCCACCGCCCATTGATACCAAACCCACTTGGATAAGTGTTAGACCGATAAGCGTCACGACAATGCCAGATACCAATGGCGTAATGATGCGGCGTGCGTGTTCTAAGACGCGAGATAGCAGGATTTCAGCAAAAGACGCCACCAAGATAGTACCGAAAATCGCTGCCATCATGGTGCTGAGATCTGCGCCGCCAGCTTTAAGAGAAAGACCCGCACCGATGATTGGACCTAAGAAGTTAAAGCTGGTGCCTTGCACTGAAAGCAAACCAGAGCCGATAGGACCAAAGGTACGAATTTGAATAAAGGAAGACACGCCTGACGCAAACAGTGACATGCTGATGATGGTATTGGTTTGGTCTGCAGGCACACCCAAAGACTGACAAATGATCAGAGAAGGAGTAATAACGGCTACGAACATCGCCAATAAGTGCTGAAGTGCAGCAAAAATGGTCTGAGGTAGTGGTGGACGATCGTTTAACTGATAGACCAGTTCCGAAGTTCGGTTTGAAGTTGTCATGTTTGTCTCGCTAGTCGCAATAATTCTTGCCCCAGAGCTCGCTGAATGGGAGTGCTGGGTGGAGTTGACGTTATGACCTGTGATTGCTGTTAATCAGTGTCAACTCAGGTTGGTTTGATGTGACAAGGTGCACACCATAAATTTTGAGCGCGATTATAGAGGGATTTATTCAAAAAGCAAACGTTTGCTTTGGGCTAAAAAGAAAAGGCGATAACGGAATGGTTATCGCCTTTTAGGTTTTACCTTGGGAGGTTAGTTTTTTAAGTACTTATCGAAGAAGCCCAACACATGAGCGTAATATTTAGCTCGGTGTTCATCTTTGTAAAAGCCATGTCCTTCATCGTCTAACACAAAAGATTCGTATGGGTAGTTGAGCTTGTCGAGTGCTTTAGCCATTGCCTCATAATGTTCAATGGGCGCACGTTGATCTTTTCCACCATGCACGAGAAGAATAGAAGCTTTCAACTTGTCTGCATTATGAGTTGGAGACATGGCTTTCCAGACTTTAGGGTCGGTTCCCAGTACTTCTTTCAAAAAGCTTAATCCCATGCGGCTATCGGGCACATCACCTTCGGTGAACATCAACTCAAGGTCATAAACACCGGCACTGCCCACGGCGCACTGAAACAACTCAGGTGCAAGGGTGGCGGATTGCAATGCACTGTATCCGCCAAAGCTTCCGCCAGAAATACAGATGCGTTCTTTATCTGCGATGCCTTCTGCGACAATGTGTTTGGTGGCGTCGATGATGTCATATTGAATGTTCGTTCCCCATTTACGATAGCCAGCCTCTTCAAACTGCTTACCGAAGCCACCACTGCCACGGAAATTTACTTGCATCACAGCATAGCCATTGTTAGCGAGAAACTGATTCTCCTCGGTAAAACGCCACCAATCTCTTGGACCATGAGGACCGCCATGTGGATTGACGATAAGAGGGAGATTTTTAGCTTCAGTATTTGGTGGCAACGTCAGATAACCAGAGATGGTTTTCCCGTCGCGACTGGTGAACTCAAAAGGCTTCACTTCGGCCATTTTCTCTGGGTCTAACCACTCTCGTGCCGAGAACAGATAACGAATTTCTTTTGGTTCGGTGGTAAATAAGTAGTAATCCCCAGGGTTTCTATCGTTAAAGGCCATAATGACGTAAGCATCACCAGCTTCAGTTTCACTGACTAGGCGAACTTGATGACCAGGTAGAGAAGTTAGGATTTGCTTTAAGTATTCGCTGCGTTTGTTTTTTGGATCAACAAAGGCATAAGTAGGGTAATCACTTTCAAACTCGACGGCGTAAAGCTGTTTTGAGTCTGGATCTAACCAATACTCCTTCGGATCGACGGTATCATCCGAGGCAACTTTTGTACTTTTACCGGTTTTTAAGTTGAGGTGATGGATTGCTCTTGGCTCTCCTGACTGACTTATCGCGGCATAAACGGAATCTTGATTCTCTGCAAAAGAGATAGGATAGAATTCTTCGAAGTTTTTTAAAGCCGCCAATTTATCGGAGCTTTTCCATTGATCGTTGACGCGATAATAAAGCTCGACTTTGTTATTGCTATTCAAGCCTGAAACAAAGCGAACTTCACCATCATGGTCGGTGAGAAACCGACTAAACGGGATGGGTGCTGTCGTTATCTTTGAGCGCCTACCGGTGTATACGTTGACGCGGTACACCTCTCTTGGCGCTTCTAAGTTGAAACTGTATTCACCGAGAGGAAGAGCAGAAACTAAGATATGGCGGTCGTCTTCAGGCAGAATATCTAGGACATCACCGTAAGCTCTTACGATAGAAGATGCTCGCACTAGGCGGCTAGTTTGAGGAGGGTTATAACCAAATATATAAGCGTATTTGTTTCCATCCACATTGGCCGAGACGAGTTCGCCATAGTAGCGAGGAGCGGTAGACCAACTCTTTAAATATTCTTTGGATGCGACAACTCGTTCATTATTGACCCAATAATAATCACCCACTTGCTCGTTACCTGAGAAGCGCAGCACACTGCTCGGCTGCATGGTTTTACTGTCGAGTATAACCAAAGCATCTTTACCATCGATACTGGATTCAAAGGCTAAGTGCTTGCCGTCAGGTGATATTTTTGGATTAAAGTAAGCCGAACTTTTGGCAAAAAGTTCAGCCGACTGAAGAATCGCGCTCTGTTTATCTTGCGCTGCTATGGGGGCGGAGTGTACAGAGCCAACTAATGCTGCTGTGACCGCAAGCAAGGTACGTTTTTTCATGCATCTATCCTTGATGACATTGTGTATTTATGACGTTTTTATATCCGCTTGGAGTATTAACTTTATGTAGAGTTTACTTGCTCTAACTTGTCGTAATTATTGAATAAAGTCGACTTGGTTTTTATTAAATGAGAGATTCATTGGTGGAATGAATGTATGCGAAACCAACCTTACAGAACAGTGTCTGTAAGGAGGTTTATTGATGGAGCGAGGGTAGGTGAGAAAAGAACAGCTTACGCCTTAGAGTAAATGTCACGCTCACCTAACCAACGGTCAATAATTGCGGTCGCATTCGTCGGGTAGTTGTCATGAATGTAACGCGCAATGCGTTGAACTTCTGGAATCAAGCGCTGATCTCGTACTAAGTCAGCAATTTTAAAATCGGCCAAGCCAGTTTGTTTGGTACCAAGAAGCTCACCCGGCCCACGAATCTCTAAGTCTTTCTGTGCAATCACAAAGCCGTCGTTGCTTTCACGTAATACGCCTAAACGTTTTTGGGCGGTTTTTGATAGTGGCGAGTGATACAGTAACACACAATGACTGGCGACTGAACCTCGACCAACACGACCTCTAAGCTGGTGCAACTGAGCCAAACCTAAACGCTCTGGGTTCTCGATGATCATCAAGCTGGAATTAGGTACGTCTACGCCAACTTCAATTACTGTCGTTGCGACCAGCAAATGCAGTTTATTGTCTTTGAAATCCTGCATCACCGCTTGCTTCTCTGCGGGCTTCATTCGTCCGTGCACTAGACCAATTTTTACGTCAGGCAGTTTGCGTTGCAGCTCTTCTGCGGTATCAGCGGCAGCTTGAGCTTCCAAGACTTCAGATTCATCAATTAAGGTACATACCCAATACGCTTGTTTGCCTTCGTTTAAGCAAGCATTGCGCACTCGTTCGACGATATCATCGCGTTTGGTGTCTGGAATCGCGACGGTCTGGATTGGTGTTCGACCTGGCGGTAGCTCATCAATCACCGACGTTTCTAAGTCGGCATAAGCAGTCATGGCTAATGTTCGCGGAATCGGCGTTGCTGTCATGATGAGCTGATGTGGATAAGCGCCTTGTTTCGCGCCTTTCTCTCGCAGTTCTAAGCGCTGGTGGACACCAAAGCGGTGCTGTTCATCAATAATGACCAAAGAAAGATGATGGAACTCAACATGCTCTTGGAAAAGGGCGTGAGTGCCCACTACCATTTTCGCTTCACCACTGGCAATCCGAGCTAGTTCGGCTTCTTTGGCTTTACCTTTCAATTTACCCGCAAGCCAACCGACCTGAATGCCCATTTTCTCGAACCAATTAGCGAAGTTAATCGCGTGCTGTTCGGCGAGCAGTTCGGTAGGTGCCATTAAAGCGACTTGATAGCCGTGTTCAATGGCTCTGACTGCTGCGAGTGCCGCAACTAAAGTTTTTCCCGAGCCTACGTCACCTTGAACAAGACGCATCATTGGGTGCGTTTTTTCTAAGTCAGCTTCAATTTCATTAACGACTCGTGCTTGAGCATTGGTCGGCGAGAAGGGCAATTGAGCTAGTAGCTGCTTTTTCAGTGAGTCACACGACGCCAAAGGTAATGCAACGTCTTGTTGTCCTTTGCTGCGCACTGCCAACATAGAGAGGTTCTGCGCCAGTAACTCTTCCATGATCAACCGAATTTGAGCAGGGTGTTTACCTTCATCAAACTCATCCAAATTAATGGTTGGAGGCGGTCGATGAATCGTATGCAGCGCTTGCGACATGGTGATCTGGTGGTTGTACAAACCAGAAGGCAGCAACTCTTGTACAGCGGCTTTATCGAGGAGTGATAAGGCTTGTTCCGTCAGGTTACGCAAAGTGATTTGGCGTAACCCATCGGTGGTTGGATAAACGGGGGTTAAGCTCTGTTCCACATCCGGCTTTTGTTCACTTGCATAAAACTTGTAGTCAGGGTGAACAATTTCTAAGCCCATACCGCCACGCTTAATTTCACCGTAAGCGTGTACTAACTTACCGTTCGAGAAATTGTTCTTCATCGCGGCAGTAAAGTTAAAAAAGCGTAGGGTAATGGTGCCATTGCCGTCGCTGATTTTTACCGTCAGCATTTTGCGTTTGCCGAAAGTAGTATCGACAGCCATGACTTTGCCCTGTACCGCCGCCCAAAGTCCGGCATGCAGTTTGGCGATTGGGTAAATGCGAGTGCGATCTTCGTAACGAAGAGGAAGATGAAACAGTAGATCTTGAACGCTATGCAAGCCAACTCTGGCGAGTTTTTCTGCGACTTTAGCGCCAACTCCAGACAGAGAAGTTAAAGGAACAGCAGATAACATTTGGGCAGACATAGTGGGCTCAAGAAAATAGTTAACATAGCAGTATGTTAACCACTAAGCTGTGTTTTTGTACAGGATTAAGTTAGAGAAAGGGATATGGGAACGCTTACGCTCCGAGATTCGAGAACGCGGAAACAAACTAACCAGTGAGGCAAGAAAGAGCCATATCGATTGACGATATGAGGTTATCCCGAAGTGAAACGTTCTCGCCTCTCGAGTCTATTTATTTCTTCTGCATCTCTTTCCACCATGATTCGTCAGCCACAATTTGGCCTTCGTCATCAAGTTGTGGGTATTCTAGCCCTTTGCGCTTCGCTACCTTTGCTAAGACCGGATGCCCACGTTCGAACAAAATGCGGTTGATGGTTTCTTTTGGTAGAGCGCTCTCTTCACGTTCGTACATGCCAGCGGCTTCACGCTGACGCTGCGCTTCATAAAGAATCACAGCACTGGCGACTGAGACATTCAGAGACTGCACCATACCGATCATTGGAATAATGATGTCTTGGTCTGCGAGTTTCTTCGCTTGCTCTGAAGCGCCGATTTTTTCGCTACCCAGAATAATTGCCGTTGGCTTGGTGTAGTCGATTTCACGAAAATCGACCGCGGTGTCCGAAAGGTTCGTGACCAAAACCTGCATGCCTTGCGCTTTGAGCTCGGTAATCGCGGTTTCAATCGAATTGTGAGTATCTACTTCTACCCAGTTACGTGCGCCTGCTGAGGTGTGAGTGAGGGTACGCATTTTGTCTGGCCAAATCGCATGAACTTTGTGTAAGCCTGTTGCGTCAGCAGTACGGATCACAGCGGATACGTTGTTTGGCTTATGAACTTCTTCAAGGCACAGAGTGAGGTCGGTTTGGCGTGCTTTTAGCACCTGATGAATGCGGTTGTAACGTTCTAAATTCATAATTAATAGGGATATAAAAAATCGCCACCCAGTGATTGGATGGCGATGAAGTTTAGTTCTTTCTTCGTCTGACTCGAGTCGCCTGTGGCATGGTCTTAATTTTACGCATGATGCCAGCAAGGTGAACACGATCTTTGGTGGTTAGCAGTACGGTAACGGTGTACAAGCGACCGTCGCGCTCTTCGGTCGAGAGACCGTGAATGTTCGAACCGGTTTTCGAAATCACATTGGTCAATTCCGCTAACGCACCTTGGTTGTTAAGCATATCGACTTTCAGTTCAGCGATGAATTCTTTGTCGTACTCTTCAGACCAAGCAACAGCCATGTATTTGTCTGGTTCTTTTTGATAACCGCGTACGTTTGGACACGTTTCACGGTGTACCACAAGACCACGACCAGGTGATACGTGAGCGATAATGTGGTCATCTGGGATAGGGTGACAACAATTTGCGAAAGTCAGTAGCAGGCCTTCAGCCCCACGGATTGGCAGTTTCTTTTTAGATTCGTTTGGAATCGAACTTGTTGTGGTCAACTCATCGGTGTCACCTAGTAGGCGACGAGCGATGACGATACTCATCAATTCACCCAAACCAATTGCTGCAAGCAGATCATCAACGCTTTCTAAACGTAGATCCGTGAGCACTTCTTGGATGTTTTCTGGGTAGATTGAATCAATCGAGTGGCGACCTAAGGCGTGATTCAGAAGGCGACGACCCAAGGTAATCGACTCTTCGCGACGCATGGTTTTCAATACTTGACGAATCTTAGTGCGGGCACGCGATGTCACGACATAGTTTAACCAAGCCGCGTTTGGACGAGCGCCTGGTGCACTGATGATTTCTACCGTCTGACCGTTCTTCAGTGCCTTACTCAATGGGTAAGGGTTGCGATCAACACGAGTACCAACGCAAGAGTTGCCAACATCAGTATGCACTGCATAAGCAAAGTCGACCGCTGTAGCACCTAACGGCAATTCAACGATACGACCTTTTGGCGTGAAGACGTAAATTTCGTCTGGGAACAGATCCGATTTTACGTTTTCAATGAATTCGAATGAGTTACCTGCACTTTGCTGTAGCTCAAGTAGGCTTTGCATCCAACGCTGAGCTTTCACTTGCGCTGTTGTGCCAGACTTGTCGCCCTTGTCTTTGTATGACCAGTGTGCTGCAACACCTTTATCCGCCATTTGATCCATATCTTCGGTACGGATCTGAACTTCTACTGGTACACCGTGTGGGCCGACCATAGAAGTGTGTAGCGATTGGTAGCCGTTCGCTTTTGGTACTGCGATGTAATCTTTCATGCGACTAGGGCGCGGCTTATACAAGCTGTGTACTTGGCCTAGGACGCGATAACAAGTATCGGCAGTATCAACAACCACTCGGAAAGCGTAGATATCCATGATGGTGTGGAAACGCTGTTCTTTGGTTTTCATCTTGTTGTAGATGGAGAACAGGTTCTTTTCACGACCTAACACGCGCGCATTTAAGCCTACATCTTCGAGTCGGCCTTCAATTTCGCTGTGAATACGTTGGATCATCTCTTTTCGATTACCACGTGCCGCTCGCACCACTTCTTTTAGAACGCGGTAGCGGTTAGGGTAAAGCGCTTCGAAGCCAAGCTCTTCGAGTTCCGTTTTGATATTGTGAATACCAAGTCGGTGAGCCAGCGGCGCGTAGATTTCCAGTGTTTCACGAGCAATACGGCGTTTTTTGTCAGGGCGCAGGGCACCTAGCGTGCGCATATTGTGCGTACGGTCGGCCAGTTTGATCAGGATAACGCGGATGTCTTGCACCATCGCCAGAACCATCTTACGGAAGTTCTCGGCTTGAGCCTCTTTCCTATCGCGGAATTTGAGTTTGTCCAGTTTAGATACACCATCAACCAGCTCAGCGACGGTATTGCCGAATTTCTCTTCGAGATCTTCTTTTGTAACGTCACAGTCTTCGATGACGTCATGCAGCAAAGCAGCTTGGAGGGTTTCGATATCGAGGCGCATTTCGGCCAAGATTCGAGCCACAGCGACTGGGTGGATGATGTATGGTTCACCGCTTGAGCGGGTTTGCCCTTCATGGGCATCTCTTGCTACCACATAAGATTGACGCAGAGCCTCAATTTGAGGCTCTGTTAGGTATTCTTGGGCAACGTCTTTGAGGCTATCGAATAGATACAAATTATAGGCCCGGGAGGTTGTTGAATTCTAAAGTCAGAATTAACGGTTGTGAGCGATGCTGCTTACTGCCGCTAGCTCTGCCGCTTCTTGCTCTTGCTGTTCTTGACGTTCACGAGCGTCTAGAACTTCTTTAGTAATTAAACCTTCTTCGATTTCGCGTAGAGCGATAACCGTTGGCTTATCGTTCTCTTCTGGCACTAGTGCATCTTTACCGCCAGTTTGCATTTGACGAGCGCGGCGAGCCGCAATCAGTACTAGGTCGAAACGGTTGCCAACTTTTTCAACAGCGTCTTGAACAGTTACGCGTGCCATGAGGACTCCAAATAGTTAACTAAATTTTGAATGACGAGAAAGTATACAGTCTCAGCGTAATATTTACTAGCGATAAGACGTGCAACAACAATGACTTTCTATATAAACAATATAAGCTTCCTTACCGTAATAAAGAAGCGAAAATTTGTGTTTCCGAACAGAATTACTCTGCTAGAAGCGCATCAAGCATACCTTTATATTTAGCAGCTTGCTTTTCTTCCTTCAATCTTTCCGCACGTAGAATGGCTTTAAAGTCCATTAATGCAGTGTCGAAATCATCGTTTACGATTACGTAATCGTACTCGTTGTAGTGTGAGATTTCAGACTTTGCTTCTGCCATGCGTTTTGCGATTACTTCTTCACTGTCTTGACCACGAGTGTTTAGACGGCGCTCTAGCTCACCATTTGATGGTGGCAGGATAAAGATGCTTTTCGCTTCTGGCATTTGCTCACGGATTTGGCGTGCGCCTTGCCAATCGATGTCTAGGAATACGTCGATGCCTTTATTTAGCGTTTCTTCAATCCATACGCGTGATGTGCCGTAGTAGTTACCGAACACTTCTGCATATTCTAGGAAGTCGCCTTTAGTAATTAGAGTTTCAAACTCTTCTTTTGCTACGAAGTGGTAGTGCGTACCATTTTCTTCGCCAGGGCGCATGCTACGAGTAGTATGAGACACAGACACTTTCATTGCGTATGTTGGGTTGCGTTCCAACATTGCTGAGATCAAGCTAGATTTACCTGCGCCGCTAGGTGCCGATACGATATAGAGAGTACCTTTGCCCATTGTACTGTTCCACTTTTGGTTGGATTGAGTGAATGCCGAAAGAGTATCGACCTTGTGTCATGCTAATAACGCTTATTGGCGAAATTGGTATAACGATAGCACTGACGTTGATGTTTTTCTCACCAAACCGCTTGAGATTGGTGATAAACCCGCCAGAAAAATGGAGGCGAAGAGTATCATGATCTCTTTGCGGTGGCTAGCCGATCTTTTGGATCTTTGAGGCTCAGTATAAATTCATATCTTTGTATACAGAAACGAAAAAAGGGGAAGCTTTCACTTCCCCAGGCGTGCGACTGACTCACACTTAATTTTCGGAGCAACCATAACCACTTTGGTTACTACTTTACAGGTGTTGGTGGCCTGTTAGCCTTGAGACTCTAAGAAGTTGATCCAAGGGCTAGCGACAGGCTTCATATCAGGCGATTGCGCTGCACTCTTCATTGCTTTTAATGCATTGCTTGGCTGATTTAATTCGAAGTACGCCATACCTCGAATGTAGTTCAGCTCACCTTTATCATCACGTTTGGCGTCTGGTGCGGCATTCTTAGCAAACTTAGTTGCTGCTGAATACTGCTTGTCGAGAATCATCAAACGAGCAATCTTGATCTGCGTTTTTGCTTTTGGCGCTAACTTGTAGGCCGCTACATAAGTCTCGATCGACTTATCTAGTTCCTGCGCTTGTTGCCAGAAAGACGCTAGTTTTTCTAAGTTTTCAGCAGTACGCGCAACATGACCTTCTTCCATCGACGTTTGCATTGTTTTAGCCGCGCGGAAAGGTACACCTTGATAAGCTTGGAAGTTCACTAAGCGTAGATACTCTTTCTCTCCCTCTAAAAGACCCATTTTATGAGCCATTTCTAAGGTTGAAAGGGCATTACGCTCTTGTTTGAGTTCCATGTAAATACCAGACAATTGTGTCCAGTAACGCTTATTTTGCGGGTACTTGGTAGTCAAGATTTTTAGCACGCCAGCAACACTTTTGAATTGCTTTAATTCATAGTGAGCAGACATCAACAGCTGATACCAAGATTCACTAGGATTCTTCGTCATTGCAATTGCCTTTTTGGTTGGCGGAATTGCGTTGCGGTAATCTTCTAGTTGAATGTAAGCACTTGCCAATGTGATGTAAGCATGTGCTTGAGGTTTTTCCTCTGTTGTTTCAGCAATCTTGAACCACTCGTTCATCGTATTAACTGATTGCTTAAATTTGCCTTCTGCTAGATAAAGCTGTGCGAGGCTATAACGAACCTGTTGAGCTACGGGTACTGGTAAAGCATCTAACTTGAGTGCTTCAGCAAAGTACTTCGCTGCTTTTGGGTAATCGTCCTTTAAAGAATATAGAAAGCCCATCTGTTGTAGTAACACGGCGCGGTCGTATTTCTTTTTCTTGGTACTTCCCAAGGCAGAGTTCAGTTTAGAGATAGCATCCGAGTATTTTTCAGTTGCAATCAGTTCCTGAACTTTGTTCACAGTTCGGAATGTTCTGTCAGACAACTCTGGTGTTTTTGCTAGGGCAGGTGCGCTGTACGCACCTGCAATAACCAATAGAGAAGCTAACAATTTTGTATATGTTTTCATGTTGCGACTCCTTAGTTAGTAGAGAACTCGATTTCTTGCGATAAGCGTGAAGTTACCGGCTTTCCATCAACCATTTTTGGTTTAAAGGTCCACTTTGATACGGTTTTTCTTGCTGCTTTACCCAAGCCTAACTTACGTGGTGTTTCTTTTAAGACTTTGACATCTTGAACACTGCCACGCTCGTTAACAGTAAACTCTACTAAAACGATACCTTTCTCAATCCCAGCTCGTGCCGCTTTACGTGGCATTTGAGGTTGGAATGTCGCAAGAGGAACTGGGCCTCCGCTTCCAGCCAGTTGAGCGCCACCACCTTGCGAGTAGTGACCGAGTACTGAACCACCTGTAACGTTCACTGGTAGGTCGAGTTTCGGCATATCCATTGGGATTTGATCCATCACCGGTTTGACCGTTGCTGTTACCTTCATTTCAGGTGGCGGCGGTGGGCGCTTCGGTGGTGGTGGTTTCGGGAGTTCGCGCTTTTTCTCCTGTATTTTTTCGTCCGGTTTAATGCGAATGAATTCCACCATACGGAGATCATCATTCGACACTAGCTCGTGGCGCTCTTTGTTTACTAGCTTGTCCATCCCCCAGAACAATCCAAGGGAGACAATGAGCGCCAGTGCAATTGAGGCCAGATACCGCATAGGCTTAATCCTTATTGGTTGCGGCAATGGAGATGCTTTCAACACCTGCCATCTTAATCTGGTCCATCACCTTCACGACTACGCCAGCATTTGCTTCTGTATCCGCTTGGATTACAACCGCACCGTCTGGGCTTTCAGCACGTAGACGCTCGATGTTGGCACGAACCGCATCGACTTCAATACGACGCTTGTCTACCCACACATCGCCTGCTGCACCGATAGCAACCATGATGTTACCTTTCTTCACGGTTTGCGCTGAACTTGCCGTAGGACGATTTACTTCTAGACCTGCTTCCTTAACAAACGATGTTGTTACGATAAAGAAGATCAACATGATGAATACGATGTCTAGCATCGGAGTCATATCGATAGCAGCCTCGTCGCTGCTGTCATTGCTATAGCGTCTCTTCATGACCTATACCTCTAATTCCGTTTACTCAGGCAATGTGCTTCAGCTTGTCTTCAAGCTTCTGCGTGGTGACTTTGGCTAAATGATCAAGACGAGTACTAAAGAAAAGTCCTGATAGAGAAGCCACCATTCCCGCTAATGTTGGGATTGTTGCCTTTGAGATCCCCGAGGCCATTGCTCGGGGGCTTCCTGTTCCTGTTACCGCTAAGATGTCGAATACTTGAATCATACCGACAACAGTGCCGAGCAGACCAAGTAGGGGACAAAGTGCAATCAGTACTTTAACGATTGGCAGTCCCTTTCTATTCTCAATATCCTGACGAGAAACCATTTCTTGTCGGATCATCTTTGCGTTCCAGCTTTTATGTTCTGAACGCTCTTCCCAAAAGCTCACCGCTTTTTTCATTGCTTTGGGAGCGACAGCAGCGAAGTAAAACCAACGTTCTAACAAGACTGCCCATAACATAAAGCTGAGGATAAAGATGGCGACAAGTACATCGCCACCCATTCCCAAGAAGCGCCTAATTGATTCAAGTTCTCCAACTAACCACCACATAATGCCTCCTTAGCTTTCGGCTTTATGCAGTTTTTCCTGATAGCGAGCGATGAAGCCTGCACTCTGTTCTTCAAGAGTTTGAACCAAACGGCGACCTTTACTGTGTACGATGGTGTACAGGAACAGTAGAGGAATTGCGACAACTAGACCAAGCATCGTAGTAACAAGTGCTTCTGAGATACCGCCAGCCATTAGCTTCGGATCACCTGTACCAAATAGTGTGATTGCTTGGAATGTACCGATCATACCCATAACGGTACCTAGTAGACCCAGAAGAGGAGCTACCGAAGCAAACAGCTTGATTGAACTGATAAAGCGTTCAATGCTCGGTGCGTTACGTAGGATGATTTCATCCAGTTTCGCTTCAAGATCCTCAAGGTTGTCACCTTTGTGGTCTTGGTAAGCTTGGATTACTTCACCCAGAGGGTTACCTGGAATAACAGTGTCTGATTTCGCTTGCTTACGCATTTTGCCACCAATAACCAATAGGCGTAGGTAACAGATAAGCGCGATAAGTGCACCGATAGCACCCATGCCTAGGATGACGTAACCCACGATACCACCTTGGTCAATACGCTCCTGAACAGTAGGGCTTTGTACGAGTAGAGACAGAATCACACCACGAGATGGGTCGATAAACAAAGGTTCGTATGTGCCTTCTGCTGCTTCAAAACCACCAACTAGGCCAGTAATGTTTTTGCGTGGTTGGCGTGATAGTTCTTCAAACTTAGCGGTTTGAGGTACGTAAGTAACGTACTTACCATCTGCGATTGCGTTAAACTCACCGACAAGAGTGACGTCACGTACCGCTTCTTTACCTTCGCCGTATACAACCGTTGCTTGTGCTGTTGTTGTCTCGCCTGATGCCACTACCTGTTGTAGGATCGTGTGCCAAAATGCTTCAAGTTCTTGCGTTGATGGAAGTTCTTTACTTTCTGCTAGTTTCGTAAGAAGCGCGTCACGCTCTGGGAAAAGAACAGCATTTTGTGAAGCGGCAAATAGGCCTTTAAATTCACCTGCATACTGACGAACCACACCAAACATTTCACCTAACGTACCTGAACGAACACGCAATGTTTCTGTTAGGTCAGTTAGCTGTTTGTCGTTTTCATCAAATGTTGCTTTTAATTCGTCACCAAGAGCTTGTTGTGCTGCAAGTTCTGCACGTGCTTTTTCAAGAAGTGCAGCTTGTTGGTCACGGTTGTTTTTGAACTCAGCTTCACGAGCCTTGTTCTCTTTTGATTCAACGATACTTTCTGATTTTACGTTTTTCAGTAGCTCAGATAAGTTCTTAGGTGCTTCAGCTTGCGCACCGGAAATCATGAATAAGCTCGCTAGCAAACCAGCGGCTAGAGTTTTGAATCCTTTCATTTCTTATTCCTCCCCAGCAAATACAGGCAGTTTGATCAGCGCTGGTGGCGCTTGTTTCTTAGCGATACGAAGGCCTTGCTGTACAGCGATACGGTAGTTTTCTGGTAGTGATTCCCATTGACGGGTTTGTTGATTCCACATACCTGTTTCACCGCCATCCGGAGATTGGAATAGAAGCGCAGTACGACCAATACGTAGGAAGTCGTAAGTCACGGTCTCACCGTTACGCTCTAGGCTAGCTTTGTAAGATTCGATTGAGCGAGAGAAGCCTTCTTCAATTTGATACGCTTCCATCACTTTACGGAATTTCTCAGAAGTTGTTACGTCTGCACGATCCATCAGGTCACGCAATTCGTTAACGCGCTTTGCGCGTTCTTCCTTTTGGAAAGGAAGATCAAGCACAACGAACTCATCAAGAGCGTCGATCATTTTCAATGTAAGAGGCACAACCTCAGTCGCGGTTTGATCGATTTGAGCAATCTGGCTGTTTAATGAATCCAATTCGCCTTGCTGCGATTGAACCATACGATTGATTTGCTCGTTGTAGATTTTCATGCTGTCGATCTGACGCAGAAGGCCTTTGTATTCAGCCAACATGCCTTCAGTGCTTTCAGCATAGGTGTCGATTTTTTGTTGTGAAGCCTGAGAAGACTTCGTCGTTTTTGCTTGGTTAGCGACGACGGTACCAGAGTCTGCAGCGACGGCTGCTCCGCTTACCGATAAAATCGCGGCAGTAACTGCACTTACGCCAAATTCCTTTAACGTCATAGTTGCATCCTTGTCAGTGTATAAAAGTCAGTCGAGTGGGGCGCAGGAAAAGCTCCTGCGCCAAAGGTTTTAATTAAAAGTTTTGAGAGTATTTCACGAAGTAAACGCGGCCTTGAATGCTGTATAGGTCAGCATCGTAAGTCACACCATCAGATTCAAACGCTGGGTCTTCATCTGTAAGGTTACGTACACCTGCTGTGAACTTCGCATCCCATGGAGCTAGGTAGTTGTATGCTACGTTCCAGATGGTTTGCGATGGGATGTTGCCTGTCTTGTTGTAGTTCTCATCAACGTCTTGTGCTTGTGACGCGATGTAGTCTGCTGATAGGTAAACATCGTGCTCTTCTAGGAAGTTAAGGCCAACACCTGTGTTGAAACGGTACTCAGGTAGACCATTACGGCCAACTTGGTTATTTACTGGACCATTCACGTATTCAGGTGCGCTGTAGTCAAGAACATAACTACCCATGAAGTCGTAACGTAGAACTGCTGAGTCGAAGTCATAACGGTAGCCAACTTTTAGGTCAAGACCAGATGTATCTAGAGTACCTAGGTTTTCTAGACCCGCTGTTGCGTGTGTAATACGATCTGTAGCATCACGGTCGATGTTCGGGTTAGAAACACCGCTGCTACGCTCCTGGTCAATCATGCTTTGTAGCGAGTTAAGTGTGATTACGTCATCGATACTGATGTTGTAGTAATCAAGTGTTAGATCTAGATCTTCGATTGGTGAGTAACTTACACCGAAGTTAAATGAAACTGATGTCTCAGCATCTAGATCTTCGTTTGATGTACGAGTTACATCATATTGAGTTTCTGGACAGTCCGCGTCAGAAATGCCATTTGCTTGACAGTAAACGTAATCTTTTGCGCTGTCTGCAGAGAAGCTATCCGCACCGTAAAGGTTTGCTAATGTTGGTGCACGGAAGCCCATACCCGCACCTGTACGGAACATTAGGTTATCAAGAGGTTGGTAACGGAATGATGCTTTTGGTGAAATCTCACTACCAAAGTCACTGTAATGGTCGTAACGTGCCGCAACGTTCATCTCTAGCTCATCGGTAAATGCGATCAGAGACTCTGCGTAAAGCGCGTAAGTTTCACGGTCACCACCTGCTGAGTTACCAGAACTACCGATGATGTTACCTGCTTCACTTTGTGGATCGTATTTGTCAAAGTAATCGTAAGTTGTGAACTCTGCACCAATATACACAGGGATAGTAACGTCGCCGATTTCTGCTAGGTCAAACTGAAGACCACCGTAGAAATTGTGCATTTCCATTTGCGTTTCGCGGCTTGTTCCGGCTGCTAGGTCGCTCGTTGCATCGGCACTGAACTCGCCATCTACAAACTCGCCTGAGTTCGCTAGCTGCTCAGCCGGTGAGCGGAACACGTAACCTGTACCAATTTCGTTACTGTTCGAGAAGTTAAGCTGGTAACCCGTTTCCCAAACCACATCACCGAAGCTATCTGTGTAAAGTGTACCGTCTAGGCCTGCTTTCAAATCAGCTTGAAAGTCAGTTACGTTGTTGTCACGTGTACCTACGTTGTTGAAACGGTAGTAAACACGAGCAGGACCTGCTGCTGGATCGAGACCGTTCTCTGTGAAGAAGTCAGAACCACCAGATGTTGTTGGGTCAACTTCAAACCAACCTGCTGCAGGAGCGTAACGACCGAAGCTTTCGTTGCGGTTCAAAAGCACTTGTGCATTGAACGTTGTGTCGTCATTCAGGAAAATATTACCGTTAACAAAAACAGTATTACGCTCTAGAGAAGCAGTTTGCGCAGCATCAGCTGTGTAGTCGTAACCACAGATATCACCCAGACCAGGGTAGTTGGTTAGACCCACAAAGCCTTTTGATGAATCACAAGTTGCGTCTGTGTCGTAACCTTTCAGCGCTTTAAGCTCACCATTATGGTAAACGTTTCGGCCGTAGATACTCACACCAGACATATCAAAGTAGTTGTCCGCACCAGTATTGGTTGAGCTTAGGTAGTCACGATCGCGTTGGTAGATTTCGTCTTTACTATCATGCTCAAACGAGAACATGATGTTGCCTTTCTCACCACTTGTACCCATCACGAAAGCAACATTCTGTTCATCGCCGCCTTCTTGACTAGGGATACCTGAACCAACTGTGACGTTGATGCCGTCGAACTCATCTTTCAAGATGATGTTCACTACACCTGCAACAGCATCTGAACCGTATACAGCGGAACCACCGTCGGCCATTACTTCAACACGTTCTACGATTGCAGAAGGGATTACGTTGATGTTGGCAGCACCGCCACCCATCGCTGCTGAGCCAGGAAGACGTTTGCCGTTAATTAGAACTAGAGTACGTTCAGAACCTAGACCTCGTAGAGAGATGGTTGCTTGGCTTTGTGCCGAGCTGCCTGAACGTTCGCTGTGTGAACCAAAAGAGTTAAATGAAGATTTACGTAGTACATCAGCGATAGATACATCACCGGCACGTTCAATTTCTGCACGGCCGATTACTGCTACTGGAGTGCTTCCTTCCATAGACGCACGTGTTAAACGTGAACCAGTAACTTTCATCTTTTGAAGTTTTTCAACTTGCTGCTCTTCTGCCTGTGCTGCTAGTGGGGCCACTGCCGCCGCCGTTCCCAGTGCAAGGCTGATCGCAACAGATAAAGCGGTTGTGTTTTTATACATCCTTGTTGCTCCGATTATTATTATTTCCTATGTATGGTCACTTAAAGACCAATTGTGACGTTAAGATTTCGTTAACGCTTGCCACATGTATACCTGAGGTGAAAAAAGGAAGTCAAACCAGTGGTAAACAGAGATAAGGAAATGTAAAAAAGATGTAAAATTCCAAAAGTGATGTAAATCACAGAACAAATGGCTGTGTTAGGAAGGGTGGGCGAGATCAAATATTAATAAAACACCGTATTTTGTGTTTCTTGTAAAGACTAATGACTTATGTGGCCTTTGGTTTTTAACTAGGCGATTGGTACTGAAAATGGGTGCTTATCTAGAGAATTATTCTGATTTGGTTTTTTTATGGAATGCTCTCTATGTTAACTCGATCGCAAGGAGTGGTATCAGAATATGATACCCACCATTATAAAAGGGCTCACTCGTATTTCAGGGTCAAATAGTAATGGGCGTTTTCGTCTAATTATTCTCTATATATGCATGTTTATATAGGGTTTTGGCTCTAAAGTGCCCAGATTGATATTCTGTATGAATTGGTTTTGTGGTTTTTTATAATTTTTTACAAAAATATTTCTATTTTTCGACCTCGAGGGAAGTTTGTCATGTTTTGGGTTCAAACACTTGAAGCTTCAGTGGATTCAAGATAAATATGACGCTGAAATTATTGCAGTAGTGGAAAAAACTGGCTTTTGAAATTCAGGGAGTGTGTTTCAACAGCTTTAGTTACTACGGGATAGAGATGCACCATTTTGGGCCGGATTCCTCCTCTCCAATTCCGCCTAATAATGGACAGTAGACAAGGAGCAAGTTGTATATGCTGTCGTACTTTTTACGCCGTTTGGCGTTGGTTATCCCAACGTTTCTCGGGATTACCATTCTTATCTTTGCTATCACGCGATTCGTACCTGGTGGTCCGGTTGAGCGCATGCTTTCTCAAATGCAAGCGCAAGGTGATGGCGCCGCGTCAATGACATCTGCTGGCGGTAATACCGCTCTCTCCGATGATCAAATCGCTGAGCTGAATGCGTTTTATGGCTTAGATAAACCAGTGATGGAAGCCTATGTTGAGTGGTTGAGTCGCTTGGTGACGCTTGATTTAGGTGAATCTACTCGTTATTACGAACCTGTGTCTGACATGATTGCAGAGCGCTTACCTGTTTCTTTGTTTTATGGCGGAATGACCTTTTTTATCAGTTATTTTATTTCGATTCCGCTCGGCTATTATAAAGCGCTTAAACACGGCTCCGTATTTGATTCCGCTTCTTCTATTCTCATCTTTGTCGGGTACGCACTACCCGGATACGTGGTTGGTGTCCTACTTATCACCTTGTTCAGTTATCACCTAGAGTGGTTCCCGATGGGAGGTTTTGTCGGAGACGACTTTGATGACTATGAAACCTTCTTTGAGCGTGCAAAAGACATCATGTGGCATGCGGTACTGCCTCTAATCTGTTACCTGATTGGTGACTTCGCAACGTTAACGATGACGATGAAAAATAATCTGATGGAAAACTTGTCATCCGATTACATTCGTACTGCGATTGCAAAAGGTTTGCCATTTAAGAAAGCAGTACGCAAGCACGCGCTGCGCAATAGTTTGATTCCAATCGCCTCTCACTTTGGTAATTCATTGTTGTTCTTTATGACAGGTGCATTCCTTATTGAAGTAATTTTCAATATTGATGGCATCGGCCTGCTTGGTTATGAGTCCATCATGGAGCGCGATTATCCTGTAGTTATGGGCATCGTAGCTATCAACGCGGTATTGCTACTGATCGGTAATATCATTTCAGATATCTGTGTTGCTTTAGTCGACCCACGTGTGAAGTTTGGAGCGTAATATGATTAAAGTTAGCCCATTAACCCAAAAGAAGTTCCGTCACTTTAAAGAAATCAAACGCGGTTATTGGTCATTTTTGATCTTATCAACCATGCTGATCCTTTCATTGTTTTCGGAGCTGTTGATCAACAGTAAGGCACTGGTCGTTAAGTACGATGGTAGTTTTTACTTTCCTGTCGTCAGTGATGTCCGCTTGGGTTCTGAGTTTGGCCAAGCTTCTTCTAGTGAAGCAGACTACCGAGAGCTACAAAAGGTATTCGAATTAGAAGGTGGCGATAACTTCGTTGTATTACCTATTGTACCTTGGAACCCATACGAGCAAGACTTTAGTGGTGATTTCCCACCGACAGCGCCAAGCGCGGAAGATAAGCACTACCTAGGCACTGATGTGATTGGCCGAGACATTTTAGCTCGATTGGTTTATGGCTTTCGAACGGCAATGGGCTTTGCGTTGCTAACCATGGCCATCTCGTATGCGATTGGTACTGCCGTGGGTTGTGCGATGGGCTTCTGGGGCGGAAAATTTGATTTATTTGTTCAGCGTTTGATCGAGGTCTGGTCAATGGTTCCGTTTTTGTACGTCATCATGATCCTCGTCTCGATAGTGCAACCAACCTTTACTCTGTTCGTCGGTATTAACGTACTCTTTGGGTGGATGGGGATGACTTGGTACATGCGTACCATGACCTATAAAGAGTCGGCTCGTGAATACGTAATGGCAGCACGTGCATTAGGTGCGTCAACCGGCCGTATCCTGTTCAACCACATCCTGCCAAATACCATGGTAATGATTGTGACGCTGGCACCATTTACTATCGCAGCGAACATCACAGCACTGACAGCACTAGATTACCTAGGCCTTGGCCTGATGCCTCCGACACCAAGTTGGGGCGAGCTGTTGCAGCAGGGTAAGTCGAATTTGGACTCGCCATGGATTGTTGCATCCGTTGTTAGCTCGATTGTCTTGGTATTGGTCATGGTGACTTTCATTGGCGAAGCTATCCGAGCGGCATTCGACCCGAAAAAATTCACGCGCTACGTTTAAGTAAGCATTGTGAGCAAAACATAAAAAGGGAAGTTTTATGAAAAAATTATTATTAGCGTCAACGCTGAGCGCCCTGAGTTTTGGTGCGATGTCAGCAACGCTTCCGACTGACTTAAACTGGCAAACAAATTGGGATGAGCCTCAATATGGCTCTCCTGAAGCAAAACGTGGTGGTACCTTCCGAGCGTATATGTCGAGCTTTCCTCAGACTTTGCGTAGTGTTGGCCCCGATGCCAACTCAGGTTTGCGTTCTTATATCCTGGATGAAACACCGGGATTGGTTGTACGTCACCCTGATACTCTCGAATTTATTCCGGAGTTAGCTAATGAGTGGGCGTTAGTGGGTGATAACAAAACCGTTTATTTTAAACTGAACCCAGAAGCAAAATGGTCAGATGGTAAACCTGTCACAGCCGACGATTTTGTATTTATGCTGAAGTTCTATCGCTCGAAAGACATTCTTGAGCCATGGTATAACGATTACTATAACAAGACTGTCGAAGATGTGATTAAGTTCGATGATTTAACGTTCGCGGTTAAAGCCGCGAAAGAGCTCAACCCTGAAGAGTTGTTGTTAAGAATGGGCGCACTGCGTCCTCGTCCTGCTCATTTCTATGCGAATCCAAAGAAAGATGAGAATGGTGATGGTATTCACGACAACTTTGTTCGCTATTACAACTTTAAGAGTGAACCAACTACGAGTGCTTACTACCTAGCGGATATCAAAAAAGGTAAAAGCGTTACCTTTAAACACGTAGGCGAAGACTGGTGGGGTTACTCGAACAAGTACTACCAAAACCGTTATAACGTCGACAAGATTCGCATCACCGTCATCCGTGATAACGATATTGCCAAGAAGCACTTTGAGAAAGGCAGTTTAGATGCATTTGGTCTGGTTCTACCAAGCTTATGGCATGACAAATCCAATACCGCACCTTACCAAAAAGGCTACATTCAGAAGTTCTGGGGTTACAACCAATACCCTGTAGGGGCTGGCGGTGTTTGGATGAATACTGCAATGCCATTATTGGATGATTTAAACATCCGCAAAGGCATTACTCACGCGATCGACTTTGATGGCATGATCGAAAACATCATGCGTGGTGACTACAGTCGTAAACCAAACCCAACAGGTTACGGCCACGGCAAATACACGTTGCCAGATGCTAAAGCTCCGAAATTTGACCCAGAAAAAGCGGCACAAGCGTTTGCTGCAGCTGGTTTTGATAAGATTGGTTCGGACGGTATCCGTATCAATGACAAAGGCCAACGTTTGAGCTTCGAACTGACGTACGCGACACCAGTACACACGCCTCGTATCGCCTTTGTGCGCGAACAGGCTAAATTGGCTGGTTTAGACATTGAGCTTAAGCTGATCGATGGCTCGTCGATGTTCAAATATGTGCGTGAGAAGAAACATGATTTAGCGTTCCTTGATATGGGTACTTCTGAGATACCAACCTATTGGGAATACTTCCACTCAGTGAACGCGAATAAGCCTCAAACCAACTCGTTCACAAACTACAGCACGCCTGAACTTGATGCGAAGATCATCGATTATCGCTTTAATATGGACATGGACAAAAAGATCCAACTTGGTCATGAAATCCAGCGTGACATTATTGATGCGCACGTGCTTGTTCCTGGTTATATGGTGCCTTACGTTCGTTATGGCCACTGGCGTTGGTTAAAGCTGCCAGAGAAGCCAATGAACCGCATGACGGAAGCACTGTTTAGCGGTGGCATCATTGGTGATGGCACTTACTGGATTGATACTGATGTGAAGAAAGAAACCCAGAAGGCGATGAAATCGGGTAAAACTTTTGAACCGGTTGTTGTCGTTGATGACACTTATAAGCTGTAAGGATGTGTTATGGAAAACGATGTAATCCTAAGTGTTAAAGATCTTGAGGTTGAATTCATTACGGATGATGGACCTGTCAAAGTACTGCATGGCGTAAACTTTGATGTTCGTGCTGGGCGTACCCTTGGTCTAGTTGGTGAGTCGGGCAGTGGTAAGAGTGTCACGTCGATGTCGATAATGGGTCTGTTGCCAAAACCATACGGTAATATCGTCAATGGTGAGGTCAATTACCGTGGTACAGACCTTGCCACATTACCAGCAGAAGAAATGTACGCCATGCGCGGCGACCGCATTTCTATTATTTTCCAAGACCCGATGACGGCTTTGAATCCCGTACATAGTATCGGGCGCCAACTGTGCGAAGTCTTGGAGTTGCACCGTCCTGAATTGGATAAGAGGCAAAGAGAGTCTTACGCGCTAGAAATGCTGGCCAAAGTAAAAATCCCAATGCCAGAAAAGCGTCTGAATGAATACCCACACAACCTATCGGGTGGCATGCGTCAGCGTGTGATGATCGCGATGGCATTAGCGTGTAAACCAGACATTCTTATCTGTGATGAACCAACCACAGCACTGGATGTAACCGTGCAGGCGTCTATTCTTGAACTAATGAATGAGCTTCAAGAAGAAACGGGCATGGCGATGATTTTTATCACTCATGATCTTGGTGTGGTTGCGGAAGTGTGTGATGACGTAGCCGTGATGTACGGTGGTCGTATTGTGGAAAAAGCCGAGATTTTCGAGCTGTTTGATAACCCACAGCACCCTTATACAGAACGTTTAATGGGTTTGATGCCGAGTTTAGATAACGAACCTAAACAGATGATCGATATTAAACCGATAGATACCAGTATGTTTGCTAGCTAACTGGTGCAAAGTGAACAAGTCATAAAAGAGGATGTTATGGCAAAAGAAGTATTAAGAATTGAAGATCTTAAGCAGCACTTTGTATCAGGTAAAGGACTGTTTAAGAAAGGCTACACCATTAAAGCCGTTGATGGCGTGTCGTTATCAGTAGGTGAGGGTGAAACTCTTGGCCTAGTAGGTGAATCTGGCTGTGGTAAAAGTACCCTAGGTCGTACTATTTTGAAATTGTACGAGCCAACAGAAGGTAAGATTTTCTTTGAAGGCAAAGACATCACCAAATTGTCTGTGAAACAAATGCGCTCATTGCGTAAAGACATGCAAATTGTCTTTCAAGACCCGATGGAATCGCTTAACCAACGTCATACGATTGGAATGATTCTCGAAGAGCCGTACGTGATTCACAACATTGGTACGTCTTCAGAGCGTAAGCAGTGGGTGAAAGAGCTGTTGGTCAAAGTCGGTTTGCCAGAAACGGCAGTGAACCGTTATCCACATGAATTCTCTGGTGGTCAACGTCAGCGTATTGGTATTGCCCGTGCTATCGCCCTTAAACCGAAGTTGTTGATTTGTGATGAGTCAGTCTCTGCGTTAGACGTATCGGTTCAGGCTCAGATCTTGAATTTGTTACTGCAACTTCAGCAAGAAATGAATCTGGCCATCATCTTCATCTCACATGATTTGTCTGTAGTGAAACATGTGTCCGATAAAGTGGCGGTGATGTACTTTGGCAAAGTGGTGGAAGCGGGCAACGCGAAAGAAATTTACGCGAACCCTCAAAATGACTACACCAAAAAACTACTATCCGCGATTCCTATCACGCACCCTAAATACCGCAAGAAAAAGCGCGTGGCAGAAAAAAAGCAGCAAGTGGCGTAAAGTCACCTTCTAGGTAAAATGAAACGCTCCTATTAATTGGAGCGTTTTTTCTTTCTGCCGGTGAGGTTTGTCAGTTCAGCTTATTCAACTCTGCGTGCTACACTGCAAACTTACTCCTTTGATTTGTTTGGATAGTTGGCCATGCCGTCGCATTTACCTAAATCATTCAGTCGTCCCTTTCTGAAAATCTTTCATCTGCTTGAAGCTGTGCTTTTGGTTGCCATTACTCTGGCGACTGTTTGGGCTATGGTCGAAGAGTTTGTCCATATTTACGTGCAAAAGCGTGTTGCACTCGATGATATCTTATTGATGTTCATCTATCTGGAAGTGCTTGCTATGGTTGGGCAGTTTGTGATGAACGGTAAGATACCAGTCCGTTACCCAATTTACATTGCCATGATGGCCATTGCTCGCTATATCACTCTCGGAATGAAAGAGCTCGACTCTGTGATGATAGTGTGGCTGTCTTTGGCCGCGTTTATTCTAGCTGCCGCTACTTTGGTTATTCGAGTCGGTCATCATTATTGGCCGTATATTGATAATCAAACCGCCGAAAAAGATGAATAATGTTAAGCCTCACCAAGTGCGAGGCTTTGTTTTTGTGTGAAGGGGAATCACATCTACACGACTTTGGGGTAAAAAAGTGTAAAGTCATCTCAAGCACTATTGTTTCTTGTCTGTTTGACAGTTATCTTCACGCTATCCCGTATTCTCCTTTTTATGAGACATTGTGATGCTGATGAAAAGCACATCCACAATTTGCTTCCTGCTCTCTGCTTTGATGGCTTTTATGCTGTCGAGTGGCGTAGCTCGTGCAGAGGTCTCACCCGGTTACTCAGATAACACTCCCAATGCAGAAGTGATGCACTTTAGCTATTGTGATATCGAGTTTAATACCGTCAACAAGGAAGAACCGGGTTGTTGTGAACCGGGCGGAACATGCTTCGAAAAACAATGTTGTTCCCATGGTCATGCTTCGGGCACGGCAGTTGTCGAAACCCAGCAACGTTCATATGAGGCACCATATCGTCATGAGCTTGCTACTAGCCAAACTTCTATCTATACCAGTGCAGATATGCACTCTCACTATCGTCCTCCGATAGCTTAATTCCTATCGCGCAGCATATCGCTGCCAACAATGTCACTGCACGCATTACCGTGCGAATTTGTTACGCGTGTAAATAGCTTTTTTATTTACACCGCCCTGTGATGGGAACTAAAAAATGAAAACCACTTTAATTGCTCGTAACGAGCGCCTTGCTGCGTATCTGCCAAACCTTGTTAATGCTCAACAAGCGGGAGGTCGTCATGACGTATAAGCATCTACCAATTATCTTGTTCGTGTCTGTGTGTTTTATTTGGGGCACCACGTGGTTTGCGATGGAAGTAGCGGTGCAAACTATTCCACCTATCTTTGCTACTGGACTGCGTTTTCTGATTGCCGCACCGCTATTAATCATGTTGGCGAAACACCTCAAACAACCTCTGTTCTTCCCCAAAGGTAAAGTGTTCTGGATGTTCGTCGTTGCGATTTTCTACTTCGCGATTCCGTTTACCTTGATGATTTTTGGGGAACAATACATTTCATCGGGCCTTGCTTCGATCATCTTCGCCAATATGCCGATAGCGGTGATGGTGACATCGAGTCTGTTTCTTGGGCTTAGGTTACGTAAATCCCAGATTGTCGGCCTTTTGGTCGCGGTTCTGAGCTTAATTCTGATTCTGGCGAAAGAAATGAGTCTAGGTGGGGAGGATTACCTGCTGGGCTTTCTCGCTCTAGGTGGGGCGGTCGCGATTCATGCAGTGATGTATGTGTTTGTTGAAAAGTTCTGTAAAGGCATTCCAGTACTGACTTACAACGCCTTTCCAAGCTTTGTTGCTTCTGTGCTGTTGTTTATCACCTCATTGATCGTCGAGCGACCAGATATTTCTCAGTTCTCGGTGGACTCGATTAGCGCTGTGATTTATCTCGGTATGTTTGCTAGCGTAGGTGGCATTGTGGCGTACTTTAAGCTTGGACAAGTGTCGACGCCGTTTACTGCCTCGATCTGTTTTCTGTTTTTCCCGTTGATTGCGCTGAGTCTTTCTACATGGATTGCAGGTAACAGTTTGTCGTTGGTTTCTGTCGCTCTGCTGCTGCCATTACTTGGCGGTATTTTTGTGACTAAAGCTGAGCCTACTTTCTGGCAGCGTTTTCGCCTAAAATCTACAGAGCAAAAACCTGTGCTATGTGAACATTGTATGAAGAACATCAATGCCTAAAACAGACTAAACGTCATGAAGAAGCCCCATTGGATTGGGGCTTTTGATGTGACTTTATTTACCTTGTTCGTTACGCAGGTACATGATGGCAACCATGCTAAAGCCAATAAATTGCCATAGGTATTGCCCATCACTTGCACCCGTAATGGTTTGGGTGAAAGCCATACAACCTGTCACGAATAGAGATGCAAAAGCCGCATAAAGTAGCCACGGACGTTCTTTGCTAGCCATAAACTCACCTACCAGCACCGAGCGAATCACCAATAAAAACGGTAAGCACTGCAAAGCAATGAGGATCGGGAACATAAAGTCAAACGTTGGACTTAGCAGTGCATGACCGACTTGGCTCTTATCCCACGTTCCAACGATATAACCTTTCCAGCCAGCCCAAGTATCGCCTGCATAGGCGGTGTCAGGCGTGATGAAGCCAAGTAGCACGCCCATCACTTTATCGATAAAGCCATTTTTAAACCAAAAGACGAACAGAAAGATCTGGATTGGAATGATCTGAAAAGCAAACTTCTTCAACATGTGTGTATCCCAAGAAATGAATGATTTGGTTTACAAGTATGTGGAAGGCACGTTTTTTACGCTTGATGCAAGGCAAGCGAGTTGAACTCCAAACAAAAATCAAACATCCAGAATGCCCATCAGCATTGGGGAGGCTGACTTAACAATTGGTGAGAGCAGGCGATTTTTCACTCCGCTTTATTTGAGGCTATTTTGCTGTTTGGAATAGGTTTGCTTTTTGTGAAGATTCAATAAGATCAAACAGTTGCCCGTTATGTTCTTTTTTCATCTCAGTATAGCGTTGGTAATTGTATTGCGAGCCTTTCGGGTTATCTGCGAGTTTGTCAGCCACGCTGAGTAAGTAAAAACTGATTGGGCTTGGCGTGCTTTCTGCTGCGTAAAACAAGTACGGGAAGGCTTGATTAGGATGCTGGTTGATAAGCAAAGCGAGCCCCAAAGTGAGGTTGGCAATATCACAACGTGGGTTCAGTTCGAACGCTTGCTTAGCTGAGTGAAGTGCCTGTTCTCGGTCTTCTTGTTTGTGCTCGCGTAAGTAAGCTAAAGATTCAGAGTAAGACAACAAAGCGCTGACCAAATAGCTGTCTCGCCCTTGTTGTTGAATCGCATTAAGCTGCTGAGCAATATCCGAAAAAGCAGGACCACCTTTACCTTGATAGAAAAGAGAAATCCCTTCAGAGATCACTTTCCAATCGTCATAGTTACTGATGGACGTCACGCGATGGCTAGCCACTTCGTAATCGGAACTCATTGGGGCAATGATGGCTTTGATTTCTAAAATCACATCGCCAATAGCATCGAAGAAGTTATCTTGGTTAAATGTCTTCTCTACCTTTTGGCTCTGGTTGGGTTGATGGTTGTTTTGCACCAAGACGCTAAGCACATAATTGCCTTCTACTTTCTTGATCCAACTTTTGAGCTCAACACCGTGGTTGGCAAGAGACTGCTTACTTTGTTGGGATAACTGAGAATAGTGATAACCGGATAGGTTTTTGGCTGAATTTAGACCATAGAAGAGATAGTTATATACGCTTTCTGCCATTTCAAAGTTGCTGCTGGAATCGAGCGTAATATCATGAATATAAACGGGCACTACGTCACTTTGTTGCGCAGTTATCACCGTTGTGTCATCAGCGGTGTCACCTTTTGGCAAAGCCCAAGCCACAATAAGCCCAACCGTCAGGATTGCCGCTACAGCTAAAACCATACGTTTGTTTTTAGGCTTTGCGGTACGAGTAAGAGGAACCGCTTCTTCAGTGATAGGAGGGCGCGTTATGCTTGGCTCAGTCACTTCGATATCAAATAAGTAACCTTGCTTAGAAATGGTCTGAATGATGCGATACGGACGCGTTTTGTCCTGAAGCTGACTGCGCAGTAGACTAATGACTTGTCTCACCAAGTTGTCGGAAACTTGCGTCCTTTGCCAGACATCATCGGCGATTTGCTGGGTACTCAGTACGTTCCCACGGTTCTCGATAAAGCAGCTGAGCAATCTTGCTTGCAATGGCTCTAAATGAATCTCCTCACCATCAATCATCAACTGATTTTTATCAGGATAGAAAGAAATAGGGGAGTCATGTTGCAGGACGAAGCAATGCGGACGAGTCATGGCGATTCAATGGTTTAGAAGTAACCACACAAGACTATTGGTTTTATATATAGGAAGCAAGTGAAGCATCAGCAAATAAAAAGCCCCGCAGTGCGAGGCTCTTTAGATATCTCATCGAGGTCTTTATTATTCGATGTTCTGAATTTGTTCGCGCATTTGCTCAATCAGAACTTTCAGTTCAACACCTGATGCAGTGATGTCTGTGCTGATTGATTTTGACGCTAGCGTGTTCGATTCACGGTTGAACTCTTGCATCATGAAATCTAAACGACGACCGACTGCGCCACCTTTCTTCAGGATGTTTGTGGTTTCTTTTACGTGAGAATCAAGACGGTCTAGCTCTTCTGCTACGTCTGATTTCTGCGCCAGAAGGATAAGTTCTTGTTCAACGCGAGATGGGTCTAGCTCTACTTTTGCATCTTCAAACTTCGAGAACAGACGCTCACGTTGCCACTCAAGAATTTCTGGCATGCGTGCACGAACTTTTACAACTTCTGCAGTGATCGCTTCTAGGCGTTGCTCGATAAGCGCTTTCATATTGTCGCCTTCACGACCACGCGCTTCGATGAACTCACCAATTGCTTCATCAAAAGCAGCAAGCAGTTCTTTATTAACCTCATCCATGTTTTGCTCTGGCGTTTCCATCACACCTGGCCATTGCATGACTTGGAATGGGTTGATGCGGCTTAGCTCACCAGTCATGTGCATCACTTGCTCAGCAGCTTTGATCACTTGGTTTGCCAGTGCTTCGTTAATGCTAAGCTCTGCTTTTGCTGCTGGGTTTGCTTCAAAACGCAGATTACATTCTACTTTGCCGCGAGCTAGGCGCTTACGAAAACGCTCACGCAGTACTGGCTCAAGAGCACGGAACTGTTCTGGCATGCGGAAGTAAGTTTCTAGGTAGCGTTGGTTTACACTGCGGATCTCCCACACTGCGCTGCCCCAATCGCCTTTTACTTCTTTGCGTGCATACGCTGTCATACTGTAAATCATCGAATTTTCCTGTCTTTTAAATTTGCTGAAAATTACCACGCAATAGTAGCACAGCAAGATGGCAGAGGCTTTGCTATTCTGTGACGAGATTGTCCAGATAGCTTTATTTAATCGATTCCGTTATAATCTGCGCCCAACCAAATCGTCTTCTCCTCATTACTTAAGGTAGATGCCCATGCGTCCAAACGATCGCAAGGCGGACCAAGTTCGCCCAATCAAAATTACTCGTAACTACACAGCTTACGCTGAAGGCTCAGTGTTAGTTGAATTTGGTAACACCAAAGTGTTGTGTAATGCGACCGTTGAAGAATCTGTGCCTCGTTGGCTAAAAGGTCAAGGTAAAGGCTGGGTAACGGCTGAATACGGCATGCTACCTCGTGCAACTCACTCGCGTACTCGTCGTGAAGCGGCGAACGGTAAGCAAGGTGGTCGTACGATGGAAATCCAACGCTTGATCGCACGTAGCCTACGCGCTGTGGTTGATCTACAAGCGATGGGTGAGTTCATGATCACAGTTGACTGTGATGTTATCCAAGCAGACGGCGGCACTCGCACTGCATCTATCAGCGGCGCAAGCGTTGCAATGGCAGACGCGTTTCAACACCTAGTGGATAGCGGCAAGCTAAAAGCAAACCCAATGAAAGGCCACGTAGCGGCAGTTTCTGTTGGTTTGCTAGGTGATGATGTTCTGTGTGACCTTGAGTACGTTGAAGATTCAGCGGCAGACACAGACATGAATGTAGTGATGACAGAAGAAGGCAAGATGATTGAAATTCAGGGCACCGCAGAAGGTGAACCGTTCAGTCATGAGCAGCTGATGGCTCTGCTAGAGTCGGCGAAAGTCGGCATTACGGAAATTGTCGCAGCGCAGAAGGCGGCGTTAGCCAATTGATTTTAATAGCTCCCATTATGGGGGCTATTTTTTTATCTCCGTCGTATATGAATCTACAGCGTTGTTCGCTGCGCTTTTCTACTGGATCGCCAGTCCGACCTATTTACATAGAAGACTATGCTCATAGGGATAGAAAAACTTGCTGCCTAGCTGTAAATCCATCTACTTAGGAGATAACGCATTAGTGTTTATTAACTGCTTGGGAATATGGATACCAAGCCTGTATTTAGAGAGAAAATAATGAAAGCATACCAGCGTGAATTTATTGAGTTTGCACTTGAGAAAGAAGTTCTTAAGTTTGGTGAGTTTACTTTGAAATCTGGCCGTAAAAGCCCGTACTTCTTTAACGCTGGTCTTTTCAATACTGGTCGTGACCTAGCGCGTCTTGGTCGTTTTTACGCTGCAGCACTGGCGGACTCCGGCATTGAGTTTGATGTACTGTTTGGCCCTGCATACAAAGGTATCCCAATCGCGACTACAACAGCAGTAGCGCTAGCGGATCACCACGACATCGACACGCCATACTGCTTCAACCGTAAAGAAGCAAAAGACCACGGCGAAGGTGGCAACCTTGTAGGCTCTGCTCTTGAAGGTCGTATCATGCTAGTAGATGACGTAATCACAGCAGGTACCGCGATTCGCGAATCAATGGAAATCATCCAAGCAAACGGTGCGGACCTAGCAGGTGTATTAGTTGCGATTGACCGCCAAGAAAAAGGCAAAGGTGAGCTGTCTGCGATTCAAGAAGTGGAGCGTGACTTTGGTTGTGCAATCATCTCAATCGTTAGTTTGACTGACCTTG
The DNA here is from genome assembly GCF_023277445.1 of Vibrio sp. ED002. Lineage (NCBI taxonomy): Bacteria > Pseudomonadati > Pseudomonadota > Gammaproteobacteria > Vibrionales > Vibrionaceae > Vibrio > Vibrio sp. ED002. Next base: position 2,177,852 of record NZ_CP080238.1, on the reverse strand, counting down.
TGACTTTCCTTGAAGAGAAAGGTACAGACAAAGAGCACCTAGAAGCAGTAAAAGCGTACCGAGCAGAATACGGCATTTAATTGCTCTTTCATCATTAAAGAAAAAGGGGCTGGTGGATATCCATCAGCCCCTTTCTTTTATCTTTATCACTTACTTGTAGCGAATGCCTTTTGGCGCAGTTTCATCAGCCATGGTCTTGTAGCGTTTATGTAGCCACATCCACTGCTCTGGTGCGCGCAGAATAACTTCTTCTACAAAGGTGTTCATATAAGCCGCTGCCGCTACTTCGTCTTTTTTCGGATAGTCGGCTTCAATGCACTTATCAGCGATGATTTCATACTTACCATCTCCATTTCGGAAGCCAGAGCCCGGAATTATCGAGCACTTGGACGTGTAAGCCAGAATGCTGGTGCCAGTTGTAGTACAAGCGTCTTCAATTGCGAAGAAAGGGACGAATACCGATTTGTTACGACCGTAATCGTGATCCGGTAAGTAAAACAAACGTTCACCGCTGCGTAGAACACGAATCATTTGTTTAACGTCTTTGCGGTCAATGAGTTTGTTGCCGTTGTGTGTGCGTCCCCAGTACTGAATGAAGTTGTACGCTGGGTTGTTGTGCGGGCGGAAAGCGCCATAGCCTGCAACACCTAACACGCCGAAAGCACGAGCGGTGATTTCAAGATTTAAAGCATGTACACAACACAGTAATACACCTTTACCTTCTGTGGCTTTCTCACGAAGTGCGACTAGGTCTTTCTCAATGATCAGAGTTTTGAAACGCCATGTCGGCCAAAACCAAGTGATACCGGTTTCGATCAGCGCCATACCGGTATTCTTGAAGTTCTCTTCAATAATGTGTTGGATCTCCTCAGGCGCTTTATCTGGAAAAGCCAGTTCAAGGTTACGTGTCGCGACATGGACACGACCTTTGCCATAGCGCATGCCGAGGTGGCCGAGTGTGCTACCTAACGATAGCAACATGCGGTATGGAAGGATATTGACTACGATAGCCAAAAAGCCAAAGCCGAGCCAAACACCCCAGTTACGAGGGTGGAGAAGTGAAAGAGAAAACTCCGGCTTAGTGAATTTGTCTTTACTCATAATCTCTACTTAATTTGTGCGCTAAGAAGTGCCCAATACTCGTCAAAGTTCGCTGTTGGTTGGTATTTGAAATCACTACGAACAAAGCGGTTCAAGCTGCCTTCAACTTGTCCTAGGATTTGAGCGGCTAAAATGCGCTCTTCCACTGGGAACGATTTGCCTTCACGGATCTTACGTTCACGTAGGATCTGACGAAGCTGTGTTTCGATACGTTCAAACAGTTGGTTGATGCGATCGCGTAGGCGCTCATTTTCAAACATTAGAGCATGACCAGAAAGAATGCGTGTCAAACCTGGGTTACGTTCTGAGAATGCCAAGATAAGGTGCATTACCATACGAATGCGCTCTAGCGTGTCTTTCTCATCATCCAAAATGCGGTTGATACGAGTCATGAGTGCTTCTTCGATGAACTCAATCAAGCCTTCAAACATGCGAGCTTTACTTGGGAAGTGGCGGTAAAGTGCCGCTTCTGAAACACCGACCTGTTTCGCCAATTTTGCCGTAGTAATGCGTGAAGCCCCTTCTGTAGATTCAAGCATCTGCGCGAGAGCTTGCAAGATTTCTTCACGACGATTGGATTTTTTACTGCCGGCCATTTAGTTACTTCCTTTCAAAATACAAAGTTGAGCGGAGGGGATTATAAGACGCTCTTTGGCATCAAACTAGACCAGTGAGGAGGTAATGGGAGCTTTAACACCCTCACTTGTCATGTTTGTACCAAATTTGTGCCAGTTTTCTATGAAAAGCGAATGGTAATTACATCAATTCGTGCATTTTTTCCAAAATTCTGAAACTTAGCGCTTCTTTGGATTCTAATGCCAACGCCTGTTCGCCTTCTGGCCAGAATAAAGTGATGGCGTTGTCGTTACTGTTAAAACCTTGGCCTTCAACAGAAACATCGTTCGCACAAATCATATCGAGGTTTTTCTTTACCAGTTTACCGCGAGCGTAGGTTTCTACGTCGTTGGTCTCTGCGGCAAAACCAACGGTGAATGGACGTTGCTCTGTCATATTGGCAACGGTCGCTACGATATCAGGATTTTTGACCATGTTGATGGTCATCTGATTGTTGTTTTCGATCTTTTTCAACTTTTGAGACGCTACATTTTCTGGACGGTAATCTGCTACGGCGGCGCAGCTAATGAAAGCTTCGTGGTTCGGCGCGTGAGCTATTACAGCATCATGCATCTCTTGTGCACTCGCAACATTGATACGCTCAACACCTGCTGGCGTATTCAAGCTGACGGGTCCACTGACTAGCGTGACCTTCGCTCCCAATTGCGCAGCGGCATTTGCTAGTGCAAAGCCCATCTTTCCTGAGCTATGGTTAGAAATGTAACGCACTGGATCAATTGCTTCACGAGTTGGACCTGCGGTGATCAATACCGATTTTCCTGCCAACAGTTTCGGTTGGAAGAACTGCTCACATAAGCCGACAAGTTGCATTGGCTCTAGCATTCGACCAGGGCCCACATCGCCACATGCTTGCTCACCGGCCGCAGGGCCCCAAATATGCATACCACGGCGTGCAAGTGTCGCGATGTTTTCTTGAGTTGCGACATTGCGGTACATCTGTTGATTCATTGCTGGAGATACCGCTACTGGTGAATCTGTCGCAAGTACTAACGTAGTAAGCAAGTCATTACCCATGCCTGCCGACATACGTGCAATCAAATCTGCAGTTGCAGGAGCAAGAAGAACCAAATCTGCCCATTTTGCCAGTTCAATGTGACCCATCGACGCTTCTGCTGCTGGGTCTAACAAGCTATCCGACACCGGGCGTCCAGAGACTGCCTGCATGGTTAAGGGAGTAATGAACTCCTTCGCCGCTTTGGTCATCACTACTTGAACTTGCGCGCCTCTTTCTATTAGGCGACGGGTTAGCTCCGCACATTTATACGCGGCAATACCGCCACTGATGCCGAGTAGAATTTTCTTTCCTGCTAGTGTTTGCATGTGAGATCTCCAATTTTTCTGGCGACGAGTTTAGCACAACTGAATCTATCATCGCCCAAGCAAATCTGATGAGAAGCTAATCCATATCAAACTACAGAATATTAATTATTGGGATTTCTAGAGCCTCAATAATGGTTTTTTGTGTTCAAATTTTAGAGAAGAGGTCTATGCCTTTTTAAGAAATCCACAGGAGAGAAAAGACGATCTGGTTGAACGCGGTACATTCTGATGGATTGCTAAATTACATAAAAAAGCTGCGGCTAACGGAAAAAACAAAAGTCAGTTTCGAATTTCTGCTTTTGTTTTGTGCAATAGGAGTTCACTAGTGAAAGAGAGCTCATGATGACCCTTAAATCCCTACCTACTGATTCTATGCCACGAGAGAAGTTGCTACGCAGAGGGCCGCAAGCTTTGAGCGATGCTGAATTATTGGCGATTTTTCTTCGCACTGGCACACAAGGTATGAATGTCATCGAATTGGCTGATTTTCTTATTCAAGATTTCGGTTCACTTCGCCAGCTTTTTTCTGCAACCGAAAAAGAGTTCTGCCAACACAAAGGGTTGGGACAAGCGAAATACGTGCAGTTACAAGCCGTCTTGGAAATGACGCAACGTTATTTAGCCGAAACCTTAAAGCGTGGTGATGCATTAACCAGCCCCGAACAAACTAAAATGTATCTTTCTTCTATATTAAGAGATCGACAAAGAGAGGCTTTCTACATTCTTTTCTTAGATAACCAGCATAGAGTAATAAAAGATGAGATTTTGTTTGAAGGCACACTAGATGCCGCGTCGGTTTATCCAAGAGAAGTCGTCAAGCGAGCCTTGCATCACAACGCAGCTGCTTTGATTCTGGCACACAATCACCCGTCTGGTGTTGCAGAGCCGAGCCAAGCAGACAGACGAATTACGCGACGATTAATCGATGCTTTAGCGCTGGTGGATATACGGATTTTGGACCATTTCGTTATCGGTGATGGCGAAAGCGTTTCTTTTGCAGAAAGAGGGTGGATATAACTGTGCATTTTTTAGGTTGTTAGTTGCTAAAAATCTGCTATCATCCTCGCCACTAAATTTTTAACTGAATTCAGCTTGGACTGCTAGAAAAAACCTGCTGTCTAAAAAAAGATCACGAAAACCTGTAAAAAGGATCTGTTCGGGTCTTGAGCAATGCATATCAAGTTAGTATAATGCGCGACCTTTGATAGCCTTGTATGGATTTTCCATAGCGGTTCTTAACCTCTAACTTCTTTCCGAGAAATAGAGAGGTTCGGCCACCAAGGTTGATATCGAGCTGAAACGATTTTGGAGAAGACATTCATGTCACGAGTATGCCAAGTAACTGGTAAGCGTCCAGTAACGGGTAACAACCGTTCACACGCACGAAATGCTACTAAGCGTCGTTTTCTGCCGAACCTACAAACTCATCGTTTCTGGGTAGAGAGCGAAAAACGTTTTGTTAAACTACGCCTTACTGCAAAAGGTATGCGCATCATCGACAAGAAGGGTATCGATACTGTTCTTGCTGATATCCGTGCACGTGGCGAAAACGTTTAAGAGGAAATAGGCAATGGCAAAGAAAGGCGTTCGTGAGAAAATCCGTCTAGTATCTTCAGCAGGTACTGGTCACTTCTACACAACAGATAAGAACAAGCGTAACATGCCAGGCAAATTTGAGATCAAGAAATTTGATCCAGTTGTACGCCAGCACGTTATGTACAAAGAAGCTAAAATCAAATAATTGGTTTTGTCTCTTTGACGATTTAAAAAGCCCAACTCTTGAGTTGGGCTTTTTATTACCTAAAATTCAGTAATCCTTCACTTCATCCCTTCTTTCACGTGTTTCCATACAGATGTTCTAGTCAAAATTAATACGCTTTGGTAGTTTGTTGATAACTACAGGAGATTAGGAACTGCTATGCGCGTTAGTCCGGCCCGTCGCCGTCGTTGGAACAATATTCTTATCCTAGGCATCATCGTTTTTATGGTGATCTTGAATGCGCCAACCTTGATCAAAACCTACCTTGTCGAAGAACCCATGGATCCTTACCCCAATTTATTGCGCTCTGATCATGAAGTGAGTGCTATTTACTTCTCAGGTTGGGAATTAGAGAAACAAAATGGGCAATGGCAATCGAACATTAAAGCTAATATTCCCGTACAAGAGATTGTGACTCGTTGGCAATCTTTGGAAGGGACTGAGCTGACCTCAGAACAATACGATAATTTAAAGTCTCAGTTGTCTTCTCCAGAAAGTATTGAGATCTGGTACCAAGACTTAGAAGAACCGCAACGAGTGACCTTTTATCGGCTTGGCGACTTTTGGTTGTTTAAAAACTGGCAAGATAAATGGATTGCGATTTCTGTTGATGGCAATTACATCATGCCCAAGTAAGCCTTATGAATAACCCTTTTCAAAGGCTGTGTTTGTCTTTGTTCTTTTCGATTATGCTAGCCACCCAATATCAATGCTCTTAGCGTTTTAAGGAGAATTAAATGCCTGAATTACCAGAAGTTGAAGTAAGCCGAATGGGCATCAGTCCACACATGGTTGGCGAGACGATTAAGGCATTTGTATTCCGAACCCCGAAACTGCGTTGGGATATCCCTCAAGAGTTGAAGAAGCTAGAAGGGCAGGTGATTCGTAATATCAGTCGCCGCGCTAAGTATCTGTTGATTGAAACGGACGAAGGTACTGCGATTGTTCATTTAGGAATGTCGGGTTCACTGCGTGTGCTTGATGCTGATTTTCCTCCAGCAAAGCACGATCATGTGGATCTCAAACTTACTAATGGAAAAATACTGCGCTACAACGATCCACGCCGTTTTGGCGCATGGCTGTGGAGCGCACCAAATGAATCACATGCTGTATTAGGTCATATGGGACCAGAACCTTTGACTGAAGAGTTCAATGCTGATTACGTAGCGGAGAAAGCCAAAGGTAAGCGCGTTGCGGTTAAACAGTTCATTATGGACAATAAAGTCGTCGTCGGAGTCGGAAACATTTACGCCAACGAATCATTGTTTAAATCGCGCATTCATCCCACTCGTCCAGTAGGTAAACTAACCAAGAAAGAATGGCAATTGCTGGTGGAGAACATCAAAGCCACGCTAGAGATCGCCATTCAGCAAGGCGGAACCACACTTAAAGATTTTGCCCAAGCAGATGGCAAGCCAGGTTACTTCGCACAAGAATTATTAGTTTACGGAAAAGCCGGAGAGCCATGCCCAGAATGCGGCGAAGCTCTCCAAGAACAAAAGATAGGCCAACGCAATACCTTCTTCTGTGGGGAATGTCAGAAGTAAAACTTAAGAGCGGAAGGGCAAGATTACATTTGTCCTGATTTCTCGAAGTATTTTTTCACGACCAATAATGAAATTAAACGCTCGCGTTTTTGATCTCGGAACTGATCGACCCATGCGTGAGCATTTTTGATGATGCTTTCAGCTTCTTCTGGATGCGCGATGTAGTACTCCATTTTCTCAATTAAATCAGAGTAGTCATCCGCAACTTCAACATAGTGAATGCCCGCTTCGAGGCGTCCTTCCATAAACCAAGTCTCATACTTAGGTTTAGACATGATGACTAGAGAGTTCGAAGACATTGCCCATTTTAGGTTGGTTGCAACATCGTTTCCTTCGATGGCTAAAACGAACTTACATTCGAGTTGTTGTTCAACAGATAAGAATCCTTTCTCCCAAGGAGAGCCTTCAATTGGGTGGGTTCTACCAATATCGCACATTGGGTGATCGTGAAACTGTTCTAGCACAACCTTTCTGTGTTGTTTCTGACCAGCACCTCGCCATACAGCAACATCTTTCTTCTGCCTAAAAGAGAGTTTGTCATTTATAAAATAAAAGTGGCGAATCTCATTTAGTTTGAGCAGGACCGCATTGTCATTGTTTTCTATTATCGGACGACTTTTTAGGAAACATGGCAGTTTAGGTATATGACGAATATCTCCGTTCAGAAACTGAAAGAAGCACTGTGACGGAAACGACTTTACCACCTTGTGAAGATCAAAGTAGTACGTTGTTCCTCCGGTCTTCTTGTACTCTCCCACATGAGTCGACTCGCTTTCGGGCAGTTCAAATTGCGCGTTAAGCTTGTTGTAGTAATCAACTCTATCTTGGATATAAGAATCTATAGATGAAGCCTGAATAAGGTTATTGGCCAGTGCTTTACGAATCGTATTTGGTACTAAGACTTGTAGGCTATTAGAGAAGTAGTATTTGAACTTTCTAAAACTCATTTGGCTACCTTTGTTTTGATAGCTGTGTGAACACACTTTGGTACAAACTGTTCGACATCACCGCCATGGATTGCTACTTCACGGACGATGGTAGAAGAGAGAAAAGCATACTCTTCTGCTGGCGTCAGGAACACGCTCTCAACACCTGGTAACAGTTTGCGGTACATGCTCGTTAGGCCAAATTCGTATTCAAAGTCGACAGTTGTTCTAAGGCCGCGCACCAGTACATTTGCTTCTTGCTCACGAGCAAAATCAACCAGTAAGCCACTAAAACCAGCGGTTGATACATTGCTTAAGTGCGCTGTTGATTCTTCAACAAGTTTTACTCGTTCTTCTAGGCTAAACAGTGTTTTTTTCGAAGGACTTGCTGCGACACCGATAATAATTTGATCAAACATGTTTGCGGCACGCGTAATGATATCTAGGTGGCCGTTAGTGATTGGGTCAAACGTGCCTGGGTAAATGACTTTTTTCATCGTAAAACTTTCTCGTAAACATCTACGTATTGGTTAGCAGTGTAGTTGATATCAAATAACTTCAGTTTTTCTTGCCCATTGGCGATGAATTCTTGTTGAAGCTTTTCATCTTGAGCGATCTTCATTATTGCATTCGCCAACTCTTGTGCATTACCTGGTTCAACAAGTAAGCCGTTTGAATTGTGGTCGATAATGTCAGGGATACCACCTGCATTAGTACCTATAACAGGTAAACCAGAGCCCATACCTTCCAAAATGACAGAGCCCAGCCCCTCTGTGTAAGAAGGATGAACTTGCAAATCTGCCGCGGCAAACCAATCGCCCATATTGCTTTGTTTACCCTCGAAACTGATGTTAGTTAGGCCTTTTGCTTGTGACTCAAGTGCCTGCTTCTCTGAGCCATCACCTAGCAAACAAAAATGGACAAAGGGTGCGGACTTTTCTAATAGCCTTGCCGCATCGACAGTGACATTGAAGCCTTTATGTTTCAGCATGTTTGCTCCATGTATCACTATAAATTTACCTGAGAAGCGGTCTTTAATCGCTTGTACCGTTTCAGCGTTAGCAGGGTATGTCACCGGTGAACTTGGGATCTTGTAGGTTACTGAAGTTGGGTAAGCGTCTTTCACTCTCTGAACTATTTCAGTACTTAGACCTACCACAGCGGAGGCTTTCGAATAGGCTAAGTTTGCCAACCATTTCTTTTTCAATGCGTTGTCGATTCGGCGAGTGACAATATATGGTTTGCCGTAGAGCATATGTTGGATCAGAGCCCAATAAATGGCACGTCCTTCATGCACATGGATCAGAGCACAATCCTTAGTGATAGATTTTGAGTGTGCTTTGGTAAAGTGGTTCGCTAATACCACTTTAACGCCTAACGCTTTTACCGCATCGGCGAAAGGGCTCTTAGGGTTTGCAACAACTGTCAGTTGATAGCCGAGCTTTACTTGCTGCTTAATGAGTTGCAGCGTCTGATTCTCGCCACCATGGTATCCAGAAGCTAAGTTAACGTGGCAAATGTTCATGTTATTGCTCTTTATTATGTTTTTTGACGTAATCGCGCAGCCACAGGTCTGCGTAGCGAGTAAAGGTTGTGTTTGCACTTAGTACGGCGAGTAAAAAACCATGTCGACCATCTAAAAAGCCACGTTTAATAATATACATTTTGAAGAAACGGAAGAAACCATGGGTAAATGCACTAAAAAGTGAGGCTGACTTTTTACCTTCACGCTGGTCTGCCCAAGATTGCATGTATAGTTGGGTTTTTCGTGTATACTCGCCAAGCTTTTCATAAGTAAAATGCTTCAAACGGCCATTTAATGAAACTACTTTAAAGCCATCGGGAACAACAACGCTTTCATGAACTAACGCGTCGTTGTATTTCGTTTCTGATGTTTTGTATAAACGTATAACCCAGTCAGGTGACCAGCCTGAGTAACGAATCTCTTTTGCAAAGGCTGTCGTCAGTCGGTTCACACGATAAATGTTTTTATCGCAGTGTTGGCTGATTGCGTTGAGTATGTCTTGGCGTAATTCATCGGTAACACGCTCATCCGCATCCAACCAAAGCACGAAATCCGATTCCACATAGTCTTGAGCAAGTTGGCGTTGTTTGCCAAACCCAGGCCATTCTAAATTGGTATAAAACTTATCAGTATACTGCCTAGCGATTTCTTCAGTGGTGTCAGTGCTACCTGAATCTAGAAGAACAATTTCATCGACCCAATCTTTTACTGTGTCTAGACAAGCTTTCAGGTGCTTCTCTTCATTTTTTACGATCAACGCGACGGCTAAGGTAGGTTTAGACAAGGTAGTTTCCTTCTTAAACAATCTTCTACAGGTATATTTTATTGATATTGTGGATACAAATCTTCTACGACTTGCTCGAACATTGCTACGACACGGTCGCTTGTGATGCGGCTCATTGCGGCTTCATCCTTTGCTCGGGTTCGCCAACTTAATTCTTGGCTAGTCTTTCCTGTTTCTGCAAGAATCACTTCTTCATATACAGATACGGCATACTTTAAAAAGCGATAAGGACCTACTCGAATAGGATTGTGATGGGCATATAAACCAATAATCGGTGTGTTCATTGCACTCGCCATGTGGGCTGGGCCAGTATCTGGTGCTATCACCATCTGCACCTTATCAGTTAAAGCTAGCATTTGTAGGATGGAGCTTTCTCCTACTAAGTTTAAACAAGGTTCACGCAACAAAGCTTGAATCTCATTTGCTAGGTCAACTTCGACCTTTGCAGGACTGCCCGCTAGTATGACATTCCAGCCTTTCTCTCGCGCATGATTAATGACATCCACATAACCCTTCGCGTTCCAGTTCTTGTAGGCTTTACTTGCTCCGGGAACCAATAACAAGTTTGGTTGCACCGTATCTAGTTTTGCCTTAGCCCAAGTACTATCCTCTTCTGAGTAAGATAAAGACCAAGATAGTTCCGACTGAGGCACACCAATTTGATGGGCAAACGCCATTAAACCATCCGCAACATGCAGAGAGCTTGGTGAAGGAACTTTGACATTGGTGAACAAAGTTTGAAAATCTTGGCTACGGTCAGAAGAGAACCCAAGTTTGTATTTCGCTTTAATACCTAACGTCGCCACGCTCGCTCGAATAGCATATTGCATATGAAGCAAAGCATCGAACTCGCGCCCTTTGAGCTGCTTCCACAGTGACTTGTAGCCATCAAGTCCTGCTTTTTTATCAAAAACAATCACCTCAACGTTATTTATCGCTTGTAGCAATTGAGCTTCAAGTTTGCCTGTAATCCAAGTGATATGGGTATCAGGCCATTGTTTTTGAATCGCTTGAACCGTCGCGATAGTATTGCAAACGTCACCAATTGCAGATAAACGCAATATACATAGTGAAGAAGGGGCAGAAGTGAACATAGTTATTGTCTGATCAGATAAATAGATGCAGGTAAATTATGCAGACATCCCCAATAAATGTAAAATACACCGCTTCTATACTGAGCACTGACGAGTCTTCGCAATGTCAAATAGCCAACAACATCAATCTCCAAATTCGGGTAAACCTGGAAACACTGGTTTAAAGCGCATCATCAAAGCGACGGGATATTCTGCGAAAGGCTTAAGGGCTGCGTTTAAACACGAAGCGGCGATTAGACAAGAGCTTGTGATGCTAGCCATTGCCATCGTTTTGGTTTGTGTTTTTGACTTGAGTGTCATAGAACGCATTTTGATGCTTGGTGTCGTCGTTTCTGTTTTGATTGTTGAGTTGATCAATTCCGCGATAGAGGCGGTGGTGGATCGCGTGGGCGTCGAACATCATGAATTGAGTGGGCGCGCAAAAGATATAGGCTCAGCGGCAGTTATGGTGGCTTTAGCGTTCGCTGGATTCACATGGCTGTATATCTTGTTCAGCCTTTATCTCTAAATCACTTTAGCTGTGAGTATCAAAGGTATGATTCAAACTTCACAACAAGGTAATTGCACGATTTGGTTTGATGATGAAATCATTTCAGACCCAACATTGCCATTGTTTGATGCCGGCTATTGGCAAGAACAAGGTAAAATCTTAGGCAGTGCTTCTGGTCGGGGTACTACCTGGTTTGTTCAACTAGACTCTATGCAAGCTGCCCTTCGACATTATCGCCGAGGTGGTCTATTCGGCAAACTTGTGAAAGACCAATACTGGTTTTCTGGTTGGGAACAAACTCGTAGTGCTCAGGAGTTAAATCTTTTGCAGATTTTGATAGGTGCCGGCGTTAATGTTCCTCGTCCGATTGCCGCGCGAGCAGTTAAAACAGGTTTGATTTACCAAGCGGATCTTCTCAGCGAAAGAATTCCAAATGCCAGAGATTTGGTCAGTATTTTGCAAGAAAAACCATTACCGGAACTGATGTACCAGAAGATTGGGCAAGAAATTGCCAAGATGCATAAAGCTAATGTGAATCATACCGACTTGAACATTCATAACATCTTAATTGACGACCAAGACAAAGTCTGGATTATCGACTTTGATAAGTGCTGTCAGCAATCAGATGGTGATTGGAAGCAAAGCAATCTAGACAGATTGAAGCGCTCGTTTTTGAAAGAGAAAAAGAAGCATCAAATTCATTGGCATGAGTCAGACTTTGAATTGCTAGCAAAATAGCGAAGAACGTTACGCTAGCTGAATTTCCACTAGTTTAAATTACTTAACGCAACCGCTTTTGCAAAATGCTAAAGTTAGACTAGTAACGTTGATATAATAAATTTACTTATTGAATGGGCAAAATCGCCTGTAGGTATACAGTAAGAGCATACTATGTTGAATTCTAAATCAATTTTAATTACTGGCGGCACTGGTTCGTTCGGTAAACAGTTCATTAAAACTATTCTTGAACGCTACCCAGAAGTGAAGAAAATCATTATTTTTTCTCGCGATGAACTAAAACAGTTTGAGCTTAAGCAGAAGTACCCAGCAAAAGATTTCCCACAACTTCGTTTTTTTATCGGTGATGTTCGCGATCAAAACCGCATGATTCAAGCCTGTGAAGGTGTTGATGTGATTATTCATGCTGCAGCGATCAAGCAGGTAGATACTGCTGAATACAACCCGACAGAATGTATCCGAACTAACGTTGATGGTGCAGAGAATGTTATCCATGCAGCGCTGCAGTGCGGCGTTAAAGATGTTGTAGCGTTATCAACAGATAAAGCATGTGCACCAATTAACCTATATGGAGCAACCAAACTTGCTTCGGATAAGTTGTTTGCAGCGGCGAACAACATCAAAGGTTCGAAAGATATCCGTTTCAGCGTAGTGCGTTACGGCAACGTAATGGGTTCGCGTGGTTCCGTGATCCCATTCTTTTTGAGTAAGCGTGAAGAAGGTGTGTTGCCGATCACTCATGAAGAGATGACACGCTTTAATATCTCATTGCAAGATGGCGTGAACATGGTGATGTACGCGCTTGAAAACCATTTAGGTGGTGAGATTTTTGTACCAAAAATCCCATCTTACAAGATTTTGGATATCGCAGAAGCGATTGCTCCAGAATGTGAGACTAAAGTTGTAGGTATTCGCCCAGGTGAAAAGCTCCATGAAGAGATGATCACCGATACTGATTCGCTAAATACGATCGACCTTGGCAAATACTACGCAATTTTACCTTCTGTTTCGTTTACTTACACAGAGCAAGAATATCTTGATCACCACAAAGCGGAAAAAGTACCGTTTGGTTTCAAATACAATTCAGGTACGAATACAGAGTGGGAAAGTATTGAAGGCCTACGTGAGCTAATCAAAGAGCACGTTGATCCAAACTTTACAGTGTGAGAAGAGTAGTGATTCCTTACGGTAAGCAAGATATTAACCAGCAAGACATTGATAGTGTTATTGATGTTTTGAACTCGGATTTTCTGACGCAGGGGCCTCAAGTTCCTGCATTTGAGCAAGCACTTATCGATCATACAGGTGCAAGCTACGCATTGGCTGTGAATAGTGCTACATCAGCATTACACATTGCTTGCCTTGCTTTGGGGCTAGGTGAAGGGGATTGGCTTTGGACGTCTCCTATTACTTTCGTAGCGTCAGCAAACTGCGGTTTGTACTGTGGTGCACAGGTCGACTTCGTAGATATTGACCCTGATACTTACAATATGTGTCCAAAACGTCTTGAGGAAAAGTTAATCCAAGCGAAAGCTGAAGGTAAGCTTCCGAAAGTTGTTGTGCCGGTTCATTTGTGTGGTCAACCGTGCGATATGGTGGCGATCGCCAAACTGGCGAAAGAGTACAACTTCAAAGTCATTGAAGATGCTTCACATGCAATTGGCGGCAAATATCAAGGCTTGCCTATAGGGAATTGCGAACATTCGGATATCACTGTCTTTAGCTTCCATCCAGTTAAAATTGTAACGACGGCGGAAGGTGGTGCAGTAATGACCAACCAAAAGGCTTTGTCTGACAAGATGACTTTGCTTCGAAGTCACGGTATTACTCGTGACCCTGAGCAAATGGAAGGTGAAAGCCATGGTGGCTGGTATTATCAACAGGTTGATTTAGGTTTTAACTACCGTATGACCGAGCTTCAGGCGGCACTGGGTGTATCTCAGATGCATCGTTTAGACGCTTTTATTACCGCTCGTCATCACCTTGCAGACCGTTACAATCAGCTATTGAAGTCTTTACCTGTGGTACTGCCATATCAATTGGAGAATACCTACTCGGGCCTTCACCTTTATGTAATTCGCTTGCAGCTGGATAAGATCTCTTTAACACACAAAGAGGTATTTGACGCACTGAGAGACAATGGTATCGGAGTCAACCTGCACTACATTCCAGTCCATACTCAGCCTTACTATGAAAAAATGGGCTTCAGTGAAGGTGATTTCCCAGAATCTGAGCGCTATTACCGCGAAGCTATTTCTCTTCCTATGTTCCACGCGATGAGTGAAGAGCAGCAGGATGAAGTGGTGCATGTTTTATCTTCGATTTTGAGAGGGTAGCTGATGAAAGTCGCTCTGATCCCGGCACGTGGCGGCAGTAAACGAATCCCACGTAAAAATATCAAAGAGTTTCATGGCAAGCCGATGATTGCTTATTCTATTGAAGCTGCAATCAACTCAGGCTGTTTTGACAAAGTAGTTGTTTCTACAGATGATGCCGAAATCGCAGCCGTTGCCGTATCGTATGGGGCTGAGGTGCCGTTTATTCGCCCTAGTGAGTTGGCTGATGACTATGCAACTACCGCGGTAGTTATAGAGCATGCTCTAAAGTATTTTGAGTCTGAAGGCTACTCTATAAACTACTTATGTTGTATTTACCCTACAGCACCTCTGGTATCAAGCGATGATATCAGGGGGGCATTTAAAGAACTTGAAGCATCCAGCGCACACTTTTGCTTCCCAGTCTGCTCCTTTGCTTATCCTATACAGAGAGCTCTAAAGCTTAGTACAGAGAACCGCGTTCAAATGTTTCAACCTGAACACCTAAACACACGGTCTCAAGATTTAGAAGAGGGCTATCATGATACTGGGCTTTTCTATTGGGGAAGGGCTACGTCATTTCTTGACGGCATCCCAGTGTTTTCAAAAGAATCAATTCCTTACGTCATCCCACGTTACAGAGTTATTGATATAGATAATCCTGAAGATTGGGATATTGCCTTAAAGCTCTTTAGTGTTTTTAAGGAAGTAAATTGAAAATTGCTATCCGAGTAGATTGTTCCAATGAGATTGGAATGGGGCATATTATGCGTTGCTTGGCGATTGCAAAAAAATTGTCTTCGCACGGGCATGATGTTTTATTCATTGGGAATGATATACCTTCAACATTTGTTGAAAAAATCATAAGTGCAGGCTGTAAAGCAGAAAGTTTTTCTTTGTCATTAGATGAGCACAATAACTCCAACCTCAAGCATAGTAACTGGTTGAAAGGGGGGGCGTATTTTGATGCTCTAGAAACATCCAAAGTTATTACGAAGCACTTTAACATCGCTGATTGGCTGATTGTTGATCATTACGGAATCGATATTGAGTGGGAACATAGGCTTAGAGCCTGTGTTAAAAATATTGCAGTTATTGATGATCTAGCGGATAGAGAGCATGACGCAGATTTATTACTAGATCAAAACATATATGATGGTTGGCTAAATAAATATAAAAATCTAACTCCAAACTATTGTGAATTGTTAATAGGTAGCTCTTATATTTTATTAAGAGATGAATTTATCTCTTTATCTCCAGTTCCTATAAATAAAAAGCCTCGTGATCTTATTATTTTTATGGGAGGAGGTGATGAGTTTAATTACACGGGACAACTCCTTGAACTTTTGATAGAAAGTGATAACCGATATCAATTAAAGGTTGATGTCATCATTGGACCGATAAATTCACATAAAGATAATGTGGAAAGTTTGATGAAATCTTTACCTCATGGCCGGCTATTTGTAAATCCTACTAATATGGCAGAGTTATACCTTGATTCAAAATTGGCTATAGGAGCTCCTGGTGGCTCTACTTGGGAGCGTTGTCGTTTAGGAGTACCTAGTGTATTAGTTGCTATTGCGGACAATCAGGTCCGAGTGGGACGATTCTTGGATAAAGAAGGCGTTGCTTGGTTAACATGCTCTGTCAAGGAAGCTATCACAAGGTATTATGAAGTTAGTCATGATATTGCATTGTTGCATGAATATTCATATAGAGCACAATGTTATGTGGATGGAAAAGGTGTTGAGCGTTTTATTTCGCTGTTGGAAAAAGGTACGCGAGAATGTTTAGTCGAAAATTAAGTCAGCTTAGAGAAGCAAAATCCATTGTAATTAACCAAGAAGTTTATGAAAAGAAAAGACGAGGAGAAAGAGTTATTACTTTATCTCTTGGTGAAGCTTTCTTTGATATTCCTGATTTTGGCTTTGATACCATAGATTTTGATAGAGGCTATCACTATTCCGATACTATTGGTTGGCCTGAACTTCGCGAAAACCTCGTAAGTTATATGCACGAGGTTGACCTTGTTTCAGGTTTGACAGTCGACAATATAATTATCTCTGCGGGTTCAAAGGTATTAACTTATGCCTCAATGTTAGCTGTATTGAACGATGGGGATGAAGTTTTGCTACATGAACCTGCTTGGCTAAGTTACGAGGATCAGGCGACTCTGTGTTCCGCTAAAACTACATATATCCCATACACAGCAACAATTAATGACTTCGAAGACTATTTTACTGAAAATAGTAAGTTGATTGTGATTAACAACCCTAATAATCCTGCTGGGTGGGTTTATGATGAACAGGGTTTACGCCAACTAATAAAAGCGGCTGAAAAACGTGGTATTTACGTACTCGTAGATGAAGCATATAGTAATTTTGTACGTTCAAATAGTGGCTTTATTTCTGCATGTAATTGGGTTAATGAATTTGATAACTTAATTGTTGTTAATTCTATGTCGAAAAACTTTGGTATGTCAGGTTGGAGAGTTGGCTATCTTGTGGCTAATCGAGAGCTTGTTAAACAAGTTGTTAAGCTCAACCAACACATAATAACCTGCGCACCAACACCATTACAGATGTATTTAGCGAAGTACTTGAGAGATATCCATAAAGTATGCACCAAAGAAATTGAAAAACTTCTTAATAAGCGTGACCATGTTGTTGAACTATTTAAAAAGTACGATCTAAAAACATTGCCTGGTTCTAGTACTTTTTACTTCTTTGTAGATATTTCAGAGAGTGGAAAATCCTCTGAAGAGTTTTCTTTAGAGTTACTTAACAAGAATAATATTGCTGTAGTTCCCGGTAGCGCATACGGACGCACTACAGATGGATTTATTCGATTGTCTTTTGGAACAGAGAGTCTGGCTGATATCGAATATGCAGTAAAGACGATCTCTCAGAGTTGCAAGGGGTTATAAGCAATGTCCAGATGGGTTGTACATATTGGGGCTGGACGTTGGCAATTAGCTGCGATTACGGCAACAAAAAAAAGAGGTTATCTAACTTTAGCTGTCGATGGCAATGATAAAGCTGAGGGTCTAGAGCTTGCGGATGAGGCTTTAGTTGTAGATATAACCGATGAGCAAAAAACACTAAGGGCAGTCATTAAGTTTTTTGAAAAACAAGGTATTTCTCCAAAAGGAGTTCTATGTATCGCTAGTGAAGCTGGACAATTATCTGCTGCTCTAATCCGAGACCATTATGACCTCCCTGGATTAAGCTTCGAAATGGCAAAAAAACTTACAGATAAGTCATTACAGAGAAGCTTTTGGAGTTCAGAACCTTTTTCCCCAGAATTTGTCATTATTGACTTGGAGAAGAGATTTGAAATTCCAGTGGATTTACAGTCTGAACCGGTAATCGTCAAGCCAGTGGATTCAGCTGGAAGTCGAGGGATCACTGTAATCAAGGAGCCTAACGCGCAGGCTTTGGAAAACGCTATTAAGTTTGCTACTGATTATTCTAAATCTAAAAAAGCCATTGTTGAACGTTACATTGACGGGCAAGAATACACACTCGAAAGTATTGTTGTTGATGGTCAGACTTATCCTCTAGTTATCACTGAAAAGCATAAAGTTCACGGCACAAACGGTACTGTGGCTAACAAGCTAGCTTCAGCTAACCTAAGTGACGTTATGTCAAAGAGAATTGTTGATACAGTGTCAAAAGGGCATAAGCTGTTGGAATACAGAAATGGTGTCAGTCATGCCGAGGTTATTGTTGATGAGTGCGAGCAAGTTTGGATTGTCGAGATTGCGGGGCGAGGAGCTGGTTTTGCCGTTTCAGAAAAATACATTGAGTTTTGCACGGGTTACCCTTATTTAAAAACAAGCATCGATTTTTCACTCTCCGATATCATAGATGCGCCAACAAAGTTAGAGGTTTTACCAAGTTGTATTCGTTTTTTTGAGAGCATTGAAGGCACTTTAGAAGAGTTTTATATCCCTTCGATTGAAAATGTAGAAAGTGCGAGCCTTTTTGAAAAAGGTACGGTGATGAAACAGGCTACTACTGATGCTGATCGAATGGGATATGCTATGGTGAAAGGTAAAACGCAGCTGGAATATGAAGAATTGCTCAGGAAAGTTGAGGAATCTGTAAAGGTGAAGATCAGTGTTGAATGAGATACGGTTTTTTGATTCTTTGACGCATATTAAAGAAGATGAATCTTGGTATAAAACAGATAAAGTAGCGTCCTATTCAAGGCTTAAAGGGTATTATCAGGACGGGCATGTAGAAAAAGCTATAATAGCTGCCATGCCCGATGATGATTATGATTATATTGGTAATACTGTTAAAAAAGAATTACCTTTTTGTTCGTTAGTCTTTAGTGTAAAAAAAGAGTGGCTCCAACGTTCGGATTGCGAAATCAAGCGCTTATTACTGAACTTGAAGAAGCAATACGGTGCAGTTGGTATTAAGGTTCATCCACGTTTTAGTAGCATTGACATAGAAAGCCCTCAGTTACAAAGGGTTGCTAAATTAGCGGCGTCTGTAGGTCTCATTGTCTACGTCTGTACGATTTTAAGAAAACCTGTAGGTCCTGTAAAAAATACGGTGCACTATCATATAGCTAAATTATGTGAATTGTGTCCGGGTACAAATTTCGTATTTTTGCATGGTGGATATACAGATCTCTTTGCAACGGGTGAAATCATACGTGATTACCCTAATGCAATGTTAGACTTATCATTCACTTTTATGCGTTTTAGAAAGTCCTCTCTTGCGTTAGATGTTGGTTACTTATTTGAAACCTTAGACAAAAAGTTGACAATAGGAACTGATTATCCAGAGTATTCGCCAGTTGAGTTAAAAGAAGAGGTGAAAAAATATATATTATCTCGCGATGATTTGTGCCTGACCAAAGAAAAGTTAGAAAATATCTTCTTCAATAATATTAACAACTTAGTGAATAATTATGAGTAAATGTATTTCGATAGCTGGAAGGAAAATTGGATTAAATTATCCTCCATATATTATCGCTGAACTATCAGCCAATCATAATGGCGATATTAATCGTGCTTATAAAATAATGGAAGAGGCAAAGAAAGCTGGAGCTGATGCAATAAAGCTACAAAGTTATACAGCTGATACAATAACCCTCGATTGTGATACGGACGATTTTCAAATCATTGGCGGGTTATGGGGAGGACAAACGCTCTATCAATTGTACAAAGATGCACATATGCCTTGGGATTGGCATAAATTGCTCTTTGATAAGGCCAAGGAATTAGATATTACAATCTTTAGTTCGCCTTTTGATTTTACAGCTGTTGACTTACTAGAAGAGCTTGATGCTCCTGCTTATAAAATTGCCTCGTTTGAAATTGTAGATCTACCTTTGATTCGACGTGTTGCAAAAACGGGTAAGCCAATGATTATATCTACTGGTATGGCTACTCTTGAAGAAGTTACTGCAGCAGTAAATACAGCAAGGGATAACGGTTGTAATGAAATAGTATTGTTACAATGCGTAAGTGGGTACCCTGCACCTGCAGAAGAGTATAATCTCAGGACTATACCGGACTTTTCTTCTCGCTTTGATGTTGTTGCTGGTTTATCTGATCACACATTAGATAACACTACCGCGATAGCAAGTGTTGCCGTGGGGGCATGCGTTATCGAGAAACACGTTACTCTTGATCGTAGCGGGGGAGGACCTGATGATAGCTTTTCACTTGAACCTAAAGAATTGACCGAACTTTGTAAAGCAACATCGGTGGTATGGCAGGCTTTGGGTAAAGTAAGTTACGAACGAAGTGAAGCAGAACGAGGAAATGTTAGAGCTCGCCGCTCTCTTTATGTTACGCAAGATATAAGCGCAGGTGATTTATTTACTGAAGACAACATTCGCAGTGTACGTCCGGGGTTCGGTTTAGAGCCAAAGTATTATGACGAAGTTATAGGTAAGAAGGCAAGTCAAGACTTATCCTTTGGAACTGCGTTAGCAATGAAGCATATAAAAGAATAATTACAAGCTCTCCAAGGGAGAGCTTTTATTATAAATTCATATCTAAAATACCGCTTTCTTTAAAGGTGTTATATACCCTTTTAGTTATAATTGATGTGTTTGGAGAGTTTAAATCTAACTCTGATGCTATATTGTAAATAGGCATTCCATCATAGATGAATATCGCGGTATATTGTGCTGTTGAATTTATTCCCACTAATCCAGATAGCTTTATTTTCTTGTCTATTAATTCGATTTCCAATGGATATTCACTTTCATGATAAGTAATTCCACCTAACGCAATTATTCTGTTTTTTATTTCTATGGTCTCAGTTCGATGGGGGAAGTAAATAATTTTTTTATTATAATTTTTCTTAAAAGCCTTCAATTCTGAAATGTATTCATCGATAGTTTTCATTCTCTTATGCCCTATAGCTCCTTGACCTATGAAGCCTATAGGAGAATCTTTTGAATATAAATTAGGATAGCCGTAAGAGCTTTTTAAAAATGAAAAGCTATTATTTACTATTTTGTGTCGAGCGTTTGGTATATTAAAAATTGTAAATACTTCAAGTTTTTTTGATTGTGGCAAAAGTCCAATAGGTTTACAATCTCTTAATTTTAGTAAGATGTCTTGCAGTAAACGTTTTCTTTCATAAGGGACTTTAGGTCTTATTAACGTTTCATATTCATGGAGAGTTAATGTCCCATCATCAAAATATACTTCTTTATCTATGTTTAAGTTGCGTAACAATAACTTAGTGCGCCACCCATTATATTCAGCATGGAAAAAATTATTGATTTGTTCTCTATTTGTTATTTCCCAAATTTCTTTTATAACTTTTGGTAGATTTCGAGTTCTATTCTTTCTTGGGATTTTTATTACATGTTCCCAGTCATTTTCATTAACCAATTTTTTTTGTTGACTTAGGCCAGGCTCAGAGGGTTGCTCAACAAGCAGTAGAATATTATTTTCAGTTTTATAGTGTGATCTTGCTTCGACAGCACATATGTATTGAAAAGGTGATGTTACCAAGAAAAGGTTCAAAATAATGCTCCTGATACCTAATTAATCTCGTAAAATTATACGAGATTGCTGTTTAAAAGGTTAAGAAATTTTAAATTTTATTTTTTTAAGAATGTTTCGATTTGAATACTTTTCTTAAATATAAATTTCTTAATATTGAAATAGTGTTTGCTTCTATGGCCTGTTACTTCGGTTAATCTCTCATCTATTTCAAGTAGGCTTGCTAACAGGTTATACATTACTTTCCAATCTATAGAGTAGATGCCACTATCCTTAGATTTCTTTTCAGAATAAATCTTGTTTTTTGGGACAAGAATAGTTCTTTGGTCATATGCATTTTCAAAGGTGTAAAGCTGGCTATTTGAATGCAATACCCCTTTTTTGGAAGCAAACATTAGAGGAACCATACTTCCTGCTCCAGAGTTAGCAATGTAAGCATCAGCGCTTAAGGCGTAACCAACTTTGTATTTATAGTCTTTACCAATTAAGTTTACCAATTCAACTTTGTCGTGTGAGCTTAGTTTTGTTGATATCGCATCAAAAACGGCATTGTCACGGGCAATGTCTTTTATGCTATCTGGTATTCCACCGGCAAGACTAGTCCAACCATCGACAAGCACGGTTATGGATGGATAGTGTTTGGATAGCTCTATTGCGATGTTACATAATCCAT
Organism: Vibrio sp. ED002; assembly: GCF_023277445.1. Lineage (NCBI taxonomy): Bacteria > Pseudomonadati > Pseudomonadota > Gammaproteobacteria > Vibrionales > Vibrionaceae > Vibrio > Vibrio sp. ED002. The sequence goes on along the minus strand of NZ_CP080238.1, from coordinate 2,155,959 downwards.
CTGTTTGTTCTAACCATGAGCGCTTTTGTGCTGTGATGCCAACCCAAAGGGTTAATGAACTTTTACTCTCAATTTTGGCCGAGTTACTTCGGATAAAATGATGCATCGAATTTGCTGATTTATCATTATAAATGCTTCCTTTCGTGCAAGGAAATAAATAGCAACCATTTTGATTCGCAGTGAGCAGCTCTTTATTACCTGGGAGTTCTCGATAAAAGCAAAGCTTATCTGTAAAGGCGTACTGATCAATATTATCTATTTCTGATAGATAGAAATAACTCACAAATTGGTCATATATATAGTGGTACGGACGCTCTTGCGAGAAGAGGAAACCGTCCACTTTAGTGTTAGCACTCTTTAAGTCAAAAAGATTATTAGTATCTTGAAGAATTTTGTGCAATTCTGATAACTCACCTGCGCCGAGTGGGTTAAATACATCTTCATCACAGATATATCCATCGACCAGGTTATAGATCTGCACTAAATACCATTGATTCTGTAAGTTCTCATCAGAGAAAAGCAGAATATTCGCTTTTCTATATCTAGAACTTTGGCGGCAATATGTAACTATGCTTTTAGTTGGGTGCATTAGTTTTAGCTCACCATTTTTAACAGTATCAACTAGAAATATAGCAGCTTGTTGTCGGTCAAAATTAAATAAGTCGTTAAAATTATACATATATTATCTAGTCACAGTATATTAGTGCAGTGAGAGGCGTCTAAGATTTTCGGTACTTATGATGTTCTGATGATAAAACTTTTTTAGTTTCATTTCCTAAGCACAGTTCAGCTAAACGAATATCATCGACAAATTTTTTGAAATTACCCGTAAGCATGTCAATTGCTACATTGTCAAAGTGAGCCCATGGAGTATTACCATACTTAACATGCTTTTCTACCATTAAGCCTCCTGCAGCGACTGAAAGTTGGCAGCACAAGGAACCAACATCGTGGCTAGAGTAGCCTGGTTTCACCTTTGGGTGTAACTTGCTCAGGTTATGATAGTGGCGAACAACAGAAACATTCGCATCTTCATTCATTGTTGGGTAAGACGATACACATTGGAGCAAGTATAAATGCCGACATGCTTTGAACTCTTCGAGGATGAAGTCTTCGTAGTTTTTATCTGTCATACCCGTTGAAAGCACCACGTCTCCTTTAAAGTCTTTTGCCACTGACTTAAGGAAGCTTGTATGTTCCGAGATTGTTGATGGTAATTTGATTAACTCTGGTTCAAATTGTTTCATAAATTCATAAGAAGGAAGATCCAAAGCAGAGGCAAACCAGTTAATGCCATACTCTTTACACCACTTATCGACCATTTTAAACCCAAAAGCATCTAACTCTAGACCGTGTCGATAGTCTCTGAATGTTGAGCCAAATGGTGACGTGTAAGGTCTTTCTAATTCCTCTTTGGAATAAAAAGTCTCGACATCTCTTTTTTGCAGCTTGATGTAATCAGCACCAGCTTCTGCTGCTGCTTTTATCATCTTCTGAAGTAATTCAAGATCGCCGAAATGGTTTGTTGTGATTTCTGCTACGATTTTTACTGCGTTAGGCCCCCTATAACTGTCCTTAGACAAGTCTTTTGGGCATACGTTGCTGACATCGGTTTCCCCTTCAATAAGAAAGTTAAACTGTTTGTCACTCATCGAGCTGAAACTTTTGTCACCCACATGGTTTACGGTTATCGACAAGTCTGATTCATGAGAGAGTATCAGTTCTAAATAAGACTTTTGATTGTTTAGCAAACTCTCTACATAATCTTGTTCACCAAATTCAATGTGGCCACCTGACTTTTTTGAAAAGCCAGTAGAAACAGAAAAATCAAACCCGAGAAGATAAACATCAAGCTTTTCACGTACGTGGTCAGCACACATATTTGCTAGCTTTAGAGCTGATATTACCGTTGCATCTTCTATGATAAATTTTGAGTCAAAGAATCGGTCTTGAAGTGGACGGACGTGTTCAGGGTTTTCGTAAACATGTTCTACTTTTACATAGTTACCTTCCGGTAATGCGCCTTCATAAGAACTAATATAGAAGTGACATTCTCCGCCTTTACTCTGTAAATAATCATTTACCCAAGCTTGGTGATATAGGCCGACATCGCCAGCTAGTGCTTTCTCTGAGTCGTTGATATTTACAATAAAAAAGTCATCTAGCTTAGTTAAGTCTATGTTATCTAAAGACGGACCTTTACCGATGATCGCTATCTTCTTTTTGCCGGTGAGAGCGAAATATCGGAGTACATCAGTAATATTTGACATATTAAGCCTCAAGTAGAATTTTGTATTTCTTTGTAGGGAATAGTATTTGCCCTTGATACGGAACACCGTCTACAAACGCTTTAACATTATGCTCAAGAGCGAGGTTTAAACCAGGTAACACATCCCAACAATTAACCCCTTTTACATTTTCAAAGCGTGCATAACTTCCCTTAACCGCACTTAGCATGTTATACATCGAGCAACCTATGATTCTGTATTCGAATCCTTCAGGAAGCTTTTCTAAATCTTGTTTGCTCAGTGATGAGGATAGCCCATGAATTCTTGAACTAAAGCGCTCTAATGGCTGGCCAGTTATAGCGATTTCTCTGAGTTCAGGTAGATAGATGCAAGATTCTTGGTGCACTCCGTTAGTGTAAATAGATATGCCTACTCCCCATTCACGAAGACCACTTACAAAATTCTCAGTACCGTCAATTGGGTCTAAAACTACAAAAGAGGCGGACTCATCCCATTCGGTATTATCGAAGGGTGCAAACTCTTCAGAAATTAGTTGGTGCTCAGGTAAGTTCTCATTGCAGTATTGAAAGACTAATTCTTGAACCAGTAGATCTCCCTTTGATACGAAACTACCATCCGCTTTTTCCATTTTAGTCGCTTTGAGCGAGGTAATTTCATCAAGGTTTTGGCTGATCAAATCAACGATTTTCTGACAAAAACTCATTAACAAGCTCCTTTGAATTTTCTACTAGGGATTTTACGATATGAAAATCAATTAGGTCATCTATGTCGAGACCACATATTTTATGGGATTCGATAGCTACAACTTTACTACCTAAGAACGCGTCCCCAAAAGAATTGTTCTTAAATCTAAACACGTCAGTACTGAATACTTTGTATGACTGTGGCATGTCTTGTCTTCTCATCATTGACTTACCTAAGTCATCAAATGATGCTTTGAGCTTGTGGTTCTCTATCTCATAAAGTCTGTTTTCTGATTCTACAACAGTTCTCACTGATGAAATGTTTGCATCATTTTTGATTAGTTTAATAGCATTCTCGATGTCTGATTTAGAGCGAAAAACAAACGTCGGGCGTAACCATACGATAAAGTCAGGTTCAGGAATGCCTTGTTGTTGAAAAGATATGCGCAAATCGTCAAGGATGTCTTGCTCCATTGCAGTATCTGCTGCAGCATGTTCGCTACGAAGAAATGGAACCTCTGCCCCATACTGTTTAGCAATTTCCGCATAACGACTAGAATCTGTACTACAAAATACGCGATCGATTTCTGCAATGCTTTTAGCAAATTCAATTGAGTATGAAATCAAAGGTTTGTTATCAATCTCTTTGATATTTTTATCGGGTAGTCCTTTTGAACCAGAACGAGCAGGGATTATCGCGTAAGTTAACACTATGATGTCCTCATCGGTAGATGTAACGTTTTAAAGTTGTAATGACTTGACTGTTTTATCGATAGAACCAATGCTATCACTCATTATTAAATAAGCCTTTTGAGTCATTAGATTTCGAGATTTTGGGTCTTCAATCAGCCGAACAATGTCTAAATTAAGGTCTGAGTGCGAGATTGTAATACACTTTTTTTGAAGCATCTTTTCTATTATTAACTGGAAGTTAAAATAGCTCGGCCCAATGATGACTGGCACACCTAAAGCTGCCGGTTCTAGAACATTATGCCCACCAACCTTATCGCCAACTAAGCTACCGCCCATAAAGCAAATGTCGGCTGCTCCGATCAAGATAAGCATCTCCCCCATGGTATCTCCAAGATAAACTTGGGTCGATGCTGTTACTTCTTCTTGGCTTGTGCGGCGAGCAGTTTCAAGGCCTTTACCTTGGCAAAGCTCAAATACATCTTCGAATCGCTCTGGATGTCTTGGAACAAGGATTAAAAGAGCATTTGGGTGAGATTCCAAGATTTTTTTGTGAGCTTCTAATACCTGCTCGTCTTCCCCTTTATGAGTGCTGGCAGCAATCCAAATGGGACGTTCTAATCCAAGAGCATCCCGTAGCACTTTGCCTTTTTCTTTTACGTCCTTGGATATTTTAATATCAAATTTTATCGAGCCAGTAACAAAAAGTTTGTTTTTCTCGATACCTAAACCTTCAAAGCGCTCAGCATCTGACTCCGTCTGGCAAAGTACCTTATCTATGCATGGATGTAGGAGGTCAAACAGTGGCTGCACTTTTGCGTAGTTCCTACACGACTTTTCAGAGAGGCGAGCGTTGACCACAATGATAGGGATTCCGGCATTATGGACAGTATTAAGCGTGTTTGGCCAAAGCTCGGTTTCGATTATCAACATTTGCTTTGGCCGTATTGCCTTTAGAAAGCCTTTCACGGCAAAACCGAAATCGATAGGCATATAGCGGTGTTCAACTAAGTCGCCCAACTTAGCAATTTGTTCCGCACCAGTGCTGGTTGTGGTGGTGACTAAAATAGGTTGGGTTGGTTTTTGCTTTTTCAATTCTTTAATGAGTGGGATAGCAGCGATGCTTTCGCCTACCGAAACCGCATGAATCCAAATGGGGCGCTCAGTTGTCTCTAGCTTTGGGGTTATACCAAAATGCTCTTTCCATCGTTGACCAAACTTGGGCTTGTTCGGTTTACTTTTGTATAAACCAAACAATAGGAAAGGGGAGGCAAGGGCAAGCAGTAATGTGTAAAAAACGCGAATTAGCATGAACTTACCGTTATCGCTTCAAGTTTTTGGATACTATCTAGCACCTGTTTTGGTGATAACTCAGTTAAACACTTAAGGTGCTTAAACTCACACTCACGCTTAAAGCATGGACGGCAGTCAATGTCGGTATGAACAATCTCTACCTTTTCCGCCAGCGGTGGTGTGTATTTTGGTGAGGTTGAACCGTAGACTGCAACAACATTACAGCCAACAGCAGCTGCCACGTGCATAAGTCCTGAGTCGTTCGCGACGACAGTGTGGCATGCTGCTAGAAGATCAACGGCTTCAATCAGGCTCGTTTGCCCTGCCAAAACATGAATCTGGTGCTGGTGTCCTTGAGGCACTAATTGCTTGATGTTGTTACAGGTTTCAAGGTCTTTTTGAGAACCAAATAGCCACACTTGCTTTCCTGCATTCGCCATAGCTGATGCAACTTCTGCGTAATGTGTCTCTGGCCATTTTTTAGCAGGGCCAAACTCTGCACCAGGGCACAGGCCAACAACAGGCGCTTCTTGATTGAGGTTAAACTTAGCAATCGCTTCAGCTTGCTCTTTTTTATCAATAAACAGGTTAGGGCGAGGTTGGGTTTCTAAACCACCCAGTGAGGATGAATCGATCATCTCCTCTTGTGGGTAAGCTAATGCAACATAGCGTTCAACCATGAATTGAAAAGACTTCATGTTTGGTCGCAAGTCATTGAGCAGACCGTAACGCATTTCACCTTTCCAACCAGTACGAAGAGGAATGTTTGCGAACCACGGGATAAGAGCAGATTTTGCAGACTTCGGTAGGATGTAGGCGTGGTCGTACTGTTTTTCTCGTAATGATTTACCGATTTCGCGACGACCAAGTAAGTTGAATTCACCATGACCAATAGGCATTTCAATGGCTTGGTGGATTTCTGGCATGCGCTCAAGGATTGGTTTACACCAACCTGGTGCAATCACATCAATTTGGCTGTCTGGATGGAGTTGCTTTAAGACAATATAAAGAGACTGCGACATCACCATATCGCCAACCCAAGAAGGGCCAATAATTAAGATTTTTTTCATTTGCTTATTTGCCAGTCAGTGTTGTATCTCGGCTTGAATAGGTTGTAATAGTTATTGCCGTCTTCTTGAGAGTGCAGAAGTTGTAGCACCCACATGTATTGTTCCGGTTTATTTGCTACAAAGTACTCAATCGCTTGGTTACAAGTGCGAGCATCTTGTTCTTCACCCTTGTCTAGCTCAAACGCTGGTAAGATTTCGATATCAAACGTACCATCTTCTGTGTTCATAGAAGCAAACATAGGTAACACTTTAGCGCGTGATAGTTTGGCAATTTTACCTAAACCAGGAAGCGTTGCTTTTCTGGTGGCAAAGAAATCGACAAAAACGCTGTGTTCAGGACCATGATCCTGATCGGGTAAGTAATAGCCAATGTAGCCATCACGGATCGATTTCAAAAATGGTTTAATACCACCAGAGCGCTCATAAACACGACCGCCATATTGCACACGTTGCTGGTGCATTAGCCAATCGCCGACTTCATTTTTTTGCTTTTTTGCCATTGCAGAGACTGGCATACCCATTGAGGCAAGTAACACTGCGGGAATATCAATTGCCCATGAGTGTGGAACCATCAAAATGACTTTCTCATCATTGTCGATGTGTTTTTGAAGGATGTCTAAACCTCGGATCTGGCAACGCTGCTGTAACCATTTAGATGAACGTAAGCTAAGTAAGCTGAAGCGGAAAAAGAACAATGCAGCGGTATAAAGCGTTTTTTCAATCAGTGCTTCGCGCTCTTCAAATGACTTCTCTGGGAAGCACAGCTCAAAGTTGACCCGAGCTCGGTGAGCCGGACCTTTGTGCGATTTAGCCAGTTTCTTTGCGATAGTTTTTGCTAGCCATTTTTGAACCGCTAAAGGTAATAAAGCAAGCGGCAAAGAAAGGACAACGCCTATCCACGTACCCCAATACTTCGGCGCTAAAAAGTGGCGCTCAAATTCAGGGTTATAAGCTTTAGGATCGAAATCATCACGTTGATTAGTCATGAAGTTTTAAGTACCTATATTTTTGGAGAGAGGCGAGTGGAGGTATGTAGAAATGATACTAGTAATAATATCAGAGTAAAGGTGGTAGAGAGTTAACTACCACCTTTGTGGGGCATTAACGGTTTTGAATCGCTAGGTATTCAGCAACACCTTCTGCTACCGTTTTGAATTCTACATCACAGCCGGCAGCACGAAGCTTAGTTAGGTCGGCTTGCGTGAATTCTTGGTAAGCGCCTTTTAGGTGCTCAGGGAACGGAATATTCTCAACCTCACCTTTACCGTGGTGTTTGATAGCTGCCTGTGCGACTTCGTTGAAAGACTCCGCGCGGCCAGTACCGCAGTTGAAGATGCCAGAAACACCATTTTCAAGGAACCAAAGGTTTACTTTGCATACATCGCCAACGTAAACGAAATCACGTTTAAAGTGACCACTACCTTCAAATAACTTAGGGTTTTCACCGGCGTTGATTTGGTTGTTTAGGTGGAAGGCTACCGATGCCATGCTGCCTTTGTGATCCTCACGTGGGCCATATACATTGAAGTAACGGAAACCAGTGATTTGAGAAAGCTGCTCGCCATGCTCCTCTGCGTCTTTCCATAGGCGACGAACGTAGTTATCGAATTGCTGTTTTGAGTAGCCGTATACATTGAGCGCGCCTTCGTATTCACGCTCTTCAACGAACGTTTCTGTCTCACCGTATGTCGCAGCTGATGATGCGTATAGGAATGGAATTTCACGATCTAAACAGTAATGAAGTAACTCTTTTGAGTACTCATAGTTGTTTAGCATCATGTACTTGCCATCCCACTCAGTCGTGGCAGAACAAGCACCTTCATGGAAGATGGCTTCGATAGGGCCGAAGTCATCACCCGCCATGATTTGGGTAAGGAAGTCATCACGATCCATGTAATCAGTGATATCAAGATCAACTAAGTTTTTAAACTTCTTGCCATTTTTTAGGTTGTCGACAACCAGAATATCGTTAATACCTGCTTCATTCAGTGCTTTAACAATGTTGCTGCCGATCATGCCAGCACCACCAGTTACGATGATCATAAGACTTCCACCATAGATTAAAATTTTCTCAGGAAGTTTAGCAGAGTTAAGCCTTTAGGTGCTAGTACTAGGGGAAGTCGTTGTCATTAGGCAAAGAAAAAGGAAGCCGAAGCTTCCTTTGTATTAGTTAGGTAATCTAATGAGTGATTAGATTACTTTTCATCTGACGTATTCGGACGTTGATACCATGGGTTACGCTCATCCGTCAGTTCAATCAAGCTGTATTTACGACCTAGCTTCTGACCGCCATCGCGAGTCAATGGCTGCCAGCTAAAGTTCGCACGGTTGTTGCTTGGTTTCACCGTCATGATGTCGAATGGAATCGAGATGTAGAAGCCTTTCGTAAAGCTACCTTCGCCGAACTCATCTGCAGACAAGTCACTAATTGATGCAAACGCACCAGCGATCACGCCACTCTTGAATTGCTTAGACACGTTCACTTGCGTACCGACATCACCCGCTAGGAACTGACCCACATCGACTTGAATCATCAAATCTTGTAGGAAATCCCATTGAGGATAGTAGTAACCAGAAACAAAGCCAGTAAAGCCTTTATCGACCACTTGGAATGGGCGGCCGTATTCAGGGATATGCTGCCACTTCTCATCGTAAACACCAAAGTAGCTTTCAGGATCACGTTGAGAAACTAAGTTAACATCAGCACCGATTGCCCAGTTTGCGCCTTTCGGTCGGTACAAGAATTCGGTACCCACACCTGCAAACATACTTTCTAGATAACCAGCGTAGAACTGTTGGTCCATGGTATCTGAGTACTCTTGGAACCAAGTTAACTGCAGGTTGGACATGGTTACCGCGTGTTCATTCTGATAAGCTCGGAACATAGTACGTACACGTGGGACGCTTGTGCCATCAGGTGGTGTTACGTAGTTAAACTTGTCGTAGTTATTGTACCAATCCCAGTACAGCGAGCCGCCGATTTCTAGATTGTCCGTTAGCCAGTAAGAAGCGTTGCCGCTCAAACCAACACTAAACAAGTAGAAGTCTTCTGGGTTACCCAAAGTCTGTGCAAGTTTTGGTGCAAAGCCCCAATCAAAACGCTCAAATCCATCGTAAGCAGGTTTGCCCTGAGGCTTGTTGCTTGATGTAGACGTCGCATCTTCAATGGTCGGGTTGATGTAGTTTACTTCAGCAACATCACGGTATTTATCTTTAGAGATAACCGTTTGGTCGCCGAGCAAACCACGGCTGCGCTCATTGATGGTAAAAGTATCAATGTTGCTTGGCATCTCGTTGTAAAGAACCGCCGCTGTTTTCTCATGCGCTTCATTGCGGTCGCGGTACTTTTTTTGTTCACCAACAACGGAGACAGTGTTGTTTTCAACATAGAGCTGCGTATTTTGGTAGCCAGCGACTTTATCAAGCTCTTCAGTGACTCGCTCCCAATCGACGTCGGACAATTGTTCAGGTTGTTTATCTTCCACTTCTGGTGTTGGTGTATCACGCCAGAAAGACGGCATTTCATTGAAGTTGGTATAAAGGCTCACGCCTGCAACCAACGTGTCGCCACGTTCATAACTCAAACGCAAATCCGCCATGTGACCTAAACGATAAAGTACACCAAAGTTCCAAGGTGTGTGGGGCGTCATGTCTATGCCACCGCGTACCACTGGGAAATCTTCACTGTAGTCATTACTGTCGTATTCAAGCTTGAAGCGTAGTGGGGCATGAAGTGTCTGATATTCCACACCACCGAATAGGGCTGCGGGACCTTTAAACCAACGTTCAAAGTCTACGCTACCGCCATTGCCTTTAAAGTCGGAAGGGCGTTCACAGAAACTATCTGACAATTTACAAGCTGGGTTACTGATATTGTCACGCGTTCCAAGGTAACCCCAGCCCATACCTAAGGTAAAATCAAAGGTACCAAGGTTAGGGTTAGAGTAGCGCTTTGTGGCAGCAACAAACTCACCATCAAACAGGCCAGTACCCGCAAAGTCACGAATACCAACAGAAAGCTCTGGTAAGTACTCAGATTCTTCTAATAAACGAACTTTAAAATCGATGCCTTTGTCGGTGTACTTGGTATCACCAGAAAAGCTTGGATCGCTACTATAGAAAAGATCGTTCACCATGGTGTAACGAATCGTTGTTTCTAGCCAAGGCATCACTTGCAGAGTCACATTGTAAAACAGATACTCGTCGCTGCCAGTGACCGCAAAGTTAAACTCACCCTCAGGCGCCATACGGCCAGTTGGCATTTGCATTAAGCCCACGCCACCAAAGTCCATCTGTGAAGGTTGCAGTGGCGGCGCCTCAAAAGGCATATCTTGAGCCCAAACCAACGCTGGACCCATTAAAGAAAGCGATAAACTGGTTCTTATCAGGTTCATATTTAATTCTTCGACGATGTTGGTTTACGTTGTGACAGCAGTTTGACGATATCTTGATCCATTGGCGACTGTTCAAAATCGTTAAATGGGATATAGACCATGGTCAAAGGTGGTAAATAATATTGTTTGGTTAACCAACTGCCATGATGAGGGGTAACCACCTCACCATTTGGATAGATTAAAATAGGTGGCTGAGCTAGTTCACCAACCTCACTGCTTTTTAGGCTATCGACCTGTTCATGCAGAGGGATACCAGCTAGATTTTTGATGGCATAAACCTTGCTCACATTGCCCACATACAACACTTTTTCGGCTCGCTGAGGCGCACTTAAGGCAAACTGACCTTTTAAAAGCGGGTTATCAAATTTGTCTAAGCGAATTTGATCAACATCGACGGCGGAAAGAACGCGAGGCGCAAACTGACTTTGCTGGATAAATTTGTAAAATGGATGACCAACGAGGTTGTATTGAATCATTTGGTTCAACACGGCGTTTTTTAACGCCAGACTCTTTTGCTGTGCCAGTTCTGAATCATCAAACAAACTAATCGCAAGAGGATATTGCAAGACAACGTTCTGCTCTTGTGCGAGTTTCAGGATGTTCTCTAAACGAGTTGGCTGTTCAAATTGTAAGGCTTTTCCAGTACCCACTAATTCAACTTGTAATGGCGGTAAATTTTGGTTCTGGGCTAAAGCAGGTACGGCGGTAATACCGACAACACCCACTAAGCTTAGTAAAGAGAGCAGTCGCTTACTCATGATTTGCTGTACCCTTTCAAAATTGTCAATTCAACTGGCACCATGTTTGGTCCCAAGTGCTGACGTGTTTTCACCACTTGTCCATTACTGTCTACCCAATAGGTGTTCTCTACGCTTTCTTCTAGGCTTGGAAAAGTGACGAGCTCAGTATAAACGTCGGTTGTTGTCGATGAAATAGGAGTGGTTATCGTCTCTTTGCCTTGACGTGATCGCTCCACCTGAGCTTGAAAGCCGTAACGGTATTGCTCAGACCAATCGTAAGATAGCGCATATTGAACAGATGATTTTGAGTAAGCAGGCACCTCACCGTAGACACCGGCTAGGTTAGTGGTTTGCAATCCAATGGTTTTAACAATATGTCCATTCTCTGTTACCACCATCGCTTTATCGGCACTGACCCATTTGAGTTGGGTTTGGCCCGTTAGTGGGTTTGATTCTGCAAAGGCGAGAACAACAAAGACTTGCTTTTGGCTGCCGATTTTTAGATAAGCGCTGGCATAAGGAACGGATTCAATTTCTTCTGGTGTCAGTTCAACATCGATGTAGTTGCCATAAGCTTCTTGAACGGTCGCCGAGACATCATTGAATTTCTGAGTACACCCAAAAGTGAGGTTTAATACAGGTAAAACAACAAGTAAGCGCATCCATTTTTGCGATAGAAAGGTATTCATTATTCCCTCGTACAAATAAAATCGCCCTGAAATAGTTCAGGGCGATTTATCTAGTTCAACTTAAACGAATTAGTTCGTAGAAGTAGAAGTAGAAGTAGAAGTAGACGTTGAAGTTGAATCGCTGTCTGACGCTGCAACTGCTACTACAGTTACTGCTGCTGCTGCACCTACTGCTACTGCAGTTGTTCCAGTTGCAGATGCTGCTGCTGTACCAGTAGTACCAGCTTCAGTCGCTGCGAATGCAGTTGATGCGCTTAGAGCCATAAGAATAGCTAGAGCTGTGTTCTTCATTATTAATCCTTGTATTTCAGATTTTAAAACATCGATGTTTGGTCTGTTTAGAACATACCATCTGTCATTTTAGTTAAAAAACAATCAGCATGTAAATAGTTTCCTATGGAATTTTACCAAGTTCTAAAGAATGCGTCTCATTGAAAAGACAATTTATTTGCAGGCGGTTTTAGCGATTTTAACTAGAGCTTACTGGTGTAATGACGGATAACTCGGCCATAAGTAACACTAATCCGTCAATATCGAAGTAAGTAGCGACTTGACATTCGAGACAAGTGCAATGTTACGTTTTGTTACACTTAGGCGACTGATGCCCAGAATGTCATTGCTCTCAAAAATAAGAATGTCCATTCTCAAACCTTAGAGTGAGCCCCCTTGCCGTTTTGCGCTAATCCATGCATAATTTGCCAGCTTTTATGCTGTGCTTTTCAAGTATGAGTTTTTGATTTTCTCGTCACAAAAGCGATGTTTGAAAAAGCACTTATATCAATAAACCGAGCAGCTCGGCAATCAGCGAACAGTGGCTAACGCGTAATGCCGCAGGGCGGTAGCGTGAAAACGCACAAGCAAACAGATTAAAGAGTTAACAGACATTCACTGCGTGCGTCATTCATGTGCAGCGGTCAGTCAATACCCAAGGAACACTTACGTGATGAACAAACGACCATGGCTAGGGGCGTTGAGTGCAATCAGCTTAGGCTTGTGCTCATTTACGGCCTCAGCAGATTTTTATGCAGGTGCGTTAGTGAGCTACTCTAATGCCGAATATCACCACTCTTCTACTTCTTCTGTAACCGAAGGCAATCCATTCCTTCTTCAAGCACAAGCAGGCTATTTCTTTAACGATTATGTCGCGTTAGAAGCACGTTACGGCACCTCAGTACAGCGCGAAAGCGGACTTGCAGTAGACAGCTTAGCAAGTGGTTTTGTTAAGTTGAACATGCCGGTTTCTGAACGTTTCGCACTTTATGGACTGGCGGGTTACTCCAGTGTCCAAATTGATCAACAGAACGTCGGTTCTAATAAAGAACAAGGCTTTAGCTTTGGTTTAGGTATGCATTACGCCTTAGATAAGCACAATGCGGTTGTTTTCGAGTTTGTTGACAATACGTCAGAAGACCAAGTTCGTTTGAATGCCCTGACACTCGGCTTTCAGCACCGATTTTAATTAAAAGACCTAGTGCCTAGTTTTAGTAACTAGGATTTTTTAACTCTCGATTTAAATAGCGAATTATCATGCTTAAAGGATATTTCTCGATTGCCGCTTGTGTATTGGCAAGTGTTTTTGCGCCATTCAGTCATGCGCAAACTCCAACCCCGGAACAAATGCAAATGTTCCAAAGCCTACCTGCTGACCAACAACAAGCACTAGCAAGTAAGTACGGCATTTCTCTCCCTTCTGGCTCTTCTTCTCAGCCGAGTAACTATCAAAATCCTCAAGTGATTGATCCTCGCCCAGAGGTGAGTAATGCCAATCAAACGGATAAAATGGATTTAGCGAAAGAAGACGAAGAGTTAAAACGCTTCGGCTTGGATCTGTTTGCGGGTTCACCAACAACATTTGCCCCAGTGAGTGATGTGCCTGTTCCTGCGGATTACACAGTCGGTGCTGGTGACGAAATTGTTATTCAGCTGTTTGGTAAAGAGAATACGACCCACCGTTTGCGAGTAAATCGTGCTGGTACTATCAACTTCCCTTCACTTGGCCCAGTTCAAGTAGCAGGCATGAGCTTTTCTGACGTTCGTGATTCACTAAACCAACGTGTAAAAGAGCAAATGATTGGTGTACGCAGTGATATTTCACTGGGTGAGATGCGCACCATGCAAGTGTTTGTGATGGGCGATGCCTACAAACCGGGTGCTTACACCGTTAGTGCGCTAACCACCATTTCTCAAGCCATTTATTACAGTGGTGGTTTTGGTGAGAGCGGTGCATTACGTAACGTGCAGTTAAAGCGCAATGGTCAGGTGATTCGCAAGCTTGATATGTATGACCTATTGCTGAAAGGCGACGCGCGCAACGATGTTCGACTGTTACCTGGCGATGTGGTCTTTATTGGTGCTGTCGGCAATACCATCACTATTGATGGTGAGGTAAACCGCCCTGCAATCTATGAAGTGAAATCAGGTGAAACCTACAAGCAAGCGATTCAAATGGCGGGAGGTTTTACTGCCAACGCTTACCGTGACCAAATTGAAGTCAAACGTTACGCAGCGAAAGGTGCTCGTGATGCATTGACTCTTAACTTCAGCCAGTCTCACGATCAACAAACCAAAGTTAAAGATGGTGACGCCGTTAATGTGCTGAAGAAAAGTGAAGAACTAACGCGTTACGTACAAATTGAAGGTGATGTTCGTCATCCGGGCTTTATCGAATGGAAGAGCGGCCTGCGTGTTGCTGATTTGTTCCAGTCGGTAGATACGTCATTTAACTCTACAGCTGACGTTAACTATGCTGTCGTTGTCCGTGAGATTAATCCACAGCGTGACATTGAGGTTTATCAAGTAAATCTTGCGAACGCGATTCTTTCTCCAAGCAGTAAAGATAACCTAAAGCTAAACTCGCGTGACCGAGTACTGGTATTTAACCGTTTCAATAATGAAGATTTAGATACCCTTGCGGATCAAGATACGGTGACGAAAGCGAAAACGCTTGAGCAAGCGCAATTTAAAGCCGAGCTGGATCAACAAAAAGAGCAAGAAGTGATGAGCTCTTCTGTTGCAATATCCTCAGCGACAGACAATATGTCTGTGGGACAATCTTCAATTGAAGAATCAGAACAACCGAAAATCATATTCCGTGGCAAAGAAATTACCAAAGAAGACTTTGATGCGCTGAAACAAAACACCCGTCGCACTTTACTTGCTCCGGTACTTTTGCAGCTCCAACAGCAATCTCGTTTAGGCTTAGCACCGCAAATCGCTGAAGTATTTGGTGAGGTCAAACACCCTGGTCGTTACCCACTCACGCCACGCATGTCAGTGTCTACACTAATCGAAGCAGCGGGTGGTCTAACGTACAATGCATTTACTATTAATGCAGAGTTGGCTCGTACTGTGATTAGCAGTAAGGACGAACGTGCTTCTATTGATGTGGAACGCATTGACTTACGCAAAGCTATTCAAGGAGGCACAGCCGATGATGCAATCCTTGTTGGCCGTGACCGCTTGAACATTCTTGAAAAGCCGAACGTTAAACTACAAAGCACCGTAACCCTACAAGGTGAAGTTCGTTTCCCTGGTACTTACACGGTGCGTCAGGGTGAGACCTTAGGCGAATTACTTGAGCGTGCTGGTGGTTTGACGGAATTTGCGCATCCTCAAGGGGCAATCTTCACGCGTGAAGCGCTTCGCCTACAAGAGCAAAAACTACTAAACCAATATGCCGCAGATATGCGCGCAGAAACCGCGAAGAAAACCTTCCGCGCAGACAGCAATATGAGCTCAGTGATTTCTGACCCAGACAAAACATTGAAGTTTGTTGAAGAAGCTAGCCGTAGCAAAGCGCTTGGTCGCATGGTTGTGCAGCTTAATCGCATCTTGAAAGATGAACGCTCAGCTGACTTTATGTTGGAAGATGGAGACTTCTTGTTCGTACCGACCTTCCGTAATACGGTTTCAATCATGGGCGAAGTTCAGGTGCCAATCACGTACTTGTTGGATAACAAGCTAGACGTTGATGACTATCTAAACAAAGCTGGTGGCGCTAAGAAGCAAGCTGATGAAGACCGCATCTTTGTCGTGCGTGCTGATGGCTCGGTTTACAAACCAACATCAGGCTACTGGTTCGGTAATAATCATGAAGAGCTAAAAGCAGGTGACACAATTGTAGTACCAATTGATACTGATTACCGTGATGCACTGAGTACATGGACCGCAGCTACACAGATCCTTTACCAAACAGGTGTAGCGATCAACGCGTTGAAGTAAGGAACGACAAGGTCATTACAATCAGCTTAAAACAAGATTAGAAGTAGAATAATAGTAAGAGCTTATGTAACGATTGAAGTTACATAAGCTCAAATTTATGAACATTATTAATCAAAACGGTAAATACTACTCTGAACACCAATAGTGGCATTATTCAGCCGTAGCCCGTCATTCCAGCGAGCCGAAGCGAGACGAGGAATCTTGTCACAGCGCGGTTGTGTTTTGAAAGCCGGAGAATAATCTATCAAATTTCACCAATCTCTGAGTCTAATGTAAAGAACTTCAGAGCTTAGGATTAAAGACCAATGGAACCACAAAAAGAATCCAATCCAAACTACCTGCCTTACCCAGTACACCCACAATCTACAGATGATGAAATCGACGTACGCGAACTTTTTAAAGCGTTATGGAAAGGAAAGTGGATTATCATTGTCTCTACGTTAATCTTTGGAATTGGCTCGGTTTTATTTGCCTTGAGCTTACCTAATGTTTACAAGTCTAATGCATTGCTATCTCCGACAGAAAGCGCAAACGGTGGCGGTTTATCAAAGATGGCGGGGCAGTTAGGCGGATTAGCAGCTTTAGCTGGAGTTAATCTCGGAAGTGGTGAATCTTCTCAGACAGACTTAGCAGTACAAGTTATGAACTCACGCCAATTTGTCGATGAATTTATCGACAAACATAACTTATTGGTTCCTTTAATGGCTGCCAAAGGATGGGATATGCAAAGTAACCAGCTAGTTATAGATGAAAGTATATATGATACAGGTTCGGAGGAATGGTTAAGAGAACCTCAAGGATTAAGAGGAAAAAAACCTACAGCTCAGGAAGCTTTTAGTGTTTTTAAGGAAGACGTATTTAAAGTAGAACAAGATAAAGAAAGTCGACTATATGTGATTTCAGTTAAGTTTTTCTCACCTTATATAGCGAAGCAATGGGTTGAGTGGTTAATTGAAGACATTAATAGAGTAATGCGAGAAAGAACGATTAAGGAAACATCGAAAAATCTTAGCTATCTAAATAATCAGCTTACAAAAACTTCAGTTGCTGATATGCAAAGTACGTTCTATAAACTTATTGAAGAACAAACTAAAAGCTTAATGCTTGCTCAAGCGCAAGAGGAATTTATATTTAAAGTAGTAGACCCCGCGTATGCTCCAGAGCTAAAAGCTTCGCCAAAGAGAGGTCTCATCGTTGTTCTAGGTTCTTTATTAGGATTATTACTGGCTATGTTTGTTGTTATAATTTACACCTTTGTTGGTTTAGCAAAAGAAAAAAGGACAACAAAAGTATGAAAATTTGTTATGTCATAACGAAAGCTGACGAAGTAGGTGGAGCTCAAGTTCATGTAAGAGATTTAGCTGAACTAGCTCAAAAAGATGGGCATAGCGTCCTAGTTATTGTTGGAGAAGAAGGGCTATTTGAAAAACAATTAAGAGATTTAAATATTGAAGTGAAAATTGTTGATTCATTACAACGTAAAATTTCTCCGAGTAAAGATATATTAGCTTTGTATGAATTATATAAAGCATTCAAACAGTTTGATCCTGATGTAATCACTTTACATTCATCAAAAGCCGGAATTGTTGGAAGGCTAGCTGCAATTCTATCTAATCATAATACTATTTTTACAGCTCACGGGTGGTCCTTTGCTGATGGTATAGAAGGAAAGAAAAAGAAGTTTTACATTATGATAGAACGCTACTTCTCTCGATATACTAAAAAAATTATTACTGTTTCCGAACAAGATAAAAAACTAGCTATAGCACATAAAGTGTCTTGTCAAGATAAACAGGTTGTTATTCATAATGGTATTAAAACTCTAAATAGAGATATAAAGATTAGTGGTTCTTCAGAGAGTGTTTCATTAATTATGGTTGCTCGTTTTTCTGAGCAAAAGGACCATGAAACATTATTAAATGCTTTAGGAAATATTAGAGAATTAAACTGGAACTTGCGTTTAGTTGGTAAAGGTAAACTAGAGGAACAATATAAAAGCTTAGTTAATAAACTTGGGATTAACCATAAAGTCGCTTTCTTAGGTCAACGAGATGATGTTGATATGCTTCTTGCAAATAGTGACGTTTTTTTATTGATATCGCACTGGGAAGGGTATCCACTATCTATATTAGAAGCCATGAGAGCGGGATTGCCTATTGTGGCATCTGATGTTGGTGGCAACAATGAATCGGTAAAACAAGATATAAATGGATATTTGATTGAAAGAAAAGATGTAGCAGGATTAACAAATGCGCTGAAAATAATGATTAATAACAAACAATTGAGAAATAAAATTGGAGCGCATAATTTAGTTGAATTTAAAGAAAAGCATACGGTAGAGAAAATGTATAATAAAACGTTATCTGTATATCAAGAGTGCGCAAGAACCTGTAATTGAGAAAAATTTACGATGAAAAAAGTTTTAATTATCCCTGCATGTACCGATTTAAATCGAGGTGATCAAGCTTTAGTATGGGAAGCAGCATATTTATTAGAAGATTCGTTGAACAACAATGATAATGATATTGCTATTGTTGATTATGGAATGAATAGTCAGGACCGAGCTAGACAATCAAAGCAGACCCGTGATGCAGGGTTTAAGGTCATAAGAAATATCGTAGAAAATCCCAAAAGAGTAAACTACAAAGAAAACGACTCAGAGGGAGTACATGCAAATAAAGTTCAATTCATTAGAGCTGGTCTTATGGCTTTGTTTGATTTCTTTAGGCATTTTTTACTTCTTATTATGCCGTCAACAAAAGTATTTAATATATTATTTCCTAACAAAGAGCACCAAAGTGCTTTCGAATATATTAAAAATACAGACTTCTTTGTTGTGAAGGGGGGAGGATTCTTACATACATATGGGAAGCTTGAAGACCTTTATTATCTTTGGTTCGGATTATATTACATACTTTTAGCAAAAAGGTTGGGAAAAAAGACTATTTTGTTACCTAATTCAGTGGGGCCAATAACTGGTTGGGCTAATCGATGCTTTATTAAATATGTATTTAATAAAATAGATCTTATTTATGCTCGAGAAAATATTTCTATTGAATGCTTAGAATCGATTGGAGTTAAGCATGCAAAATTTGGCTTTGATTTAGGCTACTATTCTAAAAATGATAGCCTAGAAATATTAGTAAGTCATAAAGAAAATAGTAACGACACTAGACTTAATGTTGGAATTACGGTTCGACCTTATAGATTTCCTGGGTCTAGTGACCCAAGTGAAAAGTATAGTAACTATATAAATTCCATTGCCAACTTTTGTAATAAATATAAATCTGAGATTCGCTTCAGTTTCATAGTACAAGTACAAGGTCCAAGTGCCCATGAAACAGATCGTATTGCTATCAATGATGTAGTAGAAAAACTTGATGATAAGGTTGACTATACAGTTATCGATGCTGATAGAAATTATAAACAAATGCTAGACGTTTATAGTACTTTGGATTATTTAATAGGTACTCGATTCCACTCGGTCATATTCGCCCAGATATCTAATATTCCATCATTGGCTATAGCTTATGGTGGCAACAAAACTAGAGGTATAATGAGAAAGATTGGTCTAGAAGATTATGTGATTGATATAGAATCTATCTCAAGTGAAGAATTAGAAGTAGTCTTTAATAATCTTGTTGAAAATAAAAAAGATTATCAGTCAAAGTTAGATAAAGCAAAGCTCGATATTGAAGAAGATAGAAGCCGAATTATTAATGATATTAGAGGTTTATTATGAAAGTAGGCTTTTTTCACGATCATATCTTCATCAATAAACATGGTGTTAGATATACTTCAGGAACGCTTGATAAGGAATTATGGGAGCGCTATTTTCTTGAAGGAGTAAAGCAAATTTTGGTTTGTTGCCGAGAAAGAGCGTATCAAAATGGTGAGAAACTTGGTGCGATCGCTAGCTCGGAGAATGTGATTTTTGAACCATCTCCTAGTTTGTCGAGTCTTTCTTCTCTTTTGTTTGGAATAAATGAAAGTACGGTTAAAAAGGCTGTTGAAGAGGTTGATTATGTGGTAGTAAGACTACCCAGTGAAATAGGTTTTACTGCGGTAAAATATGCAAAAAAACTCGATAAACCAATTGTTTGTGAAGTTGTAGGTTGCCCGTTTGATGGATTAAATGGTTATGGAACACTACAAGCAAAACTATATGCTCCTGTTATAAGAAAACGAATGAAAAACTGCGTAAGTTTGTGTGACGGAGCTTTATATGTTACCGAATACGCATTACAAAAAAAATATCCTCACGGTAATTCTGAAAATGCCTCTAATGTTTCAATATCGCATGTTAACTATGATTGCTTAGAGTCTCGGATAGATAGATTGAGAAATAATAAAAGCATTAATATTGGGCTTATTGGCGCATTAGATAATGATATTAAAGGCATTGATATTGCTATAAAGTCATTAAAGTCATTTAATGGCGTAAGGCTGAGGGTTTTAGGGAAAGGAGACCCAAGTCGATTTGAAGTATTAGCTGATAAATATGGTGTAGAAATTTATTTTGATGGTTTTATATCAGAAAAAAATAAAATATTTGAATGGTTAGATTTAATCGATATCTATATACAACCGTCGTTCCAAGAAGGATTACCTAGAGCAACGATCGAAGCTATGAGCAGAGGGTGTATCGTTGCATCATCTAATGCTGGCGGTTTAGATGAATTGACACTTCCTGAGTTTATTCATACTCCTGGTGATTCGAGTAAATTGTCTAGAGATATTTTAGAAATTATTAATAGCAGCATTGAAGAAAAGGAAAGGTATATCCGACATAGTTTAGATCAGTCTTCTAAGTATACTAAAGATATACTAAAAGGTAAGAGGCTTTCCTTTTATCAGTCAAACTTTCAAAGATAAATTCATATATGTCTAGAAAAAAAAGTATACTATACTCTTTACTTGGGCAGTTGTTTTTAGTCTTATCCGTACCGATTGTTACTAGATTTTACTTACCTGAAACGGTAGGTATTTATGGTGAGATATTAGCAATTGCAACAATTATAGGTATTAATAGTGCACTAAAGTTAGATGTTAGTTTGGTTTCGACTCCAACAAAACTAAAAAGCAAACATATATTAAGTGTTAGCGTTGTTATTTCTGCAGTCGTCAGTTTTTTAGCTAGCACTATATATGGGGCTTTTAAGTTTAATAACTTAGAGTTTATGGGTCTATTAATAATACTTTCTTTTTCCATATCAATAAATCAGCTTTTAATATATTATGAAACCTCACGTTCTAATATAGATTTTATTTCTAAAGTTCGGTTAAAAAGAGGCTTTATAGCAGCTTTCCTTCAAAGTTCTTTGGGCGGCATAAGTCCTTCTCTATATGCTTTAGTGTTATCTTTAGCTTTTTCTAATTTTATCTCTCTTAGTGGAAGGTTAAAACATACCTTGAAGGTAGTTGTAGTTAGCTGTCGAAACCCTAGATTAATAAAAAGCGTTTTAATAGATAAGCTTCCATTTTGTAAGTATTCGCTTCCACAAGGGCTATTAAACTCAATATCAACGAATATGCCAATAATATATTTAGGTTATTTGGGTGAATATAAATTACTTGGTTTGTATGTCGTTGCTGAACGATTTATTCGTTCTCCAGTTAACTTTGTTAATATTGCAATTAGACAGATTTTTATTGCAGAGTATCGAAGTTCAGAGAATAAATTATATTGTTACTTAAAGTGGTTTATACCTTTAGTATTAATGTGTCTTACTCTAGGCTTGTTAATTTATACTTACTCTGGCATAGCAATTGATATTATTCTTGGTAATAATTGGTCTGAAGTTAGTGATTTAATAATAGTTTTACTTCCATGGTTAATTTTGTCCATAATTCAAGTTCCAGCTTCTGGGACATTTATTGTTAACAATAAAATAAAACAATATGCACTAATTGAGATGAGCGACTTTATATTAAAGTGTGTTGTTTTATATTTTGGTTTGTTAAAAAATGATGTAATGTTATCATTGCATCTATTTGTTTTTGTAGGAAGTATGACATATATTGTTACAGTTGCAATGAGTTTAATTCTGAACTTTAATAAAAGAAATAAATAAAATGAAATTCGTTCTATGTAATTTGTTCTTTTTTTCTTTGTTTTTTCGGGGAGTTTTGCCAACTAAAACATTTGAAATAATGTTAGTGTTTATATTTGTCCTCAGCGTAGTGTCTTCTTTGACTAAGACAAGGGCTAAAGTTGATATTCAAACATTTGGTTTAATATTGTTTATTATTATATCTGCACTTTTTCAAGTATATTTTACTCAACATCTTTCTTTTCTAGCAAATCATGTCGTATATTTGTGTCAAGGCGTCCTTGTGTTCTATAGTGTGAGGTATATTTGTAGTTTGACTGGTACAAATTATGCCCTGAATTCTCTTATTTTTTGGGCAATGATTGTCTCCTTTATTAGCGTTGCGTTTTATATTTTAAATATATATAATTCTTCACCTATATTCGATCTTGTTATTTATCAAAAAACGGGTATGGCAAGGCTTACGGGATTTCAGACAAATCCAAATTACTTTGCACTTACCATTTGTGTTATTCCTCTACTTTGCTTAACCTTACCCAAGGTTAGATACAAAAAACGATGTGTATTCATTGTATTGATTGCTATTCTCTTCTCTGGTTCAAGGGGAGGAATTCTTGCTGCCCTAGTTCCTTTGATTCTCTATCTATATATGAATAGTAAGCATAAGATCTTTTACGGTGCTATTCTAATAATAATTTTGTTTAGCGTTGTATCGTTAATAAACACGGATTTAGTGCCTATGTTATCGAGATTTGATGCATCGAATTCTAATTTTTCTAGTGGTAGAACTGAGCATTGGATAAAGGCTATTGATTTGTTTAGTGAGAATTATTTCTATGGGGTCGGTAATAACTCATTTTCACTCTATGAAACAGAGAATGGAAATCCTATTCAAGTTCATAACAACTATCTGCGATTACTCGCTGAGGGTGGTCTGATTTATTTCTTGTCTTGGGTTGTTTTTATATTATTTCTTGGTCTTAGAAATAAGTTTAAAAGAGAATATTACTTTATTATTCTTCCATTGTTGGTGTTTTCATTAGTAAACGACCCATATATTTCTAAAGAGTTTTGGTTATATCTTTCTATTGCTATTTTGGTCAGTGAGTATTCAAATGACTTGTATGCTTGATATGAGAACTTATATTACGTAATAAGTTATTAATCGCATTTGGCTTGAGATATCACTTCCTGAGGAAAGATATTTTTAATGACTGTTTAAGTTTGTTAAAACAGGCATTGTTTGTGGATTGAAAGAGTGTGAGTATGGTCTTGCTAATTTAATCCGTATTGATTGTACTTAGCAAGGGTTTTGACTGTTTCAATTAAAAAAAGTAAAGAAACAGAACTAAATTTATTGTTGATTATTTGAATTGATTTGATGTGTTTAAGTGAAAATACTATATTTGATTGTTTTAATGATTTGTGTTCTTGCGTGGTATACATCAGCTCTGAATGTTTATTAATCTATATCAGCTAAGATATTTTTCATATTTATACCTTGTTTAAAAATCAGAGTACAGCATTGGAATTAGAGTAGTTTTATGAGTGTGAAAAGAATTAGGTTTGTAGAGTTAGATTCCGTCAGAGGTATTGCTGCATTAGCCGTCGTCATATATCACTATCTATATAGATATAATGAGTTATATGAACATCACGGTCTTAATTTTGATTGGGCATATTGGGGGAAGTATGGAGTCCAGTTGTTTTTTATAATTAGTGGGTTTGTAATATTTATGAGTCTTGAACGAGTGAAGAAACCACTTGATTTTATAGCATCTAGATTTACTCGTTTATTTCCGGCTTACTGGATTGCACTGATTATCACAACATTGGTTGTTTATTCTTTTGGATTGCCAGGGCGAGAAGTACCCATTACTAGCACTGTTATTAACTTTACGATGCTTCAAGAGTTTTTTAAAGTTAGACATGTAGACGGTGTATATTGGACTTTAACAGTCGAGCTGATATTTTATTTTTGGATGTTTGTTTTATTATGTTTAAATAAGTTGAACCACATTAAGCAGTTTATATTTATATTGCTGGTTATTTCCATGGCTTATAACTTAGGGTTTACACCTGAAAATAAGTACATTGAAAAAATATTTATTGTACAATATATGCCTTATTTTTCTATAGGTATAATTTTGTTTAAAGGATACAAAGAAGGGCTTCGATTATCTAATTCTATATTATTATTAATGTCGTTCTGGTTAATGTACATATCTAATGAATTTAGTGTTTTTTGCCTGTCAGTTTTTTTTGTATTTATGGTTTATATCTCTGTTTTTTGTAATGTTAGAATATTAAGAGTAAAAGTGTTTACATTTTTAGGCTCAATTTCCTATTCTCTTTACCTTCTTCATCAAAACATAGGTTATGTAATCATAAATACTGGATATAAACTCGAAGCTTCACCATTTTTTTCTATCGCTACTGCTTTTATAATATCCATTATTTTAGCTTCTATATTAACATTTTATATAGAAGGTCCGATAATGAAATTGATGAGGCAGGCTTATAGAGATAAAAGGTTTACTTTTAAATTAAATGGTTAGAATTCTTGCAAATTCTAATGGTGGTATATACAGAGACGACTTATTGTTTCTTTTTAAATAATTGACTGGCTATTTAAGATGCATGAATTAAGCGGCTTCAATTAACTGAAGCCGCTATTAGTTTGAAAATGAATATAACTTTTAACTATCTTCCCATGCCAAATAAAACGGTTTTTACTGTTAACAGTAAAATTTTCAGTTCCATGCGCCAATTTTGATGTTTGATATAGTATATATCATACTTATGCTTCCATACAGCATCCTCTACAGAGGCACCATACGGGTATTTAACTTGTGCGAGTCCTGTTACACCAGGTTTGACTGCATGTCTAAAGCGGTAATAAGGAATTGCCTTTTCAAGCTCAGAGATAAACACTTCCCTTTCTGGTCTAGGACCAACCATGGACATTTCATCTTTCAATACGTTTATTAATTGTGGGAGTTCATCTATACGTGTTTTTCTAATGAATTTTCCTACACGAGTTACTCGAGCATCATTTTTTGTTGCCCATTTAGCTCCATCTTTTTCTGCATCATTACGCATGGAACGGAACTTTATTACGTCGAATTCTCTATTATATTGCCCAGTTCGTCTTTGTTTGAAGAATATGGGACCAGGCGACTCTAATTTTATGAGTAAGGCTGTGATTAATCCAATTGGCAGGGCGATCCACGACAACATGAATACAAATAGTAAGTCTATAGCCCTTTTTTGACCACTGTTTCTGCGATTTGAAAGGATGGAAAATGCCTTTTGGTGCAAAAAATAGCCACTATGAAGTAGTTCTGTTTCTGTGTAGCCAAGTTGTCTATCAAAGTAACTGACCAGAGGCTCTACCCAAGCACCAAGCTCGGTTGCCGCAACAAGATAGCTTTGCTGTTCGTTACCTAGGTGAGAGCTTTTAAAATGACATAAGGTTTTATTTTTGAAGTCCCTTATGGAGTAGTTGTTAACTTGTGCGACAATCTCAGGATGTCGTTGTAAAACGTCGGAGATTTTCTTCTCATCTGATGTTGGACAGTAAATATAAAGACACTCTTCAGATAAACTCACTGAGCATGCCGTATTTAGATTTTGGTGATTGCCAACTGAAGGGGCATCATTCATCTGTGAAACCCCACTTTTCTGAAAGGTGTTGTCTATATTGTTTGTCATAAAGTATTTGTTGGTAAAAATGTGGTTCGCCTAATTAACAGATTAAAGATCATACTACATTTTTTGATAAAGTTATATCCCAACATAAGCCTGTGCGATACTGTAATACAGTCTTCGTCTTTTTACTCAGTGCTATCTCGGGCTAGTTCAAGTGCTCCAGATCTGCTATTCTCGCTCAAAAATAATTGAAGGATTAATCAATGAAAATCGCAGTTGCTGGGACCGGTTATGTTGGTCTTTCTAACGCTATGTTGTTAGCTCAAAACCATGAAGTGGTTGCAGTAGACATTATCGAAGAAAAAGTGGAGATGTTAAACAATAAGCAATCACCAATTGTGGACGCTGAAATTGAACACTTTCTTGCGATGAAAACACTAAACTTTGTGGCTACGTTAGATAAAGAACAAGCATATCAAGGTGCTGAATATGTGGTGATTGCAACACCTACGGATTACGACCCGCAAACCAACTATTTTAATACTTCTTCAGTTGAGGCGGTGATTAAAGATGTGATGGCGATTAACCCGGAAGCGGTAATGGTAATTAAGTCTACCGTGCCAGTGGGTTATACTGCGCGCATTAAAGAAGAATTGGGCTGTGAGAATGTTATGTTCTCTCCAGAGTTCCTGCGTGAAGGTAAAGCGCTTTACGACAACTTACACCCATCTCGTATTATCGTGGGTGAGCGTAGCGAACGTGCAGAAATGTTTGCAGGTCTGTTAGTTGAAGGCGCATCAAAAGAAGATATCCAAGTTCTCTTTACTGACTCAACAGAAGCTGAAGCAGTTAAACTGTTCTCTAACACTTATCTTGCGATGCGTGTCGCGTACTTCAATGAGCTAGATTCTTATGCCGAGGCGCATGGCTTGGATGCTCGTCAGATAATTGAGGGCGTAGGTCTAGACCCGCGTATTGGCAACCACTACAACAACCCATCCTTTGGTTATGGTGGTTACTGCCTTCCAAAAGACACCAAACAACTGCTTGCGAACTACCAAGAAGTGCCAAACAATATCATTGGTGCGATTGTGGATGCTAACCGCACGCGTAAAGATTTTATTGCAGACTCGATTATTAGCCGGCAGCCAAAAGTTGTAGGCGTATATCGTTTAATCATGAAGGCGGGTTCTGACAATTTCCGTGCCTCTTCTATTCAAGGCATTATGAAGCGCATCAAAGCGAAAGGTATTGAGGTAGTCGTATATGAGCCGGTACTTCAAGAAGCGGAGTTTTTCCATTCACGTGTAATCAAAGATCTTGCAGAATTCAAGCAAGAAGTAGATGTGATAGTCTCTAACCGGATGGTCGAAGAGCTCGCAGATGTTGCAGATAAAGTATACACACGAGATCTTTTTGGTAGCGATTGATAAGATTTTAATCCTGAGAGCCAGTCGTCATAGACTGGCTTTTTCTTTCATTAGGGCTTAAGAATATGAAATATTTAGTGACTGGCGCTGCAGGTTTCATTGGTAGTGCGACGGCAGAAAAACTTAATGCAGCAGGGCATGAGGTCGTCGGGATCGACAACCTAAATGACTACTATGATGTTAACTTGAAACATGCTCGATTAGAACGTATTGAAAACCCACTATTTAAGTTTGTTAATGTAGACATTGCTGATCGTGACGCAATGGAGCTGTTGTTCGCAGTGGAGAAATTCGATCGAGTTATTCACTTAGCTGCCCAAGCAGGTGTTCGCTATTCATTGGAGAACCCACATGCTTATGCAGATTCAAACTTAGTTGGGCACTTAAACATCCTAGAGGGTTGTCGCCAAAATAAGGTAGGCCATTTGGTTTATGCCTCTTCGAGCTCCGTTTATGGTTTGAACGCCAAGGTGCCATTTGCGACGTCTGACAGTGTTGATCACCCAGTATCGCTATATGCAGCAACGAAAAAGTCTAATGAGTTAATGGCTCATAGCTATTCTCATCTGTATGACATCCCAACAACAGGTTTGCGCTTTTTCACTGTGTATGGCTCTTGGGGGCGACCTGATATGGCGCCATTTATTTTCACTAAGAAGATCCTTGATGGTGACACTATTGATATTAACAATAATGGCGATATGTGGCGTGATTTTACTCACGTCGACGACATTGTCGAAGGTGTAGTCCGTATTGCAGACGTCTTACCAACTCGAAATAAAAGCTGGACTGTAGAATCCGGAACTCCAGCAAGCAGTTCAGCGCCTTACTCGGTTTACAACATTGGTCATGGCTCTCCAATTAATCTCATGGACTTTGTTAAAGCGATTGAAGATGAGCTCGGTATCGAAGCGAAGAAAAACTTCCGTGAGATGCAGCCTGGGGATGTTTATCAAACCTACGCAGATACAGAAGATTTGTTTGCTGCAACAGGTTACAAGCCACAGGTAACGGTCAAAGAAGGCGTTGCTGAGTTTGTGTCTTGGTATAAAGATTTCTACAACAAATAAATACCAAACGAGGCGAAAGCCTCGTTTTTTATGAATAGCTAGGTTAACACTTAAATGATTAAAAAATGTCTATTTCCTGCAGCGGGTTACGGTACTCGTTTCCTACCTGCAACTAAGTCCATGCCGAAAGAGATGATGCCAGTGGTGAACAAGCCATTGATTGAATATGGTGTTGAAGAAGCGATTGAAGCCGGCATGGATAGCATGTGCATTGTCACTGGTCGTGGCAAACATTCGTTGATGGATCACTTCGATAAAAACTATGAGTTGGAACATCAAATTTCAGGAACAAGCAAAGAAGCACTGCTGGACGATATCCGCTCTTTGATTGATTCAGCGAGTTACACATACATCCGTCAACGTGAGATGAAAGGCTTAGGCCACGCTATTCTGACGGGGCGTGAGTTGGTTGGGGATGAGCCATTTGCTGTTGTTCTAGCAGACGACCTCTGTGTGAATAAAGAGTGGGGTGTATTGGCGCAGATGGTAGAGCTCTACAAGCAGTTCCGTTGCTCTATTGTTGCGGTTCAAGAAGTTCCAGAAACTGAAACTCATAAATACGGCGTGATTGCTGGTGAGATGATCAAAGACGACATCTTCCGAATTGATAACATGGTAGAAAAGCCAGAGCCGGGCACAGCACCAAGTAACTTAGCAATTATTGGTCGCTATATCTTAACGCCAGATATTTTTGATCTTATCGAAAATACTGAACCAGGCAAAGGTGGAGAAATCCAAATTACTGACGCATTGATGCAACAAGCTCAATCTGGTTGTGTTATCGCTTACAAATTTAAAGGTCAGCGTTTTGACTGCGGCAGTGTAGAAGGTTACATCGAGGCGACAAACTACTGCTACGAAAACCTATACAAAAAAGCGTCTAGTGCTGAGCTTGCTAAAACACCAACCGTAAAGGTTGCTGAACCTGCATAGTTGTTCAGTCTCGTTACCAATGTGCTTTAACATGGCTTTCTGATGTACAAAGCTTAGTTAAAGCACGTTGATATTCAAATTCTTATGCTGTTTAACTCATTAACAATAAGTAAGAACTAGGTTGTATCGTTCTAATGTCGGCTGATATTAGTTTAATAAACCACTTCAATTCCCTCTGCTTCCAATTTTTCTCCTAACTCTTTTTTTGCTTCTTTCTCTCCATGTATCAAATGCACGGCTTTTGGCTGTGTTGGAATACCAGCAACAAACTTCAATAAATCGCTTTGGTCTGCATGTGCAGAATATCCAGAGATGGTATGGATCTGCGCGTTGGCTTCGATTGGTTGATTATCGATATCTATCGTGTGGCTGCCTGATTGGATTTCTCGCCCTACGGTTCCTTGCGCCTGATAACCCGCAAATAACACATCATTTCTCTCGTCTGACAAGAGCGCTTTTAAGTAATTGACGATTCTTCCTCCTTCGCACATACCGGATGCCGCGACGACAATCGCAGGCTCATCGGTGGAGGCTAGTCGATTTACTAATGCTTGATGTTCTCGATGGCCTTCTACAGTAATGCATTGCTCAAAGGCGAGGGGATGGCGATGATTGTTGAGCTTTTGCTTTGCTTCTTTCCCCCACAATTTTTTGAAACGGCGGTAGGTCTTCGTAATTCTTTTCGCAAGCGGTGAGTCTAGGATAATTGGCAAAGAAGACGACAGGTCGCGTAGGTGAATCAGCTGTTCAATATCGAATAACAGTTCCTGCGTACGTCCCACGCTGAAAGCTGGGATCAGAATTACACCACCGTCTTGCAGTGCGTGATCGATAATGGCGTTCAAGCGCTCAGTTCGAGTGGCAATGTCTTCATGCTCTTTGTTGCCGTATGTGGACTCGATGAACAAATAGTCGGCACGCTTTGGCGGCTTTGGATCGGGCAAGAGCGGGGTATTGGACGGACCTAGATCTCCGGAAAACACGATGATTTCATGATTAGAGAGTTTGAATTCCACATAAGCGGAACCAAGAATGTGCCCTGCAGGTTGAAAGCGCAGGTAACATTGTTTGCCAAGTGGCAGCCATTGTTGGTAGTCATGGGGTCTTATCTGTTTTTTAATGACGTTGAGGACTTGTTGACGCTGATGAAAGTTCAAACCCAGTTGCAGCTTTAATCCATCTTCTAGCATGAGCGGTACCAGTTCGGCTGTTGCTTTGGTGCAGTAAATGGGGCCGTTAAATCCAGCTGCAAACAACCAAGGTAGGCGTCCAATATGGTCGATGTGAGCATGAGTTAGGACTAATGCTTTGATGTGTTTTACCGGAAACTCAATATCCAGTGACGCCTTGCGGTTGCCAAAATGGATGTCTTTGCCTTGGAAGAGTCCACAATCGATCAAGATGCTGCCGTGCGGCAGCCTCAACTCATGACAAGAGCCAGTGACGGTATGTTTCCCACCATGGTGAATCACACTGGCGATGTCTGATATTGGTGTTGTCATGTCGATTGCTCCTCCTTGAACAGGCGTAGGTCAATAGTAGATCTTGAGAGTAGGGTAAGTGAATAGAGTTCGTTGGTTGGATGGAATTGAGTGGGAATAACTGGAAGTGCGATTTAGTTCTTTGTTTTGATGTAAGTCGTTTTTCGTTACTTAACTTTAGGTTTGACACATGTGGTTAGTAGATTCCTGATGTCGCTTAGGCTCCTCGGAATGACAGAATTTACTGAGTCGGTCGTAAGCAAATAAAAAGGGATGCGTGAAGCATCCCTTTGTTATTTCTGCTTAGTAAAAAGCGAAATTAAGCTTTAGCTGCCGCCGCTGCTTTAGCGATAGCTACGAAGCTCTTAGCGTCTAGAGAAGCGCCGCCAACTAGAGCACCGTCGATGTCTGGTTGTGAGAAGTAAGCTTCAGCGTTTTCTGGCTTAACGGAGCCGCCGTATTGGATGATTACTTGTTCTGCAACTGCTTCGTCTTTCGCTGCGATCAGTGCGCGGATAGAAGCGTGGATGCGTTGTGCATCTTCAGCTGTTGCTGCTTTACCAGTACCGATAGCCCAGATTGGTTCGTAAGCGATGATTGCGCCGTTTAGAGCTTCAACACCGTAAGTGTCGATAACTGCGTTGATTTGACGTGCACATACTGCTTCAGTTTCGCCAGCTTCATTTTGAGCTTCAGATTCACCGATACAGAAAACAGGCGTTAGACCGTTTTCTTTTAGGAAGTTGAATTTCTTCGCGATGAACTCGTCAGATTCGTTGTGGTATTCACGACGCTCTGAGTGACCGATTATGATGTGAGAAGCACCGAAGTCTTTCAGCATTTCTGGAGACATGTCGCCAGTGAAAGCACCGCTGTTGTTTAGGTCAGTGTTTTGTGCGCCTAGGATAACTTTGTTATCACCTTCTGCGATTACACACTCAGCTAGACCGATGTAAAGAGCTGGTGGAGCTACTGCTACGTCAACACCTTCAACGCCTTCAAGTTCAGCGTTAATACCAGCTAGCAGCTCAGTTACCATTGCTTTGCTACCGTTTAGTTTCCAGTTACCCATCACTACAGGACGACGCATAGGAATATCTCCCTTATCTTTAATGTAAATAGTCTATTAATGTAAAAAATCTACGTAGGAATATAACAGAATAATGTGAACAGATCATGATTGGCGTCATGTCTTATTCGGCTTTCTTCATCTGGTCGGTGCTGCATTTGTTCTATACCCAAGTAACCTCGAGATGCTAGGTTCAGCGAGAATGACTTGGTTTGCAGGCGAGGCAACAATTTGAAGATCTAGTGGTTCTAAATTAAAAATTGTTAACAAAGTATGCAGACCAAGGCCGCTCACCCTTCGGGAGCGTGTCATGGAACCGATGCTGCGTTGTTTTCCTAGCTTGCATTTTCGGTAAACAGGGAATCAATGACAACGCTCTGGACCCTGTATCTTGAGGTCACTTGGGCCTATCCATTTTATCAAAAGCAATCGATTGGTGATCGCGTAGACAGAATGATAGTTCATTCCTCGGAAATTGCCGCTTAGATTGGTATTACTACGGGTTAAAAGTTAGCCGTAATAAGAAAGGAATCAAAATGCCAAACTTAGTTTTAGAATATTCCAACTCAGTTGATGAACGTGTGAATGTTCAAGGATTGTTGGAAGACTTACACAAAGTGGCCTTAGACTGTGGTTTGTTTGAGCTTGCGTCCGTCAAATCTCGTGCGCTTCGTTGCCACAACTGGTTGGTAGGGGAAGAGGGCGATAGTGTTGACTTCATCCATATCAACTTTGATTTGCTTGCGGGAAGAAGCCCAGAACAGAAGCGGGAATTATCAAGAGCACTGATGGTGGTGTTGCAAGAACAAGCGAGCCATGTTCGCAGTTTGACTGTGAATGTTCGAGATATGGATATTGATTGCTTCCAGAAGGTGGTAAATTAGACACACTAGGATTTACGTAGTGCGGCCAAGGAGTTGTCGCACTTTCAATATGTTGAGTGTTTCGATGTCGATTAAAGAATTACTGTTTTCTTTCCAAGGTCGTATAGGCCGCAAAACTTACTGGATGTGGAATATCATCTACTACATCATGATCTTGGGCTTCGGTGCAGGCATCAGTAAGTTGTTCCCTGCGTTCTCTTATATTCTTCTGCCTATCTTCTTATTGATTCTTCTTATCCCAGACTTAGCGATCACCACTAAGCGCTGGCATGACCGTAATAAGTCGATTTACTGGCTAGCGTTAAACATCCCGTTGATCATTGGCCGAGTTGCCACGCCGATGACGAATCCAGCAGCACAAGACCCATCGACACCGCAAATGATGATTGCTTCTATTTCTCTGATTTGTGGCCTGTGGATTCTGGTGGAGTGTGGTTTCTTGAAAGGTACGGCAGGTCAAAACAACTACGGTCCTGAACCGAAGTAAGGCCTTTGGGTATCGAACTTGTCGAAAGTAGATTCTTAGTCTCGCTGAGGCTCGCTAGAATGACGGATTTCTTTTATTTAATAGTAAGTTAAGTTAACCGTCATTCTGAACGGCGAGGGACGAGCGTGATTCAGAATCTACTCACCGAGTACTTCGAGTTTGCAGTAAACGACCGAGCTAGTGAACTACAATGGAAAAGCAGCCACAGCTCATTAAGGAGAATGAACCATCGACAAAACACCTTGCGTTTACATCCTAACTTCAAAAAATAACTCTGTTCTCTATATTGGTGTTACCAGCAAACTAGCCCAAAGAATATGGCAGCATAAAAACGGAGTCGTTGAGGGCTTTACCAAGAAATATCACGTTCACAAGCTTGTTTATTTTGAGTTGTTCGAAGATATGGCAACTGCCATAAACCGAGAACAGCAGCTGAAACAATGGAAGCGAGAGTGGAAGTTAGATTTAGTAAGAAAAACGAATCCTGACTTTCTCGATTTATCCAATGAGTTTTAGTAAAAATCACCTCTATCTTTAAACGCTCTCAACTCCACTACATCGGCTTTTTTAGTTGAAGTAGTTTCTCCCTGCAATGCCTCTCTAAATTTCACCACCTGTTTTTGTAGCTCATTCATCAATACGACATTGGTGTGGTTTGGGTTTTTGCAGTTGTGGATGACCCTATCTATGTGACTTTGCTGTGCCCATAATCGTGGTTGCATCTGCTCTGAAGCACCTTCAATCATCTCTTTCGCCATATCATGACGAAACTGTTCAAAGGCTTCGGGATCGCGTTCCGCCATTTTTACCATTTCATCGAATGAGGGCAAAACTTGTGGTTTGTGGGTGCTTGGCATGGCTATCTCCAAATCCATTGGATGTTGCTCCTAATTAATAAAAGCTTAATCCATGCAGAAACGGAGATAGAAAGAATTACAACATCGTCTCATTAATAAGAGCATGTGTTCATAATAAGGAGGAAGAGAGTCGAGATATTAGGCTTGAATGCGGTACACGCAGCGGCGTTGACCACTAATGATGTGCTCAGCACGCTCTATTTTGGTGTCACTGCCGAGAAGTGACTGGAAGACGCTGAGCTCAGATTGGCACAAACTTGGGCAACGAGTCGCAGCTTTACAGATAGGGCAGTGGTTTTCGATGAGAATAAACCCGTGCTCGTCTTTCTCTAATTCGGCCATGTAGCCTTCTTGCTCACGCAAAGTAACCAATGTCTTTAGTTTGCTCTCTAGAGAGTCACACTGCTCAAGATGCTGTTGGTAGTTTTGTAGGGTGAGTTTCTCGCGCTCGGACGTGACTTTCTCCAACCCGTCTTTACCGAAGATGTGCTCTACCGCTTCAATAAACTGGATGGTCAGTTCGCCGTGACGATCAGCAAATTGCTCATGACCTTTTTGTGTCAGAGACCAATGGCGAGTTGGGCGACCAACTTTGACTTTTACATCATGAATCGACAGGACGCCGTCATCTTCCAAACCTTGCAGATGCTGGCGCGCACCCATGGTTGTCATACCCAGTTCAGAAGAGAGTTGTTTCGCGGTGACAGAGCCATCACGCTTAACGATTTGCAAAATCCTATCTACGGTCTTCATATACCCACCATTTATACGTCAGTACATATTATGCGCGATAGGGTTAGTAAAGAAAAGTGTTGACTTAATTTGTGTGTGGATTTGTTGAATCACAAACAAAAAGGGTTGGCACTTAGCCAACCCTTGGGAATCAATCTACGTCGAGATTAAAGAATAATATCGCGCACTTCTGGATCTTTACGCTCTAGGTAGTGCGTGGACTTGATGCGGCGGATAGTACGACAACGGCCACGAATTAGTAGGGTTTCTGTTGTTGCGATATTGCCTTGGCGAGAGATGCCTTCTAGTAGGTCACCTTTAGTAATACCCGTTGCCGAGAAGACTACGTTGTCGCTGCGCGCCATGTCTTCCATCTTCAATACAACATTCGCTTTTACACCCATCTCTTCACAGCGTTGTAGTTCCGCTGAGCCGTAGATGCGGTTTTCTTCCGTATCGCCTTTTACTTCGTGACGAGGAAGAAGACGACCATGCATGTCACCGTCTAGTGCACGAATCACTGCTGCTGATACTACGCCTTCTGGTGCGCCGCCGATGCAGTACATCATGTCTACTTCGCTATCTGGCATACAAGTTAGGATTGAAGCGGCTACGTCACCGTCTGGCACTGCGAATACGCGAACGCCCATGGCTTGCATCTCTGCGATCACTTTATCGTGACGAGGCTTAGCAAGCGTAATAACGACTAGCGTATCAAGAGGCTTGTTCAGTGCTTTTGCTACGTTTTCTAGGTTTTCTTTAAGTGGCTTACCTAGGTCGATAACGCCTTTTGCACCAGGACCGACAACCAGTTTTTCCATGTACATGTCTGGCGCTTTAAGGAAGCTGCCTTTTTCACCCGCTGCCAATACTGCCAGTGCGTTAGATTGGCCCATAGCGGTCATGCGTGTGCCTTCAATTGGGTCTACAGCGATATCGACTTCGTCGCCACCAATACCCACTTGCTCACCGATGTACAGCATTGGTGCATCATCGATTTCACCTTCACCAATAACGATTTCACCACTGATGTCTGTTTTGTTCAGTAGGGTGCGCATCACTTCAACTGCAGCACCGTCCGCTGCGTTTTTGTCGCCACGGCCAAGCCATTTGTAACCAGCCAAAGCGGCACCTTCAGTAACACGGGAAAATGCCATTGCTAAATCGCGTTTCATGATGTCTCCAAGTAACAAGAGGGAAGAATAATTTGCGCGGCGATTTTATCACATCGTCAGTTAAACGTTTGCCTTTTTGCTGAGCTTTTACTTTAACTAAGTTGAATTTGATCAATACTTGGGTGAGTTTATGGGGTAGTGATAGGAAAATACATTGCTCAAAAATGCTTCGAGGATAAGAAAAGTCAGCGTTTAGTGAGATTGCGCTGATTTTTTAACCGAATGATGCAAAATATCGAATATAGTAAGTGTTTCTCATCGCTACGCTGAGTAGAATGAACCTCATAGGTAAGGTGCAAGCGAACGCTCGCGCATCGTCCCACGGAATAACAATAGGTAGGCCAAGATGTCTTTTGAAGTACTAGAACAACTAGAAGCGAAAATTCAAACTGCAGTTGACACAATCACTCTTCTTCAGATGGAAGTTGAAGAGCTGAAAGAAGACAAAGTGAAATTAGAAGCTGAAGCTAACGAAATGCGTTCTCAACGTGAAGAGCTTGAGCAAAAATCTCAGCAAGCTCAACAAGAGCATGCTCAGTGGCAAGAGCGCATCCGTGCACTACTTGGCAAGATGGACGAAGTGGAATAATCCACTTAAGTATCCAGAATCAAAAACACCCGCTTCGGCGGGTGTTTGCGTATTTGGCGATGTTTTTTTAGCGCTGGAGTTAGTCGCTACTCATGGAGTAAGGTTAGTTTAAACCTTCCTCACCGTCGTCGTCTTCTTCATCGAGCTCTAAGTCGACATTCAATGGCTCAGGAGAGAGAATGATGCCAGTGCTGTCTGCATAGATGTAATCTTCGGGTAGGAAGCTAACACCGCCGAAGTTAACCGGGACGTCGATTTCACCGATACTTTGGTTTGCTGCCCCTACAGGGATAGACGCGAGTGCTTGAATGCCAAGGTTCATGTCTTCTAGTTCGTCCACTTCACGGACGCACCCGTAAACGACAATCCCTTCCCATTCGTTTTCTTCTGCAAGCGTTGCGATTTCTGCATCGATTAAGGCTCTGCGTAGGGAACCGCCACCATCAATCAACAATACTCGTCCGATACCATCTTGTTCTAACGTTTCGCGGATCAGTGCGTTGTCTTCAAAGCACTTAACTGTCGTCACTTGCCCGGCAAACGACGCTCGACCGCCAAAGTTACTGAACATTGGTTCAACTACATCTACCTGATCAAGATAGATATCACAGAGTGCTGAGGTATTGTATTCCATAGCGTACCTTTCTAAACAGAAACTGTTGTCTTTGAGTATATCTAGGCATTAAGTCAATGCAATGACAATCCTTTTTTAACTCATCAGAGTTTGAGCTACCACAATTGTTGCAAATAAAACGTTAGTGACCAGTGAGCACTTCACAACAACTGGCATCATAGGTGCGATTTGCGCTGGCTTCTCGGTATCCCAAACCGCTTTACCGTGATGAGCCACCACGTAAATGCTGATCAAGAAGGGCAGGCTAATCCACACTGGCTTGTCTTGAATAAGCAGGTAAGCCGCGAAAGCCAATAGGGCACCACCAAGTAAAATGAAGTGGTATTGCTTTGCTTTGCGTTGGCCAAGTCGAACAGCCATGGTGCGCTTACCACATTCGCTGTCGTTCTCGATATCACGCATGTTGTTGATGTTCAGCACTGCTACCGCTAGCAAGCCACAGCCCAATGCAGGTAAGAACAATGTCGCATCCACATGACCGGTGTGCAGGAAGTAGGTACCAGACACACCAAGTAAACCAAAGAAGATGAAAACGGACAGGTCGCCTAAGCCGACGTAACCGTATGGCTTGCTACCCATGGTGTAAGCAATCGCCGCGATAATGGCAAGTATGCCTAAGCCGATAAAGGTAATGATGCTTTCAAAAGAACTCAGTGCGTAAAACACCAGGGTTAAGCCAGCAATTGCCGTCAGAATGATGTTGAAGATGATCGCGACTTTCATTTGCTGTGCTGTGACTGCGCCAGACTGCATTGCGCGCTGAGGGCCTAAACGGTTGTCGTTATCCGTGCCTTGCACTGCATCGCCGTAGTCGTTCGCAAGGTTCGACAAAATTTGCAGTAGGGTTGCCGTGACAAACGCCATAATGGCAATCGTCAGCGAGAAGTGTCCCGCAGAGTAGGCGAGTACGCTACCGGTCAAAATAGACACCAGTGCGAGGGGTAATGTTTTTGGGCGAGCGGCTTCAAGCCAGATCTGCAATGATTGTTTCATGGATATTTCGTGCTAGTAACCAATGTGCCCAGTATAAGCACAAAGCGCTCAATACGCTATTGACCTAAAGCAAGTCAATTAAGAGTCAAAGGGTTACGGAGAAGGAACACAGTTTCCATATTTGAGGCATTAAAAAGGCTCTTTTGGGGAAGGGTATGGCGCACGTTGTTAGTAGATCCTTAGTCTCGCCTGAGCTTGCTAGGATGACGAATTCTTTTTGTTTAGAGCTTGCTAAAGTAATTGTCATTCTGAACAACGAGGGACGAGGTGATTCAGAATCTATTGTCCGTTTGTGCTGTGGTTTAAGGTGAGTGGGGAAGAGTTGGGGTTTGCTGTTATTGAATCCTTAGTCTCGCTTGAGAACGCTAGAATGGCGAACTCTTTTGGTTTAGAGCTCGTGAAAGTAACGGTCATGCGGAACGAAAAAGCCCAGAATCACAGTTCTGGGCTCTGGTATCTATAGAGCGTTATTAAAGAATAAAGCGGCTTAGATCTTCATCTTCAATAGTATCGCCTAGGCGGTTTTTCACGTAAGCCGCATCAATGACGAACTTCTCTCCCGCTTTTTCTGTCGCGTCGTAAGAAATCTCATCCATCAAACGCTCCATCACGGTATGCAGACGACGAGCACCGATGTTCTCAGTAGTTTCGTTCACGGTCCATGCTGCTTCTGCGATTTGAGTGATGCCGTCTTCCGTGAATTCTACATCCACGCTTTCTGTTTTCATTAGCGCAACGTATTGTTCAGTCAGAGAGGCTTTTGGCTCAGTAAGGATACGTTTGAAATCGTTACTGGTCAGTGCTTCTAGCTCTACACGAATAGGCAGACGACCTTGCAGTTCTGGAATCAAGTCAGAAGGTTTCGCTACTTGGAATGCACCAGATGCCACAAATAGGATGTGGTCTGTTTTCACCATGCCGTGCTTAGTTGATACGGTGCTACCTTCGATTAACGGTAGTAGGTCACGCTGAACACCTTCACGAGAAACGTCAGGACCTGAGCTTTCGCCGCGCTTACAAATCTTGTCGATTTCGTCGATGAACACGATACCGTTGTTCTCGACGTTGAAAATCGCAGACTCTTTCAGCTCTTCTTGGTTTACCAGCTTCGTTGCTTCCTCTTCTGCCAACGCTTTCATTGCGTCTTTGATTTTCAGTTTGCGTTTCTTCTTCGTGTCGCCAGCAAGGTTTTGGAACATACCTTGTAGCTGGTTGGTCATTTCTTCCATACCAGGAGGCGCCATGATCTCCACACCCATTTGCGGTGCTGCTACGTCGATGTCGATTTCTTTGTCATCTAACTGGCCTTCACGCAGTTTTTTACGGAAGATTTGGCGGGTGTTCGATGTGTCTTCTTTTTGCTCAGATTGACCCCAAGCATCACGAGCTGGTGGTAGTAGGGCATCTAGAACACGCTCTTCTGCTTGCTCTTCAGCGCGGAATTTTACTTTTTCCATCGCTTGCTGGTGTGTCATCTTCACTGCAACATCGGTAAGATCGCGGATGATGGTTTCTACTTCTTTACCAACATAACCCACTTCGGTGAATTTGGTTGCTTCGACTTTGATGAATGGTGCATTAGCCAATTTGGCAAGACGGCGAGCAATCTCTGTTTTACCTACACCAGTAGGACCAATCATTAGGATATTTTTGGGAGTCACCTCTACACGCAAGCTTTCTTCAAGCTGCATGCGACGCCAGCGGTTACGTAGGGCAATCGCAACCGAACGTTTTGCTTTCTCTTGACCAATGATGTGGCGGTTCAGTTCATGAACGATTTCGCGAGGAGTCATTTCAGACATATTCTTTCCTTACTTCGTTACGATTACGCTTAAGCCGTTGGCTTAGGAAGCTCTACTGTAGATTCTAGTTCTTCTACAGTGTGATTATGGTTGGTGAATACACAGATGTCGCCAGCGATGTTCAGTGCTTTCTCTGCAATTTCGCGTGCGTCTAGGTCTGTGTTTTCTAATAGTGCGGTTGCTGCTGCTTGTGCGTATGCGCCGCCAGAGCCAATGGCAATCAGATCGTTCTCTGGCTGAACTACGTCACCGTTACCTGTGATGATAAGTGAAGCCGTTTCATCCGCTACAGCTAGCAGCGCTTCTAGTTTGCGAAGTGCACGGTCGCTACGCCAGTCTTTTGCAAGTTCCACTGCTGCCTTAGTTAGGTGGCCTTGGTGCATTTGTAGTTTGCTTTCGAAGCGTTCGAATAGGGTGAAGGCATCCGCAGTACCGCCAGCAAAACCGGCAAGTACTTGGTTGTTGTATAGGCGGCGAACTTTACGTGCATTGCCCTTCATTACGGTATTGCCTAGCGACACTTGGCCATCACCCGCGATGACGACTTTATTGTTTCGACGTACAGATACAATGGTAGTCACAGTCGACCTCTTAATTATTTCTCTTTGGATTTAATTAAGTATATGGGGTAAGTGAGTGGGGGATTCAAGGGGGCGAAAAGAAAGGCCCTAGGATCTTAGCTCCTAGGGCCAGTGTTTAAAGATTCTCTTTCCAAATCGCACAAGGTTCGATCTTCGCGCGTTGCAATTTGTGGCGATCTTTCTCTGCTTCACGTTTGAACTTGTATGGGCCAAGTACAACACGGTACCAAGAGCTGCCGTCTTTTTTGATTACTCGGCTTGTCATGCCTTGGAAGGCGATCGCTAACTTACGCTCTTCTGCTTGGCTTTGGTTCTTGTAAGCGCCGCATTGCATAACGTAAGGGACTTTGGATACCTGAATTTCTTTGGCGACGACTTCGACTTCACGTTTTGGAAGCGTATCGACGTATTCCCACTTCTCTTCCGGTGGAGGTGGAATGTCTTTCTTCGGCTTTGGCTTGCTGGTGGTATTTGTTGTTGGTGTTTCAACAACCACTGTTTTTTCCGGTTCAGGATCTGAACTTAATAAATACAGCCCATAGCCAAAACCGCCCACGAGCAAAATTGCCAGTAGACCACTACGCCAAGGTTTTTTTCTTGAAGGTTGTTTTTTTGCAGACTTTTTCGGAGCGCCGCGTCCGCGTCTTACATAATCTCTATTTGCCACGGTTACTTCAGGTCATCAAGGATTCTGGCAAATATGTTAATCCAGATTGAAAAGATAAAACACCCTATTCGTGTAATCTTGTTAGTTACGTGCAGGAAAGTGGGTAATAAAAAGCGACGCTAAATGCGTCGCTTGGGGAGTCTTGCGTTGCTTATCGTAATGGTGGAGGCGCAGCACTACCTCGAACGACAAGCTTAGTGTCGAGCAGTCGAGAGCCAGCATGTACATCATGGCCTTTAAGTAGCTCTAGCATCATCAGCATCGCTTGGCGACCAATCTCGTAACGAGGTTGAGAAATGGTGGTCAGTGGTGGATCGCAGTATTGCGCGAACTGAATGTCATCAAAGCCGACAATAGACAAATCCTGAGGGATACGCAGACCAAGACGCTTTGCTTCTTGAATGGCTCCAATCGCCATGGTGTCACAGTGACAGAAGAGTGCCGTTGGAGGCTCTGGCAATTCAAGCAGTTTACGAACGGCTTGTACGCCACCTTCAAAGGAGAAATCTGCAATCACACTGTATTGTGGTTCTTTATTGATGCCTGCGCGACGTAACGCTTGTTGATAACCTTGCTGACGGAATTGGCAAAGTACCGCAGTGTCTGGGCCAGAGATTTGCGCGATGCGTTTATGACCAAGTTGCGTTAGGTAGTTCACCGCTTCAAACGCTGAAGTCAGGTTATCGATATGAACAGTTGGTAACTCCAGCTCAGGGGCAAATTCACAGGCCATCACCATAGGTGGTAGGTTCTTTTGCTCAGGCTTGCTGACGTCAAAGGGTAAGTCTGTACCCAACAGCAACATACCGTCGGCTTGTTTGGTGAAGACCAAGTTTACAAATGAGCTCTCACGTTTCTTTTGTTGACCGCTATCGCCAAGCAGAACCAGATAGCCATGTTCCATCGCTGCATCTTCGATACCGCGAATGATCTCTGAGAAGTACGGATCGCAAATATCCGGAACGATAGTGACAATGGTTTTTGATTCATTTCTTCGTAAGTTACGAGCTAATGAATTTGGTGAATAACCAGCTTCTAGTACGGCATCTTCCACTCTCTTTCTTGTTGAAGAAGAGACTTTTTCTGGATTCATTAATGCTCGTGATACTGTCGCAGTAGATACCCCTGCAAGCTGGGCAACATCCTTCATTGTCGCCATAGTTTTTACCCTCTTAAAATATTCGCCAAGGTGACGTTTGTCATTGTTCTAATTGAAGCCTATGTGACTGATCCACTTTAGACTTTACTAATTTGAATAGTCTATTCATTTCTAAAGGTAAAGTTACGGTCTGTTTAACAAAAATTGCAATCCTATTGTGATTTTA
This sequence comes from Vibrio sp. ED002, assembly GCF_023277445.1. Lineage (NCBI taxonomy): Bacteria > Pseudomonadati > Pseudomonadota > Gammaproteobacteria > Vibrionales > Vibrionaceae > Vibrio > Vibrio sp. ED002. The sequence continues at coordinate 2,113,517 of NZ_CP080238.1, read as the reverse complement.
CTCACATTAAAAGGCAATTCATTACATGGTTAAACGTTTGCTAGCTGAGATCTTGTGGCTCTATGTCTAAATTCCAGCGAACTTTCTTGGCATTTGGCAACAACTCAATAGCAGGTTTGGCACTGGTTAATAACTTTTGCATCAATGAGCGATGCTGAGTTTGCAAAAGTAACTGCCAGCGATACTTACCTGCACGTTTAGCAAGTGGTGAAGGCGTTGGCCCCAGCACCATGCAGGAATCATCGAATAGCGGATGTGATTCAAGAGTAAAACGCACCTGACGAAGGAAATCCTCGACAATTTCACTTTGGTTCGCTTCGGCTTTAAACAGCGTTAAAAAGCTATATGGTGGCAGTTGAGCTAATTTGCGTTCTTCCAATGCCGTCATAGCAAAGTGTCGGTAGTCTTTATGTAGAAGGGCTTGCAACAAGCTGTGCTCGGGGTGGTGAGTTTGAAGTATCACTTCACCAGGCTTGCTAGCTCGGCCAGCTCGGCCTGCAACCTGAATAAATAGCTGAGCCAGTCTTTCAGAAGCACGGAAATCACTACTATAAAGAGAGCCATCGACATCTAATAGTGCAACAAGGGTGACGTTAGGGAAGTGGTGACCTTTCGCCAACATCTGCGTTCCAATCAGAATTTGGTATTCGCCTTTGCGAATTGACTCAAGCGCATCTTCTAAACTGCCTTTGCGGCGTGTGCTGTCTCTATCTATACGAATAGCTTTGTATTCAGGGAAAAGATCGGCCAGTTGCAACTCAAGTTGTTCGGTTCCCACGCCAACCGTCACAAGCTGGGTCGAACCGCAGCCCTGACATTGATGAATTACAGGTTGTTGTGAGCCGCAATGATGGCAGCGAATCTCGTTACTGTATTGATGGAAGGTATAGTACGCATCGCAACGTTTACATTCCGCAATCCAACCACACTCATGACACATGAGTGCAGGCGAGAAGCCACGACGGTTCAAGAACAACATCACTTGGTTGCCTGCTTTTAGGTGCTTGCGCATTTCAGCAATTAGAGGAGCCGATAAGCCGCTGTCCAAATACAGCCCTTTGACATCGAGGACTTTATTCGTGGTCGGAACCGCTGAACCAGCACGTTGTGTCAGGGTCAGATGATGATATTTCCCCGTAAGTGCGTTGTGCAGCGTTTCCAAAGCAGGGGTTGCAGAACCAAGCACAATAGGCACTTGCTCTTTATGGGCGCGCATCACGGCGACATCACGAGCGTGGTAACGCAGACTGTCTTGTTGCTTGTAAGATGCATCGTGCTCTTCATCGACAATAATAATACCGAGATCGGCAAAAGGTGTGAGCAGGGCCGAGCGGGTTCCAATAATGATGCCGGCGGCTTTGTCTCTTGCAGAAAGCCACGCATTGAGCCGTTCGGTATCATTCAATCCAGAATGAATCACATCAACAGGAACATTAAAACGGTATTTAAAGCGGTTAATGGTTTGTGGTGTTAGACCAATCTCAGGTACGAGAACGAGTGCCTGCTTGCCTTTCTCGAGTACAGGTTTGATAAGGTTCAGGTAAACTTCAGTCTTACCAGATCCCGTTACCCCTTCTAATAAATAGCAAGCAAACCCGGTTTGGCTATTCACACTGGCAATCGCAAGCGCCTGCTCATGATTAACCTTGGGCTTTTCAACATCGCGCTCAACGTGATTACCCCATTTGGTGATAGTCGGCTTTTTCTCTATGCGCTCAACCCAGCCCTTTTCTTCCAAGGTCTTTAGCACTGTTGAGGGAATTTCTTGGTCGATGAACTCTTGATGCGGAACTGCGCCATCAACTAACATCTGCAATGCGCGCTGCTGTTTAACCGCTCTTCCCAAGCCTTGCATTAATTTATTTTTACCTGATTCGGTGAGCTGCCATTCTTGCAGCGTTGCGAAGTCCGCTGGCTTCCCTTTACGTAGCGCCGCCGGCATTGCATTGTGTAAGGTATCGCCGAGAGGGTATTGATAAAAGTAACTGCACCATGTGAGCAAGGAATATAAATTCTCTGGCCATAGCGGTTGAGCATCTAATACGGCTTTGATTGGCTTAAGTTGCTCTTTAGGAAAGTCAGAATGGTTCACCATCGCTGTGACTACACCAACAAGGGTCTGGCGGCCAAAAGGAACAGATACTCTTCCCCCAATGAGCGGAAAGAGATGCCCAGGAATGACGTAATCGAACTGTTTGTCGAGTGGGACCGGCAGTGCCACTCTAGCGATGGATGGGCGCATAGAATCTTAACTATATAAAAGAGGGAAGAAGAGGGTATAGTCTATTAAAACCCTCGGCGAAATTCGAGTAAACCTCAAATAAGGCGGCAGAAAGCCTTCAGTACATACGTACTGGTGAAAAAAGTGGCGAAAAAGTTGCCAAATGTGTTGATCCCAGCAAAGTGATTCATTACTATACTGCGCCTTGAGATATGGCTTCGGCAATTGGTCGATGCGGTACTCATTTCTATTATTAATTACGTGTGGTGTGCGGCTTAGACTCGTATAGCGACACGGCCTACTATTGAGGTTATCCCATGAAAGCTGGTATCCACCCAGAATACAAAGCAGTAACTGCTACTTGTTCTTGCGGCAACTCTTTTGAGTTCAAATCTACTCTAGCGAAGGAATCTATCCACCTAGACGTATGTGACAAGTGTCACCCATTCTACACTGGTAAGCAACGTATCGTTGATACAGGCGGCCGTGTTGATCGCTTCAACAAGCGTTTCGGTGCACTATCAAGCAAGAAGTAATAGCCAGCGCTATTATCATTCCTGTTTAAAAAAGGACGCTACGGCGTCCTTTTTGTTTATGGCGAAAGCAAAAACTGAAGGATAAATCGAGCGGTTAAATTTTGTTCGATTATTTTTCACTCATGTCTTGCATCCTAAAGTGTGATCTGTATAATGCGTCGCACTGGTTAAGCCAGTTGTGAACCAATGAGCAATGAGGAGCGAGTAAATCTTCGGATTTACGAGGTAATGTAGACTCAGCTTATGTTCGCGGTTAATACAATTAGCTATCTTTTCTTCGGAAAAACTATCCCCAGACGTGACTCTGGTATGTAGGGGTAGTTAATCGAAAATTAACTGACAATGTGTCCTAATCTTGGACGCTACGGTTTCACATAAATCAATCGGCATTCTCTCGTCTTAACGAGTTTGAGTGGCGATATTGTTTGTGTAATTTTTAATATTGGAGCTCTGTCTCATGCAGAACCAACGTATCCGTATCCGCCTAAAAGCATTCGATTACAAACTAATCGACGCTTCTACAGCGGAAATCGTTGAAACAGCTAAGCGCACTGGCGCACAGGTTCGTGGTCCAATCCCACTGCCAACTCGTAAAGAGCGTTTCACAGTTCTTATCTCTCCACACGTTAACAAGAAAGCACGTGACCAGTACGAAATTCGTACTCACAAGCGTCTAATCGACATCGTTGAGCCAACAGACAAAACTGTTGATGCTCTAATGCGTCTAGACCTTGCTGCGGGCGTTGACGTTCAAATTAGCCTAGGTTAAGGGAGATTAGAAGAATGATTGGTCTAATCGGTCGTAAAGTGGGCATGACCCGCGTATTTACTGAAGACGGCGTTTCTATCCCAGTAACAGTTGTTGAAGTTGAAGCAAACCGTGTTTCTCAAGTTAAAACTCTTGAGACAGACGGCTACGCAGCAATTCAGGTAACTGCTGGTTCTAAGAAAGCTAACCGTGTAAACAAAGCTGAAGCAGGTCACTTTGCTAAAGCTGGCGTTGAAGCTGGTCGCGGTCTTTGGGAATTCCGTTTGGAAAACGGTGAAGAGTTCGCAGTTGGCGCTGAGCTAACAGTTGAACTATTCAACGAAACTAAGAAAGTAGACGTTACTGGTACATCTAAAGGTAAGGGCTTCCAAGGCGCTGTTAAGCGTTGGAACTTCCGTACTCAAGATATGACTCACGGTAACTCATTGTCTCACCGTGCACCGGGTTCAATTGGCCAATGTCAAACTCCAGGTCGCGTATTTAAAGGCAAGAAAATGGCAGGTCACATGGGTGCTGAGCGTGTAACGACTCAAAACCTAGAGATCGTACGTGTTGACGCTGAGCGCAATCTGCTTCTTATTAAAGGTGCAGTACCAGGCTCAACAGGTGGCAACGTGATCGTTAAACCAGCTGTTAAAGCATAACGTCTCAGGAGTAAGTAATGGAACTAATGGTTAAAGGTGCTGATGCACTAACTGTTTCCGAAACTACTTTCGGACGTGAGTTTAACGAAGCTCTTGTACACCAAGTAGTTGTTGCGTTTGCAGCAGGTGCTCGTCAAGGTACTCGTGCTCAAAAAACACGTTCAGAAGTTTCTGGCGGTGGCGCTAAGCCATGGCGTCAAAAAGGTACTGGCCGTGCGCGTGCTGGTACAATCCGTAGCCCAATCTGGCGTACAGGTGGTGTTACTTTTGCTGCGAAACCACAAGATCACAGCCAAAAAGTAAACAAAAAAATGTACCGCGGTGCTATGAAGAGCATTCTTTCTGAGCTAGTTCGTCAAGAGCGTCTAATCGTTGTTGATAACTTCTCAGTTGAAGCGCCAAAGACTAAAGAGCTAGTTGCTAAGCTTAAAGAGCTTGAGCTAACTGACGCTCTAATCGTGACTAGCGAAGTAGATGAGAATCTATTCCTAGCGGCTCGTAACCTATACAAAGTTGACGCACGTGATGTTGCTGGTATCGATCCAGTTTCACTAATCGCGTTCGACAAAGTTGTAATGACTGCTGACGCAGTTAAACAAGTTGAGGAGATGCTAGCATGATCACTGAAGAGCGTATCCTAAAAGTTCTACGTGCTCCGCACATCTCTGAAAAAGCAACTATGGCAGCTGAGAAAGCGAACACTATCGTTTTCAAAGTAGCTAAAGATGCAACTAAAAAAGAGATCAAAGCAGCTGTAGAAAAGCTTTTTGAAGTTGAAGTTAAGTCTGTAAATACTCTTATCACTAAGGGTAAGACCAAACGTCAAGGTCTACGCCAAGGTCGCCGCAGCGACGTTAAGAAAGCGTACGTTACTTTGAAAGAAGGTCAAGATCTTGACTTTGTTGGCGGCGCGGAATAACAGGAGTAGTTAAGAATGGCTATTGTTAAATGTAAGCCGACTTCCCCTGGTCGTCGTCACGTTGTTAAAGTTGTTAACGCTGACCTACACAAGGGCAAGCCATACGCACCTCTTCTAGAGAAAAACTCTAAGAACGGTGGTCGTAACAACAACGGTCGTATCACAGTACGTCACATCGGCGGTGGTCACAAGCACCACTACCGTGTAGTTGACTTCAAACGTACTAAAGATGGCATCCCAGCGAAAGTTGAGCGTCTAGAATACGATCCAAACCGTAGCGCAAACATTGCTCTAGTTCTTTACAAAGACGGTGAGCGTCGCTACATCCTAGCACCTAAAGGTGTTAACGCGGGTGATGTTATCCAATCTGGTGTTGATGCACCGATTAAAGCTGGTAACACTCTTCCAATGCGTAACATCCCAGTAGGTTCAACTGTACACAACGTTGAACTAAAACCTGGTAAAGGTGGTCAGCTAGCTCGTTCGGCTGGTGCTTACGCTCAAATCGTTGCTCGCGACGGTGCGTACGTAACTATCCGTCTACGTTCTGGCGAAATGCGCAAAGTTCTTTCTGAAGGCCGTGCAACAATCGGTGAAGTTGGTAACTCTGAGCACATGCTACGTGAACTTGGTAAAGCTGGTGCTTCACGCTGGCGCGGCGTACGTCCAACCGTACGTGGTGTAGTAATGAACCCGGTTGATCACCCACACGGTGGTGGTGAAGGTCGTACTTCTGGTGGCCGTCATCCAGTATCTCCTTGGGGTATGCCAACTAAAGGCTTCAAGACTCGTAAGAACAAACGCACTGACAAGTACATCGTACGTCGTCGTAACAAGTAATCTATATAAAGAGGAATCGCCATGCCACGTTCTCTCAAGAAAGGTCCTTTTATTGACCTACACTTGCTGAAGAAGGTAGAGAAAGCGGTGGAAAGCGGAGACAAAAAGCCTATTAAGACTTGGTCCCGTCGTTCAATGATCATCCCTACGATGATCGGTTTGACCATCGCTGTCCATAATGGTCGTCAGCACGTACCAGTATTTGTAACTGAAGAAATGATCGGTCACAAACTGGGTGAATTCGCACCAACACGTACTTACCGCGGTCACGCTGCGGATAAGAAAGCTAAGAAGCGTTAAGGAGTAAATGATGGAAGCTATTGCTAAACATAACTTTGCTCGCATTTCGCCTCAGAAAGCTCGCTTAGTTGCGGATCTAATTCGTGGTAAATCTGTTGACCAAGCTCTAGAAATCCTAACTTTCAGCAACAAAAAAGCTGCTGTTCTAGTTAAGAAGGTTCTAGAGTCTGCTATCGCTAACGCGGAGCACAACGAAGGTGCAGATATTGACGATCTGAATGTCGCAAAAATCTTTGTAGATGAAGGCCCAACCATGAAGCGTATTATGCCTCGTGCTAAAGGTCGTGCGGATCGTATCTTGAAGCGTTCAAGCCACATCACTGTTGTTGTAGCAGATCGCTAGAGACTAGGAGAGTAAGCAATGGGTCAAAAAGTACATCCTAATGGTATTCGTCTTGGCATCGTTAAGCCTTGGAATGCTACATGGTTTGCTAACACCAAAGATTTCGCTGACAACCTAGACGGCGACTTCAAGGTACGTCAGTTCCTTACTAAGGAACTACAAAAAGCATCTCTTTCACGCATCGTTATCGAGCGTCCTGCTAAGAGCATCCGTGTGACTATTCACACTGCTCGTCCAGGCGTTGTAATCGGTAAGAAAGGTGAAGACGTTGAGAAACTACGCACAGCTGTAGCAAAAATTGCAGGTGTACCAGCGCAAATTAATATCGCTGAAGTACGTAAACCTGAACTTGATGCACAACTTGTTGGCGATAGCATCGCGTCTCAACTAGAGCGTCGTGTTATGTTCCGTCGTGCTATGAAGCGCGCGGTACAAAACGCAATGCGTCTAGGTGCTAAAGGCATCAAAGTGGAAGTAAGCGGTCGTCTAGGCGGCGCTGAAATCGCACGTTCTGAGTGGTACCGTGAAGGTCGTGTGCCTCTACACACTCTACGTGCAGACATTGATTACGCAACTTCTTCGGCTCACACTCAATACGGTGTGATCGGCATTAAAACTTGGATCTTCAAAGGTGAGATTCTAGGTGGTATGCCAGCAGCTAACGCTGTAGAGCCTAAAGGCGATAAGCCTAAGAAGCAGCGTAAAGGCCGTAAGTAAGGAGTCGACAGATGCTACAACCTAAACGTACTAAGTTCCGTAAGGTTCAGACAGGTCGTAACCGTGGTCTAGCTAAAGGTACTGATGTAAGCTTCGGCGAATTCGGTCTTAAAGCTGTTGGCCGTGGTCGTCTAACTGCTCGTCAAATCGAAGCGGCACGTCGTGCAATGACACGTCACGTTAAGCGTCAAGGTAAAATCTGGATCCGTGTGTTCCCAGACAAACCAATCACAGAAAAACCACTTGAAGTTCGTCAAGGTAAGGGTAAAGGTAACGTTGAGTACTGGGTAGCCCAAATCCAACCTGGTAAGGTTATGTACGAAATGGGTGGTGTACCTGAAGAATTGGCGCGTGAAGCGTTCCGCCTAGCGGCTCGTAAACTGCCATTCAAAACTACATTTGTAACTAAGCAGGTGATGTGATGAAAGCACAAGATCTACGCGAGAAAAGCGTTGAAGAGCTTAACGCTGAGCTATTGAATTTGCTACGCGAACAGTTCAACTTGCGCATGCAAGCTGCAACTGGTCAGCTACAGCAAACTCATACTCTGAAAGCTGTACGCCGTGATATCGCACGTGTGAAAACTGTTTTGACTGAGAAGGCAGGCGCATAATGAGCGAAGTAAAACGTACTCAACAAGGTCGTGTAGTTAGCGACAAGATGGACAAGTCTATCGTTGTTGCTATCGAACGCATGGTGAAACACCCAATTTACGGTAAATACGTAAAGCGTACGACTAAAGTACACGCACATGACGAAAACAACACTTGTGGCCTAGGCGACAAAGTTGAAATCGCAGAGTGTCGTCCACTGTCTAAGACTAAGTCTTGGACATTGGTAAAAGTCCTAGAAAAGGCGAAGATGTAATCTTCACTATTCTATAGGTAGGAAAGCGGCTCCAAAAAATTTTTGGGGCCGTTTATTTTTTGACTACCCAATCACAAAAAAGGGTGGTACAATCCGCGTCTCTTTTAAGAGGCAGCCCGACCCGTGATGGGTCTAGTTATTAATATTTAGCGGAGCACTAACATGATCCAAATGCAAAGTATGCTGGACGCAGCTGATAACTCAGGCGCACGCAGCGTAATGTGTATTAAGGTTCTGGGTGGCTCACACCGCCGTTATGCACATATCGGTGACGTCATCAAAGTTACTGTTAAGGAAGCAATTCCTCGCGGTAAAGTAAAGAAAGGTGACGTTATGAAGGCGGTTGTAGTGCGCACCCGTAAAGGCGTACGTCGTCCTGACGGTTCTGTCATTCGCTTCGACCGAAATGCTTGCGTACTGTTGAATAACACTACTGAGCAACCAATCGGTACACGTATCTTTGGTCCTGTGACACGCGAACTTCGTGGCGATAAGTTCATGAAGATCGTTTCACTGGCTCCAGAAGTTCTGTAAGGAGCACGTAGAAATGGCAGCTAAAATCCGTCGTAATGACGAAGTAATCGTTCTTGCTGGTAAAGACAAAGGCAAGAAAGGTAAAGTAACTAAGGTCCTAGCAACTGGTAAAGTTATCGTTGAAGGTATCAACCTTGTTAAGAAACACCAGAAACCTGTTCCTGCACTAGGTATCCAAGGCGGTATCGTAGAGCAAGAAGCAGCTATCGATGTTTCTAACGTGGCGATCTTTAACGCAGCTACTGGTAAAGCTGACCGTATCGGTTTCCGTTTTGAAGATGGTAAGAAAGTTCGTTTCTTTAAATCTAACAACGAAATCGTTTCTAACTAATAGAAGTAATTTGGAGTTCTACTATGGCGAAACTGCATGATTACTACAAGTCGTCTGTAGTCGCTGAACTGACCAAACAGTTTAGCTACACAAGCGTCATGCAAGTCCCTAGAATCGAGAAAATCACCCTAAACATGGGTGTTGGTGAAGCAATCAACGATAAGAAACTGCTAGAAAACGCAGCTGCTGATATGGCAACGATCTCTGGTCAAAAGCCACTTATCACTAAAGCTCGTAAATCTGTTGCAGGTTTCAAAATCCGTGAAGGCTACCCTATCGGTTGTAAAGTAACCTTGCGTGGCGAACGTATGTGGGAATTTTTAGAGCGTTTAATCTCTATCGCACTTCCACGTGTACGTGACTTCCGTGGTGTTAGCGCTAAGTCTTTTGACGGTCGCGGTAACTACAGCATGGGCGTTCGCGAGCAAATCATCTTCCCGGAAATCGACTTTGATAAAGTTGATCGAGTACGCGGTCTAGACATCACTATTACGACGTCTGCTGGTACTGATGAGGAAGGCCGTGCTCTGCTGGCTGCCTTTAACTTCCCATTCCGTAAGTAAGGTGAAGGGTTACTGTTATGGCTAAAAATTCAATGAAAGCACGTGAAGCAAAACGTGCGAAGCTAGTAGCTAAGTTCGCTGAAAAGCGTGCAGCGCTAAAAGCTATCATCAGCGATGTAAACGCATCTGAAGAAGATCGTTGGAATGCGGTTCTTACACTGCAATCTCTTCCACGTGATTCAAGTGCATCACGTCAGCGCAACCGTTGTAACCAAACTGGTCGTCCACACGGTTACCTACGTAAGTTCGGTCTAAGCCGTATTAAGGTTCGTGAAGCTTGCATGAAAGGCGAGATTCCGGGTCTTCGTAAGGCTAGCTGGTAATTGCCACTTAATCATTTGGAGTAAATCATATGAGCATGCAAGATCCGATTTCGGATATGCTGACCCGCGTTCGTAACGGTCAGGCAGCAAACAAAGTTGCTGTTAAAATGCCTTCTTCAAAGCTTAAAGTTGCAATTGCTGCACTACTAAAAGCTGAAGGTTACATCGTTGACTTCGCTGTTGAAGGCGAAGCAAAACCTGAGCTAGAAGTTACACTTAAGTACTTCCAAGCAAAACCAGTAATCGAGCAACTTAAACGTGTTTCTCGTCCAGGTCTACGTGTTTACAAGAAGAAAGATCAACTTCCTTCTGTAATGGGTGGTCTTGGTATTGCTATCGTTTCAACTTCCAAGGGTCTTATGTCAGACCGCGCTGCACGTAAAGCAGGTCTTGGTGGTGAAATCATCTGCTACGTAGCTTAATAGGAGTAGAATATGTCTCGTGTTGCTAAGGCACCTGTCGCTATTCCAGCTGGCGTAGAGGTGAAACTAAACGGCCAAGAAATCACTGTAAAAGGTGCGAAGGGCGAACTAACACGCGTTGTTAACAATGCAGTTGTTGTTGCTCAGGAAGAAAACAACCTAACTTTCGGTCCTAAAGAAGGTTTTGCTAACGCATGGGCACAAGCTGGTACAGCTCGCGCTCTAGTTAACAACATGGTTGTTGGTGTTACTGAAGGCTTTACTAAGAAGCTAACTCTTAAAGGTGTTGGTTACCGTGCTGCTATTAAAGGCAACGCTGTAGGTCTAACACTAGGCTTCTCTCACCCAGTTGAGCACGAGTTGCCAGCGGGTATTAAAGCTGAATGTCCAAGCCAAACTGAAATCATCATTACTGGTTGTGATAAGCAACTAGTTGGTCAAGTTGCGGCTGACATTCGTTCTTACCGTCAACCTGAGCCTTACAAAGGTAAAGGTGTTCGTTACGCAGATGAAAATGTGCGTACTAAAGAAGCTAAGAAGAAGTAAGGTAACACTATGGATAAGAAAGCATCTCGCATCCGTCGTGCTACACGCGCACGTCGTAAGATTGCAGAACTGGGTGCGACTCGCCTAGTTGTACACCGTACTCCTCGTCACGTGTACGCACAGGTTATCGCGGCTAATGGCTCTGAGGTTATCGCAGCAGCTTCTACTGTAGAAAAAGCGATCCGTGAGCAAGTGAAATACACTGGTAACGTTGATGCAGCTAAAGCAGTAGGTAAAGCTGTTGCTGAGCGCGCTCTTGAAAAAGGCGTAACTGCAGTTGCATTTGATCGTTCTGGTTTCCAATACCACGGTCGAGTAGCGGCGCTAGCAGAATCTGCTCGCGAAGCTGGTCTGAAATTCTAAGGTAGGGTTGGAAGATGGCTAAAGAACAACAAGTTCAAGCGAATGATTTGCAAGAAAAATTAATCGCAGTTAACCGTGTTTCTAAAACGGTTAAAGGCGGTCGAATCATGAGCTTCACTGCACTAACAGTAGTTGGTGACGGTAACGGTCGTGTAGGTTTCGGTTACGGCAAAGCTCGTGAAGTACCTGCAGCGATTCAAAAAGCAATGGAAAAAGCGCGTCGTAACATGACTACTATCGCGCTAAACGAAGGCACTCTTCACCACCCAGTGAAAGGTCGCCATTCGGGCTCTAAAGTTTACATGCAGCCTGCTGCTGAAGGTACTGGTGTTATCGCAGGTGGTGCGATGCGTGCAGTACTAGAAGTTGCTGGTGTACACAACGTACTATCTAAAGCATACGGTTCTACGAACCCTATCAACATCGTTCGTGCAACGATCGATGCACTAGGTAGCATGAAGTCGCCAGAAATGGTTGCTGCTAAACGTGGTCTAACTGTTGAAGCTATTTCGGAGTAAGAACACCATGGCAACTATTAAAGTAACTCAAACTAAAAGCTCAATTGGTCGCCTGCCAAAGCACAAAGCTACTTTGCGCGGTCTAGGCCTTCGTAAAATCAACCACACAGTAGAACTTGAAGATACTCCGTGCGTGCGCGGTATGATCAACAAGGTTTACTACATGGTTAAAGTTGAGGAGTAATCAGAAATGCGTTTGAATACTCTATCACCGGCTGCTGGCTCGAAAACTTCTCCGAAGCGTGTAGGTCGTGGTATCGGTTCTGGCCTAGGTAAAACTGGTGGCCGTGGTCACAAAGGTCAAAAGTCACGTTCTGGCGGCTCTGTTCGTCCAGGTTTTGAAGGCGGTCAAATGCCTCTAAAACAACGTCTACCTAAATTCGGTTTCACTTCTCGCAAGAGCCTAGTGTCTGCTGAAGTTCGTCTAGCTGAGCTAGCGAAAGTAACAGGTGACGTAGTTGATCTTAACAGCCTAAAAGCTGCTAACGTTATCACTAAGAACATCGAATTCGTTAAGATCGTTCTTTCTGGTGACCTAAGCAAAGCTGTGACTGTTAAAGGTCTACGCGTGACTAAAGGCGCTAAAGCTGCAATCGAAGCTGCAGGCGGTAAAATCGAGGAATAATCTCGAGGAACGAGGTACAGATGGCTAAGAAACCAGGACAAGATTTTCGTAGTGCTCAGAGCGGCTTAAGTGAACTAAAGTCGCGCTTGTTATTCGTAATTGGTGCACTTTTAGTATTCCGAGCCGGCTCATTTGTGCCGATTCCTGGTATTGACGCTGCTGTACTTGCCGATTTGTTCGAACAGCAAAAAGGTACCATCGTAGAAATGTTTAACATGTTCTCCGGTGGTGCACTTGAGCGTGCATCTATATTAGCATTGGGCATCATGCCGTATATTTCGGCATCTATTGTTGTCCAATTGCTAACTGTAGTTCATCCAGCGTTAGCGGAACTCAAGAAAGAGGGTGAAGCAGGCCGTCGTAAGATCAGCCAATATACACGCTACGGCACGCTTGTACTTGCAACATTCCAAGCTATTGGTATTGCAACTGGCTTACCAAACATGGTCGACAATCTGGTTGTAATGAACCAAACCATGTTTACGCTAATTGCTACCGTAAGTTTAGTAACCGGTACCATGTTCCTAATGTGGTTAGGTGAACAAATTACAGAGCGAGGAATCGGTAATGGTATTTCCATTCTGATTTTTGCAGGTATTGTTGCTGGATTGCCTTCTGCAATCGGTCAAACAATCGAGCAAGCGCGTCAAGGTGAATTGCATGTACTTCTTCTACTGTTAATCGCGGTATTAGCTTTCGCAGTAATTTACTTCGTTGTTTTCATGGAACGTGGTCAACGCCGAATCGTCGTTAACTACGCTAAGCGTCAACAAGGTCGTAAAGTATTTGCTGCACAGAGCTCGCATCTGCCACTTAAAATTAATATGGCAGGTGTTATTCCAGCGATTTTCGCATCAAGCATTATCCTGTTCCCAGGAACACTGGCTCAGTGGTTTGGTCAGAACGGTGAGAGCAGCGCGTTCGGTTGGTTAACTGACGTGTCTTTGGCTCTTAGCCCAGGTCAGCCTCTGTATGTAATGCTTTATGCAGCAGCGATTATCTTCTTCTGTTTCTTTTACACGGCGTTGGTTTTCAACCCGCGTGAAACAGCGGATAACTTGAAGAAGTCCGGTGCATTCGTACCCGGTATCCGCCCAGGTGAGCAGACAGCGAAGTACATCGATAAAGTAATGACACGTTTAACCCTAGCGGGCGCACTGTACATTACCTTTATCTGTCTGATTCCCGAGTTCATGATGGTCGCGTGGAACGTACGTTTCTACTTCGGCGGTACATCACTACTTATCGTAGTCGTTGTTATCATGGACTTTATGGCACAGGTACAGACTCATCTGATGTCTCAACAGTATGATTCTGTGTTGAAGAAAGCGAATCTGAAAGGCTACGGTCGTTAATAGCGACGGTAGACTCAGTTTCAATTACGGAGTTTAGCAATGAAAGTTCGTGCTTCCGTTAAAAAAATCTGCCGTAACTGTAAAGTAATCAAGCGTAACGGTGTCGTTCGCGTGATTTGCAGTGAGCCAAAGCACAAACAGCGCCAAGGCTAATTAGCAGAAATTTTTACTTGAAAACGAAGGTTAGGTCGAGTATATTCCTCGGCCTACCTTTTGCGTGCAAAAGAAGTAGTATCCCGCAGCGTATCCATAACGGGCTTTGCTGCGGCTAATTCTTTTATAGAACCACTTAGGAGTGAATAATGGCCCGTATAGCAGGCATTAACATTCCTGATCAGAAACACGCTGTAATCGCTCTAACAGCGATCTACGGCATCGGTAAAACTCGCTCTCAAGCTATCCTAGCTGAAGTGGGTATTGCTGAAGATGTTAAGATCAGTGAACTAACTGAAGATCAGATCGATCAACTGCGTGATGGTGTAGCTAAGTACACTGTAGAAGGTGATCTACGTCGTGAAGTATCTATGAACATCAAGCGTCTTATGGACCTTGGCTGTTACCGTGGTCTTCGTCATCGTCGCAGTCTACCACTACGTGGACAGCGTACTAAAACCAACGCTCGCACCCGTAAGGGTCCGCGTAAGCCGATCAAGAAATAATCGGGAAGGTAGAGTACAATGGCTAAACAACCAACTCGCGCTCGTAAGCGCGTACGCAAGCAAGTTGCAGATGGCGTTGCGCACATCCATGCTTCTTTCAATAACACAATCGTAACCATTACTGACCGTCAAGGTAACGCTCTAGCTTGGGCTACTGCAGGTGGTTCTGGTTTCCGCGGTTCTCGTAAGTCTACTCCGTTCGCTGCACAGGTTGCTGCTGAGCGTTGTGCTGAAATGGCTAAAGAATACGGTCTAAAGAACTTGGAAGTTATGGTTAAGGGTCCTGGTCCAGGTCGTGAATCTACTGTTCGCGCTCTGAACGCTGCTGGTTTCCGCATCACAAACATCGTTGATGCTACACCAATCCCTCATAACGGTTGTCGTCCACCTAAGAAACGTCGTGTATAACGTTTTTTAGATTACTGGAGAAAGATCATGGCAAGATATTTGGGTCCTAAGCTGAAGCTTAGCCGTCGTGAAGGCACTGACTTATTCCTTAAGTCTGGTGTTCGCGCGATCGATACCAAGTGTAAAATTGATAACGCACCAGGTGTACACGGCGCTCGTCGCGGTCGTCTATCTGAGTATGGCGTTCAGCTTCGTGAGAAGCAAAAAGTTCGTCGTATGTACGGCGTTCTAGAAAAACAATTCCGTAACTACTACAAAGAAGCTGCACGCCTTAAAGGCAACACAGGTGAGAACCTGCTTCAGCTTCTTGAAGGTCGTCTTGATAACGTAGTTTACCGCATGGGCTTTGGCGCAACTCGCGCAGAAGCACGTCAGCTAGTTAGCCATAAAGCTATCCTAGTTAACGGTAAAGTTGTAAACGTTCCTTCTTTCAAAGTAGCGGCTAATGACGTTGTTTCTATTCGCGAGAAAGCTAAACAGCAAGCTCGTATTAAAGCGGCTCTAGAAGTTGCTGAACAACGTGAAAAACCAACTTGGATTGAAGTAGATGGTGGCAAGATGGAAGGTACATTCAAGCGTATGCCTGAGCGTTCTGATCTATCAGCTGACATCAACGAACAATTGATCGTCGAGCTTTACTCTAAGTAAGGTTTAAACTAAAGAGAGGACACAATGCAGGGTTCTGTAACAGAATTTCTTAAGCCACGTCTAGTTGACATCGAACAAATCAGCTCGACTCACGCAAAAGTAACTCTTGAGCCATTAGAGCGTGGCTTTGGTCATACTCTGGGTAATGCACTTCGCCGTATCCTTCTATCTTCTATGCCAGGTTGTGCTGTGACAGAAGTAGAAATCGAAGGCGTACTTCATGAGTACAGCACTAAAGAAGGCGTACAAGAAGATATTCTTGAAATCCTTCTAAACCTTAAAGGTTTGGCTGTACGCGTTGCCGAAGGCAAAGATGAAGTGTTCATTACTTTGAACAAATCAGGCTCGGGCCCTGTGGTTGCAGGTGACATCACCCATGATGGTGATGTAGAGATCGCTAACCCTGAACACGTTATTTGTCACCTAACGGATGACAATGCTGAAATCGCAATGCGTATTAAAGTAGAACGTGGTCGTGGTTATGTTCCAGCTTCTGCGCGTATCCATAACGAAGAAGACGAGCGTCCAATCGGTCGCCTACTAGTAGATGCTACTTACAGCCCTGTAGACAAAATTGCCTACGCTGTAGAAGCAGCTCGTGTAGAACAGCGCACTGATTTAGACAAGCTAGTTATCGATATGGAAACAAACGGTACTCTAGAACCTGAGGAAGCAATCCGTCGTGCAGCTACTATCCTAGCTGAACAATTGGATGCGTTCGTAGATCTTCGTGATGTACGTGTACCTGAGGAGAAGGAAGAGAAGCCAGAATTCGATCCGATCCTACTGCGTCCTGTAGACGATCTTGAACTAACAGTTCGCTCTGCTAACTGTCTGAAAGCAGAAGCGATTCACTACATCGGTGATCTAGTACAACGTACTGAGGTTGAGCTACTTAAAACGCCTAACCTTGGTAAAAAATCTCTTACTGAGATTAAAGACGTACTTGCGTCACGTGGTCTGTCTCTGGGCATGCGCCTAGAAAACTGGCCACCTGCATCAATCGCTGAAGATTAATCGATACTAGTTAGAAGGATTAGGTCATGCGCCATCGTAAGAGTGGTCGTCAACTCAACCGCAACAGCTCACATCGTAAAGCGATGTTTAGCAACATGGCTAGCTCTCTAGTACGTCATGAAGTTATCAAGACTACTTTGCCAAAAGCAAAAGAGCTACGTCGCGTAGTTGAGCCTTTGATTACACTAGCTAAGACTGACAGTGTTGCTAACCGTCGTCTAGCATTTGCACGTACTCGTGATAACGAAGTAGTTGCAAAACTGTTTAACGAACTAGGTCCACGTTTTGCTGCTCGTCAGGGCGGTTACACTCGTATCCTAAAAGCTGGCTTCCGTGCTGGTGATAAAGCTCCAATGGCTTACATTGAGCTTGTAGATCGCCCAGCTGCTGAAGAAGCTGCTGAGTAATCTCAGTTCGTAAGAACAAAAAAAGCCGAGCAATAGCTCGGCTTTTTTGTGTCTGAAATTTGTTTCCTAGAGATAATCGAGTATCGAAATTTTCTCTTTACCTTTAGCGGACTCACTCCCTTATCTCACATTTAAAATCACTACTGCTGGTTTTAAGTTTCCTGATTTTACGTTTTTAGCTTTCCGCTCCCCAAAGTCCACTAAGGGAATTTAGCAACCCTTCACTTGCACCTTGGTCGCCTAAGTATCCTAAAATGACTGGAGCAAACTGGCTGATCATCGATGGGTCTAAGCCTAGTTTGTCGAAAGTGCTTTGGACAGCGCCTAAGTTTTCAATGCTCCCAAGTAGACTTTGAGCCCCTTGTAAATTTTCCATTCCCGGAATGAGCGATTGAAGCTCACTGCTATTCTGATCCGATAATTGGCCTTGCGCTAGAGCTAACAGTGCACCTGTGCCGCCGGCAGCTTGCTCAGTCGAGACGGGAAGTTGGCTCGTCAATAAATCCGTCAGCGGTGAAGATTCCACACCCATTCCCTCACTGACCATATCCATCAAACCACTTTGGGTATCTTTATCGGTAACGGCATCGAGAAAAGCGTGGGCAGTACCAATGCTCATTGAGAGCAAGGTTAAGGTGAGAAGAGTTTTACGCATAATACCTCCGTGTGGCTTGCGATTATTATTGTTGTTTCTTAGCCCAAGCATTTAGAGGTTACTTGGGAGACTACTCAAGATCGTTGAGCTCAAGTCTGTTTATTCTAGACAAAAAAAGCGGCGCTAGTGAGCGCCGCTTCGAATTTGTTATTGAGAGAGGTCTCAATTATAGGATGTCTAGTAGTTCTACTTCGAATACTAGAGCTGCAAATGGAGGGATTGCAGCACCTGCGCCACGCTCACCATATGCAAGGTCTTGTGGGATGTATAGTTTCCACTTAGAACCAACAGGCATTAGTTGAAGTGCTTCAACCCAGCCTTTGATTACGCCAGTTACTGGGAACTCAGCTGGTTGGCCACGAGAAACAGAGCTGTCGAATACAGTACCGTCAGTTAACTCACCGTGGTAGTGAACGCGAACTTGAGCTGCCGCTGTTGGGATTTCACCAGTACCTTCAGTGATGATTTCGTACTGAAGACCTGATTCAAGAACGTTTACTTCCGGACGTAGAGCGTTGTCTTTTAGGAAAGCTTCGCCGTCAGCTGCTGCTGCTTTTGCTGCTTCTTGACGTACGGCTTCTGCGCGAGTGTGAAGCTCTTGCAGTGCGTTGTTGATTTCGTCAATTTCGATTGATGGCATGTCGCCAGTTAGTGCTGTAGCGATACCTGCTGCGATAGCGTCAACGCTTAGACCTTCTAGACCAGAACCAGCAAGTTGCTGACCCATTTGCAGACCAATACCGTAACTTGCTTTCTGCTCTGCAGTTTCAAATTTAATTTCAGACATGAATGTCGCTCTTATTAGGAGTGATAAAGGTAACAGGATAGCAGTTTCGCGCTTAGGTTTAAATGATTGCGCATCAATGTGTCGATGTGAGGTTTAGGGTGTGACTTATCTCTTACTCCAAGTGAAATTTCTGCTAATTTACGCCAAATTACATTTTACTTTGGCGAAAAACATATACTCTCCGCGCTGGTATTTTTATACTGACACTAGAAGTATTAAGGGACTCATCAGAATGAATCGTCGCAGAAAGAAAAAGCAGCAAGTCGACCAAGTCGAGTTGATGAAGCAGAAATTCGCTGCTATCGACTGGAAGCAGCCTTTCAATAAAGAAAAGTGGCAAGAGCGAATGCAACCTGTCACCGAATTTTGGCATCGTCTTCCAAAGCTACATCAGCGAGCTTTAATGGTATTGGTACCTGTGGTGCTGGTACTTCTGATTATTCCAGTACCTAAAGATACTGAGCAGCTGAACGAGCCCCAAGCTGAGAAAGAGACTCAACGTGTGGCGATTCAACTTAACGCGCAAAGCTTGAGTGAGCAACGCTCTGCACAAAACGCAGAGCAAAAATCGGAACAGTGGAAAGAATACACGGTGAAAAATGGTGATACTCTTGCTCAAGTGTTCCGTAGTAATCAGCTTTCGATGGGCGATTTGAATGCCTTGGTAAAAATTGAAGGCAGCGACAAGCCGCTAAGTCGAATCAAGCAAGGACAATTAGTCCGCTTTAAGCTCGCCGATGATGGTAAGCTAGACATGCTGCAACTAGAAAAAAGTGGTGAGTCGGTGATGTTTTTCCGTTTATCTGATGGCACATTCGGTCGCAATAAGTAACGTTAAAGAAGAACTCCTAGAAGGCGCGATGATTCGCGCCTTTTTTGTTTCTAACTACTCGTTGCTTGTTCTCTGCCATTTACTATCCTTTTGTCTTGTTCCTGTTAAGAGGTTAGTTTCTTTTTCTTATTCCAAGGAAGAAGAGGCAACACGATCATCAAAATTCCCACTGCAGTGAGCCAGTCTGGAATCTCATCAAACCACCATATTCCAAAGAGTGTCACGAATACGAGCCCTGAGTATTCCGCCAAGGCAACCTCTCCGGCGGGGGCTTTTTGATATGCCAATACTGCCAGACCGTTATAGCTCAAAATACAGATCGCACTCGCGATTACCAGCGTTAGTTCCTGCCAAGTCATAGGTTGCCAATAAACCCCAGCTAATAGCGTCGACACAGGCAGGGAGAATAAGGTTGTCCACCAAAGCGTCGTGACGACAGATTGTTCGCTAGGCAGTTTTCTTACCAATATATTGAACATCGCCAGCGTGGTTGCTGTACCGAGTGCAAACAACGCAGCCCAATGGAAGTGATTTGGTCGGAGTACCACTAAGACACCAAAGAAACCAAAACCAGTCAGTAATACTTTTCTTAATGGTGGATGTTCTTTGAGAAACAGTACTGACAGTGGCAACATTAGAATTGGTGCGGCGTAAAAGACGGCGTTGGCGGTTGCGAGTGGTAGGTAAGTGACTGCGACCATCATGCACCCGCTACCAATCAATATTAGGTGCGCTCGCAACAAAGTAATAGGAACTTGCTTGAGGCTGCGTTTACTTGGGTTTTGTTTGAGGTAAAAAGGTAAGAGGATCAACAGTGAAGCCAATTGGCGCACAAACATGTATTGGAAGGGGGAAATTCCGCCTTCGATCAGTTTAACGGCAACATCGGAAAGTGATGCTGCCAAGTTACCGATAACCAGTAAGAATAGCGCCAAATGATGAGGTGACATTTAGTTTACTCGGCGCATATCCACATGAGGGATACCATCCTCAAGGTAGCTTTCAGAAATAACTTCAAAGCCATGAGTCGCATAGAAAGCCACCAGGTGTTCTTGTGCGCCGATATCTATCGTTTGACCTGCCCAAAGCAGTTGGCACCGTTGTAAGGCTTGCTCAAGTAGTTCATGTCCCAGACCTCCGCCTCGTGCACTTTGTTTCGTCACCACACGACCAATACTCACATTGTCGTAAGTGGTGCCTGCAGGCAATAAACGAGCACAAGCGACGAGTTCATCTCCGTTATAACCCAACAAGTGATAGACACCATCAAGCGTATCTTTGCCATCGAGCTCTGGGTAGGGACAAGTTTGTTCTACGACAAAGACATCCACACGCAAACGCAGCATTTCATACAGTTGAGTCGTGGTCAGTTGAGTAAAAGGGAGGGTTGTCCAGTTGATCATTTCCAGTATCCATTAATAAGCGAATGCAGCTGACTTTACGTCGTTTTCTGCTATTACTCATTAACAATGGTTAATTTTAACTGGTCTTCGTGACAAATCTGGCGATAATGTGCCCTCTTTTCCATCCCACCTGAGGATATTTCCCTGTGAGCAAACAAACTTTTGACCAAGTAGGGCTTAATCCAGCGCTACTAGAGACGCTTGAATCATTGAACTACACCCATATGACGCCAATTCAAGCGTTGAGCTTACCTGCGATTTTGAATCAGCGCGATGTGATTGGTCAGGGTAAAACAGGCTCAGGTAAAACAGCGGCATTTGGTCTCGGCGTATTATCAAACCTCAACGTAAAGCGTTTTCGCGTGCAGTCGTTGGTGCTATGCCCAACCCGTGAGTTGGCTGATCAGGTGGCGAAAGAGATCCGTACACTAGGTCGCGGTATTCACAACATTAAAGTTTTGACCTTGTGTGGCGGTATGCCAATGGGGCCTCAAATTGGTTCTCTAGAGCATGGTGCACACATCTTAGTAGGTACACCTGGACGTATCCTTGATCATCTAGATAAAGGCCGCATCAACCTTGAAGAGTTAAATACGCTCGTGTTGGATGAAGCGGATCGCATGCTCGATATGGGGTTCCAAGATGCGTTGGATGCGATCATTGATGCAGCGCCTAAACAACGCCAAACTTTATTGTTTAGTGCGACATTCCCAGAAAAAATTGAGCAGATTGCTCAACGTATCATGCAATCGCCAGAAATGATTAAAGTGGAAGCGACACACGATACATCAAGTATCGCGCAATACTTTTACAAGGTAGAAGGCTCGGAAGCTCGCGATGAAGCGCTGGCTAACCTGTTACTGACTCACCAACCGGAATCAGCTGTTGTGTTCTGTAACACCAAAAAAGAAGTGCAGAACGTGACCGATGAGTTGCATCATAAAGGGTTCAGTGTAATTGACCTTCATGGTGACCTTGAACAGCGTGAGCGTGACCAAGCATTGGTTCAGTTTGCGAACAAGAGTGTTTCTATCCTGGTCGCAACCGATGTTGCCGCTCGTGGTCTTGATGTAGATAACCTTGATGCGGTATTTAACTTTGAATTGTCTCGTGATCCTGAGGTTCACGTGCACCGCATCGGGCGTACAGGTCGAGCGGGTAGTAAAGGCTTAGCATTTAGCTTCTTTGGTGAGAAAGATGGCTTACGCGTTGCTCGTATCGAAGAATACTTGGATATGGATGTGATGCCAGCGACATTGCCTGCAAAGTCAAACCAGCAACCATATCAGGCGAAAATGGTGACCATTAATATCGATGGTGGTAAGAAACAGAAAGTTCGTGCTGGCGATATTCTCGGTTGCTTAACGGGCAAAGGCGGCATTACTGGTGCGCAAGTAGGTAAAATTCAATTGATGGCGATGCGTTCTTATGTGGCTGTTGAGAAGTCTGCCGCGAAGAAAGCATTGCAAACCATCAGCAACGGCAAGATGAAAGGTCGTCAATTTAGAGCTCGAATTCTGAAGTAGAGCGTTATTTTTAAAATAAAAGCGGCTACTTAGGTAGCCGTTTTTATTCGTTCTTCTTCTATGCTACAGCTTTAATCCTTCCATTACGGCCGTTGGTAGCTGTTGCTTAAAGTCGGCGATGAGTTCGACTTTGTCTTCCGATAATTCAAGTAGTTCACTACGAAGGTGGAACATACAGGTCCCAAATTTCTCATCAAAGTCAGGCACCATAGAGGTTACGCCGGACGATGCGGCCTGTAGAGCAACTAAAGTCGGTTCAATGACGTGGCTTTGATACGTGTCGTCTTCCATAATGATGGTCGGAGAGTACCCTTGAATTTCCTCCATAACGGGTTCTACATGTGCAGTGATCAATGTTGCTGCTTTATTGTTGGCGGCATCACCAGCTGCTGCTTTTAGTTTTCCAAACATAATCCTCTTCCTTTATTCGTATTGGTTCACTCGCGTATAAAATCGGCGAGTGAGGTAAAAATATGGTTAAGGAGGGTGTGGTATATTTGGGTGTATATCTAGGTGGTAAATTTAATTTTTGCTTATACTTCAAAGTAATAGCTTTGCTTAGTAATAAGACTATGACTATTTGTGTTGATTGTTTTCTGTCAATATTATTTTAGTTTTACTTTTCGTGATGTATTTTTAATCGAGATTTAATACGACTCAAACTGATGGCGGTAATTCCCAAATAAGCCGCGATTTGACTATCAGTAATGCGCTGTTCTAGATCTGGATAGTGCTGGCAAAATAATTGGTAGCGTTCTTCTGGAGAGTAGAGCAACATAAAGCGTTCTTTGTTTTCTTTATGCATTAATTGAGCTTCGAGCAGCTTGAGGTAAATAGGGTGCTTCTCTGCTCGCCATTGATGTAGTACCTCTATGGGCAAGCAAAATAAATCACAAGGCGTTAGCGTTTCTAATAAATAAGGGGAAGGCTGGCTCTTAATGAGTCCCTCAAAACCAATCACCCAATCTTTTTCCCAGTAGAACTCTTTACTGAATTCCTTACCTTTGTCGGTCAGGTAACTCGCGTGGCATAACCCCGCTAAAACAAAGTAAATATGAGAGCTGAATTCACCTTGGTGGTTAAGAATATGACGTGTCGGAAGTTCGAGTTGCTGACCGTGTTCAATAAGTTGGTTCGCTTCGCTTTCGAGGAAGCCGTGATTGATTAGGTCAGAAAAAAGATCGTTGTGCATGTGATGACTCAGAAGCGGTTTTCTATATTCTAGCGGAACAAAAAAGCGGCTCACAAGAGCCGCTTAACATCATTGCCAAATAAGACTTATTTTTGGTTTAAGTCGATTTGGTAAATCGCAAAACCTACCTCGTCAGTTGCTACACGTTTCATCGGGTATTGTCCTTTTTCTTTGATGAATTGCGCGGCTTTGTCACTTGGTGACGTTTCAAAGCGAACATCGAGTTTGTTGTTTGATTTAATTGGCGCGAAAGACCAGTTGTTGTCTGCACTCGGTGTTACTTCCCCTTGTTCTTTACTAATGCGAGAGATGTATGCGGCAACCACAGAACGGTTCTCGTCTGGAGAATCAAATGCGATGAAGTCCGGGCCAGTACCCGGGAAGGTTGCACTGTAAGCGCGGTAGTTGTTGGTTGCGATGATGAAGTCTTGCTTCGGATCAACCGGTTTACCGTTGTAAGTCAGGTTCAAGATACGCTGTGAGTCAGGGTTAATCACTTTACAATCAGCATCGTATTTTGGAAGTTGAGTCACGTCGATCTGGTAACTAACACCATCGATCACGTCGAAGTTATACGTACGGAAACTATCCCAGTTGATCAAAGACTGAGGTTTAGTGCTATTCACATCAATATGGTTGAACTGACCCGCACTACACTCTAGCCACTCGTGTACTTCTTTACCTTTAACCTTCATTGCAACAAGCGTGTTCGGGTACAGATAAAGATCTGCGGCGTTACGGAAAGTCAGCTGACCAGACTCTACTTCAGTGAAACCGTTTGGATCGTCTTTGCGTCCACCTACTTTAAATGGTGCCGCTGCACTCAATACCGGAATGTCAGCAAGATCTGGGTCACCTTGGATAAAGCGTTCCACGTAATCTTTCTGCGCTAGGTTGACGATTTGAATCGTTGGGTCATCTTGCACAAGTGCCAGGAAGCTGTACATCACGTCATTTGCTTTACCAATTGGTTGGTTAACAAACTCGCGCGTGCCTTTGTGGTCCTCTACCAATGCATCCACAATGCCTTTATCCGCTTTAGCCAGAGACTTCTTGTTTGCTTTGTCAAAGATAGGACGAGCTTCTGATTGACCCTCTACGACCTGCCACTTGCCGTCTTTCTCTTTCAGCATCAAGTCCATTACACCAACGTGGCTACCCCAGCGACCCGGCATCACAGCCGTTACGCCATTGATAGTACCTTTTGCGTTGTCAACGCCTTGTAGGTTAGCAAAGTCTCTACCCGGGAATACCGCATGAGAGTGACCAAACGCAATGGCATCAATGCCTTCTACTTCCGTTAAGTAGTAGACGGAGTTTTCTGCGCCTAACTTGTATGGGTCAGTGGAAATGCCAGAGTGAGGTATAGCAACAATCACGTCCGCGCCTGCTTTTTTCATCTCAGGGACCAGTTTTTTTGCTGTCTCTGTGATGTCTTTTGCAATGACTTTGCCTTCTAGGTTGTTTTTGTCCCATACCATGATTTGTGGTGGTACGAAGCCAATGTAACCCACTTTGATTTCATGGCTTTGACCGTCGGTATCTTTGAACGTATGCGTTTTGATTAGATAAGGCTTGAAGTAGTGCTCGCCAGTCTTTTTGTCGAAAACATTCGCACTAATATAAGGGAAGTTCGCACCATCAATTGTTTTCTTCAGGAAGTCGAGACCGTAATTGAATTCATGGTTACCAATATTACCCACATCGTAGTTGAGTTGATTCATTGCTTTGTAAACAGGGTGAACTTCGCCAGTCTTAATCCCTTTCGCTGCCATGTAATCGCCCATTGGGCTACCTTGAATCAAGTCTCCATTGTCGACTAAAACACTGTTCACTGCTTCTTCACGAGCTTGTTTAACCAGTGTTGCAGCGCGGCTTAAACCAATTTGTTGTGAAGGTTGGTCTTTGTAGTAATCATAATCCATCACATTGGTGTGAATATCGGTGGTTTCGATGATTCGAAGCTTGATGGTATCGGCCATTGCTGGGCCTGCAAGCGTCAACATACCGCTCAAAACTGCGACGGATACGGGATTAACTGCCATTTTCATGAGGTGCTCCAATTAAATGGGATAGAGGGGTCGTACAGCGTAATGTAACAAATATTAGTGCAAGCTCAGGCTAAGATGCAGAAAACTGTGAACATTAGGCAATTAAATGCGGAGGAATGTGTAAAATTGATGCCTTTTTCACCATTTTGAATGAGACCTAACAAAAGCTTCTTAGCAGTTTTTTGAATAAAAAATGAAATTTTAGAATTTCCGGTAATATAAACCCACCGCCATAATGCCTTGCATAACGATATCAATGGATGATGAGCAAGCACATGGCAGTTAAAGATTCAGTAACGACTTTCCCAATCAATAGGCCTCGGCTGGTTTCGGATAACCAAGCTGCCGATCTTCCGCGTTTCAGCAAACAATCTCTTCAATCTGGTGAAGTCGCCCTTGTAGGTGCAGGTCCGGGTGACCCTGAACTATTGACGTTAAAAGCACTTAACTGCCTGCAACAAGCTGAAGTCATACTTTACGATTATCTGGTTTCTGACGAGATCATGGCGCTAATTCCAAGCGAAACCATTTTGGTTTGCGTGGGTAAACGTGCAGGTCATCACAGCGTGCCGCAAGAGAAGACCAATCAACTGTTGGTGGATTTTGCTAAGCAAGGTTACAAAGTGGTGCGCATTAAAGGTGGCGATCCATTTGTGTTCGGGCGTGGTGGCGAAGAGTTAGAAGTCTTGGCTGATGCGGGCGTGCGTTTTCAAGTTGTGCCAGGTATTACAGCTGCTGCGGGGGCGACGGCTTATGCTGGGATTCCATTGACTCATCGTGATTACGCGCAATCGGCCTTATTTGTTACCGGCCATCTCAAAGAAGAAAGTGACGATATGAATTGGTCGACACTTGCACGCGGTAATCAAACTTTAGTGATCTACATGGGTTTGATGAAATCACACTATATTCAGAATCAGCTCATCAAACATGGTAGGGCGGCCTCAACACCTATCGCCATCATTGAACGTGGCACTCAAATTCAACAAAAAGTTTTCTCGGGAAATTTGTCCCAACTATCTGAATTATCTAAAAAAGCTCAGGCTCCTTCTTTGATCGTTGTCGGTGAAGTTGTGCGTCTGTCTCAAAAGTTGGACTGGTTTTTGTCTAGTACTGAAATCAACAAAAGTGCTATTGCCAGATCCATATAATTTCAGACCAAAGATTAGGGACGTAATGAGCCTTCAAGCTTAAAAAGGAAATATTAAACATGGACCAACAACGTTTAACTCACCTTAAACAACT
This sequence comes from Vibrio sp. ED002, assembly GCF_023277445.1. Lineage (NCBI taxonomy): Bacteria > Pseudomonadati > Pseudomonadota > Gammaproteobacteria > Vibrionales > Vibrionaceae > Vibrio > Vibrio sp. ED002. Next base: position 2,086,951 of record NZ_CP080238.1, on the reverse strand, counting down.
CGAAGCGGAAAGTATTCATATTATCCGTGAAGTTGCTGCTGAGTTTGATAACCCAGTCATGATGTATTCGATTGGTAAAGACTCCTCAGTCATGCTGCATCTTGCACGCAAAGCCTTTTATCCGGGCAAAATTCCATTCCCTTTACTGCACGTAGACACGGATTGGAAGTTCCGCGAGATGATTGAGTTTCGTGATCGTACCGCAGAAAAATATGGCTTCGAGCTTTTGGTTCATAAGAACCCAGAAGGTCTTGCAATGGGGTGTAGCCCTTTTGTACACGGGTCTTCTAAGCATACAGATATCATGAAAACTCAAGGCCTTAAACAAGCTCTGAATAAGTACGGTTTTGATGCGGCATTCGGTGGAGCGCGTCGTGATGAAGAAAAATCTCGTGCTAAAGAGCGTGTTTATTCTTTCCGCGATAAGAACCATACCTGGGATCCTAAAAACCAGCGTCCTGAACTTTGGAAGACATACAACGGTCAGGTGAACAAAGGGGAAAGTATTCGCGTATTCCCGCTTTCAAACTGGACTGAGCTAGATATCTGGCAATACATCTATCTAGAGAACATTGAGATTGTCCCACTTTACCTTGCTGACAAGCGTCCAGTTGTTGAACGTGATGGCATGTTGATCATGGTGGACGATGAACGTATGGAGCTTCAACCTGGTGAAGTGATTGAAGAGAAGAGTGTTCGTTTCCGTACTCTTGGCTGTTACCCACTGACGGGGGCCATTGAATCTGAGGCAAATACGCTGACGGGCATTATTGAAGAGATGTTGGTGGCAACCTCAAGTGAACGTCAAGGGCGAGCGATCGACCACGATCAGTCTGGATCGATGGAGCTTAAGAAACGCCAGGGTTACTTCTAAAGGATCTAAGGAAAGATAATGAACAGTGCAGTTGAAGCTCAATTAGCCGAGCTTGGAATTGAAGGCTATTTAACACAACACCAGTACAAGTCTCTACTTAGATTCCTGACTTGTGGCTCGGTAGATGATGGTAAAAGTACGTTGATTGGACGTTTGCTCCATGACTCAAAACAAATTTATGAAGATCAATTAGCAGCGGTTCACTCAGACAGCCAACGAGTGGGTACGACAGGTGAGAAGCCTGATTTGGCATTACTAGTTGATGGACTGCAAGCTGAGCGTGAACAAGGCATCACCATTGATGTCGCTTACCGTTACTTCTCGACTCAGAAGCGTAAGTTCATCATTGCAGATACGCCGGGACACGAGCAGTACACGCGTAACATGGCAACTGGTGCGTCGACCTGTGATCTTGCCGTGATCTTGGTTGATGCGCGTAAAGGTGTACTAGATCAGACTCGTCGTCACTCATTCATTTCTAATCTATTGGGTTTGAAGCACTTTATTGTTGCGATCAACAAGATGGATTTGGTGGATTACTCACAAGAACGTTTTGAAGAAATTCGCGACGAGTATTTAGAGTTTTCTGAGAACCTTGAAGGTGAAACGGACATTCAAATCATTCCAATCTCCGCATTGGAAGGCGATAACGTGGTAGACAAGGGGCAGAACCTGAGTTGGTTTGAAGGCCCGTCGCTACTAGAGTTGCTTGAGAATGTGGATGTTGACCAAGAGAAAGGCGCAGGTGATTTCCGTTTTCCTGTCCAGTATGTGAATCGCCCTAATCTCGACTTCCGTGGCTTCGCTGGCACGATTTCATCGGGCTCGGTGAAAGTTGGTGATGCCATTAAAGCACTGCCGTCTGGGAAAACATCGACCGTTGAACGTATTGTGACTTTTGATGGTGATGTACAAGAGGCGCAGGCTGGTTTAGCGGTAACTCTGACGCTCAACGATGAGATTGATATCAGTCGTGGCGATTTGATTGTGCTGGAAAACGCGCAAGTGGAATCGACAAACCACTTACTTGCTGATGTGGTATGGATGACAGAGCAACCTCTGCAACCGGGTCGTGACTATGACATTAAGATTGCCGGTAAGAAGACCGTTGGTCACGTTGAGGCGATTCGCCACCAATACGATATTAACAACCTTTCAACTCATAGCGCACCAGAGCTACCTCTCAATGGTATTGGCTTGTGTGAGTGGTCACTCAACGAATCCGTTGCGATTGATAACTATCAAGAATGTGCTGATACCGGTGGTTTCATCATCATTGACCGTCTGACTAACGTTACCGTTGGTGCTGGCATGGTGAAAGAGAGTCTCGCGGCAGTTGAGCGAGACTTAACCGATGTCTCTGCGTTTGAACTTGAGCTAAATGCACTGGTTCGTAAGCACTTCCCACATTGGGAAGCCAAAGACCTGAGCCAGTTACTGAAGAAGTAATGAGTTCATTGAGCCTGACCGAATTGCGAATGCAGTCAGGCTGACTTCCCCCCGAACCCAGAATGCTAGGAAGCCCAAGAAACCAAGCATTCTGGCGTTCTTTTTCGCTTGCTTTGCTTTTTTATCTTGTGACTCATTTGTCACTCTGTGCAGCCAGTATGCACATGTCGTTGTTATGCCCGAATCGGGCTTGTTGGTAAGGAAAGGCTATGTGGGAACAAGGATTTGTATTAGCGATATTGCTTGGCATTATCACTTGTTTACTTGTAACCAAACTGAAGCCGAGTTATGTGTTTGCTGGCGCTGCCTTTATTGCGTTTATGGCGGGCATGTTAGAGCTCAATACCATTGCGGCTAACTTTACTAACTCTTCTCTTTTGACGCTTGTCTTGTTGATTCTTGCATCGAGTGCATTAGAAAAAACCTTATTGATCAGTTGGGTAAGTCGCAGTATTTCAGAGGGCAATCTTGGTAGCGTGATTGCCAAGTTAGGCTTTTCTACCGCGTTGCTTTCTTCTTTTACTAATAATACCGCGGTTGTGGTGTCGTTAATTGGTGCGATCAAACGTAATCAGCAGCACGCACCCTCTAAGCTATTGATCCCGCTTTCTTATGCCGCGATTTTTGGTGGCACACTGACACTTATTGGCACCTCTACCAACTTAATAATCAACAGCTTTGTTGAGGATGCGGGCTTACCAAGTCTCAGCTTTTTTACACCGACCATGATTGGTTTAGCCGTGCTGGTTGGGGGCGTGCTTATTTTGATCCCGTTGAGTTATTTGTTGCCTAATTATGATGATCAAAGCCAAGAAGATTTACCTTATTTCTTAGAGTCTCGAGTTGAGCCGGGCTCACCTTTGGTTGGGCGTACTATCACGGAAAATAATTTACGAGCATTAAGAAAGCTGTTCCTTGCCGAAGTCGTTCGTGATGGCGTGACCGTACCGTCAGTTGGGCCTGATTTTGTTCTCAACGCAAAAGACCGATTGTTGTTTTGTGGTGATGTTGAAAGCGTTGCTACGTTGCAAGAGATCCCAGGACTGACGCTCTTTGGTCATCAGCATCTCAATGGCCAAAACTTTATCGAGGTGGTAGTAAGCTCTTCAGCCACGTTTTGTCACAAAACATTGAAAGAGAGTCGATTTCGGGACCGATTCGATGCTGTAGTCGTGGCGATTCGCCGTGGTCACGAACGACTTGAAGGTGGTTTGGGTAACATTACCCTAGCGGCAGGAGATACGCTGGTTTTGGTACCCGGAAAGCGTTTTGAAACTGAACGTCGAGCCCATCGTAAAGAGTTTGTTCTGGTTAACGATTTGGATTCCAGCGCACGTTTGGATGCCAATAAATCGGCATTAGTGCTTATTGGCTTTTCCGCTGTGATTGCCTTTGCTCTATTGGAGTTGGTGCCAATTATTAAAGGTTTGGCGGTTTATCTTATTGCTCTGCTCGCGTTTGGTGTCATTCAGCTTTCTGAGCTGCGTCGTCGTTTCCCAATCGATATTGTGGTGATTGTTGGTTCTGCGTTATCTATCGCTCAACTGATGATTTCCTCTGGACTGTCCGTACGAATGGGCGACATGTTTATTGAAGCGTTCAATGGTTGGGGTGTGTTTGGTGCGCTGGTGGCAACCTACATCATGACCTTAGTATTGACTGAGCTTGTAACGAACAATGCGGCAGCGGCGCTGTCTTTCCCTATTGGCTATAGCATGGCGGTAGGTTATGGCGTTGACCCTATGCCTTTTATCATGGCGGTGTTATTTGGTGCTAGCGCAAGTTTTATTTCTCCTTACGGATACCAAACCAATTTGTTGGTGTACAGCGTAGGGAATTACAAATTGACCGATTATGTGCGAATTGGCGTGCCGATTTCCATCGTGTATTCAGTGTTAGTACTGACGCTGATTCCGGTCTTTTTTCCGTTTTAATCTGTAAATTTACAAGGATACGTTATGACTGCCGAAACTCCGGTAAAAGATGAAAACATCGTTTGGCATCAGCACTCGGTTGATAAACAGTTTCGTGCTGGATTAAAAAAACAGAAGCCAGCGGTACTTTGGTTTACCGGGCTATCTGGTGCGGGTAAATCAACGGTGGCAGGCGCCTTGGAAAATCGCTTAGCTGAACTGGGTTACCACACTTATTTGCTGGATGGCGACAATGTGCGCCACGGTTTATGTAGCGATTTAGGCTTTTCTGAACAAGACCGTAGAGAAAATATTCGTCGCATTGGTGAGCTCGCTAAGCTGATGGCAGACGCAGGGCTAATCGTATTGTCTGCGTTTATTTCTCCTCATCGTGCTGAGCGCCAATTAGTGCGTGATTTAGTTCCTGAGGGCGAGTTTATTGAGGTGTTTGTCAACGCCTCTCTTGATGTGTGTGAAAGTCGCGATCCTAAAGGTTTATACAAAAAAGCGCGTGCAGGTGAAATTCCTAACTTCACGGGAATTGATTCGGAATATCAAGCGCCAGCAAATCCAGAAATTGACTTGCCTGCGGGTGAGAAGAGCGTCGAAGAGCTTGTTGAGTTGTGCTTAATTGACCTCAAACAGCGCGGAGTGATCCGATAAAAAAGCATTTGGATCATCGGTGACCAAAAAGTCATTGTACTGCTCAGGGAGCTTTTGGACCATAGGTGGCCAAAAGCTCTTTTGACATCGTTTAGACGGTGTAATTAACATGACTTTTGGTGTCGCTATGTACACTAAATTTATGATTTAAAAGCGATAACATTTGGTCGTAATATTGATTGTTTGGTTTGTTTCCGAGTAATTTACACAACTCATTGCCCGTCGGTGTAAAACGGTAATACAAAAGTCGTACACCTTTGGTATTCACTTGCAGTGATAAATTCTTGCCTTGATAGTTGAGCATCAATGGTGTCTCAATGCCAATCTCTCCAGACTCTAATTCAGTACTGTGAAGTAAGCCCAATTCAATCAACACTAATAAGCTGGAATAGGGAAGTTGGAAACTCCCCATATTGAGATTGCTGGTGGTGTCACGTTTACCAAAGCTGAACATTCCGCCATGTGCTTTGTAGCCAATCAGTAGCTTTCTACTGGTATCTCCACCAAAGCTGCATGCTAACGTCGCGGCTCTTTGTAGGGTTTGGGCTTCCCGTGGTGACATGTCTTTCAGCACTTTTAACGCTTTCATGGACGTCGAACCAGGGTTGGTAACTTCTCGCTTCATGACTTGCGCCCAGAGTTTTTGCATTGAGCTGTTGTGGATGTCTTGCGCCATATCGAAAAATCGATACAACCAATCTTGATCAGGCTCTCCGGCGGTTTCATCACGGCATGAGCTGTACGCGAGTTTAAGGATTTGTTCGAGGTTTTTTTGTCTTTGTTCTTGGCGACGTTGTTCGCGTAAATGTGCCCGTTCTAATGCAGGTTTTGCTGGAGGTTCGTTTTGCAGCAAAGCATCGAGCCCATAGATCTGAGCAATGCTTTGAATACGACTTGCGCTGTCTTTGATATAGCCAGACTTTTTCTCGTGATGTGTTTGTTTTTGTGTATTCGATTCGTGTTCGATGACAACGGGTTGCTTTGTCGGTTCTGCCATTTGTTTTCCTGCCAAGAGCTTGCGGTTAACGCTTGCTTAAATTTACACCTTTCTGCTTTTTGCGACTAGAGAGGCACGTCCGGATTTTGACAGAATAAAGGCTATTCAAAATGATAATGAGTTGTTAAAATTGTTATCGTTATTTTGGAGGGGCGATGAAATATTCAGACGCAAGTAAACTGAAAAAGCACCTGTCGATAGCGCTTCTTTTGGTTCTTTATGTTGGTGTATTAGCGTATTTATCTCGCTATATAGTCTAACTGACAGGCATAAAAAAGGCGCCAAATTGACGCCTTGGTGTGAAATCAAAACAAACTACATATCGTCGTAGGCTTCAATACTCGTGCCTTCGATCTCGTATGCGGTTTCTGCGAGCTCGTGGTTGATGGTCTCAGTCTTCAATTTGCCCACCACATAAATCACATCCCACAACTCTTGTACTGGCGCTCCCTTAGGAAACTTCACATAGATTATTTGGTTCGGTGGCGGTGGCGGCACGTGAATACAAGCACCAAAATAAGGCACTAACAAAAACTCCGTGACGGTATTTGCATCGCCTTCTAATGGGATGACAAAACCAGGAATCTTGACTGTGCTTCCGTTCAATTCAGGACGAACGTTACCGACCTTAGATTGCATTGCTGCACCACCGCTGTGGTCTGTGGCTGGCATTCCCATACTATCGAACATCTTGCGTTCGGCTTCTGGGACGAGATCTATCCAATCAAGCTTTAATGGTTCGTCACTGGCCATCACAGGCGCGGTAAACGAAATCATCAGCAAACAGCTAGCGAGTATTTTTTTCCACATTTTTACTAAATCCTTATTGTCATTCCATCACTTAGCGATTGTCGGTAAGCGCGAAATGCCGGGATGAAGCCAATCACAATGCCTGCACATTGTACAAAGCCAAGCAACATCCATTCATACGGCGACAGTGCCGTTAGTGTTAGGTGTATACCATAACTTTGTTGGATTATTGGTTGCAAGAGGGCAAGCATGGAATAAAGACCCACTAATCCCGTCACAATACCTGCGAAGGTCAATAAGCTGGCTTCACTTATCAGTAAGGAAAAGACGTGTTTTGGTCTTGCCCCCATGGCTCGCAGGATCGCCATTTCACGACGACGCTCTTGCAGACTGGTCAATAGGCTGCTTAGCATGCCTAATAACCCTGCCACAACCACAAAGCCTGATACAGCCATGAGTGCTTGCTCGGCAACGGACATCATGCCCCATAATTCATGCAAAGCGACCCCTGGCATGATGGCACTGAGAGGTTCTTTCGGATAGGTGTTGATCTGCCTCTGTAGGGCAAAGGTTTGAATTCGTGATTTTAACCCAACCAACATGGCAGTGATTTGTTTAGGTTGGAAGTCGCGTGATTTTAGCTCATTAGCACTTGGGGTCGGACCTAAACGGGCACCGCTTTCCCAACCTACGTGAATCGCTTCGATCGCCTCTAAAGAAACGTGTACGGTTTTATCGACAGGAGTGCCAGTAGGAGCAAGAATGCCGACCACCTTAAATGGTAAGTTGTCATGCCGGCTAAAACCAACGTCACTGATGCCGTGTGCAATGATGATTTCGCTACCGATTTTATATCCAAGCTGTTTTGCGACATCAGAGCCGAGCACAGTTTCAAACAGGCCATTGAACTCCCTGCCTTCGGACAATTTTAAAGGCTGTTTATTTCCGTATTTATAGTGTTCGAAATAGCTCTGGTTGGTGCCCATTACGCGGAACCCTTTGTGGGAATCTCCGAGTGAGATTGGAATTGCCCAATCGACGGCACTGTGGTTAGCAAACTCTTCGTAGCTTTTCCAATCTATGTTGTTGGTGGCATTGCCGATTCTGAATACTGAGTACAGCAACAAGTTGACTTGTCCAGAACGGCCACCGACGATTAAATCGGTACCAGAAATGGTGTTAGCGAAGCTGTCCTTAGCTTGGGTACGAATGCGTTCAACACCCAATAAAAGGACAACTGAAATCGCGACTGTCATGATGGTGAGAATAGCCGTCGCTTTGCGGTTCATCAGGCTTTTCCAAGCGAGCTTTACTACGGCACTCATGATGCGGCTCCTAGGGTTTGCGCTTGATTGATTTCAGGCAAGTTTAGTGTTCTGTGGAAGAGAGATTCCAGAGTTGGATCATGGCTAACAAAAACCAATGTGGCGCTGGCAAGATTGGCTTGTTCCATCAATAACTCAATAAACGCTTTGCGGTTGTCATGGTCCAATGCTGAAGTTGGCTCGTCAGCAATCACCAGTTCAGGTTGGCCGATCAGTGCACGGGCGGCTGCAACTCGCTGTTGCTGGCCAATACTCAGCTCTGAGACCGGCTTATTGTGCAGTGCTTTCGGAAGATGCAAACGTTCTAGCAGTGATGTTGCTTGCTCTTCAAGCGTTGCATTCGAAGCGTTTGGTGCAACGCGATCTCGGCGAATTTTGCTGAATTGGCATGGAATTAGGACGTTTTCGATCACATTCAAGTAAGGCAACAAATTGAATTGTTGGAAGATATAGCCAATGTGATCGGCACGAAATTTGTCTCTTTGGCTTGCTCTTAAGCTTGCAGGATCGGTATCAAGTACAGACAGAGAACCCGATGTAAGAGTATTGATTCCAGTTAGTAGGGCAAGTAGAGTCGATTTACCACAGCCGCTAGGGCCTTTGATAAAGACATGCTCACCTTGAGCGATGTGTAAGTGTGGAATATTAATGGTCGCGCTTTCTGAGCCGGGCCAGACAAACTGGGCATTATTCAGCTCAACAACGTTTGACGTGGTTTCAGTCATAATAAATTACCAAGGCAATAGCGTGTGAGCACTCACTCACACGCTATGTGATTTATTTAATTGCGATCTTAGTGTTGTTTTTGCTTAGGCTTGTCGCAGACTGAGCTGTGTCAGTAAATAAGTTGACGCTGATGGATTCTGTTGCTGGGAATTGCTTGAACCAAGTCGTATCAATGCTATTTAGATCGGCGACTGAATCACAGTGGAAACGGTACTCAACGGTGAACTCACCGTGACCGCCGTGCTCGTGATCGTGTCCTTCGTGGTCATGACCTTCGTGATCGTGGTGGTCATCATGAGCATGTTCGTCATGATCGTGACCTTCATGGCCATCATGATCGTGTTTATCGTGGTCGTGACCCTCGTGGTCGCCATGCTCATGTTTGTCATGGTCGTGACCCTCATGGCTATCGTGGTCGTGCTTATCATGATCATGTTCTTCGTGGTTACCATGATCGTGGCCTTCATGAGAATCTTGGCCAAGCGTATGCGCGACTTGAACTTCTTCAATCACACACTTCGCTTGCTGGTTAATTGCAAACAGTTTGTTTGTGTCTTTTAGTGCGGCAACCGCTCGTTTTAAGGCTTGCTCTTGCTCTGCATTTTCAGGCGCGTGCTCAAAACCAACCACGTCAGCACCTGGAGAAGTGATTTCAATTAGTAAGTCTTTTCCGTCTTGAGCAATGTTGAATTCGACATGACCATGAACGTGCGCTTCATGTTGACGATATTCTTCTGCGTTAGCAGTAGCTGATAGAGAAAGTCCGATAACAAGAGCTAAAGCGTGTTTAGATGGCATTTTCTTATTCCTAATTTTGTTTAATTTTTTATGTGTTACTTGCTCAAATAGCAAAGTGAATAACAAGGTTTGTTCTTAGTATGAGTAGTGGTTTTTAGAACGCAAAATTAGGTGGTGCACGCGCGGTATACGTGACGTCCTCTAAATGAGAGGTGATTTCGGCTACATCTACGTGAGCGAGTCTAGAGAAGGTGGGCGCACTGAGTTCTGGCTGAGCCTTCGCAAGCCCTTGATGCGCTCCGGCAAACATTTGGCAATGATGTTCACTGTGGTGTTCGGGAATGAGGTCGAGTTGATGAGCAATAGTGGCAAAGTTCCAAGCGATCAACAACGCAACACTGAACAATACAACAGTGCGATGCCAATGATGTGTAATTGCTTGCCAACGACAGTGCATCTTAAAGCCCGAAACGATACCTAGTGTTATAATATAACACCCATTTTTATGAAAAGTTCACTCTTTTGTTCGTATAGAGCAAATTATCTATGCAGGAATAAGAACTTACGCAGAAAGAAAGGAATGACGCTCCCCGCTTGAGAGTAACAAGGAGCGAGTGAGTATTAGATGCTTTGTTTAATTAGGCCAAGTACTTGGTTGATTTCATCTGCTGTCAATGCGCCTTCTTTGATAAACAGGATCTTACCTTGCTTATCTTGCACTACGATTGCCGAGCTTTCTTCTTGTAGTGCCCAAGTGCTAGCCACAACACCGTTCTCATCTAAAACCATTGATGACCATGGGAATTCTTTTTTACTGTCTTGTGCTGATGATTTCACAAAAGAGCCAGTTCCCCAGATTGAGTCGTCTTGGTTGATGATGGTTGTAGTTTGGTAGGCATCTTCCGGGAACTTAGCGTCAGTTAGCGCTGTCATCAACGGCGCGTTCATTTCTTTCGAGCTGCTGCGTCCTGCAATGGCATGAATCACTCGTACTTTTCCTAGCATTTGTTGTGTCGCCCAAGGCTGGTACGCCACACCTTCACCTTGCAGTACGATTTCGCCGTACGCGTCTACTTTTGCTGCTGGAACTGCTTCACCCATTGAAAGGTTGTGAGCAAGCGCAAGACCAGGTGCAAGAGCGAAGAAAATAGGAAGGAGAGTCTTAGTTTTCATATTGTTATGATCCGTATGGGTTGTGAGACTTACCAAGTATATACTTACGATGCATAAAAATGTAGAACCGTTTATAACAATTATTTAACGTACAGAGTTAAGTAATGTTGCGTTTAGGTTGGAATTTGGTACAATGAACCTCGTCGCAAATAGCGCATAAAGATTGCCAAGGAAAGAGCAATCATGTTTTTCTCAAAAGGATATTGAGGTGGTTATGCTTCGTGAGTTTGCTGTTTACCGTCCACGTCAGGTGGCGCGTTTCGTTAAGACTTTATTCAAAGGTCAGTTCTCAATTGCTGGAGTTGGTCAGTTCCGTTTTGATAACGGTAAAGTGCTACTACCAGACATCAAAAACCCCCAACAATTGTCGGTATTCAAAGAAGTTAACAGGGCCATTTTATCTCTACCTGTTTAATTGTCAGAATTGTAAAAGAGCGACTTTCGTCGCTCTTTTTAGTTTGGGACTAACCTTGAAGGCTTGGTGGGAAGCAGACCCCCGTGCCGCCTAAACCACAGTAACCGTTTGGATTCTTTGCTAGGTATTGCTGGTGGTACGTTTCAGCGAAGTAATAAGGCCCAGCGGCTTGAATTTCTGTGGTGATGGCTGCGCGTTGATCTTCTTGTAATGCTTGTTGGTATTGTGTTTTCGATTTTTCTGCCACTTCTAACTGTTCTTGTGAGTAGGTATAAATCGCGGAACGGTATTGAGTGCCGAGATCATTACCTTGGCGCATGCCTTGAGTTGGATCGTGTTTCTCCCAAAATGCGGCAAGCAGTTGCTCTAGAGAAATTACTCGTTCATCGAAGATGACTCTTACGACTTCTGTATGTCCTGTTTTTCCGCTACACACTTCATCGTATGTTGGATTCTGCGTATAGCCTCCGGCGTAGCCTACAGACGTCGACATCACACCTTCAAGTTGCCAGAAAAAACGTTCTGCTCCCCAAAAACATCCCATACCGAATAATATTTGTTGTTGGTGAGCTTGCGGTGATGCCGTTAAGCTTGATTGATTAACAAAATGGGTGTCATCAATCTGCATTGATGCCTCTCTACCTGGCAGTGCATCTTCTATACTGATCATTGTCTGTTTGTTGAGCATAGTATTCGTCCTTCAATACGTGTCTTAATTTTGCGAACTTTAATATTCAGTCTGAATCTGATGGTGTAATGACATAGACCGCGGTAAACCTATTAATATTACAGACTTAGCCTTTATTTGGCGTTATTATTGTTTACGTTTATTTAACCTCATCCAGCTAAAAAGCATGATAAAAAAAGCTATCCCAATTATTGCTAGCCTACTTGTTTTTTCTCATAGCGCTTATGCCGATGTATCCCTGACTGTAAAAGGGATCGATGGTGCGCTAGAAGACAATGTGAACGCTTACCTATCATCGATACCAGAAGATGATTATTCGACGTCTTTACGCTTTCAGGCGCGATTAAGTCAAAGTATCACCGAAGCGATGAATGCGCTTGGCTATTATCATGCGAAAATTTCATACTCTATTACGAAAGATAATGATGAATTGATCGTCAACGTTACACCGGGCGAGCCTGTAAGGGTAAAGGTTATGGATGTGGTGATCTCCGGTGAAGCAGAAAAAGATGAAGAGTTTACTAACCTCATCAACAAATCACGATTGAAAGAGGGCCGTATCCTTAATCAAGGGGAATACGATAGCCTCAAATCCAGCATTCGTAACTTAGCTTTGCAGCGTGGCTACTTTAATGGTGATTTTACGCTGAGTAAGTTGGAAGTGGTTCCAGAGTTGAATGAAGCCAATGTTCGCCTGCACTATGACAGTGGTATCCGATATCACTTTGGTACAGTGGAAATCTTGGGGAGTCAGATCTGGGAAGACCGCGTGGACTCTTTGCGCCCATTTAAAACCGGTGAACCCTACTTAGTGTCTGAAGTGGGTGAGTACAACCAAAACCTGTCGAATACCGATTGGTTCTCCTCCGTGTTTGTTGAACCAGACCTCAGTAAACTTGATGATGGTCGAGATCTACCGATTAAAGTCTCGTTAGCTCCCGCAGCAAAAAACCAACTCGAAACTGGTATTGGTTACTCTACCGATACCGGTGTGCGTGGTACGTTAAAGTGGAAAAAACCATGGGTAAGTGCGCGTGGTCACAGCTTTGATACGGCGCTATCTCTTTCTAAGCCTGAGCAGACGATTACCGCAGGCTACAAAATCCCTCTCGATGATGTACTGCATGAGTATTACCAATTGCAGTTTGGTTTGAAGCACCTCGATAACCGCGATACAGAGAGTTTGGAATCGAATCTTGCGGTAGAACGCCACTGGATCACCGATGGTGGTTGGCATAAGACGTTATACGTTCGTCACTTGTACGAAAACTTTTCACAAGGTTTGCAAGAAGACGGAGTGCAATTCGTTCTGCCTGGTGCTTCTTTCTCACGGACTCGAACTCGCGGTGGCAATATGCCAATGTGGGGAGACAAACAAAGTGTCACCGTTGAATACGGTGATCCCGCTTTGTTGTCTGAAACTCGCGTTCTTCGTTTGTTAGGTCGGACGTCGTGGATTCGTGGCATTGGTCAGAATCATCGTGGTTTATTCCGCTTAGAAGGTGGTGCCAACATCACCGAAGAATTTGAAAAACTATCACCATCGCTGCGTTTCTTTGCTGGTGGTGACAACAACATTCGTGGTTATGGATACGAATCTATCTCGCCAACAGATGCCAGTGGAGCATTGACTGGTGCGAAATACATGGTGACCAGTACCCTAGAGTATCAGTATCGCGTTTATGGCAACTGGTGGGGTGCAGCCTTTTATGACATCGGTGATGCGTTCAATGACACTCCAGTGTGGAAATCGGGTGCAGGTGTTGGCATTCGCTGGGCATCCCCTGTTGGACCCGTGAGTTTTGACTTTGCTTGGGGCTTAGACGCTGAGCCTAAACCAGAATTTCGTATCCACTTCTCATTGGGGCCTGAACTATGATGAAAACAACGCTTAAGTGGACGAAGTGGTTCTCGATCAGTCTGCTGAGTTTGGTGCTCTTGCTGGTAATTTTCATCGGTACAATCTTGTTCACCCATCCCGGTTTAAAGCTGGCTTTGTGGGGAGCAGAAAAGGCACTACCACAACTGAAGGTCGAAGAGATCAAAGGATCTTTGTTCCCTCGCTTTGCTTTGCACAACGTCAGCTTTGTCGATGAATCGTTGAATATCGACGCAAAGGTTGAACGCCTTACCCTTGCGATAAATTTCCGTTGTTTCTTCGATCCAAAAGTGTGCGTGGATGAACTTGCACTCCAAGGTGTGAACTTCCAAATGCCGGAGTTGCCGCCGAGTGAGGAACCAGTAGAAGAAACGCCGCCACTGCGCTCAATTAGCACACCAGTACCTATTTTCGTAAATAAAGTTAGCCTGAATAACATCAACTTGAATATTTTGGGTAACAAGATTGATTGGCAAGATTTTTCTACAGCGCTGTCGATGCAAGGCGACCGTTTGGTAATTGCTCCCACGGCATTGAAGGTGATCAATGTGGCATTGGCGTCAACAGACGAAACGCCAAAAGAAGATCAATCATCGACAACGGCACAAGCGACAGCTGTTGATGAATCGAGCAGCGCTGCGAGTAATCAGGACGATGCTGCGAAGACATCAAAGCAGGCTGTGAAACAAAAAGAAAAACTAAAAAATCAAGATGTTGCGGTAAAAAAAGAAGCGGAAAACAAAGCGGCGAAAGCTGAGTCTGAACCTAAGGGCATTGTTCTGCCTGAAGTGTGGATCCCCCTAACGATAGAAGCGCAGCGACTGGATATTCAGGATTTCAAATTGGCTGGTGACACTCCGGTTATTGTTCATCACTTAGGGCTCGAAGCCAAAGCTGGTGGCGATAAAGTTGAGGTAAAAACGTTAGAACTCGACATGCCTGAAGTGGAAGGCAAGTTGAGTACGCAAGTGACGTTATCTGGCGACTATCCAATTCAAGCACAAATTGACGCGCTCGTTAAACAAGCTGATGTGAAAGGTCAGAAACTGTCTTTATCAGCTTCAGGGTCTGTCGGTGATTTGTCCTTGCAGGCAACGCTGTCTGATTTGGTTAAAGCGAAGATTGAAGGGCAAATCCAACCACTGAAAACGGAGCTGCCATTTGATATCAAGCTGAACAATGTTGAGGCGCAATGGCCATTGAGTGGTAAGAGTGACTACCAAGTTTCGGTGCCTAGCTTAGCGGCTAAAGGTTCACTAGAGGGCTACACCGTTGCATTAGAAACCAAAGCATCTGGTAAGGATATTCCTGCGTTAGATGTTGCTTTGAATGGTAAAGGCACTTTAGAACAGATTGACCTAGACAGTATTGTGGTGAAAACCTTAGGCGGTGAACTGGCTGGTAAAGTGATGGCGAATTGGGCTACACCTATCAACTGGCAAGCGAACTTGAACCTGAAGCACATTCAACCGGGTTTGCAGTGGCAAGAAGCGGAAGGGGACATCAGCGGTAGTTTATCTACTTCAGGCTCTTTAACGGAGCAAGGCGGTTGGCAAGTGAGCCTTCCTAAGCTTGATATTGACGGTATTTTGCGTGGTTATCCGCTGAATATAGAAGGTCAATTAGAGGCGTCTGACAAGAATGGTAAGGGTGAAGATATCCAGCTAAATACTCAAGGTTTAGCGTTATCGCATGGTCCTAACCAACTGCATGCCAAAGGTAAAATTGACAAGCAAATCTTGATGGATGTTGAGGTGAATTTCCCTGACTTTTCGAAAAGTGTGCCCGATCTTAGCGGCAAGATGAATGGTACGGTTGCGCTACGTGGCAGTTTGAAGCAACCAGACATCAACCTGGATCTTGCGCTGAACCAACTCGATTGGCAACAGCAAGCAAAGGTTGAAACTATTACTTTGAAAGGTGATGTGACTCCTCTACCTGCGCCAAAAGCGGACGTGAGCTTAATTGCCAAAAACATTACCTATGACGACATCAAAATTGATAGTGCAGATCTTGAAGTCACTGGTGACGAAAAGCTGCACCAACTGACATTGGATGTGGTGTCTGACATTGTTTCAAGTAGTTTAGAAATCGAAGGTACTTTTAAGCAAAAGCCCGAGATGATCTGGGATGGAGCGCTGCGCCGTTTAACGTTGAGTACACCACAAGGTCCATGGGCTCTGCAAAAATCGACGGCAGTTAAAATCAACATTGATAAACAGATCGCCGATGTCCAAGCACACTGTTGGTTACAGTCTGATTCAAGCGTATGTCTGAGTGAAGACATTAGTGTCGGCAAGAGCGGCGAGGCGAAGTTAGCCATTACTAACTTTGACTTCGACCAAATCAAACAATTCTTACCTGCAGAAACCAAGCTAAATGGTTCAGTGAACGCGAATGCGTTTGCGAAATGGGCACCAGACATGAAACCGGAAGTCACGGTGAATGTCGATATGCCAAAAGGTCAGGTAGAGCAAACGCTAGAGCAACCAGTGAAAGTCGGTTGGGAAAGTGTGAGTTTTAAAGCCAAATTGGCGCAAGATAAGCTTGATGCTGAGTGGTTACTTGATGTCACGGATAACGGGGATTTGTCTGGTAAGGTCGCTCTGAATGATGTGTCGTCCGAGAAGCCTACGATTAACGGTAAAGTGTCGCTATCGACGTTCCACTTGGACTTCTTGGCGCCACTTATCGGTGAGTACAGCTTGTTCAAGGCGAACATGAACACGGATCTCGCTTTATCTGGTGATGTGATGCATCCGAAGGTGAATGGCCAGTTTTTGATTGACCAAATGAAGCTGCAAGGTGAAGTAACACCAATTGACATCGACTCAGGACAAGTTGCGATTAACTTCAAAGGGCATCAAGCAGACTTAAATGCGGGCATCATCACGCCGGATGGCAAGCTGGAGATCAATGGTGACGCGGATTGGCGTGATTTAGTAAATTGGCACACGAAGGCTCGCGTATTTGCGAAAGAGTTGAAAGTGGATATGCCGCCAATGGTAAGAATCAAAGTCGAGCCAGACATGACCATTGATGTGACCCCTAAGCTCGCTAAGGTTGAAGGTAACATCAATCTCCCATGGGGACGTATTTTGATTGATGAGTTGCCGCCAAGTGCCGTTGGTGTGTCGAGCGATACCGTTATATTAAATAAAGACATGCAGCCGGTAGATGGTGATGAGGCATTACCATTTAACGTAGAGACAGATATCAACATCAAAATTGGAGATGATTTCCAGTTGTCAGCATTTGGTTTGAAGGGCGATTTGCAAGGTAACCTAAACGTTACTCAGAAAGATAAAGGGCCATTCATCGTTGGTGAGGTGAACATCATTGATGGTTCATACCGTTCATTTGGTCAGGATTTGGTGATCGAAGAAGGTAAGATCATGATGAACGGTCCTGCGGATCAGCCTTATGTTTCTATCAAAGCGATTCGTAACCCAGATAACACGCAAGATGACGTGACGGCCGGTGTGCGTGTGACTGGCCCGGCAAGTGACCCTACGGTAGAAATTTTCTCCGACCCTGCGATGCCGCAAGCGAACGCGCTGTCTTACTTATTACGTGGTCAAGATATTGATGCTGAGTCTGGCGGTAATGCGATGACAACAACACTGATTGGTTTGAGTTTAGCGAAGAGCGGTAAAGTCGTCGGTGAGATTGGCGAAGCCTTTGGCGTACAAGATTTGCAGTTGGATACCGCAGGCTCTGGTGATGATTCTCAAGTGACGGTAAGTGGTTACATACTTCCTGGCCTACAAGTTAAATACGGTGTAGGTATCTTTACCTCATTAGGTGAGTTCACCGTGCGATACCGATTGATGAAAGATTTGTACTTAGAAGCGGTTTCTGGCGTGGATAGTGCTGTTGATTTGCTGTACCAATTTGAATTCGACTAAGCTTAGCTTTTTATCGTAACTAAGGAAGGGTTATGCAGCATTTGATTTTTGTGTATGGCACTTTGCGCAAAGGAGAGGGAAACCATCACTTTTTGAATAGCGCCGAGTTTTTAGGTCACCATGAGACCGAGGCTCAATTCGCACTGTATGATTTAGGGCGATACCCTGCTTTATCGGTAGGACAGAAGGCGATACTGGGTGAAGTTTATCTGATTGATAATGAAACGCTGGTGGAGCTCGATAAACTTGAGGATGTACCTGTAGAGTATCGCAGAGAAAGCATCATCACGCCGTTTGGCCAAGCTTGGATCTATTTGTACCAAGATACCGAGCAATTGACTGAAGAGATTGCATCTGGTGATTGGTGTCAACGAGTGTGAACTATAATTAGAGCAGTAACGTATGCATTGACGATATATACAACAAAGACTTGGGAGGTCTGCGATGAAATATCTATCACCAATGATACTGCTGCTTTTAGTGGGGTGCTCAAGCACGACACCACCGAGTAGCAACGACAGTATGGAATGGAAGCAATATGGCATGCAGCAAGCTGAAGCCGGTGACACCAAACTGTCAATGCAAGAGTTCAACAATGGCGACGAACTCTACGTGGCATACAGCAATGGTTATGAAGCGGGGCGCTCAAACTACTGTGCACAAGATGCCTTTTCGTTAGGAGAAAGTAGGCGCTACTATCGCGGGATATGTGATGATGTTGATGATCGTTTCCGCCGAGAATATGAATTAGGGCGAACTGCAAAGGGCAGTAAACGCTACTAGATTTTAAGGGGTGAACATGAGGTTATTTGCTATCGGTGCAGCGCTAGTCTTGCTCAGTGCTTGTGCGCAAACATCACTACCAACATCTGCCAACGTCACAGATTGGCAGGCTTTTGGTAAGCAATCTGCCCTTGATGGTCTAATCGAGCTATCGGAAGAGCGAATCGCCAAACTTGATGAAACGAATCGTGCTACACCCGAATTGGTTATGGCTTATCAATCCGGCTATCAGGAAGGTAAAAAAGAGTACTGCGAACAGAGTGCTTACATGCTAGGTGTGAGAGATATGCCGTACTTCGGTATTTGCGATGACATTGACCCATTCTTCCAACAAAACTATGAATCGGGCAGACACTCAACGGCAGGCGAGTACTGATCAAAGCCATAAAACTAAAAAGAGCTGCAAACGTGCAGCTCTTTTACTTTTAAGCGTTCGCAGTTATTTGTTTTGCGCGCGTTCGTAAGATTCTAGGATTTCTGCTTTTGCTGCGGCCACATCTGCCCAGCCATCAACTTTCACCCACTTACCAGCTTCCAGCTCTTTATAGCGCTCAAAGAATTGTGTTATTTGTGCCTTCAATAGTTCCGGGATGTCACCGACATCTTGAATGCCCTCGTACTCCTTTGAGATTTTAGAGTGCGGGACAGCGAAGACTTTTGCGTCTTCACCTGACTCATCCGTCATCTTCAATACGCCAACTGGGCGACAACGAATCACAGAACCTGGCATCAGTGGGTAAGGAGTCGGAACCAGTACGTCTACCGGGTCGCCGTCTAGAGAAAGGGTGTCGTTCACGTAACCATAGTTGCAAGGGTAAAACATAGGTGCAGACATGAAACGATCAACGAATACAGCACCAGTGTCTTTATCTACTTCGTATTTGATTGGATCGGCGTTAGCAGGGATTTCGATCACGACATAGATATCGTCAGGCAATGATTTACCCGCTGGTACGTTGTTTAAGCTCATTTGAATAGTCCTTTTCAGTGAGGATGAGTCAGGCTCATCTTACGATTGATTCGTTACTCACTTTAGCGACAAAAACGCGGCAGGTAAACACCCGCCGCGTTGGACAAAGGTCTGAAATTATTCTTCGTCGCGATGCAGTTCAAGGAACGCTTCGACTTTGTTCACCATGTTTTTAGAACCGACAAAGAAAGGCACGCGTTGATGCAATTCTGTTGGTTTCAAATCCATGATGCGATTAACGCCGTCAGACGCTAAACCACCTGCTTGCTCAATCAAGAATGCCATTGGGTTGCACTCGTACAACAAGCGAAGTTTACCTTGAGGGTGGCTTTGCGTGCTTGGATACAAGTAGATGCCGCCTTTCAGCAAGTTGCGGTGGAAATCAGCAACCAGCGAACCGATGTAGCGAGAGGTGTATGGGCGACCATCTTCAGGTTCGTTTTCTTGGCAGTACTTAATGTACTTCTTAACGCCTTGTGGGAAGCGGATGTAGTTGCCTTCGTTGATCGAGTAAATCTTGCCATCTTCAGGGATCATCATGTTTTCATGAGAAAGACAGAAGCTGCCTATCGATGGGTCATAAGTGAAGCCGTTTACGCCATTACCTGTGGTGTAAACCAGCATGGTGGATGAACCGTAAATTACGTATCCAGCTGCCACTTGCTTGTGGCCTGGTTGTAGAAAGTCTTCTTCTGTTGGTGGGGTTCCAATAGGAGAAACTCGACGGTAAATAGAGAAGATGGTCCCGACTGATACGTTCACATCAATGTTTGATGAGCCATCGAGTGGGTCCATAAGTACAACGTACTTTGCGTTTTGATTGAGTTCTTTATTGAACGTAACCGCTTCATCTTCTTCTTCACTTGCAACGCCACATACTTGGTCGCGAGCTTCGAGGGCCGCTTTGAATTTGTCATTCGCATACAGATCAAGTTTTTGTTGGTCTTCGCCCTGTACGTTTTCCGTACCTACAGCGCCAGTGATGTCACCAAGACCGGCCGCGTTGATTTCGCGGTTAACAATTTTTGCAGCTAAGCGAATAGAAGCTAAGAGAGATGAAAGATCACCGCTAGCGTGGGGGAAATCCGCTTGTTTCTCAACAATGAATTCGCCTAGGGTGCGCAGTCCTGACATGGTTTATCCTTACATTTTCATTTCGTTGGGGGTGTCGCGCAATAGAGGCATCTCTTTATGGATGTTAAACGATTGCGCTAGATGTAAGTTTATGACGCAGATCTTATTAATGGTAATGAAGTAACCGACTGAGATCGCAAATTATTTGTCTTATTGCATAAGAAGGGAATCTCTTGGTTAATGCTTGGTCAGTCAGTGCTAAGCCCTGTCAGATTTGTGAAAGAGACTGCACGAACAGGGCGAAAGGCACTCGCTTTTCTGGTAGTTATCACGATAATGAAAGGATTAAAGAACGCATTACAAGGTTAAGTTTATGCACATTCATATCTTGGGTATCTGCGGCACGTTTATGGGCGGTGCAGCAGTTTTGGCTCGTCAGTTAGGTCATAAAGTAACGGGTTCAGATGCCAATGTTTATCCACCAATGAGCACCCTGTTAGAGTCGCAAGGTATTGAAATAATTGAAGGCTTTGACCCTTCTCAGCTTGACCCTCAACCCGATCTTGTGGTGATTGGTAACGCGATGAGCCGTGGTAACCCATGTGTTGAACATGTATTGAACACTAACATGCGTTATACCTCTGGCCCGCAATGGTTACAGGAGTTTTTACTCCACGATCGCTGGGTACTTGCGGTTTCTGGTACTCACGGCAAAACCACCACTTCAAGCATGCTGGCTTGGATTTTAGAAGACTGCGGTTACCAGCCTGGTTTCCTCGTTGGCGGCGTATTAGGTAACTTCGGAGTGTCGGCTCGCTTGGGTGAAAGCATGTTTTTTGTCGTAGAAGCCGACGAATATGACAGTGCTTTTTTCGATAAGCGATCTAAGTTTGTTCACTACCATCCACGTACACTGATCATGAACAACCTTGAGTTTGATCATGCGGACATCTTCGACGATCTAGAGGCGATTAAACGTCAATTCCACCACTTAGTGCGCACTGTTCCGGGCAACGGCTTGATCCTTGCACCTAAGCAAGATCAGTCGCTGCAAGACGTGATCGAGCGCGGTTGTTGGACTGAAAAGCAGTTCTCAGGTGTCGACGGTGATTGGCAAGCGCACAAATTGGTTATCGATGGCTCTAAATTTGAAGTTTCATTGCAAGGTGAGAAAGTTGGCGTCGTGGATTGGGATCTTGTCGGTGACCACAACGTGGATAACGCTTTGATGGCGATTGCTGCTGCTCGCCATGTGGGTGTTGCACCAGAACTTGCATGTCAGGCTCTCGGTCGTTTTATTAACACCAAACGTCGCTTAGAACTCAAAGGCGAAGAGCAGGGCATCACAGTTTACGACGATTTTGCTCATCATCCGACGGCGATTGAACTGACATTGGGCGGTTTACGTAACAAGGTTGGCGAAAAACGTATTCTTGCCGTTTTGGAGCCACGCTCTGCGACCATGAAGCGCGGTGTTCATAAGAATACACTGGCAGCTTCATTGCACAGTGCTGATGAGGTGTTCCTCTTCCAACCAGACAACATTGATTGGTCAGTACAAGAGATTGCAGACCAGTGTAAACAACCTGCTTTTGTGGGTGCAGAGATGGACAGCTTTGTCGCTAAAATCGTAGAACGAGCACTGCCGGGTGACCAAATCCTCGTAATGAGTAACGGTGGCTTTGGTGGTATCCACGGCAAGCTTCTAGAACAACTGAAACAAAAAGCTTAATGACATTTATGCAACAAAAAGTAACCCCTAAAAAAGCCATCACATTAGCATTAACGGGCGCCTCTGGTGCCCCTTATGGTCTTCGCCTTCTTGAATGCCTAGTTGCTGCGGATTACCACGTTTACGTGTTGATCTCTTCGGCTGCTCGTGTCGTGATGGCGACCGAGCATGACCTGAAACTGCCAAGCGGCCCTGAAGCGGCGCAAAAGGCGTTAGTTGAGCATCTCAACTGCAATCCAGATAATATCACCGTTTGTGGCAAAGACGATTGGTTCTCGCCAGTGGCCTCTGGTTCGGCTGCGCCAAAGCAAATGGTGGTGTGTCCATGTTCCGCGGGCAGTGTCGCGGCCATTGCACACGGCATGTCAGATAACTTAATTGAACGTGCTGCAGACGTGGTGATGAAAGAGCGTGGGCAACTGTTACTTGTGGTGCGTGAAACGCCTTTCTCAACACTGCATCTTGAAAACATGCACAAGCTCTCGCAGATGGGCGTCACCATTATGCCGGCAGCACCGGGCTTCTATCATCAGCCTAAGAGCATTGAAGACTTGGTTGACTTTATGGTGGCAAGAATTCTCGATCACCTTGGTATTGAGCAAGGCTTGGTGCCACGTTGGGGTTATGACCAACGTTGATTGTGTAATCAATAAAAGACCTTTACAATCCATCCAACTCATCGGGGAGCAAACCCATCAGGTATTGACCTTATCAATGCCAAGGAGCGCTGAGACCTAATTGTTTAACATTGTTGAGCAGACAGGGACCCGTATTACCTGAACCAGATAATGCTGGCGTAGGAATTGAGTCTGGATATTGGAAGTCCTAAATACCGCCTCAACCCTGTGCCGCTCAATTCATGTTACTCATGCAAATGGAGAGCGAGCAGTGAAAACCACTCTTAGTCTGATTGCCCTTGCAGCCATCACTTCTACTTCAGCGTTTGCCGCTGAAAACACCCTAACTGTCTACACTTACGACTCTTTCGCTGCCGATTGGGGGCCTGGTCCTAAAGTTGAAAAAGCGTTCGAAGCCAAATGCGGTTGCGACGTTAATTTTGTTGCGCTGGATGACGGTGTTTCAATCCTTAACCGCCTTCGCTTGGAAGGAAACAATAGCAAAGCGGATATCGTGTTAGGTTTGGATAACAACCTGATGGCGGAAGCGAAAAAGACCGGGCTTCTGGCTGAGCATAATGTTGATACCTCAAAGACTACGCTACCTAATGGTTGGGACGATAAGACCTTCGTACCGTACGATTACGGCTACTTTGCGTTTGTATACAACAAGGAGAAGTTGGCGAATCCTCCAAAAAGCATGAAAGAGCTGGTGGAAGAGCGTGATGATCTGAAAGTGATTTACCAAGACCCTCGCACTTCGACGCCGGGACAAGGCTTGATGTTGTGGATGAAGTCCATCTATGGCGATGATGCGACTCAAGCGTGGAAGCAACTGGCAACGAAAACAGTTACCGTTACCAAAGGCTGGTCAGAAGCTTACTCGATGTTTTTGAACGGTGAGTCCGATCTCGTGCTGTCTTACACGACCTCTCCCGCGTACCATTTGATTGCAGAAGATGACGCGAAATACGCAAGCGCAAATTTTGCCGAAGGGCACTACATGCAAGTGGAGGTGGCGGCTAAGGTCAAAGGCTCAAAAAATTCGAAGTTAGCAGATGAGTTCATGAACTTTATTTTGAGTGATGATTTCCAATCTGCGATGCCAACAGGTAACTGGATGTACCCAGTGACTGACGTTGAATTGCCAAAAGGCTTTGAAACTCTGAGCGTGCCAAGCAAATCATTGAGCTTTAGTGCAGACGAAGTAGCGAAAATGCGCAAGACTTGGATTCGCGAATGGCAAAGCGCATTGACGTTCTAACATAGGTTCTACTTTTGAATTCTGTTCCGAAAATAGGGTTAGGGGTCGCGATGATTATCGCGACCTTTGTTATTTCTGCCCTGGGTGCTTTGATTGTCCAAGCGCCTTCACTTGATGTGTCTATGGTATGGGGAGACCCATACTATCAGCACGTCACCAAGTTCAGCTTCTACCAAGCTTTTCTTTCTACACTATTGAGTGTTGGCTTTGCTATTCCCGTTGCGCATGCGCTTTCTCGACGTGACTTCTTTGGTAAGTCTCTACTATTAAAATTGTTTGCGTCCACTTTAGTTTTGCCGGTACTGGTTGGCGTATTCGGCTTATTGGCGATTTACGGTAATAGCGGTTTGCTAGCTCAATGGCTGAAAAGTATCGATGCGGAGCTGCCGTTTTCCATCTATGGCCTGAACGGTATTTTACTTGCGCATGTGTTCTTCAATATGCCTTATGCAGCACGCCTACTTTTGCAGGCATTAGAATCTATCCCAGCAGAGCAACATAAACTGTGTGCACACCTTGGAATGAGTCATTGGGATAAATTTCGCTGGGTGGAATGGCCACGCCTAAGGCAGCAATTACCACACGTAAGTGGCTTAGTGTTTATGCTTTGCTTTACCAGTTTTGCCACCGTGATGGCGTTAGGCGGCGGACCGAAATCGACCACTATTGAGCTTGCCATTTATCAGGCAATTAAGTTCGACTTTGATCTGCAAGCCGGGGCGCTTTTGGCACTGTGGCAAATGTTGTTGTGCGGCTTGTTAGCAATTGGCGTACAAAAGTTGACGAAGCCAGTCTCAGTAAGCACTGGCAGCACATCGGTACAGCAATATTTAACGAAGGATCATGGGTGGTCAAAAGCTTGGGATAGCTTTTGGATCATAGGAGCCTTTTTACTAGTAATACCGCCACTTTTGATGGTGGTCTTCAGTGGTATCAACCAACAAGTTTGGCCGGTATTGAGTGATGAGCGCTTTTGGTCTGCACTGTTCAATTCACTCAAAGTTGCGGTACTGGCGAGTTCTCTTGCCGTGGCCGCTGGCGTATCGATTTTGCTGACTAGCCGACGTTGGCGTTTGCAGTATAAAAATACTCGCGCTGATCAAATTGAGCTTATTGGTACCATCATTTTGGTGACGCCGGGCTTAGTGATCAGTACGGGATTGTTCCTATTGCTGCGCTCATTTACCGATGTATTCAGCTTAGCGTTTTTTGTGGTTATTTTGGTTAATGGTTTGATGGCCTTGCCATATGTCATTAAGACTTTATCTCAACCTATGTTGCACATTGAGCAGCAATATCAGTATGTCTGTGCCAGTTTGGGTATGCGTGGTTGGCAACGTTTTAGAGTGGTGGAGTGGCAAGCACTGCGCAAGCCATTTGCACATGCTTTTGCTATCAGCTTTATGTTTGCGATTGGTGACTTGAGTGCGATTGCTTTGTTTGGTGGGCAAGAGTTTAGAACCTTGCCGTTGTACCTATTCCAATTGTTGGGAAGTTACCAGATGGATGCTGCGGCTGTTGTGTCGGTTACCTTGCTGTTACTCAGCGTCGGTTGTTTTGCTGTGATTGAAAAAGTATTGAAAACGAAGGAGAGAGCGTAATGTTAGTGTTGGATGATGTGCAGTACACCTATCAACATGAACTGTTTCGTTTTAACTTAGACATTCAACGTGGGCAAATCGTATCACTGATGGGACCGAGCGGGGCTGGTAAATCAACCTTATTGGCGTTAGTTGCTGGTTTCATCAATCCAGACCAAGGCGATATTCTGGTTGATGGTGAATCTATCGTAAGTAATGAGCCGTATCAGCGTCCGTTCTCAATGTTGTTCCAAGAACATAACCTGTTTGCTCACCTGTCAGTAAGAGACAACATCGGTTTGGGCTTGCATCCGGGGTTAAAGCTTACGGCAGACCAAAAGCTTCTTGTCGAGCAAGCGGCAAGACAAGTGGGTGTAGCTGAGTATCTGGACCGCTTACCTGAACACCTTTCTGGTGGTCAGCGCCAGCGTGTGGCACTCGCACGTTGCTTTGTTCAGCCGCATCCGATGTGGCTACTCGATGAGCCTTTCTCAGCTCTCGATCCCGTGTTGCGTGAAGAGATGCTGATATTGGTTAAACAGCTTGCTGCTGAGCGTGGCATCACCGTTTTGATGGTGACGCACCACTTAAGTGACGCCAGAGCGATTGCTAGTCATTTTGCATTTGTGGCAGGTGGTCAGGTAGAAGCGTCAGGTGAGATTGGTGAATTAACGTTATCGCACTCTAGCGATGTTTTAACCGCGTTTGTGCGAGCGGCAGGGTAGAGCGTTGTTTATATTGATGAATAAGGCGTAAGAAAAACAAAAGGTTGATGCGAGCATCAACCTTTTTCTATTTTGGGAGTTTGAATGAGTACGTTAGCCTTGTGGCTTCACTACCATCACATTGATTGGTGAGTTTTCAACAACTTTGCTTGCGACTGAGCCTAACATCACTTTATTGATCTTCGAACGTTTATGGCTTGGCATAATGATGAGGTCTGCGCCTAAGCGCTCAGCGTAATCAAGGATGGTTGCATACGCTTTGCCTTCTGCAACGTGGACTTTATAAATCACTTCATCATCGATGTGTTGATCGGCAAATGTTTTTAGCTGCTGCTTCACATCTTGCTTCATCTTCGCCGCCGCATCTTTCGGGAAGTAAGTCGCGACCATCGACATGTGGATACCGGGCAGTACAGTCAGTAAGTGAACTTCCGCGTTGGCTTGTTTAGCTTGCCAAACAGCCAACTCAACAGCTCGGTCAGAGAAGCCTTGGTCATTTAGATCAACCGGCACAAGAATTTGTTTATACATTCAGTGTCTCTCATCATGGCCCCTTATCCTCGGGGCCTAATCGGTTATGCGCTCAACTGTTCCTTACGAGCACGACGTTTTTGGTTCATGGCAAGTACCAGCAAGATCATTAAGCAAGGCACAAATACCCATTCTTTCATTGGGCGCTCAGCGTCTTGAACGATCCATTTGATCTCCCAGTCGAAGTCGACGCCAGACGATTCTGCCGGACTACCAAACTCGACCATGTCTACGATCATTTTGCCGTCGTTCTCGGTTAGCATTAGACCCATAGAAGAGATGCGCTCTTCAGCGGTTTTTGCTTTATCTTCGAACGGAAGACGTACCGTTTTCTCTACGTAATCACCTTCTAGGTTTTCACCTGCGACTCGTAGCTCAATGGATTCTCCTACATTTAGCCCTTCCGTGATTTGAGCTATCTCAACCCCAGGGGAAAGAACTTTCGCTGGGTACAACATGTCCCACCAAAATCCAGGGCGGAAGAATGAGAAGGTCAATACCAATAGTAAGACGGTTTCCCACCACTTATTACGTGTGAACCACCAACCTTGTGTTGCCGCTGAGAAGATTAACATCGCAATGATTGAAGAGATCACGGTCAATGCTAAATGCCACCATGAGTCGATACCCATCAACAATAGCTGAGTATTGAAGACAAACATGAAAGGCAGGATTGCGGTTCGAATATCATAGGTAAAGCCTTGAATACCAGTTCGAATTGGATCCGACTTTGCAATCGCTGCCGCCGCAAATGCCGCTAAGCCAACAGGTGGTGTATCATCGGCCAGAATACCGAAGTAGAACACAAACAAGTGGACCGCAATCAGTGGGATGATCAAACCGTGTGCCGCACCAAGCGTTACGATAACCGGTGCCATCAAGGTTGAAACCACAATGTAGTTGGCCGTCGTTGGTAGGCCCATACCCAGAATCAAACTAATGACCGCGGTAAACAGCAACATTAGGATAATGCTACCGCCCGAGATGAACTCGACAAAGTCGGTCATGACAAGGCCAATACCAGTCAGCGTTACCACACCAACAACCGTACCGGCAGCAGCGGTTGCGACACCGATACCGATCATGTTGCGCGCACCAGATACTAAGCTTTCTGCTAGGTCAACAAAGCCGTTTTTGGTTTGTTCGACAAGATCGCCTTCTTTAGATAGCAACGCAATCAAAGGGCGTTGTGTCAGCAAGATGAAGATCATAAACACTGTTGCCCAGAATGCAGATAGACCTGGAGAGAAACGTTCCACCGTCAAACACCAAACCAGTACCACGATAGGCAATAAAAAGTGCAAACCAGATTTAATCGTCGGACCAGGGTCTGGTACCTCAGTCAGTTCAGCATCGATTTCAATCGCTCCATCTTTTGCGTGGTTAGCGGAAATCTTTACAAGACCCACATAAGCAATTAGAAGTACGACGGTCACGATAGGGGTTGCTGCATCACCAAAGACATCTTTCGTCCAACCCACACCGTAGTAAACCAAAGCGCTGATAACACATAGGCCCAAAATCGTACCAGTGAAGGACAGCAAGCTCTGCACAAGCGTAGGGGTATGGCGACGAGGAAGCCCTGTCATGCCTGCTTTACACGCTTCAAGGTGAACGATGTAAATCAGTGCAATATAAGAGATAAGCGCAGGGAGTAGAGCTGCTTTGATAACTTCAACGTAGGAGATACCAACGTATTCCACCATTAAGAATGCGGCAGCACCCATGATAGGCGGTGTCAGCTGACCGTTGGTTGATGCTGCTACTTCTACCGCACCCGCTTTCGTTCCTGGGAAGCCAACACGCTTCATGAGTGGAATCGTAAACGTACCTGTCGTTACTACGTTAGCGATGGAAGAACCTGAAACCAGACCAGATAAGCCAGAAGCGACTACCGCAGCTTTCGCAGGGCCACCTTTCATATGACCAAGTAGCGAGAACGCGACTTTAATGAAGTACGCACCTGCGCCCGCACGCTCTAGCATGGCACCAAACAGTACAAACAAGAATACGAAAGAAGTTGATACACCCAGTGCAACACCAAATACGCCTTCAGTTGTTAGCCAAAGGTGCGACATGGCTTTGTTCAAGCTCGCGCCTTTATGAGCAATCACATCTGGCATGTATGGGCCAGCAAAGGTGTAAGTTAGGAACACCGCAGCAACCACCATAAGTGGTGGACCGAGAGCTCGGCGAGTTGCTTCAAGTAGTAACGCCATACCTGTGACGGATACCACGATATCAACTGTGGTTGGGGCGCCAGAACGGCCGGCGAGTTCGGTATAGAAGATGTAAATGTAAGCCGCTGCAAAACTGCCTGCGAGTGCCAATATCCAATCAATAAGAGGGATATGATCTCGTGGAGAGTTTTTCATGGCTGGATAAGCAGTGAAAGCGAGAAAAGTAGCAAAAGTTAAATGGATTGCTCGCGCTTCAGTGTCGTTGAGTACACCAAAATTAAAAATAAATGGTAGCGGAGACGCGTACCATAATTGAAATAGCGACCAGCACAGTGGAACGAACCATAAGATTCGACCTTGCAAGCCCATTGGGCTACGCGCACCTGTGTCTGCCTGAGCCACCATTTCTTGCACATCTTGTGACGGAGTGTTGTTCGTCGCCATGTACTTTTTCCTTATTATTGATGGTCCTGTCTGTATTGTGTATCGAGAACCACGCTTCGCTTTAACAGTGTAGTGAATAGAGCGAAGTTTGCTTTCGAGTGAATCGCTACAGTCCTTCAACTCATTGATTTATGAGAGGAGGGCATGTGCGTTTTCTTTTTTTAGGTGTGTGAGCGCGACTTCCGAAAAAGAAATCAGCAGATTGCATAAAGCAAATTGAACAAAGCATGCTGGAAGAAGGTGTTCGACCAGCATACTCAATCAGGCAGAAAACCATCCTTCTCTGCCTGAGCTTGGAGTCAGTAGCTGCTTACTTAAGCAGACCTACTTCTTTGTAGTACTTCTCTGCACCTGGGTGAAGAGGGATTGAAAGACCAGCTTTCACCATGTCTTCTTTTTTCAGGTTTGCAAATGCAGGGTGTAGACGTTTGAATGTATCGAAGTTTTCGAACACAGCTTTAGCAACGTTGTAAGCCACGTCATCTGAAACATCAGAAGTCGTTACCATTGTTGCCGCAACACCAAAGCTGTTTACGTCTTTATCTGTACCACGGTACATACCAGCAGGCACTGTGCTGAATGCGTAGTATGGGTTGTTAGCAACGATTTTCTCGATTTCTGGACCAGTTGCAGGAACTAGCTTCGCATCACAAGAGGTTGTTGCTTCTTTGATTGAACCGTTCGGGTGGCCAACCATGTAGATAAACGCGTCGATCTTGTTATCACACAGTGCTTGAGAACGTTCTGAGCCTTTTAGTTCTGATGCAAGTTTAAAGCTGTCGTTAGTCCAGCCCATTGCATCCATCACTACGCCCATTGTCGCGCGGTCACCAGAACCAGGGTTACCGATGTTTACACGTTTACCTTTTAGGTCTTGAACGTTTTCGATACCAGAATCTGCACGTGCGATGATGTTAAAAGGTTCTGTATGAAGAGAGAACATTGCACGTAGTTTTTTGTACGGGCCTTGTTCAGCAAACTTGCTCGTACCGTTGTAGCCATGGTATTGCCAGTCCGATTGCACGATACCAAAATCTAGCTCGCCAGCACGGATAGTGTTGACGTTGTAAATTGAGCCGCCAGTCGATTCTACTGAACAACGAATGTTGTGATCTTTACGACCTTTGTTTACCAATTTACAAATAGCACCACCAGTAGGGTAGTAAACACCTGTTACTGAGCCAGTACCGATAGTAATAAACTCTTGAGCGTTAACTGCGCCTGCGCCCATAACTGCTGCAGCGATTGCGCCTACTTTAAGAAGTTTGTTAAATGCCATGAATTTCCCTTCCTTATATTCATTATTAACCCAGAAATAACTGTAAATTACTTCAGGAGTTTCCTATTTGGAAACGGCATCTTTTCCAATCCAATCGTTTGAAAAAGCGAGCGAATCATAACAAAAAATTGGCAGAAAATTATCCGATTGTTAAAAGTTATAGCGAATAAGTCTAAAGCTTGCGACAGTAGGTGGGGATAAATTCGCAAGCTAATCTGTTTTATAACAGTTACTTATGCCGATTTTGTGTGAGGGTGTTAAAAAAATCAATAGCGTGATAATGATCACAAATGAGGTGGGTAAAAAATAGACGTTGGAATCATTTTGTTTACATAATTTATGGGCTACAAAATTCAACTAATTTCATAGCCCACAAACAGTTACTTAGCCTGTGTATTCGAAAAGCTCACACACTGATTTGAACAATTGTTCTGTTGAAACTGGCATTGTTGGGGTAATAAAGATGGTGTCATCACCTGCAACGACACCCAGAATGCCTTCTGATTTGCCTAGTGAATCAAGTAGGCGAGCAATCAATTGTGCAGCACCTGGACCAGTATGGATAACGACTAACGCAGCGTTGTGGTCAATATCCAGTACAAGTTCACGTAAAGAGCTGCTTACCGTAGGAACTCCAAGCTCTGCTGGCAGACAGTAAACCATCTCCATTTTTGCGTTACGTGTACGTACCGCACCAAATTTGGTCAGCATACGGGAGACTTTAGATTGGTTGATGCTTTCGAAACCTTGTTGTTTTAATGCATCAACGATCTCACCCTGTGAGCCAAAGCTTTCTTCTTTTAATAAGGCTTTAAAAGCGCGAACTAAGTTATCTTGTTTTTCTGAATTGCGCATAGTCGTTATGGTTCTCTTATTACAGGTCAGCAATTTTGCATATTCTCGCATAGATATTCATGCAGTGCCAAAAACTCACGGCATTATGTTAATTCCATCACTGTAAACCCTAAACAGGATAGGGTTCTTTAAGTATGAAATCGTTGACCTATTTATTGCATTGAATTTCTTGTCATTTCAACAGAATAAACCAATAATCAGACCTTTGTTTGTAGCACGATAACAGCGAGTTGCGCGAGGTCGCAAAGCTGGCGTTAATTGATTGTAATCAAGTTGTGATTCCGATAGCTTTATTTCAGTTGGTTACAAAATACCCTACGAATACGTTTATAAGAGAAATACTCTCAAGGAGAACTACATGAAAGTAGCCGTTATTGGTGCCGCTGGCGGCATCGGTCAAGCTCTGGCCCTTCTACTTAAGAACCGTCTTCCTGCAGGTTCAGATTTAGCCCTATATGATATTGCTCCAGTAACTCCTGGTGTGGCTGCAGATCTTAGCCATATCCCGACACCAGTATCTATTAAAGGTTACGCTGGTGAAGATCCAACGCCTGCACTAGAAGGTGCTGACGTGGTTCTTATCTCAGCTGGTGTCGCACGTAAGCCTGGTATGGATCGTGCTGATCTATTTAATGTAAATGCTGGTATCGTTAAGTCACTAGCAGAAAAGATTGCAGTAGTATGTCCAACGGCATGCGTGGGTATTATCACTAACCCAGTGAACACCACAGTGCCAATCGCCGCGGAAGTATTAAAGAAAGCCGGTGTGTACGATAAGCGCAAACTGTTTGGTGTTACAACGCTAGACGTTATCCGCTCAGAAACCTTCGTGGCTGAACTAAAAGATAAAGATCCAGGTGACGTTCGCGTTCCTGTTATCGGTGGCCACTCTGGTGTGACTATTCTTCCTCTTCTATCTCAAGTAGAAGGTGTTGAGTTCACCGCTGAAGAAGTAGAAGCGCTAACGAAACGTATCCAAAATGCGGGTACAGAAGTTGTTGAAGCAAAAGCGGGTGGCGGTAGCGCGACTCTGTCTATGGGTCAAGCAGCATGTCGCTTCGGTCTTGCTCTCGTACGAGCACTTCAAGGTGAAGAAGGCGTAGTAGAATGTGCATACGTGGAAGGTGGCAGTGAACATGCGCCTTACTTTGCACAACCAGTTAAACTGGGTAAAGACGGTGTAGAAGAAGTACTAAGCTATGGCGCACTAAGTGACTACGAGAAGTCAGCACTTGATGGTATGTTGGAAACGCTAAATGGCGATATCAACATTGGTGTTGAATTCGCTAAATAAGCGTCTCTACAAAGAGAAAGCTATATAAAGAAGAAAGCCGATCTTAGATCGGCTTTTTTGATCCTTTCATTTTATCTCGCGTAACAGAGTCTGAATCAAACAACTTTGTGAGGGAGAAGATGATGGAAGCCAATCGAATCCGTAAAGGTATGGTGGTGGAATGCCAACAAGGTGTCGGAACAATCTTAGTGGTTGATCAAGAGGCGGAAACAGTGCTTCTTGCCAAACAAGGTTCGGAAGAGCAGTTGGCGGTCAGTTTCGACGAAATTGAAGATAACCCACAGCTTCACGATAGTTGCGATAGATACTATTAGATGGTAGCGGTGAGAAGAATTTGAGGTACACAAAAAGGAAGAGCTATGCTCTTCCTTTTTATTGTGGGTCTATTTTATGCCGTTAACTAGTGCGGTTCACTGACATGTGAGCCAGTGTAATAAGCGCTTGCTTGTACTCTGACTCTGGCAAGATTGCGAGTTCTGCAATCGCTTTGTCTGCTTCTTCTAGTGCTTTCTGCGTTGTGTATTCAAGTGAGCCGGCTACTTTCATTACAGCAAGAATGTCATCCAAGTGATCCATACCGTTGGCTTTTTCGATAGCCTCACGGATCATCTGTGCATTCTCTGGGGTGGTATTGCGCATGGCATGAAGTAGGGGAAGCGTTGGTTTGCCTTCAGCTAAATCATCACCAACATTCTTACCCATATCCTCACCGTCAGACGTGTAATCCATCACGTCATCGATCAGTTGGAATGCTGTACCCAAATATTTACCGTAGTTTTGGAAAGCGACTTCTACTTCTTCAGGAGCATCGTTAAGAATCGCACCAATTTGGGTTGCAGACTCAAACAAACGTGCGGTCTTAGAGTAGATGACCTGCATGTAGCTTTCTTCTGTCGTGTCAGGATCATTGCAGTTCATTAACTGCTGAACCTCACCCTCTGCGATTACATTAACTGCGTCACTCATTAGTTTAAGGATCTTCATTGATCCTAGCTCAGTCATCATTTGGAATGAGCGAGTATAAATAAAGTCCCCAACTAACACGCTAGCGGCATTACCAAACGCAGCGTTTGCTGTCGCTTTACCACGGCGCATGTCTGATTCGTCTACCACATCATCGTGCAACAGTGTTGCTGTGTGGATGAACTCGATAAACGCTGCTGCCATTGTATGGCCGTTACCTTGGTAACCAAGAGCACGTGCTGACAATATCGCCAGAAGTGGTCTTAAGCGTTTGCCTCCACCACTCACGATATAGAAACCGAGCTGGTTGATTAAAGAGACATCAGAATTTAGTTGGGCTTGAATTGTTTCATTCACTTTTGCCATGTCATCGGCAGTAAGCGCTTGGATAGTTTTAAAATCCATCGTATATCCGGCTGAAGTTAGACCCTGCAAGGCTTATTCGATTTATATAATTGTCGAATAATACACTAAAAAACGTTGATTAATACATTACTAAAGGGCATGATTGCCGCACTTTTCTTTGGCGATTAGCTTTTCGCCAATTTTTTCAAAATATGGCTTGTCATAGGGGCATCTCTTCTGTAGAATCTGCGCCCTATTGATGATTAGTTTAGCGCACACCCTCATGAAAAGGCTGTGCGGAAAAAGCGGAGTAAAATATGTACGCTGTTTTCCAATCTGGTGGTAAACAACACCGTGTAAGCGAAGGTCAAACTCTTCGTTTAGAGAAATTAGACGTTGAAACTGGTGCAACTGTTGAATTTGATACAGTTCTTCTTGTTGCTAACGGCGAAGACATCAAAGTTGGCGCTCCTCTTGTAGAGGGCGGCAAAGTTGTTGCTGAAGTTGTACAACACGGTCGTGGCGATAAAGTTAAAATCGTTAAGTTCCGTCGTCGTAAGCACTCTCGTAAGCAACAGGGTCATCGTCAGTGGTTCACTGAAGTGAAGATCACTGGTATCAACGCTTAATCTATTAGGAGAGTTTAACAATGGCACACAAAAAAGCTGGTGGTTCTACTCGTAACGGCCGCGATTCAGAAAGCAAACGCCTTGGTGTTAAGCGTTTCGGTGGTGAGTCTGTTCTTGCAGGTAACATCATCGTACGTCAACGTGGTACTAAGTTCCACGCTGGTAACAACGTAGGTATCGGTAAAGACCACACTCTATTCGCTCTTACTGAAGGTAAAGTGAAGTTCGAGGTTAAAGGTCCTAAAAACCGTAAGTTTGTAAGCATCGAAGCTGAGTAATTTACCTTTTAGGTTAATTATTTAAGCTTTAAAGCTGAATTCAAAAGCCCTGCCGATTCGGCGGGGTTTTTTATTTGTAGCAGTCGACATATTCAAGTTTCTCGTTTTTACCTTGTTGGTAGGTTCAGGGTGCTTAGATCTGTCATCTGCTAAAATTGTTTGATGATAAGTCAGATTAAATCCACGCACGAAGTAGTCGGAGTAAAAGATGAAGTTCGTAGATGAAGCGGTAGTAAAAGTTCAGGCTGGTGACGGCGGTAGCGGCGTTGTAAGTTTCTGGCGTGAAAAATTCATCACTAAAGGCGGCCCTGATGGCGGCGATGGTGGTGATGGCGGTGATGTATACATCCAAGCCGATGAAAACCTAAATACCCTGATCGATTACCGTTTCCAACGCTTTTACGAAGCAGAACGCGGTGAAAATGGTCGTGGTGGTAACTGTACGGGTAAACGTGGTAAAGACATCACAATGCGTGTTCCTGTAGGTACGCGCGCAGTTGATATCCACACTAATGAAATCGTTGCAGAAGTTGCTGAACACGGCAAGAAAGTGATGGTCGCGAAAGGCGGCTGGCACGGTCTTGGTAACACGCGTTTTAAATCTTCAGTAAACCGCGCTCCTCGTCAGAGAACGCTAGGTACTAAAGGTGAAATTCGTGAAATCCGTCTAGAGCTATTGCTATTGGCTGATGTTGGTATGCTTGGTCTACCTAACGCAGGTAAATCAACCTTTATCCGCGCAGTATCAGCAGCAAAACCAAAAGTAGCAGATTACCCATTTACTACGCTAATCCCAAGCTTGGGTGTAGTGAGTGTCGTACCTGAGAAAAGCTTTGTAGTTGCTGATATTCCTGGTCTAATTGAAGGCGCAGCTGACGGTGCTGGTCTAGGTATTCGCTTCCTTAAGCACCTAGAGCGTTGTCGCGTATTACTGCACATGATTGATATCATGCCGATTGATCAGTCAGACCCAATTCAAAATGCCCTAACCATCATTGATGAGCTAGAGCAGTACAGTGAAAAACTTGCTGGTAAACCTCGTTGGTTAGTCTTCAACAAGACTGATCTTATGCCGGAAGAAGAAGCGAATGAAAAGATCCAAGAGATCTTGGATGCGCTTGGTTGGGAAGATGAGTTCTTTAAGATCTCTGCAATCAACCGTAACGGCACTAAAGAGCTTTGCTACAAGCTAGCTGACTTTATGGAAAACCTACCTCGTGAAGAGGAAGAAGTTGCTGAAGAAGATAAAGTGAACTTCATGTGGGATGATTACCATAAAGATGCCATCGCTGGTAAAGACGTGATCACTGAAGAAGATGACGACGACGATTGGGATGACTGGGACGATGAAGAAGACGACGGTCACGTTGTTTACGTCCGTGACTAATTGCTAGTTATTTCATTAAGCCGCAATGTATATTGCGGCTTTTTTTGTATCTAAATCATGTTTAGACGATGTGTTTTACGGCACAATAATAAAATATACCCAAGTGACTTCAAGATGTAGGATTCAGAGCGGGGTCAATGACACCCTCCCAAGGGTGAGGTTACTTGGGTATAAATGGACTTAGGAAGTATTTATGACATCGGAAGCTATGCCGCCTGAAGAAGCTATGGCGGCGTCCAATCAAAGAGCCATTTCTCGGCTCGTGGCTCAAGCCGGGCAAATGTTATTAGCCCACGGTGCAGAAAGTACGCTGGTGAGCGATATTATGCAGCGCATTGGGTTTGCGAGTGGCGTTAGCGATGTTGCTGTTGCACTGTCTGCCAATGCCTTGGTGGTCACAACGGTGATGGACGATCATTGCATTACTACCACAAGAAGCTGTGCCGATCGTGGAATTAACATGCGTGTCATTACGCAAATTCAGCGTATCTGTATCATGATGGAGCGCGGTTTACTCGATGTGAAAATGGCACAGAAGAAACTCAATACCATCAGCCCAGAGCGCTATAACCGCTGGTTAGTCGTGTTTATGATTGGTCTTTCTTGTGCTGCCTTTAGTCATCTAGCTGGAGGAGATTGGGGAGTCTTCGGCATGACGTTCCTCGCCTCTGCTGGTGGTATGATCGTCAGACAAGAGATTGGGCATCGACATTTTAATCCTCTACTTAATTTCGCCGCTACAGCATTCGTCACAACGCTGATTTCCGCTCAAGCCGTGATCTTTGAAATTGGTAATTTACCTACGGTAGCAATGGCATCTTCGGTCCTGATGTTAGTACCGGGCTTCCCTCTGATTAACTCCGTTGCAGACATGCTTAAAGGCCACATCAATATGGGCATCGCGAGATTTACCATGGCAAGTCTACTGACATTAGCAACTTCACTTGGCATCGTAGCAGCGATGGAAGTCACCGGTATTTGGGGGTGGATGAGCTAATGAGTGTATTTGAACTCGCACTTGGCCTGCTGAATGATATGTTTTTTGCGGCGATTCCTGCAGTGGGTTTTGCCATGGTGTTTAACGTGCCACAGCGCGCTTTAGTTTATTGTGCCGTAGGTGGTGCGATTGGTCATGGCAGTCGCTATTTGATGATGCACTTTGGCTTGCCGATTGAGTGGGCGAGCTTTTTTGCTGCGACCCTTGTTGGCTTAATCGGCGTACATTGGTCGCATCGTTTTCTTGCTCATCCCAAAGTTTTCACTGTTGCAGCTTTGATCCCAATGGTGCCCGGTGTATTTGCCTTTAAAGCCATGATTGCCATGGTGGAGATAAACCACTTGGGTTATTCGCCAGAGTTAATTGCGACATGTATGGAGAACTTTCTTAAGGCGATGTTTATTATTGCAGGCTTAGCGGTTGGCTTGGCGGTTCCGGGGCTGTTATTCTATCGCCGCAGACCCATAGTATAAGGACCCAATATGATCATCAGCATGATTGCCGCGATGGCAGACAACCGTATCATCGGTAAAGACAACCAGATGCCTTGGCATCTTCCGGCAGATTTTGCATGGTTTAAGCGTTGTACAATGGGTAAGCCTGTTGTGATGGGACGTAAAACTTATGAATCAATCGGACGCCCTTTACCTGGCCGTTTGAATATTGTCATCAGCCGTGATACTTCACTTTCCATTGAAGGTGTCACGACTGTTACGTCGATTGAGCAGGCGCTTGAGGTTGCTGGTGACAGTGAAGAAGTGATGATCATTGGTGGTGGCGCGATTTACGCTGCATGCTTGGCAATAGCAAATAAGCTATATGTCACTCATATTGAAGCTGAAATCGAGGGTGATACTCAGTTCCCAGATTGGGGGAATGAGTTTAAAGAAACATACTCTGAAGCGTATCAAGCGGATGAAAAAAATGCGTATAACATGCGTTTCACCGTTCTAGAAAAGTAACCAGCTAGAATAAGAGAAGCACCGTCAATACGGTGCTTTTTGTTTTCTAGTCCGCTAATTCGAATTGTTAACTGAGTGCTTCTTGGGTGAAAACTTGCTTATCTTCCCAGCGAATCATAGTTAATGAGCCACCCCAAACACAGCCCGTATCAAGGCCAATAATGCTCTCTTCAATGTAGCCTTGCAGTGCTGCCCAGTGACCAAATAAGACCGCTTTTTCTAAAGGCACACGTTTTGGCAGTTTAAACCAAGGAACAAGCTCATCTTCTGAAACTTCTTGTGGTGGAAGTTTACAGTCCATATCCAAGCGGCCATCGGGAAAGCAAAAGCGCATACGGGTAAATGCATTGATGGTATAGCGATAGCGATCTAAGCCTGATAGAGATTCCTCCCAAAGATCAGGTTGGTTGCTGTACATATTTTCCAGTAACCAATGCAGTTGCTCACTCTGAATTATCGCCTCGACCTCACGTGCACATGCTCGAGCCGTCTGTAGATCCCATAAAGGTGAGATGCCCGCATGACACATAACGAACTCATCGTGTTCCGCCATGAGTGGTTGCTGTGCTAACCAAGTGAGTAGATCATCTTTATCTGGTGCGGAAAAGATAGGTGCGGTTTTATCTTTGTCCTTCACCTTCTTTAAGCCTTTAGAAACCGCCATTAGGTGCAGATCGTGATTGCCGAGGACAACTTTAGCGCTGTCGCCAAGGGATTTAACAAAGCGCAGTGTTTCTAATGACTTAGGCCCTCTTGCCACCAGGTCACCAGCAAGCCAAAGTTGATCGTGTTGAGTTGAGAAATTAACGTGTTCTAGTAGCTGTTGCAGTTCATCGAAACAGCCTTGAATGTCACCAACGATGTAGGTAGCCACTGACTCTCCTGATTAATTTAGGACATTGGGAACAGCAAGTCGGAAAGGGTCTATTTCGGTGAGAAACTCTTGTCCCTTCTCATCCAACATCATGTAGTGTCCTTGCATGACACCTACTGGAGTTTCTAATGCAGTACCGCTACTGTAGGTGTATTCATCATTGCTAGGAATAAAGGGCTGTTGTCCGACAACACCTTCGCCTTCTACCGTCATTTGTTTGCCATTTGAATCCGTAATTAACCAGCGACGACTGAGTAATTGTACGGTTTGTTGGCTGAGGTTTTTGATGGTGATGACGTAGGCGAAGATAAAACGTTGCAGTTCTGGGTTGGACTGTTCTTCAATGTATTTGGTGTGAACTTGAATCTTGATGCAAGGTTGAATGACGTCCATGTGCACTCCTCGAAAAACGGATTATCTCAATAATAATAAGCCAAACCGCGAAGGGTTTGGCTCATCGTTTGAGTTATTGGTGCTGCGGATTATCCGCAAGCCAGTTCGCCATGGCGACAAACTGTTGTAGCGTTAGGTTTTCTGGACGCATACTTGGGTTTACGCCCAACTCTTCCAATACTTCTGTACTCAATAGCGACTTGTAGCAGTTACGAACGGTCTTACGACGCTGGTTAAAGCCTTCGCGACATACGCGCTCCAACAAACGCAAATCTTTCGCAGGGTGCGGAAGGACTTCGTAAGGCACTAAGCGTACGACTGCTGAATCAACTTTCGGTGGCGGTACAAACGCTGTTGGTGGTACTTCTAGAACAGGTACAACTTTACAGTAGTACTGAGCCATTACCGTTAGGCGGCCGTAAGCCTTGCTGCCTGGACCTGCGGCTAAACGGTTTACCACTTCTTTTTGAAGCATAAAGTGCATGTCTTGAATGTCTTTATGGAATTCAAATAGGTGGAACATCAATGGTGTCGAGATGTTGTATGGCAAGTTACCGAAGATACGTAGCTTGTTGTTTGGCTTCACTAACTGCGTGAAGTCAAAGCGCATAGCATCGCCTTCATGAATAGTCAGTTTGTCAGCTAATTCTGGATGGTTGCGTAGACGTTCTGCTAGATCTCGGTCGAGTTCAATAACCGTGAACTTGTCGACTTCGCGACCCACAGGTTCTGTAATTGCACCAAGGCCTGGACCGATCTCAACAAGGTTTTGGCCAGGTCTTGGGTTAATTGATGATACGATACCGTCAATAATGTATGGATCGTTCAGGAAGTTTTGACCAAAACGTTTACGCGCTTTGTGTCCTAAATGGACATCATTTCTCATTGTTTCTTCTCTACCAATTCTATCGCATGCGTGAGCGCTGTTCGGAAGCTCCCTGTATCCGCTTGACCTGTCCCTGCCAGTTCTAATGCAGTACCGTGATCCACCGAGGTTCTTATAAATGGTAGACCAAGTGTAATGTTTACTGAACGACCAAAGCCTTTGTATTTTAATACAGGCAACACTTGATCGTGGTACATACCTAAAACAGCATCAGCATCGTTTAAATACTTTTCATTGAAAATGGTATCTGCCGGCAAAGGGCCAATCAGATTGATTCCTTTTTCTTGTCGAATCTTTTCCAATGTCGGAGTGATGGTTTCGATCTCTTCGCGACCTAAACAGCCATCTTCTCCCGCATGTGGATTTAGCCCGCAAACATAGATGTTTGGTTGCGAGATGGCAAATTTTTCTACAAGATCTTTATGAAGAATATCGATGATTTTTTCTAATCGCTCTTCCGTAACGGCTTTTGATACGTAAGCCAGAGGAATATGCGTGGTGACGAGTGCCACTCGCAGTCCTTCAGTCGCTAACATCATCACGACCAATGGTGTATTGGACTTTTCAGCAAAGAATTCAGTGTGACCACTGAATGCAACACCTGAGCGATTTATCACCCCCTTATGTACAGGGCCGGTGACAATAGCATCAAATTCATCATTCATACAGCCCAAAGCGGCTCTTTCTAACGTTTTTAATACGTAGTGGCCGTTGGCTTCATTAAGTTGACCTGCAACCGCGGTTTCAGCGATTTCAATGTGGTCTACGATTAATGTGCCAGCTTGTTGCGCTTTTGGTGCTTCTTCTGGATTGTAATCAAACAGTTGAACGTCTATGCCGAGCTGTTTAGCTCTTTCTGCTAAGACATTCTTGTCTGCACAAACGACGATTTGGTGCGCCCAGTCTTCCTTTGATAAGGCCAGCACCAAATCAGGGCCGATCCCCGCAGGTTCCCCTGCGGTTACGACGATTCTTCGAATCGAATTAGTTGCCATCATTGTTATCCACGATTTCAACAAACGCGCTTGCTCGTAGTTCTTGCATCCATGCGCCTGCTTCTTCGTTAAACTTACGGTTGAAAAGAATGCGGTAGGCTTTGTTTTTCATTGCTGAGTCAGTGCGGTCAACTTGACGACGGTCTAAAACTTCAACAATGTGCCAGCCGTGTACAGTTTTGAATGGTTCACTGATTGAGCCTACAGGCAATGTTTCAACTTGGTGTTTAAATTCTGGTACGTATAGGTCTGGTGTTTGGTAGCCCAGTTCACCGTCTTGTGCTGCAGAACCTGGATCTTGGCTGTATTGTGTTGCCAATTGAGCAAAGGTTGCTTCACCCGCTTTAATGCGACGAATGAATTCATTTAGCTGCTTCTTCGCACCATCATCGCTTAGGATAACGGTCGGTTTGATCAGAATATGTCGAGCATTGACTTCTGTGACCGCGACTGTTTCTAGGCCTTTTACATCTTCTACTTTTAGGATGTGGAAGCCAATACCGCTGCGGAATGGACCAATGATGCTGCCTTTGTTTTGCATTTTGATTTGGTCTGCGAAGATAGTTGGCATTTCTTCTTTACGCATCCAACCCCAGTCACCACCTTGCAAGGCTTTTGGACCTTTTGAGTAGGTGTAGGCCATTTGCGAGAAATCCGCACCATCTTTCAATTTTTTCACTAATGCATTCGCTTCTGCTTCGACTTCTGACTTGTCTTTATCGTCAGAGAAACGCAATTGGATATGACCGATTTTGTATTGAACGGTTGCGTTGGTTTCTGTTGAAAGTTGTTCTGCTAGGCTATCGACTTCCGCTGGGAGAATGTTGATACGACGACGTACAAGCGCATTACGAGCTTCAGACGCGGCGATCTCTTTACGAATTTGTTCGCGGAATTCAGAGTAGCTTAACCCTTCAGCTTGGACAGAGGCGGCAAGTTGCTCAACGCTTTGGTTGTTGTTACGAGCGATTTCTGCAATCGCTTGATTCAAGCGGTTGTCATCAATTCGTACGCCGATACGTTCAGCCTCTTGACCTTGAAGCGTATCAATGATCAGTTTCTCAACCACTTGGTCTTTCAACACGCTTGCTGAAGGTAAGCTCTTACCGCTCTGACGAGCATTAGCTTGAAGTGTTTTCATTGCAGTGTTGATGTCGCTTTGTAAAATCACACCGTCGTTGACGATAACAGCAACCTGATCAAGCTCTACAGGTGCAGCATTAACACCTAAAGAAAATAGGGTTGTGAAGATGATTGATTTCCAAATTTTCATTTAAAATTCCGTCAGTATTATAGAGTTGAGCGTCTTACTAGTAGTTAAGACGCTCAATTCGATTAATTGTTCAAATAGAATGG
The DNA here is from genome assembly GCF_023277445.1 of Vibrio sp. ED002. Taxonomy (NCBI): domain Bacteria; kingdom Pseudomonadati; phylum Pseudomonadota; class Gammaproteobacteria; order Vibrionales; family Vibrionaceae; genus Vibrio; species Vibrio sp. ED002. Next base: position 2,044,060 of record NZ_CP080238.1, on the reverse strand, counting down.
ACGACCGTATTTGATCGCGTTGTCCGAACCATCAAGTTCTTTTTCTGCGGTAATCGCACGTTGATTGGTAGCAAAGCCTTGAATACCGAAGTTAACGCTGATGTTGTTTTCGTATTCCGGAGAAGCACCGTCGCTTCCGATTGCTTTGTCATCCCAGCCCAATAATTGGTTTGAGTAAGTTAGACCGAAGTACCAACAATCTGATTGGTAGCGGAGGCTGGCAAGCCATTCCATATCGATGTTTTCGTTTAAGTCGTAGTAGTACTGGCCGCTTGCCGACCAACTCGGGTTGAATTCATACGCGGCTACGATACCTGCTTGTGAAATACCTTTACGAGTGATTGTGTCGAGGTTTTCGAGAATGATCGTATCTTCAATGTATTCACGAGTAACGTAACGGTAGTTACCTTGAATGAAGCCACCGTTAAATTGGTATTCCAGAGTGCTGTTCGCTAACTGCATCGAGCTCAGGTCGATGTCATACTGGATACCACCGTGATAGAACAAGTAATCGTTGTAGTTGAAATCAGTTTCAACCGCCCATGATGAGTAGTTTGAGGTCTCATCCGGTAGGCTCGGATTATTGCTGATCTTGGTTTTCTTATCGAAGTAGTAGATCTGACCAAACGAAACGTTAAGACGTTCTTTGTAATCATCATCAAAGAAACGCGTACTTGCACCGTAGCTTAACTGGTTTGCTGACGCGATTTTATCGATACCACTGTATTTACGACTGCGGAATAGACCGTAGTAGTCAGTTTGCAGTAACGTCGTATCGTAGTTGTAGATGTTAGTTTGGTCTTCATCTGGTACATACAAATACTGAAGCTGTGGTTCCAATGTTTGTGTGTAGCCTTCTATCCAGCTGGTATCACGCTCCAAGTACATCTGAGCATGTGTGCGGAATTCTGGAATAACACGCGATACGGTCTCATCGAGTTGATTTCTTAGATCGGTGTCTGTTAAGCCACTCAGATCTTGGGAGTAGTAGGTCGATAATACGCGAGCTTCTGTGGTCCATGTCGCCCAAGAGTTTGATAGAGGAATCGTGAGGCCTGGCTCTACGTGCACACGAGTCGCGTCAGGCTTCGCTGTATCGTCAGTGTCAAAACGGCTGATCTGGCTCTTCACGTCAAAGTTGACGTAGTTACCCAAAAGTGGGGTGTAGTAGTTCAAGTCCAGCTGCGGCAATAGACGGTACGGTTGGTTTTCTTCTTTCAAAAGTATCTGGAAATCTCGGACAGACAAAGAGGCGTCCCAGAAGTCTGAACGGTACTGTACTTCGCCTTCTTGAAGCAATTGGCCGTCTTCTCGGTTACCAATGTCAGAATCCAGGTCACGGAAGTAGTCGATGTCACTCACTTTTGAGTAATCAACACTGACCACCCACTGTTTGTTGATGATGCCATCGTGTTTGAATTGGTAACCCCAACGAGATTCGTCCTCGTAGCGTTTGTCGCTGCTCATGTACTCGCCTTTGATTTCACCTTCACCCCAACCTTCGGTTAGGTAACGGAAATCAGAGTCAAGCTTGGTGCCACGTTTCTGCATGTAGAGCGGAGTAAGTGTCATGTCGTATTGCGGCGCGATATTCCAGTAGAAAGGAAGTTCAACTTCCATACCGTCGCTAGAGCCGTATGACATGGATGGGAATAGGAAGCCCGTTTTACGCGTGTCACCAATTGGCATCGTCATGTACGGCACGTAGAAAACAGGCACGTCCATGATCTCAAAACGTGGGTGATGTAACGTTGCCGTCTCTTCATCTTGATCAACATCGATGCCCGAAGCCACTAAGCGCCAAGAGTTGTCACCTTGAGGACAAGAGGTAATCGAACCATCTTCAAGTTCATACACTGACTGACCAGTACGGGCGATGTACGCAGCGGTACCGCGACCTTGTTGGCACAAGAACTGGTAGTTGGTGTTTTCAAGCGAAAACGTATCTTGATTGATGTCGTTGGTAACACGATCTGAACGTGCTTTAACCTGACCGTCATTGAAGGTTACATTGCCTTCTGCCACGACCACGTTATCTTGTTGATGAAGCGTTACGCTATCGGCGGTGATTTTCTTTGGACCTTGCGTAACTTCTACGTTGCCAGAGTACTGAGCCTTATCGCCATTGATGGCTTGTAGACTATCAGCTTGAACAACCACTGGGGAATTAAGCGCGTCCTCCTCACCACTTGTCTCGACCAAACATTGATCTGTGGTGGGCATTTCCTGCACACTATCATGGATATTCGCTTCAGCTTGAGTGGTGGGTACAAACAAGGCGGTGCTGATAGAGGCCGCTAAACATGTGCGGGAGAAATGTTGCATTGAATTGAACTTTCCTGTGTCACTACTACTCGATGGCTATAGGGCTTGTTGTACCCTCGCTATATAGCCAAATGAATCAACTATAGTTTGCAATTATCCCAGAGCATGGATTCGCTGTGGCATAATGCCAATATAAAATAGCTGCAAAGATAAGCAGGCGAAATAGCCTGACCGTAATAAAACTAATTCCATTATCATAAAGGAAATCGTTGCGTCCGGCACTATAAGACCGCCGTCGTCGATAAAAATTCATTGATAGAGAACACATAATGCATATTTTTGGCAAAATCTTGGGTGCCTTTTTTGGGTTGTTACTCGGTGGCCCATTCGGTTTATTGTTTGGTCTATTTATCGGTCATCAATTCGATAAAGCACGTCGTTTAAGCCAAGCGGGTTTTTCGACGGGGGGCTTTGGTAAAGGTCCTAGCCAGGCACAACGTCAGGAAGAATTTTTTAAAGCTGCATTCGCAGTTATGGGACATGTGGCTAAAGCCAAAGGTCAAGTCACCAAAGAAGAGATTCAACTAGCGTCTGCGATGATGGACCGTATGAGTTTACATGGCGAGCAACGTCGTGCGGCACAAGAAGCGTTCCGTGATGGTAAAGAGAGTGATTTTCCGCTTGAAGATGTATTGGTTCGCGTGAAAATCTCTTCAGCAGGGCGTTTTGATTTATTGCAATTTTTCTTGGAGCTTCAGATCTCTGCTGCGTTTGCTGATGGCTCGATTCATCCGAGTGAACGTAATGTCCTGCATAAAATTGCCCGCGGTTTAGGTTTCTCTTCAGAGCAATTAGAGCGTCGCCTGCACATGCAAGAAGCCGCGTTTCGTTTTCAAAGCCAAGGTGGTTTCCATGGCCAGCAGCAGGGACAATACCAATCAGCTGGTTGGCAACAAGCTTCACAAGCGGATCAGTTGGCTGATGCCTACAAGATTTTGGATGTTAACTCAGATGCGGACAGTAAAACGGTGAAGCGTGCTTACCGCAAGTTGATGAATGAGCATCACCCAGATAAGTTGATGGCGAAGGGCTTACCACCTGAGATGATGAACGTCGCAAAAGAAAAATCGCAAGAAATTCAAAATGCTTACGATCTGATAAAGAAAGTGAAAGGTTTTAAGTAGTCGGACGTTTTCTATCAAGCTTCAAAAACAAAAAGGGCACTCAGTGCCCTTTTCTCGTTCTTATACTCAGCGTTTGGTTTACTGGTGTCCTTTTGCTTTTCGGTTATGGGAAGCCCAAAGCGTATTAGCCTATCAGTAACTTCTTTAGTTAGCTTGATTTAAGGTCCAATCGTATTCGTATTTCACTTTGCCAGAGAAGTTTTTGTATTGCGGTGCGTACTTTGCAATGTGTTTGAAGATTTGTTTTTCTCCACCAAAGTCCGTTGCAAACCAATCATAAATAGAAGACAGCTGTGCCGTGTTACCTTGGATAGATACGCCTTTGCTGCTGTTGATAAATGTTTTAGCGGCACTATCCAGTAGAGCTTGTGTGTTTTCAGCGGTGAATGCATGAGGCTGCAGGTTAGGGCATCCTAAGCTGGCACAGTTAACCGCGTAATGGGTTCTTGGGTCATTCCAAATCGGGCGCAAAATACGATGCTCAATATCGTTTAAAGTCAGATCCTTCCCATTGACCACGACCACATCATCCCCCCAAGGGCCAAAGCTAAATAGCCCACCAAGTTTGGTAATCGACTCGACAGGATAGTTATCTAGGATTAAGTCGACAGTGATGGCGTTGTAAAGGTTTACCCAGTAGGCGTATTGCTCCGCTTGGTTGTACTGTAGAGGGTCGAGTTTTGCGAGCCTTTGGATGTACTGCTTTAACTTCGCTTTGTCGAAGGTCGTGACTTTGCTATAGCGAAACAAAGTATTCTCACCTTGCTTAACTAAATAACTATCAAGCAGTTGTTGCCACTCTTGATGAGAAATCTTGGTTTGGCTAGCTTGATTCGATTGTTTCCAATACGGCCACAAATCCGATTTAGGTGCGGAAAATGTTGAGAAAGAAACGAGAGCACACAAGAGCAATAACAGACGCTTCATAGAGATACCTTTGGGTTAAAACCTTATTGATATTGTAGACCTGCATAAGGCGAAGTTTCTTTCTTGAGGCAATGAAAATAAAAGAAAAAAGGCTGGCATAAGCCAACCTTTTATTTGTTTAAATTGCGATTTTAATTAGCTTAAGAAGCTCGGGATCTTCGCTTCGTACTCGGCAATCTTATCTTCGTGTTGAAGGGTTAAGCCAATGTTGTCCAAACCGTTTAGTAAGCAGTGACGACGGAACGAATCGATTTCAAAACCATATTCTTTGCCGTTGGCACGAACCACATTCGCTTCTAGGTCCACTTCCACTTTTGCACCTTCGTTAGCCTCAACAAACTGGAAGATCTCATCCACTTCTTGCTCAGTCAAACGAACTGGCACCATTTGGTTGTTGATCGAGTTACCGTAAAAAATATCGGCAAAGCTTGGTGCGATCATCGCTTTGATGCCGTAATCCGCTAGTGCCCACGGTGCGTGTTCACGAGATGAACCACAGCCGAAGTTTTCACGAGCTAGCAGGATAGATGCGCCTTGGTAGCGCGGAGCGTTCATCACGAACTCTGGGTTCGGTTGTTCGCCAGCATCATCTAGGAATCGCCAGTCATGGAATAGGTGCTTACCAAACCCTAGGCGAGAGACCTTTTGTAGGAATTGCTTTGGAATGATGGCATCAGTATCTACGTTCGCTGCATCTAGAGGAACAACTAAGCCTGTGTGTTGTTTAAAACCTGACATCTGTTCTCTCCTTAACCTAATCCAACTCACGAATATCAACAAAGTGACCAGCAATTGCCGCTGCCGCTGCCATCGCAGGGCTAACCAAGTGGGTACGGCCATCACGGCCTTGGCGACCTTCAAAGTTACGGTTTGAAGTAGACGCACAGCGCTCATGAGGTCCCAAACGGTCGTTGTTCATTGCTAGACACATCGAACAACCCGGTAGGCGCCACTCAAAGCCCGCTTCTTTAAAGATAACGTCCAAGCCTTCCGCTTCTGCTTGCGCTTTTACTTGCTCAGAGCCAGGAACGATTAGCGCTTGAACGTGAGACGCGACTTTGCGACCTTTCGCCACTTCTGCGGCTGCGCGCATGTCTTCAATGCGAGAGTTGGTGCAAGAGCCAACGAAGACTTTATCGACGTTGTAATCAGAAAGTGCTTTGCCTGCTTCTAGGCCCATGTATGCCAATGCTTTTTCAGCAGAAGCTTTCTCTACTGGGTCGGTAAAGCTTTCTGGTGCTGGGATCGGTTGATCTACCGCGATCACTTGGCCTGGGTTAGTTCCCCAAGTGACTTGTGGCTTAATGTCTGCTGCGTTTAGCGTCACAACTGCATCAAACTGGGCATCATCGTCCGTTTTCAATGTCTTCCAGTATTCTACTGCTGCATCAAAATCGGCACCTTGAGGTGAGAATTTGCGGCCTTTGATGTACTCGAATGTGGTTTCATCTGGCGCAATTAGACCGGCTTTAGCACCTAGCTCAATCGCCATGTTACACACGGTCATACGGCCTTCCATTGAAAGGTCTGTGATCGCTTCACCGCAGAATTCAACCACGTAGCCTGTTCCGCCAGCAGCTGTGGTTTCACCGATGATCGCAAGTACGATGTCTTTAGCGGTGATACCAGGAGTTACTTTGCCTCTCACTTCAATCTTCATCGTTTTAGCGCGGGCTTGTTTTAGCGTTTGAGTTGCTAATACGTGCTCAACTTCAGATGTACCAATACCAAAAGCGAGAGAGCCGAATGCACCGTGTGTAGCAGTGTGCGAGTCGCCACAAACAATGGTCATGCCCGGCAGGGTAATACCAAGCTCTGGGCCCATGACGTGCACAATGCCTTGGTATTTGTGGTTGATGTCGTAAAGCGTAACGCCAAACTCTTCACAGTTTTTCGATAGCGTTTCCATCTGGATACGAGCCATCTCACCGGATGCGTTGATGTCTTTGGTGGTTGTCGAAACGTTGTGGTCCATGGTGGCAAAAGTTTTGCTGACCTGACGCACTTTGCGACCTTTTTCACGCAAGCCGTCAAATGCTTGCGGAGACGTCACTTCATGTACCAAGTGACGGTCGATGTACAAGATTGGGTTTTCCCCTTCTGCTGCGACGGCAACGTGTGCGTCGTAGACTTTTTCGTATAGTGTTTTGCCCATTGTTTGCTTCCTTTCCTCGTTGCCTTTGCCGCAATAACTGCGTTAGCGACACCCATTTATCCAGTTATTTAGCGAACTAAACGCCTTAAGATAAATGGGCTTGCTGCCTTGCTATTGCACCAATGACTTAGAGGAAAGCCATTGGTTGACCGAGGATTTAGTATTTATTATGAATCTGTGTTGTATTAAGAGTTTAAGATGTACTCAGCGATTTTATCGCCCATCTCAGACGTCGAAAGTGCTGGGTTGTCACCAGCAAGGTCACCCGTTAGCTCACCCGCTGATAGTGCTTTTGAAACGGCCGTTTCGATGTCTTGTGCCGCCGTTTCTTCACCTAGGCTGTAACGCAGCATCAGTGCAGCAGATAGGATTTGTGCCACTGGGTTAGCGATGTTCTTACCTGCGATATCTGGCGCACTGCCGCCTGCTGGCTCGTACAGACCGAATTTGCTTTCGTTTAGGCTCGCTGATGGCAACATACCCATAGAGCCAGTGATCATCGCGCACTCATCAGAAATGATGTCGCCGAAGATGTTTGAACATAGCATTACGTCGAACTGTGCTGGGTCTTTGATAAGCTGCATGGTTGCGTTATCAATGTACATGTGTGACAGCTCAACATCTGGGTAGTCTTTTGCGATTTCTTCGACCACTTCACGCCATAGGATTGAGCTTTGTAGAACGTTCGCTTTGTCGATTGAGCACACTTTCTTGCGACGTAGACGAGCAGACTCAAAAGCGATTTTTGCAATACGTTCGATTTCGTAGCGGTGGTACACCTCAGTGTCGAACGCTTTCTCTGTTGGACCTTCACCTTCACGACCTTTTGGTTGGCCGAAGTAGATGCCGCCCGTCAGTTCACGAACAACAACGATATCAAAACCACGACCGGAGATGTCTGCACGCAGTGGTGAGAAAGCTTCAAGACCTGAGTGAATTTGCGCTGGGCGTAGGTTACAGAACAGTTGGAAGTGCTTGCGTAGTGGTAGTAGGGCACCGCGTTCAGGTTGGTCATTTGGTGGCAAGTGTTCCCACTTAGGACCGCCAACTGAGCCGAATAGGACTGCATCAGACTCTTCACACGCTTTTACTGTGCTTTCTGGAAGTGGGCAACCGTGATTATCGATCGCGATACCACCTACATCGTGCTCGTCACGCTCAAACGCAATGCCGTGCTTCTTTTCGATTGCATCCAACACTTTATGTGCTTGCGCCATTACTTCTGGGCCGATGCCGTCGCCTGGTAAAACGGCAATTTTGTATGATTTGTCTGTCATGCTAATCCTTTAAATTTTCTAAATTTTTTGAGCTTGTCTAAAACGAATTTGGTTGGAGCCTGCGGTGCGGGACTCAAGCTCCTTGAATTAATGATTAAACCGTCGCAATTCTCTTTTGCTTCATCTCTTCAATCTTATCGGCACGATGAATGCTGTTGATAACGTGTAATAGCGCTTGGCCAGATGCTTCTACGATATCGGTAGAAACGCCAGTACCGTGGTACTTACGGCCTTTGTAGTTAGCGATAATGTCTGCTTGACCAAGACCGTCTTCACCTTCGCCTTTTGCCGTTAGGTCGAACTTGTCTAGGACGATCTCGTAACCTGTCACGCGGTAGATACATTGGTATAGCGCATCAACTGGGCCATTACCGACGGCCGCTTCACACATTTCTTCATCGCCACATTGCATTTTGACGCTGGTGGTTGCCATTACGCTGCCAGATTGCACGCTTAGGTAGTTCAACTTGTAGAAGTCGTCTTCTTCACGCAAGTTCGAGAAGTGCATTAGTGCTTCTAGATCGTAGTCGAACACCTGACCTTTGCGGTCAGCAAGCTTCAAGAAGTCTTCGTACAACGCATCTAGGTTGTACTCTTCTTCTTTGTAGCCCATCGCGTCCATGTGGCTCTTAACCGCAGCACGGCCACTGCGACTGGTTAGGTTCAATGCTTGGTTCTTAAGGCCAATCGACTCAGGCGTCATGATCTCGTAAGTGTTTTTGTTCTTTAGCATGCCATCTTGGTGAATACCGGAAGAGTGGCTGAATGCGTTAGCACCAACGATTGCTTTGTTGCTCTGGATTGGCATGTTACATAGTTGACTCACCAACTTACTGGTTCGGTGGATTTCGTCGTGTTTTAGACCCGTATGCACACCCATGAATTCTTGGCGGGTTTTTAGGATCATCGCGATTTCTTCAAGAGAACAGTTACCCGCACGCTCACCGATACCGTTAATGGTGCCTTCTACTTGGCGAGCACCCGCTTGAACAGCGGCGATAGAGTTAGCAACCGACATGCCCAAGTCATCGTGACAGTGAACAGAGATGATCGCTTTGTCGATGTTTGGTACACGGTTGAATAGAGTTTCAATGATGCCACCAAACTCACTTGGTACAGTGTAGCCAACGGTGTCTGGGATGTTGATGGTGCTTGCGCCAGCATCGATGGCTGCTTCAACCATGCGGCACAGGTTGTCGATTGGCGTACGACCTGCGTCTTCGCAAGAAAACTCAACGTCATCGGTGTAGTTACGCGCATGTTTTACGGCTTTTACGCCCATTTCTACAACATCGTCGTAGCTACGGCGTAGTTTGTCTTGAACGTGAACAGTCGAAGTTGAGATGAAAGTGTGGATTCGAAATGCGTCCGCGACTTTTAGCGCTTCAGCAGCAGCATCGATATCTTTCGCAACGGCACGCGAAAGGGCACAAACTCGGCTGTTTTTGATGTGTTTTGCAATGGTTTGTACGGATTCGAAATCACCCGGAGAAGAAACAGGAAAACCCGCTTCGATAACATCAACGCCTAGCCTTTCCAGCGCATAGGCAATCTGCAGTTTTTCTTTAACCGTCAAGCTTGCTGACAACGCTTGTTCGCCATCACGCAATGTGGTGTCGAATATAATGACCTGATCGTTCATGTTTGCTTCCTTCATGATTTCTGCACTTTTCGTGCAATTTAATCGTTTACTTCCGGTATTTAGATATAAAAAAACCCGCATTTGCATGCGGGTTTCTTAGAAATTGGTGTGGTTATTTTTCTTCCACAGCCTACCCGCGCGAATTGGTCACGATCAGGAGGAGGCTAAGCAGGATAGAAAAACGTGCTGACATAGTTGTTAAGCATTCCACAAAATTAAGTTAACAAATTAGTACCGCACTCAATGGAACACGTCAACCCTAAAGTCGATTTTTTATTCATATCGGATGAGTGGATTTCTGTTAATGGCTTTTAGGAGGACTCAAGCGTTGGCGGCTATTCGCAGCGTGAATCGTTTTTATTTTGCTCAGAGGGTGCGACTTTTTAGTCTCATAATAGCTTTAAATGCAGGTGTTTATTGCGCTTTGATACTAAATGTAACCGTTTGTTTTACTGAGTTTTAGTTACGTAATATTTCTTAGTTCTTTTCGATCGAGTTCTTGTTATTAGTTAGGTGAATGCATTACGACTGGCGGAGAGATATTTAAAATGGAGGGCAAATTAATCAAGGATGGTGAGTTATGTTTTATAAATCCCGAGTTGCATTGGCGATCAGTAGTGCTTTGGTTCTTTATCCACTATCCTTCCACTCAGTATGGCAGCGACAAATCGATAGTTATGATAGCAAAGGTATTGTCCAAAGAGAGAGAAGCAACAATACTTGGTCTACGGAGGTTTGGAGTCGAACTTCAACCAACCATTAACGAGTCGAAAAGCGGTTACTTTGGTAGCCGCTTTTTTTTTGCACACTTATTAGTGCGTGGAAAATTGTATTCGAGCAAGTCTTAATCATGAGAAGAGTAATAGAGAGAGAAGTTTTATACCGCACGCTTTGCGAGCTATCACACAAAGGGGTTAATTGATTAGCCTAATTCCATTAGAGCGTTTTATAGTAGAGCGGTTGCATGGATGGATTTTACAAGCAAATAGGTTGAGGATTGATGGATTTCGCGAAACAACTCGGACGTTCGACACTGGCGATAGCGGTACTTTCTCTGTCTGGCTGTCAGCTGCTTCAGTTTGGATCGGCTGAAGCAACGGCTTCTTCTGTGATGAGAAATGATCATGCCCAAAGTGTCATGGTGATTAATCATCAAATGGATCAGTATTTAAGTGAAGATGGACGCGAGTCCTTTTTAAATCAAATGCTGGTGGCATTGGAATCAGATAACCGCGATAAGTTTAAAGGTAAAGACCCGGACACTTACACATGGTGGAAGATTCGTGTTCAGCCAAATCAATGGAAAGAGGCTGAAGTCAGCCGTCCCGTCGTTGAGGGTGTGGACACATCAAAAACGTTAGAGTTTATGGATGTCTCTTATCGTTCGAAAACCACACTTAACTTGCGATCTAATCCTAGCTTAGATGGAGAGAAGTTGGGGGAGCTAACAAAAGGTGAAGTGTTTAACGCGATTGCCAAAGTGGAAGGAGAACCTTGGTTGTTGGTTGAACAAAAAGGCCTGATCAGAGGTTATGTCCATAAAGACTATGCTCGCAGCAATGTCGTGAATCGCGATATTCTTTCTATCAAACCTAACCCTCTGTTAAGTGAAGAAACTTCATCGGTAGATAAGCCAAAAGATAACGAGTTGTTCGGTAGTTACACCTGTCGTGATCTCAGTTACGAACTGACCAAAAATGGCAATATCACCACAGGCTCGCTTCGAGCCTGTCGCAAGCAGAGAAAAATCTGGTATATCGATGCGCCAGCTGAGAGCTCGGATCGATCGTAATTCGCAACGCCTACCATTTTGAATCTTCAGTGATACCAATATTGTGTCACTGAAGCCTATGCCTCTTCAGGCTTTTCCCCTCTCTCTCTGAAACATCATTTGTCATCAATTGTCCAAATTCTCGTCATGTAGCTGTCACTTTCAGCACCTACTTTTCATACAAAGGTATTGTCAAAGTAAAGGGAAGTAACATGCGAGCTTTAGAGACAATTTCACAGCCAATCGCCACTATCGCTAAGTTCGATTTGGCGTTTTCTAGTGTGTGCTTACAGCACCGTTTTAATCAACAGGTCGCCAACATCAGTAAAGGGGTCTCACACAGCGGAGATGGGCACCTTTATGTTGTGCTTGGCTTATTAGCCTGGTTTTTAGATCAACAGCAAGGGCAGTGGTTTTTACTCGCTGGTCTGATTGCATTTGCTATCGAACTCCCGATTTATTGGACGTTAAAGAACAGCTTTAAACGACGTCGGCCCGAAGAACTGAGCGCAATGCTTCCTGCTTTTATTACCCCTTCAGATCGCTACAGCTTACCTTCTGGACACACGGCTGCTGGTTTTGTGATGGCGACCATCATCAATCATTTTTACCCAGAGCTTGGAACTTTCGCCTTTGTGTGGGCGAGCTTAATTGGCACGTCGCGCGTTTTGCTCGGGGTGCATTTTTTCACTGACATCATCATTGGCGCTTTGTTAGGCGGCCTTTGTGGTTCTATTGCTTTGGCCATAGTAGGAGGCTAATGAATGAAAATCCTGTACGGTGTTCAAGGAACGGGAAATGGTCACATTGCTCGAGCGAGAGCGATGAGTGAGGCATTTAAAGCGCATGAAGTTCAGGTTGATTTTCTATTTTCAGGTCGTGAGCCTGAGAAATATTTCTCGATGGAAGCGTTCGGTGATTATCAGACGTGTCGAGGTTTTACTTTTATCACAGAGAAAGGCTCGGTAAATTACGCCAAAACGGCATTGAGCAACAATCTGATTCAGTTTTTCAAAGAAGTTCAGCAACTGGATTTGTCTCGCTATGACTTGGTTATCAATGATTTTGAGCCTGTTTCAGCTTGGGCGGCTCGTAAGCAAAACAAACCATGCATTGGCATCAGTCACCAAAATGCGTTTCGTTATCCAGTACCACTGAAAGGCGCGAGTTGGTTCGATAAGTCTGTCATTGAGCATTTCGCTCCTTCGCAGCATCATTTAGGGTTGCATTGGTATCATTTCGACCAACCGATATTACCTCCGATTGTGCATACGTTAGAAAACACCATGGATAACGACGACTTTGTTTTAGTGTATTTGCCATTCGAATCGATAGAAGACATCAGTGATTTGCTGTTTCATTTTAACCAACAGACGTTTGTTTGCTATCACCCTAACGTGATTGAGTGTGAGCGGATTGAGAATATCGAGCTGAGACCGCTGTGCCACACCAACTTCCAGCATCACCTTCAACGTTGCAGTGGTGTGATTGCCAATGGTGGGTTTGAATTGCCATCGGAGGCGTTGTCATTGGGCAAAAAACTTTTGCTCAAGCCACTCGCTGGACAATTTGAACAGCAGAGCAATGTTGCAACGTTAGAAGATCTTGGGCTAGCTACATCGATGGAGAGTCTGGATATTTCAATTGTTCGTCAGTGGTTGAAAGAGCAGCAAGCTGAAAGCGTCAAATACCCAGATGTAGCGAAAGCCATCGCATCATGGGTCTTGCAAGGTGCGTGGGACACACCAGAGAAGCTCTCTGAAGAGCTGTGGGAGCAAGTTGATTTTCCTAGCTACGTCTCCAATATATAACCCATTCATTTGTCTTTTCAATAACAGCAGTTTCTTTGCGAAGCTGCTGAATTTTTATGCCCTCAATATCATTTCTATTCACTGTGATTTTGCTGCCTCTTTAACTGATTTGTGCACTTTGTGAACCAAAGTATTGACGCTGGTTTTTGAAGTGAACTGCAAAGAATAAGCTGGGCAAATGAGTTGTGTGAGCCTTGTAGAATGTCATTAACGTGCTAAATAGGTTGTCAGAAATCTCTGATTTAGTCGTTTTATACTTTTTTATGTTTTTCTTAAGGTTATGATAATTAAAGGTTAAATACCTAATTGGCTAAAATTTAATGATTAAATATCAATCTAGTTGCGAAACCTTGATTGATTAGTTGATAGTACAGTTCAAGCCGGAAATATCCGGACGATAAATATAATACAAATTCGGTGTTCTATTCCTGAAAATGATCTGAATCCAGCCACGGTTGTTTGTGCGCACAGAGATTCTATTCGTTAAGAATTCATTGAACCAAATTGACGATTACAAAGAGGCGCACTCAATGTTAGATAAAAAAGACGCGATGAGCGCAATTGCTAGCTACCGTATGGAAAGCACATTGCGTGGTGTAGATTTAAACCTATTGACCGTATTTGATGCTGTGATGCAAGAGCAAAACATTACTCGTGCAGCGCACAACCTAGGCATGTCACAACCAGCAGTAAGTAATGCGGTTGCACGTCTAAAAGTGATGTTCAACGATGAGCTATTTATGCGTCAGGGTCGCGGTATTCAGCCGACTCAACGTGCCCGTCAACTGTTTGGTCCAATCCGCCAAGCACTGCAACTTATCCGTAATGAACTACCAAGCTCAGTATTCCAGCCAGAGTCTTCAACTCGTCTATTTAAGCTAGCGATTTGTAGCCCATGTGACATGCGTTTTGCACCTCGCATTATGGCGAACGTCAACGAGCAAGCGCCAAGCGTACAGCTTCACCTAGATGCGGAATTTGATCGTCTTCTATCTGAACGCATGCGCTACCAAGAAATCGACTTCGTCATCGACTACGCACGTTTCGATGACCAAGGTTTCTCAAGCACTGAAATCTTCAAAGATGAGTTAGTTGTGATTGCATCTAAGACGCACCCTCGTATTCAAGGTGGCGTATCCGCTGAGCAACTGATCAACGAAAAACACGCGAAACTTTCACGTGTACATGGTCAACGTAGTTTCTCTGAGCAAGCGTACCGTGAGCTTGACTGCCAAGCTGCGTACGAAGGTTCAAGCCTAAGCAACCTGCTATACGTAGTAAGCCAATCTGAACTTGTTACGATTGCACCACGTTGGATGGCTGAAAACGCAGTAAACAGCGATCAACTACAAATCCTAGATTTCCCGTTTGAAAACAAAGAAATCAGCGGTTACCTAAGCTGGCATGAATCAAGCGAGAAAGACAAAGGCCACATCTGGCTACGCGACCAGCTAATGATCACTTGTGGTGAAGTGGTTGCGCTTAAACAAGCTTAATTTATCGTCTGACTAACTGGTCAGACTGGATTTGTAATCATCAATTTTTACAATTCCTTGGCCCCGAGAGTACTCTGTCTCTCGGGGTCTTTTTATTTCTGCTAATTAATAACCGAAACAGCGACTTAAGTTGATTAAACCTTCAACAGTTAAAGACCTGCTATGCTCTCATTAGTGATAGTGCTCTCTTAATAATGATAAGTTTGATAATGGTCAGTTGCGTTTTTAGGCGTCGAGGTTACACTTGTGCGCTCAAATAGCTTACGCCTGTAAGCCAAAAGGTAATGTAGAGAATGGCCAAGTTAGATTTTCATATCGTTAAACGTATTCGTGAACAAATTGCGAAAGGTGGTACTCGTGTTGCACTCAAACATAAAGTGGGTGATGCATGGCAGGGTATTACTTGGGAGCAGTTTGGGCAGCAAGTAGATGCTTTGTCACTTGCACTTTTGGCTCAAGGATTGGGCGTTCAAGATAAGATCGGTATCTTCTCGAACAATATGCCGCAATGGACCATCGCTGATTTTGCAGCGCTGCAATTGCGTGGCGTAACCGTACCTATCTACCCAACCAACACAGCTGCGCAGTCTGCTTACATCATCGACAATGCAGACGTAAAAGTACTGTTTGTCGGTGAGCAGCCTCAATTTGACGCAGCCGTCAGCATCTTTGGCGAATGTCAGCAGCTAGAACTGATTGTTGCGATGTCGAATGACATTGAACTTGGCGAACATACGTTTGCAATGACGTGGGATGATTTCATCGCTAAAGGTGACGATAGTCATCAGAGCGAATTAACTTCTCGTTTAGAGCAGGCGCAAGAAGAAGATCTTCTTACATTGATTTATACCTCTGGTACCACGGGACAGCCAAAAGGCGTAATGTTGGATTACGCTAACATTTCGGCTCAGCTTGAAGGCCACGATGAGCGTTTAAGTTTGACGGAAGATGATGTGTCTTTGTGTTTCCTTCCGCTATCACATGTATTTGAGCGAGCTTGGACGTTCTATGTGCTCTACAAAGGCGCGACTAACTGCTACCTACAAGACACCATGCAAGTGCGTGATGCACTAAGCGAAGTGCGCCCTACCGTTATGAGTGCGGTACCTCGTTTCTATGAGAAAATTTTCTCTGCTATCCATGAGAAAGTATCCCGTGCTCCAATCCACCGTAAAGTGATGTTCACGTGGGCAGTTAACATGGGCGCGAAGATGGCGGCATGTCATCAAGAAAATCGCAAGCCATCGTTGATGCTGCGTAAGTCCTACGCTCTGGCGGATAAACTGGTTCTGAGTAAGCTACGTGCATTGCTGGGTGGCCGCATCAACTTCATGCCATGTGGCGGTGCGAAGTTGGATGAGACGATTGGTCGCTTCTTTCACGCAATCGGTATCAACGTAAAGCTTGGCTACGGCATGACAGAAACAACAGCAACAGTTTCTTGTTGGGATGACCAATGCTTTAGTCCTGACTCTATCGGTATGGCAATGCCTGGCGCACAAGTTAAGATCGGTGAAAACAACGAGATCTTAGTGCGTGGTCCAATGGTGATGCGTGGTTACTACAAAATGCCAGAAGAAACCGAGAAGACTTTCGACGAACATGGTTTCTTGAAAACGGGCGATGCAGGTTACATTGATGAAAATGGCAACTTGTTCATTACTGACCGTATTAAAGAGCTGATGAAGACCTCAAATGGTAAGTACATTGCGCCTCAGGTTGTTGAAGGTGCGATCGGTAAAGACCACTTTATTGAGCAGATTGCTGTGATTGCCGATACACGTAAGTTTGTATCTGCGCTGATCGTACCGTGTTACGACTCGCTAGAAGAGTACGCAAAAGAACTGAACATCAAATATCACGACCGCGTTGAGTTGATCAAACACCACCAAGTGGTAGAAATGTTAGAGAAGCGCGTAAACGACCTACAAAAAGAGCTAGCGAAGTTTGAGCAAGTTAAGAAATTCAAACTGTTACCAAAAGCTTTCTCGATGGATGAAGGTGAATTAACACCGACTCAGAAATTGCGTCGTAAAGTGATTAACGATAAATACCAAGATGAAATTGAAGAAATGTACAACGAAAAGTCAGATAAAAAGTAACTTAAGCTGACTTAGATTTCAGATTGATGAAAAAATCCCCAGCTGGCTTGATTATGCCGTTGGGGATTTTTTTGTGCCCGTATTTCACACTTATTAATCCCCTTCTTGAAGGAGAAATTGTTCTTTTTGGTGATTTTTGGTGAAATTATTCACTTTATTTCCGCCTTGAGCATGGTCTTGATTCCAATTTGTGTTTATTGGTTAGTGCCTAATCCTAGTTTTGTTCTGATTTATAGCATCTTGTTTAAATTTTGACTCAACTCTCATTAGACCCGTTGATAATAAAACGTTACATTTGTTGTGTTACCTTGCGTTTTGTTATGACAAGCGCAGGACATAGCTGAAAAAGTGGAAGTATTTCTATTAGGCTACGAATAAGACCTAGACTATGTAAAACCAGCCCAATCCGTTGGCCTTACGGAGAGGAAAACTGGTAAGGAGAGCAATTATGACAGCAATGTTGTCAGGCGCAGAGATGGTAGTGCAATCTCTGATCGAAGAGAGCGTAGAGCAAATCTTTGGTTACCCTGGTGGATCCGTTCTGGATATCTACGATGCACTGCACGCAAAAACCGACCAAATTAAACACGTATTAGTACGACACGAGCAAGCTGCGACTCACATGGCCGATGGTTATGCTCGCGCAACCGGTAAACCGGGCGTAGTGCTAGTATGTTCGGGTCCTGGTGCAACCAATACCATCACGGGTATTGCTACAGCGTACATGGACTCGATCCCAATGATCGTTATTTCAGGTAACGTGCCGAATAATCTTATCGGTAATGACGCCTTCCAAGAGTGTGACATTGTGGGTGTATCTCGCCCTGTCGTAAAACACAGCTTCTTGGTTAAAAAGGCAGAAGACATTCCTGAGACGATCAAAAAAGCGTTTTATATCTCGACAACTGGCCGACCTGGTCCGGTTGTGATTGATTTGCCGAAGGATATTTTGAATCCGCAAATCAAGCTTCCTTACGAGTATCCTGAAAACATCTCGATGCGTTCATACAAACCAACGACCTCAGGCCATAAGGGCCAGATCAAAAAAGCGCTTAAAGCTCTAGTAGAGGCGAAGAAACCGGTTCTTTATATTGGTGGCGGTGCGGTGATTTCCGGTGCGCATGAGCACATTCAAACCTTATCCGATGAATTGAATCTGCCCGTTGTTAGCACCCTGATGGGTTTAGGTGCCTTCCCTGGGACGCATAAGAACTCGTTGGGAATGTTAGGTATGCACGGTACTTATGAAGCCAATATGGCGATGCATGAAGCCGACTTAATCTTTGGTATTGGTGTGCGCTTCGATGATCGTACGACGAATAACTTAGAAAAGTACTGTCCTAACGCGAAGATCATGCACATCGATATTGACCCGTCTTCGATTTCGAAAAACGTCAAAGTGGATCTGCCTATCGTAGGTTCTGCCGATAAGGTACTAGCGACCATGGTTGGCTTGCTGAATGAGCAAAACAGCAGTAATGATGCGCAAGCCATCGCGAAGTGGTGGGAAGACATCCAAGTATGGCGTGAACGTGATTGCCTAGCATATGAGACCTCTCCGGAACGCATTAAACCGCAACAAGTGATTGAAACGCTCCACAAGCTCACCAATGGTGATGCTTACGTGGCATCGGATGTAGGTCAGCACCAAATGTTTGCCGCGTTGTACTACCCATTTAATAAGCCGCGTCGTTGGATAAATTCTGGCGGCCTTGGCACGATGGGCTTCGGCTTGCCTGCTGGTATGGGTGTGAAATTCGCGATGCCAGAAGAAGAAGTGGTGGTTGTCACTGGTGATGGCAGTATCCAGATGAACATTCAAGAATTGTCGACGGCAATGCAATACGACATTCCAGTGAAGATCATCAACCTAAATAACCGATTCTTAGGCATGGTAAAACAATGGCAAGACATTATTTACCAAGGTCGTCACTCTAACTCGTACATGAGTTCTGTTCCTGATTTTGCTGCAATTGCAGAAGCTTATGGCCATGTCGGTATCCGTATTGAAACGCCAGATCAACTTGAAGCGGGTCTACAAAAAGCGTTGGATATGAAAGATCGTTTGGTGTTTGTCGACATCAACGTAGATGAAACCGAGCACGTATACCCAATGCAGATTAAAGGCGAGGGTATGGACAAAATGTGGCTAAGCAAAACGGAGAGAACGTAATATGAGACACATTATTTCTTTGTTAATGGAAAACCAACCTGGTGCATTGTCTCGCGTTGTCGGTCTGTTTTCTCAGCGTGGTTACAACATTGAATCGTTGAACGTATCTCCAACCGATGATGAAACCTTGTCGCGTTTGAACATCACGACCAACTCTGATGAGATGCAATTAGAGCAGATTCAGAAACAACTGCATAAGCTTATTGATGTGCTTAAAGTTCAAGAGGTGACAGAGTTTGAACACATTGAGCGTGAGCTGATGATGGTGAAAGTGAAAGCGAGCGGCTTTGCGAGAGCAGAAGTGAAACGCACGGCTGACATCTTCCGTGGGCAGATTGTTGATGTGACCGCTTCTCAATACACCGTTCAGTTGGCGGGAACCAGTGAGAAGTTGGATGCGTTCATTCAAGCTATTTCAGAAGTGACTGAAGTGGTAGAGGTAGCACGAAGTGGTGTGGTTGGGGTTGCTCGCGGAGAGC
This sequence comes from Vibrio sp. ED002, assembly GCF_023277445.1. NCBI lineage: Bacteria > Pseudomonadati > Pseudomonadota > Gammaproteobacteria > Vibrionales > Vibrionaceae > Vibrio > Vibrio sp. ED002. The sequence continues at coordinate 2,024,778 of NZ_CP080238.1, read as the reverse complement.
GCTGTCTTAAGCCTTAATAACTGAAACCTTCTATCCAAGTCATTGGGTATTTGTGATAAGCCATCGTGAAATCGATGGCTTTTTGTTTAGAAAATAACAACTGATGATATAATTGATGGTTTCGTAAACAAAATGGGTAGTAGTACGCGTGAAAGTCAGAAGGTTAGTCGGCTCTTTGTTGGCGACAACGCTATTTTTTAGCGCGTTAATCTCTACCTATTATTATCAAAAATATCAAAGCTTGTTGGCTAATAATGTAGAAAATACGGCCAAGGAAGCACTTCATCAATTGGCCTATTCTGAACGTGAATACAATAACGTTCAGGACCAAATATCCTCCATTAGCGACCTGCTCGGTCACAGTCAAAGTCTTTATGACTATTTACGACACCCTAATCCCAAAAATTTAGCGATTCTAGAAGAGGTGTGGAGTTCAGTTGCAGTAAACCAAAAGTGGTACACGCAGATCCGCTTTTTAAACCTTGCTGGTCGAGAGAATGTCCGTATTAATTACGACTTCAAAACTCGTACTGCGGCCCCTGCTCGTAAGCTTCAAGACAAGTCCGAACGAGAATATTTTCTTTATGCGCAAAACCTTAAAGACGATCAAATTGGGTCTTGGGGTATTGAATTAGAAAAAGAAAATGGTGACTTGATTCTCCCATATCGACCATCAGTTCGAATCATGATGCCTGTCGCGATGAATGGGGTACGAGAAGGGTACTTGGTATTAAATATCGACGTTCAATACCTCTCCTCCCGATTGAACTATTCACCGGTTCGAGATTTCAACATCGAACTGATTAACCAGCCCGGTTTTTATGTCGCGAGCTTACACAGTGATAAATTGTATGGCGACATCATTCCAGATCGTGATCGCTTTAATTTTGGCCTAATGCACCCAGACATTTGGCAAAATATGGGCTCAGAAAAAATGGGTTTTGGGTATGACGGTAAACACCTCATTGCGTTCAACACCATTGAGTTTGTCCCTGGTGAGCCATTGCATCTGATCATCGATCTTTCTCAAGAACAATTGCTTGAACGAGCAGAAAGAGATATTGATGACTTAGCCCAAGAAGCCTTATTTGTCCTCAGTTTGATGCTGGTGTTCGCTTTGCCGATTACCACGTTGGCACTCCATTACCGCCGGCATAGTATCGAATCCAAGTTGGCACGTGCCGCGTTGGATGGCATGACCGCTGTGATGATTTCAGACACCTCACATCGCATCATGATGGTGAACCAAGAGTTTGAGAACATGATGGGCTACTCATCAAATCGATTGCGAGGGTGGAACGCTCATAATCTGATTTTCTTGCCGGAAGACATTGAAAACATCCTTTCGATTTGGAGTAAGTTGGGTGTGGAACATGTTTGGGAGGGGGAAGTTCGTTGTCGAACGAAGCTCAACCATGTATTTACTGCCATCATGCGTATCCAAGCTATCATGGCCAAATCAGGAAAAGTCAGTTACTACATTACGTCGTTGGTGGATATTTCTGAACGAAAATTGTTGGAAGAAAAATTACGTAACTTGAGTGAAAAAGACGGTTTAACCAGTCTTTGGAACCGTAGGAAGTTTGAAGAACAATTGACGCAGCATGCCAATATGTTTGAGCGTTATCCTGATACCCCCACAACTTGTTTGGCGTTGTTTGATATCGACCACTTTAAGCGCATCAATGATGAACTCGGTCATGATGAGGGTGACAAAGTGATTCTTAGTGTCGCGGAGACGTTACAAGAAGGCGTTAGAAATACCGATTTTGTCGCCCGTGTTGGTGGTGAAGAGTTTGCGGTGATCATGCCTCATACTTCGACACAAGAGGCGGAAGTGGTATTGAACCGATTGCGAGTTGCGGTAGAACAGAATTCAGAACAGTCGGTGACGGTGAGTGTCGGCTACAGTGATTTAACCGCGGATCGCACTCGCACTTATAAGTGTGCTGATATTGCTTTGTATGAATCGAAAAGTGCAGGGCGTAATCGAGTCTCGATTTGCCACAGCTTTGATGACATAGCGTAACCTACGTCGCTTTGAAGGCGAATACAAAAAAATCGGGTACTTCCCGATTTTTTTATGGCTAGACTTTGTGCGATTTAAGCGGTTTCAATCGCCAATTCAATACGCTCCATTGAGCTTAGCAAGTGCTTATCAAGTAAGTCCATAGCTTCTTCGCTGTTCTTCGCCAGTACCAACTTCATGATCATCTCATGCTCATCAATGTTGAACAGTACATCCTTTTCTGAGCTTAATGTTTGCATTGCGAAGTAACGGTAACGCTTGATCTGATTGATCAGGTCACTGAAGAAGTCAAACATGTTCTTAGAGTCTGCTCCTTCCAATAGAGAAATATGGAATTGATGGTGGCGTTCTTCCCACTCTTTCCAGCAGAAAGTTTCATCGAAGTTCAGGCGAGACAATTTGTGGTATGACGTCAATACATCCAGTTCCCAGCTCTCATCACCCGCTAAAATCGCCTTCTTAAGCAGAACAGAAGAAACAACACGAAGGCTTTCGTAAAGGTCATTCAGCTCCTTTTTACAGACTGGGGCAACCCAACAGCCTTTTTGCGGTTCAAGCTTTACATACTTGCTCCAAGACAGTTGTACAAGTGCTTCGCGAATAGGTGATGCACCTACGTTGTACTTCACTTTCAGATCAGCAACTACAAGCTTTTGACTTGGTTTGAGTTCACCAGTCAGGATGTCCTGACAGATCATTTTTGCAACTTTATCGGTAAGGGTAGGACTGGACACAAGCAACCTCATGAAATTTTTATTATCGTAACGACAACTAAACAGTACGTAGTTCGGTTGTGATTGATAATACAGCGTACTGATTATGAGGGCAAGATTAAATATATAAAAAAAGAGGGCCGAAGCCCTCTTTTTTATTTAACTGATGATTGAATTCTTCAGTCTTATAGAACGTGTACAGAAGCTGTGTTCGTTGTGCCTGAAGCTACTAGAGCACCAGAAACCATAACAACGATGTCGCCTTTGCTGCCGAATTCAGCTTCAAGAGCGTATTCTTTACCCATTTTGTAGAAAGCATCTGTGCTGTCGATAGACTCAACAAGAACTGGACGAACACCTTTAGTAAGAACAAGCTGAGCAGCTGTCTTTTGGTTAGTTGTCAGTGCAATGATGTTTGCAGTTGGGAAGTATTTACGTACTGAACGTGCAGATTTACCGCCTTCAGTTGCAACGATGATTAGAGGAGCTGCTAGTTTTTCTGCTGTGTCTACTGCGCCTTTACATACTGCTTCAGTAATGCGAAGACGTGGGCTGTCTAGACGAGAACCTAGTTCAGCTTTAAGAGCAGAATCAGTACGGTTCGCGATTTGAGCCATGATAGTAACAGCTTCAACTGGGTACTTACCTTTAGCAGTTTCACCAGAAAGCATTACTGCGTCAGTACCGTCCATGATTGCGTTCGCAACGTCACCCGCTTCTGCACGAGTTGGACGTGGGTTGTTGATCATAGAATCAAGCATTTGAGTTGCAGTGATAACCATCTTACGTGCACGGTTACACTTCTCGATCATCATTTTCTGAGCGAAGATTACTTCTTCAGCTGGGATTTCAACACCTAGGTCACCACGAGCAACCATGATACCGTCAGAAAGCTCTAGGATTTCGTCGAAGTTATCTACACCTTCTTGGTTCTCGATCTTAGAGATGATGTGGATATCGTTGCCGCCGTTTGCGTCTAGGATCTCACGGATTTCTTTAACGTCAGATGCTTTACGGATGAAAGAAGCAGCTACGAAATCAACGCCTTGCTCACAACCAAATTTAAGGTCAGCTTTGTCTTTCTCAGAAAGAGCTGGAAGTTGAACAGAAACGCCAGGAAGGTTAACACCTTTGTTTTCGCCTAGTGCGCCGTTGTTAAGAACTTTACACTTAACTTCTGTTTCAGTCGTAGAGATAACTTCCATTTCAATTAGGCCGTCATCTACTAGGATTGTGTTACCAGCGTTTAGGTCTGCTGCGAAACCAGCGTAAGTTACCGCTACAGTCTCTTTGTTACCAACAACTGAAGTATCAGTTGTGAAAGTGAATTCTTGACCAGCTACTAGATCTACGTCGTTACCGCCTTCTAGCTTGATAGTGCGGATTTCTGGGCCTTTAGTATCAAGAAGGATAGCAAGTTGCTTACCTACTTTGTCCATTACTTCGCGGAAGTTCGCAATACGAGTGCCGTGCTCTGCGAAATCACCGTGAGAGAAGTTAAGACGCATAACGTTCATGCCTGCGTTTACTAGTTCAGTTAGCTTCTCTACAGATTCAGTTTTAGGGCCAATCGTACATACGATTTTGGTCTTTTTCATGGAAGATACTCTCCGGTAAGTATAGTTACAATTTGAAAGTCGGTTATTTAGTCTGAAGTTAGGCGCTTTTGATGGCATTTAGTGCCTGCCATTCACCGATTTTCCGCCTCATTATTAGAACTTCAGATTCTGAAAGTCTTTCACCAAGTTTAGTCATTTTATGACTAAAAGATCGGCGATTTTGGTTACCTTTTTGTGACTAATCCCACTTTATATGCAGAAAGTTGCAAAAAAATAACCGTCAATTCTGTAATTTTTTTTCTTTTCGGTGGCGAATTCTACCACCGAATGAATCCAATATCACTGTTTAAGAATTGTCTTAGGACAAGGTTTTAACGAGAAATATTAATTTTTTGGATCGAAATAAATGGACTTAAAAGTTTCGATTTGACTATAATAAGTTTCAAGTCGAAACTTAAAATCAAAACTTAAATGTCGAAACGAAACACTCAATTAAGAAGACACGCCATTTCTAACCTAGTAAATGAGCTTGGGGAAGTCAGCGTTGATGAGCTGGCACAAAAATTTGAAACCTCAGAGGTCACGATTAGAAAGGACTTAGCTTCTTTAGAGAAAAACGGACAACTTTTGCGCCGTTACGGTGGTGCCATTGCGATTCCAACGGAAGTTATCCATGAAGAAATGAGTCCAAATGTTTCGAGTCGAAAGTTAAGTCTGGCAAAAGCAGCGGCATCACTGATCCGAGAACATAACCGAATTGTGATCGACAGTGGCAGTACAACGGCTGCGCTGATTCAGCAATTAAATGATAAACGAGGCTTGGTTGTCATGACCAACTCGTTGCATGTCGCCAATGCACTTAACGAATTAGAGAGCGAACCAACCTTGTTAATGACAGGCGGAACTTGGGATACGCACTCAGAATCCTTCCAAGGCAAAGTAGCCGAATCTGTATTACGTGCTTACGACTTCGACCAGTTATTTATTGGTGCTGATGGTATCGATTTAGAGCGCGGAACTACCACCTTTAATGAGTTAATTGGCTTAAGTAAAGTCATGGCAGAAGTGTCTCGTGAAGTCATTGTCATGATTGAGTCTGAGAAAGTGGGACGTAAGATCCCGAACTTAGAACTCGCTTGGGACCAAATTAATGTGTTGGTTACTGATGCAGAGTTACAACCAGAACACAAAGTACAGATTGAACAACATGGCGTTAAGGTTATTTGCGCCTAATCTTATGATGTAATCAGTTTCATATTTCACTTCCCTCTGGATAAAGGCCTTTGCTTGCTGCCTCTATTTGAAATCATGGTCAGGGAAGAACAAAACTACAAACGGAGATAAACACATGTGTGGAATCGTAGGTGCAGTAGCACAACGAGATGTTGCAGAAATTTTAGTTGAAGGCCTACGCCGCTTGGAATACCGCGGTTACGACTCTGCGGGCGTTGCGATTGTTGATGGTGAGACAAATTTAACGCGTATTCGTCGTCTAGGTAAGGTACAAGAGCTGGCCGACGCAGTAGACGAAGCGAAAGTGATCGGTGGTACTGGTATTGCGCACACTCGTTGGGCAACACACGGTGAACCTTCAGAAGTGAACGCACACCCACACATGTCTGGTGACATCGCAGTGGTACACAATGGCATCATCGAAAACCATGAAGAGCTACGTGAACTGCTTCAATCTCGTGGTTACGTATTTGAATCTCAAACGGATACTGAAGTTATCGCTCACATGGTTGAGTGGGAGCTTCGCACTTCAGAAACGCTACTAGAAGCGGTACAGAAGACAGCAAAACAATTGGATGGCGCATACGGCACGGTAGCGTTGGATCGTAAAGACCCTTCACGCATCGTAGTGGCACGTTCAGGCAGTCCAATCGTCATTGGTTTTGGTGTGGGTGAAAACTTCCTTGCTTCTGACCAACTTGCGCTCCTTAACGTAACACGCCGTTTCATGTACCTAGAAGAAGGTGACGTAGCAGAAATCACTCGTCGTGACGTGACTGTATTTGATGCAACAGGTGAGCGCGTAGAACGCGAAATTACAGAATCAAACGCTGAACACGATGCGGGTGACAAAGGCCAATACCGTCACTTCATGCAGAAAGAAATTTACGAGCAACCAACTGCGTTGATCAACACAATGGAAGGTCGTATCACCGCTGATTCTGTTGTTACTGAGGCAATTGGTGTAAACGCGGCAGAAATCCTAAGCAAAGTGGAACACGTACAAATCGTGGCATGTGGTACGTCTTACAACGCAGGTATGACCGCGCGTTACTGGTTCGAAGACATTGCAGGTGTAAGCTGTGACGTAGAAATCGCTTCTGAATTCCGTTACCGCAAGTTTGTAACGCGTCCAAACAGCCTATTGATCACGCTTTCTCAATCTGGTGAAACTGCCGATACATTGGCAGCACTTCGCCTAGCGAAAGAGAAAGGCTACATGGCGGCAATGACCATTTGTAACGTAGCGGGCTCTTCTTTGGTTCGTGAGTCTGACTTTGCGTTTATGACACGTGCAGGTGTGGAAATCGGTGTGGCATCAACTAAAGCGTTTACGACTCAGCTTTCAGCGCTACTGATGCTGGTAACTGCTCTTGGTAAGCAACAAAACCGCATCAGCAAAGAGAAAGAAAAAGAGATCGTTGAAGCACTTCACGCTCTACCGAAGCAAATCAACGCAGCGCTGTCTTTCGAAAAAGAAATCGAAGCACTAGCACCAGACTTTGCAGATAAGCACCACACTCTATTCCTAGGTCGTGGTGAGTTCTACCCAATCGCGATGGAAGCGTCTCTAAAACTGAAAGAGATCTCTTACATTCACGCAGAAGCGTACGCAGCAGGTGAGCTGAAACACGGCCCTCTAGCGCTAATTGATGCTGACATGCCAGTTGTGGTTGTTGCACCAAGTAACGATCTTCTAGAGAAACTGAAATCAAACGTTGAAGAAGTGCGTGCTCGCGGTGGTTTGCTTTACGTATTTGCAGATGAAGACGCTGGCTTTGAAGGCGATGAGACGATGAAAATCATCAAGATGCCACACGTAAGCGAAATCACAGCAGCAATCTACTACACGATTCCAATGCAGTTGCTTTCTTACTACGTTGCACTGATCAAAGGTACGGACGTAGACCAACCTCGTAACTTAGCGAAGGCGGTAACGGTAGAGTAACTAATACAAGGTGTGATTAAGATTACACTTGTTTATGTTGTGCTATGTAAGTAGCCAGAACCTAAAGCGAAGTCACATGACTTCGCTTTTTTTATGTCTGTAGACACGGTTATGATGCGCAATACGTTGACATTCACTTGTTTACTTTCTGACACGTTGAGCGGTCTGCATCACTATCGTAATCCCACTGATGCGGTTTCAATTGAACTGAAAAGGTCATTATGAAAATCAAACTCTTGGCTTTATGTATCGCGTCCTCGCTTTACCATCCATCAGTGATGGCAGAGGAAGAAACACAAGCAGAACAGCGCAAAAGCCAAACCGTATTCATCGATGAAAGCGATGACTGGTTGCAACTCAAATCTGGCGAAGTAATCAAGGGAGAATTGACCGGTACGATCAAGGAAGAAACCAATTCGTTCGATCAAGAGGTTGAATTCGATAGTGATGATCTTGGCGATCAAGAGATCGAACTGGAAGACATTGCGGTGTTAGAAACGGCAAGTTTCTTTACCATCCGGACTTCTAGTGGTGACATCTACGATGGCTATTTGTCGATTCGTGAAGACGAATTATATTTGATTAATGATGGAGAAGAATTGTCGTTCCCTGTTTCCGACGTGGTTTCGATCTATCGAGGAGCTGAGAAAGATTCTGATCATTGGACTACCGAGATCTTTTTAGGGTTGGACATAAGCAAAGGCAACACGGATGAGTTTTCACTGTTAGGTGAAGTCGATGCAGAACGGAACACGGTGGGATCGCGCACCAAGCTAAAAGCCAAACACGAAAACTCCAAGACCAATGATGAGACCACAGCGAACAACAGTTCGTTTGATGGCTCCTACGACATTTACCTAAGCAACCGTCTATTTTTTAGGCCACTTAAGCTCTCGCTGCTTAGTGATGAGTTCCAAAATATTGATTACCAAGTCAACGCCTCGATGCAGATGGGTTATTTCATCATTGCCAATTCGCAGACAGAATGGGATGTTTCTATCGGTCCGGGTTACCAGTACACCGACTTTAAAACGGTAGAAGAAGGGGAGTTAGGCGATGCGACCAGTAACACTTTAACCTTCGAATCCAATTTTGAGTATGAACTGACAGACGACATCGATTTCAGTCATACCTACAACCTCAATTGGGCGAGCAATGATGCGGGTGGTGCTCGTCATACCAACGAGCTTGGTTTTGATATCGATCTGGTTGATGATCTTGAACTCAGCATTAAAGCCGTTTGGGACCATATCTCCGATACCAAAGCCGATGCAGAAGGTGCCGTACCAGAGAAAGACGACTATAAGTTCCATTTCGGTCTGACTTACGAGATCTGAGTAAGCTGATTATCAGTAATCAATCGCTATTTTGGTTTATGACAAAAATGTCATCTTCACGATAGATTGATGTCAGGTGCGTTGTTGAATAATGAAGCCATTGAAAACAAACACACTCAAAGGTCATCAACATGAAAGCACTGAAAACCGCTCTCCTTGTAACAACAATGGCAATCACTAGCGCATCAGCATTCGCTCAACCGACTTTCACTGGTGGAAAATACATTAGCCGTGAAGAAATGAAGACCATTTCTGTTGAGCCAACAGCAACCTCAGATGCGGCCTATCAACAAGCCTTAGCTGAACTAAACTCTTTAAAAGACATGTCGTCTCATGAGCTCAATAAAGAGTTGAACATCGTGACTTTCGATGTCGCAAGAAACAGCACGCACCTTCAAGACGGTGGTTTTGTTACGGTACAAGAGCGCATGAATGAGCAGGGACAATTGGAATATCAAGGTACTGTGAACGTAAAAGTGAACTACGCGCAGCGCGACAGTAATCGATAAAAATATGGAATGAAAAGAGTATGATGCAATTTGTGTCGTACTCTTTTTGTGATCGCGAATGCCGAGCGCACCCCGTTGAGATAGAGGGCTGAAATTGAAACTACTGATTGTCGAAGATGAAGTAAAAGCAGGGGAATACTTACAAAAAGGGCTGGTGGAATCAGGCTACGTTGTTGATTGGGTTCGCGACGGTGTCGATGGTTTGTATCACGCAACCAGTGAACCTTATGATCTTATTCTTCTCGACATCATGCTGCCCAAGCTCGATGGTTGGCAAGTGCTCAACACGCTGCGCAGTAGCGACATTCATACCCCGGTTATCATGCTTACTGCCAAAGAGCAGATAGAAGATCGCGTGCGTGGCTTTGAGTTAGGAGCCAACGACTACGTAGTAAAACCTTATGCGTTTGCTGAGCTGCTGGCACGTATTCAGAATGTCTTTCGTCATCACACTTCCTCTCGTGTACAGACCTCCTCTCAGACACTGCAAATTGCCGATTTAGAGCTCGATATGATGAAGCGAGTAGCAACGCGAGGCGGGCAAAGTATTACGCTAACGGCAAAGGAGTACGCGCTGCTTGAACTGCTGATGCGTAAAGAAGGTCAGGTGTTATCGCGAACCACCATTGCGTCATTGGTTTGGGACATGAACTTTGATAGTGATACAAACGTTATTGATGTTGCTATCAAACGACTGCGCAATAAAGTCGACAAGCCATTTGAAACGCCTCTAATTCATACCATTAGAGGGATGGGATATAAGCTGGAAGCGCCAGATGTTTAAGCGCCCTGCCAACCTGTCTATGCAAAACAAACTCGTGCTGATGTTTGTCGGCACGACGCTGGTGGTGTACCTCGCTTTAGCCTTTATTCTCTATTACATCATCGAGCGCCATTTCTTTACTCAAGACTATAACGAAATGGTCAGCAAATATAATGCGATAGAGAAGACCATGATGGTTTCTCCTGAGTCGGCTTATCTGCTTATCGACAACAGCTCCGCTTACATGTGGGCGTTTGAGGAGGGAGAGCAGACCTACAAAAACTCGACCCTTTCTATTCCTAACAAACTGTCTCTCACGCTGAGTTCGCCACAGATTTTGAATCAAAACAACGCAATTGAGTGGCATGAAGACTCTTTGGATATTCGAGCCTTCGCCTTTAAAGCCAAAGATGTCACTGTGGTGATAGGCACCAGTATTAACCATCATATACTGTTCCTCAATAAACTGGGGTGGATTCTATTCTGGTCGTTGGGCTTCGCGTTTTTAGCTTCTGCTCTGTATAGCCGAACCATTGTAAATCGAGGTTTGAGGCCGATTCTTACCTTAAACAAACACATCCAACATATTACTCCTGAACAGTTAGATATTCGTATTGACCCTGAGACGTTACCTATCGAGCTAAGAGAGTTAGCGATAAAGCACAATGCGATGTTGGATCGATTACAAACCGGCTTTCATCGTTTGAGTGAGTTCTCCTCTGATATTGCTCATGAGCTTAAAACGCCGCTAACTAACATCACTACTCAAAACCAAGTAATCCTTGGCGCTGCACGCAGTTCTGAGGAATATCAAGAAGCGATTGCTTCTACTTTGGAAGAGCTTGAACGGATAACCAAAACCATCAATGACTTACTGTATATCGCCAAAGCAGAAAACAAACTGATCCATCGACACAACGAGCACTTCGCGGCTCATGAACAAGTGGCTCATTTGATCGAGTATTTCGAAATACTAGCGGAAGATTCAGCGTTGGCCATTACCGCTTCAGGAGAGGCGATGTTGTATATGGACCGAAACATGTTTGAACGCGCTATCAGTAACTTATTATCCAACGCGATTCGTCATGCGTATGACGAGACGACGATTTCGGTTGATATTGAGCAGGTTGATGAACTTGTGAAGATAACCGTCAGCAACGTTGGTGAGGCAATTCCCAAGCAAAACCTACCGTATCTGTTTGACCGTTTTTATCGGGTCGACAAGTCTCGTCAACATTCAGGTAGCGTGGGAGCCGGGCTGGGTTTGTCTATCACTCAATCGATTGTTCACGCCTACGATGGAAGCATCAGCGTCATTTCAGAAGATGGCCAAACCCAGTTTTGCTTGATACTTCCAGCGGCTAAAACTGACTCAGAAGGGGAATCACTTCTTCAAGAGACGCTTTAATAATGACTTTGTCTTTGAGCTCTGGCAGAGGTGGAAGTAAATCCGGAATCATTACAGCTTGGCATTCTGCAGCGAGTGCGGCTTTGATGCCGTTGTTCGAATCTTCCAATACTAAGCACTGCTTGGCGTCCACCCCCAAGTGGCGATAAGCCATTTGATAGCAATCAGGGTTTGGTTTACCGCGCTCCACATCTTCGGCGGTAATCACCAAATCGAACTGCGCAAGGTACTCGCTGCCCGCGAAATTGTGTTTTACCTCTGGAAGGTGAGAAGAGGTGACAATCGCGGTTAATAAGTCATGCTGTTTGATGGTATAAAACAGTGCGTCGAATCCGGGTTTGAGCGCAATGCCTTGATTTCTTAGATTATGGAAGTGTTCATCTCGCACGGCTTTATAGCGCGGCATATCGATGGCGTCTTGAAAATTCTCGGCGAGTATTCTTTCACATTCAGGGTCTTGGACACCGATGAACTGTTGGTAGAAATCATCGGTGATGGTTAAGCCTTGTTCGGTAGCGGCGTATTGCCAACTTTGTTTATAGATGGATTCGGTATCGAAAATCAGTCCATCCATATCAAAAAGTACAGCTTTTAACATTGGGTAGGGCTCCTACGTTTTTGGGTGTAGAGCGGCTGACGTTGTTATCTTGTTATACCTAAGCAACCTCGAATCCTTTTGAAGGTAGCTTGGGTATAAAATGTGGCGTTAGAATGGGCTCTCTTTGCCGAGTTCATTGCAGATCTCGACAATGGCTAGTGAGAGCCCTGACTTAATGATTTGTTGCTGACGTTGCAGTTGTAGCTGATAAAACTCAAGGTCGATGTCGTCATCTGGTTCGTTGACTTCCAGTTGCACCATGCCCATCTTCTTCACCAAATGCAGCTTTTTGATTGGATCTAGAATATTAGGGTCAGTGAACTCATAGTCAGAAGCGTCGCTATTGAGATGGTTTTTGAGCTTAATGATGTCTTCGATGTCGTGGTAAATATCATCGGGAAGCACACCCAAGCCAAACAATAACTTCAAACGAACAGACAGATCGCCCAGCGGTCCCGAGTCTTGTAACAGCGGACCGACAACCGATTGAACAGCGAAGTTATCTTTACGAAAAATTCTTTGCACTAACCCGTCGATCGAATCGTTAAAAACGTCGACTGCTGCAATGAAAAAGCCTCGTACCGATGGTGCGCTGTTTAATCGCTCAATGATCTCGGTTTCGTTGATGTTATCTGCCATATACTGAATACATTTCTAATTATTAGCTATTCCAACTCTTCAATGGAGATGGATATAGAAGGGGAGCTAAGCTCCCCTAGGTAAATCAAAGTTGGTTATAAAGTGTCTCGATTTGAGTCACTTCAGCACTGTTTTCTGCAAGACCTGTGTATGTCGCTAGCGTCTTCTTCACGCCCACTTCTTTTAATGAGTTTTGTAGCTCTACGGCTTGTGGGTCAGTGTCGTTAGTGTACTTCAACGCAGCGGCAATGCCTTTCAAAAGTGTTTTATTTTCAGTGCCATACTCAATTGTACCGAGTAAAGGCTTCACTAATCTATCGTTTGCACCTAATTTGCGAATTGGTTGGCGACCTACGCGATCAACCTCATCCACTAAGTAAGGGTTGGCAAAGCGTCCTAGAATCTTCTCGATGTAGGCGTTGTGCATGTCACGGTCGAAGCCGTAACGTTTGATCAGCACTTCACCACTCTCTTGCATCGCCTGTTTTACTTCAGCATGAATGCTTGGGTCTTCAATCGCTTCACGAATAGTGCGATGGCCTTTCAAGCAACCTAAGTAAGCGGTAATACAGTGACCTGTATTGAGAGTGAACAGCTTGCGTTCTACAAATGCCATTAGGTTGTTGGTTCTTTCCATGCCTGCGATGTCAGGGATTTCGCCCTTGAATTGCTGCTCATCCACAATCCATTCGCTAAAGCTTTCTACCGTCACTTCTAGTGGGTCATCGTTCGCCGCTTCTGCTGGTGGTACGATGCGGTCTACCGCTGAATCGACAAAGCCAACCAACTCGTCCGCTTTTGCGTGCAATGATTCATCCAAGTGTTTGTACACTTCACCTTTTAGGTGTGTGGTGCCACGAACCATGTTTTCACACGCGATGATGTTCAATGGTTTATCGTTACCTGCTGCAAAGCGCTTAGCAATGCCGGTAGCGATGGTTTTTGCAATGATGTCCAGTACGTTAGGGCCCACTGCTGTTGTTACCAAGTCGGTTTTTACAATGCGGTCGATGACATCTTCACTGGCTGAGTTAACCGCGGTGACGTGAGTTACTGTGTCGATTTGGCACTCAGTACCGACCACTTTTACTTTGTATTCTTGCTTGTGACTCAGTTGGTCGACGAGTGGAGCGTCAACGTCTGCGAACGTCACCTCGACTTCTGCGTCTGCTAATAGTTTACCGATGAAGCCACGACCAATGTTACCTGCGCCAAAATGAACTGCGTTTTTCATAATTCTTACCTACCAATGTCTAAAATGTTGACTAAAACGAATCTAGGGTGAGGCCAACCGCATAGGGGGTGACAGCTGACCTCGGTTTGCTCAGGAGCAAATTAAAGGGAGTGATTAAGCCGCTTGCTGGCCGCCAAGGATGTTCAGAATCTCTTCCACATCGTTGGTGCTAGTTAGCTTCTCAATTGCTTCCGGCTCATCGAGCGCGTTCGTAATGGTGGTGATTACTTGGATGTGTTCATCGTTCTTAGCGGCAATACCGATAACCAGTTTCGCTACATCGTCGTCATCTTCAGTAAATTGGATACCCGATGGGTATTGGCAGATTACAATGCCGGTTTTCTTCACGCGGTCTTTCGCTTCAACGGTGCCGTGAGGTACTGCGATAGATTCGCCTAAGTAGGTTGAAACCAGTGCTTCACGTTCAAACATTGCGTCTACGTACTCTGGTTCTGCGTAGCCTAGTTCAACCAGCTTGTTACCTGCAAAGCGAATCGCTTCTTCTTTGTTGGTTGCTTTCAAACCTAGGTGAATGTTTTCGCGCTGAATTTGGAATACCGATGGTTGCTGTTGTTCAAAGCTGTCATCGTTCGCAGCCATGACCGATACTTTTACCATCTGGTCGTCATTGGCTGCGGATTGTTTTTGAGCGGCTAGCAATTTAGTTACTAGCTGGTTGTACATTTCGCTGTCTAGGAAGTTCGTCAATGAAATGTGGTGTGCGTTTGGAGCATGCTTACGTGCACGATCCGTTAAGTCTTTATGAGTAATCACGATATCTGCACTCTCTGGTAAGCTATTGATAGCAAGGTTGGTTACGTGGACGTTCAGACCCGCGTCTTGAACTTTTTTGCGTAGCATGCTCGCACCCATGGCGCTTGAGCCCATGCCCGCATCACAAGCGACAATGATGCTTTGTACTGTCGCTAGGTCTACGTCACCTTTGCTTTGGCTGTTTACCACCGCATCGTTTTTAGATGCAGATTTCATGTCTTTCATTTGTGATGTTGCTTTCTCTAGTGCTGCTTCATCACCGTCTTCTTCTGTTGACGTTTGAGTTTTCATTAGCAGTGCTGCTACGGCGAATGACACGCCTGTTGCTGCTGCGATGGACGCTAGAACACCAACGATTGAGCCTTTCTGAGTCATCAACAAGATTGCAAAGATTGAACCTGGTGATGCTGGAGAAACAATACCTGCGTTAAAGATAGTTAGAACGAATACGCCAGTCATACCGCCTGCGATAGCCGCAAGGATTAGGCGAGGGTTCATTAGGATGTATGGGAAGTAAATCTCGTGGATACCGCCGAAGAAGTGGATGATTGATGCACCACCTGCAGTTTGACGAGCTGTACCTTTACCAAACACCATGTAAGCTAGCAGGATACCTAGACCAGGACCTGGGTTTGCTTCGATGAGGAAGAAGATCGATTGACCTGTCTCAGACGCTTGTTGGATACCTAGTGGAGAGAAGATACCGTGGTTGATCGCGTTGTTTAGGAACAGGATCTTCGCAGGTTCAACGAAGATTGAAGTCAGTGGTAGTAGATGAGCAGAAACTAGGAAGTTAACGCCTGCCGCCAAGCCACCAGAAAGAATTTTTACGAATGGACCGATAAAGATGAAAGCAAGGATCGCACATAGCATGCCGATGATGCCCGCAGAGAAGTTGTTAACCAACATCTCGAAGCCACTTTTTACTTTACCATCGATGTAGTTATCGAATTTCTTGATAGCCCAGCCGCCCATTGGGCCGACCATCATTGCACCCATAAACATTGGGATGTCTGTGCCGACAATCACACCCATTGTTGTGATTGCACCGACTACCGCACCACGATCGCCACCAACTAATTTACCACCGGTGTAACCGATAAGCAGTGGCAGCAAGTAGGTAATCATTGGGCCAACCATAGAGGCTAACGTTTCGTTTGGTAGCCATCCAGTTGGGATAAATAGAGCAGTGATAAAGCCCCACGCGATAAACGCGCCGATGTTTGGCATTACCATGTTTGACAGAAAACGACCAAAATTTTGTATCTTGATCTTGGCATCTGGTGATATCATAACAATTCCCCGTTCGATGTTCTGATGAATCTTGTTGTAGTAAACGGTTCGCCAAAACCGTTTGTTTGATTGCTTAGTACCCAATCAATTTACCACACATTTTCCAATTGGAACTGACAACGGGTTTTTCGTGATCTACGCCCGCATTTCTTAGGCTGAGAAACGGTTTTTAAGTGACCAAGTTCAACTTATTAACTTGTAACTTAATAACAAAAAGCCACTTTCAAATCTGTCAATAAAAATCTTAGTGATCAATTCGATCTTCTGACAAATTTAAAATCAAAATACTTTGTGACTTTGATCACTTTTGATTTCTTTTGAAATTCAAATTAAATACCAGTAACGATCAATATCACATTTTGTGTTGATTTGGTTTGGGTCTGAAATGTGATCTGAGTCGCTTTTGGTATTTTGTGAAAGTTTGCGACGGGATTGGAGTGATCAATGTCATTGCGACTCTTCGATAGAATGTATTTATAAGAGTCTTTTCGGCATACTTCACGAAGTGTTCTTATCTAATTGATAGAAAGTAAAAGAGAGTCGCTACACTGCTTTTTATTGACTCACAACTCTCTTCTTACTCACTGCTCTTACTTATGGTTGCTATTAGCATGGTAGGTGAGGTACTCATGAGTTTGCTCGCGTCCCATATACCTTGCCAACGTCTTTTCTTGAACATCGCGCAAATCTACCGTAATCAAACCATCTAGAGCGTTATTGAATGCAGGGTCGACATTGAAGCACACCAGTTTGCCATTGAGGCTTAAGTACTGACGCAGTAACACGGGGACACCTTTTCCTTCATCGATTCTGGCAATAACGCGTGATAATAGCTGTAAGTCCCCCAGAGCGGTAAGCATGCTGGTGTTCCAGTCACGGTGGTGCTCAGGAAGTGGGTTAGAAGGCGTGACGTACTCTGCGCAGTTGTTGTCGTAGTGGTGCAGTGTCATTGATTGAGCCAGCAATTGGCGTGCAGTATCGCTATAGTCGTTGCTAATGCTTACCGGACCAAATAGGTGAGTGTAATCAGGGTTTTGATGCACGAAGGTTGCGATGCCTTTCCACAGTAGCAGTAGCGCGCTCATACTCTTTTGATATTGCTGCGCAATCACTGAGCGCCCCATCTCAATGGATTTACCCATTTGGTCGATAAAGCGTTGGTCATAGTTAAACAACGTTCGTGAATACAGACCTGCTACGCCGCGCTTTTCAATCAGTTGATCAACCAGACCTAAGCGATACGCGCCCACCAAGCATTGGTTTTCTCTGTCCCACACAAACAGATGCAGGTAATCATGATCGAAATGGTCAATGTCTATTGCTAGTCCCGTCCCTTCGCCAACCTGTCGAAAATTGAGCTCACGTAGGCGACCAATTTCATGCAGTAGGGAAGGGATACTCTGCGACTCCGTGCAGTAAACATCGAACTCACCACTTGTTAGAAGCTTGGACTCTTTTGGTAAGCTGTTCAGCTCTTCAAGCAATTCGCCTACGGGTAACCCTGCCGCTATTGGAGAGAGTTGTTCTGATGAAGCAGAGGGTTTTACTGATAGGGTTTCACGATTGAGTAAGTAAGTGTTGAGTCGTAAATAACTCACGACTTGATCATCGCTAAGTGTGTTGAGTTCTTTGAATTTGATCGCTTGGCCAAAGGATAAGTCGATGGTTTGCGCATGTTTGTTTAGTAGCTCTCGCCCAAGCATTAGGGTACGCAACAGTGGGTGGATGTTTCCTGCCATATAGAAGCGTTTCGAGTTTTGACCGCTGATGAATACTGGAACTGTCGTTGCTTTGTTTTTACGGATCAAGCTGCTTACGCTTCGACTCCACTCTTTGTCTTCCAAGCGTTTGGCATCGACTAACTGTGACACTTCACCGGCAGGAAAGACAAGCAACAAGCCGCCATTCGCGAGGTGTTTATTGGCAGCCCTCAGGGCCTTCATATTCGATTTGACGGCGTCTTTGCCTTCAAACACATCAACACCAATAAAGAGCTGATCTAACTCCGGCACGGTTTTAAGGTATTGATTGGCTAGGATTTGGATATCGTCTCTGACCATCAACAGTAATTCAGCCAAGATCACGCCTTCCACACAACCAAGCGGGTGGTTCGCCACAATGACGGTCGCTCCTTGTTTAGGAACTGAATCGAGTGAACCATGAGCAATGCGATAGTCGATACCTAAGATATCCAGCGTGAAGCGAAGAAAAGTTTTGGTATCGGCATTAACGGGCCGTTGAGCGTAGAACTTATCCAGCTGGTTTAAACCGGTTGCCCATTCAGCAACGTTTTCACCAATACCAAAAGGCGTTTTACGGGGGAGACGAAAAGGGGTTGAACTATCCATATTTACCTCAGCGTATAAGTTGCTGATTGGATAGTAGAAATTACAGATGACAGTTCAGAGGCAAAAACATGAGCCTTTGGTGACAAAGTGGTGACGCTTTGTTGACCAAAGGCGAAGCATAATGAAGGTGGTATTGAGAAATTTAAGCTTTATCACCAGCAAACATGAGGATACTAAGAGAGTTGAGTGTTTCACCCAGGCTTTCTAGCGAGCTCAGCACCTGCTTAGTGGGTTCGTTTTCTAGCAGTATGCGTCCATCAAAACCTTTGCCCGTGCACGATTCTTCTGAACAAGCCTGTGCATTTTCTTCAATGGTGTTTTCATTAGTGACTTGCTCTTCAGCTAATGATTCTTCAGCTGCAAACTCGTTGGCACTGACACAAAAGCTGGAGATCAGCAGTCCACAGAGCAATATTAATTTTGTTTTCAACATACTGATAAACTCAAAAATAAAACACTGTTCGATTTTATGTTATCGAGCTCATCATTTCGAGCGATATGACACAAATTTAGCTTTCGGTCGCTATTTTATTGCCATAACTAGACTATCTTATCGACATAACAAATTGATTGATTGAGCGAAATTAGGAGTATGAATGGAGCGAATTACCAATAAGTCGTCAGTATGGCTGGGGTTAAGCCTGATCATTGGTCTTGGTGTCCTGGGCTTTTTTATCCAACAGACGGCGATTAAGTACAAAGCTTACGAGCGAGTGGTTACCGTGAAAGGGCTATCTGAACGTGAGTACCCCGCGGATACGGTGATTTGGCCGATTCAGTTTACCGTAGCGAGTAATGACTTGCCGACGATGTTTGATGAGATTGATCAACAGACGAAGCTAGTACTCGATTTTCTCGCAGCAAAGGGACTGGATGAATCCAACTTCTCGTTATCCTCTCCAGCCGTAACAGACCGCAAAGCACAGCAATATAGCAACGAACAGGATATTGAGTATCGTTACTTAGCCAATCGAACGGTGACGGTCTACAGCCAGAACATTGATGTCGTTAGAGCGGCTATCAATGAAATCGGTGAGCTAGGCAAACAGGGTGTGTTGCTTAACCAAGATCCTTATGCAAATCGCATTGAATACAGTTTTACTAAGCTTAATGACATCAAGCCAGACATGATTGAAGAAGCGACTAAGAACGCTCGTGAAGTGGCAGAGAAGTTCGCGAAAGATTCACAAAGCTCGCTTGGTAAAATCAAGCGTGCGACGCAAGGTCAGTTTTCCATTTACGATCGTGATAGCAACACACCTTATATTAAAAAAGTACGCGTTGTTTCAACCGTTCAATATTACTTGTCGGATTAACTCTACGTCTTTCTATCCACTGAATAAAAAAGTAAAAGCCAGTCATTTGAAGTGACCCCGTAAAGTTGGACATTTCTGTTAAGCGGCTTTCAAGGCCTGAGTTCGATACTCTATCGGAGTCAGGCCTTTTAGCTTCACCTTTATACGTTTGGTATTGTAGTACTCGATGTATTCTTTAATTTGCTCTATCAGAGTATCTGCATCTTCAAAGCTCTGGTTGTGATACATCTCTGTTTTAAGTAAAGCAAAAAGTTTTCTGCAACAGCATTATCCAAGCAGTTACCTCTTCTCGACATACTTTGTATTAACCCACTCTCTTCGATTTTTTGCTGATATTGTCGATGCCGATATTGCCAACCTTGATCGCTATGTATAATTGGCTTTGAGTTCGGTCTAAGCTTTGATATCGCTTCCGTCAACATATCAATGACAAGCGGCAAACAGGCATTTTTAGCTACTCTATAAGCAACCACCTCTTGAGTAAACAAGTCGACAACCGGAGACAAGTACACTTTCTGCTCTTTGACTTTGAACTCCGTAACGTCAGTTACCCACTTTTCATCTGGCTGGGACGCACTAAAATCTCTTTCAAGTATGTTGGGAGCCGCTCTTCCAGACTCACCTCGATATGAACGGTACTTTTTAATCCTGACCGTTGATTTAAGGTTTAGCTGAGCCATAAGCCTTTGAACCGTCTTGTGATTCAACATGAAGCCTCGCTTTTTTAGTTCTAAGTGAATACGGCGGTAGCCGTATCGCCCCTTATGCTCATGATAAATTGACTTTATCATGAGCAGTTCACTTTCGTAACTATCAGTACGCTTGCTCGCTTGAGCCTGATAATAAAAGACACTTTTCGCCAGTTGCAGAGTTTGCAGCAGGTGCTTCAGTGGGTACTTACCTTTAAGAGTTAGAGCTATGACCGCTTTTTCTTTGTTCGACGGCTCTTTTCTTGCTCCAACTCTTCCAACTTTTTTAGAACAGCATTCTCGGTTCGTAAGTAGACCAACTCCTCTCTTAGCTCCTCAAGTGTCATTTCATTATCTGGTTTAGTGGTACGTTGAGGCTGCTGTTTCATTGAAGGTCTTCCTTTCTGGCGAATTTTGAGCCCTTTGATACCGAGCTCGTTAAATCTTTTGAGCCAGACAGAAAGTATCCCAGGGGACGAGAGGTTAAATACTGCGCTAGTGTGCGAGAGAGACCAGTCATTCGTCCACATTAAATTTAATGCTTTTAGCTTTGTTTGAGCAGAAACAGCATGTTTAGTTGGTAAAAATGAAGCTGCACCATGGATAGCAAAAACTTGGGCTCAATACCGAATCTGTCTCGAAGAAACTGAATATTGCTTTTCTAAATAACTAGATGACGTACCATTTAAGCATTGTTTAGCAATGACACATTTTAGCTCGCGGCTATATTTGGACATAAAAAGACCCCCAATAATTAGTGTCCAACTATTGGGGGTCAGTTCAATTTGATTGGCTTTTTTAATGCTCAATCAATTGCATTTTAGTTGCCGCTCTTTTTCTTATTTGCGCAAGTGATCTTTTATAAAACTAAGTTCTTATTTGTTCGGCCGTGAAGTTGATAAAAGTCAATTCAGATAGGGGTTTAGAGGCGTAATTTTGACCGCACTTATTCGCTAGAAGGAATTGCTAGAATGGCTTACAAACATTACCTCAGAGAATTGCTTGGTTTAGCAATTGTGGTTTCTGTGGTGTTCGGTGCATTGAGTGTGTTGTTGGATTTATGTGCCTTGGTGGCGTTTTGTGAACATCAAGAAGATACGGCTCAATTGTTTTTCCATGAATCGTTTTATTTTGTCGCGTTCTTGATCCCCCCTTATTTTCTGTGGAGAGCGATCAATCGCCCAGACTTAGTCTCTGCAACACAAGAGTATCAAGCCTCAAGGTGCGAGCTAGAACGTTTGTAAAACTAATAAGCTTAGTGGCTTAAATGAAACGCGTTTCCAAAAACGAAAAAAGCTCGTAGATTTCTCTACGAGCTTTTCGAAATTTGGTGGCCCCTCCCAGACTTGAACTGGGGACCAATCGATTATGAGTCGACTGCTCTAACCACTGAGCTAAGGGGCCTTAATAGGTCAACGATTATAGGGGAAGCGTTGCAAGGTGTCTAGCCACTAGGTAGGGCAATTGCGCTTAGTTTTTATTCACTTAGCTTCACCGATAATAAAAAAGGTGACACTCGGTCACCTTTTTTGCATTTAATCGCTTCGATTACTCGTCTAGGAAGCTGCGCAGAGTTTCTGAGCGGCTTGGGTGACGCAGTTTACGTAGTGCTTTCGCTTCGATCTGACGGATACGTTCACGAGTAACGTCGAACTGCTTACCAACCTCTTCTAGAGTGTGGTCAGTGTTCATGTCGATACCAAAGCGCATACGAAGAACTTTTGCTTCACGTGGCGTTAGGCCTGCAAGTACGTCTTTTGTTGCCATTTTCAGGCTTGTCGCAGTTGCTGAATCTAACGGCAGTTCTAGCGTTGTATCTTCGATGAAATCACCTAGATGCGAATCTTCGTCGTCACCGATTGGTGTCTCCATAGAGATTGGCTCTTTAGCGATTTTCAGTACTTTACGAATCTTGTCTTCTGGCATTTGCATGCGCTCTGCCAGTTCTTCCGGTAGCGGTTCACGACCCATCTCTTGCAGCATTTGGCGAGAGATACGGTTTAGCTTGTTGATCGTTTCGATCATGTGTACCGGAATACGAATCGTACGTGCTTGGTCCGCGATTGAACGAGTGATTGCCTGACGGATCCACCACGTTGCGTAAGTCGAGAACTTGTAACCACGACGGTATTCAAACTTATCTACCGCTTTCATCAGACCGATGTTACCTTCTTGGATTAGATCCAAGAACTGTAGACCACGGTTGGTGTATTTCTTCGCGATAGAAATTACCAGACGTAAGTTCGCTTCAACCATCTCTTTCTTCGCACGGCGAGCTTTTGCTTCACCGATAGACATACGACGGCTGATGTCTTTAATGTTTTGAACGTTTAGAGAAGTCTCTTCTTCAATCATTTTTAGCTTCATGATTGAACGACGGATTTCTTCTTCGCTACGTTTGATTTTTTCAGCGTAAGGCTTATCAGATGAAAGAATCTCATCTAGCCAAGCTTCGCTTGATTCATTGCCTGTAAATAGCGCGATGAACGATTTCTTCGGCATTTTGCCGTATTCAACCGCTGACTTCATGATCAAACGTTCTTGAGTACGAACGCGATCCATCGCAGTACGAAGCTCGTTCACGAGGTGATCGAACTGTTTTGGTGTTAGACGGAATTCTCTGAATACGTCTAGCATCAATTCGTTTGCAACGGTTGCTTTCGGGCTTTCGTAGCCGTGTTCGTTGATCGCAAGCTGAAGGTTTTGGTACGTGCTGCGTAGCTGGTTGAATTTCTCAAGCGCTAGCTCTGGGTCAATACCTACATCTTCTTCAGAATCATCTGAATCGTCATCACTTTCTTCATCTTCTTCTGCGTCTTCTTCGTCTTCTTCTTCTAGTTGAGATTCAGACAATTCAGAACCGATGTGCGTTGCTGTTGGAGCAGCAGTGTCATCTGCGTCAGGGTCAACAAATCCAGAGATAAGGTCAGTTAGACGAAGTTCTTCTGCTTGAACTTTGTCAAACTGCTCAAGAATGTATGGGATAGTGCCAGGGTATTCAGCAACAGACGATTGAACTTGGTTAATACCTTCTTCAATACGTTTTGCGATGTCGATTTCGCCTTCGCGAGTCAGTAGCTCTACAGTACCCATTTCACGCATGTACATGCGCACTGGGTCTGTTGTACGACCAATTTCACTTTCTACGCTAGAAAGTGCAGCGGCTGCGGCTTCGGCAGCATCTTCATCGGTAATGTTTGTGTCATCGTTCAGTGCTAGATCATCGGCATCAGGAGCAGTTTCAACTACTTTGATACCCATATCGTTGATCATCTGAATGATGTCTTCTACCTGTTCTGAATCTACGATTTCAGCAGGTAGGTGGTCATTTACTTCGGCGTAGGTCAGATAGCCTTGTTCCTTGCCTTTAATAACAAGTAACTTTAGCTGTGACTGCGGATTTTGATCCATAGACGGTATCCAACTTCGTAATCTGGTGAAGGAATCAGTATGCGAAATGCAAACCACTTACTATAGCAAATTTAATTGTTGCTGACTAATTAATCAGGGTTACGCTTTTAAATCTAGCATTAAAGCTAGCAGCTCCCTTTTCTCTTCGGCTGATAAACCGACACTTCTTGCTTTGGCCTGCAGGTTTTCAATTTGCTTTTCTACGCACTGGGCAATTATTTTGTCCAGTGAGTCTAAAAATATTTCTTCAAGGTTGTCTTCTACGAGCGGAATATCCCAGCTCGCCAGACGAGACAGAAGGGTCTCATTTTGGCTATTTCGCCAATGCTCTAATAATTGGCCTGTGTTGATATGGGGATGTGCCTGACATTTATCAAGTACATCAACAAATAAACTTAGGCCTGGTATGGATAAATCTCTCACTGAGGAAAGATCCGGTACCATTTGAGCATAGCTCGGATTTTGAATAAGTAGAGCGATAACCTCGCGCATCGGAGTTCGTTTGATCTCTTTGTGCGGCTGAGGTCGAGTTTCATTGCTCTTCTTACGTGGTTGACGTAAGCGGTTATCAAAACCAGTGCGTTCATCAAGCAGCTTTTCGAGTAACTCCTGAAAGTAGGGATCAGGTATCTTGTCGATAAGTGCACTTGCGTAGGCACGCAGTGCCGACTTACCTTCATTATTGCCCAAGTTGATTTGGTGCAATTCAATCAGGTTATCAAACAGATAGCTCGAAAGCGGTGTCGCTTGTTCGATTTGTTGTTCGAAGGCTTGTTTGCCGTATTTACGAACGTAGCTGTCCGGGTCTTCGCCATCAGGTAAGAACAAGAACTTCAATGTGTTACCTGTTTTCAGGTATTGAAGTGCGTTTTCCAGCGCGCGCCAAGCGGCCTCTTTACCTGCGCGGTCGCCATCGTAACAACACACAACGGTGTTGGTCTGACGGAACAGCATTTGAATGTGGTCGCCAGTCGTTGACGTGCCCAATGAAGCGACAGAGTAATCTACGCCATATTGCGCTAACGCGACAACATCCATATACCCTTCAACCACCAAAATTCGTGGTGGTTCACGATATGCCTGTAAGACTTCATAAAGGCCGTATAGCTCTTTACCTTTATGGAAGATTGGCGTTTCCGGTGAGTTGAGGTATTTCGGGGTGCCGTCGCCCAATACACGACCACCAAAACCAATCACTCGGCCTCGTCGATCTCGAATTGGGAACATAATACGGCCACGGAAGCGGTCGTAACGGTTACCTTTTTCGTTTTCAATCAACATGCCGCCTGTAACTAGCATGTCTTGGTTATCTTTGTTCTGGCCGAAGTTCTTACGGACTAAGTCCCATTCATCGGCCACATAGCCGATGCCAAACTTCTGGACGATTTCGCCAGATAATCCACGATCTTTTAGGTATTCAATGGCAACTTTGCTTGCTGGTAGCTTGAGTTGATTACGATAAAACTGAGAAATACTGCCCATTAAATCGTAAAGGCTACGTTTTTCGCTGCTGCTGGCTTGTGGTCCTGATTGAAACTGACCGCCACCACCGCTGCGTTGTTCGCGAGGAACATCTAACCCGAGGTAAGACGCCAGTTCTTCAATAGCTTCGACAAACTCTAAGCGCTCGAACTCCATAATGAAGTCGATGGCATTGCCATGCACGCCACAACCAAAACAGTGATAGAACTGCTTTTCTTGGCTGACACTGAATGAAGGGGTCTTTTCGTTGTGGAAAGGGCAGCAAGCGCCGTAATTTTTACCTTTTTTCTTAAGTTTCACGCGCGCGTCAATGATGTCGACAATATCAAGTCGAGCTAGGAGGTCATCAATAAAACTGCGTGGGATGTGTCCAGCCATAAAACCTAACAAAAAAGAAAAATCATGATTGGTGTGAATGAGTTATGGAGAAAAGCATGCATACGACCGTGCGTTATTCCATTCATTCAGATACAAACAAGCCGTGCGTTCCAAAGGATAGCACGGCTTGCTGCAATTGGGTGGGGTGTTAAGCCAATTTAGCGCGAACTAAACCGCTCACTTTACCCATATCTGCACGCCCTTGAATTTGCGGCTTCAGAACGCCCATTACTTTGCCCATGTCTTGCATGCCAGCTGCACCAGATTCAGTAATCGCGTTCTCGATAAGAGCTGCTACTTCTTCATCTGTCAGTGGTTGAGGCATAAAATCCTCAAGAACCGTAATTTCTGCTCGTTCAGCATCAGCAAGATCTTGACGATTTGCTGCTTCAAACTGCGTAACAGAGTCGCGACGTTGTTTAACCATTTTGGTCAACACAGCAAGAATGTCGTCGTCGTTCAGAGTGATCTGCTCGTCAACTTCACGTTGCTTGATTGCTGCTAAGGCTAAACGAATAGTACCAAGGCGCAATTTGTCCTTGGCTTTCATCGCTAATTTTTGCTCTTCTTTGAGTTGTTCAATCAGAGCCATAACTAAATTCCTTTCCGGATCTCAGTTATTAGTACAGGCGAACGCGACGAGCGTTTTCGCGAGCTAGCTTCTTAGCGTGACGCTTTTGAGCTGCTGCTTTAGCGCGTTTGCGAACTGTAGTTGGTTTTTCGTAGTGCTCACGACGACGCACTTCAGAAAGGATACCTGCTTTTTCGCAAGAGCGCTTGAAACGACGTAGAGCAACGTCGAACGGTTCGTTTTCACGTACTTTAACTACTGGCATATGCCTTTCACCTCAGGGGTTATTCGTTAACGCTGGATTTCAGTAAACCAAATCACAATTATTTAGTCTATTACCAGCTTGATCAAAAATGGTGCGGAATTTTAATCCGATCACATAAGCTTTGTAAAGCCTTTTATCGCTTATTGTCTGTACAAAATTTGTTTGAAGCACCAAGGCAAGGTAATATGACGCCCAAATTTCCTCTATACAGAAAGCCCACTGAGAAAACCATGCGCATTATCGGTATTGAAACCTCATGTGACGAGACTGGCATCGCGATTTATGACGATGAAAAAGGTCTGCTATCACACCAGCTTTACAGCCAAGTAAAACTTCACGCGGATTACGGTGGCGTGGTGCCTGAGTTGGCTTCACGTGACCATGTTAAGAAAACTATTCCTCTTATTAAAGAGGCGCTAAAGGAAGCAAATCTGACACCTAAAGACATTGATGGCGTTGCGTACACCGCTGGGCCAGGTCTTGTTGGTGCCTTGCTCGTTGGTGCAACGATTGGTCGTAGTATTGCTTACGCTTGGGGTGTTCCTGCGGTGCCTGTTCACCATATGGAAGGCCACCTACTGGCACCTATGCTAGAAGACAATCCACCACCATTCCCGTTTGTTGCGGTATTGGTATCGGGCGGTCACTCAATGATGGTGGAAGTGAAAGGCATCGGCGAGTACAAAATCCTAGGCGAGTCGATTGATGATGCAGCGGGTGAAGCGTTTGATAAAACCGCGAAGTTAATGGGCTTGGATTACCCTGGTGGTCCACTACTGTCTAAACTGGCAGAGAAAGGCACTCCGGGTCGCTTTAAATTCCCACGCCCAATGACCAACGTGCCAGGTTTGGACATGAGCTTTTCTGGTCTCAAGACTTTTACTGCTAATACCATTGCGGCTAACGGTGATGATGAGCAAACACGTGCAGATATCGCTTTAGCATTTGAAGAAGCTGTGTGTGCGACACTGGTAATCAAATGTAAGCGTGCTCTAGAACAAACTGGCATGAAGCGTATTGTGATTGCGGGTGGTGTAAGTGCTAACCGTCGTCTGCGTGCTGAACTTGAGAAGCTGGCGAAGAAAGTCGGTGGTGAAGTTTACTACCCACGTACGGAATTCTGTACCGACAACGGTGCGATGATCGCCTACGCTGGTATGCAGCGCCTGAAGAATGGCGAAGTGTCGGACATGGCTGTGGAAGCGCGCCCACGTTGGCCAATCGACCAACTGACGCCAATCGCGTAAGTAAGCTTCTACTGAAGGTTTGAAATAGATTCACCACGATAAAGGTCTCTGCTTATAAGAGGCCTTTATTTTTACCTATTGGACTGAAAGGCTTTGCGTAATTAATGTTAAAGCCTGACTGATGCGAGCAGTTCTATATCGTTTCAGTGATAGGATGATGTGCAAGAATTATAAATGGATATAACAATGAATAAGTTTGAAATTGAAGGTCAGAAACTTGCTTACTTAGATAAGGGTGAAGGCCCTGTGTTGCTATTTGGACACAGTTATTTGTGGGATTGCCAAATGTGGGCTCCGCAGATTGAGGTGCTAAGCCAGTCATACCGTTGTATTGTGTCAGATCTTTGGGCACACGGTGAGTCAGATGCTGCACCAGCTTCAACCCGTTCTTTGGTGGATTACGCTCAGCACATGCTGGCATTGATGGATCATTTGGAGATCGAACAGTTCTCTATTGTTGGTTTGTCTGTTGGCGGCATGTGGGGTGCAGAGCTGACTGCTCAAGCTCCGCAGCGTGTGAAGTCATTGGTGTTGATGGATACCTTCATTGGGCTTGAACCTGAAGTGACACACAAGAAGTACTTTGCGATGTTAGATACGATTAGCCAAGTGCAAGCCGTACCAGCGCCAATTATTGAGGCTGTCACTCCGCTGTTTTTTGCCAATAATGCCGAGCAAGTAAACCCTGAGCTAGTCGCTTCATTCAAACAAAGTCTGGAAGCTCTACAAGGTGAGCGTGCAGTCGAAGTCGCTCGTGTTGGGCGTATGGTGTTTGGCCGCCGTGATGTGATTGAAGATTCAGAAATGTTCGCTTTGCCAACGTTGATTGCCGTCGGCCGTGAAGATAAGCCTCGCCCGGTGTTTGAATCTTACTTGATGAACGACTGTATTACGGGTAGCCAATTGATTGAGATCCCAGAAGCAGGGCACATTAGCTCATTGGAGCAACCTGAGTTCGTTAACCAGATGCTGTTAGACTTCTTAAATAAAGTGCACGCTTAGATTTTCAAGCCATATTTAGATATAGAAAACTCGGTTTTAGGCCGAGTTTTTTTCTATCAGTTTCTTCTCACCAATCTTTGGTTCTTCGCCAGAGAGTAATCGGCGGATGTTTTGATGGTGTTTAAAGACGATTAAACAGCACAACATTGCTACAGGTAAGGTGTATTGAGGTTTGAACATCCAAGTGTAAAACGGTGTCACTAAAACGGTGACTAAGGCAGCTAAAGAAGAGTAGCGGAACAAGACAGCGATCCCCAGCCATGTCAGCATAACAAGACCGGTTAAATCCAGACCGATAGGGGCGATTGCACCAAGTGCTGTTGCGACGCCTTTCCCCCCTTTAAAGTGGAAGAATATTGGGTACATATGGCCGAGACAGGCTGCAATCGCGATGACACCAAGAATGATCGGATCGATACCGAGGAAGTACCCTCCCCAAACCGGTATGGTGCCTTTGAGCATGTCACAGAGTAAAACGGCTACGGCAGCCCCTTTGCCGCCAATGCGTAACACATTGGTTGCACCAGGGTTATTAGAGCCAACTTTACGAGGGTCTGGCAGCCTTAACAAACGACAAATGAGTACCGCACTGGAGATCGATCCCAGCAAATAGGCGGCCATTGTCATTATCAGTGCCAGTGCGTCCATAGAAGTCCTTGATGGATTGGAATTTAATGCTCAGTTCCTGAGTAATTGCTATCATACCGCGATTCGGCTACGAGCAAAAATACTCTCTGCGATAGAGCTTGCATTATGGGATTTCTTGTATATAAAGAGTCTTCGCAGTTTATACCCAAGTGACTTTTGCCACCAATTGACGTGGTTAAAGGCCGCAGTAGGTTGCTTGGGTATAGAATAGTACGATCAAATTGCCCGTATCGGGTATCCGACCTCTGTAAAAGAAGGACATAAGATGGCTCTGGATAAAGTTTTTATTGAACAACTAGAAGTAATCACCACCATCGGCGTTTACGATTGGGAACAGCAAATTAAGCAAAAGCTGGTTCTGGATATCGAAATGGCGCACGACAATAAACCGGCGGGTAAAAGTGATGATGTTCAAGACGCATTGGACTACTCGCAGGTAAGTGAAGCGGTGCTTAATCACATCGAAAATGGTCGTTTCCTTCTGGTTGAACGAGTGGCAGAAGAAGTGGCTGACATCATCATGCAGCGCTTCTCTGTGCCTTGGGTAAAAATTCGTTTGGCAAAACCTGGTGCCGTTCCTCAAGCACGCGCGGTAGGCGTTGTGATTGAGCGAGGCCAGGCATGATAAAAGCTTATATCGGTGTCGGTACCAACATAGATAGGGAGCGGCATTCGTTGGCGGCTTTTCAAGAGTTGCAGCAACTTGGAACGGATCTCCACGTATCACCGATATATGAATGCGAGCCAATTGGCTTTAGCAGTCAGAACTTCTACAACTTCGTGATTAGTTTTTTTACGGAGTTGTCACTCGAAGAGTTGAGTCAGCATCTACGCGAGATTGAGTTTAAGTGGGGTCGTGAGGAAAATGCGCAAAAGTATCAGGATCGAACCTTAGATCTCGATATAGTCTTGTTCGGTGAGTGCATTTCGCAACAAAAACCTGAGTTACCTCGCAGTGATATCTACAAATATCCTTTTGTAACAAAGCCCCTGTATGATCTCGAACCTCATCTAGTGATCCCCGGCGATGGGCGTACTGTCGCTGATATTTGGCAGGCGATGCAGCCCGTTGATTCACTCAAACCCGTTTCTTTTTCACTTTAATTTTGAGTTGTTTACATGAGTTACTTTGAAGCCTTTATTTTGGCTCTGATTCAGGGTCTGACAGAGTTTTTACCAATTTCCAGCTCTGCTCATTTGATTTTACCTTCCGCTATATTTGGTTGGGAAGACCAAGGTTTAGCATTTGATGTTGCCGTTCACGTTGGTACGTTGATGGCTGTGGTGATTTATTTCCGCCAAGAAGTGATCACGCTATTCCAAGCGTTGTTTGCCTCGATCTTTAAAGGCGACCGCAGCAAAGAAGCCAAATTAGCTTGGATGATTGTATTGGCTACGATCCCGGCGTGTGTCTTCGGTCTATTGATGAAAGACATCATTGAGATTTACCTACGCAGTGCTTATGTGATCGCGACGACGACGATCATCTTTGGTTTGTTGCTGTGGTGGGTGGATAAGAACGCAGAGCAAATCGCGGATGAATACCAAACGGGTTGGAAGAAAGCACTGTTTATTGGTATTGCTCAAGCACTTGCGATGATCCCTGGTACTTCACGCTCTGGTGCAACCATCACCGCGGCGCTTTACTTAGGCTTTACCCGTGAAGCGGCGGCTCGTTTCTCATTCTTAATGTCGATACCAATCATCACTTTGGCTGGTGGCTACTTAGGGATGAAGTTAGTAACCAGCGGCGAACCTGTGCATGTTGGCTTCTTACTTACGGGTATCGTGACTTCATTTATCAGTGCGTATATTTGTATCCACTTCTTCTTGAAGATGATTTCACGCATGGGCATGACACCATTCGTTATCTACCGTCTGATTCTAGGTTTTGGCTTGTTTGCTTTCTTGCTGACGGCTTAAACCCAATCCGAATGAAAACGCCCGCTTTCTATAGCGGGCGTTTTTGTTTGTTCGTTATGTACTTATCGGCTTATTTTTCTAGCGTAACTCTTACTGCTTCAACGCGGCGCTTCTCTTGTTCATCGCGAATAGTTGGGCCTTTGAAGCCATCTTTAATGATCGCTTGTACATCGACAGAGGCCGCAGCTTGGTAAGCTTGCATAAACAGCTCTGCTTGCGGGTAAGGTTGGTCTTCTAAGCCTTTTCGACCAGCATGATCGGCTTGGCAACAGATTAAAATATCTTGCAAACGTTCTGACTTACGCCATACATCAAACTTGTTGAGGATTTTGATGATGGTTTGTGGTTTAAGCTCGACGGCTCGGTGGATGTTAGAGTGTTGCTCACAGACCATTAATGCTAAGTCACGAAATTCATTAGGAACGCGCACGCGAGCACACAGCTTTTTAATCAACTTTAAACCCGTGTGACAATGCATTTTGTGACTCGGCCATTCGCTTTCTGGCGTGACGCCTTTGCCTAAATCATGTACTTGTGCGGCAAATCGAACCGGCAATGAATCACTCAGCTTTGCTGCTTGCTCGGCCACCATAAGAGTGTGAATACCTGTATCGATTTCTGGATGCCACTTTTCTGGCTGAGGTACGCCAAACAGGACATCAATTTCTGGCAGGACGATGGCTAACGCACCGCACTCTCTTAAAACAGATAAGAATACGTCTGGGCGGGAAGTAGAAAGCGACTTATGCCATTCTTGCCAAACACGTTCTGGGGTAAGGGTGCTCAACTCGCCAGATTCTGCGATCTCGCGCATTAGTTGGATGGTTTCTTCTGCCACGCTAAAGCCCAAATGCGCCAACTTCGCCGCGAAACGAGCCACACGCAGAACACGTAGAGGGTCTTCAACAAAAGCTTCCGATACATGACGTAGCACTTTCGCCTGCAAATCTTGTTGACCACCATAAGGATCATATAGATTGCCGTCATTATCCATCGCCATGGCGTTGATGGTGAGATCTCGTCGGATAAGGTCTTCTTCTAGCGTGACGCTTTGATCAAAGAAACATTCAAAGCCAGTGTAACCCGCGCCAGATTTTCTTTCGGTTCGTGCAAGGGCGTGCTCTTCTTTAGTCTTGGGATGAAGAAACACAGGAAAGTCTTTCCCGACAGCCGTGTAGCCTTGGCTTTGCATCATTTCAGGTGTCGAGCCGACAACCACCCAATCTTTGTCATAACTGTCGATTCCGAGCAAATGATCTCGAACTGCACCACCAACTAAATAAACTTGCACGGATTACCTCTTAATTTATGGATATGACGTTGGACATTGTAGCAAGCAATGGTACTTTTCTTCACATCTAAAAGAACTTAGCGCTTTGTTTAAGTCTAATAAGGAATATCCCGATTTGATTGCGGGAGGGTTTTAGCTGGAGATCCTAATGTATAAGGACTTTTTCGGGTTTGTTGAACTGCCATTTTCGATTGTTCCAAACTCGCGTTATCTGTATCTGAGCCAACGTCATAAAGAGGCGATCACGCATCTTCAGGCGGGGTTAGGCGATGGTGGTGGTTTTGCCATGCTGACAGGCGAAGTAGGGACAGGCAAAACCACCGTCGCGAAAGCTATGTTGGCGAATTTGGATGAGAACACCAAAGCAGGCTTGATTCTTAATCCAACCTTTTCTAGCCGAGACTTGCTTGAGGCTATTTGTGATGAGTTCAAAGTAACTTATCCGCAAGATGCGACGCTCAAGCAGCTTAACCAAGCGATTCATGAGTACTTGCTGCGTAACCATAAATTAGGTTGGACGACGTTATTAGTGATTGATGAGGCGCAGCACCTCGCCGCTGATGTTCTTGAGCAGTTGCGTCTACTTACCAACTTAGAAACGGACACCAGAAAGCTGCTTAAAGTGCTCTTGGTTGGCCAGCCAGAGCTACAACGCTTGCTGCAAACGACGCAGCTACGTCAGCTTGCACAGCGTATTACTGGTCGTTATCACTTATTGCCGTTGGATGAAAAGGAAACCGCTGACTACATTGCGTTTCGTTTGCATACCGCAGGTGGTGACCAGCAGTTGTTCGATCGCAGTTCGACTAAGCTGATTGCCAAGTATAGCCACGGCATTCCACGCCTTATCAACCTTGTGTGTGATAAGTCACTGAACATGAGTTACTACAAGGGCAATGTAGTCGTTGATCGACAGACAGTACATCAAGCGTGTGAAGAGGTGATGCAGTTCCAAGCCGAGATTTATCAGCAGGATAAGCCAATTCGCCGTAGCTTTGAATGGCCTGCGTGGGGCTCGGTTGCCATTGGTGTGTTTGCGGCATTAGGTGTTGGTTGGGCAGTGACGCACAATATGCCTATGGAGGTGCCAACAAATACTGCACCTACGGTTGCTGCTCAAACGCCAATACAACCAGCGGTTGTTGCCCCAATTGTTAATGAGCAATTGACCAATGAGCAATTGACCAATGAACAACGTGAACAACTGTTAGCACAAACCCAATCAAATTTAGCCGTTAACGATCTTTACAAACTATGGGGCTACCGCGCTTCAGTTCGCGACAATCTTTGTTTATCTGAGCCACAATCAACAATGCGTTGTGAGCGAAAGATGGCAACATGGCCGCTATTGGTTCAGCAGAATCGTCCAGTGATATTAGAACTGAATTATCAAGGGGAAGTGGGTTACGTCATTTTGTATGCGATTGGTGACGGTAAGGTGGAAGTGCTCAATGGTAAGGAGCGCCTACGCCTACCTATATCGTGGCTAAAACCACTGTGGCAGGGCAATATCATCGAGTTATGGCAAGCGCCTCTAAAAGATACTCTGCGTCTTGATATGGAAGGGCCTGCAATTGAAGTGTTGGACAAGTTGCTGGCAGAAGCGGTAAATGAACAACCACTAAGTACAGACATTTATGATGGTGCAATGAAAGAGCGTGTGGAACTCTTCCAGCGCTGGCAAGGCATTGGTGTGGATGGCATTGCAGGTCAACGTACATTAGAGCGCTTACAACAAAGCGCACAACCTGATGCTCCAGCCTTAGCGCAAATCAATGAGGAGGAAGCATAATGCCGATGATGAAACACATTGGGCTTTTTCTACTGCCTGTAAGCCTAACCGCTGTTGGCGTCGCTTGGTATATGGACCTTTTGACGCCAGAAATGCAAGCCCCCAGAGTTGCCCAAGAGCCGATGACGGTTCAAGTGCCAGCTCCTGAGCCTGTTAAGTTAAGACCAAACTTTGAAACGCTTGACTACCCTGAGGTGACTCAGCTTGCTCAGTTGCAACGTGAGTGGCCAAGTGCAGAGTTATCGAGAAGTATGGGCACCTTTGTCGGGCAAGATTATGTGAGTAATGAATCAGTGCCGGGTGAGCAATCATTACTTTCTGTGCCAGAGAAAACAAAGCAGACTTCGCAAACGAAAGTTGGGCAGGATGATCTCGGACTGTCGTTAGATGATCTCGACTTGTCTTCGTTGTCCCCTGATTTAGCGATGAAAGTTGAAAATGCGATGGCGAACAATGATCAGCCTACGCGCTCAGAAGCTCAGATGAACGATCTTGAGTATGATGCACGCCAATGGCATGGCCGCTTGCCGGCATTGAATTTACAAACGCACATGTATTCAAGCGATACTAAGCGACGTTGGGTGAAGATCAATAACGTTGAATACCACCAAGGTGATGTGGTGGATGGTCAAATCACGTTAAAAGAGATCCAACCACAAGCGGTGATCGTCGAGTTCCAAGGGGAACAGATCCGAATTCCTGCATTATATGAATGGAAAGGGTAACGATCTAACCCGAATCTAATAGAAGCCAGTGAAGTTATTCGCTGGCTTTTTTGTCTCTTCTACAAGCTTCTCCCTATTGGTTTGGTTAATGATTTCCAAACCGTCAAAGAAACAAAATATACCTTACACCAGTGCTTAAAAGGGCTTCGATATTGCTGATGGATTGATCATGCCTATCGGGTCAGGGTTGTGTAAAAAAACACCATATTGACGAACTTGGCAATAAGCATTTGGTCAACGTTAGACCTCTATAAAATTACAGGAGTCTATACGGAACGTATGCGTATTCTTACTTTTTCTTTGAGCTTGGTTGCCGCGGTGAGCTATGCCACAAAGCCTGAACCTTTTCCGATTACGCCAGATAATACTGGTGAGCATTTTATGGTAAGCGCAACCAATCCTTATGTGAGCAGTGCTGGTTACACGATATTGAAGCAAGGCGGTAACGCGGTTGATGCCATGGTGGCGATGCAGATGGTGATGTCGGTCGTTGAACCGGATATGACAGGTATCGGTGGCGGTACATTTGCTTTGTTTTACCAGCACGATAAGCAACAGTTTCTTGCGCTTGATGGTCGAGATGAAGCGCCTTCTAGTGCGAACCCGAATATGTTTGTAGAAAACGGAGAAGTACTCAGCCGCAATGACATTCTTGGCCCTCGTTCTATTGCCGTTCCGGGAACCTTACGATTGCTCTATTCCACACACGAGCAATACGGCAAGCTTGCGTGGTCTGAATTGATGAAGCCTGCAATTGAATTGGCAAGCGAAGGTTATGCTATGAACAGCTACACCTACGATATTGTCGTACGCGAGCAAGCGCGGTTGAAACAAGACCCAGAGATAAAAGCACTGTATTGGCAAGGTAATGAGATTAAGCCGACAGGCACGTTGATGAAGAACCCTAAGATGGCCGAAACGCTAAAACAGATCGCTCGACAAGGTGATGAATACCTCTATGGCGGTGAGTTTGGTAAGCACATCGTTGAGACAGTCAACAGCCGTATTGGAGACCAACATGAGAAGCTGTCTTTGTCGGACTTCAAAAACTACCAAGTTAAGCAACGTGACATCATTGAGACCGAGTATCGAGGCAATAAGGTTGTGTCATTTGGTTATCCGGCTTCTGGTGGAGTGATGGTCGCACAAAGCCTTAAGTTGCTTGAACCTTATGGTCTCTCTCAAATGGCGAAAACAGATGTTGAACCTTGGCGTTTGATGACGGAGGCAATGCGTGTTGCAAAAGCCGATCGCATCGCTTACGCCGGTGACCCTGATTATATAGAGACTCCGATTGAGCAACTGTTGGATAACGATTATCTCGATGAAAGACGAGAATTGATTCCAGATTATGGTGTGGCAAAAGATAGTCCGAAAGCTGGACAGGTAACGCCAATGCAGTATGCGCAATACCAAGGCTTTGAGAGCAAAGATACCGGGCATATTTCCATCATTGATAAAGAGGGCAATGCCATTGCGATGACCAGTACCGTTGGGACTGGAATGGGAGCGGGTGTGATGGTCGATGGCGTGATTTTGAATGCGCAAATGGCAAACTTCTCTCCCATGCCAACAGTCAATGGTAAACCGACGCAAAATGCCATTGAGGCAGGTAAACGTCCGCGATCAGCCATCACGCCTTTAATGGTCATGGACAGCAGCAATGACTTACGTTTGGTTGTGGGCTCTCCTGGCAGTTCGCAAATCCCAGGTTATGTTTTAAAGACCCTTGTAGGGGTTCTCGACTGGAACTTGTCTGCGCAGGAGGCGATTGATCTACCGAATATTCAATACGGCACCAAGATTGACCGAACTAAGCCCTACGATCCGACTGGCTTGTTGGTGGAGAAGAAGACCTTTGCAGAAATGCTCGTTCCGGAGTTCATGGAATTAGGTTACCCAGTGCACGTAATACCTGTGGTGAGTGGGTTGAATGCGATTGAAGTTAAGGATGGCAAGATTTACGGCGCAACGGATAGACGACGAGCATCCAGTTCAATGGGGGAGTAACAAGGTATCTCGTTAAACGAAGCCAACAAAAAAGCCAGTCGAGTACGACTGGCTTTTCTTTATCCGTTTAGCTGAAAGCGATTATGCCCAGCCTGCTGGTGATTTCTTTCTGCGTGGCATGATATGCGGAAGAATCAAACCAAACAGCAAACCAAGACCTGCAACACCACCACCGTAAGTGAAGTACTTAAGTAGCATGTCGTCTTTTTGGGTGTCTAGCTTAGCGCGAAGCTCACGGTTCTCTGTTTCTACAGAAGTCAGTTGGTCACTGATCTCTGAGTATTTCTTCTCAAGGTCAGAGATTTGCTGGTTACGCGTTTCTAGTGACGTCACTAGGCCCGCTTTCTCTGTGTCTGAGTTTTGACGAGCGTTCGCAAGTTGAGACTTCACTTCTTTCAGTTCTTTCTCAATGCGAGGCATACGAATTGCCATGCTCTCTTGGTTTGTGACGAACTTGCTTTGCACCCAACCAGTGCGGCCGCGGTCGTCTCGAATCTGTGTGTAACCTGTGTCTTTATTTGCTTGCAGCAGTTGTACTTTAGAGCCTGCGTTAACACTACCCATAATGCGGTAAGTGTTGTTTGGACCAGAGTGCATAAAAGTGAATAGGTCATCAGAAATATAACGGTCTGCCGCTAGTGCCGCTGGCGCTGCTAGCAAAGTAAACAAAACCGTGATGAATAGTTTTTTCACAATAAATCCCTTAACGATTTTCTTGGATACAGCTTTGGCACCGAATGATTGGAGCCGGAAATAGACGAATATTATGCAGTTTCAAACTTCGGTGCAACAAAGAAGGGAGGCAAAGCCTCCCTTTCTGTGCGTTTGAGTCAATAATGACAAAGCGCTTACAATCTATTGACGGTCTGTCTTACGAGAACATCGCTTGGATGCCGTAGAAGAATACGACTGCCAATAGTGCGCCTGCTGGTAGGGTAACAATCCATGAAGCTACGATGTTACGTACTACGCCTAGGTTTAGTGCTGCGATACCGCGAGCGAAACCAACACCTAGAACCGCACCAACCAGTGTCTGAGTCGTTGAAATAGGTAGACCAGTACCTGACGCTAGAACAACCGTACATGCTGTAGCAAGCTGCGCTGCAAAACCACGGCTTGGTGTTAGTTCAGTGATGCCTGTACCAACGGTTGCCATTACTTTGTGACCAAGTGTCGCAAGACCAACGACGATACCAAAACCACCTAGAGGAAGAATCCACCATGCGATGGTGCTCTTACCTGTGATTTCACCCATGTGCTCAACCGTTGAAACAACCGCAGATAGTGGACCGATCGCGTTCGCTACGTCGTTAGAACCGTGTGCAAATGCCATCGCACACGCAGTGATAACCATCAGTACAGAGAAGATACCTTCAACACCTGCGAAGCCGTGGTCTTCTTCACGGTTAGCGAATTTCTTCTGAATGTAGAAGTAACCGCCAGCCATTACTGCTGCTGAGATTACCGCTGCCCACATCCATGCTTCACCGTTACTTAGGTGAAGGCCAACGTGTTTGAGGCCTTTTTTGATGGTTACAAGTGCAATCACCATTGTCGTGATGAACATGTAAACTGGAACGAAACGTTTTGCGTTGAATAGTGGGTTCTCAGTATCAAAAATCAGGCGTTGGGCACTGACAAAGATAACGTAAGCAAAGAAACCTGAGATAACCGGCGTAATAATCCAGCTGCCAACAATGCCTTGAACACTTGCCCAGTCAACCGCTTCAGTACCTACAGACACACATGCGAAACCGATGATTGCACCGATGATCGAGTGGGTCGTAGAAACAGGCCAACCCATGTATGACGCAAGTAGTAGCCATGTACCAGCCGCTAGAAGCGCAGACATCATGCCAAATACAAGAACATCAGGTTGATGTGCGAATAGAGAGGTTTCGATAACACCTTTACGGATCGTATCGGTAACTTCACCACCTGCAAGGTATGCACCCGCAAATTCAAAGATCATTGCGATAATGATCGCTTGTTTAACGGTTAGTGCTTTCGAGCCGACTGAGGTGCCCATTGCGTTCGCAACGTCATTCGCACCAATACCAATAGCCATCAAGAAACCGAAAGCTGCTGCAACAATAATCAGGACAGTGCCGTAGTTAGCGAGGATATCCATCGTAATACCTAGTTGTTTTATAACAAGCGGAGCAAAATTTAGCGCGCATCAGCCCATAAGACGGTGAATCTCGTCATCGTCCATCTGACTTGCATTCGTAATGCTCTTCGTTATGTCGTTAACTTATGATTTAAGATCGAGATAGCATGACTTCCAAACGAGCACCTACGCGCTGCGCTTGGTCGGCAATACCACCTACCCATTCAAGAATCTTGTACAAGAACATGACGTCGATAGGGTTCATGTCAGGTTCAATCGCCATCAATTGTTGGCGTAATTCAATCTGCATGGCATCGGTGTCATCTTCGATAACATCTAGTTGATTAATCATTTCAGCAACTAGCGTTACTTCACGGCCTTTAAAGCCAGTTTCAAGAAGTTCATCAAGTTCATTGATCACTTTTTGCGCCTGGTCAGCCGCATCAAGACATCGTTGAACGTAAGCGAGGAAATTTGATTGGAGAGCCTCTGGAATGACAAGTTGACGGCCATATACACGGCCAGCAATGTCTTTTGCCAGGTTAGCAAGTTTGTCCTGTTGAGTCAGAAGCTCAAGCATGTCAGTACGATCGACTGGCATGAACAAACCGCGAGGCAGTTTTAGACGGATTTCACGTTTCAGAACGTCTGCTTCTTTCTCTAGGTGAGAAATTTGAGCGCGAATTTCTGCTGCTTTTTCCCAGTCACCCTTTGAAGATACTTCAAAGAACTTAACCAAGTGTGAACAACATTCGTTGACACAGACAACGTGGCGTTGCAAAGGCTTAATTGGGGACTTTGCAAATAACCCCATAATTGTATTTACTGGCATGGTCATTCAACCTAATAGCTATAACCTTAAAAAAACATACACCATTTCTTGGCGAAATGTTGAACGATGGCTATAAAGGCGCGCATGGTAACGCATTAAATCACTCTTTAAAACTGTTTTAGATCATCATTCCGGTGATATTTCTTTCTTGCCGTGTGAGAAATTAGGCAATATCCTGTTTCTATCTGCTTTGAAAGGTATAGCTATGGAAACCGAGATAGAACTGAAGTTTTTTGTTTCTCCTGAATTTTCAGAAACTTTAAGAGCAAAAATTTCTGAAACAAAAGTACTTCAGCACAGTTGTCGTGACTTGGGTAACACCTATTTTGATACCGCTGATAAATGGTTAAGACAGCACGACATTGGTTTAAGAATTCGCCGTTTTGATGACGTTTTTGTCCAAACTGTAAAAACAGCAGGACGCGTTGTAGCGGGCCTTCATCAAAGACCAGAATACAATGCTGAGCACACCAGTAATGAGCCAGAACTCACGCTTCACCCTTCTGACATTTGGCCAGTAGGTAAAGACGTTGCGACGCTGCAATCAGAATTGACCCCTCTATTCTCTACCAACTTCACTCGTGAACAGTGGCTGATTGGTATGCCTGATGGCAGTCAAATCGAAGTGGCTTTTGACCAAGGTGCTGTAATTGCTGTTGATGCCGAAGGGGAAGAGAAACAAGATCCTATTTGCGAAGTTGAACTGGAACTGAAATCAGGTCAAACCGATGCACTGTTTACTCTTGCTCGTAGTCTATGTGAAGCTGGCGGTATGCGCTTGGGTAACCTGAGCAAAGCCGCAAAAGGTTACCGCTTGGCGAGTGGCTATGCAGGGGATGAAGTGAAGCCTTTGTCTTTAGTCGATAGTAGTAAGACAGATACCGTAGAGTACTGCTTTATTAACTCGTTAGAGCATGCGCTTTCTCATTGGCATTACCATGAGCAAATTTTTACTGAAAGAGACAGTGTTGAGGCTCTGCGCGAAATTGGTAATTCAATTCGTTTTATTCGTCAGACTCTGACTATCTTTGGTGGAATGGTGCCGCGTCGCGCCAGTGCGATTTTACGCCAAGAACTAAAATGGTTGGAAGAAGAGCTAGAGTGGCTAGACGAGCACGCGCACTTAGAAGAGCTTTTAGATGATAAAGGTAATGTGTTACGTAAACTGGATGCTCGTAAGTTCTTAGTTTCTGAGTTGACGCAGCAACTAGAAGAGCTACCTGGTCGTGAAGAGACCCTTCAACTCCTCAGTTCGGCACGTTACACCGGTCTGCTATTGGATTTGAGCCGTTGGATTCTCACTCGTGGTTGGCAACCTTTCTTAGACGACAAAGCTAGTGAAAAAATGTCTGCGAATATCCAGCCGTTTTCTGTCACGCAATTGGATCGCACTTGGGCGGAGCTGATGGAAGCATTCCCAGCGGAGCGTCAGCTGTCAGGACAAGAATACGTTGATCAACGTTACCGTCTATTACGAAATCTCTATACGGGTATCGGCTTTGCGAGTTTGTACGATTCGGAAGAACGTAATAGTTTCCGACTGCCATGGGCTGATTTAGTGCATGGTATTGATGACTTGCTGATGTTGAACCATCTATTGCCATTGGTTGGTATGTTAGAAGGGGAAGAGCAAGAGCAACTGGAACGTTGGTTACATCGTCAAGAGCGTTCTATTTTGCACGCGATGGATCAGACGCGAGCCATCAGCGTGGAAGTTGAGCCCTACTGGCAAGAGTAAGATCAAACAATAAAAAATAGGACCTTAGGGTCCTATTTTTTTGTCTGCTGCTTTTGTTCTTGAAGCTCTTCTTCAATCACTTGTAGCCGGTTCAAAATCTGTTCTTGTCTGTCTAGCACCTGTTCTAACAGCTTTTCTTTATTTTTTGAGCGATGATCTTGCTGTCTGGTTGGCGCAGTCAGAATCGATGTAATCAAACCAGAAATCATACCGAAGATACCGACACCACAGATGATGACCAGTACAGCCAGTAGTTTGCCGCCTGTCGTCACCGGATAATGGTCACCATAACCAACTGTTGAGATGGTCACAAATGCCCACCACAATGCATCTGTTCCCGTTTGGATGTTTGCTTCAGGACTTTGTCCTTCAATAAACAACATGGCACTGGAACCAAGAGTTATCAGAACCACCATTAGCAATAAGATAGAGGCTAGAGTGGTCTCTCGGCGGTTTTGCTTGAGCTGTAAAAGAATGAACTTTGAAGAGCGTAAGACCAAAATGACACGCAAGATGTGAAACAGTCGAGCGAAGCGTAAAGGCTCAACCATTGGGATACTCGCCACAAAATCGATCCAGTGATGCTTAAGAAATGACCTGCGATCTGTGGCCCGGATCAAATCTATGGTGAGCTGTAATAGAAAAATACTACAGATTATAAAATCCAGACCGATAAGAACTTGACGGGTTTCGTTATCAAGCGGGAAAAACAACAGGCCAGAGATCACAAATAGTGCCATAAAGGACAATATTAGTGATAGCAGCCCCATCGGTTTGGTGCTGTCTTTGATATCATGGTTTTTCATACGAAGCTCGAAATAAATCGCGCAGGCAACGTTAAGTGCGCGCATAAGTATAAGTAAGACTATATAAGACTCGGTGGAGAACTGACAATGGAAAAGCTGGCATTTAAGCCGTGGGAAAGGGTGATATCCGACATCAAGCTCGTTCCGAAAATGGTCATGTTGATGGTATTTAGCACCATCCTAATTGTGGCGAAGCAACTGTGGGATGCGAGCACATTCTACGATTCATTACTAGCGGCAACTCAGAACGAACAAGTTGCCCAGCAGCATTATGAAGCGTATCTCACTCAAGTTGCTTGGCAAACAGCGATCTTAATTGTGGTGTTTGTGGTACTACTGCTGGCCGCTGCGCGCGTGATGTTGCGTCAGACGCAATACCTTAATGAAGCCATAAAATTAATGGCAAGTAAGAACCTTTCTGTTCCTTTTGGAATGGATTGTAAAGACGAATACGGCGATGTGGCTCGTGAACTTGAGACCACTCGTCGCCAACTGCATGATGTCATTCAAATGCAAATCAACTCTTCGGAAGAGCTTTCTACTCTCACAGAGGTGATGACATTGAGCATGTCCGAGACGAAAGAGTCAGCACAAGAAGAGTTTAATGAAATCGACCAGCTTGCGACGGCCATGAGCGAGATGTCTTCAACCGTACAAACTGTAGCTGAACATGCGCAAACAGCGTCAACTTTAACCGAGCAAGCTTCAACTCAAGCGGTGACTGGCCAGCAGTTCTTGCAAAAAACCGTGTCTAAAATGAGTGAACTCTCTTCTGATATCGCGTCTTCGGCAAGTGCCGTTAACCAAGTAGAAGAACGCGTAGAAGCGATTGGTAGTGTAGTAGGGACCATTCAAGGTATCTCAGAGCAAACTAACCTACTTGCGTTGAACGCAGCGATTGAAGCGGCGCGTGCAGGTGAAGCAGGTCGAGGTTTTGCCGTGGTTGCGGATGAGGTTCGTAACCTTGCCCAGCGTACACAACAAGCGACCGTTGAAATTCAAGAAATGATCACACAGCTTCAATCGAGTGCTGAATCTGCCGTCGAATTGATGGAAAAGAGCGTGGTTGAAGCAGCTGAAGGGGTTGAGTTGGTGTCCAATGCAGGCTCTGAACTGGATGGCATCGTTGGTCAAGTGACACAAATTAACGACATGAACTTCCAGATTGCGACGGCTTCAGGCCAACAAAGTAGCGTCGCAGAAGAAATGAGCCAAAACCTCACTAACGTTCGTGAGTTGGTGGAAGCATCTGTTGTTGTTGTGACGGAGCTGCTTGAAACGTCTGAAATGATGCAAAGTAATGCCGAAGAGTTAGATGAGAAGATTAAATCCTTCCAAGTCTAAGTCTAACAAGCTTTGATAAAACGCCCACAAACCTTTTGTGGGCGTTTTTATTTGTGCTAACTCTGGTATAAATAAGTGATAACACCTAATCACAGTGCTTTTCAAACAAGGAAGAAAAATGCAGCTGCCTTCGTCACTGATTTCTGTCGCGGATTCTGCGGTACAAAATGCGGAACAAGCGGGATACGTTCAACAATGGCCAACCGAGATTACCGAGCAGTTCCGTTTCGTTTCAGGCCTCAGTAAGTTCATTACCGAAGCGATTCATCGTGATGAGACACTCGCACAAGATTTACCTAGCATGTTGGCAGAAAGGAGTCGACAACAAGCCTATCGTGCGCGTCTCGCAGATCTTTTGGCGGAATGCCAAGATGAAATGGCTGGACACCGTGTGCTACGTCAATTTCGCAACCGTGAAATGGTCTACATTGCGTGGAAAGACTTCACTCACACTTGGACGCTAGAAGAGTCACTTAGTCACTTATCACAATTGGCAGAAGCGATGATCTTCGAGACTTACCAATGGCAATATAAGATTTGTTGCAATGAGTGGGGAACCCCAACCAATGCCGAAGGCGAAGCGCAACCTATGCTGATCATCGGTATGGGTAAGTTGGGCGGTGGCGAGCTGAACTTTTCTTCCGATATCGACTTGATCTTCACCTATCCAGAAAATGGTGAGACGCAAGGTGCACGTCGTAGTATTGCCAATGCACAGTTCTTTACCCGTTTGGGTCAACGCATCATTAAAGCGCTCGACCAACAAACCTTTGATGGTTTCTGTTACCGCGTTGACATGCGTCTACGTCCGTTTGGTGAAAGTGGCCCCTTGGTCATGAGCTACGCAGCTCTCGAAGATTATTATCAAGAGCAAGGGCGCGACTGG
This sequence comes from Vibrio sp. ED002, assembly GCF_023277445.1. Classification (NCBI taxonomy): domain Bacteria; kingdom Pseudomonadati; phylum Pseudomonadota; class Gammaproteobacteria; order Vibrionales; family Vibrionaceae; genus Vibrio; species Vibrio sp. ED002. The sequence continues at coordinate 1,979,927 of NZ_CP080238.1, read as the reverse complement.
GAACGTTACGCGATGATCAAAGCACGCGTCATGGGCAGCGAAATGTATCCGCAATACCAAGAATTGCGCCAGATGCTGCGCCCATTTGTGTTCCGCCGTTATATCGACTTCAGTGCGATTCAATCTCTGCGTCGAATGAAATCGATGATCAGCAGTGAAGTACGTCGCCGTGGTTTGAGTAACAACATTAAATTAGGCGCTGGTGGCATTCGTGAAATCGAGTTTATTGCTCAAGTATTCCAGTTAATTCGTGGTGGTCGAGAGCCTTCTTTGCGAGGTCGTGGTTTACTAGAAACCTTGAATGCCATTGGTGAATTAGGCCAGTTAACCCCATCAGAAGTCGAGAATTTAGAAACGGCCTATAAATACTTACGTAAGCTGGAAAACTTGCTGCAAGCGATGGCCGATAAACAAACCCAAACCTTGCCTGATTGCGATCATGAACGCCTAAAACTGGCCATTGCGATGCGATTTGATGCTTGGGATGATTTGATGGCTCAAACTCAACAGCATATGGCTAACGTACATAAGGTGTTTGAGAACTTAATTGGTGATGACGAAGAGGACGAGACGGAAACCATCGCACGTCATTTCCATGAACTTTGGGACATGGCGACCAAGCAAGATGTGCTTGAACATGTGTTGCAAGAAGACATCAAAACGGAGAACTCGGAAGCGCTTGCTAAAACCATCATGCAGTTTAAGGCAGACTTAGCGAAAAAAACGCTTGGCCCACGTGGGCGTGAAGTCTTAACTAAGTTAATGCCGAAAGTCTTCGATGCGGTGTTCGCCCATCCTGATGCACAGTTTGGTCTGCCACGAGTTCTGCATTTGCTGCATAACATATGCACGCGCACTACGTATTTAGAATTGCTGGATGAGCACCCTGCCGCATTGGTGCAATTGGTGCGTCTGTGCACTGCAAGTCCGATGATTTCCGAGCAGCTATCGCGTTACCCAATACTGCTTGATGAGCTGATCGACCCTCAGCACCTTTATAACCCAATCCCACTCGACAGCTACCGAACGGAGCTGCGCGACTTCCTTGCTCGTATTCCAGAGGATGATATGGAACAGCAAATGGAGGCGTTGCGTCAGTTCAAGCAAATTTGCATCCTCCGCATTGCCGCAGCAGACATTGCTGGTGTGTTACCAGTGATGAAAGTAAGTGACCACTTAACTTACTTAGCTGAAGCCATCGTAGAAGCCGTAGTGAACCAAGCTTGGCTACAAGTGTCGGAAAAGTATGGTGAACCAACACACGTAAAAGATCGTGAAGGTAAAGGTTTTGCTGTGATTGGTTATGGGAAAGTCGGTGGTTGGGAATTGGGCTACAACTCAGATCTCGACATCGTGTTTATGCACGATTGTCCGGTAAATGTGTATACCGATGGTAAGAAAGAAATCGACGGTCGTCAGTTTTACCTTCGTTTGGCACAGCGCATCATTCATATTTTCTCGACCCGCACTGCATCAGGCATTCTGTACGAAGTGGATACTCGCTTACGTCCTTCTGGCGCATCAGGATTACTGGTAAGCCCGACCGATGCATTTGACGATTATCAACATCAAGATGCGTGGACTTGGGAACATCAGGCGTTAGTACGTGCTCGCATGATTTATGGTGACGAACCATTAGCGATAGCTTTCCATAACACGCGCCATGATGTGCTGTGTAAGTCGCGTGACCAAGATACGCTGAAGAAGCAGGTGGTCGATATGCGGGAAAAAATGCGTGATCACCTTGGCGGGAAAAAGTCTGAGCGCTTTATGCTTAAGCAGGATAAGGGCGGTATTACCGATGTTGAATTTCTCGCTCAATACCTTGTGCTCAACTACAGTCACAGTAAGCCTAAACTAATACGTTGGTGCGATAACGTAAGAATTTTTGAAACCTTGATTGCTCAGGGTGTTATGGAAGAAAATCAAGCGATGCAGTTAACTCGCGCATACACATCGATGCGTGATGAGATTCATCGTCGTAACTTACTTAATTTGGATGCTGATGTGGCGGAAGATAAGTTTGTTGCGGAGCGCGAGTGGGTGAAGCAAGCATGGAATCAATGGTTTGCCTAAGCAGAAGTCATGTGCAAGGTTCAGCCTAGAAAAAGGCTGTGTTAAACTCACCACGATTTAATTTTTGGAGACCAATAATGAAACCAATTCTACCTGATTACAACAGCGCTGGTGTGCTTATCATCGGCGATGTCATGCTAGATCGTTACTGGTATGGCCCGACTGGACGTATTTCTCCTGAAGCGCCAGTACCTGTTGTGAAAGTAGAAAACAATGAAGAGCGTCCGGGTGGTGCTGCGAACGTCGCAATGAATATTGCTTCACTTGGCGGTCACGCTCACATTGTTGGTCTAACGGGTATGGATGAGCCAGCGAAAGTGCTGACTGAAACCCTGAACTCGCTAAAAGTAAAATGCGACTTTGTGGCGCTTCCTGAATACCCAACGATTACTAAACTGCGAGTCATGAGCCGTGGTCAACAGTTGATTCGTTTGGATTTTGAAGACAAGTTCGAGAACACAGATCCAGAGCCTGTATTGTCTCGCATGGAAGCCGCGCTACCAAGCGTGAAAGCGGTCATCATGTCTGACTACGCAAAAGGTTCGCTTGAGCATGTACAGGCGTACATCCAAAAAGCACGCGCAGCAAACATTCCCGTATTTATTGACCCTAAAGGGGCGGATTTCGAACGCTACCGTGGCGCAACCCTTCTGACTCCAAACATGAAAGAGTTTGAAGACGTTGTGGGCAAAGTGAAATCTGACCAAGAGTTAGTAGAAAAAGCGCTAGCTTTAGTTGAAGAGTTCGAATTTGAAGCTCTGTTGGTGACACGCAGCGAAAACGGCATGACATTGATTCGCCGTGGTGCAGAGCCATTCCACCTACCGACACAAGCGAAAGAAGTGTATGACGTAACAGGTGCGGGTGATACGGTTATTTCTGTATTAGCAGCATCGGTAGCCGCTGGTAAATCGTTTGAAGAAGCTTGTGCACTAGCAAACGCAGCCGCAGGTGTTGTGGTTGGTAAATTAGGTACATCAACACTATCTGAGATTGAATTGGCTGAAGCTATTCACGGCAGTCAAGATACAGACTACGGCGTGATTTCAGAGCAAGCGCTGATTGAAGCCGTGAAGAAAGCACGTGCAAAAGGCGAGAAGGTCGTGATGACCAATGGTTGTTTCGATATTCTACACGCAGGTCATGTTTCTTACCTAAATCATGCTGCTGAGTTAGGTGACCGCCTAATCGTTGCAGTGAATACTGATGACTCTGTGAAACGCTTGAAAGGCCCAGGTCGTCCAGTGAACCCAACAGATCGTCGTATGGCAGTTTTGGCGGGGCTTGGCGCGGTTGATTGGGTTGTACCGTTCAGTGAAGACACACCACAGCGTTTGATCTCAGAAGTGCTGCCTAGCTTATTGGTGAAAGGTGGTGATTACAAACCAGAAGAGATCGCGGGTGGTAAAGAAGTGATCGCTGCAGGCGGTGAAGTTCGTGTACTGAACTTTGAAGATGGTTGTTCAACCAGCGAGATCATCAACGCTATCAAAGGTGGTAAGGGTTAATACCTTGCTCGCCAAACTGATTACTACAAATTGATTGTTAAAGGTCGCTTTCGAGCGGCCTTTGTTGTTTTTGGAGGAGTGCATCTAACCACAAACGTATTCCAGACCTCCCTCTTTTCAAGGGGGAGTTAGAGGTGGGGGGGAATACTCGGTCTGATTGAAAACCAGTGTCGTCAATTAGATCGAGAAGCAACCCCTTCCTAATCCTCCCCTTCGAAGGGGAAGGGGCCTAGAGCGCACTTGGCTTGGTTACTTAGCCCAAAAAAAACGCCAGTTGAAATCAACTGGCGTTTTTCGTGTTACTTAGACGTTTATTTTGCTGGCTTAAGGCCCGCGTCTACATCTAGGATGTCTTGCTCACTTAGCGTACCAACTGCTTGGCGTAGCTGAAGACCTGCAAGAATGTAGTTGTAACGTGCATCTGAAAGGTTTTTGTTTGCATCGTAAAGACGACGAGTTGCGTCTAGCACGTCAACGATAGTACGAGTACCAACATCGAAACCAGCTTCTGTTGCTTCAAGTGCAGACTGTGCAGAAACCACAGATTGTTCGTACGCTTTTAGTGCGCCGATAGAGGCGTTAATGTTGTTGTTTTGTGCTCGCACTTCTTTCACAACACTACGGTATTCAGCTTCTAGGTTTTCACTAGCAGCAACGTAGCTGTATTCCGCTTGTTTCACTTCAGATGTTGTACGACCACCTGTGTAAAGTGGCACGGCTAGGTTTACACCAACATTGAAGCCATCGGCTGTATTATCGTTAATACTTTCCGCAGTATCAGCGTAGTTGTAACCACCGTCCAGAGATAGCGTTGGTAGGTGACCAGAACTCGCTAGCGAAATATTGTCACGCGCAATGTCTTGTGAAATACGTGCTGATAAAAGGCTTAGGTTGGTTGTTTTTGCTTCTTCTACTAGTGTTTCAGCTGGTGTGCTTGGACGACTTGCAGAGAAACGAGCAGTATCAAGAACATTTAGGTTTTTGTGTTCTTGGCCTGTAATTTCACGTAGTGACTCGTAGCTGTTGATCAGATCGTTTTCTGCTAGAACTTCATCAGCCAATACTGCATCAAATTGTGCTTGTGCATCATGTACGTCAGTAATTGCCGATAGGCCAACTTCAAAACGTTGTTTAGTTTGCTCTAGTTGGCGACCAACCGCGGCTTTCTCTGCACGGACAAACACTAGGTTGTCTTGTGCACGCAGTACTTCAAAGTAAGCTTGAGAAACGCGAAGGATCAAACCTTGTTGCGTTGCTGCATAAGTTGCATCTGATTGACGTGCCGTTTTCTCTGCAGTGTCTAGGGTAATCCAAGACGCGCGGTTGTACAGCTCTTGTGTAAAGCCAACGCCAGCAGATAAGACGTTTTGGTCCGTCGATACTTTACCACCTAAGTCTTGATCTCTGTCGCCACGTGTAATGTCATAACCCGCGGTTAAGTTGATTTGTGGTAGTAGGGCACTGCGGCTAGAGTTGATTGCTTCAAAAGCTTGATCACGCTGCGCTGCTACGCTGAGCAATTGTGGGTCATTTTGTTTTGCTAAGTCATAAATTTCAGCAAGGGAGTCTGCCCATGCTGCTGTGCTCATACTGCCTAGCGCTGCACTGATAAATAGTGGAAGCAGTTTTTTCATTTTCCATTCCCGCGGTCAATAGATTGGTTAATTCTCAGTAGTTTAACTCAATTTGGACGATATTTACTCTAAACTTTGCACTTTTTTACACGTAATTATCCACCTGTGCAATAAATTTTTGAGAAAGGCTTAAAATAATTTATAACTATTGTACAAAAAGTTGAGCCAAGTCCTTTGAGCAAGCGAATAACAATGAGTAAACTACAAGATTCACTCAGAGAGGTGTTGAATGCAACAGTGTGACAAGCAACAAAATGATTTTACTCCCCAAGATGTGGAAATAATCTCAAAGGAAACCGTGTTTAAAGGTTTCTTTAAAATGGTGAAATACCGTTTTAAGCATAGGTTATTTGCTGGTGGTTGGAGTGGGATTGTCGAACGAGAAATGTTCGAACGTGGTCATGCTGCGGCCATGCTCCCGTATGATCCTGTGACTGATCAAGTTGTGATCATTGAACAGATCCGAGTTGGGGCATTGGAACATTCATCTCCTTGGCAATTCGAAATTGTTGCAGGAATGATAGACCGTGATGAGTCCGCTGAAGAAGTGATTCGTCGAGAAGCAGAAGAGGAAGCAGGGATCCAAGTGGGACGCGTCACCTCGGTTACTTCTTATTACCCTTCTTCTGGTGGTTGCTCGGAAAAATTAGATGTGTTCATTGGAGAAGTGGATGCAACTAAAGCGCATGGCATTCATGGTTTAGACTATGAGAATGAAGATATTCGTGTTCATGTACTGAGCCGCGAAATGGCGTATCAATGGGTGAAGGATGGAAAATTCGAAAATGGTGCTTCTATCATTGCATTGCAATGGTTACAACTTAACCATCAAGAATTGAAATCACAATGGGGAGTTTCCCCAATCGGTGGAGAATAAGTAATGGCACAAGTAGCGGTAAAACAGCGATACCATGTCGACTTAGCGGGTCTGATGAGAACTTATGAGACCAACTACGCTAAGCTCAATGCTTTGCTGCCTGCTTCTGCCGAAGTTGGTGATATTCGTTGTTATCAAGCAGCGAACATGGTTTACCAACTGACCGTGAATGAAATCACAAAATACACCACAGTTGTTGAGATATGTCAGAGTGATGAGATGCCGGTGTTTCCTTTACCGACGATGTCTGTCAGGCTTTATCACGATGCAAGAGTTGCTGAAGTATGCTCAAGCGGAGAGTTCTCTCGCATCAAAGCTAAATATGATTATCCCAACGACCAGTTGATGCAGAAAGATGAAAAACATCAACTTAATACGTTCCTTGGTGAATGGCTGACGTTCTGTTTACGAAGTGGCATTAGTCGATCGCCACTTGCCTTCAATTGATTGTCACGTCACTAAGGGAAAATAACAAAAAATTAAATAGTGGACGAATCAGGTTTTCATTTTGCAATCATCTAGTGACAGCATAAAGCTTATACAAATCACGGATACTCATCTGTTTGCCGCAGATGAGGGCAGTTTGCTGAGCGTAAGAACCGCCGACAGCTTTGAAGCCGTGGTGAAAGAAGTTCTTCATCGTCAAGTGCAGTTTGAATACATCTTGGCGACGGGTGATATTTCACAAGATCACAGTGCCGAGTCTTACCAGCGTTTTGCCGAGGGTATTGCGCCGCTGGAGAAAGTGTGTTTTTGGTTGCCTGGCAATCACGACTTCAAACCAAACATGGGGACGGTTCTACCATCACCTCAAATTCAATCTGTTGAGCACCTTTTGCTAGGTGAACATTGGCAGTTGATCTTGCTAGATTCACAAGTTGTGGGCGTGCCTCATGGGCGTTTAAGTGATCAGCAACTTTCCCTATTAGAAGAAAAGTTGTCTGACTACCCAGACCGACACACACTTGTGTTATTGCACCATCACCCGTTGTTAGTCGGTAGTGCTTGGCTTGACCAGCATACACTGAAGGATGCTGAGGCATTTTGGCAAGTTGTAGACCGTTTTGAGAACGTAAAGGGCATTTTATGTGGTCATGTGCACCAAGACATGAATGTTCTTTATAATGGTATTCGAGTGATGGCAACGCCTTCAACCTGTGTGCAGTTTAAGCCGAACTCCGATGACTTTGCGTTAGACACAGAGTGCCCAGGGTGGCGAGAATTAGAACTTCACCCGAGTGGTGACATTTCTACTGAGGTTAATCGCCTGACGGATGGGCAGTTTCAGCCAGACTTTACCTCAAACGGCTACTAACCAAATATCACGCCCGAACTTTATGTTCGGGCTTACTTTTTCTTCTGTGAGGCTTTTATGAGCAAACCGGCGCTACTACTGTATATCCATGGTTTTAACAGTTCGCCACTTTCAATGAAGGCGAATTTGATGAAAGAGTACTGTGAACAGCAGCGCCCAGACATTAAAGTTGTTGTGCCTCAATTGCCATGCTTTCCACAGCTTGCCGCTCAATGTCTATTAGACATTGTTGAGCAATATAAAGGTGACTATAACATTGGTTTAGTGGGCAGCTCTCTGGGGGGCTACATGTCTACGTGGTTGAACGCGCAATTTGGTTTTCGTGCGGTCGTGGTTAACCCCGCGGTGAAGCCTTATGAGCTGTTGGTTGACTATTTGGGGGAGCAAACTAACCCATACACGCACGAAACCTATACACTTGAAGCTTGTCATATTGACGAGCTGAAAGCTCTTGATGTAAAAAGCATCGCGTCGCCTCAATCCTTCTGGCTGTTACAGCAAATAGAAGATGAGGTTCTGGATTATCGTCAAGCGGTAGAGAAATTTACCGATGCTAAGAAAACCGTAGAAGAAGGCGGTGATCACAGTTTTATTGGCTTTGAGCGTTATCCTGCTCAAATCATTAAATTCTTAAATTTGTGATTTCTAGAGCGATTGGAATAGGCTCATAGTTTTTATTGATATATCCAACCGTTTCTTGACATAGCGGGTATGCTTTCCGACTATGTTTTGCCGAAAAGATCTGAGGGGTGTAAAGCCCTGACTACTTTGTTATGCATGACCGCTCAATGAGAAGGGTGCTGACGGGGTAGCTTTTTCGTTTCTCGAGTATCGCTCACCCATCGGTGAGGCTCGGGTTACAAGTAAACTTTGAGAACAATTCCGTATTATGACTGAACAATATAATGCTGGTGCCATTGAAGTACTGAATGGCTTAGAGCCAGTACGTCGCCGACCAGGGATGTATACGGATACAGCGCGCCCAAACCACTTGGGCCAAGAAGTTATCGATAACAGTGTCGATGAAGCGCTAGCCGGACATGCCTCAAAAGTACAAGTCATCCTACATGCTGACCAATCACTAGAAGTGATCGATGATGGTCGAGGCATGCCTGTTGATATCCACCCAGAAGAGAAGGTTTCAGGTGTTGAACTGATCCTATGTAAGCTTCACGCGGGTGGTAAATTCTCTAACAAGAACTATCAATTCTCTGGTGGTTTGCACGGTGTAGGTATCTCAGTAGTAAACGCACTGTCCAAGCGTGTGGAAGTGACCGTACGTCGTGATGGTCAAGTGTATGAGATTGCTTTTGAGCACGGCGATAAAGTTTCTGACCTAACGGTAGTCGGCACATGTGGTCGTCGTAACCGTGGTACCAGTGTGCATTTTTGGCCAGATGCTAAGTACTTTGATTCTGCAAACTTCTCAGTAACTCGTCTGGTGAATAACCTGCGTGCGAAAGCAGTACTTTGTCCTGGCCTAGAAATTACTTTCACAGATAAAGTAAACAACAAAGACTACAAGTGGTTCTATGAAGATGGTTTGAAAGACTATCTAGCGGAAGGTGTGAAAGGTTATACCGTTCTGCCAGAAGAGCCATTTACTGGTGAATTCTCAGCCGAAACAGAAGCAGCAAATTGGGCCGTGATCTGGCAGCCAGAAGGCGGCGAGATGATCACCGAGAGTTACGTGAACCTTATCCCGACGGCGCAAGGTGGTACACACGTAAACGGCCTTCGCCAAGGTTTGCTTGATGCAATGCGTGAGTTCTGTGAATTCCGTAACTTGTTGCCTCGTGGCGTAAAACTAACTGGCGATGATGTCTTCGACCGTTGTTCATACGTCCTGTCGGTTAAGATTCAAGATCCACAGTTTGCCGGTCAGACTAAAGAGCGTTTGTCTTCTCGTCAAACCGCTGCGTTTGTATCTGGTGTAGTGAAAGACTCATTCAGCCTTTGGTTGAACGAAAAACCACAACTTGCAGAGCAACTTGCTGAAGTTTGTATCGCTAACGCGCATCGTCGTATGCGTGCGAGCAAAAAGGTTGTACGTAAGAAGGTAGCATCTGGTCCTGCACTGCCTGGTAAGCTAACGGATTGTTCAGTACAAGACTTAAACCGCACAGAAATCTTCTTTGTAGAGGGTGACTCGGCGGGCGGTTCTGCCAAACAAGCTCGTGATCGTGAGTTCCAAGCGGTGATGCCACTGCGCGGTAAGATCCTAAACACGTGGGAAGTCTCTGCAGACCAAGTTTTGGCTTCTCAAGAAGTGCACGATATCTCAGTTGCTTTGGGTATCGACCCAGACAGCGACAACCTAGACAGCCTTCGCTACGGTAAGATCTGTATCCTTGCCGATGCGGACTCGGATGGTCTGCACATCGCAACGCTATTGTGTGCACTGTTCACACGTCACTTCCGTGCGCTGGTTGAAGCTGGTCATATCTACGTAGCGATGCCGCCTCTGTACCGTATCGACTGTGGTAAAGAAGTATTCTATGCCCTCGATGATGACGAAAAAGATGGCGTATTAGAGCGCTTGTCGAAGAAGAAAGCCAAAATCAACGTGCAACGATTCAAAGGTCTGGGTGAGATGAACCCACTTCAGTTGCGCGAAACAACCATGGATCCAAATACGCGACGTCTGGTTCAGTTAACCATCGATGATTCTGCGGCGACCATGGAAATGATGGACATGTTGCTTGGTAAAAAACGAGCAGATGACCGTCGCACTTGGCTACAAAGCAATGGCGATATGGCAGAGGTTTAACGGATGTCTACAGAAATTACTTATGATGGCGTTGAACAGTTGCCAATGCGCAAGTTCACTGAAGACGCTTATCTGAACTACTCGATGTACGTAATCATGGATCGCGCATTGCCATACATTGGTGATGGTCTAAAACCGGTTCAACGACGCATCATTTACGCAATGTCAGAGCTTGGTCTTTCGGCATCAGCGAAATATAAAAAATCAGCACGTACCGTTGGTGACGTACTGGGTAAATACCATCCGCATGGTGACTCAGCGTGTTACGAAGCGATGGTACTCATGGCTCAGCCATTCTCTTACCGTTACCCATTGGTAGATGGTCAGGGTAACTGGGGTGCGCCAGATGACCCGAAATCATTCGCTGCAATGCGTTATACCGAAGCAAAACTGTCCAAGTTTGCTGAAGTTCTACTAGGCGAGTTAGGTCAAGGCACGGTTGAATGGCAACCAAACTTTGATGGCACGATGAAAGAGCCACAAATGTTGCCTGCGCGTCTGCCTCATATCCTGCTAAACGGTGTAACTGGTATCGCGGTTGGTATGGCGACGGATATTCCGCCTCACAATGTTCGTGAAGTGGCAGATGCAACCATCCACTTAATCGACAACCCGAAAGCAGAACTGCCGGATGTGATGCAGTTTGTGAAAGGTCCAGATTACCCAACGGAAGCAGAAATTACTTCACCACAAGCGGATATCGAGAAGATTTACCGTAACGGTCGCGGTAGTATCAAGATGCGTGCGGTATGGCACAAAGAAGGTTCCGACATCGTCATTACCTCTCTGCCACACCAAGTATCGGGTGCGAAGTTACTAGAACAAATCGCGAACCAAATGCGCGCGAAGAAACTACCAATGGTAGACGACCTTCGTGACGAATCGGATCACGAGAACCCAACACGTATTGTAGTGGTGCCTAAGTCAAACCGCGTTGACTGTGATTTGTTGATGAATCACTTATTCGCTTCAACGGATCTTGAGCGCAGCTTCCGTGTTAACTTGAACATGATCGGTCTCGATAACCGTCCTCAAGTGAAAGGTCTGGTACAAATTCTGTCTGAGTGGATTGAGTTCCGTCGTACTACTGTTCGTCGTCGTCTACAATATCGCCTAGACAAAGTGATGGCTCGTTTACACATCTTGGAAGGTTTGTTGGTTGCTTACCTAAATCTAGATGAAGTGATTGAGATCATTCGTACTGAAGACGACCCAAAAGCGGTCTTGATGGAACGCTTTGGTATTACTGATATCCAAGCGGATGCGATTCTAGATACTAAACTTCGTCATCTAGCAAAACTAGAAGAGATGAAGATCCGTGGTGAACAAGACGAGCTAGAAAAAGAACGCGAGAAGCTAGAACAGCTGCTTGGTTCTGAGCGTCGTCTGAACACACTACTGAAGAAAGAGATTAAAGCGGACGCAGAGAAATACGGTGATGACCGTCGCTCTCCATTGGTTGAGCGTGCAGAAGCAAAAGCGTTGACTGAGCGTGACCTAGTACCAAGTGAGCCAATCACAGTGGTGCTTTCAGAGAAAGGCTGGATTCGCCATGCGAAAGGCCACGATGTTGATGCAGAAGGCTTAAGCTATAAATCTGGTGATAACTACCTTGCGCATGCTCGCGGTAAGAGCAACCAACAAGCGGTGTTCTTCGGTAGCGATGGCCGAAGCTACTCATTAGAGTCACACTCACTACCATCAGCGCGAAGCCAAGGTGAGCCGATTACTGGCCGCCTGAACATCACGGCTGGTAGCAGTATTCGCCAAGTGATCATGGGTGAAGATGAGCAGCTATGGCTGGTGGGCTCTGACGCGGGTTACGGCTTTGTATGTAAAGGCTCTGAGCTACTGTCTAAGAACCGCAGTGGTAAGGCACTCGTGACACTTCCTGCTAACTCTGAGGTGATGACGCCGAAGACGATTGCGGATCTGGATTCGGATGAGATCTTAGCAATCACCAACCAAGGTCGTATGCTGTTGTTCCCGATTAAAGACCTGCCGCAATTGGCGAAAGGTAAAGGCAACAAGATCATCAATATTCCAGCGGCGAAAGCTAAAGAGCGCGAAGAGGTTCTGTCTCACTTGATGGCATTGCCACAAGGTGCTTCTCTGACGTTGTATGCCGGTAAGCGCAAGTTGGGATTGAAACCAGCGGACTTAGAAAACTTCCGTGGTGAACGTGGCCGCCGAGGTAGCTTATTGCCGAGAGGCTTGCAGCGCGTAACGCGTATTGAAGTGGATATGGGGGGAGCCTCAGACACTTCAGAAGAGCCAAGTGATAGCGAGTAACACACAAACAAAAATCCCAGCCAATGGCTGGGATTTTTTTATGCTTCTTGTTTGTCTTCGGCGATGGTGACTTTTACGTTCATCTCTTTACCCTTGCGGATAATCCCAACGTCGACTGACGTTCCTGGTCGTAAGTCAGTGACAATGTCCATCACGCTTTGTCGCCCTTGAACTTTGGTGCCATTGATACTGATGATGATGTCTTGTTTCTCAAAGCCAGCAGCACTTGCAGGGCCATTTGGATCAATGCCAAGTACGACAATGCCACCAATGTGTTCATTGCCCAATAGACGAGCGGTCACGGCGTTAATATCTTGTCCATCAATACCGATATAGCCACGGATTACTCGGCCATCTGCGATGATCTTCTGCATGATCTTGTTGGCGAGCGGTGCCGGAATGGCAAACGAGATACCGTAGGTTTCAAGGTCTGTCGCTTGTTGGAATGACGCGGTATTGATACCGACCAGTTCACCTTGAGTGTTCACCAATGCACCTCCGGAGTTACCCTCGTTGATTGCTGCATCGGTCTGAATAAAGGCTTGTCGACCATCACTGATTGATGAACGACCTGTCGCAGAGATAATGCCGAATGTTGTGGTTTGTCCCAAGTTGTAAGGGTTACCAATAGCCAGTACAACATCGCCCACCTGAGGCTTATATTCAGAGTTCAGAGGGATAACCGGTAGGTTAGAGCCTTCGACACGCAAAATCGCGATATCTGTGCGTTTGTCAGTCCCCACCAACTGTGCGGCTGCCACTCGACCATCTTGAAGTGCGACAACAATTTGGTCTGCTTGCGCCACTACATGATAGTTCGTGATGATGTAGCCTTTCTCACTTACGATCACGCCGGAACCCAAGCCTTGTGTAGAAAGCTTGCTGCGGTCGTTTTCAACGTATTTTCGGCTGTAGATATTTACTACGGCAGGTGCGGCTTTTCTCACGGCTTGATTAAAAGACACTTCAAGTGAGGCGATATTACTCGGTTGTGTATCAACAAGGGCGTCAGGAATGACATTGCTACGCAAAGAAGGGACAGCGAGTAACACTATGACGGCAGTTGCTAAGCCTAAAAAGACAGAACGTAACAAAAAGCTAAGCATAACCTCTCCATGATTGGGCGCCCGATTGGGATAGAAAAGAGAAGGATAGCACTACATTGAAAAATAACAAAAGGGCAAGACGTGATTGCCTTGCCCTTTTAAAAAACCATGACATACAAGGTAAAGTATAGGAGTGTTCTCGAATAAAACGGAGAAGCACTCATCGCTCTTGTTGATGGATTATCGAATAACTAAGTAAACCGTGCGGTCTCCACGTTGAACATTGATTGCTAACACGCCTTTGTGCTTCTCAACGATGGCGCGCAGCTCCGCTAAGTTCTTCACGCGTTTGCGGTTCACACCAATGATGATATCGTCTTGCTCAAGTTGGTACTGTGCTGCAGGTGAGTTCTCGACCACGCTGGTCACCTTGACCCCTTGAATCTTATCGTTTGGTGTCGTGTTACTTAACTCGGCACCTTTTAAGCCCTCATGCAACGTTTCAGCCTTCGCTTTGATATTGGTAGACTCGCCTAAAGTGACATCAAAACTCTTGCTCTTACCGTCACGAATCACACCAAGTTCAATTTTTTTGCCAGCACCTAGTGTTGCAACTTTGGCGCGAAGTTCAGAGAAGGTATCAATCGATTTACCATTGACGGAAACAATCACGTCTCCGGCTTTCAAGCCTGCTTTATCAGCGGCACTGTCTGGGACCACTTGACTAACAAAAGCGCCTTTGCTTGACTCGTAACCTAGTGCTTCTGCCAATTCTGAAGTGACTTCACCACCCTGAACGCCCAACATACCGCGTTTCACTTCACCAAACTCTAGAATTTGATCCGTTAGGTTTTGCATCATGTTGGATGGAATGGCAAAGCCGATACCAACATTACCGCCATTTGGGCCTAGGATTGCGGTATTAATACCAATCAGTTCGCCATTGAGGTTCACTAATGCGCCGCCAGAGTTACCGCTATTGATAGCCGCATCGGTTTGAATGAAGTTCTCAAAGTTCTCCACGTTTAAGCCGCTTCGGCCAAGTGCAGAAACAATACCAGAAGTGACCGTTTGTCCTAGACCAAATGGGTTACCAATTGCCACGGTAAAATCACCCACACGCAATGCGTCTGAATCTGCCACTTTAATTTGAGTTAGGTCTTTCGCCTTTTCTAATTTAAGCAAGGCAATGTCCGACATTTCGTCACCGCCAACCAATTCTGCGTCGTACTCTCTACCATCGTAAAGGCGAACTCTAATATCATCTGCGCCTTTTATTACGTGGTAGTTTGTTACTATCTGACCTTTCTTCGCGTCAATGATCACGCCTGAGCCCAACCCTCGGAATGGACGTTCTCGAGTTTGTTCTGTTGGAAATTCAGGGCCAAAGAAAAACTGAAACTGTTCTGGAATACGGCTGGTTTGCACCTGTTTGCCCTCTACCGCAATGCTGACGACCGCAGGGGTCACTTTTTCTAGCATAGGTGCAAGGCTTGGTAATTGCTCACCATCAACACTTAAAGGAAGTGCTGCCGTAGCTGAGATTGGGGTGATGATTGAACTTAAGCTTAAAGATAGAACGGTTAACGCAAGCAACGGTTTTTTCATCCAATAACTCCTCTTGAAACCAGTCTGCCAAAAAGAAATATCCTAACCATTATGTGTTTAAGTATTGGTCTGGATAATCGAAACGGGGTGGCAGGTCACTGCAAGTTAGAGATGAGTTGCTTAAGAAAAGTTCAAAAAGGGTCAACACAAATTGATAAGAAATGAATATGTATTGACCCAATAGGAAGAAGAGAGAAGATTAAGAGGCTTTTGCTGTGACGGCTTCAGGTGCGTCGATGATCTCTTTTTCTTTATCTTTCAAAAGGCCGGTTGCGCCATTGGCATAGTCTTTTGGTTGTTCATTGACTTCAGATGGTTGCTCTTCAATTTGCTCTGAAGACATCGCCGTTTTCTTGTCGAATGGGTTGTCTTGCTCAGGCAAGTTTGGCAAGAGTTCTGATGAAGTCTTTGCCATATGTTGGTACAGCTTAGTGTAATCTTTACCTAGCGTATCCAACATTTCTGCGGTTTGTGCAAAGTGATCGACCAGCTCTTGACGTTGTTGCTCTAGTTCAAATTTGGCTGCTTCTAGCTCTTTTTGCACAGACTTTTGTTTTTTGTATTCGGGGGTGGTTAGTCTACTAATGACTACGCCTACGATTGTACCGACCAGCAAACCCACAATGGCATAAATCCAAGGCATAACTGCTCCTTATAGTTGTTTTAACAAGTCTTTTACTACTTAGTTACACGCGGTGCTTGTCCATGTTACTATGGCTTGAACAGCCGATAAAGAAAAATAGCGGTATGTCTTCGGGGACTGATATCCACATCTCTCTATTCCTAATACTGACCCCGAGGTGACAAAATTTCTCTGTACCTCTGATACGACCCAGTGCCATGACACCATTAAAACGATACCAACAAGACATAGCCAAGCATGGATTCCAACGTGATGAAGCGCAATATAGCGCGGTCGTCGCTTTAGATGAACTTTACCATGCCATCGCCGACTTTCAGTCTACACCTATTCCTCAGCTTAGCACTTGGCAAAAGTTACTAGGTAAAAAAGTCGAAATGCCAGAACCTCCTAAAGGACTGTACTTTTGGGGAGGTGTAGGGCGCGGTAAAACTTATCTTATGGATGCCTTTTTTGACGCCTTACCAACAGAAAGGAAAATGAGGGTGCATTTTCATCGCTTTATGTACCGAGTACATGATGAATTAAGGCGTTTAGGTGATGTAGAAAATCCGCTTTCTAAAGTGGCAGACTTGTTTAAGAAAGAATCAGATATTGTTTGTTTTGATGAGTTTTTCGTTTCAGACATTACCGATGCAATGATCTTAGCGACGTTGCTTCAAGAGATGTTTAAACGTCAAATGATTTTGGTCGCGACCTCGAATATTGAACCTCAAAATCTATATCGCAATGGTTTGCAACGAGCACGTTTCATGCCTGCAATTGCCATGATCGTAGAGCGTTGTGATGTGCTCAATGTCGATAGTGGTGTGGACTACCGTTTAAGAACCCTAGAGCAAGCTGAGATTTACCATTACCCACTTGATGAGCAAGCGTCCGTTAACCTTAATCAATACTACCAACAGCTGATTGGGGAAAGAAAAGCCGCAACGAATACGATTGAAGTGAATCATCGCGAGGTTGCAGTGATTGAGGCCAGTGATGGTGTGTTGCATGCTTCTTTTGCTCAGTTGTGCCAAACTCCGCGTAGCCAAAATGATTACATTGAGCTGTCTCGAATCTACCACACCGTATTGCTTGCGGACGTGATGCAGATGGACCGTAAAGTCGATGATGCAGCAAGGCGCTTTATTGCGTTAGTCGATGAGTTTTACGAGAGAAACGTGAAATTAATCATTTCCGCCGAAGTGGCGATGGAGGCGCTTTATAGCGATGGGCTACTGGAATTTGAGTTTAAGCGTTGTTTGTCTCGATTAACTGAGATGCAGAGTCGCGAATACCTAGCGAGAGAGCATCTGGCGTAAAAAACAGCAACTCATCTTAAAAAAGTGAAGAAAAAATTAGTGATTTGGCGCAAAAAAAGGTGATTTTTTCTTCGCTCTTCTCTATAATCCTGCGACCCACCGTTACTGCAGACCTGAATATCGAAGTTATTTCGGCATAGAAGGTCGAGAGAACCAACGACTCGAAGGGGTGATGACTGGGCTCTTAGACAGTGTGGGAACACAATACTGTGTTCCTTTAAAGTTTAAAATTTAATTAACGGGTTATTATTAGCATGAAAACTTTCGTTGCTAAACCAGAAACTGTAAAACGCGACTGGTATGTTGTAGACGCAGAGGGTAAAACTCTTGGCCGTCTAGCAAGTGAAATTGCATCTCGCCTACGTGGCAAACATAAAGCTGAGTACACTCCTCACGTTGACACTGGTGATTACATCATCGTTATCAACGCTGAGAAAGTTGCTGTAACTGGCAACAAAGCTAAAGGCAAAGTGTACTACCGTCACTCTGAATTCCCAGGTGGTCTAAAATCTATCACTTTTGAAAAGTTGATCGATCGTAAACCTGAGATGGTTCTTGAGCTAGCAGTTAAAGGCATGCTTCCACGTGGTCCTCTAGGCCGTGCTATGTACCGTAAGCTTAAAGTTTACGCGGGCGCTGAGCACAACCATGTTGCTCAACAACCACAAGTACTAGACATCTAATTGGGGATTTCGAAAATGGCAGAGAATCAATACTACGGCACTGGCCGTCGCAAAAGCTCAGCTGCGCGTGTTTTCATCAAACCAGGCAGCGGCAACATCGTAATCAACAAGCGTAGCCTTGATGAGTACTTCGGTCGTCCAACTTCTCGCATGGTTGTTAAACAACCTCTTGAGCTAGTTGAACTAACTGAGAAGCTAGACCTATACGTTACTGTTAAAGGTGGCGGTATTTCTGGTCAAGCTGGTGCTATCCGTCACGGTATCACTCGCGCTCTTATGGAATACGATGAGTCTTTCCGTCCTGCTCTACGTGCAGCTGGTTACGTTACTCGTGACGCTCGTTGCGTTGAACGTAAGAAAGTTGGTCTACGTAAAGCACGTCGTCGTCCACAGTTCTCTAAGCGTTAATTTCCTCTTACTGGAAATTATGCTTTTCCAGAGTTTCTCTGGATACTGTGTACCAAAGCTCGGCTATATGCCGAGCTTTTTGTTTTTATAGCCTTCTGTTTTTATAACCTCAGTTAAACGTCTGTTTTTTGTTTCCCGTCGCTTCAGCATCTCTCCTTAATATCCTGGCAACATTTGTTTGTCTTATGTACTGCTTTATGTAATTTATTCGTGCTACAAATCGCACATGATAAAAGTGGAGAGTACCTTCACATTCTTGAAATATCTTTCTGCTTAATCCGCTGAAAACAACCGAAATAAAAGGCGTTAGCTCTTGTTTTTAGTCGTTATTCGTTTCGCTTTCTTGTTACAAATCACATCTATTTTTTATAATTTTGCCGCTTTTGTGACGGCGTGGGCGATTTGCCTCACAAATGTTACAAAAAGGTAGCTTTATCTTGTCAAAAAGTAGGGTTTTCTTTATCATTTCCCCCCAATAAATAGAACTAAATTCATAATTTGTTAGCCATGCTCTTATAAGCGGAATAATAACGATCCAAAGGGAGCAAATGGGAGAATGTTTGGATGAGCAACGCGCCTTTAAATAACGGTCGCAGGCGTTTTCTAACCGCTACAACGGCAGTTGTTGGTGGCTTAGGGGCAGCTGCCGTCGCCGTTCCTTTTATCAAATCATGGAACCCGAGTGCCAAAGCGAAAGCTGCTGGCGCGCCGGTGGAAGTGGATATCAGTAAAATTGAACCAGGCCAAATGGTCCGTGTTGAGTGGCAGGGTAAGCCTGTATGGGTAGTACGCCGAACTCAAGAAGTGGTCGATAATCTTAAGAGTATTGATGGTCAGCTTCGTGACCCGCAATCAGAAATGGAACAACAACCAGTTTATGCTCAGAACGAGTACCGCTCGATCAAACCTGAGTATTTTGTGGCGGTTGGTTTCTGTACTCACTTGGGCTGTTCACCTACTTACCTACCAGATACGTTCTCAGAACAAGTACAAGGCGTTAAGTCGGGCTTCTTCTGTCCTTGTCATGGTTCTAAGTTTGATATGGCTGGTCGAGTGTTCCAGGGTGTTCCAGCGCCACTGAACTTGGTCGTTCCTAAGCACATGTACTTGAGCGACACCAAGCTCATGATCGGTGTTGATGAGGGAGATGCATAATGCAAGCGATATTAGACTGGGTAGAAAAACGTATTCCAGCGATGAATGCTTATAAAAAGCACTTGTCTGAATACCCAATGCCAAAGAACTTCAACTTTTGGTACCTTTTCGGTTCCTTGGCAATGTTGGTACTTGTTAACCAGATTCTTACCGGTATTTGGCTAACGATGAACTACGTTCCGTCTGGCGATGGCGCGTTTGCTTCTATTGAATACATCATGCGTGATGTTGAGTACGGTTGGCTATTGCGTTACATGCACTCAACTGGCGCTTCGGCGTTCTTTGTCGTTGTGTACCTACACATGTTCCGTGGTCTGATCTACGGTTCTTACCAAAAGCCTCGTGAGCTACTGTGGATCTTCGGTATGTTGATCTTCTTGGTTCTAATGGCAGAAGCGTTCATGGGTTATCTACTACCATGGGGTCAGATGTCATATTGGGGTGCTCAGGTAATCATTTCTCTATTTGGTGCGATTCCTGTTATTGGCGACGACCTAACGCTTTGGATCCGTGGTGACTACATCATCTCAGGTGCAACACTAAACCGTTTCTTCGCACTACATGTAATTGCACTACCTATCGTTCTGCTTCTTCTTGTTGTGCTACACGTACTGGCCCTGCACGAAGTCGGCTCTAACAACCCTGATGGTATCGAAACGAAGCTACCAAAAGGCTCTATGGGTGACGATTACAATACGCAATTTAAGTTCCACGAATACTACACGAAGAAATACGACATCATCGACTCAATTCCTTTCCATCCATACGGTACGGTTAAGGATCTTGTTGGTGTTGCTGGCTTCTTGTTCTTCTTCTGTTATGTATTGTTCTTCAACCCAGAAATGGGTGGGTACTTCCTTGAACCGCCTAACTTTGAGGCAGCAAACCCATTGAAGACACCTGAGCACATCGCTCCGGTATGGTACTTCACGCCGTTTTACGCAATCTTGCGTGCGGTTCCAGACAAACTATTGGGTGTAATCCTAATGGGCGCGTCTATTGTGGTGCTGTTTGTTCTTCCTTGGCTGGATCGCTGTAAAGTACGTTCGTACCGTTACCGTAGTAAGATCCATCTATTTAATATTATTCAATTCACTATCGCCTTTATTGCTCTGGGTATTTTGGGTGCATTGCCGGCAACGCCGTTGTACACGATTCTGTCTCAGATCTTTAGCTTGTGTTACTTCATGTTCTTTGTATTGCTGTTCTTCTACAGCAAAAATGAAGCAACCAAACCATTACCAGAGAGGGTGACATTCAAATGAAGAAGTGGATTGTAATTCTATTTGCTATGCTGCCGTCTCTTGTTATGGCAGCGGGTGCCAACGTTCCGTTAGATAAGGCGAACGTGGACTTAACGGATAAGGCTTCGCTGCAAAATGGCGCGAAACTATTCATGAACTACTGTTTTGCTTGTCACTCAACGCAATACCAGCGTTACGAGCGTGTTGCGACAGACTTGGATATTCCGATTGATCTAATGAAAGAAAACCTGATCTTCGATCCAGAAGCAAAGGTTGGTGATCTAATGGTAAATGCAATGCCTGCGAAGCAAGCGGCTGACTGGTTTGGTGCTCCGCCACCAGACTTAACTTTGGTTGCTCGAGTTCGTGGTGCAGATTGGCTATACACTTACCTGCGTTCTTTCTATGTTGACCCATCTCGTCCATTTGGGGTGAACAACATTGTATTCCCAAGTGTTGGTATGCCGCATGTGCTTGAAGAGCTTCAAGGTATTCCTATGCCAGTTTACGGCACTAAAATCGTAGATGGTGAAGAAGTACAAGTCGTTGTTGGCACACAAACCAGCGGTACTGGTGAGCTAAGTTCTGGCGAATACGACAAAGCAGTCGGCGACCTCGTGAACTTCTTGGTGTACTCCGGTGACCCTGTTCAACTAGAACGTCATGCAATTGGCTGGTGGGTTATGGGCTTCCTAGTTCTATTAACTATCGTTGTCGTGTTGCTCAAGAAAGAGTATTGGCGTGATGTGCATTAATTGTGCTATTATACCGTGCTAATTCCCAATTTTAATTGACGAATAATGGAGGCTAGCGCCTCCATTATTTTTATTTGTAAGTGTACTGGAGGGCTCCATGGCTGTAGCTGCCAATAAACGTTCTGTGATGACTCTTTTCTCAAGTGCATCAGATTTGTATAGCCATCAGGTTCGCATCGTACTAGCTGAAAAAGGCGTAAGCGTTGAAGTTGAGCTTGTAGATGAAGCAAACCTTCCTGCTGAGCTTGTAGAGTTAAACCCATACAAATCAGTGCCAACTCTTGTTGACCGTGAGCTAGCTCTTTACGATTCAAAAATCATCATGGAGTACCTGGACGAGCGTTTCCCTCATCCACCTCTAATGCCTGTTTACCCAGTAGCTCGTGGTAACAGCCGTTTGATGATGTACCGTATCGAACGTAACTGGTACTCACTCGCTGAAAAAGTGGTTAAGGGTAACGCGGAAGAATCAGAAAAAGCGCGTACTAAACTACGTAATGATCTTCTGACTCTAGCGCCTATCTTTGCTGAGTACGAATACTTCATGAGTGAAGAGTTCAGCCTAATCGATTGTTACCTAGCACCACTATTGTGGCGTCTACCTCAACTAGGTATTGATCTTGTTGGCCCTGGCTCAAAAGAAATCAAGGTTTACATGAACCGCGTGTTTGAACGTGATTCATTCCTAGCTTCTCTAACAGAAGCTGAACGTGAAATGCGCCTAGTTCGCTAATTAACGGTTCAGTTTACTTGTTATGGATATTGCTAAAATGACTGCTCGCCGTCCGTATATGCTTCGTGCATTTTACGATTGGCTAGTAGACAACGACTTAACTCCGCACTTGGTTGTAGATGCAACTATGCCAGGTGTGCGTGTACCAGTTGAGTTTATTCAAGATGGTCAAATCATCTTGAATATTGCTCCACGTGCTGTTGGTCATCTAGAGTTGGGTAATGATGCGATTACCTTTCAAGCCCGCTTTAGTGGTCGCCCGCATTCCGTTATCGTGCCAGTGTATGCTGTTCAAGCTATCTATGCTCGCGAGAATGGCGCTGGGACTATGTTTGAGCCTGAAGAAGCTTACACTCACATCGAAGAAGAAGGGATTGTTGAGGAAGATGTATCTCCAACGTTCTCTACCGTAAGCGATGAGCCTTCTGAGGCTGCGGAAACCGAATCGGAAGAGGAAGAAACGCCTCGCCCGAAAGGCAGACCAAGCTTAAGAGTTATCAAATAAAAAAAGCAGCGTTTACGCTGCTTTTTTCTTTTCATTTATCTACGCTGCAACACTAATTCATGTCGGTTTCTTCTATCGGCGTTGCTTTTGTTGTGGTATTCAAGTCACTGACTTCAGCTTCTTGGCTTTTCACCACTTCGGACTCTTCCACTTCGAGTGGTTTTTCATCGCCGTATTGGAACCCTTTAATGACTTGTTTTACTCCAGAAATGTTTCGTGCGATATCAGTTGCTTTCTGACTTTGCTCAGGTGTCACGTAACCAAATAAGAATACGTCGCTGTCTTCGGTAATGACTTTTACTTTCACTCCGTTTAGATCGCTGTCAGTCAACAAGGCGGATTTTACTTTTGTGGTAATCCAACTGTCGTTGCTGATTTGAGTTACGCTCAGTGGCTCTTTCTGTTTAATTTGATTATGGATGTTCTCAACGCCATCAACTTCACGTGCTCGATTTTCAAACTCATTGATGAGCTCTTGAGTCGGTGCTTGTCCCATTAGAACAACCGTTCCGTTGTATGCGCTAGCGACGATACGAGCCTTGCCTTTGAAGGGGGCTTTGTTACCGATGGCCGCAACTTCGAATTCGATGTTGTTGTCTTGCCAAATCTCTTTGGTGGTTCGCGTATCAGTGACGATATTGGCAGTTGTCGCTGCCCCGGCAATAAATAAACCTGCACAACCACTCATACTGAGTGCTGCACATAAAATGACAAGACTACGTATCATAATTCTAAACTCTCAATCTGGATTATTCTTCGTGAGCTGGGAAAAGCACTTGGTCGATTAGATCGCACAGGCAGTGAAGTGTCACCATATGAACTTCATGAATGCGCGCTGTACGGTGGGATGGAATACGAATTTCAACGTCGTGCTCACCCAGTAGACCAGCCATCTCACCACCATCTTTACCCGTAAAAGCAATGATCGTCATGTCGCGAGTTACTGCGGCTTCCATTGCTTTAATGACGTTTTTGCTGTTGCCGCTGGTTGAGATCGCCAACAAGATATCGCCCGGTTGACCAAATGCGCGTACTTGCTTAGAGAAGATCTCTTGGTAGTGGTAATCGTTCGCTACAGCAGTCAATGTTGTGTTGTCTGCTGTTAAAGCCATTGCTGGAAGGCTAGGGCGTTC
Organism: Vibrio sp. ED002; assembly: GCF_023277445.1. Taxonomy (NCBI): domain Bacteria; kingdom Pseudomonadati; phylum Pseudomonadota; class Gammaproteobacteria; order Vibrionales; family Vibrionaceae; genus Vibrio; species Vibrio sp. ED002. The sequence continues at coordinate 1,956,241 of NZ_CP080238.1, read as the reverse complement.
AGTTTCGAATCGGTTCAAAAGGCAAGAGACAAACTGTTGCGAGTTCGAAGCACTGCCACCGTTGCCACAGCATAGGATTTTGTTGCCATTGAGCAGGCTCGACACCATTGCTTGAGCGGCGTGAGTGATGGCATCTGGCAGCGCTTCTGCTGCCGCAATTTGAATTTGAATACTTTCTGTAAAACTGTCTTTAATGCTGTCTAGCATCGTTTATCCTTCAGAGATTGCATTTTGTATCCAGTTAATGTCTCTACCACTGTCGTGAATGGCGACCACATCAAACCGATAATCTATATTTTGTGCCATACGTTTTTGCTGGCTTAGCCAAATTTGGGCTGTTTTGACTAGTTTACGCATTTTTGCGCGAGTGACCATCTCTGCTGCTGAGCCAAAGCGATCATTATTACGATATTTGACCTCAACAAAGACGATAGTTTCACCTTGTTGGAAGATTAAATCAATTTCGCCGACTTTGGTCAGAAAGTTTTGAGCTATAAAGCGTAAACCCTGACGCTGCAAATATTGCTTCGCCAGGGTTTCGTATTGATCACCGATTTGTCGCTTGCTAAAGAGCCCCACGCTCGGCCCAGTCTAGCTCGCGTTGCACAACACAGTTGTTGTCAATGCTAAGTACACCTGTTTGGCCGCTTACTGAGTAACCCGGCAGAAGCTTCATCTGTGGTAACTCACCAATGAGCTTATAGGCGTCCATACCAAGTGCTTCTAAACGTTTTTCCATGTTGGATTGATCTGACCATAACTCGTTCATTTCTGCCATAACGGTAGGGTCAGGGTTGATCAACATTGGAATGTCACTGTAAGCCACACCAGATAGATCTTCATACGTTGCACCACCACTGTTACTGCGTGAATTTGAGAACAGTTTTGGCGGCTTCGCATCTGGGTTAATCGCTACTTCAATAAAGGGCTTAATCAGTGTTAGCTCAGAGCTTCGTGCGACAATGTAAACCGCATCGACATCACGACGACTGCGTGGTGGGCTCTCTAAAGAAATACGCATGAGTGACTGCATTTGGGCTATACGCTGCTGGCTCTCTTGTAGACCGAATACATTGTTAATGTTCTTCTGTAACTGACGTTTATCGCCAAAGTAGCTCGAAGCCACTTTATTTGAGCTGTACTTGCGCCACTCTTCATTGAAGGCTTCAACCACACGCTGACCGTAGGCGCCATTCGGAGCCAAGATCATTGGGAATTGGTAGCCCTGATTGAAAAGGTACTTCGCCGCTTGTGCGACTTCTTGCTCTGGAGACAGTGCTAGGTAACACATGTCTGTTCCTGGTTGAACTTCCTCTGGGATGTTCAATGCCAGTGCTGGGATCTTCACACCAGTTTCTGAGCCATCTAGTGTTGCTTGCAGTTTCTCAACGTTTTCTTTCTGTAGTGGTCCCACAACAAAGTCGATATTCTCATTGATTAAGCGCTGTTTGATTTGGTCTGCACTGTACGCGTGAGTATCAATTACGGTTAACGTTGCACTTGGGTCGCGTGCATCATCATTCATCATTGCGAAGATGAAACCATCACGGATCAACTGAGCTTGCGGTGCAAATTTACCGGTTAGTGGTAACAACAGCGCCGTATTGTTTGGTTTCACAATATCCAGCGACAAGATATTTTGGATTTCTGCTGGCGTATAAACCGCAGCTGGGTGTGATGGATTTTCGTCTAACCAGCGCTCTAAGGTGTTTTGTAATTGAGGTAAGTTACTTGAAAGTGTTTTGGCGTAGATAGCTAATTGCAGCCACCCGTCCAGCACATCTTCATTTGGCGCTGTTTGCAATGACGTTAATTCGTTTTCAGAATAGCTGCCAAAATTCATCCAAATTCGGCTAGAGATCTCACGTTGTTCTGCGGATGAAGCATATTGACCTTGAGCTACGAGCTGACGGTTTGCTTCGAACGGTTGGTTCAGACTTTGATAAGCGTCAGCACGCAATTGGTAGTAGTCTTTCCACTGCTCACTTGGCAGCTTCCACCATGATTGGAAGTTCAACGTTTGCAGCAATTGAGAGTAATTGCCTTGCTTTTGTTGTATGGTCGCTCGAGCCAGTTGCCATTCAGCTTGTTGAACTTCGGTCAATTGCTGGCGGCCAAGTCGCTTGATAAGCAACTCTGCTTGATCCAATTCGTTGGCTTGAATCGCCGCTTTTGCAGCCATGATCAACCAGTCGTTTTGTAGGCTACCTTCCGTGCTATCAGCTTGAATCATGTAGTTCTGAGCAGACTGTGTAGGCTCTAGTGTAATGTCTACGCTATCTGGTTGGCGCGGGCCTGAAGAACAGGCGGCGAGCGTAATTGCCAGTGCAACAGGAGTGAGTAAGCGTGGTACACTGAGTCTCTTATGGTTCATCATTGCCGTGAGTTCTCTATAATTTTGTACAAAATTGTCTCTATATTAATCGTTGAAGTGATCGTAAACAAATGACAGATAAAAATAAGTTGCCGAATGAGGGGCCAACTCTCTACATCGTACCGACTCCAATCGGAAATTTAGCGGATATCACTCAACGTGCTATCGAAGTTCTGTCGAATGTGGACATCATTGCCGCTGAGGATACTCGACATACGGGCAAATTACTGTCTCACTTCAATATCCAAACCAAAACTTTCGCGCTACACGATCATAACGAGCAGCAAAAAGCGCAAGTTTTGGTTGAAAAGCTACTATCAGGTCAGTCAATCGCTTTGGTGTCTGATGCTGGTACGCCGCTAATAAGCGATCCAGGATACCACTTGGTAACAAAATGTCGTCAAGCGGGCGTTAGAGTTGTGCCTCTTCCTGGTGCGTGTGCGGTCATCACTGCGTTAAGTGCGTCGGGCTTGCCATCGGATCGTTTTAGCTTTGAAGGCTTTCTACCACCGAAAAGCAAAGGCCGTAAAGACAAGTTCTTAGAAATTGCGTCAGTGGAACGCACTTGTATCTTTTATGAATCACCGCATCGCATTTTAGACTCTCTACAAGACATGTTAGACGTTCTTGGCCCAGAACGAGAAGTCGTGTTAGCTCGTGAGTTAACGAAAACCTTTGAAACTATTCAGGGAATGCCACTTGGCGAACTAATTGAATGGGTGAAAAGTGACGGAAACCAACAACGTGGTGAGATGGTACTCCTTATTCACGGTCACCGTGATTCAAGCGAAGAATCGCTACCAGACGAAGCGACCCGCACTTTGGCTATTCTGACGAAAGAACTGCCGTTAAAGAAAGCTGCAGCATTAGCCGCAGAAATCTACAGCCTGAAAAAGAACGCACTTTATAAGTGGGGCTTAGAGAATCTCAACTAGAAGTCCGTAGAGCGTTGGCGCTTCGGTAGTTTCCTTTAAGCGCCGTTAGTTTTCAGAGTTATCTAGATAAGATTAAGAAGGGGAGTCGTTAACGCGACTCTCCTTTTGTTGTTTATGAGTGCAGGAGATTTTTAATCTTACATAGACAGGGATAAGAAGTGCGTTGTTAATGTAACTGTGCATTTATTTTCCCACTTTAACTTTCAAGGCCATCCTTCGGAGCATCATGATCTCGAGTTCCAAACCTTAGTGCTCCATTTTTCTTTCTCTCGGAGCGAAGCGTTTTCATTCGCTGCTGTCTTTTTGAGCACTTAACCCGCCGTTTTCAGCAATTCTGTGATCTCACTAGACTCTGAGTAGATAACTCTATACAATCCGCCCTCGGAGCTGACTGGGTAGTCGCTGCTTTGTTGATGTCCTTCGGGAGACTGACGTTGAGGTCCCTTTGGGAGACTGACGTTGACGTCCTTCGGGAGACTGACAAAGGGGAGGAAAGTCCGGGCTTCATAGAGCAAGGTGCCAGGTAACGCCTGGGGGGCGCAAGCCTACGACAAGTGCAGCAGAGAGAAGACCGCCGATGGCCTTAGGGCACAGGTAAGGGTGAAAGGGTGCGGTAAGAGCGCACCGGACGACTAGTAATAGTTCGTAGCAGGGTAAACTCCACCTGAAGCAAGACCAAATAGGCCTCCACATTGCGTTGCTCGCGTAAGGAGGCGGGTAGGTTGCTCGAGCCAGTGAGTGATTGCTGGCCTAGACGAATGGCTACCGCCGCGCAAGCGGAACAGAACCCGGCTTATGTGTCGGCTCCACCTATTCGAGACCCATCACTACTTCGGTAGTGATGGGTTTTTTGCATTTTATTGACGCAAACTATGTCATTACCAATAAACTTGGCGCTGAATCACGTCTAACTTTAGACTTGAGGTGGCGATGATGTGGGAAATCAGTACACTAAAGAATCGCTTCAAGATCATTCAACGAGAAAGCTATGACCGAAACATTTCAACATATCTCAGTGTTATTAAATGAATCCATTGATGGCTTGGCTATCAAACCCGATGGTATCTATATCGATGGAACATTTGGCCGTGGCGGTCACAGCCGAACTATCTTGTCGAAATTAGGCGAAAACGGCCGCTTGTACAGCATCGATCGCGACCCTCAAGCAATTGCTGAAGCAGGCAAAATTGACGATCCTCGTTTTACTATCATCCATGGCCCATTTTCAGGCATGGCACAGTATGCAGAAGAGTACGATCTTGTGGGTAAAGTCGATGGTGTATTACTAGACCTTGGCGTTTCTTCTCCACAGCTTGATGATGCTGAACGTGGCTTTAGCTTTATGAAAGATGGCCCGTTAGATATGCGTATGGACCCGACTTCTGGCGTTCCAGTTTCACAATGGTTGATGGAAGCTGATCTTGATGATATCACTTGGGTGATTCGTGAGTTTGGTGAAGACAAACATGCACGTCGCATTGCCAAAGCTATCGTGGCATACCGCGAAGACGAAGAAAACGAGCCGATGGTTCGCACTGGTCAGCTAGCGAAGTTGATTTCGGACGCCGCACCAAAGAGCTTCAAAGAGAAAAAACACCCAGCAACCCGTGCTTTTCAGGCTTTTCGCATTTACATCAATAGTGAATTAGAAGAAATTGATACTGCACTAAAAGGCGCGGCAAGCATTTTGGCTCCAGAAGGTCGCCTATCGGTCATCAGCTTCCATTCGTTGGAAGACCGCATGGTGAAACGCTTTATCCGTAAAGAGAGCAAAGGCCCAGAAGTGCCACATGGCATCCCAATGACGGAAGAACAAATCCGAGCATTGGGCAGTGCAAACATGAAAGCGGTGAGCAAGGCGATTAAGCCAACGAAGCAAGAAATCGAACTCAACCCTCGCTCTCGTAGTTCAGTACTAAGAATTGCAGAAAAGCTTTAATTATTATGACGAAAACCACTCCTAATCTTGCTAAGTTGATTGCGACGGATTTAATTTCCGTTGGTCGCTGGTCGTTATTGTTGATGATTTTAATATTCTCATCGGCAATGGGAGTGGTCTTTGCCACCCATCATGCGCGTCAAGCGATCACTGAAAAAGATCATACATTGGTTGAGCGAGAGCGATTGGATAGCGAATGGCGCAACCTAATGTTGGAAGAAACAGCCCTCGCGGAACACAGTCGCGTTCAAGACTTGGCAAAGAAGGATCTTGAAATGAAACGACCAGATGGCGATAAAGAAGTGGTTATCACGCTAAAATGATTGGAAAGAAAGCCAAATCGAAACAAGGAAATTCGCGCAAGCCAGCAGCCAAAGAAAAGAAAGTGGTTGCTGCAAAGTCGCAACCCACCAAAGAAGCAAAAGAACCCCAAGAAACAGACGTTGTTGAACCCGAATCCTTTTTGATTCGCTGGCGCTTTCAGTTACTGCTGTTTTTCGTCTTTTGTGCATTTGCCCTACTCGTTGGGCGCGTTGCCTACATTCAAATCATCGAGCCTGATAACCTTATCAAGCAAGGTGACCTTCGTTCAGTCCGTGTTAAAGCCATTCCTTCTGCGCGCGGTATCATCTCTGATCGTAATGGCGAACCTCTTGCCGTTAGTGTTCCTGTTGAGGCTGTATGGGCCGATCCAAAAACCATCTTCAAAGAGGGCGCGCTACAGCAAACCAAAAGTTGGTATGCATTAGCTGACGTTCTTGGTTTGGACCGACAAGGCCTGATCAATAAGATCAAGAAAAATGAAAAGCGTCGCTTTATTTACCTTCAGCGTCAGGTAAGCCCTGCGATGGCTAACTACATTCGTGAACTCAAACTACCCGGTGTAGGCTTGAAATCTGAATCTCGTCGTTACTATCCTGCTGGTGAGGTTAGTGCTCACTTAGTCGGTGTTACGGGGATTGATGGTCATGGTCTAGAAGGTGTAGAGCGAAGCTATGATGAATGGTTAACTGGTGCTGCAGGCAAGAAAACCATTCGTAAAGACCGTTATGGGCGCGTGGTAGAAAACATTGCTCTTGAAGAGAAACAAGAAGGTAAACCACTGCAACTGACAATTGATCAGCGCATTCAAGCGGTGGCGTATCGTGCTATCAAGCAGGCTGTAGCCGATCACCGTGCAACATCTGGATCGGTTGTGATTCTTGATGTGAAAACGGGTGCGGTTCTCGCGATGGTGAATGCACCTTCTTACAACCCAAATAATCGTAGCGATTGGCAAAGTTACAAAATGCGTAACCGAGTAATCACCGACTCTTTAGAGCCTGGCTCTACAATTAAGCCATTCGTTGTTTTAGCCGCCTTAGAAAATGAGGTCGCAGATAAAGACACCATCGTCGATACTGGAAACGGTATTCTTCAATTGGGTGGCAGCCGTGTTCGTGATGCACCAAAGGTAGGAAAAGCGAGCTTAACGACCATCTTGAAGAAATCGAGTAATATCGGTGTGACCAAGTTAGCTATGCGTATGCCAGTAGAAGCATTGCTTGGTTTATACAGTTCTGTTGGGTTGGGAGAACTTTCTGGCTTGAACTTAGTCGGTGAAGTTGTGGGTATTTTCCCGAGTCGCTCGCGTTGGTCGCCAATTGAACGCGCCACTATCGCCTTTGGTTACGGTTTATCGGTGACCCCAATTCAGTTAGCGCATGCTTACGCAACCTTGGGTAACTTAGGTAAATATGAGCCGATTCATATTATCGAAAGTAACGACAACGATATGGCTCGCCAAGTTGTTAGCCAAAAAAATGCACGCCTTGTACTCGATATGCTGGAAACGGTAACGCAAAAAGGCGGTTCAGCCCGTCGTGCTGCGGTTCCGGGCTATCGAGTTGGCGCCAAAACGGGTACGGCTCGAAAAGCAACCGCTGGTGGCTATAGTGATGAGTACATCAACTACACGGCCGGTGTTGCTCCTGTGAGCGATCCAAGACTTGCATTGGTTGTTGTAGTTAATGAACCGCAAGGTGATGACTACTATGGCGGTTCAGTTGCTTCGCCAGTCTTTTCTGAAATCATGAAAGGCGCGCTGCAAATTCTGAATGTTGCCCCTGACGAAAACAAATTCCAACAGTAGGCTTCGATGTTTACTGAGAAACAAAATCTAGAAAGCTGAGCTAAAGCTCGGAGAACAAATATGACCAAAGCCATCAGTATGGACGCGCTGCTTTCCAATTGGGTTGATTGCCCAAGTTTGTCGTCCGTTCTTGTCTCTGAACTGGAACTCGATAGTAGACGAGTTCAGTCCGGCACTACTTTTGTTGCCATCATTGGCCATGCTGTCGATGGACGTAATTTTATCGCGAAGGCCATCCAGCAAGGTGCTAACGCGGCGATCGCTCAAGCCTGTGAGCGAAAAGCACACGGTACGATTGAGATTGTTGATAATGTTCCAGTGATTTACCTCGATGCACTGGATAAGTGCCTTTCTCAAATCGCAGGTCAGTTCTACCATTATCCCAATATGGAGCTGATTGGTGTCACTGGCACCAACGGCAAAACCACCATCACTCAGCTTATTGCCCAATGGATTGATTTGGTCGGTTCCAAAGCGGCGGTAATGGGGACAACAGGGAATGGCTTTCTAGATGATCTGCAAGAAGCCGCAAACACCACAGGCAACGCAGTTGAAATCCAAAAGACCCTATCCTCGCTCGCCGAGCAAAAAGCACATTACACTGCGCTTGAAGTTTCCTCTCATGGTCTGATTCAAGGTCGTGTTAAAGCATTGTCTTTTACCGCTGGTGTGTTCACCAATCTGAGCCGTGATCACTTGGATTATCATGGCACGATGGAAGAATATGCAAAGGCGAAGCTGATGCTGTTTACCACTCACCAATGCGAGCATGCGATCATCAATGTCGATGATACAGTGGGAGCTGCGTGGGCGAAGCAATTATCGAATGCCATAGCTGTTTCACTCAAGCCGAATTCAGAATTCCTACAATCCGTATTTGCTACTGACATTGTTTACGCAGAGTCAGGCATTACGATTGAGTTTGATGGCAAGTTTGGTGAAGGAATACTTCATGCGCCGCTGATTGGCGAGTTCAATGCAGCGAACCTGATGTTGGCATTCACAACGTTACTTAGTCTCGGTTTTAGCAAGCAAGATTTGCTGGCAACGGCAGGTCAATTACAGCCTGTTCTTGGTCGTATGGAACTCTTCCAAGCTGACGACAAGGCAAAAGTCGTGGTGGATTACGCCCACACGCCTGACGCGCTAGAAAAAGCGCTACAAGCATTGCGTGTGCATTGCCAGGGTGAGCTTTGGGCTATTTTCGGCTGTGGTGGTGACCGTGATGCTGGTAAGCGCCCAATGATGGCGGAAATCGCTGAGCGTTTGGGTGACAAGATAGTGCTTACCGATGATAACCCTCGCAGTGAAGACCCTGTGCTGATCATGAAAGACATGCTGGCCGGCCTAACAAAACCTGCTGAGGCGATTGTGCAGCATGACCGTTTTAAAGCGCTGTCTTACGCACTGGAACATGCTTCTCCGCAAGACATTATCCTTCTGGCAGGTAAAGGTCATGAGGACTACCAAATTCTAAACTCTGGAACCATCCATTACTCTGACCGCGAGTCAGCCATGACGCTATTGGGGCTTTCATCATGATCACAGTAACGCTTTCTCAAGTCGCGGATATGACTGGCGGTGAACTGGTTGGCAATGACCTATCTATTGAATCTGTTTCTACCGACACTCGAGCGATCGAACAGGGGGCTCTTTTTGTTGCTTTGGTTGGAGAGCGTTTTGATGCTCACGATTTCTGCCAACAAGCGGTGGAGTCAGGGGCGGGTGCACTGTTAGTGCAAAAGCAACTTAATGTGAATGTCCCTCAAGTTGTTGTTACCGATACTAAGATAGCGTTAGGTGAAGTCGCATCTTGGGTACACAATTCGTGTCAAACACCGACAGTGGCGATTACGGGCAGTTGTGGCAAAACTACAGTAAAAGAGATGGTTGCAAGTATCCTGCAGTTGAAAGGCAAAGTGCTGTTTACCGCGGGCAACTTCAACAATGACATTGGTGTTCCGCTTACGTTATTGAGATCGCAACAAGACGATGATTACGCTGTGATTGAGCTTGGGGCCAACCATATTGGTGAGATCGAATACACGACTCAACTGGTTCATCCTAACATTGCGTTAGTCAACAACGTAGCCGCCGCTCACTTAGAGGGATTCGGTTCGATTGATGGCGTAAAACAGGCTAAAGGCGAGATTTATCAGGGATTGCCTGCGGGCGGTGTTGCGATTGTGAACCTCGATAGCAATGGTGGTGAGAAGTGGAACCATGTTCTTGCCGATAAGCAAGTCATCACATTTTCTCAAACGAACACAGATGCTGACTTTTATGCAACAAATGTTGTAATGAACGCCGCCGGCGAAGCAAGCTTTAACCTACATCTCGCAATAGACTCACAAGAAATTGAACTGTCTCTGGGTATTATAGGTCAACACAACGTTGCGAATGCGATTGCGGCTTCTATCATTGCGTTACAAATGGGCGCGACGTTAGAAGAAGTTCGTGATGGCCTTAAACATTTAAATAAAGTGAAAGGTCGAGTCGAAGTTGAGGAACTCAGCGATAAAATCAAGCTAATTGATGACAGCTATAACGCGAGTGTTCCAGCGATGAAGGCCGCGGTGGACTTGCTTAGTGCATTCCAAGGTGAGCGTTGGTTGATTTTAGGCAATATGGCGGAGTTGGGTGAGGAAAGTCTTGCACTTCATCGTCAAGTCGGGGAACATGCTGCCCCACAAAAATTTGAACACGTTCTCACGTATGGTGCAGACACGAAGGTCATTAGTGAACTTTGTGATGGCATCCATTTCGAGACACATCCAGAGATGATTGACTACATCAAGCAGCATCTAGACCAAACCGCACCTCAACACCATACAATGTTGGTGAAAGGAGCGAACGGTGCTCGTATGTTTGAAGTCGCTGCTGCTTTGAAGGAGTATTATTAATGATTATTTGGCTTGCCGAGCTGCTACAGCCATACCTGTCTTTTTTCCGATTGTTTGAATACCTGTCGTTTCGAGCAATCCTTAGTGTACTTACTGCTTTAGGTCTGTCTTTATGGATGGGGCCTATCATGATCAAGCGTCTACAGATGCTACAAATTGGTCAGGTTGTTCGTAACGAAGGTCCAGAGTCTCACTTTAGTAAGCGTGGTACCCCTACAATGGGGGGGATCATGATTTTGGCTGCTATTTCAATCACTATTCTTTTATGGACTGATTTATCGAACCCATACGTGTGGGCGGTGCTGACGGTACTGCTTGGTTATGGGGCGATTGGTTTTGTTGATGATTATCGTAAAGTCGTTCGTAAGAATACCGACGGCCTGATTGCTCGTTGGAAGTACTTTTGGCAGTCGCTGATTGCATTTGTCGTGGCGTTTGCGTTGTACGCTTACGGCAAAGATACCGCAGCTACTCAACTTGTTGTGCCATTCTTTAAAGACATCATGCCGCAACTTGGCTTGATGTACATTATCCTCACTTACTTCGTTATTGTGGGTACTAGTAATGCGGTAAACCTAACCGATGGCCTAGACGGCTTGGCTATCATGCCAACGGTTCTGGTTGCGGCTGGCTTTGCTGTGATTGCTTGGGCAACAGGTAACATTAACTTCTCTGAATACCTTCATATTCCATACCTCCCACACGCTTCTGAGCTGGTTGTCGTTTGTACTGCAATCGTTGGTGCGGGCCTTGGTTTCTTGTGGTTCAACACTTACCCAGCACAAGTATTCATGGGCGATGTTGGTTCACTTGCTCTAGGTGGCGCGCTTGGTACTATCGCTGTACTGGTTCGTCAAGAGTTGGTACTGGTGATCATGGGTGGTGTGTTTGTAATGGAAACGCTATCGGTAATTCTACAGGTAGGTTCTTATAAACTACGTGGTCAGCGTATTTTCCGTATGGCACCGATTCACCATCACTACGAATTAAAAGGTTGGCCAGAGCCTCGCGTAATCGTGCGCTTCTGGATTATTTCTATGGTTCTTGTTCTGATTGGTCTAGCGACTCTGAAAGTGCGTTAATCGCACTTTCCAAGAACAAGACAAATTGCGTGATCAAATATGGAACGTTGGCAAAACATACATAAGGTCGTCGTCGTAGGGCTCGGTATTACCGGGCTCTCTGTCGTTAAACACCTCACAAAAACTCAACCGCAACTGACGATCAAAGTCATTGATACGCGCACTAACCCTCCGGGGGCTGAGCGTTTGTCAGGGCAGGTAGAACTCCACAGCGGTGGCTGGAATACCGAATGGCTCGCAGAAGCTGACTTAGTCGTGACTAACCCAGGCATCGCCTTAGCGACACCAGAAATACAATCGGTTCTTGCGAAAGGAAAGCCAGTTGTTGGTGATATCGAGCTCTTCGCGTGGGCAGTCGATAAACCTGTTATTGCGATTACCGGTTCTAATGGTAAAAGCACGGTAACAGACCTAACAGGCGTGTTAGCAAAAGCTGCCGGGTTAACGGTCAGTGTTGGTGGCAATATCGGGGTTCCTGCTCTCGATTTGCTAGAGCAAGACGCAGATTTGTATGTACTTGAACTATCTAGCTTCCAACTAGAAACCACATCAAGCTTGAAGCTTAAAGCGGCTGCGTTTCTAAACCTTTCGGAAGACCACATGGATCGTTATGACGGCATGGCGGACTACCGACAAGCTAAGCTGCGCATTTTTAATAACGCAGAACTGGCAGTGGTTAACCGTGATGATCGAGAAACCTTCCCTGAGACTGAAATACCGTTGGTGACGTTTGGTAGTGATGAACAAGCATACGGCCTTGAAGTTGACGGTAACCGTACTTGGCTGCTTGAGCATGGTCAGCGCGTGATTGCCAGTGATGAATTGAAGTTGGTTGGTAAGCACAATCTGGCTAACGCTCTCGTCGTACTTGCTCTGCTTAAAGCGGCGGATGTGGATTATCACAAATCCTTGAATGCACTGAAAACTTACACTGGTTTGACACATCGATGCCAAGTGGTTGCGGATAATCATGGTGTAAAATGGGTGAATGACTCCAAAGCAACTAATATTGCGAGCACTATGGCTGCGCTTTCTGGCTTAGAATCAATGGGTAAATTGTATTTGTTGGTTGGTGGTGTTGGTAAAGGCGCAGATTTCACACCATTAAAGCCGATCTTAGCGACGCTTAACTTGCAGCTTTGCTGCTTTGGCAAAGATGGCGATGATTTTATGCCACTGCATGAATCCGCAACTCGTTTCGACACCATGGAAGATGTGATTCAACAGATATCTTCGCAGTTAAATACGGGCGATATGGTGATGCTATCTCCGGCATGTGCTAGCTTTGATCAATTCGACAACTTTATGGCAAGGGGTGACGCATTTGCGGCTCTTGCTGAGAAATATGCATAATTAAAGGTCACACACTTCGTGGGTTTAGGTAACGTTAAACGCAGCATTGGCACTTGGCTTAAGCATCCTGCTCCAGAGGCGCTCTTTGACCGTCAACTCGTATGGATTGCACTGGGTTTGATGTTAACCGGTTTGGTGATGGTGACATCAGCATCATTTCCAATAAGCTCACGTCTGACGGATCAGCCATTTCACTTTATGTTCCGTCATGCCACTTTCTTGGTGCTGGCGATTGGTGTGTCTGCCGTCATTCTTCAAATCCCACTAGAACAATGGTTTAAGCGAAGCCATTACTTATTGTGGATCTCGTTTGGTTTACTCATCATCGTATTATTGGCTGGTAAGTCGGTAAACGGTGCATCGCGTTGGATCCCGCTGGGACTGTTTAACTTGCAACCGGCCGAAGTCGCGAAGCTCTCGCTATTTGTCTTCATGTCCGGTTATCTGGTGCGTAAGCAAGACGAAGTTCGCCAAACCTTCTTTGGCGGTTTCATGAAGCCCATCATGGTGTTTGCCTTCTTCGCCGTGTTGCTTCTAGGGCAGCCCGATCTAGGTACCGTGGTTGTAATGCTGGTGACACTGTTTGGCATGCTGTTCATTGCTGGAGCCAAGCTGACTCAGTTTTTAGCGCTCATGATTGCTGGTATTGCTGCCGTGGTTGGCTTGATTTTGGTCGAGCCATACCGTATTCGTCGTGTTACCTCGTTTCTCGACCCTTGGGAAGACCCATTTGGTAGCGGCTATCAGTTGACTCAATCTCTCATGGCGTTTGGTCGTGGTGAATGGTTTGGGCAAGGCTTAGGCAACTCGATTCAAAAACTGGAATATCTTCCAGAAGCGCACACCGACTTCGTGTTTGCGGTACTGGCTGAAGAGCTGGGTTTTGTTGGCGTCGTGTTAGTGCTAATGCTGATTTTCAGTTTGGTGCTAAAAGCAGTTTATATCGGCAAACGTGCTTTTGAAGAAGGCGAAATGTTTGGCGGTTACCTCGCATTTGGTATTGGTATTTGGTTTGCTTTCCAAACGCTGGTTAATGTTGGCGCAGCGGCCGGTATCGTTCCAACCAAAGGTCTTACTCTGCCGCTGATCAGTTATGGTGGTTCGAGTTTAATCATTATGTCTGTAGCGGTGTCTATATTGCTGCGTATCGATCATGAATGCCGTTTGAAGCACGGTCAGAAAGAACTAGAAAAACAAATTGATGAAGAAAAATAAACGTTTGATGGTGATGGCTGGTGGTACTGGCGGTCACGTGTTCCCAGGTTTAGCGGTTGCAAAACAACTGCAGGAGCAAGGCTGGGAGATCCGCTGGTTAGGTACTGCGGATAGAATGGAGGCGGATTTAGTGCCGAAACATGGCATTGAAATCGACTTTATCAAAGTAAAAGGTCTACGAGGTCAAGGCGTTAAGCGTCTTCTTGTGGCACCATTTCAGATTATTAATGCCATCAAGCAGGCTCGTGCTCACATGAAACGCTGGCAGCCAGATGCCGTGCTTGGTATGGGTGGTTACGTGAGTGGTCCTGGTGGTGTTGCTGCTTGGATGAGTGGTATTCCTGTTGTCCTGCATGAACAAAATGCTGTCGCGGGTTTAACTAACCAATGGCTGTCGAAAATTGCCAAAAAGGTATTTCAAGCCTTTCCTGGTGCTTTTCCAAAAGCAGAAGTCGTTGGCAACCCAGTTCGTGAAGACGTGACTCAATTGGAAGCGCCAACTGAGCGGATGCAAGAGCGACAAGGTCCGATTCGGATTTTGGTTATGGGAGGAAGCCAAGGCGCACGAATTCTTAACCAAACTCTGCCAGAAGTGATGGCTAAATTGGGCGAAGATTACTGTATTCGTCATCAAGCGGGTAAAGGTGCTGCTGAAGAAGTGAATACAGCGTACCAAGCCAATGGTGTTGTGAATGCAGAAGTAACCGAATTCATCGACGATGTAGCAAATGCTTATGCATGGGCTGACCTTTTGGTTTGTCGTTCAGGTGCACTCACTGTTTCTGAAGTTTCAGCGGCCGGTGTTGGTGCCATTTTTGTGCCGTTTATGCATAAAGACCGCCAGCAAGCATTGAATGCAGACCACTTGGTGGATTGCGGTGCGGCTAAGATGATTGAACAACCAGATTTAACCGTTGAGTCATTGACTCAACAGATCCAACAATTGGATCGACAAGCTTTACTTACAATGGCTGAGCAAGCACGCAGTGCAGCAAAGTTAGATGCGGATAAAACAGTCGCACAAGCCATTGTCGCTTTGACCGAAAAGCGTTAACGAATTATTGAGAATAGAATTGATGACAATCCAACATACACAAGACTTAGCTCAGATTCGCGCAATGGTGCCAGAGATGCGCCGCGTGAAATCCATCCACTTCATCGGTATTGGTGGTGCGGGCATGAGCGGCATTGCAGAAGTGCTGTTGAACGAAGGCTACCAAATCACGGGCTCTGATTTATCAGAGAACCCAGTGACGGAGCGTTTAGTATCAAAAGGTGCAACCGTGTTTATCGGTCACCAAGCCAGCAATGTGGAAAAAGCCAGTGTGGTTGTGGTTTCAACAGCGATCAACGAAGAAAACCCAGAAGTCATCGCGGCTCGCGAATTACGTATTCCAATTGTACGCCGTGCAGAGATGCTTGCCGAGCTAATGCGATTCCGTCATGGTATTGCCGTTGCAGGCACGCATGGTAAAACGACGACGACTGCGTTAGTGACACAAATCTATTCTGAAGCAGGTTTAGATCCAACGTTTGTTAACGGTGGTCTAGTTAAGAGTGCTGGCACTAACGCGCGTCTAGGTTCTAGCCGAATTTTGATTGCAGAAGCGGACGAGAGTGATGCGTCATTTCTGCATCTACAACCTATGGTGAGCATCGTCACGAACATCGAAGCAGACCATATGGATACGTACGGCGGCGATTTTGAAACTTTGAAGCAAACCTTCATCGACTTCCTTCATAATTTACCGTTTTACGGTCAAGCGATCGTGTGTATAGATGATCCTGTGATTCGCGAGCTGATTCCACGTATTAGCCGCCAAGTGATCACTTACGGTTTTTCTGAAGATGCCGATGTACGTATCGAGAACTACCACCAAGAAGGCCAGCAAGGCAAGTTCACCGTGGTTCGTGAAGGGCGTGCGAATCTGGATATCACACTAAATATCCCAGGTCGCCACAATGCACTCAATGCGTCAGCCGCGATTGCCGTAGCGACAGAAGACGACATCACTGATGAAGCAATCTTAAAAGCAATGGCTGGTACTCAAGGTACAGGTCGTCGTTTTGATCATTTAGGCGAGTTTGATACTGGCAACGGCCATGCAATGCTTGTTGATGACTACGGTCACCACCCAACAGAAGTGGATGTGACGATCAATGCAGCGCGCGCCGGTTGGCAAGACAAGCGTCTTGTTATGATCTTCCAGCCACATCGTTACAGTCGAACTCGTGACCTTTACGATGATTTTGCTAACGTGCTGGAGCAAGTTGATGTACTGATCATGCTCGATGTCTATGCGGCGGGTGAAAAACCTATCGCTGGCGCTGATGGTCGTGCTTTATGCCGAACGATTCGTAGTCGTGGGAAGGTAGATCCAATTTTTGTGCCTGAAATAGAGCAATTACCGTCAGTTTTAGCTAACGTTATACAAGATGGCGACCTGATCTTAACTCAAGGTGCCGGTGATGTTGGTAAAGTCGCTAAGCAATTGGCAACGCTTGAGTTGAACATAAATAATATGCTCGGGTAATCACGAAAATTGACGCAAAGCACAGAGAAAGACATAGATCTCGATTTTGCGTCAAGATCGTTGTGATTTATCGCTATCAGTGTTTGATAGTTTACAAGAGCTCAGTATAATCCCAAGGTTAAAGTCAATACTTTTGCCGATGTGTACTCACACGGTGAAAAGTACAAGACAAAAGTCAGGAAACAAAGACATTGTTGAATATTGCACTGAATGAAGAGCGACTTAACACGGAGACTAACCGTGGTCGCCAAGAGAAAATCTTGGGTGTGCTATTTTTCGTTGTCGTCGTGACCTTAATCAGTTCTGTTTTGTACTCAGCGATCAGTTGGATGTGGGATGACCAAAGGTTACCTCTCTCCAAAATCGTGCTTCAAGGAAAACTGGAGTACGTAACCGCAGACGATGTTCAAGCAGCGTTTAGCAAGATTGATCATATCGGCACGTTTATGTCGCAAGACATCGATGTGTTGCAGCAAAGTGTTGAAGCCTTACCTTGGGTCGCGCATGCCGCGATCCGAAAGCAATGGCCAGACACGGTAAAAGTATTTTTGACAGAACATCGCCCTGTCGCCATCTGGAATGGCATCGAGCTGTTAGATAATAACGGTTTGGTATTTGAAGGCGATGTCGGCCTGCTAAAGGAAGAGAAAGTTAAGTTATATGGACCCAATGCAACTGGGCCGGAAGTCTTGCAAACCTACCGCGAACTCCGACCTAAGTTCCAACAATTGGGTTTGGCTATATCGTCTCTGGTTTTAAATGAGCGACGAGCTTGGCAAATCATCCTTGATAACGGTATTCGACTAGAGCTTGGTAAAGAGTCTCTGGATGAGCGAATAGAGCGCTTTTTCTCGCTTTATAACAAGCTTGGCAGTGACACTCAAAGAATCAGTTATATCGATCTTCGATACGATACGGGAGCCGCGGTTGGTTGGTTTCCTGAACATGAGTTAGAACAAGAGAGTACAGATGACTAAGGCCGCTGATGACAACATTATTGTTGGTCTGGATATAGGCACTGCAACCGTATCAGCTCTAGTGGGCGAGATTCTACCTGATGGCCAAATAAATATTATTGGTGCTGGTAGCAGCCCCTCACGTGGCATGGATAAAGGCGGCGTGAATGATTTGGAGTCGGTTGTAAAATCAGTACAACGCGCAATTGATCAAGCTGAGCTAATGGCGGAATGCCAAATCAGCCGAGTATTCATTTCGTTGTCTGGTAAACATATCGCAAGCCGAATTGAAAAAGGCATGGGCACAATTTCTGATGAAGAAGTGTCTCAAGAAGATATGGATCGTGCTATCCATACAGCCAAATCGATTAAAATCGGTGATGAACAACGAATCCTTCATGTGATTCCACAAGAGTTCACCATCGACTACCAAGAGGGCATCAAAAACCCACTTGGTTTATCTGGAGTGAGAATGGAAGTAAGCGTCCATTTGATCTCATGCCATAATGATATGGCACGCAATATTATTAAGGCCGTAGAACGTTGTGGTCTTAAAGTAGAGCAACTTGTGTTTTCTGGGCTTGCTGCGAGTAATGCAGTAATTACCGAGGACGAAAGAGAGCTTGGGGTTTGTGTGGTGGATATCGGTGCCGGCACGATGGATGTTTCTATCTGGACCGGTGGTGCGTTGCGTCACACAGAAGTATTTTCTTACGCAGGAAATGCGGTAACTAGCGATATTGCTTTTGCTTTTGGTACGCCAGTGAGCGATGCTGAAGAAATCAAAGTCAAATATGGCTGCGCCTTGAGTGAACTGGTCAGTAAGGATGACACGGTTAACGTCCCAAGCGTAGGTGGTCGACCTTCACGTAGTCTGCAACGTCAGACTTTGTCAGAAGTCATTGAACCACGCTACTCTGAGCTGATGGGATTAGTTAACCAAACTATCGACTCTGTACAAGCGAAATTGCGCGAAGAAGGCATTAAACACCATCTTGCTGCGGGTGTAGTTCTCACCGGCGGTGCTGCGCAAATCGAAGGAGTGGTAGAATGTGCGGAACGCGTATTCCGCAACCAAGTAAGGGTCGGCAAACCGCTCGAAGTCAGCGGATTAACTGACTATGTAAAAGAGCCGTACCATTCTACGGCAGTTGGATTACTTCATTACGCGAGAGACATGCAGTCTAGCGACGATAGCGATTATAATGAACCTAAGCGCTCATCTGTTACTGGCTTCTTCGGTAAATTGCGTAATTGGATACAAAAAGAGTTTTAACCTGAGTTGCAGGATAAACGGAGACAACACATGTTTGAACCGATGATGGAAATGTCTGACGATGCAGTAATCAAGGTCGTTGGAGTTGGTGGCGGCGGTGGTAACGCTGTTGAACACATGGTGCGTGAATCCATCGAAGGTGTGGAATTCATCAGCGTCAACACTGATGCGCAAGCACTTCGTAAGACAAGCGTTGGCAATGTTATTCAGATCGGTGGTGATATCACTAAAGGTCTGGGGGCAGGTGCGAATCCACAGGTTGGCCGTGAGGCAGCTCTCGAAGACAGAGATAGACTTAAAGATTCCCTAACTGGTGCCGATATGGTGTTTATCGCAGCAGGTATGGGTGGTGGTACAGGTACTGGTGCAGCTCCTGTTATCGCAGAAGTCGCTAAAGAGCTTGGCATTCTGACTGTTGCGGTAGTAACAAAACCGTTCAGCTTTGAAGGCAAAAAGCGTTTGGCATTTGCAGAGCAAGGTATCGATGAGCTTTCTAAGCATGTTGATTCTTTGATTACGATTCCAAACGAAAAGCTACTTAAAGTACTTGGTCGTGGTGTTACGCTACTTGAAGCATTTGCGAGTGCGAACGACGTTCTTAAAAACGCTGTTCAAGGTATCGCAGAGCTAATCACTCGTCCTGGCATGATCAACGTCGACTTTGCAGACGTACGTACTGTGATGTCAGAAATGGGTCATGCAATGATGGGTAGCGGCATCGCGAAAGGCGAAGACCGTGCTGAAGAAGCGGCAGAGATGGCAATTTCTAGCCCACTTCTAGAAGATATCGATCTAGCGGGTGCTCGTGGTGTTCTTGTTAACATTACGGCTGGTCTGGACATGCGTCTTGACGAGTTTGAGACCGTAGGTAACACAGTGAAAGCATTTGCTTCTGACAATGCAACAGTGGTTATCGGTACATCTCTAGACCCTGATATGACGGATGAAATCCGCGTAACTGTTGTTGCAACAGGTATTGGTAATGAGAAGAAACCAGATATCACGCTAGTTGCGGGTGGCAAAGCGAAAGTGGCTCCGACTCAGGCAGCTCCTCAAGCTCAACCACAGCAGCAAACTGCGGCACCGCAAGCTGAAGAGAAACCGGCACAAACTTTGCAGACTTCACCAATGCAAGAGAAGCCACAGGTAACTCCTCAGCCGACAAATACCGTTTCTTCTCCAGCTTCTTCTGCAAGCCAAAGTTCGGCGGCACCGAAGCAAGAGAAAGAAAGTGGTTACTTAGATATTCCGGCATTTTTGCGTCGTCAGGCTGATTAATCTTTAACCCGTAAATTTGACATAGCTCAAAATTATGGTAGCATTCACGGTCGACGTTACAGACGGCCGTGTTTTGTAGCATATTTTAGAGAGGCAAGCAGATGATCAGACAACGTACTCTGAAAGAAATAGTGAAAACAACTGGTGTGGGTCTCCACTCTGGTCGTAAAGTCACACTTACTCTGCGCCCAGCTGCTGCAAACACAGGTATCATTTACCGTCGTACCGATGTAAATCCACCTGTAGATTTTCCAGCTGATCCGGCATCTGTACGTGACACTATGCTTTGTACGGCATTAGTGAACGACGAAGGTATTCGTATTTCAACTGTTGAACACTTGAATGCGGCACTCGCTGGTATGGGTATTGACAACATCGTAGTTGAAGTTGACGCACCTGAAATCCCTATTATGGATGGCAGTGCAAGCCCATTCGTATACTTGCTACAACAAGCAGGTATCGAGATGCAAAATGTACCTAAGCGCTTTATTCGTATTAAAAAACCAGTTCGTTTTGAAGATGGCGATAAGTGGGCAGAATTTGTGCCATTTAACGGCTTCCGCATGGACTTCGAGATTGACTTTAACCACCCTGCGATTGAATCAGACGAGCAGCGCCTTATGTTTGATTTCTCTTCTCAAGGTTTCGTTCGCGAAATTTCTCGTGCACGTACGTTTGGTTTTATGCGTGACATCGAATACCTGCAATCTCAGAACCTTGTTCTAGGTGGTAGCTTTGATAATGCGATTGTTTTGGATGACTACCGTATTCTTAATGAAGAAGGTCTTCGTTTTGAAAACGAGTTTGTGACTCACAAAGTGTTGGATGCCATTGGTGACCTTTACATGTGTGGTCATGCAATTATTGGTGAATTCCGCGCTTATAAATCAGGTCACGGCCTGAATAACCAACTTCTGCGTGCTGTTCTTGCTGATCAAGAAGCATGGGAATGGACAACATTCGAAGAAGAAGTCGGTTCACCAGTTGCATTTGCAGAACCAAACATGGTGCTTGCGTAATCAACGCTGACGCAAAATAGATTAAAAAACCAGGCCCGCCGCCTGGTTTTTTACTATCTGAGTTTTGAACAGTGAGGTCACTGTTCTTTCTTCGCTCTACCTATCACTTGTCTTTCTTCTTTTCTGCCATTTCCGCAAGACGTTTCAAACGCTCTTGAATCTTTGGTGGCGCCATATCTGCGATGATCATTAATGAATTTGCTGCAGCTTCAGTAAGAGGTGGACGCTTTGGTCTGTCATCGTGCTCGAAACGATTCCGGTATAGTGATGGGTTGATTCGAACTTCCACACTCATCAGCTTTGCATAGCCTTGAGTTCGAAGCTTATTTAGGATCATTAAACGATCGTAATCGATCTTCATCTTTAGTGAAGCGCTGGCCACATCAATGAGCAAATGACCGTTACGGACGTTAGCCACTCGGCAATGATCTGCCGTACCCTTAGGTAGGATCTCTTGCAGCGCCTGATTAAGTTGCAGGATGTCTCCCGCATGTTCTTGTATCTTTTTGAACTGGGATTCGGCAATAAGATCGTCTGTTGAGGTAGGGCGATGATCACGCATAGGTAAAATCTAATTTTGTTGAGATATGGGTATTCTAGAGCAGCTTTCTGCTTAGGTATAGTTTACATTATGGCCTTTATCTTCAGCTCGCCCATAAATATTTGATATAGCATGGCGAGACGGATTGTTTTGATAATGCCGATTGAGCAGCGATATGTATGTGTAATACTGGCGAATCCGTCATCAGTTTGGTTAAAAACTTACGAGTGCTTCAAACAAATACGTCTATTTATGGTTGTATCGATGAAAAATCCTTACACTAAGCCACATTGATTCAAAATTAAGCCTTGAAATATGGACGTTTGAACTCAATATCTTTGATAAATGATTTATCTCAGTATTCTTAGTTCTAAACTGGCAGAGACTGAAGGCATTACGAGTAGATCGGGAACGGTCTGATAAAAGAGAGATTCACGAAAAATGATAGCTAAGCTACTGACAAAAGTTATTGGCAGTCGCAACGACCGAACACTGCGCCGCCTTAGAAAAATTGTAAAAGAGATCAATAACTACGAACCAACGTTCGAAGCACTGTCTGATGAAGAGCTAAAAGCAAAGACTGTTGAGTTCCGTGAGCGCCTAGAGCAAGGCGAAACTCTTGATAAGCTACTTCCAGAAGCATTTGCTACGGTTCGTGAAGCATCTAAGCGTGTTTACGGTATGCGCCACTTCGACGTGCAGCTTATTGGTGGTATGGTCCTTAACGGTGGCCAAATTGCTGAAATGCGTACTGGTGAAGGTAAAACTTTAACGGCGACTCTTCCTGCTTACCTAAACGCACTTCCTGGTAAAGGTGTCCATGTTGTAACGGTGAACGATTACCTAGCAACACGTGACGCGGAAACAAACCGTCCACTATTCGAGTTCCTTGGTATGACTGTTGGCATCAACGTGCCAAACATGCCTCCTCAAGCTAAGAAAGAAGCTTACGAAGCCGATATCCTTTACGGCACAAACAACGAGTTTGGTTTTGACTACCTTCGTGACAATATGGCTTTCCGCAATGAAGACCGTGTTCAACGTGAACGCTTCTTCGCTGTTGTCGATGAGGTGGATTCAATCCTCATCGATGAAGCTCGTACTCCTTTGATCATTTCTGGTCCAGCAGAAGACAGCTCGGATCTATACACTCGCATCAACTTGCTTATCCCACAGCTTCAGAAACAAGATAAAGAAGATTCTGAAGAGTACCGCGGTGACGGCCACTACACTGTGGATGAGAAGTCTAAACAAGTTCACTTAACCGAAACGGGCCAAGAGTTCGTTGAAGAGCTGATGGTTAAGAACGGTTTGATGGAAGAGGGTGACACGCTTTACTCTCCAACCAACATTAGTTTATTGCACCACGTAAATGCGGCACTTCGTGCGCACGTATTATTTGAACTGAACGTAGACTACATTGTAAACGATGACGGTGAAGTGGTTATCGTTGATGAACACACTGGCCGTACAATGCCAGGTCGTCGTTGGTCTGAAGGTCTTCACCAAGCGGTTGAGGCGAAAGAAGGCGTTAAGATTCAAAACGAAAACCAAACGCTGGCTTCTATTACTTTCCAGAACTACTTCCGTCTATACGAAAAACTGTCGGGTATGACAGGTACAGCAGATACAGAAGCGTTCGAATTCCAATCGATTTACGGTCTTGAAACGGTGGTTATTCCAACCAACAAACCAATGATCCGTAATGATATGCCAGATGTGGTCTACCGTACTGAAGCAGAAAAATTTGCTGCAATCATCGAAGACATCAAAGAGCGTGTAGAAAAAGGTCAACCATCTCTTGTAGGTACGGTTTCTATCGAGAAATCAGAACTTCTTTCTAATGCACTTAAGAAAGCGAAGATCAAACACAACGTATTGAACGCAAAATTCCACGAACGCGAAGCTGAGATTGTTGCGGAAGCGGGTACGCCAGGTGCGGTAACAATCGCAACCAACATGGCAGGTCGTGGTACCGATATCGTATTGGGTGGTAGCTGGCAGGCAAAAGTTGAAACGCTACAAGATCCAACCAAAGAACAAATTGATGCGATTAAAGCAGAGTGGAAACAGGTTCACGATCAAGTACTAGATGCGGGTGGTCTGCACATCATTGGTACGGAACGTCACGAATCTCGTCGTATCGATAACCAGCTACGTGGTCGTTCTGGTCGTCAAGGTGATGCGGGTTCTTCTCGCTTCTACCTATCAATGGAAGACTCACTACTTCGTATCTTTACTTCAGACCGTATGGCGAGCCTTATCCAAAGTGGTATGGAAGAAGGCGAAGCGATCGAATCGAAGATGCTGTCTCGTTCAATCGAAAAAGCACAGCGTAAAGTAGAAGGTCGTAACTTCGATATCCGTAAACAGCTTCTTGAATACGATGACGTTGCGAACGATCAACGTAAAGTGGTTTACGAATTGCGTGACGAGCTAATGAGTGTTGACGACATTAGCGATATGATCGAACAAAACCGTGAAGACGTAATCACAGCGATCATCGACGAGTACATTCCGCCACAATCTCTAGAAGACATGTGGGATGTTGAAGGCCTGCAAGAGCGTTTGAAAGCGGACTTCGATCTAGATGCTCCTATCAAAGAGTGGCTTGAGCAAGATGACAAGCTTTACGAAGAAGCATTGCGTGAGAAGATCGTTAACCTAGCAGTAGAAGTTTACAAGCAAAAAGAAGAAGTGGTTGGTGCACAAGTACTACGCAACTTCGAAAAGTCGGTCATGCTTCAAACGCTAGATACGCTATGGAAAGAACACCTAGCGGCGATGGATCACTTACGCCAAGGTATTCACCTTCGCGGTTACGCACAGAAGAACCCGAAACAAGAATACAAGCGTGAGTCGTTTGAATTGTTTGAAGGTCTACTAGAAGCGCTGAAAACAGACGTAATTACAGTATTGTCACGCGTGCGTGTTCAACAGCAAGAAGAAGTAGAACGCATGGAAGAGCAACGTCGTGCTCAAGCTGAGGAAGCGGCTCGCCGTGCTCAAGCTCAACACGCGGCAGCTCAAAACCCACTGACAGAAGGTGAAGAAGCAGAGGAAGGCTCTAGCCAACCAATGGTTCGTGACGAACGTAAAGTGGGCCGTAATGAGCCTTGTCCATGTGGCAGCGGTAAAAAATACAAACAGTGCCACGGTAAAATTGACTAATACAGTCAGAAGATATTAAGAAAGAGTCGCTTAGGCGGCTCTTTTTGTATTGATATACCCAAGTAACCTCGAGATGCTTGGGTCAGCGAGAATGACTTGGTTTGAAGGCGAGGCAACAATTTGAAGATCTAGTGGTTCTAAATCGAAAATTGTTAACGAAGCATGTGAACCAAGGCAACTCGCCCTTCGGGAGCGTGTCACTGAAGCAACTTCATCGTCAAACAACTTGGAAATAGCGTGCTATTCCGCTTCGTTGTTTTCCTTGAACTTGAATCAGTGACGACGCTCTGAAACTAGCATCTTGAAGTCACTTGGGTATAGATCTAGGAATGAATCTAATGAAAAGAATTCACATTGTTGCGGCGATTATCTTCAATCAAGACAGGTCGCAAATCTTCATCACTAAACGTCCGGACGATAAACACAAAGGTGGATTTTGGGAGTTTCCTGGTGGCAAAGTGGAGCAAAATGAAACAGTCGAGCAAGCGATGATTCGTGAACTTGAAGAAGAGATTGGTATCACAGTCACAGAACAAGCCTTGTTTGAGCATTTGGAATACGACTACCCAGATAAATCTTTAAAGTTTGATTTCATGACCGTTTCTCAATTCAACAATCAGCCTTATGGACGTGAAGGGCAAGAAGGGCGTTGGGTCGATATTATTGCGTTACCTAACTACGCTTTCCCAGAAGCTAATGTGCCGATTCTAGAGCGTGTAGTGAAAGAGTTTTCCTAACCTGTATCTAACTGTCTTGTGGTTAACACGGGATATTGTTAGTTTAAAAAGATACCGCGAAACGAAAGAGAACGAGTGCAAACCTCGTTATCCAGAGAAGGAGAGAAAGCGCAATGGTTCGTATTGCAATCGCAGGAGCGGCTGGCCGTATGGGTCGCAACTTAGTAAAAGCTTCACACTTCAATTCAGAAGCCGCTGTAACGGCTGGTTCAGAGCGTCCAGAGTCTTCACTTGTTGGCGTTGATGTGGGTGAACTGTGTGGTGAAGGTAAGTTTGATGTCTTTTTGACGGATGATTTAGCAAAAGAAGTCGACAACTTTGATGTTGTTATCGATTTTACTGCTCCAGTGAGCACACTGGCGAATCTAGAGCTATGTAAGCAACATGGTAAGTGCATTGTTATTGGAACGACGGGCTTTAGCGAAGAAGAACGGGAACTGATTGACGAGGCAGCTAAGCAGGTGCCAGTTGTCATGGCTCCAAACTACTCTGTTGGCGTGAATCTTGTCTTCAAGCTTCTTGAGAAAGCAGCGAAAGTTATGGGTGACTACTGTGATGTTGAAATCGTAGAAGCGCATCACCGCCATAAAGTGGATGCGCCATCTGGCACCGCGATTGGCATGGGGGAAGCGATAGCTGGAGCGATGGGTAACAAACTGAGTGATGTTGCTGTGTACGCACGCGAAGGCATTACCGGTGAACGTACTAAAGATGAAATTGGCTTTGCCACTATCCGTGCCGGTGACATTGTCGGCGAGCATACTGCTATGTTTGCTGATATCGGCGAGCGTGTTGAGATTACTCATAAGGCAACAGATCGTATGACCTTTGCTAATGGCGCGGTAAAAGCCGCCGTTTGGCTGCATTCGAAGCCATCAGGCTTCTATACCATGACCGATGTGCTCGGCTTGAACGAGCTTTAAATACATAATTATTCGCCGGCGTAAGCCGGCTTTTTTGTATTTAGAGGAAAGTATGTAAATAAATTGAGTCGTATCATCTGTGATTTCATCTTGAGTTATTGTGTGTTTTTGGGTGTCTTGTTGTGAAAAGCGCTTGAATTACTCAAAAGTATGGGTTGTTTTTGTGTGATGAACGTTTGCGCAAAAAACTCACAAAATTTTGTGATCTGCAATAAGTTCAAATTTGTAAAATTTACAAAAAAGGCCAACTGTCGGGAATGAATAACGATAAAACTTACAATTTTAGGGCTTTTTCTGTTTAAATGCCCTTACTCGCTAGAAAGTGATAATTTATTTTTCAATGTGTGTTGACAGTTTTGAAGTCCGTCATTAGAATACCGCCAATTTGTCAAAAATACCTGTTTATGTAAGTTTTCAAGGTAAAGGAAGGCAAATTTGCAGCTTAATTTATTTTTTATGCATTTTTATTCTGGAGGTTGTCTTGGGTAAATTAGCACTGTTAGTCCTAGAAGATGGGACAGTGTTCCGCGGTGTTTCCATTGGAGCAGATGGTATTTCCGTTGGTGAAGTTGTTTTTAATACCTCGATGACGGGGTACCAAGAAATTCTCACTGATCCTTCCTATTCTCAACAAATCGTTACTCTCACTTATCCTCACATTGGCAATACCGGAACCAATTCCGAAGACGAAGAATCTTCTTCAATCCACGCACAAGGCCTTGTGATTCGCGATCTTCCTCTTATCGCTTCTAACTTCCGTAATGAACAATCCCTTTCTGATTACCTCAAGTCGCAAAATATCGTCGGCATTGCAGACATCGATACTCGTAAGCTAACTCGTATCCTACGTGAGAAAGGTGCGCAAAACGGTTGTATCGTTGCAGGTAACAACCTAGATGAAGCTTTGGCATTAGCAAAAGCAAAAGAATTCCCTGGCTTGAAAGGTATGGATCTTGCGAAAGAGGTTACAACAAAAGAAGCGTATCAATGGAAACAAGGTTCGTGGACGCTTGAAGGTGGACTTCCTGAAGCGAAAGACGACAGCGAATTGCCATATCACGTTGTTGCCTACGACTTCGGCGCAAAACGCAACATCTTGCGCATGTTGGTTGACCGAGGCTGCCGCCTAACGGTTGTTCCTGCTGAAACGTCAGCAGAAGAAGTTCTGGCTCTAAACCCAGATGGTGTCTTCCTATCAAACGGCCCTGGTGACCCAGAACCATGTACTTACGCGATTGAAGCAACAAAAACTTTCCTAGAGAAAGGTCTGCCAATCTTTGGTATCTGTCTAGGCCACCAAATCCTTGCGTTAGCATCGGGTGCACAAACAGTGAAAATGAAGTTTGGTCACCACGGCGCAAACCACCCAGTAAAAGATTTGGAACGTAATGTTGTGATGATCACTTCTCAAAACCACGGTTTTGCAGCAGATGAAGCAACGTTGCCAGAAAATCTACGTGCTACTCACGTATCGCTATTTGATGGTTCTCTACAAGGTATTCACCGTACAGACAAGCCAGCATTTAGCTTCCAAGGTCACCCAGAAGCGAGCCCAGGTCCACACGACGCGGCACCGCTATTTGACCACTTTATCGAACTAATCAAAAAACACAGCGCTTAATTCGGAGTAGTAGATAATGCCAAAACGTACTGACATTCAAAGTATTCTTATTCTTGGTGCTGGTCCGATTGTTATCGGTCAGGCATGTGAGTTTGACTACTCTGGCGCACAAGCGTGTAAAGCACTGCGTGAAGAGGGTTACCGAGTTATCCTTGTGAACTCTAACCCTGCAACCATCATGACTGATCCAGACATGGCGGATGCAACTTATATCGAGCCAATCCAGTGGGAAGTGGTTCGCAACATCATCGCGAAAGAAAAGCCAGATGCAGTTCTACCTACAATGGGCGGTCAAACAGCATTGAACTGTGCTCTAGACCTAGAGAAGCATGGCGTTCTTGAAGAATTCGGCGTTGAGATGATTGGTGCAACGGCTGACGCTATTGATAAAGCAGAAGACCGTTCTCGTTTCGATAAAGCGATGAAGTCTATCGGCCTTGAGTGTCCACGTGCGGATACGGCTAAAACCATGGAAGAAGCTTACGGCGTTCTAGATATGGTTGGCTTCCCATGTATCATCCGTCCATCATTCACTATGGGTGGTACAGGCGGTGGTATCGCTTACAACAAAGAAGAATTTGAAGAAATCTGTCGTCGTGGTCTGGACCTTTCTCCAACTAACGAGCTTCTAATCGATGAGTCACTTATCGGTTGGAAAGAGTACGAGATGGAAGTGGTTCGTGACAAAGCGGACAACTGTATCATCGTATGTGCGATTGAAAACTTCGACCCAATGGGTATCCACACGGGTGACTCAATCACGGTTGCACCAGCGCAAACACTAACAGACAAAGAATACCAGCTAATGCGTAACGCATCTCTAGCAGTACTGCGTGAGATTGGTGTTGAAACTGGTGGTTCTAATGTACAGTTTGGTATCAACCCGAAAGATGGCCGTATGGTTATCATCGAGATGAACCCACGTGTATCTCGCTCTTCTGCTCTAGCTTCTAAAGCAACAGGTTTCCCAATCGCTAAGATTGCAGCGAAACTGGCAGTTGGCTTCACGCTAGACGAGCTAATGAATGACATCACTGGCGGCGCAACGCCAGCATCATTCGAACCAACAATCGACTACGTAGTAACTAAGATTCCTCGTTTTAACTTCGAGAAATTTGCAGGTGCTAACGACCGTCTAACGACGCAAATGAAGTCTGTTGGTGAAGTTATGGCTATCGGCCGTAACCAGCAAGAATCTCTACAAAAAGCGCTTCGCGGCCTAGAAGTTGGCGCGACTGGCTTTGACGAAATGGTTGACCTAGATGCACCAGACGCACTGACGAAAATCCGTCATGAGCTGAAAGAAGCTGGCGCAGAGCGTATTTGGTACATCGCAGATGCATTCCGTGCGGGTATGTCAGTAGATGGCGTATTCAACCTAACGCAAATCGACCGTTGGTTCCTAGTTCAAATCGAAGACATCGTTAAACTTGAGCAAGAGCTAAAAGCAAAAGGCTTCGCGGGTCTGAACAAAGACGAGCTAAACAAGCTGAAGCGTAAAGGTTTTGCTGATGCGCGCCTATCTAAGATTCTAGGTGTAGCGGAAAGTGAAATCCGTCGTCTACGTGACCAATACGATATCCACCCTGTTTACAAGCGCGTTGATACGTGTGCGGCTGAGTTCTCTTCAGATACGGCTTACATGTACTCATCTTACGATGACGAGTGTGAAGCAAACCCAACAGACAAAGACAAGATCATGATTCTTGGCGGCGGTCCAAACCGTATCGGCCAAGGTATCGAATTTGACTACTGTTGTGTACACGCATCACTAGCTCTACGTGAAGATGGCTTTGAGACTATCATGGTTAACTGTAACCCTGAGACTGTTTCAACGGATTACGACACATCTGACCGTCTGTACTTCGAACCAGTAACACTGGAAGACGTACTAGCAATCGCTCGTGTTGAGAAGCCAAAAGGCGTTATCGTTCAGTACGGTGGTCAAACACCACTGAAATTGGCTCGCGCACTTGAAGCGGCTGGCGTGCCAATCATCGGTACTAGCCCTGACGCAATCGACCGTGCAGAAGACCGTGAGCGTTTCCAAGTTGCTGTTGACCGCTTAGGCCTTCTACAGCCAGAGAACGCGACAGTAACAACAATGGAACAAGCGGTAGAGAAATCTCGCGAAATCGGCTTCCCATTGGTTGTACGTCCTTCTTACGTACTTGGTGGTCGTGCGATGGAAATCGTATACGATGAGCAAGACCTACGTCGCTACTTCAACGAAGCAGTAAGCGTATCGAACGAATCTCCAGTTCTTCTTGATAGCTTCCTAGATGACGCAGTTGAAGTGGATATCGATGCTATCTGTGACGGTGAGCGCGTAGTTATCGGCGGTATCATGGAGCACATCGAACAAGCGGGTGTTCACTCAGGTGACTCAGCATGTTCTCTTCCTGCATACACGCTAAGCCAAGAAATCCAAGACGTAATGCGTGAGCAAGTTGAAAAGCTAGCGTTTGAATTGGGTGTTCGTGGTCTGATGAACACGCAGTTTGCTGTTAAGAACAACCAAGTGTACCTAATCGAGGTTAACCCTCGTGCAGCACGTACGGTACCGTTCGTATCGAAAGCGACTGGCGCGCCAATCGCTAAGATCGCAGCACGTGTAATGGCGGGTCAATCGCTAGAGTCTCAAGGCTTTACGAAAGAAATCATCCCACCTTACTACTCAGTGAAAGAAGTTGTACTTCCATTCAATAAGTTCCCTGGTGTTGACCCACTGTTAGGCCCAGAAATGCGCTCTACTGGTGAAGTTATGGGTGTTGGTGCAACGTTTGCAGAAGCTTACTCTAAAGCTGAATTGGGTTGTGGCAACATCTACCCAGAAGGCGGTCGTGCACTTCTTTCTGTTCGCGAAGGCGACAAAGAGCGCGTTGTAGACCTAGCATCTAAGCTGTCTAAGCTTGGTTACCAACTAGATGCAACACACGGTACTGCGGTTATCCTAGGCGAAGCGGGCATCAACCCACGTCTAGTTAACAAGGTACACGAAGGTCGTCCTCACATTCTGGACCGTATCAAGAACAACGAGTACACCTACATCGTGAACACTGCAGCTGGCCGTCAAGCGATTGAAGACTCTAAAGTTCTTCGTCGTGGTGCACTGGCTGAGAAAGTGAACTACACGACTACGCTAAATGCGGCATTCGCAACTTGTATGGCACACACGGCAGATGCGAAGAGCACAGTAACTTCGGTTCAAGAGCTACACGCAAAAGTGAAAGCTAGCCTAGAAGCGTAATAGATAAAAATCAGTAAGCCCGTTTATTAGGGCTTATATGACAACCTCATTGCCCGCTCATTTGAGCGGGTTTTTTTGTCTTTAGGGTTTCTTAAAATGGAGATAATTGAAGTGCGCTAAGAAAGCTTGGTAGAGAGGACTTTTGTATAGCATCAAACTGATAACTGAAAGTAACGTCCCTAAAGATGAAGAAATAGTACTGCCATTTGTAATAACAAAATTAGCGCTGCAAGTAACAAGAATAAATGCAATGGTGAGCAAGTTTACCTTTGCAGCAATACTCAGGCCTTTGCTGATTGTTAGGATGTTTGGTACGCATATTACTGTCGCAGTTATGGCGCCGAAGAGAGTGAAGTAAGTATCGAGATCAATTCGTTGAGAGAGAGAAAACCATTCATTCCAGATGCTTAGGCTTATTGCTAAACCAATAGTTAATGCTAAATATAAACATATGCTTATTAATATGTTCACTAGGTCGATCGATTTAGTATTCAACTTTCAACTCCTCATAAATACCAATGGCAAGGTTCTTTACCTCTCCAGAATAACTGCTTCCTATTATGCTAATAGAACCTCCAATCGCGTCGAGGAGTTGGTGGGAAATGGATGCGGATACAGTGGCTTGTGAATATCTCTTGGGTATTAATCCTGCTAAGACAAGTTGTTTTCGTGCTTTGTTCGAGAAGGAAGGAAGATTTCTGCGGACAATCTCTTTCGTTAATCTTGCTCTCTCTTGTCTATTTAAACCTTTTAATACTTCTTGAATGCCTTTCCCTGTAGTTTGCTTTAGAGATAAAACCATTCTTGTTGTTTGGTAACCACTTGCACCAGCTCCGGCCAAAGAGATGTAATCTAAGGCCTTTGTGGTGTTTTGATACCATTCATTGTTGTCTAAATTAGATAATTTTTCCGGTGATTTTGACGCCATAAAGGTTCTTGCTACGCCTATGGAGCACTGGGCTGTAGCTGCTGCAGTTGCCGCATATGAAATGTAGGACATTGTTACACCTGCTGGACCACTTATTGGTACTGTTAATCCAGAACCAATAACACCAATCCATCCAATCGCGGCACCAACACAGCTGATGCTTGCAGATAAAAGCTCTTGGTTAAACTTAGATTTAGACTCTTCTTGCTTTATTGTTTTTGCAAACTCGAATGATGTTTGGTTTTTCATCGGTTCCCGCAAGATGATGAAAATAGGATTGATGCGGCATGTGGCAGTGAAGTCTCTCAACCGAACAATGGTAAACATGTTGTCGATATAAACGACCCCAGCTCCCGAGGTTTCGGGCCTAGAGTCTATGACTTTGAAAAGCTGTTTTAGATTTACGGTTTGTTCGATGCGAGAGCGTAGCTGTTGCTCTTTTATTGAAGGGCGAGCCCTTAAAACATCCATTGTTTTCACTTTCGATAAGGTTGAATTGATAAGATTAAGCCAGTGTTTTCTTTTTCCATCAAAAAATTGAAATGCTCTTGAGAGTGAATTCTATCGGAAATGTAATTGATACATTTAACGTATCATTTGTTAGATTTTTAGATTGATGAAAACCTGGAATAGGTTGGTGTCTTGAGTTTCCTTTTGTGCGTTTGTAAGGCAATGCTATCGTTGCCTCATCTGGTTACAAATATTTACAAGGACGCACGAGTGGAAATCACTTTCGAGATGTTAATTGCATTGTTTTTTGTCGCATCAGCAGCAGGATTTATTGATGCCATGGCTGGTGGTGGTGGTCTATTAACATTGCCAGCTCTACTGGCAGCGGGGCTTAGCCCAACTCAGGCATTGGCGACGAACAAACTCCAAAGCTCATTCGGAAGCTTCTCTGCTAGTTGGTACTTTGTGCGTAATGGTATTGTTAGCCTTAAAGAGATGCGCCTAGCGATTCTATGTACCTTTATTGGCTCTGCTATTGGGGCAGAGGCTGTGCAGTTTATCGATGCAGGTATACTCACTAGCCTTATCCCTGTATTGCTGATTGCGATTTCTCTCTACTTTTTGCTCTCCTCGACCTCTAAAACAGCGGAAGGGGAGCCGAAGCTTTCTGAAGCGATGTTCGCTTTGTGCGTTGGTGGCGGCGTGGGCTTTTACGATGGCTTTTTTGGCCCAGGTACTGGCTCTATCTTTGCGCTTTGCTTTGTCGCACTTGGTCACTTCTCTTTGGTTGATGCGACTGCTCGTACTAAGATTCTCAACTT
Organism: Vibrio sp. ED002; assembly: GCF_023277445.1. Lineage (NCBI taxonomy): Bacteria > Pseudomonadati > Pseudomonadota > Gammaproteobacteria > Vibrionales > Vibrionaceae > Vibrio > Vibrio sp. ED002. The sequence continues at coordinate 1,922,804 of NZ_CP080238.1, read as the reverse complement.
CACTTCAAATATCGCGGCTCTGCTGTTCTTTATTCTTGCTGGCTTGCCTGTGTGGGAAATCGGTCTGACCATGGCGGTAGGTGGCTTTATTGGTGCTCAACTTGGTGCCAAAGTTGTTGTTACTAAAGGCCAAAAATGGATTCGACCTTTAGTGATTACCATGTCTATGTTGATGGCGACAAAACTTCTTTGGCAACAACATCACCAATGGTTTCTATCACTGTTTTAACTCTTGGTGACTGGTACACGTTTTGCCTAACGCAGATATGAATCGGTCGAATTAAAGATGCCAGTTGTTCGAACATGAAGCAGTTATGGTCAGGGATCTTTAACGCTCTAACGATCGATAACGGTATTAATGCTGGCGCTGCCCCTCCAAGTGCAAGTTGTGCAGCTGCAGTGTAGGCATCCATTTCCATCAATGGTTTGATACCGATTTTCTCTAATGCAGGCAGTTGGTAGCTATTGGACGGGTTAGTTAAATCATTTGTGATGACTTTTTTCGGTAATTCATTTAGTGGTTGATCACTAACGAGGAAGAAAGGTTCATCACATAAGTGGAAAGCCATCAAGCCGTGATGTGGTGGAAGCAAACCAGCGCAAAGCCCAATGGTCGCTTTACCGGATTGAACCCGCTCAACGATTCTAGGGCTGTGGTTGGTGGTTATGGTTAAGTACTGATCTTGCTTGAGGTAATCACCAATGGTTTTTCCAAGATAACCCGCAATAAGAGACTTTGAGCTATCGAGGGTGATTAATGATGTATCTTCTAGCTCTTGCTGTTCATAAATAAGGCCACGTAACTCGTTAAAAGATGGGCCAATATTCTCGATCAAAGCCATGCCATCAGGTGTGAGTTTAATGGTTCTCCCTGACGGTTCTACTAGCTTCTTTCCCAGTTTTTTCTCTAGGTTCGCGATTCGTTTACTCACTGCAGATTGGCTGATATACAGCAAACTCCCAGTGCGGCTCATGGTTTTCGCTTTGCTTAAAACTAATAGTGTTTCGATGCCTTCCAGTAACATGTCTATCCATGAATGTTGGGAATAATAGGCCTAATATAGCCAAGCTTGAGATGAGAAGCGATAGGTGATTTTACAAACAAAAAGAGCCGACGTTTCAGTCAGCTCTTTTGCGTAAATTGATTGGTATCGATTAGCGATTGATAGCAAAGGTTGGCAGTGACAAGTGCCAGCGAATCGCACCAAGGCGAATAATCAAAGTTGAGATGACACCTGCGAGTAGGGCGACTGAATGGTCGTGTCCCATACTCAATGCGGTTGTATGGAAAATACCACCGATGATACATGCGGTCGCATAGACTTCACTTCGCAGTACCATGGGTACCTCGCGAGCCAGCACATCACGGATAATGCCGCCACCGCAGCCAGTGATAACGCCCATGATCACCGCAACCATGCCAGAAGCATTGTAGGCGAGAGCTTTCTCAACACCGATACCGACGAATACCGCCAAACCAATTGCGTCACAGACAGGTAAGACCCACCAAGGTAAGCGCTTAGGACGACGAATGAGAATCATCGTGAGTAAACAAGTGATGAAAATTACCCAAAGATAAGTGGTGTCAGTGATCCAGAAGACCGGGGTTGCGCCAAGCGCCATATCACGAATAGTGCCGCCTCCAATAGCTGTCACACTACCGAGTACGATCACACCGAAAGGATCCATCTTTAATCGGCCTGCGAGTAAAACGCCAGAAACCGCAAAGACAGCAGTACCGAATAAATCGATCATATAAAGCAGCATGGAGTCCATGTTACTTGGTACCTTTTAAACAAATTGTGGGGGAACAGAAATGGGACGGAAATTGTACGGGATTTCCAACGAAAACGTTAGCGTTTTTGCCGAACGGTTTCAAAGTGTTCACACACCTCTGTGATCGCGTTTAAGGTTCTTGGGGTCGGGCGGTTGATCCAATCGGAATTGAGTGACCAAACATGGTTGTTTTTTAACGCAGGGATGTCGTTTTTCCACTCTGCCCACATGCCATCATCACTCATGGCATGGCGAGAGGTAAACAGGACTTCGGGTTGGCGAGTAATCACTTGCTCGATGCTGACTTGTGGGTAAGGAGCGCTGCCCTTAGCAAAGATGTTTTCACCACCGCAAAAGGTGAAGACTTCACTTGGCCAGTTCTTACCTGCGACCGTGATGATCGGCTTTTCACTTAACTGATAAAAGTAGCTGACTTTATCTTCGGTATCGTACTTTTCTTTTAGTGCTTCCAACTGCGCGCGAAATTCTGCGGCGGCTTTTTGCCCAACTTCTGGCTTCTCACTGTACTGGCTAAGTTGCTCAATGTTCGTAGCGATGTCTTCTAACGTTCCAGTAGTTGAGTAGTAGATAGGAATGCCAAACTGCTTGAGCTTTTCAAGTTCTTTGGCTGGATTACCTGCTGGCCAAGCGATAACTAAATCGGGTTGAAGGGCAATGATGCGCTCTAACTTGATGCCTTGATAGTTTGATACTTTCTCTAAACCTTTAGCTTGCTCGGGGTAGTCACTCATCTCGCTGACCGCAATCAGCTTGTCACCAAGACCTGCAGCATAGGCGATTTCTGTTGAGTGTGGAGCCAGGCTGATGACGCGCTGAGCAGGTTCATTGGCAAAAGAAGCGGCAGAGAAGATAAGAGGAAGAGCAAAGCAAAGTTTGTTCATCATAGTCCTTGATAAATGAGTCCGAGAATCAGGCTTTGGATAACGATCCAAGCAAAAATACGCCATACAATGAGGGTTTGGATTTGTGCTAAATGAATAGCAGATGGCGCTATACGACCACCAATTTTCGCTCGTTCAGCTCGTTGACCTTGGTACAGCGCTGGGCCGCCAAGTGACAATTGAAGCTTGTTACCAATCGAGCACAACAACCAAGCTGGCCCCGGAAGTGGCCAAGACTTCGCTTGTTGAAGCATGCCAGTCGAAACACTCGATAGGTTTTTACCCATGCTAATGAACACGGCAAACAAGCGCAAAGGAACAATCTCCAATGCAGCCGTTAGCTGAATAGCAGGCTTACCAAAAGGTGAATACTGACGGCGACTTGGAGACCAAGCACGAGCAAGTTCTGCTGTTAGGCGATACATTAATGCGCCAATTCCACCAGTCAATCCATACCAGAACAACACGCACACAACGTTACGTCCGTAACCCATGATGATGGTCTCTGCGCCTGCTTTACCAATACCAAGCAGTGATAAGCTCTCGGTATCTCGATTAAGGTAAGGCTTGAGTAACGCTCGGCACTGTACTTTGTTCTCATTCGACATTGCGGTGACGAGTTGTTTAGCAAGTGACTCGTTGTTTCGCCAGTCGAGAGCAATAAGCAGTAATGCCAGCTCAAATAAGGGCGCTTGCCAAACTAAGGGCTTCATCGCGAGCAGTAATATCAAGCAAGGTACAAGCATAAGAAGCAGTGCGAGCCCGCCAGAGAGAATGCTTTGTGAGTAGGCGTGGTTGTTATTAACTTTGTTCGCCAGTTGTTCTGCGAATTTATGCCATAAAGTCACAGGATGAGCAGCGTGAGGAATAGGGATTAATAAGTGGAATAGTAATGCGCCCCACATGACGAGGAGCGCACCATTGGCATAGAGCTGTTGAAATATTTCTTCCATGAAATTCTGGGGACTTACTTAGTCAGTTCCAACATTTTGCATACCATTTCTGAAGAGCTTTTCGCTGCTAGCGGTAGGAACTCTTCGAAGCTCATTGGTGATTCTTTGTCTGCTACGTCAGAGATAGCACGCACAACAACAAACGGTGTGTTGAATTGGTGACAAGTTTGGGCGATAGCAGATGCTTCCATTTCTACAGCGATAACTGAAGGGAAGTGTTTACGGATAAACTCTTGGCGTTCTGCCGTACAAACAAACGCATCACCAGTACAGATCAGTCCGCGAACAGCGTGCGTGTTTTCCATTTGAGCCAGTGCTTTTTCAGCAAGGTCCATTAACTTCTCATCCGCTTTGAATGCTGCTGGTTGACCTGCCATTTGACCCATTTCGTAGCCAAACGCAGTTACGTCTGCATCGTGGTGACGAACTTCTGTTGAGATAACAACGTCTCCTAGGTTTAGGCTTGAATCGAAGCCACCTGCAGAGCCAGTGTTGATAACCACATCTGGTTGGTACTCGTCTAGCAGAATAGTTGTGCCTACTGCAGCCGCTACTTTACCGATGCCAGATTGAAGCAGTACCACATCAACGTCGTTAATCTGACCAGAGAAAAACGTACAACCTGCTTTGCTTACTGTTTGGCAGTTTGTCATTGCTTCTTTCAGGATGGTGACTTCTTGTTCCATCGCACCGATGATACCAACTTTCATAACACTCTCTTTCGATAAAAATTTAAGTTGGCGAGAGTATACCACTCTGCACCAATATGTGGTCGTTATTTGATTAACTCAGCATTCGCCAACAGTGAACGTAATTGTTCAGCACGCTTACGGTTCACGCCAAAGTCTGAATAGCCAACGCGAGATTCAGAACGAACAATAAGCTGGTCGCCTTCGATCTTAAGCTCTAAATCGTCCACAAAGCGCATTATTTTAGATGTGCATTCGATACGTAGGTAATTGCCTTCTTTGACGGCAGTCTTCGCGCCTGGCAGTTCAAGCGCCACTTGCTCAATTGCATCGATGTTGGTGGATTCGGTTAGGGTGAATGGTGTTAGGTTGTATTCTTCACGCGTGTCTTGGGTGGAGACACAGTTTGGTTTGTCACCACAAGGTGATTGAGAACGATCAGTCATGGTTGTGACTCCTTGGCTACAAGCGGTTAAGCCGAGCAAAGTAATGGAAAGGAGAGCGGCTTTTTTCATTGGTTTTATCCCTTATCTTAGGAATTTAATTATATGTAATAAAAGAAAAAAGGATCCAATAGTAGGATCCTTTTTGAGACGTTAACAGTGATTAAACTTCAAGGTAATCGAGAATACCTTCTGCGGCTTTTCGACCCTCATCAATCGCGGTCACGACCAGATCTGAGCCTCGAACCGCATCGCCACCAGCGAAGATCTTTTTGTTGCTGGTCTGGAATTGGAACTCTTGTTTCGCAGGAGCTTTGATACGGCCCCATTGATCCAACTCGACATCAAACGGAGCTAGCCAGTCCATTTTGTGTGGCTGGAAACCAAACGCCATGATAACGACGTCTGCTGGTAGAACGTGCTCGCTGCCTTCTACTGGTTCTGGACGGCGACGACCCGCTTCATCAGGCTCACCAAGGGCAGTTTTCACCACTTTGACCCCTGAGACTTTGCCTGACGCATCCACTTCAATTCCTAAAGGCTGAAGGTTGAACATGAACTTCACGCCTTCTTCCTTAGCGTTTTTCACCTCGCGTCGAGAGCCAGGCATATTGGCTTCATCACGACGGTAAGCACATACCACGTTTGATGCGCCTTGGCGGATTGAGGTACGAACACAGTCCATTGCGGTATCACCACCACCGAGTACGACGACGCGTTGTTTTGCCATGTCGATAAAAGGTTTGTCGTGCTCCAAGCCCATGACCTTGTAAGTATTTGAAATCAAGAATGGCAGAGCATCGTAGACACCCGGCGCACCTTCATTTTCTAGTCCCGCACGCATGTACTTGTAAGTACCAACACCTAAAAAGACGGCATCGTACTCATCAAGTAGCTCTTGCATCTGCACATCTTTACCTACTTCGACATTCATCTGGAACTCTACGCCCATCTCGGTGAAGACGCGGCGGCGGTTTTCCATCACGCCTTTTTCAAGCTTGAACGAAGGGATACCGAAGGTCAGTAGGCCTCCAATTTCAGGATAGCGGTCAAATACGACAGGTTTCACTCCATTGCGCACTAGGATATCAGCGGCAGCCAAGCCTGCTGGGCCTGCACCAATGATGGCAACCTTTTTATCGGTCCACTCCACCTTAGACATGTCAGGTTTCCAGCCCATTTCAAAGGCTTTGTCGGTAATGTATTTTTCAACGTTACCTATGGTAACAGCGCCAAAGTCTTCATTGAGAGTACAAGAACCCTCACACAGACGATCTTGCGGACATACTCGGCCACAAACTTCAGGCAAGCTGTTAGTTTGGTGCGATAGCTCAACGGCCTCAAGGATACGACCTTCATTGGCTAACTTTAGCCATTGAGGAATGTAGTTGTGGACTGGGCACTTCCATTCACAATATGGGTTACCACAATCCAAGCAGCGATCCGCCTGCGCAGTCGCTTGTTGCTTGGTAAACGGTTCATAGATTTCAACGAATTCGATCTTACGAACTTTGATAGGCTTCTTCGCAGGGTCTACGCGTTGAACATCGATAAATTGATAAACGTTCTGACTCATGATTCAAACATCCTCCATGATTACTGGGCTTGAACGCGCAGTTCTGCGGCACTGCGACTCTGGTGACCAAGTAGCGTGCGCAAGTCCGCCGCTTGTGGTTTCACCAAGTAGAACTTTGGAATCCATTCATCAAAGTTCGCCAAGATATCTTCTGCGTGGCTAGAGCCAGTTTCTTCAAGATGCTCGGCAATCAGACCACGTAAGTGCTCTTGATGGATGTAGAGATCCGACAGAGAAATCGCTTCAACCGATTCGTTGTTCACGCGACCTTGGAAGTCTTGGTTCTCATCCAATACGTAAGCAAATCCGCCAGTCATGCCGGCGCCAAAGTTCACGCCTGTCGCACCAAGAATGGCAACAATACCACCAGTCATATACTCACAAGCGTTATCGCCAGCACCTTCAATGACGGCAATCGTACCTGAGTTACGTACGCCGAAACGCTCACCGGCTTTACCTGCCGCAAACAACTTACCGCCAGTTGCCCCGTACAGACAGGTGTTACCAATGATGGTCGCTTCATTACACTTAAATGCAGTGCCAAGGTGAGGTTTGATAACCACCTTACCGCCAGCCATGCCTTTACCTACGTAGTCGTTGGCATCGCCAGTGAGGTAAAGCTCTACGCCACCCGCGTTCCAAACGCCAAATGACTGGCCTGCAGTGCCATCCAAATGCAGTTTGATTGGCGTCGCCGCCATGCCTTGGTTGCCGTAACGCTGAGCGATTTCACCAGATAGGCGAGCACCCACAGAACGGTCGGTGTTGATCACGTTGTAGAAGAAGCTAGCAGATTGACGTTTTTCAACCGCTTGTAGTGCGTCTTCGATGATCTTGTTGTTTAGCTCTGCTTTATCAAATGGTGTATTTGGCTGTGTCCAGTAAAGAGGGTGTTCCTCTGGAGAGACTGGCGCCTCAAGGATATTCGACAGATCTAGCTTGGTTTGTTTCGCCGTAAGACCTTCAACGGTTTCCAACAAATCCGTGCGACCAATCAAGTCAGTCAGTTTTTCAACACCAAGTTCAGCGAGTAATCCGCGCACTTCGTCCGCCAGACCAATGAAATAGTTCATCACCATTTCCGGTAGGCCTTTGAAGTACTCTTTACGCAATGTCTCGTCTTGAGTTGCAACCCCTGTGGCACAGTTGTTGAGGTGACAAATACGTAGGAATTTACAACCCATTGCCACCATTGGCGCAGTACCAAAACCGAAGCTTTCAGCACCGAGAATCGCCGCTTTCACCACGTCTAGCCCCGTTTTTAGACCACCATCTACCTGTAGACGAATCTTATGACGCAGACCATTAGCAACCAGTGCTTGTTGTGTCTCTGCCAGTCCCAATTCCCAAGGGCTACCTGCGTATTTCACTGAAGTTAATGGACTTGCTGCGGTACCGCCGTCGTAACCCGAGATGGTAATGAGATCAGCGTAAGCTTTCGCTACACCTGTTGCGATGGTGCCGACGCCTGGTTCAGAAACTAACTTCACCGAAACCAATGCGTTTGGATTGACTTGTTTTAGGTCGAAGATCAGCTGGGCTAAATCTTCAATCGAATAAATATCGTGGTGTGGAGGAGGGGAGATCAGAGTTACCCCCTGTACCGAATAACGCAGTTTTGCAATTTCTGCGGTGACTTTGTGTCCCGGTAACTGACCACCTTCGCCCGGCTTCGCACCCTGTGCGACCTTGATCTGCAGCACGTCTGCATTGGTTAGGTAGTGAGGCGTGACACCAAATCGCCCAGAAGCAATCTGTTTGATACGCGAGTTACGCTCGGTACCGAAGCGACGTGGATCTTCACCACCTTCACCCGAGTTGGAGTAACCACCAAGCCGGTTCATCGCTGTTGCAAGTGCTTCGTGCGCTTCTGGGCTGAGTGCGCCAATAGACATTGCCGCAGAGTCAAAACGCTTGAAGAGTTCTGTGCTTGGCTCGATTTGCTCAAGTGGTAATGGGGAATCCGATTTTTTCAGTGCCATTAAGTCACGCAGCATGGCAACAGGACGTTGGTTCACCTGTTTAGCAAAGCTCTGATAATCGTTACTTTCGCCTGATTTCACCGCAGTTTGCAGTGTGCCAACCACGTCTGGGTTGTAGGCGTGATATTCACCACCGTGGACGTATTTCAATAAGCCGCCATGCTCGATGGCTTTACGTTTCGCCCAAGCTTTACGAGAAAGGTTGTACAAATCTTGTTGGAAGTCGTCGAAGTTCGCGCCTTCAATACGAGTCGTCACGCCTTTAAAGCATAAGGCGACGACTTCTTGGCTCAAGCCAACTGCTTCAAACAATTGTGAGCAACGGTAAGAGGCGATAGTAGAAATCCCCATTTTCGACATGATCTTGTACAGACCCTTGTTGATGCCGTATTGGTAGTTTTGCATCACATCGCGATAGTCTTTTTCTAGCGCTTTATCATCAATCAGCTTACCTAGTGCTTCATAAGCAAGGTATGGATAAACCGCAGTAGCACCAAAGCCAAGCAAGACAGCAAATTGGTGTGGGTCACGAGCTGTTGCGGTCTCAACAACAATGTTGGCATCACAACGTAAGTTGGCATCGATCAAGCGAGTTTGAACCGCACCGACCGCCATTGCTGCAGGAATTGGCAGCTTGCCTTTGACTAAAGCGCGATCTGAAAGCACGACTAGAACCGTGCCTTCACGTACGACCTGTTCTGCTTGTTCACACAGATCATCAATGGCTTGTTTGAGATCTTTTTGTTGTGGATCGTAATTGATATCGAGAATGGTATTACGGTAGTGATCGTCACCAAGCTCAAGCAATTGCTGCATGTCTGAGTAAAGTAATACTGGCGAATCGAAGGTCACTCGGTAGGCGTGGCCATCGGTTTCACAGAAGACGTTCATCTCCTGACCGATACTGGTCGCCAGTGACATTACGTGTTTCTCACGCAATGGATCGATTGGCGGGTTGGTTACCTGAGCGAACTTCTGACGGAAGTAATCAGTCACCAAGCGCTCTTTCGACGAGAGAACGGCCATTGGGGTGTCATCACCCATGGAGCCGACCGCTTCTTGGCCCATATCACCAAGAACACGCAGTACTTGATCGACCTCTTCATTGCTCATAGCAAATTGCTTTTGATAAGTCTTGAGTAAGTCTTCATCAAAGCTGCGCTCACCCACTTGATCTTCAGGTAGCTGAGCAAAAGGAGTGAGTTTGCGAACGTTGTTTTCCATCCATTCGCGGTAAGGGTGGCGGGATTTCAGATCGTTATCGATCTCGCTAGACTGCCAAAGCTTACCTTTACGAGTATCGACAACCAGCAGCTCACCCGGACCAACACGGCCTTTCTCGGCAACTTCATCGGGAGCGTAGTCCCAAATCCCTACCTCTGATGCTAGGGTGATAAATTTGTCCTTGGTAATCACATAACGTGCAGGACGCAGACCATTTCGATCTAGGTTACAGGCAGCGTAACGGCCGTCAGACAATACGATACCTGCCGGACCATCCCATGGTTCCATGTGCTTAGAGTTGAAGTCGTAAAACGCTCGCAGATCCGGGTCCATGTCTGGGTGGTTTTGCCATGCTGGTGGCACAAGCATGCGCATGGCACGGAAGATATCCATACCGCCAGAAAGGAATAGATCCAACATATTATCTAAGCTGGAAGAATCTGAACCTGTCTCGTTCACAAACGGTGCTGCGGTTTGTAGGTCTGGCAGCAGTGGTGACGAGAACTTGTAAGCTCGCGCTCGTGCCCATTGGCGGTTACCTTCAATGGTGTTGATCTCACCATTATGAGCAAGGTAACGGAACGGCTGAGCTAGTGGCCAACGCGGTTGAGTATTGGTAGAAAAACGCTGGTGGAACAGGCAGATAGCAGATTCCATGCGTAGATCAGCAAGATCAAGATAGAAGCGCGGTAAGTCCGCAGGCATGCACAAGCCTTTGTACACCAAAACTTGTGTCGACAAGCTACAGATGTAGAAATCAGGATCTTCGGTGATTTGTTTCTCGATGCGACGGCGTGCAATGTAGAGACGACGCTCAATGTCACGCTCGCGCCAACCTGCCGGAGCAGAGATAAAGACTTGTTGAATGTCTGGAAGTGAATCGGCGGCGATTGGGCCGAGTACTTCTGAATTGGTTGGTACTTCACGCCACCCTGCTACCGTCAAAGTCTCTTGTGCGAGCTCTTTGTTGATGATGTCTTTGGCGAGTTGAGCTTTCACCGGGTCTTGGTTGAAGAAAATCATCCCTATGGCGTATTGCTTGCCAAGGTTGAAGCCATTTTCTTCAGCGATAAGGCGTAAATAGGAATCGGGCTTTTGTAGAAGAAGACCACAACCATCACCGGTTTTACCATCGGCGGCGATACCACCACGGTGGGTCATGCGGTCAAGTGCAGAAATTGCTGTACGTACCAGCTTGTGACTTTGCTCGCCTTCCATGTGCGCGATCAAGCCAAATCCACAGTTGTCTTTCTCAAGACTTGGATCATAAAGAGCCATTGCAATTCTCCCTTTGCTTATCTGTCATCCCGACAGATATATCAACACTGCTCAAGTTGATAATGATGACTAACTATGCGTCACTTTCTAAGTTTTATGTATATCTATTCAATAAAATTCGTCAAATATCTTAACAAAAATTGTGTGTTTTATTTTCACCAACTTCACAAGCTATAGCTTATTGTAAAAAAGGTCAAGTTATTAGTGAATCATCGCGTGAATATGCGATTTACCATTTAATTGGCTGAAATAGTTCAAGAAAAACAGTGAGATAGAAAAGTGATTGTTACAAAAAAGTAACATTTGATTCTGGCGGGAATAAAAAAGACCAGCACAAAATGCTGGTCAAAATAAAAAGATTGGAAGGAACTGTTTTCTTTCCTGACAACCAACCATCGATAGTACTGATGGCTGGGTTTATGCCTCGAAAAGAGGAAGTGAGCGCACTCCCTTTAAGCAGAAAGCATCAGTGAATCTGCTTTTGCTTCTAGGTTTGTGCCACCCATTAGGTAATCATCGATAGCACGGGCACATTCGCGGCCTTCATTGATACAACGAACCACCAAAGATTGGCCTGTTCGCATATCACCAGCAGCAAATACACCTTCTTGGTTAGTAGCAAAACCTTGAGTTGCTACGTTACCGCGATCATCTAGAGCAATATCCAGTTGAGCAAGCACGCCAGTTGGTTCTGGGTGCAGGAAGCCCATCGCTAGGAATGCCATATCACATGGAATCACACGTTCGCTGCCTTCTACTTCTTTGAAGCTTGGACGCTCGCCTGGTTTCGCATCTTGCCAAACGATATCAGCTAAACGAAGGCCTGTAACTTCACCTTTGTCATTGCCGATGAACTCTTTGGTTAGGATGTTCCAGTGACGATCAACACCTTCTTCATGAGACGTCGAAGTACGCAGGATCATTGGGTACTGTGGCCATGGCATATTGGCAGGGCGTTTCTCAGGTGGAATCGGCATGATTTCAACCTGAGTGATGCTTGCTGCGCCATGTCGGTTTGAGGTACCTACACAGTCAGAACCCGTATCACCACCACCGATAACGACAACATGTTTACCCGCGGCGTGAAGTTCTTCACCTTTAAGATCCATGTCGTTGGCACGGCGGTTGTTTTGACCTAGGAATTCCATTGCGAAGTGAACGCCTTTTAGTTCACGACCCGGAACTGGCAAATCACGAGGAACGGTTGAACCACCAGTCAGTAGAACCACATCGAACTCTTGACGCAGCTGCTGAGCATTCACATCAACACCAACATGTTGGTTAACTTTGAATTCAATACCCGCTTCTGCCATCAGGTTGATCTTACGATCAATCACGTCCATACCCAGTTTGAAATCTGGGATACCAAAACGCAGCAGACCGCCTACTTTCTCGTCTCGCTCGAATACCGTCACAGTATGACCGGCGCTGTTTAGCTGCTCAGCAGCCGCAAGGCCAGCAGGGCCCGAACCGATGATCGCAACGGTTTTGCCAGTGCGAGAGCGTGGTGTTTTTGGCTTGGCGTACCCTTCACGATACGCCGTTTCTACGATGGTTTTCTCGATATTACAGATAGTGATTGGATCTTGGTTGATGCCAAGTACACAAGCACTTTCACATGGAGCCGGGCAAACACGACCAGTAAACTCTGGGAAGTTATTGGTTGAGCTTAGAATGTTCCATGCTTCTTCCCAGCTATCACGATAAACCGCATCGTTAAACTCTGGGATGATGTTACCGATAGGGCAGCCGTTATGACAAAACGGCACACCACAATCCATACAACGAGAAGCCTGAGTATTGATCTTGTCACCAAACTCCTCGTTCAGAACGAACTCTTTGTTGTTCTTGATGCGTTCAGCTGGGTCGATCTTCTGTGGTAGTTCACGACCATGCTCTAAAAATCCAGTAGGCTTACCCATTATACGGCCTCCACTTGAGTTTCGTTTCCTTGAGACTGTGCTTCAGCTTTACGCTTTTGAAGAACCGCTTTGTAGTCACGCGGCATTACCTTAACCATAGAGGCTAGGCTTGCTTCAAAGTTGTCTAGGAAAGACTGAGCGACTTCACTTCCTGTGAATTGAACATGCTTAGTTAGCATGTCGAGTAATAGATCTCTGTCTTCTTGCTCGATTGGATCTAGGTCTACTAGCTCTGGGTTCAGTTTTGACTCAAAGTCACCTGATTTATCCCATACGTAAGCCACGCCGCCACTCATACCTGCGGCAAAGTTACGACCTGTTGAACCAAGGATGATGGCTGCACCGCCCGTCATGTATTCACAACCGTGGTCACCAACGCCTTCTACTACTACTTTCGCGCCTGAGTTACGAACACAGAAACGTTCACCAGCCATACCGCGAATGAAAGACTCACCCGAAGTGGCACCGTAGAAACACACGTTACCAACCACGATATTGTCTTCCGCGACAATGCTTGATTTCGCATCTGGGTAAAGTACTAACGTACCGCCAGATAAGCCTTTACCCCAGTAGTCGTTCGCGTCGCCTTCCACTTCGAACTTCACGCCCTTAGCTAGGAATGCACCGAATGACTGACCCGCAGAACCTTTGAACTTCACGTTCATTGGTTGAGGTAGACCCGCATCTTTGTACACTTTCGAGATTTCGTTCGACAACATGGTACCTGCAGAGCGGTCTGTGTTGACGATAGGGAATTCGGCATTCACCGCTTCGCCTTTCTCGAGTGCAGGAATCGCTGCTTGAATCAGCTTGCGGTCTAGCACTTCTTCTAGGTTGTGGTTCTGCTGAGCTTGGTTGAATACACCATCAGCTTCGCGTGGTTGCTCAACGTGGAGAACAGGAGACAGATCTAGGTTCTTGTATTTCCAGTGAGAAACGTCTTGGCGAATCTTCAGTTTCTGACCTTGACCGACCATCTCATCGATAGTGCGGAAGCCAAGTTCAGCCATGATTTCACGCAGACCTTGTGCCATGTATTGGAAGAAGGTTACGACGTCTTCTACGCGGCCATCAAAGCGCTCGCGAAGCGTCTTGTTCTGAGTTGCGATACCAACAGGACAGGTATTCTTATGACACTTACGCATCATGATACAACCTTCAACCACCAATGCTGCGGTTGCCACGCCCCATTCTTCTGCACCAAGTAGTGTTGCCACTGCAAGGTCACGAGGTGTCTTCATCTGACCATCTGCTTGAACCACGATACGGTTACGTAGACCGTTCTTCAGTAGTGTTTGGTGCGTTTCTGCCAAACCAAGTTCCCAAGGAAGACCGGTATGACGGATTGAAGACATTGGTGATGCACCAGTACCGCCGTCAAAACCTGCGATTAGTACAACGTCCGCTTTCGCTTTCGCTACACCAGAAGCGATCGTACCTACGCCTGCTTCCGATACCAGCTTCACGTTTACACGGCCCGCGCGGTTCGCGTTCTTCAAGTCGTAGATAAGCTGAGCCAAATCTTCGATTGAATAGATATCGTGGTGTGGTGGTGGCGAGATAAGGCCAACGCCCGGAGTCGAGTGACGTGTTGCACCGATCCAATCATCCACTTTATCGCCTGGTAGCTGACCACCTTCACCTGGCTTCGCACCTTGAGCCATTTTGATTTGCAGCTCTTCAGCGTTAGTTAGGTAGTAAGAGGTTACACCGAAACGACCTGAAGCCACCTGCTTGATTGCAGAGCGTTCCCAATCGCCGTTCTCTTTGCGCTCGAAACGCATTGGGTCTTCACCACCTTCACCAGAGTTCGATTTCGCGCCAAGACGGTTCATCGCAACTGCCAGTGTGGAGTGTGCTTCGTAAGAAATAGAACCGAATGACATAGCACCTGTCGCGAAGCGTTTCACGATGCTTTCAATTGGCTCGACTTCGTCGATAGAGATAGAACCGGCTGGATTCTTAATAAACTCAAGTTGGCTACGCAGAGTTACCGCGTTGTCACCTTGTTTATCTACTGCTGTCGCGTACTGCTTGAACTGATCGTAGTTCTTGTTGCGTGTAGACTCTTGCAGTAGAGAAATGGTTTCTGGGTTGAATAGGTGCTTCTCACCACGCTGTTTCCATTGGTAAACACCACCAACATCCAGCATTTGAATTGGAATTTCGCGTTGTGGGTAACCGATGCGGTGACGGATCAGCACTTCTTTGGCGATATCATCAAGGGTTAGACCTTGGATACGAGAAACTGTACCTGTGAAGTATTTGTCGACCACTGATTTGTGGATGCCCAAGGCTTCGAAGATTTGCGCGCCGTGGTATGACTGTAGCGTAGAGATACCCATCTTCGAGAAGATCTTCAGAAGACCGCCATTGATCGCTTTACGATAGTTGTTGAACAGATCGCGAGGGTTCGCTTCTGGATCCAATTTCTTAGTACGTTGAAGCTCAATGATGGTTTCAATCACTAGGTATGGGTTAACTGCATTCGCACCGTAACCAAGTAGCGTTGCAAAGTGGTGCGTTTCACGTGCGTCACCGGTTTCAACCACGATGTCACACTTCGCACGTAGACCTTTACGGATCAAATGGTGGTGTACTGCACCAACCGCCAGCATTGCTGGGATCGCCGCATGGTTTGAGTTCACTGCACGGTCAGTTAGTAGGATGATTGAGTAACCATCGATAACCGCGTCTTCTGCGTATTGGCAAATACGTTTTAGTGCGCGCTCAAGCTTGCCTTGATCTTCATTAGCTTGGAATACGATATCCAGCGTCTTCGCTTGCAGGTGCTCGTTATCGATCGCACGCAGTTTTTCAAGCTCTGAGTTCGCCAGAACAGGTGATTCTAATTCTACTTTCTGACAGTGAAGTGGTGTTTCAGTCAGAAGGTTTTGGTCTTTACCCAAGTAAGTGTTCAGCGACATAACCATACGCTCACGGATCGGGTCGATCGGTGGGTTAGTTACCTGTGCAAACAGCTGCTTGAAGTAGTTTGAAAGATGCTGAGATTGATGAGATAGAACCGCAAGAGGCCAGTCGGCACCCATTGCTGATAATGGCTCTTTCGCATCATTCGCCATTGGAACGATGATTTCGTTCACTTCTTCAGTGCTCACACCGAAAGCTTGTTGGCGGTGTAGCAAACGTTCTGGAGAAGGTTGGCTGAACTGGTTGCTCGCGTCTGGCAGCTTTTTCAAGCTCAGTAGGTTTTCTTCTACCCACTTCTCGTAAGGCTGCGCCGTTGCGATGGTGTCTTTCACTTCTTCATCAGAGATGATGCGACCTTGCTCTAGGTCTGCAACAAAGATACGACCTGGTTGTAGACGACCACGGAACTCAACGTTCTCTGGTTCAATATCCACAACACCAGACTCTGATGCCATCACTAGGAAGTTATCCTTGGTCACTGTGTAGCGAGAAGGGCGCAAACCGTTACGGTCTAGTGTCGCACCAACTTGAACACCATCAGTAAAACATACTGAAGCAGGACCATCCCATGGTTCCATGATGTTCGCGTGGTACTGATAGAACGCGCGACGCTTCGGATCCATGTTTTTGTTTTCTTGCCATGCTTCCGGGATCATCATCATCAATGCGTGTGGCAGGCTGCGACCAGAAAGAACTAGGAGCTCAAGTGCCATGTCAAAGTTAGATGAATCCGAGCTGCCTTCCTGACAGATTGGAAGAAGCATGTCGATTTCAGCCTGAGTAAACAGGTCTGATTCTAGGATTGCTTCACGGGCTTTCATCCAGTTCAAGTTACCGCGAACTGTATTGATTTCACCGTTGTGGGCAATGTAACGGAAAGGCTGTGCAAGACGCCATTTCGGGAAGGTGTTGGTAGAGAAACGAGAGTGTACAAGTGCTAGTGCAGTCACCATGGTCGGGTTTTGCAGATCAAGGAAGTACTGAGGTACTTGCTCGGTTGTTAACTGACCTTTGTACACCAATGTCTTGTAAGACATTGAGTTAATGTAGAAGTCGTCACCAATGTTCGAAACGCTTTCTAGGCAAACACGTACAGTGTAGTTACGAAGTACGTACAGTTTGCGTTCTAGCTCTTCAGGTGTGATGCCAGGACCGCCAGAGATAAACACATGCTCAAACTGAGGCTCTGTGCTTAGTGGGTCTGCACCGATCATTGAATTGTCGGTTGGCAGTACTCGGTAACCGATAACTTCAAGATCTAGACGTTGTGCGTTACGTTCTAGAATGTCACGGCATTGTTCGCGTTTGTATTCGTCTTTCGGGAAAAGAACGACACCAACACCATACTTTTCAAACGAAGGCAGTTTAATGCCTAGCTTAACGGCTTCTTCTAATAGGAATTCATGAGGTTTCTGTAGCAAGATACCTGCGCCATCACCGCTACATGGGTCACAGCCTTGACCACCACGGTGTTCCATGCGAGCCAGCATATCTAGTGCTTGAGTCACTACTTCATGAGATTTACGGTTTTTAAGGTGAGCAACAAAACCGATACCACAAGCGTCATGCTCCAGCTCCGGAGTGTACAGACCCTGTGAATTTTGCTCTCTATCTACCATAGATACATCCTTCCAGTTCAATGTCGACGCAAGAATCCCAGACAGATCTTGGCTGTCTTAGGTACACTCTGTGCGTCTTGTCCTTTATATTTATGATTCGAAACCGACCTAGGTTGGTCAGTTTTGATTCCTTTCCGTATCTCGCAGGAAAAATTTTGCGAGAAAAACAATCCTTGGTGATATCCCTTTATTTATTATCACTATCTAGTGATTTATATCGGTGGGAGCGGGGTATCGCCGACAATTCCCGCAGTTGTCATTGTAATAAAAGTCACAAAAACAGCGGGGTTGTGTAAGTATCCTACAATTTTGTGACTTCGTAATGCAATGAAAAGTCGCTTTTGTGACCCAATTTTTTCGTTTAAATATGCACTTTTTGTTTAACAATTGCGCAACATGGCTGCTTTTAGGTTGGTTTTATGCAGTTTTATTGATTTCAAACCATTATGCTCTTGTTTGAATTGACTAGAATTATTTGTTTTTTCTTGCAGGGATGTAATTTATTTACATAGATCGTAGTGAGATTTATTACGGTTTACGATTGGTGAGAATCTATGCAGTTACATGAGTTGGTCAACACACTAGGTCAAGACCTTCAGCGTCGTTACGGCGAAAAAGTCCATAAGCTGACTTTACATGGTGGCTTTAGCTGCCCAAACCGCGACGGCACCATTGGTCGAGGTGGTTGCACGTTTTGTAATGTCGCGTCCTTTGCGGATGAAGAAGTCCAGATCAAAAGCATTCATGATCAATTGAAAGATCGTGCGGGAGAGATCCATCGTGCGAAAAAGTACCTTGCTTACTTCCAAGCCTATACCAGCACATACGCGGAAGTGCAGGTATTGAAAAATATGTATGAAGAAGCTCTCAAGGCCGCTGACATCGTGGGGTTGTGTGTAGGCACTCGTCCAGATTGTGTTCCTGATGCCGTATTGGATCTGTTGTCGGATTATGTCAATCAAGGTTATGAGATCTGGTTGGAATTGGGCCTTCAAACTGCCAAGAACGACACACTTAAGCGAATCAACCGAGGTCACGATTTTGAGTGCTATGCTGATATCACCAAGCGCGCTCGTGCGCTAGGTATCAAAGTATGTACTCATCTTATTGTTGGCTTACCAAAAGAAACACGCAGCGATAACATTGAAACACTGCGTAAAGTCCTTGAAGTAGGCACTGATGGCATCAAGTTGCATGGCTTGCATATTGTTGATGGTAGCACGATGGCAAAGGCATGGCGTGCTGGAAAACTAGAAGCTCCAGAATTGGAAGAGTATGTAGCGATTGCCAGTGAAATGATCCGTATGACCCCTAAAGAGGTGATTTATCATCGTGTCTCTTCGGCTGCACGTCGCCCAACATTGCTCTCCCCGTTGTGGTGTGAAAATCGTTGGCTAGCGATGACAGAGATAGGAAGAGCTTTGGATCGCGAGGGGGCTCAGGGCAGTTTGAATGGTGACCCTTTCATCTATAGTAAGCCAGAATTAAAGGCAGATTGATCGATTAATAACTGGTATATTTTTCCCGATTTGCATTAAAGGTCGGAAAAATGGATCAGTTACTCGATTGGTTATGGGATGGGTGGGGCAACTACGAATTTGTAGTCCTGCTCTTTTTCGTGTTTGCCGTTGCCGTTACATTAATTTATTTACGTTTTCAAACCGCTTTAAAGTACGTTGTTACTGATTCTCCTTATCCTGTGCTTGTGGTTGATGCTAACCATGGGCAGCTTCTGTTATCTAACCATCCCGCGATGCAACTATTGGCTATTCGTCCTTTAGGTTCTGGTTTTCTTTATCCGGCTTCATTTAATTTAGATGAACTTGTCGTATTGCTTGATAGCTTTTCAAACCGACAATTTAGCCAGCAAATTTTTGACTGGCGTTTATCCGATGGTGAAAGCATCAAAGTTGAGTTATCTGGTCGAAAGAGCTTACTGCGTAGGCAAAGAGTATGGATTCTGTATGCTCAAAGTCATCAAATGACCCAGAAAGATCAGCAACAAGAACTGGCCCAACTAAACATTGCTCGTTCTGCCTTGGACTCGTTGTCTGAATTGATTTGTTTGCAAGATCAAAAAGGTAAAGTACTGACCACTAACCGCGCGTTTGATCAATTTTGGCAAGGTCGAGAAAACGAAGCATGCACTTCAAAATCCAGTTCGATGTCTGCTAGAAAAAGTGACCGTCGTTGGACAACGGATCCTCAAGGACGCAGTTGTTTGCTAGAAGTGAATCAGAATTCACTAGTGTCTCAAACTGGGGAAATGATAGGGACGCTGTCAATTAGCCATGATGTAACTGAATGGCATAAGATGCAGCAAAACTTACGTGATGAAATGGAGCGTCGTAAAGATACGGAAGTGGCTCTGGCTCAACGTGACACCATTCTTCAGACCATTTTGGACGCCAGTCCAGATTCGATCGGTATCTTCAATGAAAACATGGTGTATCAAGCGTGTAATAAGCCGTTTGTTAATGCTTTAGGGATTCCAGATGTTTCAGACCTAATTGGAAAGCGTCTACAAGATGTGATCCCTGAAGATATTTACATCCGCCTAGAAGCCAGTGATCTTCAGGCTTTACAGCAAACTCACCCCGTGCGTTATATCGACAAAGTGACCAGTACCGACGGTTATTACACATGGTTTGATGTGGTGAAGTCACCCTTTAAAGATAAAGCTTCTGGTACCAATGGTGTGCTGATCATGGCTCGCGATATTTCTGAACGTTATCTTGCGGAGCAGAAACTGGAAGAAGCCAACTTGGAGTTGGAGAAACTCAGTTTCTTAGACAGCCTAACTCAAGTCGCAAACCGACGCCGATTTGACGAGCAACTCGATACGCTTTGGTACCATCATGTTCGAGAGAAGCTACCTCTGTGTATCATGCTATGTGATATCGACTTCTTTAAGCGCTATAACGACTGCTACGGCCATCAACAAGGTGATGAGGCGCTGATTAAAGTGGCATCGGTATTCCAGCAGGTGGTCAGTCGCTCTTCTGATTGTGTCGCTCGTTATGGTGGTGAGGAGTTCGCTTTCATCTTGCCAAATACCACGACGGAAGGGGCTCAAAAAGTCGCTCTGCGGATACATGAACGCATTCATGACCTCGGCATCGAACATTGCTGTTCAGAAGCTTTTGCTCAATTGACAGTCAGTATCGGCTTTGTCTCTTACATTCCTCAGCACGGCGATGAACCTGAAATGGGGGTCGCGATGGCAGACAGTGCACTCTACCAAGCGAAGGCCGATGGTCGTGATCGAACCAGTGTTCATCCAAGTTCTTGCTAACGCTTTGTGACCGCTTGCTCTAAGTTGAGAGTAGGCGGTTTTAATCACCGTATTAAACACGTTAAACTGCCCATACATGGTGTGAGGTGTCTGCTAGCCCTGAAGCTTCGCTGGTTCGCCAATGTGTATTGCCAAACTTAAAACAGCTCGAAATATCTTCACTGTTTTAACTTCTCTAACTGTCAGGGTTCGATATCTAGCTTGTTCCATGGAGTAGTGAATGAAGCCCATGAAAAACCTCGCCCAGTACTATGTTGACCTATTGGTTAAGCTGGGGATTGTCCGTTTCTCTATATTGCTGGCCTTAGCGCTGGTGGCACTGGCTGTTGTGGTGCAAGTTGGTATTACGCTCGCCTTGAAAGGGAACGTCGACGATATTGATATTGTTCGTTCTGTTTTCTTTGGTCTGCTTATTACCCCTTGGGCGGTGTATTTTCTTTCCGTTGTTGTTGATCAGCTAGAAGAATCTCGTCAACGATTGACCAAACTAGTCTCTAAGCTGAAAGACATGCGCTCGCGTGACCAAGAACTGAACTTCCAATTGCAGCAGAACATTGAAAAGCTCAATCAAGAAATTGAAGAGCGCATTAAAGCGGAAGAAGCGCGCGAAGAAGCCATGCAAGATTTGGAGAACGAAGTATTCCAACGTGAACGCACTCAGTTAGAGCTTGCCGAGCGTACCGCACTTTTACGCTCTTTCATTGATGCATCTCCAGACTTGATTTACTACCGTAACGCCGATGGTGTCTTCTCTGGTTGTAACCGAGCAATGGAAGAACTCACTGGTAAGAAAGAGCATCAATTGGTGGGCCTAAGCCCATGGGATGTTTACAGCAAAGAAGTGGCCGAGCACATCGTTGATACCGACCAAAAAGTCTTTGCAGATAATCAGGCCATCACTTATGAGCAATGGCTTGAATATCCAGATGGTCGCAAACACTACTTCGAATTGCGCAAAGTACCTTTCTACAGTAAAGATGGCCGTCACCTTGGTCTAGTTGGCTTTGGACGAGATATTACCGAACGTAAACGCCATGAAGAATCGTTAGAAAAAGCCAGCCGTGACAAGACCACCTTTATCTCCACCATCAGTCATGAACTGCGCACGCCATTGAATGGCATCGTTGGTTTGAGCCGAATGTTGCTCGATAGTCAGTTAACGCAAGAGCAGCGTAAGCACATGCAAACTATTAACGTCAGTGCCATTACATTGGGCAACATCTTCAACGACATTATCGATATGGATAAATTCGACCGTCGTAAATTGGAACTGCTGCCTGCACCATTGAACTTTGAGGATTTTGTAGCAGAGATTGAAAGCATCTCTGCTCTGATGGCGGAGCAGAAAGGGTTGCGTTTCGACCTTGAACGCTTGAGCGCATTACCAAAAGCGATTGAAGTGGATGCGACCCGCTTGCGTCAGGTTATCTGGAACTTGGTTAGCAACGCAATGAAGTTCACCAAAGAAGGTGGCGTCGTCATGACAGTCAGCGCAGATGTCGAAGACGACTACGCGACCATCATCATGGAAGTAGAAGACACTGGCATTGGTATTCCTGAAGAAGAGCTGGATAAGATTTTTGCGATGTACTACCAAGTGAAGTCAGGCAAAGACAACCTTCATGCGGTTGGTACCGGCATTGGTTTGGCGGTTTCTAAGCAGCTTATCAACATGATGGATGGCGATATTACTGTTGCGAGTGAAGAGGGCTTCGGTAGTACCTTTACCGTTTCAATTCACGTTCCGATTGTTGAATTGGAAGAGCCTGTTATCGATGCTCAGCGAGATAAAGTGCATCTAAATATCTTTATGGTAGAAGATATCGAACTGAACATTACTGTTGCTAAGTCACTGCTTGAAAGCTTGGGACATACCGTCACTGTAGCCATGACAGGTGAAGAAGCGCTGGTGAACTTTGTACCAGACGAATATGACTTAGCATTGCTGGATATACAACTACCAGACATGACAGGTTTTGATGTGGCTAAGTACTACCGTGAGCATTACGACCACTTGCCGCCATTAGTAGCACTAACGGCGAATGTGATGAAAGATCGTCGTGAATACTTAGACAACGGTATGGACGATGCAATCAGCAAACCACTTGCGGTACAAGCGATGCAATCAGTGATTGATAAGTTCTTCGTTAATCGTATTGATAACCAAGAAGAAGAGGTTGTTGAGCCTGAGCTCGTTGAGGATGTTACACCGACCCCATCGCCCGTCATCAATACCCATTTACTTGATTTGGATATGCTAGAGTCATACGTGGATATCGTGGGTGTGAAACCTGTTTATGACAGTATCAAGATGTTCGAAGACATGATGCCAGACTACATTCAGATTTTAGACTCGAACATGATGGCGAAAGACCAAGATGGTATTGTTTCAGAGGCGCATAAGATCAAAGGCGCCGCGGGTTCTATTGGTCTTAAACACATCCAAAGTGTTGCACAGAAGGCACAATCTCCGGATATGCCTGCTTGGTGGGAAAATATCTCGGACTGGGTCGAAGAAATAAAAAATGAATATCAAAATGACATTCAAGTCTTAAAAAGTTGGTTGGAACAGAGGAAATAACATGAAGAAGTTTGCATCGGCAGCACTGGCAATCGCATTACTTGCTGGTTGTAGTTCTGCTCCTCAAGTGGGTTGGCAAGAAGACAGCCAAATCACCATGAATAAAGTGAATGTTGAGCTGAAAAGCAACTTGTGGGTAAACCTAATGCCAACCATTGGTGAGGTTCAAGAGCAAAACGTACATGGTGCGTTGTACTTGAAATCAGACAAGGAACTACCAGCCAACTTGACCGTGGATTCATTGATCATCAAACAAGGCGATTCTGAATGGCAAATTGATGGTGACTTGCTTGAGTTACGTACTCATAGTGAGAACCAGTGGGAAGTCGCCTTTGTTTGGCAAATTGAAGCGGATATGGAAAAGTCAGTCGACTTAGCTTTGTTATTAGATGATGCTGGTAAGAAAGGCTGGTTGGTTGAGAAACACATTAAGATCGATAAAGTATACTGATATTGCGTTTTCTCAGATAAAAAAAGGGCTTGCTCATGGAGCAAGCCCTTATTGTTTGTGTTGAAGCGATTAGTCTTCTAGATCGCCACAGAAGCGGTAACCTTCACCGTGAATCGTCGCGATGATTTCAGGAGTACCTGATACAGATTCAAAGTGCTTACGAATGCGACGGATAGTCACGTCAACAGTACGGTCGTGTGGCTTAAGCTCACGGCCCGTCATCTTCTTAAGAAGATCAGCACGAGTTTGAATCTTGCCTGGGTTCTCACAGAAATGCAGAAGTGCACGGAACTCAGAACGAGGCAGTTTGTAGCCATCGCCAGCTGGGCTCACAAGAGAGCGGCTGTTGATGTCTAGCACCCAACCGTTGAACTCATATTTTTCTACCGAGCGCTTCTCTTCTTGTACTGCGTTAGTGCTCATTGAGCGGCTTAGCAGGTTACGTGCGCGGATAGTCAGTTCACGTGGGTTGAATGGTTTAGTGATGTAGTCATCAGCACCGATCTCAAGACCTAGGATCTTGTCTACTTCATTGTCACGACCAGTTAGGAACATCAGTGCGATGTTCGCTTGCTCGCGAAGTTCACGTGCTAAAAGGAGACCATTCTTGCCTGGAAGATTAATGTCCATGATAACCAAGTTGATTGAATTTTCAGACAACACTTGGTGCATCTCTTCACCGTCACTGGCTTCAAAAACAGCGTATCCCTCTGCTTCAAAAATACTCTTAAGAGTGTTACGAGTTACTTGCTCATCTTCTACGATAAGAATCTGCGGGGTTTGCATTGGCGGTACCTAAATTTGTGACAAAATTGTGCTAATAGAATAAATTCTAGGCAAAAATATAACATACAGGTAATGTGATTTTGATAATAAATCAAGTTGATCAAAAAAACACTTCTTTCAGTTATCCGCCTTCCTTGGAATTTTGCCAACTCACCAGTATCCGATGGCGACGTTTATTCTATAGGGCTTGTTTACCTTTCATTTCCTAGCCTTCGCGGGGCCTGAAACGTAAACACCCTAAGATATGGAGCGGATTTTATATTGTTAACAGCATGCTAACAATGCTCAAATGTTAATTCCATTCAGTTTGTTGATTTACATCAATTGATGAAATGTAACCGTTATTAATCGTTTAAGAGTTATGATAGAAAAAAGTAATACGAACATAGACGCATCGTTATGGAATGCTTATTCAGAATCTTTCTTTCGTTTTCATACTGATTGGTGTTCTTCAAGTTACGCAGTGATAACCGCTTGGAACCCTTACAGTAATTTGCGGTCAAAAGAGATGAATTGCATAAGTAATCATGAACTCGAAAAGCAATTAAACCACGTTAAACACGTGCCTGTCACGGTTGGTGATCAGGCATTCGAATGGTTTGAAGAAAGTTACGCAGCAGAACTCACGCCAGAAGCGGCGATAGTGCTGGCAAAAGATTTCCAACAGAATGCGATTTACTACGTCATTGATGACGAGCTTTACCTGATAGCGTGTTCAGAGCCAGAGATTTTGCACAAGCTTGGTTCGATGAAATCCAGACTGGTATAGAAGGATACTACTCACTGGAGTTTTGCTCGGGTGAGACATTTCACGGAGGAACTATGAGAGACATAACACCAGATATTTGTGACCAATTTGAAGAACAAGTTACGTTACTGAGTCTGCCATTGCAGAATTTTGGTCAACGTACCGCGTTTCATGGAGAGATAGTCACAGTGCGTTGCTACCATGATAATTCAAAAGTTCGCGAGGTACTGAGCGATAATGGTACTGGCAAAGTACTAATTGTTGACGGACACGGCTCTTGTCAAAAAGCCTTGCTAGGCGATCAATTAGCGATTCTTGGGATCGAAAATGGTTGGGAAGGCATCATAGTGTACGGAGCGATTCGCGATGTAGCTCAGATTTCTCAAATGGACATTGGTGTTCAAGCCCTAGGCACATGTCCGTTTAAAACAGAAAAGCGTGATGTCGGAGAAGTGAATGTTACGCTGACAATGCAGAACCAAATTGTTCAACCTAAGCATTACGTGTATGCGGATTGGAATGGCGTATTGATCTCTAAAGAGGCGTTGGATTTTTAAAAGCGGAAACCAAGTCCGACTTCAAAGCCTTGTTGCCAATCTTGATAATCTAAAGTGGCGTGAAGATCTAAGTTTTCGGTGATTTTTACGCGGCTTGAAACTTCGGCAGCGAGGCTACTGTCTTCTTCACGAATACCTTCGGTCGTTTCCGCTTTATAAGAGCGAACTGTACTTTTAACGGTGACGCGATCATTTAAGTGATAACTGATCCCACTCAAAAAGCCACTTTGGTTTTGCGTTGGTGAATTATTTACACGCGCACCTACGTAAAGATCAACCGAGTCAAACAGCTCATACGCGTAACCGCCATCAATATTCCAAACGTCAAAGCTCTCGGTATGGTAGTTTTCACTAGAAATGAAAAGCTTGTGTGGGGAAGCTGTGGTTTTTCCTGGGAGAGGTGGCAACTCATTTGCAGCACAAATGCTAGGCACAACAAACAGTAACAGAAAAATCCATTTTTTCATGTTGACCACTCCTTGTGTCGAACTTTGTTATTAGTATGTGCTTAAAGCTTCTCAATATTAAAGCATAGAATATGAAAGTCAGCTCACTTATTTTCTACTTAATTCAATCCTATGAACCTTGATCACAGTTAACTTGTTGTTAATTAGTATTCATGAGGATCGATGTTTTGATCATATGTAGATAGAAGAGGATCAAGTGTCATCACCGCTATTTGCTTCTATATCAAACAGACCGTTGTAGAGAGAGAAAAAGTTCAATTGACTATGATAATTCGCAACCCTTTGTAATTACATTGAAATATCAAAGACATTGCGTAGCAGAAATCACTACAAGACCGGAAAATAGACAATTTTTTGTTGACTCTGTACCGGAAACTCGGTAAACGTAGAGTTAAGCAAACACACAATTATCGTTGAATATTTATTTATGCCATCAAATAGCCTAGTAGTAATGACCACAACCATTATTATTACCAACACGACCAATGTTGGGGCAGGCTGCTGAGCGAAAGAAATTCACAAAAAAGGCCTGTATCCAACAAGATACAGGCCTTTTTTTATGCTTTTTTAAATGAAATTTAGACAGAATTAAGAAGATACATCGGAGGAAGGGATGCGAGTATTGAAGTTTGGCGGCTCATCATTAGCAGATGCAGATCGCTTTTTAAGAGCAGCGGATATCATTGCCAATAACGCTCAACAGGAAGACGTTGCAGTTGTGCTTTCTGCACCGGGTAAAACGACCAATAAGCTTGTTGCGGTGATCGAAGGCGCACTTCGAAACGGTGAAGCAGAGCTTCAAATCAATGAGCTAGAAGCGTCGTTTAAAACGCTATTTTCCGAAATCCAAGCGGTTGTTCCAAATGTGGATGGCACGGCTTTCGATAACCAAGTTAAAACCTCACTTTCTCAATTACGTCAATTTGTTCACGGCATTAATCTTCTTGGTATGTGTCCAAACAACGTCAACGCACGCATTATCAGCAAAGGCGAGCGTGTGTCGATTCAACTGATGAAAGCGGTACTAGAAGCAAAAGGCCAACCTGCGCATCTTATCGATCCGGTTGAGTACCTATACGCGAAAGGCGATCATCTAGAAGCGATGGTTGATGTTGAAGTCTCTACGCAGAACTTCCGCCAAAACCCGCTTCCAGAAGGCCATGTCAGCATCATGCCGGGCTTTACAGCTGGTAATGAAAAAGGTGAATTGGTAACTCTGGGTCGTAATGGTTCTGATTACTCCGCAGCGGTACTGGCCGCATGTTTGCGTGCAGACTGCTGTGAAATTTGGACTGATGTAGATGGCGTTTACAACTGTGACCCTCGCCTAGTTGAAGATGCACGCCTACTCAAGTCGCTCAGCTACCAAGAAGCGATGGAGCTTTCTTACTTCGGTGCTTCCGTTCTGCATCCAAAAACCATCGCACCAATTGCACAATTTCATATCCCATGCCTGATCAAAAACAGCTTTAATCCACAAGGTGCGGGTACATTGATTGGCCAAGATACTGGCGAAGATAATCTAGATATCAAAGGCATCACGACGCTAAATGATCTAACGATGGTTAACGTGTCTGGCCCAGGTATGAAGGGCATGGTAGGCATGGCAAGCCGTGTCTTTGGTGCGATGTCATCAGCGGGCGTGTCTATCGTACTTATCACACAATCTTCTTCTGAGTACAGCATCAGCTTCTGTATTGAAGCGCAAGATAAAGCCAAAGCACAGCAAGTGTTGGCTGACGCATTTGAGTTGGAACTAAAAGACGGTTTACTTGAACCAGTCGAGTTCATCGACGATGTGTCTATTGTGACGTTGGTTGGTGATGGTATGCGTACTTCTCGCGGTGTCGCTTCTCGCTTCTTCTCATCTCTTGCTGAAGTGAATGTAAACATCGTGGCAATCGCACAGGGCTCATCTGAGCGTGCTATCTCTGCCGTGATTCCTGAAGACAAAATCTCTGAAGCAATCAAAGCGTGTCACGAGAACCTATTCAACTCTAAGCACTTCCTAGACGTATTCGTTGTTGGTATTGGTGGCGTTGGTGGTGAGCTGGTGGATCAGATCGAACGTCAACAGGCGAAGCTTGCAGAGAAAGGCATCGTGATTCGCGTGTGTGGTTTGGCAAACAGCAAAGGTCTTCTGCTTGATAGTGAAGGTCTTCCTCTAGAGCATTGGCGTGACCGTATGTCTGCTTCAACTGAAGAATTCAGCCTAGCGCGTCTGATTTCATTGGTTCAACGTAATCACATCATCAACCCTGTGTTAGTTGACTGTACGTCCAGCGAAGCCATTGCGAATCAGTATGCAGACTTCTTAGCTGCAGGTTTCCACGTCGTAACACCAAACAAAAAAGCTAACACGGCAAGCATGGCGTACTACCATCAACTTCGCGATGTAGCGCGCAGCTCTCGTCGTAAATTGATGTACGAAACAACCGTAGGCGCAGGTCTACCGGTAATCGAAAACCTACAAAACCTAATCTCAGCGGGTGATGAGCTAGAGCGCTTCAGCGGTATTCTTTCTGGCTCTCTGTCATACATCTTCGGTAAGTTAGATGAAGGCATGAGCCTGAGTGAAGCGACAAACATCGCGAAACAAAACGGCTTTACGGAACCGGATCCTCGTGACGATCTATCGGGTATGGATGTGGCACGTAAGCTACTTATCCTTGCTCGTGAAGCTGGCATGTCTTTAGAACTGGAAGATGTCGTTGTTGACCAAGCGTTACCACCGGGCTTTGATGATTCAGGCAGTGTTGATGAATTCATGGAGCGTCTGCCAGAAGCGGATACGTACTTTAAAGAGCTGTCAGCTAAAGCGGCAGAAGAAGGCAAAGTACTGCGCTACGTGGGGGAAATCGTTGACGGTAAATGCACGGTAAGTATTGCTGCAGTCGATGAAAACGACCCGATGTTTAAGATTAAAGATGGTGAAAACGCACTGGCCTTCTATAGCCGCTACTACCAACCAATTCCACTGGTATTGCGTGGTTACGGTGCTGGTACTGAAGTGACCGCAGCGGGCGTATTCTCTGATGTGATGCGTACTTTAGGTTGGAAGTTAGGGGTATAACGGCAATGAGTTCAAGTGATATGGATGTTGTGGTTTATGCCCCAGCATCAATTGGTAATGTAAGCGTTGGTTTCGACGTTCTGGGGGCGGCGGTGTCCCCAGTTGATGGCACTCTTTTGGGCGACCGAGTATTGGTAAAGTCAGGAGCTGAGCCATTCAGCCTAAAAACATCCGGTGACTTCGTTGAAAAGTTGCCTACCGAGCCAAAAGAGAACATTGTTTACGATTGTTGGATAGTGTTTGCTCGTGAGCTAGACAAAAAAGGCGTCGAGCTAAAACCACTTGAGATGACGCTAGAAAAGAACATGCCAATTGGCTCTGGTTTAGGCTCAAGTGCATGCTCTATCGTTGCGGCATTAGATGCATTGAACCGATTCCATGGACAGCCACTTAACGAGACAGAGTTACTGGCACTGATGGGAGAAATGGAAGGCAAGATCTCTGGTGGTATTCACTACGATAACGTCGCACCATGTTACCTTGGCGGTGTGCAGTTGATGCTTGAAGAGTTGGGTATCATTAGTCAAGAAGTGCCTTGCTTTGATGATTGGTATTGGGTGATGGCATATCCGGGCATCAAAGTGTCCACTGCAGAAGCGCGTGAGATCCTACCATCTCAATACCGTCGACAAGATATCATTGCCCATGGTCGCCACCTTGCAGGCTTTATCCATGCGTGTCATTCTGGTCAGCCAGAACTTGCTGCAAAAATGATCAAAGACGTGATCGCAGAACCGTATCGTGAGAAACTGCTTCCGGGTTTTGCGAATGCACGTCAATACGCAGCGTCTGCGGGTGCATTGGCTACCGGTATTTCTGGCAGTGGGCCGACACTGTTCAGTATTTGCAAAGAGAAAGATGTCGCTGAGCGAGTTGCTCGCTGGTTAGAACAGAACTACGTACAAAACGAAGAAGGATTCGTCCACGTTTGTCGTCTAGATAAGCAGGGTTCGAAAGTAACAGGAAGTGAGCTATGAAGCTTTACAATATAAAAGAAAATGATGAACAAGTTTCCTTTGGCCAAGCCGTTCGCCAAGGGTTAGGTCGTAATCAAGGCCTATTTTTCCCATCGGAATTACCAAAATTTGAAGATATCGATGCGCTGCTTGCAGAAGACTTTGTCTCTCGTAGCACTAAGATTCTATCAGCGTTAATTGGCGATGAACTTGCAGAAGAGCAAGTGAATGCTCTTGTTGATGCTGCATTCCAATTCCCTGCGCCTATCAATCAAGTAAAAGACGGTGTTTATGCACTGGAGCTGTTCCATGGTCCAACGCTTGCGTTTAAAGACTTTGGTGGTCGCTTTATGGCGCAATCTCTTGCTGCGGTTTCGGATGGCGGCAAGATCACTATCCTAACGGCAACTTCTGGCGATACTGGCGCAGCCGTTGCGCATGCTTTCTACGGTATGGAAGACATCAACGTTGTGATTCTTTACCCGAAAGGCAAGATCAGTCCACTGCAAGAGAAGCTATTCTGTACGCTTGGTAAGAACATCCATACTGTCGCGATCGATGGAGACTTCGATGCGTGTCAGGCACTGGTTAAGCAAGCTTTTGATGATTCTGCACTGCGTGAAGAGATCGGTCTGAACTCTGCAAACTCAATCAACATCAGCCGTTTGATGGCGCAAATCTGTTACTACTTTGAAGCCGCTGCGCAAATGAGCAAACAAGAGCGTGAAAACCTAGTCGTGTCTGTACCAAGCGGTAACTTTGGTAACCTAACTGCTGGTCTACTGGCAAAAGCGCTGGGTCTGCCTATCAAACGCTTTATCGCTGCAACTAATGCCAATGACACTGTACCGCGCTACCTAGAAACAGGTAAGTGGGAGCCAAAACCAACAGTCGCAACAACATCGAACGCGATGGACGTGAGCCAACCAAACAACTGGCCTCGTATTGAAGAGCTGTGCCGCGTCAAAGAGTGGGGCTTGGAGACGCTAGGTAAAGGTGCAGTATCTGATGAGCAAAGCGCACAGTCAGTAAAAGATTTATACGCCATGGATTACCTGTGTGAACCGCACGGTGCGATTGCTTACCGCGTTCTTGAAGAACAATTGCAAGACGGTGAAACAGGTCTGTTCCTATGTACTGCTCACCCTGCGAAGTTCAAAGAAGTGGTGGATGATATTCTAGAATCAGATATCGACCTTCCTGCGCCACTAGCGAAGCACGCTGTGATGGAGCTGCTATCGGAAGATCTCGACGCTGACTTTGACGCACTGAAGCAAGTACTGCGCCGCGTGCAGTAAGCTTCAAAAATACAGTCAGTATCAAAAACACAAATAACGAGAGGTGAATGAGCAATCATTCACCTTTTTTATTGCCGGTAAGTTTTAACTCTCTTTATGATTGAGAAACGAACTTAACTAAATGAGATGGAAAGGAGCTATGCTGATTTCTGGTGTATGGAAGAGAAAGGAAGTTGCGGTGTAATCTGTTGATGCAGTTCTCCCCAGAACGATTAACAGAAAGGTACACCGCATGACTGATAATACTGTTGTTTCACTGAATACACCACAAGACCCACTTACTGAACTGATACGTCAAGGGGCTAGAGATTTGATTGCACAAGCTGTTGAAGCTGAGCTTCAACAGTTACTTGCACAACACCAGAATGTTATGGTTGACGGCAAGCAAGCTATCGTTCGCAACGGTTTCTTACCTGAGCGAACCTTGCAAACCGGTGTCGGTGATGTCGAAGTGCAAATTCCTAAGGTAAGAGATCGCTCAGGGCATGGCGTCAAATTTAATAGCAACTTGATACCACCGTATCTCAAGCGAACAAAGAGCGTTGCAACACTGCTCCCGTTACTCTATCTCAAGGGAATATCTACGGGCGATATGCTGCCTGCTCTGGAGTCTCTGCTTGGTAAGGATGCGAAAGGCCTGTCAGCCAACAGCATCTGTCGCCTCAAAGAGCGCTGGTATGCGGAGTACGAACAGTGGCGTAAGCGTGACCTCGGTAGGCGCCGCTATGTTTACATTTGGGCTGACGGTGTTTACTGTCACGTTAGGATGGACGATAAGCTCTGCTTACTCGTCATCATTGGTGTCGATGACACTGGACGCAAAGAAGTCCTTGGCGTTCTGGATGGTCATAGAGAGTCAGAAGCAAGTTGGACGGAACTCATTGAGCAGCTACGAGCGCAGGGATTACAGTTAGCACCGAAGCTCGCCATCGGAGATGGCGCGCTTGGCTTCTGGAAAGCGGTTGCTAAGTGCTGGCCTCAAACGACTCAGCAACGATGCTGGGTACATAAGACGGCGAATGTGCTTAACAAGGTGCCCAAAAGCGTACAACCACGAATGAAGGAAGCACTGCAAGATATCTGGATGGCAGAGACTAGAGATGATGCTTATCACGCCTTCTCAACCTTCCAGAAGCGCTTCGAAGCCAAGTATCCAAAGGCAACCGACTGCTTGGTGAAAGATAAAGCTGAAATGCTGGCGTTCTACGATTACCCAGCAGAGCACTGGGTTCATATCAGGACAACCAACCCAATAGAATCGATGTTCGCCACAGTACGTTTACGCACGAACCAAGACGAAGAACTGTGGAAACAGAAAGACTACGTTGATGATGGCCTACAAGTTAATGCGCAGTGCAGAGACGAAGTGGCGTCGTCTACGAGGTTTTGCACTCCTAGCGGATGTTGTGAAAGATGTTCGCTTCATCAATGGAGTGAAAGAAATGGAGACTCATCAACAAGCTACTGCATGATCTTCCATACACCACATTTGACAATAGCTCGATGGAAAGAGAAGCATGCATTTTTTGATTTTTCTTGGTTCAGTGAGAGACAGCACGCCACCACGACCAGCCCGTTTAGGAATGCGAGTCAGTAGAGCGTGTGAGAAACTCATCGTGAGTCAGCATTCGCAACATACGGTCGAAATCATTGACCCATTGAACTACGACTTTGGCGATGTGTTTAAGCCCGAGTTTGCTTATCACCGTTCTAAAGTGCCAGAGCACCTAAGTGAGCTGGCAGACAAAATCAAACAGGCCGATGGGTATGTGATGGTTAGCCCGGAATATAACCATTCGATGAGTCCAGCTTTGGCAAACATGCTTAATCATTTTGGCAGTTCGCTGTTTTCCTATAAGCCAAGTGCTATCGTGACCTACTCTGCAGGGCAATGGGGTGGAGCTCGTGCTGCAGTGTCGATGCGTACTTTCTTATCAGAGCTGGGATGCTTGCCTGTGTCGGCAATGATCCACATCCCGAAAGCACAAGAGGTGTTTGATGAACAGGGTGTGGTTGCGGATGAATCGGATCAGGCGCAGTGGGACAGTTATATGAATCGCACTATGCATCAATTGATTTGGTGGGCAGAAGGGGCATTACAGCAAAGAGAGAAGCTTGATCCAACCTCGTTGGCACAAGCATTTAAGAGCGATCCTTCTCAAAGAAACGCCCCATAGAGTCTAGCTGCTTTCCACTACCGGAAGGGATTAGAAGGATCCAGAAACAAAAAAAGCTTGGTCATTGCTGACCAAGCTTTTTAAATTCTAACAAGCTAGTTTACTGAGAGATTATAGAGACTCAGTAAAAGTACGAGCGATTACGTCACGTTGCTGTTCTGGAGTTAGCGAGTTGAAACGTACTGCGTAACCAGAAACACGGATAGTTAGCTGTGGGTAGTTCTCTGGGTGTGCAACTGCGTCTTCTAGAGTTTCACGCTTAAGAACGTTCACGTTTAGGTGTTGACCACCTTCGATGCGAGGAGCAGTTTCGATTGCTACTTCACGGCTTTCGTATTCACCTAGGTCGCTGATTGCGATAACTTGGTCTGCTTCGTAAGTTGATGCTGCAGCAACACAACGCGCTTCGTTCTTCTCGCTATCTAGTAGCCAGATTGAGTTTAGTAGTTCGTCGTTAGCTGCTTTAGTAATTTGGATACCTTGGATCATCACTATCTCCTAGACCACTTACGTGGTGATTATTGGTGTTAATTTTCGAATTTTTGTCGAGCTAAGTATTATATAGCCAATATCCATTATTTTAATATTGATTTAAGTCAAAAAACAACCAAAAACCTTAATTTTTTGAAGGTGATTTTCTTGAGTTAAATCAATAAAACGTTTGAAAACATACTATTTACAATTTATTTGATAATATAAAAAATATTTAAAAGTTAATTTTGTTGTAAAT
This sequence comes from Vibrio sp. ED002, assembly GCF_023277445.1. Taxonomy (NCBI): domain Bacteria; kingdom Pseudomonadati; phylum Pseudomonadota; class Gammaproteobacteria; order Vibrionales; family Vibrionaceae; genus Vibrio; species Vibrio sp. ED002. Next base: position 1,888,390 of record NZ_CP080238.1, on the reverse strand, counting down.
TTACTACAAAATAAGTTCAAAACTTAACCTTGTTTACGCAACTGCCTGTATTTAGGTAGCCATACTGAAAGTCTAAAGTGATTAAATGACAAACATGAAAAACAAGTTTGGAAACAAATTTATTGGTGCTCACGTATCTGCGGCTGGAGGGGTTGATCAAGCGCCTCTTCGTGCTCGTGAAATTGGTGCGAATGCGTTTGCTCTGTTTACTAAGAACCAACGCCAATGGGTTGCAAAACCACTCGAAGAAAAAACCATTAGTGCGTTCAAAGCAAACTGCAAAATGCTTGGTTTCGGCGCTGAACACATTCTTCCCCATGACTCTTATCTGATTAACTTGGGTGCTCCAGAAGAAGAAAAGCTGAATAAATCCCGCGCGGCATTTATTGATGAGATGGAGCGTTGCAATCAATTAGGTTTAACGTTGCTAAACTTCCACCCTGGTAGCCACTTAAAGAAAGTGTCGGAACAAGAGTGTTTGGCGACGATCGCCGAGTCGATCAACCTGGCGCACAAAGCAGTGCCGAATGTGATCGCTGTGATTGAGAACACGGCAGGTCAGGGCACTAACTTAGGTTGGAAGTTTGAGCATTTGGCTGAAATCATCGATCAAGTGGAAGACAAAGAACGTGTTGGCGTATGTCTCGATACTTGCCACACGTTTACCGCAGGTTACGATCTGCGTACTAAAGAGGATTGTAAGCATACCTTTGCTGAGTTCGACCGTATCGTTGGTATGCACTATTTAAGAGCAATGCATCTAAATGATTCAAAAGTCGAATTCGCTAGCAAGGTTGACCGTCACCACTCATTAGGCAAAGGTGAGATCGGCTGGAGCTGTTTTGAGTACATCGCTAAAGATCCACGTTTTGATGGTATCCCTCTGATTTTAGAAACAATTGACCCAGATATTTGGCAGCAAGAAATCAACACCTTACGCCAATTCCACATTGAAGAAATGGTTAATTCCTAACGGGATGGCAAAGTTGGCATCCTTCTTTCTTAGCTAAAACCATTGAGCGGTTATGCGCTTGTTTTAAACGCCTGAACTCAACGTTGTAGTTAGGCGAAGCTAGTTAGGAGGATGACAATATGTCTCGACCAGTTTCTTTTATCCCGGCGACACACTCTCGACGAGTGTTGCGTTTACCCACCCCAAATCGCCATATCACCGGACAGGGGCATTTTCGAACGCCGCAACGACATTAGCGAGGGCTCTCGTTAATGTCATGATTTTTTGAAAAGCCATCTCAAGCTGATAGTAAGTTTTTGTTTGTTTGGACTTCGCTCGGTAGAATAAAGGAAAACCCTAGGACAGGAATTTTCCATGAATCAGTTACCGACTTGGCACGATGTGATCGGCGAAGAGAAACAACAGAGCTACTTTGTAGATACCCTGAATTTTGTTGAAGCAGAACGCGCCTCAGGCAAAGCGATTTATCCGCCAACCAAAGATGTGTTTAATGCGTTTCGCTTTACTGAATTCAATGATGTGAAAGTCGTGATTTTAGGGCAGGATCCCTATCATGGACCGAACCAAGCACACGGTTTGTGTTTCTCTGTGCTGCCAGGCATTAAAACTCCGCCATCTTTGGTGAACATGTACAAAGAGTTAGCGCAAGATATCGAAGGCTTCCAAATTCCGCAGCACGGTTTTTTACAAAGCTGGGCCGAACAAGGTGTGTTGTTACTCAATACAGTATTGACAGTAGAGCAGGGTAAAGCACATTCACACTCTAAAACCGGTTGGGAGACCTTTACTGACCGTGTGATTGAATCGATCAACCAGCATCAGCAAGGTGTGGTGTTCTTACTGTGGGGAGCACATGCGCAGAAGAAAGGTCGTTTCATTGACCGTAGCAAGCATCATGTGTTGGCCGCTCCACATCCATCGCCATTATCTGCTCACCGCGGTTTCTTTGGCAGTAAACCATTTTCACAAGCGAACCAGATCCTGCTTCAGCAAGGTAAAGAAGCCATCAATTGGCATTTGCCTTTAACGGTGTAAATCTCACTTTTCCCTTATATAAAGAGGTAATTCTCAGTACAGCGATCGTGACACAACGATCGTTGTTTTTTTGAACATCGTCGAATCAGATATTAGGTTTCTCATATACACTTATAGAAAGTAGGTGTTAAGGAGAGACGCTATGATGATCGAAAGAATTCGACGAGAACACGGCTATATGGTCCGTTTACTGGCGATATTGCGCCATAAATTAAATGAGATTAAACAAGAGAATGCCATCAATTATGCGTTGGTGAGCGAAATCGTAGATTACCTCTCTAACCATTCTGAAAAAATCCACCACCCTAAAGAAGACATTCTCTACCATTACTTCCTAAAACAGTACGGTCAGCAGAAGACAATTGAGAACTTAGAGCTTGAGCATCAAGTGTTGGCGAGCAAAACCAAAGAGTTCTCACTGTTGATAGAGATGATCTTGCAGGATGCGGTTGTCCCTCAAGAAATGTTCATTAATCAGTTAGAAGACTTTATTGTGACGCAAAAACGCCACCTTGAGTTGGAAGAGCGCCAGGTACTGCCTCTTATTGAAGAACTGTTTACCTCGGACGATTGGCAATATGTAGAAAGCCTATGGCATCAGAGTGAAGATGATCCATTATTTGGTAGTACTATTGCAGATCGCTATAAACAATTGGCTGAACGAGTGCGTCAGAACGATGTTGAGTTCGTTTAAAGCGAATTATGACAAGGTAAACGATTGCTTTAGCGCGGTTTATTTTACGTTTTCTTATTTGATGAGAATTAAGGGTAAATTGGATTCTTACAAATAGGGCAGAATTTTGAGGTGAATTCTCAATCAATAAGAATGGGTGTTATAGGACGAAATTCAACGCAAAAACACCCATCAAATTCATAGGTCTATAAATGACAAAAGGCACCCACGAGGTGCCTTTTGTCTAAATTATAGTTTGATATCTTCTAGAGAGATGTCGTTACAGACATCCAGTTCACGCAGTTCCTTTAGCAAATTACGTCGATCGTTCATTTCTTCTATTTCTCGCCACTTACGCTTCAATGGTTTCGCACGAGATTTTGATGTTGAGGTAGTATCCAGACCAAATAGGTCATCGAGTTGAAAGCCTTCCATAAGCCACCTTTACCTTTCTATATCTAAACTGTTGTAACCAGTCCTTGTGGAGCTTTTTAAGTACCACAATAGACGTGAGGATAACCATGATATATTTCGCATTTGTGTCGGTAACATGACATTTTCGCGCAAAAATACTCACAGAATCACATTTTGCATGTGGACGGAGTGCGCAAAAAATAAGCGAACGAACTCACGGAAACGATTAAATGAAGAGATTTGGTATGTTAATTCGAGCGACAGATTTTACTTAAATTTTGAATACTAAGGTTGCATAGCATCGCTTTGATGAAAATGTATCCAATCGTAACAGAGTGAGGTCATTAAAATTTGTCAGATACCTTGTGGTTGCTAGCCTCGCTAAAAATAAATGGGATGGTGTTTTGTTAACGATTGCGGGGCTATTTATGTTGAGTTTTGATAAACGCAATGTTGCTGTTTGTGAGCGATAAGTTTTCATTTTATGTTAATCAATAGTGACTTTATAGTGAAAAATAACAAGCTTATTTTACTGGTTGCATATTGATTTTTGCTTGTCGAGGCTGCATTATCCGCCCGTCAAAAAATACGCTGGTACGTAAAATGGATGCATGAAGCGACGTTTACGATTCTAGATTGCGAAATAAACATTATTCAAAAAGCTAAGCAGACTTTGACACTTAGCATGCAATCTGGTGGATGGCTCGGAAGCAAAGACTGGCGCAACTCACTTTGAGGTACACATGACAGACTTAATCAATTTGATGAACGACCTCCTTTGGGGCTCGATTCTTGTTTATCTTCTTGTTGGTGTAGGAATCTACTTCACCGTTCGATTGGGATTCATTCAATTCCGCCATTTCGGCCACATGTTCTCTGTTCTAAAGAACAGTCGTAAAGCAGACAAAGCTGGTATCTCTTCTTTCCAAGCGCTTTGTACTAGTCTTGCTGCACGTGTTGGTACGGGTAACATGGCGGGTGTTGCAGTTGCACTGACTGCGGGTGGCCCTGGTGCAATCTTCTGGATGTGGTTGATTGCGATGCTTGGTATGGCGACGTCGTTTGCAGAAAGCACACTGGCGCAGCTATACAAAACCAAAGATGATGATGGCAACTACCGCGGTGGTCCTGCTTACTACATGGAAAAAGGCTTGGGCATGCGCTGGATGGGCGTGTTGTTCTCAATTTTCCTAATCATCGCTTTTGGTTTGGTATTTAACGCCGTTCAAGCAAACTCTATCGCGAATGCAATGAGCAATGCATTTGGTTGGGATGACCTTTACGTAGGTATCGCAGTTGTTGCTTTGTCCGCTATCGTTATTTTTGGTGGTATTAAGCGTATCGCGAAAGTTGCTGAGTTAGTTGTTCCTGTAATGGCTCTGGCTTACCTCGTTCTTGCGATGTTCGTGATGCTTTCTAACTTAGAGAAACTACCAGACGTTCTAATGCTTATCTTCAAGAGCGCATTCGGCCTGCAAGAAGCAGCTGCTGGTGGTCTTGGTTATGCCATCGCACAAGCGATGATCAACGGTATCAAACGTGGTCTATTCTCGAACGAAGCGGGTATGGGTTCTGCGCCAAACGCGGCAGCATCAGCAACGCCTTACCCACCACACCCAGCATCTCAAGGTTATGTACAGATGCTAGGCGTGTTCATGGATACAATCGTTATCTGTTCGGCGACAGTTGCTATCATCCTGATGTCAGGTGAGTACGTAGGTCAAGCAACAGAAGTGACGGGTATTGAGCTAACTCAGCGTGCATTGAGCTCGCAAGTGGGTGATTGGGGCGGCATCTTTGTTGCGGTTGCGATCTTCTTCTTCGCATTCACCTCAATCATTGCTAACTACTCGTACGCTGAAACAAACCTAATCTTCCTAGAGCATAACCACAAAGCGGGTCTAGGCATCTTCCGTATCGTTGTACTAGGTATGGTTATGTTTGGTGCGTTAGCTTCTCTGCCTGTGGTTTGGTCGCTTGCTGACGTCTCTATGGGGCTGATGGCGATTGTGAACTTGGTGGCGATCATCTTGCTATCTGGCATCGTGATTAAACTGGCGAAAGACTACAACCGCCAGTTGAGTGAAGGTAAAGTGCCAACGTTTGATCCGAATGACTTCCCTGAGCTGAAATCTCAGCTAGAGGAAGGTATTTGGGACAACAACAAGAAGGCAGACTAAGTCGCTTAATCATTGTTGAAAGCTATCAACACGATTCAAAAAGCCATGCAGACAATGCATGGCTTTTTTTGTACCCTAATGGAAAACAAAATTAGGGAAGTTAAAGTCATGCTTATCGTCGTTTCTCCAGCTAAAACGCTTGATTACGAGTCTCCACTTGCAACCGAGAAGTTTACTCAACCAGACTTGGTTAGCTATTCAAAAGAGCTGATCGAGGTATGCCGTAAATTAACACCTGCCGATGTTTCGTCACTGATGAAAGTGAGCGACAAAATCGCTGACTTGAACGTCGGTCGTTTCCAAGAGTGGAGTGAAACCTTCACGACAGATAACGCTCGCCAAGCGATTTTAGCGTTTAAGGGTGATGTGTATACAGGTCTTGAAGCGGAAACTCTTTCAGATACCGATTTCGATTACGCTCAAGGTCATCTACGTATGCTGTCTGGCCTTTACGGTCTGCTTAAGCCGCTTGATTTGATGCAGCCATACCGTCTTGAGATGGGCACTAAGCTAGCAAACGAAAAGGGCACTAACCTCTACCAGTTCTGGGGTAATGTCATTACCGATAAGCTGAATGAAGCGATTGCTGCGCAAGGCGACAACGTGCTGATCAATCTTGCATCGAACGAATACTTCAAAGCGGTGAAGCCAAAGAACTTGGATGCTCAAGTGATCACACCAATCTTCAAAGATTGTAAGAATGGTCAATACAAGGTGATCAGCTTCTACGCGAAGAAAGCGCGCGGCATGATGGCTCGCTACATCATTGAAAACCGTATCGAAAGCGTTGCTGACCTCACTAAGTTTGATGTTGCGGGTTACTACTTCGTTGAAGAAGAGTCGACGCCAACTGACTTGGTGTTTAAGCGCGAAGAGCAAAACTGATTGAAGTAAGTGAATCGCGAGTTGATGACTCAGCGAAATAAAGTACGCCAAAAAGCCGGATAGTTATCCGGCTTTTTTATGTCTGTTAAACCTGATCTAAATCGGACTTTATTACATAAAAATTTTATTCATTAAAAAATAGTTGAGTGTGAAGGTTTAAAGTTGTATTTTGAATGCAACTTTAAGATAAAGGAGTTCTCCTATGTCAGACTTCAAGCTCACACACAAAAAAGCCTCTAAGTTATCGGAGTACATTGCACTACGTATTACCAAGTTGCTGAAATTCACTCTGAACATCTTTTATGGCAAGAAATACGCGAAGCGCGCTGTGATTCTCGAAACAATCGCCGCTGTGCCAGGTATGGTGGCTGGGATGTTCAATCACTTGAAAGCGCTGCGCCGAATGAAAGACGATGAAGGCTGGATCCGAGAACTCCTTGATGAGGCCGAAAACGAGCGCATGCACCTAATGATTTTCCTCGACATTGCCAAACCAAGTTTGGTTGAGCGTTTATTGGTGTTGCTGGGACAAGGTGTTTTCATTGTTGTGTACAGTTTCATCTATCTGCTTTCTTCTAAAATTGCTCACCGTGTTGTGGGTTACTTCGAAGAAGAAGCGTGTAATAGCTACACTGAGTACCTAGAGAAAATTGATAGCGGGGAAGTGGAGAATGTACCAGCTCCGACTCTGGCGATTGACTACTACAAGCTGCCTGCTGATGCGATGCTAAGAGACGTGATTTTGCGTATTCGAGAAGATGAAGCGGAGCACCGTGATCGCAACCATGGCTTCGCTGATGCCTATGAAGATAAAACTCTTCCAGCTCATCAATTATAGATGAAAAACAAAAAGAGCCGCGATTGCGGCTCTTTTAGATTTGGAATCAATCAGACGTGATTACTTCTTCTTAGCGGTTTTCTTTTTCGCTACTTTCTTCTTGTCGTCTTTTTTCTTTTTCTTCTTAAACACTGGTTTTTTGTGTTTAGGGCGCATCTCTTTGATGAAACGCTCTTTGATGTCTTCTTTTACGTAACGTGCAACACGATCCATCATTGGCTGGTCGTGCGCTTCTACGATAGAGATAGCGTTACCTTTTTTACCTGCACGCGCGGTACGGCCAATACGGTGAAGGTATACGTCAGCTGTGCGAGGCATGTCATAGTTGACAACGTGTGATACGTCTGGAAGGTCGATACCACGAGCAGCAACGTCAGTGGCAAGTAGTACGTTCACAGCACCTTCACGAAAGCGTGTAATGGCATTGTTACGACGATCTTGCGGCATTTCACCTTGGATCCATGAACAAGGAATTTGCGCACTTTCTAATTGGCCACGCAACTCAGCTAGACGCTCACGAGTCTTCAAGAACACAATTGTGCGTTCTGCTTGCTCTGTGATGATGTGTTTTAACAGTTCTAGCTTATGTTCTGCTGTGTCGGCACGGTGATACCACTGAGCAATTTTTTTGCGCTCACGCAATGGTGATTTTGCATCGATCTCTGCTGGCTCGTTAAGTAGGTCTGCTGTGAAGCCTTCTACGCCTTTACCTTCTAGTGTTGCGGAGAACAGAAGGGTTTGCTTACGCCAGCGACATTCGTTTGATAGACGGTCTACCGTTGGTGCGAAGCCCATGTCTAGCATGCGGTCTGCTTCATCCAGCACTAACCATTCAATGGCACGACAGTCAAAGCGCTCTGCATCAATGTACTCACGTAGACGACCCGGTGTAGCTACGACGATGTCTTGCGTTGTTGCAAGAATATCGGCGTGCTCTTGGTACTGAACACCACCAGTGATGGTGAAGATATTCAATTTTGTGTTCTTTGCAAGCGCACGCGCTTGATCTGCAATTTGCATAGCAAGTTCACGTGTTGGCGTCAGGATCAGGATACGAGCAGGTCCAGGCTTGCGACGAGGGAAGTCTTGCAGGTATTGCAACGCAGGCAGTACGAATGCTGCCGTTTTACCTGTGCCAGTTGGTGCTGACGCTAGAATGTCACGACCATCCAACGCTTGTGGAATCGCCTCAGCCTGAATTTTAGTTGGGCGTTCGTAGCCCATCTCTTCGATGGCTTCAAGTAGGTTTGGGTCTAGATCAAGTTCAGCAAAGGTTCTGATCACAATGAGTTCTCCACAAGCAAAGCTTGGTTAATGGTTCGCCGCAGCAGCATAGAATATAAAAAGGTCGCACATTATAAAGTGATTGGTGACAAGGATCACATGTTATTTCACATCTTAAGATAAAACTCGTGAGTTAGACGGATAAATTCTTCGTCATAACCCTGATTTGAGTGGATGGTCAATTGTGATTCTTCGGTGTCGCAGACCTTTTTCGATAACTCAAATAGTACACGATGCACCGCTTTTTTCTGTGATGGTTGCACGTAGCATAGACGTGATACATACCAGTTTTGTGTTTTCGCCATGACAATAAACTGCTCACCTTCGGTGATTGGCAGAACAAAACTGGCTTTGCCGTCTTCTTCAAGTAAGTCATAGCAACACGCTAATAACGCGCGATGTTGCAATGTGTCGGTATGTCGGGCGGTGGCGCGCTGAGCCTGCTTTGATTGCTCACCATTATTGAAGTAGGGCGGATTACAAATGATGTGCTGAAAACGTTGCGTTGGTTCAAACGTTAATACATCGGTGTGCAAAACGGTTAATCGGTCAGCCCAAGGTGAATGCGTAAAGTTGGTCTGGGCGGCTTCTACTGCGGTTGATTCGATGTCCACCGCGGTGATCATCGAGCCTGAAAAGCGTTGTGCGCACATTAGAGCCAACAGACCCGTACCAGTACCAATGTCCAGAATATTGCACTGCGATGGACACTTTGTCCAAGCGCCCAGCATCACGCCATCGGTACTGACAGGCATGCCACTTTCACCACCATCGATGGAAAATTGCTTAAACTTGAAGCCTTTAGTCTTGAATGTATCGCTCTTCATGATTGTTTTATATTTACTCAATAATAGAGTTAAATGCTCTATTGTTTCTAAATTGTATAGTTTGTTATCTTGTTGGTTATTAATTTGTATTGCTTTTTGATCAAGATAAAGAACTGGTCATGAATGTCAGTGTAGTGATATCCACTGCTTTTGAGTTTGCAAACTAAATTAATATGGTGTTTTTTTCTTAAAGGTTGCCAAATGATGGGTCTTTCGTCATTATGCGGCGGAAAATTTATAGATTGAACCACAGGTACTCATTTTATTTGGGTATACAAAAAGTGGTCGATGCATACACAACATTCATCAATTCAGAAAAAGGGTTATCTGTGAAGCAGACGTTAAAACTAACAGATATTATCGCAGTAGGCTTTATGCTATTTGCGTTCTTTTTGGGTGCTGGCAACATCATCTTTCCACCTCTAGCGGGTCAGCTAGCCGGTGATCATTTGATGCCAGCAATGTTTGGTTTCTTGCTAACAGCGGTAGGTCTACCTCTTATTACTATCGTTGCTATTGCTGTTGCAGGTGGTTCTTGGGATCATCTAACGCAAGACCTTCCTAAGAAAGCAGCAGTACTTATGGCTGCGCTTATCTTCATCATTATCGGTCCTGCATTTGCAGCGCCGCGTACTGGTCTCGTGGCTTACGAAATGGCAATCAAGCCTTTCTTCGTTGACGCGACACAAGCACACCTTACGTCATTCTCTATCCTGTTTTTTGCAGTAGCGATGCTATTTGCTTGGTTCCAAGGTCGTCTGATTGACTTGATCGGTAAAGTGTTAACGCCAGTTTTGTTCCTTGGCCTTATCGTACTTGCTATTGCGGTATTCGTTGATCCGCAAGGTGAGATGATGGGTGCGCATGGTGAGTACTTAACGCAGCCACTAACCAAAGGTTTCCTTGAAGGTTACAACACCATGGATACGTTCGCTTCGCTGATGTTCGGTATGCTAATGGTGGATGCACTGCGCAATAAAGGCATCACTGAGCGTGCTGCAACGACGAAATACCTAATTTGCGCAGGTTGTATTGCAGCAGCAGGTCTGGCGTTCGTATACATCTCATTGTTCTACCTAGGTGCGACGAGTGCAACTATCGCAGCTGGTGCAGACAACGGTGGTGCAGTACTAAGCCAATACGTTCAGGCACTATTTGGTCCTTACGGTCAGATTGTTCTTTCAATCATTGTATTATTGGCGTGTTTGACGACGGCGATCGGCCTTATCTCTGCATGTTCAGACTTCTTCAGCTCTAAGACGAAACTGACTTACAAGCAATGGGTTATCATTAACGGTGCCGCTTGTGCACTGATTGCGAACGTAGGTCTATCACAGCTGATTTCGTTGTCAGTTCCTGTATTGTTTGCGCTGTACCCAGTAGCAGTCGCATTGGTTGCGCTAACGTTTGTACGTAGCAAGCTACCAAACCCGCGAGTAGCATACCGCTCTGTGTTGCTAGTATCATTATTGTTTGCATTGATTGATGCTGCGAAAGTAGCAGGTCTAGACGTTTCCGCATTCAACATGCTACCACTGTTCGAAGTGGGCATGGGTTGGGTTCTACCAACGTTTGCAGCAATTGTCTGCATGTTCTTTGTTGCTAAATCTTCTCAACCTGAGTTGACTGAAGAAGCGGCATAACTGCTGACTCGCAAGATTAAAAAAGCCCGGTGAAGTGATTCACCGGGCTTTTTATTTGTCTGTCGTTTTATCAGGGTTTATGCGGACTTATAGCGTGTCGTGAAACTCAACCAACACTTGCTCACACCATTTCTCGATGCGTTCGTCACTCAATTCGTACTGGGAATCTTCATCTAATGCCAAGCCAACAAATTGACTACCATCTTCTGTTAAAGCTTTTGATGCCTCGAACTCATAACCTTCATTTGGCCAGTAACCGATAAACTGCGCCCCCGTTGCTTTGAGCTCGTCATGAAGTAGGCCCATCGCATCAAGGTACCATTCGCCGTAGCCTTCTTGGTCACCCAAGCCAAACAGTGCAACTACTTTGTCTTTTAGAGGTGTGGTTGCAATGTCTTCCCAAATAGCACTCCAATCTTCTTGGATTTCACCGAAGTCCCAAGTAGAGATACCAATCAGCAATAAATCGTAGTCTGCCATCAGTGACAACGGTGTCTCTTTCACGTTGTGAATATCGACAAGGTCTGCGCCAATGATGTTGCGAATTTTCTCTGCTGCCATTTCGGTGTAGCAGGTTGTTGAGCCGTAAAAGAGTCCGATTTTCATTATATTCGTCGTTTTTTGTGTTGCTGTTGTGGCAGATTCTAACCATAAATTGAAGAAGATTGCAGCGAATATCCCGAGGGAGATGATTTTTTTATGGTATTGGCTTGGCTGTTGCCTTACTCTCAATACTGTAAATATAAACAGATAAGGACGCGTTCATGACGGCACAACAGCCTGTCAATCAACAAGATTTTGGTCTTGTTGAACAATTCTTAGATGCAATGTGGATGGAGCGTGGTTTATCAGAGAACACACTAGCTTCTTACCGAAATGACTTAATGAAGCTGCTCGTGTGGATGGAGCAACATCGCTACCGCCTCGATTTTATCAGCTTGTCAGGTTTGCAAGAGTACCAGAGTTACCTTGTTGATTTGGATTACAAGCAAACGTCCCGCGCGCGTATGTTGTCGGCGATTCGTCGTTTATTTCAATACATTCATCGTGAAAAAGTACGCGCGGATGATCCAAGTGCGTTACTGGTGAGTCCAAAGCTGCCTCAACGCCTACCAAAAGACATCAGTGAAGAACAAGTGGATGCTTTGCTTGAAGCGCCAGACCCGAATGACCCAGTAGAACTGCGTGATAAAGCCATGCTAGAGCTGCTCTATGCGACGGGGTTGCGTGTGACAGAGTTGGTCAGTCTGACAATGGAAAACGTCAGTTTGCGCCAAGGAGTAGTGCGTGTGACGGGTAAAGGTGGTAAAGAACGTCTTGTACCTATGGGGGAGAACGCCGTCGATTGGATTGAAACTTTTATCCAGCAAGGTCGGTCTGCTCTATTGGGAGAGACTACGTCAGATGTGGTATTCCCAAGTAAACGTGCCAGACAAATGACCCGTCAAACCTTCTGGCATCGTATCAAGTACTATGCTGTGATTGCGGGTATTGATACTGACCAATTGTCGCCACACGTTTTACGTCATGCATTTGCAACGCATTTATTGAACTATGGCGCAGATCTCAGGGTCGTACAGATGCTGTTGGGGCATAGTGACTTATCGACCACGCAAATTTATACTCACGTGGCGACTGAGCGATTGAAACAGATCCACAGTCAACACCACCCAAGAGCATAATGATGGTTTGTTTCATCCATTGTCTCATTGGATGAAAGGATTTTATTTTAAGGTGAATTTAATGAGCGTATTACGCCGACTAACTCTGCTGACTTTACCGTTTTTCGTTACCGCTTGTGGTGCTGAAGAAAGTCAGGCAAAAACGGAAACTCCTGCACAACAAGTCGCACCAGCGGCAAAACAGAACTTTGATGAGGCAGCGCTAAAAGCGAAGTTCTCTAAATTGGGCGTATCTATTCTTGATATCAAACCATCAGACGTTGCTGGATTATTAGAAATTCAAACTAATGGTGGTGTGCTGTTCGCATCAAACGATGGTAATCACTTTATTGCCGGTACGCTTTACGCCATCGATGATAACGGTGGTTACAAAGACGTAATTGCTGAGCGTCAAGCACCTCTAAACGCAGAGAAAATTGCCAAGTTTTCAGATAGCGTGATCGAGTACAAAGCGGACAATGAAAAGTACGTAGTGACGGTCTTTACTGACATCACTTGTGGTTACTGCGTGCGTCTGCACAGTCAAATGCAAGGTTACAACGATCTGGGTATTACCGTGCGTTACATGGCTTACCCTCGCCAAGGTGCAACAGGTCCTGTCGCTGAGCAAATGGCAACCGTTTGGTGTGCTGAAGATCCTAAAGCAGCAATGCACAACGCAAAAGTTGATCGTTCATTTGGTAACCCAGCGAAAGATCTTAAGCAATGTAAAGAAACGATTAAAGCGCATTACGATCTAGGTCGTGAGCTTGGTATTTCTGGTACGCCAGCTATTTTCCTACCAAACGGTGAGCTAGTTGGTGGTTACTTACCACCAGCAGAACTGCTAAAACGTTTAGAGCAACAATAATCCTTTAAGGAGCAGAGTCAGCGGTATTCGCTGGCTCTTTTCAAACATGATAGAAATTCAACGACGTCCCGAACCGGACCTTTCTCTTCTTCCTGATTCTATTCCTGCGATTCTCAAACGTATCTACATTAACCGTGGTATCACGGATGTGGCGCAGTTAGAGACATCTGCTCGTGGTTTACATTCTTACCAACAACTTGGCGGTATCGATAAAGCGGTCGAGCTTTTATTCCAAGCGATCGAAGAGAAAAAACGCATTATTGTCGTAGGTGACTTTGACGCTGATGGCGCTACTAGCTCGGCTCTGTCGGTACTCGCATTGCGTATGCTTGGTAGCAACAACGTCGACTACTTAGTGCCGAACCGCTTTGAAGATGGCTATGGTCTGAGCCCTGAAGTAGTGGACCAAGCCTTAGAACTCGGCGCTGAAATGATCATGACGGTCGACAATGGTGTGTCGTCGATTGAAGGTGTTCGCTATGCCAAAGAAAATGGCATAACGGTACTGGTCACCGATCACCACTTACCGGGGCAAGTGCTACCGAATGTCGATGCAATGGTTAACCCGAACCTCGACAGCTGTGCTTTTCCATCGAAAGCGTTAGCAGGGGTTGGTGTTGCTTTCTATCTGATGATGGCACTTTGCGTGTACATGCGTAAACAGAATTGGTTTGCACTACAAGGTATGCAAGAACCAAAGCTTATGGAGTTGATTGACCTTGTTGCGCTTGGCACCGTCGCTGACGTTGTTCCACTCGACGAGAACAACCGCATTCTTGTACACCAAGGCTTGCAGCGCATCCGTGCAGGTAAAGCACGTCCTGGTATTCAAGCGTTGATCGAAGTGGCGAAGCGCGATGCGCGTCGTTTGGTTGCGTCTGATTTTGGTTTCGCCTTGGGGCCACGTATTAACGCCGCCGGCCGTCTTGATGACATGTCATTCGGTGTTGAACTACTGATGAGCAATAACATCCACGCTGCGCGCCGCATGGCAAGTGAATTGGACGGGCTTAACCAAACTCGTAAAGAGATTGAAGAGGGCATGAAACAAGAAGCGATGGCTTTCTGTGAGCGTCTTCAGTTTGGTGAAAACAGTGAACTGCCATACGGCTTGGCACTTTTCCAACGTGATTGGCACCAAGGTGTGATTGGTATTCTGGCTTCACGTATTAAAGAGAAGTTCCACCGTCCTGTTATTGCTTTTGCTGATGGCGGAGAAGGGACGATCAAAGGTTCTTGTCGTTCGATTCCTGGCTTACACATGCGTGATGCGTTGGACTTTATCGATACGCAAAACCCAGGTTTGATCATCAAATTTGGTGGTCACGCGATGGCGGCAGGTTTAACCATCAAAGAGCAAGACTTTGAGCGTTTTTGTCGTCTATTCGATGATGTTGTGAAAAAAGAACTTGATGAAGCGGCGCTAAAAGGCGTGATCATGTCTGATGGTGAGCTCAAGCCAGAAGAATTTTCTATGCACATTGCGGAGCAACTGCGCTCAGGTGGTCCATTTGGTCAGGCTTTCCCAGAACCTATCTTTGATGGCGAGTTTAAAGTATTACATCAAAAGCTGGTGGGAGAAAAACACCTTAAGCTAATGTTAGAGCCACTGCATAAAGGTCACCCAACGAATGTGATGATCGATGGTATTGCCTTCAATGTTGATTTGCGTCGTTGGCCAGATGCCTCGGTCAAAACGGTACGTCTCGCGTATAAGTTGGATGTGAATGAGTTTCGTGGTAATCAATCATTGCAATTGATGATTGACTACATCGAAGCCAAGTAAAGTCAGGTTTTACACTTTATATAGAGTACGGTTGCCTTTAAGTGGGGCAAAAATTTTATGACCGTGCTCTCTCTAATTGCAATCTGATTTCCCAGCCGAAATTTTCCTGTATCTCCGTCACATTTTTGAGTAGAATTTCTCGGTTAAATTCTATTCTAAAATGTTGAGCAAACATGTTTGAAATCAATCCAATTAAAAACCGTCTTCAGGACGTGTCTGAGCGCACGAATGTCCTGAGGGGGTATCTTTGACTATGACGCAAAGAAAGAGCGTCTAGAAGAAGTCAACGCAGAACTTGAACAACCAGATGTATGGAACGAGCCAGAGCGTGCGCAAGCACTAGGTAAAGAACGTGCATCTCTAGAAGCGGTTGTTGAAACTATCGTTCAACTAGAACAAGGTGTAGAAGACGTTGATGGTCTTCTAGAGCTTGCGGTTGAAGAAGAAGATCAAGAAACGTTTGACGAAATCGAACCAGAACTTGCTGAGTTGGAACAGAAGCTAGAACAGCTTGAATTCCGTCGTATGTTCTCTGGCGACCACGACAGCTCTGATTGCTACATTGACTTGCAAGCAGGCTCAGGTGGTACCGAGGCACAAGACTGGACCAACATGATGCTACGTATGTACCTGCGTTGGGCTGAAGCAAAAGGCTTCAAGGCAGAGGTTATCGAAGTATCTGAAGGTGAAGTTGCCGGCCTTAAAGGCGCGACAGTTAAGATTTCTGGTGAGTACGCTTACGGTTGGCTACGTACGGAAACAGGTGTTCACCGCCTAGTACGTAAATCGCCATTCGATTCAGGCGGCCGTCGTCATACGTCATTTGCTTCTGCGTTCATCTACCCTGAGATTGATGAAAACATTGCTATCGACATTAACCCTTCTGACCTACGTATCGATGTTTACCGAGCGTCAGGTGCAGGTGGTCAGCACGTCAACACGACTGAATCTGCGGTACGTATTACACACGTTCCAACGAACACCGTTGTGCAATGTCAGAATGACCGTTCTCAACATAAGAACAAAGATCAGGCAATGAAACAGCTTCGAGCGAAGCTATTTGAGCTTGAATTGCAAAAGCAAAACGCGGAAAAACAAGCTAATGAAGACGCTAAGTCTGACATTGGCTGGGGTAGCCAGATCCGTTCTTACGTATTGGATGACTCACGCATTAAAGACCTCCGTACGGGCGTTGAAAACCGCAATACTCAAGCGGTTCTTGATGGCGATCTGGACAAATTTATTGAAGCTAGCCTGAAATCAGGTCTATAAAGCTTTTCACCGACAAAAAACAGGATACATCGAAAATGACTGATGCTGTTCAAAACGAAACTGTACAAGAAGCCTCTGCACAAGAAGAGAACAAGCTAATTGCTGAACGCCGCGCTAAACTGGATGCAATCCGAAAGAGCTGCAAAGCGAACGGCCATCCAAACGACTTCCGTCGTGACGCACTAGCGGGCGACCTTCAGAAAGAGTTCGGTGAAAAGACGAAGGAAGAGCTAGAAGAGCTTAACCACGTAGTAGCAATTGCTGGCCGTATCATGGCTAAACGTGGTCCATTCTTGGTAATTCAAGAAACTTCTGGCCGTATCCAAGCTTACGCTGACAAAGCGGTACAAAAAGTACTGAAAGACCAATACCAAGGCCTAGATATCGGTGACATCATCGGTGTGAAAGGTGCACTTCACAAGTCTGGTAAAGGTGACCTATACGTGAACATGGAAGAGTACGAGTTGCTAACCAAAGCACTACGTCCACTTCCAGAGAAGTTTCACGGTCTAACTGACCAAGAGATGCGTTACCGTCAACGTTACGTTGACCTAAT
This sequence comes from Vibrio sp. ED002, assembly GCF_023277445.1. Classification (NCBI taxonomy): domain Bacteria; kingdom Pseudomonadati; phylum Pseudomonadota; class Gammaproteobacteria; order Vibrionales; family Vibrionaceae; genus Vibrio; species Vibrio sp. ED002. The sequence continues at coordinate 1,871,492 of NZ_CP080238.1, read as the reverse complement.
CGTTAACGAAGATTCTCGTCAAGCGTTCGTAGTACGTTCTAAAGTAATGTCTGCAATCCGTAACTTCATGATCTCTAAACAGTTCATGGAAGTTGAAACGCCAATGATGCACGTTATCCCTGGCGGTGCGAGTGCGCGTCCATTCATCACGCACCACAACGCACTAGACATGCCAATGTACCTACGTATTGCGCCAGAGCTATACCTGAAGCGTCTAGTCGTTGGTGGTTTCGATCGCGTATTTGAAATCAACCGTAACTTCCGTAACGAAGGTCTTTCTCCACGTCACAACCCTGAATTCACAATGATGGAATTCTACATGGCGTACGCTGACTACAAAGATCTGATGGACCTAACTGAAGAACTACTAAGCTCTATCGCACTAGAAGTTCTAGGTTCAACATCAATGCCTTACGGTGAAGATACAGTAGAGTTCGGTGGCACTTACACTCGCATGAGCATGTTCGAAGCAATCAAGCACTACAACCCAGATCACGCGCAAATCCAAGCGCTAACAGAAGAAGACATTCAAAACCGTGACCTAATGGTTTCTATCGCGAAATCTGTTCACGTTGAAGTGGAATCTTTCTGGACATGTGGTCAGCTTCTAGAAGAGATCTTCGGCGAAACTGCAGAACCTAAGCTAATGCAGCCAACGTTCATCACTGGTTACCCAGCGGATATCTCTCCACTGGCTCGTCGTAGCGATGACAACCCATTCTTCACAGACCGCTTTGAATTCTTCATCGGTGGCCGTGAAGTTGCGAACGGCTTCTCAGAGCTTAACGATGCAGAAGACCAAGATGCGCGCTTTAAAGCACAGGTTGAAGCGAAAGAATCTGGTGATGATGAAGCAATGTTCTACGATGCAGACTACATTACTGCTCTAGAGCACGGCCTACCACCAACAGCAGGTCAAGGTATCGGTATCGACCGTCTAGTTATGCTATTGACTAACACGCACACAATCCGTGACGTGATCCTATTCCCAGCGATGCGCCCACAAGCGTAATCTCCTCGCTGAGCCATAAAAAACCACCTTCGGGTGGTTTTTTTGTATCTTTAATTTGAACAAATTCAACTATTTGCATTTGAGGTCGGATAGGAGTAGTAAATAAGTATTCGCGAAATCTCAATCTGTTGCATAGTCTTAATATTGAGACAGACTTCGTCAGGCGTAGTCTCGATAATGTTACCCGTTCGCAAAGTTGGGTTTGTGGCGCGAAATTTCAATCAACAATCAATAAGGGTTAGAGAATGGCTGGGCAGTTTAAGATGGATTCCATTCCGGGATCGCTAGTCGTAGTTGGCGGTACTTATGAACCTTGGTTATCAGTACTAGAACAAGTGGGATGGAAGTGTCACCAAGTGGGTGACTTACGTAAAGCCAACACATTGTTAGAAGATATTGGACCATGCATCGGTATAGTTGACCTCAGCCATGATGAGTTCAGTCTTAATGGTTTAGCGAACTTAGTGAGTTCTCATAAACACGTTCGTTGGTTGGCGTTCATCCGCGAATCTCAACTTGGTACTGACACCATCTGCCAGTTCATCGTGAACTTCTGTATCGACTTCTTTACTGCACCAATCCCAGATGCGCAGCTATTGAGCACGATTGGTCACCAATTGGGTATGCTTAAGCTTGAAAAGAAAGTTTGGCCAAGTTTTGGTAACAGTTTAGATATGGGGTTGATTGGTGAGTCAATTCCAATGAAGCGCCTGCGTGACCAAGTTAAGCGTATCGGTCCAACAGACGTGAGTATTCTTATTTACGGTGAAAGCGGCACGGGTAAAGAGGCTGTCGCTCGTGCAATTCACAAAGTGTCGTCACGTTCACATAAGCCGTTCCTATCGATTAACTGTCGTGCACTTAACGAGCAACGTTTCCAAGCCGAAGTATTTGGGATTGAGGCGGAAGAAGAGATGGGACCAAGCCTGCTAGAGCAAGCTGATGGCGGCACCGTTTTATTCAATGACATTCTAACCATCTCAAAAGAGCAACAGATGAACCTGCTACGCTTCCTGCAAGAAGGGACGATTGAAACACGTGATGGCGCGAAGAACGTCAATGTACGGGTTCTTGCCGCTAACTCGTCTGATGTAGAGAAAGCACTCATTGACGGAGACTTCAATGAAGAGCTTTACCACTACATTAATGTACTGCGTATCAACGTACCAAGCTTGAAAGAGCGCGCAAGTGACATCGCTTTGTTGGCGCGTTTCTACCTGCAGGAGTTCTCTAAAGAGTACAACTCACAGGCGAAGAGCTTTTCTGAAGATGCTTTGAAGGCTCTGACACGTTATTTCTGGCCAGGTAATGTCCGTGAGTTGATGAACCAAGTGAAACGCGCTGTACTGATGTCTGACAGCGTCATGATTGAAGAGCATCACCTAGACCTACCTCAACGCAATGACTCAAAGCGCAGCTTGAAATCGATTCGTGAGAAGAGTGAACGAGATGCGTTGCTGGTGGTATTAGAGTCGCATTCTGGTCAAGTATCGAATGCCGCAAAAGAGCTTGGTGTGTCACGTGCGACCATGTATCGATTACTGAACAAACACAACTTGATTACAGAGCAGACGGTATAAACCCTCTATCTGACAGCAAGATAAAAGGAGCGCAATGACGCTCCTTTTTTGTGCGCAAATTCTAAATATTTATAAAACTCGAGTTTTTATATATTCCTTAGTTGAATATGTTATTCAAAAAACCATATGCAACCTTATTTTAGGCTAATGGTTTGTTTTTAAGCAAAAACACAAAAATGGTTTGATAAATATCCTCTGTTGCTTACAATTCAACCGTAACTCAATGAGTTATACCACATCAATCACGGATTAATTTTTAGCTAGGAGGCGCAAGATGAAACATTACGTTGTTAACACCACTGCTTGCGCTGATCGTATGTCTGATGTTCGCTCAACCTTTGAAGCGATCAAACAAGATACTACTGGCTCATTAGATTAAATTAATCCGTAACCTACCTCTTATTACTAGGCTGCGGAAAAGTAGCGGCTTAGTCTCAACAGAGTCTTTCTGTTTAATTAGTCCACTATTTTTCCCTGTCGATTATTTATCGCTATTTGGAGAAAAATTATGCGTCACTCTATCTATTTGAAACTGGCCACTGTGCTTTTAAAAGCCGATCTCAAACGTGAAGAAAAGCAATGGCAACGTATGGTCCGCCGTAATGCTCATCAAATCCCTTGGACAAATGAGCACTTGTTAAAAGACATTGGCTTAGATAAAGAAGGTCGTTCAAACCATGTCAGTGTGCCTGATGCTGTCAAAGTTGAACGCCGAGTTCGTCATCTACGTCGTGTTTTAACTGCGCGAATACCAACGTAATCAATAACCCAAGTGGAGCTCTCAATCATATCTATTCGGTTCAACTTGGGTTTAATTCGCCAATGCAAAGAGGCTGACCATTGTGGTCAGCCTCTTTGTTTTTAGTCTATTGGGAAGTGAAATACTATGGGCATGGGTTCGAGTAAGTCGTACCAATCGCTTGGATATCATTTAGCAACGCTTCACTTAGGTGAACATCGATACTGTCGATATTGGATTTGAGCTGTTCTAGGTTAGTAGCGCCAATGATATTTGAACCCACAAACGGGCGCTGATTGACGAAGGCAAGCGCCATTTGCGCAGGATCTAATCCATGGTCTCTCGCTAGGTTGACGTATGCTTCTGTCGCTTTAACACCTTGTGGTGTGAAGTAGCGAGCGAAGCGTTCCCAAACCGTGCAACGCGCACCTTCTGGTTTTGCTCCGTTGAGGTATTTACCGCTCAAACAACCAAATGCTAGTGGTGAATAAGCCAGTAGCTGAACGCCTTCGTAGTGGCTTATTTCAGACAAACCAACTTCGAAACTGCGATTAAGTAAGTTATATGGATTTTGGATTGAAACGATTCTTGGTAAGTCATGCTTTTCTGCCAAACGCAGCAGTGACATCACCCCCCACGGCGTTTCATTCGATACGCCGATATAACGCACTTTCCCAGCCTTAACTAGTTCAGTGAGCGCTTCCAACGTTTCAATCAGCGTGACTTCTTCTTGTTTGTCTGGGTAAGGATAGTTGAGTTGACCAAAGCAATTGGTTTGACGTTGCGGCCAGTGCAGCTGGTACAGATCAACATAATCGGTTTGTAGGCGTTTAAGGCTGTCATCAATCGCAGTATGAATATGGCGACGGTTAAGGCTCATGTTTTCACGAATGTATGGGACGTTGCGCGGACCAGCTACTTTAGTTGCTAAAACCACTTTCTCACGTTTACCACTTTTCGCTAACCAATTGCCAATGTACTGCTCGGTGAGTCCTTGTGTCTCTGCTTTCGGTGGTACGGGATACATCTCGGCAGTATCGATGAAGTTCACCCCATGATCGAGGGCAAAGTCGAGCTGTTGAAAAGCTTCTTGTTCGGTATTTTGCTCACCAAACGTCATAGTGCCAAGGCAGATCTTACTGATCTCGAGTGATGAGTGCGGTAGTTTTGTATATTGCATTTCACATCCTTGAAGAGTTACCGACTGAATAAGTTATTCCAATATAGGGGATTTTTAGTTGCTGTCGCAAATGATTTAAGTTTCGTTATGTAGTTAACTCGAAAGTTATCAATACGGTAACTAGACTTAAAGGATCTTGTAAAGGAGGTGCAATATGCAGAAGCATCAACTCGACATGTGGTTGCATGGCTATCACAAAGACTCCTATAAAACGCCTAAGGTCTTTGTGATTGGTTGTTCTGATGTCTCTGATTACCTATTAGCAGTGGAGTACAAACACCAACTTGAACCGATCAAAGACGGTGAAGATCCGATTCATTTCGGCTCATTGGATCTGGTGAAAGAAGAACTGCTGAGGTTGGGGATAGATAAAGCTTATTTGAGGCTGCACAATGCTTACGATGAGTTTGGCAGTGAAGGTACAGCCTCGTACTGTGATATTGAGTTGTCACTCGTGACGCACTGATCATTCTGATTGGGCGTTGATGTAGTGTTTCAATAATATCTGTTCGGTGAATTGTGTCCTAAGGTAGAAACCACGGGGCAGGGTTTTTATCGGTTTACCATTTGAGCTGTAAGCTTCAGTTAGTGCTTTTGCGTTTGCTGCTTTAGGTCGCAAGTGAAGCGCTTCTCCATGTCTGGCGGAAATTTGATCAAACTTACCCAACACGATCAATTCCATCAGTTCTTCCCAATCATTTTTTAGAATTAACTCTTCTTCTTGATCGGGTGACCATATCAATGGGCTACCAACTCTTCGCTCTGCCAAAGGAATCTCGCGCTCGCCCTCTACAGGTACCCACAGTACTCGTGACAGTTTGTTGCGAACGTGACTGGTTTCCCACGTGAGTCCCTGAACCCCAGTCAATGGAGCGACAGAGACAAACGTTGTCTCTAATGGTCGACCTGAATAACTGATCGGAATGCTTTTTAGTTCGATCCCAAGCTTGGCAAAGTCTTGTTGCGGTTTGCTTCCTGCTGGCGCACCTAAATGCCATTCCAGTAATTGCCCAACCCAGCCTTTATCGCGTTTTAAGTTTTCAGGAACAGCCATTCCTGCCTCTTCGGCAAGCTCTGTAAAGCTTAAGCCCGCAATATCATGTGCGCGCTCCATCAGTTCAGCTTCGGATTGTGGTTCTGGTTTCATAACGGCAATGTGATGAGGGAAAACGTTAGTCTACCAAATTTCATCAAAATCGACTGTCCAAGATTTCACCGAGCTGGATTAAGAATGATCAATTCATAACTTATCCACAGATTAGAAAGCCACCAATAGGATCTCCATGTGGGCTGGATGAATAAACAGGGGTTTAAAGGTGGATTGAGACTTGATTTTATTGAGATGTCATGAAGTCCTACCTGTTCAATGTGGATAAATAACCGATTGAGCGATCTTTGACCGATCTGTATTTGGTGAAAAGATCATCAGGAAAATAAAGATCGTTAAATCGCCATTTTTGGGTTTTATGTTTTTATAATCAATGTCTTATGTTTATTTTGTTTGTGGTTGGAAAATATTGCTTGTAATGGTTTTGAACAAAAATCTTTATTGATAATGATTTCTTCACAAAGTTATTCACAGAAAAGGTGAATAAATGTGGGCTATGTCTCAATCTTGTGTTGATAAAATAATGTCTGTCTAAAAGATATCCAAAAAAGGCCAAAAGGTAATAAATCTTGCTCATATCACATCAGTAAGTTTGCTAGTAATGGGGATATGTGGAAAAATCACGGTAATAAAAAATTATTCATAGAGGTTAGCCGGTGATAGATGGCGATGGTTACCGACTTAATGTTGGTATTGTGATCTGTAATAACCATGGTCAGGTCTTCTGGGCTAAACGATACGGGCAACACTCATGGCAATTTCCACAAGGTGGGATTGACGAAGGTGAAACACCTGAACAAGCCATGTTCAGGGAGTTATATGAAGAAGTCGGTCTGACGAAAAAAGACGTTAAGATCATCGCAACAAGTCGTCATTGGTTAAGATATAAGCTACCAAAGCGATTGGTGCGTTGGGACTCCAAGCCTGTTTGTATCGGCCAAAAACAGAAATGGTTTCTGCTGCGATTAGAATGCGATGAATCCCGCATCAATATGCAGCGTGGGAAATCCCCTGAATTTGATGGTTGGCGCTGGGTAAGCTACTGGTATCCAGTTAGGCAAGTTGTTTCTTTTAAGCGAGACGTTTATCGTCGTGCGATGAAAGAGTTTGCATCTTTAGCCATGCCTTTTCGAGAGCGTAAGACGAAAGGGAAAAGAAAAAAGCAACGTAGATAGAGGATCAACATGCTCAGTCAGCTAAGGGAAATAGTTGAGAAAGTCTCCAGAGTCGATGATGTGCATCTGGCACTGGATATATTGGTTAAAGAGACTTGCGCAGCCCTATGCACTGAGTGTTGTACTATTTATCTAGCTAATGATGAAATGCAGCGCCTTGAGTTAATGGCAACTCAAGGCCTTATTTTTGAAGGCGATAGTATTCATATCAACTTCAACGAAGGCTTGGTCGGTTTAGTCAAACGCAGTGCGGAACCCCTAAACTTAGCTGAGGCTTCAACCCATCCTGATTTTAAATTCTTCCCTCAACTCGGTGAGCAGGTTTACCACTCCTTTCTAGGTACGCCGATCATTCATCGTAAACAAGTGCTCGGTGTTCTGGTTATCCAGCAGAAAACCCCACGCTTGTTTAGTGAAATGGAAGAGTCTTTCCTTGTGACCTTATCTGCGCAGCTTGCTGTGTTGATTGCGCATGCGCAAAACTTAGGTCACTGGCAACTCGCTTCCAAGCCGACTGTTATCAAGGGGCTTCCAGCTTCGACTGGTGTCGCTATCGGTGAGTTCTGGTTTGATAATACTCAACCTAATTTAAGTGATGTTTTCCCTGCCTCTGCCTTAGATAAAGAAAGGGAACATGAACTTTTGGCGGTTGCTGTGGAAAGAGCGTTGAATGATTTTCGCCGTATGCGTAAGAAGTTTGACAGCGAAATCAATAAAGACGCGTTAGCTATTTTTGACCTCTTTACCCACTTACTCAACGATCCAATGTTGCGTGGTGATCTTAAGAAGCAGATCGAAAAAGGCGACCGAGCGGATTGGGCATTGCGACAAGTCGTCGAAACCTACTCAAACCGCTTCGCGCGTATGTCAGACGTTTATCTACGTGAACGTGCTCAAGACATTCGCGAGCTTGGGCAACGCTTGCTTTACTTTTTACATAATAGTGAGCAAGAGCATGCCTCGATTGATCGCCCAGTGGTTTTAGTTGCCAATGAACTCACGGCGACGCTACTTGCTTCAATACCAAAACAGCACTTACTTGCCGTTGTTTCGCTGGAAGGTGCGGCGAACTCCCATGCTGCGATTCTATCTCGTGCGCTGGGTGTACCTGCCATTATGGGCGCAAACATTAATACTCGCGCGGTAAACGGCAAGAAGGGCATTGTCGATGGCTACACTGGCGAGATCTATTTAGAACCGAACCGTCAATTGCTGCGTGAATATCGCAGCTTAGTGAGTGAAGAATCTGAATTGTTCGCGATGGTGAACAAAGATCTTGCACTGCCTGCGATCACACAAGATGACCATCCGATTGAAGTCATGCTCAACGCGGGCTTGAGTGCGGATAGCAATATCGCCATCAACTCTGGTGTGGATGGCGTGGGTTTGTACCGTACTGAAATCGCTTTTTTACTTAAGCATCACTTTCCATCGGAAGATGAGCAGTATCATCAGTATCAAGCAATCCTCAATAGCTATCCAAATCAACGAGTCGTAATGCGTACGCTGGATATCGGTGGTGATAAACCGTTACCGTATCTTCCGATTGAAGAAGATAATCCGTTTTTGGGTTGGCGAGGTATTCGTTTTACGTTGGATCACCCTGATATCTTTTTGATCCAGTTGCGTGCGATGCTTAGGGCGAGTGCGGAAAGTGGTAATCTAAGCATCTTACTACCGATGGTTTCTGGTATTAAAGAGCTGGATGATGCTATTACGCTGATTAACCAAGCTTACAGCGAAGTCGTGTTATTGGATGACCGCATTCAAGCGCCGAAGGTTGGGGTAATGATTGAAGTGCCATCAATGGTGTACTTATTGCCTGCGATAGCCCATCGTGTTGACTTCGTTTCTGTTGGTACTAACGATTTAACTCAATATTTGTTGGCGGTCGATCGGAACAATTCTCGTGTTGCGGATGTCTATGAATCCATGCATCCGGCAGTACTGCTGGCGTTGAAGCAAATTCATGATGTTTGCCATCAATATCAGGTTCCGGTCTGTATCTGTGGTGAGCTCGCAGGCGACCCATTTGGTGCCCTTTTACTGTTGGGCTTAGGTTACGACAGTTTGAGTATGAACACCTCTAACGTGGCTAAGGTGAAGTATTTGATTCGCCATAGCCAGCAAAAAGAATTAGAAAAACTCGTCGAAAAAGCCATGTCATGCTCTTATGGGCAAGAAATCCATCAAATGATGCATGATTTCTTTATTCAACAAGGTTTTGCCGGCTTTATTCGTGCAGGTAAGAAGTAGGTAATTGTGACCATCTCTTTATTTATATTATTGCTCGCGCTAGGCGCTTTCGTTGGCGTGATGGCAGGACTCTTAGGCATCGGAGGCGGGCTGATAGTTGTACCGGCATTACTGTATCTTCTTCCTTTAGCTGGCATTTCTCCTGAAATGAGTATGCACATGGCACTTGCTACTTCCTTGGCGAGTATCATCGTGACCTCCGGTTCGTCGGCGATGAATCACCTTAAACTGGGTAACGTCGATATGTTCGTCGTGAAATGGCTGATGCCTGGTGTGGTTATCGGTGGTTTTGTTGGTGCCAATATCGCCGAATGGATCCCTACACACTATTTACCGAAAGTCTTTGGTGTGATTGTGTTGTGTCTAGCGGTACAGATGTTTCGTTCAATTAAAACGAAAAGCGAGAAGCCCATGCCGAGTAGTCCGGTCACTATGATTTACGGAACGGGAATTGGTGTGGTATCAAGTCTTGCAGGTATTGGCGGTGGTTCACTGTCGGTCCCTTTCTTGAACAAACATGGTATTGAAATGCGTAAAGCGGTTGGCTCCTCTTCGGTGTGCGGCTGCGTGATCGCCATCTCAGGCATGATTGGATTCATCTTACATGGCTACAAAGTAGAAGGATTACCTGACTACAGTGTAGGTTATGTGTACCTTCCAGCTTTGTTAGCAATCGCCATGACGTCGATGCTCACGACTAAAGTTGGCGCAAAACTGGCTTCTACCCTTCCAACTGCGGTATTGAAGAAAATATTTGCCGTATTCTTGATGTTTGTTGCAGCGACCATGCTGCTGTAAAGTCCACCTGTTTTATTAGTAATAAGAAGAGAATGAGTTATGTCTCAGGGATACTTTGAATTTCCCAATATTGATCCGGTTTTAGTCTCTATTGGTCCTGTTTCTGTTCGTTGGTACGGTTTGATGTACCTTGTCGGCTTCATGTTCGCACTTTGGCTGGCAAACCGCCGCGCAGATAAGCCGGGTAGTGGTTGGACACGTGAGCAAGTTTCTGACTTGTTGTTTGCGGGTTTCCTTGGGGTAGTGATTGGTGGTCGTGTTGGCTACGTGATTTTCTACAACTTCGATTTATTCTTAGCGGACCCTCTGTACCTATTTAAAGTTTGGACCGGCGGCATGTCGTTCCACGGTGGTTTAATGGGCGTGATTACTGCCATGTTCTGGTACGCGCACAAGAATGGTCGAACTTTCTTTGGCGTGGCAGACTTTGTGGCTCCGCTTGTACCATTTGGTCTTGGTATGGGCCGTATGGGTAACTTTATGAACAGTGAGCTTTGGGGCCGCGTGACAGACGTACCATGGGCGATTATCTTCCCGAATGGTGGACCGCTCCCACGTCATCCATCTCAGCTTTATGAGATGTTCCTAGAGGGTATCGTACTGTTCTTAATCTTGAACTGGTTTATTAAAAAGCCTCGTCCTTTGGGTGCGGTATCAGGGCTATTTTTAGCTGGATATGGTACATTCCGTTTCCTAGTTGAGTTTGTCCGTGAGCCGGATGCACAGCTTGGTTTATTTGGTGGCTATATTTCGATGGGGCAAATCCTATCTTCACCAATGATCATTCTAGGTGTGCTTATGATGGTTTGGGCGTACAAACGTGGTCTTTACCAAGACAAAGTCCAAGCAGAAACGAAGTAAGGAATTGGTGTGAAACAGTATTTAGATTTGTGTCAGCGTATCGTTGACCAAGGCACTTGGGTTGAAAACGAACGCACAGGCAAACGCTGCCTAACGGTGATCAACGCAGACTTGACCTACGATGTTGCCAACAACCAATTCCCATTAGTAACGACACGTAAGAGCTTTTGGAAAGCGGCAGTTGCTGAGCTACTTGGTTATATCCGTGGCTACGACAACGCTGAAGACTTCCGTAAGTTAGGTACGAAAACATGGGATGCGAACGCAAACCTAAATGAAGCATGGCTGAACAACCCATTCCGCAAGGGTGAAGATGACATGGGACGTGTATACGGCGTTCAAGGTCGTTCATGGGCGAAGCCAGATGGCGGTCATATCGACCAGCTGCGTAAGATTGTGGATGATTTAACGCGCGGTGTTGATGACCGTGGTGAAATCCTAAACTTCTACAACCCTGGTGAGTTCCATATGGGGTGTTTGCGCCCATGTATGTACAGCCACCACTTCTCACTGTTAGGTGACACACTGTACCTAAACAGCACGCAGCGCTCTTGTGACGTTCCGCTTGGGCTGAACTTCAATATGGTTCAAGTATATGTGTTCTTGGCAATCATGGCGCAAATTACAGGTAAGAAACCTGGTCAGGCTTATCATAAGATTGTTAATGCACACATCTACGAAGATCAGCTTGCGCCAATGCGTGACATCCAGTTGAAGCGTGAACCTCTGAAAGCTGCAACCTTCCACATCAATCCAGAAATCAAATCTCTAGAAGATTTGGAAACATGGGTAACTCTTGATGACTTCTGGGTAGAAGGTTACGAGCACCACGATCCAATTCAGTACCCGTTCTCAGTTTAACGAGTATATTGAGTTTCTAAGCCGCCTTTATGGGCGGCTTTTTTATATCCGAAGGGTGGCGGACAGGCTTCGCCCTACAGAACGCTACGCTTCGAAATGTGAGAGGGGATAAAAGATCCTCCAACTCACTCGAGCCTCGCTCTTGAAGATGATGTTCACTCACTCTGAAATCAAACGGTCGTCGGGAATCTCTTTTACCATAGTTTACTGCGTGATCAAGAAATGAGAGCGCTCCGCTGTAGGTATCGAGAGTGGGGGACCAGAAGCTTAGTGAAAGGAAGTTGAACTTAAAGAATTTTGGCAGGACTTGATGTCTTAGGTGGATATCATCGAGCCTTATCCCTCTCGAAGCTTAGCGTTCCTAGGGCGAGCCCATTTTTACTTCTCTAAAACGAAAAAAGGCCCCACCGAAGTGGAGCCTAACATAAGCGATGGTAATCTTATTATTATGCTGTCAGAGCAAGGATAGAGCCTGGTAGCACGATGAATACTGCTAGTAGGTAACCTGCTACAACCGCTTTGTTCTTAATAGCCATTTCTGAAATCACTTCTGCACATTTTACTGGAATCTCACGTAGGAACGGGATACCGAAGATGAACAGTGTCGCCAGAATGTTGAACGTTAGGTGTACTAATGCAATCTGTAGTGCGAATACCGCGAACTCACCAGATACTGCTGTTGCTGCTAGTAGAGCCGTGATACATGTACCGATATTAGCACCTAGAGTGAACGGGTAGATATCACGTACTTTTAGAACACCTGAGCCTACTAGTGGAACCATTAGACTTGTTGTCGTAGAAGAAGACTGAACAAGAACCGTTACTACAGAGCCCGATACGATACCGTGGATAGGACCACGACCGATTGCGTTCTTAAGGATGTCACGAGCACGACCAACCATCAGGCTCTTCATTAGCTTACCCATAACAGTGATAGCGACGAAGATAGTACCGATACCTAGAGCGATTAGTGCTACACCACCCATGGTGTCACCAAATGTAGATAGAGGCTCTTTAATCGCGCTTACTACAGGTTTAGTGATTGGTTTGATGAAGTCAAAACCACCCATGCTCATATCGCCAGTTTTTAGTAGAGGCGATACTAACCAGTGTGAAATCTTTTCTAGAATGCCGAACATCATTTCCAATGGTAGGAAGATCAGTACTGCAAGTAAGTTAAAGAAATCGTGGATTGTTGCACTTGCGAATGCACGTTTAAATTCTTCTTTACAACGTACGTGGCCAAGTGAAACAAGAGTATTCGTTACGGTAGTACCGATGTTAGCACCCATTACCATAGGAATAGCGGTTTCTACAGGTAAACCACCTGCAACCAAACCTACAATAATAGAAGTTACGGTACTTGAAGATTGGATTAGGGCCGTAGCCACCAAACCGATCATTAGACCTGCGACTGGGTGAGACGCAAATTCAAAGAGTACTTTAGCTTGATCGCCAGTCGCCCATTTGAAGCCGCTACCAACCATAGATACTGCTAGAAGAAGCAGATATAACATGAATGCCAAGTTAGCCCAGCGTAACCAGCGAGTCGTGCTCGAGATTGGTGCTGCTGTTGAAGTAGCTTGGTTCATCATAATTTTCTCCGTGGACCTTTCAGTTCGTTTATTTGGTCTGTTGTTGAAACTGAGGGCGATGTTAGAGATTAAATATTTCAGTAATATTACAGTTCGGTTTCTATGGAGAATTTTTATTATTCTTTTTAATAGTTGCCTGTGAAGAAAAATTCACAGCATTATAATTGATTGAAATTTATGTAATTTTCTGTGTTATTGGTTCGCTGCCACTTATCTTGATGAGATTAAAAAAGTGCGTTTTACTTCAAGTTTTATGACAGTGTGAATTCGTTATTTTCGGTAAAACTTATCTTTTTCTTATTTATTGTAGGTTTTGCCGAACTTCTTGTCTGTCCTTGTCACATTTGATATAAAAAGTGTCATCTTCTTTATAGGGATTGATGATGTCACATCTAAATTACAACCACCTTTATTACTTCTGGATGGTGTGCAAACAAGGTTCTGTAACTAAAGCTGCTGATGCTTTATTTCTAACACCACAAACTGTAACTGGGCAGATCAAAGCACTTGAAGACCGCATGAAGGGGAAGTTGACCAAGCGTAATGGGCGCACGGTAGAACCAACAGAACTAGGACAGTTGGTATTTAAGTACGCCGACCGTATGTTTGGTTTGAGCTACGAAATGCTCGATATCGTTAACTACAGCCAGCACTCTAATATTCTTTTCGAAGTTGGCGTTGCCGATGCACTATCTAAGCGACTCGTAAGCAAAGTATTAATGACGACGGTTCCTGAAGATAACAGCATTCACTTACGTTGCTACGAATCGACTCACGAACTGCTTTTGGAGCGTTTATCCCAGCATAAACTTGATATGATCCTTTCTGATTGTCCGGTGGACTCAACACAAAGTCCGGGCCTTTACAGCAAGAAGTTAGGTGAGAGTAGCATGAGCTTTTTTGCTTCGTCTGAAATACCAGATGTGAAATTTCCTGAAGTTTTAGAGAATAAAAAATTACTTATCCCGGCCAGTAGAACGGCAATGGGACGTAAAGTATTGCAGTGGTTTGATAGACAAGGATTACAGCCAGATGTGCTGGGCGAGTTTGATGATGTTGCCTTAATGAAGGCATTTGCTCGTTATCGTGATGATGTGATTTTTTTAGCTCCGACCGTTTATATGTCGGAGATTGAAGATGACCGCAATTTACAACTGATCGGTCACGTAGACGACCTTAAAGAAGAGTATTACGTTATTTTTGCTGAACGAATGATACAACATCCAGCAGTTAAGAACGTTTGTGATGCAGATTTTAGCCAAATGTTTGAATGAACACGTTTCGTTGCGCAAATAAATAGATTACTATCGACAAAACTATAACTCTAAATTATAAAATCTTTGTAACACAACAAACTGGCCAGGGTTGGGGAAAGTAAGTTGTAGCTAGAGGTCCAGCACATGAATCTACAAGAAATGGAGAAAAACTCCGCCAAAGCTGTCGTGTTGCTTAAAGCAATGGCAAACGAGAGACGCCTACAAATCCTTTGCATGCTGCATAATCAAGAACTATCGGTCGGGGAACTTTGCGCAAAACTAGAGTTGAGCCAATCGGCACTGTCTCAACATTTAGCTTGGCTTCGTCGCGACGAACTGGTGGCTACGAGAAAAGAAGCACAAACGGTATACTACACGTTAAAGAGTGATGAAGTGAAGGAATTAATCCAAACGCTTCATGGCCTTTACTGTGCAGAGGCCATGTGATGACAGGTCACATATAAGAAAAGCTGGCATCGCCAGCTTTTTTATTGTCTAAAATTCGATGAGTTACACGGAATTTAGATATAAAAAAACCGGCAGTAGCCGGTTTTTTCTTCACTGTAAAATCAAGTTTCTATTAAAGAGCTTTGATTTGTGCAGCGAAACGAGACTTATGACGTGCTGCTTTGTTCTTATGAACAAGGCCTTTAGTCGCCATACGGTCTAGGATAGGTGTAACTGCAGCGAATGCAGCAGTTGCAGCTTCTTTGTCGCCTGCTTCGATAGCAGCAACAGTTTTCTTCATGTAAGTACGCATCATTGAGCGACGGCTAGCATTGTGCTGACGACGTTTCTCAGCTTGGATAGCGCGCTTCTTAGCAGATTTACTATTTGCCAAGGGTCTAACTCCCAAAAACTTATTTCTGTGACAATTTAAGGGCGAGGACTATCCCTCATTTGCGCCTAAATGTCAAATGATTTGTGCAAAAACCAATCGAAGCCAAAACAAATTTTGGTAAGAAAGGTTATCGCGGTTAAGATGGCGGGGATTCTAACAGCATTTTTAGACCATTGCTAATAATTATCCGCCTAGATCTGACAATAAACGGATATATTTTTAACGCCCATTTGTAGCTTTCAAAGGCTTAGAGGAATAGGGTTGGCTATCTTTTGGTGATATTCCGAGGTTACAGTGAGTAAACGACTGCTCAAGTCTGGCATGATCGTCAGTGCCATGACATTAATTTCGCGCGTCCTAGGTTTAGTTCGTGATGTGGTAGTAGCAAACTTGATGGGGGCAGGCGCGAGTGCCGACGTCTTCTTCTTTGCCAATAAAATTCCTAATTTCTTACGCCGTTTGTTCGCAGAAGGCGCATTTTCTCAGGCCTTTGTGCCAGTACTAACCGAAAGTCACGCTCAAGGGGATATGGATAAAACTCGTGAGTTGATTGCTCGTGCGGCTGGTACGCTGGGCGTGATTGTCTCTATTGTTACCATTCTAGGGGTTTTAGGCTCTGGTGTAGTGACGGCGCTGTTTGGTTTTGGTTGGTTCCTAGACTGGATGCATGGCGGCCCGGCCGCTGAGAAGTTCGAACTTGCCAGTGTCATGCTCAAGATTACCTTTCCTTATTTATGGTTCATTACTTTTGTTGCGCTTTCTGGTGCGATCCTTAATACCTTAGGTAAGTTTGCCGTCTCTTCTTTTACGCCTGTCTTCCTCAATGTGATGATCATTTTGGCGGCGTGGTTTATCTCGCCTCAGATGTCGCAACCAGAAATCGGTCTTGCGATTGGCGTATTACTAGGTGGCCTTGTTCAGTTTCTATTCCAGATTCCCTTCCTTATTAAAGCGGGAGTAATGGTTAAGCCTAAATGGGGTTGGCGCGATCCGGGTGTGGTGAAGATCCGTACCTTGATGATTCCTGCCTTATTTGGTGTGTCGGTAAGCCAAATCAACTTATTGTTTGATACTTTTATTGCCAGTTTTCTGCAAACCGGTTCGATCAGTTGGTTGTACTATTCAGATCGCTTACTTGAATTCCCGTTAGGTTTGTTTGGTATCGCGATTGCGACGGTGATTCTCCCTGCATTGTCACGTAAACACGTAGATGCTCACAGTGAAGGTTTTGCTCATACCATGGATTGGGGCGTGCGCATGGTGACCTTACTGGGTATTCCTGCCATGCTTGGGTTGATGGCATTAGCAAAGCCTATGTTGATGGTGTTGTTTATGCGAGGAGAGTTTTCCCCGCAAGATGTACATCAGGCTTCTCTCTCTTTATTAGCATACGCCTCGGGCTTGCTTAACTTTATGTTGATTAAAGTGCTCGCTCCGGGCTACTACTCGCGTCAAGACACCAAAACGCCTGTGAAATACGGCATTATTGCGATGGTGACCAATATGGTCTTCAATGCAATTTTTGCTTATTTCTACGGTTATGTTGGCCTTGCGATTGCCACTGCACTCTCTGCGTTTGTAAACATGGCATTGTTGTATCGTGGTTTACATATTGCTGGGGTGTACCAAGTCACCAAGCGAACGGTCTTTTTTATTGTTCGCTTGATGGTGGCGGGGGGCGCAATGGTTGCGGCAATTCTATGGCAGCTCGAAGACATGCCGGTGTGGTTGGATTGGAGCTTTGCTCACCGTAGTGGTGTGCTAGCGATGTTGATTGGTTTAGGTGCCGTGGTTTACCTTGCTGTGGTGTTTTTACTCGGTGTTCGTTTAAAAGACCTAAAAGCTGGGACAGAATAAGGTTGATTGGTATATAATCCGTCAGTTTCACACAGTGCAAAGTAAAAACAGAGGCATAAAGCAGTATCCAATGGAACTGATTAGAGGCATTCACAATATCAAGTCGCGCCATCAAGGCTGCGTGCTGACTATTGGCAATTTCGATGGCGTACATAGAGGCCATCAACAAGTATTGCAACAAGTGTCTGAACAAGCGAAGAAACTTTTGTTACCTTCGGTTGTGATGACCTTTGAACCTCAGCCTATGGAGCTGTTCGCTCGAGATAAGGCACCAGCAAGGTTAACGCGACTGCGAGACAAATTTGTCCAGCTGAGTAAGCTGGATATTGATCGCTTACTTTGCGTTAACTTCAATCGTCATTTTTCCGACCTAACGGCGGAGGAGTTTATCCGTGACTTGTTGGTTACTCGATTGGGTGTTAAGTTTCTTGTCATTGGTGATGATTTCTGTTTTGGCAAAGGTCGAACAGGTAACTTTGCAATGCTACAAGAAGCGGGGGAAAAGTACGGCTTTAAAGTCGTAAGTACTCAAAGCTTTTGTTTACAGCAGTTACGAGTCAGCAGTACAGCAATTCGAGATGCATTGGCTCGTGATGATTTGCAGTCCGCACATGAGATGCTGGGAAGAGATTACAGCATCAGCGGTCGTGTTTCACATGGAAGAAAACTAGGTAGAACCATCGGGTTCCCTACGGCAAATATTCCTTTGAAGCGCTGTGTTTCTCCGGTTTCCGGAGTCTATGTTGTTCAAGCGCTTGGCTTAGGAGATAAGCCGATTGGTGGCGTCGCTAACATTGGTCAACGACCGACGGTTAATGGTGTTCGTCAGCAGTTAGAAGTACACTTATTCGACTTTCACGCTGATTTATATGGTAAACAGCTAGAAGTGAAACTTTTGCATAAACTAAGAGATGAGCAAAAGTTTGAGTCGTTTGAAGCACTTAAACAACAAATCGTATTGGATGCTGAAGCAGCAAGGGTGTGGCTGCGTCAGCTTAAGCGTTGAGCGGTTTATTCCACCGTGCAACATAATGTCTAATTTTCGCCCAATATAACGGAATTAAGAATCGATGAGTGAGTATAAAGATACCCTGAACTTACCTGAAACAGGGTTTCCAATGCGCGGCAACCTGGCCAATCGTGAGCCAGAAATGCTTAAGCGTTGGTACAAAGAAGATCTTTACGGTGAAATCCGTAAAGCGAAGAAAGGCAAAAAGTCATTCGTATTGCACGATGGCCCTCCTTACGCGAATGGTGACATTCACCTTGGTCACGCACTAAACAAGATTCTTAAAGACATTATTATTAAATCCAAAACACTTTCAGGTTTTGACGCACCATACATTCCAGGCTGGGATTGTCACGGTCTACCAATCGAGTTGATGGTAGAGAAGAAAGTTGGCAAACCAGGCCAAAAAGTGACAGCAGCTGAGTTCCGCGAGAAATGTCGTGAGTACGCTGCAGGTCAGGTTGAAGGTCAGAAAGAGAGCTTCAAGCGTCTTGGCATCATGGGTGAATGGGACAAGCCATATCGCACTATGGACTTCGCAACTGAAGCGAACATCATCCGTGCTCTTGGTAAGATAGCAAGCAAAGGTCACCTACTGAAAGGTTTTAAACCAGTTCACTGGTGTACAGACTGTGGTTCAGCACTGGCTGAAGCAGAAGTTGAGTACAAAGATAAAGTATCGCCATCTATCGACGTTCGTTTTAAAGCGGCTGACGAAGCGGCACTATTGTCTAAGTTTGAATTGACAGAAGGTCATGAAGGTCACGGTGACGTGTCTATTGTTATCTGGACAACAACACCTTGGACACTGCCAGCAAACCGCGCAGTATGTCTACGTGACGATCTAGAGTACGTGCTTATCCAAACAGAAGGCGACAACGCTGAGCGTATCATCGTTGCTGCTGAGCTGGCGAAAGACGTAATGGATCGTGCGGGTATCGAGCACTTCCACAACCTTGGCTTTGCTAAAGGTGCGGATCTTGAGCTTTCTCAATTCCAACACCCATTCTACGATTTTACTGTACCAGCGATCCTTGGTGATCACGTTACGACTGATTCAGGTACTGGTGTTGTTCACACTGCACCAGGACACGGTCAAGAAGACTTCGCGGTTGGTAACAAGTACAACTTAGAAGTAGCAAACCCAGTTGGTTCAAACGGTGTTTACCTACCAGATACTGAGCTATTTGCTGGTCAACACGTATTTAAAGCGAACGATGCAGTAGTAGAAGTACTGAAAGAAAAAGGTGCACTACTACACCACCACGCTTACGAGCACAGCTACCCACACTGTTGGCGTCATAAGACTCCAATCATCTTCCGTGCTACGCCTCAATGGTTCGTTTCTATGGACCAAGCTGGCCTACGTGCTAAAGCACTAGAGTCTATCAAGAACGTAGAGTGGATGCCTGAATGGGGTCAAAGCCGCATCGAGGGTATGATCGAAGGTCGCCCTGAATGGTGTATCTCTCGTCAACGTACTTGGGGTGTGCCAATTGCTCTGTTTGTTCATAAAGAAACAGCAGAACTTCATCCAAACACGCTAGAGCTGATCGAGAAAGTCGCTAAGCTGGTTGAAGAGAAAGGCATCCAAGCATGGTGGGATGTAGATGCAGCTGAACTACTAGGTGCTGACGCTGACCAATACGAAAAAGTGCTAGATACGCTAGACGTATGGTTCGATTCGGGTGTAACACACTACTCTGTTGTTGATGCTCGTGAAGAGTACAACGGCAACACTGCAGACCTATACCTAGAAGGCTCTGACCAACACCGCGGTTGGTTCCAGTCTTCGCTTATTTCATCTATCGCGATGAAAGACGAAGCGCCATATAAGCAAGTACTGACACACGGTTTCGTGGTGGACGGTAAAGGCCACAAAATGTCGAAATCTATTGGTAACGTGGTATTGCCAAAAGACGTAACTAACAAGCTAGGTGCTGACATTCTTCGTCTATGGGTTGCTTCAACAGACTACACTGGTGAAGTTGCGGTTTCTGATGAAATCCTAAAACGCAGCGCAGATGCGTACCGCCGTATCCGTAACACTGCGCGTTTCTTCCTTGCTAACCTAAGCGGCTTCAACCCTGAAACAGACATCGTTCCTGTTGAAGAGATGGTTGCATTAGATCGATGGGCCGTTGGCCGTGCACTAGCAGCACAAGAAGAGATTGTTAAAGCATACGAAGAGTACAACACACACGGTGTGACTCAACGTCTAATGCAATTCTGTTCAATCGAAATGGGCTCTTTCTACTTAGACGTTATTAAAGACCGTCAGTACACAGCAAAACGTGGCGGCAACGCTCAACGTAGCTGTCAGACAGCACTTTACTACATCGTAGAAGCGCTAGTTCGTTGGATGGCGCCAATCATGTCGTTCACTGCAGATGAAATCTGGAACGAAATGCCAGGTCAACGCGACAAGTTCGTATTCACTGGTGAGTGGTTCGATGGTCTATTCGGTCTTGCTGAAGGTGAAGACCTGAACAACGAATTCTGGACTGAGCTCCAAGCGGTTCGTGGTGCAGTAAACAAACTTCTAGAAGATGCGCGTAAAGAGAAAACCATTGGTGGTGCACTACAAGCTGAAGTGACTCTATTTGCTGATGACGCACTAGCGGCGAAGATCAACAAACTTGAAGATGAACTGCGCTTTGTTCTACTAACATCTGCTGCGAAAGTTAAGCCACTAAGTGAGAAGACTGATGCTGCACAAGCGACGGATATCGAAGGCTTGTTTGTTGAAGTAGCAGCAGCTGAAGGCGAGAAGTGTGACCGTTGTTGGCACCACACGCCAGACGTAGGCACAATCGAAGGTCACGAGAAGATCTGTGGTCGTTGTGTGTCGAACGTAGACGGCGAAGGTGAAGTACGTAAATTCGCGTAATTGCCTAGAACGACTGAACTTTTTTTAAAATTAACAGCCCCAGTATTTACTGGGGCTGTTTGTAGGTAAAGTAATGAGTGAAAAAGCACTGACGTTAAAGCAATCTGGAGTTCGCTGGCTATGGTTAGCAATTCTGGTATTTATTGCCGATATTGGCATCAAATTGGTGGTAATGGACAACATGGGCTACGGATGGGCAAACCGAATTGAGGTGCTGCCATTCTTCAACCTACTTTATGTTCATAACTACGGTGCAGCATTCAGCTTCTTGAGCGATCAAGCGGGCTGGCAACGCTGGTTGTTCACCGGTATCGCGTTTGTTGTGACAGGTCTTTTGACTTACTGGATGAGTAATCTTCCAGCCAAAGAAAAATGGAACAACATCGCTTATGCATTGATTATTGGTGGTGCAGTGGGCAACGTATTTGACCGTGTGGTTCACGGCTTTGTTGTTGATTACCTAGACTTCTTCTGGGGTAACTATCACTGGCCAGCATTCAATCTAGCGGATACGACTATCTGTATTGGTGCGGCAATGATCATTCTTGACGGCTTCCGCAAAAAGGATGCTGACAAGTAATCTTTTGCGATATACCGAATAACCCTAAGCGTCGTCCGTTGATTCGAACGACGCTTTTTATTATGTTGGAGCGCAATCCGCGTATCTTCGTACAATAAAAAGCAATCACAGTACGTGATCAGACAGAACGCTGGACAACCCAAGAACAAGGAAGCAGTAACGTGACAACAATAAATCAAGATTCAGCAGTAACGCTGCACTTCACCATCAAAATGCAAGATGGCTCTGTAGCAGACAGCACACACAATATGGGTAAGCCTGCTAAATTCGTGATGGGCGATGGCAGCTTGAGTGAGAACTTTGAGCAATGCCTACTAGGCTTACAAGTAGGTGAAGAAAAGGCGATCGAACTAAAAGCCGCTGATGCTTTTGGTATGCCGAACCCAGACCATATCCACCATATGGACCGCACTAAATTTGTTGGCGAAGCGGAAGTTGAAGTCGGCACGATCATGGCATTTAGCGGTCCAGACGGTATGGAAATCCCGGGCATCATTACTGAGATTGCTGGCGACTCAGTAACTGTGGACTTCAACCATCCACTCGCGGGACAAGACGTGACTTTCGAAGTCGAAATTTTGTCAGTAGAATAGCGAACCAAATAAAAGATAACTTCCATGAGCAATGAAATGAAAATCCTGTTAGCTAACCCACGTGGTTTCTGTGCTGGTGTTGACCGCGCGATTAGCATCGTAGAGCGTGCGCTAGAGATGTATCAGCCACCTATCTATGTTCGACATGAAGTGGTGCATAACCGTTTTGTGGTTGAAGGTCTAAAACAGCGTGGTGCTATCTTCGTTGAAGAACTGCATGAAGTGCCAGACAACAACATTGTAATTTTCTCCGCTCATGGTGTATCTCAAGCTGTTCGTCAAGAAGCTAAGTCTCGTGACCTAACGGTATTCGATGCGACCTGTCCGTTGGTAACCAAAGTACATATGGAAGTGGCACGTGCAAGCCGTCGCAATATGGAAGTGGTACTGATCGGTCACGCTGGTCACCCAGAAGTGGAAGGCACGATGGGTCAGTATTCAAGTGATACAGGCGGTATGTACCTTGTGGAAACGCCAGCCGATGTTGAGAAGCTAAAAGCGATCGTGAAAGATCCATCGGATCTGCACTACGTGAGCCAAACGACACTGTCTGTTGATGAAACCGCTGACGTAATTGAAGAGCTACGCCGCGTATTCCCAGACATCCAAGGTCCTCGTAAAGATGACATCTGCTACGCGACGCAAAACCGTCAAGATGCCGTGCGTGAGCTTTCTGCTGATGTAGATGTGATGGTTGTTGTAGGTTCCAAGAATTCATCAAACTCAACGCGCTTAAAAGAACTGGCTGAAAAGCTAGGTACGCCAGGATACCTAACAGACTGCCCAGAAGACATCATGCCTGAATGGTTTGAAGGCAAAGTGAAAGTTGGTGTGACTGCTGGCGCATCTGCACCAGAAGAGCTGGTAAACCAAATCCTAGATCGCATCAAAGAGCTGGTTGGTGCAGAAGCGGTAGACGAAGTGCTTGGTCGTGAAGAGAACATGTTCTTCGAAGTGCCAAAAGAGCTACAAATTAAGCAAGTCGATTAAGACGAGTCAAACATCAAAAAGGCGACCACAAGGTCGCCTTTTTAATTGGGAATTTCTACACGAGTTATGCCAGAGTCTGAGCTTAGTGACTGATGCCTAGAAGTTCTTTGAGCACCTTTAAGTAACGGCGGCTCACTGGGATCTCAAAGCCTGTTTTGGTGATGATTTCAGCTAGGCCATTTTCCAATAATCTAATCTCGCTGATGGCTTTGATACTCACCAGATACTGGCGATGACAACGCACCAGTGGCGTTTTTTCTTCCAAGGTTTTCAACGTTAACTGTGTACTGGCTGTTTGGCTGGTGGAACGCACATGCACACCGCTAATATCGCTGTAAGCAGACTCAACTGTCTCGGTTGCCATGATCACAATGCGGTTGTGGCCAATGCAAGGGATCTGGTCTAGGTTCTCTGGGGCGATGGCAGACAACTGTTGAGTGAGCGCGGATTGACTCATGACTTTATTAAGGCGTTTTACTGTTTTCGTCAAACGACATGGATCGACGGGTTTCAGTAGGTAATCAAACGCATTGTCCTCGAAAGCTTGAATGGCATATTGGTCGTAAGCGGTAACAAATACCACGTAGGGCATGGTTTCTGGGTCGAGCATGCCAAGCAGTTCTATTCCTGTCACTTGGGGCATTTGGATATCAAGGAACACCACATCGGGCTTGAGCTCATTGATCTTCTTAAGGCCCATAATGGCGTTTGATGCATCGCCTATTACTTCAATTTGGCCTGTTTCGTCCAATAGCTCTGCCAGCTCTTCACGAGCAAACTGTTCATCATCAATGACGAGGGCGGTTAACATCCAGCATTACCTTTTTATGCGTTTTTATTGCGCTTATCGCGATGAGGGAATGATAAAACTCATTTTAGTAAATTGGTGTTGTTGATAGTTAATTTTTAGCGCTGAATCACGTCCAAATTGATTAGAGAGGCGCTTATCGACAATTTCCATCCCCAAACCAGAATGATTCTCTTTTGGTGATTCATAGCTGCCTGCATTGTCTTCCACGGTAATAAGGTACCCTTGTGCATGAGGTTGGCTGTAAATCTTTACTTTGCCGCCTTCCAACATAGTCGAGATACCGTGTTTGATTGCATTTTCGACCAAAGGTTGCAGCGTAAAGCTTGGTAACTTGATATCCAGCAGTTCAGGTTCAATATCAATCTCAACTTCTAGGCGATCAGTAAAGCGTGCTTTTTCGATCGATAAGTAGGAATTCACATGTGCTAATTCTTCTTTCAGCGTCACGGTATTGATGTTCTGTTTTAAGTTACTACGGAAGAAGTGCGACAAGTTTTGGATCAGTTCTCGTGCTTTATCTGGATCACGACGCGTAATCGCACTGATGGTGTTTAGCGCGTTGAACAAGAAATGTGGGTTCACTTGCGCGTGCAGTAGTTTGATTTCTGCCTGAGCTAATAACGTTTGTTGCTGTTGGTAATCGCCATAAAGAATTTGACTCGAAAGAAGCTGAGCAATGCCTTCTGCCATTGACATATTTGCCGTCGAGAACAGCTTACGTTTTGGTTCGTAAAGCTTAATGGTGCCCACCACTTCTTTTCCTGCTCGTAGTGGGATTATCAGTGCGGAGCCCAGTTTACAGTCTTGTGCTAATGAACATTGGTAAGGGCGCTCACTGCCATCAAGGTAGATGATGTCGTTCTTCTCCATTGAGTCGAGCGTACTCTGCGATGAGATTGGAGTATTTGGCCTATGATGATCATCGCCGATGCCAACGAAAGCCAGAATCTTCTCTTGGTCAGTAATGGCGACTGCGCCTACTTTGGTTTCTTCATAAATGATGCGGGCGATCTTATCGGCATTTTCGCTGTTAAATCCGGTGCTGAGAATACCAACTGAGCGGTCGGCAATGCTTAATGCTCGGCGGGAAAAGGCGGCCGAGTACTTTTCAAAAATGGTTTTACGATCTTGCAGAATACTCATAAACAGAGCGGCACCAACGGAGTTAGCGATGATCATTGGGGCAGCAATCGCTGAAACGAGTTCATAGGCTTGGTTGAATGGTTTGGCGACAGCAAGCAGCAGCACCATCTGAACGATTTCTGCAACAAAAGTAATGCTGAATACTACGCTCGGGTTAAACAGCATTGCCCCTTTGTTACGCTTAATGAGGTAAACGTGGAGTAGCCCCCCAATGAGCCCTTCTGCTGTTGTGGAAATCGCACAAGCTAAGTCGGTAAAACCGCCTAAAGTATAACGATGAATCCCCCCAGTTAAGCCCACCGCAAAACCGACAACAGGACCGCCAAACAGTCCTCCCATCACGGCACCAATTGCACGCGTGTTTGCTATCGCGTCGTTGATCTGTAAACCGAAGTAGGTGCCTAGGATACAAAAACCAGAGAAAAGCACATAACAAATGAGTCGGTGACTTAAGCGAGAAGAAATGCTCAGTAGGGGAAGAATGATTGGCGTTTTACTCAGCATATAAGCCAGCACTAAGTAAACACACATTTGTTGCAAAAGGGAGATGATCAGTTCCATAGCGAACCTAACCTAGACATGATGTTGTTATTGTAAGTGAATTCATTCTTTAAAGAGAAAGAAAAAGAGCCTGCGATAGGCAGGCTCTTAGCGTTATCCAGATATTGATAATGAATCGGTTAGCAAGCGAAGGATTTCATTACGCCGTTTCTGAGACAGTGTCTGGTTTATCTTCATCTGCAAGATCTGTTTCGCCTTTGCCTTTCGAGATTTTGATAACGTAAGCCGCTGCAGCAAGAGCGAACAAAATGCCAGAGATTGTCGAGATTTGCATTGGTAGACCGAAGCCTAGCGTGCTGTTGTTCAAAATGAAAGTGACACACACGGTTGTCATGAAGACTGCTGGGATAGTCGTAATCCAATGCAGTTTGTTGTGACGTAGTAGGTAAGCCGACGCAGTCCAAAGCATCATTACTGCTGTTGTTTGGTTTGCGAAACCGAAGTAGCGCCAGATAATACCGAAGTCTACTTGAGTCAGAATGCCACCGATAACGAACAGTGGTAGAGCCATTAGAAGACGGTTACGTAGTGTTTTCTGTTCCATACCGAAGTATTCAGCAAGAATCAGACGGCTTGAGCGGAATGCGGTGTCACCCGATGTGATTGGCAGAATAACAACACCAAGGAAGGCAATCACACCACCGAATACACCCAGTAGACCGAATGAAGCGCTGTATACCACGTTACCAGGGCCACCGTTTTTCACTGCTTCTGCAAGGCCATCAAGCGTGCCGAAGAAAGACAGAGCGATAGCACACCAGATTAGCGCGATAACGCCTTCACCAATCATTGCACCGTAGAATACGAAGCGACCGTTCTTCTCATTTTCCATACAACGCGCCATCAGTGGAGACTGAGTTGCGTGGAAGCCAGAGATAGCACCACATGCGATAGTGATGAATAGTGCAGGCCATAGAGGCATATCGTTCGGGTTCAAGTTAGTCAGCATGTCGCTTACTTGGAAGTCACCCATCACAGTGTGTTCGCTAGAGAAAGCAATAGCAGTCATTAGACCTACAGACATGAAGATCAGTAGCGCGCCAAACAATGGGTAGAAGCGACCGATGATTTTGTCTACAGGAACAATTGTCGCGATGATGTAGTAAGCGAAAATCAACACAACCATGGTTGTCATGCTTACGCTAAAGCTAGTTTGGTCGTTGATTAGGTTTGTGATCATGCCTGCTGGCGCTGACACGAATACCACACCAACAAGAAGCAATAGGACAATGGCAAAGATGTTCATAAAGTGTTTTGCGCCATTGCCTAGGTAGCGACCCGTAATTGTTGGTACTGATGCACCGCCGTTACGAACAGAAAGCATGCCTGAGAAGTAATCGTGTACCGCACCTGCGAAGATACAGCCAACAACAATCCAAAGCATTGCAGCAGGACCGTATAGGGCACCCATGATTGGGCCAAAGATAGGACCAACACCTGCGATGTTCAGAAGCTGAACAAGGTAAACACGCTTGGTTGACATTGGAACGTAGTCAACGCCGTCCGTCTTAGTATGAGCTGGCGTTTGGCGATTCTCATTGATGCCGAAAATCTTCTCAACGAAAGCACCGTAGATGAAGTATCCGCCGATGAGGGCTGCGACACAGGTTAGAAACCACATCATAGCAATTGTCCTTGGTTTGTTAGGTAGGGTAATTTTTTAAGCTCAGGATGTATGGTATTCATCTCTTTTGTTAAGCGCATTCGCTCTATGGATGAGTGGTCGAATAGAGAAGCGAGTGGTCGATATAACGGTTAAGTGGTTTTATCGTTTGCCTAGTGGTCGTGCTTAGGACTGAGCGGTTCTATCAACGATTAAGCGGTGGTTATCAAGGGTGAGCGGCGAGTTCGAGAGTTAAGTGGTGAAATCAACAGATAAGCGGCAAAGCACAGGCTTTAGTGGTAAGCTTGTTTTGAAAACAATTAGTTAAGGAAGAATGATGAAAAAGGCAACGTTAGGCTTGGCGCTGGCTTTACTCGCAGGGTGTGCGGCAACAACGGAAGAACTGGCGCAGTCCGGAGATTGGTACCAGATCGGTTATCAAGATGGTGTCGCTGGGCATACCTCTCGTACCATGAAAGAACTTCGCTCGTTAGGAAATGTAAAGCAAGGCGATTATGACCAAGGTTACCTTGAAGGGGTGACTGAATATTGTAATCCTGACTTTGCTTACCAAATGGGCTTATCTGGTCAGTATTATGAAGGTGTATGTGAGGGAACGCCTGGGGCACAAAAATTCCGTATGGAATGGCAACGTGGCTGGAACGAATACAGCAACTAGATCTGTTTCATAATCAAGACTGTGGTTTTGCTTGTTGATCTTCTGACATTTGAATTTTATTGCTTTGCTGTACTTATGGCTTGAGATTCAATCAGAAGTGAAATGAAAACATGAAGAAGTATTTTTTGGTCGCATTAGCATTGTTGCCCTTAACGGTCGGTGCGACCAACGTGTTGAAAGAGTCGATTAAGATGAAGCGTAAATACGATCACGATAAGCATCGTATTACCAATACCATCAACAATACCAAGCGTAATATTAAAGAAGTCACTGACGGTACTTATGTCGAGAACCAAGTGAAGCGAGAAGTAAACCAAACCACTCGCAAGTACACCAATAAAGTAGAGAACGTTAAGAACATAACGAACCCTGATCACATCAAGCGTAAAGCAAATGACAAGCTTAACCAAGAGTTTGATGAATGGTTGTATGAAGACTAAATCTTGATATCTAAAACAAAAAAGGAGACCACGAGGTCTCCTTTTTGTTTGTCTTCTATCGACAGATTTGAACTACGGGACTCGAGATTTATTTAGGCTGGTGGTTTTCCACTGCTTTGCGTAAGAAGCCGTCTTGGTGGTGCAGGTGAGCACGAGCAGATTCAATATCAAGATCGGTCAGGATCATTAAGATCGCCAGTTTCACCTCATAACCAGTTTGTTTAAGTACGTCGGTAGCTTTTTCTTTGCTGCAATCGGTCGCTTGCATCACAATACGTGCGGCGCGTGCAACGAGCTTATTGTTGGTTGCTTTCACATCGACCATTAAGTTTTGATAACTCTTACCCAAACGGATCATGCTGGCAGTAGTCAGCATGTTCAGAACCAGTTTCTGCGCCGTACCTGATTTCAAACGTGTTGAGCCAGTCAATGCTTCAGGGCCTACAACAGGGCTAATTGCGACGTCGGCAATGTCGGCGATTGGAGAATCTGGATTACAAGATAGTGCAATCGTGGTTGCACCGATCTCGTTGGCGTACTCCAAACCACCAATGACATAAGGCGTTCGGCCACTTGCAGCGATACCTACGACCACATCGAGATTTGTGAATTTGATATCTTTTAGGTCTTGCTCACCTAAAGCCGGCGAATCTTCCGCACCTTCTTTTGCTTTTAGAATCGCCTCTGGGCCACCTGCAATCAGACCGACCACCATCTTGTCAGATACGCCAAATGTTGGCGGACATTCCGATGCATCAAGCACACCTAAACGGCCACTGGTGCCAGCGCCCATATAAACCAGACGACCGCCGACTTTAAACGCGTCGGTGATCTTATCCACCGCGAGTGCGATTTCGGGTAAAACCTTCTCAACCGCAAGTGGTACGAGCTTATCTTGCTGATTAAGTCGCTGAACAATGTCCAGAGAGGGCAGTAAATCGATGTCCATCGTCTCTGGGTTACGACCTTCTGATACTAGGTGGGCAAGAGCAGCAATAAGCGCGTCATTTGTCATAGTGGTTTAAGCCTTTTGAATACTGATTTCGATTTATTTTGTCGCTGTGTCTGGCACAACGCATTTAGTTTTTAGGATAGAGCACACCCAGCGAAGCAAGACGGCTCGCACCAGTCACTTCAGGTAAGTTGCTCGGCAGCCCGTCAATATGTCGCTGAGCAAGCCAAGCAAACGCCATGGCTTCCATGTAATCGCCATCGACACCTTTATCATCCGTTGTTGCGACTTGCCACTGCGGCAGAAGTTCCGCTAAACGTTGCATCAGTAGAGGGTTTCTCGCCCCTCCGCCACACACCAACAGCTGTGGCTGCTGACCATACGTGAATTTCTCCACTTCGTTTGCAATGGTCTTTGCCGAGTATTCACACAGCGTGCGTTGTACATCTTGTGCTGAGATATTGTGGTTGGCTAACTGATGATGCAGCCAATCGATATTGAACAGCTCTCGACCAGTGCTCTTAGGCGTCGACATGGCGAGGTAAGGCTCTGCTAAGAGTTGAGTTAGTAGTGTTGCATCGGTGTTGCCTTGCAGAGCAAATCGCGCGTCTTTGTCGAAGCCTTGTCCTGTGTGCTGTTCATACCATGCATCCATCAACATGTTGCCTGGGCCAGTATCGTAGCCGATCACTGCTTGGTCAGGATGCAGTACCGAGATATTGGCAATTCCACCGATGTTAAGCACCACGGTGGTGGAATCTTGCATGGCAAAAATACTTTTATGGAAGGCAGGGACGAGCGGTGCACCTTGGCCACCTAACGCCATGTCTTTACGACGAAAATCTGCCACGGTATCAATGCCAGTTTTGACTGCAATGATGTTGGCATCACCCAGTTGGGTGGTGAAGGGCTGTTCGCCAGTCGGCTGATGGAACACGGTTTGACCATGATTACCAATGGCTCGGATTTGCTCTGCGGAATAGCCGGATTTATCCAGTAGCTGTAAAACCGCATCGGCAAACAGATGGCCAAGTTGGTGGTCGAGCTTACCAATGGCTTTTAGATTCGTGTCTTGCCCAGTGCAAACCGACAAAAGCGTCTGCTTAATATGAGCAGGCATTGGGTAATCATCGTGTGCGAGCAAGCGAACACGGTTATCTTCAATTTCAACCAGTGCGGTATCTACACCGTCCATACTGGTTCCAGACATCACACCGATATACAGTTTGTTAAGATTCACAGCCAATTCCGTCAATTCTTCGATTCACTTATTGTAAAGCAATTCTGAAGCGAATAACCTCATCGAATACGAGATATTCAGCCGATTTTGAGGAGAAAAAATGGGACCGTTATGGGTTGATGTTGCAGGCTATGAACTGACTGCAGAAGACAGAGAAATTTTGGAGCATCCAACGGTTGGTGGTTTGATTTTATTTACGCGTAACTATCACGACAGCAAGCAGCTTCAAGCTCTTACCCAATCTATCCGCAAAGCGGCGAAACGTCCGATTTTGATTGGTGTTGATCAAGAGGGCGGACGTGTTCAGCGTTTCCGTGAAGGCTTTTCATTGATTCCTGCGGCAGACGAATACGCCAAACACCAAAACAGTGAAGATCTGGCCCGCATGGGCGGTTGGTTGATGGCTGCTGAGCTGATTGCTCATGATATCGACCTAAGCTTCGCGCCAGTGTTGGATAAAGGTCACCAATGTAAAGCGATTGGCAGCCGTGCTTTTGGTGAGGATTTAGACACCATTTTGCGTCACAGCACTGCTTATATGCAGGGTATGAAGAGTGTCGGTATGGCAACAACAGGTAAGCACTTCCCGGGTCATGGTGGTGTGATTGCTGATTCACACTTAGAGACACCGTATGACGAGCGTAGCGATATCTTTGAGCAAGACATGGCTATCTTCAAAGCGCAAATCGATGCTGGCATCTTAGACGCGATGATGCCTGCTCACGTCATTTTCCCAAATTATGATGACCAACCTGCTAGCGGCTCTGAGTATTGGCTTAAACAAATCCTGCGCCAGCAACTTGGTTTTAAAGGTTTGATCTTCTCTGATGATTTGACCATGGAAGGTGCCGCAATTATGGGTGGTCCTGCCGAACGTGGCGCACAAGCATTAAACGCTGGCTGCGATATGCTGCTGGTTTGCAACAAGCGCGATGCGCAAGTTGAGGTGCTTGATAATCTACCCATCACTTCTGTTCCCCTCGCTGATGCCTTGTTGAAGAAACAGAGCTTTTCTCTAAGCGAGCTAAAACTTTCGCAAGAGTGGAAAGATGCCTCTGAAGCTATGAAGCGATTGGTTGGCTAGCCATCTCACCCCTGAATAATGGTTTGTTCAGGGTGAGACGTAAACTTTCTAAAACATCCATTTAAAGCCGAAGTGCTCTGCATTTCGGCTTTTTCTTTTAATGTAAATTTAAATTTACACTGGATGTTTTTTATTGTGTACGGTTGTAATTCTTTTTTAGCCTGTTATCTTGTCCATAAGGCTTAGTTGTCTCACCAAGGAATTGGTTGGGTGTAAAAAATAATATACAGGTCAAGGTTATGCAAAGAAGTGAATTGAGCAACATTAACATCTGCGAAGAACAAGTTCTTATCACGCCTGAGGAGCTAAAAGTTAAGCTTCCTCTAAGTGAAAAGGCCCGTCGTTTTATCCAAGATTCTCGTCAAACCATCGCTGATATCATTCACAAAAAAGATCATCGTCTACTCGTTGTATGTGGACCATGTTCTATCCATGACGTAGACGCTGCGAAGGATTACGCCAAGCGTTTAAAAGCACTTTCAGAACAACTAAGCGACCAACTGTATATTGTTATGCGTGTTTACTTTGAGAAGCCTCGAACCACGGTTGGTTGGAAAGGCTTGATCAATGACCCACACCTAGACGGCAGCTTCGACATTGAACATGGGCTGCATGTTGGTCGTGAACTGTTGGTTGAACTCGCTGAGATGGATATTCCGCTGGCAACAGAAGCTCTTGACCCAATTAGCCCACAATACTTGGCAGATACCTTTAGTTGGGCAGCAATCGGCGCTCGTACGACTGAGTCACAAACACACCGTGAGATGGCAAGTGGTCTCTCAATGCCTATCGGCTTTAAGAATGGTACGGACGGTAGTTTGGCAACGGCGATCAACGCAATGCAAGCGGCTTCTTCTAGCCACCGTTTCATGGGTATTAACCGTGAAGGTCAAGTAGCGCTTCTGACTACGCAAGGCAACCCGAATGGTCATGTGATTCTTCGTGGTGGTAAGCAGACCAATTACGACTCAGTATCCGTTACTGAGTGTGAGCAAGAGATGGCGAAGTCCAACCTTGATGCGTCCTTGATGGTGGATTGTAGCCATGCGAACTCACGTAAAGATTACCGCCGTCAGCCGTTAGTTGCAGAAGACGTGATTCACCAGATTCGAGAAGGCAACAAGTCGATCATTGGCCTGATGATTGAAAGTCATATTAATGAAGGTAATCAATCTTCAGACCTTACTCTCGAAGAGATGAAATACGGTGTTTCAATTACCGACGCGTGTATCAATTGGGATTCAACTGAGGCACTATTACGTCATGCACACGAAGAGCTGGTGCCTTTCTTAGAGAATCGCCTTAAAGGCTAAAACGGAACTTATTTAAGGAACATCAATGGCAGTTGAACTTAACGCATTGCGCGATCAGATTGATGCAGTCGACAAGCAAATGCTAGAGCTACTCTCTCAGCGTTTAGCGCTAGTAGAGAAAGTGGGTGAAGTAAAAAGCGAACACGGTTTGCCAATTTACGCCCCAGATCGTGAGGCGGCAATGCTGGCATCACGACGAGCTGAAGCTGAAAAAATGGGGATCCCTCCACAGCTGATAGAAGACATTCTTCGTCGAACAATGCGTGAGTCTTATGCCAGCGAGAAAGATTCCGGTTTTAAGTGTTTGAACCCAGAATTGCGCTCAGTCGTTATTATTGGTGGTAATGGCCAGTTAGGTGGTTTGTTCGGACGTATGTTCAAACTGTCTGGATACCAAGTGAAAGTCTTGGGCAGTAAAGACTGGGAGCACGCTGACGAAATCTTAAAAGACGCTGGCCTGGTGGTCGTGACTGTACCAATCCATTTAACTGAAGGTGTGATTGAAAAGCTCGGTAACCTGCCACAAGATTGCATTCTTTGTGATCTGACTTCTATCAAGTCCAAGCCACTGCAAGCAATGTTAAATGTACACTCTGGCCCGGTTGTTGGTCTCCATCCAATGTTTGGTCCTGATGTGCCAAGCTTAGCGAAACAGGTGATTGTGTACTGCGATGGTCGTGAGAATGAGCAATACCAATGGCTACTGCAACAGTTTGGTATTTGGGGCGCAAGCTTGTGCCAGATCGATGCGCAAGAGCACGATCATGGTATGACTTTGATTCAGGCGCTACGTCACTTTACTTCCTTCGCTTACGGTATGCACTTAAGCAAAGAAAACCCTAACATTGAACAATTGTTAAAGCTGAGCTCGCCAATTTACCGCTTGGAGTTAGTGATGGTAGGGCGTCTGTTTGGTCAAGACCCAAATCTATACGGTGACATCATTCTTTCATCACAAGAAAACATCGATATGATTAAGCGTTTCCACCAACGCTTTGGTGAAGCTTTGTCTGTTTTAGACAGTAAAGACAAGGCTGAGTTTGTCGAAAGCTTCGAGCAAGTGAGCGATTGGTTTGGTGAGTACTCTCAGCAATTCATGAACGAGAGTCAGAACCTACTTAAGCAAGCGAACGATAATATCCATCGTGGCTAATTCCCTATTTTAGATGCAAAAAGAGCAGCACATTGGCTGCTCTTTTTTGTTTGAAAATAATCAGTTGGTCGATGTACCACTGTTGTCTTCACTTGATACCGTGCTAATACTCGTATCTCGGTATGGCGAATTGGTTAGATTGATTTGCAGACGAACCACGTTATCGATCAACTGAACCAGAGGACCCCATTTTACCATCTTTTCTTTCTCGAACACGGAGTTAAAGTTCTCTGGTGTCCAATCCATTAAGTAGCGCGGGTTTAGCGTACGCCCAAGAAAGCGTACTTCGTAATGAAGGTGTGGCCCAGTCGAGTTACCTGAATTACCACATTTCGCTATTACATCGCCTTTACTGACAAACTGGCCATTTTTCACGCTGAATTTGTTCAGATGAGCGAATGAGCTTGAGAAACCAAATGAATGACGGAGCGTAAGGTAGTTACCGTATCCACGATTACTTGGTCGCACCGTTTCTACCACACCATCCGCTGGGGCTAAGATTTCTTCGCCGCGTTTACATGTAAGGTCGATGCCTGTATGCACATGACGTTTGCCAGAAATAGGGTTAATCCGACTGCCATAAGGGGAGGAGATACGTTGGTAAGTCATCGGACTGTCGTTTGGAATTAAACGGAACATCGTTGCGCGCACTGCTGAATCAATGGCTGCGGCATCAATACGCTCTTCTAGGGCAACGTTGTACTCTTCGCTTTCAAGCTCTTCGTCAGCGAGACCCAGAACCGACTCCACATCATATACACGCTTACCTAGCAATTGAATCTGATTGTTTTTGTCAGTTAAAGATTGAGAAAGAGAGTGGTTCGTATCAAGTTGTTCTTCATACAGTGCCGTGATCTCCGCTTTTTCACCTTCCAGCTTTGCGATGGTTTGGTTTAGCGTCTCTTGATTGTATGTTTGTTGTTGATTCAAATACCAAGCGCTACCAACGACGGCAGGCAAAGCGATGACTGACACACATACTGCAAGGATCGAAAGGCGACCCACATAAAATTGCTGATTCCCATCTTTTGTTGGGATCTGCATGATGATTTTTTTAGACATAGTTATTGTTACTAAAGCAGGCGTTCAATTTATTCTTCCCCCAAATCAGAAAGGTATTCTAACTCTCGATTCAGCAGCTCGTTATTGCCTACGTTTAACTCTATAAATCGTTTTAATTGGCTAATACTGTCGATGTCTATGTTGATGATCTTCAGCCGGATCTCGTTACTTGCAACAGCGATGATATCAGCGGTTAACTGCATCACCTGTTCTGATTGAGCGAACGAGAATGCGACTTCTACCGGTAGTGACGACTCAAGTGAGTTTGCATTTTCAGCTCTTAACAATAAACCATGTAATGAGAGATCTTGAATCGTGGCTTGTAGTGCCAAGTCACTTTGTTCCACTAAAGCAGAAACTTGGTAGATGATGCGTGAAAAGCGTCGTCTCTCCGTCATAGAGCTTTCTCATATAGTCGTCGAATCTGTCGATGACTATATCAAATAGAACAAAAATTGTTCAATTGTTGTTCTTAAAATGTCGAGGTAGCACAGAGTTACGATTGCTAAAGGTCAAGCTCTTAATTGAAAAAATGCCAATCTGAGCCATTTATGCAACACATACAACAAAGGCCGCTATGATAGCGACCTTTGTACGAATTACAAGCAAAGGTGAGTGTAAGGTGATATACCGCACACTCATCTTATAAACGAAATTACTTCGATACGCGCTTGTATTTGATACGGTGTGGTTCAGCGGCTTCAGGACCAAGCGTCTTCTTCAGCCATTCCATATACTCGTTGTAGTTACCTTCGTAGAAGTTAACTTGGCCTTCATCGCGGTAGTCGATGATGTGCGTTGCGATACGGTCTAGGAACCAACGGTCGTGCGAGATAACCATGGCACAACCAGGGAACTCAAGCAGCGCTTCTTCAAGTGCACGTAGTGTTTCAACGTCAAGGTCGTTGGTTGGCTCATCGAGTAGTAGTACGTTACCGCCGGCTTTAAGCAGCTTAGCAAGGTGCACACGGTTACGCTCACCACCAGAAAGCTCGCCGATAACTTTCTGTTGATCTGAGCCTTTGAAGTTAAAGCGAGAACAGTAAGCACGTGCAGGGATTTCGAAGTTGTTGATCTTGATGATGTCAGCGCCTTCTGAGATCTCTTGGAATACCGTGTTTTTATCGTTCATTGAATCACGGAACTGCTCAACAGAAGCCAGTTTCACAGTGTCACCCAGTTCAATCGTACCCGAATCAGGTTGTTCAGTACCGCTTAGCATCTTGAATAGGGTTGATTTACCCGCACCGTTGGCCCCGATGATACCCACGATGGCACCCTTAGGCATGCTGAATGATAGATCATCGATAAGAACGCGACCGTCGAATGACTTAGTCAGGTTGTTCACTTCGATAACTTTATCACCTAGACGCTCACCTGGCGGGATGAACAGCTCGTTAGTTTCGTTACGTTTTTGGTGGTCAGTGTTTTGTAGCTCTTCAAAGCGCGCCATACGTGCTTTAGATTTCGCTTGGCGACCTTTAGGGTTTTGACGAACCCATTCAAGTTCTTTCTCGATGGTCTTTTGACGAGCTTTTTCTTGCGACGCTTCTTGTTGTAGACGCGCATCTTTTTGCTCTAGCCAAGAGGTGTAGTTACCTTCCCATGGAATACCTTCACCACGGTCAAGTTCTAGGATCCAACCCGCTGCGTTATCTAGGAAGTAACGGTCGTGGGTAATCGCAACTACAGTACCAGTGTAATCAACTAGGAAGCGTTCTAGCCATGCAACAGACTCAGCATCCAAGTGGTTGGTCGGTTCGTCGAGCAGTAGCATGTCTGGTTTTTCTAAAAGAAGACGACAGATAGCCACACGGCGACGCTCACCACCGGATAGGTGTTGGATTTTTTGATCCCATTCAGGAAGACGAAGTGCATCAGCAGCACGTTCTAGCGCGTTGTCTAGGTTGTGACCATCTTTCGCTTGAATTAGCGCTTCTAGTTCACCCTGTTCTTTTGCTAGAGCATCAAAATCGGCATCTGGTTCTGCATACGCTGCATATACCGCATCCAAGCGCTTAAGTGCGCCAGCAACATCTGCAACAGCTTCTTCAACGATTTCACGAACGGTTTTTGACTCGTCCAGAGCAGGCTCCTGCGGTAGGTAACCTACGTTTAGGCCCGGTTGTGGGCGTGCTTCACCATCGATATCGGTATCGATACCCGCCATGATACGTAGCAGCGTAGATTTACCCGCACCGTTCAGACCTAGAACACCGATTTTTGCACCAGGGAAGAAGCTTAGAGAGATGTCTTTAAGAATTTGACGCTTAGGTGGCACAATTTTGCTCACCCGCGACATGGTATATACGTATTCAGCCATTGCCGATCGTTCCTAAATTAACTGTCATTCAAAGGCTCTATTTTATACCAACTCCTTCAGTTTTGTTACCGCATTGCAAGAAATTAGCATCTTGTGTAATTTCTTCTTCATCGCTGACCGGAAACTCTCAACTTTAGGGTATACACTTTTCTTGTTCGTCTTTAAATCAAAGCCAACAGTTCATTTAGTTGGATGAATTGATGGGAATCTATTTGTCTTAAAGGGTTCTAAAGTTTTACGAGTACAACATTTATTACATCAAGTCGCTTTACAATAAGCACTTATTACGGTGTAAATAGATGCATATGCTTTATTGCTTACTACGTTTGTATTCACCAGTGGTAAAGCATGAAGAGAGAAACGTCTGGGGAAAATGACGCACATGAAATTCAACGTAACTGAATTGGCTAAAAGAGTATGCTACGCAGCCGCTTTATGTGCGGTAAGCGTGTCGGCAAACGCGACGCTGAGCCTAGAAAAGCAGCGTCAAGTCTATGAGCAGGCACAAAATTTATTAGACAAGAATGACATTGATGGCTATTTGTCTATTCGTTCCAAAATCGCTGATTATCCACTCACTCCTTATGTGGACTATCGGGTATTTCTGAGGCAATTATCGAGCAAGTCACCACAACAGGTAGATGCGTTTATTAGTGAACATGAAGCTTTTCCATTCTCACGTCGTATTCGCGCCCCGTATCTAGATAACCTTTATCGCCAGAAAGATTGGAAAACCATTACCGAGTTCCAGAAAGTTGAGCCAAGTGGTGAGCGTTATCAGTGTATTTTCTATGTCGCTCAGCTAGAACAAGGGAAACAAGTCGCGGCCTTTAAAGGCGCAGAGCACATGTGGCTGCGCGGCAAGAGTATTGCTGATGAATGTGACCCACTGTTCTCTGCATGGGACAAAGCGGGTGAACGTACAGATGACATGATTTTACAACGCATGTTATTAGCATTTGATGCGCGTAATGGCGGGCTAATGGCCTATCTGCAAAAGTTGCCTACATCGGCCAAAGCTCAGCAGCAAGCCAAAGCGATGAAGGCATTGTTCGATAAGCCTGAAAATGTGGCGGAGTTTGCCAAGAAGCAACAAGCGAATGACTTTAATCGAACTCAAGCAGAATTCGCATTAGAGAAACTGGCTCGAAAAAACACCAAGCAAGCGCAAGATGCTTATGCGACCGTAGTGAAAGGGCAAAAGTTCTCTCCAGAAAAGGCTCAAGCACTGGCGGATTACATTGCGATTCGTTTGATTCGTACTGAATCAGATTCATTGGCGAAGTGGCGCGATGACAAAACAAAAACCAGTAAAAACCTACCTCTGATTGAAAGTCGTATTCGTTTATCGATTCAAAATGGCGACTGGCAAGGGGTAAAAAAATGGATCGCAGTGCTTAATGATGAAGAGCAAGCATCACTTCGGTGGCAATACTGGTTAGGGCGCAGTGAAATCGCATTGGGTGATGAAGTCGCAGGTAAGCAACGTTTAGCAAAACAGACTGGCCAGCGTAACTTTTACAGTGTGGCCGCAGCGAATGCGATTGGTCAATCGATCAAGTATCCATCAAGCTCTGTTAAGCTCGATAAGACAGCTATTCAGCCATATCAAAAATCGCTGCTTCGTATTGAAGAGCTGATAGCAACCGACAAGATCGCTGCGGCGAAGAGTGAATGGACACATTTGCTCCGTCGTGTTGGTAAAGAGGAGAAAACGCAACTTGCCGCTTTTGCCGCGTCTAAGCATTGGCATAACTTGACGGTTATTGCGAGTATTCAAGCTCAGATGTGGGATAACATTCCGTTGCGATTCCCTGTCGCGCATCGCTGGTGGTTTAACTTTTACGCTGAGAAACACAATATCGACCCAATCACAATGATGTCTTTGGCGAGACAAGAGAGTGCACTTGATTCTGAAGCGCGTTCTCCGGTTGGAGCTCGTGGTCTGATGCAGATTATGCCTGCGACGGCTAAGTACACGGCAAACAAGTACAAGCTGAAATATCAAGGTACGCAAGATCTCTACAATGTAGGTAAGAACATTGAAATTGGTAGCCATTACTTACAAGGCTTAATGGAAGATTACGATAATAATCGTATTTTTTCGCTCGCTGCTTATAATGCAGGGCCTAACCGAGTAAAAATGTGGCGAGAGCGAACTCAAGGAAAAGTGGATGCTTATTCCTTTATAGAGGCGATTTCATTTAAAGAGACGCGTGGGTATGTACAGAACATTTTGATGTTCGAAACGTACTACCGCGACCTTTTGGGTGTCGACGGTTCGTTCTTGACCCAAGAAGAGATCAATACCAAGTATTGAGTGAGGTAACTTGATGTCACATGAACCTGAGTACAAAGACTGGCAACAGATTGTCGAGTTAATCCGTTCAAGTGTGGACAATCAGCAACACGAAATGTTGTTGACCATGCTAATGACACCGGATGAGCGAGAGTCACTGACCGCACGCGTTAATATTCTCAACGAGTTGCTAAAATGTGAGCTCTCACAGCGTCAAATCAGTCAAATGCTTGGGGTTGGTATTGCGACAATTACCCGTGGCTCTAACGAGTTAAAGTCAAAGTCCGATGTCGACAAAGACAAACTTAAGACATTATTAGAGCAGGGCGCTCAATAATCTTTGAGTTACGGACAGCAAAAATGGCGGAATATCCGCCCTTTTTAATACGTACTTTACTCGACTATCAGCTTCAGACTCTTAATAAGAGCCACACAGCTATAGGTTTGCAGGGAAATGTTCAGGGTTGGTAAAAGGAATCAACGCCAGAATCAAAGCTTGGTGGTAGACCGAACTGCGCGTCAGTTGGTTTTGAGTTAACAGGCCAATTGCGCCACCTTTTTGTTTGATGTTGTCAGTACCAAATACTTCATCCATTACATCACCCAGTTCATTGGCATGTTCAAGTTTTTCTAGCACTTTTGGTGGTAGCATCAAACTTGCTGAACGCGACTCTCCACGATGAGTCTCGGATTCAATCACCATCCAAGCAAATGTAACTTTTCCTTCAATACCCGCTTCTAAACCAATATAGAAATCAGCATTCGGCATCTCAGTTTTAGCATTGCGAACACGATTTAAAGCACCTCGGCGTGTTTCATCATTGGTCATTGG
Organism: Vibrio sp. ED002; assembly: GCF_023277445.1. Lineage (NCBI taxonomy): Bacteria > Pseudomonadati > Pseudomonadota > Gammaproteobacteria > Vibrionales > Vibrionaceae > Vibrio > Vibrio sp. ED002. The sequence goes on along the minus strand of NZ_CP080238.1, from coordinate 1,830,816 downwards.
CTGGTCTGAAACTTCACTCGGGACACTGACTCCGAAAAAGTTAAAACGTTGTTCAGGGAAAGCACTTTGAAAAGCACTCTCTACGGCTTTAATTTTTGCAGGGTTGAGTGAAGCGATAACGACTTTTTGGTCTACCATGATCTTTTTACCTATCGATGTCTATTAACCCAATTTTACTTGAGTGGGTTTTACGTTCTCACTTGGGTAACATCCTAATACTTTCAGGTGTTTAGTTATCTTGGTGAGCTCATCGAGCACATGCTGCATGGCGGTGGAACCAAGGTGTGATTCTAAATCAACATAGAACATTTCTTCCCATGGGTTACCCATGATCGGACGGGACTCTAACTTAGTCATGTTGATACCGAAACGTTGCAGTACTAACAGGGTCTCGACTAAAGAACCTGCCTCTTGAGAGGTAGACATAATCAATGTGGTTTTTGCCGGTATCTGTGTGGAGACCTCGACAGGTTTACGAGCAACCACAATAAAGCGGGTATGGTTTTCAGTTTGGTTCGCGATGTTGCCTTGGATCGCTTGTAAGCCATAGAGCTTACCACTGGAAGCATTACCGATAGCGGCGACATCATCACGGCCCAATTCTTGTACCTTTTGCATCGCATCGGCTGTGCTCGCACAAGATTCGAGTTGAACGCCTTTCATTCTACTAAGGAACTCACTGCATTGCTGATGGGGCTGCGGGTGAGAGTAAAGCGTTTTGATGTTCTCTAGACGAATGTCTTTGGTTGCAACAAGGCAATGCTCAATCGGTTGAGTCAGCTCTCCTACGATATAAAGTGTTGTGTGTTGTAGAAGGTCGTAGACTTCGTTAATTGAACCAGAACTGGTGTTTTCAATTGGTAGAACACCATAATCAGCATGGCCAGATTCAACGGTCTGAGTTACTTCTTTGAAGTGCTCGCAGTTGAGTTCAATTAGCTCTGTATTTTTACGACTGAAGTACTCACGACTAGCTAAGTGAGAGTAAGACCCTTTAGCTCCTAAGAAAGCCACTCGTGCTAATGGTTTACGACTTTGCTGAGGGTTGACTAGGTTCTGTAGATAGCTTTGTTGCAAAAGCACCGAATCTTCGATGATCGTATGGAAAAGTTTGGTGATGTACTGAGCGTCGAGTTCGTATTTATCACGGCCGTTGGTAATCAGTTTTACTAGTAGTTGTTGTTCACGGACAGCATCACGAACAGGTTTTGATGTTTGGACTTTGCTTTTTGCTACTTCAATGCTGAGCTTACGACGTTCAGACAGCAAGCTTAAAAGCTCGTCATCAAGCTCATTCAAACGTAAACGAATTTCATCCAGGGAAATAGGTTGGTCAGTCATCAATTCTTTCCTTATAAAAAAAGCCTCCCGATTCGGGAGGCTTTCTGTTTGTTTTTGACTTTTCTTTCACAAACGAGTTAGCCCCTCCAACTATGGAAGGAAAAAGAAGTCAAAAAGAAACAGGTGAGTCAAATGCATAAATAGTGCTTAATTTGTGAGTGTTTAAACACAATAAGCAAGCAGGCGGGGAGCGTCAAGCAAAAAAATAGCGCCTTACGGCGCTACTTCCTCGATCTGGTCGGTTTACTCTTCTTCTTCCACTAACTCTGGCTTGCTAGCACGTCGAGCTTCAGGTTTGTGGGTCAGCTTATTCAATTGTCGTTCTAGTTTTTGCTCCACTTCGTTGATAGCTGCGTAAAGATCTTCGTGAGTAGCTGAGGCGATTAGTTGCCCTTTAGGAACCGTAATAACGGCTTCGAATTTCTTCTGTTTGTTTGGTTCCTCACTGAAAGTTGCTTGGCATCCGATGATGTCTACTTGCCATTTCTCCAGCTTTTTAAATTTGCTCTCAATATGAGCTCGGATTGCAGAGGTGATTTCGATATTTTTACCAGTGATGTTCATTGTCATAAATGTTTTTCCTCTGTTTCATCCCTCATGGGTTGAATTCAGATTACCGCTCTGAGGATAAAATGATGTGATATAGATCACTATTTTGAGTGGTTTTTTATAGGTGGGAAGTGAATGTGATCTTTCTCAAGAACTGTTCAGATTTCTGTGAAAATTGCTTGTTATCGGATTCGAAATCATTAGATTGGATAGAGTACTGAGCTGAAAACTATCCCGTTTTTAGGGGAGTTATACGGCCAGTAGTTCTAGTTAGTTAAAAATTAACCAGAACAAAGATGTGAATCAGATCACTCTTAAAGTGCATAGTAAGTTAGATTCAAAAACGCCGCTCATGAACTGAGCGGCGTTTTTGGTTTTTTGTTCTCGGTTTTATGGCGTTTGGCTTATTTTTTTCAATGGCGTCATGAAAACAGGGTCTTCTGGCGCTAATAAGACGTTGTCCAATGTCTTGGCTAGGTCGAGGCTTTCGAGTTGCTTGTAAATAACGTAGTAGCGGTTCACGTTAGTGACGTATCTGACTGTCTCGCCTAAGCTACGTCGCGTCACCACTTCTACATTGTGAAACCAAACGTTTGGGTCATAACCTTGTTGCGCGGCGCGTTTACGCATTCTCTCTATATTTCCAGGCCCCGCATTGTATGCGGCAAGCGTTAGGTACAGTTTGTTCTCTTTACTGATTGCTTCATCGCTGAAGTAGTATCGACGTAGAAAGGCCATGTACTTCACACCAGCATGGACATTGTTCTCTAAGTTTCGAACGTTTTTGATGTTTACGTTTGGGTCGCTGGCAGTACTTGGCAGAATTTGCATGATGCCAACTGCACCTCGACTCGATACTAGATTATTGTTAAATCCAGATTCTTGATAGGCCACTGCGGCGATAAGCAGATAATCAAAATCGTATTTCTCTCCATATTTAGAGAATAAGGAAGAGAGCTTTTCTAATTGCGCGATTTTTTTCGGGTTGAGGGCTTTGTTGAGCCAATTAGTATTATCGATATATTTGCCGTAAATCACATTGCCCAATAAGGTGCCGGATCTTGATGTCTTGATGAATTTATTCACCACTTTCTTCAACTCTGGACTATCGTGCCTCATTGCCCATGCTATCTCACCTCCGGTGCGGAGGGGGATTTTGGTATGAGAGCGAATATCATCCATAAAGCTCATCCACAACTTGGCTTTGTGGCTATCAAGAACGATGGCTTTGACATAGCCATTGTTGAGCATTCCCACCAATTCGTAGTCTTGTAGTGTTTCTTCTATGAAATGCACAACAACAGGTGGTAAGCCTTTCTTATTAAGTTGTTTGTTTAATGCCTGAATGCTCTCGAAGTAACTTGAACTGGCACGTACCCATATTTCCTTGCCGCTTAACTGGTCAAGCTTGGTCATCACAGGTGTTTTCTTGTCGGTGATCACCCACTCTTCAATTCCCGTAATGGCAGGATCACTAAAATCAACCAATTTCTTACGTGCGTCGGTAATGGTGAGGTTCGCAACAACCAGATCTCCCAGCCCTTGTTCTAGGGAAGGAAGCAGCTCATCACGAGATACAGGAATGATTTGAATATTGATCTTAGGTTTGAGTTTGCGTAAATCTCTCTCAAAATGCGCAAGCAACTCAGCGCCAATCCCTTTTGGTTCACCTCCCTCTATGTAGTAGAAACCCAAATCGGCAGATACCAACACACGCAAGACGTTCTTCTCTTTAATGACATCGAGATCACCTGTGTAAGGGGGCTGTCTCAGAGGGGACAACTCTAAAGCAAATGCTGATGCTGAGAGTAACAGTAGAAGTCCTGTCCATAGCTTTGATAATGCCATGTTCACATCCATGTTGATGGTGAAGGAGAACCTTAAGCATATGTGTCGCTTAAAAAATCATCAAGGTAATGAATGTGGTAACGAGAAAGGATAAAGCAAAAATAAGGAAGGGGGGGAACAAAACCGCCACAAGCAAAGCTGTGGCGGTTGGTGTTATTTTACTGGGTTAAGCTTTATCAGCTCTTCCGTTCTGGCAACGGCATCTTTTAGTTCCAGTTGCTTGTAAGCTTCTAACTGAATATCCAGTGACTTGCGTGCTGCTTCAGTATCTGGGAATGCTTTTTGAAGTTCTTGGACACGGTTAATCGCAGCAATCCAAGCTTCACGGCGTAGATAGAAGTCCGCAGTAGCAAGGTCGTAGTTTGCTAAGCGGTTTTTCAGTGCCACCATGCGTTTTTGTGAATCTTCAGCATATGGGCTGTTTGGGTAACGCTCTAGCAGTTTTTTGAAATCATCAAATGCTTTCTTAACTGGCTCTGGATCTCGGTCACTACGGTCAACGTTGAACAAGTCATGCATAAAGTTACGGTCTTGCGCCATGTGGCTCAAACCACGCATGTACAATACCCAGTCCATTTTTTCATGAGTTGGGTTCAAACGCATAAAGCGAGAAATCGTTGCAAGACCTAATGCTAGGTCGTCGTTTTTGTAGTACGCGTAAATAAGGTCAAGTTGTACCTGCTCAGAGTAGGCACCAAACGGGTAACGCGAATCTAAAGCTTCCAATTTCTCAATAGCAGAAAGCCAGTTACCACTTTGAAGCGACGTTTGCGCGTCAGCATACAGTTCAGAAGGTGGCACATCAGGAACGATTTCTTCTTTGCTTGCACAGCCAAACAGAAGGGATACCGCTAAAAGGCCTGTTAAAGTCTGATGTTTCATATCAGGAGTCTGTTCCTTGAATCTAAATATTTCTTAAGCTGCCGTTACTTTCTTTCCAGTAACAGATACAATGACGTAATAGTCTATTTTTCCACAGTCGTGAGCATTAGTCTCACAGTTTTTAAAAAAGTTCGATATGGCTCAGCAGATTGTTTTAACCAACACCGTAAAAGATAGCCAATTAGGTCAACGTTTGGACCAAGCTATCGCCGAATTATTCGCAGACTTTTCTCGCTCTCGCCTGAAAGAATGGCTTCTTGACGGGAAAGTACAAGTGAATGGTGAAGTTGTCACTAAACCTCGCACCAAAGTTATGGGTGGCGAGGAAATTACCTTGCAAGCCGAGCTGGAAGATGAAGAACGCTGGGAAGCGCAAGATATCCCTCTAGATATCGTCTACGAAGATGATGACATCATCGTAATCAATAAGCCTCGTGATTTTGTTGTTCACCCTGGTGCGGGTACTCCAGATGGTACCGTGCTCAACGCGCTATTGCATCATTATCCTGATATTGCAGAAGTACCTCGTGCAGGTATTGTGCACCGTTTGGATAAAGATACGACTGGCCTAATGGTGGTCGCAAAAACCGTTCCGGCGCAAACTCGTCTAGTTCGTGCTCTGCAAAAACGTAACATTACACGTGAATACGAAGCGATTGCTATCGGCCGTATGACAGCAGGCGGTAAAGTGGATAAGCCAATTGGTCGTCACTCTACTAAGCGTACGCTGATGGCTGTAGCACCTCTGGGTAAGCCAGCAGTAACACACTACCGTGTTGCTGAGCACTTCCGCGAGCATACACGCATTCGTCTTCGTCTAGAAACCGGTCGTACACACCAAATCCGTGTGCACATGTCTTACCTGCAGCATCCGCTATTAGGTGATACTGCTTACGGTGGTCGTGCTCGTATCCCGACAGGTGCTTCAGAAGAAGTGACTGCGATGATTCGTGGCTTTGACCGTCAAGCACTGCACGCGGTAATGCTTCGCTTTGAACATCCTATCACTGGTGAAGAGCTTGAGTTCCATGCTCCAGTGCCTACGGATATGGTCGTCATGACAGAAGCGTTGCGCAAAGATACAGAAGAATACGGTCTACCAGACGAGTTCTAATATGAAGACAGTTATTCCCAACTGGCCTGCGCCTAAGAATGTAAAAGCTTTTTCCTCTACGAGAGTAGGGGGCTTTTCTTCTGCTCCGTATCAAGGGCTTAACTTAGGTGCACACGTTGGGGATGAACTGTCATTAGTTGAAAAAAACCGCGAATGGCTAGCGCAACAGGCAAATATGCCGACCGCACCTATCTGGTTAAGCCAAACTCATTCGACGGTTGTCACTCAAGTGAGTGCTCCGACTTTGCAAGTGCTCGATGCGGATGGCATATATACGTCTTCAAGCAATGTTATCTGTTCTGCTATGACGGCAGATTGTTTACCCGTTTTACTGACCAATATGCAAGGTACCCAAGTTGCTGCGGTGCATGCCGGTTGGCGTGGTTTAGCGAATGGTATCATTGAAAACGCATTAGAGTTGTTTTCTGGTGAGGTTATGGCGTGGCTTGGTCCTGCTATTGGACCAAAAGCATTTGAAGTGGGGGAGGATGTCCTCCAAGCCTTTATGGATTTCGACTCACAAGCTCATCAAGCCTTTACCCCTCGTGATGTTGAAGGAAAGTGGTTAGCGGATATGTCCAAGCTTGCAACTCAGCGTCTTAATAAACTTGGTGTCACTCAAGTATTTGATTCAGGTCTATGTACTTTTCAAGACAAAGATGACTTTTATTCCTATCGCCGTGATGGTGTGACTGGTCGACAAGCCACTTTTATTTGGATTGAAGATTAACTCTGACCAAGCGCAAATTCGCTATGATGCATAGCTCTATTTTTGCAAAGCTATCTTTATTGATTCACTCCCTTGAAATTCCCCCTTTGCGTATCCATCTTTCTAACTGTCAAAAGAATTCTCTTAAGTTGAGGTTAGGAAGGAAGATATGCGTCTTGATAGATTCACAAGTAAGTTTCAAATCGCTATCTCTGATGCTCAGTCACTGGCGTTAGGGCGCGATCATCAATACATCGAACCAGTCCATCTTATGGTGGCTTTGCTGGATCAAAACGGTAGCCCAATTCGTCCATTGCTAACAATGTTAGATGTCGACGTTACTCAGTTACGTTCAAAGTTGAGCGAGATGTTAGACCGATTGCCAAAAGTAAGCGGTATTGGTGGTGATGTTCAATTGTCTAGTTCAATGGGGACTTTGTTTAACCTGTGTGACAAGGTGGCTCAAAAGCGTCAGGACTCTTACATCTCATCAGAAGTCTTCTTACTTGCTGCAATGGAAGACCGCGGTCCTCTTGGTCAATTGCTTAAAGAGCTCGGCTTAACTGAGCAAAAAGTTAGCCAAGCAATCGAAAAGATCAGAGGTGGTCAAAAGGTCAATGACCCCAATGCAGAAGAGCTTCGCCAAGCCTTGGAAAAGTTCACGATTGACCTTACCGAACGTGCAGAGCAGGGTAAGCTGGATCCTGTGATCGGTCGCGATGATGAAATCCGTCGAACCATTCAAGTACTGCAACGTCGAACTAAAAACAATCCTGTCATTATCGGTGAGCCGGGCGTGGGTAAAACCGCTATTGTGGAAGGTTTGGCACAGCGCATCATTAATAATGAAGTTCCGGAAGGTCTACGCGGGCGTCGTGTGCTTTCACTAGATATGGGATCGCTCGTAGCAGGAGCGAAATATCGTGGTGAATTCGAAGAACGTTTGAAATCGGTATTGAATGAATTAGCCAAAGAAGAAGGCAACGTTATTCTCTTTATCGATGAATTACATACTATGGTCGGCGCTGGCAAAGGCGAAGGCTCTATGGATGCAGGCAATATGCTTAAACCAGCGTTGGCACGTGGCGAGCTTCACTGTGTCGGTGCAACAACATTGGATGAATATCGTCAGTATATAGAGAAAGATGCCGCTCTTGAGCGTCGTTTCCAAAAAGTGCTGGTGGACGAACCTAGTGTTGAAGATACCGTTGCGATTTTGCGTGGTCTAAAAGAGCGCTATGAACTTCATCATCATGTAGAGATTACCGACCCTGCGATTGTCGCAGCGGCCAGTTTGTCACACCGTTATGTGTCAGACCGTCAATTACCGGACAAAGCGATCGACTTAATTGATGAAGCGGCTTCTAGCATTCGTTTGCAGATTGACTCCAAGCCTGAGTCACTAGACAAGCTAGAGCGTAAGATCATTCAGCTTAAAATCGAACAACAAGCATTAAGTAATGAACATGATGAAGCGAGTGAAAAACGTTTAAATGCACTTAATGAAGAGTTGGATGAAAAAGAACGCGAATACGCGGAGCTTGAAGAAGTGTGGAATGCTGAAAAAGCGGCCCTTTCTGGTACACAACATATTAAAGGTGAACTAGAGCAAGCGCGTATGGACATGGATTTTGCTCGCCGCGCAGGTGATTTAAACCGTATGTCTGAATTGCAATACGGTCGTATTCCTGAACTTGAAAAACAACTCGACCTTGCAACTCAAGCTGAGATGCAAGAGATGACGCTACTACGCAATAAGGTGACGGATAACGAGATTGCAGAAGTACTCTCTAAGCAAACGGGTATACCAGTCTCTAAAATGCTCGAAGCAGAAAAAGAGAAACTGCTCCGCATGGAAGAGGTATTGCACAAACGTGTGATTGGTCAGGCAGAAGCGGTAGAAGTGGTATCGAATGCAATCCGCCGTAGTCGAGCAGGATTATCAGATCCAAACAAACCAATTGGTTCCTTCTTATTCTTAGGCCCTACGGGGGTGGGTAAAACGGAATTGTGTAAGACACTCGCGAGCTTTATGTTCGATAGCGAAGACGCATTGGTACGTATCGACATGTCTGAATTCATGGAGAAACATTCTGTGGCAAGGTTAGTTGGTGCGCCTCCGGGTTACGTTGGTTATGAGGAGGGTGGTTATCTAACAGAAGCGGTTCGTCGCAAACCTTATTCTGTCATCCTATTAGATGAAGTAGAAAAGGCGCATCCCGATGTGTTCAATATTTTGCTGCAAGTATTGGATGATGGTCGATTAACTGATGGTCAGGGTAGAACGGTTGATTTCCGTAATACTGTAGTGATCATGACATCGAACTTAGGTTCAGCTCGCATCCAAGAGAACTTTGCTACTCTGGATTACCAAGGCATTAAGAATGAAGTTATGGATGTGGTTAGTAAGCACTTCCGTCCTGAGTTTTTAAACCGTGTTGATGAAAGTGTTGTATTCCATCCGCTTGGTCAAGAGCACATAAAGTCGATTGCTTCTATTCAACTGGAACGTCTAGCTAAACGCTTAGAAGAAAAAGGTTACCAATTAGAGGTATCCGCAAAAGCCCTCGATTTGATTGCTCAAGTTGGTTTTGATCCTGTGTATGGTGCGCGACCTCTAAAACGTGCCATTCAACAAAATGTCGAAAACCCACTAGCGAAATCAATCTTAGCCGGACAAATATTGCCAGATAAGAAAGTACAGCTGATTGTGAACAATGACCAAGTTATCGCTCACCAGTAATTTCACTAATGCAGTGAAAAGTGAGATGAAGTTCAAGGTTTAGGGGGCAGTAGCCCCCTTTTTGATGCACTTTTATCGGATTTTGATTGTTTTCTATACGAACGAACCAAAAAGATAAGTTTTTTTGAAAAATAGGGTTGTGTTCCTAAACGAACTCCCTATAATGCGCCTCCGTTGTCACGGGAAAGCAAACAAAGCGAAGCCGAGATGACAAGGTCAGTGAGTTCGAAAGTAACTCACAGAGAAATAACTTAAAAAAGTGTTTGACACGATAAGTTATCTCGCTAAAATGGCCGTCCACTTTGAAGAGAACTTCAGAGTGTGCTCTTTAAAAATAAGAACCTATCAATCTGTGTGGGCACTCGTTGATGATAATCCAATTAGAAATTTCTCTTAATAAAGAGCGGTTTCAAATTAGGTTTCAATGAACTGAGTGACCAATCAAGTCGCAAGACTTGGCACAGTCAATTCATTATCATTCTGTTGGAATGGTAATAGCTTTAAAATTACTTCTTACTTTCGAGTAAGGATGAGTTTTGAAGTCAGTATTCGTTGAGCCGAACAAAATCTTAAATTGAAGAGTTTGATCATGGCTCAGATTGAACGCTGGCGGCAGGCCTAACACATGCAAGTCGAGCGGAAACGACTTAACTGAACCTTCGGGGGACGTTAAGGGCGTCGAGCGGCGGACGGGTGAGTAATGCCTAGGAAATTGCCCTGATGTGGGGATAACCATTGGAAACGATGGCTAATACCGCATGATGCCTACGAGTAAAGAGGGGATCTTCAGGCCTCTCGCGTCAGGATATGCCTAGGTGGGATTAGCTAGTTGGTGAGGTAATGGCTCACCAAGGCGACGATCCCTAGCTGGTCTGAGAGGATGATCAGCCACACTGGAACTGAGACACGGTCCAGACTCCTACGGGAGGCAGCAGTGGGGAATATTGCACAATGGGCGCAAGCCTGATGCAGCCATGCCGCGTGTGTGAAGAAGGCCTTCGGGTTGTAAAGCACTTTCAGTCGTGAGGAAGGTGGTGTAGTTAATAGCTGCATTACTTGACGTTAGCGACAGAAGAAGCACCGGCTAACTCCGTGCCAGCAGCCGCGGTAATACGGAGGGTGCGAGCGTTAATCGGAATTACTGGGCGTAAAGCGCATGCAGGTGGTTTGTTAAGTCAGATGTGAAAGCCCGGGGCTCAACCTCGGAATAGCATTTGAAACTGGCAGACTAGAGTACTGTAGAGGGGGGTAGAATTTCAGGTGTAGCGGTGAAATGCGTAGAGATCTGAAGGAATACCGGTGGCGAAGGCGGCTCTGGACAGATACTGACACTCAGATGCGAAAGCGTGGGGAGCAAACAGGATTAGATACCCTGGTAGTCCACGCCGTAAACGATGTCTACTTGGAGGTTGTGGCCTTGAGCCGTGGCTTTCGGAGCTAACGCGTTAAGTAGACCGCCTGGGGAGTACGGTCGCAAGATTAAAACTCAAATGAATTGACGAGGCTGCACAAGCGGTGGAGCATGTGGTTTAATTCGATGCAACGCGAAGAACCTTACCTACTCTTGACATCCAGAGAACTTTTCAGAGATGAATTGGTGCCTTCGGGAACTCTGAGACAGGTGCTGCATGGCTGTCGTCAGCTCGTGTTGTGAAATGTTGGGTTAAGTCCCGCAACGAGCGCAACCCTTATCCTTGTTTGCCAGCGAGTAATGTCGGGAACTCCAGGGAGACTGCCGGTGATAAACCGGAGGAAGGTGGGGACGACGTCAAGTCATCATGGCCTTACGAGTAGGGCTACACACGTGCTACAATGGCGCATACAGAGGGCAGCAAGCTAGCGATAGTGAGCGAATCCCAAAAAGTGCGTCGTAGTCCGGATTGGAGTCTGCAACTCGACTCCATGAAGTCGGAATCGCTAGTAATCGTGGATCAGAATGCCACGGTGAATACGTTCCCGGGCCTTGTACACACCGCCCGTCACACCATGGGAGTGGGCTGCAAAAGAAGTAGGTAGTTTAACCTTCGGGAGGACGCTTACCACTTTGTGGTTCATGACTGGGGTGAAGTCGTAACAAGGTAGCGCTAGGGGAACCTGGCGCTGGATCACCTCCTTATACGATGATTACTCACGATGAGTGTCCACACAGATTGATATGGTTTAAATTTCAGAGCAAAAGATTGGTTCTGCATAAAATGCTGAAGCGATTTTATGTGGGGCTATAGCTCAGCTGGGAGAGCGCTTCGCTGGCAGCGAAGAGGTCATCGGTTCGATCCCGATTAGCTCCACCACTAGCTATATTGTTTCTGCTTTTAGCAAAACAAGCTTACAGTGTCCCGTTCGTCTAGAGGCCTAGGACACCGCCCTTTCACGGCGGTAACAGGGGTTCGACTCCCCTACGGGATACCATCTTTAAACATTCTCTCTTGAGAGTTTTTAAAAATGGTTACTTCATAAGAAGTGATTAGCTCTTTAACAATTTGGAAAGCTGACAAAGTAATCTTTAAGATTACTTGTAAAGTTCTCAATGTTTGTCTTTATGACAAACACCAAAAAACACATTCAAGTGTTCTTGGGAATATCACTTTTAAAGTGATTATTCGAAATTGAGTCCGGCAAAATCGAAATGTCTCTCGCTCATTCAAATAATGAGAGACAACTTTGGTGATTTGAACATCAACTCGAAACTCCTTCGGGTTGTATGGTTAAGTGACTAAGCGTACACGGTGGATGCCTTGGCAGTCAGAGGCGATGAAGGACGTATTAACTTGCGATAAGCCCAGATTAGGTAGTAAAAACCACTTGAGTCTGGGATTTCCGAATGGGGAAACCCACTAGCATAAGCTAGTATCGCTGCGTGAATACATAGCGCAGCGAGGCGAACCGGGGAACTGAAACATCTAAGTACCCCGAGGAAAGAAATCAACCGAGATTCCGAAAGTAGCGGCGAGCGAAATTGGACTAGCCCCTAAGCTTTATATGCGTTAGACGAACGGTCTGGAAAGTCCGGCAATAAAGGGTGATAGCCCCGTAGTTGACAACGCACATTCAGTGAAATCGAGTAGGGCGGGACACGTGATATCCTGTCTGAATATGGGGGTGCATCCTCCAAGGCTAAATACTACTGACTGACCGATAGTGAACCAGTACCGTGAGGGAAAGGCGAAAAGAACCCCTGTGAGGGAGTGAAATAGAACCTGAAACCGTGTACGTACAAGCAGTAGGAGCACCTTCGTGGTGTGACTGCGTACCTTTTGTATAATGGGTCAGCGACTTATATTCAGTGGCAAGGTTAACCATCTGGGGAGCCGTAGCGAAAGCGAGTGTTAACTGCGCGACTTAGTCGCTGGATATAGACCCGAAACCAGGTGATCTAGCCATGGGCAGGTTGAAGATTGAGTAACATCAATTGGAGGATAGAACCGACTAATGTTGAAAAATTAGCGGATGACTTGTGGCTAGGGGTGAAAGGCCAATCAAACCTGGAGATAGCTGGTTCTCCCCGAAAGCTATTTAGGTAGCGCCTCGGACGAATACTACTGGGGGTAGAGCACTGTTAAGGCTAGGGGTCATCCCGACTTACCAACCCTTTGCAAACTCCGAATACCAGTAAGTACTATCCGGGAGACACACGGCGGGTGCTAACGTCCGTCGTGGAGAGGGAAACAACCCAGACCGCCAGCTAAGATTCCAAATTATTACTAAGTGGGAAACGATGTGGGAAGGCTCAGACAGCCAGGATGTTGGCTTAGAAGCAGCCATCATTTAAAGAAAGCGTAATAGCTCACTGGTCGAGTCGGCCTGCGCGGAAGATGTAACGGGGCTAAGTAATAAACCGAAGCTGCGGCAATGAAGTTTTACTTCATTGGGTAGGGAAGCGTTCTGTAAGCCGTTGAAGGTGTGTTGTAAAGCATGCTGGAGGTATCAGAAGTGCGAATGCTGACATGAGTAACGATAAAGGGGTGAAAAACCTCCTCGCCGGAAGACCAAGGGTTCCTGTCCAACGTTAATCGGGGCAGGGTAAGTCGACCCCTAAGGCGAGGCCGAAAGGCGTAGTCGATGGGAAACGGGTTAATATTCCCGTACTTCTTACAATTGCGATGGGGGGACGGAGAAGGCTAGGTGAGTACTGGCGACGGTTGTCCAGGTTCAAGTGCGTAGGCTGAAGAGTTAGGTAAATCCGGCTCTTCTTAAGGCTGAGACACGACGTCGAGCTACTACGGTAGTGAAGTCATTGATGCCATGCTTCCAGGAAAAGCCTCTAAGCTTCAGATTGTAAGGAATCGTACCCCAAACCGACACAGGTGGTCGGGTAGAGAATACCAAGGCGCTTGAGAGAACTCGGGTGAAGGAACTAGGCAAAATGGTACCGTAACTTCGGGAGAAGGTACGCTCTTGATGGTGAAGTCCCTTGCGGATGGAGCTGACGAGAGTCGCAGATACCAGGTGGCTGCAACTGTTTATTAAAAACACAGCACTGTGCAAAATCGTAAGATGACGTATACGGTGTGACGCCTGCCCGGTGCCGGAAGGTTAATTGATGGGGTTAGACTTCGGTCGAAGCTCTTGATCGAAGCCCCGGTAAACGGCGGCCGTAACTATAACGGTCCTAAGGTAGCGAAATTCCTTGTCGGGTAAGTTCCGACCTGCACGAATGGCGTAATGATGGCCACGCTGTCTCCACCCGAGACTCAGTGAAATTGAAATCGCTGTGAAGATGCAGTGTACCCGCGGCTAGACGGAAAGACCCCGTGAACCTTTACTACAGCTTGGCACTGAACATTGACCCTACATGTGTAGGATAGGTGGGAGGCTTTGAAGCACAGTCGCTAGATTGTGTGGAGCCGTCCTTGAAATACCACCCTTGTAGTGTTGATGTTCTAACGTCGACCCCTTATCGGGGTTGCGGACAGTGCCTGGTGGGTAGTTTGACTGGGGCGGTCTCCTCCCAAAGAGTAACGGAGGAGCACGAAGGTGGGCTAATCACGGTTGGACATCGTGAGGTTAGTGCAATGGCATAAGCCCGCTTGACTGCGAGAATGACAATTCGAGCAGGTGCGAAAGCAGGTCATAGTGATCCGGTGGTTCTGTATGGAAGAGTAATCGCTCAACGGATAAAAGGTACTCCGGGGATAACAGGCTGATACCGCCCAAGAGTTCATATCGACGGCGGTGTTTGGCACCTCGATGTCGGCTCATCACATCCTGGGGCTGAAGTCGATTCAAGGGTATGGCTGTTCGCCATTTAAAGTGGTACGCGAGCTGGGTTTAGAACGTCGTGAGACAGTTCGGTCCCTATCTGCCGTGGGCGTTGGAAGATTGAAGGGGGCTGCTCCTAGTACGAGAGGACCGGAGTGGACGAACCTCTGGTGTTCGGGTTGTGTCGCCAGACGCATTGCCCGGTAGCTAAGTTCGGAATCGATAACCGCTGAAAGCATCTAAGCGGGAAGCGAGCCCTGAGATGAGTCTTCCCTGATACTTTAAGTATCCTAAAGGGTTGTTCGAGACTAGAACGTTGATAGGCAGGGTGTGTAAGCGTTGTGAGGCGTTGAGCTAACCTGTACTAATTGCCCGTGAGGCTTAACCATACAACACCCAAGGGGTTTTGATGGACTCAATGCAAGAACGATTGAATGTGTATAAATAGAACTTAAAATCAGTTTTCCGAATTAAAGAATTTGCTTGGCGACCATAGCGATTTGGACCCACCTGACTTCCATTCCGAACTCAGAAGTGAAACGAATTAGCGCCGATGGTAGTGTGGGGTTTCCCCATGTGAGAGTAGGACATCGCCAGGCTTTAAATTTAGACTTAAATGTCTAACCAGTGCGGAGCGGTAGTTCAGTTGGTTAGAATACCGGCCTGTCACGCCGGGGGTCGCGGGTTCGAGTCCCGTCCGCTCCGCCACTTATTCCGAGAGTCGTCTCACTAAACACGAACTACAGGGGTGTAGCTCCAATTGGCAGAGCAGCGGATTCCAAATCCGCGTGTTGGGAGTTCGAATCTCTCCACCCCTGCCATATTTAAGGCTCTAGCAGAAATGCTAGAGCCTTTTTCGTTTTATCACTTTTCTGCTTCTGCCTCTCCCTCAAATTGTCAGTCATGCTTATGTCTCGCGGTATGTGTGCTATTTTGTAGTGCATAGCTAGTGCTCAACGTGATTAGAAGGTGACTTCCTGTTATTATCGGCGCTGAATTCTAATAATTAGGAAGTTATGTTATGCCACATCTTCGATTTCGCGCAGTAGAGCCTCAAACCGTTCAAGCTTTATCAAAGCCTCTTACTGACGAATTACAGCCATTAATGGAATGTCCTCGTGAAGACTTCACGTTTGAATACATCTACAGTACTTTCTTCAGTGAAGGTGAAGTAAGCAGTGCATATCCTTTTGTTGAAGTTCTGTGGTTTGACCGTGGGCAAGAGACTCAGAATAAAGTGGCTAAAGCGATTACTGAGCAAGTTCGTGGTATTGCCGGTGAAGATATCGATGTTGCGGTAATTTTCTCTGCACTCTCTCCCAAAGGCTACTATGATAATGGTGACCACTATTAAGGAATGAGCGTGATGAAGCCGAGTCTTTCTTTTTGTTTAAGTTTTCTATTCTCAGCTTCTCTTTCTGCTACTCCGTGGGAGCAGGTCTTTGGTCCCACACATAACACATCCTCTTCTATCGGCAGTTATGCGAATGGCTGTTTAGATGGTGCTTCTCCTCTCCCGCTTGATGGTGTTGGTTATCAGGTTTTACGCAGTAAAACGAAGCGTTACTATGGGCATCCTCATACAATAAGCTTTGTTGAAGAGTTAGCGAAAAAAACCAGTAAAGATCTCAACACAACGTTACTTATTGGGGACTTATCCCTAGCTCGTGGTGGACGTTTTTCTTCTGGCCACTCTAGTCATCAAACTGGCCTAGATATTGATATTTGGCTGCGATTGGCCGATGAACCGCTTTCTTATAATGAGCTTCAACTTCCGAAACCCATGAGTGTCGTAGATCTTAAAAAATACAAGATTCTAGAACACCGTTGGGAAGATAGGCACTTTGAACTGATTCGAAGTGCCGCGAAGAGTCAAGATGTTGCTCGTATCTTTGTTCATCCAGTGATTAAAGAGCAGTTATGTAAGCAAGAAGGTGAGAAAGACCGAAATTGGTTACGTAAGGTTCGGCCTTGGTGGGGGCATCATTACCACTTCCACGTGAGATTAACTTGCCCTGAGTCGAGCTCTAATTGTGTTAACCAAGCGCCACCACCTGCAGGAGATGGCTGTGGAGCAGAGTTAGCAAGTTGGAAGCCGAAAGCAACGCCTCCACCTGTGACCAAAAAAACTAAGGTAACGCCTAAACCGAAGAAGAAAAAGATACTGCCAACACAATGTCAGCCGCTCATTACGCAGAAATAAGTGGTGTGTCCTACCAACGAAATACCAAATATGCTTTCTCTGGATCTCTATTATGAAACTGGAGAAAGATCATACTTTTGTCTACAGTGAATAATACCAGTACAAAAACTGACCTTTAGGTTTTTGTGGCATATTATAGAAATCTTATATAAACAAAGAGTTGCATTATTTTAAAATGTTGTGGCAACTCATATTAAGAAAGATCTTTTCGTCGCGATTCTCTGATTTCTTAGCAATATGTCTGTTGGTTGGTGAAAGACAAACGACAACGCAGACAAGTGTATTGAGGTGGGTAAGGAGGCTTTTCCCATCGAGAGTTAATCAAGGATAAAACCATGACTATGATTTGTGCAAAAGAGTTTGCAGAGTGGTTAAGACACAGATTTAGCAGTGATACTAAAGGAGTCTTTTTGACTCGAGAGGATGTTAATCACCTGACTGGGCGCCAACGCCTTGACCCAGGCTTTGTTAATGACGTGCATTACGAGCTGATGCAATATGGAATGGCTTTCGTTACTGATACAAGTAGGGAGAACTTTTATCTGATCCCTGTCTCGCAAGCTGAAAATTGGCGTGAGAGGTTAGAGTATCACTTCGAGAAAGAGCTGTTTTGTAATATCTATCCTATCGAAAAATCGGGTTAAAAAAAGGTTCAACTTTGTCGGCAAAGTTGAACCTCTTTCGATTACGCTAACCCTTGAATAATCACAAACTTCTCTAGCAATTGCTCTTCAGTCTCGACATGATTTGGGTCGGTAATAATGCATTTTGTAATAGGACACACCGACTGACATGTTGGCTTTTCGTAGTGACCTTTACACTCTGTACATAGAGCAGGGTCAATCTCGAAAATACTGTCACCCATAGTAATTGCACCGTTAGGGCATTCTGGGTCACACATGTCGCAGTTGATGCACTTATCGGTAATAAGTAGTGCCATGATTACTTACCAGTTGGGTTACGGGTATCCTGACCTGCATTTAAGTTACGCATCAACAGACCGTATTCTAGATCCATGTCTTCTGGAACTGGGATAAATACGAAGTGGCCGTTACCTTTTGCGTCTTCAATTGATTCTGACTTACGGTTTTCCATCGCTTCTAGCGTAAAGATTACGTTACCTTTTGGCGTCATTAGCTCTAGGCTGTCACCAACGATGAACTTATTCTTAACTTCTACTTCTACCATGTCACCACGGCGCTTACCTGTGAACTCACCAACGAATTGCTGAGCATCTGATACAGAGTAGCCGTAGTCATAGTTTTGGTAGCTGTCGTGAGTGTGGCGACGTAGGAAGCCTTCTGTGTAACCACGGTGAGCTAGGCTCTCCAATGTGCCCATTAGGCTTTCATCGAATGGCTTACCAGCGACCGCATCATCGATTGCTTTACGGTAAACCTGTGCAGTACGAGCACAGTAGTAGAACGACTTAGTACGGCCTTCGATCTTCAATGAATGAACGCCCATCTTAGTTAGGCGTTCAACGTGTTGGATTGCGCGAAGATCTTTCGAGTTCATGATGTAAGTACCATGCTCGTCTTCGAACGCTGCCATTTTTTCTTCAGGGCGATGCGCTTCAGAAAGCAGAACGACTTCATCGGTTGGTTTGCCGCGACCGATGGTTGTTTCAGGACGCTCGTCAGCGACTTCGATTGCTTGCGCTTCCGTTGGGTCAAATTTTTCTACTATATCGCCAGTGTCGTTTTCTTTGCCTTCTTCTACTTTGTATTCCCAACGGCATGCGTTAGTACAAGTACCTTGGTTAGGGTCACGTTTGTTGATGTAACCAGACAGTAGGCAACGACCAGAGTAAGCCATGCATAGGGCACCGTGAACGAAAACTTCTAATTCAGTTTCAGGACAGTGCTCACGAATTTCTTCGATTTCTTCTAGAGAAAGCTCACGAGAAACAATCACACGCTCAACACCGTTAGCAGCCCAGAACTTCACAGTTGCCCAGTTTACTGCGTTCGCCTGTACAGACAGGTGAATTGGCATTTCTGGGAACGCTTCGCGAACCATCATGATAAGACCTGGATCAGACATGATAAGTGCGTCTGGGCCCATTTCTACCACAGGTTTAAGGTCGCGGATGAAAGTTTTAAGCTTAGAGTTGTGCGGTTGGATGTTACATACCACGTAAAGCTTTTTGCCTAGGGCATGCGCTTCGTTGATACCAATTTGTAGGTTTTCGTGGTTGAACTCGTTGTTACGTACGCGAAGGCTGTAGCGAGGTTGGCCTGCGTAAACTGCATCTGCGCCGTAGGCGAATGCGTAACGCATATTTTTAAGGCTACCTGCTGGGGATAGTAGCTCAGGTACGAATACTTTCTCTGTTGTCATTGCTCAATTCTCTTATATCTGATCACAAGTCAGGCCAATTCCACCTCATGGAAATGGGGCGCAAATTTTACGTCAAAATGTGACCTGTGACTAGGAGAATTATGGTTTAGATAAACAAACGCCCTCAAAAAAAGTGAGGGCGTTATGGTTAATCTTTGTACGAAATTAAGCATTAGGGTTTGGCAGACCGCCCAATGCTTCGTATAGATTTGGTAGGAAAGCGCTGAACTCGCCACACATCAGAGAGAAGTCTGCATCGAAGCGAGCTGCTTGATCTTCACGCGGGATATCGTCGTTTTGATCTTTAAGTTCGTCAGAGAACTTCAGACGTTTGATGCCAGAATCTTCTGCCATGATGAATTCGATACGATCTTGCCAGTTCAGTGCTAGCTTAGTCACCACCTTATCCGCTGCGATGTGGTTGCGGATTTCATCAGTTGTCAGTTCTTGCTTCTTACAACGAATCACACCGCCTTCTTCTAGCACAGACTTAAGCTCAGCTTCGTCCATCATAGAAATGCCTTGTGGCGTGTCGCCAGTTTTCACCCATTCAGTCAAGGTCGTTTCAATCGCGACTTCAGGGATTGCAGGCACAACAGGTAGGCTACCCATTGTTTTACGTAATAGTGCCAATACATCTTCTGCTTTTTTATAGCTGCTTGCATCAACAAGGATGAAGCCTTCTTTTGGCATGATAAGCACGTGAGTATGGCTACTGCGGCTAAATGCGCGTGGTAGTAGATCCATCACGATGTCATCTTTGAGGTTGTCCTTCTCTTTCTTCTTGAGTGGGCGACCTTCTTGCGCTTCCATTGCTTCAACTTTGGCATTCAATGAATCTTTGATCACTGATGCAGGAAGCATTTTCTCTTCTTTCTTAGCGCAAACAAGAATGCGGTTTTCAGAAACGTGCGTCATCATGTCGCCGTGTCTGCCCATTGCACTAACCCAACCAAATTTTTGTTTATCTTGGCTGCCACAAGGGGTAAATCGGAACTCGGCTAGTTGAGTTTCTAGTTGATCGGCGTTGAAGCTAACCTCACGGTTAACACGGTATACCAGACAGTTTTTAAACCACATAAATCTTCTCTAGGCTTGATGACAAGGGACTAATCATAGGGAATTTTCCGACTGATGTCCTAATAGAATTGAAAAAGATCATGATGAATCTCAAAAGAAACTTATATGAAAATTTGTTTTCAAAGGTCACAAAAGTGTCATAATTGATGGTAATAATGCTTATGCATAGAGGGGCGCTTGGTCTCTTAAATTCATTAGCTTAACTAACATAAGGTTACTCAATTATGTCTAGAAGGATTCTGGTTGTTGAAGACGAAGCTCCAATTCGCGAAATGTTGTGCTTTGTGCTTGAACAGAAAGGTTATCAAGCAGTAGAAGCAGAAGATTATGATACTGCGGTAACTAAACTGGCTGAACCCTTCCCAGATTTAGTGCTACTAGATTGGATGTTACCTGGTGGTAGTGGCATCAACTTCATCAAACACATGAAGCGTGAAGAGTTAACGCGCAATATTCCTGTCGTAATGCTAACAGCTCGCGGTGAGGAAGAAGACAAGGTTCGTGGCCTTGAAGTTGGTGCAGACGATTACATCACTAAGCCTTTTTCACCAAAAGAGTTAGTGGCTCGCCTTAAAGCGGTTATTCGCCGAGTAACGCCAACAGCGCTTGAAGATGTGATTGATGTACAAGGTCTGAAGTTGGACCCTGTTTCTCACCGCGTGACCGCAAATAATGAAGCGGTTGATATGGGACCAACAGAGTTCAAAATGCTGCACTTCTTTATGACGCACCAAGAGCGCGTTTACAGTCGTGAACAACTGCTAAATAACGTTTGGGGCACCAACGTGTATGTTGAAGACCGTACCGTTGACGTACACATTCGTCGCTTGCGTAAAGCACTTGAAGCGGCAGGTCACGACAAACTCATCCAAACCGTTCGTGGTGCAGGTTACCGTTTCTCGACGAAGGCATAACATCGCTAGCAGCTTATCAATACCATTTCTGGAGTAATGAGTGGTTGAAAGATTAACTTGGAAAAAGCTGGCCTGGGAGCTGGCTTTTTTTTACACCCCTTGGGTGATCATAGGATGGATATTCGGTTATATGCCGTGGTTGCTTCTGGCGGCCACGGCTTTGCAGCTTGTTTGGCATCTGCATAATCAGGTTCGCTTATCGGCTTGGTTATGGGATGAAAAGCGTCTGACCCCACCATCAGGTAGTGGTAACTGGGAATCTTTGTTTAACGGTTTATACCGCTTACAACAACGTCAGCGTCGAAAACGTAAAGAGCTCACCAATTTAATTCGCCGTTTCCGTAATGGTGCTGAATCGCTACCGGATGCGGTAGTGGTTTTTCGTGCTGAAGGCAATATTGTGTGGTGTAACAAGCTTGCTCAGCACCTTTTAGGATTCCACTGGCCAGAAGATTCTGGACAGCCTATTTCTAATCTCATCCGTACTCCTGATTTTATCAAGTACATCAACAAGCAAGATTTCTCTGAGCCGCTAGAAATGCGCTCGCCGCTCAACGTCGAACGTATGTTGGAATTGCGTATCGTGCCTTACACCGAAGGCGAACATTTGATGGTGGTACGTGATGTGAGCCAGCTTAAACAGCTTGAAGGTATGCGCCGTAACTTTTTCGCTAACGTATCTCATGAACTGCGTACCCCTATGACGGTACTGCAAGGCTATTTAGAGATGACGGAAGATCCAGACATGATCGTTGGTCCAATGTGGAGTAAAGCACATGGTGTAATGACCGAGCAGCTAAACCGAATGAACAGTTTGGTGAACCAGTTATTAACGCTGTCTAAGATCGAAGCGGCGCCAATGCATGAGCTAGAAGACGTTGTGAACGTACCAAGTATGTTAGAAGTGCTTGAGAAAGAAGCGGTCAGTTTGAGTGGTGATGATCAGCACCAGTTGACTTTCGATGTTGATTCTAGCTTACGTGTCCTTGGTGATGATGACCAGTTACGCAGTGCTATCTCCAACTTGGTTTACAACGCGGTGAAGTACACCCCTCCAGGTGCTCACGTTAATGTCCGTTGGTATCAAACCGCACAAGGTGCTTGTCTAGAGGTTGAAGACAGCGGTGATGGTATTGAGCCACAACACTTACATCGATTGACCGAACGTTTCTATCGCGTGGATAAAGCACGCTCTCGTGATACGGGGGGCAGTGGTCTCGGTTTGGCCATCGTGAAGCACGCATTGAGCCACCATGACTCTCACCTCGAAATCTACAGTGAAGTTGGTGTCGGCAGTAAGTTCTCCTTCATCCTACCAAGTCGTTTGGTGGTGAAGTAATGAGTGTTGTATCCAAAGCTATCAAGAAAATCACTCTCGCCACGTTGATGCTTTCCTGCGTGGCTGTTGCACAAGATAAACCGCTGCCGAATTATCAAAAGACGACTGGTATAGCGGGCAACTTATTGTCTGTCGGCTCGGATACGCTAGCGGGCATGACCACGCTTTGGGTGGAAGAGTTTAAATCTATCTACCCGAATATTAATGCTCAGGTGCAAGCTTCTGGCTCATCGACTGCGCCGCCGGCGTTAACAGAACAAACTGCTCAATTCGGTCCAATGAGTCGCTCAATGCGTATGCGTGAGATCGAAGCATTTGAGCGGGTGCATGGTTACAAGCCAACGGCGCTTCGTGTTGCGATTGATGCGATTGGTATTTTTGTACATCAAGATAACCCGATCAAAGGGCTTAATTTCCATCAGCTGGATGCGATGTTCTCCGCGACTTTACGCTGTGGCGAAAGTGAGTTCATCACCAACTGGCGTGAGTTAGGCATCAAAGCCGAGTGGGCGAAACGTAACTTGCAACTGTTTGGTCGTAACTCAGTATCGGGTACGTACGGTTATTTTAAAAGCAATGCCTTGTGTGGCGGTGATTTTAAAACTCGTGTGAACGAGCAACCGGGATCTGCATCAGTGGTGCAGTCTGTTGCATCTACGATTAGTGGTGTAGGTTATTCAGGCGTAGGCTATCGCGTGGCGGGTGTTCGTTTAGTCCCAATTGCGAAAACAGGCACAGATTACGTTAGCCCTGTGCGTGAAAATATCATCTCAGGTAAGTACCCACTATCACGTTACCTCTATGTATACGTGAATAAACATCCTGATTACCCGCTAAGCCCAATTGAAGCTGAGTTCATTCGCTTTATGTTCTCTGCCCAAGGGCAAGCGCTGGTTGCGAAAGATGGTTATGTTCCGATTACTGCCGATTTCGCTGCAGAGGAATTAAAAAAGGTCGGTTTATAAGCCGACCTTTTTCTTTATCTCATTGAGTTCGTGGTTAGAAGTTCAATGCCCATCCTGCGCTTTCCCAACGTTGCTGTTCTTCCTGCAAATCAGCACCGAGCAGTTTGTTACTCTCCAACCAATCTTCTTCTACGCAGGTAAGTACCCACTTATCTTCTTGTATCGATAGTGTCAGCTCAGGCAGCGGATCATCATTGCGTTGACCGTTGACCACAATGGCTAGACGCAGAACCTTAATTAAGTTGATGATGTCACTCTCTTTGTAGAGATTGAACTCTGGGAACTCATTAAGCTTGAGGGATTTACGTTGGAAGCGAGCTAAAGTCGCCAATACCAATTGCTGTTCGCGGTTAAAGCCGGGTAAGTTGGAGTGCAGCAGAATGTAGAATGAGTGACGATGGAAACCGCGCAGACTGATGCTCAAGCCGACTTCATGCAGCAAAGCAGCCCATTCTAGTAAATCAAACAGCTCACTCTTCTTCTTGATACCAAGTTCAGAACGAACATTGCACAGCATCTCTCTTGCATGACCTTTTATGCGCGCTGCGTGTTCGATATCAACGCGATGTTGTTTTGCTAGATTTTCTGTGGTGCGCATACGAATATCAGAACGGGCGAAGCGTTCTTCCATCTCGTAAAGCAGACCTTCACGTAATGCGCCATCAGAGAAGAACATCTGGTTGATTTTTAGTGATTGGAAGATGGCAGACAAAATGGCTACACCAGCGGCAAAGACTGGCTTGCGTTCATCGGTCAGACCAACAAGCTCGATATCATCAATGGACTCAAATTCGCACAATGTGTCGATGAGCTTACCCAAACGCTTGTTGGTGATCAGCCCATCTTCATGACCCAATCCAATCAAGACTTCGCGAATCGCTTTAATAGTACCTGAAGAGCCGAGGGCAATATCCCAGCCTTTCTTGCGGTATTTTGCAGCAATGGACTCCATGCGTTGCTCTGCGGCGAGAATCGCTTTGCTGAAGTTCTTCCGCGACAGTTTGCCGTTATTGAAGAACTGCTCGGTAAAGCTTACACAACCCATTTGCTTGCTGTTCAGAAGCTCTGGGTCAAACTCTTGACCAATGATCATCTCAGTACTGCCGCCACCGATGTCGACGACCAGTTTGGAGTTAGATTCCGCTTGAGTATGTGCGACGCCGAGATAGATGAGGCGAGCTTCTTCTTCGCCCGGAATAATTTCAATTGGAAAAGGCAGCACCTCTTTGGCTCGTTGGATAAAGAGATGGGCGTTGTTAGCACGCCTTAAAGTGTGGGTGGCTGCAATTCTTACGTTTGAAGCTTCAAAGCCTTGCAAGCGTTCGGCGAACATCGCGAGGCACTCAAGACCTCGTTCCATTGCTGCATGGCTAAGATTGAGCTCTGAATCGAGTCCGGCAGCTAACCGTACGCGTTGTTTATGGCGACTGACAAGTTGAAGATCACTACCGACAACTTTCGCTACCACCATATGGAAACTGTTTGACCCGAGGTCAATTGCAGCGATATGGCGTACATCTTGTTCAAGTATTTGAGGCATCGGTTTTTTGTTTTCTTATTTGCTTCTCTATATTTTTAAGATAGTCGTAGATGGCAACTTGTGAGCGAACTTTTTTACGATTACCTCGCGGTACGTAGCTGTTACTCATCTCTTTATCTATCAGGCGAGCTTTTACTGTATCGGTAAAGTGAATGTTAGTTATATCAATAATCCTCTGTTTCAAACGTGGATCACGGACGGGGGCTGCAACTTCAATTCGATGATCGATATTTCGAGTCATCCAGTCCGCTGAGGAGATGTACACCTGTGGTTCGCCGTCATTGTGAGTAATTACAACGCGAGGATGCTCTAGGAAGCGATCGACGATACTGATGATCTGAATGTTCTCGCTCACCCCTTCAATGCCTGGGACCAATGAGCACATACCACGAATGATCATCTTGATTTTTACTCCAGCATTACTCGCGCCGTAGAGTTTATTGACGATGCCTTTATCGACGAGGTTATTGACCTTGATGGTCAGTGCTGCTTTTTTTCCTGATTTGGCATTGGCAATTTCGTTGTCAATTAAGCGATATAATTGTGTTCGTGAGTTTCGTGGAGAGACAATCAAATGATTGAACTTCACCGGACGGTATGGATTTTCGATATAGCCAAATACATTTCGTACCTCATCGGTGAGTTCTTGATCGGCGGTCAGCAAGGTAAGGTCCGTGTACACTTGTGCTGTTTTCTCGTGAAAGTTCCCAGTACCAATGTGAGCGTAGCGAACAATCTCTCCGTCTTCACGACGGCTTATTAGCAGTAACTTGGAGTGAATCTTAAGACCAGGGGCGCCGAAGACGACATGTACACCAGCCTCCGTTAGTATTTTGGACCACTCGATATTCGCTTCTTCATCGAAGCGAGCTTGCAGCTCCACAACAACGGTGACTCCCTTGCCATTATGTACAGCATCGATCAACGAGTTCATCAAACGCGAGTCTTTGGCGACGCGGTAGATGTTGATCTTGATGCTTAGGACTTTAGGATCGAACGAGGCTTGTCGAACCAATTCTGAAATATGATCAAAGGTATGATAAGGGTAGTGCAGCAGTATATCGTTGGCTTTGATGGCTTCAAAACTGTTTGCGTAGCCCTCAAAGTCTGCACACTTCATTGGCGGCATCGGTTTGTTTTCTAAATAATCTCGGCCAACGTTAGGAAAACCAATAAAGTCTTTGAAATTATGATAGCGCCCACCAGGGATGAGGTTGTCGTAATTAGAAATCTGTAGTTTTTTGCATAAAAAATCGAGCATCTTTTGCGGCATATCTCGCTCATATACAAAGCGTACAGGTAAGGCGGTAAGACGTTGATTCACCCCTTCAGACATTTGTTCAAGCAGGCTAAACTCAACCTCGTAACGCAAGTCGTACTCAGCATCACGGGTCATTTTCATCGCATAGCCGTTAAGAGCATCGTATTCGAAAAAGCCTTTAAAAAGTTCATCAAGGCAATAGCGAATAATGTTGTCGAGTAAAATGATCGTTTTACGTCGCTTGCCTTTTTTTTCAGGCAACATAACAAAGCGAGGTAAGTGATCGGTTGGGATCTCAATTAAAGCGTATTGGGATTGATCACCTTTTTGCAGATCGACCGTAATGTAAGCGTATTCGTCTTTAAGAAACTGCAGAACATCAATATCTTCTTTAATAAGAAGAGGGGTAATGTGCGGCATGACTTCTTTACGAAAATACTTGGTTACCCAACGTTTTTGTGTGTCATCTAATTGGTGCTCATTAACTAAAAAAATCCGACGTCGTGCCATTTCACGTATTAATTCACTGTATAATTCATCGAATTGTTCGTTTAGCTTCAACGCTTTGGTTTGCATCTTTGTTAACAAGTGCTTAGAGTTGTCGCTTCCACCGCGTTCTTGGCTGATCAAGATCCGACGTTTTACATCCGCAAAGCGTACTTTATAGAATTCATCTAAGTTATTGGAAAATATCCCGAGAAATCGAATTCGTTCAATGAGAGGGACGGTTTTGTCGGCAGCTTCTTGTAGTACTCGTTCGTTGAAAGATAACCAACTAAGTTCTTTTTCTATATAGAGTTTTTCTGCGCTCATAACCTTACCTAGCCTAAAAAAGAGTGAATCCGCACTCATCGAGGGATAAAAGAAGAGTGTGAACATTATGAGTTTTTCATTACAGATTTATTTCATACTACGGCATGCATAAGAGTTGTATTCTTTTCAGTCGTTTAATGTGATCTGTAATATAATTGTCATCTTAACGACATATTCTAGTACTAAGTCAAAAAGGGTAGAGAGATCAATGGCACAAGCCGAGTTTTCATTGCAGGAAAAAGATAAGAAGCGATTGATCAAAGATCGTTTAGTTCGATTTGCAGTGACATCCGGTGGTGTAGGCGTGTTAGCCGCCCTTGTTTTGATCTTTGTTTACCTTGCAATGGTGATCATCCCTCTATTTTCTGATGCAGAGATCGAAACCAATTATGCCTCTAGAGCAACCCAAAGTGGGAAACCTCTCGCAATTTCAGTCGATGACTATTCTCAAATTGGACTGGTGTTAACCCAGTCGGGGGAGGTTCGTTTCTTATCGCTGGATCACCCGAGTAAGCCAGCTTTATACACACAGCAAATGGCTCGCAACCCTGTTGCGTTTGCTCAATCTGCCCCTGGTTTAGGTTGGTATGGATTAGTTGATGAAAATGGTTTCGCTCACCTTTTTAAGCCAGAATTTAATGCGACACTAAGAGAAAATACCCGTCCACCGGAGGTCATTCCTTTTCATTCTGGCATGGGTATGCAGCTAACAAATGCAAGCGATCCGGTAACACAGTTTGCTTTTAGTGCTTCGACCCAAACCCCAACGTTAGTATGGCAGACTCAGACAGGAGTGCTTAAAGCTCGCTGGCAAGAGCCACAGCTATTAGACGCACCACCGATCACCATTGATTACACTTTTTCATCAGGTTTTGATTCGCCCGATCAAATGTTACTAACACCTGACGGAAAGAACTTGTACCTGCGTAATGGCTCCGAGCTGATTGTGTTAGTGAAAGGAGAAGGTAAGTTCTCTGTGCGTGAGGTCATCGATCTTACTCAAGGTGATACTAAACATTCGGTGAGAACCATTGACTTATTAGCTGGCGCTTATTCCATCTTGGTTACTCATAACGATGGTCACGTTTCTCAATGGTTTGATACCCTACAAGGTGATCAACGCACCTTGACGCACATTCGTGAATTCAAGTTGGCATCGGAGCTTAAGTACTTGTTGCCGGATTCCCACCGTAAAGGTTTTTACAGCTTCTACACAAACGGAACGTTGCAGAGCCATTACACCACCAGCGAGAAACTGGTGCTGTTTAAGCGTGCATACAAGCTGGCACCCGTGATGGCGGGAATGTCGAATAACGAGCGTTATCTAATTACTTGGCAAAATGACGAGTTAAATGTGGCGTTCGTTGATAACCCATACCCAGAAGTATCGTTGTCATCTTTATGGCAAAAAGTGTGGTATGAAGGTTACCCTGAGCCAGAGTTTGTATGGCAATCGACCTCGGCCAGTGATGATTTCGAAGCGAAATTCAGCTTGGTTCCTATTGCGTTTGGGACCATTAAAGCGGCGATGTTCGCGATGTTATTCTCGGTACCTTTGGCGGTACTAGGAGCGATTTATACGGCTTATTTTATGTCGCCTCGAATGCGTCGTGTGGTAAAGCCTTCAATTGAGTTAATGGAAGCTTTGCCGACGGTTATCATTGGTTTCCTTGCCGGGCTTTGGTTCGCTCCGATTGTGGAAGACCACCTGATTACCGTTGTGGTGATGCTGTTTGTTTTGCCTTTGAGCACCATGGTGATGGGCGGACTATGGGCGCTGATCCCACAACCAATACGTAACCGCCTGCCAAACGGATGGCATGCTTTGGTGTTAATGCCTTTGATTTTGCTGTTGATTGGTTTAGGTGTGTGGGTATCGCCAATGCTTGAGCAAGCCTTCTTTGGTGGTGACATGCGTTTGTTCCTGACTGATCATGGTATTGGCTTTGACCAACGTAACGCGCTGGTGGTTGGCTTAGCGATGGGCTTTGCGGTTATCCCTACGATTTTCACCATTGCAGAAGATGCAATTTTCTCAGTGCCGAAGCACCTATCGGATGGCTCATTAGCTCTGGGAGCCACGCCATGGCAAACCTTGATTTATGTCGTCCTGCTGACAGCCAGTCCGGGGATTTTCTCGGCAATCATGATGGGGCTTGGTCGCGCTGTGGGGGAGACCATGATTGTGTTAATGGCGACGGGCAATACACCATTAATGGATTGGAACGTGCTAGAAGGCTTACGTAGCTTGTCGGCAACCATTGCGGTTGAATTGCCAGAGTCGGAAGTGGGCAGTTCTCACTACCGATTATTGTTCCTATCAGCATTAATTTTGTTTGTCTTCACCTTTGCGGTGAATGCATTGGCGGAATGGGTTCGTCAAAGGCTGAGAGATAAATATCGTGCGTTGTAATCAGTTAATGAAAGAGCGAGTAATAGCGTGTTAAATTGGATTCGTTCTGGCGCACCTTGGATATGGTTAACTGGGGGAGCGGTAAGCATCAGCTTGCTTTCTGTCCTTGGTTTATTGCTGTTGATTGGTTGGAAGGGACTCACATACTTCTGGCCCGCGCCACTTTATCAATGGAATGTTGCTGCGCTGACTCCTGTGCAGGGCGAAGTGTTGCATGAAAACTCGACTCTTGTTGGTCAAGTTTACGAGCGCAGTTTTGTACCAAGAAGTTACCTACCAGAAGATGCGGCGAATAAACTCGAGGATGATGAAGAATTCGCGACGCGCTTAAACATCAAAATTGCTAACCGTGAATTGTATCCATCAGATTTTATTTCTGTGCTGAAAATACAGTTGGATGATCCGACGACGCCGAGTGAATGGGCAGTGATCGAACGCAGCAGTGGTGGCTACTTCTTCGGTAAATTTGTAGCCTTCCAAGACGGGGAAAAACGCTACGAAAACAACATCCAAACGCTTTTGGATCAGAAGCTCGATGATGCAGAAACCTTACATCATGAAATTGATATGTTGGTGGATGATCAAGTAAAAGACTTGGGGTGGCAGTTAGAGCAGCTTCGCTTAGATAAACGCAAGCACGAGCTCAACGACACCATCACGGACGAGTTTTTGGTGAACAATAGCCAACGAAAAGCCGAAATTGAAGCGGAACTCGCGAAGCTAGATACTCAGCTTGATGGGTTACGTTTAGGCTTCTCTGATTATTCTCTCATTGTCGAAGACATGACTGGAACTCAGGTTGCGATTCCGTTAGAAGATATTTTGGACTACTGGTATCCAAACCAAATGTCATTACCTGAGAAGGTTGCCCATTGGGGGAAACAGGTTTGGAAGTTTTTATCCGAAGACCCTCGCGAATCGAACTCTGAAGGTGGTGTTTTTCCGGCAATTTTCGGGACGGTTTTCTTGGTTATCATCATGTCTATCATCGTGATGCCATTGGGCGTAGTTGCGGCGATTTACTTACATGAGTATGCCAAGAACAATGCTCTTACTCGCGTGATTCGTATTGCAGTTATTAATCTTGCTGGTGTTCCTTCGATCGTTTACGGCGTGTTTGGTTTAGGCTTTTTTGTTTACACTATTGGCGCCTCTATCGATAACCTGTTTTACGCCGAGCGATTACCCGCTCCAACCTTTGGCACGCCTGGCTTATTGTGGTCAGCACTGACTCTGGCTGTCTTGACGTTACCGGTAGTGATTGTCACCACGGAAGAAGGCTTAACCCGTATTCCTAGCTCTGTTCGTCATGGATCGTTGGCGTTGGGCGCAACGCAGTTCGAAACGTTGTGGCGTGTGGTATTGCCTATGGCAACCCCTGCGATCATTACAGGTTTAATTCTCGCAATTGCCCGAGCTGCGGGGGAAGTGGCACCATTGATGCTGGTGGGCGTTGTGAAGTTAGCTTCTAGCTTGCCAGTGGATGGGCAATTCCCTTATGTGCACTTGGACAGAAAGTTTATGCACCTAGGCTTCCACATTTACGATGTTGGCTTCCAGACTTCGAATATCGAAGCTGCGCGTCCGCTGGTTTACGCGACTTCTTTCTTACTCGTGACGGTTATTGTCGGACTAAACTTAACAGCAATCAGCATTCGTAATAATCTGCGAGAGAAATACAGAACTTTAGGACAAGATTAAGTATGTTTAACTTTGATAATACATTGGGTTACGAGCCACCATTGGATGTGCATAACCTGACGGATGAACAAACGGCTATCTCGATTGAGAACCTTAATCTTTTCTATGGTCAGGCTCAGGCGCTACATGATATCTCCATGCGCATTCCGAAAGGGCGCGTAACGGCGTTCATCGGTCCGTCAGGTTGTGGTAAATCCACACTGCTGCGCTGTATCAACCGAATGAACGACTTAGTTGAAGGTTGTAAAGTGACGGGTAAAGTACGTCTGCATGGTAAGAACGTCTACAACCCAAGTGTGGATGTCGCCACGCTGCGTCGCCGAGTTGGCATGGTATTCCAGCGCCCAAACCCATTCCCTAAGTCGATTTACGAAAACGTGGTTTATGGCCTTCGTCTGCAAGGTGTGAAGAACAGTCGCATGTTGGATGATGCGGTCGAGCGTTCACTACGCTCTGCGGCATTATGGGACGAAGTAAAAGACCGTCTGCATGAAAACGCATTTGGACTTTCTGGCGGCCAACAACAGCGTTTGGTGATTGCTCGTGCCGTCGCTATCGAACCTGAAGTTCTATTATTGGATGAACCGACATCGGCATTGGACCCAATATCAACTTTAACTATTGAAGAGCTTATCAATGAGCTCAAGACTCAATATACTGTAGTTATCGTTACCCATAACATGCAACAAGCGGCGCGTGTCAGTGATCACACTGCATTTATCCATATGGGTAAGTTGATTGAATACTCGGATGCGGATTCGATCTTCACTTCTCCAATGAAGAAACAAACCGAAGATTACATCACCGGTCGTTACGGTTAAGTTACGATCTCTTAAGGATTAAAGGAAAGCCATGCACTTTGGACGTCACATCTCAGGACAATTTAACGTAGAGCTAGAATCGATTCGTACCCATGTACTTACCATGGGCGGCTTGGTAGAGCAGCAACTCTCGTATGCTATTCAAGCCTTGCATAAGGAAGATATCGAGCTGGCGCGTAAAGTTGTGCGTGATGATCATAAAGTGAACGCGATGGAAGTGTCTATTGATGATGCTTGTACCCGTATCATTGCCAAGCGTCAGCCAACTGCAAAAGACTTACGTTTGATCATGGCGATTATTAAGACCATCACCGATCTTGAACGTATTGGTGATGTTGCGACGCGCATTGCTTATGTCGCAATTGAAAGCCCATCATCGCAAGAACGTCAGTTTCATGTATCGTTAGAGCCACTATGTCGTCAAGCGATCCAGATGCTACACCAAGTGTTAGATGCATTTGCGCGTATGGACGTAGAAGCCGCAGCAGAAGTGCATAAGCTCGATGATAAGTTGGATGCGGAATACGAAGCGGTGATTCGTCAGTTGATGACATACATGATGGAAGACCCGAAAAATATTCCGCATATTCTGCAAGTGATGTGGTCGGCACGTGCCATTGAGCGTGTGGGCGATCGTTGTCAAAACATCTGTGAATACATCATTTATTTCGTGAAAGGCAAAGACGTACGTCACCTTGGTGATCAAAGCATCGATGACGTACTGAAGTAAGTCTTAAAGGCGCAGGCCAAAGCCCAGAGAAAAGTTAATTGCCGTATCAGTAAAGGTGTGGGTTTTATCGTTCATGAAAACGTCTAAATCCGCCCCTGCTCTTACCGACAATAATGGGTTAACTTGATATACGTAAGCGCCACCAATACTCAATCCGTTCGCATCTCTTCGTTCATTGCGATACGTTCCATCGTACTGCGCTAATCCTAAGCTCGCTTGAAATCCCATCTGTGGTTGATGACCAAATAAGTGTTGAAAGCCAATACGGTAGGCGTCAATGGTTTCATCATAATTACCGCTCTTATAAGTAATCTGAGAGTAATCAAAATACAGCGCATCAAAGCCCGCAATATCGGTTGCCCCCAGTTGGATACCAGCCCCTCGAAATGAGCCAATCTTAACTTCTGGAGAAACATAAATACCTGAAGCTTGGACGCTAATAGGAGCGAGAATAAGGGCAGCGAGAAAGAATTTGCGTTTCATAGAGTTACCTAAATAAAAGCCTTCCTTGGCTATGGACTTATTGAGTGCAGTTTTTATCTAAAGCTAATTTGGACACCAACGCCGCCAGCAACGTCAGAGGAGGAGTACTTACCCGATGATTCGTAGTGGAAGGTACCTGATAAACTAACTTGGTCTGTTAGACCGTAAGCACCGCCAACCGCGACCGCTTCTTTGCTACCTGAGAAGCCAACACCTGCACCGATAGCCAGTTCACCACTTGTCGCGTAAGGTCGAGCGTTGGTGACTGCGTGTAGACTTGCTCGGATTCCGTCCATTTGTTCTGCTTGCTGGTTTAAGCGGTAATCATATTCTGCCGCGAGCCCTTCCAAGTGAGTCAATCGTTCATCGGTGGTATCGCGTTCAATAGGTTGCTCTGGAGAACCTGGTTGAGGTCGATTGGGTGGGGTAGAGCCTTCAATTGGGTGAACAGGCTGCTCTTCAATTGGATTAGTTGGAAGTTGTGGTTTTGGTCGCTCAGGTACACCTGGAATACCATTGTCTGGCTCAGGAAGCGTTGGATGCTCTGGTGCAGCCTCAATCGGTGGAGCAATGGGTAGCTCTTCTATTGGATTAGTTGGCACTTGTGGACTTGGGCGATCTGGGATAACAGCTGCAATTGAGCTGAAAGATGCAAGAAGGGTGTAAGCAGCGGTAAGCTTTACAATTTTTTTAGACATGTCTGAACTCTCAATAAGTAAACGAGGGACAGCATCCTTACTGTAAGCAATCGCTTTTTGTTATTTCCCTTAAAGCAGGGCTATCTTATTGAGAAGTATGATTTATGACTAAATGGCTATCATTATCTCGGTGATAATCAAATCTTATCAGCCTGTAACTTTAGGCCTTGTTGAATAAGCTCTGTTAACCATTTTACTAAAGGGTTATTCCGGTTTCGGACGTGCATGTGGCAATGTACAGACTTCATTTGTGGTTGACCATCAATCGTGACGTCAACGGCTCTTAATCCCGGAAATTGCTCAACCGGAAGTAAATTGGAGTGAGGTAAATACATGTCGGTGTGTTTGACGACATCAAGTATTGCAGAGACCATTTCTGAGCGAAATCCAATGCTGTGTTCAACGCCCATTTCGGTTAGAAGTTCAGATGCATAGCTAAATTTGTCGTTCCACCCTGGAGAAATTAAAGAAGCAATTGGGTAACCGCGAAGATCATGTGGTTCAACATGAGGTTTGGTGATTGGGTGATCTTCGCGGACAAAAATACGCCCTTTCAAATCCAGTAGCTTCGGCGTGTAGATCTCTTTGTTGGTTAGAAGTAATTCGTAGTTTACGCCCATCAGGGTTTCACCCTTTAAGATCTCATCCACAGTACTGTTTGACCAACCGACCAGTTCAAGTTGGGCGTTAGGAGCTAATATTCTAATTTGTTCGAAGAGGAAACCGGGCAAGCAAGTCATTGTAATTGGCGCAAGCGCAATACGTATTTTGTTGTCCACTTCGATAGGATCAAACTGATGGGAGCGATTAACTGCGGCAGCTAAACCATCGAGGTGCGGCGTAATATCGTTGGCGAGAGATTCGGCGAAAGGCGTCGGTTCAAGACCTGTTTTTACTTTCACAAACAGTTCGTCATCAAAGTGATGACGCAGTTTTTGTAATGCTTGGCTGATTGCTGGCTGCGAGACCAATAGACGTTGTGACGCTTTACGCATGTTTCGCTCTTGCATCAAAATCATAAAGGTTTTGAGTAAGTTCAGATCAAGGGTATGAAACAAGTCTTTCGCCATGGTGTCTCTCTAGTATTTATCAGGGACAAAGGTTTGATCGTCGATAGGGGCACGAACATAACCTTCTTTACTCAGCTCTGGTAATTCGATAACGGGATGCTCAAGTTCTTCGTACTCGACTTGGCTGAGTAAATGACTGATACAGTTCAGCCGAGCTTTCTTTTTATCATCAGAAGGGACCACCCACCAAGGACAGTTTTTCGTGTCTGTGTAGGCAAACATCTTATCTTTTGCTTCTGAATATTCTGCCCAGCGGTTACGTGATTCCAAATCCATCGGGCTGAACTTCCAACGTTTGATAGGGGTATTGATACGTTCTAAGAAACGCTTTTCTTGCTCTTCATCGGAGACTGAAAACCAGTACTTAATTAAGATGATGCCAGAGCGTTGCAACATGCGCTCGAATTCAGGGCAGGAACGAAGGAATTCCTCATATTGGTCGGGAGTACAAAAGCCCATGACTTTCTCTACACCGGCACGGTTGTACCAACTGCGGTCAAACAACACGATTTCTCCGGCAGCAGGCAGGTGTGCCACATAGCGCTGGAAGTACCATTGTGTTTTTTCTTTTTCTGTTGGGGCGGGAAGGGCTGCGATACGGCAGACTCGAGGGTTGAGTTTTTCAGTGATGCGTTTGATGGTGCCACCTTTGCCAGCGGCGTCGCGTCCTTCAAACAGTACCACGACTTTAAGCCCTTTGTGTTTGACCCACTCTTGGAGCTTAACTAATTCAATTTGCAGATGTTCTAGTGCTTCTTCGTATTCCTTTTTCTTCAGTTTCGTCATGTTTCCTCCCGTCCTTAGTTATCAATATGTTAGCACTCAATAACCAAAGACGGGATTTGAAAGCGCTTAATTGAGAGCTGTTACCATGTTCGCGATAGCTTCAGTGTTAGTGACTGGAATCGAAAAGTCATTCACATCGGCAGCGCCCATTTTGCTTTGCTCTGCAATAAAGGTCATGTGGCTCGGGCGAGTTGCCTTACCAGATAAATGCACTTCAGTAACTTTGGCTTGTTCCACGATCTGGCCAACATTGTCTGCATTGACACCGGCGCCCGCCATGATCGCAATACGTCCCTGCGCTTGCTCAACCAAAGCTCTAAGCACATCGATCCCTTGTGGTGCTGAAGGCGCAAGTCCCGAAGTCAAAATGCGTTCACAGTCTAAGCTGATCACTTCTTCTAACGCGTTTTCAGCATCGCGACACTGGTCAAAGGCACGGTGGAAAGTCACGCCCAATCCGAGAGCTTGGGCAAATTCACACAACGCTGTCGCGTAAGGCATATGAATGTCGCCGTCTTGAGTGAGCACGCCGAGCACGACACCATTCAAGCCTGCTTGTTTAGCGGCTTCAATATCCCAACGCATCATTTCGATTTCTTCCTCACTGTAGAAGAAGTCGCCTTGGCGAGGGCGAATCATCGCGTAAACCGGAATAGTAGAGCGTTTAGCGGCTTGCTGCATAAAGCCATAGCTTGGGGTTAAGCCACCCAAAGCAAGTGAAGAGCAGAGTTCGATGCGGGTTGCACCACCGGCAATCGCGTTGTGGAGAGATTCAATGTTATCAATACAGACTTCAAGTTGAGTGTTCACGAGGTTGTCCTGAATTATTGTAATTACAGCAAATACTAGCAGGACGAAAAGGGATAATCTGTACTGAGACCGAGGGAAATAGAGGTAAATTTTTTGCGTGATGCTTGCCTCTTTTGCTTTTCCAAAGCGCAGATAAAAAGAAAGCCCAGAGCGAACTCTGGGCTTTTTTATGAC
Organism: Vibrio sp. ED002; assembly: GCF_023277445.1. Taxonomy (NCBI): domain Bacteria; kingdom Pseudomonadati; phylum Pseudomonadota; class Gammaproteobacteria; order Vibrionales; family Vibrionaceae; genus Vibrio; species Vibrio sp. ED002. The sequence continues at coordinate 1,794,287 of NZ_CP080238.1, read as the reverse complement.
TTTACTTAGACTGATTGGCGTTTGCGGTTTTCCCGCTATAGCTTTTTGCTTTATATATACATCCAACCAACACGCCCATTGAGCTTGGGCGGCAGTGTCTATTACTTGCTTAGGTCGTCTGCGTGCTCAGATAGGAACGCTGCAACACCTTTTGGAGATGCGTCCATACCTGCTTTACCTTCTTCCCATTGTGCAGGACATACTTCGCCGTGCTTCTGGTGGAAGTTAAGAGCATCAACCATGCGTAGCATTTCGTCGATGTTACGACCTAGAGGTAGATCGTTAACTACTTGGTGACGTACAAGACCGTCTTCGTCGATTAGGAAAGAACCACGGAAAGCAACGCCTGCTTCTGGGTGCTCTACATCGTACGCTTTACAGATTTCGTGCTTAACGTCAGCAACTAGAGGGTATTTAACTTGACCGATACCGCCATCTTCGATAGCAGTGTTACGCCATGCGTTATGAGAGAACTGAGAATCGATAGAAACACCGATTACTTCAACACCTTTAGCTTGGAAATCAGCTAGACGGTTGTCGAATGCGATTAGTTCAGATGGGCAAACGAACGTGAAATCTAGTGGGTAGAAGAATACTACTGCTTTCTTACCTTTAGTGAATTCTGCAAAGTTGAAGTTTTCAACGATTTCACCGTTACCTAGAACAGCTGCTGCAGTAAAGTCAGGGGCTTGACGACCTACTAGTACCATTTTTTTGCTCCTAAAAATTTTGTTTGCTCCAAACCTACATTCAGTTATTTAGGTTTGGTCCGTGTTTGTGCGAGACAAACTATAGTACAGATTGTAGTATTGAAAAAAGCGAAATAAATAGATTGAGTTCATCGAAAAAAGCGATAACACCAAAACTATTATCTCGATCACTGGAACAGCAATAGATACAAATAGAATTATGAATAAATGGCCTAGCTTGAAGCAGTTACACTATTTGGTCACTCTGCACGAAACTCGACATTTTAGTGATGCTGCTGAGCGTTGTTTTGTCAGTCAATCCACCTTAAGTAAAGGCATCCAAAACCTTGAAGAGTTGATTGGTTGTCCACTTTACGAAAAGAAAGATAAAAAAAGCCCATTAGTCTTCACTCAAGCTGGTGAAATGGTGGTGCAGCAAGGTCGAGAATTGCTCGCCAAAGGGCAAGATCTTGTTGAACTGGGTCGCTTATGCCAAGGCGATGATATGGAAGGGCAGCTTAAAGTCGGTTGTATTCCGACCATAGCACCTTTCTTATTGTGCGATCTTGTTCAAGAGGTGAACTACCGCTTCCCGCAATTAAATCTTCTATTAAGAGAAGACACCACGACTAACTTACTGCAAGCGCTTCGCCACGGTGAGTTGGACGTATTGATTCTGGCTCTGCCTGTAGAGATAGAAGGAATGGAAAGTCGTGTAGTCGGTCAAGATCCATTTCGCATGGTGATCAGCGCCAATCAAGCGGATTCTGTTCCTGTACCGATCCGTTATGCAGACTTGCCAGATGAATCCGTCTTCTTATTAGAGAAAGAGCACTGTCTTACAGAGCACGCGGTTTCAGCATGTAAGCTAACGGACAAAGAGAAGATCAACCCATTCACCGCAACCAGTCTTCATACATTGGTGCAAATGGTGGCGAATGGTCTGGGCACCACGTTTATCCCGCAAATGGCGATTGATCATGGTTTGCTACACAACCAGAACTTAGTGGTGATCGACCCTCCAGGTCAGCAAGCATATCGCGATATTGGTTTGGTTTGGCGTCCGAGCTCGTCACGATCAAACACTTTCAATCAATTGGCAGAAGTCGTCTCTGAACTGCTTTAGCGATTAGTATTAGCCTGCTACTCCCGATCTAATATCAAAAAGCGCACTAGAAATAGTGCGCTTTTTAGCATTTTATTCTGTACGTGAACTTTGACTTGTAAAATTTTACAGATGAACTTTCATGAAGCTTTCATAAAATAGTGAAATTTCACAATGTTAATTTTACACAACTGCCTGCGTAACGCGTTTAAGTCGCGTTTAATTTCCTCTTCCTAGCCCTTGTGAATACAAGGATTTTTCTCCTGCCTTACTATTCATACGCTTGTTTGAATTCAAAAATAACCTGTAAATTTAATGTAATTTAATTACGTAATAACTTACAAATTGAACTCAAAAATCAAACACTTGTTTGATACCGAATAAAACTTTGAATTTAACGTTTTGTTTACTTGAGGGGTTTCGCTGAAACCTTTGTTGGGTTAGCTTAATTAAAGGCTTGTAAGACTTATGTCTAGATTGAAAAAGCAATTCAGGTTGCGCAATGTATAGACACGACGAAGCGAAGTGAACACCAAATCGAAGGATGTAATTTGTTGTTCATAACTTACAAATGTAGCTTTAGGCTGACTGCCCAAGATGGATAAAGCACGTTAAGGATGAATGATTATGCTTGCTCAGACAGAACAAAAAACACAACAACTAAAGCAAACCCAAGGCATGCTTGAGGTGAATGGAGTCGTTGCTCCTGAACATCAAGCAATTTTCCCTGTTGAAGCCCAAACCTTTTTATCTCTACTGTGTGAAAAATTTGCCGGACGTGTTGAACAGTTGCTGGAAGCACGAGAAGAGAAGCAAGCACGCATCGACGCTGGTGAGCTGCCAGACTTTCTACCAGAGACACAAGACATTCGTGAAGGAAGCTGGAAGATCCTCGGAATCCCGCAAGATCTGCAAGATCGCCGAGTGGAGATTACAGGACCGACTGATCGCAAGATGGTGATTAACGCACTGAATGCGAATGTAAAAGTGTTCATGGCAGACTTCGAAGATTCGATGTCCCCTGCGTGGAGTAAAGTTCTGGATGGTCAAATCAACCTGCGCGACGCTGTTAATGGCACCATCAGCTACACCAACCCTGGCAATGGCAAACACTATCAGCTGGCAGACGACCCAGCGGTGTTGATCTGCCGTGTTCGCGGACTGCATCTAAAAGAAAAACACGTAACGTGGCACGGTCAGATCATTCCAGGTGCGCTATTCGATTTCGCTCTGTACTTCTACAACAACTATAAAGCGCTACTGAAAAAGGGAAGCGGTCCTTACTTCTACATTCCGAAACTGCAATCGTATCATGAAGCGAAGTGGTGGAGCGAAGTGTTCCATTTCACTGAAGAGTATTTCGGTTTGGATACTGGCACTATCAAAGCGACTGTGCTGATTGAAACCTTACCAGCCGTATTCGAAATGGATGAGATTCTGTTCTCACTAAAAGAGCACATCGTTGGTTTAAACTGTGGTCGCTGGGATTACATCTTTAGCTACATTAAGACACTGAAAAACCACCCAGATCGCGTACTACCAGATCGCCAAGTGGTAACCATGGACAAGCCATTCCTCAACGCTTACTCAAGATTGTTGGTGCGTACTTGTCATAAACGTGGCGCATTTGCGATGGGCGGCATGGCAGCCTTTATTCCGGCTAAAGACCCACAAGAAAACCAAAAAGTACTGGATAAGATCCACAACGATAAATCGCTAGAAGCTAACAACGGTCACGACGGAACTTGGGTTGCTCACCCGGGGTTGGCAGACACCGCAATGGAAGTGTTCAGTGCCACGCTGTGGCAGCGCACCAACCAATTGGATGTGAACCGCTCAGAAGACGCACCAATAACCGCCGCAGAGCTGCTTGAACCGTGCGAAGGTGAACGTTCAGAAGAGGGCATGCGCCATAACATCCGCGTTGCGCTGCAATACATCGAAGCTTGGATCTCTGGCAACGGTTGTGTGCCGATTTACGGACTGATGGAAGACGCAGCAACGGCTGAAATCTCCCGTGCTTCTATCTGGCAATGGATTCAACACGGTAAGTCGCTCGACAACGGATTGAAGGTCACTAAAGAGCTGTTCGAACTCTACCTGAAAGAAGAGATTGAAGTCGTGAAACAAGAAATTGGCGAGCAGCGCTACCAAGCTGGTCGATTTGAAGAAGCGGCAGATTTGATGGCTAAGCTCACCACAAGCGATGAACTGACCAACTTTTTAACCATTCCAGGTTATGACTACTTGGATTAACCCAAAGATTTTAAACACTCAATTTATCTAACTAATACATGTTTATTTAACTAATACGTGTTTGTTTAACGACTACGTGAAAGATTCGAGGCAGATAAGGATGTACTGCCTGAGAACGGAAAACTCAACGCACATGCACAAGTGCACATTATAAGAGGGATAGACCAATGACTAACTTAACTCGCCGCCAACAAATTGAAGCTCTGGAAAAAGATTGGGCAACCAACCCACGCTGGAAAAACGTAAAACGCACCTACACTGCGGAAGAAGTAGTAACACTGCGTGGTTCTATGGTACCTGCGAACACGATTGCACAACGTGGTGCTGACAAACTTTGGTCACTGGTCAACGGTAGCTCAAAGAAAGGCTATGTTAACTGCCTTGGTGCACTAACGGGTGGTCAAGCCGTACAGCAAGCGAAAGCAGGTATCGAAGCGATTTACCTATCTGGCTGGCAGGTAGCGGCAGATAACAATACTGCGTCTACGATGTACCCAGACCAATCTCTGTATCCAGTAGATTCTGTTCCTTCGGTCGTTAAACGCATCAATAATTCGTTCCGTCGTGCAGACCAAATTCAATGGACTGCAGGTAAATCGCCAGAAGATGAAGGCGGCATTGATTACTTCCTACCAATCGTCGCGGATGCAGAAGCAGGCTTTGGTGGTGTACTTAACGCTTACGAGTTAATGAAATCGATGATCGACGCAGGTGCGGCAGGTGTTCACTTTGAAGACCAATTAGCATCAGTGAAAAAATGTGGTCACATGGGCGGTAAAGTATTGGTTCCAACTCAAGAAGCGGTGCAAAAACTGGTAGCAGCTCGCCTAGCCGCGGATGTTGCTGGCACAACAACACTGGTTATTGCGCGTACCGATGCAAACGCAGCCGACTTGCTAACGTCTGATTGCGACCCATATGATAAAGACTTTATTCAAGGAGAGCGCACTCCAGAAGGTTTCTACCGTGTTCGTGCGGGTATCGACCAAGCTATCTCTCGTGGCCTAGCTTACGCACCATATGCGGATCTAATCTGGTGTGAGACGGCAACGCCATGTTTAGAAGAAGCTCGTAAGTTTGCAGAAGCGATTCATGCCGAGTACCCAGACCAACTATTGGCATACAACTGCTCTCCTTCATTCAACTGGGAGAAAAACCTAGATGCAGAAACCATTGCTAAGTTCCAACAAGAGCTGGCGAATATGGGCTACAAGTACCAGTTCATCACGCTAGCAGGTATTCACAACATGTGGTTCAACATGTTCGAACTGGCACACGCTTACGCACAAGGCGAAGGCATGCGTCATTACGTTGAGAAAGTGCAGCGTCCTGAGTTTGAAGCGGCAGAAAAAGGCTATACGTTCGTAGCGCACCAACAAGAGGTTGGCACGGGATACTTTGACAGAATGACCAATACTATCCAAGGCGGGCAATCTTCAGTGACAGCACTGACAGGGTCTACCGAAGAAGACCAATTCTAACAAGCATAGAGTCTATAATTACTACGTTAGTAATGACATCTTGAGCGGCGAATTAGCCGCTCTTTTTTTGCTTTTTATTTGTTGTGAGTGCAATAAGCTCTGCTCAAACTATTCTGTTTCTAGCTCTTCAGGTTCAACTTCTTCCTGAAGCTCTAGTAGGTTGATTGCGATGGAAACAAAGTCTGTGTCGGTGATAATTCCGACTAAGTGACCTTTAGTTACCACAGGCAAACAGCCTACTTTGTGTTTTTGCATATAGATAGCACTTTGCTTTAATCCAGCTCTTGGTTCTGCTGTCATGATGTTGGTGTGCATCATTTCATAAAGCGGGGTGTCGAGGGTAAAAGATTGTTCAGCCTCATCTGGGTGTAAACAGGATTCTTGTGCGGCAAGAATATCGCGTTGAGTCACCAAGCCTTGTAAGTGTTTATTGGCATCAACAACCGGAATATGTCGAATATCAAGCGCTTCCATCATGCTTTTTGCGTCACGTAATGTGTGCTCACGCAGCAAGGTATGAGGGTTGCGAGTCATCATGTCTTCAACCTTGATCATAGAGACCTCCAGCGGCATTGTCCTTCCTTTAAATATAGAGAATATTTTTCCGTATATCTGGGAGCTGCCTCGTTTTTCACTAATAAAATAAAACGATTAGATGGAGATCAATCAGAGGTGAGAATGTACTGGAGTTTTCCATAATTCCAGCTACTCATTTGGGGCGATGTTAGGATGTAAGCGCTATCATAAATAACCAAAGCTAAGGCGTTGAAACCTTAGCTTTGGTTACTCTTAACGTTGCTTAAAATGCACACAGATAAGACCATAAGCTTTCGCGTCCACACATCGGCCGATATAGCTTTTATTAGGAAGGTTGACCGCACATAAACGAGGGACCTGCTTTAAGTCACATGCTTGTTGCATTGCGGTGATCTTCTGGTGGTTAGAGTTTGCGAGTGTACCGGAAGAAAACACGAGTACGGCGGCACTTAACGCCACAGTTAACATCTTCATACTTACCTCAATCAATGTTCAAAGAGCAAATGCTCACCTTCACTATAGTTCAAAGAAATTACTACTGATTGGTTTGTTAATTATTGCTGTTTACCGTTGAAAAACTCAATGCGAGTCAGTTTGCATTTTTCACTGATAAGGTATGTGGTCAGAATGTAATCTAATGAGTTGAATCGCACATTTTTACTTGCTTGATTCTCCAAGATAAGCCTGTGGAAGAAGATATGCTCAGGCTTACCAGATTGAAGATTACAACCTAAATGAAACGAACGAAATGCAACAAGCTCATTGCTTTGGCAGTGGCGGCATTCAGTGTGCAATCCGCTCAAGCGATTGTGTTAGGAGATGAGCAAACCGACCCGGTTGATCGTGTGACTTTACGCGCAAGTAACATGGCAGAGTTTCCGCTGTGTGGCGGTACCATGCTGACGGAACAATGGGTATTAACTGCGGCACACTGTGTGGTGATGGGGCAGGGAACCAACGAAGCGAGCTATTATGTGACCCCTCCGGGTGAACTGTCCGTGAATGCCAATGTGTATGATCTAAATACTGCAGGGCTTGATAACTTCTATCCAGTTTCACATGTGGTAGTGCATCCGGATTACACGCGTATATCTAAAGCGGATATCGACAGTAGCGGCAACGTCAAACCCATCCAAACGGGTTTAGATTCTGATATTGCATTGTTGTATCTCACTCGTCCGGTCGCGAATGCAAGATTTGCGGACTTAGCAAACAAAACTGAGATGGAGAATATTGAAGCGCGTCTGGCTGCAGATTGGAACGACAATTATCTAACCAATCAGCGTGTGGAAAACGTGCAAGTATTTGGTTGGGGAACTACTCAACCTGATGCGTCTGAATCCTCAGATACACTTAAAACCACCATTAGCACCTTTTTACCCATCGACAAATGTTATGAGCGCTTAGAAATTGGCAGCAGCTTTCCGGGCATCATTGATTCACGTGAGAATTTAACCAAAATATGTACTTTGCCAACTCGGAATGAAGTGCTGGACTCAGAGAGTAATACCCAATATGGCAATTCTGCATGTAAAGGTGACAGTGGTGGTCCACTCATCGATGTCGCAACGGGGAAGCAGATCGGTATTGTAAGCGGTGCTCCTCTTATTCTTCCGACATGTGGTTCACTTACTATCCCAAGTTTCTACACCAAAGTGAGCCAATATCATGATTGGGTACAGTCTTACATTACCGCTGACGCCCCCCCAAACAGTTACATCATTGAACCCAACTTTATTAAAGAGGCCAATGATGACAATGGGGGAGAAGAAGAGTGTCACGATGGTATTGCGACCAACAACTGTGATTTTAGAGGCTCTGAAGACGATGGTGGTAGCTTAGGAATTTGGTGGCTGAGTGTTTTAGCCTCATTTACATGGTTGCGCCGACGTAAAGTATAAAATCAGGCCGCAATAGATAGAAAAGATAAGCAGCGAACTCCGCTGCTTTTTTGTTGCTGCTAATCCTGAGACTTTCACGTTTTATTACACTCTTAATGAAAGGTTTTACAGTCAATCTAAGGGGATTTGCTTGCTATTGCAGCATGTAAACATATACTAGTCTGCTGCGAAAAACTCGTCGCAATTTTATCGTCGTTTTCGACGTGATTTGACCAATATATAAGACAAGTAACATGCAAGTATCAGATTTCCATTTCGACCTTCCAGATGAACTTATCGCCCGCTACCCTCAACCAGAGCGTACCGCTAGCCGACTGCTGCAAATGGATGGCAATACTGGCGAACTTATTGATGGCACATTTACTGATGTGTTGGACCAAGTTCAAGCTGGTGATCTAGTGGTTTTCAATAATACTCGCGTTATCCCTGCGCGTATGTTTGGTCGAAAAGAGTCTGGCGGCAAACTAGAAGTGTTGGTAGAGCGTATGTTGGACGAAAAGAGCATTCTGGCTCACGTTCGTTGTTCAAAATCACCAAAGCCAGGTTCGACTATTATTGTTGGCGAGAACGATGAATATTCAGCGCAAATGGTTGCTCGCCATGATGCTCTTTTTGAATTGAAGTTTGAGTCTGATAAGACGGTTTTAGACATTCTGGAAGAAATTGGTCACATGCCACTTCCTCCTTACATCGACCGCCCAGATGAAGACGCAGATAAAGAGCGTTACCAAACGGTTTACAACCAAAAGCCAGGTGCGGTTGCAGCACCAACGGCAGGCCTTCATTTTGATGATGTTCTGCTTGAGAAGATCAAGGCGAAAGGCGCTGAGTTTGCTTACGTAACACTTCATGTTGGTGCCGGTACGTTCCAACCAGTGAAAGTGGACGACATTAACGATCATCACATGCACGCTGAATACGTTGAAGTACCGCAAGATGTTGTTGATGCGATTAATGCAGCTAAAGCACGCGGTGGCCGAATCGTTGCCGTAGGTACTACGTCAGTTCGTTCGCTTGAAAGTGCAGCGCAAGACGCACTGAAGAAAGGCACGGAATTGGTCCCATTCTTTGGTGATACTGAAATCTTTATCTACCCTGGTTACGAGTACCAGCTGGTGGATTGTTTGATCACCAATTTCCACTTGCCTGAGTCAACATTGATTATGTTGGTCAGTGCATTCGCAGGTTACGAGAACACCATGAATGCTTACAAGCACGCTGTGGATAACCAATACCGTTTCTTCTCGTACGGTGATTCAATGTTTATTAAGAAGAAAACGGCATAACGTTTTAACCCCTCCCTAGCCCTTCCCTTTTAAAAGGGGGGAGGTTAGGAGGGGAGAAAGCTAATGATTTACGGGTGCTAGCAGTACGCTAGGAAACAGAGTAGAACTTCTGCTTTGTCTCTCGCAAGGAAGGCGACCGCTCCTTAAAGTGGGGAACACCCCCAAGATACATAGTCAGACTGTTTCTCTGACACTCGGAGGCATCGTGAAATTATCATTCGATCTTAAAAAGAAAAACGGCAATGCGCGTCGTGGTCAATTGACCTTCGAACGTGGCACTGTTCAAACTCCAGCATTCATGCCAGTCGGTACTTACGGTACGGTTAAAGGCATGACTCCGGAAGAAGTAAAAGGCACGGGTGCAGAAATCCTGCTAGGCAACACTTTCCACCTATGGTTACGTCCTGGTCAAGAAGTGATGAAAATGCACGGTGACCTGCACGATTTCATGAACTGGCACGGTCCTATTCTTACTGACTCAGGTGGTTTCCAAGTATTCAGCCTTGGTAAAATGCGTAAGATCACCGAAAAAGGCGTTTACTTCCGCAGCCCTGTAAACGGCGACAAGATTTTCATGGACGCTGAAAAGTCGATGGAAATCCAAAAAGACCTAGGTTCTGACATCGTCATGATCTTCGACGAGTGTACGCCATACCCAGCGACACACAACGAAGCGAAAAAATCGATGGAAATGTCACTACGTTGGGCACAACGCTCACGTGACCACTTCGATAAGCTAGAAAACCCGAACAACCTATTTGGTATTGTTCAAGGTGGTGTTTACGAAGACCTACGTGACGTATCGGTTAAAGGTCTAACTGAAATCGGTTTTGATGGTTACGCAGTTGGTGGTCTTGCAGTAGGCGAACCGAAAGAAGACATGCACCGTATCCTTGAGCACACGTGTCCACAGCTTCCAGAAGATAAGCCTCGTTACCTAATGGGCGTAGGTAAGCCGGAAGATTTGGTTGAAGGTGTTCGTCGCGGTATCGACATGTTTGACTGTGTAATGCCAACGCGTAATGCACGAAACGGTCACCTATTTGTGACTGGTGGTGTGATCAAGATCCGTAATGCGAAACATAAAACGGATACAACTCCGCTAGATCCGCACTGTGACTGTTACACTTGTCAAAACTACAGCAAGTCGTACCTTCACCACCTAGAGCGTTGTAATGAAATTCTAGGCGCGCGTTTGAATACTATCCATAACTTGCGCTACTACCAGCGTTTGATGGAAAGCATTCGCACGGCGATTGATGAAGACCGTTTCGATGAGTTTGTTCAAGAGTTTTACGCTCGTCGTGACCGCGAAGTGCCACCACTAAGCAAAGCATAAAAGAATTAGAGCCTTTGGCATGTCGCCAGAGGCTTTTGCTAATAAAGTAGGCTAACGTACGTTATTTTTGAGAAGGTGATCTCTATTACTCACTCTTAGACTTGAATCTAAATTACGAAAGCCCAACTTGTTGGATTATCAATAAAATATAATGAGGATGTTTTAATGTTTATTTCTCAAGCTCATGCAGCAGCAGAAGGCGCTCCAGCTGGCGGCGGTTTTGAAATGCTAATCATGCTAGGCATGTTCGCGGTGATCTTCTACTTCATGATCTACCGTCCACAATCTAAGCGTGTAAAAGAGCACAAAAACCTGATGTCTTCCATGGGCAAAGGCGATGAAGTGCTAACAAGCGGTGGTCTAGTGGGTAAAATCACGAAAATCGCTGAAGATAATGACTACATTTCAATTGAGCTTAACGCAAACAATGAAGTTGTAATCAAGAAAGACTTCGTAACTGCAGTGCTACCAAAAGGTACGCTGAAGTCTCTATAAAACAGCTAAAGGATCCTCGCTGTGCTAAACCGTTACCCATTATGGAAGTACTTGATGGTATTTTTTGCCATCATCACCGCTGCGTTGTACGCACTTCCAAATATCTACGGTGAAGATCCGGCTATTCAAGTTACAGGGGCACGTGGTGCCTCTGTAGATATGTCAACGCTGGATGCTGTCACCAAAGCTCTTGATAAAGAGCATCTCTCTCATAAATCCATTGCTCTCGAGAATGGATCAATCCTTGTTCGTTTCAATGACACTGACACTCAAATCAGTGCCCGCGATATCATCAGTGAAGCGCTTGGCAAAGATAAAATTGTTGCACTCAACCTTGCTCCAGCTACGCCAGATTGGCTAGAAGCAATTGGTGCGTCACCACTTAAGCTAGGTCTTGACCTACGAGGTGGTGTTCACTTCTTGATGGAAGTGGATATGGACGCGGCGATGGAAAAGCTGGTTGGTCAACAAGAAGAAGCTTTCCGTAGTGAACTTCGTGAAGCTAAGATTCGCTACCGCGCAATCCGTCCTTCTGGTAAAGAAGGCGTGGAAGTATTGCTACGTAATGAAGAGCAACTAGCTGAAGCGAAAGCTACGTTAGAAAAGAATCACCCAGACATGAATTTTGTCGATTCTGATTCTGATGGTCGTTACGCGTTGATTGCCACCTTTACCGAGCAACGTTTACAAGAAATACGTAACTACGCAGTAGAACAAAACATCACGATTCTTCGTAACCGTGTAAATGAACTTGGTGTTGCTGAGCCATTGGTTCAACGTCAAGGTGCTAGCCGCATCGTAGTTGAATTGCCTGGTGTTCAAGACACCGCTCGAGCAAAAGAAATCCTAGGTGCTACGGCAACACTAGAATTCCGCGAAGTCGACGACAAAGCTGACCTTTCTGCTGCGGCAAACGGTCGAGCACCAGCTGGTAGCGAGATTAAGCAAGATCGCGATGGCCGTCCTGTTGTTCTGAAGAAACGCGTAATTCTCGGTGGCCAAAGCATCACAGATGCAAGTTCAAGTGTTGATGAATACGGTCGTCCTCAGGTTAACATCTCGCTAGACAGCGAAGGTGGTAACAAGATGTCTGCGTTCTCTAAAAAGAACATCGGTAAGCTAATGGCAACCGTGTTTGCAGAGTACAAAGATAGTGGTCGTCGTACGCCAGAAGGTCGTGTGATTCTGGATAAACATGAAGAAGTGATCAACCAAGCAACGATTCAGTCTGCGCTTGGCCGTAACTTCCGTATTACCGGTATCGACTCTGCTGCTGAAGCTCACAACCTAGCACTTCTACTTCGTGCTGGTGCTCTAATTGCGCCTATCTCAATCGTTGAAGAACGAACCATCGGTCCATCAATGGGTCAGCAAAACATCGATATGGGTATTCAAGCGTGTATCTGGGGTATGGTAGCCGTAATGCTATTTACGCTGCTTTACTACCGTGGTTTCGGTCTGATTGCCAATATTGCATTGATGGCGAACCTGGTTTTGATCATTGGTGTTATGTCGATGATTCCGGGGGCGACAATGACGCTGCCGGGTATTGCCGGTATCGTATTGACGGTCGGCATGGCAGTCGATGCCAACGTACTGATATTTGAGCGTATCCGTGAAGAACTTCGAGATGGGCGTAGTCCACAACAAGCGATTCACCAAGGTTACGCAAACGCATTCAGTACTATTGCCGATGCGAATATCACAACGCTTATCACTGCAATCATTCTATTTGCAGTAGGTACAGGCGCGGTGAAAGGTTTCGCGGTAACACTATCTATCGGTATCTTAACTTCAATGTTCACCGCTATTGTGGGTACACGTTGTATCGTGAACCTGATTTACGGTGGCAAACGCGTTGATAAATTGTCGATCTAAGGCTGGGAATTAATATGTTTCAAATTCTAAAAGCAGAAAACACGATCGGCTTTATGCGTTGGTCGAAAGTCGCGTTCGTATTCTCTATTGTTATGATCGCAGCTTCTATCTTCACGCTATCAACCAAATGGTTGAACTGGGGCCTAGATTTTACTGGTGGTACGCTTATCGAGGTGGGCTTTGAACAACCTGCAAACCTTGAAGAGATTCGTTCAGCACTAGATTCAAAAGGCTTCGGCGATGCGACAGTACAAAACTTTGGTAGTGCTCGTGATGTAATGGTTCGTCTTCGTCCTCGTGACGATATGTCTGGTGAAACACTAGGTAACCAAATCATTGGTGCTATCAAAGAAGGTACGGGTGAAAGCGTAGAAATGCGTCGTATCGAGTTTGTAGGTCCAAATGTTGGTGATGAGCTAACGGAAGCGGGTGGTCTAGCGATTCTTGTATCGCTGATCTGTATCCTGATCTACGTATCAATGCGATTCGAATGGCGTCTAGCGGCTGGTGCGGTAATGGCACTGGCACACGATATCATTATCACGCTGGGTGTCTTCTCACTGATGCAAATTGAAGTGGACCTAACCATCGTAGCGGCGCTACTTACGGTTGTTGGTTACTCGCTCAACGATACCATCGTTGTATTCGACCGGATTCGTGAAAACTTCCGTAAGATGCGTAAGGGCGAACCTTCGGACATCATGGATGCATCAATCACTCAAACATTGAGCCGTACATTGATTACGTCTGGTACGACATTGTTCGTAGTTATTGCACTGTTCATGCAAGGTGGTGCGATGATTCACGGCTTCGCAACCGCACTTCTACTAGGTATCACTGTAGGTACTTACTCTTCTATCTATGTAGCATCAGCACTAGCGCTAAAACTGGGTATCCAGAAAGAGCACTTGATGCCACCTCAAGTAGAAAAAGAAGGTGCAGAGTTCGACGAGATGCCATAAGGCAGATTGAGAACCGAAAACAAAAACCGCTGAGCAGTCAGCGGTTTTTTTATGCCTGATAGATTTGATAGTTTCATTTTTATTTGAGGTACTTCCAGCTTGAATTGTAGTTTTTTGATTGAGTTGAACATCGGAAGTATGTTCAACAATTTCGGGAGGAAATAATGTCAAGGCAAGCTGAAATAAAAGTACAGTTACTGAAGTTTGTAGAGATTTCTTACAAACACAATAAAGGTGTTACCAGCAAGCTAGTTACTGGAGGGAAAAGATTCAAGTTAGCAGTTGATGAGTCAGGTAAGGTAACTTTATCTGGTGAGCTTGGGTTTACTAAGTTTGAAGTTTCAAAAGAAATGGTTGAAGAGCTGGGCATAAAATTAAAAGCAGTTTCTGTTACTTTTAAAACTACTCGTGATGGTGTTTTGACATACAGTGGAAGTGTTTCTTTTTTTGGTGTTGTTTCCTTTGGTGTTGCTGGGCAGGTAAATGTCCGAGAGCTTTTAGAGCAGTGCGAGTGGGGGCTTTGTAAGTACAGATTTAAGCCGAGTAAAATTGATCAAGCGCTCCGTGAAGCTGGGGTTTAGTTGGTTATGATAAATAGAATTCTACCTATTCCGGTTTTACTCAGTGTTTCAGCGCCGTGCATAGCAAGTCCACTCCACGATACTTACCTTGATATACGCAATAATTTATACAAGATGCAGTATATCGAGGTGGTAGAAGCTATGGCAGGGCCAAACCTATCGATTGAAGAGCTAAATAGTATTAAATCTCACCCAATAAAATTTGGTCATCAATTTCCATTTTTGTCATCCATCCCATCAAGTTTGGTTACGGAGCTGTCTTACTTTGAAGCATATAGTGAGGATGGAGGAGTTGGGTGTCTTTCCGTAAACGGCTTTGGCGATGTATACCAGCCAGTCACGGTTTCGTTGCAGTTTCTCATGAAGGAACAAGTATGGAAGGTTCAGCACGTAAAAATAGACCACTTACCTGACTACGACCGTTTCTATAAACAGGCAGATTGTTCCATATAAAAAGCCCCGCTCAATGAGCGGGGCTATTCAAAAGTCATCAGCGTGACGGGCTTAGTATGACTTCAGAATCTTACTTAAGGATCGCGCTGTTGCCGTTTTCACGGATGTGTTTAAGCATTGATTTAACGCCACGAGCGCTAGAAGCAACGATGTTGCCTGACTTCATGTACTCAGTGCCGCCAGCAAAGTCAGTTAGGATTGCACCAGCTTCACGAGCGATAAGCTCACCAGCTGCCATATCCCAAGGTTTTAGACCTAGTTCGAAGTAACCATCAACACGGCCTGCAGCCACGTAACATAGGTCAAGAGCAGCAGAGCCGCTACGACGGAAGTCAGCACATTCAGTGAATAGAGAACCTACGATTTTGATGTAAGACTCAGCGTGTTGCTTCTGTTTGAATGGGAAACCAGTTGCTAGAACAGTACCTTGAAGGTCTTTCAGTTGAGCTACACGAATACGAGCGTTGTTTAGTTGAGCGCCAGCACCACGTTGTGCAGTGAATAGCTCGTTTTGCATTGGATCGTATACACAAGCCACTTCAGTTTTACCTTTGAAGCGAACTGCGATAGATACTGCGAACGTTGGGTAACCTTTTACAAAGTTATTGGTGCCATCCAGTGGGTCGATGATCCATTGTACGTCTTTATCTTTACCTTCGATAAGACCAGCTTCTTCAGCAACGATACAGTGCTCTGGGTAAGAGTGCTTGATAGTATCAATGATGATAGCTTCTGCTTCTTTGTCTACGTTAGTAACAAAGTCATTAGTGCCTTTTAGCGTAGACTCAACTTTATCTGTGTTTTCTAATGATTTAGCAATATGATTGCCTGCTTTTCGCGCAGCGCGAATAGCAATGTTTAGCATTGGATGCATACGAATTTCCCAACGGATGTTAAAGAACAATTTAAAGCGGCGGCGAGTATACCAGAGTGCAGAGAAAAGGGAAGTGGTTATTTTTTGGTCGCATGTAAAAGCCGCACTAATTAGCCCTACCTTAAAGCTGAAAAACAATTGATGAGAATGCGAATAGAAACCTGCTTCACCCTAGGGTGTGTTAAAAAATTATGGTAATATCCTTCGGTTTTAATTTAGGTAGTAATCACAGATGTTGGATCAAGTAAAAGTCGTACTCGTCGGAACTTCTCATTCAGGCAACATTGGCTCGGCAGCTCGAGCAATGAAAGTCATGGGTTTAAGCCAGCTTGTATTGGTTGATCCGCAATGTGAGGTCGACGACCAAACCCTAGCACTAGCGGCAGGGGCAGGTGATATTGCACAAAATGCCAAGGTAGTAAAAACACTAGAAGATGCCATTGAAGATTGTGGCCTAGTGGTTGGTTCTAGTGCACGTTCACGCACTTTAGAATGGCCAATGCTTGAACCACGTGAATGTGGTGAAAAGTTTGCCGTCGAAGGCCAAAAGCACCCTGTTGCATTGGTATTTGGCCGAGAAAGAACAGGCCTCACTAATGAAGAATTGCAGAAGTGTCACTACCATGTTTGCATTCCAGCTAACCCTGAATACAGCTCGCTCAACCTAGCAATGGCTGTACAGACGCTGAGCTATGAAGTGCGTGTTGCACACCTCAACCTAGAACAAAGCCAGTACACGCCAAGTGAGCCTGAAGAGTACCCTCGCCATAAAGAATTAGAAATGTTCTTCGAACACCTTGAAAAAGTAATGGTGGAGACCCAATTTATTAGCAAAGATCAGCCTGGTCAGGTGATGAACAAGCTTCGTCGTTTGTATTCACGAGCTCGACCAGAGGCTCAAGAGCTTAATATCTTGCGTGGTGTTTTGACGGCGATTGAAAAGAAGCTCTGAACAAAGAATAACCACTTTAGGTGTAAGGATGAATACCTGACTATTTTAGTCAAATAAATACTTGACCATTTTAGTCGGGTATGGAAAAATCCTAATCATTACAAACGATGTGGATACGGTGTGGTATGAAACTTACATCTAAAGGAAGATATGCGGTGACGGCCATGCTGGATGTGGCACTGCACTCGCAACAAAACCCAGTACCTCTAGCTGATATCTCAGAGCGTCAGGGTATCTCGCTCTCATACTTAGAGCAGCTTTTTTCAAAATTGCGCAAAGCCGGTCTTGTTGCCAGCGTTCGTGGTCCTGGCGGTGGTTACCGACTGGGTACTGACGCTCACAGCATTGCTATTGGCACTGTTATCGCAGCGGTTGATGAGTCAGTTGACGCAACCAAATGCCAAGGCAAAGGCGACTGCCAAGGTGGCACTCGTTGCTTAACCCACACTTTGTGGCGTGACCTAAGCTCTCGCATTAGTGACTTCTTAAATAACATTACGCTCGGTGAGTTAATGACAGATAATGAAGTCTTAGAAATTTCTGATCGTCAGGACATTGATCTTGTGGTCACTCATGGGTTATCAAACAAAAATACAACCACCGCGCCCATCGGTGTAAACGTCCGCTCTTAGCGGTCAGCATTTTACATTGGAGTAGAGAATGAAACTGCCGATTTATCTTGATTATTCCGCTACATGTCCAGTCGATCCTCGTGTTGCTGAAAAAATGGTTCAGTACATGACAATGGATGGCACATTTGGCAACCCAGCTTCGCGTTCGCACCGTTACGGCTGGCAGGCAGAAGAAGCTGTAGATACTGCTCGTGAGCAAATTGCTGACCTTCT
The DNA here is from genome assembly GCF_023277445.1 of Vibrio sp. ED002. NCBI lineage: Bacteria > Pseudomonadati > Pseudomonadota > Gammaproteobacteria > Vibrionales > Vibrionaceae > Vibrio > Vibrio sp. ED002. The sequence goes on along the minus strand of NZ_CP080238.1, from coordinate 1,776,653 downwards.
AAATGCAGATCCACGCGAAATCGTATTTACATCAGGTGCGACCGAGTCAGACAACCTTGCAATCAAAGGTGCTGCTCACTTTTACTCTAAGAAGGGTAAACACGTAATCACTTGTAAAACAGAGCACAAAGCCGTTCTTGACCCATGTCGTCAATTAGAGCGCGAAGGCTTTGAAGTGACTTACCTAGAGCCAGAAGCAAACGGCCTAGTTGATTTAGGCAAGCTGCAAGCAGCAATGCGTGAAGATACTGTTTTGGTTTCAATCATGCACGTTAACAACGAGATTGGTGTTATCCAAGACATCACCGCAATCGGCGAATTATGTCGTGAACGTAAGATTGTGTTCCATGTGGATGCTGCACAGTCGGCAGGCAAGTTGTCAATCGACGTTCAAGAAATGAAAGTTGACCTTGTTTCACTGTCTGCGCACAAAGCTTACGGTCCTAAAGGTATCGGCGCACTTTACGTACGTCGCAAACCTCGAATCCGTCTTGAGGCGCAAATGCACGGTGGCGGTCATGAGCGTGGTTTCCGCTCGGGTACACTTCCAACTCACCAGATCGTAGGTATGGGTGAAGCATTCCGCGTAGCAAAAGAAGACATGCAAAAAGATTACGATCACGCATTAGCACTTCGTAACCGTCTTCTAGATGGCGTTAAAGATCTAGAAGCAGTAACGGTGAATGGTGATCTAGAACAGCGTGTTCCACACAACCTAAACGTGAGCTTTGCATTCGTAGAAGGCGAATCTCTACTGATGTCACTAAAAGACCTAGCAGTCTCTTCTGGTAGTGCTTGTACATCAGCGAGCCTAGAGCCATCTTATGTTCTTCGTGCTCTTGGTCTAGACGACGAATTGGCGCATAGCTCAGTACGTTTCTCATTTGGTCGTTTCACGACTGAAGCAGAAATTGATTACGCAATTGAACAAATCCGCGTTGCAGTGACTAAGCTACGCGACATGTCTCCTCTATGGGATATGTACAAGGAAGGGGTTGATCTGAGCACTGTTGAATGGGCTCATCATTAATCTCACGGACTGAATAGAGGATTCGAGGTAATTTATCATGGCATACAGCGAAAAAGTAATTGATCACTATGAGAACCCACGTAACGTTGGTTCTTTCGATAAAGAAGACCCATCAGTAGGCAGCGGCATGGTTGGCGCACCAGCTTGTGGTGACGTAATGAAACTTCAAATCAAAGTGACGCCAGAAGGCATCATTGAAGACGCGAAATTCAAAACATACGGTTGTGGTAGTGCAATCGCTTCAAGCTCACTCGTAACTGAGTGGGTAAAAGGCAAGTCTATCGACGAAGCGGCATCTATCAAAAACTCTGAGATTGCAGAAGAGCTAGAGCTTCCACCAGTGAAAGTTCACTGCTCAATCCTAGCGGAAGATGCAATCAAAGCAGCAGTTGCTGACTATAAGAAAAAACACCAGGAATAAGTATTCCGTATATAATGGGAGCCCTTAAAACGCTCCCATTCCAAAACGTAATTTAGATAAACTTAAGGTGCAGTATGGCCATCACAATGACAGAAACAGCGGCAAGTCGCGTAAAAGCATTCCTAGACAACCGAGGCAAAGGTGTCGGTTTGCGTCTTGGAGTGAAGACGACAGGCTGTTCCGGCATGGCTTACGTACTTGAGTTCGTCGATGATCTTAACGAAGAAGATGAAGTATTTGACCTTTCAGGTGTGAAAATCATCATCGATCAGAAGAGCTTGGTGTACTTAGACGGTACCGAGTTAGATTACGTGAAGGAAGGGTTGAATGAAGGCTTTGAATTCAACAACCCGAATGCAAAAAGTGAATGTGGTTGTGGTGAAAGCTTCAACGTCTAATTGTTCGTCCTTCTGGGCGACCGAGTCCAGAAGGCTTTACTAGGACCCGATCTTAATGAATCACTTTGAATTATTTGGGCTACCAAGTCAGTTTAAGCTGGATGGTAGCCTTCTTTCTTCTCAGTTCCGAGAACTACAAAAACGCTTCCACCCAGATAACTTTGCTACTGCTTCTGAGCGTGATCGCTTGATGGCGGTACAAAAAGCAGCGCAAATTAACGATGCTTATCAAATTCTAAAGCAGCCTATTTCACGTGCGGAATATCTCTTGGCTGAAAAGGGCATCGAAATCCGTGGCGAACAACAAACTATGCAAGACCCAATGTTCTTGATGGAACAAATGGAATTGCGTGAAGAATTGGAAGAAATTGCTGACAGCTCTGATCCGGAATCAGCGCTTTTTGACTTCGACTCTAAGGTCAGCAAAATGTACAAACAGCATTTGGCGAGTGTAGAGAAAGAACTTGATAATAGTCTTTGGCCAGAAGCCGCAGACCGAGTTCGAAAACTCAAATTTATTGCCAAACTAAAGAACGAAATTGAACTGGTTGAAGACAAACTCCTCGGCTAGTTAGCGTGACAAGGACCCATCATGGCACTACTTCAAATCGCAGAACCGGGCCAAAGCTCGGCACCTCATGAGCATAAGTTAGCAGCGGGTATCGACTTAGGTACCACTAACTCTTTGGTTGCCTCAGTTCGAAGCGGCGACGCAAAAACTCTGACAGATGACCAAGGCCGTAGCATTTTGCCTTCAGTGGTAAACTACACGCAAGATTCAGCGTCAGTCGGTTACGATGCCAAAGCAAAAGCAGAGTTAGAGCCAGCAAACACCATCATCTCGGTAAAACGTCTGATCGGCCGTTCATTAAAAGACATTCAAGCTCGCTACCCATCTTTGCCTTACCAATTTAAAGAAAGCGACAACGGTCTGCCAATTCTGCAAACCGCTCAAGGTGACAAAAACCCGATTGAAGTGTCTGCCGACATTCTAAAAGCGCTTGGCAAGCGTGCAGAAGAAACGCTAGGTGGTGAATTAGCTGGCGTGGTAATTACTGTTCCTGCTTACTTTGATGACGCTCAACGTGCAGGTACAAAAGACGCGGCGAAATTGGCTGGTCTTCATGTACTACGTCTGCTTAACGAGCCAACAGCGGCTGCGATTGCTTACGGTTTAGATTCTGGCCAAGAAGGCGTTATTGCGGTTTACGACTTGGGTGGTGGTACGTTTGATATCTCTATCTTACGCTTGTCGAAAGGCGTATTTGAAGTATTAGCAACAGGTGGTGACTCGGCGCTAGGTGGTGATGACTTTGACCATCTTTTAGCAGACTACCTGATGGAGCAAGCTGGCTTAAAAGCGCCGCTTTCTGCTGAGAAAAACCGTGCGTTGCTGAACATTGCAACCGAGACGAAAATTGCGTTTTCTGAGCAAGACCGCGTTGATGTTGATGTATTTGGCTGGAAAGGCTCAGTGACTCGTGAGCAGTTCGAAGATTTGATTCGTCCTCTGGTTAAGAAAACGCTGATGTCTTGTCGTCGAGCATTGAAAGATGCAGATGTCGATGCAGAAGATGTACTCGAAGCCGTAATGGTGGGTGGCTCAACACGAACGTTACTTGTTCGCGAAATGGTCGGTGACTTCTTTGGTCGCAAACCGCTTACTACGATCAATCCAGACGAAGTCGTCGCAATCGGTGCCGGTATCCAAGCGGATATTTTGGCAGGTAACAAACCTGATTCTGAAATGCTTCTGCTTGACGTCATCCCATTGTCTCTTGGTATTGAAACCATGGGTGGCCTGGTTGAGAAAATTATTCCTCGTAACACCACAATCCCAGTTGCACGAGCGCAAGAATTTACCACATTTAAAGATGGTCAAACGGCTATGACAGTGCACACCGTTCAAGGTGAACGTGAAATGGTGGACGATTGCCGCTCACTCGCTCGTTTTTCATTGAAAGGCATTCCTCCAATGGCAGCAGGCGCAGCACACATTCGCGTGACTTATCAAGTGGATGCTGACGGTCTATTGTCCGTGACCGCGATGGAGAAAAGCACAGGCGTACAATCTGAGATTCAGGTGAAGCCTTCGTACGGTCTGAGTGATAATGAAGTCGCGAACATGCTACGTGATTCAATGGCGTTTGCGAAAGAAGACATGCAAGCTCGAGCTCTAGCGGAGCAACGTGTTGAAGCTGACCGAGTGATTGAGGGCTTGATTGCGGCAATGCAAGCTGATGGCGATGAGTTGCTGTCAGAGCAAGAAAAACAAGCATTAGTTAAAGTTATTGAAGCATTGATCGAGTTGCGCAATGGCGACGATGTCGCAGCAATCGAACAAGGTATTAAAGACACCGACAAAGCAAGCCAAGACTTTGCGTCGCGACGTATGGATAAATCAATTCGAGCTGCACTGTCTGGTCAGTCAGTTAATGATATATAAGAGATAAGTAGTTATGCCTAAGATTATTGTATTACCGCACGAAGATTTGTGCCCAGAAGGTGCAGTGTTGGAAGCAAACACTGGTGACACCGTTCTAGATGTAGCACTGAAAAACGGTATCGGTATTGAACACGCATGTGAAAAGTCATGTGCTTGTACAACTTGCCACGTGATCATTCGTGAAGGTTTTGATTCACTAGAAGAGAGTGAAGAACTAGAAGACGATATGCTAGATAAAGCATGGGGTCTGGAACCAGAATCTCGCTTAGGTTGCCAAGCGAAGGTCGCTGATGAAGATTTGGTTGTTGAGATTCCGAAATACACGTTGAACCACGCGTCAGAAGATCACTAATACTATCTCCCCAATAATATAGGGGCGAAGCAAAAGGAAGATGAGCAATGAAATGGACAGATTCTCGCGACATCGCGATTGAGCTTTGTGACAAGTTTCCTGATACGGATCCTAAAACGGTACGTTTTACGGATTTGCATCAATGGATCACTGAATTGGAAGAGTTTGACGATGAACCAAACCGTTCTAATGAAAAGATCCTAGAAGCCGTTATCTTGTGCTGGATGGATGAAGCTGACTAATACTCGATTCGGCGGTAAAACGCAGCAGAGTTAACAATTCTCACTAAAAAAAGCGGACCTCAAGGTCCGTTTTTTTATCAAGTTGACATTTTTACCCTACATAATGCTAACATCCGTTAGTTATTAAAAAGAAGAGGCGTAGGCAACGCCGTTATAAGACAAGGAGAAACCATGTCTACACAGATGTCTGTATTTCTAAGCCAAGAACCAGCGGCACCACATTGGGGCGACAAAGCATTGCTTTCTTTCGCTGAAAATGGCGCAACGATTCACCTAGGTGAAGGGCATGATCTTGGCGCAGTCCAACGTGCAGCTCGTCAACTAGATGGCCAAGGAATTCGTTCAATTCTACTTGCTGGTGATAACTGGGATGTTGAAAGCGTTTGGGCTTTCCACCAAGGTTACCGCAACCCGAAAAAACACGGCACACTAGAGTGGATTGCTCTGTCTGAAAAAGACCAAGCTGAGCTTCATGCTCGCATCACTGCAACCGACTTTACTCGTGACATTATCAACAAAACAGCAGAAGAAGTTGCCCCTCGTCAACTGGCAACCATGGCTGCGGAATTCATCAAATCTGTTGCGCCTCAAGGTACAGTTACTGCTCGTATCGTAAAAGATAAAGACCTACTGTCGGAAGGCTGGGAAGGTATCTACGCAGTGGGTCGTGGTTCTGAGCGAACGTCAGCAATGCTGCAACTTGACTACAATCCAACAGGTGATGAAAACGCACCGGTATTTGCATGTTTAGTTGGTAAAGGCATTACATTTGACTCAGGCGGTTACAGCTTGAAGCCATCAAACTTCATGACGGCAATGAAGGCTGATATGGGCGGTTCAGGTACGATTACTGGTGGTCTTGGTCTCGCTATTCTTCGTGGTCTGAACAAGCGTGTGAAGCTGATTCTTTGTTGTGCTGAGAACATGGTATCTGGTCGTGCGCTTAAACTTGGCGACATCATCACCTACAAAAACGGTAAGACGGTTGAGATCATGAACACCGACGCCGAAGGGCGCTTGGTACTTGCTGATGGTCTTATTTACGCAAGTGAGCAAACCCCAGAGCTCATCATTGACTGTGCAACGCTGACAGGCGCAGCGAAGAACGCACTAGGTAATGATTACCATGCGCTAATGAGTTTTGATGACGAGCTTTCTCATCAAGCGCTAACGGCCGCGAACCAAGAGAAAGAAGGTCTGTGGCCACTACCTCTTGCTGATTTCCACCGTGGCATGCTGCCATCAAACTTTGCTGACCTGTCTAACATCAGTTCTGGTGATTACTCTCCTGGTGCGAGCACTGCCGCGGCATTCTTGTCTTACTTCGTTGAAGATTACAAGAAAGGTTGGTTGCATTTTGATTGCGCGGGTACCTACCGTAAGTCAGCGTCAGATAAATGGTCTGCTGGTGCGACAGGTATGGGGGTTCGTACTCTTGCCCGTTTCCTAAACGAACAAGCCACGAAATAAGACTTTTACCAGTGCAGACTTTTGTCTGTACTGGTATAACTAAGAGAGACGCAAGTCCCTCATATAAAACTATTATTACAAGTACAAAAAGGAAACTTTATGGCTCTAGAAAGAACGTTTTCAATTGTTAAGCCCGACGCTGTAGAACGCAATCTGATTGGTGAGATCTACCACCGCATTGAAAAAGCTGGTCTACGCATCGTTGCTGCAAAAATGGTTCATCTGACAGAAGAACAGGCGAGCGGTTTTTACGCAGAACATGAAGGCAAACCTTTTTTCCCTGCACTGAAAGAGTTCATGACATCTGGTCCTATCATGGTTCAGGTTTTGGAAGGTGAAGATGCAATCGCTCGTTACCGTGAGCTAATGGGGAAAACAAATCCAGAAGAAGCGGCATGTGGCACTATCCGTGCAGACTACGCACTTAGTATGCGTTACAACTCTGTTCATGGCTCAGACAGCCCTACATCTGCAGCTCGTGAGATTGAATTCTTCTTCCCTGAGTCAGAGATTTGCCCGCGTTAATCTTGTTCTAATATGAATGTTGAGCCTCGGAATTTTCCGGGGCTTTTTATTATCGAAAATTGACTGAGAACTGATCACACCTATTGTCTAAAATTTAATCTATAGGATTTTAATGCCTTAGCAAACTCAGGGTCTTAGAACCCTTGTTGTAGCTGCATAAAGGCTGTACAATTCGCGCCCTTATTCTTGTTTCAGTCATTGAGAGGCAACATGACCACTGAAAAAATCAATCTACTCGACTTTGATCGCAAAGGCATGCGTCAATTTTTCGCGGAAGAGCTAGGCGAAAAAGCGTTCCGTGCGGATCAGGTTATGAAGTGGATCTACCATTTCGGTGTTGATGACTTCGATAACATGACGAACATCAACAAGAAGCTACGTGAAAAACTGCAACACAAGTGCGAAATCAAAGCACCAACGGTAGCAGAAGCTCAGCACTCTTCAGACGGCACAATCAAGTGGGCGATGAAGGTGGGTGATCAGGACGTAGAAACGGTTTATATCCCAGAAGAAGATCGTGCGACATTATGTGTATCGTCTCAGGTAGGTTGTGCGCTGGAATGTAAGTTCTGTTCAACTGCTCAACAGGGTTTCAACCGTAACCTAAAAGTATCTGAAATCATTGGTCAGGTATGGCGTGCTGCGCGCGAAGTTGGTTTGCAAAAAGAAACCGGTCGTCGCCCAATCACTAACGTGGTAATGATGGGCATGGGTGAGCCTCTTCTAAACATGAAGAACCTTATCCCTGCGCTTGAAATCATGCTTGATGATCTTGGCTTTGGCTTGTCTAAACGTCGTGTCACCGTATCTACTTCTGGTGTGGTTTCTGGTCTTGATCAGATGACGGGTAAAATTGACGTCGCATTGGCGATCTCTCTACACGCGCCAAATGATGAACTGCGTAGCCAAATTATGCCGATCAACGACCGTTGGGACATTCAAGATTTCCTTGCATCCGTTCGTCGTTACATCGCTTCATCGAATGCTAATCGCGGAAAAGTAACCGTTGAGTACGTACTACTTGATCATGTGAATGATGATATGGACCACGCTCGTGAACTTGCGGAACTCATGAAAGATACGCCATGTAAGATCAACCTGATTCCGTTTAACCCGTATCCAGGTTCTCCTTACAAAAAACCAAGTAACTCACGCATCGACCGTTTCCAGAAAACATTGATGCAATACGAACACACGGTAACGGTTCGTAAAACGCGTGGTGATGATATCGATGCCGCATGCGGGCAGTTAGTTGGTGATGTTATTGACCGCACCAAACGTACAGCATCTCTAAAAGCTGCGCGTGGTGCAGAAACCATCGACGTAAAAGCAGTATAAGTTGTAACAAATTCTTGAATAGCCAGAGCCTTATGCTCTGGCTATTTTGTTTGTAATATCTACACTGTATCCTTATAGACACAGCGTTGTGAGTAGAAATATTACTTAGCTGTGTCAATTTTTGGACAAAAGCTTGAGCTATCTGTTAATTTGAGAGCAAAGAGTTTTTGTCTTCCTTATACATTCGCTTATCATGGTGAGCGAAATATAACAAAGACACTGACTATTCTCAGTATTCTCTCAATTACGTTTGCTGATTCATTGCAAGCGAGCATTCATACTCCGAACACTGAGAATTTCTAAAAGATTATTTTGGTTAACGCGTTTAGGCTAGCTATCTTTAAGTGAGGCTTAAGAACAAAAACGAAAATAAATAACTGTGTTAGCCACCAAACAGATTAAATACCGCCATTATGACAGAACACGAAAACACCAATGAAGTCCCGCTTTCTATGGAAGCTGGCACGTTACTAAAAAACAAACGCGAATCTCTAGGGATGACTCAGAAGCATGTTGCTGATCGCCTAAGACTTCGCGTTTCTGTTATTGAAGATATTGAAAGTAATCGATTTGAAGCACAGCAAGTTACTACGTTTACTCGTGGTTACTTACGTTCTTATGCAAAGCTTGTTGGGCTTGATGAAAAGATTGTTTTGGCAGCTTTAGAGCAAACTTCTGAAGTTCACGTTAAGCCACAAGAAACAGAGATGCAAAGTTTCTCTCGTAAAACCAAACACGAGAAACACAATAGCCGAATTATGCTGCTCACATGGGCGATTGCGATTGTGATTACTGGTATCTCTGGCGCTTGGTGGTGGCAGAACCAGCAAGAAAACAGCCTTGCTCAAGTTGTGACAGAATCAAGTTCAGAAACGGAACAAACAGCGGACGATGCTGATATCGATCTAATGAGTGCCGATGAACTTATCGCAAGCACGCCTGCGGAAGTTGCGCCAGTGGTAGAAGTTGCTGAAGCCGTTTCATCTGCTGACGAGACGGTAAGTAAAGCAGAAAGCGCGGTAGCAACAACTGAAGAAACGATGACAGAAGCTGTGGCAGAAGAGCCTGTTGCGGTCATCGAAGATGCTCAAGCAACTCAAGAACCAATGACGCCTGTTGTGCCAGAGGGCATGACGTTATTAACCATGAAGTTTAAAGCAGACTGCTGGATTCAGGTTAAGGACTCGAATGGCAAAACGCTAGTAAGCGGGACCCGTAAACCGGGTCAAGACGTAGAACTTGCCGGAAAAGCACCTTTTAAAGTGATATTAGGCGCACCAGAAGGCGTAACCATGACATTTGCAAGTGAACCTGTCGACCTTTCTGGGTATACTTCAGGCAAAGTCGCTAGATTCACTTTACCGTTATAAATATTATGCAACACGAATCTCCAATTATTCGTCGTAAATCGACGCGTATTTATGTGGGTGATGTGCCAATTGGTGATGGTGCACCGATTGCTGTACAGTCAATGACAAACACTCGCACGACTGATGTGGAAGCTACAGTCGAACAAATCCGAGCATTAGAAAAAGTGGGTGCAGACATTGTACGTGTTTCTGTTCCTACTATGGATGCAGCGGAAGCTTTTAAGCTCATCAAACAGCAAGTGTCTGTGCCGTTAGTTGCGGACATTCACTTTGACTACCGTATCGCCCTGAAAGTGGCAGAGTACGGTGTTGATTGTTTGCGTATCAACCCAGGTAACATCGGAAACGAAGAGCGTATTCGCTCTGTTGTTGATTGTGCCCGTGACAAAAACATCCCTATCCGTATTGGTGTAAACGGTGGTTCTTTGGAAAAAGATCTGCAAATGAAATACGGTGAGCCAACGCCAGAGGCATTGGTCGAGTCGGCGATGCGTCACGTGGATCATCTAGACCGTCTTAACTTTGACCAGTTCAAAGTCAGTGTGAAAGCGTCAGATGTGTTCCTAGCGGTGGATTCATACCGTCTATTGGCAAAACAGATTGACCAGCCACTACACCTAGGTATCACCGAAGCCGGTGGTGCAAGAGCTGGTGCTGTTAAGTCATCGGTTGGTCTTGGTATGCTTTTGGCTGAAGGCATCGGTGATACGTTACGTATCTCATTGGCGGCAGATCCAGTAGAAGAGATCAAAGTTGGCTTTGATATTCTTAAGTCTCTGCGTATTCGCTCACGTGGCATCAACTTTATTGCTTGTCCAAGCTGTTCACGTCAGGAGTTCGACGTGATTAACACAGTTAACGCATTGGAAGAGCGTCTAGAAGACATCATCACACCTATGGATGTGTCTATCATCGGTTGTGTCGTAAACGGTCCAGGTGAAGCTGAGGTTTCACACCTAGGTCTAGCTGGCAGCAATAAGAAGAGCGCATTCTACGAAGACGGCAAACGTCAGAAAGAGCGTTTTGACAACGATGATCTAGTGAATCAGCTAGAAGCGAAAATCCGTGCGAAAGCGTCTGTATTAGACCAAGCTAACCGCATCGATATCAAACAAGAAGATTAATCTCATAGCTTGAGCACGCTAAGTGTGCTCGGGTTACTAAGCGACGGTAATAATTGTGGCAAAGAAAATCCAAGCAATCCGAGGCATGAACGACTGCCTTCCAACTCAGTCTCCGCTGTGGCAGAAACTTGAAAACGCAGTAAAAAGTACCGTGAGTGCATACGGCTACAACGAAGTGCGCATGCCAATCGTTGAAGAAACAAACCTATTCAGCCGCGCGGTTGGTGAAGAGACAGACGTCGTTTCAAAAGAAATGTACACCTTTGATGATCGTAACGGAGACAGCCTAACACTTCGCCCTGAAGGTACAGCGGGCTGTGTACGTGCATGTATTCAAAATAGCCTGATCAACCGTGACGAACAACGTCTATGGTACATGGGACCAATGTTCCGCCATGAACGCCCGCAGAAAGGTCGTTACCGTCAATTCCACCAGTGTGGTGTTGAGGTGTTCGGTCTAAATGGTCCAGATGTTGATGCTGAGCTTATCATGATGACAGCACGTCTATGGCGTGAGCTGGGTATCCATGAACATGTTCGTCTTGAGCTTAACTCTATCGGTTCTCAAGAAGATCGCGCAGACTACCGCACGGCACTGGTTGCGTTCCTTGAGCAACATATCGATGTGCTAGACGAAGATTGTAAGCGTCGTATGCACACGAACCCACTGCGAGTTCTGGATACGAAGAACCCTGACGTTCAGGCTATTTTAGGCGATGCACCTCGTCTTTCTGAGTACTTAGGTGAAGAATCTAAAGCACACTTCGCAGGTCTATGTGAACTTTTAGACGCTGCAGGTATCGAATACACAGTTAACGAGCGTCTAGTTCGTGGTCTGGATTACTACAATCGTACGGTGTTTGAGTGGATCACTGAGAGCTTAGGTGCTCAAGGCACAGTATGTGGCGGTGGTCGTTACGATGGCCTTGTAGAACAATTAGGTGGCAGTGCAACACCAGCAGTTGGTTTTGCAATGGGTCTAGAGCGTCTTGTTTTGATGCTAGAAACACTAGAGCTAACAGATGTTCGTCGAAGTGTTGATGTTTACGTAGTGACAGCTGGCGAAGGCACAATGATGGTAGGCATGAAGCTAGCAGAACAGCTTCGTGAAGCTGTTCCTGGTGTTCGTGTGATGAATCACTTCGGTGGTGGTAACTTCAAGAAACAGTTTAAACGCGCAGACAAAGTCGGTGCTGTTGTAGCATTAGTGCTGGGCGAAAACGAAGTTGCGGATAATACCGTAGTACTAAAAGATTTGGTTGGTGGTGAGCAAGAGACTTACAATCAAGCAGAAGTTGCTGAGAAGATCGCAGCACTTATCTAAGTCTTTTAATAAGCTAAAGATTATATCCTAATTTGTAATAACGAGGCTCCCAAGATAGGAGCCTTTCGACGAATAGGAGCAATGGTAGCCCTTGCTGCCATTTACATGTTTTAAGAGGACAGGAAGTGGAACTTTACGATACTGAAGAACAACAAGTTGAAGCCATTAAAGACTGGTGGAAGGAAAACGGCAAAGCCGTCATCATCGGTGCGGTTGTTGGTTTAGGTGGTCTATTTGGCTGGCGTTACTATCAGGATTCTGTCGTTCAGGCGAGTGAAGCAGCTTCTCAAAGCTACACAACAGCGATGAATGCTTTGCAAACGAAAGGCGCAGATGCTCAAACAGATATTCAAGCGTTCATTGATTCAAACAAAGTGAAAGAGTACTCAGTACTTGCTGCACTTCAATTAGCAAAAGTTCAGGTTGATGCAAAAGATCTTGCCGCTGCGCTTGAGCAATTGAAATGGGCTCAAAGCAACACGAAAGATGCCGCGCTAACTCCACTTATCAGCTACCGTATTGCGCGCATTGAAGCGGAAATGGGCAACTTTGACGCAGCAAATGCTGAGCTAAGCAAAGTAACAGATGCAGCATGGACTGGTCGTATTGCAGAACTTCGTGGTGATATCGCACTTCGTCAAGGTGACAAAGAAGCGGCATACGCAGCTTACACGGAAGCTCAGCAAGCAGCAGATGCTAGCCCGACGCTACAAATGAAATTGGACGATCTGGCGAAATAAGGACCGCATTGGATGAAAAGAGTCTTTAAGAAAGCCTTGTTAGGGGCATTAACAGTGGGAATTCTTGCCGGTTGTGCTAGCGAGGAAGACACCATTGTTATGGCTCCACTGCCTCAGGTAGATAGCCAGTTCACACCAAGCAGTGAATGGAGTACATCAATTGGAGATGGCGTAGGTCATTACTTCTCTAAGCTGTCTCCTGTCATGGCCAATGACACTCTGTTTGTTGCTAGTCGTGATGGTTTAGTTAAAGCATTGGACCCAGAAAACGGCAAGCAGAAGTGGCAAGTAAATCTAGAAGAAGATGTGATTGCTCGTCTTTCTGGCGGTATTACAGCGGCTTACGAAAATCTTTATATTGGTTCTGAAAACGGTGAAGTGATCGCGCTTGACCAAGACACTGGTGACGTGATTTGGCGTATTGAAGTTGGCGGTGAAGTATTGGCGAAGCCAATCGCAGACTCAGGTTTGATCATCGTTAATACTAGCCGTGGCACTCTCATTGCGCTTGACGAAAGCACTGGTGAGCAACGTTGGGCACTGAGCACTGAAGTTCCAAACCTAACCTTGCGTGGCGATAGCACACCAACTGCAATCGGTGGTGGTGTATTCTGGGGTACAGCGAATGGACGTCTTGCGGCGGCAATCGTTGAACGAGGTCAGTTGATTTGGCAACAGCCAGTTGGAACACCAAAAGGCGCAACTGAGATTGATCGTCTGGTTGACGTAGATTCTTCTCCTATCGTTCTTGGCGGTACTCTTTTCACTGTTGGTTACAACGGTCAGTTGATTGCTATCGACTTGCGCAGCGCAAACCCAATTTGGAAACGTAACTACTCATCAGCCACAGATATTGCGACAGATGGTAGTCGTATCTTTGTGATTACAGAGAAAGATCATGTGGTCGCTGTTGATGCTCGTAGTGGTACTGAGCTTTGGGAAAACAGCAAGCTTGAGTACCGCCAGCTAACAGCACCTGTCCTTGTTGATAACTATCTTGTTGTTGGTGATACATTGGGTTACTTGCACTGGATGGATCGTTCAACGGGTGAGTTCGTCGCACAACAGTTTGTCGATGACAGTGGTTTCGCTGTAGGGCCAACCTTGTTGTCAGATGGTTACGTGATTACCACTCGCAATGGCGATGTAAAGAAACTAACCATTAACGAATAATATCGTGATATAATTCACATTCGGCTCCTGGCTGGTAACAGTTAGGGGCCGTTTTGTTGTTTGAAATTATTATTTATTAACAGTTATTCCTGACGTGGTTATAGGTAAAAAGCTGGTTTGATTTGGCATTAGGCAAGTCGTTACCTATAACTACAGAAGAAAGATTATTGTAGAGGTTGTTATGGTACCTGTTGTTGCTCTTGTGGGGCGTCCAAACGTAGGTAAATCTACGCTATTTAACCGATTGACTCGTACTCGTGATGCGTTGGTTGCGGACTTCCCTGGCCTAACGCGTGACCGTAAATATGGCCAAGCTCGCCTTGGTGAGGAACACGAATTCATCGTTATTGATACCGGTGGTATTGATGGTACGGAAGAAGGCGTAGAAACAAAGATGGCAGAACAATCGTTAGCGGCTATTGATGAAGCTGACGTAGTGCTGTTCCTTGTTGACGGTCGTGCTGGACTAACACCATCGGATGAAGCGATTGCTGCGCATCTGCGTAAAATCGAAAAGCCAGCGATGTTGGTAGTAAACAAAATCGATGGTATTGATGCTGACGCCGCATGTGCCGATTTCTGGCAACTTGGTGTTGACGATATGTACCAAATCGCTGCGGCACACGGTCGTGGTGTAACGGCATTGCTAGAGCGTGCATTAGCGCCATTTTTCGATGATCTACTGGCAAGTGAATCTGAAGAAGGTGAGATTGAAGATCTGACTGAATTCGAAGATGAAGAGTTAGCGATCGAAGATTACACCGAAGAAGACGCAGAAGCTGAGTTCAAACGTTTGCAAGACCAGCCAATCAAACTGGCAATTATTGGTCGTCCAAACGTAGGTAAATCAACGCTGACTAACCGTATTCTTGGTGAAGAACGTGTAGTGGTATATGACATGCCAGGAACCACTCGTGACTCTATCTACATTCCAATGGAACGTGATGGTCGTGAGTATGTGCTGATCGATACTGCGGGCGTACGTCGTCGTGGTCGTATCAACGAAACAGTAGAAAAATTCTCTGTTGTTAAAACGCTGAAAGCCGTAGAAGATGCAAACGTGGTTCTATTGGTTATCGACGCGCGTGAAAACATTTCTGACCAAGATCTTAGCCTACTTGGCTTCGCACTGAATGCTGGTCGTTCAATCGTACTAGCAGTAAACAAGTGGGACGGTCTGGATAACGATGTAAAAGAGAATGTGAAGAAAGAACTCGATCGCCGTTTAGGCTTCGTTGATTTTGCACGTATTCACTTTATCTCTGCATTGCACGGTACTGGCGTTGGTCACTTGTTCGAGTCGATTCAAGAAGCTTACAAGTCGGCAACGACACGTGTAGGTACATCTGTTCTTACTCGTATCATGAAGATGGCAACAGACGATCACCAACCGCCTATGGTTCGTGGCCGTCGTATTAAGCTTAAATACGCACACGCGGGTGGTTACAACCCACCAATCGTGGTTGTTCACGGTAACATGGTTCGCGATCTACCTGATTCGTACAAACGTTACTTGATGAACTACTTCCGTAAGTCTCTGGAAATCATGGGTACACCAATCCGTATTAACTTCCAGAACAGCGATAACCCGTACGAAAACCGTGGTGGCAAGCTGACTCTTTCTCAAGAGCGTAAGCGCAAACGTATGATGTCTGCAGTGAAGAACCGCAACAAGTAATCGCCTAAGATTTTATGAATACCCAAGTTTCGACTTGGGTATTTTTTTATTCGAAGCTTTCATAAGAAGTAATCAACACATGACAATCACAGCAACCAAGACGCGTTTCTGTCACCAAACTTGGCAGTTAGAGGCGCACGTACAATTTGTTCAATCTACATCAGAAGCTACCCATGTTGTTACTGATGTCACGCCTTTTCATCCAGTCAGCCATATTTGGCCAGATCATCCAGCGGATAAAGGCACACTAACTATAAAAGGCATGAAGTTTGAAGTGGTTGACTGCCAAGTTGGTGCTGTAGAACTAGCAAGCGGCGAGTTATATATTGGCCAAGCTATTCCGGTAAAACGTGATACGGAAGGGTGGGCGTTTGTTGTAGTGCATGTCTTGCCATTCACCGATACGTTTGATGCTGGTGATATTGCGTTGCTGGAAGTAGACAAAGAATACCAACTGTCTCTAAGTCGCGGTCATAGCGCAGGACACATCACATATCTTGCGCTCAATAAGGTGCTGGCGCAGAACTATTGGCGTAAAGATGCTGACCGTAAAGACCCGCATGGTAACTACGATTTCAATAGCTATGCGCAAGAAACCAGTTTTGTCACCCAAGACAAATGTCTGGATACGTATCGTTTAGGCAAAACACTCCGCAAAAGGGGTTTAAACAGTGCAGATATGCTGTCTGACCTGAAAAGTATCGAACAACAGGTGAATGTTCTGTTGGGGGATTGGTTAAAAAGAGACGCTGCGATCACTGTTGATTGCCATGGGGAACACCTCACGGACTCACGTTATTGGCAATGTGATTTAGGCGAAGGAGAAATCGCTGTCATCCCTTGTGGGGGAACGCATGCGAGTCATTTGAGTGACTTTGGTTCTATCCTAGTCACACTAGTGGAAATAGACTCACAAACTATCGAAATGCACACCGATGTAATACGCTAAATTTGGATTCTGATCTTTTTATTAAATCCTGTTATCGTGGTTTTTGGTTCGAAAGTGTAGTTTTTAGTTCTGAATAAAATTGAGGGACAGAATATGTAACTTATGCTTTCGGTATGTGGTTATATAAATATTCTTTTAAGGGGTGATCGCTGATCAAAGGGGAAATATCCGAAGATCAGTATGTGATCTTTTATAGTGTCGCGTGCGCATAATGTGAGTTAGCTACCTGTGTAATATTAATAGATTTATTATATTCCTAGCTAACAAACATAATAACAATGTGAATACGCAGTACGATGGATAAAGATAGACTGTTAGATGCTCACCGAGCAGTCAATCGTCTTTTAGGTAAGCTTGCTCTTGGGATGAGTCGCGATAAACTTAATCATGAAGTGATTGAGTTAAGTGAACATTTGTTCGGAAAGAGGCAAGCTTCAATATTACGATTACAGCCAGATACAAACACACTTCATTTAGAGTTTGCCCCGCATTTGCCTGATTTTTATAACCAAGCGATTGAAGGCGTTCCTATTGGACCTGATATTGGTTCTTGTGGGGCTGCCGCATTTTTAAAGCAAACCGTTGTAGTGAGTGATATTGATCATCATGTTAACTGGGCGGCTTTTCTTAAACTTACTCAGCAGGCTCAACTCCGGGCTTGTTGGTCTGTCCCTATTATTGCTTCCGATGGTCATGTGCTTGGTACATTCGCGGTCTACAGTACTGAGCCGTCAACACCGCACCCTTATGAAATTGAAGTACTAGAAATGCTTGCGGCTTTGTATGCGATTGCATTGGAGAAGTTTCGCCTGGAAGAGCAGCTCCACTTTCATGCAAGTCGAGATTCATTAACTCACTGCTTCAATCGTCGAGCTTTGTTGGCCGAGGTTGACCACAAAGTGAATGGTGAATGTGGGCGGAATGCCGTTGTCGGTTGCTTTTTTGTCGATATCGATGAATTTAAGTACATCAACGATCGTTTTGGTCATGAAGCGGGTGACCAAGTGCTTATTTTAGTGGCTGAGCATTTAAAGCAGGTCTTTCGTTCATGTTCAGTGATAGGGAGATATGGAGGGGATGAGTTTGTTGGCTTTAGCTGCTTTGCTGATGATCGCGCTTATCAAGAGTTTGGTATCCGTTTAGAAGCGGAGCTCAACCAAATCTGTCATTTAGAAGAATATTCAGTTAGGGCAAGTATTGGTTGGGCTTGTAGTTTAGCGAGTGAACGTGCAGTGTTAGAGCAGCTTATCCAACAAGCTGATGTGGTAATGTATCAAAACAAGCGTGCCAAACGAGCGTGATTAAGATCAAAGCACAAGATTGCCTTATGATTAAACTGTGAGTCAGTAAATAGAAGTTTTTAGGGGTAACCATGCAACCGAATATTTGCCCAACATGCGATATTGAGCTGGAGTGGACAGGTCAATACCACTGTAATCAATGTGAGTCGGATTATAAGAAAGTGGGATTTTGTCCAGATTGCGACGCTGAACTAGAAAAGCTACAAGCTTGTGGTGCGGCGAACTATTTCTGCAACAGTTGTAATGAACTCAAATCGAAATCACGTGTTCGATTTGAGTTTCAGAAAGTCAGTTAATTAACGGTTGAGCGAAGCTCACCATCAGATAAGCGGGTGACCAATACGTCGCCCGTTTTTACATCTTTCGCTTGAGTAACAACCTGACCTTGCTCAGTTTGAGTGATCGAGTAGCCACGTTTTAGCGTTGCCAGTGGGCTTACCGTATCTAGCTTCTCAGCCGCGATTGCCAGTTGATGGCGCATGGTTAGTAACTTACGGTCCATCGCATCCAGCAATTTTTGCTCAACTCGATCAAGCTTCGACTTCTGCTCAGCCAAGCGCTTTACTGGTGAGTTCAGTTGTAGGCGATGATGCTTACGCTCAACAGCTTGTTGGCGTGTAGTAATGAATCGTTGCATCGTGCGTTGTAGGCGCATCTCCAACTCATCAAGTTGTTGCGTCTGGCGTTGCAATTGATAGCTTGGGTGTTGGCGCTCTAAACGGTGTATAAGTTGAGCTGATTGCTGTTTTTGCTGCGCTAGGTAGTAACGCATTGCACTGGCTAGCTTATGTTGACGAGTCACCAAAGCTTGATCTTTGTGGCTGTTATCGCGGCTTACCAATTCAGCCGCCGCTGATGGAGTCGGCGCTCGCATGTCCGCTACAAAGTCGGCAATAGTTACGTCAACCTCATGACCAACTGCACTGATGATCGGAATTTGGCTTGCAGCAATCGTGCGAGCAAGAATTTCGTTGTTAAAGCACCAAAGGTCTTCTAACGAGCCGCCACCACGACCAACAATCAATACATCACATTCATCACGACTGTTTGCACGACCGATCGCTTGCGCAATTTGAATGGCCGCTTCTTCACCTTGCACCATGGTCGGGTAAACCACCACGGGTAGGGAAGGATCACGGCGTTTCAATACGTCTAAGATGTCGTACAGCGCTGCACCGGTTTTTGAGGTGATCACACCAACGCGTTTTGGGTGCTCAGGTAAAGGCTGCTTATTGGTTTGAGCAAACAAACCTTCTGCTGCCAATTTCATCTTAAGTGCTTCGAACTCTTGTTGCAGACGACCATCACCTTCAGGTTGCATGCTTTCAATGATCAATTGATAATCACCACGAGGCTCATACAGAGACAGACGTGCTTTAACTAATACTTGATTGCCGTTAGCAGGTTTGAAAGTGACGCGACGATTGTTACCACGGAACATGGCACATTTAACTTGAGCGCGAGAATCTTTAAGAGTGAGATACCAGTGACCAGAGACAGGAGCTGAGAAGTTGGATATCTCTCCGACAAGCCAGACGATCCCCATTTCGTTTTCAAGTAACAGGCGGACTTCCGCATTGAGTCGAGAAACAGTGAAGATGTTTTGATTGGTCTGGGAGAGCACAGCTAATTCCGTAGACGTGAGTATGGAAATTAGCGGCAATATAATACATATCAAGGGGGTAATTGCAAGAAAAAAATTAAAAAATTTGTGGTCAAGCGATTGCGTTAACCGTATAATCCCTCCGCAATATCTAATCCAAATGTAGCCAACAACCTAAAACTGGTTACCCTCATTATGCGAAACGATGAGATTGGATTGTTCTTTCTACTCCTCTAATTGTGAGATATTGCAAATGCTAAGAATTGCCAAAGAAGCGCTGACATTCGATGACGTACTACTCGTGCCAGCTCACTCCACTGTTCTCCCAAACACAGCTGATCTTCGCACTCAGCTGACTAAGAACATCACCCTAAACATCCCAATGATTTCAGCGTCTATGGACACTGTTACTGAAGCTCGTCTAGCTATCGCGCTAGCGCAAGAGGGTGGCATTGGCTTTATCCACAAAAACATGTCTATTGAGCAGCAAGCTGCTGAAGTTCGTAAAGTTAAGAAGTTCGAAGCTGGTGTCGTTTCTGACCCAGTAACGGTAAACCCTGAAGCGACAATCGCTGACGTGGTAGCTCTAACTGAAAAACACGGCTTCGCTGGTTTCCCTGTCATCACAGAGAACAACGAGCTTGTAGGCATTATCACTGGTCGTGATGTGCGCTTTGTTACTGACCTTTCTAAGAAAGTGTCGTCAGTAATGACAGCAAAAGAAAACCTTGCAGCAGTTAAAGAAGGTGCAACTCGTGAAGAAGTGCAAGAGAAGATGCACGAAGCACGCGTTGAAAAAGTACTGGTTGTGAATGATGATTTCCAACTAACCGGTATGATCACTGCGAAAGACTTCCATAAAGCAGAACGTAAACCAAACGCATGTAAAGATGAACGCGGTCGCCTACGTGTTGGCGCAGCTGTTGGTGCTGGCGCTGGTAACGAAGAGCGTGTTGCTGCTTTGGTTGAAGCTGGTGTTGACGTTCTACTTATCGACTCTTCACACGGTCACTCTGAAGGTGTACTAAACCGTATCCGCGAAACTCGTGTTGCTTACCCAGATCTAGACATCATCGGTGGTAACGTTGCGACGGGTGCTGGTGCTAAGGCTCTTATCGAAGCGGGTGTTAGCGCAGTTAAAGTTGGTATTGGCCCTGGTTCAATCTGTACAACTCGTATCGTAACGGGTGTTGGTGTTCCTCAAGTAACAGCAATCGCAGACGCAGCAGAAGTGGCGAATTCATTCGGCATTCCAGTTATCGCTGACGGCGGTATCCGTTTCTCTGGTGACATCTGTAAAGCAATCGTGGCTGGCGCATCTTGTGTGATGGTTGGTTCAATGTTCGCTGGTACAGAAGAAGCCCCTGGTGAAGTGATTCTTTACAACGGTCGTTCTTACAAGTCTTACCGTGGTATGGGTTCTCTTGGCGCGATGTCTCAAGGTTCATCTGACCGTTACTTCCAGTCTGACAATGCAGCAGACAAGCTAGTACCAGAAGGTATCGAAGGTCGTATCGCATACAAAGGTCGTCTAAAAGAAATCGTACACCAACAAATGGGTGGTCTACGTTCAAGCATGGGTCTTACTGGCTCTGCAACGATTGAAGATATGCGTACTAAAGCTGAATTTGTTCGTATCTCAGGTGCGGGCATGGCTGAATCACACGTACACGACGTTCAAATCACTAAGGAAGCTCCAAACTACCGTCGCGGTTAATTTTTACTGTTGTAAAAATAAAACCTATACACTCGACGTAAACGTTTGCTTTTTTCCTTGAAGCATTAATAAGAGGCGAGTACACTCGCCTCCGTTTTAATAACCTAGCTTATAAGACTGCTCAAAATGACTAAAAATATTCATGACCAACGTATTCTGATCTTGGACTTCGGTTCTCAGTACACTCAGCTAGTAGCGCGCCGTGTACGTGAAATCGGTGTTTACTGTGAACTGTGGAGCTGGGACGTTGAAGAAGCGGATATTCGTGAATTCAATCCAGACGGTATCATCCTATCTGGTGGTCCAGAAAGCGTAACGGAAGATAACTCTCCACGCGCTCCTCAATACGTATTTGACTCTGGTGTGCCAGTACTAGGTGTATGTTACGGCATGCAAACTATGGCTGAGCAGCTAGGTGGTAAAGTAGCGGGTTCTACTGAACGTGAATTCGGCTACGCACAAGTTAAAGTTTCTGGTGAATCTGCACTATTTAAAGATCTTGAGCTAACTCAAGACGTGTGGATGAGCCACGGTGACAAAGTAGTAGAAATTCCTGCTGACTTCGTGAAAGTCGGTGAGACAGACACATGTCCGTACGCTGCGATGGCGAACGAAGAGAAGAAATACTACGGCGTTCAGTTCCACCCAGAAGTAACGCACACGAAAGGCGGCCTACAAATGCTAGAGAACTTCGTTCTTGGCGTATGTGGCTGTGAGCGTCTATGGACTTCTGAATCTATCATCGAAGACGCGGTTGCTCGTATTAAAGAGCAAGTGGGTGACGACGAAGTTATCCTAGGTCTATCTGGTGGTGTGGATTCATCGGTAGTAGCGATGCTGGTTCACCGTGCAATCGGTGACAAGCTAACGTGTGTATTTGTAGATAACGGTTTGCTTCGTCTAAACGAAGGTCAACAAGTTATGGATATGTTTGGCGACAAGTTCGGCCTGAACATCATCAAAGTTGACGCAGAAGAGCGTTTCCTAAATGCATTAGAAGGCAAAGCGGATCCTGAAGAGAAGCGTAAGACAATCGGTCACGTATTCGTAGACGTATTCGATGAAGAGTCTAAGAAGCTGAAAAACGCGAAATGGCTAGCTCAAGGTACGATTTACCCTGACGTTATCGAATCTGCTGCATCTAAGACTGGTAAAGCGCACGTGATCAAATCACACCACAATGTGGGTGGTCTTCCAGATGACATGGAAATGGGTCTTGTTGAGCCACTTCGTGAGCTGTTCAAAGATGAAGTTCGTAAGATCGGCCTAGAGCTTGGTCTTCCATACAACATGCTTTACCGCCACCCATTCCCAGGTCCCGGTCTAGGTGTTCGTGTTCTTGGTGAAATCAAGAAAGAGTACTGTGACTTGCTACGTCGTGCAGACGCTATCTTCATTGAAGAGTTACACGCTGCGGACCTATACAACAAAGTATCTCAAGCGTTCACGGTATTCCTACCAGTTCGTTCTGTAGGTGTAATGGGCGACGGTCGTAAGTACGATTGGGTTGTCTCTCTACGTGCGGTAGAAACTATCGACTTTATGACTGCGCATTGGGCGCACCTACCATACGACTTCCTAGGTAAGGTTTCTAACCGTATCATCAACGAAGTTGAAGGTATTTCTCGCGTGGTTTACGACATCTCTGGTAAGCCACCAGCGACAATCGAATGGGAATAATATTCCCTTCATATTTGAAGTAGCAACGTTGTTGACTTCTCCATTTCACCCTAATCACATAGTAAACCTATGCTCATAGGGCTGAAATGGCTTGTCGCCTAGTTGCAACTCCAACTATTTTGGGAATTAGCTTTCGTATTTGACGTAAAGATTAAAATAGTAAAGCCAGCCTTCGGGCTGGTTTTTTTATGCCTGAAAAGTGTGAACGCAGGTCTCAACTTTTTTATTAGAAAATATATACATGCGAGATTGTTGAATGTATATTCATTTTTAGTGTTTGAATATTAAAGTTGGTATTGCTATGGAACAGGCAGAAGTTACCTCCCTCATCCCCATCATTATTACGTTAGTCCTCGCGCTAACTACAAGAAACGTTGTTGTCGGTCTTTTTGCCGGCGTTGTTAGCGGTGTGGCTATGTTA
Source organism: Vibrio sp. ED002 (assembly GCF_023277445.1). Classification (NCBI taxonomy): domain Bacteria; kingdom Pseudomonadati; phylum Pseudomonadota; class Gammaproteobacteria; order Vibrionales; family Vibrionaceae; genus Vibrio; species Vibrio sp. ED002. The sequence continues at coordinate 1,753,351 of NZ_CP080238.1, read as the reverse complement.
GAAGGCACATTCGTCGATAAAGGTCCGCTCGATTCGTTTAGCGCACTGATGAAAAGTTACCTGTTGCCGCAACTGACTGACAGTTACAATGCGGGCGTCATTTTGCTCTTAGTCTTTATTGGTGGCTTTGTGGCCTTGATGGAAAAATCTGGCGGTGGCGTGGCGTTCGCTAAAAAGATCACTCAGTGGGTTGCAAGTAAATGCCAAGCGCAGCTTTCTGCTTGGTTTGGTGGCGTTGTTATTTTCTTTTCAGACCTTGGTACACCGTTAATTGTTGGCCCTGTCTTTCGTCCTCTTTTTGATAAGCTGAAAGTCTCTCGCCAGAAACTTGCGTTTATTATTGATTCCACTTCATCCCCTGTGGCTATCCTGATCCCTTTCATTGGTTGGGGCGTTTACATCATGAGCCTGATTCAAAAAGAGTTTGCTGCGTTGGATGTGGGTATAAGTGATTGGGATGCCTTTATTGGCGCGATTCCTTACCAGTTTTATGCCTTTTTAGCGATCGCGATTGTGCCGATTGTCTCTTTCTTCAAACTGGATTTTGGACCAATGGCGAAAGCCGAACAGCTTGCTGAGCAGGGTTCTGATTTTGGAAAAGTGCAAGATTCATTGAATGTGTTTGAGCATAAAAATGCAAAAACAAGTTTTGTTTGGGCACCGCTGCTCGTCATGCTTGTGGTGCTTTGTTCAATCTTGGTTCCTCACGGTTTTCCATTTCAGAAAGTAGCAGGCTCAACTTTCCGTGCTGCACTGTCGTCGGCGTATTTCTTTGCTGCAATTACCCTAATTAGTTTGATGGCGTTTTATGGCGTGAGAAAGCTCTCTGATGGCATTCAGGTTTACCTAAAAGGGATGTCGAACATGATGTCCGTTGCGGTGATTCTAGTTCTCGCTTGGTCGCTGAGTTCTGTCGGTAAAGAGCTTGGCGCTGCGGCTTACATTGCAGAGCAGGCACAAGCTGGCTTCCCATACTGGTTATTACCAGCGGTGGCATTTTTACTGGCGGGTATTATCTCTTTTGCCACAGGGTCGTCATGGGGCACTTTTGCCATCATGATGCCATTGGTCATTCCAACCGCAGTCGCGATTGATGCGCCATTATTGGTGTGTATCGGTGCGGTGCTATCTGGTGGCTTATTTGGTGATCACTGTTCGCCAATTTCGGAAACCACCATCTTGTCCTCTACGGGTGCAGGTTGTGAGCAGTATGAGCACTTTAGAACTCAATTGCCTTATGCGGTACTCAACGGCGCTATCGCTCTGACAAGCTTCCTTGTTGCGGGTGTGATGGCTTCTCCTGTAATTGTGCTGGTGGCAATAGTCGCGCAGTTTGCCATTTACTTGGTGCTCTCTAAACAGCAATCTTCACCGACGCTAGAGCAAGCAACAGCAGATCAATAACAATAAATGAGAGCGGGGGATTATCCCCCGTTTTCTTTTGAGTCGAGGTAACAGTTTTTGTGATACCCACTGTGTAACAGTATTTATTTATGAAATTTGCGTCGCAGAATTAATTCACTTCACTCGGCGTTTTTTCTACATGATCCACTATGTGTCTAGTTATTCCTTGTATATTGTATTGTTAAATACGGAGATTAGACATGTTTGCACTCAAACATCTGCCTCTCGCATTGGGTTGTGTACTCGCTGCACAAGCTCATGCCAGCATGAATATCCAACCTGATCCACAAAACCCAAATGGTTACGTGATTGCTCGTGGCGACATCCAAGCTATGGAGCAAAGTAAAACCTCTGACCCTATGTATGCTATTTGGTCACAAGCGCTAGAGACTCGTCCAAATACGGTTGTTGAAGCGATTGTTCCAGGAGCAGCAAGCAATCCGGAAAACGTTAAGCGAGTTGAACGTGTCTTCCCTGAGAGCGAATGGAACTTCCTTACTCAGATGGCGGCACCAGAGTATACGTACACACGTTTCTTGCGTGCGATCGGTAAGTTCCCCGCATTCTGTGGTGAGTACACCGACGGGCGTGATTCAGACGCGATTTGTAAGAAATCTATCGTGACAGCATTTGCGCACTTTGCTCAGGAAACCGGTGGTCACATTGCGGTTGATAACGTATCGGACAACCCGCTTGCATTAGAAGAGTGGCAGCAGGCACTCGTGCACGTACGTGAAATGGGGTGGTCAGAAGGTCAAGAGGGCTACACCACAGGTTGTGGTCAGAACGATTGGCAAAATAAGCGTTGGCCTTGTGAACCTGGTCAGGGGTATTTCGGTCGTGGTGCAAAACAGCTTTCTTACCACTTTAACTACGGCGCTTTCTCTGAAGTTATGTTCGATGGCGATGCATCGGTATTGCTGAAAAATCCGGGCTTAGTCGCAGACTCATGGTTGAACTTAGCTTCTGCGATTTGGTTCTTCTTAACCCCTCAAGCGCCAAAACCAGCAATGCTGCACGTGATTGATCGTACTTGGGTACCATCGCAGCGTGAAATTGATGCGGGCATTGGCTACGGCTTTGGTACCACGATCAACGTCATCAACGGTGGTATTGAGTGTGGTGAGCAAAACAAAGACAAAGGTCAGCCAGTTAACCGCATTCGTTACTGGGAAGGTCTAGCGGCGCACTATCAGATTCCTATCGAAGCTGATGAAACCAATACCTGCTGGCAACAAACGCCTTACGGTAGCTTAAACCTTAACGGTGCCACTGACGTGCTTTACACCAACTGGGATGGTAACTGGAAGTACTACTCAGATCGCCCAGGCGGTCACTCATTTGAATGTGAATTGGTTGGTTTCCAAACCGCGTATTCAGCGCTAGTGGCTGGTGATTACGAGAAGTGTGTTACTAACTTCTACCAATCTCATGCAGGTTGGCCTGAAGTTCGCGTTGTCGATAAATTAGACCCAGTCGATCCGGTTGACCCACCTGTAGGCGGTGTTGCTGCATGGGATGCTGGCAAGGTTTATAACACGGGCGACCAAGTCTCTTACAAGGGGGCGGTATATGAAGCGAAGTGGTGGTCACAAGGTAATGAGCCTACTAAAGGTGACCCTTGGAAATTGGTCTCAGGTACGCCAACAGAGCCACCAGCGACTGAACCGCCAACGACTGAGCCACCTGTAACAGAACCACCTGTCACCGAGCCGCCAGTGACAGAGCCTCCGGTTACTGAACCACCAGTATCGGGTGACTTTATTGCATGGGAACCAGGTGTGACTCAAGTGGCTAATGGCGACAAAGTGACTTATCAAGGTAAATGCTTTATCGCGAAAAATGGGCCGGGAGTATGGGAATCACCGACACAGAGCAATTGGTTCTGGGATGAGATCTCTTGCCAGTAGTTGAACAATAAATAGTCTAACTATCTATAAAGACTCTTCTTTTTAGCAGGGTCTTTTTTTATTCGTTTGGTTGCTTATTTGTGCAATCTAAGTTTTCAATAACGTCTTTTCTCTTTTGTTTTTGAGTCCATTAAAATTCGCGCGCAATTTTTATCAACATTTTTGAAAAGGTAATGTACATGTCTACAAAACTGGCTAACCCAGCGCCACTAGGTCTAATGGGTTTTGGTATGACTACCATCCTGCTAAACATCCACAACGCAGGTTTCTTCCCAATGGATTCTATGATTCTGGCTATGGGCATCTTTTACGGTGGTTTAAGCCAAGTACTTGTTGGCATGATGTGCTTCAAGCGTGGTGACACGTTCGGTACGACTGCATTTACTTCTTACGGTCTATTCTGGCTAACACTGGTTGGTCTAATCGTAATGCCTTACATGGGCCTTCCAGCAAGCCCAGCACATTTCATGGGTTGGTACCTACTACTATGGGGTATCTTCACTGGCTTCATGTTCATTGGCTCTCTATGTTACCCAGTAGCGAAGCAAGTAGTATTCGGTTCTCTTACTATCCTGTTCTTCCTACTAGCGGCACGTGACTTCACTGGTAGCGAGCTGATCGGTACTATCGCAGGCTTCGAAGGTATCTTCTGTGGCGCGAGCGCAATCTACTTTGCAATGGCTCAAGTACTAAACAACGAATACGGCCGTACCGTACTTCCTGTTGGCGAAAAGCAAAAGCCACAAGTTGCTACGCAAGAAATCGCTGCATAATCGCTTCGAATTGAATGCAAAAGAAAAGGGTTAGCCACTGGCTAACCCTTTTTTAATGTCCGTTGTTCGGACCACTGCTTTTTCTTATATACCTGCCAACCCATTGGGGGAGGATGTTAAGTGAAGCATTAGGTAGATGGTTGCTCTACCGTTTCTGTTGTATCGCTTTCTGCGGTTGGTGCTTTACCTGTTTTGCGCTTGTACTTCTCTTCCCAGTAAGTCGCGCCTTTAATACCAAGTGCTACTGGGTTGAACGTAAACTCAGTCACACCACGTTTCTGTTGCTCTTCGTAGTCAGCCAGCGCTTTTAGTGCAGGCTTCGACATGAAGAAAATGATCAGAATGCCGACAATGTTCAGCCATGCCATTAGACCTACGCCCACATCACCCATTGCCCACGCAAGGTTGGCAGTCTTCACGGTGCCGTAGAATACCGCAGAGATGAGTACCAGCTTCAGAATGAACATCAGACCGTTTACTTTTACAGTGCGACGGATGTACGCGATGTTCGTTTCTGCGATGTAGTAGTAAGCCAGAATCGTCGTGAAGGCGAAGAAGAACAAGGCAACCGCGATGAATGGTTTACCAACCCCAGGTAGAGCGCTTTCAATCGCCATCTGTGTAAATACAGGGCCATTAGCACCGATATCTGCAGGTAGGTTTTGCACTAAGAATGAACCCTCTACTGCGCCTTGTACGTTGTATGCACCCGTGATAAGAATCATAAACGCGGTTGCTGAACATACTAACAACGTATCGATGTAGATAGAGAATGACTGAACAAGACCTTGTTGCGCTGGGTGGTCAACACTTGCTGCCGCTGCTGCGTGAGGGCCAGTACCTTGACCTGCTTCGTTAGAGTAAACACCACGTTTTACACCCCAACCAATCGCAGCACCAATACCAGCCATCGGCGTGAATGCATCACCAATGATCATGCCAACGATACGCGGAATCTCTCCGATGTTAAGTAGGATGATAACGAACGCGGTGATGATGTAAGCCAGCGCCATGAACGGAACCACAATCTGCGTGAAGTTCGCGATGCGCTTTACGCCACCAAAGATAATGAAAGCAAGAATGACACAGACAACCGTACCAGTGAAAATTTTAGCGAAACTGAAGGTACCAATAGCGGTTTCAATCATGTCACCTGAGCCAAAGGCTGCTTCTACTGCGTTACCAATACTGTTTGATTGAACGCCGGGAAGTAGAACGCCACATGCAAAGATGGTTGCGATAGCGAAGACCCATGCGTACCACTTCTGACCCATTGCTTTTTCGATGTAGTAAGCTGGACCACCGCGGAATTCGCCTTCGTCTTCCTCTTTGTAAATCTGTGCGAGTGTTGATTCTGCGTACGCCGTTGCTGCACCAAAGAAGGCAACAACCCACATCCAGAATACTGCACCTGGGCCACCGAAGCCGATAGCAGCAGCAACACCTGCAATGTTACCTGTACCTACACGGCCAGATAGTGAAACGGCCAAAGCCTGAAATGATGAAATCCCCTTGGTTGAACTCTTACCATTAAGTAGCAAGCGCCACATTTCAAAGAAGTGACGAATCTGCACAAAGCGCGTCATGATCGAGTAGAACAAACCAGCGCCAAGACACAGATAGATCAGTGCCGGACTCCAGATAATTCCATTCAGAAAATCAACTAATGACTGCATGAGTATTTTCCCTGTTTGTTATGGTTGTGGTTGTTTTTCGTACAACACATTACCCTTTTTTGTAATGCAATTGTTAACCTTTTTAACTAAAAATCCCTTGTAGCGTGATGGTGGGCACAGAACGGTTAAATATTGTTAAAAATTGGTTCTTGTTATGTATCTGTGTGGTTTTTATTGGAAATAACAATGAATTGATTGAATATGCAGAACATTGTCATGAAAATGTTCCGCGAGAGATGATAGTTATATCTTCTGAATGCTATTCAACTTGTGGAGTAATGCACTGTTTGAAATGGTTTGCAGGTGTTTAGGCGTAACGACTCAGGTTCAATTCTGAGTGATTTGTCACTTTGGGAACGGCGTTCATGATGACGTCTGTTAGTATCTGAGCTGAGCCACAAGCCATAGTCCAACCGAGCGTGCCATGCCCTGTGTTTGTAAACAAATTCTTGTAAGGTGTTGTCCCTATAATGGGCGTACCATCGGGTGTCATAGGGCGAAATCCACTCCAAAACTCGGCTTTAGTAAAATCGGCGCTTTGCGGAAACAGATCTCGAATCACCATTTCAATCGTATTTTTGCGTTTTTGCGGTAACGAAGGATCAAAGCCTGCTAGCTCCGCGGTTCCTGCGACACGAATACGGTCATCAAAGCGCGTCATTGCGACCTTATAGGTTTCATCCATGACGGTAGAACGAGGCGAAAATTGCTCACATTCAATTGGTACCGTCAGTGAATATCCTTTGACGGGGTAAACAGGAATGTCGATCTCAAGCTGTTTGAGTAACGCTGTAGAATAGCTGCCAGAGGCAAGGACAAACTGGTCTGCTTTAAACAAACCACGGTCCGTTTGGACACCCATGATCTTTTTGCCTACGGTAACCCAATTGCTCACCTCTGTATTGAATTCAAACCTTACACCATGGGCTTTTGCTAGCTCTGTTAACTGCTGACAGAACTGAAAACAATCACCCGTTTCGTCATCAGGCAGATATAACCCACCGACCAATTTTTCTTTTACTAATGCCAATCCTGGCTCTTGCTTTATGCACTGTTCGACATCCATTAACTGAAAACGTGTACCGCTTTGCTCTAACAACTCAAGGTCTTTCTCTATGGCATCGAGCTGCTGTTGAGAGCGAAATACTTGCAAGGTGCCTAACTGCCGCCCTTGGTATTCAATCGCATGATCACGGCGCAACTGCTCCAAACACGCGCGGCTATGATTGGCGATAGAGAGCATTCGGGCTTTGTTGATTTGATAGCGGGACAAAGTGCAGTTCGACACCATTTGCGTTGCCCAGCGGATAAGCTCCGGGCTAAGAGACGGTTTTATTTTGAGTGGTGCATGTTCTTCAGTGAGCCACTTTATGGCTTTGAGTGGAATCCCCGGCGCAGCCCATGGTGAAGAGTAACCATAAGAGATTTGTCCGGCGTTAGCGAAGCTGGTTTCCATCGCACTGCTTGGTTGGCGATCGATCACGGTCACCTGACAGCCTGCCTGAGATAAATACCAAGCCGAGGTTAATCCGATAACACCACTGCCTATTACGATGACTTCCATTGATGTGCTCCACACATTTTTGATGTTGCGCAGTTTCTCTTCTTTACCTTTTGTTAACAATCGATATAAATTACATTTAGCGTTTAGAAAATCTATAGGCTCAAAGATGAAAAGTAGTGTCGTTAGCGGATTGTGGTTATTCTGCCAAGTGGCGGAACACAACAGCTTTACCAGTGCTGCAAAGGCATTGCACCTAACGACGGGGGCGATCAGCCAGCAAATCATTCAGTTAGAAGAACAGCTTGGTTTTACTTTGTTTGAACGCCACTCGCGTGGAATTCGATTGACGCCTAAAGGATTGCAGTTATCTCAATCCTCACAATTCCACTTCTCCGAACTAGGAAAGACACTTAAAGAACTGCAAATTGAAAAGCCCCACAATGAAATTCGCCTCAAGCTGACGCCTTCTTTTGCGTTTAAATGGTTAGTTCCACGCCTTGAAAGCTTTCATCTAGAAAACCCCGATCTCCAAGTGCAGATTTTTGCAGAGGGAGCACTAGTGAATAGTGAGCGAAAGGACTATGACGTTGCGATAGACTACGGTTCTCATCCCTATCGAGATAAAAGCGCAGAGCGGATTCTCAATGAGCAACTTCTACCGGTGATGAGCCCCAAATACCTTGAGGATCATAGGTGGCTAAAAACTCTTAAAGCGTCACCAGAACAATGGAGAGACGCAACATTACTGCACGATGCTATGCCATGGGATAAGGCTCCGCGTGACTATGAATGGCTGTACTGGGCATCAAGCATGGGGTTTGATTTCAAAACAGAGGTAGGGCACTTCTTTAATCGTACGGATATGGCAATGTCTGCCGCCGAAGCTGGAGTGGGGATAGCAATGGCACGTATGGCGCTGGTGGAAGATGAACTTGAAAGCGGTCGCTTAGTCTCGCCATTTGAACCTGTGGATGCTAACGCAGGCTACTACCTGATCATTAATACCAAAAGTGAGCCTACAGCACGATTTAGACGTTGGCTTTTACAGCAAGTCCAATCATCAATGTAGAGAGATAATTGGCACAAGTGTTTAAGAAATAATAAAAATAAATTTCTTAATTACATGATACTTCGAATTGCTTCCCACAAATTGCCTTCCGTTTATTAACTCCTCTCACTCTGTCTTCTTTTTCCATATCATCCAAAAATTAATCAATGGATGAGAAAGACTATGGCTAAAAGAATCTCTCTTATGTTGGCCCTAGCTCTATTTTCGGTAGGAGCAAGTGCAATGTTTTGGCCGTTCAAAAAATACGATGTGGAAATGTCTCCGGATGTGCGTGGTGTTATCAAGCTTGATGGCGTGCCACAGGCGGGGTTAACGGTTCATCGAGAGCTTTATTATGAAGGGTACAAAAAAGGCAAAACCTTATCAGATGAGGTTCAGACCAATGAACTAGGAGAGTTCTCTTTCGAACGGCTCATTGTTCGTTCTAGTGCTCCTGGAGATCTCTTTGGAGGAAGCTTAAGGGTTCATCAAAAGATTTCGCTCACTTATAACGGTGAACAAAAGAAGCTTTGGGGAGTTTGGTCTCCTACAGATGGGCGGAAGCCTTTGGTATCAATGCTCTCTAATATCGATTGTGAGTTAACCAATATTGAACGTATTCATGAAGTAGAGATCGCGCCGGAAAAAGGTGCGCCAATTTCGGTTTACTCGGTTTGCGACTGGAATCACGACAGGGTAACCACCTATCTGTATGACGAAGACACTGATACATACATTGCAAAAAAGGATATGGCTAAATAATTATGAGTGATATTTCCCCAAAGCAAGCCAGTTACTTGGCATCCGCAGCTTATGCCATAAAAAACAACTTAGAAGACTTAGAGGTGCCTCTTTCTCTTCGCAATGATTTTTCTTTCAAAAACATGGTTACAGGAACTAGTGGTGGTTTTTTCTTTCGCCCAGAAACTGGATTTGCTTTGTTGGGGAAAGGAAAAAGTCAGCGCCATAAGAACGACTTAGTTTTAGCTTTTAGAGGTACCGCAGGATTAGCTGATGGAATTACCGACTTAACTTGCAGTGGAAAGGGGACGGGGACAGGAGAGATCGTGCACTCTGGGTTTCAAACGACTTTCTATTCTATGAAAAAGGGCCTAACTCGTTTTCTACGTGATAATCCGGTTGTTGGTAATGGTACTATTCATTGCGTCGGACACAGTTTAGGTGGCGCACTTGCCACTTTGGCTGCGAACTGGATATCGGCTTCCCCTGAGTTTAAAGGAAAAGTGAATTTGTATACCTTTGGCTCACCAAGAGTGGGAATGAAGCCGTTTTCTGTTAACTCATCCTCGCGCATATCGTCACATTTTCGTTGTGTGAATGGTGCAGACCCAGTGACAAAAGCGCCAGTGTGGCCTTTTTATCATGTGCCTTATGATGGTTCAGAATACATATTAAATCGTGCACAAGGACTGCTTCCTAGCGCGCATTTTATGTCGGAATATAGTTCTTACACACAATCAGCAACGTGGGATAGCCTAGGGCTTCAAAAAGCGAACTCAGCTTTTAAGCGTGTTGTCCTGAATTACGAGAATCGATTGCAAGCGAAACCTTCTGCTGATTGGGCAGATAAGATTTCAGCGGCAATCCTTACGCTGTTAATTGATGGTGGCTTTGCAGCAACAGTCTTTGCATTGCAAAGTGGTGGTGCTGCAATCGCAACTATCTACGATGCGATGGCGCGCTCAATGGTAAAAATCTCAGAACTTTCTAGTGAATTTGCCTCTCGCGTAAAAGGCTTACTTGGTCATATGTTGGTGTTTGCAGGTAAAGTCGCCCAAATTGCGATTAAATTTACTTACTCCTTTATCCGTTGGGTATTCGAACTGGTTTTAGGCAAACTAAATACAGCAGTAAAAGCCGCACTAAAAACTAGCTTTTAGTCTTCAATATAAAACCGCCTCATTCGAGGCGGTTTTTTAAATCTCTATGTTTGAGGGACTGCTTGAACGGTCTTGGGTGTGACTGCTGGCTGTAAAGTATCTGTGGCGAGGTATGTGGTACTTGAAGGGAAAGCAAATTGAGCGCCTTCTGCGGTAATGATCTTATCAATCAATATAAGAAGTTCTTGCTGCAAGTTGAGGAATGTCTCTCTATTTGTGGTGTTCAAGTGAGCGAGTATCTCAATATCCAGGCTGTAAGCATTGAAGGCACTAAAGTGAACTCGAAGAGGAGAATCTAAAACATCGGGATGCTCTTTGAGTAAGGACGTGATTTTCTCTGTAATGCTCTGCAATTGAGACATGCTAGTCTCATAGCGTAGCCCGATAGTCGCTTTGAAAGGATATCGGTCACGACGGCTGTAGTTGATGATCTCTCGCTTAATAAGGTCACCATTGGCAATGGTGATTTGTGTTCGGTCTTTCGCTCGAATTCGTGTTGAACGCACACCTATTTGTTCGATAACTCCTGACTGACTGCCAATTTGGCAGTAATCACCCACCGATAACGATTTGTCTAGGAATAAGATAACCCCGCCGATTAAGTTCTCCATAGTTGGACGGATAGCGAGTGCGATTGCCATGCCCCCTAAACTCAAGCCTGTCACGATGCCATAAACAGGGACTCCTAAGCGATTCAAACCATAACCAAGACAGGCAATGGCTGCCATTGAACCTAATAAAGTGCCAATAATTTGGGTCAGACTTTGTCGAAGTATGGTATTCGTGCGCTGCTTACTCATTAATAAACGACAAGTTTTGTAAATCAATAGGTAAGCCACTTGACTGAGTAATAGCCAACAAATGAGTTCTATGATGACGTTAAGCGTCGACATCAGTATGCCAGTTAAGTTGAGTTGATAGTCTGCGAGATAGAGAAAACCACTCAAAGTGATTACGGCACATATGGCTTTCGAAATCGGAGAGTGAATATGGTTATAGAGCAAAGCAAGTGCGGAGATGGTTAGAGAAAGAGAAAGAACCAACCCGAGCCATTGCCATATCGCTTGATCTCCATATTCAAGCATAAATACGCTTGGTAATGTTTCTACGAGGTGAAACCATGTTGGTGGAATCAATCGTCCTGCGCTTAGCGAATAATATTGGTAGTAATCCAAGTCCGCGCCTGAATGAGAGGGTAGATGTTTTACCAACAAGTAATCACTGTAAAGCCCATGAACGGTTTGCCCTGAGAAACGATACTGCCCATCAGCTTGTTTGATCAACTCCAAACCTGTCTCTGGTATTTGCCAGCGATCCAGTGTGTTGCTATCTGGAATGAGTGATAAGTCCAAAGGCGGGGCTCGGTCGAGAATTTCCTTCATCAACATGACCGATTCAATAGCAACTCGATTTTGGCTAGATTCCGGTACTTTAGACAGATCGAAGGCTTGAGTTGCTTTGTCGAAAAGTGCATAGATGTGTTGTCGGTTTGGTTCGGTATTTTGGGTTGGATCTTCGATGATTTCTGTCAGCTGCTGATTCGCTTGTGAAACCAAAGTCTCAAAGCTTGTGAGTGCTTTTTGAGGGCTAGAGAGATCGGGAGGTGCGAGGGGGAAAGCTTCCTCAGCCTGAGCAAAGAACGTGAAAAGTACACAGCAGACACTGAGCATCGATGATGTGATTGTTTTCATTATATTATCCTAGCCTTGTGATTATTGAATAAGTCTAGTCAATGATTTTCATATGCGGAAAAGCCTTGTTGTTATCTCTTTATCTCCGTCTGACTTGAATAAAGTCCAATCCCTTCAATGTGACTCAAACTGCTTTTCTTTGCTGAAAAAATCGGCAATATAAAAGAATAACCATTCACTCAATAGTTCAGGGAAGATGCATGAAAGACGAAACACTCTCAATCCATTTTGGCTACGAAACAGACCCAACAACCAAATCTGTTGCGACACCGATTTACCAGACCGTCGCGTATGAGTTTGATAATGCTCAGCATGGTGCCGATCTATTTAACCTCGAAGTTCCAGGCAACATTTACACCCGCATTATGAACCCAACCAATGACGTGTTGGAAAAACGTATGGCAGCACTAGAAGGCGGTATTGCTGGTTTGGTTGTTAGTGCAGGCAGTGCGGCAATTAACTATGCCATTCTCACGCTCGCGCAAGCCGGCGATAACATCGTTTCTACTCCTCAGCTATACGGCGGCACTTACACTTTATTTGCGCATATGTTGCCGAACCAAGGTATTGAGGTACGTTTTGCCAAGGATGACAAACCTGAAAGTCTCGCTGAGCTTATCGATGAGAATACCAAAGCGGTTTACTGTGAAAGCATTGGTAATCCGGCTGGCAATATCATCGATCTTGAACGTGTTGCTGAGTTGGCTCATGGGCAGGGCGTGCCTGTGATTGTTGACAATACGGTCGCAACTCCTGTGTTATGTAAACCAATCGAATTTGGTGCAGATATCGTGGTGCATTCACTGACTAAGTATGTGGGTGGTCACGGTACGACATTAGGTGGCATCATCATTGATTCGGGCAAGTTTCCTTGGGCGCAGCACAAAGATCGTTTCCCGGTATTTAATCAGCCTGAACCTTCCTACCACGGCGTGGTTTACACCGAGGCATTTGGAGAGGCAGCGTTTATTGGTCGTGCTCGCACCGTTCCTTTGCGTAATACCGGTTCTGCTTTGTCACCGATGAATGCGTTTATGTTGATGCAGGGGCTGGAAACGCTGTCGCTGCGTATGGAGAGACACACCGAGAATGCACTCAAAGTTGCGGAATATTTAAGCCAGCACGATAAAGTGAGTTGGGTAAGTTACGCAGGCTTGCCTGACTCTGAGTTCTATCCGTTGGCTGAGAAATACATGCAAGGTAAGCCGTCGGCGATATTGTCGTTTGGGTTGAAAGATGGTTACGAGGCGGGTGTACGTTTTTACGATGCGCTTAAGATATTCAAGCGACTGGTGAACATTGGTGATGCGAAGTCGCTTGCTTGTCATCCTGCATCAACTACACATCGACAGTTGAGTGAGGCGGAGCAAAAGCAAGCGGGCGTTTCTCCAGAGATGATTCGTTTGTCTGTCGGCATTGAACATATCGATGATATTCTGGCTGATTTAGAACAAGCTCTGAACGCATAATTATACTTTTCAACAGAGCTTTGGGTTACCCATAGGTCAGCCTTACTAAAAGCTGGCCATATTTCTATAAGGTGCTTATTTATAATGATTTTTGAGTATTTGGGTTATAGTATTCCAAATGCTCATGATGGTGTACTTTTCTTACCTTGCGTATAAGTCTCATCTTACTGACTATGCTTAGAAAATAGTCACTAGGAAGGGGCGCTCATGTCTTACGTGTTTCACCGTCATTGCCACGCCAAATTGCCCACTATCGCCAGAGGGGAAGGGGTTTACCTGTTCGATAATCAAGGCAACCAATACCTCGATGCTTGCGGCGGAGCTGCTGTTTCAAACCTTGGGCATAGCTACCAAGCTGTTAAACAAGCCATGCTCGACCAAATCGAAAAAGTGCCTTTTGCTCACACGGGCTTTTTTACTAGCGATGCTAGTGAGCAGTTGGCTGAGTTGATTTGCCAGCAAATGCCATCGCAATTTAATCATGTCTACTTAGTCAGTGGGGGCTCTGAAGCGGTTGAATCTGCGCTAAAGATGACAAGGCAATATTTTGTGGAATGTGGCAAACCTGAGAAAAAGCAGTTTATTGCCCGCCAACAAAGCTACCACGGTAATACACTTGGTGCGTTGGCTGTTGGTGGTAATGAATGGCGGCGTGAGCCTTTTAAACCCATCTTGCACCCAAGCCATCATATTGCGCCGTGTTATGCCTATCGTTATCAAAGAGAAGATGAGTCAGAACTCGATTATTCACTGAGAGCCGCCAATGAGCTTGAAGCTAAGATTTTAGAACTGGGCGCGGATAACGTTATGGCGTTTGTTGCAGAGCCGATTGTTGGCGCAACAGCGGGTGCAGTACCTGCCACTCAAGATTACTTCAAACGAATACGAGAGATTTGCGATCGCTATGATGTGTTGCTGATCATGGATGAGGTGATGTGTGGCGTTGGGCGCAGCGGTAGCTTTTTTGCTTTTGAACAAGAGCAAGCTGTCCCAGATTTAGTCTGTATGGCGAAAGGGTTAGGGGCGGGTTATCAACCTATCGGTGCGGTTGTTGCCAATGACAAAGTCTATCAAGCAATCGCGTCTGGTAGTGGCTTCTTTCAACATGGGCATACCTTTATGGCGCATCCTGTTGCGTGCGTAGCTGCCGTTGCAACCATTCAAACCATCGGTGACCAAAAGCTCCTGCAAGCCGTCAATCAACAAGGGGCGATGTTAAAAAGAGAGCTCGAATCGGCGCTTTCAGACTTCCCATATGTTGGGGATATTCGTGGTAAAGGGTTGTTTCTTGGCATTGAGCTTGTCGCAGACAAAGTAAGTAAAACCCCGTTGTCTAATTCAACTTTGGCAGACAAAAAGATCAAGCAACAAGCGATGGAAAATGGACTGATGTGCTACCCAATGGGCGGCACGATTGATGGTGTAAATGGGCATCATATCCTTCTTGCACCGCCTTTTATCATCGAGCGAAGCCACATTGACGAGCTGGTGGAAAAGCTCACTCGTACACTTAGAGAGGTGTCGCAGAAATGGCAGTGAACTCCCAAACTAAAAGAGCTCGAATCGCGATTATTGTTGCGCCCAATGGAGCGAGAAAAACCAAGCAAGACCATGCTCAATTGCCGATGACTATTGAAGAAATGGTTGTCGAGGCGAAAGCATGTCAAACGGCAGGGGCTGCCATGATCCATTTGCATGCGAGAGATGCGCAAGGCAGGCATTCTCTAGAGGTTGAAGACAACTTAGAAATCTACCACGCGGTGAAAGCTGCGGTTGGTGATTCGATGATTGTTCAGCTCACGACTGAGGCTGTTGGGACGTATTCGCCACAACAGCAAATGGTGCTGATCAAAGCGGTAAAACCAGAAGCTGCTTCTTTTGCTTTGCGTGAACTGATTCCTGATGAGCAGAGTGAAGAGCAAGGTTTTGTCTTTTTTGACTGGGTCGCTGAACAGGGCATTCTCAGCCAAATCATTTTGTATGATCAGGCAGACATTGAGCGCTATTTATCCCTAAGAGAGCGAGGCGTTTTACCAAAGCAAAACCAACACGCGTTAGTGGTGCTTGGTCGATATCATGAGGCTCAACAATCTTCGCCATGGGATTTACGGGCTCTGCATTTAGAGCGATTTATCGAAGAGAAGGTTAGGTGTGCCGTGTGCGCGTTTGGCGCGAGAGAGCAAGACTGTTTAACCCATGCATTGTTATTGGGGTTGGATGTTCGGGTAGGCTTTGAGAACAACCATTTGAGTGCTGATGGTCAGCCCGCGAACAGCAATGCGGAGCAAGTTCAACGATTAAAAGAGATCTGTGAATTGCTCGATGTGCCACTGCATGATGCGGAGAGTTTTCGAGAATCCATTTAGCAACAGGTACAAAAAAGGCTCCAATCGGAGCCTTCTTCAAATGTATTTTAGTTTTCAGCCTGAGTCACTGTTTGGCGCGCTGGGTGTTTGATAAATACTGCTACGACAGCGGCAATTGCCAGAGCAAAACAGTAGTAAGAGTTCGCAACAACTTCTAGTGGAGAAAGGTTAAATACCGAGCCCAATAGCAGAACCTGTGCACCGTATGGCAATACACCTTGGATAACACACGAGAAGATATCCAACAAACTTGCAGAGCGACGCGGTGAAACGTTGTTCTCTTCTGCCAGTTGGCGAGCCACGCTACCTGATACGATGATGGCAACGGTGTTGTTAGCGGTACAGGTATTCACCATCGAAACCAGACCAGCAATACCTAGTTCGCTTGCACGACCATTTGCTTCTTTCGAGTGGCTAGAACCAAACGTACGGATGATGCCGCTCACTAGGTTAGTCAGAAACGCGAGACCACCTTGGCGACGCATAAGCTCACTCAAACCGCCAATCAGCATGGACAGCAAGAAGATCTCTTGCATATTGCCAAAGCCTGAGTAGATGTCTTGTGCGAAGTTGGTTAGACCGTAATCATCGATAGAAGACAAGCTCACGCCACCCGCCAAAACGATACCAATAGTAAGCACGACAAATACATTCATGCCTGATACCGCAAGGATAAGAATCGTTATGTAAGGAAGTACTTTCAACCACTCAATAGAACCGGTTTCTGGTACTTGAGTCGCTGTGCTGTTGAAGGCGAAGATAACAAGCGCAACCAGTGCTGCTGGCAGTGCGATACGGATGTTTTCTTTGAATTTGTCCTTCATCTCACAGCCTTGAGAGCGTGTTGCCGCAATGGTGGTGTCCGAGATGATCGAAAGGTTATCACCAAACATTGCGCCGCTTAGCACTACGCCTGCCGTTAGTGGAAGGCTCATACCTGCCGATTGAGCAATGCCCAGAGCAACAGGCGCAACTGCTGCGATGGTGCCCATTGAGGTGCCCATCGCTGTCGCGATAAATGCAGAAATCAGGAAGATACCCGGCAAGATCATGCTGGTTGGAATCGCAGAAAGACCAAGGTTAACAGTTGCATCTACGCCGCCAGACGCTTTTGCAACTGCAGCAAAGGCACCGGCAAGCAGGTAGATCATACACATCGCGATGATGTCTGGATGACCAACGCCACGCATAAAGTGTTCGATAGAACGATTGAGTTTGTCTTTGCTTAGGATGAGCGCAAGGATCACCGCAGGCAATACCGCGATAGGCGCTGGCAGTTGGTAAAATGCAAAATCTACCCCTTGCAGAGACAAGTAAGTGCCCACGCCAATAAACAGCGCAAGGAATAGTACTAAAGGTAAAAGTGCGACCGCTGATGGTGCGATTGCTTTATTAGAATTTTTAGAACCAGACATGTGAACGACAACATAATCAACAAATAAGGCGAGCAGACTAATCGGACACCAAAGACTTGTCAACGTCTAGACGTCTAAATGGCTGGTTATTTTAAATGGAAAAGACCCAGAAAAAAGGCTCACATAACATATCTTATTGATACCGTGAGCCTTTGCGGAATTATATTGGTTTAGATCACTTACGCTTTTTTTCGTTTAAGAAGCGCGAAGATCATCAGTGAGAACAGCAGTGCTGCGCTAGACCAAACCACGTAATGGTGTTCGGTGTAGAACTGGCTAAGGGCACTCAAGTGCTCAAACGCGAAGTTGGTGAGCAAACTGAACACGGCAACCCAAATGGTGGTTGCAAGCGCGTTACCCAATAAGAACTCTTTGCGCGGCATCTTAGCAATACCGCAAGCAAGCGGCATAAACTGCTTCATCCCTTCAACAAAGCGACTGACAACTAAACAAGCAGGACCATACTTCTGAATCGTATTTTGTAGCTTCTGCATTTTGGGGCCAGAAATATAGCCTTTCTTGTCTAACCAACCTTCAAAGTAATAGCCAATCAGGTAGCCGCACGTGTTGCCAAAAAAGCAACTCAACCAAGAAACTATCATCACCAAGCTAAGGTTCATGACATGCTCTGATGAGATGATAGACGCTGCAATCATCAGCGATTGCCCCGGCATCGGAATGCCAATGCCTTCAAGAAAGATGCTGACGATAAGGGCGAGATAGCCATATTGCTCAAGCAGCGGCTTCATCGCCATCAATAGTTCATTTATGTGTTCCAAACGCTTTCCTCTAACAAAACTGGAACGAAGCTGGAGTGATACTCCTGTTAGTTCGCTTGGTCAATCGACGTTGGTCTCCGTCAGTAAAATCTGACACGCCGTTGATAATAGTGCTGGGTATTTAGTCTTTTAGGTTACGCCTTACTAAGTCGTGCATTTGCTTAATCGTCATCAATGCTAACCAGATGATCTCTTCGACAGATCGTTGACCAGCCGTTGAGGAGGGATGATCGGCATCGGTTTTATTGCTCAGTGCTGGCAGCTCATGAACACGATTGTCACGAATCGTACTGATCAACGCATCCATCGCATCATGAATCAGGCGTTCGACTTGCGTTGAGCCTTCATAATGGGTGCCCGTTCTCACTAGAGGGATCAGCAAGCAAAGGTAGTGACTCAACAAGCGATAATGGCTCAGCATATCTTCATAATAATGCGGATCGGCGCGAGTGTGCCTTGGCTCTTGTTGCATCTCGTTGTAAATCAGTTCAAGATCGCTTTCAGCGGTGAGCATAGCGGCACGTTGCTTAGTGAGCGCCATGTGATCACGTTGCTCAGTGTCTACTTGTAACTGCTCATAGCAATACACAAATAAGCTTTTTGAACTATCGAGTGCTTTTAATGCTTGGGTATGAATCTCTTTACCTCGCCACTGCGGCCACAGTAAACCATAACCGAGTAGGACAATTGCGCCACCGACGATATTGTCTATCAGGCGCGGTGCAGCAAAGTCGAGTCCCTGGTGTGCCATGGTCTGATAAACCAAAATTAACAGTGCGGTAATACAGCCAATCGCCAGCGAGTAATGACGCATAATATTGAGCATTGCGACGGGTAATAGGACAGCTATTAACACAAACAGGATGGTCGTTGGTACGCCAAGGTGAATCAAGGAGGTGGCGAACAGTACCCCGAGCGCGGTACCTAAACAGCGTTGCCAGGTTTTACTTCGGGTTGCCAAGAAGCTCGGCTGAATCACCATCAACATGGAAATTAATACCCAATCCGGGCGAATCAATTCAAAGTATTCAGCAATCCCAGATCCAAGAGCAAACATCAAACCAACGCGAGTCACGTGGCGCCAAATCGGGTTGCCTCGACTTGGTAAACGAAAAGACAGCTCGAATGGTTGCACATCAAAGGAGCGTTCATAAGCGGGTTCATTGAGCTCAATACGACGAGAAATATGCTTGACCGCGTATGCCCAGTAGCGAAAGCGAGGTTGGTCTTCTAGCTTCACTGCTTCAATCAAATCATGAGCTTCCTGTTCTAGTGAGCTCAAGTGTTCCATCTCTTCATGCGTGTTATGCAAAAGCTGCTTGGCTTTGTGTCTTAATCTTTGCTGACAGTGTTGGCTCCAAACCAAGAGCAGATCTCGTTTCGGTTTACTGGATTGAAATTGCTTGAACAGATCAGGGTTGCTGGTATGGCTGCTCAAGACGACTTCAAATGTATCGAGCGCCAAAAACAAAGCCTGACGTAGTGAGTTGGCGCCTTCATGTTTCGATCGAAAAGATTCCGATTGCAGAGCTTGCTGAAACAGTTCAATCAACTGATATTTGATGCGTCGTTTCGGGGCATCATTTTCGCTTCCAAGCAAGAAAGCTTGGCGATATTGAATGTAGTCCGCTAGCGTTTCGTAAATCGCAGAAAGACAAACACGCAGCGCGTAATGTTTCCATAAGGCAAACCAAAGCCAACTGAACAGCGCAAAAGTGAGTGGTCCCAACACCAACATAGGATAGAGACCAAGTACCGCGCTGGAATTATGTAGCGACAAGCTCACGACCGCGATCAGCAAGCTCGACATGCCAAGACGTCCCCAAAACGGACCATTCACTGCTGTACTCGCCAATACTGCTCCCATCGCGCCGTAAGTCAGCCACAGTGGTAAGCCCATATTCAGCAGAGCATAACTGATGACGAGCGTAATGCTCCACGTGAAAGCAGTAATCGCAAAGCGTGTCCAGCGCCTAGGGCCGGCAGTGTCTAAACCACTGATCAATGCTGCGGGCATGGTCATTAAAGCCGTCATGGCGAGATTGATTTGGTTGAATAGCACACCCAACCCCATGAACAGAACAATCGCGCTGGTGGCACGCAAACCAAGGTTGATAGAAGGGGAGTACCAGATTTTACGCAGAAAGGCAGGAGATAACGTCATAAACCCTCATTACAGTTGGCAACCCCTTCAGTGTAACGCGAATATCTTTAGATGTGCTGGCTTCAACCACAGATTGAAAAATTGAAGCGGAGTCGTTATCTAACCGACGCCTTCTCCAAGCTGAGCAAATAACCAATCATTGAACAGTGAGACTTTTCGCGCCGCTAGACGGTAGTTCGGCACAAATACGTAATAGCCATAATGGCTCAGCATACTCAGCTGTTGGATGTGGTGGACCTCATCTCTCGACATCGCCTGTTGCACCATAAAATCAGGTAGAAGAGCAAGCCCTTTGCCAAGCTTTACCGCTTCATAAGAAAGATAGAAATGCTCATGACCGACGGGGTGATAATGAATCGCGCTTTGCAGAGATTGTTCTAGTTTGAACTGCTCCCACAACTGCGGGCGTGTCGTTTGAGGAATAAATGCGAAATCTGCAATGGACTGTTTGTCGTTACATGTTGAAGAACTTGATGAGCCCGTTAGCAGTAGCGTTTCTTGACGCAACAATCGACCATGTTCGTAGTGACTAGAAAGAGGAAGGCAACGGATGGTGATGTCGCTGTCTACGTCTAGCTGATTTACTGGACCATCACTGGTGCGAACTTTAACGCGGATATCAGGATGGATTTGATGGAATGCATCAATGTTTGGCACCAACCACAAACTGGCGAAAGAAGGCGTAACATCCACCACCAGTAACTCTTGCTCTGTGTCGGTTTGAATTAGGCTCGCTGTGGCATGTTGGATGATTTCCAACGCTTCAGTTACCTTGGGTAAGTAACGTTTTCCTTCTTCAGTGAGCTCAATACCATTGATACCACGTTGGATTAAAGGTGGCCCAACCAGTTGCTCTAACGTCGCAATTTGTTTGCTCACGGCACCTTGAGTCACGCACAAACTCTCTGCCGCTTTAGAAAAACTCAGATGGTTAGCAACCGCAACAAAGGTTCGAAGTGCACGAATAGAAGGGTATTCACTGCCTTTTAGCATGATCTCATGTCCATTGATGAATGCTTAACCACAGACTAAGAGATTTTGGCTAGGAATCAAAGCGATGAGTTGAGGGGGAGATATAAATTGCAGATACAAAAAGGGCCAACCCTTTCGAGTTGGCCCTTTCCAAACGTTTGGTGGAGCTGGCGGGAGTTGAACCCGCGTCCAAAAATCATTCATCATTGGTACTACATGCTTAGTCGATCTTTAATTTCACCAGCAACCTGCGAACCGACACGCTAGTTAAAGGCTAACCTGAATTATAATTCGCGCTTTTCCTCTCAGGTGGGAGAAGCCACGCTAGCTAGTTTGGGTTTGATCTCTTATTGGTCCCCGTCTTACGAGCGGAAGCTAGGGTAAGAGAGCTCTAAGCAGGTTATTAAGCTGCTAGTGCGTAGTTTTCGTCGTTTGCGACTATTTTTTTGCGGCTTTTTACGTGGCCAACCGCCCCACGGCATGCACCTCAGACTTCAAAATTCCTGTCGAATCCTAAATCAGCCCCAAGTGTTATCCGCATAGTACCAGAAAAGCTTTCCTTGTCTAGCTCTGTGCGTTTAAGTGCTCAAGATTAACGCAAGTTACTCTTCATGATACGTGCTTTATCGCGAGCCCAATCTTTTTCTTTCATATCAGTACGTTTGTCGTGAAGCTTTTTACCTTTTGCAACACCGATTTTGATCTTCACCCAAGAGCGAGACCAGTACAGTGACAGTGCTGCTAGCGTCATACCTTCACGGTTAATGCGACCAAGAAGGTTGTCGAGTTCACGACGACTCATCAATAGTTTACGCACACGTGTAGGGTTTGCGACAACGTGAGTTGATGCTTGATTAAGAGGAGTGATGGTCATTCCGCTCACAAAAGCCTCACCGTCACGCATGAAAACATAGCTTTCGGCGATATTAGCTTTTCCTTGGCGAAGGGCTTTCACTTCCCAGCCTTGTAGCTCCAAGCCGGCTTCAATTTCATCGTCAATGAAGTATTCGTGGCGAGCTTTTTTATTCAGCGCGATAGTGTTGCTACCCGCTTTTTGCTTTGATTTTTTCTTTACCATAATGGGCTCATTATACGGGTTGGATATACGTTAGGAAATCCTTTTATTTGCGCTATCGTGGAATAAAAGTAAAATTGGCACAAGCCTTAAAACATGTACGCGTATCGATAGGAGTGTGTATGAAGCAAATCAGCCGTTCTGCTTTGGTGTCTTTTAGTGCAGAGCAGATGTTCGATCTGGTCAATGATGTTTCGAAGTATCCTGAGTTTCTACCTGGTTGTTCAGGTTCACGAATCATTGAGTCTTCGGGCGAGGGTATGGTGGCTTCTGTCGATGTTGCGAAAGCGGGTATCAGCAAAACGTTCACAACTTCAAATGAACTCATCCCAGGTCAGGCTATTATGATGAACTTGGTGGATGGTCCCTTTAAGACGCTGCGTGGTGGTTGGATCTTCACTGCTTTGGATGAGCAAGCGTGTAAAGTAGAACTAAAGCTTGAGTTTGAGTTTTCGAGCAAGATGATCGAAATGGCTTTCGGCAAAATATTTAATGAGCTAACCAGTAATATGGTGAACGCTTTTACTAAACGTGCGAAACAGGTGTACGAGTGTTATGAGTATTGAGTCGGACATGATTCACGTTGAGGTGGTGTATGCGCTTCCTCAAGAACAACGTGTGTTTAATCTAGTTGTGAACAAACAAGCGACAGTTGAAGAGATCATTCGTCAATCTGGTGTTCTGGAACTGTACCCTGAAGTTGATTTGAAAAAGAATAAAGTCGGCGTATACAGTCGAAATGTTCGTTTAGATGCAACTATCCGTGATAAAGATCGTATCGAGATATACCGACCGTTATTGGCCGATCCAAAAGAAATTCGCCGTAAACGTGCAGAGCAAGCAAAAGCAGCTAAGTAACGCTTATGGACAGCTGAAAAACCTCCCAAATGGGAGGTTTTTTGTTTTAAGGTGCTATCTTGGAGAGTCAATAGAGCTTGGTGTTTCTGTTCTGGTGTAGATGATGCCGTCGGCCAGTTCTGTAGCGTAGTTGATTGGCTGCTTAATGATGCTATTTGGGTACGTTAAGTTTGCGATATCTTCCATTTTTATGAACGCATTCTCGACGCCATTTTTTGCTAAGAGTTTCTCGACACTTCCCAGCTTATTTGTTGCGAAATGAGGGATAGCACGTAACTCAGGGTCTGATTCCATTGGTGTAATGTAACCGTCTTCAAAAGCATGGATTAAGCTATATACCTCATTAGGGTTTACTTGCTGTTTTAAGTGCCAAAATGCACCTGTGCTGTCTGGCCAAGCACCAACATAACTGCTGATGTGGACGTTATGTCCCCACGCCAAAATACTTTTTTGTGGTAACCATTCTTTTTGTAACCAGCGCAAGTTGTCCGCTTGCATGATCTCATCTGGATTGTAGGTGTCAAACCAACGGCTTTGAACGTGGGCTTGCATGCTTTTGACTATCTGTAACCAAAAAGTCGCATACTCACGAAAATCTTGGCGCTCTGTGAGTGGAGGAAGGTATTGTTCGGCTTTCATTTGAGACATTACGGAGTTGAGTGAAGCCAGTTGGTTGATAAAGGCTTGTTGTGCGCTGTTATCTGGCTTATCGAAATACCAAGGGCACATCATGGCTTCGCCATTGGCGATAAAACTTTGCCAATCAAGGTTGATGAGTTGATATTTTTCGACGAAGGTTTGCATCTCCGGCAGCATGAGGCTACAAGCTGGATCGCTACTGTGTCTACCATCAAAAGCAACCAAATACAGTGGTGTATCGGTAAACGCTTGCTGTTCTACGTATTCATAGAGTGGGTAAATCTCAGGGGTTTCAGCGTACAAGAACATGAAGGAGTACAGCATGGCATCTCGAACATCGGTCACTTCTCCATCCATTAATCTCTGCCAAAGGCGAAGGCCGTCATACAGTCCACTTTCCATGGCGAGTACATCTATTTCACCTTCTTGATGCAGGTATTTGGTTATTCGCGACTTGGCTTTAAAGCCTTGTGCACCACCATGCGTTGCTTCTCCTAAACCAATGAATGATTTTCCAGCGACAGCTTGTTTTACGGCTTCCAAGTCGGAGTTATCCGTGTGGTTAAACTCCAAGCTTTTTATGTGAGATGTTATGTGGATTTGTTCTTGGTTATCGTCCTCACCACATCCAAGCAGAGCTAGAGAAGATAAGGCAAGCAAACCGCATGATAGTGCTTTCATTTTCGTGTTCCTACATGAAAAATTCTACACTCAGAATAGATGTGCTTAGTTGCATAGAAAACTAACGTGAAAATGATCTGCGAGTTTATTCAAATATTCCAATGAGTAAGAGAACAAATAACGAGATAGTTTGTGATTCGGTTTATGGGGTAATGAAGCAATAAAAAAGCCTCCGGCGAGGAGGCTTTGAGAATTCTGTGAAAATAAAGATGGGCTACTGAATCTTCTCGTAAAAGGCATCACTTTTCGGGTAGTCGCCAGTCAGATCGGCTAACGTACCTTGGTCATTGAATTGAACAACCAGATCTTTTTGCACAGGTTCACCGTGCCCAGGAGTGTGATGGTAAATGTAGTACCAAGTATTTGGGTAGCCATTTTCAACCAACATAGGCGAACCAAGAACGTAGCGAACTTGTGCTTTAGTCATCCCAAACTTTAATTTATCAACCGCACTTTGTTCTACATAGTTGCCTTGGTTGATATCAATACGATAAACCAGTTTTTCCAATACCGAACATCCTGTCAGCAAAGTCATTGCTAATGGTACGGCAACTAACCACTTCTTTAATTGCATAATAATTTCTTAGTAACCTTTAAAATACTGCGCTGATAATAAACAAGCTCGACGCAGATGTAAAAAGCTATGCGTCGTATGGTAGAAAATCTGACAACGAATTTTGAGTTGAGTTGCATTTATTCGCTGATATTAGACGATAACTGGCGGAACGTGACTCATCAAGCATGTTGTGTGCTTTTTATGATATGGGATTTAAGAGATCGCCTGCAATATTTCGTGAGGGCGACTACTGTTGGTCGTGCGTTGCATTATTGCGGGAGGGAAAATGCTTTGAGCGTTTCACCTTCAAACCGATAATATTCTTTTTCAACAAGGTGTGCTGCACCTATGGAGCGGTAAAATTGACCTGCGATAGGATTGGTGTTTTCTGCTGTCCAATCAAGTCTTTGGCAACCCGAGGTAACTGCTAGGGTCGCTAAATGTTTCATTAGTTGAATACCAACGCCTTTTCCTCTCGCGATTGAAGAAACGAAGAGATCTTTCATGTACATTTGGCCGGAAAGTTTAGGGGCAGGGTACATCACTGTGTAAGACGCAAAACCAATAATAGAGTCGTGCTCATAAGCTGCGATGATTTTGATACTAGAATGCTCAGAGAAGACTTGGTGCTTTAGATAGTGCGTCAATTCATTCTCTGATGCGGCGTCCTCTTTGAAGTAGTAGCATTCTAACTCAATAAAAAGAGGGACGAGCTCTAAACAGTTTTCTTTGCTGATGGCTTTGATATCCATTTCTCATCCCTTGTTGAATGGTTAAGCCGCGATGAGTAATTCTTTTGCGTTGGCTAATGTTGAGTCGGTAATTTGGCTTCCGCCCAATAAACGAGCGAGTTCTGCCACACGTTGTTGTTGATCTAGGGCATGCATTTTTGTTTCGGTTTGCCCACTCTTGGTGTGTTTAGCAACAAACATTTGTTGATGACCACAGCCAGCAACTTGCGGTAAGTGGGTTACACACATCACTTGAGTCGATTCGCCTAACTTGCGCAGCATCTTACCGACAACCGCAGCCGTTGGGCCGCTGATACCGACATCCACTTCATCGAAGATCAAGCTTGGCGTATCCACTTTTTGTGCGGTGATAACTTGTATTGCTAGCGAGATACGTGATAGCTCACCACCTGATGCGACTTTAGCGATAGGTTGTAATGGCTGACCTGGGTTGGTTGAGACCAAGAAACACACACTGTCCATACCCAATGGAGATGGGTGGAGGTTTTCGTTGTTTACCTCGATGCTGAATACCGCTTTCTCCATGCTCAATTCGTGCATGCTTTGCGTGATAAGTTTGTTCAGCTCTTTTGCGTAACGGCTACGTGACTTGTGCAGCTTCTCTGCTTGAGTTAAGAAGCTTTGGTATTTCTGTTCTACTTCTTGAGCGAGTTCATCCAGACGCTCGTCAGAGCAATCTAATGCTTCGATTTGTGCAAGAAGATCTTGGTGATGTTGGTATAGCTCATCGGGCATAACATGGTGTTTGCGAGCCATCGACATCACTTTAGAAAAACGTTCTTCGACATAAGCCATGCGACCGGGATCGACATCAATGCCATCTAGGTAGCTGCGAAGTTCGTTTTTGGTTTCTTCTAGCTGGATCATTGCCTCTGCCAGCATGTTTGGCAATTCAGCTAACTTCTCATCCAATTCGGCTAACTGGATTAGGGAGTGATTGGCCGATTGCAAAATACCAAGCGCATTGACTTCTTCACCTTCGTAAATAAGTTCGAGGGCTTGCTGACAGGTAGTGGCGAGTTCACCACTATTGGACAGTCGTTTGTGCTCTTGCTCGAGCTCTGCGAATTCTTCTTCACCTAGCGATAACTCATTCAGTTCTTTAATTTGGTATTCAAGCAACTGTTTTTGGGCCTGATTTTGCTGGCTGTTCTCTTTTAGTTGCTTAAGGTTGTTGTCTGCTTGACGCCAATGCTGGTAAGCACTGCGTGTGCTTTTTAGTAGGTTTAAATGTCCAGCATATTGGTCCAGCATGGCCATTTGATGCTCGCTCTTCATCAACTGATGATGCGCGTGCTGTCCATGGATGTTGATCAATAACTGCCCAAGAGATTTGAGTTGTGAAAGAGGGACTGGGCTGCCATTGATAAAGGCTCTAGAACGGCCTTCTTTCGTGATGATGCGACGCAAGATACATTCGCTGCCATCCAGCAGGTCGTTATCTTCTAGCCAACGCGTTGCGTGTAGATTGTTGTCCAGTAAAAAGGCGGCGCTGACTTCTGTTTTCTCTTCGCCTTGTCGTACCATGCCTGCATCGGCACGTCCGCCTAAACAAAGACCTAATGCGTCAATTGCAATAGATTTACCTGCACCTGTTTCACCAGTGATGGTGGTCATGCCCTTTGAAAGCTCGAGCTGTAAAGACTTAACAATCGCAAAATTATTAACACTTAGATGAGCCAGCATTTTTATTTACCTGTATAACCGAACAATACTGTATAAGAAAACAGTATATACTGTTTCTTTATACAGTAAAGGTGGCTGCTGGATTTTTTGTAGGAAGAAGGTATTTTTTGTGATAGTGAAGAGAAAAATAGGCCGAGCAAATGCAACGACCTATTAAAATTGAACAAGTTACGGTCGAGTTGGGTTAATTGTGAGCGGCTCAAACGTTGCCACAGCATTAACCCCTGCTCCAGGATGGTCGACATAGGAAGTGTCTTGCATCAGGGTGTAATACACATCGATAAAATCGTCATCGTTAGTGAGTGCGCCATCCGGAATCGCATCGATAATTTTGTTGGTGATCTGAGGAATAATGGCATAGGCCTGAACTTCGGGATCTGGAATTGCCTTCAGGACTTCTTCTGCAACCTGAACAAGCAGTTTGGCTAACTGTTTGTAATCGGTGCCGTCATCTTGCTCCATTAAGACGATATCCGCCGCCCCCCAACGGTAACGAGACCAGTGAATGATGATTTGGTTGGGTAAGTAGGTGGTGTTGTCGTAATCCAAATAAGGTAGCTCGACGAGATCCAAAGTGGGTTCATCACGCGTAGGGTTTACACCTGTGACAATGGCGTAGATTTCAGCTTTTCCTGAAATCCAAGGCTCTTGGTCATTGGCAAGACGAATCTTCTTCAAAACCGTAGTTTGAATTGGTTGAGGTGTACTTTCTGTGTGGGAGAAAAGAGATTTTTGAGCCTTTGCGATGTCAGTCATATAGGGTTGGACCATGGTTGCTTGCCCAAGCTTGCTCATTTCTGCCTGCATAGCCTGTAGCCCAGCTTTTAGCTCTGCAGAGCTGTTGCTGTCGACAACCAATACAGGCACGTCTGGAAGTTGATAGACATCGAGTTGGTGGACTTGGCCATAAACATCGTAAGCTTCGATGTATTGCCACTGCTCATCATCCCCTGTTGGTTCGAAAGCAAAGAGTGGGTCGACGGTCCCTTCTTGCCACACGCCGAGCATTTCTTCATTTGCAAGTCGAACTTCAAGCAATTGATCGGAGTATTCAGAGATGCCTTTCCACGCTCGAATTTGTGTATCGGCTTGTGTGAGTTGTTGGCTAAATGCTGATAAAGGTTTCTGTTCGGCGAATGAGGAAAGGGGGACATTAATGTGTTCGGCAGTGATGTCTTTGCGCAGCATGGGTTCTATGTTGGCATAACTTTCGCTAAGTTGCAGAGCTAGTGTCCGCTTGGTATTCGAGATGTCCTCGGCTTTTGCGTTTGATATATCGGTAACCTTTGCCTCCTCAGATTGACAGCCAGCAAGCGCTAACGTACTGAGAACGGACAATATCATTGTTTTTTTCATAATGTGCCCTTTGAGATAATAAGTATGAATTAGAGTTTATATTCTATTCATACTGAGAATATCATCAGTCGGACACCTTTCAATTTGAGCTCAGAATTTTGTATAAAATTTACCCACAAGATCAGGTTTTATAAAATTAAATTTAACAAGGAATTAATCTGTGTCGCCTTGGGTGGGCGATGAAATTGGAGTTAATGAGAGCATAGAAAAAAGGTTGATGCCTTCACATCAACCTTTCTTGTTAAAACAATTTGCTTGACCAACCGAGCTTGTTTCTTAGCACGTGGTAGTAGCTGTAGTCTTTCGGGTGGATCAGTTTAAGTACATTCGGGCTTTGATAAATATGAACTTCATCGCCTGGAGAAACCGGTAGTGAAACTTGTCCATCACAACTGACTTCTTGCGTACCGCGGTTTTCTGGTGACACGATCAATTTAATGCGTCGTTTTCCATCAACCACTAAAGGACGGCTTGAAAGAGTGTGAGGAAACATCGGAACCAAAGAGATTGCATTCAAGCTTGGCGACAAGATAGGACCACCACCGGAAAGGGAATAAGCGGTTGAACCTGTTGGAGTTGAAACGATTAAACCGTCGGCGCGCAGCGAAAACGCAAAGCTATCATCAATGTAAACTTCAAACTCGATCATATGTGCGACTTGACCAGGGTGAAGTACTGCTTCGTTTAGGGCGGCATTGTGGCTTTTAATTTGGCCATGACGATGCACTTCGGCCTCAAGTAAAAATCGCTCTTCTTCAATATATTCGCCATTCAGAACGGCTTTCAATGCCGTTTTGAAATCATCGGGGTTAAGGTCCGTTAGGAAACCAAGGTTACCTCGGTTCACACCGATCACTGCGACATCAAAGCGAGATAAAATGCGAGCTGCGCCTAACATGTTGCCATCGCCTCCAACGACAATAGCGAGATCGGCGTTTTTACCAAGTTCCACTAGGCTGGCAAATTGATTTTGTGGAATATCGTCTAAAATTGCAGCAAGGCGGTCATCGATAAACACTTGGTAACCTTCAGAGGTTAACCATTGGTAAAGCTCTCTATGAGTTTGAATAGCCTGCTGATCTCGAGGTTTTCCGATAATCGCGATCACGTTACATGGGTTTTTCATAGCATTTCCGCATTAAAGAGGCTTGAATCAGGAATCTTCATCCCCATAATAATGGCAAGTTACCTAAATATGCGAATTTTAATGTGGTTAGAGCCCGCAAAACGTGCGTAAGCTTTGAGGACATTATGTTGATTCTGGAGATATCATGAGCAACGAAGAAAACAAAGTTACTGAAGCCGAGCTTGATCAGATCATCGAAGAGGCTGAGAAAGTAGAGGCAGCCGCTCAAGAAGCAGAAGCGGAACTTGAAGACATTGGTGATGAAAAAGACGCTAAGATTGCTCAACTAGAAGCAGCACTTCTATCAAGTGAAACGAAAGTAAAAGATCAGCAAGATGCCGTTCTACGTTCTAAAGCAGAAGTAGAAAACATGCGTCGTCGTACAGAGCAAGAAATTGATAAAGCGCGTAAATACGCTTTGAACAAGTTTGCTGAAGAGCTTCTTCCTGTTATCGACAACCTAGAGCGTGCTATCCAAGCTGCTGATGCTGAGCATGAAGTGGTTAAGCCAATTCTTGAAGGCGTTGAGCTAACGCATAAGACGTTTGTAGACGCAGTATCGAAATTTGGTTTGAAAGAGATCAATCCAGAAGGTGAAGCTTTCAACCCTGAATTCCATCAAGCGATGTCTATCCAAGAAAGCCCTGACCATGAGTCAAATACCGTTATGTTCGTAATGCAAAAAGGTTACGAGCTAAACGGTCGCGTGGTACGTCCTGCAATGGTTATGGTTGCAAAATAATTCAGTAACCTACTGATATATATTTATTTAAATGCCTACTGGTTCTCAGTGGGCATTTTTGTTTCAAACATTGTCATTCTCATATTCACTCCTCTGAATATGAGCTAAATTTCGAAATTTGATCCTCTTCAAACTTTTTCCTATTGGCAAATAATTTTCCTATAGGAGATATCCTCTCTTTATCTTGCTTACTTATGGGATGCTGTGTCTATAAGTATCTGTTATGACTTGTCTTCAAAATAAAATTCTGAATATCAATCTAGAACTGGTGATTTACTTTTAATGTTAGTTATTAACATTCTTGTAAAGAAAGCCTTTATTTTGTAACTCCGATGTGTATTATTCGCGAGGTCTGCCGTAAAAATTAGCAGATGTAACTATAAAAATATAAATAGCAAACACAACATTTCGGAGATTTATGATGGATAAATCGCTTTCTAGTAAGATTTTTATCGGCTTGTTCGCCGGCCTCGTGCTGGGTACAGCTATTCAGTACTTATTTAGCGGTATTGCGATTTTTGATACCTATATTCTAGGTGCAGCAGAAGGTGCGGGCGGCATGTTCGTTTCGCTGATTAAACTTCTGGTTGTTCCTCTGGTTTATGTATCAATTGTATGTGGCATTGTGGAACTTAAAGACATTCGTTCTTTTGGTCGCTTGGGTGGTAAAACTTTTACTCTTTACATTTTAAATACCGTCGTCGCGATCATTGCTGCTCTTACTGTTGCTATGATTGTTCAGCCTGGTGCAGGTGCAAACCTTGCGGGTACGATTTCTGATTCTGTGGCGCTTAAGTCAACAGAAACACCAGACATCTTCTCTATGGTTGTGAACATTGTTCCAAGCAACCCTGTACAAGCGTTTGCAAATGGCGACATGCTACAAATCATCTTTATGGCAATTCTGACAGGTCTTGCAATTCAAGCGCTTGATTCAAAAGGCGGCCCTGCGGTTCGTACTTTTAAGATGGCGAACGAAATCATGATGAAACTGATTGGTCTCGTAATGAGCTTAGCGCCATACGGTGTATTTGCTCTGATGATTCAACTTGGTGCAACCTTGGATGCGGGTACGCTTGCATCAGTAGCCGGTTACGTTGCTCTTGTGGTTTCAATGCTAGTGCTTTGGATCTTCGTGGTTTACCCTCTGGCGGTTCAAATGTTCACGGGTATTTCTGCGCGCGAGTTCTCTCGTAAGACGCGTGAACAAGTGTTGTTCTCTCTATCTACAGCAAGTTCAAATGCGACGATCCCAGTAACGATGCGTACTCTTACTGACAAGATTGGTGTGTCTAAGTCGGTAGCTGGTTTTGGTGTACCACTAGGTGCAACTATGAACATGGCAGGTGCTTCAATCTACATCGCAATCGCAGCGGTATTCTGTGCAAACGCGTTTGGTCAGCCTATTGCGGTATCTGACCTAGTGACTCTAGGCTTCACGGTTCTGCTACTGTCTATCGGTGCTGGCGGTGTTCCTGGCGGTGGTGTAGTGATGGTTGGTGTTATCCTTCACCAATTGGGTCTACCACCAGAAGGTCTAGCAATCGTTGCAGCGGTTGATCGTATTAACGATATGTTCTGTACATCATCTAACGTAGTCGGCGATACAGCAGTAAACACGATTGTTGCTAAGTCTGAAGGCGAGATTGGTAAAGAAGAAATCGTGGATGCTGAACCAGCACAAGCGAGTGCGTAATTCTTAATCGCTCACTTAATCGAATTCACAGCGAGGTCTTAGGGCCTCGCTTTTTCTTTTTAATAGACGCTTCGCTTCGGAAACGGACTTCGTCCTATGGAACGCTGCGCTTCGAGATTCCAACATCCCGCTTTTTGCACAACTTTTTTCAATTTTTTTTTGCTCTTTCCCTTGAAAAGCCATTTGCAGCCCTTATCTATTGGGCATAAGAGAAGCAAACATAATTATTTTTGTTTGTGAGCAAGGGTTGAAACCCGATTCTACGTCCCCACATAGGGGATATAGCAAAACGAAAATAGAATTTATTCGGAGATAGCCTGATGGGTAAAATCATTGGTATTGACTTAGGTACTACTAACTCATGTGTTGCTGTACTAGACGGCGACAAACCTCGTGTAATTGAAAACGCTGAAGGCGAACGCACAACGGCATCGGTTGTTGCATATACCGATGGTGAAACGCTAGTAGGTCAACCTGCAAAACGTCAAGCGGTTACAAACCCAACTAACACGCTATTTGCAATTAAGCGTCTAATTGGTCGTCGCTTTGAAGATGAAGAAGTTCAGCGTGATATCGAAATCATGCCTTACAAAATCGTTAAGGCTGACAACGGTGACGCTTGGGTAGAAGCGCAAGGCCAAAAAATGGCTGCTCCTCAAGTTTCTGCTGAAATCTTGAAAAAAATGAAGAAAACTGCTGAAGACTTCCTAGGTGAGGAAGTAACTGGCGCAGTTATCACAGTTCCTGCTTACTTTAACGATGCTCAACGTCAAGCAACAAAAGACGCTGGCCGTATCGCAGGTCTAGAAGTTAAACGTATCATCAACGAACCAACAGCGGCTGCTCTAGCATACGGCCTAGACAAGTCAGGCGGCGACCGCACTATTGCGGTATACGACCTTGGTGGTGGTACATTCGATATCTCTATCATCGAAATCGATGAAGTTGAAGGCGAGAAAACTTTCGAAGTTCTAGCAACTAACGGTGACACTCACCTTGGTGGTGAAGACTTTGATACACGTCTAATCAACTACCTAGTTGACGAGTTCAACAAAGAGCAAGGTATCAACCTTAAGAACGATCCACTAGCGATGCAACGTGTTAAAGAAGCAGCAGAAAAAGCGAAAATTGAGCTTTCTTCTACTTCTCAAACTGACGTAAACCTACCTTACGTGACTGCAGACGCGACTGGTCCTAAGCACATGAACGTGAAAGTGACTCGTGCGAAACTAGAATCTCTAGTTGAAGACCTAGTACAACGTTCTCTTGAGCCACTAAAAGTTGCTCTAGCTGACGCTGACCTATCTGTAAACGACATCACTGACGTAATCCTAGTCGGTGGTCAGACTCGTATGCCTATGGTTCAAGCGAAGGTTGCTGAGTTCTTCGGTAAAGAAGCTCGCCGCGACGTAAACCCTGATGAAGCAGTAGCAATGGGTGCTGCAGTTCAAGGCGGTGTACTTGCGGGTGAAGTAAAAGACGTACTTCTACTAGACGTAACACCACTGTCTCTAGGTATTGAGACAATGGGCGGTGTAATGACTAAGCTAGTTGAGAAAAACACAACTATCCCAACTAAAGCGAACCAAGTTTTCTCTACAGCAGAAGACAACCAGAACGCGGTAACAATCCATGTTCTTCAAGGTGAGCGTAAGCAAGCGTCATACAACAAGTCTCTAGGTCAATTCAACCTAGAAGGCATTCAAGCTGCGCCTCGTGGTATGCCACAAATCGAAGTAACTTTCGACCTAGATGCTGACGGTATCCTTCACGTATCTGCGAAAGATAAGTCAACAGGTAAAGAACAGAAGATCACTATCCAAGCTTCTGGCGGCCTAAGCGACGAAGACATCGAGAAAATGGTTCAAGAAGCAGAAGCTAACAAAGAAGCGGACAAAAAGTTCGAAGAGCTAGCGGCTGCACGTAACCAAGCTGACCAAATGATTCACGGTACTCGTAAGCAAGTAGAAGAAGCTGGTGAAGCACTACCTGCAGATGAGAAAGAGAAGATTGAAGCAGCTATCGCTGAGCTTGAAACTGCTCGTAAGGGTGATGACAAAGAAGCAATCGATGCGAAAGTTCAAGCGCTTATGACTGCAGCTCAAAAGCTAATGGAAATCGCTCAACAACAAGCTCAAGCTCAACAAGCACAAGGTGCTGACGCTGATGCTCAACAGTCTAAAGAAGACGACGTAGTTGATGCTGAGTTCGAAGAAGTTAAAGACGACAAGAAATAAGCTTTCTTAACTAGGCGACTACGGTCGCCTAGAGTCGATAAGACTTTGTGTACGGGCGTTTGGGGTAACTCTTACGCCCGTCTGTTTGTCAACGTTGTCCTTCTAGCTAAGTATTTTGCAATAAGTGCACTTAGCTAGAATGATACAAACACCAAGCGGTGAATCGATGCCGTTTGCAGTAAATAATTGGTGACGAAGAACATGTCAAAACGTGATTTTTACGAAGTATTAGGCGTAAGCCGTGATGCCTCTGAGCGCGATATTAAAAAGGCGTACAAGCGTCTAGCGATGAAATACCACCCAGACCGTAACCAGGGTGATGAGTCTGCTGCGGACAAGTTTAAAGAAGTAAAAGAAGCGTACGAAATTCTAACTGAGCCTCAAAAGAAAGCGGCTTACGACCAGTATGGTCATGCGGCTTTTGAACAAGGCGGTGGCGGCTTCGGCGGCGGCGGTTTTGGTGGCGGTGGCGCTGATTTCGGCGACATCTTCGGTGATGTATTTGGTGATATCTTTGGCGGCGGCCGTCGTGGCGGTGGTCAGCAGCGAGCACAACGTGGTGCGGACCTGCGTTACAACATGGAACTATCGTTAGAAGAAGCCGTTCGCGGTGTTTCTAAAGAGATCGAAGTGCCTACGCTAGTCCACTGTGATACCTGTGATGGCAGTGGCGCGAAGAAAGGCTCAACGGCTGAAACTTGTGGCACCTGTCATGGCCATGGTCAAGTACAGATGCGTCAAGGCTTCTTTGCAGTTCAACAAACCTGTCCTACCTGTCATGGTAAAGGCAAGATCATCAAAGACCCATGTAACGAATGTCATGGTCAAGGTCGCAAACAGAAAACGAAAACGCTTAACGTTAAGATCCCAGCAGGTGTTGATACTGGCGACCGTATTCGTCTATCTGGCGAAGGCGAAGCAGGAGAAATGGGCGCACCAGCGGGTGACCTATATGTTCAAGTTCATGTAAGAGAGCACCATATCTTCGAACGTGAAGGTAACAACCTGTACTGTGAAGTACCAGTAAGCTTTGCAATGGCAGCACTTGGTGGTGAAGTTGAAGTTCCTACGCTAGATGGTCGTGTGAACCTTAAAGTACCGACAGAAACGCAAACTGGCCGTATGTTCCGTATGCGTGGTAAAGGTGTGAAAGGCGTTCGTGGCGGCGGTGTTGGTGACCTAATCGTTAAGCTAGTGGTTGAGACACCTGTTAACCTAAGCTCTCGCCAAAAAGAACTGCTTAAAGAGTTTGATGAGTCTTGTGGTGGTGATGCTGCGACTAAGCACAAACCAAAATCAGAAGGTTTCTTCAATGGAGTGAAGAAGTTCTTTGATGACTTAACTAGCTAATTGCTGACTAAGTTAAAATTTAATAAGAAGCCCGCATCAATGCGGGCTTTTTCGTATCTGTTTTCTTGTTGCCAGAGAGGGCGGCTTGATCAGTTCCAGCACTCGCTTGGCGATTCAATATTGGTTGAAGTGAGTGTTATTTTTTTATCTTGGTCGCTAGGAAAGCAACTGTCCCCATCTTGCCCACGATCAGATTTCGCGGTTGCCGTAATTGTGTATGCCACTGTTGCTGAACTTGCGACAGCAAAGGAGAAACGGTCTGTGTCCGAATCGCAGATCGTACAACTACCTCCAGATATAATCCCGCTCCAGTCATAGCCACCGTTGTAAGATGTTTCGAGCTCCAACTGAATGCGGCTAATATCACTCAACGCGACCGTTCTATGCGATGTGATCGTATGACCTGAGTAAGATGGATAAGCAATAGCTGCAATGATCCCAACAATCACGACTGCAATCAGT
The DNA here is from genome assembly GCF_023277445.1 of Vibrio sp. ED002. Taxonomy (NCBI): domain Bacteria; kingdom Pseudomonadati; phylum Pseudomonadota; class Gammaproteobacteria; order Vibrionales; family Vibrionaceae; genus Vibrio; species Vibrio sp. ED002. The sequence continues at coordinate 1,717,063 of NZ_CP080238.1, read as the reverse complement.
AATTCGATCAATGTCATCCCTCTTAATCGTCTGTTGTATCCGTTACAACTAGAAATTCGAATCATGACGAGTAGTTCCCTTTTCACTTTTCCGACTATTTTTCTCAGGTGATAGCATCTGTGCAAGATGAATTACGGCCCTCTCGCCGTTTGCATAGGAATTTGGGAAATGCCTCGCGGGTTTACGTTGCTGGAGCTCTTAATCACCATTGCTGTAATGAGCATATTGTTAGCTGCTGCGGCACCATCTTTTCAAAATGTGTTTGAAACCAACAAAATGCAGCGATTAGCAGATGAGCTGCATGGTTTTGTTATTCAGGGGAAATCTGAAGCAGTATTGCGCCGTGAGCGACTTTGGGCGCATATCATCATGTCTGGAAACTCATCGAGCGATGGTGATTGGCGCATTGAATTAACTGACAATGGAACTGAAGGTGCTGGGACCGTATTGTTTTCTTTTTCTGGCGTTCCCTATGACGGGATAGTCGTCACTCCTAGTTATTCGTCTGGTCAAATAAGTTTTGATGATGTTCATGGTCGCCCTTCTTCGGGCAATATCCAATTCTATCCGATTGGAGAATCTGCAAAAGCGCTCAAGCTTATTTCCCACACACTTTCCGCCCGTGTTCGAGTATGCAGTGATAACAACTCAACTGAATACTTTGGCTATTCTACTTGCTCTTAGTAAGGGTTGATATGTTAAAGCAAAAAGGGGCGAGCCTCGTTGAGTTTATGATTGCGTCCTCTTTGGGGCTCATTTCTCTCGCTATTGTTGGTTCGCTGTATATCAGCGGTCAAAAGGCTGCAATGGAGCGCTCTAAGGAACTGATGCTATTGCAAAATACAGCCAGCGTTTTACAGATGTTGAGGAACGACATTCAACGCGCTGGGTTCGATGGTATTGATGGTAACTCCGTGAAGATTTCAGGAGCCAGTAATACTATCTACACCCTTGATGCTCCGGGTATGGGGCTTATTGCTTACGCCTACAATATCGGGGTTTCCGGAGCGACGGCTTTGTATAAAAACGTTGTATATGAACAACGCGTCGATACACCAGAATCTCTGTTTGTATGTGAAAAAAAACAAACAACGATCTGGAGTGTAGCTGATGTCATCGCTCTATCTGGAACGGGATCATGTAACACGCTTTTTGATAAGAAAGCGATTCATGTGAATCAATTTACGTTGGCCGCGGCTACGGTAAAAAATACCGACGCCGAGACTGCAATGGTAACGGTTACGTTAGGGACAGAGTTAAAAGATGCGACTGATATTCGAACAGAGCAGTCGTTTACAGTGAAGCAAAGGAATTGGCAGTAATGAGAAAACAGCAAGGTGCCGCCGCGTTATTGGTCGTCAGTGTGTTGCTTGTTGCAGCGCTGATGATGTCACTAGGAAGCTATAAATCCCTTTTTTATCAAATTAAGCGAGCAAACAACCAAATTGAAGCTCGACAAGAACATTGGTTAGCTGAGGGAGGATTAGAGTGTTTCTATTCTTTAGTTCAAAGTACAGGTGATGTTTCTTCTGCAACGTCACTAATTTCAAACCGATGTGAAACACCGTTAGACCTGCATCAACTAACTTTAGAACCCGACAATAAGGTGCTAAGTCAGCCCCTTGCGAGTTCTAGTCGAACCATTGAAAAGCAACTAGTTCTATCTCGTGGAAGAGCTTCTGGAGCACTAAAAAGTAGCACTGATTTATATGTGAATGGCAGCTCTGCTTTTTCGACACCAGATCCTGGAGAGTTAGTCGGTAGTGGGTGGGAATGTGTGGCTATTCGCTATAAAAATGCTTTCCATTCTCGAGCTGGGGCGACTAATCAAGGGGTTATCCATGGCTCAGCGCCTTATGCAGATTTTGTTCACAACAACATAGATTGTAAATCTGAGCATAAAAGTGTCACTGCTTCTGACTCTGGCTATGGTGAGGACTTTATTCAAGATGCAGATCTAGAGCCATTTTTCGACATTTTTAGAGAGCAGCGTAGTAATTGGGATTCTGTGAAATCTGACTGGGGTTTTACTGCGATTGATTACGATGATTCAACCAATCAAATTGTTACCGATTGTGGAAAGAAAGTTGGGGAGCAAATTTCAGCAGGTAAAACTCATATTTGGGTGACTGGGTCCTGTGAGTTTACTTCCTCGAAAAAGAATAGCTCTGGAGGTTATGAGAATGATTCTGATGGGGTACCAATCAAAGGTGGCATTGATTATCTCAACGAAGCCTTTGATGCAACAGGAGAAGCTCCAATATTACTCTTGGTTCAAGATGGTATCTTCGCTGTACATGGCTCTATGACTTTCCCCGGTATGCTTTATCAACTCACAACCAACTCACTTACAGGGTTAGATACACATTGGGATTTATTCGAGGCCAAAGATCACTTTGGAGATGCGGCTAACTTTCCCACGCTTGCTTTAGATAAAGTCGTTTACCTCCAACGCGGTTCCTTTAGTTTTTCGGGTGGACAAGTGTTAGATAGCCCTGGTTATAGTGCTTATTTTGTTAACTCTCTAAATTTTGCATACAACCGAGATAACATAGATGAGGTAGTTGATCCGATTATTAACTTCCGTTGGAAAAAAGGCTCTTGGAATGATCTCTAAACAACAAGGTTTTAGCTTAATCGAAGTGCTGATTTCTTTTCTGCTATTGGGAATCGGAGCGCTTGGTCTAACAAAGTTGCAAATCTACATGGAGCGTAAATCAGAATATGCTATCCACAGTATTGAAGCGCTGCGTTTAGCTGAAAATCAGCTCGAATGGTTTAGGACTCGCGGGGCTTCTGATGCGCTTTCTACCATCTCTACCGCTTCCTTTGCTTCGATTGCAACAGGATCTTCTGCTACGGGAGTCTATACCGTGGAATGGGAAGTTCCGGCGGCGACAGTCTCTGGATCATTGAAGACCATCATTGTGACCTCCAGCTGGCAAGACCGCATGGGGGAGACGCTATCCCTTGAGTTGAAAACAATGATTTCGCAGTACAGTGAATTCGAAAACTAACGATTTTGTATTTTTCTCGTCATTACCTTTGTCGTTAACATTTGTGCTTTTTATTGCTGTTTTTGGTAGTTAATAGGTAGTTTTATAACTGTTAATGCGAATGGTGTGCTACTGTTTTTTTTATGTTTAATTGATATGTCGTTTTTGCAAAATATGTCTCCAAATATGGAAAAAAACATAGAACCTTGTGCTTTCTTAATCACTATTTAATAGAATGCTCGGTTGAAAATAGGCCGTTATAATTACTCAAATAGGCCATGGCACCAACATCATTCATATGGAGTTACCATGAGTAACCAAGCTGTAAATAAAGCACCGTCACCGAAGCCGAGCGGGATGGATCGCTTTCTGAACTTTATCGAAAGAGCGGGTAATAAAATTCCTGATCCAGCGATTCTGTTCTTCTGGGCACTAATCATTACTTGGGCTGCGTCTGCACTTTTGTCGAATGTTTCTTTCGACCTTCTAAACCCTCGAACTGGCGAAGCTCTTACTATTACTAACCTTCTTACGGGTGAAGCACTAGCAAGTTTCCTTGCTAACATGGTGACAACGTTCACTGGCTTTGCTCCACTGGGTATCGTACTTGTTGCGATGCTAGGTGTGGGTGTTGCCGATTCGTCTGGCTTCATCACCACTGGTCTTAAGAAGATGCTGAACTTCACGCCAGCAAAACTTCTTACTCCAATGCTAATTCTTGTGGCAATCGTATCGCACACTGCGGCGGATGCGGGCTACGTTCTAGTTATTCCTCTTGGTGGTATCATCTTCCACGCAGCAGGTCGTCACCCTCTAGCGGGTATCGCAGCTGCGTTTGCTGGTGTATCAGGTGGTTTCTCTGCAAACTTCATCCCTTCAGGTATCGATCCTCTACTAGCTGGCTTTACCCAAACAGCGGCACAGGTTCTTGACCCTGAGTACGTGGTTAACCCGCTAGCGAACATCTTCTTTACTGGTCTATCTTCAGTAATCATCGTTGCTATTGGTTGGTACGTAACTGAGAAAATCATCGAACCTCGCCTAGCGAACACGCCTGTTGATGAAGATGCAGAAAAAGCACCAGATCTTGGTTCTTTCACTGAAACTGAATCAAAAGCTTTCCGTTACGCTGGTTGGGCTATGATGGCAGGTATCGCACTTCTTGTTGTGGCACTTATCCCAGAAAACTCTGCACTGCGTTCACCTGAAGGTGAAATCACAGCGTTCTCTGCGCCAATCATGAAGTCTATCGTTCCGTTGATCTTCATCCTGTTTATCATTCCGGGTTACGTTTACGGTCGCGTTTCTGGCACGTTCAAGACAAGTAACGACATCATCAAAGCGATGGCGGATACTATGTCTACGATGGGCGCATACATTGTAATGTCGTTCTTCTGTGCGCAGTTCCTATCTGCATTCGCGCAATCAAACATCGGTACGATGCTAGCGCTATACGGTGCGGAAGGCCTGAAAGCGATGAACCTACCAGGTGAAGCAACTATCATCGGTATGATTCTTTTAACGGCTTCTGTAAACCTTCTAATCGGTTCTGCATCAGCGAAATGGGCTCTTATCGGTCCTATCCTAGTGCCTATGCTAATGGCTGTGGGTATCTCGCCTGAGCTATCTCAAGCGGCTTACCGTGTAGGTGACTCTGTATCGAACATCATTTCACCTCTGATGGTATTCTTCCCTCTAGTAGTGGTTTACTGTCAACGTTACGTGAAGTCGACAGGTATCGGTACGCTAGCTTCTCTAATGATGCCATTCTCGATTGCGATGCTAATCGGCTGGTCTATCTTCCTAGTTGCTTACTGGATGCTAGGTATTCCTCTAGGTATCCAAGCGCCATACACATACACAATGTAAATACCGTCATATTTGGCGCTGTAGCGTTGTTAACTGCGCAAGTTCACCCTAATCACATAGAGCCTCTATGCTCATAGGGCTGAACTTGCTTGTTGCCTAGCTACAACACCAACTATTTAGGTATTGGTAATTCGAAAGCGCTGGTCGAGAGACTGGCGCTTTTTGGTTTTCGGGAATCGAAGAACGGACTTTGTCCTATAGAAAGCTTCGCTTTTTAAATCAAGAGGTGTACCGGAAGGTTGATGAGAGAGACTCAGTTTAAACAGCGTTGACAAAATTTGCTCCTAGAAAAACAAAATAAGCCGCATCCCGCATCCCGCATCCCGCATCCCGCATCCCGCATCCCGCATCCCGCATCCCGCATCCCGCATCCCGCATCCCGCTTCCACTTCCTCTCTTTGAAGGTTAAAATCCACTTTCCATAATGACCGATCCCAAAACTGGAGCCTCTTTTGTCAGACTCACAATTCTCCCCTCAAGACGAACTATTTATGCGCCGTGCGATAGAGCTTGCAGAGCAAGCTGAAGCGGAAGGGGAAGTGCCTGTTGGGGCAGTGCTTGTGAAAGATGGTGAAGTGGTTGCTGAAGGTTGGAACCGCTCTATTTGTTCGCACGATGCGACCGCTCATGCTGAGATCCAAACCTTGCGTAAAGCGGGTGAGGTGTTCGAGAACTACCGTTTACTTGATACTACGCTCTATGTGACCTTAGAACCGTGTCCTATGTGCGCAGGTGCGTTACTACACAGTCGAGTAAAGCGCGTGGTATATGGAGCTCCAGATCTTAAAGCTGGCGCTGCAGGGACCGTTCTGAATTTGTTTGAGAGCCAAGCCGCGTATCATTATGCGACAGTAGAAAGCGGTTTGCTGGAAGAGGAATGCAGAGGTCAGTTACAGGCGTTCTTTAAACGTCGTCGTAAAGAAATTAAAGCGAAGAAGCAGGCGCAAAAAGCGTTGGACAATGAACAGGGAACAAAAGACGAATAACAGGGAGTTTGATGGTTGTTTTTAGCAAACACCTACCGTGCAGTAGATGTTTGCTTCAAGTTTTCAGTGATTCACTAAGTGAACGAAAACACGATTACGTGCACTGACTTTTCTTTTCATGGTTGTAAGCGTGCGCTTACGGCGGTTAGCAGCCACTGTTTTATTCAAACGTTTTGACTGCACTCTGCGTTTTCTCATTATCAGAACCTCTTGCAGACAACGAACACACTCTCCGACACTCGCATAGCAAAGTATCCGATTCATGATCAATAGATGTCATTCTTATGATGCATACTCATGGATGATGGTGACATCATATCAAGGAGAGGGTGACCAATTGAGCTCACTGTTTCTCTTCCGTTACTCGGTATTTCACGAAAAAACTGGCTAGATAAATGAGCTCGAAAGACGGGATTCTAGTGAGTTTCTGTTGTCGACTCAATAAAAAAATAGCGAGCTGTTAGCTCGCTATTTTCGAAAGGTTTATTCTTCTTTTGGATTCGGCGTTTGCTCTGCATTTTGATTTGGGCTGGCCTCTGTACTTGGTGTTGTCTCGACCGCTCCCGAAACTTGCTCAGCTAAGGTTTCCACCGCTCCAGACGTTAACAGATCTGGGGATAGTGGTGGAATGACTTGCAGATCTTCTGTGTCTTCGTCAATCGCAGGCTTTTGGCTGACATGCCCAATGATGGATTGATAGTAGCGACGAATGTTCTCAACATAGTTGCGTGCTTCATCACCACGAGCATAACCATAACGTGTTTGGCTGTAGAAGCGCTTCTGGCGCAGCAAGGGTAGACGCTCTTTAACATCTGCCCACGCGTTTGGATCGCCGCCTTGTGCTTTAGTCAGGCGTCGTGCGTCCATCATATGACCATAACCCACGTTGTATGATGCTAAGGCAAACCAAATCTTTTCATGTTCATTAATTGAATCTGGAACACGTGCGACTATACGACGTAGGTATTCCACACCACCGCGTACGGATTGTTCCGGATCAAGACGATCTGTTACACCAACACTTTTTGCGGTAGGGAGCGTGAGCATCATCATGCCACGAACGCCAGTCGGCGACTTCGCTTTTGGTTTCCAATGAGACTCTTGATAAGCCAATGCAGCAATCAAGCGCCAATCAAACTCTTCACTGTATTTTTGGAACAGCGGTGCCCATTTAGGCAAGGTATTGTCCAGTGCGCGTATAAAAGCACGAGTATCGACATAATCGAAGGCTTCGATATGTCCAATGTACTTCTCTTCTAAAGTCGCCAGTTCGCCAGATTGTTTAATGTTGCCGAAGAACTCGATCAACATTGCGTAGAAGCTTTCATCTTCAGAGCGACGAGTAAACCAAGAGACGGGTTGGTCTTCTGTCAATTCAAAGGCTAAAGCAAGATCCGGGTACAGGCGCTGTGCCAAAGACAGTTCTACTGAATCGGTTACCGTAAAACGTAACTCACCTGTAGAGACATGCTTGAGTAGATCTCGCGTATCCGCATCACCAACAATCTCAAATTGGAAGTCTGGGTATTGTTTCTGTAGCGCCGTTAAGGTTGGAACAAACTGAGATTGTTCAACTATCTGAAGAGTTTCTGCCCCAGCATTTGAACCTTCTTCCGCATTACTGTCTTTTTTAGCTTGATAATTGATCAGCTGATTAATGTCGCGAGGACGAAGCTGACCTTTTTTATAAACCACTTGTTGGCTGACGTAATAGTAAGCGGGTCCAGGACGAAAACGTTGTACAGCTTCAGAAGTTTGGTTTAAACCTGTCGCAATAATATCGATGTCGCCTTTCTTTAATGCAGGGAAGAGATCTGCTTGGCGAAACGCCGGTCGAATCTCCAGCTTCACACCTAATTGCTCAGCAAATTTTCGTGCCAGTTCGTAATCCAAACCTGCCGGGCCATCAGGTCCGATGTAGTAGGAGAGTTGGTTGTTTAGCGTGCCAACACGTAGGACACCACGCTCTTGGATTTGCTCGAATTCACTTTTTGGCTCCGATTCAATCTGGCAAGCAGAAAGTAAAAGCACAGACGCGAAAAGTAGGGCGCTGCGCTTGAGTCGGTTGAACTGACTTATTTGCATTAATTCGGTACGTCTCGATAAATTTCTAGTTGCCTTTATATCAAAGCGAGCTGGTTGGGCAAAGTGAATCAGGCAGATAGAGTGCGACATTGTGTGATTTATCGACATTTAAGGATACCCAAGTAACCTCGAGATACTTGGTTCAGCGAGAATGACTTGGTTTGAAAGCGAAGCAACAATTTGAAAATCTAGTGATTCTAAATTGATAATTGGTAACGATGCATTCGAGCCAAGGCAACTCGCCCTTTGGGAGCGTGTCACTGAAACAATTTCATCGTTAAACAACTTGGAAAGAGCTTGCTATTACACGGCGTTGCTTTCCTTGAACTTGAATCAGTGACACTGCTCTGAACCCTGAATCTTGAAGTCACTTGGGTATAAATCAAATTTGACGAAAAAAAATGACGCAAACGGTTGCTTTTGGTGTTACATCACAAAAACAATTGCTATATAATGCGCTCGCAACGAAGAGGTGGCATCGGCATAGGTTTGAAAAACCTTCGGGAATAGCTTCGAAGAAAACAGTATAACCCACTGAATTTATTCCAATATCACCTTAATCACTTGCAATAAGAGACCTAAGCACATGAGAATTTTGCGTGGCTCCCCAGCTCTTTCTGAGTTTCGTGTTAATAAACTACTGGAACTTTGTCGTGAACAAGATTTGCCTGTCACTGGCATTTACGCAGAGTTCATGCACTTTGCGGATCTAAAGTCTGACCTTGATGCTCAAGAGTTGGAAAAACTGGAAAAATTGCTGACTTACGGTCCTACGATCGAAGAGCATGAGCCAGAAGGTCTTCTACTTCTTGTTACGCCTCGTCCGGGCACTATTTCGCCTTGGTCTTCTAAATCTACTGATATCGCTATCAACTGTGGTCTAGACAAAGTAAAACGTCTTGAGCGCGGCACTGCATACTACGTAGAGACATCGACTCCTTTTAACGATGCTCAAATTGCTGATGTAAAAGCACTCATCCATGATCGCATGATGGAAGTGACATTTACTGATTTCGATGCAGCAAATGCGTTATTCCAAGCGGCAGAACCTGCTCCTGTAGCAGACGTTGACCTATTAAAAGGCGGTCGTGCTGCGCTTGAAAACGCAAACGTTACCCTAGGTCTTGCACTTGCAGATGATGAAATCGAATACCTTTACGATGCGTTCGTAAAGAAGCTAGAACGCAACCCGACTGACATTGAGCTAATGATGTTTGCACAAGCGAACTCAGAGCACTGTCGTCACAAGATCTTCAACGCAGACTGGACTATCGATGGCGTTAAGCAAGAGAAGTCTCTGTTCAAGATGATCAAAAACACGTTTGAAACCACACCAGAAAACGTTCTGTCTGCATACAAAGATAACGCAGCAGTTATGGTGGGTTCAGATGTAGGTCGCTTCTTCCCGAACCCGGAAACTCGCCAGTACGGTTACAGCCAAGAGAAAGCGCACATCCTAATGAAGGTGGAAACGCACAACCACCCAACTGCTATCTCTCCTTGGCCGGGTGCTTCTACTGGTTCTGGTGGTGAAATCCGTGATGAAGGCGCGACTGGTATCGGTGGTAAGCCAAAAGCAGGTCTAGTTGGTTTCACAACATCTAACCTACGTATTCCTGGTTTTGAACAGCCATGGGAAACAGATTTCGGTAAACCAGGTCGTATCGTTAACGCTCTAGACATCATGCTAGAAGGTCCATTGGGTGGCGCGGCGTTTAACAACGAATTTGGTCGTCCAAACCTACTTGGTTACTTCCGTACTTACGAAGAAAAAGTGAACTCGCACGCAGGTGAAGAGGTTCGTGGTTACCACAAGCCAATCATGATTGCTGGTGGTATGGGTAACATCCGTGACGAGCACGTTCAGAAGAAAGAGATCCCAGTCGGTGCAAGCCTAATCGTACTTGGTGGTCCAGCAATGAACATCGGTCTTGGCGGTGGAGCTGCTTCTTCTATGGCATCTGGTCAATCAGCAGAAGACCTAGATTTTGCATCGGTACAGCGTGAAAACCCAGAAATGGAGCGTCGCTGTCAGGAAGTGATCGACCGTTGTTGGCAGCTTGGTGATGCTAACCCAATCGCATTTATCCACGATGTGGGCGCGGGCGGTATCTCTAACGCACTTCCAGAGCTTGTAGACGATGGCGAACGCGGTGGTATATTCCAACTGCGTGACGTACCAAACGACGAGCCGGGCATGAGCCCACTTGAGATCTGGTGTAACGAATCTCAAGAGCGTTACGTAATGGCAGTTGCGCCAGAGAATATGGAAGTATTCGACGCAATCTGTAAGCGTGAGCGCGCACCATACGCCGTAGTAGGTGTAGCAACGGAAGAGCGTGAACTGAAACTTGAAGATTCGCATTTCGACAACACGCCAATCGACATGCCAATGGATGTACTTCTTGGTAAGACGCCTAAGATGCACCGTGATGCGAAAACGCTTAAAGCGAATAACCCAGCGGTTAACCGTGACGGTATCGAGCTAAATGAAGCCGTGGATCGCGTTCTACGTCTACCTACGGTTGCAGAAAAAACATTCCTAATCACTATCGGTGACCGCACGGTGACTGGTCTTGTTGCGCGTGACCAAATGGTTGGCCCTTGGCAGGTTCCAGTAGCAAACTGCGCAGTAACAGCAGCAAGTTACGACACTTACCACGGTGAAGCGATGTCGATGGGTGAGCGTACACCAGTTGCTCTACTAGACTTTGGTGCGTCGGCTCGTCTAGCGGTTGGTGAAGCAATCACAAACATCGCAGCGACAAACATCGGTGATATCAAACACATTAAACTGTCTGCAAACTGGATGTCTCCAGCAGGTCACCCGGGTGAAGACGCAGGTCTTTACGAAGCAGTGAAAGCAGTTGGTGAAGAGCTATGTCCAGCGCTTGGTCTAACTATCCCAGTTGGTAAAGACTCAATGTCGATGAAGACCAAGTGGGAAGAGAGCGGCGAGCAGAAAGAAGTAACGTCTCCGTTATCTCTTGTTATTACTGCGTTTGCACGTGTTGAAGATGTTCGTAAGACGATTACTCCTCAGCTTCGTACTGACAAAGGTGTTTCTAGCCTTGTACTTATCGACCTAGGTAATGGTCAAAACCGTCTAGGCGCAACAGCGCTTGCACAGGTTTATAAGCAGCTTGGTGATAAGCCAGCAGATGTAGACAACGCAGTACAACTGAAAGGCTTCTACGAAGGCGTTCAAGACCTAGTCGCGAATGACCAAGTAGTGGCTTACCACGATAAAGGTGATGGCGGTCTATTCGTGACTCTTGCTGAAATGGCATTCGCAGGTCACTGTGGTGTGAAAGCAGATATTGCTGACCTAGGTGAAGACGTACTAGCAGCACTATTTAACGAAGAGCTAGGTGCAGTACTTCAGGTTAAGAACGAAGATTTAGACGCGGTACTTTCAACGCTATCAGCAAACGGTCTTGAGGCATGTTCTCATGTAATCGGCTCAGTAGAAGCATCTGATGAGCTAGTGATTACTTCTGGTGACACGGTAGTTCTAGAGCGTAATCGTACTGAACTACGTACTATCTGGGCGGAGACTACGCATAAGATGCAAGGTCTACGTGATAACCCAGCATGTGCTGACCAAGAGCATGAAGCGAAGAAAGACAACTCAGATCCTGGCCTAAACGTTAAGCTAAGCTTCGATGTAAATGAAGACATTGCAGCACCTTACATTGCCGGTTCTATGATAAATAAGGGCGCTAAGCCTAAGATGGCAATCCTACGTGAGCAGGGCGTTAACTCTCACGTTGAGATGGCAGCAGCCTTTGACCGTGCAGGCTTTGAAGCAACCGATATTCACATGAGCGACATCCTAACCGGTCAAGCGGTTCTAGAAGAGTACCAGGGTCTAGTCGCTTGTGGTGGCTTCTCTTACGGTGACGTACTTGGTGCGGGTGAAGGTTGGGCTAAATCAATCCTGTTCAACGAGCAAGCGCGCAACCAGTTTGAAGGCTTCTTCCAGCGTGAAGATACCTTCTCTCTAGGTGTATGTAACGGCTGTCAGATGCTATCAAACCTGAAAGAGCTAATCCCAGGTGCAGACCTATGGCCACGCTTCGTTCGTAACGAATCTGAGCGTTTTGAGGCTCGCTTTAGCCTAGTGGAAGTACAGAAATCTGATTCTGTATTCTTCGATGGCATGGCAGGCTCTCGCATGCCAATCGCAGTTTCTCATGGTGAAGGCCGCGTAGAAGTGCGTGATGCTGACCACCTAGCCGCGATTGAAGCGTCAGGCACGGTTGCAGTTCGTTACGTGGATAACCACGGTAATGCGACTCAGCAATACCCGAACAACCCGAATGGTTCGCCAAATGCAATCACGGGTCTAACGACTCAAGATGGCCGCGTAACTATCATGATGCCGCACCCAGAGCGTGTATTCCGTACAGTTGCGAACTCATGGTCTCCAGAAGGTTGGGGTGAGAACGGTGCTTGGATGCGTATGTTCCAAAACGCACGCAAGAACATCGGTTAATCACGACGTCGTTCGTCAACGTTAACGAAAATCGATAAGCGCTGGTTGAGAGACCGGCGCTTTCTTTATTTAAGAATCGAGAACAGACTTCGTCCTACAGGACGCTGCGCTTCGAGAGTCGGGAAGGCTTCGCTGTAGGAATTGAGATGTGTGTACTGGAATACTAGAGGTCAATACATGGACTCAATAGGTGTTGACAGTATTTGTTCCTAAGTATTCCAAATGAAATCGTCTCCCGTCTCCCTTAAAAAACTTGCAGCGTTTCGGTAACTTTTATGCTCTAATACCGCGCTTACCAAGGGATGGTGTTAAACAGCTCAGCTTAGATGGAGTTATCAAGTTGACCGAATCCCTGATTAATCCCTTAGGAAATGAAAGAAATGGCTAAAAATCCAAAATTTGCTATCCGCGTAACTGAAAAACGTAACGGTTGGAGCGCAGAGATCACTCGTCAGGTGACTTCTCGTAAAGTAGTGGTATCAAAACGTGAAACTGGTTTTGACAGCGAAGAGAAAGCACAAGCTTGGGCTGAGCAGGAACTTGCAGGTTTTGTACAAAACCAAGTAGTTCGTAACGAGCGCAAAGCAGTACAACGTCAAGAGCGTGAAGCAGAGCAACTAGCGGCAAAAGTTCGCAAAGAAGAAGCTCGTCAAGCTCGTGAAGCAGACGTAGACACTGACGAAGAGTAATCGCAGTGTGTTTGATGGTGATTGACTACCATCGACAATGAATTTGAAAATGCCCCGAATTAATCTCGGGGCATTTTTATTTGTGTCGTTATAAGCAGTCAGAGGAAACAGAGAATGTCATTGAACTTCCTGATGAAGCGGTATTGTACGTATGGTCTTTGCGCAGTTTTTTAGGTGTGTGAACTGGCTGCAAATCAATGTGGCGTAATCCATCTGACAAATCGGTAGCTTCACCGTAGTCATAGTCTCTTGCCTCGGTAATCTCACCTTTTGCGTAGTTACAGTGACCTGACTTCCCATTTTCTCCCCAAGTCAAAGCTTCAGGCTGAGCGTCTAGATTTAAGTTATCTGAAATGTTGGCAGCGTAATGATCCTCTACTGGTAGTGTCTTATTCTGAGCCATTAAATACTGCGAGATATTCTCTTGTGAGTAGCTTGGAGCAGTGAGGAAGGCGAGGCCAATTGTGGTTAACGTTCTTGTTAGTAAAAAAGTAATTTGAATCTTCTTCATTAGATATACTGTGAAAAGTGTCGGTGAATAAAAAGAAAAATTCGGAGCAAGTACGTATGCTCCGAATTTGGTTCGGTTCGTAATCAGACAAAGCCTGATTAGTATTGATAAGTTAGTTGGACCTTCACTTCTCGGCCCGGAGAAGGCACGCCATTAGATAGGTAAGCTTCGTAATAACGGTCTGTTAAGTTATTCACGACCGCTCCAACACTTAACCCTTTCACCTGCTGAACTTCCCAAGTGACATAAGCATTTTGCAACGTGTATTGCTCACTTGGTGATTTCACTTTTAAGTTATCACCAGCCGCGTCTGTTTTGGTTTGAGCATCGTACCAACGAACTTCCCAACCAGAGCGCAGTCCCGGAAGCCATTCGTAGCCCAAACCGAGATTAATATTCAAGGGCGGGACGCCCGGGTAGTCATCATCCGAGCCGGTTGAATCCGATAAGCTACCTTTATTTTTCCCGCGAATGTAACTCGCTGAGAAATCACTATAGAAATCGTTAATACGGTATTGTGAAATCAACTCGAAGCCATAGTTCTTGAAGCCATCTAGGTTTGTGCTCCAACTTTGAATATCACCGCTGTCTTTATCTAAGTTTTCACCGGTTCGGATATCAACAGTGTCACTCACATCGTTATAGAACAATGTCAGTTCTGTTGCGAGGTTGTCGCGCTCGCTAACTAATCCTTTGGCCAAATTAATCACACTGGCTTGATAAGCATGAATACGAGAAACATCGAGATCGCGTGCCGTAGCGGTGGCTGTTGCTCGAGCATATTGCACAGAGTAAATGTTATCGACGGTTGGAGCTTTTAAGGCGTAGGCATAAGAGAAGTTCAAACGAGTATTGTTGGTCGCGTCAAAATCGATATCCAAACGTGGACTAAAGCCTTTGTGGCTTGTTTCACTGTAGTCATGGCCGGCTGCTGGGTTATTGTAATCTGGCGCCGCATTACCTTTCCCTTCGCTGGTGATGTACTCATAACGCAGAGAAGGAGTAATCGTCAGGCGGTCGGTTGCTTGATAGTGGTCAGCAATGTAGGCCGCGTATATAGACTGAGTGCCCGATGGTTCATAGTACGGGGTATACCAACCGTAGTTTTTCGACTCTTTATTATCGTAAGAAGCATTGAAAACTAACGAATCACGATCCGTTTTTTGATACTGAAGACCCGTAACCAGTGCATGGTCACCAATTTGCGCTTGGTTGAATACATCAATGTAATCACGTTCGTAGCTTAGCCAAGATTCATGACCATAACTGCCAACGGAAACGAACATTTTTTCAAAGGCAATATCTGGACGAACCCAATGACGGTCGTTTTCAGAACGCGCCATTTTTATGTTGAAATCAATGTACGGGCTAGTCGGCATGTAATGGTAGGAGATTGTCGTCGTATTGTCTTTGTATTCGTTGTAGACCGTGTAAGCGTATTGCGCTTTTTCTAACGAGCCATATTTTTTGATGTTGTAATCCGAAATGGTTGGCATTTGACCACGACGGTTAGCCCATGGTTTACGGCCTTCATCTTTGTATCGTGTGTGACTGATTTCAAATTCATGGTCATCATTTTCGTACCCAACTTTGACGAGCATGTTTTCTTGTTCGTAACCTGAGTAATCTAGTGTTTTACCGCCACCCACTTTAATGTCGTCGGAGTCTTTTACTGAACCATTTGCGAGGAAGTAAAAGCCAGCATCATTTTTGCCATAAAGGGAGAGGGTGTATGAGTTCTCTTCGCCATTGTTGTTATAACCCGTTGACGCACGAACGCCGAAGTTGCGATCCCCTCCAAGCAGGTCGTCAACGCTTTTGGTTTTGATTCGGATAGACCCACCAAAGTTACCGTTTAGAGCGCGGTAGTCATGTGCGCCTTTGATGATCTCCGCTTCACCAATTAAGAATGGGTCAAAGAAGAAGGTGCCGTAGCGGTATTGCTGGAAACCAATTGGAGCCCCATCAACAAACACGGCGATGTCGCTAGGGTTATCGAAACCGCGAATATTAATGCGTTCCCCACCAGAACGCGCCCCGCCGTCGAGCGTTGCCCCCGGCACAGCATCAATCATTTCAGCGAAGTTAGAGTATTGTTGTTCTTCGATTTGGGTCCAATCAATGATGGTTTCAGCGGGTTCTGCGACGGTAATCGGTTTGGCATAGCGGACACCAATGACTTCGAGTTCTTCGTCGACGTTTTCTGTTGCATGGAGAGAAATTGAGTTGAGCATTGCGAGCGAGACAAGGCTTACTTTTAAGCGATGGGTCGATAATCGTTTCATATTCATTTGTTATCGTAATTTGAGAGGCGGGGATTATATGAATGCTGAAAAGATTAATAAATGATAATGAGATTAATTATCAATAATGGTTTTTGGTTTTCCTGTAAACTTTTATACCCACGATTAGACGGTAAATTGGATTATTGTTTGGTTTTTGGTCTGTTAGTTAGTGAGTGTGTCTATTTGAACGACAAAAGAAAGCCCAGACAAGGAGTCTGGGCTTGGAAGTTGGCTTTCTATACTAGTTCGCAATTATTGTTGCGTTTCTAGCGGGATTTGCCCCGTTGTTACTTGGTCGACATCAAACTCAGTCAGCTCTTCAATGTAGCTTTCTACTGTTTGCTCAACCACATCATCGTCTTGCTTGAAGTAGGCAATATGGAAAATAGCATCACCTTCATTAACCAGTGGCAGTGTTTGCTGGCCAATTACGATACCGCCTTTTGGTGCCAACAGCTCTAGCTCGTCATGACCTAAAGGCGAGCTGATGTAAGCGAGAGTCTCGCCTTCTTCTACTTTATCACCTAAGTTCACAACCGTACGTAGGATACCGTTGCCCGATGCGCGAACCCAGCTGGTGGATTTTGCGATAATAGGCTCTGGTAGCTTTTTGCGGCTCGCACGTAGCATGCCGATAGCCTGCATCACACGTTGCACACCTAGTACACCAGCACTGATCGATAGTGGGTCAAAGCGCAGCGCTTCACCTGCTTCATAAGTCAGTACAGGAATGTCGCACTTCTCTGCTTCACTACGTAGAGAGCCATCACGTAGAGCAGAGTCTACGATCACTGGGGTTGCAAATGCTTTTGCGATGCGCAGTGTTTCTGGGTTGCTCAAGTTAGCGCGGATCTGAGGTAGGTTCGTTCGGTGAATCGCACCCGTGTGAAGATCCAGAATATAGTCACAACGCTTAGCAATGTTGTTGAAGAACCCATGTGCCATACGAGAAGCCAACGCGCCTTTTTCACTGCCTGGGAAGCAACGGTTTAGATCGCGACGGTCTGGCAGGTAGCGAGATTTATGGATGAAGCCAAACACGTTAACGATAGGCACGGCAATCACAGTACCTTTTAGTTTTGCAGGGTCCAGTTGGTTGATCATCTGACGAACGATTTCTACGCCATTCAGCTCGTCACCATGGATTGCTGCGTTTACCATTAACACCGGACCTTCTTGTTTACCGTGGATAATTTCCACAGGGATAGAAAGAGGAGAGTGTGTGTAAAGCTGCGCCGCTTCAAATTCGGTTTCTAATCGTTGTCCTGGTTGAACTTGGTGTCCTAGTAGCTCAAACACCTTGCTTTTTTTACTTCTGGCCATAAACCATCTCTATCGAATACGTTAGCAACAATGTAACAACTGGTTCAAAATCACACTAATCATTCTTCTTAATGTCACGAACAATAATTTTTATTGAAAAGATTAAAAATTCACCAAGTGTATGGCTTGTGTAAGTACATTTGGGAAATTCTTGTGTTAATTGAGTAGCTGTGCGCTGTGTTTTAAATTGTTATATTCATCACAAAAATAAGACTGTGTTAAATTTAATACTAATATTTTTTTCGAGAAAAACTGTCTTTTACCTAAGGTTTTTATCCGCTACTATCCCCGCCGAATTTTTGACCTAATACTATCTAACTAGAGGTTTTGATGAAAAAGGCGATCGCTAAAATTGGCGCACTAACTGCTGTAGCAGTTTCTCTTTCTGGCTGTGTAGGCAGCAACGCTGTAACGGGTTACGTTATGGGCTTCAACTTGAAAGCTGTTGATAACCGTTACGCTCGTGGTGGTCTAAACATGCTAATGGCGCCAGTTTACGGTGTTGCTATTGCAGCTGACTACATCGTGTTCAACTCACTAGAGTTTTGGACTGGTAAAAACCCGCTAAACGGTAAGCCACACATCTTTGACAAGAAGATGGATACTTACATCGACGTAAACCACCAGTTAGATAAATCTCTAACCACTGCACCTGTTGGTCCTCTAACGAACAACCGTGTTATCGAACAAGGTCAAATGCAACAGCTTGACGAGAACACAGTTCAAATGGATATCACTTACAACAACGGTGAGAAAGCGACGCTAATGGGTGTTCGTGAAGGTGACTTTGTGACTTACTACATCGATGGTGAAGTGGTTGCTAAGACTTCTATGGATGAGCTAGCGGCATACGCGCAAACTCGTGCATAATTTGCGAAGTGCTTTTAATAGCAAACTCGCAATAAAAAAAGGGTGCCTCGGCACCCTTTTTCGTATTTGTCGTATCTGGTTAAGATTACGCTTTTTCTGGAATAGCTTCTAGAAGTGCAACCATTTGATCCCAGAACAATTGAACGGTATCAATCTTCACTTTCTCATCTGGAGAGTGAGGGAATTTGATGGTTGGGCCGAAAGAAACCATGTCCATAGTCGGGTAAGGTTCTTTAAATAGACCACACTCAAGACCTGCGTGGATAACCATGATGTTCGGCTTGTGACCGTAGATGCCTTCGTACATATCACGGAAAATTGCCATGATTTCTGAGTCTGCATCTGGTTTCCAACCTGGGTAAGCGCCAGAGAACGCGATTTGCGCGCCAGCTAGCTCTGCTACTGATTGAAGCATGCCTTCAACTTGGCTACGACCTGAGTCGATCAGTGAGCGAATTAGGCAAAGTACGGTTACTTTGTTCTCTTCTGTTGTGATAACACCAACGTTAAGTGACGTTTCAACCACACCTTCAACTTCGTCACTCATGCGCATTACGCCGTTTGGACAAGCATTCAATGCAGCGATGAAACGTTGTTGGTCTGCAACGGCAAACACTTGTGCATCTGTTACAACTTCTTCGTTAAAAGTGACGATATCTGTTTCAATCTTGCCAAGCTCAGTTTTTAGTAACTCAGAGTAGAAGTTGAACAGGTCTGCTAGTTTATCTTGATTTTCTGCTGGTAGAGCAACCGTAACGAAGGCTTCACGAGGGATAGCGTTACGTAGGCTACCACCACGGAACTCTACAAGACGAAGATCTAATTCTTGTGCGTGACCCGCTAGGAAACGACCTACAAGTTTGTTTGCGTTACCACGACCAGTGTGGATGTCACAACCAGAGTGACCACCTTTCAGACCTTTCAGTGTAAGCTGACGAGTTACAAAGCCTGCAGGGATTGCATCACGCGTGATATCGAATGTCATTGCGCCGTCGATACCGCCAGCACAGCCCATGTAGACTTCGCCTTCTTGTTCTGAGTCTGTGTTTAGAAGAATGTCACCTTCTAACCAACCCGCTTCAAGACCGAATGCGCCAGTCATGCCAGCTTCTTCATCAATCGTTAGCAGAACTTCAATTGGGCCGTGTTTGATTTCAGTAGAAGCGAGAACTGCAAGACAAGAAGCCATACCAATGCCGTTGTCAGCACCTAGTGTTGTTCCTTTCGCTGTTACCCACTCACCATCGATGTATGGTTGGATAGGATCTTTAGTGAAGTCGTGATCAGTATCTTCGTTCTTTTGCGGCACCATGTCGATGTGCGCTTGAAGAACCACGCCTTTCTTGTTTTCCATACCCGGTGTTGCTGGCTTTTTGATAAATACGTTGCCAGTTGGATCGCGGCGTACGTCAAATCCCTGCTCTGTTGCCCAAGTCACAATGTACTGAGCTAGTGCCTCTTCATGTTTAGAAGGGTGAGGGATTGAACAAATCTTATCGAAAAACTGCCAAAGTGGAGCAGGTGATAAGGTACTGATTTCAGAATGGAATTCAGACACGGAGGACTCCTTTTGATGTGCTTTGCCAAATATAAACCGTGAATTTAATAAGTGTTTAGCAGTAAATGCTAATCCGGTTTCGGCTTTGAATTGTTTTCAGCATACCACCAGAAGGGCGCTACTAGTAGATGTGGATAAAAGGATTTGCCCTTGAACTGTCACAGTTTATGGACACACAGAAATACACGAATGCAACTCAATTAGTATCAATTATAAGATTGGTTATTTTTCAATTTACTAAAGTGTAATTTAATTACAGTTAATTCTTGATGAAGATCAATTTATCAATGTTTTGTGATTTCTGTCACTAAAATGCTTGTAATTAAATTTCTTGGTGGTATATTTGTAACCAGCTTCTGAGAGAAGAATGAAATGCTCAAAGGATGAGTCCGTTTGTCGCCTCCAAGGAACCGAGAAATCAACCAAATTAACAGTATTAATTGATTTAGAAGGTGATATTTATGAAAGGTTTACCAAGTGCAATGTTCTGGAACAGCAAATCTGTTTACACCGGTAACTTTGTATACCCAACAAGCTTTGGTTACTAATTGAAGCCAACGCATGTGACTCGAACAAATTTGTTCACCCCTATAAATTGGAATTTTTTTTCAGTGCATAGTGCTGACATGATTCACCGCCACTCAAATTGAGTGGCGTTTTTTTATCTCTCGATCCTGAACGTTGACTGATTTCTCACCGCTAAGCACCTATTCTAGGTTTGCTTCTCCAACTTATTTCATTTGCTAACCAAATTCGTGAGTGTTTTACGCTCAAAACTCCATGTTTCTGTTTGAAAGTTTAATACATTGTTCAGTTTGCACTCGTTGTCTTACTTGAATGCCTTAATTGTTAGTTATTGTTTATTAAGCTTTAAATTTTAATCGCGTTTGAAACGCTAGCGAATCGGTTTCATATCCAAAGAAAAAAATCGCATTAGAGTGAAAATTCTATCTGGAATTTGTTATTTGATAACTTTATAATTCGAGCCAATCGATTACGCAACCGTTTACTTTTTACCCTTTACAGGATTCGATCATGCTCGAAAGGCTATTCAAACTTAGTGAAAATGGCACCAATGTGCGCACTGAGATCATCGCAGGTGTTACTACCTTCTTAACCATGGCTTACATTATCTTCGTAAACCCAGCAATCCTTGCAGATACTGGTATGGATCGTGGTGCTGTGTTCGTTGCGACGTGTCTTGCTGCGGCTATTGGCTGTTTCATCATGGGCTTAGTAGCAAACTACCCAATCGCTCAGGCTCCAGGTATGGGCCTAAACGCGTTCTTTACCTACTCTGTTGTGTTGGGTATGGGTTATACGTGGCAAGTCGCGCTAGCAGCAGTATTTGTGTCGGGTCTACTATTTATTGTGTTGAGTGTGTTCAAGATCCGTGAGTGGATCATTAACTCAATTCCGCTTTCTCTTCGTACAGGTATCTCTGCAGGTATCGGTCTGTTCCTTGCGTTCATCGCACTGAAAAATGCCGGCATCGTAGTAGATAACCCAGCAACGCTAGTTTCAATGGGTAACATCACTTCGCTACCATCTGTACTTGCGGCTATCGGCTTCTTTATGACTATCGCGCTGGTTCACCGTGGTGTGAAAGGTGCGGTTATGATCGCCATTTTGGGTGTGACAATTCTTGGTCTTATCTTTGGTGACGTTCAATGGGGCGGCATCATGTCGACACCACCAAGCATCGCACCAACCTTCATGCAGCTAGACTTCTCTGGTCTGTTCGAAGTTGGCATGATCTCGGTCGTATTTGCTTTCCTATTCGTTGACTTGTTCGACACTGCGGGCACGCTAGTTGGCGTTTCACAGAAAGCAGGTCTAACTGACGAAAACGGCAACATTCCACGTCTAAACAAAGCGCTACTTGCTGACTCAACAGCAACATCAGTAGGTGCTCTACTAGGTACATCTAACACGACGTCATACATTGAGAGTGTTTCTGGTGTAGCAGCAGGCGGTCGTACTGGTCTAACGGCTGTGGTTGTTGGCGTATTGTTCCTTCTGGCTCTGTTGTTCTCGCCACTAGCAGGTATGATTCCAGCTTACGCAACATCTGGTGCGCTATTCTATGTAGCGATCCTAATGCTTTCTGGTCTTGTTGGCATCGACTGGCGTGACCTCACAGAAGCTGCGCCAGTTGTGGTTACTTGTTTGGTAATGCCTCTTACTTTCTCGATTGCAGAAGGTATCACGCTAGGTTTCATCGCTTACGCTGCTATTAAACTGTTCAGTGGTAAAGGCCGTGAAGTATCGATGAGTGTGTGGGTGATGTCTGCTATCTTCATTGTGAAATACATGGTCGGTTAATTCCAACGATTGAAAAAAGCCAGTGCGAACTCGATTCACACTGGCTTTTTGTTTGTGGATAATTTTTAAAGTAATTCATCCACTTCTCCATTTTGTATTGTTCACCGAATACGATTTTTCTGCGTAATAGGCAGAGAATTTTGATATCAGCGTTGGTATTAACGATGTGTTTCGGTAGAATAATCGTTTGCGTAGCTTGAAACCCCCATTTCCTCTGGTGTGGAAAGTTTAGCGAGATGAGTCCATTTCAGCGCCATCAGCTAGACAGAGGGGATGCATATTTTGAAATTATTAGGTTATTACAATGAGTAAAAAATTCATTATCACTTGGGATGCGATGCAGTCTTACTGCCGTGAACTGGCTGAGAAACAAATGCCAGCTGAGCAATGGAAAGGTATTTGGGCGGTAAGCCGTGGTGGCCTAGTTCCTGGTGCAATCCTAGCGCGTGAACTGGGTATTCGTCACGTTGATACTATTTGTATCTCTAGCTACGACCACGATCACCAGCGTGATATGACAGTAGTTAAAGCACCAGAAGGTGACGGCGAAGGTTTCCTAATCGTTGAAGACCTAGTAGATAGCGGTGACACAGCACGCAAGTTACGTGAAATGTACCCGAAAGCGAAGCTTATCGCAGTATGTGCTAAGCCTGCAGGTGTTGAGCTACTAGACGATTACGTAGTAGACATCGCTCAAGACACTTGGATCGAGCAACCTTGGGATATGTCTATCCAGTTTGCTGAGCCAGTAAATCGTAAGCAAAAATAAGTTTGCACCAAGAATATTGAGAAATGCCCCTTTATAGGGGCATTTTTTTTATTATTATTACAGCAATTGCCAATAGCTTAGAGTTCTTCCTATGTCAGAAGACGTCAGTAAAAACCTCTCAGAAACCTTGTTTGTTAAGCACAAGCAGGCGAAAGAAACCTCTGCACTTACTCAATACATGCCTACCAGCCAAACAATTCTTGATGAGCGAGAAGGGCAAGATGATCGTGCGTGGTATCGACACTTAAGACGTTTGCAGTGGACTTGGCAGGGTTTATCTCCAATCGAGATGGAAAGTACACTGTCTAAAATTGCGTCGTCGAAACATTCGCGTACGGAAGATAAGTGGTTAGATACAGTGATGGGTTATCACGGCGGTAACTGGACGTTTGAGTGGATAAAGCTTGGGATGGAACACCAACGCCGTTCAACCGAATTGAAAGGTGAAGATGCGGCGGATGAGTTGTTTTCCGCTTCGCTGTGTTTCAGTATTGCTGGCTACCCACATTTGAAGAACGATAACCTTGCGACTCAAGCTCAAGTGTTGGCCAATAAAGCTTACAACGAAGGCTCTGAGAAAACGCAATACACGATCAAACAGATCGAAGTGCCTTATCAAAAGCGCAAGATCATCGCGAACTTACACTTACCACGTACGGACAAGCAATTGCCCGTTGTGATGGTGAGTGCGGGTTTGGACAGCTTGCAAACAGACATGTGGCGTTTGTTCCGCAATCATTTAGCGCCTAAAGACATCGCAATGTTGACCATCGACATGCCGTCAGTGGGTCATAGCTCCCATTGGCCATTAACGGAAGATTCTAGTTGTTTGCATCAAGCGGTATTGAATGAGCTGTACAAACTGCCTTGGGTCGATCATTACAAAGTGGGATTGATTGGTTTCCGCTTTGGTGGCAATGCTATGATCCGTCTTTCATTCGTTGAACAAGAGAAGATCAAAGCGTGTGTGGCGCTCGGTGCACCTGTACATGATTTGTTTACCTCACCGAAGAAGCTGCAGCAGATGCCGAAGATGTACCTAGATCTACTGGCGTCTCGTTTAGGTAAGAACGCCGTGGACATCAATAGCATGGCTGGGCAGATGATGGCGTGGTCGTTGAAAGTACAAGGGTTCTTAAGCAGTCGTAAAACCAAGGTACCTATTTTGGCTTTGAGTTTGGAGGGGGATCCTGTTTCCCCACACAGTGACAACCAGTTGGTAGCGCTGTTTAGTCACTATGGTCAAGCAAAGAAAATCAGTTCCAAAACAATTACAAAAGGTTATGAGCAATCCCTCGATTTGGCCATAAAGTGGTTGGAGGAGGAATTATTAAGATGACAAATCTCCTAATTTAGTTAAGAGTGATATATGTGAGCAAAAAATAAGCTCATGATAATAAAAAATAATAATCATTCTTGGATAGCTAAATATCCTTACTATGGAAACGGAGATTCTTATGTCAGAGACGACTCAAGGGCCGACTCACTTTCGCTTGATGTCTAAGTTAAAGGCGATAGGTCCTTACCTGCGCGAACCACAATCACAAGAAGGCCACTACTATTTTGACTGTCTATCTGTTTGTGTAGACGACAAAAAGTCGCCAGAAAAACGTGAATTTTGGGGATGGTGGATGGACTTGGAGTCCATCGAAGGTGGCTTTACTGCAAAATACCATATTGGTAAATACAACAAAGAAGGGGATTGGACCTCAGAGCCATTACCGAATAAGGTGACTGAAGAGGTTTACCTCACCCAGAGTACCTTTCATCAGAAGCTAGTAGATACGCTGGCTGAGCATTTCAAACTGGAAGTGGAATATCACACAGAATCGTTTGATTTCGCCTAATTTGGCTGTTTTCTTCCTCTATAAGACAAAAAGGTGCGTTTTCGCACCTTTTCTGCTTGTTAAATCCCCATTTGATTGCTAAAACATCCACTCTTTATTTGTTTTTCATTTCAGAAGACATCATGACAACGAATCAACAGAATGCAGTTATTTCACAATCACAAACCGTCGTTGTGAAACTGGGTACAAGTGTGCTGACAGGCGGCACTTTGGCGTTAAACCGTGCTCACATGGTAGAGCTGGCTCGTCAATGTGCTGAACTAAAAAAACAAGGCCATTCAGTCGTAATGGTTTCGTCTGGTGCAATTGCAGCAGGCCGTGAGCATCTTGGATACCCCGCATTGCCCAACGAAATGGCGAGCAAACAATTGCTTGCTGCAGTGGGCCAAAGCCGTCTGATTCAAACATGGGAGTCTCTGTTTGGCATTTATGGCATCAAAATTGGTCAGATGTTGCTAACTCGTGCTGATTTGGATGATCGCGAGCGTTTTCTTAACGCGCGTGACACCATCAATGCTCTGGTTGCAAACGACATTATTCCTATCGTGAACGAAAATGACGCGGTAGCAACGAACGAGATCAAAGTGGGCGATAACGACAATTTGTCTGCTTTGGTGGGGATTTTGTGTGGTGCAGACAAATTACTGCTGCTAACAGACCAAAAAGGTTTGTTTACCGCAGACCCTCGTAAAGATCCAAATGCCGAATTGATCAAAGAAGTGAAAACCATTGATGATACTTTGCGCAAAATTGCGGGTGGTAGCGGCACAACGCTAGGTACTGGCGGCATGGCAACCAAGCTTCAGGCGGCAGACATCGCTCGCCGTGCAGGCATTGAGGTGATCATCGCTGCGGGCAGCGCACCAAATGTTATTTTTGACTCATTGAGCTCAGAGCCACAAGGGACGCGTTTCCTTCCTTGTGAAGAAGCGCTAGAAAACCGCAAGCGCTGGATCCTAGCGGGCCCTGCTGCATCCGGTGATATCATTATTGATGATGGTGCAGTTAGCGCGGTTGTCGGTAAGGGCAGTAGTCTACTTGCAAAAGGCGTGATTAAGGTAAGTGGTGATTTTGCTCGTGGTGAAGTGGCTCGCGTGACCAACGCACAAGGCAAGCTGGTGGCACGTGGTATCAGCGCCTACTCAAGCGAAGACCTAGCAAACATTGCCGGTAAACACAGTAAAGATATCATCTCTATTTTGGGTCATGATTACGGCTCAGAAGTGATTCACCGTGATGATCTTGTCGTCATCCAAGAATAGATATTGAGGGAAGCAAAGTGGATTTAACGAATATGGGTAAAGCTGCCAAAGATGCAGCTTTCGAATTGGCGACAGCGTCAACCGCACAAAAAAACCAAGCACTAGCGATCATCGCTGATGAGCTAGAAGCGAATGCGGCAACTATTTTGGCTGCAAACGCAAAAGACATCGAATTAGGTCGCGAAGCGGGTCTAACAGATGCACTACTAGACCGTCTTCTATTAAATGAAGAGCGCCTTACTGGTATCGCTAATGACGTTCGTAACGTGATCAGCCTAAACGATCCTGTAGGCAGTGAAATCGACAGCAAAGTGCTAGAAAATGGCATGTCTCTGTCCCGTCGTCGTGTACCACTGGGTGTGGTTGGTGTGATTTACGAAGCGCGTCCAAACGTAACTATCGATATTGCTGCTCTATGTCTAAAAACAGGTAATGCAAGCATCCTACGTGGTGGTAAAGAGACGCTCTTTTCCAATATGGAATTGGTAAAGGTTATCCAATCGGCTCTAGCGAAAGCGAACTTGCCGGCGGCTTCCGTTCAATATATTGAAAAGCCAGATCGTGAGTTGGTTTCTCAACTCCTTAAGCTAGACGATTACGTTGATATGATCATTCCACGTGGCGGCGCTGGCTTACACAAGATGTGTAAAGAGAACAGCACCATTCCAGTGATCATCGGTGGTTTTGGTATCAGCCATATTTTTGTTGATGAGTCAGCGGATCTAGAAAAATCGTTGAACGTTGTTGAGAATTCAAAAGTTCAACGCCCTTCAGCATGTAACTCGCTAGATACTTTGCTCGTACATGAAGATGTTGCGGCGCAATTCCTATCAATGATCGTAGAGCGCATGAGCGATAAAGTGACCTTCGTGACAGAACCAAAGGCAAAAGTACTGATGGCTCAAGCAACACAAATTCGTGATGCAGTGGAAGGTGACTTTGATACTGAATGGCTAAGTTACACGCTGGGTGTAAAAGTGGTTGCCGACGTAAAAGAGGCGATTGACCACATGCGTGTTCATAACGCGAGCCACTCAGATGCGATCATGACCAACAGTTTGGTTAACTCGGAATTATTCATTAATTCTGTTGGTTCTGCTGCGGTTTACGTGAATGCCTCAACTCGTTTTACTGACGGTGCTCAGTTTGGTCTTGGGGCAGAAGTGGCGGTATCTACTCAGAAACTGCATGCACGTGGCCCAATGGGTTTGGAAGAACTCACCAGCTACAAATGGGTTGGTAAAGCAAACTACCTAGCACGCAGTTAACAGAAACCGTTTGATATTGATTGAAAAAGGGGCAGTAGTGCCCCTTTTTGTTTTCTCTAACATAGCAATTCCGCTACACTAGTCTTGCTTTTGGGACGAACCCAATCGCACGCTATTTGGAGGTGATATGCATTGTCCTTTTTGTTCTGAGAACGATACAAAAGTAATTGATTCCCGCTTAGTTGCTGACGGCCATCAAGTGCGTCGTCGTCGCCAGTGCTTAGCTTGTAGCGAACGTTTTACCACGTTTGAAACGGCTGAGTTGGTGATGCCTAAAGTGATTAAGTCTAACGGCAACCGTGAACCGTTTGATGAAGACAAAATGGTCGGTGGCATTCAACGCGCACTAGAAAAACGCCCAGTGAGTGCAGATTCTATCGAATTGGCAATCAGCATGATTAAATCGCAGCTGCGTGCAACAGGTGAACGTGAAGTGCCAAGTGAGATGATTGGTAACCTAGTTATGGGCCAATTGAAAGAGCTGGATAAAGTTGCTTATATCCGTTTTGCATCGGTTTACCGCAGCTTTGAAGATATCCGTGAATTTGGCGAAGAAATTGCTCGTCTAGAAGACTGATTGAGTCATGGAACAACAGAACACTTCTTCAGTATTTACCTCTCAAGATTTCGAAATGATGTCGCGTGCGCTGAAATTGGCGAAGCGCGGCATGTATACCACAGCGCCTAACCCCAACGTTGGTTGCGTTATTGTCCGTGACGGTGAGATTGTTGGCGAAGGCCATCATCATCGCGCGGGTGAAGCTCATGCCGAAGTTCATGCAATGCGCATGGCTGGGGATAAAACCGAAGGGGCGACCGCTTATGTGACGTTGGAGCCTTGCTCTCACTACGGGCGAACACCGCCGTGTGCTGAGGGACTTATCAAAGCCAAGGTTGCACGTGTGGTCTGCGCAATGGAAGACCCAAACCCGAAAGTTGCAGGGCGTGGTTTTCAAATGCTGCGTGATGCAGGGGTAGAAGTTCACGTTGGCTTGTTGGAAAGCGATGCGATCGAGCTGAACAAAGGTTTTATCAAATTCATGCAAACTGGCATGCCTTATGTTCAGTTGAAAATGGCAGCTAGCCTCGATGGGCAAAGTGCGTTGAGTAACGGACAGAGCCAATGGATTACCTCCCCAAAAGCTCGCCAAGATGTTCAACACTATCGTGCGATGAGCGGTGGTATTCTCTCTACCAGCAAAACAGTGATTGACGACAATGCCTCATTGAACGTTCGCTGGGATGATTTGCCAAAAAGCCTACAATCGCAATACCCTCAGGTTGATGTTCGTCAGCCTCCACGAGTCATACTTGATCGCCAATCTCAGCTTCGTAATGATTTAAAGCTATTCAAGACAGAAGGTGAGCGTATTATTGTCAGTCAAGATGGTGATATCGCCCCTAAACTGACTGAAAACGATCAAGTTGACTTAGCTGCGACATTGAAAGCCGTGGCAAGCGAATGTCACATCAATCACTTGTGGGTCGAAGCGGGAGCGACACTCGCGAGTTCATTAATCGAAGCTAACCTTGTAGATGAACTGATCGTTTATCTCGCGCCTAAGTTGATGGGGAGCGATGGACGAGGCTTGATCGGCGCGCTTGGTTTAACCGAGATGGCACAAGTTATCGATTTAACTATTACCGACGTTCGAATGGTGGGGGTGGATATTCGCATCACCGCAACCGTCAAACGCATTCAACGCTAGAAAGAAGCATTATGTTTACAGGAATTGTAGAAGCAGTTGGCAAACTAACTGCAATCACGCCAAAAGGCGAAGACATCACCGTGACGGTGGAAGTAGGCAAATTGGATATGGCTGACGTTAAGTTAGGCGACAGCATTGCGACTAACGGCGTATGTTTAACGGTCGTCGATTTCGGTAGTAACTATTACAGTGCTGATTTGTCACTGGAAACGCTGAACAAAACTGGTTTTGCTGCTTATCAAGTGGGCGACAAAGTGAACCTAGAAAAAGCCATGTTGCCGACCACTCGTTTTGGCGGTCATATCGTTTCAGGTCACGTTGATGGCGTCGGTGTGATTGTTGAGCGTAATCAAGTTGGCCGTGCGATTGAGTTCTGGGTTGAGATGCCAGCGGAAATCTGTAAGTACGTGGCAGAAAAAGGCTCTATCACAGTGGATGGCATTAGTCTGACCGTCAACGAACTACGTAAGAATGGATTTAAATTAACGATTGTTCCTCACACCAGTGAAGAGACAACCATCGATCAGTTCCAAGTTGGCCGTAAAGTGAACCTAGAAGTAGACGTGTTAGCTCGCTATATGGAGCGCTTGCTACAAGGCCAAAAAGAAGAGCCGCAAGAATCACGTATTACAATGGACTTCTTGCAGCAAAATGGTTTTGCGTAAGCGAAACCGACCACAATCACAGAACGTTATCAGGTTAATTGACTTAATAAAGGTTAGCTTCAAACTGCTTTGCTGACTAAAGCGAGTAGACGTAACTCAACGAAACGTTAAACGCATTGCTGCTGCAATAATAAATTTTTGAATAACGGGAAACAGAATATGCCTATCAGCACGCCTCAAGAGATTATTGATGATATTCGCGCAGGCAAAATGGTCATCCTAATGGATGATGAAGACCGCGAGAATGAAGGTGATTTGATCATGGCTGCCGAGCACATTACGCCGGAAGCTATCAACTTTATGGCTACGCATGGCCGTGGCTTAATCTGTCTAACCATGACAAAAACTCGTTGTGAGAGCCTTGGCTTGCCACCAATGGTGCAAGACAACAACGCGCAATACACCACTAACTTTACGGTTTCTATTGAAGCCGCTGAAGGTGTTACCACTGGTATTTCTGCAGCTGACCGTGCTCGCACTGTACAAGCGGCAGTTGCGCCAAGTGCAAAAGCGGCGGACTTAGTGCAACCGGGCCATATCTTCCCTCTAGCAGCACAAGACGGTGGTGTTCTAACTCGCGCTGGTCATACAGAAGCCGGCTGTGATTTGGCTCGTCTTGCAGGTCTAGAGCCAGCATCGGTTATTGTTGAGATCCTAAACGACGATGGCACGATGGCGCGTCGCCCGGACCTTGAAGTGTTTGCTGAAAAACACGATTTACAGCTAGGTACCATTGCAGACCTTATCGAATACCGCAACAACACGGAAACAACGATTGAACGCGTTGCTGAGTGTGCACTGCCAACGGAATTTGGTGAGTTCACTTTGGTGACTTACAAAGACACGATTGATAACCAAGTACATTACGCGATGTGTAAAGGTGACTTAACTGCGAATGCACCGTTAGTTCGCGTTCACTTACAAGACGTATTTACCGATGTGCTTCGCAGTGATCGTAACGCAGAACGCAGTTGGACGCTGGATAAAGCGATGAAGCGAATCGGTGAAGAAGGGGGTGTTCTGGTTGTACTTGGTCATGAAGACTCGACCGATCTGCTTATTCATCGTGTAAAAATGTTTGAATCGCAAGACAAAGGCGAGGCACCTACTCTTGCTAAGAAGCAGGGGACATCACGTCGTGTAGGTGTTGGTTCTCAGATTTTGGCGGATCTTGGCGTGCACGATATGCGTCTGCTTTCTTCAACCAACAAAAAGTACCATGCATTGGGTGGCTTTGGCTTGAATGTTGTTGAATACATCTGCGAATAACAACTGAACGATTCCCCCCTAGCCAAGTTTCGGCTTATTCTGCTAACGGCTAGGGCTTGGTGACTCGTCTCTAATTTCCATTAGATATTGCTCACAAATTTGTGATAGAATCCGGCGATTCTCACTTGATGAACAATTTTCACTTAAAAATAGAGTTAAAGGAAGGCTTATGAAAGTGATCGAGGGTGGCTTCCCAGCGCCAAATGCAAAAATTGCTATCGTTATTTCTCGTTTTAACAGTTTTATTAACGAAAGCCTACTTTCTGGTGCGATCGATACACTAAAGCGTCACGGACAAGTAAGCGAAGACAACATCACTGTTGTTCGTTGTCCTGGTGCTGTAGAACTGCCTTTAGTTGCTCAACGAGTTGCTAAAACTGGTAAGTACGATGCTATCGTATCTCTAGGTACAGTAATTCGTGGTGGTACACCACACTTTGACTATGTTTGTAGTGAATGTAACAAGGGTCTTGCACAAGTTTCTCTGGAATACAGCCTTCCAGTAGCGTTTGGCGTACTGACTGTTGATACTATCGATCAAGCGATTGAACGCGCAGGAACCAAGGCTGGTAATAAAGGTGCAGAGGCTGCACTAAGCGCACTTGAAATGATTAACGTATTATCTGAAATTGATTCCTAATGGGGGCCAGTGTGAAACCAGCCGCACGTCGTAACGCACGTCAATTCGCTCTACAGGCGATCTACTCATGGCAAATTACTAAAGACAATGTTGCCACGATTGAAGAACAGTTTTTGTCTGGTGACAAATACGATGAAGAAGAACTTCATGCATCTGAGCCAGCACTTGCTGCTCCAGAAACTGACGTAGCTTACTTCCGTGAACTACTAAGCGGTGTTGTACTTAGCCACTCAGAGCTAGATTGCAAAATCCGTCCATACGTGTCTCGTCCAATGCAGGATCTAGACATGATGGAACTTGCTCTTCTTCGCCTTGCTATGTACGAGATGACTCGTCGCGAAGATGTTCCTTACAAAGTGGTAATCAATGAAGCGATTGAACTTGCAAAAGTATTCGCGGCAGAAGACAGCCACAAATTTGTGAATGGTGTGCTAGATAAAGCGGCGCCACACGTACGTAAGAAATAACGATTTCTTTATTAAAAAGGTCAGCACATGCTGACCTTTTTTGTATCAAAATCTTTTACATCAAAAAGAAAGTGAATTATGTCTGGTGAATTTAATCTTATCGACAAATACTTTGTTGGACGCCAAAGCCAGCGCAAAGACGTCCATCTAGCAGCGGGGGACGATTGTGCGTTAGTGAAAGCACCTGCGAATGTACAAATTGCTATTAGTACCGATACGCTGGTGGCAGGCACGCACTTTCTTTCTGATGCTAACCCTGCGTGGGTGGCGCACAAAGCATTAGCGTCAAACATCAGTGATTTAGCTGCAATGGGTGCAACACCTGCTTGGGTAAGCTTTGCGTTAACTATGCCAGAGCCAGATGAAGCATGGCTTGCCCCTTTTTGTGATGCGTTTTTTGAGTTAGCTGATTACTTTGGTATTCAACTTATTGGGGGCGATACGACCAAAGGTCCACTAAGCCTGACGCTTACGGTGCAAGGCTTTGTACCAGAGGGCAAAGCTTTGACTCGCTCTGGAGCAAAAGTCGGTGATTGGGTGTATGTGACAGGTAACCTTGGTGATGCCAAAGCTGGTCTGGATGTCGTTCTTGATAACACATTACGCACTCGAATAGCTGCCCCAGAGTTAGAGAAAGCACATTATCTCAGTACGCCACGCGTGTTGGCTGGGCAAGCATTAGTCGGGTTAGCGTCATCAGCAATTGATATTTCTGATGGCTTGATTTCTGATATCAAACATATTCTTAAGCGTTCTGATGTTGGAGTCAGTTTAGATGTGTCCCAACTGCCTATATCTTCAGAGTTGGTTCAATTTTTAGATGATAAGGTAAGCGCACAGCAGTATGCTTTATCCAGTGGTGAAGAGTACGAATTGTGCTTTACTGTGCCTGAGCAGAACAACGGTTCATTGCAAAGTGCGTTGTCGCACGCTGGGTGTAAGTTTACGTGCATTGGCCAAATTCGACCAAAAGGTACGTTTGAGCTGCACGACAACAATCAACCTCTTGATTGGGAACTCAGTGGCTTTGACCACTTTAGATAATCTGAGCTAGGCTCTAGCCTAAGATTGAAACCAACTAGCAGTATAGGTTTAAGGAAATGACCAATCCCCTCTCTCTGATTTCATTAAAGAACCCGTGGCATCTTTTGGCAACGGGTTTTGGTAGCGGCTTATCACCAGTGGTTCCAGGAACTATGGGGACGTTGGCAGCTGTGCCGTTATTCTTGTTACTGGCGCAGTTACCCTTCCCACTGTATGTCTTATTAGTACTCATCTCTTGTGTTATTGGTATTAAGATCTGCCAAGTGACATCAGATGACATGGGGGTTCATGACCATGGCTCAATCGTGTGGGATGAGTTTGCAGGCTTTTGGATCACCATGAGCTTAGTACCAGCACTAAATATCCCAGTCACGGAATGGAAGTGGTTGCTGACTGGTTTTATTTTGTTCCGCTTCTTTGACATGGTAAAACCATGGCCAATTGGCTGGTTGGATAAACGTGTTCACGGTGGTTTGGGTATCATGATTGATGATATCGTGGCCGGTATCATGGCGGGTATCGCACTGTTCTTAGTGGCGAAATACGCAGGTTGGATGTAGTCATACCGCTTTAACAATCGACAGATAAACAAAAGGGATGCCATCATGGCATCCCTTTTTGGTGTTTACTTTTAGCGCTTGTTTGCGTTAACTTACTTCGCGAGATATTCGTTGATCGACTTCTCAATGCCCTTCGCGTCTAAGCCAAGTTCTTCATGAAGTTCGTCTTGTGTGCCTTGAGGAATAAAGCGATCAGGCAAGCCAAGATTTAGCACAGGCTTGATGATCTTATCTTGCATCATAAACTCAATCACACCCGCACCCGCACCGCCAGCAATTGCGTTTTCTTCTAGCGTGACTAATACATCGTGCTCAGACGCTAGCTGGCGAATCAATTCTTCATCAAGTGGTTTCACGAAGCGCATGTCTGCGACGGTTGCATCCAGATTTTCAGCCGCTTCTAGCGCGTTACCTAAGAAGGTGCCGAAGTTTAGAATCGCGACTTTTTCGCCTTTACGAAGAACACGGCCTTTACCAATCTCAAGTGCAGTAAATTCTGGCTCGATTTCTGTGCCCATGCCGCTGCCGCGAGGGTAGCGAACTGCACTTGGTCCAGTGTGTTTATGACCGGTGTACAGCATTTGACGACATTCGTTTTCATCACTTGGTGCCATGATCAACATGTTTGGGATACAACGCATGAAGCTAAGGTCGAACGCGCCTTGGTGAGTTTGACCATCTGCGCCAACCAGACCTGCACGGTCGATAGCGAACATGACAGGTAAATCCATGATCGCCACGTCGTGGATTAACTGATCGTAGCCACGCTGCAAGAAGGTTGAGTAGATAGCGACGATCGGGTGATCGCCGGCAATCGCCATGCCTGTTGCTAGCGTCACAGCATGCTGCTCTGCAATTGCAACATCAAAGTACTGTTCTGGGTACTCTTTCGAGAAACGAACCATGCCAGAGCCTTCACGCATCGCTGGCGTAATAGCCATTAGCTTAGGATCTTGCGCGGCCATATCACATAGGAAGTCACCAAAGATCTTAGAGAAGGTCGGTTTACCGCCACTGCTCTTCGGCAAACTGTTATGTGATGGGTCGAACTTTGGAACTCCATGGTAGCCGATAGGATCTTTTTCTGCTGGTTCATAACCTTTGCCTTTCTTGGTCATGATGTGCAGGAATTGAGGGCCTTTCAGCTCACGCATGTTTTTCAGCGTTTTGACTAACTCGTTAACATCGTGACCGTCGATAGGACCGATGTAGTTAAAACCAAGCTCTTCGAATAATGTGCCAGGAACAACCATGCCTTTAAGGTGCTCTTCTGTACGACGAACCAACTCTTTAATTGGAGGAACGCCAGACAGCACTTTCTTCCCGCCTTCACGGATAGAGGTGTATAAGCTACCAGAAAGGACTTTAGCAAGGTGGTTGTTCAATGCGCCAACGTTTTCTGAAATCGACATCTCGTTGTCGTTTAGAATCACTAGCATATCAGGATGAACGTCACCAGCATGGTTCATGGCCTCGAATGCCATACCTGCTGTGATTGCACCATCACCAATAACACTTACCACCTTTCGACCTTCATCTTCTTTTTGTGCACTGATTGCCATACCGAGCGCTGCACTGATAGAAGTCGATGAGTGGCCAACAGATAGCGTGTCGTATTCGCTCTCTTCACGCCATGGGAATGGGTGAAGGCCGCCTTTTTGGCGGATGGTTGGCATTTGGTCACGACGGCCAGTAAGAATTTTGTGTGGATAAGCCTGATGACCCACGTCCCAGATCAATTGATCCACTGGGGTGTTGTAAACATAATGCAGAGCAACGGTTAGCTCTACTGTGCCTAAGCCAGACGCTAAATGTCCGCTAGACTGACTCACTGAATTTAGCAGATACGTGCGTAATTCATCGCACAAAGTTGGCAATGTTTCTTTCGGAAGAAGACGCAACTCTTCCGGTGTATTTGCTAACGCCAGTGTTGGGTACTTTGAAATATCAAGAGTCATATAAATGCGCGCTTATAGTGTTAGTTCTTGCGCTCGATGACATATCGGGCGAACTCTTCGAGTAACTGAGTATTGTATGGGATTGCCTCCAATGCTTGAAGTGCTTCTTTCAACAGAGTGTGAGCTTTCTCCATTGCTCCCTCTAACCCCAGTAAAGATGGGTAAGTGCTCTTGTTTAGCTCTTGGTCTGAACCTTGAGGCTTACCCAATGTTTCTGTATCACTAATTATATCAAGAATATCGTCTTGAACCTGAAACGCCAGACCGATCGCTCTAGAGTAGCGCTCAAGGTGAGGCATAACGTCTAGGCCCTTATCGCCAGCGGCAAGTGCGCCTAGTTTTACGGCACAGTTAATCAGTGCACCAGTCTTATTGCGATGAATTTCTTCCAATTCTGCGAGAGACACTCGACGATTTTCTGCACCTAAGTCCAATGCTTGACCAACGCACATGCCATTCGCACCAGAACTTTGTGCAAGGGCTTGCACCATCTTTATACGGTGGCTTTCTGCGTTCGGATTCAGTTCGCCTTCTGCAAGGATCGTAAATGCGAGGGTTTGCAGTGCGTCACCGGTCAGAATGGCTGTCGCTTCATCAAATTTGATGTGGCAAGTCGGCTGTCCACGGCGCAGGTCGTCGTCATCCATAGCAGGTAGATCATCATGGATAAGAGAGTAGGCATGGATACACTCAATCGCAGAAGCCGGCGTATCTAGGTCTTCAGGTTCACAACCTAGCATTTGACCAGTGATGTAAACAAGGAAGGGACGAACACGTTTACCGCCGAGGAGTAGGCCGTATTTCATGGCTTGAATCAACGGCTGTTCTTGATGAGGTAATTGCTCAAGCCATTGATTTAACTGTTGGTTATTTCTTTGTTGATAAGACGTCAATGTCTCTTGCATCACATTGCTCACTACTGATTTATTATTCTGACTCAGGGTTGAAGTCACTCAGTGGTGCTTCATCATCTTCGCTTAGAAGAATGCTAACGCGATGTTCGGCGTCGCTCAGTTTCGTTTGACCAGCACGAGCGAGTGCAATGCCACGTTCAAATTTACGTAGAGCATCATCTAGAGCAAGGTCACCGTTCTCTAGTTGATCAACCAAGCTGTCTAGCTCATCGATGGTTGCTTCAAAGGTCATGTTTTCTGGTTTCTTAACCGCCATCTTTTATCTGCCTTAATCAAGCCTCTAATAGAATGCACGCAAGTTACCTTAGCCTAGTAACTTGGTCAAATTTAACCTTATATAATTGTCACAAATTTAGCGTTCAACGGGTCTGATGAGACGAAGACCATTAATAAGTTAAGGTATTAACGATCTTTTTGTGATGTATTAACCAAGATTTTTCTAAAAATTCTGCTCTAGTTGTCGATACAAGTAATAATTCGCCTGACTGGGCAATGTTTGAGTATAGCGTGAGGAGTGCTTTGTGGATTTAGCAACCCTAATAGGTTTGATTGGTGGTTTTGCATTCGTCATTATGGCGATGGTGCTTGGTGGCAGCATTGGCATGTTCGTAGACGTCACCTCAATCCTAATCGTCGTTGGTGGTTCAACGTTTGTAGTATTGATGAAGTTCACCATGGGGCAATTCTTCGGCGCGACCAAAATTGCGGGCAAAGCGTTCATGTTCAAATCGGACGAGCCAGAAGATCTGATTGCTAAG
Organism: Vibrio sp. ED002; assembly: GCF_023277445.1. NCBI lineage: Bacteria > Pseudomonadati > Pseudomonadota > Gammaproteobacteria > Vibrionales > Vibrionaceae > Vibrio > Vibrio sp. ED002. Next base: position 1,679,938 of record NZ_CP080238.1, on the reverse strand, counting down.
ATCGTAGAAATGGCAGACGCAGCGCGTAAAGGTGGCTTCCTAGCATTGGAAGAGATGGAGATTAATAATAGCTTCATGCAAAAGGGCATCGACTTACTGGTGGATGGGCATGATGCGGATGTGGTGCGTGCTGCTTTGCAAAAAGACATTGCACTGACCGATGAGCGCCACTCGCAAGGCACGGGTGTTTTTCGAGCATTCGGTGATGTCGCTCCGGCAATGGGTATGATCGGTACCTTGGTTGGTTTGGTTGCCATGCTTTCAAATATGGATGATCCAAAAGCGATCGGTCCTGCGATGGCCGTTGCACTTTTAACCACTCTTTACGGTGCAATTCTTTCTAACATGGTGTTTTTCCCAATTGCGGACAAGCTTTCACTACGCCGTGATCAAGAAACACTCAACCGTCGTTTGATTATGGACGGTGTACTCGCAATTCAAGATGGTCAGAACCCACGTGTTATCGATAGCTATCTGAAGAACTACCTCAACGAGGGCAAACGCGTCCTTGAGATTGACGAGTAATCTGGAGGTCATCTAATGGATGAAGATAACAAATGTGATTGTCCGCCACCTGGCCTCCCCCAATGGATGGGGACGTTCGCTGACTTGATGTCCTTGTTGATGTGTTTCTTCGTATTGTTACTTTCGTTCTCGGAAATGGACGTACTGAAGTTCAAACAGATCGCTGGCTCTATGAAATTTGCTTTTGGTGTTCAGAACCAACTTGAGGTTAAGGACATACCTAAAGGCACCAGCATTATTGCGCAAGAGTTCAGACCAGGTCGCCCAGAGCCAACACCGATTGATGTCATCATGCAGCAGACCATGGACATCACTCAGCAGACGTTGGAGTTTCATGAAGGGGAATCTGACCGAGCTGGTGGCACTAAGCGTGACCAAGGGAAGTTAACCGGTGGTCAATCACCAGAAACGTCAACGCAAAACAACCAATCAGCGGAATCAGACATGCAACAACAGCAGTCTGAGCAAACCTCGCAAGAGATGGATACCTTGATGGAAAGTATCAAGAAAGCGTTGGAGCGTGAGATTGAGCAAGGGGCAATAGAGGTCGAAAACCTTGGGCAACAGATCGTGATTCGAATGCGAGAGAAAGGGGCATTCCCTGAAGGCTCTGCGTTCCTCCAGCCGAAGTTTAGACCGCTGGTGCGTCAGATTGCGGAATTGGTGAAAGATGTACCGGGCATCGTACGAGTTTCTGGCCATACGGATAACCAACCGTTGGATTCTGAGCTGTATCGCTCCAATTGGGACCTGTCGTCGCAACGAGCGGTATCGGTTGCTCAAGAAATGGAGAAAGTACGAGGCTTCTCGCATCAACGCTTACGCGTGCGTGGTATGGCGGACACTGAGCCATTGGCACCAAATGATTCGGATGCGAACCGAGCGCTTAATCGCCGCGTCGAAATCAGCATCATGCAAGGTGAACCACTCTACAGCGAAGAAGTGCCGGTAATTCAATAACCGAGTATTTATTCTTATACTAAAGCGAGCGTCAAGCTCGCTTTTTTTGTCATTCCATTTCGCTTGGGTGTATAATCTTGCGCCTTTAAAAGTGAGCTCAAAAGTTTGAGTGTGACATGCGTGATATTTTTACGTATGAACACCTAGTGCGGAGTATCACTCATTGTTGATTGCGAAACTAACCTGCGAACTAGACTATGAAATTTATTGTAAAGCCCCATCCAGAAATTTTTGTAAAAAGTGAATCTGTGCGTAAGCGCTTCACAAAGATTTTAGAGTGCAACATTCGTAACATCGTTAAGAGCCGTACGGAATCTGTCGCGGTATTCAACCGTCGTGATCACATTGAAGTGACCTCTGAGAGTGACGAGTTTCACGCTGAAGTTTTAGAAGTCCTGACTCATACCCCTGGTATCCACCACGTTCTTGAGGTGAAGCAAACTGAGTTCAAAGACTTGCACGATATTTACGAGCAAGTGTTGGAGTTAAGCGGTTCACTGATCGAAGGTAAGACTTTCGTCGTGCGTGCTAAACGCCGTGGTAAACATGATTTTACTTCTATTGAACTAGAGCGTTACGTAGGTGGTGGTCTTAACCAAGCGGTAGAAAGTGCTCGTGTTAAGCTAAGCAAGCCAGACGTAACGATTAACGTTGAAGTAACCAATGACAAGCTAAACCAAGTGTTGGCTCGTCACAAAGGCCTAGGCGGCTTCCCTCTAGGTACACAAGAAGACGTACTAAGTCTGATCTCTGGTGGTTTCGACTCTGGCGTTTCAAGTTACCTGCACATCAAGCGTGGTTCAAAAGTTCACTACTGTTTCTTTAACCTAGGTGGCCCAGCACACGAGATCGGCGTTAAGCAGGTTTCTCATTACCTATGGAACAAATACGGTTCTTCTGCAAAAGTTCGCTTCATCTCTGTTGATTTCGAACCAGTAGTTGCTGAAATCCTAGAAAAAGTCGACGACGGCCAAATGGGCGTGATCTTGAAGCGCATGTTCATGCGTGCCGCTGGTATGGTGGCAGAGAAGTTTAAGATCGAAGCATTGGTTACGGGTGAAGCTCTAGGCCAAGTATCAAGCCAAACACTGACTAACTTGCGTCATATCGATAATGTGACTGACACCCTGATTCTTCGTCCGCTTATCAACTGGGATAAAGAAGACATCATCAACCTAGCGCGTGACATCGGTACTGAAGACTTCGCTAAGACGATGCCTGAGTACTGTGGTGTTATCTCTAAGAAGCCAACAGTGAAAGCGGTAAAAGGCAGACTGAACGCGGAAGAAGAGAAGTTTGACTTTGCGATTCTTGAGCAAGTTGTGCAAGAAGCTCGCGTGATGGACATTCGCGATATCGCAAAAGAGTCTGAGCAAGCAGCACCAGAAGTAGAGCAGGTTCAAGCTGTAGAAGAGCACGCTATCGTTTTGGATATTCGTAGCCCTGAAGAGGAAGACGATAACCCACTAGAAATCGATGGTGTGGACGTTAAGCACATTCCATTCTATAAGCTGGGTACTCAGTTCGGAGACTTAGACCAATCTAAGACTTACCTTCTGTACTGTGACCGCGGTGTGATGAGCCGTCTACAGGCATTGTACTTGCAGGAGCAAGGTTTCAACAACGTGAAGGTTTACCGCCCATAGAATCGTTGTAAAACAGAAGATCACAAAAGCGCAAATTGAGAAATCAGTTTGCGCTTTTTTCGTTTTAGCGCGCGCAAAATGGAGTGTATTAAAGTGGTAGTATTGCGTTAAATCACACGTTTCGAAATTTGTATTGATATAACGATAGATAATCCGAAATGAGGATGAAAAGTGACGTTGATGCCAATTTTTTATAAAAGAAGAAATGTGGATGGTTTAGATAAAAAAACACCGCCTAATTAGGCGGTGCAAGAAATTTGACAGACAGGTCAAAATAAATACAGGAAGTATATGTTTTGTCACAGGGAGTGTGGACAAAACATCATGGTAGAATTCTACCGAACTCGAAATACGAGTTTGCAAACACAACATCGCAACAACGAAGCCAATTGATTCACAAATGGAATCAAGCCGTTCAGGCTCGTGTTGCGGGATGAAATATAGAATTTATCTGGCTGTTCGGCAACGGACATTTTATAATGTTTCAGATTAAAAAAACTAATCCTACTTGAGGTCCCATAATGTCTCGCAGATTGCCTCCGTTAAATTCGCTTCGCGTTTTTGAAGCGGCTGCTCGCCATCTTAGTTTTACCCGTGCTGCTGAAGAGTTGTTTGTTACTCAAGCCGCAGTGAGTCATCAAATTAAAGCGTTAGAAGAGTTCTTATCGCTGAAACTTTTCCGTCGTCGTAATCGTTCGTTATTACTGACGGAAGAAGGGCAAAGTTACTTTTTAGACATTAAAGATATCTTCACTTCCATTGCTGAAGCGACCGATAAGGTATTGGAACGTAGTGAAAAAGGTGCGTTAACCATCAGTTTGCCACCGAGTTTTGCCATCCAATGGCTAGTGCCTCGTTTAGCCGATTTTAACGCGCAAGAACCAGACATTGATGTGCGCATTAAAGCGGTGGATATGGATGAAGGTTCACTGACTGATGATGTTGATGTAGCTATCTATTATGGTCGTGGAAATTGGCCTGGTTTGCGTGCCGATAAACTCTACCAAGAGTTTTTGATCCCACTTTGTTCACCATCGTTACTTTTAGGTAACAAACCATTAGAATCTCTAAGTGACCTTAAATTACACACCTTGTTACACGATACTTCTCGTAAAGATTGGAAGCAGTTTGCTCGCCAACAAAATATCGAAGGTATCAACGTAAACCATGGTCCAATCTTCAGCCACTCAACCATGGTGTTGCAGGCGGCGGCGCATGGGCAAGGTGTTGCACTAGGAAACAACGTACTCGCTAAACCTGAAATGGAAGCAGGACGCTTGATTGCACCATTTGATGAGGTGCTGGTTTCTAAGAATGCCTTCTACGTGGTGTGTCACGAACAACAAGCGGATATGGGACGTATCGCGACGTTCAGGGATTGGATGTTGGCGACCGCACGAAAAGAACAAGAGGAAGTACTAGATGAGCCATTGGATAGCTGAAGGGCCTGAGAACGGACCACTTTTTATTTTTGCTCACGGTGCAGGTGCCGGTATGGAGCATGACTTCATGATTGCTGTAGCCAAAGGATTAGTTGAGCAAGGTATTCGTGTGGTGCGTTTTAATTTCCCTTATATGGTTAAGCGAGCAGAAGATGGTAAAAAACGTCCGCCAGATCGTGCGCCAAAGTTACTGGAAGCATATGAAGAAGTGATCACTCACTTTACTTCACAGCCTATTGTCATTGGTGGTAAATCGATGGGTGGCCGTATGTCGAGCCTGCTTGCAGACAATAACCTAGTAGCAGGCGTTGCGTGTCTGGGCTTTCCGTTCCATCCGCCAGGCAAACCTGAAAAGTACAAAGGTGAGCATCTCGCGACGATCAATAAGCCGACGCTTATTTTACAAGGGGAGCGAGATACCTTTGGCAAGCGAGAAGAATTCGATGGCTTTGCTCTTTCTGACCAAGTAACGGTGAGTTTCTTGCCCGATGGCGACCATGGCTTCAAGCCTCGTAAACGTTCCGGCTTTACGGAAGAAGGCAATATTGCCTTGACGGTAGAGCAATTAGCGACATTTATTAAAGAGGTATCCAATGAAAAGTAAGTGGTTACTTTCTTTTACAGGACTTTCTGGTTTAACTTCTGTTGCGCTAGGAGCGTTTGCTGCTCATGGTTTAAAAGCAACGCTCTCGCCTTATTTACTCGGTGTGTTTGAGACCGGTGTTTTGTACCAATTCATCCATACTTTGGCTATCGCGCTTTGTGCCATTTTGCTCGTACTAAATTTGGGACAAAAAGCACAAAAGTATTTTTTCATCGCGGCGATTTGCTTTATCATCGGCATCTTTTGTTTTAGCGGCAGTCTTTACGCGCTGGCGCTGACAGGTATCAAGTGGTTTGGACCAATCACCCCTATGGGAGGATTCTTGTTCATGATCGGTTGGTGTTTGTTCTTTTTTGCTGCGTTTAATATCAAAGAGGTCTCCAAGTGAAACAACTAATGCTCTATTGCCGTTCTGGCTTTGAGAAAGAGTGTGCTGGTGAAATTCAGGACAAAGCAACAAAACTTGAAGTGTATGGCTTCCCTCGTGTGAAGAAAAATTCAGGTTATGTTGTCTTCGAGTGTTACCAAGATGGAGACGCAGATAAGCTAGCGAAAGGTCTAGATTTCAGCGCATTGATTTTTGCTCGCCAAATGTTTGCCGTTGCTGCTGAATTTGAAGCTCTGCCAAGCGAAGACCGTATCAGTCCAATTCTTGCTGAACTGTCTGAAATGGAAGAATTCCCACGTTGTGGTGATCTACGTATTGAAACCCCAGACACCAACGAAGCGAAAGAGCTATTGAAGTTCTGCCGTAAGTTCACGGTACCAATGCGTCAAGCGATGCGTGGTAAAGGTCTGATGTGGAACAAAGACAATGCGAAGAAGCCTGTGTTGCATATTTGCTTTGTGGCTCCTGGTCATTGTTACGTAGGTTACTCATACCCAGGTAACAACTCTCAGTTCTTCATGGGCATTCCTCGTTTGAAGTTCCCTGCAGATGCACCAAGTCGTTCTACTTTGAAGCTAGAAGAAGCGTTCCACGTGTTTATTCCTCGCGAAGAGTGGGATGAGCGTTTAGCACCAGGCATGTGGGGCGTAGATCTCGGTGCGTGTCCAGGCGGTTGGACTTACCAATTGGTGAAGCGTTCGATGTTCGTTCACTGTGTCGATAACGGCATGATGGCAGACAGTCTAATGGAAACGGGACAAATTAAGCACCACATGGTGGATGGCTTTAAGTTTGAACCAGACCGCAAGAACGTGACTTGGATTGTATGTGACATGATTGAGAAGCCAGCACGCGTTGCTCACTTGATGGGACAGTGGTTACTGAAAGGTTGGGCAAAAGAAGCTATCTTCAACCTGAAACTGCCAATGAAAGGTCGCTACGACGAAGTACTGCAAGATTTGGAAAACCTAAAAATGTTCCTGATTGAGAACAAGGTGAAGTTCAAGCTGCAAGCTAAGCACCTGTACCACGACCGTGAAGAAATCACGATTCACATTCAGTGCCTATCGAACATTTCTCCGCATTAATCTACGCGTTGATATACGATAGAGTAGAAGCAAAAAAGCGCCGGCAATAGGCGCTTTTTTAGTGTTTGAAGTCGATTGCTATTCCGCTTTGTTTGGTCCGGTAAAGCGAATGTCTTGTAGGTTGAAACCTAGTTCAATATCGCATTTAAGTGCTGCTACGCGTTTACATAAGCGTGCCGACTCAATATGTTCATCAAACTTCTTACGATATTTCGGTACCAGTTCTTCGCTAGCGTAAGCGGCTTCAATGTCTTCGAATTGAGTTAAGATCTCTTTGGCTGCTTTAGGGCCAACACCCGGAATACCCGGAACTTGGCTTGAGCTGATTCCTGTCAAACCCCAATAATCCGCGAGCTGAGATGGTTTTACGCCAAACTCTTTTTCGATAAACGGTTCATCTAGCCAACGGTGTTGGAAGTAATCTCGGATCTGAAGAGTCGGGGAGAGCAGTTGGCAGTAGCCTTTATCGGTCGAGACAATCGTGACCTTTTCGCCGTGGCTCGCCACTTTAGTTGCCAGTGTTGCGACTAAATCATCGGCCTCATCGCCTTCAGACAATAGTGAATCAATGCCTTCTTCCCACCAAGCTTGTTGGATGGCATCCAATCCCTGCATTAGCGGCTCTGGCATAGGCTTACGATTTTGCTTGTAGTTCGGAAGAATTTCAGCGCGCCAGCCTCTATCTTGTTCATGATGATCAAACACCGCGATGATGTGCGTAGGTTGAGCTTCAGAAAGGATGCGAGTTAGCGTTCGTCCTGTCGTCGTGATAGTTCTTGCTATGTCGGTCGGATCGGGTTGTGCAGAGTGCACGCGACGAATCAGGTTTAGGGCATCAATAATAACAAGATGAATAGACATAATGACTTAGCAATAAAAAAGGGGCGTAATGCCCCTAGTGTAACCAAAGCTGAGTTATCTATCGACCACCATTTTCCTGATGGGCAATTCGGTAACATGGCTCATAGGCCGTTCCGCCTGGTAGTTTCATGCGGTGTTGTTCAACAAAGTCTTTCAGTAACTTATCCAGCTTCTTCATTAGCACGGGATCGCCGTTGATGGTAAATGGACCATGACGTTCGATTTCTTGAATGCCTTCTGCTTTTACGTTACCCGCAACAATGCCAGAGAAAGCCTGACGTAAGCTCGCAGCCAGTACCTGTGGTTGTTGGTTCAAGTGCAAATCTAGGCTTGCCATCGCATCGTGAGTTGGCTCAAAAGGCAATTGGAATTCTGGTTCGATCTTCATTGACCAGTTAAAGCTGTAGGCATCGCCTTTTTCTTTGCGGTGTTGACGAACATCTTCCATCGAACGCTTCATGATACGAGCGACTTCGGCCGGATCATCAATAACGATTTGATAGTGTTTCTGGCCTTCTTCACCCAGCGTATCTGCAATGAAAGCATCGATTGAGCGGAAGTAAGCTTCGCTTTCTTTTGGACCCGTTAGCACGATTGGCATTGGTTGGTCGGCGTTATCTGGGTGCATCATGATGCCCAAGATGTACAGCAACTCTTCTGCCGTACCCGGACCACCAGGGAAGATCACTATGCCGTGCGCCATACGTACAAAGGCTTCGAGACGCTTCTCGATGTCTGGCATGATCACCAGTTCATTCACGATAGGGTTTGGTGGCTCTGCAGCAATGATTGAAGGCTCTGTCAAACCAAGGTAGCGCTGCTCAGTGTAACGCTGTTTGGCGTGACCAATCGCTGCCCCTTTCATTGGTCCTTCCATTGCACCAGGGCCACAGCCTGTACAGATGTTCAGCTCACGAAGTCCAAGCTCGTTACCTACTTCGCGAGTGTATTGGTATTCGGTTGCATTGATTGAGTGGCCACCCCAACACACGACAAGATTTGGCTCGATGCCCGGAGTTAGGGCGCCCGCATTGCGCAGAATGCCAAATACAAGGTTGGTAATGTGCGTAGCATTGGTGAGATTAAGGCGTTGGTTGTCCGCCAAGTGCATGTTCACGTACACGATGTCACGTAGAACAGAGAATAGATGCTCTTGAATACCTTTAATGATTTCGCCATCGACAAATGCATGCTCAGGCGGATTTGCCAATTCAAGCTTGATGCCGCGCTCACGTCTAACCACGTTCACATCGAATGAAAGGTATTTGTCTAATAGCTCTTTTGAGTTATCGGTGTGGCTGCCGGAGTTGAGGACCGCGAGCGTGCAGTTACGATAGAGTTGGTATAACTCACTCGATGCGGTTTTCTTAAGACGTTCAACTTCCAGTTGGGATAGCAAATCCATGCTACCTGCGGGGCTTATATGGGTAATCATAAGGCCTCCTTGCTAATGCATTCTTTTGAGGGAAGAAACCAACTCACCTGTCAGTTTATACGTATCGTTTTACTCAGTGGTTGGCAGACTTTGTTTTATAGCGTTTAAACAGCTTAGCAGACTGATCAGGGAGAAACGTGATAACTCGTTGAAAATTTGAGGCAATATGACAAAACAGCACGTAAAAAGCGTTTGTTTGGTTGTTTTTTGAACGCTTTTTAGTTCCAGTTCACCTGACTGTTACCACGCTGCTTGGCATCTCTTAGCATGTTACCAAGACGATCTAAGACGTACTCAGGGTTGTCTGCTTCTTTGAAGGAAGTGGAAACCGCCGTCAGCGTAATCATGATGTTTTGTTCGCGGAACTTGAATGGCAACTTACTGATATCACGCTGAATGTGCTTCATCAATTCAAGCGTGTATTCTTCCGATTGCTCAGGGATAAGCATGATGAACTCTTCACCGCCAAATCGAGCGACGGTTTCGGTATCGGCGATGCGCTTGCTCATGGTGCGAGCAATAATCTTCAATGCTTTGTCGCCAGCAGTGTAGCCATAGCTGTCGTTAACGGCTTTGAAGTTATCGACATCAAACAGTACAACACGAAGGTTTTGTTGTGAGCGAATCCAACGACGATATTCTAACTCTAAACGATCATTAAAAGCCGCGCGGTTATATACCTTGGTCAATGGGTCTAGCAGCATGCGCTGTGCTTGATCTTCCAAGCGACGACGATAATCTTGCGTTGATTCAAAGACGGCTTCAAGCTGGTTTTTGCTGTAGCTTAAGCGTTCTTGAAGGGCTTGTTCGCGCTCTTCGGTCATTCTTAAGCGCTCAGTCAAAGAGGCCATCTTGGCCAGCAATGGTGATACTTCACCTTTCAACTCTTCGAGATCTTGTGCATGTTCCAGAGATTCTTGGCTGCGTTCCACCAAGGTAGTCATCTCTGAATTCAATTCTTGGCGATGTTCGAAGTAGGTTTGATGCTGATCGACGTTCTGATGAACGGTTTTCAGATTGCTTGAAAGCGAAGTATTGAGTTGCTCTAGGAACTGTTCTGATGATTTACGCTCGTACTTAGTGGCTTCGACGACCAGTTTAAGCGTATTTAACGTCAGCTCAATCAGTGACTCAGCGTTCACACCCAAAAGCAGTTTGGCACGGATATCCAACAATTGATCACCCGATTCGCCTTCAAAGTCGAGCTCGGTAATCGTGTGCTGGAGGTCGCTGGCTAAACATTCCAGTTGTGATTTATCTGGCCCGTTTTCTAGCTCGCCAAGGTTAAGGCGTGAGTTGGATGTGATGATCTTGAGCGCACGCTCATAAATGCTCAGTAGCTTGGTTGCTTGGTCAACTTTTTTACCCGCATGAACTTCAGAAAAGCTCATGAGATTTCGCAGTTCGCGTTTTAGCTGCGCAGGCAAACCTGTGATGCGCTGAAGCGTCTCACCACTGTGTTTGATTTGTTCGTCGAGATAGCCGTTTTGTTTTTCCATCGCCTTAGACTGCTGTTTGAGCATTCTTTCTAGCACTGCTAAACGAGGGATCAGCGCGCTGACATCTTTTTGATGTTCGAGTTCTTGCTGAATTTCGAGCAGGTAGTTGGTTACTTGAGAGTTTGAACCCTGACAAGCAGAAGACAATGATGCCACAACTCGCTTCAGAACTTGCTGCTCACGTTTAAATTTGAGCGAAGTATCACGATGAGTCAGCCTGAGTTGGTCAAGTTGACAACTCAGCTGATGAAGCTGCGACTGAATATCGGATTCCAAGATTCCCATGAAGTGACTACGGTTAAGTCCATGTACTACTGACGATTATTTGATAATAACAAAAAACTTTATAGCGTCATCACTGATTATGCTCAACCGTTGGTTAATTATCCGTTTTTTAATATTTTTTTGATGTCGTCCTCATTCTTGTACGAAGAATGAATCTTTATTAGCCCTTGGTTGATGGCATGTTGGCAAGCGGTTCTTATGTTACCGGTTGCAAAGCTTGCGGCGGGCGCGTTATCAATCGCCTTCAAGAACACCCAATGGCTGTGTTTATCTTTTAAGCTGACCTCACGGGCAATGTGCGTAGCGAGCAATAATAAGTCGAGCAGTTCTTCATCATTAATGGCGGTGTAGGCACGTGGCAAGAATGGGTAATCACTGATACCCATACGAATCGTGCGATTCACATGGTGTTTGGCCGCAAACTCATCCACCCAACTTTGGAATTTGTTGAATGTGGCTTCCGCAGAAGCATCGCGATCAGCATTGGGTTCGATGTACAGTAAGTTTGCATCTGAGAAGTGGTACAAACGTGTTGGTTTCTGGATACGTTCTGCCAAGAACTCACCAAAAGCCCGCTCTAGTTCCAAACCAGCTTTGTAGCCGTGTTGTACGTACATACTTCGTAAGAATGGTAAGTCGATCATCACAAAGCGTAGGCGGTCGTTGAGGGGTTCGTGGATCAGTTCGCCCATTTGCCATTGTTCAAACGTATCGCTCGATTTCTTCAACGAACGCGACAGTTTCACGTTCAACATACGTAAGTTACGTAGACGCGAACGCGAGTGGGTGAAGAGATCATTACGTAGCTTGTCGATTTGTGATGTTTGACGCTGCATGATCACACCACGACGCATGATGAATAAGAACATCACCAGGACAGTAATGAACAGGGCGAATGAAATCTTTTGGAACTTGCGATGTTCCATCTCAACTTGTGCAAGCTTGTCCGCTTGGCCGACATAATGAATGCTTTGTTCGGCAAACTCTTTTTGCTGGCGAAAGGCATCCTCACTGATTTGGTTAAGTTGCTTTTGCTCTAATCGCACAAGACTGGTGTACTTTTTGTAGGTTTGTAACGACAGTTGGTATTCGCCTGCTTGCTCATACCCCAAGCCCAGTAGGCGGTAAGACTGCTGTTTGATAAAGCCTGTATCGTCCGGTGCCTTCTCGATCAGGTCGAGTGCTTTTTTCGCATTATTTATGACATTTTTACTTTCATTTTGGTGGTAAGCCAATCCCGATTGCAGTAATGCCGCTTTCGCTTCTAGTTGTGGTAGGTCTGCGTATGCAAGCAAATCCATAGAGCGGTCAAGGTACTGCTCTGCTAATGCGTAGTTATAAAGCTGGAGATAGGTTGCCGCTAAGCTCAAACGGATCTTGATAATGCGGTTGATATTCTTACTTGTGCTGTCATGATCCAGTACGTTGAAGTAGTGCACTAAAGCTAGATTAAATTTGCCTTGGTAGAAATAGATGTCACCCATTTGCTCTAGCACGTCGGCCAAAATCGGTGAGCTTGGGTAGCTATCGTAAAAGTCTGCGGCCTGAGAGAGGTACTCGATCGCTTTGTCATACACGCGGCGTTCTTGAAACAGGCGCGCCAATAAACGATTTACTTTTGCTAAGCGTGCACCGCTGTCGCTCTCGATTGACTGCCAATAGCCGTACAGCAGTTCAGAAAGGGCGAGGTTGTACTTTTTATCATTGAGATAAAATTCGCCTACGGCGGTGTGGTAATCAATTAAAATCAGGTCCGAGCGGTTATCTTTCAGCATGGTTTTAGCTTGTGCGTATAAACGGTCGGCGTTAACGCTATCACCACTGTTTGCTGCCAGTAGCGCACGCTGCATCACCAAGCGATAATGCACGCTGTCGGTGCGTTGCAATACAGGGTTGGCGTCTTCAATCTGTTTTTCGATTTGATCGAGTTTTTCTTCTGCGGCTGCGTAGTTTTTGTCATACATCCAAATCATTTGGTTGCGCATGAGCTGCACGTCCAGATTCATGTATGGCAATTGGTATTCTTTGGCAAGACGTTCGGCTTCATCAAGGTTATTGATCGCAGAACGAATGTTCCCCATGGTGTAATCGGCTTGGGCGATGATCTTGTGTGCTTCGATGGTACTGCTTGGCGTGCGGATACTGCGATCGGTCTCTTCACGAGACATAGCAGACGGGCTTCCGTTCTCTTGACGCTCTGTCAGCTCGCGTTGCAATAGGTAGTTTTTGGCCGCTTGTTTGGCTTGTGAAGGCTCAATCTCAGCAAGTTGTTGAGCTTCATTAAGTAAAGCGGAAGATAAAATGGTCGCGTGAAGTGGCTGTGCTAGTAATAAGCAAAGAAAGCCAATCAGCCTAAATAGACGCGAACTGTCCCAAAACATCCTTTTCGTTCCCTCGAACTGTGTCGTAAATTACGTATTTTTGAATAAACAATAGTAGAGAAAAACGCCCAGCAATCCAACAGATAGCTGAGCGTTTTTGAGTATTTAAACAATTAGTTTTTGAGTGTGGAACTCAAGCACTTTTGATTCTCTACTCAGATTACTGACGCGCCATGCGGTTATTGTGCGCGGGCTTGTCTTGTTCCGTTGAACGGTAAGGGTTGATATCCAAACCACCACGACGTGTGTAACGTGCAAATACCGTCAGTTTTGTTGGCTGGCAGTACTTCATCAAGTCAGTGAAAATGCGCTCAACACATTGCTCGTGGAACTCGTTGTGCTCACGGAATGAAACGAGGTAACGAAGCAACTTCTCACGATCAAGCTTGGCGCCTTGGTAGCGAATTTCTACGCTGCCCCAGTCTGGTTGGTTGGTGATCAAACAGTTCGATTTTAGTAGATGGCTGTGAAGAATTTCTTCTACTTGCTCATCACCAGCAGCTCCTTCAAGCAGTGCAGCATCAAAATCGTAGCTGGTGATTTCGATGTCTTGAGCGTCAATACACTCGCCTTCCATCGTCACGATAGGTTGGTTGGTGTAATAAGTTACTGGGTTTACTTCCACAAGTACTTGCTCACCTGCGCATGCCGATAGGTCTTGCGTCAAACGCTCAGTCACTTCTTCCCAAGTAGCGAAACGCGTTTGGTTGTAGCTGTTTAAGTATAGTTTGAACGACTTTGACTCAATCAAGTTTGCGCTGGTTGCTGGAATGTACACTTCGCCAACCGCAACTTGAGGCAAGCCTTTGCTGTTTAGCCAAGATAGCTCGTACAGCGTCCAAATGTCGTGGCCCATAAACGGGAGGCTGTCGCCAAGTTCAAGGTCGTCACGGTTTAAGCTGCGAGGAACAGGTTGCAGCAAGCTCGCGTCGTATTGGTTTGCGTACTCGGTCTTTTTACCCAGAGTCAGGCCAGCAAGCTCTTTAGCGTCAGAATATTTGCTCATACTTTGTGGTCGTTTTCGATTAGAATGGCGAGAATTTTACTGAATCCGCTGATTAATTGCCATCCGGCAGATACCGCAACCTGATAAAAACAAACCAGGAGACCTTCATGACCCAAACCGTTCCTCAGGCTCTACAGGATTTTAGCCTGCGCTACCAACAAGCTTGGCAAGACAAACACAACGAACTGCCACGCAGTGAAGAGCTTGCTGATCTTGTTTCTCCATGTGTAGAAGAGAAACGCGATGAGGTCGTTTTGTGGAAATCGGTTCCACGTGATGAGATGGCAGACTTCACCAACGTTGAGAATGCAATTGAATTGACGTTGCATGAAGACATTAAGCTTTTCTATGGTTCGCAATACAGTGCTGATATGGACGCGACTTGGCAAGGCAATGAACTGACACTGCTGCAAGTTTGGAGTGACGATGACTTTACTCGTCTGCAAGAGAACATTCTTGGTCACCTGGTGACTCAGCGTCGTTTAAAACTAAAGCCGACGGTATTTATTGCAGCGACTGATGCCGAGCTGGATGTGATTTCAATCTGTAACTTAACGGGTAATGTGATTCTTGAGCGCTTGGGTTCTGATAAACGTGACGTATTGGCTGAAACACTGACCGAGTTTCTAAGCAAACTTGAGGCAGCGGTGTAAGCATGTACGTTGTTGAGTTGCAGTTTGAGTGTTTTGATAACACTACCGTAAGCGCCGTAGATAAAGCGATTAATGGTCTGATGGACGCACTGCGTTACAACGGACAAGTTCTGGGTCGTGAATTTCCTATCGTAATGGGTGATGGCGAGTTTTATGTTCGCGTCGTTTGCCCAGAGCAAGACAGTTTGCATCCTCGCTACCATTCTGATTTCGTCAAAGTGTGCATGAATCGTTTGTCGGAAGCGTCGTTGCTTGCGCCGAAAATGCGCATGTTGGGTCGTGATTTGAATTCAGAAGAAGCGGCTGAAGAAGAGACTCCAAGTTGGCAAGTACTTTACACCACTTACGTGCATACCTGCTCTCCACTGCGCAGTGGTGAGACGCTGTTGCCAATTCCACTTTACCGTAATGGGGCAACACTGAATGGTGACCATAAAGCGGTGGTGAAATGGCAA
Organism: Vibrio sp. ED002; assembly: GCF_023277445.1. Taxonomy (NCBI): domain Bacteria; kingdom Pseudomonadati; phylum Pseudomonadota; class Gammaproteobacteria; order Vibrionales; family Vibrionaceae; genus Vibrio; species Vibrio sp. ED002. Next base: position 1,664,710 of record NZ_CP080238.1, on the reverse strand, counting down.
ACCGAATGGCAAGCGTGTGATGAAATCCAAATGGCGGGTGGTTGCCGCGCTGAACACGCTGCGCTGCATGAAATTTGCGACTCAGACAGTGTGTTGTTCCGCCGTGGTTGGGATTTGCGTGGCCGTATTGAATACATCACCAAGATTCCAACGTACTACTACCAATACCGCGTCGGTGGTGAGTCACTTGAAGCGGAAAAAGCGCGCAAGTGTCCAAAATGTGGTGGTGACTGGTTACTCGACGAACCGCTGCACGACATTTTCTACTTTAAGTGTGACGATTGCCGAATTGTCTCCAACATCTCTTGGGACCACATCAAGTAGTCTATTCTTTAAAGCTGGCGTCTATGCCAGCTTTTTTCTATCGATATAAATGAATCAAACCTGATCAGTAAAATTATCTATTATTGATTTTATCAATATATTGATTCAAAAAGCATTTTCACTGACCATTCCTCTCACCCCCTTGATTGTGATCTTTGTTCATATTCAAAGAAAAATGTAACTTAGTTGCATGCTTTATAAGCATTGAAACGTTTGCTTCTCAAAAAATTAAAATAACATCCATATCCTTTTTAAGGTTTTGGGAAGAGGGCCCCTTCCGAAAATATATATAAAAAAATAATCTGGAAGGAATTGTGATGACATTATTTAAACGAAGCCTCGTCTGTATTGCTGTTGTCGGCCTGATGGCTGGCTGTAATGACGACGATACGAAATACGTAGAAGTTCCATCGGACTACAGCCCTGTAGTCGCAGAAGGCAAAACACTGACTAACACGCCTGATGTGGTTGTGAAAGGTGAAGCGACACAAGCGGATGAAGTCACCATCGCTATTGCGGCGACATCTGACCTACATGGTCGTTTATTCGGTTTTGACTATGCATTGAATGCGGAAGATGACGACGCTGGTATTACGCGAATTGCGACTCTGCTTGCTGACCAAAAAGCGGCGCACCCAAATATGATCCTGATTGATATCGGTGATACGGTTCAGGGCAACTCCGCGCAGCTATTCAACGATGATCCAACTCATCCAGTAGTCGAGAGTATGAACTCTCTTGGTTTTGATGTTTGGGTACCTGGCAACCATGAATTCAACTTTGAGCGTTCGTTTGTCGATCGCAACCTCGATCATTTTAATGGTGCGGTACTGTCTTCAAACATCAAATGGGAAAGCAACGATGTGAACTACATTCGTGCGTTCCAAATGTTTGAAGTGGAAGGCGTGAAAGTGGCGATCGTTGGTCTAACGCCATCGAACGTCCCGAACTGGGAAGCGTCTGCGCCGGATCACTTCAAGGGTTTGAAGTTTGAGAACGAATTGGATGCCACTAAAGAAGCGGTTGACCAACTGGTGTCTAAATACAATCCAGACGTGATTGTTGGTGCACTTCACCTTGGTCGCCAAGAAGATGGTGGTGTGGGTGTTTACGAAATCGCGTCAGCAATGGCGGATAAATTCGATGTCATCTTAGCGGGTCACGAACACGCGAACTACATCGAGCAAGTGAATGCTGATGGCACGGTTACCCCAATCAGCAAATCAACATCAGAAATCGGCGGTGAAAATACGTTGATTGAAGACAAAACCAAGTCTGGTGAATACAACCAAGACAACCGCGTGCAAAGCGTCAAAATCATTGAGCCGGGCAAGTGGGGGGCTTACCTTGCGAAAGCTGAGATTCAACTGAAGAAAGTTGATGATAAGTGGACAATGGAAGACACCACATTGACCAACATCGGTACGAAGAAAGTGGAACAAGAGCAAGCGCTGCAAGCGAAATTCCAATACGTGCATGATATCTCGGTTGAAGACGCAACTCGTGAGCTTGGTCGTGTAACGGGTGACTTCACACCAAGCGCAACTGGCTTCCCAGATGAAGCGACAGCGACGGATTACAACTACACCGCGGAGCGTCTGTACTCGACGATTCACCTTGCGAAAGTCGTTGATACACCGTTGATGGACGTGATTAACCAAATCCAAATGCAGAAAATCGAAGATGCTGTCGGTGAAGGTAATGGTGCGGTTGTGTCTGCTGCGTCGTTGTTCTCTGATCAATCTAACCTGATCGATGGTGAAGTGTACACCAAAGGTAAATCGACCAACTTGTACAAGTACGACAACACCTTACTTGGCGTTGAGATGACAGGTGCGAACCTAAAACGCTTCATTGAGTGGTCATACTCTTACTTCAACCAGTATCAACCGGGTGACATCACGGTGTCGTTTAAGAAAGGCGCGCCAGCTTACCTATACGACCAATTTGATGGTGACATCGAGTTCACTGTGGATCTAAGCAAACCGTCGTTAGAGTTGGATGAAAACAACGCCGTAACGAATGAAGGTAGCCGCGTGAATATCACCAGCATTGGTGGCGAGCAGTTCGATCCAAATGCGACTTACAAAGTGGCGATGAACAGCTACCGCTTTGGTTCGCAAATCCAGAAGTTTGGTTGGGCGAGCAAAGACGATGTGTTCTATGACTCAGTGAATGAACAAGTGTACGCAATTCGCGACATGCTGACGGAGTATGTTGAAGAGAACAAAGGTATCAACGTGGCAGATTTCAGTGGCAGCGTGGGTAACTGGTCATTCACTCAATATCTACCAAGTGGTGATATCACGACACTGCGTGGGGGCGAAGGCAAAGCGCTGTGGGATCAATTGAAGAACATGGAAATCTGTGTCTCGATTGACTTGGAAAACCCAAAGTACCCAGCGATTGTTAAGTCTGTGAACATCAATGATTCGTCGAGCTACTTTGATAATCCTAACAAAGACGCGGCGACCCTTGATGAGAAAGTCGCAGGTTGTAACCCAACTCATTAATCCTGCATGTGGGCGCGGTAATCTTTACTGCGCCTAATTTTACTCACTAGAGGCAAAGCCCGTTTAGTGAGTGATGTAGAAGAGTGCTTCATGATCAAAAGAATCTATAACCGATGGGGTTTCACCCTACTGATTACCCTTATCTCCACGCTTATCTTCCAGTTTTCTTCTTCGTGGAGTGAAGATTTCCGTCCTAAATCTCGTCAGCAACAAGAGTTTGTTGAAGCGACCGTCACGCGTTCGATCTCAAACCATGTTGCGCCAGATCCGCTCGTGCCGGATGTGATGACAGGTAAGCAAGTCTTCATGGCAAAAATCCTTGAGGGAGAGAGTGAAGGTTTAGAGGTGGAAGTCACCAATCCTCTTAGTCGCCAGCACAACGTGTATGTCAGTGAAGGCGATACCTTCATCATGATGATTCGTGAAACCACCAATGGCACCGTCTATTGGGCGTATAACCACAAACGATCAGACGCGATTTACCTGATGCTTGCGCTGTTTTGCGCGCTGCTGCTGAGCTTTGGCAAGAAAGAGGGCATCAACTCAATGGTTGCTCTTTATTTCACTGCTGCCTTGATCGTTGGCGTGTTGGTGCCGAGTATTTTTGCGGGTTGGAATCCGATGTTGGTCAGCATCTTATTGATGGTGGTGATCATCGTGGTCAGCTTTATTCTCGTTTCTGGCTATAACCGTAAGAGTTTATGTGCCATGGGCGGCACGTTATTGGGCGTGATCGCCGCAGGTGTAATGGCGCAGTGGTTTGGTGAAATGGCGCACTTGTCGGGCATTTACCTCGACAAAGGCGAAGACGTTATTTATCTAACGTCGGTGAAGATGGGCATTCGCTGGTTGATGTTCGTGACGATTGTCGTTGCTGCGCTTGGCGCTGTTATGGACGTTGCGATTTCGATTGCATCGGCGTACGCGGAGCTGCAACAAACTGATCCGAAACTCAAGCCAAAGCAGTTGGTTAGAGCATCGATGAACATTGGTCGAGACATCATGGGAACCATGACTAACACCTTGATCTTGGCGTTTGCTGGCGGCTCATTGACGACCATCATGATGGTGTGGGGGCTTAACATGCCAGCGAGCCAGTTTATGAACATGCCGCTGGTGGGACTTGCGGTGGTGAATGCGTTAGCGGGCAGTGTAGGCATTGTGCTTACTATCCCTTTTACTGCATTTTTAGCGCCTTATGTGTTTAAACATCCGCAAGTGGATACGCAGCCAGAACAGGAGAAAAAGAAGGTTGAGCAAGACGAAATTCAGCTGTTTTAACGATATAAAACCGCAATGAAAACAAATGCAAAAAGGGCGCTCCGATGAGCGCCCTTTTTAAGTTTCAAGTGTTGTAGAAAGAGGGGATTACCAACCTTTAACTACGCCACCTTTGAAGATGTCTTTCGCTGCTTCGTAAACTTCATCAGTTTGGTATGCTTTCACGAAGTTTTGTACGTTAGCGGCTTGAACATTGTCTTCACGAGCAACGATTAGGTTTACGTATGGAGACTCTTTGTCTTCTACGAAGATACCATCACGCTCAGGTGTTAGGTCGATTGAGCTTGCGTAAGTCGTGTTGATGATAGAAACCGCTACGTCATCAAGAGAACGTGGAAGTTGTGCTGCATCTAGCTCCACGATAGTGATGTTTTTCGGGTTACCAACGATGTCACGTACTGTTGCTTGTAGACCAACGCCATCACGCAGTTCTATCAGACCTTGTTGTTCAAGAAGTAGAAGAGAACGACCAAGGTTTGTTGGATCGTTTGGTACTGCGATACGAGCGCCATCTTCGATCTCATCAACCGATTTAACTTGCTTAGAGTAACCCGCAATTGGGTATACGAAAGAGTTACCAGCCGTTACTAGCTTGTAGCCACGGTCAGTTACTTGCTGGTCTAGGTATGGCTTGTGTTGGAACGCGTTTGCGTCGATTGAGCCATCATCTAGCGCAGCGTTTGGTGTAACGTAATCAGTGAACGTCACCAACTCAACATCCAAGTTGTATTTCTCTTTCGCAACTTTTGCTGCTACTTCAGCAACTTGAGCCTCTGCGCCCGCCATTACGCCAACTTTTACTTTGTTTGCGTCGACTTCTTTATCACCACAACCTGCTAGAACAAGTGCAGAAGCGGCAGTGGCTACAGTCAAAAGACTCTTAAGGCTAAATTTCATCTTTATCTCCTTATAATTGGTATTTTCAATTCTTATCTGTGGTCTACACGGCGTACGATTGCATCACCGATAGACTGAATAATTTGTACTAACACAATTAGCATCACGACTGTCACGGCCATGATAACGACATCATAACGGTGGAAGCCATAACGGATGGCTACGTCACCAAGACCGCCGCCGCCTACCGTCCCCGCCATTGCTGAATAGCTTACTAGTGTTACTAGGGTAATGGTCACTGAGTTAACAATAGTCGGCATTGCTTCAGGAAGCAGAACTTTTGTGATGATTTGAGTTGGGGTTGCGCCCATAGACTGAGCTGCTTCCACTAGGCCTGTCGGCACTTCCAGTAAAGCACCCTCGATCAGACGTGCCACAAATGGGATTGCACCAATCGTGAGTGGAACAATCGCTGCCGTTGTACCAATAAACGTACCGACAAGCAGCTTGGTTACTGGAATAATCGCAACCATCAATACTAGGAAAGGCACTGAACGGCCAATGTTGACTATCGCACCAAGAACGCCATTTAGCTTGGTGTTTTCAAGCAAGCCACCTTTTTTAGTGGTATGCAGAATCACACCAAGAGGGATGCCAACCGCGAAACCAACGATGCCAGCAACTGCCACCATGTAAAAGGTTTCCCACGTTGCGCCCAAAAGTAGGTTGCTGTTTAAGCTCAGCCATTCAGAAATCGTATTAAAGGACATAGCCAAGTACCTCTACTTTCACGTTGTGCTCACGCAGGAATTCAATTGCTGCGTTATCATCTTCTTCGCTACCAAACAGTTCTGCGACCATCATGCCGAACTTCACGCCGCCAGCGTAGTCCAGATCGGAACTTAGGATGCTCACGTCGATGTTGTACTTACGAGCGATTTGCGTCATCAGAGGGGCATCCACGGTTGCACCAGTAAATTCTAGGCGAACCAACGGGTAGCTGTTTTCTATGCGCGTAGTTTGTAAGCGAGCTTGGTAATCTTCTGGAATAGAAAGATCCAAAGTAGAGCGAATGAACTCGTGTGCCAGTGCTGTCTTCGGATGAGCGAAGATTTCACCCACGGTGCCTTTTTCCACAAGTTCACCATCACCAATGATCGCCACTTCGTGACAGATGCTCTTAACCACTTCCATTTCGTGAGTGATAAGCAGAATCGTGATATCCAGCTTGCGGTTGATTTCTTTTAGAAGTTCTAGGATTGACTGCGTCGTTGCAGGGTCGAGTGCGCTGGTCGCTTCGTCACACAACAAAACACTTGGATCAGAAGACAGAGCACGTGCAATCGCCACACGCTGCTTTTGACCGCCACTTAGGTTTGCTGGGTAGCTTTCGTGCTTGTCAGAAAGGCCAACCAGTTTAAGCAACTCAGTCACTTTTGTTGTGATTTGCGATTTGTCTTTGCCTGCTAGCTCAAGAGGGAGTGCGACATTATCAAAAACGGTGCGAGACGATAGCAGGTTAAAGTGTTGGAAGATCATCCCGATGTTGCGGCGGGTTTCTCCCAGTTGTTTCTTGTTGAGTTTAGTCAGGTCTACGCCATCAACAATGATGGAGCCTGATGTTGGGGCTTCCAGCATATTCACGCAACGGATCAGAGTACTTTTACCCGCGCCCGATGAGCCGATAACACCAAAGATGGTGCCCTTCGCGATATTTAAGTTAATGTCCTTAAGGGCAAGAATTTCCTTACTGCCTTGGTAGAACACTTTATTGACGTTTTTAATTTCTATCATGTTTCAACCTGCACAGAGATACTGGGAACTTCGCTGTTAAAAACGGCTTTTAACAGGAGTAAATTTTGAACTCTATCTCAATTCTCAGTTGATGCTATGGGTTAAGCAGTAGTAAGTCAATAGATATTTTTACGTCTAGACGTCTAAAAGTATGGATGTTTTGTTAGGAAATAAAGCAAGAAGATGTTCGGCGGAACGGGATATAAAAGAGGGATATTCAAGATTTACCGATTCTCGGGTGACAAATCAACTGTTTTGTCACTTCCTCATACCAATTAGATAGTGTGAGTGCTTATAAGGTATGTAATAATCTGATGAAACCGAGTAAATAGAGAAATACGTTTTGGCAAAACCTGCTGTTTTTATCGATCGTGACGGCGTGATCAACGTTGACCATGGCTACGTTCATGACGAACATGATTTTGAGTACATTGACGGTGTCTTTGAAGCGACGAAAGCGCTGAAAGATAAAGGCTACCTGTTGGTGCTTGTGACCAATCAATCAGGCATTGCACGTGGTAAATTCAGCGAAGATCGTTTCATTTCTTTGACTCAATGGATGGACTGGAACTTTTCCGACAACGGTGTTGAGTTTGATGGCATCTATTACTGTCCTCACCATCCGGAACACGGTATCGGCGAATACAAACAAGATTGTGATTGTCGTAAGCCAAAACCAGGCATGTTCATCTCTGCTCGTGATTTTTTGAAAATCGACATGGCTAAGTCAGTGATGATTGGTGATAAAGCCGAAGACTTGATGGCGGCTGAAGCGGCTGGTGTTGGTACTAAGATTTTGGTTCGCACTGGTAAACCAGTTACCGAACAAGGCGAAGCGATTGCTACGGTTGTTCTCGACAGCATTGCAGACGTTCCTGCATACCTAAACAAGTAATCTTCATTACTGATTGAGATAAGGGAAGCCGCTGCTTCCCTTTTATTTAAATCCAACTTTTAGTTTGATCACTTATGAGCAAAAAACTCACTATTCTTGATATCGCGAAATTGGCAGGTGTTGGTAAATCGACAATAAGCCGTGTGTTAACCAATGATCCTAAGGTGAAACCGCAAACGCGAGAGAAGGTAGAAAGAATCATTCGTGAATCTGGTTATGTACCTTCTAAGTCTGCACAGTCGATGCGTGGGGGCAGCCAGAAAGTGATCGGGGTGATTATATCTCGTTTGGATTCCCCTTCAGAAAACCGTGCCGTCGGCACTATGCTCAATGCTTTGTATTCAGCAGGGTATGACGTGGTGATCATGGAAAGTCAGTTCGATCGTGAAAAGACCAACGAACATTTAAACGTACTTAAACGCCGTAATGTCGATGGTGTTATCGTGTTTGGTTTTACTGGGTGTGATGAGCAAGCGTTAGCGGAGTGGGGCAATCGCATTGTCGTGATCGCGATGGATACCAAGCTAGTCTCTTCTATTAATTACGATAACCAAGGCGTTATTGAGATGGCGTTGTCACACCTAGAGCAACAATCTATTTCTCGCATTGCTTATATCGGCGTTGATCCAGAAGACCGTACGACGGGGCTTGCTCGCCTGAAGACTTACCAATCTTGGTGTGAGAAAAAGCGCATCGAACCTTGTTTTCAAACCGGCAAGCTTAGCCATGAAAGTGCTTATCATCTGGTGGATCAAGTCGTTCAATCCGACACGCAAGCCATCGTTTGTGCCAGTGATACCATTGCTCTTGGGGTGATTAAGCGCCTGCAAGAAAGAGGGCGTGAAGATGTCGTGGTTACTGGTGTGGGTGGCAATGAGCTACTTTCCTTCCTTTTTCCAAATGTTTTCAGTGTGGACCCCGGTTACTCTCTCGCAGGTGAAAAGGCCGCTAACATGCTGATTAATCAATTAAATGGTGATGAGTCTGTGGTGCACTTTACCCAGCAACCAGTTCGTTAATAATCCTCCTTTCGATGGTTTGCTCTAAAATTATACTGTGATCGTTCTCAATTAATGGGATTGTTCCCATTTTGTTTTTGAATGCGGAGTGGCAATATAAAAATCATCGAATGGGAATGTTCCCATTATAAAAATAAAATGATGAATTGAATGTATCCAATACAGGGTGGACAAAGTTATGAGTAAGATTGCGCGTCAAGATGTACAGCGTCTTATTGAACTGGTCGGGGGATCGGACAATATTGCCAGTGTAAGCCACTGTTTAACTCGCTTGCGTTTCGTGTTGAATGACACTGACAAAGCCGATATTGAACAATTAGACGCATTACCTATGGTAAAAGGCTGCTTTACTAACGCAGGTCAGTTCCAAGTGGTGATTGGTACTGAAGTTGATGAGGTTTACAAAGTACTGATCGAGCTGACGGGTAAAAGTGAAGCGAGCAAAGACGAATCAAAAAACGCAGCTCGTCAAAACATGAACATTGTTGAGCGTGGTATTTCTCACCTTGCAGAAATCTTTGTGCCATTGTTACCGGCGATCATCACTGGTGGTCTGATTCTTGGCTTCCGTAACGTGATTGGCGACATCAAGATGTTTGATGGTCAAACGCTAACGGAAATCAGCCAGTTTTGGGCAACGGTACACTCTTTCTTATGGCTAATTGGTGAGGCGATTTTCTTCTTCTTACCGGTTGGCGTGTGTTGGTCAACAGTCAAAAAACTCGGTGGTACTCCGATTTTGGGGATTACATTAGGTGTGACACTGGTTTCGCCACAGTTAATGAACGCCTATCTGATTGGTAAGCAAGTGCCAGAAGTGTGGGACTTTGGCTTATTCGCCATCGAGAAAGTGGGGTATCAAGCGCAAGTGATTCCGGCCATGTTAGCGGGTGTCGCCTTGGCATTCATAGAAACTAATTTAAAGCGAATCATTCCTTCATATCTTTACCTCGTTGTGGTGCCGTTTGTCTCTATCATCGTATCTGTGATTCTTGCGCATTCTATTATTGGTCCATTTGGTCGTATGTTGGGTGACGGCGTTGCTTTCGCAGCAAAAGCAGCCATGACGGGTGACTTCGCGATGATTGGTTCAACCATCTTTGGCTTCCTATACGCACCTTTGGTGATTACGGGTATTCATCACACTACCAATGCGGTTGACCTTCAACTGATGCAAGAGCTAGGCGGTACGCCAATCTGGCCATTGATTGCACTATCAAACATTGCTCAAGCTTCAGCGGTAGTCGGCATCATTATCATCAGCAAAAAACACGGCGAGCGCGATATCTCAGTGCCTGCGGCTATCTCTGCTTATCTTGGTGTAACAGAACCTGCAATGTACGGCATCAACTTGAAATACAAATTCCCAATGCTGAGCGCGATGATCGGTAGTGCGATTGCCGCTGCTATCTGTGGTAGCGCAGGTGTGATGGCGAACGGTATCGGTGTGGGCGGTTTGCCGGGCATCTTGTCTATCCAACCACAATTCTGGGGTGTATTTGCTCTGGCGATGTTGGTGGCGATTGTTGTACCAGTGGCACTGACCCTTGTGTTGTATAAGCGTGCGCAAATGAAAGGCGAGTTAGAAACCGCTAGCGCGTAATTCGAACTGAGGTAGCGATTTGGTTGCCTCGTTTATCTTCTCTATTTTTTAAGATTTTTAAGTTTCCGTTTAATGGTGAGTGAGCGTTAGAAATGGCAATGACCAAGCATGATGAGAGCTGGTGGAAAACCGCAACCATCTACCAAATTTACCCAAAAAGCTTTTGTGACAGTGGAAGTAAAGGCACGGGCGATATCAAAGGGATCATTTCTAAACTGGATTATCTAAAACACCTTGGTGTGGATGCGATTTGGCTGACGCCGGTTTATCAATCACCAATGATCGACAACGGTTATGACATTTCCGATTACTACGCGATCAACCCAGATTTCGGCACCATGCAAGATTTCGATACCCTGTTGGCTGAGGCTCACCAACTGGGTATTCGAATCATCATGGATATCGTGGTCAACCATACTTCGACAGAACACAAGTGGTTTCAATCGGCACTGGGTGACAAAAACAGCCCTTACCGTGATTACTACATCTGGAAAGATCCTGTTGATGGCGCAGAGCCAAACAACTGGCAATCTAAGTTTGGTGGCAACGCTTGGGCGCTGGATGAAAAAACGGGTCAGTACTATTTGCACCTTTTTGCTAAAGAGCAAGCGGACTTAAACTGGGAAAACCCGGTAGTGCGTGAAGAAGTGAAAGAAGTCATCAGCTTCTGGGCAGAGAAAGGTGTCGATGGTTTCCGTCTTGACGTTATCAACCTGATTTCCAAGCAGCAAGATTTCCCAAGTGACGATATTGGTGATGGTCGCCGTTTCTACACGGATGGTCCACGTGTGCACGAATACCTTCAAGAGATCAGTGAAGCCGTATTCCAGAAATATGGTAGTGTGACGGTAGGTGAAATGTCTTCCACCACGCTAGAGCATTGCCAGCAGTATTCAGCGCAAGATGGCAAAGAGTTGTCGATGGTGTTCAATTTCCACCACCTGAAAGTCGATTACCCGAATGGTGATAAATGGACGAAAGCGCCGTTTGATTTCATCCAACTGAAACAGATCTTCAACCACTGGCAAACCGGCTTAAATGGCAAAGGGTGGGGCGCGCTATTTTGGTGTAACCACGACCAACCACGCGTTGTGAGCCGATTAGGTAACGACGAACAATACCGTGTTGAATCTGCCAAAATGCTTGCGGCATCGGTACACATGATGCAAGGCACGCCTTATGTTTATCAAGGTGAAGAGATCGGCATGACCAACCCGGGCTACACCGAAATCAGCCAATATCGCGATGTTGAAAGCACGAACATGTACGACATCATGGTTAATCGCGATGGTGTATCTCACGACGATATGATGGCGATTTTGGCGCAGAAGTCGCGTGATAATTCACGTACCCCAATGCAATGGAACAGCGCGAAACATGCGGGTTTTACTGAAGGCACGCCGTGGCTAGAGGTGGCTCAGAACTATTCTGAGATCAACGCGGAAGCCGCAATTGCCGATTTGAACTCGGTGTTCTACTTCTACAAGCGCTTGATTGAACTACGTAAACAGGTTCAAGTAATCACTGATGGTCGTTACGAGGACTTGCTGCCAGAGCACAAACGTATTTTTGCTTACGCTCGCCAGAACGACAAGCAAACGTTGTTGTGTATTAACAATTACTACGGCGAAGAAGTGGAGTGTGTGTTACCAGAGCGCTTTGATATGAGCAAAGCCAAGAATCTGCTTTCCAACTATCAGAATGCGACCAGCGCGATTACTTCCAATCATCAAGTTCTGCGTCCTTACGAAACACGCATCTTGCTGATTGAGTCTTAGAGGCAAATAAAAAATACCCCTAAGGATTTCGATCCTAAACAAAAGGCTTTGGAGTGCTCCCCAAAGCCTTTTTTCTATGAGATAAGACAGCGGCTTATGCTTTCTCGATCTTGCTCAGTGTCGCTTTCTCTTCACTGATTTGAGCCTGTTCTGCTTTCAACAGTTCAACTTGTTCAATCAACCCTAGTGCAGGGTTGAACCAGCGCTCTGCGGATGTTTCAAACTCCATTGAGTCCATCTCGTCACATCTTAGGTTATAAGTATTCGTTTCGGTTAGGTAGGCGGCTTCAATTGATTTGCCAGACACTTTGAAAGTTTTGCGTGCGCCTGTTTCGGTGATTTGTTGGCTCCAGCCCGCTTTACAGTTTGCCTCATTTGGCAAAGTTTTTACCCATTGGTGATCATCAAAATCATTCAGTAGGTTTGCCACTTGTTCACCATTTAGATCTAAAATGACTGAGACCGTGTTTACGCTGATATCAATGTTCGGATCTTTCTCCTTAACTGTCGAACCTTCCAAGCGAAATACTGGGCTGCTGTTCATGATGGGTACGATAAAGCGATGATCAACGAGATAGGTGTCCGTGATTTCATGCAGTGCGCCATCCGTACCGGCAAAGTAAATCGACTTCTCTTCTTCGCCGCTCTCTTCCACTTGCTGTGATAGGTAAAACTGAGTGATACCGTTGTTGACTAAGTCATGGATAACTTGTTGCACTGGAGCTGATTGTGGGATCAGAGTTAAAGCGTCAAGAAGTTCTTGGCTGCTCATTGGATCAAAATTCATCAGCACCGAGCCCACTTGTTGCCCGTCTGCAGAAATGGCGTAGTTCAGTTTTGTTGTTACTACTGGGGAAAAAGATGAGTTTTGGATCGGGTAATCGATGCTATTTTGTGGGCCTTTATTGCCGCTTGATGAGCCGGAAGAAGAGCCGCCGCCACAGCCGTAAAGTGCGATCGTAGCTGCTGCGATAAGCGTCATTTTTTTAAGCATGAGTTTACATTCCTAGTTGGTAAAGGCTGATAAATCGAGCCGTTATTTGAATGTCGCCATGCTAAGTTTTGAGTGAGAAAAAGGGCAAAAAATAAAAGCTAATAGAGTTAAATGAAAGCTTAATTTTATATTTAGGTCTTTGTTTTATCTGGATTAATATCTGCCTCGATATTGGTGCAGTATTCTTCAATTAATGCCTTCCAACGCATCACTATTTCCTTTTCCTTAATACTGACACGCAACTTCTTCCAAGGCTGTAAGCAGGTTTCTTTGGATTCTGGTTGTGACAAGCGACTAAACAATTCTTCAGAAGGCATTACGCGCAGCAGAGCCACCAAAGACTCCATATAATTGAGGCGGAATTGGTCAAGCTTATTCTGCTTGTAGGCGATATGAGAGACAAAAGTGTAAATCAGGGCATTTTGAATCAATGAATCTCCTGCCGGTGTCGTCAAGAAAGTTTTCGCCTTATCGAGATTACCAAGTTTGTAGTGGAGGATCCCCATCCATAAATTTAACTCATCAGGTAAGGCGTCAAACCCGGATTGTACTTGATAAAGAAAACCTTCGAGTTCGGCTTTATTTTGTTCGTATAAAGCTAAATGCCGAGCAATCGTGATGGCGGCAAACTCATCCATGTTTTTGATATCAGTCGTTGAAAATGCTTTTCCAAGCAGCATTTTCTTGTGGGCGTCACTCAGATGCCAAGTGCTTTTGGACGGTTCTGGTAAGTTGAAGTATTGGGCAATGTCCGTGTGGAGCTTAAACAAATCCGACTGTAAGTGTGCGGTGCGAAGCATGTATTGGTTACGAAAGGCCAGTTTACCCGTAGCAGGGTAAATCAAGTTCATTTTTGCCTTTAAAACACCTTCGGTCGGACCATCTTTGAGTTCAATATTAAGTTGATAATCGCTGGTTTGCATGTTGCGAGCGCCAGGGAAATAAGGCGTCTTGTTGATTGGATCGAGGAAATAGCTCGGTGCATCTTGGTTAGCGATGTCCGTATATGGGTACTCAACTTGTTGTTGCAATAATATCGCTTTCACCATGGTGCGGTATTCCCTTGCCTCTGCACCTAAGGCATCAACACGATTAAGCAGTAGCTCCACTTTTGGAATCAGCAGTTGGTTACGAGTTTGCTGAGTGGAGACTCCTTGCTGTTGCCAGACAATAACGGAAAGTATCACGCAAGAGGCAGCTAGCAGAGCACAAAGGCAGTAGGCGATAGGCCATTTCAATGACGAAGTCGTTTTTTGTGGGTTTGCCACCTTCGCTTTACGTTTGTCGGCTCTCGCTGGTGGTATTAACTGAATGTTGGCTGGGTTGAAAAAGTAACCTTTACGCGGGTAGGTCACCAATAGTTTGGCGGCATCATGCTCTGGTAAGTGCTCTTGTAGCAAGGCCCGAAGTGTACTGATTCGATTGGTAAGTACGTTCTTTGAAATGAACTTACTTTGCCAAATGGTCTCTATGATGGTTTCTGCAGACAGCGGGTGGCCAACACTGGTGAGCAGCAGTTCTAATAACTCGATGCTACGCGGCTCAAGATCGATAACGACCGCTTGTTTGTGAAGGGTTTGAGTCTCTGGGTTGTAGATCAGCTCGCCAATAACAATCTGACTGTTGGTTTGTTTGGCTCGTTGTAGGAAGTCGCGCATACCATCATGAGTGATTAGGAAATGGCGAAGTATTATATAGTCATTGGAGCGCAAAATCTTATAAATTGCGCTCCAATTATCACAGAAAGGTTATGAACCGTAGCTCACAGAATAGCGATGTGGTTTGTGGTTCATCGCAAGCACTAGGTTCAGTGCGAATGCACCAAGAATCGAGAGGCCGATAACCCAAGGCGTGACGAAGAAGAAAGACGCAAATAAGATGCAAGCGTCAATCGCCATCTGCGATTTGCCAACAGAAATGCCAAACTTGTCTTGAATGAATAAGCACAGTACGTTGAAGCCACCCAAGCTTGAACGATGACGGAATAAGATCAGCATACCTAAACCCATCAGTAAGCCACCGGCTACCGCACAATAAACCTCGTTAATCGATTCAAGTGAAATCAGCAAATACAGGTTGTCCGCAAAGATAGAAACCAAAGCGCCAGAAATTGCACTATTAATCGCAAAATGACGGCCGAAGCGTTTCCATGCTAGCAAGTAAAAAGGACAGTTGGCTAAAAAGTACAGCACACCAAACGTAAAAGGTGTAAATTGGCTAATAAGCAGAGCTAATCCTGTGGTGCCTCCGGTTAAGAGGCTCGCGGATTGGAGAAAGAAAACGCCTTGAGCGACCAAAAAGGTCCCCGTAAGAATTGCCATCCAGTCTTCTTTTCTTGAGTGTTTTTCCATCTATTATGCAGTCGTTAGTGATAAATCGGGCGTGCATAGTAGTAAAAAGATGATCTTTTCGGTAGCTAGAGGGTAAAATTTGCGGTAAACCTATGTAATTGTCGTTTTACAGGGTGTAAAGCACAAAATTGACAGTCAACGGATCATGGTTAAACGATTGCAACATCGTCATGATATTTCTTGCTTGTCACCATGAAAAAACTGCATGAGAAAAATTGTAAATTTCTCTTTATGACCTAGATCAAATTATGTAGAATGCGCGCCATTAGGTCGACGAAAACGTTTGCGTTAGGTCGTTATCCAGTTTTTTTGCAACTTTCAGTACCAATCTGAGTCAGGAGATACAGATGCTTAAGCGTGATATGAACATCGCAGATTACGATGCGGAACTGTTCGCAGCTATCCAGGAAGAAACACTTCGCCAGGAAGAACACATTGAACTAATCGCTTCTGAAAACTACACAAGTCCACGTGTAATGGAAGCTCAAGGTTCTCAGCTAACGAACAAATACGCTGAAGGCTACCCAGGCAAGCGTTACTACGGCGGTTGTGAGTACGTAGATAAAGCTGAAGCACTGGCAATCGATCGTGCATGCCAACTGTTCGGTTGTGAGTACGCGAACGTACAGCCTCACTCAGGTTCTCAAGCAAACAGCGCAGTTTACATGGCGCTTCTAAACCCAGGCGACACAGTTCTAGGTATGAGCCTAGCGCACGGTGGCCACCTAACTCACGGTTCTCCAGTAAACTTTTCTGGTAAGCACTACAACGTGATTCCTTACGGTATCGACGAAGCAGGTCAAATCAACTACGACGAGATGGAACAGCTAGCGCTTGAGCACAAGCCTAAGATGATCATCGGTGGTTTCTCTGCTTACTCACAAATCGTTGATTGGAAACGCATGCGTGAAATCGCGGACAAAGTTGACGCTTACCTATTCGTAGACATGGCACACGTTGCTGGTCTAATCGCAGCAGGCGAGTACCCAACACCAGTTCCACATGCTCACGTAGTAACAACGACTACGCACAAAACGCTAGCAGGTCCTCGTGGCGGTCTTATCCTTTCTAACGAAGGTGAAGAGCTGTACAAGAAGCTCAACTCAGCAGTATTCCCTGGCGGTCAAGGTGGTCCTCTAATGCACGTTATCGCTGGTAAAGCGGTAGCGTTCAAAGAAGCGATGGAGCCTGAATTCAAAGCTTACCAAGCTAACGTTGTGAAAAACGCGAAAGCAATGGTTGGTCAATTCCAAGAGCGTGGCTACAAGATCGTTTCTAACGGTACTGAGAACCACCTATTCCTAGTTGATCTAATCGACAAAGACATCACTGGTAAAGATGCAGATGCAGCACTTGGTGCAGCAAACATCACAGTAAACAAGAACTCTGTTCCAAACGATCCACGCAGCCCATTCGTAACGTCTGGTATCCGTGTAGGTACACCAGCAATTACTCGTCGCGGCTTCACTGAAGATGACGCGAAAGAGCTAGCAAACTGGATGTGTGACGTTCTAGATAACATCGGCAACGAGGAAGTTATCGAAGCAACGAAACAGAAAGTTCTAGAGATCTGTAAGCGTCTACCAGTTTACGCATAGTTCTCTGTGTAAATTCGCTTTCTTTGAAAATAACTCAGGCGAACTCGTTCTATTTCTGCGATTCGGTTTGATTATTTGATTGATGAAAGGTCCTCATTTGAGGGCCTTTTTGTTTTTCTAGCGTATGGAAATATCAGCTTAGAGTGCGCTGAAATCAGATTTCTGATATCGCCTAGGATCTTCGGAATGACGCTGCTTTTGGTTCTGAGAAATAAGCTTATTGTCCAAATGATGGTGTTTTATGTTCGACAGATACAAAAAAGGCTGGCACTGAGCCAACCTTTCTCTTCAAAACAAGCGAGCGCTTATTTAATCTCGATACCTTGAGCCTGCATATCGGCATGGTAAGAAGAACGAACGAATGGACCACACGCCGCGTGCGTGAAGCCAAGTTCTAGTGCGATCTCTTTTAGCTCGTCAAACTCTGATGGTGGAACGTAACGCTCTACTGGCAGGTGGTGACGGCTTGGTGCTAGGTACTGACCAAGTGTCAGCATTGTTACACCGTGTGCACGTAGGTCTTTTAGTACTTGGACGATCTCTTCTTTCGTTTCGCCAAGACCCATCATAACACCTGATTTGGTCGGTACATTTGGGTGCTGCTCTTTGAACTTTTGCAGCAATTGTAGTGACCATTTGTAGTTCGCGCCTGGGCGAGCTTTACGGTACAAACGAGGTGCCGTTTCTAGGTTGTGGTTGAAGACATCTGGTGGGTTGTCTTTCATCAGATCAAGTGCTACATCCATACGGCCACGGAAATCAGGTACAAGCGTTTCAATCTTGATGTGTGGGTTCAGTTCGCGGATTTCACGGTTACAGTTTGCAAAGTGCTCTGCACCGCCATCACGCAAATCATCGCGGTCTACTGAAGTGATAACGACGTATTTCAGCTTCATGTCTGCGATGGTTTTAGCCAGTTTCTTCGGCTCTTCAGCTTCTACTGCAAGCGGACGGCCATGGGCAACGTCACAGAATGGACAACGGCGAGTACAGATAGCGCCAAGGATCATGAAAGTAGCCGTACCGTGGTTAAAACATTCCGCTAGGTTAGGGCAAGAGGCTTCTTCACATACTGAGTGAAGGTTGTTCTTGCGCATCGCTGATTTGATGTCTTGAATACGTTGGCTGTCGGCTGGTAGCTTGATCTTCATCCAATCAGGCTTACGTAGCACTTCTTTCTGCTCTGTAGGCATGTTCTTTACGGGAATCAATGCCATTTTGTCAGCGTCGCGGTATTTGACGCCTTTTTCCATCTGGATTGGTTTGCTCATGCTTTGTTACCTTGAGAAGGTGCTTCTGTGCTGAATTCTACTTGCTCGTAATCAAGCAAAGTAACGAGTTCTTGTATTAGTTGTTTTTCCACGACTTCGATATCTTCAGGGCCGCCAACTTGGCTAACCTGAACCATCTCCATTCCTTCATAGCCACAAGGGTTTATACGTAAAAACGGACCTAAGTCCATATTGACGTTCAACGCTAGGCCGTGGAATGAGCATCCTTTGCGAATGCGAAGGCCGAGAGAACATATTTTTTTACTGTCGACATAAACACCTGGGGCATCTGGTCGCGCAGCAGATTCGATATTGTATGCCTTTAGGGTGTTGATCACGAGGTTCTCTATGTGCGTAACGAGATCTCGCACCCCTAATTTTTTACGACGCAGGTTGATCAGAAAGTAAGCGACAAGCTGACCAGGACCATGGTAGGTCACTTGACCCCCGCGATCGCTTTGTACAACAGGAATATTACCAGTGTTAATGAGGTGTTCGGCTTTACCCGCTTGACCTTGTGTAAATACTGGGTTGTGTTCTACCAACCAAACTTCATCAGGCGTGTCGTCTGTGCGTTGATCAGTGAACTCATGCATCGCCTTCCATACAGGCTCATAATCTTGGCGTCCAAGTCGTCTTACAACAAGTTGGTGTTGCATGGGGATTCCTGTCACTAATATATAAAGTTTTTGGATTATAAACCGGATGAGTTTGATGCTCTACAGTTGAGTAACAGATTTTTAACTGAAAGAGTCAGTGGTTTTCATTATCTACATGATAAATAAAAAGAAAGCAGCCGAAGCTGCTTTCAAAAAAAATTTAATTTATCAAAAAATTATAGAACCATGCGTACGATGTCGATTTCACCCAGTTCTTTGTAAAGGGTTTCAACCTGCTCGATAGAGGTAGCAGTAATATTGATAGACACCGAGTGGTAGTTGCCCTTAGCACTTGGTTTTACTGCTGGGCTGTAGTCACCTGGAGCATGACGCTGGATTACTTCAAGAACGAGTTCTGGAAGTTCAGGTTTTGCATGCCCCATTACCTTGTAAGTAAATGAACAAGGGAACTCAAGCAGGTCTTTCAATTTTGCATCAGAGTTGATGGTTAGCATATCGGTAACTCCAGTTGGTATTCGTTGCGGTGCGAAATAGTACAGTCAAATTAGGGTGAACTCAAGATCATCCCCAAGCATCTTAACGTCGCTTGAGTATAGATAACAAAGCCGCCCTAGTTGGCGGCTTTGCGGACTTGTTTGTTGTTCAGAAGCGACTGTTAGAAGAAGCTCTTAAACAACAATACGATGTAGTCCCACATACGGCTAAATAGGCTGCCTTGGTCTACAGTTTCTAATGCCATTAGTGGGTACTCAGCAATATCTTCACCATCAATTTGATAGTATAGCTTACCAACTACATCACCTTTATTAATTGGGGCTTCTAGCTCTTTTTCAAGTACGAAGCTTGCCTTTAGATTCTTTGCTTCACCACGAGGTAGCGTTACGTAAGTATCTTGGTCAAGACCCAGAGCAACCGTATCTTTGTTACCCATCCATACTTTTTCTTCTACAAACGTTTCACCCGCTTTATGTGGCGCAACGGTTTCGAAGAAGCGGAAGCCGTAGCTCAGTAGCTTTTTGCTTTCTGATTTACGAGCGTTTGCATCTTTGGTACCCATTACCACTGCAACTAGGCGCATTTGACCTTCAGTTGCCGAACTTACTAGGCTGTAGCCCGCGTTGCTAGTATGGCCAGTCTTGATGCCATCAACGTTCATGCTCTTATCCCACAATAGGCCGTTACGGTTGTACTGTGTGATGCCGTTGTAAGTGAATTTTTTATCTGAGTAGATACGGTACTCATCAGGAACGTCACGGATCAATGCTTTACCAAGCAGTGCCATGTCATAAGGTGTTGAGTATAGATTTGGGTTATCTAGGCCGTGCACGTTAGCAAAATGCGTGTTGCTCATGCCAATTGTGTTTGCCCATGCGTTCATTAGGTCTACGAATGCATCTTCAGAGCCTGCAATGTGTTCAGCCATTGCGACACAAGCGTCGTTACCTGATTGAATGATGATACCGCGGTTTAGGTCTTTCACCTTAACTGTGGTGCCAACTTCAATGAACATTTTTGAAGAATCAGGGAAGTTTTTCGCCCATGCGTTCTTACTGATGGTTACATCATCGTCTTCTGAAATATTACCACGCGCTAGCTCTTGGCCAATTACGTAGCTGGTCATCATTTTTGTCAGACTAGCAGGAGACAACTTTGTGTTCATCTCTTTCTCAGCCAGAACTTTACCTGAGTTGTAATCCATCAAAACGTAGCCTTTCGCTGCGATTTGAGGTGCGTCTGGGACAACAACTGGTGAAGCAAAAGCAGATTGAGCGATGGTTGCAGTTAGCGCAACCGAAGAAACGAGAATAGATTTCACAAACTTATTTTTATTCATGGTAATTCAAATTTTTTGGTTAACTGTCGACATCTTAACAGAATCCCTGCTTATGTAAGAAGGGCTCTGCATAGAAATTCATGACACCAAGGTCATTTGTCAGTTTTGTGTTTTTTAATAAATGCGGACGAATAGCCGAGCAACTTTACTTTATCCAGTGTTGCTTGCGTCAGGGAATAGTCAGTAAATGGCCCTAGCAACAAGCGGTGAGTTTCTTTCGTGCTCTCCAAGAAAGTTTCTGTATCCAGCTTTTGACCAAGCTCTTGGCCTAAAGTTCGCGCTCGATCTTCATATTTTGAAGAAGCAACTTGAATCACGTATTTTGGGTGCGCAGCTAAAGACTTTTCATCGGTTGGCTTATCAATGGTGATGACTTCAATTTGTACGTTCGCTGTGCCAGTTTTCACGACGTCGAGCTTATGAGCGGCGGCGTAGCTTAAATCAATAATACGGCCGTCATGAAATGGGCCACGGTCGTTAACACGTACAACGGTTGATTTACCATTGTCGGTATTGGTGACTTTAACGTAGCTCGGTAATGGCAGCGTTTTGTGTGCGGCTGTCATTGAGTACATATCGTAAATTTCACCGTTGGACGTAAGGTGACCTTGGAATTTTTTTCCGTACCAAGAGGCACGGCCTTTTTCCGTAAAACCTTTTGCGTCACGAACGATTTTGTAGTCGGAACCTCGTAGATTGTAATCGCTGTTACCACCTAAGCTGTATGGTTCATATTTAGGATGCGCATCCTCAATGTGCTCGACCGATAGAGGTTTATCTGGTGCTACATCGGATTCAAGTTCATAACGGCCTTCTTGTGTTTTTTGGTCGGTAGAAGAACAGCCCGCCAAAATAACAGCAGAAAAAACTAAGGAATATAAAGCGCGTTTTTGCATGGTCTAGGTCGCCTTAGAGAATGCTTTTCGGTGCGTGTGGATCGACATCAAAATGCCAAAACCAGCCATCAGTGTCACCATGGAAGTGCCACCATAACTGATCAACGGTAAAGGTACGCCTACTACGGGTAGGATGCCACTTACCATGCCGATATTTACAAAAATATACACGAAGAAGCTGAGTACAATACTGCCTGCCATCATTCGGCCAAACGCAGTTTGTGCTTGGCTTGCGAGGTAGAGACCTCGTCCAATAATAAAGAGATAGATGGTCAACAGGCAAAGGAAGCCAATCATACCCCATTCTTCAGCAATTACTGCAAAGATAAAGTCAGTGTGACGTTCAGGAAGAAATTCTAACTGTGATTGAGTGCCTTGCAACCAACCTTTGCCGGAAATACCACCAGAACCAATCGCAATTTTACTTTGGATGATGTGATAACCGGCACCGAGAGGGTCTGATTCAGGGTTGAACAGAGTACGAACGCGCACTTTTTGATACTCACGCATCAAGAAGAACCACAAAACGGGAATGAAACCACCAAGCGCCAGTGAGGCACCAGCAATGATTTTCCAACTGATACCCGCAAGGAAGATAACAAAGATGCCTGATGCAGCGATCAGAATCGAGGTCCCTAAGTCAGGTTGCTTTGCGATGAGAATGGTTGGCAAGCAAACCATGATCAACGCAACGATGAGGGTTTTGAACGTCGGGGGAAGTGGTTGACGACCGATATAGCGCGCGACCATCAAGGGTACGGCGAGCTTGAGAAGCTCAGAAGGTTGGAATCGAACAAAGCCAAGATTTAGCCAGCGCTGTGCGCCTTTGGAAGCTTCACCAAAGAAGAGCACGCCAAAGAGCAGTATGACACCACCGACAAACATGAGAGGCGCGAGGCTTTCGTAAGTTCTGGGCGAGATCTGTGCTAAGACGATCATCA
Source organism: Vibrio sp. ED002 (assembly GCF_023277445.1). Classification (NCBI taxonomy): domain Bacteria; kingdom Pseudomonadati; phylum Pseudomonadota; class Gammaproteobacteria; order Vibrionales; family Vibrionaceae; genus Vibrio; species Vibrio sp. ED002. The sequence goes on along the minus strand of NZ_CP080238.1, from coordinate 1,642,161 downwards.
CGACTAATGATAGGGCCATACGCATGGCTTGGCGGTCCATCATCGCCAAGCTCTGGCCACTGGCGCTGTACATGATGACCAAGCCAAAGGCCATTAGTGCAAAGATGCCGAGTAAAAGCGGCAAGTCGATATGGAAGCGTTCAAACAGGGCTCGGTTCTTACCTGTAGAGGGATCCATTTTCATCACTGCGTTACCTCTTGTTTCTCTTTGGCTTGCTCATCGTCTGGTTCGATTTTTTCTGGCCCAACGATCACTCGGTCGAAGATCTTTCTTGCTACTGGTGCGCCATTACTTGAACCACCACCGGCGTTTTCAAGCACGATTGAAACGACAACTTTAGGATCGTCAAATGGCGCAAAACCGGTAAACAGGGCGTGGTCGCGCAGATGTTCTGCGACTTCGTCTGCGTTGTATTCTTCGTCTTCACCTAGACCGAAGACCTGAGCAGTACCTGATTTACCACCCGTTTGGTAATCCATATTGTAGAAAGAGCGACGAGCCGTCCCTTTCGCACCATGGTTTACCAAGCGCATGCCTTCTTTGGCCATGTTCCAGTATTTATCCGGCACATTTTGAATTGGCGGGTAGGTGACGTATTCAGAGGTCTTTTGCTCTTCAAAATCACCGCCATTATCAATTGTCGCTTTGAGCAAATGTGGCGCGGCTACGGCGCCTTCGTTGACCAATACCGATGTTGCTTTGGCAATTTGCATTGGTGTTGCTGTCCAGTAACCTTGCCCGATACCAACAGGAATCGTATCGCCTTTGTACCAAGGGGTTTTATGGCGAGCCATTTTCCATTCACGCGTTGGCATGTTTGCTTTGCTTTCTTCGTAAATATCGATACCGGTATAGTCACCAAAACCAAACATCATCATCCAATTCGAGATACGGTCGATACCCATGTCATAAGCGACTTGATAGAAGAAAGTATCAACGGATTCTTCTATCGACTTGATGATATCTACGCGGCCATGGCCCCAACGCAGCCAGTCACGGAATGGGCGAGTATCGGAGTTTGGAATGCGCCAGTAGCCAGGGTCATTACGCGTGGTTTTTGGTGTTACCACACCCTCTTCCAAAGCTGCAACGGCCATAAATGGCTTAATGGTGGAAGCTGGGGGGTAAATACCTAGCGTAGTTCGGTTTACAAGTGGACGGTTTTTGTCGTTCAAGAGGGCTCGGTAAGCTTTGCCTGAGATACCGTGGACAAAGGAGTTTGGATCGTAGCTCGGGCTTGAAACCATCGCGAGCACACCATTGTCTTTAGGATCCAAAACCACCGCACTACCACGACGCCCATCTAATAATTGGTGAACGTATAGTTGTAAGTTAATGTCGAGGTTTAACACGATGTCTTGACCCGGAATCGGCGGGACGTACTTTAAGGTACGAATTACTCGGCCACGGCTATTGACTTCGACTTCTTGGTAACCCGCGGTACCGTGCAATAAATCTTCGTAGTATTTTTCAATACCTAGTTTGCCGATATCACGAGTGGCTTGGTAGTTCGCGTCTTTTTCTTCACGAACTAGGCGTTGCATGTCACGATCGTTGATGCGTGATACGTAGCCAATAACGTGGGTCAGTACTTCACTAAATGGGTAGTAACGCTTCAATGTTGCGCTGATTTCAACACCCGGAAAGCGGTATTGGTTTACCGAGAAAACAGCAACTTGGTTTTCATCTAACTGAGTCAGTAGTGGTACGGATTTAAAGCGACGTGTACGTTTACGTTCACGCTGGAAACGTTCAATTTGCTCTGGCGTGATTTCAAGAATGGTTTGTAGCTCTTCGATGGTGCCATCAATGTCTTTGATTTTTTCTGGAGTAAGCTCCAAGTTGAAGACAGGGCGGTTTTCAGCTAGCAGAATACCGTTGCGGTCGTAAATAAGACCACGGTTTGGTGCGATTGGAACGACTTTGATGCGGTTGTCGTTAGAGCGAGTTTGGTAATCTTGGAACTGGTTAACCTGTATGTTGTACATGTTAGCAACCAGCAACCCCATCAAAATGACGATACCCAAAAAAGCAAAAATAGCGCGACTGGAAAACAGGCGCGCTTCAGCTTGGTAGTCTCGGATTTGACTGCGGCGTTTACGAATCATTAACGCTTGTCTCTACGGCTAAGCAGCGATTATTCGCGGTGATAAGGGTGGTTAGCAGTAATGCTCCACGCTCGGTATAAACTCTCCGCCATGACAATACGCACAAGTGGGTGCGGTAAGGTCAATGCAGACAAAGACCAACTTTGATCAGCGGCGGCTTTACATGCAGGAGAAAGCCCTTCTGGGCCACCAATTAAAATAGAAACGTCGCGAGCATCTAATTTCCAAGCTTCTAGCTGTTCTGCCAGTTGTGGGGTATCCCACTTTTTGCCCGGGATATCCAATGTCACGATGCGGTTGCCTTTTGGGACCGCTGCCAACATAGCTTCGCCTTCTTTTTGAAGAATACGTGCGATGTCGGCATTTTTTCCACGTTTCCCTGCTGGGATCTCAACCAACTCAAGTGGCATATCATGAGGGAAGCGACGACGGTATTCTTGGAATCCCTCTTCGACCCATTTGGGCATTTTAGTGCCTACAGCAATCAGTTGAATTTTCAAAAGATTAACCCCAAAGCTTTTCTAGCTGGTACAGGTTACGGTGTTCATCTTGCATGACATGAAGCATGGCATCGCCCATATCGAGAACAACCCATTCACCTTCTTTCTCGCCTTCCATACCTAGTGGTTCTAGACCAGCTTTCTTCACTTCAGATGCGACGTGATCAGCAATAGATGAAACGTGACGTTTAGAGGTGCCAGTACAAATGATCATGTAATCTGTCACGCTAGATTTGTCTTCTACATTCAGAATTACAATCTCTTCTGCTTTCATGTCGTCAGCTTTATCAGCTAAAAAGTCTTTAAGTTCTTCGCGAAGCACTCGGTTTTCCTCGGTTTTCTTTTCAATCTGTGGGTGTTTTGAATCATATTAATCAAAACTGGCCGCGCACTATATCACGCTTTGAATTCTAAATTGCCAGCTTAATATCAGGTGAACAGGTTTCTAAGCTCAATTGGTGAATCGTTGGCCACACAGATTCTTCATATTGGGTTTTCGCTTTTATCTCGGCGTGAGCCAAAAGAGATAAAAGCGCACAAATGCGGCTTGTTGACAGACGTGTCAAAGCTGCGTTGTAAAATGGGCGTTTGTTTTGCCACACACGATGCTTTTCAAATACCTGGATCATACCCATTTGGGTTAAGTCGCGGTGCATGTTCAGCAGTTGATTAAACTCTTTCTGTACACTGCGGATCAGAATGATGGTTTCGACGCCTTCCGCTTCTAATTGACGCAGTATACGTTGTGCACGATTGGCTTTACCCGCTAACAGAGCGTCGATCCAGTGGAAGGTCGTAAAGTGGTTATGGCGACTTAAGGCTGCTTCCAATCGCACCACAGTTAACTCACCATCTGGGTAGATTAGAGCAAGTTTCTCTAAGCTTTGTGAGAGCGCAAACAAATTACCTTCATGCCATTGTGCCAATACTTGCAGTGATTGTTGGTCCGCCTTTAGACCAAGGGCACGGCAGCGAGTTTGCACAAACATGGGTAAGCGTTGTAAATCGGGCGTTAAGCAACTCACCCAATCACCCTTTGCACTCAGGGCTTTAAACCATTTTGCGTTTTCTTGTGCTTTGGTAAGTTTGCTGCCAATGACGACTAACATGATATCGTCATGCAGCATTTCGCATAGGCTGACTAGCTCTTTACTGATCGCTGCGTTTGCGCCGGCTTCTGGTAACTCTAATTCAATTAACTGACGGCTTGAAAACAAACTCAATGCTTGGAAACAGTCGTAAACTTGGTTCCAATCTAGACTCGCATCCACAGCAAAGCGATGTCTTTCTTCAAAACCGTGCTGGCGCGCGGTGTGCTGAATCGCTTGTCGGCTTTCTTGAATCAATAAGGGTTCATTACCGAAAATTAGATAAACCTGCTTTACGTGTTTTGCTAAATGGTCGGCCAGCTTATCGGCATAAATTCGCATTTTGATTAAGAGTCAGTTTTGTTGTCGTTAGTGTTTGTCGCATCAGGGGTAATATGGCCTTGTTCGTACTCTGCACGAACTCGACCTAGCTGACGCATCATTTGGCTTGCGGCTTGCTGACGCATTTCATCTTCGATAACGTCGCGCTCTACTGACTTAGCTAGGGCAGTGAGTGGGTTATCAAGATAGTTACGGTTTACTGTTGTCGTGAAGGCTTTGGAACCGAACTCAGGAATTGTAACGCGGTATTGCACTACATAGGTCAGCTCTTTTTCTGCAGCACGACTGTTTTGATACAGCGACAGCGTACGTTCGTCAATGGTCGCTTCAATTAGGTGTAGGTTTGGTGTGTTAGCAGAAGGCTGTACCAAGTCCACTTTATTCAGTTCAAGTTGAGCTCGTACATATCGAGTCAAAGGACTGTATTCATCATAGCTAGTGAATGACATGGTGTGCAGTTCTTCCGGAACGGAATACTCGCCACGAAGGTGAAAACCACAGGCAGAAAGAAGCCCCGCTAATACCAATACCACTGGTAGTTTAATCAAAGAGAAAAAGCGCATTGATTGTATTCATCCTAAATTTAAGGGGTTATTTACCTGAAACCACTCATCGTGAATGGTTTGAGGTAAATAAACAGGGTGAGGACTCACCCTGTTAGAAAACTCATGCCGAACGAATCAGTTCGCTCGACGTTGAGTTCTTGCAAGCTGCATTTCGTTGGTAACGAGCGGCTAGTTTGCAACGATGTTCAATAGTTTACCTGGTACGTAAATCACTTTACGGATAGTTAGACCATCTAGGAACTTCTTCGCGTTCTCGTCGTTTAGACCAAGCTCACGAACTTGCTCTTCTGAAGCGTCAGCAGCAACGGTTAGCTTCGCACGTAGTTTACCGTTGATCATCACAACGATAGTTTTCTCGTCTTCAACCAGAGCTTTCTCATCAAACGTTGGCCATGCCGCGTTGTCGATGTCTGCCTCACCTAGCGCTGCCCATAGTTCGTATGAGATGTGCGGAGTGATTGGGTAAAGCATTGCAACCACAGCTTTAAGTGCTTCATCAAGGATTGCACGGTCTTGTACAGATTCTTGAGGCGCTTTCGCAAGCTTGTTCATCAGTTCCATGATCGCTGCAATTGCTGTGTTGAATGTTTGACGACGAGCGATATCGTCAGTCACTTTTGCGATAGTCTTATGAACATCGCGACGCAGAGCTTTTTGGTCACCAGAAAGTGCAGTTGCATCAACTGACTCAGCTGCACCTTTTGAAGCGTGAGCGTGAACCAGTTTCCAAACACGTTTCAGGAAGCGGTTAGCGCCTTCTACGCCAGACTCTTGCCATTCAAGGGTCATGTCTGCTGGTGAAGCAAACATCATGAATAGACGTACCGTGTCAGCACCGTACTTGTCTACCATTTCTTGAGGGTCGATACCGTTGTTTTTCGACTTAGACATTTTGATCATGCCTGAGTGCGTTACATCACGGCCTTCATTGTCTTTCGCCGAAGTGATACGACCTTTACCGTCACGTTCAACAGCAACATCTGTTGGGGCAACCCACTCTTTACCGCCTTTTTCGTTCTCGAAGTAGAACGCGTCAGCCAGTACCATGCCTTGACACAGCAGTTGCTTGAACGGTTCGTCAGACGTTACGTAGCCTGCGTCACGTAGCAGTTTGTGGAAGAAGCGAGAGTACAGTAGGTGCATACAAGCGTGCTCGATACCACCGATGTACTGGTCTACCGGTAGCCAGTAGTTTGCTTTTTCTGGATCTAGGATGTCGTCAGCTTGTGGTGAACAGTAACGTGCGTAGTACCAAGAAGACTCCATGAACGTATCGAACGTATCTGTCTCACGTAGAGCAGGTTCGCCGTTGAATGTTGTCTTCGCCCATTCTTTGTCAGCTTTGATTGGGCTTGTTACGCCGTCCATTACCACGTCTTCTGGAAGAATAACGGGTAGTTGGTCAGCGGGTACTGGGTGAACTTCGCCGTCTTCAGTGGTTACCATAGGGATTGGTGCACCCCAGTAACGTTGACGAGATACCCCCCAGTCACGTAGACGGAAGTTAACTGTCTTAGTGCCTTTGCCTTCTGCTTCTAGCTTCGCTGCGATTGCATCGAACGCCGCTTGGAATTCAAGGCCGTCGAATTCACCTGAATCGAACAGTACACCTTTCTCTGTGTATGCCGCTTCAGATACGTCTAGTTCGCTGCCATCAACCGGTTTGATGACAGGAACGATGTCTAGGCCGTATTTCGTTGCAAATTCGTAGTCACGTTGGTCGTGTGCAGGAACCGCCATGACTGCGCCTGTGCCGTAGTCCATCAGTACGAAGTTTGCTACGTAAACTGGCACTTCACGACCGTTCAATGGGTGAATAGCAGTAAGGCCAGTAGCCATACCTTTTTTCTCCATTGTCGCAAGCTCAGCTTCTGCTACTTTGGTGTTTTTACATTCTTCGATGAATGACGCTAGCTCTGGGTTGTTCTGAGCTGCGATAGCCGCAAGAGGGTGACCTGCTGCGATACCAACGTAAGTCACACCCATTAGCGTGTCTGGACGTGTGGTGTAAACTTCTAAATCTTGTTGACCGTTAACTTCAAACTTGAGTTCCACGCCTTCAGAACGACCGATCCAGTTACGCTGCATGGTCTTAACCATTTCTGGCCAACCTTCAAGTTTGTCTAGGTCGTCTAGTAGCTCTTGAGCGTATTCAGTGATCTTAATAAACCACTGTGGAATTTCTTTTTGTTCTACCGGAGTATCACAACGCCAGCAACAGCCGTCTTCAACCTGTTCGTTTGCAAGAACAGTTTGATCGTTTGGACACCAGTTAACAGAAGAGGTCTTCTTGTAAACCAGACCTTTCTCGTAAAGCTTAGTGAAGAACTCTTGTTCCCAACGGTAGTACTCTGGCGTACAGGTTGCGAATTCACGATTCCAGTCGTAACCAAAGCCAAGAAGCTTAAGTTGGTTCTTCATGTATTCAATGTTTTCGTAAGTCCAAGGCGCCGGTGCAGTGTTGTTTTTTACTGCCGCGTTTTCCGCAGGTAGACCAAATGCATCCCAACCGATTGGTTGCATTACGTTTTTGCCTTGTAGGCGTTGGAAACGAGATACTACGTCACCGATGGTGTAGTTGCGCACGTGACCCATGTGCAGTCGACCACTTGGGTATGGGAACATGGATAGACAGTAGAATTTTTCTTTGTTTGGGTCTTCACTTACAACAAAGGTCTTGTTGTCATCCCAGTGCTTTTGAACTTTTTGTTCAAGGTCTTGTGGATTGTATTGTTCTTGCATCGATGGTATCCGGTTATCTTGGAATTTGTGAGTTCGGTTAGAACAGACTTAAATAGATCGTCATAGAATACCTAAAGCTAGGGATCACAACAATAGCCAATCAGTACCCATGCGCCTCGAAGTGACGCTTGGTAGTGGAAAGATGGAGGTCAGTTATGCCTAAACGTAAAGCAGGTTATGAGGAAATGCTCGAGGATGTGATGGAAACCTTGAAGCACAGTCCGGATGAAGTTAACAAAGTATTCGAAACGTCGGGCAAAGTCGTGGATGCCGCTAACGACATGACCAAAGATGAGCTCTCACTAATTTCAGCTTACGTAAAAGCCGATTTAAAAGAGTTCTCCGACAGCTATGAGGAAGGAAAAAGCGGGCCTTTTTATCTCACCATTGCCGATTCAATCTGGCAAGGTTTACTGGATATTACCGATAAAACTAAAGTTGAGTGGGTTGAGTTGTTCGATGATTTAGAGCATCAAGGCTTGTATGAAGCGGGCGAAGTCATCGGGCTCGGGACATTGGTCTGTGATGAATGTGGTCATAAAACCACTTACAACCATCCAACGGTCATAATTCCATGCATCAAGTGTAATCATACTGGTTTTAGTCGCCAATCTCTCAAGCCATAACATGCAGTCAAAAAATACAACGCAATAAAGCAATAAAAAAGAGGCTACCAGAGCCTCTTTTTTTGATGTTATTTGCGTTTTCTTGGTAACCACCAAGCCAATATAAGGCTCAGTGCTGCCCAGATATATAATGGCCAAGTACCAAAGGTGCGATAAGGTGTTTGTCCGTCTGTCGGAACCAACTCTGCGCGCAATACCGCTGTCTCAAACTGAGGGATTTGCTCGATGATCTTACCTTTATGATCAGTAACAGCTGTCAAACCGTTATTGGTTGAACGAATCAGCGGTTTTCCAAGCTCCAATGCACGCATGCGTGCGATTTCCATATGTTGTAGTGGACCAATGGAGTGACCGAACCAAGCATCATTTGATAGCGTTAGTATGAAGTCAGTATCGTCTGTGACGTTCTGACGAACTTGTTCGCTAAAGATGATCTCGTAACACAAAGCCGGGTCCATATGTTTACCATTCGCCACAATGTTTGGTTGTACGAAATCGCCACGGCTGAACGATGACATCGGTAAATTGAAGAAGGGCGCTAATGGACGTAACACCTCTTCAAATGGAACAAATTCACCAAACGGAAGTAAGTGATGCTTGTGATAGCGTTTGTCTAAATCAAAGCTGTAATCGCCGTATGGATTCACACCCAGTGAGAGAATGCTGTTGTAGAACTGGCCGTCTTCTCCTTGGTTAACCACGCCGGTGATGATCGCGCTGTTATTCATTTTCGCCGCAGCATCGATGTTTCTCAAGAACGACGGGACTTCGATTTCAAATGCCGGAATCGCAGCCTCAGGCCAAACGATGATGTCGGCATCCCAGTTTTCACGCGTTAAGTCGGCATACTTCATGATGGTTGGCCAGCGCTGGCTTGGTAGCCATTTTAGGTTCTGATCAACATTACCTTGGATTAAGGCGACTTTGGTTGTGTCTTCCGGACGAGGTGTCACCCAGTCGTATTGGCTGATGCCAAAACCTGCGCTGAGCAAAACCACAGGGATAATGACCATCAGCCACTGCTTATGCACCCAAGCGTAAGCCAGAGAACCAGCACTCATTAGTATGAATAAGGTCAGGAGCTCAACACCACCAATAGGTGCGAAGCTGGCCAATGGGCCATCAATTTGGCTGTAACCCAGCCACAACCATGGAAAGCCGGTCATCACCCAACCGCGTAGCCAATCAGTGACTAACCACAGAGCAGGAGCGGCTAATAATGCTTTAGTGAGAGTAAGTTGTGGGAAGAACTTATTGCTGAGCCAAGCGAATAGGCCGGTGTAAATCGATAAGTAAGCAATCAGCAAACCCATCAGAAATAGATTTGCAATGAGCGGCATCCCGCCAAAGCCAGCGATGCTGACATAAACCCAACTAACGCCGGTGGAGAATTGGCCGAGTCCCCACGCATAACCGATCCAAAGTGCACGCTTAGGTGATTGGTTTGCAAGAAGAATAAGAAGGATAGCAGGGCTGAGTATGGCAATAGGCCATAACTGGTAAGGGGCAAATGCTAGGGTAGTGGAAGCGCCAACAAAAGCGGCCACTAAGGGCCGCTTTAGGCGATGAAAGAGTACATTCATCATTATATTTTTCTGATATTCCCGTTGTTAGGGTATCGCGTTACTCTTGAGTGGCTTCAACCAGCGTTTCTTCGTCTGGAATCGTCACTTGGAGTTGAATGACACGACGGTTATCGGCAGCGGTGACTTTGAAGTTATAGCCTTCAATTTCGACCAACTCACCACGAGATGGTAAGTGACCAAAGGCAGTCATTACCATACCACCTACAGTATCCACTTCTTCATCGCTGAAGTCGGTACCGAATGTCTCATTAAACTCTTCAATGGTTGTCAGAGCTCTGACAGCAAAGGTATGCTTGCTTAGCTTACGGATATCGGTTTCTTCTTCGTCATCGAACTCATCTTCAATATCCCCTACGATTTCTTCAAGGATATCTTCGATTGTTACTAGACCAGAAACGCCACCGAATTCGTCGACAACAATCGCCATGTGATAACGTTCTTCACGGAATTCTTTTAGCAGGCGGTCGACACGTTTACTTTCCGGTACAACCACTGCTTGTCGAATTACTTCTTCGATATCAAATGGGTTACTGCCTGAGCCCAAGTATTTGAGTAAGTCCTTCGCTAATAGAATGCCTTCTACATGGTCTTTATCTTCGCTGATCACAGGGTAGCGAGAGTGTTGAGCATCAGTAATTAGAGCGATCAAAGTATCAAGATCGTCTGTGCGCTCAACCGTAACCATTTGCGAACGCGGGATCATGATGTCACGCACGCGCATTTCAGAGATTTCCATAACACCTTCAAGCATGTCGCGGGTGTCGTGGTCAATCAGGTCGTTGATTTCTGAGTCGCGGATAACATCCACAAGCTCTTGGCGGTCTTTTGGTTCGCCTTGAAATAGTTGACCTAGACGTTCAAAGAAGGACTTTCTACTCGGACCTTCTGCCTTTTCTTTCTTGCCTTCATTAGAAGAGGGAGAATTATCTTCGTTCATTGTTTCTCAATTAAGTAACGCTATCAGATGTGTGATAGCTCACATAGAAAAGCGATCACGAGGTCGCACCTAGATGGTTCGCTTTTCCCTGTCGAGCAACCAAAGTTACTCTTTTTCAGCAATGTACGGGTCTTCGTAACCCATGCCTTGCATGATTTCTGTCTCGAGGGATTCCATCTCTTCAGCTTCATCATCCTCGATATGATCATAACCTAGCAGATGCAAGCTGCCATGTACAACCATATGCGCCCAATGTGCTAGTAGAGGCTTGTTCTGCTCAATTGCCTCTTTTTCAACTACTTGGCGACAGATTATCAAATCGCCTAGGAGATCCATTTCCATACCAGGTGGTACTTCGAATGGGAAAGACAGCACATTAGTCGGCTTATCTTTACCACGGTATTCGTGGTTTAGCTCGTGACTTTCTTGCTCGTCGACAATACGAATCGTCAGTTCCGCTTGAGGCTGAAATAGAGGAATAGTCTTATCTAGCCACAATTGGAAATCTTGCTCAGAAGGTAAACCTTCTTCATTTTCGACTGCCAGTTGCAAATCAAGTTCAATTGCCATGTTTATTCCTTACTCGCCGCGACTTGTGAACTCAGCTCTGCTTTTGCTGCTTCTAGCAATTTAGCATCACGTTCTTCGCGTCGGCGTTTTTCAAACTCTTTGCGCTCTTTTTGGTCTTGCGCTTCCCACTTCTCATAAGCATTAACAATACGAGCAACCACTGGGTGGCGCACGACATCGTCTGCTTGGAAGAAGTTAAAGCTGATGTCATCAACTTCACTCAGTACTTCAATTGCGTGGCGAAGACCTGATTTTGCACCGCGTGGTAAGTCAATCTGGGTAACGTCACCAGTCACAACGGCACGAGAGTTGAAGCCGATACGGGTCAGGAACATCTTCATTTGCTCAACCGTGGTGTTTTGACTCTCATCAAGAATGATGAAAGCGTCGTTCAAAGTACGACCACGCATGTAAGCAAGAGGCGCAACCTCTATCACGTTACGTTCAATCAGCTTTTCTACGCGCTCAAAACCCAGCATTTCAAATAGGGCATCGTAGAGAGGACGTAGGTATGGGTCGACTTTCTGGCTCAAATCACCAGGTAGGAAGCCCAGTTTCTCACCTGCTTCAACCGCAGGGCGAGTTAATAGAATACGACGGATCTCTTGACGCTCTAGTGCGTCAACGGCTGCTGCAACCGCGAGGTAGGTTTTACCTGTACCCGCAGGACCGATGCCGAAAGTGATATCGTGCGTCACCATGTTCATCAAGTATTGACCTTGATTCGGTGTACGCGGCTTGATCACGCCTTTTTTGGTTTTTACGAAGACTTCTTTGCCGTGCTCGAACGTTGATTCTGTCGTCTGTTCCAGTACACCTGATTCTTTGATTGCCAGGTGGATCTGTTCTGGCTCAATGTCAGGTGTTTCACCACGAACGGGTGCTGTTTCTACGTATAGGGTTTTGAGAATATCCAGCGCAGCTGCCGCGGTATGAGGTTTACCCACGATGGTGAAAAGATCGCTACGGTGGTTGATTTCAACGCCTAAACGACGTTCTAAATGCTTGATGTTATCATCGAATGGACCGCACAGGCTTGTAAGTCGGCGGTTGTCTGAAGGTTCTAGATTGATTTCTAGCGTTACGATTTTATTGCTCAATGTTGCCTCTCATTTTATGCCACTTAACGAGAGCCTGACAACGACCAGGCTCTCAATGGCTATTTGTACGAGCTTATGGCGTAAAAGTAGCTACACCTAGCTCATCTTCGCGACGTGTTTTCGCCATCATTTGCATTGGTGAAATCACACTACGAAGGTCCATGTCTTTTTCTGTACGTACTAGTTCACCACGTAGCGAGTTAGCAAATACGTCCGTAATCTTCACGTCAACGAACTGACCGATTAGGTCTGCGCTACCTTCAAAGTTTACTACACGGTTGTTTTCTGTACGAGCACGTAGCTCCATTAGGTTCTTTTTAGAAGGACCTTCAACCAGAACGCGTTGCTCAGTGTCTAGCATTAGACGAGAGTAGCGCATTGCTTGTGTGTTTACGGTTTGTTGCAGCTCGTATAGACGCTCTTTCTTCACTTGCTCTGATAGATCACAAGGGTAATCTGCCGCTGGTGTCCCTGGGCGTGGAGAGAAGATAAAGCTGAAGCTCATGTCAAAGTCTACGTCTTTGATTAGCTTCATTGTGTCTTGGAAATCTTTGTCTGTTTCACCAGGGAAACCAACGATAAAGTCTGAACTGATTTGGATATCAGGACGTGCTTTACGTAGCTTACGGATGATCGACTTGTATTCGATGCCAGTGTGAGGACGTTTCATCATAGTCAGCACTCGGTCACTACCACTTTGTACTGGTAGGTGAAGGAAGCTTACTAGCTCAGGTGTGTCTTCGTATACTGCGATGATGTCATCAGTAAACTCTAATGGATGGCTTGTTGTAAAGCGGATACGATCAATACCATCGATAGACGCAACCAAACGAAGCAGTTCTGCGAATGAACAGATCTCACCGTCGTGCATAGGACCACGGTACGCGTTTACGTTTTGGCCCAGTAGGTTCACTTCGCGGACGCCTTGTTCTGCTAGTTGTGCGATTTCGAACAGTACGTCATCCATTGGGCGGCTTACTTCTTCACCGCGAGTGTACGGTACTACACAGTAAGTACAGTACTTAGAACAACCTTCCATGATAGAAACGAACGCTGTCGCACCTTCAGCACGAGGCTCTGGTAGACGGTCGAATTTTTCGATCTCTGGGAATGAAATGTCCATGACTGGTGCTTCATCCGATTGAGATTGCTTAATCATCTCAGGAAGACGGTGAAGGGTTTGTGGACCAAAAATTACGTCAACGTATGGAGCACGTTGACGAATGTGATCGCCTTCTTGAGTTGCTACACAACCACCAACGCCGATAACCACGCCAGGTTTTTTATCTTTTAGTGTTTTCCAACGACCAAGCTGGTGGAAAACTTTCTCTTGCGCCTTTTCACGGATCGAACAGGTGTTAAGTAGAAGTACGTCTGCTTCCTCTGGCTCTTCGGTCAGCTCATAGCCGTTTGCAGCATTAAGCAGGTCGGCCATTTTTGATGAATCGTATTCGTTCATCTGGCAGCCCCAGGTTTTAATTAGCAGTTTCTTACTCATCTCACTTTCGCTCGTTCAGTTGTACTTAAATCGGAGAGCTATTGCTCAAATTATAGCCGCCATCTCGGCGGTAAGCGGCGTATTGTACTGCTTTAAAAAGCACCTGACTAGTGATCTGACGAATTCTCTGCAAACCCTGATGAAATCTAGATTTTTACCCCATACGAAGCAAGGTTTTGTATTAAAGAATTTTGTAAAAATAGCCGTGGAACGTACAATTAAAAAACGCCAAATAATCAATACGATGAAGAGCAAAAAATGAACAAGTATGATATCGCCGTAATCGGTGGCGGCATGGTCGGTGCAGCAATGGCTGTCGGGTTTGCTAAGCAGGGCAGAAGTGTTGTGGTTGTGGAAGGTGCTGAACCTAAGGCTTTTGAAGCTTCTCAAGCCTTGGATATTCGTGTTTCAGCAATCTCACACCAATCAGTAAAGTTACTTGATTCATTAGATGCGTGGTCAGCAATTGAGAGCATGCGAGTGTGTCCTTATCGTCGTTTGGAAACGTGGGAACACCCAGAGTGCCGTACTCGTTTTCACTCTGATGAACTGTCATTGGAGCAGCTAGGCTATATCGTTGAAAACCGACTAATCCAACTTGGTCTTTGGCAAGCTTTCGCACAATACGACAACTTAACGGTAATGTGTCCAGAGCGACTAAAAGACATTGAATTTGCCGAGGTTAACCGTGTAACACTAGAAAGTGGCGAGCAGTTTGAAGCTAGCTGGGTGATTGGTGCCGATGGCGCGAACTCAAAAGTTCGTCAATTGGCGGGTATTGGCGTAACCGCATGGGATTACCGTCAACACTGCATGCTGATCAACGTGAAAACCGAACTTCCTCAACAAGACATCACTTGGCAGCAATTTACTCCGTCAGGTCCACGTTCGTTCTTGCCGCTATGCTCATTAACTGAAGATGGTAAAGAAGTGGGGCAGGGTTCGCTGGTTTGGTATGACTCACCAAAACGTATTAAGCAATTGTGTGCGATGACGAAACCCCAGCTAAAAGAAGAGATCTTACGTCACTTCCCAGCTGAATTGGGTGATATCAACGTTTTACAGTTTGGTTCATTCCCACTGACTCGTCGTCATGCTCAAAGTTATTCAAGCAAGAATTGCGTGTTAGTGGGCGACTCTGCCCATACAATTAACCCACTTGCTGGGCAAGGCGTGAATCTTGGCTTCAAGGATGTTGATGTCCTGCTTTCAGTGACGGATCAGCAAGAGCAACTTAATGATTCATTACTCGCCAAGTATGAGCGCGCTCGTCGACCAGATAACTTACTAATGCAAACTGGCATGGATGTGTTCTACAAAGGCTTTAGTAATGATTTAGGGCCACTGAAGTTCGCTCGTAATGCGGCATTAAAGTTAGCGGAAAACTCAGGGCCGATTAAAGCTCAAGTATTGAAGTACGCATTGGGTATGTAAGTCTGGATACCCAATGCGTCAGGTAGAAAAGCAATACATAGAAAAAAAGCGAGCCATGAGCTCGCTTTTTTAATTCGATAAATCAGAGATCTACCGAGTCCAGAATCGGAAAAAAGAAAAAACCCAGCAAATTAATGCTGGGTTTTTCAATCATGGTGCGGTCGGAGAGACTTGAACTCTCACACCTTGCGGCGCCAGAACCTAAATCTGGTGCGTCTACCAATTCCGCCACGACCGCATCGTGTTTTTTAGTCACTAAGGTAATTGGCATAACCTTAACAACGTTTTGTAATGGCAGGGCTACCTGGATTCGAACCAGGGAATGGCGGCATCAAAAGCCGCTGCCTTACCGCTTGGCGATAGCCCTACAGGTCTTAGTCTTTCAGCTAAGTGCTTCCCAATTAAGGAAAGTATGGTGCGGTCGGAGAGACTTGAACTCTCACACCTTGCGGCGCCAGAACCTAAATCTGGTGCGTCTACCAATTCCGCCACGACCGCATCGTGTTTTTTTAGTTACTAAGGTAATTGGTATAACCTTAACAACGTTTTGTAATGGCAGGGCTACCTGGATTCGAACCAGGGAATGGCGGCATCAAAAGCCGCTGCCTTACCGCTTGGCGATAGCCCTACAGGTCTTAGTCTTTCAGCTAAGTGCTTCCCAATCAAGGAAAGTATGGTGCGGTCGGAGAGACTTGAACTCTCACACCTTGCGGCGCCAGAACCTAAATCTGGTGCGTCTACCAATTCCGCCACGACCGCGCTTTAATACTTCTGATCAATAGTCGTAAGTATAAACTATTTATCTGAATAAATGGTGGCTACGACGGGATTCGAACCTGTGACCCCATCATTATGAGTGATGTGCT
This sequence comes from Vibrio sp. ED002, assembly GCF_023277445.1. NCBI lineage: Bacteria > Pseudomonadati > Pseudomonadota > Gammaproteobacteria > Vibrionales > Vibrionaceae > Vibrio > Vibrio sp. ED002. The sequence continues at coordinate 1,626,197 of NZ_CP080238.1, read as the reverse complement.
CTAACCAGCTGAGCTACGTAGCCAACAATATGTTTTAACAACATATGTATTCTTTTAATTAAGATGGTGCGGTCGGAGAGACTTGAACTCTCACACCTTGCGGCGCCAGAACCTAAATCTGGTGCGTCTACCAATTCCGCCACGACCGCATCTTAATTGTTGTTATCGAGAGAATTGGTAAAACCTCAATAACGTCCCTTTAAAGGGAGAATAATGGCAGGTCTACCTGGATTCGAACCAGGGAATGGCGGCATCAAAAGCCGCTGCCTTACCGCTTGGCGATAGACCTACGGGTGATAGTCAAAAGACATATCAAATTAGAAAAGTATGGTGCGGTCGGAGAGACTTGAACTCTCACACCTTGCGGCGCCAGAACCTAAATCTGGTGCGTCTACCAATTCCGCCACGACCGCGACTTTTCTAAATCATCTAGGAAATTGGTAAAACCTAGACAATAAAATAAATGGTGGCTACGACGGGATTCGAACCTGTGACCCCATCATTATGAGTGATGTGCTCTAACCAGCTGAGCTACGTAGCCAACAATATGTTTTAGCAACATATGTATTCTTTTAATTAAGATGGTGCGGTCGGAGAGACTTGAACTCTCACACCTTGCGGCGCCAGAACCTAAATCTGGTGCGTCTACCAATTCCGCCACGACCGCATCTTAATTGTTGTTATCGAGAGAATTGGTAAAACCTCAATAACGTCCCTTTAAAGGAATAATATGGCAGGGCTACCTGGATTCGAACCAGGGAATGGCGGCATCAAAAGCCGCTGCCTTACCGCTTGGCGATAGCCCTACAGTGCTCTAATAAAAGAGACTTTAATAATGGTGCGGTCGGAGAGACTTGAACTCTCACACCTTGCGGCGCCAGAACCTAAATCTGGTGCGTCTACCAATTCCGCCACGACCGCATAACTACTGAGTAAACTCAATAATTAAAATAGTGGCAGGTCTACCTGGATTCGAACCAGGGAATGGCGGCATCAAAAGCCGCTGCCTTACCGCTTGGCGATAGACCTGCAGGCAATAAATATATGGTGCGGTCGGAGAGACTTGAACTCTCACACCTTGCGGCGCCAGAACCTAAATCTGGTGCGTCTACCAATTCCGCCACGACCGCATATATTTATTTAAGTTGTTTCAAGATGGTGCGGTCGGAGAGACTTGAACTCTCACACCTTGCGGCGCCAGAACCTAAATCTGGTGCGTCTACCAATTCCGCCACGACCGCATCTTGAAATCTATTAACCATTAGTTAATTGGTAAAAACTAATCGTTATAACTTTTCTTTCATTAAGAAAGAATGGTGGCTACGACGGGATTCGAACCTGTGACCCCATCATTATGAGTGATGTGCTCTAACCAGCTGAGCTACGTAGCCATCTTTTTGAGCGAGACAATATAAACCTTCACGCTCTAAGTGACAACCCTTTTTCTTAAAGGAATCCCACTTTGGAATAATGGCAGGTCTACCTGGATTCGAACCAAGGAATGGCGGCATCAAAAGCCGCTGCCTTACCGCTTGGCGATAGACCTGCAGGCAGTAGTATTTCTACCACTTAATACATGGTGCGGTCGGAGAGACTTGAACTCTCACACCTTGCGGCGCCAGAACCTAAATCTGGTGCGTCTACCAATTCCGCCACGACCGCATCTATTCCTAACAATTCTAATAAAAGAACGTTTAGGAATGGTGGCTACGACGGGATTCGAACCTGTGACCCCATCATTATGAGTGATGTGCTCTAACCAGCTGAGCTACGTAGCCAATACCATGTTTTCCGTTCTCGTCGCTAAGTTGCCTTGTTGTCGGGAACGGCGCGCATTATGCGAAGTTGAGTGAGATCCGTCAACAGTTTTTTTCAATAAATCCCGCAAAATCCATCGTTCGCTTCCTTTTTAAACAAAGAGGCGTGTTTATGATCTAAAACTGGAAATAAATTGGCTTGGAGCGAGGGAGTTTATTTCGTGTTGTTTATGAAAGGTATAAAAAAAGCCAGCATGCTAGCTGGCTTTTTGTGTAAATGAAGTGTTTAAAATTCATTCACTTAGTTATACATTGAAGCGGAAGTGTACAACATCACCATCTTTAACGATGTATTCTTTACCTTCTAGACGCCATTTACCCGCGTCTTTCGCACCGCTTTCACCGTTGAATTGGATGAAATCATCGTAGCCGACAACTTCTGCACGGATGAAGCCTTTTTCAAAGTCAGTGTGGATTTTACCAGCTGCTTTAGGTGCGCTTGCACCAACAGGGATTGTCCAAGCACGAACTTCTTTCACGCCGGCGGTGAAGTAAGTGTGTAGGTTAAGCAGTTCGTAACCCGCACGAATTACACGGTTTAGACCAGGTTCTTCGATACCGAGATCTGCAAGGAACTCTTCACGCTCGTCGTCTTCTAGCTCAGCCATTTCTGATTCGATAGCCGCACATACTGGAACAACTACGTTGTTTTCTTTTTCTGCGTACTCACGTACAGCGTTTAGGTATGCGTTATCTTCAAAACCGTCTTCGTTCACGTTAGCGATGTACATAGTCGGTTTTAGCGTCAGGAAGTTTAGGTAACCTACTGCTGCTAGCTCTTCTTTAGAAAGCTCAACGGTACGTGCCATGCCGCCTTCTGTCAGAACTGGAAGTAGCTTCTCTAGCACAGTCAGTTCGAATTTCGCGTCTTTATCGCCGCCTTTTGCTTTTTTAGCGTTACGCTGAATCGCGCGCTCACAAGCATCAAGGTCAGCCATTGCTAGCTCAAGGTTGATAACTTCAATATCTTCGATTGGAGATACTTTACCAGCAACGTGAACGATGTTGTCGTTTTCAAAACAACGTACAACGTGACCAATCGCGTCAGTTTCACGGATGTTCGCTAGGAATTTGTTACCTAGACCTTCACCGCGTGATGCACCAGCAACGAGACCAGCGATGTCTACGAATTCCATTGTAGTAGGCAGAACTTTCTGTGGGTTAACGATCTTCGCTAGTGCGTCTAGACGTAGATCTGGCACAGGAACCACACCAGTGTTTGGTTCAATGGTACAGAACGGGAAGTTTGCTGCTTCAATACCCGCTTTAGTTAGTGCGTTAAACAGAGTTGATTTACCAACGTTAGGTAGACCAACGATGCCACATTTAAAACCCATGATAGTAACCTTATTCAGCTTTGAACGTGTGGAGGCGATTTTGCGCTTTTGATAGGCCATCCTTTATTAGGATGTCTAGACAACGAACCGACTCGTCGGCTGCGGCGTCTAGTAGCTCTTGCTCTTTCGCTGGAGCTTTGCCTAGTACAAAACCTGCCACTTTATCTTTGTGTCCTGGATGGCCGATGCCGATACGAAGACGATAAAAATCTTTGTTATTGCCCATTTTGCTAATCGTATCACGTAGGCCATTGTGACCTCCGTGACCACCACCTTTCTTAAACTTAGCGACACCTGGAGGTAAGTCTAGCTCGTCATGAGCAACCATGATCTCTTCTGGTTTAATTTGATAAAACTTCGCTAATGCCGCGATCGCTTTACCAGAAAGATTCATAAACGTGGTGGGGATGAGCAAACGGAGATCCTGGCCATTGACCATAATGCGTCCGGTTAGGCCAAAGAACTTTGGTTCGTTCTTCAGGGTAACGTTGTGAACGCGAGCTAATTCTTCTACAACCCAAGCGCCCGCATTGTGGCGAGTTTTGGCGTATTCTGGTCCCGGATTAGCAAGACCAACAAGAAGTTTGATTGGTTGAGTCAAGGTTAGGATCTCTCTGGAATCTCAAAAAGCGCAGTATGATAGCACAGAATTCTCACAGTGGGCGACCAAGGGATTTTCTGCCTATCGATACAAATAAAAAAACACCCCAAAGAGGGGTGCTTTTAAAATCAGTCTAACTGAAATGTTCGTATTAGTTGAACATTGCAGAGATTGACTCTTCGTTGCTGATACGACGAATCGCTTCAGCTAGCATGCGAGATAGGCTTAGTGTGGTCACTTTGCCAGTTGCAGCCATCTCTTTAGATAGAGAGATAGAGTCAGTTACGATAACTTGGTCAAGAACAGAGTTCTTGATGTTGTCTGCAGCGTTACCAGAGAAAACAGCGTGAGTTGCGTAAGCGAATACACGCTTAGCACCGCGCTCTTTTAGCGCTTCAGCTGCTTTACATAGTGTGCCACCTGTATCGATCATGTCATCAACGATCACACAGTCACGACCTTCAACGTCACCGATTAGGTTCATTACTTCAGAAACGTTTGCACGTGGACGACGCTTGTCAACGATAGCGATGTCGATGTCGCCTAGTGCTTTCGCTGTTGCACGAGCACGAACTACGCCACCTAGGTCAGGAGAAACCACTACTGGGTTTTCTAGACCACGAGATTGCATATCTTCTAGCAGTACAGGCGTACCGAAGATGTTATCAACAGGTACATCGAAGAAGCCTTGGATTTGCTCAGCGTGTAGGTCGATAGTCAGAACGCGGTCAACACCAACGTTAGATAGGAAATCAGCAACAACTTTTGCAGTAATTGGCACACGAGAAGAACGTACACGACGATCTTGGCGAGCGTAGCCGAAGTAAGGAATAACTGCAGTGATACGGCCTGCTGAAGCACGGCGCATTGCATCAATCATAACAACCAATTCCATTAGGTTGTCGTTAGTCGGTGCACAAGTGGATTGAATGATAAAAACATCGCTACCACGAACATTCTCGTTGATTTGAACTGCAACTTCGCCATCAGAAAAGCGAGAAACAGATGCATCACCTAGAGAGATGTAAAGACGATCAGCAATACGTTGGGCTAGTTCAGGTGTTGCGTTACCAGCAAATAGCTTCATATCAGGCACGGTGGAAACCTCGGGTTTGCGTCCAGTTTTAAATAGGTCGGTGTTGGGCTGATTGGTATTCAGCCAAAGTCTCTTTTAGTGGCGAGATATTGCGCCCTTGAGCGACAAATGCCGAGACATTATCAGAGAGTTGTGCAAGGATAGCTTTTGCTTCCGCTTTGCTTGAAAATTCAGCAAAAACGCAAGACCCTGTCCCCGTCAATCTTGACGGCGCGTATTGTAGCAGCCATGAAAGTTGCTTATCAACCTCTGGGTAGAGCATTCGTACAATTTTTTCGCAATCGTTTACGCTTGGCGTGTTTAAAAGCGTTTCTAAATCGCGTTTTGGCGTGTTTCGAGTCAAATCCGGATGACTGAATATGTCGACGGTTGCAATGGAAACATTTGGACGAACGACCAAATACCATTTCTCATCTGGATGAGCTGGCGAAAGTTTCTCGCCAACACCTTCCGCAAACGCTGCAAAGCCACGCACAAAAACGGGTACATCAGCACCAAGCGCAAGGCCGATTTCGGCTAATTCATCATCACTTAAGTGGGTTTGCCATAGGTAATTAAGCGCAACTAAGGCCGTTGCCGCATTAGATGAACCTCCGCCAATACCACCGCCCATAGGTAAGATCTTATGAAGATCGATATGTGCACCGTATGAGCAATTAGCGTAGCGTTGCAATGCTGTGGCGGCTTTCCAGATCAAGTTGTCTTTTAGAGGAACACCTTCAATTTCAGGTGAAATTGTGATCTCGCCAGAGCCATTCGCTTGGATGCTAAGTTCATCGCCGTGATCGACGAATTGGAATAAGGTTTGTAATTCGTGGTAGCCGTTTTCAGTTCGGCCATTGATATAAAGAAAGAGATTCAATTTCGCTGGTGAAGGCCAACGGGTTGAAAATTCGATCATTGGGTGATGTTCCATTTTGTGATCACTAAATTAATTTTTACGTCTGCAGTACTTAGCTTGAGTTTGTTCGGTAATGGCAACGCTTGTTCGTGCCAGGCCACATCCCCATACCGTTGGTAGGCAATGTTCCAATCGTTCATACCAATCTGCTTGTCCAGCGCTTGCAAGGTATTGGTCGCTGAGAGTTGGAAGGAGTCTGCATCCGTTGGAAGGCCAAGTAGCCAATCCGGCATGTGATCAACAGGCATCATTAAGCCCGTTAATCGGTAAATCAATTGATTGGCATTACGCGCAGAAAGTACTTGGTCGTCATAGGTTTCTACAGTCGCACCTTGTGGTGTAATCGTGAGTTTTAATGCGGTTTGACCAAGTAGAGTAGTTAAGCGCAATTGGCTTAAGGTGGAAGAGTGTTTCCAGAAAAAATTCAGACTTTGCCTTTGGTCGGGGCCAATGTAGCCAAGCTTGCCCGTGGCTTGAAAGTTATCAATGGTTTCTAGTCGCTGTTCATGTGCTTGCCACTCAACACTGGTGACACTCTCAGGAACAGAACTACAACCTGCAAGTACTATGCTCGATAAGAGCAAGATGAGAAAGGAGCGTAAGGTCATGTTTGATGGCTTATTAATCAGTTTCATCGGTAATCGCTCACAACTATAGCACTGAAAACAGAGACGAAGGAAAACAAATCCTGCTTACCCTTTCAATAAATGCGTGCTTACAGTAAAATTCTGAACCTATTTTATAACCGATCTCAGAGATACCACGTTAGATGTCCTTGCTTGCTATTGGAATCAATCACAATACAGCGTCTGTTGACTTGCGAGAGAAAGTGGCGTTCGGGCCCGATAAACTGGGCCCAGCACTTGAGCAACTCAGAGACCATGAAGCCGTTAATGGCTGTGTGATTGTTTCAACCTGTAACCGTACCGAAGTGTACTGCGACGTAAAGCAAGGAGCGCGAAATAAGCTTATCGACTGGTTAGCCCAGTTCCATCAAGTTAATCAAGAAGACTTGATGCCGAGCCTTTATGTCCATGAAGAGCAAGCGGCGATTAAGCACTTGATGCGTGTTTCTTGCGGCCTTGATTCACTGGTACTTGGTGAGCCTCAGATTTTGGGTCAGGTAAAACAAGCGTTTTCCGATTCCCGAGATCATCAGGCGGTGGATACGTCGATTGATAAGTTGTTCCAAAAAACTTTTTCTGTCGCAAAACGTGTTCGAACTGAAACTGATATTGGTGGTAATGCGGTGTCAGTGGCTTACGCTGCTTGTACACTGGCAAAACACATCTTCGAATCACTTTCTGATTCTACGGTGTTGTTGGTGGGCGCAGGCGAAACCATCGAACTGGTGGCGAAGCACTTAGCCTCCAATGGCTGCAAGAAAATGATTGTGGCTAACCGAACCAAAGAGCGTGCATTGTTATTGGCAGAGCAATTTGGTGCTGAGGTGATCAGCCTGAATGAAATTCCTGACCATCTACCAAGAGCGGATATCGTAATTAGCTCAACAGCGAGTCCGTTACCTATCATCGGTAAAGGCATGGTGGAAACGGCATTGAAAAAACGTCGTCACCAGCCAATCTTGCTTGTAGATATCGCCGTGCCACGAGATGTGGAAGCGCAAGTCGGTGAATTGAGCGATGCTTACTTGTATTCGGTGGATGACTTACAGTCGATCATCGATAACAACATTGAGCAACGTAAAGTCGAAGCGATTCAAGCGGAAGCGATTGTTAGCGAAGAAAGTGCAGCATTCATGACGTGGATGCGCTCGCTGCAAGCGGTCGACAGTATTCGTGATTATCGTAAATCGGCGAACGAAATTCGTGAAGAATTATTGAGTAAGAGCCTACAATCATTGGCAACGGGCGCAGATCCTGAAAAGGTCCTGCGTGAGCTTAGTAATAAACTCACCAACAAACTGATTCACGCTCCTACTCGTGCATTGCAAAGTGCGGCCGAGCAGGGCGAACCAGCAAAATTAACGGTTATCCGCCAGACCCTTGGTTTGGATGATCTGTAACTCACGCTTTTTATTAAGAAAACGACACTATGAAAGCCTCTATTCTGACTAAGCTAGAAACGCTAGTAGAACGTTACGAAGAAGTACAACATCTTCTTGGTGATCCTGATGTAATTGGTGATCAGGACAAATTCCGTGCTCTATCAAAAGAGTACTCGCAGCTAGAAGAAGTAACTCAGTGCTTCCAAGCGTATCAGCAGGCAAAAGAAGATCTAGAAGCCGCTGAAGAGATGGCGAACGAAGACGACGAAGAAATGCGTGAAATGGCGCAAGAAGAGATCAAAGAAGCAAAAGAGGCGATTGAGCGTCTTACCGACGAGCTTCAAATCTTATTGCTACCAAAAGATCCAAACGACGAGCGTAACTGTTTCTTAGAAATCCGTGCGGGCGCAGGTGGTGACGAAGCGGGTATCTTCGCAGGTAACTTGTTCCGCATGTATTCTAAGTTCGCTGAGAAGAAAGGATGGCGCGTTGAAGTGATGAGCAGCAATGACTCAGAACAAGGCGGCTACAAAGAGATGATCGCGAAAGTGAGCGGCGATGGCGTTTACGGTGTGCTTAAGTTTGAATCAGGTGGTCACCGTGTACAACGTGTACCAGAGACTGAATCTCAAGGTCGTGTTCACACTTCAGCGTGTACCGTGGCAGTGATGCCTGAGATCCCAGAAGCGGACTTACCAGAAATCAAAGCAGCCGATCTGAAGATTGATACATTCCGTGCATCTGGCGCGGGTGGTCAGCACGTCAACACCACGGATTCTGCAATCCGTATTACCCACTTACCAACAGGTACAGTAGTAGAGTGTCAAGACGAGCGTTCACAGCATAAGAACAAAGCGAAAGCGATGGCAGTACTTGCTGCTCGTATCGTTCAAGCAGAAGAAGAGCGTCGTGCTGCAGAAGTCTCTGATACACGTCGTAACCTACTAGGTTCTGGTGATCGTAGTGACCGTATCCGTACTTACAACTACCCGCAAGGTCGTGTATCTGACCACCGCATTAACCTAACTATCTACCGTTTGAACGAAGTGATGGAAGGTGACCTGCAAAGCTTGATTGAACCAGTGGTTCAAGAGCACCAAGCAGACCAACTTGCGGCGCTAGCTGAGAACAACTAATCGATGAGCCAAGTTCAATCGATTGAGCAAGCACTGAAAAGTGCAACGGCAATTCTGACAGAAGGCGGCAAAGAGTCGCCTTCTCTCGATGCGGCTGTCCTCCTTTGTCACGTCCTAGGCAAACCAAGAAGCTACCTGCTCACTTGGCCAGAAAGAGCATTAGAAGCGGAACAACAAGCTCAGTTTGAGATGTTGTTAGAAAGACGCATCGCAGGTGAACCAGTGGCTTACATCATTGGTGAACGTGAGTTCTGGTCTTTGCCGTTAAAAGTCTCCCCTTCTACCTTAATTCCAAGACCAGATACCGAACGTTTGGTTGAAGTCGCACTAGATAAAACCTTTGATCAGACCGGGCCGATTCTTGACCTTGGTACAGGCACAGGAGCGATTGCCTTAGCTTTAGCGTCTGAAATGCCAGCGCGTCAAGTGATGGGCGTGGATTTAAAACAAGAAGCAAAAGAGCTCGCAGAGTACAACGCGGCGCAACTAAACATTAAAAATGTGACGTTTGACCAAGGTAGCTGGTTTGAACCTATTGCCAGCGGAACAAAGTTTGCTTTAATTGTCTCCAATCCACCATATATCGACGAAAAAGACCCACACCTATCTCAAGGTGATGTGCGTTTTGAGCCAAAATCTGCGCTTGTTGCAGACGAGAATGGCTTAGCGGACATTCGATATATCTCCGATCTTGCTCGTCAATATTTGCAAGAGGGTGGATGGCTTGCTTTCGAGCATGGTTACGATCAAGGTGATGCAGTACGCGAAATCCTGACGAACTTTGGTTTCGAGCAAGTGATGACAGAAAAAGATTACGGCGGTAACGACCGAGTGACGCTTGGTTGCTTTAAGCCAAAATAATAACGAGCAAGTCAGCAGTAAACTTATAAAAGAGAAGAGAAATGTACGTAGCTCTAAAACACATTCACTTGGTGACGATCGCGCTGAGTGCAACACTATTGTCTATCCGATTTGCGTTGTTGATGATGAATTCTCCGAAACTCAACAATCGCTTTCTGAAAATTTTCCCGCATATTGTTGATACCGCGCTACTGCTATCTGGTATCGGTCTGATCATGGTGACCGGCTTTATTCCATTTACGGATGCCGCGCCTTGGTTAACCAACAAGATCACTTGTGTGTTGGCGTACATTGCTCTTGGTTTCTTTGCGATGAAGATGGCGAAGAACAAGTTGCTGAGAATCTTTGCTTTCTTCGGTGCTTTAGGCTGGTTGGTTATGGCCGCGAATATTGCCGTTTCTAAAAATCCAAACCTATTTGGGTAATCTTCATGCTTGAACTTTTTGACGAAGATTTTGACAACATCCCGTTGGTGGAAGGCGCCTTAGAGCTGAACCATTCCATTAACCCAGAAACCAATGTTCATTGGGCAAAACAAGAATTAGAGCGTCTGTACAAAGAAGCAGAAGCGACACTTGTTCATGAAACCGATGAAGAGCAACGCTTTGACTCATTCTTGCGCCTATTCTTCCATGAATGGGGATTTAAAGGGGATGAGCAAGAGTATTTTATCTCTGACAACAGCTTTATTGATAAGGTGCTAGAGCGTAAGAAAGGCATTCCAGTTAGCCTTGGTGCTATTCTGCTTTATCTTGGCAATCGTCTTGGTTTCCCGATGAAAGGGGTGACATTCCCAACTCAGTTCTTGATTAAGCTGGATTGGATGCACAAAACACCAGATTACATTAATCCGTTTAACGGTGAATACGTTGGCGAGAAAATTCTTCAAGCATGGTTGATTGGTCAAGAAGGTCCACTTGCGACGCTTAAACCTGAACATTTTGAAGAAGCCGATAACCCGACTGTAATTGGCCGTTGGTTAGCTTTGATTAAAAGTGCGATGCTGCGTGAAGAGCGCTACACACTGGCACTGCGTTGTACCAATCTTGCGTTGACGTTTGTACCTGATGACCCGTATGAAATTCGTGACCGTGGCTTTATCTTCCAGCAGTTAGAGTGTCTTCAGGTTGCCGCTTCCGATTTTGAGTACTTTATTGACCAATGCCCAGACGATCCGGCATCAGAGCTACTAAAATCACAAGTTAATGCGATGAACGAAAAGCACGTCACGCTTCACTAATTTTATCAATAGGCCGAAAGGCATATTGAGGACAGACAAAAGAGAATCAAAATGGAACAGAAAATCGTTAATATTGGCGACATTCAGGTTGCTAACGACAAGCCATTCACACTGTTTGCTGGTATGAACGTTCTTGAGTCTCGTGATCTCGCTATGCAGATCTGTGAGCACTATGTAAAAGTAACCGACAAGCTTGGCATTCCTTACGTATTTAAGGCATCGTTCGACAAAGCAAACCGAAGCTCTGTCCATTCATACCGTGGCCCTGGTCTAGAAGAAGGTATGAAGATCTTCCAAGAACTGAAAGACACGTTTGGCGTAAAGATCATTACTGATGTTCATACTGAAGCACAAGCTCAACCAGTGGCAGACGTGGTTGACGTTATTCAGCTTCCTGCATTTCTAGCTCGTCAAACTGACCTTGTTGAAGCAATGGCGAAAACAGGCGCGGTTATCAACGTGAAGAAACCTCAGTTCATGAGTCCAGGCCAAGTGGGTAACATTGTTGAGAAGTTCGCAGAATGTGGTAACGAAAACATAATCCTATGCGAGCGTGGCTCTTGTATGGGCTACGACAACCTAGTTGTAGACATGCTTGGTTTTGGTGTCATGAAGAACGCATCAAAAGGCAGCCCAATCATTTTTGACGTAACGCACTCATTACAAATGCGTGATCCATCGGGCGCGGCATCTGGTGGTCGTCGCGAGCAGACGGTTGAACTGGCAAAAGCGGGCTTAGCAACAGGCATTGCGGGTCTGTTCATCGAAGCGCACCCGACTCCAGACCAAGCTCGCTGTGATGGACCATCTGCATTGCCTCTAGACAAACTAGAGCCGTTCCTAGCGCAAATGAAATCGCTAGACGATCTAATCAAGAGCTTTGCAGACATCGATATCAAATAATCGATCGTTGTGAATGTTTGAATGAAATGGTCAGCCCGCGTGCTGGCCATTTTTGTATCGACACATTGATTCTGCCTCACTATCCTTTTCTCGCTTCCTTACCCCACCTTGGTTATGTCTATAATCTGTTTAAATTTGCGGCTGTTCAGTTCGTATAAGTAAAGTTCGTCGCAGAAACATGAAATCAATATGTTAGTGTTTTACACTATCTCAAGTTTTTGCGTCTCAATAAGTAAGAGTTGAGTTAGTTCTTCTCATTGAGCGTGCAATGCAGTGGACCCCAGACGATAAAAAGGTAAAACAATGAAGCAACGCCTGATTGTAAAAACCGCTTTAAGCGCCGCTATTCTGGCTATTTTAGCCGGATGTGCAACGCAACCAGCACACGAATGGAATGAAGATACAACGTACAAATTGACCGTACTGCACACCAACGATCATCATGGTCGTTTCTGGCAGAATAAATACGGCGAGTACGGCATGGCTGCGCGTAAAACGCTGATTGATGAACTGCGCGCAGAGATTCAAGCGGAAGGGGGCAGTGTGCTACTCCTATCAGGTGGCGACATCAACACAGGTGTACCTGAGTCTGACTTGCAAGATGCAGAGCCTGACTTTAAAGGCATGAGCAAAATTGGTTACGATGCGATGGCGCTCGGTAACCACGAGTTCGACAACCCACTCGAAGTGCTATTCAAGCAGCAAGAGTGGGCAAACTTTCCGATGCTGTCTGCCAACATTTACGACAAAGAAACTGGTAAGCGCTTGTTCCAACCTTATGCCATGTTCAACAAGCAAGGTATCAAGATAGCTGTTATTGGCTTAACCACTGAAGACACGGCGAAGCTAGGTAACCCTGAATTTATTGGCGAGGTTGATTTCCGCGACCCGAAAGAAGAAGCGAAGAAGGTCATCGCTGAGTTGAAAGAAACATAGCGGCCGGACCTTATTTTTGCAGTGACACACATGGGCCATTACGAAAATGGCAACCGTGGTGTGAATGCTCCCGGTGATGTGGCATTGGCTCGCTACCTAAATGAAGGTGACTTGGACATGATAGTGGGTGGTCACTCTCAAGAGCCTGTTTGTATGGAAGGTCCGAACGTCATCAAAAAGAACTTCATGCCAGGCGATGAATGTAAACCTGATGTACAAAATGGGACTTACATTGTGCAAGCGTATGAATGGGGTAAGTTTGTTGGCCGCGCGGATTACGAATTCCGTAATGGTGAGCTTTCTATGGTGAGCTACGATCTGATTCCAGTCAACTTGAAGAAGAAAATCAAAGTGAATGGCGAATCACAACGTGTGCTGATTCAAGATGAGATAAACCAAGATGAGACATTGCTTGAGTTTTTACGCCCTTATCAAGAGCAGGGTCAAGACAAGCTCAATGTGAAGATTGCTGAATCGAATGGGAAACTTGAAGGCGACCGTAACGTGGTTCGTTATCAGCAAACCAATCTTGGCCGTTTAATCGCAACCGCGCACATGGAGCGAGCGAAAGCAGACTTTGCTGTCATGAACTCAGGTGGCGTGCGTGACTCCATTGAAGCCGGTGATATTACCTACAAAGACGTACTAACGGTACAACCGTTTGGCAACATGGTTTCTTACGTCGATATGTCGGGTAAAGAAGTCTTAGATTACTTAAATGTAGTCGCAACTAAGCCCGTAGATTCAGGTGCTTATGCTCAGTTTGCGGGCATTTCTATGACTGTGGAAAATGGCAAGGTTTCGAACGTATTCATTGGTGAAAAGCAGTTACGCCTCGATGGCCAATACCGCTTTACCGTACCGAGCTACAATGCGTCAGGCGGTGATGGGTACCCGAAAGTAAATACGCATTCAGGCTACGTCAATACAGGGTTTACAGATGCAGAAGTGTTGAAAGAGTTCTTACAAACGCACAGTCCGATTGACGTAAATGAGTATGCCCCTTCTGGTGATATTGTTTACAAGTAAAAAGCGATTGACTCAAACTCGCGGATACCATTAACTTAAAGCGCTGCTACCGATAACGGAGCAGCGTTTTTTGTTTTATGAGGAGAATCTTGATGACTCCGGCCATTAATCTTGCGAAAAAGAAAAAAGTATCACACACCATTCACCAGTACGAGCACGACCCACGAGCGGACAGCTATGGATTAGAAGCGGCAGAAGTATTGGGACAAGATCCAAAGAAAGTCTTTAAAACGCTGCTGTTCTGTTTGAACTGCGAGCCTAAAAACCTAGCCGTTGCCATTATTCCTGTCGACCAAAAGCTGAATCTTAAATTGGCAGCGAAAGCGGCGAAGGGCAAAAAGGCCGATATGGCTGATCCGGAAATTGCACAAAAGACCACAGGATATGTTGTTGGTGGGATTAGCCCACTTGGACAAAAAAAAGCGCTGCCTACCTTTCTACATGAAAGTGCAACAGATCAAGACACCATCTGCGTGAGTGCGGGTAAGCGTGGTTTAGAAATCGAGTTAGCCCCGAAAGATTTGCTGAGTTTAACTCGTGGTCAATTTGCACCGCTGTGCTTGTAAGTTTAAGACAAACAAAAAGGACGCTCATGAGCGTCCTTTTTTGATCTTACCATTCAGTGAAGCGTTATTTCTTCAGGCTCAATGTGCCACCAGAACGTTTTGCAGGTTTGCTTGGCTTAGCGGCATTTGGGTTCATGTAATGCTGCTTAGGTTTACTCGGTGATTGAGGCTTTTCAGTTTTACCATATTCACCTTGAGGCTTAGTGCGTTCATTTTGTGGCTTTGCGTTGTAATGCTCTTTTGTTGGGCGTGCTTTTTCATCATCACGTTGACGACGCTGTTGGCCTTTTTTCGAATTCGGTGCATGACGAAATTCATCAGCATTGTTACCACGGAAAGTTCGTGTCTTCTGGTTACGACGAGCAGTAGAGTCTTGGTTTTCTTCACGGCTATCAAACAGCTTTGCGTCGGTCGCTTTACGAATATTACGCCCTCTAGAGTCTGTTTTTGATGCTTCTTCCGTACCCACTGAGCCTTCACACATTGCTAGGATCTCTGCCATTTCGTCGTCACTTAGGTAACGCCACTTACCATTAGGAATACCATCAAGTGAGATGTTCATAATGCGTACGCGACGCAGTTTGAAAACTTCGTAGCCTAGCGCTTCACACATACGACGGATTTGACGGTTCAAACCTTGTGTTAACACGATACGGAAAGAGAATTTGGTCTCTTTCTCTACTTTACAAGGCAGAGTCACCGTATCAAGGATCTTCACACCGCTCGACATCTGCTTAAGGAATTCGCCGGTGATAGGTTTGTCGACACGCACCACGTATTCTTTTTCGTGGTTGTTGCCTGCACGCAAAATCTTGTTCACGATGTCGCCATCGTTTGTTAGGAAGATCAAACCATCTGAAGGCTTGTCCAGACGACCAATTGGGAAAATACGCTTTTTATGACCGATGAAATCAACGATGTTACCAGGGATATCACGCTCAGTGGTGCAAGTGATACCGGTTGGCTTGTTCAAGGCAATGTAAATTGGCTTTTCTTTTGCCGCAACGGGGTTGCCATCGACGCAAACATCATCACCAGGTAGCACTTTTGTGCCCATCTCTGGTTGTTGACCATTAATGGTGACGCGGCCTTGCTCGATAAGGCGGTCTGCTTCACGGCGCGAGCAGAAGCCCGTTTCGCTGATGTATTTGTTTAAGCGTTTTGTGTTGTCTTGTGACATGTCGTCTCCTAACGTTTCACAACGGCGGTTAATTGAAGTGCCTTACTGCTAGATAAAGCAGCAAGACGAGATAAGGTCGGGCATTCTAGCACCGGGAGAGCGCTTAGCCTAACCGTTTTTGATGACGTTCTCGCGTCTCAAGCTTCTTCTCGGGGCTCTTTCTTAATAGAACGTACACAGCACCGCTGCCACCGTGAAATCGTTGCGCACTGTGTACACACTGCACTTCGCGGATTTGCTGCAACCAACTGCTGACATAACTTTTCATTAAGGCTGGTGGATTAGAACGTTCACCACGGCCATGCACTATTACCACGGTACGAATGTCCATTTGAATGCATTGCTTAAGGAATTTTACGACTTCGTCACGCGCTTCTTTCAACGTCTTACGGTGTAAATCAAGACGAGCTTGTATCGAGTACTTGCCCAAACGTAGCTTACGATAGACACCGTCTTGTACGCCATCACGTTTGAACTCGATAAAGTCATCTGGTTTCAGCATTTCTGCATGGTCAATCGACAAGTATTCAGGATCGTCTTCAGTTAACCAAATTGCTGCCTCGCGTTTAGCAAGGTGTGCATCGGTAACTTGGTGAACCTTTTTGTGTTCGGCGGTGTCATTGCTGATTGGCTTTACATCGCCCATCATCTGTTGGAACAGATCAAAATCGTCATCGTGAGACATAACGGCAATCTCATAAAGAACAGGATAAGTAGAGACAATTATATCAAGGACGTGTGTGAAAAGATCAAATAAAAAACCGGAGCAGGCAGGTTACCAACTCCGGTGCAAAGCGTTTCTAGAGCTAAGCGAGATCTAGTGAGGAGATTTGTCGTTCATGATCTTGTAAATGAAGAAACCGCTGAAAAACAACATCAGTCCAATTGTCCCAAAGATTACTATCATTGACGATAGTCCCACCGCATTACCAAATAGGAGTTCAAGCCAAAAGTCCATGTGTTTCCTCCAAGATAGTTCCGACATGGACCAAACTAATAGGTGGTGCTTTTTTACACACTGATCTGGATCAATTATGTTGCCAAGGTTAATAGTCTGTATTTTATTGTGGGTTCTTAGTCACATTTCACGTGCTAGTGTTCAGTAATTCATCAAACGAATTAAGACATTAGGTTTTTTCGCAAAAAGCACTTGCGTCTCTCAAAAGAATCCGTAATATACGCATCCGTTGACGGGGATAAGTCCTCAGTTAAACATCTCGGTGAATAGCGCAGCTTGGTAGCGCATCTGGTTTGGGACCAGAGGGTCGGGGGTTCGAATCCCTCTTCACCGACCATATTAGAGAAAGCCGTAGCAGAAATGCTACGGCTTTTTTGCATTTGAGGCTGGTAAAGCTTTAATGCTGCGTGAAGCAAGAGGGCGGGAGGCTGGAATGCCAGTCCTCTGGAAGCCCAGCCGCGTCGAATCCCTACTTCACCGACCATTTTCAGAAAGCCTGCTCAATGAGCAGGCTTTCGTCGTTTCAGCGGTCTCAAATTTGGCTTTGATAGTAGCGAACTAAATGGGGTTCGCCTGAAGTTAGAATATGGCTCTTCACCGACTTATTTTAGAAAAGCCGCAACAGAAATGTTGCGGCTTTTTACGTTTACGGTTTTTTTGAGTCGGGAGCGCTTCGCTTTAGGAATTGAGAGGTGTTCGCTAGAGGGCTAATGAAGTGCACTCGGCTTTGAAAGTTGTTGATGGAACTTGTTCCTAGAAAGACAAAACAAAGTCGCTTCCCATTTCCGCTATTTCACATCACAACTAATATCTTTAATTGGTGTTTCGGATGTGGTGAAACAGACATAAACCGTTTGTGGATTGTTTGGTCCTACCTTGATGTAGCCAGCTTGAAGTTCATCTTCATCAAACGTCACAGAGTGTGATTTCCCTGTTTTGCCATCGAAGTATTCGGCTTCAAAATTCTGATTGATTAGATGTGCGACGCGATTGCGAGTATGGGCAGTAGAAAAAGTAATGTTCGCACAGCGCATCATAGGTTTTTGGGTAATTAAGAACTGACCACTTTCTTTATCGAATACACCACCTTTAGTTTCTGGGGCGATATCGACGGGCTGGAATTCTTCAATCGTGCAAGATGGCTTGGCATTCGCTAACGAAGGTAAAAGTAGTGCGCTGGCTAGACATAATAATGAGGCTTTGAACGTCATAAGGCTCTTATCAAATTTGAGATTGTGTACAGGTTGAGTCGATAGTATCGGATAGATTGCTGGATTTGTCAGCGAAGCGTAAGTGTAGACTCAACAGCGTGGGTGCGGTGTAAGAGGATGTAAGTGCCCCGTCAATCAGGGCACTGATGTTCGTAGTGTAAATATTGTGCCCGTTTAGATGTCACAATCTGCTTTGCTAGTATTGCCCAGAGCTTCGATGTTAAAGCCGCGTTTTCTGAGTAAATCGATCAAGTTATCTTTACCAACTAAGTGCAAGCTACCGACCACAATGGTGTATTGACCTGCTTTCTTTGGCAGTACACTGCCTGAATCTAGCTTTTCAGCCCAATCATGGTTGCGCTCATACAGGAAAGCCTCATTAAATGCATCGGTAGACTCTGCGCTTTTAGACGCATCTTCTAAAGAGTTACCATCTCCAGTCTTCCAACTGTCGATCAAGCACTGTACCAAAGCCTCACCACCGTCATATTCTTCGATAGAAGAGAGCAGTAATTCTTTCCCGCCATCTTCTTGTCCAGCAATTAAGTCCAACTGAAATTGTACCGTTTCGAGTGGGATCACTGGCACATTTTGCTTATCAGCAAGCGTCATTAAGTGCATGTCGACACCTTGGTCTGAGGCATAGCCTAACTTATTCACTAGCAAGAGCTGAATCGTCAATGCTGCCGACCAAGGTGGTGCATTGAGTAGTTGTTCTTCCGGTAATCCAAGATCTTTTGCGATGTCAGCCAAGTGCTGACGTTGTTGTTTATCGAGGATGTCTTTCGCAAGTAGTTTTGTTTTTGGAAATGCAGCCCCTTCGGTATTTCTGATATCCGCTTCGATGATCAAACCGTCACTGTTGTTGAGGAACTGAGTCACGGCTTTCGGTAAAGGGTACATGCTTTTGTCGCCCACATGGACAGAACCAATAATCATGTATTCGGTGTCTCCTTTTTTTACCAACCAGTGTTGTGGCTCTGCTTGTGCGGAGTAGGAGGTGAAAAAAACAATCAAAGATGACATGACAGACAAGAGTCGAAACATATTTTGCTCCTCGAATTCAATATGCACCTTATCTATAACATGGTTCGGCAAAATCGTCATTTCTAAAAATATTGACGAGTTTTGACGGCATGGAAATGAGATCTAATTCACGAAAGCACTTCAATTGAGTTTGTTGTTAATGGATTACTAAATAACCAATAGTGATCAAAATCCTATAAAACCCGTCTAAACCCATCGATATTCGTGATTGAGATCGCAACAAACTCGTCAAAAAAAGTTGTTCGTTTTTGACGTTTTAATTAAGTAATTGAAATGTAAGTGTTTATATTTTCTTAAGCAATGCTGAATTTGACCTGGATCACTTCTTAGTTTCATTAATTTTACGCTTAGAAATAACTGCTTGTATGTTGAATGCAACTGTTAAGCGCCTCGCATTTAGGTGCTCACCATTTTTGATAAATGTCGTTTTGAACCACTGACTTTTTGGGGAAAGTAAGATGTTGAAACATAGTCTGATTGCTGCTTCTGTTATTGTTACATTGGCAGGTTGCTCTTCACTACAGAATTCTGAGCAACAAGTTGTAAACTCATTGGCTGACAACCTTGATATTCAATATGAAGTGTTGACTAACCACGGCGCTAACGAAGGTCTTGCATGTCAGGATATGGGCGCAGAGTGGGCGTCTTGTAACAAAGTCAACATGACACTGGTTAACCAAGGCGAAGCGGTTGACTCTCAAGATTGGGCTATCTACTTCCACAGCATCCGTCTGATTCTGGATGTCGACAACGAACAATTCAAAATCTCTCGTGTAACGGGCGACCTACACAAACTAGAACCAACAGACAAATTTGATGGCTTTGCGGCAGGTGAAGAAGTGGTTCTTCCTCTTGTTGCTGAATACTGGCAGTTATTTGAAACTGACTTCATGCCGGGTGCATTTGTTGCAGCGCCAAACGCAGAGCCTAAGATGATCGCGTCGCTTAATACAGAAGACGTTAATTCTTTCGTTACTGGCCTTGAAGGCAACAACCTAAAACGTACGCCTGATGACAACAACATCATGGCAAGTGCGGTATCTCGTTTTGAAAAGAACGAAGATCTAGCAAAACAAGATGTATCAACTACGTTGCTACCAACTCCAATGCATGTGAAAGCAGGCAAAGGCACAGTAGACATCGCAGGGGGTATTGCGCTGCCGAAAGACGCATTTGATGCGGCTCAATACGCAGCAATTCAAGATCGTGCAGAAGTGGTAGGTGTGGATGTTCGTGGTGATGTTCCTGTTAGCATCACGCTAGTTCCTGCAAACTTCACCGGTGAATTAGCAAAATCTGGTGCTTACGATATGAGCATCAACGGCAACGGTATTGTTATTAAAGCGTTCGACCAAGCTGGCGCGTTTTACGCAGTACAATCTATCTTTGGCCTGATAGATAGCCAAAATGCTGATTCTCTACCACAACTGTCTATTCAAGATGCACCTCGCTTTGATTACCGTGGTGTGATGGTGGATGTGGCTCGTAACTTCCACTCTAAAGACGCAATTCTTGCAACGCTAGACCAAATGGCAGCGTACAAGATGAACAAACTACACCTTCACTTAACGGATGATGAAGGCTGGCGTTTAGAAATCCCGGGTCTGCCTGAGCTGACAGAAGTGGGTGCTAACCGTTGTTTCGATTTGGAAGAGAAAAGCTGTTTACTGCCTCAGCTTGGCTCAGGTGCAACGACAGACAACTTTGGTTCTGGCTTCTTCAGCAAAGCAGACTACGTGGACATCTTGAAGTACGCGAAAGCGCGTAACATCGAAGTGATTCCTGAAATCGATATGCCTGCGCACGCTCGTGCAGCTGTGGTATCAATGGAAGCTCGTTACGACCGCCTAATGGAAGAAGGTAAAGAAGCAGAAGCGAACGAGTACCGCCTGATGGATCCTCAAGATACATCGAACGTAACCACGGTTCAGTTCTACAACAAGCAAAGCTTCATCAACCCATGTATGGAATCTTCAACTCGCTTTGTTGATAAAGTGATTTCAGAAGTAGCGGCAATGCACCAAGAAGCGGGCGCACCGTTATCAACATGGCACTTTGGTGGTGACGAAGCGAAGAACATCAAGCTAGGCGCTGGTTTCCAAGATGTGAACGCTGAAGACAAAGTAAGCTGGAAGGGTACGATTGACCTGTCTAAACAAGACAAGCCATTTGCACAATCTCCACAATGTCAGACGCTAATTGCAGACGGTACGGTAAGCGACTTTGCTCATCTACCAAGCCACTTTGCAGAGGAAGTGTCTAAGATTGTCGCTGAGAAGGGCATCCCTAACTTCCAAGCTTGGCAAGATGGTCTTAAATACAGTGAAGGTGAGAAAGCGTTTGCAACAGAAAATACTCGCGTAAACTTCTGGGACGTTCTTTACTGGGGTGGCACATCATCAGTGTACGAGTGGTCTAAGAAAGGTTACGACGTGATTGTTTCTAACCCTGACTACGTTTACATGGACATGCCATACGAAGTTGACCCGAAAGAGCGTGGTTACTACTGGGCTACACGTGCAACAGATACTCGTAAGATGTTTGGCTTTGCACCAGAGAACATGCCTCAAAACGCAGAAACGTCTGTAGATCGCGATGGTAATGGCTTTACTGGTAAAGGTGAAATCGAAGCGAAACCTTTCTACGGTCTATCAGCACAGCTTTGGTCTGAGACAGTACGTAACGACGAGCAATACGAGTACATGGTATTCCCTCGCGTACTAGCAGCCGCTGAGCGTGCATGGCACCGTGCTGATTGGGAAAACGACTACAAAGTGGGTGTTGAATACTCGCAAAACTCTAACCTAGTAGACAAAGCTGCGCTAAACCAAGACTACAACCGCTTTGCGAACGTACTTGGCCAACGTGAACTGGCTAAGCTAGAGAAATCTGGTATCGACTACCGCCTACCTGTACCAGGTGCGAAAGTAGAAGATGGCAAGCTAGCAATGAACGTTCAGTTCCCTGGTGTGAAGCTTCAATACTCTCTAGACGGCAAGAACTGGCTAACTTATGCAGACAATGCTCGTCCAAATGTGAAAGGTGAAGTGTTTATCCGCTCTGTATCTGCTTCGGGTGAGAAAACAAGCCGCGTGACTAGCGTGAAGTAATTCTGCTAATCATTCACTAAAATCATTGTTCCTTACTCAAAGCCCTCAACTTATGTTGAGGGCTTTATTTATTTTTCTACGGAAAATAAGCGTGATCAATGTCTAATTATTTTTTACTGATAATTAAGTTCGTAATTTAGAAAGAAAAGAAGAGTGTGATCTCGATGCTTATTTTGTGCCAAATTTGAGAGCCTAATTAGCTTCAGGTCACACTTTATTTTTTTGACGAATTTTTAGTTTTTATATCAAGTGACTGTATTTAATAAACTTTATTGGGTTTCGAAAATGCTGATTTGAATTGGGTCACTGTTTTAAATGATTTATTTTTCAATGCGAATTAAATTGCGCAGTATTGCTGTCGCCAGGGAGGCGCATCCCAATGTTTGCGATGAAGGGCAGTGATAGCCGGACATCTCATCGCATAACGTGAACAAATAAAGGCAGTAATTATGAAAAACGTTTTAGCACTAAGTGCACTTTCTCTTGTTTTCGCTTCAAGCGCTTTCGCAGACTCATCTTACGTAACGGGTAATATTCAATTTCACGATGATGGTCGAATTCACGGTTCGGACATGACATCAACGCTAGAAGCTGGCCACACTTTCGATAACCAATTCGGCGGCTTCACGGTTTACACTGAGTTTGATGGCATCCAACTTGGTAAGTTAGAAACTGAAAACGGCGGCGCAGGTAACACAACACCAGCTATCACTGTGGGTGGTGAGCAAGCATTTAACATCACTGATCACCTATGGGTTGCAGCAGGTTACCAGCATCTATTCTCTGCTGGGGAGAGCATTCAATACCGCCCGCTAGTTAAAATCGGCTACAACTTCGATAATGGTATCTCTCTAAGCAACCGTACTCGTGCACACATCGATGCAACAGACGCAGATGCGAAAACAGATTACCGCATGGATAACCGCATTGGTTACGCGATGAACGAAGACGTGACCTTCAGCTACAACAACGTTTACATGATTGATGCTGAAACCATGGACCACGAGTTACGTGCAACATGGACTCGTAAGGGCGTTCAACCTTACTTTGAGTTCCGTAGCCAAGCACACGGTGCAGAGAATGCATCAGGTGATAGCCTAGTAAACAACGCATTTGTATTCGGCGCATCTTACGGCTTCTAATTAAAAAGTTTGTCTAATACCCAAGTAACCTCGAGATGCTAGGTTCAGCGAGAATGACTTGGTTTGAAGGCAAGGCAACAATTTGAAGATCTAGTGGTTCTAAATCAAAAATTGTTAACAAAGCATGCAAGGCAAGACAACTCGCCCTCTGGGAGCGTGTCATTGACTCAATTGCTGTGTCAAACAACTTGGAAAGAGCTTGCTATTCCGCTTCGTTGTCTTCCTTGCACTCGAATCAATGACAACGCTCTGAACTCTGCATCTTGAAGTCACTTGGGTATATTTGTCCATTAAGAAAAAGCCCAGCGGTTTGTCTCGCTGGGCTTTATTTTTATTGCTCGTTACCTTTGTGGTAACGGTATTCGTATACTTGGCCTTTCTCGTTGTAGGCGTAAACAGCGTAGCTGTCTTTCTTATCGCCGTATTCCATGCCTGGTGAGCCCATTGGCATACCCGGTACAGTCAGGCCTTTTGCATTTCGAGGCGGGTTTTCTAAGAAGGCTTTAATGTCGGCGGCAGGAATATGACCTTCAAATACGTAGCCATCGATCTCCGCGGTGTGGCAAGAGTAAAGCTGTTCGTTCTTGATGCCCAAATCGCGTTTGATCGCATTCATGTCATCATGCAGCTTTTCTTCCACAGTAAAGCCGTTCTCTTCCATGTGTTTTGTCCATTCGCCACAGCAGCCACAGTATGGCGATTTGTGGTTGATGACATCAGCGGCTAATACGTTCGCCGATGTGACAGCAAGCATTGTAAAGGTCAATAGTTTCAACTTCATAATATCCTCGAGAAGAAGTGTCGCTTACTTAATGGTAAACAGTCGTAGTCGATTTGCATTACTGACGACCGTGATTGAAGACAGTGCCATCGCTGCACCAGCAACGACAGGACTGAGCAAAAATCCAAACGCTGGGTAAAGTACGCCTGCGGCGATAGGAATACCCAACGAGTTATAAATAAAGGCGCCGAACAAGTTTTGTTTCATGTTCTTAAGTGTTGCGCGAGAGAGTTCAATCGCATGCACAACGGCCATTGGTGATGTATTGAGAATGGTCATTTGTGAGCTTTCGATTGCCACGTCACTGCCACTTCCCATTGCGACACCAAGATCCGCCAACGCAAGGGCTGGTGCGTCATTGATGCCATCACCGATCATCGCCACTGTGCGGCCTTGAGATTGCAATAATTCAATATGCTGCGCTTTCTCGTCGGGCATCACTTGAGCGATGACTTCATCAATGCCGAGCTCTTTACCTATGGCATTGGCGACGTGTTGGTTGTCGCCTGTGAGCATAACTGTTTTTATGCCCTGCGATTTTAATGCAGACACTGCTTGTTTGGCATCAGATTTAATTGGATCAGCGATGGCAATTAAACCAATCAGTTCGTTGTTCAGAGCCACTGCCACTGGTGTCCAAGCGTTGTTTGCACAATCTTCAATCGCTTGCTTCATCGAGCTGGTATCAATCTGCTCGTTTTGCATGAATTGCAATGAGCCAATGAGTAGCGATTGTGCTTGGTAAGTCGCAGTAATGCCACGGCCACGAATGTTCTCGAATGCGCTCAACTCAATATTTTCAGTATTGTTCTTTCTCGCGTAATCACACACGGCTTTTGCCAACGGGTGCTCCGATTGACGTTCTGCCGCGTATGCTAGAGCTAGCAAGTGCTCTTGGCTGGTGGCGTGAGTAAACACTTGCTGCACACTCGGTTTACCTTGAGTAAGCGTGCCAGTTTTATCGAATACGACGGTGTCGATTTTGCTCGCCAACTGCAGTGCGTCAGCGTCTTTGATCAGAATGCCGAGCTCTGCGGCTTTACCGACACCAACGGTAACCGATAATGGCGTTGCTAAGCCTAGCGCACAAGGGCAGGCGATGATCAGTACGGTGGTCGTTACTACAAGCATGTAGCTGGCTTTAGGTTCTGGACCTACGGCAAACCAAACCAAAGCGGCAAGGATTGCGATGCCGACCACGACCGGTACAAATACCGATGAAATCTGGTCCGCTAATTTGGCAATGGCAGGCTTGCTGCTTTGCGCTGTGCGTACCATGCGAATGATTCGAGCCAGCATGGTGTTCGCGCCGATGCCCGTTGCTTCAATGATTAATCCACCATCTGTGTTCAGTGTACCGGCAGACACTTGTGCATCTTGCGCTTTTAACACTGGTACTGGTTCACCGGTTAGCATCGACTCATCAATGTACGATTCACCTTGTATCACAACGCCATCTACTGGCACTTTCTCGCCCGGTTTGATGCGCAGTTTCATGCCTAGCGTGATTTGCTCAACTGCGATCTGTTGATCACCTTGTTCTGTCATCACCGTCGCTTGTTGAGGTTGCAGGTTAATCAGAGCTTGCAATGAGCGTGTTGTGTTTGCTTTGGCTTTTGCCTCTATGTAGTGACCAAGAGAAATTAAGCCGATGATCATTGCGCTCGCTTCAAAGTACACATGGCGTGAAGCAAGAGGGAACCAGTCTGGGAAAATCACCACAAGCATTGAATAGAACCACGCCGCACCAGTACCTAGCGCGACTAACGTATCCATGGTGGCGCGTTTGTGAGTGGCTGCTAACCATGCGTTAGTAAAGAAGTGCTTACCCGCAGTTGCAAGCAGTAAGAGACACAGAATACCAATCGCGCCCCAAGCCAACTGGTCGTTCGTGTTGCGAATCACCATGTTGCCGCCAAATACCCCCCACAACATCAGTGGCGCACCGACAACTAAGCCAGCTATTGCATCAAGCTTGAAGCGTTTTTGTTGGGCAAGTTGCTGAGCTGCTTGCTTTTCTTGTTGGGTTGCTGCGTCTTGCAAGATCTCTGCTTGGTAACCGGCTTGCTTTACGGATTCAACGATCGCTTGGTGAAGGGCTTCTGTATCTTGAGTGGCGAACACTAATGCACTTTGCTCAGCAAGGTTTACTTGTGCTTTCTCAATGCCTTCTACGTTAGTAAGTGCTTTCTCTACTGAAGAGACGCAACTCGCACACGTCATGCCTTGAATCAGCATTTGCAATTGAATACTCGCTGCTGGCACCTGCGCATCTTTAATATTGCTTTGCTTGTCTGCTTGTTCAGTCTCTGGTGAACTTTCTTCTTCTACTTCAATAGAATCAGGGCTGGTGGTGTAGCCGAGAGTCGCCACAAGATCGATCACTTTCTGCTCTGATAGTAGGGTCGAGATATCGAGTTGGGTTGTCGACGCTTGAAATGCAATGATGTCTTGGTTTGCTTCTAACAAAGAAGAGAGTTTCTTCACGCAGCCGCCGCAGCTCAATCCAGCTAGATGGAACTGAAATTGATGACCAGCGTGATAACCCAAGGATTCGATCGATTCAACAATAGAAGAAAGAGGGGACTCGGTTTTCACCTCAACCATGGTCGGGGACAAATTGATGATCTCAACACTGTGATTAGCATGTAAAGCTTTCTCAACTTTTCTAGCACAGCCCATGCAGTTAAGCCCTGACATCGGTACAACGAACTGATACATAATTTGTCCTCAAGAATAGTAATGTTCAGAGGATAAACCTTCCTGCAAGGGGAAGGTCAAGCATTTCGACGTGAAACAATTTCGTCAAAATCCCCCTACTTGCACCGTCAATGTACTGATATTGTTGCGAGTTATCTCAAAGTTTTTTCTCTCTGAATATAAAGTTCCGTTAAAACGCCTAAAAGTGAGGTGAGGTTGCTCACGAATTTCGAGCTTTTTATATAAAAAGCAAGTGACTCTGGATGCTTTTGACGTTTTTATATTTTTATTTGTCATTTTAAGTCGTTGTTATTAATTGGTTTATATTGTTTTTGATCTTCTCATTTTGAAGTTGCTCAGATTGCCGTGGGGAAAGTTTTTTACTGCGAAAAAAGTTTGTCATATTTGCTCCGTCCAAACACAGATTCAAGTTCCTGCAATGTCCTAGTTAGCGAATTTGAAAATGGAAAAAACTAAAAATATAGGGGTTAAAAATGTCTTACCTAAAGAAAAGCCTACTTGCTACTGCAATCACAGGCATGATGTTCAGTGGTTCAGCTTTTGCTGATGGTGCAAACAGTGATGCAGCGAAAGAGTACCTAACTAAAGACTCTTTCTCATATGAAGTGTACGGTATTATCGCGATGCAGGCCGCGTACCGCGATTACGATTCTGGTAGCAAAGCAACTGACGATGACTTGGGCGGCATGCAGCTAAACAACGAATCACGTATCGGCTTCCGTGGTAAAAAGCAATTCGCTAACTTTGAACCAACGTTCATTTGGCAAATCGAAGGTGGCTACGTAGACCCAAGCTTTGGTGGTGAAGGCGCAGGTCTTGGTGAGCGTGACACATTCGTAGGTTTTGAAAGCGCTTCTTGGGGTCAAGTTCGTCTAGGTCGCGTTCTTACGCCAATGTACGAGTTGGTTGACTGGCCAGCATCTAACCCAGGTCTAGGTGATGTTTACGACTGGGGTGGTGCAATCGGTGGTGCTAAGTACCAAGACCGTCAATCAAACACTATCCGTTGGGATTCTCCAATGTACGCTGACAAGTTCTCTATCGACGCAGCAGTGGGTGCTGGTGATAAAGCGGGTCTAGGTGAAGGTGACGATTACTGGGGCGGCATCGCGGCTCACTACAAGTTAGGTCCACTACAATTGGATGCTGCTTACGAAGGTAACCGTAACATCGAAGGTGAAAGTCAAACTTGGGAAAACAACACGTACCTACTAGGTGTTCAAGGTTGGTTTGACAACGGTATCTCTTTCTTCGCTCAATACAAATACATGGAAGCTGATGCAAGCAACGGTGTAAGCGAGAAGCAAGATGCAATGTCTGCAGGTCTAATGTACACAACAGGTGATTGGCAGTACAAACTGGGTTACGCAGCAAACTTCGACCTAGAACGTGACGGTAAGACAATCGATAACACAGCGGATGATGTACTATCAGCACAGATCATGTACTTCGTAGACCCATCTGCAGTACTTTACGCTCGTGCACGTACGCTAGACTTCGGTGACGGTGCGTCTCAAGTAGACGATGACACTAAAGCACGTTGGAAGTCAGCTGACTACGACGAGTTCTCTGTAGGTGTTGAATACTACTTCTAATATAGAAGCAGCTAAAAGGGCGGAAACGCCCTTTTTGTATTGATACTTATTCACATAAGTCATTGGAATTACTGGCCTGTTGATTTCAGTGACTTATCTAAATTGGTATAAGACGAGAAAACCATGATGAAAAAAACAACCACACTATTAGGACTTTGCGCACTTATTTCTGCGCCTGCATTTGCTGCTCAACTGACTCTGCAAGCGGAATTGGTTCCTCGCGTTCTCAACAGTGAGTTCGTCTACCCTGAGTGGATCTCTGACAACAACAGCATCAAAGTAGAAGACGGTGCAAACCAACTGGCCGTGAACGTGGGCCAAATTGTTTTTGAAGATGGTAAGCGTCGTAAGTTTGATTCACAGCCTCTTTTACTTGAGTTCGATGCACCGAAAGATGCAGAGCTAACGCTGACATACAATAAGTTCCGCACTATTGAAGAAGCCAAAGCATTTGAAATGGATCCGAAACTGACGCTGAAAGACGTAAGCGGTAAAGATGTTGAGTTTTCAATGGTTCAACTTCGCAAAGGCGGCCTACAAGGGTTCCGCGACTATGAACGTGAAGTGGCTGATTACAACAAAGCAATGAACAAGCAATCGACGAAAGCAAGCATCGCGGCGTCTCCGGCTGTCACTAAGACATTGAAAGAGTCCTTCAGTGATCTAAGCCGTCAAGAGCAACAAGAATTCATGCAGTGGGCGATGCAGAATCTAAAATAATCGGCATTCGTAACTTTCTTTTGCGATAGCTCTTCTGTTGTTCCAAGCGTTTTGTCGCTATAAATAAGAGGGCAGTACCTTAATCGGTGCTGCCCTGTTTGTATTTCTGGCGTTAAACCACACGGAAGGATTGTAGAATCGACCTACGATGGTAAAATGTCGCCACTTTTATCCTTGATATTACAACGAGAGCCCTCTCGTTGCTCATTACCCCTAAGGAACTCTGATGACGGTTAAAACTCGTTTTGCTCCTAGCCCAACTGGCTACCTACACGTTGGTGGTGCGCGTACTGCACTTTACTCTTGGCTATATGCTAAAAACCAAGGTGGTGAATTCGTTCTACGTATCGAAGATACTGACCTTGAGCGTAACTCTCAGGAAGCGGTTGATGCGATCCTAGAAGGCATGGAATGGCTAGGTCTTGAGTGGAACGAAGGTCCTTACTTCCAAACTCAACGTTTTGATCGTTACAACGAGATGGTTGATAAGCTTCTAGAAGAAGACAAAGCATACAAATGTTACGCATCTAAAGAGCTGCTAGATGAAGTTCGCGCAGAGCAAGAAGCAAACAAAGAAATGCCTCGTTACGATGCTAACCATCCAAAAATCAAAGCGGCAAACGAAGCGGCAAAAGATGGCGATCCATGTGTTATCCGTTTCCGTAACCCGAAAGAAGGCAGCGTAGTATTTGATGATCAAATCCGTGGCCGTATCGAAATCAGCAACACACAAATGGATGATCTGATCATCCGTCGTACTGACGGTTCGCCAACGTACAACTTCTGTGTAGTGGTTGACGACTGGGATATGGGCATCACTCACGTAGTGCGCGGTGAAGACCACATCAACAACACGCCTCGTCAGATCAACATCTACGAAGCGCTAGGTGCGCCAGTACCAACATTCGCACACTGTGCAATGATCCTAGGTGATGACGGTGCGAAACTGTCTAAGCGTCACGGCGCTGTATCGGTAATGCAATACCGCGATATGGGTTACCTACCTGCAGCACTAAACAACTACCTAGTGCGTCTTGGTTGGTCTCATGGTGATCAAGAGATCTTCACTCAAGAAGAGATGATCAACCTATTTAGCCTAAACGCAGTATCTAAGTCAGCGTCTGCATTCAACACTGACAAACTGCAATGGTTGAACAACCACTACATCAAGAACTCAGATCCAGCGTACGTTGCACAGCACCTACAATGGCACCTAGATCAACAAAAACTAGACGTAACAAACGGCCCAGCTATCACTGAAGTGATCAAGCTAGTGGGTGAGCGTTGCAACACGCTAGTTGAGCTAGCTGAGCAAATCCGTTACTTCTACGAAGACTTCGCTGAGTTTGAAGCGGGCGCGGCGAAGAAACACCTACGCGGCGTGGCTAAAGAGCCTCTAGAGCTTGCTCTAGCGAAAGCAGAAGCACTGACTGAGTGGACGACAGCGAACATCAAAGATGGCGTTATCGCAGCAGTATGTGAAGAGCTAGAAATCGGCATGGGCAAAATCGGTATGCCACTACGCGTTGCAGTCACAGGTGGCGGTCAGTCTCCTTCTGTAGACGTAGTAATGGAACTGATTGGCAAAGAACGCTGCGTTGCTCGCATCAAGATGGCGCTTGAGTTCATCGCTGAGCGTGAAGCAAACGCATAATTGCTTGAATAATTAGTCGAAAAGCCGCGGTAAATACCGCGGCTTTTTTGTATCTGCCACCAGGGAAACAGCAAATTTCCTGAAATACCGCCTGAATTACTGAACTTTTTCTCATCAGATTGCTCAAAAGTTGATAAGTTTTACTAATCCAAATATAGCTGTTGTGAATGCTAATTGAGTAGTTTCATGCGAAATATCTCTCTGAAATAAAAACACTATCCTCAAAGTTCCTTAAATATCGTCTCATTTATGAGAAGTTAATTTGCTTTACCTCTACTATTTTGAAATTTCACGCAAACGTTTGCGTCATTGCTGTGGCTCACTTTATGGTGCGCCAGATCACACTAAATCATGCTTTTCGATGACACTAAATTGACAGTTTTGGGATTTGTCTCGGGATTTCTTAGGGTTATAGTGCTCGCCGTCAGTGAGGCACGCTTATGCATCATTGAGCAGGAGACATACCCAAGTGACTTTTATGCAAATGAGCGGAAGTTATTTCGGTATCAAACTCAAAGGAACTGAATAAAAGAATTGAAATACAACGTCAGTCAGGCGGCGCATTTCGTTAACGAACAAGAGAACTTCTTTTAGAGGAATCAATAATGAAAAAACTAGCAGCGGTAATTTCAGCTTCTTTACTTATGGCTTCAGCAGCGCACGCAGAAGTATACGTGGGCGGTAAGATGGGTAAGTCTTGGATGGACGACGCTTGTGTAGCTGGTCAAGCTTGTGACAAAGATGGCTCTACTCTAGGTGCTTTTGTTGGTTACGAAATGAATGACTACTTCTCAGTAGAAGCTGGCTTCGACAACCTAGGTGACTTCGACCAAACTTCTTTCGGTGGCCACGTAGAAGCAATTACACTTGCTCCTAAGTTCAGCCTACCAATCACAGAAGACATCGCACTTTACGGTAAAGTGGGTGGTGCTTACCTAATGATGAACGATGGTAAAGACGATTACTCTTACCTAGGTGCAGCTGGTGTTGAATTCAACGTCAGCGAAAACGTAACAGCACGTGCGGAATACCAAACAATCACTGACATCAACAACGATTCTGTGAAAGCAATGGGTAACTCTGCAACGCTAGGTGTTGCATTCAAGTTTGGCGGTAACGACGAAGTTGTTGTTGAAGAAGAGCCAATCGTTGAAGAAGTGGTTGTTGAAGAAGTTGCTCCAGTTGTAGTAACTAAGACTTTTGAAACTCAAACTATCGGTACAGGTAGCTTTGCACTAAACAGCACAACTCTAAAACCAGAGAGCGCTGCAAAACTAGACGAGCTAGTAGCATTCCTAAACGAGTACCCACAAGCGAACGTTGACGTAATTGGTTACACAGACACTTCAGGCCCAGCAGCTTACAACCAAAAAGTTTCTGAGAAACGTGCTGAATCTGTAGCAAACGCGCTAGTAGAAAAAGGTATCGATGCTTCACGTATCCACGCTCGCGGTGAAGGTGAAAACAACCCAATCGCTTCAAACGAGACTCGTGAAGGTCGTGAACAAAACCGTCGCGTAGAAGTTGTTGTTCCTGAGTTTGAATACCAAGTTCAGCAATAAGCTCCTATCTGACCGTTAGAAGCATAAACGCTGAATGCCCCAAAGAGTTCGCTCTTTGGGGCTTTTTTATATCTATTGCGCTCATCTTAGATGTATTACAAAAGAATCAACGTCTATGCTATTTACAGTTTTGTATTTTATTACTTTAATTATGTATGAGTTTTGCTTACCCTTTGGCTATTAATAGAATTATTAGTTAGCACTATGTCTAAGAGCAATTTAATAACAAACACTGGACACCGCTTTATTTCGAAAGGCAAAACAGCCTTTAAGATCCACATCCACACACCGGAAGATACGGTATTGCACCGCTCCGTGGGTTTCGTTCGCATTGGAGAAAAGAAAGGCCTTAAGAAGGCCATCAAACTGCGTAACGAGCTCGGGCGTGAAATGTGGGGCAAGTTTTGGCGTCGTCTATTGAAAGACCCGTACCTGATGACAAGGCTGCCACACAGCGTTGAGCCTAAGATTGTCCATAAACCCAACCCAACGTTGGAAGATCCGAACAATCGAGACACTTGTTACATTGCCAAGTGGCGTGAGTTCGACGAGGAAGGGCAGTACAAGTACAAAACGGTGGTTCGATCCATCAACAAGTACGGAAAACTTGCTGCCTATATGCAGACGAAAAAAGCGTTGTTGGATGCACACAAAGATAACCTTGAGATCTTAACCTTCATGGGGCGCCTAAACAGCATTGATCTTAAGTAAGCGGTTTTTCACTGGTGTCGTCGACATCGTTCGAAATGATTTGCCTATACTGCGGGCATAAAAAAGCCTTAGCTTGAATGCAATAAGCTAAGGCGATGAATGGCGCCCCCAGTAGGATTCGAACCTACGACCTGTCCCTTAGGAGGGGACTGCGCTATCCAGCTGTGCCATGGGGGCGTAATCAAATAAGATGCGTTACCTATGATATTCAAAAGTAAGCATATCGCAAAGCCTTATACGCGTTGCTAAAGCATCTTGTTCATTACGTCGCCAATTTGAACACTAGAGGCAAGGTTTGGTTGTTCGATCGTCAGTTCCGCTTCGTGCTCATAGACTCGAGTTACCCTTAGGGTTATTTCGCTCTGAGAGACCTTATTACGTGGCAAACCGTTTTGGTCTATGAATGACGCCGTGTGCCACAATTGCAGCTGGTCACCCTCTTGTACGCCGTGCATGCGGCCAAGATCCATGGTGACTGTGTTGCCAAATACCGCGACCACTTCTGGTAGGGTAATTTTACAAGACAGTTCCGATTCCAAATCCAACATAATATTACGGCTCACGCGCAGCATCATTTCACCGTAGGTGGATGCCCAGAAGCGTGCACTGCGTGTATCGACTTGGCTGGTTTTTGCAAATGGCCAGCGAGCCACTTCACGGTAATTTTTGTGGTAGACCTCATGGCCAGTTTTACCATCAAAAACTTTCATCTCCAGTGCAAACTGACGATTGATTACGTCGTCTTTCAATAATTTTGCATCAATGGTTGCGGTTAAATCTGTTACTACACCACCAATGATGTATTGCGCGCCGTTGTCTTGCGCGATCATTTTGGTTCGTTCTGGGTAATTTGCGCTGATCGAATAATCGGTGGTGCCAACAGAAACAAAGCTGCGTGACGTTTGATCCAATTGACGATTCACAACATGGCTGAAATCGTCGCCGACATTGTAGATCTGGCCCATGACCGCCTGTTGGGGTGACGCGACATCAATGTTACCCACCAGAACGGTTTTCTTGTATTGATCCACGTGGCAACCCGTTGCCGATGGATAAATGTCCACACGGATGCGCATTTCCATCTTGCCGCTGCGTTTACGCTCTGACTCCACCAAGATGTAACGCACTTCATGGTTAGTGAATTGGTACTCTTTGCGGCTTTCTTCTAATAGCGGCATCAAATTACTGATGCTGCCAATGTCTGCGCCCGAAAAGTTGACGGCTTTGAAGAGGGCGTCTTCCAATGCGTGCAGCCTTGCCGCTTCATCTGAAGAGACGATCGTGGCAACGCCTGTCACTTCATACCAAGATGCTGCCGCTCGAAATGGCGTCATCAATATGAAAGTGATTGATATTAGGCTAAAAAATAATTTTTTCATTGTTTGTAACCGTTCGGGTATAAATATTGCTTTACCAATTTCAGTGAAGTTTGGTGGCTTTTTCTTAGTTAGACAAACAGAAGAAAAGCAAAGACTGTTCCAAGATCACGCTTCTTCGTAAACGAAGTGATGAAAGAGCAGTAACACCTAAGATTATCTGGAGAATCAAACCATGAAAAGATGGCTTGTCGCCGCATCGATGATGACGCTTTTGACATCGTGCGCGTACTCACCAATTTACAATGGTAAAGAACCGTATTCTGGCAGTCAGTTTATGCTGATGGACAGTCCTCGTCATACGATGGACTTTTTCATTGAGAGCATGACGGAAGAGTTAATGGTTTCGAATGTTGCAGTATCGTCGCGTACACCGATTGCGATTACCTCTTTTGTCGATCTGCAAAGCATGGATGCCACTAACTGGCTGGGCAATTCGGTATCGGAAGGGTTTATCCATCAGTTCCAGCGCCGTGGCTTCAAAGTTGTGGATTTTAAAACAACGGGCAATATCCAAGTTACACAGCAAGGTGACTTTGCTCTAAGCCGTGATTGGCAAGACCTTGCACAAGCACAAGAGATTCAATACGTGCTGACCGGTACGATGTTGCGTCAAGAGGGCGGCGTCCTAGTCAACGCTCGTGTAGTTGGAATGCAAAGCCGTATCGTAGTGGCGACAGCGCAAGGCTTCTTGCCTGCGGACCGTATTGGTCGTGATTTGGATACGCTTAACAGTATTCGCACTCAAGATGGCGTGCTGATTCGCTCCGACCCAACTATTCGTCAGCCATACACAGTGATTCTCCGCCCGTAGGACATTAGCATGAAGAAGTTATTATTTATTATTGCGACATTGGTGCTGGTGGGGTGTCAACCATTGCAGCAGATGCGCCAAGATGAGATTTTAGTGGCGGTAGGTTATGCCAGCGTAAGCGAGCAAACAGGCCGAACCGTTGAAGAAAGACGCGTTCGTGCCATGCGTGCGTCAAAGATTGATGCTTACCGTGAGTTAGCAGAACAAGTGTATGGTATGCGTGTTAGCGGCCGTGCAGAGCTTGCTGATCAGCGTCTGGGTGTGGAAAGTACCACTGGCGCTGTTGATGGCGTTATCCGTGGTGCAGAAGTCGTGCGCAGTTACTTGGTTGAAGACAGTTACGTGACAGAGCTTCGCCTAGATATCCGTAAAATGGATAAGCTGCGAGATTACGGAGAAGTACAACAAGTTCCTGAGAAGCGTCAGCAGACCTTGTTCTAATTCGACCTAGCTTTACTCAACAGATAATTTTTCTTAAGCGGCTGATTGGCAACAATGAGTCGCTTTTTTGTTGGCGTTTTATTGCGAAGTCGTGTGAGTAGAAAATACCCTCAGTGGGAATGTTCTGGTGAGCGTGGAGCGAATGCCAAAGAGTAAGGGTGAGGAAATCTACGCTTTAATGTTGGTTCCGAGAGTAGAAATCGTATGGGTTTTACCGCCAGCATTGTAAGTCATGCCGATCTTACCGTGGGTATGCTGAAGCATGTTGTTAAGTTTGTTGAAACTCAGTTGAGCACGGTTGAGTGATTCACCGTTCATTTGGTTTACTTGCTGACAATCGAGGACGATGGATTGGATTTGAGCCACTAGCTGACTTAGGTTTTCGTCTTCAGTAAGTTGATTGACGTGCGGGTGAGAGGCGATTCGCTGGTCAGTGGTTCTTAGTTGACCAATGAGTGTCATTTTTTCTTTGGCGAGTTTTTCGATCTCAACAGAGACACGAGCAGTGATGGCTTGTGTTTCTTGACGCAGTACACCAGAAAGTGCTTTCGCATTTTCTAGCTGGAAATTTACAAGATCGACTAATGCTGCCATGAATACTTACCTTGGGCCTAAGTCAGTTAGCTTTTGCCTTGCAATTCGTTTTCAAACTTAATCATATTGTCCGCCAGTTTTTCTGGGTCGACTTTGTATGAACCGTTTGCGATTGCTTCTTTAATTGCCGCTACTTTTGCGCTGTCATAAGCCGGAGAAGCTGCCATATCCTTTTGGAGTTTGCTGACTGCTTTGCCTTGTTGGCTTAGTGATACCGCGTCTTGCTGTGCTGGCGCTTTTTTCGATTCCGTTGTGCTGTTTGCACTAGAATCTGTACGTGCAGGTGCGCGACTGGTTGTCGTCATCATCTGTCCTGAACGTATATTGTCTATACCTGCCATATATCAACCTTAAACTCGTATCGTAATACTGGTATCCAGACTATCGACCAAGTACCAAATAACTTTAGTGCTTTTTTGCATTTTTATTGATCGATTTGCCGTACACCAGCCAACCTTAGAAGGTGATGGTGATTTCCGCAATGCCTGTCACAATTCCTTCTATTATACGTTGGGACTTATCATTTTTCACTCTTACTTGATCGCCAGAAGATCCATCTTGCAATGCGGTGCCTTGCGTGGTGATGGTCATACCTGATTTTACTGCTCTGATCGTCACTTTCTCATTACGGCAAACCACGCACACGTCATTGCGCTCGACCACATCACCTAGGCGTACATTGCGCTTGAGTTTTGAGCCGATCACTTGCTCAATATTGGTGAAACCGTCTTTGCGAAAACGCTGTAACTCGATCATTGAAGTGGTTACGTCAGAAGCACTGATGATCTCTCCTCGACCTAACTGGCGGGTAGAAACGATCATTGGAACTGAAGCCGAGATCCTTACCGGAACGTAGACCTTCCAATTGTCTGCGGGGCATTCAACCAAAACGTTAATATTGCTGCGTGTGCTACTGGTTGAGGATGCAGATGTATCAAGGGGCTCTGGGCAATCGGTGGCTTTGATACGTGGATCAATATTTGCCGCATTGACGGACAAATTTCCTCCCGCTGGTTGCTCTACCGTGCTAAGAATGTGCTGCTCGGCGGCGGTTCGGATTTGCTCAAGTTGGTTTTCCGTTGCCGAATGCACAAAAAAGCTAAACATACTGAGCAAGATGCCGATAGACTTAGCGTACTTTGTAAATAACGCTCTACATATTGTCATAGTCAATGGTGTCGAATTCATATTATGATACGCCATACTGTTTCTCTGGTATTATGCCTACCAGTGGTAGAGTATCATTTAAAATCAAAAAGTTTGAGATGGAGATGAGCATATGACGGGGATTCTTGATTCGGTGAATCAGCGTACGCAACTCGTTGGCCAAAACCGATTAGAATTACTGACTTTTCGGTTGATGGGGCGACAGCGTTACGGCATTAACGTATTCAAAGTAAAAGAAGTACTACAGTGCCCTAAGCTGACTTCAATGCCAAATCTACACCCTTTGGTGAAAGGTGTCGCTCATATCCGTGGCCATACTGTGTCAGTGATTGATTTAAGTCTGGCAATCGGTGGCCGCCCAACCACAGATATTGATAAATGTTTTGTTGTTATCGCAGAATTCAACCGTACCATCCAAGCGTTTTTGGTGTCGTCGGTTGAGCGCATTATTAACATGCATTGGGAAGCGATTCTGCCGCCACCTGATGGTGCAGGCAAAGCGCATTACCTAACTGCGGTAACGAACATTGATAACGAATTGGTAGAAATCCTAGACGTAGAAAAGATCTTAGCTGAGATTGCGCCAGTGGATGAAACCATGGATTCAGCTATCGGTGAAGAAATTGCCGTTGCTGAGCAAGCGAAGCCAATTGTTCGTCGTATTTTGATTGCGGATGACTCAACCGTTGCTCGTAAACAAGTTGAGCGAGCAATTACTTCGATTGGATTTGAAGTTGTCTCTGTGAAAGATGGTAAAGAAGCGTACAATAAGCTGCTTGAAATGGCACAAGAAGGAAGCATCTACGATCAGATTTCGTTGGTGATCTCCGACATTGAAATGCCAGAAATGGATGGTTACACGCTAACCGCCGAGATTCGCAGAAATGCAGATTTGAAGAACCTTTATGTTATCCTCCACTCCTCATTGAGTGGCGTCTTCAACCAAGCCATGGTTGAGCGCGTGGGTGCAAACACCTTCATTGCGAAATTTAACCCAGATGAATTGGGTAACGCGGTTAAATCTGCATTAACACAATAAAAGAGACATTAATGACTGCTATTACAATCAGTGATCAAGAGTATCGTGACTTTAGCCGTTTTCTAGAATCACAGTGTGGCATCGTATTAGGTGACAGTAAGCAATACCTAGTGCGCAGCCGACTGAGCCCGCTTGTGACTAAATTCAAGCTTGCTTCGTTGTCTGATTTGCTCCGTGATGTCGTAACTGGTCGCAACCGTGAACTGCGAGTTGCCGCTGTGGATGCGATGACGACTAACGAAACATTGTGGTTCCGAGATACTTATCCGTTCACGGTATTAGCTGACAAATTGTTGCCGGAGATGGCGGCAAATAAACGACCAATTAAAATTTGGTCAGCTGCTAGCTCGTCGGGTCAAGAACCTTACTCAATGGCAATGACCATCTTGGAAACGCAGCAGCGTAAACCGGGTCTATTGCCGAGCGTGTCGATCACCGCGACGGATATCTCAGCAAGTATGTTGGATATGTGCCGAGCGGGTGTATACGACAACCTAGCATTGGGCCGTGGCCTTTCTCCTGAGCGTCGTCGTACCTTCTTTGAAGATGCTGGCGATGGCCGTATGAAAGTTAAAGACAACGTGAAACGCTTGGTAAACTTTCGTCCACAAAACTTGATGGAAAGCTATGCGCTGATGGGCAAGTTCGACATTATTTTCTGTCGTAACGTGTTGATTTACTTCTCTCCAGAGATGAAGTCTAAAGTGCTGAACCAGATGGCAAACAGCTTAAACCCTGGTGGCTACCTGTTGTTGGGTGCTTCGGAATCGCTCACTGGTTTGACCGACAAATTTGAAATGGTGCGCTGTAATCCAGGTATTATTTACAAATTAAAGTAGCGGTAAGCTAAAATAGCGGACTCTTTTTAAAACAATGAAGCCTGACCTTGTGTCAGGCTTTTCTTTTTGTTCCTTTCCATCCCACCATTTCCTTACTCTTTCTGCGTTTCTCCTCGCTAAAGATCTGGCCGTTTTTGCCTGCAATGTACCAAAGGGTGTATATTTTTTAGAGGGTCGAGTTGATTACTCGATTCTATATGACACTCCATCAATCACTTTGGCTTGCTTATTGCAATCCATTACGTCGGTAACAAAAATGGCAAAACGGCATGTTCTATTTTTGGCACGCTAATTGCTTTTTAGTTATCAATAACGGTCAGTTCTTAATGTAGAGGCAAACATGGCTATATCTTTTGACAATGCACTAGGCATCCACCAATACACGGTGGGCGTACGTGAGCGCAACGCGGAGGTGATTTCCACCAACATCGCGCAAGCCAACACGCCTGGTTATAAATCAAGAGGTTTAGATTTTGCTAAGGAATTGCAGGCGGCAAGTTCTGGGGCAAGCATTGGTCTTAGCCGTACAGATGGTCGGCACATTCCTGCCACTACAACGTTGGTCGGGGACAAGCTATATCGTCTTCCTACACAACCTGATACGGGCGATGGCAATACGGTGGATTTGGATTTAGAGCGTAACTTATTTATGCAAAACCAAATCAGACACCAGGCATCACTCGACTTTCTAGGCAGTAAATTCAAGAACTTAACCAAAGCAATCAAAGGGGAATAATTTAGATGAGCTTATTTAACGTTTTCAATGTGACAGGTTCCGCAATGAGCGCTGAGTCCGTTCGTCTGAATACTACCTCAAGCAACTTGGCGAACGCCGACAGTGTCAGCAGCTCTGCGAAAGACACTTACAAAGCGCGTCATGCTGTGTTTGGTGCGGAGTTAAGTAACGCCATGCGTGGCGGTGATACGGTGCCAGTGAAGGTGATGGGTATTGTAGAAAGCGATAAACCGCTTAGTGCGGAGTACAACCCAGACCATCCTCTTGCAAACGATGAAGGCTACATCTACAAGCCTAACGTAAATGTAATGGAAGAAATGGCAAACATGATCTCGGCTTCTCGTGCATACCAAACCAATGTGCAAGTCGCGGATTCTAGTAAACAAATGCTGCTGCGTACGCTGCAGATGGGTCAATAAGGATAAGGGGGTAGCGTATGGCCGGAATTAACAACGTTGGTCAAAGCGGCTTGTCCTATATCGACCAGCTTAAAAGTCTACAAGAGAGCAACAAGAAGACGGAAGAGAGCACTGGTAAGCAAGACCTGAAACAGGAAGACTTCTTATCTTTGCTCACGAAGCAATTGTCGCAACAGGACCCTTTTAAGCCGGTAAGTAATGACCAGATGATTGCGCAAATGGCGTCATTTGCGACCGTAGATGGTATTGGCAAGATGAACTCTCAGTTCGAGAGCTTAAACTCGTCAATGACATCAAACCAAGCGTTACAAGCTTCCTCTTTGGTAGGTCGTGACGTATTGGTCCCAGGTGCGGCGGGTGTGAAGCAAGACAATGCTGCAATGGCGGCAATGGTTAAGCTGGCACAACCAATCGACAACCTGTTTGTTCGAGTGGAAAACGAAGCGGGCCAATTGGTGCGTACTTTTGAGGTAGGTGCGAAACCAGCCGGTGACACTCGTGTACTTTGGGACGGTAATGATGAAAACGGTAATCCATTGCCTGCTGGTAAATACAATGTGAAAGCGTCTGGCTTGGTAGAAGGGGAGTCGCAAGAGTTCCCGGTGTCTACTTATGCGAACGTGAACAGTGTATTGCTAGGCAAGGGTGACGGAAACGTATTACTCAATCTGGCTGGTTTTGAATCGCCAGTTCGACTTGCAGAAGTATTGGAAGTCGGCAAAGCGTAATTCGATAACAGGTCAGGTTAGGAGATTTTGGAATGTCATATGTATCTTTAAGCGGTTTGTCCTCCGCTCAACTGGATTTGAACACCACCAGTAACAACATTGCGAACGCCAACACGTACGGCTTTAAAGAGTCTCGTGCGGAATTCAGCGATGTGTACTCGAACTCTTTGTTCACCAACGCAAAAACCACTCCGGGTGGCGGTGCGCAAGCGAACCAAGTGGCGCAACAGTTCCACGAAGGTTCAAGCATTTACACCAATAACCCAATGGATTTACGTGTGTCGGGTACGGGCTTCTTCGCGGTAGCGAAAGATCGCCTTATCCCTCAACAAAATGAAATGACACGTAACGGTGCATTCCATTTGAACAAAGAAAACTACATGGTAACGGCGAACGATGAGTTCCTACTTGGTTACCAAGTAAACCCAGAGTCTGGTGAGGTATCGTCTTACGAGCCACAACCAATCAATATTCCTGCAGAGTTTGGTAAGCCAAAGCAAACAGCGAACATTGAAGTGGGTGTGAACTTACCGGCTAACGGTGATTTGAAAGATCCAACTCAGTTTGATTTCTCAGATCCAGATACATATAACCGTTCAACGTCTTCGACGATTTACGATTCAATGGGTCAGTCTTACAAGCTAACTACTTACTACTTGAAAGACCAAACTCAGCCGAACACGTGGCAAACTTACTACACAGTAACGGACAAGGGCGGTGAGAAGCCATTGAACGTTGCTAACGGTGATGCGGCAACACCAACGGGTCACGTTGGTCACACGATGAAGTTCAACAACGATGGTACGCTGGCAAGTTTGAACAACGGTCAGCCAATCACATCGGTAGCGTTGGGCGATCCTGCGACAAACACCAACCCAGTGGATTTAAACGGTGCCGATCCTGCGCAAACACTTAACTTTGGTTTAGGCTCAGCGACTCAGTTTGCTGCACCATTCGAGCTGACAAAGTTCGATGAAGATGGCGCAACAACGGGCTTCCTAACTAAAGTAGACTTCGACGAAAACGGTAGCGTATTGGGTACTTACTCAAACGGTGAAAACGTAACATTGGGTCGTGTGGCGCTAGTACGTGTTCCTAACGAGCAAGGTCTGGATAAGAAAGGCGGCACTCAGTGGGATTCAACACAGTTCTCTGGTGATAAAATCTGGGGCGAATCAAACAAAGGCTCTTTCGGTACCATCAACAACGGTATGCTGGAACAGTCAAACATTGATATGACTCAGGAGCTGGTGGATCTTATTTCTGCTCAGCGTAACTTCCAAGCAAACTCACGTGCGCTAGAAGTACATAACCAACTGCAACAAAATATCCTACAGATCCGCTAGTACACTAGCCTGATAATCTGTTTGATCAAGCGCTGCGAGCCACGGCCGTTACCGCTTGGTAACATCATGACATTCATCTGATGCCTAATCTGAATAAACCTCAATTCAGGTTGGGCATGCTTTGATCTCTTACTTGCCGCTGTTGCCGCTTTGTGGATCACAATCTTGCCTCTCTTGCGACTTATTCCTTCATTATCCCCTTTTTAAATATCTCGTTTTATATTCAAGCTTTTGATTAATAACATTAATTTGATATTGGCATAACTCTTGCTTTTTACTCCTTGTACAGAGAATTTTTGGAGTAAATTATGGATCGCGCACTGTTTCTCGCAATGAGCGGCGCCAAGCAAAATATGCAGGCCCTGCAATTGCGTGCCAACAACTTGGCAAACGTAAGTACAACTGGCTTTCGTGCTGACTTAGCACAAGCACGTTCCATGCAAGCTTATGGTGAAGGTCTCCCTACACGCGTATTCAGCATGACAGAACGCCCAGGGCATAACTTTGCCCAAGGCAGTGTGATTACTACGGGTCGCGATCTTGATATTACGGTAGAGGGCAATGGTTGGATTTCCGTTATGGACCAAACCGGTAAAGAAGGTTTGACGCGTAACGGCAACCTAAAAGTTGATCAAAATGGCTTGCTAACGAATGCAAGCGGTCATGTGATTTTGGGCGAAAACGATGCGCCAATCACCTTGCCAATCCCAGTATCCAAAATCGAAATCGGTCGTGACGGCACCATCTCTGTACTGCCTCAAGGTGCGCCGGCTGAAGAATTAGAAGTGGTTGATCGTATCAAGCTTGTGCGCACGGACGATCAAAACTTGTTTAAAGATACCAATGGCTTATTCCGCCATAAAACTCCAAACCAGCCTTACGAAGCAGACGGCTCTATCAGCATCCAAACTGGTGCAATTGAAGGTAGTAACGTGAATGCCGTAGGTGAAATGACCGCTCTGATTGACCTTCAACGTCAGTTTGAAATGCAGGTCAAAATGATGAGCACCGCTGAAGAGATGGACAAATCTTCAGATTCATTGCTTCGTATGAGTTAACAGAGTTAGAGGTTCACAATGCATCCAGCACTATGGGTAAGTAAAACGGGTCTAGACGCCCAACAAACCAACATCGCAACGATTTCGAACAACTTGGCGAACGCCTCAACCGTTGGCTACAAGAAGAGCCGTGCGGTATTCGAAGATTTGTTCTACCAAAACATTAACCAACCAGGCGGTCAGTCTTCTCAAAATACGGAACTTCCAAGTGGTTTGATGCTGGGTGCCGGTTCTAAAGTGGTCGCAACGCAAAAAGTGCACACGCACGGTAACGCACAAACCACAACCAACGCATTGGATATGATGGTAGAAGGTGATGGCTTTTTCCAAGTGACACTACCAGACGGCAACATCGGTTACACCCGCAACGGTCAGTTCACCCTTGATGGTGAAGGGACTTTGGTGACTTCTGGCTCTGGTTACGCCGTTGAACCTGAGATTGTGATTCCTGAAGACGCGATTTCTATTACAGTCGGCACAGACGGTGAAGTATCGGTACGTATCCGTGGTGAGCAAAACAACGTGGTTGTTGGCCAGTTAACCATCACTGA
Source organism: Vibrio sp. ED002 (assembly GCF_023277445.1). Lineage (NCBI taxonomy): Bacteria > Pseudomonadati > Pseudomonadota > Gammaproteobacteria > Vibrionales > Vibrionaceae > Vibrio > Vibrio sp. ED002. Next base: position 1,582,266 of record NZ_CP080238.1, on the reverse strand, counting down.
TTTCGTGAACCCTGGTGGTCTAGAGCCTATTGGTCAAAACCTTTACCTACCAACGGGCGCAAGTGGTGACCCACAAGAAGGTGTTCCTGGTCTTGATGGCTTAGGCGAGATTCGTCAATCCATGCTTGAGGCGTCCAACGTGAACGTGACTGAAGAGTTGGTCAACATGATCGAAGCACAGCGTGTTTATGAAATGAACTCAAAAGTAATCTCATCCGTCGATAAGATGATGAGCTTCGTTAACCAGCAATTGTAATCGCTCGGATTAGGAATTAAGGGGCCAATGATGAAACGTATTTCTCTACTTGCACTTATCGCTACGATGTCTGGTTGTACGATGCTAGAACCGATCGAAACTGACGAAGTGAGCCAAGCGACAACCGTGGTAGATGCGGTTGAAGGCGATAAGTCGAAAGACGAGAGCAGCGGCATCATTGATACTCTGCGCGGCAGAAGCGATCCTGTGGCGGGCGATCCGGCATGGGCACCTATTCACCCTAAACAAAAACCAGAGCACTATGCGGCAGCAACGGGCTCGTTGTTTAGCGCAGAACACATTACTGACCTATACGATGACTCTAAACCTCGCGGAATCGGCGACATCATTACCGTAACACTCGACGAAACGACTCGTGCGACTAAGAGTGCCAATGCCGATCTATCAAAAACCAACGATGCGAAAATGGAACCGTTGTCTGTTGGTGGTCAAGAGTTGCAAGTGGGCGGTAAGTACAACTTCTCGTACGATTTGAACAACACGAATACTTTTGCTGGTGACTCATCAGCGAAACAGAGTAACAGCATCAGTGGTTACATCACGGTAGAAGTCATTGAGGTGCTGGCAAACGGCAACCTCGTGATTCGTGGGGAGAAGTGGATGACGCTAAATACGGGGGATGAGTACATTCGCCTAAGCGGTACTATTCGTCCTGACGATATTACTTTTGACAACACTATTGCGTCAAACCGCGTATCAAACGCAAGAATCCAATATTCAGGGACCGGTTTACCACAAGATATGCAAGAGCCGGGCTTCTTGGCACGATTCTTTAATGTAGCCTTATAAGACGCCGCATTGACGGCAATTTGACTGCAAGAGATTAAGTAAGCATGAAAAGAATCCTATTAGCACTGTTGAGCGTTGCGCTGTTTGCAACCACAGCCGAAGCTGCGCGTATTAAAGACGTAGCACAAGTGGCTGGTGTGCGTAGTAACCAACTTGTCGGTTATGGCTTGGTTTCAGGCTTACCAGGTACGGGCGAATCGAACCCGTTTACTGAGCAAAGCTTCGCGGCAATGCTGCAAAACTTCGGCATTCAAATGCCGCCAGGCACTAAGCCGAAAATCAAAAACGTTGCCGCGGTAATGGTGACGGCTGAATTGCCTCCATTTTCAAAGCCGGGACAACAAGTCGATGTCACTGTGTCCTCTATCGGTAGTGCGAAAAGCCTGCGTGGTGGTACGTTATTACAAACGTTCCTAAAAGGTTTGGACGGTGAAGTATACGCAGTCGCGCAAGGCAATTTAGTCGTGAGTGGCTTTAGTGCGGAAGGTGCAGACGGTTCTAAGATTGTGGGTAATAACCCAACGGTCGGTCTTATTTCTAGTGGTGCCATGGTAGAGCGTGAAATCCCAAACCCATTTGGTCGTGGCGATTACATTACCTTTAACCTTCTGGATTCTGACTTTACCACTGCGCAGCGCATGGCAGATGCCGTGAATAACTTCCTTGGCCCCCAAATGGCCAGTGCCGTTGACGCGACTTCTGTTCGTGTTCGAGCACCACGTGATGTAAGCCAACGCGTGGCCTTCTTATCAGCTATCGAGAACCTAGAGTTCGATCCGGCTGATGGCGCGGCGAAAATCATTGTAAATTCTCGTACCGGCACCATTGTTGTCGGGAAACACGTTCGCCTTAAACCTGCGGCAGTGACGCACGGTGGCATGACGGTAGCAATCAAAGAAAACCTCAATGTGAGCCAACCAAATGGCTTCTCTGGTGGGCAAACGGTGGTTGTGCCGGACTCAGATATCGAAGTGAACGAAGAAAAAGGCAAGATGTTCAAGTTCGAACCGGGCTTAACGCTGGATGATCTTGTTCGTGCAGTCAATGAAGTGGGTGCTGCTCCTTCTGACTTGATGGCGATTCTGCAAGCGTTGAAACAAGCTGGTGCCATTGAAGGCCAGTTAATCATCATCTAATCGATTAGGAGAAAAAAACATGGTGAACAATCCTAACGATATTGGCTTTATTCATGACATCAGCTCCCTTGATACGCTTCGTCAAAAAGCGGTGAAAGAAGGCAAAGATGGCGAGCATGAAGCACTGCAAGCAGCGGCTCGTCAGTTTGAATCTATCTTTACTTCGATGATGCTGAAATCGATGCGTGAAGCCAACGAAGGCTTTGAATCGAATTTCATGAATAGCCAAAACGAAAAGTTCTACCGTCAAATGCTGGATGAGCAGATGGCGAGTAACTTGAGTGCATCTGGCTCGATGGGCCTTGCTGACATGATTGTGAAGCAACTAACCGTTGGTCAAGGTGATGATAAGAGTGAAACAGCCATGCGCGATGCGGCAAATAATGCTGTGGAATATCGTCGCGTGGATCCAAAGAAAGCGCGTGAAATCGAGCAACGTTTAATTGAATCTGGCCAGTTGTCGCGTCCGGGCTCTCAGCCATCACGTTTTGATACGCCAGAATCTTTTGTTAACTCGATGAAGCCTTACGCCGACCGAGCAGCAAAAGCCTTGGGTGTGGAGCCTTCATTATTACTTGCTCAAGCCGCGCTAGAAACGGGCTGGGGGCAAAAGGTGGTTCAGAATGCGCGTGGTAGCAGTAACAATCTGTTCAACATCAAAGCTGACCGAAGCTGGCAAGGCGACAAGGTAACAACGCAAACACTGGAATTCCATGATAATACACCAGTGAAAGAGACGGCGGCGTTCCGCTCTTATTCGAACTACCAAGACAGTTTTAACGATTATGTACGATTCTTAAACGAGAACCCTCGCTACGAAACGGCACTTCAGCAAGGCGGTGATTCCGAGTCCTTTATTCGTGGTATTCACAGTGCAGGCTACGCCACCGACCCGAATTACGCAGACAAAGTACTGCAAGTGAAGCAGAAAATTGAAAGCATGTAATTCATATCGTTATTGAATGCTAAATCTTCATTTGATAAGGCTTGCCATGGTGCAAGCCTTTCTTTTTTCCTAGGTTATTTCCTTTTAATAAACTGGCACACTTTTTGCTAAAAGTTCAGTAGGTGATCGGTTCATTCCGGTTTTATTTCGTTTTTGGGGGCATGTATGGCGTCAGATCTGTTGAATGTAGGTACACAAAGTGTGCTTACTGCTCAGCGACAGTTGAATACAACTGGTCATAACATTTCTAATGCGAATACAGAAGGTTACAGTCGTCAGTCTGTTATCCAAGGCACCAACGATCCTCGCCAATTTGGTGGTTCTACCTATGGCATGGGCGTGCATGTGGAAAATGTTCGCCGCTCTTGGGATCAGTTTGCCGTCAAAGAGCTTAATCTTTCTACGACCAACTACGCAGCCAAGCTTGATGACGAAAAAAATCTCGACTTACTTTCGAGTATGTTGTCGTCGGTCGCGTCAAAGAAGATCCCTGAGAACCTTAATGAATGGTTTGATGCGGTGAAAACCATGGCAGATACCCCAAATGACATGGGCGCACGTAAGGTGGTGTTAGAAAAAGCTAAGCTGCTCAGCGATACCTTAAACGAATTTCACGAAACCGTTCGTCAGCAATCGGATGTGACCAACAAATCGCTCGATATGGGCATTGAACGTGTGAACCAACTTGCTGTCGAGATCCGCGATGTCCACCGTTTGATGATGCGAACTCCTGGTCCTCATAACGACTTGATGGACCAACACGAAAAGCTGATTAAAGAACTTTCTGAGTACACCAAAGTGACGGTCACGCCACGTAAAAACTCAGAAGGTTTCAACGTGCACATTGGCAACGGGCATACCTTGGTCTCAGGTACTGAAGCCAGCCAATTAAAGATGATTGATGGCTCACCTGATGTACATCAACGCCGTCTTGCTATGGTGGAAGGTGGCGGTATTAAAGCCATTAAGTCGGACGACATCGACGGAAAAATCGGTGCGATGTTGAAAATGCGCGACGAACATATTCCTCAAGTGATGGATGAGTTGGGTCGATTAGCGACCGCATTCTCAAGTGAAATTAACCACTTGCAATCACAAGGCTTAGATCACAATGGAAATGTTGGTGACCCGTTGTTTACTGATGTTAACTCAGAACGCTTGGCGAAATCCCGTGTGGTGGCCGGCCCTCAATCAACCGCAGATATGGCGGTGTACATCAATGACATTAGTGCATTAAAGGGTGGGGAGTATTCACTGCGTTACGACGGTGACAGTTACGCAGTGACCAAACCAAACGGTGAAACCGTCAAACTTAATACTGATGCTGGCAATGCAATATACATTGACGGCATGCGTGTCGAAGTGCGCAATGAGCCAAAAGTGGGTGAGCATGTGCTGCTTCGACCAACCCGTAGTAGTGCAGCACAAATGAAAGTCGAAACCACTGATCCAAAAGCAATTGCCGCACAAAGCTATGAGGCATCGACAACCTTTGCCCAAGGTAACGCAAAATTCGAAATTATCGATGCGGGCGACCTGCGTGAATTTGAAGTGGTGGTCTCACCTACGGGCGATCAATTTGCCGTTACCGATACCAAAGGCAATGTGATTATGGCTCCGCAGCCGTATCCGCCTACAGGGCCTGTTTCAGTGTCTTTGCCTAGTAATCACCCGAGTTACAAAAATGGCGGAGCAACGGTATTCGAGCTTAGCTCTGGTGCGCTGGCGAATGACAAGTTTACCGCTAACCTAGTCCCTTCTGAGGGTGATAACGGTAACTTGCGTAAGATGCAGAACATTCAAACTGACAAAAAGATGAACGGCAATGAATCGACGATTCTGAGTTTGTATTACAACTTGAATACGGACGTGGGGCTTAAGACTTCAACCGCAACGCGTTTGTCAGACGTCGCTCAACTAGAAAGTGAAGCGGCACAAGAGCGTGTGGCGTCGATCTCGGGGGTAAATCTCGATGAAGAAGCGGCAAACATGATGAAGTTCCAACAGGCGTATATGGCCTCTTCTCGTGTGATGCAGGCAGCCAATGACACCTTCAACACCATCTTGCAGTTGCGATAAAGGAGGCCCTAGATGTTAACGAGAATTTCTAGCTTCCATAACTACCAGTCAGTGCAGAATGACCTGCGCCGTCAGGAAAACAAGGTACACCATAATCAGGAGCAACTTGCTTCTGGTAAGCAGTTGACCAAGCCGAGTGATGATCCACTTGCGACGCACTATATTCAGAGCATTGGCCAGCAAGAAGAGCAGCTAAAGCAATATCTTGATGCCATTGTTCTGGTTCGTAATCGACTAGAAAACCAAGAAGTGGTGATTGCCAACGCTGAGCAATTCACTGATGAATCGAAACGCATTTCGATGGAAATGATCAACGGTGCGTTTTCTCCGGAAGACCGCGCAGCAAAGAAGCGTGAGTTGGAAGAAATTGCGAATAACTTCTTGGCGCTTGTGAATACACAAGATGAATCTGGTAACTATGTGTTTGCGGGAACGAAACCAAAAACACAGCCATTTTTCCGCGATTCTGATGGCAGTGTCGTGTACACCGGTGACGATTACCAGCGCAAGATGAAGATCGCCAGCAATATGGAACTGGGCATTAATTATCCGGGGAATCAACTGTTCTCGGAGATACCCAATCCGTTTGGCGATTTTGAGCCGCAGTATGACTTGAAGGAAGGTTCTGAGCTCTTACTTGGTCAAGCGACCAATGCATCATCAGACAATGCCAACTACAAAGTCACGTTTGTCGACATGAGCAACGGCAAGTTTGGTTACCAGTTGGAAAAAGACGGCAGTATTGTTCAAGTGGATGACTATTCACCGGTCGACGGGATTCAATACGAAGGCGTCAATATTCAGCTTAAAGGGCAGGTGACGGCAGGAGATAGTATTGCGCTTGAACCACGTGAAACCTTTAGCGTTTTTGACGCGTTTCGGGAAACTATGTCTTGGTCAGACAGTTCAGTGTCGGATGCGTCAGCAACGGCAAAGCTTCACCAGATGACAGAAGAATTTCAAGCGGCCTTCGTTCACATGAACAAAGTCAGAACCGACTTGGGTGCTAAGTTGAGTACGCTCGATATTCAAGAGCAAAACCACGAAGATTTTAATTTGTCTCTGGCGAAAGCGAAGAGCAACTTTGAGGATTTGGATTATTCCAAAGCAGTGATTGAGTTCAGTGAGAACTCACGTGCGCTGCAAGCCTCACAGCAGGCTTTTGGTAAAACAAAAGACCTGACACTGTTTAACTACATCTAGGACGTTCACAGATTTCAATCTGTTGTGATTGTGCTTTATTTTGATGCCTTATGTGCCAAGCCTTAAGCGCGATAAATAGAGTAGAACAAACATGATTGTCGAGCAGATGCGGCACGATTTTACCGAAAGCGGCAATGCGTAAAGTGGCAATGTTAGCGGCAACAGAAAAACAGTGAACCGATAGCGATACATGATGACCTTGCGTGGAATGAAAGCGCAGGAAAATAGAACTAACTTGTTGTTTATTTGTTCGTTTCTAAAAGAGTAAATAATGGTTAATAAGTTGGCACACAAATTGTATTGATGTTGGCAGAACAGACTTACGAGATTCTAAACCCTGCCTTATGGGCAGATTTAGCAAGTAATTTTTACGGTCAGTGCTTATCCAAATGAGAGTAAAGCTGGCCGCTTCGCAAAAGCTTGCGAACTCAAAAGGAGAGCAAAATGGCTGTAACAGTTAGTACTAACGTTTCCGCGATGACCGCGCAGCGTTATTTAAACAAGGCGAGCAACGAGCTAAACACCTCGATGGAACGCCTGTCATCAGGACATAAGATTAACAGTGCAAAAGACGATGCCGCAGGTCTACAGATCTCTAACCGTCTAACTGCACAGTCTCGTGGTCTTGATGTAGCAATGCGCAACGCAAACGATGGTATCTCGATTGCCCAAACAGCAGAAGGCGCGATGAATGAAGCGACGTCAGTGATGCAACGTATGCGTGACTTGGCGATTCAATCTTCAAACGGTACTAACTCTCCAGCAGAGCGTCAGGCGATCAACGAAGAATCATCAGCATTGACTGACGAGCTTAACCGTATCGCAGAAACAACCTCATTTGGTGGTCGTCGCCTATTGAACGGTTCGTTCGGTGAAGCGGCATTCCAAATCGGTTCAAGCTCTGGTGAAGCAATGATCATGGCGCTAACGAGCATCCGCGCGGATGACCAGCGTATGGGCGGTGTGACTTTCTTCTCTGAGAACGGTAAAGACAAAGACTGGGGTGTCGACCCGGCTAAAGCGGACCTAAAAATCACGCTTCCTGGCATGGGTGAAGACGAAGACGGCAACCCTGACGATCTAGAAATCAATATCAACGCAAAAACAGGCGACGATATTGAAGAGTTGGCAACGTACATCAACGGCCAATCTGATATGATCAATGCATCGGTAAGCGAAGACGGCAAGCTACAAGTGTTTGTTGCTCACCCGAATGTTCAAGGCGATATTTCAATCTCTGGTGGTCTAGCGTCTGATCTTGGTTTGACAGAAGATGCAGTGCGTACTTCAGTGCAAGACATCGACATGACAACTGTACAAGGTTCTCAGAACGCGATTTCTGTACTGGACTCAGCGCTTAAGTACGTGGATTCACAACGTGCTGACCTTGGTGCGAAACAAAACCGTCTGAGCCACAGCATCAACAACTTGGCGAACATCCAAGAGAACGTTGATGCATCGAACAGCCGAATTAAAGATACGGACTTTGCGAAAGAAACCACGCAAATGACCAAAGCTCAAATATTGCAACAAGCAGGTACTTCGATTCTTGCTCAAGCAAAACAGTTGCCAAACTCTGCGATGTCACTATTGCAGTAGTTTACCTTGCCTGTGTTCAATACATTCAGACGTGGATGGGAATGCAGGCTTGTGGCAAGCAACTTTATAATAGAATGTGCGGCTCTCTCATCTCTCACCTGCCAATCATTTTCAATGTAAGGTTGCACCCGGTGTGCCGGTTATGTGTTCATTTCTCTTGATCTCCACATAGGCTCTGGCTACCAACCTAGCCCCAGTTCTCTCAAAGGAAAAGGGGCTTTTTCTTTTCTATCTCCTAAATAAAACCTTCTTCACCTTCATCTAACTCACTGCTTTTTAGTGGCTTTTGATTGTTCTTTGCTCAATTTAGAACGCTCGGCTTAAGCTGCAGAAACTTGAGGCCTTTTTTCTATTTTTCTTCAATTTTTCTAGTCAAATCTCGCAAATTCATTTTTTTTGATTTTTTCCTAAAGCTTCTGAAATCCGAGTCGTTAATAGAAGTAACTTTGAGAGAACTACTTGGTTTTCCGAGACGTCGGAAACCGCTACATCGGAAAATCAATTGGAGAAATCACCATGGCAGTGAATGTAAACACAAACGTATCAGCGATGACCGCTCAGCGTTACCTAAACAACGCAAACTCAGCACAACAAACTTCTATGGAGCGTTTGTCTTCAGGTTTCAAAATCAACAGCGCGAAAGACGACGCTGCGGGTCTTCAAATCTCGAACCGCTTGAACGTACAAAGCCGTGGCCTGGATGTGGCTGTTCGCAACGCGAACGACGGTATCTCTATTGCACAAACTGCTGAAGGTGCAATGAACGAGACAACCAACATCCTGCAACGTATGCGTGATCTATCTCTTCAATCTGCGAACGGCTCTAACTCAAAATCTGAGCGTGTTGCGATTCAAGAAGAAGTAACGGCACTGAACGATGAATTAAACCGTATCGCTGAAACGACATCTTTCGGTGGTAACCGCCTACTTAACGGTACTTACGGCACTCAGTCTTTCCAAATCGGTGCGGACAACGGTGAAGCAGTAATGCTTAACCTAAAAGACATGCGCTCAGACAACCAAATGATGGGCGGCGTGAGCTACCAAGCTGACAACGGCAAAGACAAAAACTGGAACGTTGCTGCTGATAAATCAGACATGAAAATCAGCCTAACGGACAGCTTTGGTCAAGAACAAGAAATCAACATCAGCGCGAAAGCGGGTGACGATATCGAAGAGCTAGCGACGTACATCAACGGTCAAACAGACCTAGTGAAAGCGTCAGTAGACCAAGACGGTAAGCTGCAAGTGTTTGCGGGCAACAACAAAGTGGAAGGCGACGTTGAATTCTCTGGCGGCCTATCTGGTGAGCTAGGTCTAAACGACGGTAAGAAAGTAACGGTTGATACTATCGACGTAACATCAGTAGGTGGTGCACAAGAGTCTGTAGCTATCATTGATGCCGCATTGAAATACGTAGACAGCCACCGTGCAGAGCTAGGTGCTTTCCAAAACCGTTTCAACCACGCAATCAGCAACTTGGATAACATTAACGAGAACGTGAACGCGTCGAAGAGCCGTATCAAAGATACCGACTTCGCAAAAGAAACGACTCAAATGACCAAGTCACAAATTCTATCGCAAGCGTCAAGCTCAATCCTTGCGCAAGCAAAACAAGCACCAAACTCAGCGCTAAGCCTACTAGGTTAATCAACCTAATACGACGCGATACAAAAGCCAGGCTCACCCCTGGCTTTTTGCTTATTCAAATCTCGCATTAGGGACACCGAATAGGACAGGTGACAAGGAGTTCGTATCGATTAGATGGTCTCTTTAAATACCAATGTCACTGCGATGATGACGCAGCGACACCTCAGTCATGCGGCTGAGCAAAACATAGAGTCACAGCGAAATCTCACTTCAGGCTATCGGATTAACTCCGCGAGCTATGCTGATTTCTGGTGTATGGAAGAGAAAGGAAGTTGCGGTGTAATCTGTTGATGCAGTTCTCCCCAGAACGATTAACAGAAAGGTACACCGCATGACTGATAATACTGTTGTTTCACTGAATACACCACAAGACCCACTTACTGAACTGATACGTCAAGGGGCTAGAGATTTGATTGCACAAGCTGTTGAAGCTGAGCTTCAACAGTTACTTGCACAACACCAGAATGTTATGGTTGACGGCAAGCAAGCTATCGTTCGCAACGGTTTCTTACCTGAGCGAACCTTGCAAACCGGTGTCGGTGATGTCGAAGTGCAAATTCCTAAGGTAAGAGATCGCTCAGGGCATGGCGTCAAATTTAATAGCAACTTGATACCACCGTATCTCAAGCGAACAAAGAGCGTTGCAACACTGCTCCCGTTACTCTATCTCAAGGGAATATCTACGGGCGATATGCTGCCTGCTCTGGAGTCTCTGCTTGGTAAGGATGCGAAAGGCCTGTCAGCCAACAGCATCTGTCGCCTCAAAGAGCGCTGGTATGCGGAGTACGAACAGTGGCGTAAGCGTGACCTCGGTAGGCGCCGCTATGTTTACATTTGGGCTGACGGTGTTTACTGTCACGTTAGGATGGACGATAAGCTCTGCTTACTCGTCATCATTGGTGTCGATGACACTGGACGCAAAGAAGTCCTTGGCGTTCTGGATGGTCATAGAGAGTCAGAAGCAAGTTGGACGGAACTCATTGAGCAGCTACGAGCGCAGGGATTACAGTTAGCACCGAAGCTCGCCATCGGAGATGGCGCGCTTGGCTTCTGGAAAGCGGTTGCTAAGTGCTGGCCTCAAACGACTCAGCAACGATGCTGGGTACATAAGACGGCGAATGTGCTTAACAAGGTGCCCAAAAGCGTACAACCACGAATGAAGGAAGCACTGCAAGATATCTGGATGGCAGAGACTAGAGATGATGCTTATCACGCCTTCTCAACCTTCCAGAAGCGCTTCGAAGCCAAGTATCCAAAGGCAACCGACTGCTTGGTGAAAGATAAAGCTGAAATGCTGGCGTTCTACGATTACCCAGCAGAGCACTGGGTTCATATCAGGACAACCAACCCAATAGAATCGATGTTCGCCACAGTACGTTTACGCACGAACAAGACGAAGAACTGTGGAAACAGAAAGACTACGTTGATGATGGCCTACAAGTTAATGCGCAGTGCAGAGACGAAGTGGCGTCGTCTACGAGGTTTTGCACTCCTAGCGGATGTTGTGAAAGATGTTCGCTTCATCAATGGAGTGAAAGAAATGGAGACTCATCAACAAGCTACTGCATGATCTTCCATACACCACATTTGACAATAGCTCTAACTCCGCCAGTGATGACGCTGCAGGTCTGCAAATCTCCAATACTCTTAATGTTCAAACAAGAGGGCTTGATGTCGCCTTGAGAAATGCGCACGATGCGTATTCGGTGGCACAAACTGCAGAAGGCGCTTTGCATGAGAGCAGTGATATATTGCAACGCTTGCGCTCTCTGGGGCTTCAAGCGGCAAACGGCAGTAATGACTCAAGTGATCGGCAAAGTATTCAATACGAGGTCGTAGCGCTGCAAGATGAGCTTGATCGTGTCGCGATCACGACGACATTTGCAGATAAAAACCTATTTGATGGCTCTTACGGCTCGCAAAGCTTCCATATTGGTGCGAATGCCAACTCTATCTCTCTGATACTGCGAAATATGCGTAGTCACATCCCGGAGATGGGAGGGCAGCATTATGTTGGTGATGCAGTCGATAAAGATTGGCGAGTCACTAAAGATAATCAAACCCTTAAATTTGAATACCAAGACAGTAAAGGGCAAACCCAAACAGAATCTATTGGGCTCAAGCTAGGAGATCGCATCGAGCAAGTTGCTACTTATATCAATGCGCAGCAATCGATAGTGAGTGCCTCGGTGACTGAAAACAATGAACTGCAATTCTTTGCTTCAACCTTGAATGCACCAGAAGGTGTAGAGCTGAAGGGGCGTTTAGCGAATGGGCTTGATGTAAGTTCCGGTGAGCTCGTTACTATGGATGATATCGATATGTCGACAGTTGGTGGGGCACAGCTTTCGATTGGGGTGATTGATGCCGCTATTAAGTATGTTGATTCACACAGAAGTGAAATCGGTGGCTTTCAAAACCGTGTCAGTGGCACCATGGATAACCTGAATACGGTGAACCGAAGTGTGACGGAATCCAAAGGACGGATACGAGATACGGACTTTGCTCGTGAGTCGACGGAGATGGTGCGTTCGAAAGTACTGCAAGATGCAACAACTGCATTGTTGGCTCAGGCGAAGCAGAAACCAAGCTCGGCACTTGGGTTGCTCAGTTAAACCAGTTTTAGCGATGAAAGTTGTTTGGAAACAAAAGCTTCAGGTAATAAAAAACGCTGCCAATGGCAGCGTTTTTCCGTGTTAGGCTAAGTAAAAATTACTTAGTTACACGTAGAACTGGAGTTTCACCAACAGTTACAGAACCAGAAAGCTTGTTCAGCTCTTTGATTTCGTCCATGTTAGAGATAACAACTGGAGTTAGCGTTGATTTCGCTTTCTCTTCTAGAAGAGCAAGATCGAATTCAATTACAGTGTCGCCAGCTTTAACAGTTTGACCTTCTTCAGCGATGCGCTTGAAGCCTTCGCCTTTTAGTTCAACAGTATCGATACCGAAGTGAACGAAAAGCTCAACACCGTCGTCAGACTCGATAGAGAATGCGTGGTTTGTTTCGAAGATCTTACCGATAGTACCGTTTACAGGAGCTACCATTTTGTTACCAGCAGGCTTGATAGCAATACCGTCACCAACGATTTTCTCAGCGAAAACAACATCTGGCACATCTTCGATGTTCACGATCTCACCAGAAAGTGGTGCGATGATTTCGATTGCACCTGCGTCAGCGCTGTCGTCAGATACTAGCTTCTTAAGTTTGTCAAACAGACCCATTGTGTCATGCTCCTAACGTTTTATTTAATTCTGTCGAATTATAGTATACCAATCTTACGAGATAGACGACTTTTTTTAACCGCCTATCCCATTGGAATTAGTTGATTATTGAGTTTTCTCTGCAATGAACTTTTCTACAACAGCTTCGATTTCTGCTGCTGTTGGTAGAGAAAGTGCTTCTTCAGCCATTGCTTTCACTTCTGCGAAGTTAGAGTTACGGATAACTTTCTTCACTTTAGGGATAGAGATGCCACTCATAGAGAACTCGTCTAGACCCATACCTAGAAGTAGAAGTGTTGCACGCTCATCACCTGCAAGCTCACCACACATACCAGTCCATTTACCTTCAGCGTGAGAAGCGTCGATAACTTGCTTAATCACAGTAAGTACCGCTGGTGATAGTGGGTTGTAAAGATGAGAAATCATCTCGTTACCACGGTCAACCGCTAGTGTGTACTGAGTTAGGTCGTTTGTACCGATAGAGAAGAAAGCAACTTCCTTCGCTAGGTGGTGCGCGATAGCTGCTGCAGCTGGAGTCTCAACCATTACACCGATTTCGATGCTTTCGTCGAATGCATGACCTTCCGCACGAAGTTCCGCTTTGTACTCTTCGATTGCTTTCTTAAGCTCACGGATTTCTTCAACAGAGATGATCATTGGGAACATGATACGCAGCTTGCCGTGTGCAGATGCACGTAGGATACCGCGTAGCTGGTCACGTAGGATTTCACGACGATCCAAGCTGATACGTACTGCACGCCAGCCTAGGAACGGGTTCATCTCTTTTGGAAGATCCATGTATGGAAGATCTTTGTCGCCGCCGATGTCCATTGTACGGATGATCACAGACTCACCGTTCATTGCTTCCGCAACTTCTTTGTAAGCTTGGTATTGCTCTTCTTCAGTAGGAAGTGCATCACGGTCCATGAACAGGAATTCAGTACGGTACAGACCAACGCCTTCACCACCGTTACGGATGATACCGTCACAGTCTTTAACTGTACCGATGTTACCGCAAACTTCTACGCGGTGACCGTCAGTCGTTTCTGCGTGTAGGTCTTTTAGCTTCGCTAGTTCTTCTTTCTCAGCGATGAATGCCGCTTTAACTGCTTTCGCGTCTTCTAGTTCAGCTTCAGATGGGTTGATAACAACCTTGTTGTTCATCGCATCAAGAATCAGCATGTCGCCGTTCTTAACTTGCTTAGTGATGTCGTTAGTACCAACGATCGCTGGAAGTTCTAGTGAACGAGCCATGATTGAAGTGTGAGAAGTACGACCGCCGATGTCACAAGCAAAACCAAGAACGTAGTCTAGGTTGATTTGTGCCGTTTCAGATGGCGTTAGGTCGTAAGCCACTAGGATAACTTCTTCATTGATGTCGCTTAGCGAAACAATGTTGATGCCTAGAGCGTTCTTAACGAAACGAGAACCGATGTCACGGATATCAGTTGCACGTTCTTTCAGGTATTCGTCGTCTAGTGACTCAAGAGCACATGCTTGCTCTTCGATAACTGAATGAATAGCGTGGTCCGCAGACATTTTGTCGTTTTTGATAAGTGCTAGGATTTCTTCTTCTAGCTCTTCGTCTTCAAGAAGCATGATGTGACCTTCAAAGATCGCTTCTTTTTCTTCGCCAAACGTTTCAAGCGCTTTTTGCTTGATAGTTTCTAGTTGAGCAGAAGATTTGTTACGAGCGTCAAAGAAACGTGCAACTTCTGCTTCTACTTGATCATCAGAAATAGTGTTTGTGTTTAGGACAATTTCATCTTCTTGAAGTAGTAGTGCTTTACCGATTGCAATACCAGGAGATGCTAGGATGCCTGAAATCATAGCCTTACCTTAAGTTGGTCAACTTTATAAAACGGGAGAATAATGGGTGCGCTAACGAATAGTATTAGCTTAGTTTTGAGCCTATTTCCAACGAAGCCATTTTGCTTTCACAAAATGGCTTCTGAAATAGGAGACCGAATTAGTGTAGTTGGTCCATTAGAGCAACTAGGTGGTCTACTGCTTGCTGAGCTTGTGGGCCTTCAGCAGAAATAGTTACTAGAGTACCTTTTACTAGGCCTAGTGTTTGCAGCTTGAATAGGCTCTTAGCGCTAGCGCTTTTACCGTTAGAAGTCACAGTGATGTCCGCGTCGAATGCTTTAGCTTCTTTAACGAACTGTGCAGCTGGACGAGTGTGAAGACCGTTTTCTGCTGTGATTTCTACTTGCTTCTCGTACATGTGATATACCCCAATAAATGTATTTTTTTGTTAGTTTGTGACTGAGTTTTAGCTTAACTGCTTTACTTCTTGTGCGCTAGCACGGGAGAGTTCAAAGCGTGTCAGAACTGATACTAGTCAAAAGTTTGGTAATTACGCAACTGTTTGCGTGCACAATTACTTAGAAAACTTTTTGGTTTAGATTCTTTATTTTGAACCTAAAAATAAAACACCCTGATATTACCAAAGGTGGGGCAGGGATCAACAAAAAAGCCCCTGACCGGGGCTTTTTTAAACGAAAAATTGATTTGACCACATATTACTGTTGGTTCTCTTTCTCAGTAAAGATACCGGCAAATAGTGCTGTACTTAGGTAGCGTTCACCTGAGCTTGGAAGTACAGTTACAATTGTTTTTCCTTCAAATTCAGGAAGTTCTGCAAGGCGGTTTGCTGCCACTACTGCTGCACCCGATGAGATGCCAGCCAGAATGCCTTCCTCTTCCATAAGGCGCTGAGCCATCTCAATTGCCTCTTCAGAAGTCACTTGCTCAACACGGTCCAAAAGCTCTAAATCTAGGTTGCCTGGGATGAAACCAGCGCCAATACCTTGGATTTTGTGTGGTGCTGGTTGGATTTTTTCACCTGCTAGTGCTTGTGCGATAACCGGTGATTCTGCTGGCTCAACAGCGACAGAAGTGATTGCTTTGCCTTTTTCACCTTTGATGTAACGGCTTGTACCAGTGATAGTACCGCCCGTACCAACACCTGCTACGAATACGTCGATTTCACCGTCTGTTGCTTCCCAAATTTCAGGGCCCGTTGTCTTCTCATGAATCTCTGGGTTTGCAGGGTTGTTGAACTGTTGCAGAAGCAGGTATTTGTCTGGGTTGCTTGCTACGATTTCTTCGGCTTTCGCAATCGCACCTTTCATGCCTTTTGCTGCTTCAGTTAGCTCCAGATTTGCACCGAGTGCTTTTAGCAGTTTACGACGCTCAAGACTCATTGACTCTGGCATCGTTAGCGTTAGCTTGTAACCGCGAGCGGCCGCTACGAATGCAAGCGCAACACCTGTGTTACCACTGGTCGGCTCTACTAGCTCAACACCAGGTTTAAGCGTGCCTGCTTTTTCCGCTTCCCAAATCATGTTGGCACCAATACGGCACTTAACGCTGAAGCTTGGGTTACGTGCTTCGATTTTCGCCAAAACTTTACCTTTGCTCACTTTATTCAAGCGAACAAGAGGCGTATTACCAATAGTAAGAGAGTTGTCTTCGTAGATCTTGCTCATAGTGATGTTCCTTCATTACACGATTTGTGAATATGATTAGAAGAATATGCGGTATGAAAAAAAGGGAAAAGGATTAAAAAGTTATATCTTATGAGGTTGGTCGAGAATTGAACAAAATAACAGAGGAGGCTTATTCGGCCTCCTCTGATTGATTCAAAACTGCGCTATTGCTGGTGTTTAAACTCAGCTACCCACATTGCAGTTGCACCACATACAGCAACAGGCATAACAATGAGGTTGAGAATTGGAATGGTGGTAAATACGGAAACCAAAACACCAAACCCATAAGCTTTACCTTGCTTTTGTTTCAATTTGTAACGCATGTCATTGAACGGCACTTTATGGTTATCAAATGGATAGTCGCAGTATTGGATCGCCAACATCCAGGCTGTGAAGAAGAACCATAAGAAAGGTCCAACCGTTTGACCCAGAGCAGGAATCAACAACAACAGGAATAAACCAATCGCTTTTGGCAATACATACAGCAGTTTTCGCCATTCACGAGCCATAACACGAGGTACATCTTTGACCAATGCTGCAAACCCATCGTCATTGACTTTCTGACCAGTCAGCGACTCTTCTACTTTTTCAGAAAGCAATCCGTTGAATGGTGCGGCGATAAAGTTCGCTAAGGTGCTGAAAAAATATGAAAAGGTGGCGAGAATCGTTAGGACGAGAATTGGCCACAAGAGGTAAGTCAACCAAGACAGAAACTCAGGGAGTTGCCCAATCCAGCCTTCAATCCAAGCGTCTAAGTGAGAGAAAAGATAGAAGATAGCACCACCAACTAGCAATATATTCGCCAGCAGAGGGAGAACGACAAAACGTCTGATCTCTGGAGAGAGCGCCAATTGAATTCCGTATAGGAAATAACCAAAACCGGTTCTTTGTTGAATGTTCGACTTCATATCTATTTTATTTCTTGTGAGTGAAAACTCATTGTACCTGTCGATACTTTTCTTTCAATGCCCTAACAAATGAGGTCTTGTAAAGTGGAATCGTGGCAAGAATCACAACAAAAAACGGAACTTCTTGCATTAAGTTGTTCTAAACCTGCATATAGTTTTGGTAAAGTAAACGCATCATTCAGATTTATTGCACTTGGGTTACTGCTCAAGGATGTGCGAGTAGTAAGAACAGGTAGATTGAGAGTAAATAATGCAGGAATTGCGATTCGTACTCATTGTTGTTGGCGCATTAGCCATCGCCGCATTGCTTTTTCATGGCCTATGGACAAGCAAAAAAGAAGGCAAAGCGAAGTTTGGTAACAAACCACTTGGTAAGTTGGATGTTGACCAAGAAGAAAAAGAACCTCAAGAACAAGAGCGAGATTTTGCTCCTGCTCCAGAAGATGATTTCGAGATTATCCGTAAAGATCGCAAAGAGCCAGACTTTGGGATGGAAAGCTCGTTTGACAACAAGTTCGCCTCAGACCCTCTGATTGATGATGTTCTTGATGTAAAAGAGAAAGAGCATAAAGAAGAACCTGAGATCCCTGCTTTTGTTGCAACTAAAGCGGAACAAGAGCCTGAGCCAGAAATTGTTGAGCCTGTTCAAGCGACGTTCGAAGAAGAGATTATCGAGCCAGTGTTCGAAGCACCTGAAGCTGTCGAACCAGAAATCGATGTTGCACCAGTTGTTGTAGAGCAACCTGAAGAGCCAAAACCAGAACCTGAAATGCAAGTCATTGTGTTGAACGTTCACTGCGCTGGCGATGAGCCGTTCATCGGTACTAAGTTGTTCGATAGCATGCAGCAAAATGGATTGATTTACGGTGAGATGAATATCTTCCATCGTCATGTTGATTTGTCTGGTAACGGTAAAGTGCTCTTTAGTGTCGCCAACATGATGCAACCGGGCACATTAGAACATGATGACCCTGCTGAATTCTCAACCAAAGGTATCTCGTTCTTTATGACATTACCTTGCTACGGTGAAGCAGATCAAAACTTCAACCTAATGCTGCGTATTGCACAACAAATTGCAGACGATATGGGTGGTAATGTCCTTGATGATCAACGAAACCTAATGACGCCGGACCGATTGGCATCTTATCGTCGTCAAATAGTTGAGTTTACTGCCGCTAGCGCATAATCTTAACACCAAATAAAGAGAGGGCTCCGTTAGGAGCCCTTTTTCATAGAATTCTCAACCTCATTTATTGAATACACACGGGGCTTTAATATGTCTGAACCAGTACCTCAGCGACTAGAAGAACTCAAAGAATCGTTGCATTACCACGCTGTTCGTTACTACGTGGAAGATAACCCTGAGATTCCAGATGCAGAATACGATCGTATGATGCGCGAGCTTATGGATATTGAAGCCGAACACCCAGATCTTGTTACAGTGGATTCTCCAAGCCAGCGTGTCGGTGGTCAGCCGTTATCTGAGTTCAGCCAAGTGACGCACGAAGTTCCAATGCTGTCTTTAGACAATGCTTTCGACGATGGTGAACTGGATAGTTTTCATAAGCGCGCTCAAGATCGTGTTCCTGACCAAACTATCAAGCAGTATTGCTGTGAACCTAAGTTAGATGGATTAGCTGTAAGCTTGCTGTACGAGAACGGTGTACTTGTACAAGCAGCAACGCGTGGTGATGGTGCGACAGGTGAAAATATTACTGAAAACGTACGTACTATCAGCGCAATTCCACTTAAGTTGCAAGGCAAAGGCTGGCCTGCTCGTCTTGAAGTTCGTGGCGAAGTATTCATGCCGAAAGCCGGTTTTGACAAACTTAACGAGACTGCTCGCAAAAAAGGCGAGAAAGTGTTTGTAAACCCACGCAATGCAGCTGCGGGAAGCCTGCGTCAATTAGATTCGCGCATTACTGCTTCACGCCCATTGAGCTTCTACGCGTACAGTGTTGGTGTTGTGGAAGGCGCAACGTTAGCATCAAGCCATTACGAGCGATTCCTTCAAATCAAATCTTGGGGTTTGCCAATGTGCCCTGAAACCAAGCGAGTCGATAGCTTGGAAGAAGTGAAAGCCTACTATCAAGATATTCTGACTCGTCGTGAAGCATTAGCTTATGAAATCGACGGTGTCGTAATAAAAGCTGATGACATTGCTATTCAAGAGCGATTGGGCTTTGTTGCTCGAGCACCTCGTTGGGCTATCGCATACAAATTTCCGGCTCAGGAAGAAATTACAACGTTAAACGAAGTCGAGTTCCAAGTGGGTCGTACCGGTGCGATTACTCCAGTAGCGAAGCTTGAGCCTGTCTTCGTTGGCGGTGTAACCGTCAGTAATGCAACCCTACACAATGCAGACGAAATTGAACGTTTAGAGGTAATGGTTGGCGATGAAGTTGTGATTCGTCGTGCTGGTGATGTTATCCCACAAGTTGTTTCGGTGATCAAAGATCGTCGCCCTGAAACTGCGCGAGAAATTATTTTCCCTGAAGCGTGTCCAGTATGTGGCTCTCATGTTGAACGTATTGAAGGGGAAGCGGTAACACGTTGTACTGGTGGATTAGTGTGCCAAGCACAACGTAAAGAAGCACTAAAACATTTTGTTTCTCGTAAAGCCCTTGATGTTGATGGTCTTGGCGACAAAGTGATTGAACAGCTCGTTGACCGAGAAATGGTTGAGACACCAGCAGATCTGTTTAAGTTGTCGGCCGGAGTGTTGACAGTCCTAGAGCGCATGGGCCCTAAATCGGCAACCAACGTAGTTAATGCTCTTGAGAAATCAAAATTGACAACATTACCGCGTTTCTTGTATTCGCTAGGTATTCGTGAGGTAGGGGAGGCGACGGCTGCCAACCTAGCGCAACACTTCAGGTCTCTGGATTTGATTCAGGCAGCGACAGAAGAACAGTTAATTGAAGTTCAAGATATTGGCGCTATTGTTGCCAAACACATCACGACCTTCTTTGGTGAAGAGAAAAACCAGGTTGTTGTACAGGATTTGTTGAATCAAGGTATTAATTGGCCTGAGATTGCCGCTCCGCAACAAGGTGTTGAGTTACCGTTAGAAGGTAAAGTTGTTGTATTGACGGGCACGCTTTCACAGCTGGGACGTTCTGAAGCGAAAGAAGCGCTGCAGAATCTAGGTGCAAAAGTGACGGGTAGCGTTTCAAAGAAAACCGATATTCTTTTTGCTGGAGAGAATGCTGGCTCTAAGCTAGCGAAAGCTCAAGAGTTGGGTGTTGAGGTTAAAACCGAACAAGACTTGCTCAATTTGATGAAATAACTTCCATCAAAAAAGATAAAAAATAACTAAAAGCCCTAAATGACAGTCATTTGGGGCTTTTTCTTGCCAATTAAAAAGTGACAAAATTAGCGCTATTTTCCTATTGAAATCATTTCAGTGATCAAGATCTCTCCTTTAATTTTTCCTCGTATCTAGCAGTAACTCTGCGATCAACTTCAAATTGACGTTTCCGCATTAGACATAAGTTATTGATAAATAGCATCTTTGTATCGCTCTGTAGTTTGGGTGTTAAAAATAAGATCTGGATCAACAAGTTATATGGAACTTTGGCGTTGGTCATATTTTTTTAGAAAAAAAATAAGTTCCGTTTGGATGTTTTTAGATGCGAAGTTAGTCTTAGAAGCGTGGATACACGGTGTGTATGCAGGAACTAAAAAGAACCAATTTAGAAATATTGAGGTTCACTCAGGAATTTACTTCTCTCCTTCGGCGGCCAACTTAAGGTGAGATAGAAAAATACAGCTATATCCATTTTTAGGAGTTTTTTCCATGGACAAATTTTTCAAGGTTTCAGCACTAACCGCAGCAATGTTTGGTGCAGTAGCGGTAGCTCCAGCTACGGCTTCTACTGAAAGTGCTGCTGGTGGTGAGTATGTAGAGAAAGTTAACGAGTTTATGAGCGACTCATCATTGAACGCAATGTTCGTTGTTGATACTCGTTCTCGTACACGTACTAGCGGTAAGCCTGGTGGTGAAAATGGCGATCGTTGGAGTCGTCTAAACTACTCATCTTACAATGCAATTATTGACTTCACTTCTGGCTACCATGACGGTTGGTTAGGTGCTGACGTCGCTGCTTACTACTCTGGTGACCTATACAATGATAGCTTGAAAGGCGCAGACGGCTACCTATGTAACGAAATCTCTACGTGTACTAACCTAGACTGGGGTGCAGGTGACGGTGATCAGCTTAAAGTTTACAAAGCGGCTCTGAAATTTAAGACTGGCGAAAACTTTAACGCTCGCGTCGGTATGCTACAAGCTGGTGGCAACGGTACAATCGGTAACGTTTGGAGTTTTGTACCTGGTACGTACCGTGGTTTCGAGCTAAACGCGAAACTTGGTGATTTCAACCTAAGCTACTTCGGTGCAGACCAATTCACAGCACCTTGGTTACTACATGAAGATGATTACGCGCCAGCACTATGGTCAGACACTTCATGGAGCTACCTACACTCTCTAGGCTTGAACGGTAACATCACTGACGCTCTATTCTTCCAAGTTGGTCTTGGTCAAGCGACAGGCGTTAAATACGCGAACGGTATCGATTGGGGTGCAGGTCAAGTAACTAGCTACCATGACGACACTGATAACACATCATACAAAGCTTACTTGAAGTACACAGTAAGTGACCGCACTACTCTTGCATTCGACTTCTACGGTGTTGATGATGATGTGAAATACGATGGTCTAGGTTTCCATACTGGTCTATCTCTAAACCAATCTTTCGGCAAGCTATCTTGGATGTCTGAGCTACGCTACACAGATACAGACAACCGTTCAGATTTCGTTCCACGTACTATCCATACTTACGGTATGAACAACGGTACTTGGTCACAATGGTGGGATGCACTATCTGACTGGAACAAAGCTGGTGAGCTAGCTTGGTACAACCGTCTTTCTTACAACCAAGGTAACGGTTGGAACTACTACCTAGGCTTGGGCTACGGTTCTGGTGCAGATTCTGCAGCAAGTGGCGCATCAGGTGACTGGGATTACGAGAGCGAGTACGCAGTTAACGCAACGGTTTCTTACTCTCTACAAAGTGGTTCTCTTAAAGGTACAACCGTTCGTCTACACGGTACTATCCTAGAGCGTGACGAGTTTGCTGGTGCAGCAGACGCGGACGAGACAGATCTACGTCTACAAGTTCTTATCCCATACAGCTTCCACTAATATTCAGAAGCTAAGAAAAAGGAGCCATTCGGCTCCTTTTTTATTTCACTTTTTTTCCGTCATACATTTTGCAATAGAGTGGCGGCAGCATGTGTACGTTGCCATTAGGCAGTTCACATTTTATTTCTGGTGCTAATGTTCTACCACCTGAAGCTCCATTTGCTAACGAAGTCAAAGGCATTAATGCTGCAATCGCGATTAACAATCCAGTTACCAGTTTCATATTATTTACCTTGTAATCTAGAACGTATTTTGCTTTTTAAATTCAATTTAATTACTTGGAATAGGTCTACAAACTAAAAGTAATTAGAGCAGAGAGTTTTACTCGTTTTCATGCCCTGATTTTAGTTGTCCCATGATCCACCTTGAAAGCGGCACATCTCGCTAGGAATATGGGAAATATCTCCACTTGGTAGAGTACACTCGACAATAGGCCCCAGGTTGGTGGTGCCTCCATTCCCGTTGTTATAGGCGAATGAAGAAAACGCAAATATGCTGCACGCTAAAAATAAAAAAAACTTCTTCATAGTACTTCCTCTTACTTACCTTAAAAAAATATAAGCACTTAATAGACATGCTTATGCGTTAAGTATGTATAGAGACCTAGAAAGATCAAAATTAAATTCAACAAGGTTTTATTTTTTAAAATAAATTTAGATTTTGAAAAAGTAATTATATTTCGCTATGTGTTTGAATTATTAAAATTGAAAATTTAAAAATAGGTAGAAAAGAGAGGATATTGATAATATTTCTATCACTTAATTCACATAATTAATTTAAATAAGTGGATGAAATAAAAGAGGTAGTGGGATTAGGAATAGAATAGGGCGCATAGCACCCTATTATTTTGACAAACATCATCGAGAAATAGGTTTTATCTTAAGAATTATGCCATCAACAGCAATAATTTCGACTCGAGTTCCTGCTGGTAAATCGTGTTCTGACTCAGCAGACCAAGTAGTATCTGCCACTCGTAAGCGGTTCATCCCCACCGTGAAGTCTTCATCTAACGTCACGATACTGCCGACTAATTGCTTCTGTTTTTGGTTAAGATCGCGCGCACTGTCGCTCTTGCGATCTTTCGACCATTGTTTTCGCCACCATAGCCAAGTTGTCACCAAGCTGAATGCCGCAAAGGCTAACCACTGCATTTGCCAGCCGATTGGTAGCACAGATAAAATCGCACCTACGATCAATGCAGAGATGCCAAGCCATAGGAAGTAGCCTGCTGTGCCGAGTAACTCAACAGCTAACAATGCGAGGCCGAAAGCAATCCAATGCCAGAAAGTGATGCCTTCTAATAAACTAAATAAGTCCATAGGCTAGCCTTTGTCTTTGCTTTGTTGGAACATTTCAGCAATACCAGCAACAGAGCCCATTAAACCAGTTGCTTCGATTGGTAGCATGATGATTTTCCCATTTTCTGCTTGGCCAATACTCTTCAATGCGTCGGTATAGCCTTGAGCAATAAAGTAGTTCACTGCTTGAACGTCACCTTTAGCGATGGCTTCTGACACCATGTAAGTCGCTTTTGCTTCCGCTTGCGCCGCACGTTCGCGGGCTTCTGCGTGTAAGATCGCAGACTGCTTTTCACCTTCCGCTTTTAAGATCTCTGATTGTTTTTGACCTTCTGCTCGTAAGATTTCTGCTTGGCGCACACCTTCAGCTTCTAAGATCTCTGCACGTTTATTACGTTCTGCTTTCATCTGAGCATTCATTGCAGCAGTCAGATCTGCTGGTGGCTGAACGTCTTTGATTTCTATACGAGTAACTTTCACTCCCCATGGGTTTGTTGCTTGGTCAACAATAGAGAGAAGTTTGGTGTTGATCATGTCACGCTGGCTGAGCATTTCGTCCAGCTCCATTGAACCAAGTACGGTACGGATGTTGGTTAATGTGAGGTTACGAATAGCATGTTCTAGATCGTTAACTTCATAAGCCGCTTTGGCTGCGTCGATAACTTGAACAAAGCCGACTGCGTCGATGACGACATTCGCATTATCTTTAGAAATAACCTCTTGAGCTGGAATGTCGAGAACGCGTTCCATCATATTGATCTTCTGACCAATTCTATCAATAAACGGAATAATTAAGTTCAGGCCCGGTTTAAGTGTGTGGGTATAGCGTCCAAAGCGTTCAACTGTCCAGTTGTTCCCTTGAGGTACAGTCTTAATCGCAGAGGCAAGAATAATAACGGCTAGAGCAACGAAAATACCGATGGTGATCAATGAGTCAATTGGCATGTGCTATTCCCTTAAGTGCATAATGTTTAATCCATTCTTACTTATTTATGCGTATTAAACAATCGTAGAAATGAGAGCTTGGATAGATAACAGGCAGAATAAAGGCCGGAATACACCAGCCTTTATTGTTGCTAAAAATTCATGCCGTTAACATGTGAATGCTATTTAGTTGGGTATTCAATCCAACTGGTACCATCTAGTGAGACGTAGTACTTACCATTTACCTCAATTACGGTTGAGCCAGAGTTTTGAGCGACCACACGGGTTTCTGGTAAGTTGCCAGCCAATTCGCTCGGGTTGAATGATTCCTTGTCATAAATGTTTTGTTCAAGAATATTCGATACCAATTGTGATAGGGCTAAGTAGCTTGAAGGCGCTTTAACGTGCTTCGTATTGCCTTGGCGTTGAATTCCTTCACCGAAGACTTTAATCCCAACCGGTGTGTGAACGATGGTCGGCGCTGGAATTTCACGCATACCAGAGATCTGCATTCTATCACCTCGCATACCGGCGCCATGTTCTGGCACTAATGCAACAACAATATTACGGTTGGAGGCTTTTAGCTCTTGGAAGAACGAGTAAAGATCATCAAGAAGATTCTTTAGGCGTTTCTTGTAACTCACCATAGACGTTGTCGAATTGGCATTGATGATGCGGTTACCATCATGCAATGAAATGGTGTTATACAACGCAACCACTTTCTCATCATCACTTTTGATTCGTTGTTGCCACCAATCATCAAGCACCTGTTTATCACGGAAGATAGAGGAGCCATCGAACGACTTTTGGTAAGGCTTGAACCCTTCTTGAGACATCAGGTTCGTTTTTAGATCGCCATCTTTTTTGATCAGTTCTAAGAAGCTATCGAACACACCATTGTGGTTCATCAACAGATTTTCTTTGAAGCCGAGATCTTTCAGGTTATCGAACAAGTAACATTGCTTTGGAGCAGGCTCGAACAGTTTACTGTGTTCTTGCTGGCCACAACTTGCTCTCAGCAGCCTTACAACGGCTGGTCCGCTGTAGGATGTTGCCGCGCTGAAGTTATCAAACATGACATCAAATTCTTTGAACAACGGGTGATCGGCCAAACCAGCAATCTCGATGTCATCCCAAGCGACGGAACAGATACTCAAGAACAGCAAATCAAACGGAGCATCTTGTGCACTATCAGGGCTGAACGAGACACGTCGTGACGCTTCTTTCGCAAAAAAATCTGCTGTCATACTGTTTAGCGACTCATCGTTGATTTCTGTGACTTGAGGTTGTGCCGTTTCCGCCACTTCCGTAGTTGCTGGTGGCGCAGGTTGAGTTGTCTCAACGGTGACTGAATTCTGTGGCGTTTTTGGAATGCTGATGTAAATCATCGCGATGACAACGAATACAGAAACACGTAAAAACTTACTCAGAATGAAATACGCTGCGCACAAAGCAAACAACCCAAGCAATGCTTGAACAGAGATGAAGCGTCCCATGAGTTCGACAAGATAGCTAAACTCAAACTGCATCAACTGCCCCGCCTGAGCCCATAATCGCTCTAGCGGAGGTAAGAAAGAGTCATAATGCAGTAGCCATGCAGCGATGATCACTGCGATAACATGTCGCAGGACATTCAATGCTTTGATTGGCACTGGTAACAGAATAAAGAGCAAGAGCGCAAAGTTTTCTAGCGGATGGAAATCGATGGTCCCTTGGAGGGAAAGGGCAACTTTGGCAATAAAATAAATGTTCCACCAACCCAATCCAATTGTGAACTGAGCAGGCTGTTTAGAGTGTGAAGTCATCACTTAAGCTTCTTGTTTTTGTTTACAGAAAGATCTTGCTCAAAGTACTGAGCGCGTTTTAAGTATCTATCGTAGAATCGCTTTATCGCGCTTACTGCATCACGCAGAAAGTAGCCTAGGATTAATCCGATGCAAAGGCTAATGCCTACGGTGAGCATAAAGTCATCAATGTTCATTCCTGCTCCTTAATGTTGATGGCTTTCTTTACTGCGAACAAAGCAGGTACCTCGCTCATCGGCTTTTTCGTTACCGCGAAAATCTGCTTCTCAGTGGTCAAGCTTGATACCTCTTCAGAGATGCTGACTTCATCCTCTAGGATGTATTTTAGTTCAGCTTCGATGTCATAATGGGTATCGAAGGTGCGCGTTGAGTGAAACAGATCTCGAGGTGGAAACTCGAAAATATTATTAAGAGCAACATCGATGTCGTTATGACGAATAGCACTGAACAAAACATAAAGTGCTTTGTTACACGCGGTGACGACATCACCATCTCGTCGGATGTGGCACAAACGAAGACATTCTTCAGGGCTCATTCCCGGCAGCAAATTCAACTTAATCAGAGCAAAGTTGACGTTAGAACGGCTCGAACTGGCGATCACATCCGTACAGTATTGACTGAAGTCTCTGTTATGCAGGTAACCTTTGCTGCCAAATTTAACGTCGTACTTTAGTAAGGCCTCTAAGCTTTGAGGTAACGCACGCGTCAGCATTTGTCCTTGTATGGCCTCTACCTGAGTCATAAAGCGCATCTGAGGCACCTGCACCGGTGAAATCAGGTTTACGCCAGCACGAAGCAGAAACTTTTCATCCGCATATCGTAAACATTGTTGTGTTTCTCTTATCACGAGCTTGAGTTGTCTGCCCGCTTTCGTGCGCAGTCGGTAGCAATCCAATGCCAACTGTTGTACTTCGCTCTGGCTTGAGCAGTTGAAAACAATGGTTGATGCTCTTGGGCTGTCTAACATCTCTAATAACTGTTGGTTATTTTCTGCTAGGTGCATTCCTTTCGGAACTTTTGTGCTATCACCTAAGGCTTCTTTCGTAATGTAAAGTCGTTCGCTATCGGCTTTGTCTTCTGTAACGTCGTTCGTTTGCAACTTCTCATAAGGTGTCGCGAGCAAGTGGCCGTCATCATCAAAAGATAGGATGTATTCTTCTTCTGATTTCACCCCATGCTTGTTGGACCAAAAGTCGACAAAGTAACTGTATCGTGTTTCATCTAGTGCGCTCATCGTCGCGAGACCGGCGAGGTATTGATTATTCGTCAACAACTTAGGCTTAAGTATCGATGTCGCCAAATGACCATAGATACATATATTGATCAAGAGCGATTTTTTATGAGCGAATTCATTAATTGTTTTTAGGAATATACCTACATCCTTGTCGCTGCAGTGAGATAAAATCGAGTCGGGAATAAACAAAATATAGTTAGAGTTCTTAATAATATTTATTTTGTGAATGTCTTTGGCGAGAATAATTGGGTTTAACTTCTTTTTATGGTTTTTATTACTGACAAAGTAGACCTTATCAAGATAACTATCAGATAAGTCATTGAATTTTTGTGATGCTTTGCGATTTAGGCCGGATAGGAAGGTTTCTTTATTGGTGAAACTTGTAAGCGAAGTGTTGTGACTTTGGTCTGATGCACTGGTTAAGAATTCAATTGTCATGTGTTTGTGAGAAAATAAATTGACGTATACCGATTTACTTTCTCGATCACTGGTAATTGCGGACAGACCGTTTATTAATGACATTAAAATAGCCTTTTAATCATATAGTTACGTTCAATCTTGGTTGTCTTTATCGTTGTGCTGTATGTAAAACGTTACAAAAAAAAATGCCAATGTGACAATAAAATGACGCGAAGATATTAAACGAAATTGATCAAAAATAAAATTAGATATAGCATTATCTGCCTTGATGTTTATAAGTTTAAAATTAGGCATTTTCAAATCAATACATTTAAAGTTCGCCTATAGTTTTATCTTATATGTCGTAAACGGATAATTACAACTCATCTTCATAACCTCAGTTTCTGAAGCCTAACATCGTATAGGAATTTAATAATCATGTGATCAATGACTTAGGTTGTTCACATTTTTTCTCATTCTATAAATATGTGATGCACGGGTTAGGTGCGTCAAATTTTCATCATCGTATTTGATAAAAATTTAAGCAAGATAGGAATGTCTTAGCGCTTTATCAGATACGTGGATAACGTGGAAAGATGTCGTGACAGAGCCAGCAAAAGACATTAATTCGATCTACTCTTCATATGACTTAACTCAGCATCAATATGTTGAGACGACAGAAAACGAGTCGTATCTCAATGTGAAAAGTAAATGGTTGGTTTTTCAATCTCAATCGACCAAAGACAGTGGCGTTGGGATCAAAAACAAACAAGCAGGTATTGAAACGGAAGCGATATGAAGCGCCTTCTTTTTGTTAGCCTGAGAGGCGGATGTGGATCAACCACGGTAACCGCAAACTTGGCTCAAGCTTTAGTCAAAATTAACAAGCAGGTTCTTGCTATCGACGCAGTGCCTGAGAATCTGTTACGCCTTCATCTTGGCCTTCCTTATGAAGAGCAAGACGGTTGGGCAGCTCGTGTGTTGTCTGGCGATGCTTGGGTAGAGGCCGGGTATCAAAGCCCACAAGGTGCTCTGTTGTTGCCATTTGGCGAATTGGATACCGACCAAAAGGGTCAGTTCGCTCAATCTTATCAATACTTTCAAGCGCTTGGTCGCTCAACGTTGCAAGTCACAGATGCAGAGCAATGGCAGTTGTTCCATGGTGATATGTCTTACCTCATGACTCCAGAAATGAACGCGTTTGTTGAGTCGATGGACATGGTGTTTGTGGTTATTAACGCTGACGCAATGAACTACGCAGCGTTACAAACGGCGCTTAGCCACTCGCCTCAACTCAGCAACCTGCTTGACTCTGGTAAGCTGCGTTACATTCTCAATCAATATCAGCCTGAGACTGAGATTGGTCGAGATTTCATGCTGGTGTTTAAGAAGGAACTGCAAGCGTCGTTAGTGCCTGTTCTTATGCACCGTGATACGGCATTGGCTGAATGCGCAGCCAACTTGACGACCGTTCAGCATTACTCTCCGACGAGCCAAGCTGCGAAAGATTACCAATCTTTGGCATTTTGGTGCGTTTCAACGCTTGCCGCTGCAACTTCTCAGGGCTAGTGCATGCGTAGCCTTAACCTTATCTTCCAAAGCTGGATAGTCGACCAATTTCAGTCGCACAAGCAGGCGTATGAGCAAGCTTGGGAGTGCAAAACCAATTGGTTGGGCAACATTGTGCTTTCTGTTTGGTTTTCATTGAGCTTTGTTTTCCTAAAACCAGTGGTTGCTGGTGTTCCCTCTTGGAAACTGCCGCTGATCTATTTCCCACAAGTTAACTACGCCGCTCCTCGCTTATTCGACCCGATTCGATTTGTTATCCAGAGCGTTTGGTTACTGTGTTTTAAGCAAAGTGTGGCGTCCGCTTGGTCTCATCAAGCCAGTAGTGTCGTGATGCATCTTGCTGAGAAAATCCGCAATGCTTTCTACTTGCCGTTTGAGCTGGTGGCGAAAAGTGTTCGTTGGTTAGAACAAACGGCCAACCAAGTTAAAGATCCTGAAGTTCGTGAACGCATGAAAGCCAGCAAGTCTGCGATGGTATTGAACTATGCATTGCTGTTCCTCGTGGCGTTGCTCGCGTTGCTCTGTTTTACCGTGCCATTCGGCTATCAGGCACAGACTGTATTTGTGCTTTTATTGTGGGCACTTGCCATGATGGTGCGACGCATGTCGGGGCGCTTTCCGACCATGTTGCTCATCATTCTTTCGGTGACAGCATCTTGCCGTTATCTCTGGTGGCGTTACTCATCAACCTTAAACTGGGACGATCCTATTGCACTGATCTTAGGGGGTATTTTGCTTTTGGCAGAAACCTATTCTTGGATCGTGTTGATGCTGGGTTACTTCCAGAATATATGGCCGCTTAACCGAAAGCCGGTTTCGATGCCACAAGATCAATCGACTTGGCCAACCATCGACTTGATGATTCCGACTTACAACGAAGATCTCGATGTGGTTAAAGCGACGGTGTACGCCTCAATGGGTGTGGACTGGCCAAAAGACAAATTAAAAATTCACATTCTCGATGATGGTAAACGAGACAGCTTCCGTGACTTCGCAAAGAGCGTAGGGGTTAACTACATTCGCAGGCCAACTAACGAGCACGCCAAAGCCGGTAACATCAACTATGCGTTAAAGCAGACGGATGGTGAGTTTGTGGCGATCTTCGACTGTGACCACATTCCAACTCGAGCATTCTTCCAGCTCACGATGGGGATGTTCCTTAAAGATCCGAAGCTGGCGTTGATTCAAACTCCGCACCACTTCTTCTCTCCAGATCCGTTTGAACGTAACTTATCGAACTTCCGCAATGTGCCTAACGAAGGCAACTTGTTTTATGGGTTGATTCAAGATGGTAACGATTTATGGGACGCGACGTTTTTCTGTGGATCGTGCGCCATTTTGCGCCGTGAACCGCTTGAAGAAGTGGGTGGTATTGCAGTTGAAACCGTAACGGAAGACGCACATACGTCACTGCGCATGCACCGATTGGGCTATCGCTCTGCTTACCTTAAGCAGCCGATATCAGCGGGTTTAGCGACAGAAACCTTATCGGCACACGTAGGGCAACGTATTCGCTGGGCGAGGGGCATGGCGCAGATCTTCAGGGTCGACAACCCGCTCACCGGTAAAGGGCTGAAGTTGTCGCAGCGGCTTTGTTACGTCAATGCCATGCTGCATTTCTTATCCGGTATACCGCGTATTGTGTTTTTGATTGCACCTCTGGCGTTTTTACTGCTGCACTCTTACGTCATTTACGCACCAGCATTGGCGATCATCCTGTACGTTTTGCCGCATATGATCCACGCCAGTATGACCAACTCACGCATGCAGGGTGACTATCGTTACTCCTTCTGGGGAGAAGTGTATGAAACCGTGCTTGCTTGGTACATCGCAAGACCAACCACCGTCGCTTTGTTTGCGCCTCATAAAGGGACATTCAATGTAACGGCGAAAGGGGGCTTAGTTGAAAAATCGCATTACGACTGGGTGATCTCTCGACCGTATTTGGTGCTCGTGGCACTGAATATTCTTGGTTTTGCCGTGGGCCTGTATCGAATGGGGTGGGGGCCCCAGGATGAGGTCGGCACTGTCATCGTGAACTTAGTATGGACGATGTACAACTTGCTGATCTTAGGTGCAGCGGTCGCGGTTGCGGTAGAAGCGAAACAGGTACGAAAAGATCACCGCGTAGAGGTGGCAATTCCTGTTGCGGTGAGATTGCATTCTGGGCATTTGATTCAAGCTCAGATGAAAGACTTTTCATTGGGGGGCGTCCGCATAGAAATCGATGGCGTTGACGAACAAACTTGCCAGTACTTACTCGGTCAGTCACTCGAAGTGATTCTGAATCGTGGTGGACAAGAATTCGTGTTCCCGATGACGGTTGCCTATGCTCATAAAGGCATGTTCGGTATGCAACTCAATGAATTGTCGCATCAACAACAAATCCAATACGTCCAATGTACATTTGCGCGAGCAGATACATGGGCGAAATGGCAACAAGGCTATCAAGCAGATAAGCCACTATCGAGTATGCAAGCCGTTCTACAAGTCGGCTTTAATGGATACAAGCGCTTGCTACAACACTGCCCGAAATTTGTCGTGGTCAGTGTGGATGCACTTTTATTTTGTATCGAATTTATTTGGTCACTTCGACCTCGCTATGTCCCAATCAGGACCACAAGTCATGCTAAATAATAAAAAACTAACAGCGTTGACGACGGCAATCACTCTGATGTGTATGTCGGGCAGTCTCGCGGCACAAGAAGTAAAACAGCAATTGTCGGAACCCCAAGCTCAGCAACAAGGCGCGGAAAATGCCACCGTCTTTAAGCGAGTTGTTCCATTTACTCAATTGGGCTACAGCGGCTCAATTGCGATTCAGGGCAGTGAAGCGAACGCTTATGTTGGCTTTGGCTCTCGCCTTGATGAGGTGGTTTCAAAAGCCACGTTGTACTTTGATATTACGCCTTCGCCAGCGTTACTTGCCTTGGTTTCACACGTCAAAGTGTATTTGAACAACGAGTTGATGGGCGTGGCGTCTATCGTTGATGGCCAGCAGGGTAAAAAGCTCAGTCTTTCTATGCCGCTGGATACGCGTTACTTCAGTAACTACAACCAAATTCGTTTTGAGCTGATTGGCAATACTCAAAAAGACTGTGCCAACCCGAATGATTCCAGTATTTGGGCCGAGATCAGCCAAAGCAGCCGCATCGAAATGTTTGTGCAAAAAACGCAGCTAGAAAGCGATTTGAGCTTATTGCCAGCGCCTTTCTTTGATGTTCGTGATTTTAGCCAACTTAATCTGCCTGTCGTGATGGGCGATAAATATGACTTAGACGAAGTGAAAGCCGCTGGTGTTTTGAGTTCCTACTTTGGCTCTTTAGCGGCTTGGCGCGGTGCGCAGTTCCCTCTGAGTTTCGACACTTTGCCAGAGCGCAACGCCGTGGTGTTTATCACCAACGACAACAAACCTGAATTCCTAAAAGACTTCCCAGATACGGATGGCCCGCGTGTACAGGTGATTACCCACCCAACCGACCCATACGCGAAGTTATTGCTGGTGATTGGTCGTGACAGTGCTGACCTAAACACCGCAGTACGTGGCTTGGCATTGGGTAACCAGATTCTTACCGGCCCCATTGCCAAGATCAACGAGGTGAAGCAAATCAAACCTCGCGTGCCTTACGATGCGCCAAACTGGGTGAGCACAGATCGCCCGGTTGCGTTGTCTGAATTGGTTGAACAAAAGAGCATGCTGCAAGTGGAAGGTCGCACACCACCACCTATCAGCGTGAGCTTACGTTTGCCGCCAGATCTGTTTACTTGGCAGAGTCGTGGTATTCCAATGGATCTGAACTACCGTTACTCACCGCCTACGGAAGACCATTCTGGATCCCGTCTGACGTTGAGCATTAACGACCAGTTCATCGAAGCCTTTAACCTGACCACTGCGGGTCAGGGTGGCGACTCTAACCGCGTTCGTGTCCCATTGTTGGATGACAGCATTCTGAGCAGCGACGACCGTGTTCGTATTCCGGCATTCAAAGTGGGCAGCAAAAACCAGATCGATTTTGAATTTGGCTTTGCCTCTGTCACAGATGGTCAGTGTCAGGTCACTCAACCAAGCAAACAATATGCCGTGGTTGATGGCGACTCTACGCTCGACTTTAGCGGCTTCCCGCATTACATCGAAATGCCAAACATGCGCGCGTTTGCAACATCTGGCTTCCCGTACACACGTATGGCGGATCTGTCTGAAACCGCTGTTGTAGTAGCCAAAAATGCACCAAAGGAAGCACTGCAAACCTTCCTGAATGTCATGGGCTCTTTAGGCAGCGATTCTGGCTACCCAGGCATCCAAGTCTTGTTGACCGATAAGTGGGATGCACAAGCGCTAAAAGACAAAGATATCTTGAGCATAGGAGTGGTGCGTTCATTAGAAGAAGCGGCGAACGACCCAGAGCAAGTGAATCTGGTGGTTGAAGCGGGCGAGCGTCAAATTCGTCTACCAAGTAAAAATGAACAGCAGCTTGGCATGAACTGGATGAACCCAAGCGACGCTAACCAAGTGCCAGCTGACTACGTTTCAGTGGAAGCAGGCGGCTCCTTTGCTGCGATTTATGGTATGGAATCACCTTACACAAATAATCGCAGTTTAGTGTCTATTATGGCTGCTCACCCTGCCGATTTTGCTACGGTTGATGAAGCTCTCGCAGATTCGGGCAAAGTGGAGCATATGTTTGGCTCTGTGGTGACGCTAAGAAAAGATGAAGTCGCGAGCTATAACGTTGGTTCTCACTACTTTGTGGGTGAATTGCCAGTGTGGCAATTAGTGTGGTTCCACTTCTCAAATCATCCAATCATCGTGGCATGCTTCGCTGCGTTATTGATGGTGATCGTGACTATTGTGCTTTGGCGTGTTCTGCGTCAGGTTGCTGCAAAACGTCTAGAGAAGACTGAGGAGGAAGAGGAATGAAAAAGTTGATTGCACTTATCATGCTACTGACTTCTCCTCAACTGTGGGCAAACACGTGTGACTGGCCACAATGGGACACATTCAAGTCGGTTTATATCGAACAAGGTCGAGTCGTGGATGGCAGCGATGAACGCATGATCACCACATCGGAAGGCCAGTCCTATGCGTTGTTTTTTGCTTTGGTTGCCAATGATCAAAAAGCGTTTGCCGAAGTATTAAACTGGACTCAAGTGCATTTAGCTGGTGGTGACCTTACGGCAAGATTGCCAGCTTGGTTATGGGGCCGAAAAGCGAACGGCAGTTTTGGTGTGTTAGATACCAATGCAGCATCGGATTCCGACCTTTGGATTGCTTACGCTTTAGTTGAAGCGGGTCGACTGTGGGATAACTATTACTACCAATCGCTTGGTCATCTGCTTGCTAGTCGTATTCTACGAGAAGAGGCTGTAACCATTGACGGTGTGGGCACCGTGTTACTGCCTGCACCAACAGGATTTGAGTTTGGTGATCGCTACCGTGTGAACCCGAGCTATGTGCCGTTACAGCTGATTGCCCGAATGGAAGCTCTGTATCCGCAGTATTCATGGGATGTCATGTATAAAGCAAGCGCGCAAATGCTAACGCAAACCATGCCAAAAGGTTTCAGCCCTGATTGGGCAACGCTCAGCCAAGGCCAGTACAGTGCCGATTCGGTGACTGGGCCAATTGGCAGTTACAACGCCATTCGTACCTACTTATGGACGGGTATGCTTGATGACCAAGTCGCAGAAAAAGCTCAGCTGATTCAGCAAATGCAGCCCTTTGTCGCAGCGACTGAAGCGCTCGGTGCACCACCACGAGAAGTGAATACAGAAACGGGTGAGTACACTCAAGTTGGCAGTGCAGGATTTTCTGCCGCTGCTTTGCCTTTGTTGGCGGCATCTGGTGAGTCTGAGCTGCTCAAAGCACAAGCAAGCCGAGCGCAACAAGAGCTTATCTCGGACAGAAACGACCACTACTACGACAATGTTTTGAGTTTGTTTGGCCTAGGCTGGCATCAGGCGCGCTACCGCTTTGGCAAACAAGGTGAACTGTTGCCTGCATGGAGCGAGCAATGCCAATAGCAAGACGTGCTTCGTGGTTGATCTCGCTGGCCATGATGGCGAGCGGGATTGCTCCTGTTTACGCACAAAGCTTTAGTTCAAACCCGCTTAGCAAAGCGCAGTTAGCCGCAGTATATCAACCAGTTGAAACGGTTCAGTTCTCGACATCTCTTGCTCGGGTAAATTCGGTGGAGTGGCTAGTTGAACAACTGAAACTGGCGGATGCAATAGGACGCGACGACATTGTTGAAAGTACGTTAGAGCGTTTGTTTGCCATTGAGGAAGGCAACCCGATTGGCTTGTATTATCAAGCCAATATGTACTTAAAGCGTAAGCAACCTGAGCTGGCGAAGCAGACGTTTCAACGTTTAACTACACAATCGCCAAATTCTCCACAAGCCAAAGACTTGGCTGCCATCATGTCTCTTCAAGGAGATAACAAAGGCGATTACCAACGAGCTAAGCTGCTGGCTAAATCTGGCCGTTACGAAGAAGCCATCCAAGCGTATAAAGTCATTTTCCCCAACGGCATGCCTTCTGCTGCATTGCAGTTAGAGTTTCTTCAGCTGCAAAGCAATCTTGATGGAAGTTGGCAGGTGGTAAAACAAGGTTTAGAGCGCTTAAATGCAGATTACCCGGGTGTGCCTCAGTTTCAACTCGCATTGGCGAATCATATCCGCAAAGAGAACCCAGCTGACCCATGGATTTTGGATACCTACAAAAAGCTCGCTTTAGCGCCAGTCATTGGCAGCAGTGCGGCGACATCTTGGTTGCGTGCTCTCGATCAACTGCCTATCTCAGAACAAGTGGTTCAACAATACGCGATTCTTGCGAGTTACTATCCATCAGATCTTGAGATTCAACGCGCCAACCAAGGCGCGAAGAAGCGCTGGGAAACCGAGCAAGATCTACGTAAGGACCCAACCTATCTTGCCAAATTGAAAGGTCTCAAACTGCTGGATGAAGACAAAACCTTGCAAGCTGAGAAGCAGTTGCGTTATGCGATGACGACGCGTCCGAACGACCCAGAAATATTGGGTGGTATGGGCAAGGTCTATCTGCGTAAAGGTCAGCAACAAAAGGCGCTTGAGTATTTTGAACGTGCACAGCAGTTAGATAAAGACCCGGATAGTGCCTCGAAATGGGCCACTCTGATTGAAACCTCGCAATATTGGGCTTATTTGGATCAAGGTGATGCACTGGCTGAGAAAGGGCAGTTTAAACAAGCTGAAAGCCTTTACCGTAAAGCCATTCAGTCTGATAAAACACAGCCTTATGCTTTTACCTCTTTAGGGGCGCTTTACTTAGCACAAAAGAACTATGCCGCGGCAGATAAAGCTTATATCCAAGCACTAAAACTTGAAGCGCTGAACGGATCTGCCTTACGTGGACGACTCGATGTTCGTATTGAGCAGCAGGACTGGGCGGGCGCGGCTTCGCTTGCACAGCGCTTTTCTCCAGCGCAAAAACAGGTGGTGTCTGAGAAAATCAATGGCATTCAATCTGAGATCATTCTGGCGAGATTGCGCATTGCGATAGCGAAAGATGACCAAGCAGGTATGCAATCTGCAGTGGAAGATCTGATTGAGCTGAAGCCAATATCGCCGTGGTTGAGGCTAGATATTGCCGATGTGGTTCGCTCTATGGGGGATAAACGTCGTGCCGACAAACTGATGTCTGAATGGGCGACGAACAGCACTGATCCGGAAATGAAGTTCGCGTATGCCTTGTATCTCGCTCAAGATTTTAAAGTCGATGCGGCGATTTCTGAGTTAGAGAGTGTGCCGAAGCGCGAGGTTACCCCAGCCATGGAGCGTAACCTCACACGCTTAAAGCTCAATGCCGATTTACAAGATTTATCCTCGCGTTATCAGGCCTCACCGAAGACGGTTACTACCATGTTGACGTCGCTTGAGTCGCAATATGCTGGGCAAGTTCAACCTCTAGCGAGGCTTGTAAGTGCTTGGGTAGAGATTGAAAAGGTCAATGAAGCGCAGCGTATTTATCAAAGTATTCGCCCCTCAAGCAAATGGTCTACCGACGAAAAACTCGCTTACGGCAGTATGATGGTGAGCCTGAATCAGTTTGACGATTTCGACCAATGGTACGAAGGCTTGGCGTTGAGTAAAGACCAGCAAGCAGTCAGTGCCTCTGAAGCGCTGCAATTTGATGAACTCAAAACACGTCGTACTTTAGCGCAAGCGGATTTGTTACTCGCGAATCAACGACCAGAGCAAGCAATGGCTTTATATGAACGTATCTCATCAAAACCTGAACCATTCAAGACGCAAGCTCAGGTGGGGTTGCTGCAAGCTAGCGCACAGAGTGGGGATGAGGCAACCTATCACGACTTGCATCTGATCTTGAATAAGAAGCGTGACACGCTGAATGCTGCTCAGCTGATGACGGTTGCTTCGGTATTCAATCAACTTGGTTACCGCAATGATGCGAACACCCTGAACCGCTTGCTCGATGATACACAGGGCGCTGACGCTCTGGCGTATCGCAACAGCATGTCTATTGCGATGGACAATCAGCAATGGACGTTAGCGGAAGAGCGCGGACGTCAGGCACTGAATAGTGATCGAATTGAAAAAAGTGCAAAACCAGATGAAGCAAGTCTAGAGACGCTTACGTTGCGTGAGTTGTATGACACAGCCGATGACTACTGGCTAACGCGAAATGTTAAGTCGGACATCGATACGCTCCATGACCGCAGTGATGGTCATGTACTTATTGGTTGGGATTACAGTGCGCGTGATGGGCGTAACTCATCTAACCAAGTGCCAATCGAAGCGCGTATTCCGATTGAGTCACTCGATGGGCATCTGCTGCTGAGAGCGGATTACGTATCTATCGATTCGGGCGAGCTAGATTACTACGAGAAGGAACCTGAAAAATTCCCAACTACAACAACGGTTCAAAATGATGCATCGGGTATGGCGCTTGGTGTGGGTTGGCAAGCCAAAGATTGGCAAGTGGATATCGGCACTACACCGATTGGTTTTGACCATACTACTTGGGTAGGCGGGGTCAGTGTGGATGGTGATCTCGGGGACTTCGGATGGACAGCAGAAGCGTCTCGCCGACCTGAAACCAGCAGCACACTTTCTTATGCTGGAATGACAGTACCGAGTGGAACCAGTGATCCTCAAGGCAAAAAATGGGGTGGTGTAGTTCGAACTGGCGTTAAGCTCAATTCGAGCTGGGATATAGGTGGCCCTTACGGTTTTTGGAGCAGCCTGCAATACCATGCACTGACGGGTGAAAACGTTGAAGACAATACTCGTCTCGGTGTGCTTGGTGGGGCTTACTACAAACTGATCGCAACGGATGATCAGCGCCTGAGCATTGGCACCAACTTGATGTATCTCGACTATGACAAAAACTTGGGTGAATACACTCTTGGGCATGGTGGCTACTACAGTCCGCAAAGCTATTTCTCTGTGTCATTGCCAGTCAACTATTACGGTCGGTACGGCAGCACATGGTCGTATCAATTGAGTGCTTCCATTTCTAACTCATGGACAGAAGAAGATGCGCCTTATTTATCTTCTGGTGATAGTTCTGAGCGCGGTGGCGGCTTTGGTGCATCGCTGCAAGCAGCCGTTGAGAAGCGAGTGAGTAAACGTTGGTATATCGGTGCGCTGGTGGATCTACAGCGTTCAGAGTTTTATACGCCAAACCATTTCATGCTGTACGGAAAATACACCTTCAATGACCGCTGGCAGCCGATTGAATACCCACCTGCGGTACCTACGCTGTACAGTGATTTTTAGTACCAAACTCTCTCGTGACGGGTGTTTTAGGAATGGTAGAAACAACAAAGGCCGGAGTTTTCCGGCCTTTTCTATTTGAGCTGTCCTGCTTTAAATCGATTCGCTTAGTACAAAATCGAGTAAAGTTGACGGCGGTACTTACTTGCCAGCGCATTGCCTTGGCCAAGTGCGCTCAAGATATCCATAAAGACTTTCTTCACTTCACCATCTTGTGCGCCTAGGTTGGTCTTAAGAATGTTCCAAAGCAGCTCTAACGCTTCTTCATCGCGACCTACTTGGTTGTACTGAACCGCAAGTTCACACGCCAATTCAATGTTATCAGGGTTTGCTGCTAGTTCTTGTTCAAGACGTTGAAGCTCTGGGCTTTCTGCTGCTTGAAGATGCAGGTCTAACTTCGCGATCAAACCTTTGTAGTAGTTGTCTTGATATTCCAGCGGAATCGCGCTTAACAGCGTTTGTGCCAATTCAAACTGTTTGGTTTCTAGCAAGCAATCTGCCATCGCCAGTTTCACGTCGCCACGGTTTTGAAGCTCTTCCGATAGCGTTTGTAGAATCGCTAATGCTTGAGCGTGCTCACCTTGTTGAAGCAATTCACTTGCTTGCTTCAACTGCATCTCATCTTGGCTTGGTAGATGCTTTTGCAGCATTGCTGTAATCGCATCAATAGGCTGAGGACCACCCATACCATCGACGGCTTGGCCGTTCATGAATAATGCGATGGTTGGTAGCACTTGCACGCCAAATTGAGAAGCAAGAGCAGGTTGCTGTTCACAGTTCAATAGAGCAAGGGTAAATGCGCCGTTGTATTGCTGAGTCAGCATTTGTAGATCAGGAATCACTTGTGCGCTTTCTGGTTGAGCGCCCGCCCAAAAGTGAATCAATACAGGCGTGTTCATTGATCCTTCAAGCGTTTCACGGAAATTTTGTTCTGTTAACTCAACGATAAATGGGGATTGCATCAGAGTATCCTTGCTTTTTGTTTCTTGTCGTTGATTGTAGATATGGAGTTGATATTTGGGAAATTCAAGCGATAGAAAGGAAAAACGCTGCCGAAGCAGCGTATTCCTGATAGCAAGCGAAAGTGCTATTAAATTTGGCTAGTCCAGCACGCTTTAGAAAGTCTTGTTAGACGTTATAGTGGTGTGCTGGGTGTGGTATCAAAATAGGATGAACATGGTCAACACTACACCCACACTAAGCCAGTTAAGCTGATTTAATGTCATTATTGTCTCGCGAAAATACAAAACAGAAAGGGTGGCGATACCAAATCTAAAGTGAGTATCCACATCGCGTTCAGGCACGATGGATGAAGATACTAACCTAGAAATTGATTCGAACATTGAGGCTTTCTTAACCTACATGCTCATAATGACATCACATTGTTACGGTAAAATTACATCGTGATAAAAATTTTTTATGCTGCTTGTCGCAAAATCTTATCAAGAATACGAGTTGGTAACAGGCGCTTCAATACCGCAAAAACTTTGGTCGGTGTGGTTATTCGGTAACGGATTTTGGGTTTATCACTGGTGAGTGCGTGAAGCACCGGCTGAATACAAGACTCAGCTGGAAGGACAAATTTGTTGTTCGACTTGTCGTTATCCAAACGCTGCTTTTGTCCTTCGTAAGCCGCTCTGTGGGCACTGTTTTCCACATCAATCCACTGCTCAAAAGCTTTTAAGGCATTTTGTCTAAACTGGGTTTCTATTGGGCCGGGTTCGATCAGTGCAACTTTGATGTTGGTGTCCATCAATTCCAAACGTAGCGTGTCTGTCCAGCCTTCAAGAGCGAACTTAGAGGCGTTATAGGCACCACGATATTTCATCGCCGCAAACCCTAGCACAGAGCTGTTTTGGATGATTCTTCCTTCACCCTGTTTGCGCATGTGTGGCAACACTTCTCTTACGAGTTGGTGCCAGCCAAAAAAGTTGGTCTGAAATTGTGCTTGAAGTGCTTCTGTCGGTAGATCTTCTAATGCGCCAGGTTGTCCGTAAGCGCCATTGTTAAACACGGCATAGAGTGTCCCCTCGGCCAGTTCCAGAGCTGTTGAAACTCCAGCAGAAATACTTTGAGGATCATTAAGAGCTAACTGAATGCAGATTAAGCCTTCACTGGTTAAGCGTTGAACGTCTTGCTCGTTGCGACACGAGGCAATAACGTGAAAGCCCTCTTTTTGTAAAGCGTGGGCACACACGTACCCGATGCCTGTAGAGCATCCGGTGATTAAAACTGACTTTTTCATAGTAAGGGGCTCACTGGGAGGTAGTGAGCCTTATGATTCAACAACTTCTGTCTTGAAGCAAGTTCTTGAGTGCGGGTTCAACTCTTGAGTAGCTGAACTTGAAACCAAGCTCGGTCAGTTTCTTAGGCTTAGCGCGAATGCTATCGAACAGTAAGCACGATGACTCTCCCATCGCCATGTTCATCACCCATTTAGGAGTAAACAGGATATGCGGTCGCTTGAGGGTTTTCGCCAGTGTACCGCTAAAAATTCGGTTGCTGACAGGGTGGGGGGCGCACAAGTTGAACTCACCATGAGCATGTGGGGTTTCAAGTAGGTACATGATAGCGCGAACCATATCCAGAATATGAATCCAAGGCATGTACTGTTTACCGCTTCCCATCGGCCCACCTACACCTAGTTTGTAGGGCATCAGCATTTTTGCCAACGCGCCTCCATTTTGACCGAGGACAACACCAGTACGAATTAAACACACTCGTGTTTGTTCAGATTCTGCACGCTTGGCAATTTGCTCCCAACGAGCACACACAGAATGAGCGAAAGCATCGCTATTCACGTGTAAGCACTCATCAAACGGGTGGTCTTGCTGGTCACCGTAATAGCCAACCGCAGAGCCGCTAATAAATACCACTGGTGGCTCGGTACTGGCGTGAATCAATTCAACGATCCGCTCGGTCACTTTCCACCGACTGTTACAAATGACCTCTTTCTGCTCCTTGCTCCAGCGTTTATCTGCAATCGGTTCGCCGGCAAGGTTAATCACCGCATCGACGTCATTGAGATCTTCAATCGAATCAAGGGAGTCGAGGTATTCTATATTACCGACATCAGCATGCTGTAGGCGTTGCTTCGCCTGCTCTGGGGTGCGAGTAAGCAGCATGACTTGATGCGTGGTAAGCAGTTTAAGTAACTCAGAGCCAATAAAGCCTGTACCACCGGTCAGTAATATCTTCATGTTATCCCTTTGATTGTAAAACTATTCAAACATTATAGTCGTTAACGGCCTAGCATGATCATTTCAATGACTTGCGTTGTCGATTTTATTATTAGTTCCTAAGCAGTTAGAAGCGTTTTGTTGTGAAGCGATGTGAAGCTCACAATTTGAATAAATGTAACAAGATGTTATTAATCATCGAGTGCGGCTCACACTTAGTTGCAGGAAACTGTGTCATGCTGACTTTAAA
Source organism: Vibrio sp. ED002 (assembly GCF_023277445.1). Lineage (NCBI taxonomy): Bacteria > Pseudomonadati > Pseudomonadota > Gammaproteobacteria > Vibrionales > Vibrionaceae > Vibrio > Vibrio sp. ED002. Next base: position 1,539,323 of record NZ_CP080238.1, on the reverse strand, counting down.
GGAAGATGACATTAGGGTAGGAGGCGTATATGGAAGCATTTTTTGCTCTGTTTCGAGCCTTACTCAGCAGTGCTCGCGACCTACTACCTATCGTTCTTGTTATTACCTTTTTTCAGCTCGTTGTTTTGCAAGAGCCACTCCCTAATCTTGTCTCCATTCTATTTGGCCTTCTTTTGGTTATTCTCGGCTTGACCTTCTTTATCTTTGGTTTGGAGCTTGGGTTATTCCCGATTGGCGAAAACATGGCGCAAGCTTTTGCCAGTAAAGGCAGCGTGTTTTGGCTGCTGATTTTCGCATTCTGCTTAGGCTTCGGGACAACCATTGCTGAACCAGCATTGACTGCTGTAGCGGAAGAAGCTTCGGAGGTGGCGGCTGAGGGAGGGATGATTGCCAATACTGAGCAATCAATGGAGGAATACGCAGATGGCTTGCGCTTAACGGTTGCTTTGTCGGTGGGCGTGGCGATTGTATTAGGCGTACTTCGGATTTTAAAAGGTTGGCCGATTCAGTACATGATCATCGGAGGCTACATCGGCGTTGTGATACTGACGGGATTTGCGCCGGAATCTATCATCGGTGTGGCTTACGATTCTGGCGGTGTGACGACTTCTACCATCACGGTGCCTCTGGTTACTGCTCTTGGGGTTGGGCTCGCATCGGCGATCAAAGGACGCAATCCCATGATTGATGGGTTTGGACTTATCGCTTTTGCCTCCTTGTTACCGATGATGTTTGTGATGGTTTATGGGATGGTGGTGGCATGATTTCCTTTGCGCATTTCATCGATACTTTTATCTCAACCATCACTGATGTGGTTCCTATCGCGACCATTATCTTCGGTTTTCAGTTGGCAGTGCTGCGCCGTCCAGTTTCAAACTTACCCAAAGTAATACTTGGCTTTGGTTACGTTATTTTAGGGTTATCGTTATTTTTGCTTGGTTTGGAAATGGCGCTGTTTCCACTTGGTGAAACCATGGCGACTCAATTGACTGCTCCAGCTTTCTTGCTGGAGTTTAAAGTCTCAATCGGCCAAGCCTTGAGTTGGGTTGATTATTACTGGGTGTACATCTTCGCTTTCTTTATCGGTTTTAGTACCACCATAGCGGAGCCTTCTCTTATCGCGGTGGCCATTAAAGCTAATCAAGTGTCTGGTGGCAGCATCAGTGTGAACGGGTTACGTGTTGCTGTTGCTTTAGGTGTCGCGGTTGGCATTGCGTTGGGCAGTTACCGAATCGTAGTGGGCGATCCGATTCACTATTACATCATTGCAGGTTATATCGTGGTGGTGATTCAAACCTTTTACGCGCCAAAGCTAATCGTTCCTTTGGCTTACGATTCGGGTGGCGTGACGACGTCTACGGTCACAGTGCCTTTGGTGACTGCACTTGGCTTGGGGTTGGCATCGACGGTTCCGGGACGAAACCCCATGATAGATGGCTTTGGTTTGATCGCCTTTGCCAGTTTATTCCCAATAATTTCTGTCATGGGTTATGCCCAAATCACCCAGTGGTTAAACAAAGAGACTGCGGAGGAAAAAGAGAATGCGCTTTAAACTAATACTGGCCTTTGTAGAGGATAGCAAGACCGACAAAGTGCTGGATGCGGCTCGTGATGCAGGGGCAACGGGTGCTACGGTGATTAACAACGCTCGAGGGCAAGGTTTAAACCAAAAACGCACCTTCTTTGGATTGACTTTAGAAGTGCAAAAAGACGTGTTGTTGTTTGTTGTTGAAGAGCATTTATCCAGACACATACTAGAGACAATCAGCGAGGTCGGAGAGTTCGACCAAGAGTCAGGCCAAGGCATTGCCGTACAAATTGATGTCGAGGATGCGGTTGGCGTCGCGCACCAAGTAGAAAAACTGACCAAAGTGGTAGAGGACGAATTATGAGTAATCACGAGTTAATTCGAGTCAGAGACGTGATGGCTGCAACGTATATTATTGTAGATGGGTTAATCACGGTTCATGAAGGTATTACGTTAGCGAAAAGGAGTGAAGTTAAAGCGCTGGTGATTAATAAGCGTGATAGCGATGATGAATATGGCATTGTTCTGATGAACGATATCGCTAAAAAAGTTCTGGCAAAAAATCGTTCTCCGCAACGAACCAATCTTTATGAAATCATGACTAAACCAGCACTGTCCGTCGATCCCAACATGAATGTGAAATATTGCGCACGCTTATTTGAACGATTTGGTATTAGTCGCGCACCAGTGATTGAAAATGGTGAGGTCATTGGCATGGTGAGTTACAACAACATTGTGATTAATGGTATGGCGAGAGAAGAGGTATAGGCGGCTCTTTTCGTTAATGGCTCAATAGAGGGTAAGAACGGAAACATTCTCATCACAGCGACAAATAGCAAACCGAGTAATAATTACTTATTTGTGCCATTGCATATCCGTAAACTGAGGCTTATTCTTTGAGAATTAAAGAAATAATTGAGGATGTCATGTCATGCCGCTAGTTGCTTGCCCTGTGTGCGAGAAGCAAATATCAAAACGAGCTCACACCTGTCCAGGATGTGGAGAGCCAGACCCACTAAACCACCTAGCCAAGTCTAAGTTTTTATCGATGATATTTTGGGCTGTAATCCTTGTGGGGGCCGGTTATTTTGCTTGGTTCTACTTGGTGCCAATGTTGGTTGAAATGCTTCGTAATCACTAGTTTTGTACTTTGGTTGAGCTTCTATAAGAATGCCGTAGAATACCCTCATACATTTTGAGGAGACGATGTCGTGAAACTATTTTTTGCCTCAGACTTGCATGGCTCTTTGCCGGCAACCGAAGAAACTATCCAGCTTTATTTGGCCTCTGGTGCTGACCATCTCATCTTATTGGGTGATACGTTAAACCACGGGCCAAGAAATCCAATCCCAGAAGGTTACAACCCGCCACAAGTCGCAGAGTTACTTAATCAATATAGTGAGCAGATCATCTCTGTTCGTGGTAATTGTGACAGTGAAGTTGACCAAATGCTGTTGAACTTCCCAATGATGACGGAATACGCATGGCTGCTATTGGAGTCGGGTAAGCGTATGTTCCTCACTCATGGTCATTTATACAACAGTACAAAACGCCCGCCATTGCGTGAAGGCGACATCATTGCTCATGGTCATACTCATGTTCCAGTGGCAGAGATGCAAGAAGGTGCGATCATCTTTAATCCGGGATCAATGACCTTCCCAAGAAATGGCTTGTCACGTAGCTATGGTTTGATGGAAGGCAACACACTAACGGTGCAAACGCCAGAAGGTGAAGTGTTAGCACAGACCACGATTTAATTTTGGTGTCATCGAATAAATCGGTAATTAGATAAGTAATCAAGGGGGCCATTGGCTCCCTATTTTGTATCTGAATGACCTAAATCGCGTTCTGGATCGATGATATCTCTTACGCGTTGCTTTAGGATTTTGGCTTCAGGGAAACCCCCGTCTTTTTTACGTTCCCAAATCTGGACGCCATTGCAAAAAATCTCAAAACGGCCACCCGTATCAGGATGTAAGCTGACGGTTTCAATCTCTTCACTGAATGTATGAAGCAATTCTTGCGATAGCCAAGTTGAACGCAACATCCAATTGCACTGACGACAGTAGTGAATGTCTATGATGGCTTTATCCATTTCTAATTTCCTTTCTTTAAATACTAAAGCAACAGCTTGATGCCGACTGCAAAGGTGAGGATTTCAAACGCGATTTTGATAACTCGATTGCTGTACTTTGTCGCCGCCCATGCACCTAAGCTGCCGCCTAAAAATGAACTCACTAATAAAACCGGTAACCAGGCCCAATGAATTGGCGCTCCGGCTTGTACCACTGCGACGCCACCGATACCATTCCAAAACAGACCGACACAAATCATTGTATAGGCCACCGCTTGCTTGTAGTCGTAACCAAACCAACGCACAAGGAAAAGGGTAACAAGCAAGCCAGAGCCGGCAGTCAACGAGCCATTCACTATACCAATGAACATCAAACCTAACCCGCCGACTATCCAGCCAAAGGTATCGCGATGAGTTGGTATCTCTGTCTGCCCCAACTGTTTCTTGAAGCGAGAGTAAATTCCAAGAGCTAGGATCATCGAGCCAAGCATTTTCTCTGCGATGTTATCAGGAATTTGGACAATCAAATTTGCACCAATTACAACGCCAATGCTGCCAACTAGAATCAGGTAAAGCGCAATTTTAGGCTTTATTGTTCCGGCTTTGAGGTGGGTACTCGCTGCGCCTAACCCAAGAGCCACTGATGCTACTTTATGTGTACCGAGTGCTACAGAGAAAGGCAAACCGAGAAAGATCAATAACGGAAATTGCAGCAAGCCCGCGCCTCCGCCAGAAAGCGAAGCAAGCGTATTTGCAATGAGGGAACCAAAGAAGAGGGTAAGGGTATCTAGCCAGTCCATGTCCAAAATAAAAGGGGGCATCTTGCCCCCTTATCATCGAATCAAAATTAGTTTCTAAACAGTACCGTAGAACCGTGGTTCAGGCTAGTCAGTAGTAACGTTTTTTCGTTCACGACATCAATGCGACGGCTCTGCTCGGCATCTAGCTTAAAGATTTGAGTAATGAGACGAAGTTGCGATTCAGAGAAGTCTTTGGACTGAGAGGCCGAAATATCTTTGAACTCCGCAGGCGATACCAACAAATAATTGTCGCTCACTTCCCATCGACCTTTTTCCGAAATGTTGATGGTTGACTCCGCCGTTGAGTCTTGCGCAAACAATCGAATATTTGCTACACGGATGTAGTCACCGTTTGGTAAATACTTCACGTTCGATTCTACATTGACTTTGCGTAGTGGACCTACAGTATCGTCTGGCAAGTTATCAGTGATCAGTGTGACCATGGTAGATTGCCATTCGTTTGCTGTCAGTACTTGTTCTACTTTTAGGTCACTGCCCCAATATAACCAGCCACTAAAAAGGATAGATACGGCTAAAACCGCAGATGCTATTTTAATCTTCATTTCAGCCTCCTTTAGTTGCAGATGTCTGTTGGGTCATTACGACCAGCGAAGATTCGCAGCGTCACATTCTCGTATGAATGGTCGCTATCATGAATATAGTTAAGTATCAGTTGATTGTTCTGGCCGCCAGTGGCGATAACTTCGACTGGCGAAGACTCTTCCGCATGATGCTCCACATAACGTTTGATGCACTGCTCAATGGATGGCAGCCAATCGTTCAATTGTGGGTGATTAATGGGTGTCATAACGGGGACGTTATGGTACTCACCAACTTGACGGAATTGAGACTCTGCAGGATTAGTTAGTAACAATACGCACACTGGCAATAGCAGAGCGACAATAACAAGCACGCGCGCGATCCAGTGGTTTGTTTTTGGTGCTGGTGTTGTTTTTGGTGTTTCTAATGACGCTTCAAGTTCAACAGGTGCTTCAGCAATTGTTTCCGTCGAAGATTCTGTGAATTGCTCTAAATCTACGACAGGCGCTTCGTTTTCATTCTCTGGATCATCAAGTTCAGGGAAAGAATCAGAAGACAACGGGCTTAAACGTTCAACAGAACAAATCAATTGGTAACCGCGTTTAGGGACTGTTTTTACGAATTCTGGCGATTTAGTTGAATCCTTCAACATTTTTCGCAGGGTAGAAATTGCTTGAGTTAGGCTTGAGTCATCCACCTCGAAGCCTTGTTCGCGCCAAACAAACTCATGCAACTCGTTACGTGTTAATACTTCGTTAGGTCTCTCTGCCAACAACAGGAGTATACGGCTTTCGTTGCTTCCTAATCGTACAACTTCGTTGCCACTTTGTTGGTCAGCGAGCGAATTACTATTTGGGTCAAAGACAAATCTTTGAGCAAGCAGAAATTTGGTGCCGATGTTAGTCATTTAGTTCTTCTTAGATGGATGATTCTGAAATTATAGTGATTTGCGTCACAAAAAATGGCGTACGCAAAAGGACATGTGCTCGTTTTAGATGCTTTTAGACAAATAGGATAATTAAAATTTTCTAAAAAAACACCGTTTTTAGCAATATTGACCTTGAATTTACATTTGTCAGCCACATGTTAAATGACATCGTGGTAAAGCTGTTTTTATAAGGCAGCGGTTAGGACTTTGTCATTTAAAGTCTTTTTAATTTAGAAGTTATGGAGCAAACATGAGCGACACCGTATCCCCAAACAAAGAAACTCGTGGCTTTCAATCAGAAGTAAAGCAGTTACTTCACCTGATGATCCATTCTCTTTATTCAAACAAAGAGATTTTCCTACGCGAGTTGATCTCAAATGCATCTGATGCATCAGATAAATTACGCTTCCAAGCGCTATCTAACCCAGATTTATATGAAGGGAATGCCGACCTTGGTGTAAAGCTTGCGTTTGATGAAAAGGCTAACACACTTACGATCTCTGATAACGGCATCGGCATGACGCGTGACGACGTGATTGAGCACTTAGGTACTATCGCGAAATCTGGTACGGCAGAATTCTTTTCGAAGCTGTCTGATGATCAAAGTAAAGACTCGCAACTGATTGGTCAGTTTGGTGTTGGCTTTTATTCAGCGTTCATCGTTGCTGACGCGGTGACTGTGCGCACTCGTGCTGCGGGTACTGCTGCTGACGAAGCGGTTCAATGGCAATCTGCGGGTGAAGGTGAGTACACCATTGAAACCATTACGAAAGACTCTCGTGGTACCGATATTGTTCTTCATATGCGTGAAGAAGGTAAAGAATTCCTAAATGAATGGCGTCTGCGTGATGTCATCAGTAAATACTCTGATCATATTGGTATTCCAGTTGCAATTCAAACCACTGTTCGTGATGACGAAGGTAATGAAACGGGTGAGAAGAAGTGGGAGCAAATCAACAAAGCTCAGGCACTTTGGACCCGCAGCAAGTCGGATATCTCTGAAGAGGAGTATCAAGAGTTTTACAAACACGTTTCTAATGATTTCGCCGATCCGCTTACGTGGAGTCATAACCGTGTAGAAGGTAAGAACGATTATACCAGCCTGCTTTACATCCCAGCGAAAGCGCCATGGGATATGATGAACCGCGACCATAAGTCGGGTCTAAAGTTGTACGTGCAGCGTGTATTCATCATGGATGACGCTGAGCAGCTTATGCCATCTTACTTGCGTTTCATCCGTGGTTTGATTGACTCGAATGATCTGCCATTGAACGTGTCTCGTGAAATTCTTCAAGATAACAAGGTCACTCAGTCACTTCGCAACGCATGTACCAAGCGTGTACTTACTATGCTTGAGCGTATGGCGAAGAATGATGATGAAAAATACCAATCATTCTGGAAAGAGTTCGGCCTTGTCATGAAGGAAGGCGTTGCAGAAGACATGGCAAATAAAGAGAAGGTTGCTGGTCTATTGCGCTTTGCGTCTACCGAAGTGGACTCTGCTGAACAAACCGTTGGTTTGGCTTCTTACATTGAACGCATGAAAGAAGGCCAAGATAAGATTTACTACCTAACGGCAGACAGCTACGCAGCCGCGAAGAACAGCCCGCACCTAGAGCAGTTCAAAGCGAAAGGCATCGAAGTTATCTTGATGTTTGACCGCATCGATGAGTGGCTGATGAACTATCTAACCGAATTTGATGGTAAGCAATTCCAATCGATTACCAAAGCGGGTCTTGATCTGAGTAAGTTTGAAGACGAAGCAGAAAAAGAAAAGCAGAAAGAAACGGAAGAAGAGTTTAAGTCTGTAGTTGAGCGAACTCAGTCATACCTTGGTGACCGCGTAAAAGAAGTTCGTACGACTTTCAAGCTTGCTACTACGCCTGCAGTTGTCGTGACTGACGATTTCGAAATGGGTACACAGATGGCGAAGCTTCTTGAAGCGGCAGGTCAAGCAGTACCAGACGTGAAGTACATCTTCGAAATCAACCCAGAGCACGCACTTGTTAAGCGTATGGCAGATGAAGCCGATGAAGAAGCATTTGGTCGCTGGGTGGAAGTGTTGTTGGGCCAAGCGATGCTGGCTGAACGAGGTTCGATGGAAGACCCGACGCAATTTGTCGGTGCCATCAACAAGCTTTTGACTAAGGTTTAATAACCAAACATCAATGAAAAGCTCGCGAAATGCGAGCTTTTTGTTTGTAAACGCATAGATTCACACTTTGAGTGTTGAGTTAGTAATCAATAAAACTCGAAAGCAGGCATCGCTAACATTCTTTAGTCTTAATCTGCTCATTGCTTAGTGAACCTGTGTTAGAATCTCGAACTTGAATGTGAGTAATAAGGCGTGTATTTTGGCTCGCCTAAACATTATACCGAAACTTATCGTTGCGACTGCCTCGACGGGTTGCGGCCCAAGAAGCCAGCTATTGTGAGCTTCGGTATAAATCTTAAATATTAAAGAGGATAAATCATGCGCATCATTCTTCTAGGTGCTCCAGGTGCTGGTAAAGGCACACAAGCAAACTTCATCATGGATAAATACGGTATTCCACAAATCTCTACTGGTGATATGCTTCGTGCTGCTATCAAAGCAGGTACAGAGCTTGGCAAACAAGCTAAAGCTGTTATCGACGCTGGTCAGCTAGTTTCTGATGAAATCATCCTTGGCCTTATCAAAGAGCGTATTGCTCAAGACGATTGCGCGAAAGGTTTCCTACTAGATGGTTTCCCTCGTACTATCCCTCAAGCTGATGGTCTAAAAGCAATGGGTGTTGATGTCGATTACGTAATCGAATTCGACGTTGCTGACAGCGTAATCGTTGAGCGTATGGCTGGTCGTCGTGCACACCTACCATCAGGTCGTACTTACCACGTTGTTTACAACCCACCAAAAGTGGAAGGTAAAGATGACGTAACTGGCGAAGATCTTGTTGTACGTGATGACGACAAAGAAGAAACAGTACGCGCACGTCTGGGTGTTTACCATGAGCAAACTGCACCACTTATCGAGTACTACGGTAAAGAAGCAGAAGCAGGTAACACTAAGTACCTTAAGTTTGACGGTACTAAGCAAGTTGCAGAAGTAAGTGCAGATATTGAGAAAGCACTAGCATAATTTGCTAGCGGCAAAATTTAATATTTTGATATATTTAAAAGCGACCTTAGGGTCGCTTTTTTTATTCAGCTTGTTTGAACGGTGAACCAATTTCTTATACTCATCGTACAATCAACGCCGTTTACCATGAATAGGATGTTATGAAAAACAATAATAAGCAAGGGGTGTTACTGGTTAACCTTGGCACTCCCGATGAGCCGACCGCACCGGCAGTAAAGCGTTTTCTCAGTCAGTTCCTTCATGATCACCGTGTTGTCGATATGACTCGTTGGCTGTGGTGCCCAATCCTTCACGGTATTATTTTGCCAGTACGCGCGCCGAAAGTTGCAAAACTCTACCAATCTGTATGGATGGAAGAAGGCTCGCCTTTGATGGTGCACTCTAAGCGACAAGCAGAGAAGCTCGCAGTCGCGTTAGACATGCCTGTGGAATTAGGAATGACTTATGGTACCCCAAGTCTTCTAAGTGGTTTTGAAGCCCTGCAAGCGCAAGGTGTCGAAGAAGTGGTCGTGTTGCCGCTATATCCGCAGTATTCGGGGACGACGACAGCTGCAGTCTCTGATGGCATGACGAAAGCGTTCAAAAAAATGCCAGTGATGCCAGAATTTAGTTTTATTTGTGATTATCACAACCACCCCAAGTACATCGCAGCATTAGCGCAATCAGTACGTGAACATTGGGAAGAGCATGGGAAAGGGGAGTACCTGCTGTGTTCTTACCATGGTATTCCAAAGCGCTATGCCGACAATGGTGATATCTACCCTAAACATTGTGAAGAAACGACGCGATTGCTAGGTGAAGCATTAGGGTTAACTGATGACCAGTTCGGTATGACGTACCAGTCTCGATTTGGCCGTGAAGAGTGGTTACAACCTTACACCGATAAAACGTTAGAAGTATTACCAAGCCAAGGTAAGAAGAAGTTAAGTATTCTAACGCCTGCATTCTCGTCAGATTGTTTGGAAACGTTGGAAGAGATTTCAGAAGAGTGCCGTGAGATTTACCTTGAAGCAGGCGGGGAGAGCTTTAGCTACATCCCTTGTTTAAACGACAATGATATGCACATTGATATGATGGTCGATTTGGTGCGTTCTAAGCTTTAATCTTTCAAGCCTTCGAGCTTCTGTTTTGTTTACAGGGAACAAAAAGGGTCGCGATTGCGACCCTTTGTTTTATTTGTACGTTATATTAAGCAACTTGAGTTTGTTGCTCTTCAATTTGTTCTGCTGTGCTGTGTGTATTTTCTGCACCGTGCATCCAACGAACTAGCGTGTTAGAGAACAACAGTAGAATTACACCAGAGATAGTCGCTGTTACTGCAATACCACTGAAGATTGCTAGTGCACCTAGCTCACCAACGTGAGAACCAACATAACCTGCAACGTAGTTTGCGATCGCGTTACAGCCAAACCATGCACCCATCATAAGTGATGCAAGACGTAGCGGAGCTAGCTTAGTTACTAGAGATAGACCAATAGGAGATAGGCACAGTTCACCCAACGTATGGAAGAAGAATGCACCTACTAGCCATAGCATTGATGTTTTAACCGCAGTATCACCACCTTGCTCCATAACGGCACCAACCATACATAGGAAGCCTAGTGCTAGGAAGAACATTGCGAAGGCAAACTTCATTGGCGAGTTAGGTTCACGTTTACCCAGCTTCACCCATAGAACGGCTAATACAGGTGCAAGAGTAATAATGAAGAATGGGTTTAGTGATTGGAACCACGCAGCAGGCACTTCAAAACCACCGATCATACGATCTGTGTATTGTTGTGTGTAGATGTTCATTAGACCGCCGGCTTGTTCGAAGCCCGCCCAGAAAACGATAGTGAACAAGCTCATCACAAGGATAACTTTGATTCGGTCGACTTCTTCTTTAGTTAGAGGCTCTTTCTTCGCAGATTTTTTAATCGCTAGGTCACGTTTTGCTGCTGGTACACGGCCAATATCACCTAACCAAGATTGAGCCATGGTCATTTGCATCACAAGGCTGACAATCATACCAACACCAGCGGCAACGAAACCGGCTTTCCAACCAAATTCATTGGTTACTGAGCCAGATACCACGCCTGCAAGTAGTGCACCTAGGTTAATACCCATGTAGAAGATAGTGAATGCGCCGTCACGACGGTTATCACCTTCGTTGTAAAGGTCACCAACCATTGTTGAGATGTTTGGCTTAAATAGACCGTTACCACAAATAAGCAGAGCAAGACCCAGGTAGAAAGTGTGTAGAGAGCCAAGACCGAGCGCATCAGCTGGCATTGCTAGCGTAAATTGGCCGATAGCCATTAATGCACCACCAATGAGGATCGAACGGCGTTGACCTAGATAGTTATCCGCAAGGTAGCCACCAATAAGCGGGGTGATGTAGACAAGTCCAGTATAGATGCCGTAAAGGTCTAGGGCATCTTTAGTCGACCAGCCAAGGCCACCGTTCATGGTTGTGTCAGTAAGATAAAGTACTAGAATGGCGCGCATTGCGTAGTAAGAAAAGCGTTCCCATAGTTCTGTACCGAACAATAAGAACAAGCCACGTGGGTGACCAAAGTATTGATGTTGGTTTGACATAAGCTCTTCTAATAGTAGTTATTACATTTTTTAACGAAATCTACGTATACATGGCAATTTTATGTCTGACAAACAATAAAATTTTATGTGACGATTCATTTACCTTATGAAACGACTGCTTAGCGTTGAAATGGCGGGGTTTTTGTCGGTGATTTGGTCGTGTTACAAACTTACTTTTCATTTTTACCTATAGACTTATTTTCTTAAGCTGATGAAAAGGTGTAAGTTGTATGTGCAATATAAAGTGGCTTATTGATAGGTTACTTGAATGTCCATGACTCACCTTGGGCTTAATGCTAGGATGAGAGAAAAATATAATTGGCTAGTAAAAAATGAAACGTTGGTATTTACTTTATTGTAAACGTGGAGAACAAGTTAGGGCAAAACAGCACCTAGAAAACCAGGGTGTAGAATGTTTTTACCCAACTGTTGAGGTCGAAAAGATCTTACGGGGTAAGCGACAGAAAGTCGAAGAGCCGTTGTTCCCGTGTTATGTATTTGCTCGATTTGATTATGAAAAAGGCCCTAATTTCACCTCAGTACGTTCTACACGTGGTGTTGTGGATTTTGTGCGTTTTGGTGCGCAGCCTAAAGAAATCCAAGGTGATCTGGTTTTTGAGCTTAAACAGCTGGAAACCTGCACAGACGATCATTCTGATTCTGAATGTATGCCACAGCCTGGTGATGAGGTTCGAGTTAAAAGCGGGCAGTTTGCGGGTATAGATGCCATCTTCCAAGAGCAAGATGGTGAGAAGCGCTCAATCATGTTAGTGCAGATGATCACTAAGCGAGTGCCGGTAAGCATAGACAATAATGACCTCGATTTAAAATAACCAACAGTCATTCTGGTATAAAAAAAGAGGTGCTTTTGCACCTCTTTTTGATCTTTGTGCCTAAAGACTGAAAGGCAGCTGGTGGAGCCAGCCCTACCTTAGAATCAATATGCGTCGTTATGAACGGCTTGCACAGCACGTCCTGATGGATCTACACAGTTTTGGAAAGACTCATCCCATTCAATCGCTTTCGCTGAAGAACACGCTACTGAAGGGCCTCCAGGAACACATTCAGCTGCAGAAGGTAGCGGGAACAGCTCTTCAAAGATCTCGCGGTACACATAACCTTCTTTTGTGGTTGGTGTGTTGTAAGGGAAACGGAACTGCGCTGTTTCCATTTGCTGGTCAGTCACTTTCTGCTCAGCCACTTCTTTTAGAGTATCGATCCAGCTATAGCCTACACCATCAGAAAACTGTTCTTTCTGACGCCATGCAATTGACTCTGGTAAGTAGTGCTCGAAACACTCACGTAGAATGTGTTTTTCCATTTTACCGTTGCCACACATCTTGTCTGCTGGGTTCAGGCGCATTGCAACGTCAATAAATTCTTTATCTAGGAATGGAACACGGCCTTCTACACCCCACGCCGCTAGTGATTTGTTAGCACGTGCGCAGTCAAACATGTTTAGAGCGAGAAGCTTACGTACCGTCTCTTCGTGGAACTCTTGAGCGTTTGGTGCTTTGTGGAAGTATAAGTAACCACCGAAAATCTCATCCGCACCTTCGCCAGACAGTACCATCTTGATGCCCATTGCTTTGATCTTACGACCCATAAGGAACATCGGAGTAGAAGCTCGAATCGTTGTTACGTCATACGTCTCAATGTGGTAAATCACGTCACGAATGGCATCCAAACCTTCTTGGATGGTGTATGTCATTTCATGGTGAACCGTACCAATTTGGTCAGCAACTTCACGAGCAGCTTTCAGATCGGGCGCACCTTCTAGGCCGACAGCGAAAGAGTGCAGTTGTGGCCACCAAGCTTCAGACTTCTCATCATCTTCAATACGCATCGCTGCAAAGCGTTTCGCTACCGCAGACGTAATAGAAGAATCTAGACCACCTGAAAGAAGTACACCGTAAGGCACGTCAGTCATTAGTTGGCGCTTGACCGCTGCTTCTAGAGCTTCAGTCAATTCTTCTTTGCTAGTGCTGTTACCTTGTACGGCTGCGTATTCATTCCAGTCACGAGTGTAGTAGCGTTGAGGCTCTGCATCTGCACTGCCGTAGTGACAACCTGGAGGGAACTCGCTCACGGTCTTACATACTGGTACTAGTGCTTTCATTTCTGAAGCAACATAGTAGTTGCCGTGCTCATCGTAACCTTGGTAAAGCGGGATGATACCGATGTGGTCACGGCCCACTAAGTATTCGTCTTTTTCTTCATCGTAAAGTACGAATGCGAAAATACCGTTTAGTTCTTCAAGAAGGTCTGCGCCCATGTCTTGGTATAGCGCTAGGATAACTTCACAATCTGAATCGGTTTGGAATTCGTATTTGCCTTCGTAGCGAGCACGAATCTCTTTGTGGTTGTAGATTTCACCGTTTACAGCAAGGATGAGTTTTTTATCAGGGCTGTATAGTGGTTGCGCACCACTATTTAGACCAACGATCGCTAGACGCTCATGCGCAAGAATTGCGCGTTCTGATGAGTAGATTCCAGACCAGTCTGGACCGCGATGACGAAGCTTTTTCGACATCTCAAGTGCGATAGGGCGCAATGCTGCTGCATCACTCTTAATGTCTAAAATGCCAAATACTGAACACATACAACATCCTTTTTAAACTAAACAATTTTTAATCGGTATGGCTTCAATTTGCCATTGTGAGTAAAAAAAGCAACGTTTTATGATTAAAAAAATGATAAAAAGGCTTGTCTATTAGATGGTGTTTAAAATAAGTCTTGTTTTGATGAATGAGATTAAGGTTTGGTATAAAAAACACACAAAAAAGCCCTCTTATTGTTAGAGGGCTCAATAAAAATATTGTTTTTGATGCTTATTTCATCGGGGTGAACTGAGGTTGAAGTTGCTCGCAAACATGACGCGCAAAACCGCTACCGGCTTCACTATAAATGTTCAGCGCCGCATCAACACCACTTTCTAGTAATCCTTCTAGCTGATCGGGATATTCAGCAATCGCTGCAATTTGGCCTTTATATTTTCGGCTTTGTAGTTGCTCTAATGCGGTTTGGTTTCCTTGGTGATGTGGCATCGCCAGTAAGACCAACTTTACATTGGCTGTATCTAAAATTCGTTCCCAGAAATCGGGGTCGGTCGCGTCGCCAGAAATTACATTGCGTCCTTCAGAACGGTGTTTATGCGCTGCTTCTTCACGGACTTCTACACCAAGAGAAATCTTGCCATAGCGAGAACGCAACTCATCGTAGGCACCAGTGCCAATTCGGCCCATACCTAAAATCAGGACTTGAGCATGGCCCGGGTTGATAAGTTGGTCGCGTTGATTGAGCTTTTCGGCTGCTGTTTCTTGTAGCCATTTCCCAGAATGCTGGTAGATCTGGTGACCCAAGCGGTTCAATGGTGCAGAGATAATGAAAGAAATGGAGACGGCAACTGCAATCGCAGCAAGCATATCACTTGGCATCCAACCCATTTTGTAGGCCAATCCACCGACGATCAAACCAAATTCACTGTAGTTGAATAATGATAGTGATGTCAGAAGTGAGGTACGTACGCGGAATTTGAAATAGTTGATGGTTAGGAAGTAAAGCAGACCTTTAATTGGCAGTAGTAAAATAAACAGCAACGCCAAACCAATGCCTGTGAAGCTCAGAGATGCCGACAAACCAATATTCAAGAAGAAGCAGACTAAGAATAGTTCTTTCATATTGAATAGAGATTTGGATAATTCAGATGCTTTACGGTGTCCTGCCAAGAGCATACCGAGGATAAGAGCACCGAGGTCAGGCTTCATACCAACAAGCTCAAATAGGCCTGCGCCAACGACTAACGCAAAGAAGATACCGAAGAGAACCAGCATCTCGCCATGGCCTACCTTGTCTAAGAGTTTATAGAACAATGGACGAAGAAGAGGCAATGCAAACAAACCTATCGCATACCACTCCGGAATTTTACCCGTTGAAGCGGTAAGGAAAACCACGGCAAAAATATCCTGCATAACCAGAATACCAATAGCGAGGGTCCCGTAGGTCGCGTTCATCTCACCTTTTTCTTGTAGTGTCTTAACGGCAAATACAGTACTGGAAAATGATAAAGCAAAAGCGAGAAGTAGAATTTGCGTGCTATCCATGCTTGTCAATGAGGATAAGCCGAGCAGTTTTAGTCCAATAAGAACAAGCGCAAAGAAAAGAGTTGAAAGAACGTTGTGCGCCGTGGCTCCTCCCCAAATTTCTTTAGAGAGTAGGGTTTTGACATCTAGCTTTAAGCCAATTGTAAAGAGGAGAAGCGTAACACCAAGATCTGCAAGGGTAACAATGACGTCATTACTTTGGTAACCAAACGCGTGCAAGCCAAAGCCGGCAAGTAGAAAGCCAACCAATGGAGGAAGGTGGCATTTGAGCGCAATAAAACCGGCGATGAAGGCCGTTGTAATTAGAATAATTTCCATACTGTTGAGCTATATTCCTGATATACAAAAACGGGCTGTGAAATCACAGCCCGAGATTGTAACTCAATTGGTTGTATAAACTTAGTCTTCTAGTAACTTTTGTAACAAAACTCCGTTCAACATGGCGCGTTTAATCATCGCAAATGCGCCCATTGTTGGGTGCTTATCAATATGAGAAGCAACAATTGGAAGTTCGTTATGGAAGGTCTTCAAAGATTGGTTTTCTACGTTTCGTTGAATCGCTGGGAAGACAATTTCTTCAGCGGCAGTAATGTCACCAGCAATGACAATTTTTTGTGGGTTGAATAAGTTGATGGTAATTGCAATCGCTTTACCAAGTTGATTACCCACACGAACCAGACTTTGTTTCGCCAGTTCATCACCATTCATTGCGTGGTTACAAACATCTTCAATCGTGATGTGTTCAAGCTGAGTTAAACTAGATTCGTAACCTTGTGCAATCAGTTTTTTCACACGTTGAATGATTGCTGGATTTGCCGCTACGGTCTCTAAACAACCAAAGTTACCGCATTGGCATTGCTCACCGAGTGGGTCAATTTGGATGTGTCCGATTTCGCCTACGTTGCGGTTAAAGCCCAAGAAAACTTGACCATTTACGATGATGCCCGCACCAGTACCGCGGTGAACACTGACCAGAATTGAGTCTTGGCAATCTTGGCTTGCACCAAAGTAGTGTTCAGCCAGAGCCATACCACGTACATCGTTACCAACGAAACACGCAGTATTGAACTTCTCACGGATGATTTCGCCAAGCGCTAAGTTATCGATATCTGTGTTTGGCATGTATTCAACAACACCTGTAGTTGGGTTTACCAAGCCAGGTAGGGTGATGCCGATAGCAATAAGTTGGTCGATTTTGTCTTGGCAGCGATTTACGAAGTCTTTCAACAGATCAATCAAACCAGCGATCAAGTCAGCCTGATTGGTGTAGTGAAGTTCGTGCTGGTCTTCTGCCAACGCCGTGCCACCTAGATCGTACAAACTAAATTGCACGTAGTCTCGGCCTAATCGCACAGCGATAGAGTGGAAGGGTTTTACCTCAGTGGTCAGCGATATCGCTCGGCGACCACCGGTAGATGCTTGTTGCGCGACCTCTTTAATTAAGCCGCGCTCTAAGAGTTGGCGGGTTATTTTGGTAACACTCGCAGGGGCGAGCTGACTAACATCCGCGACTTGAATACGGGAAATTGGACCTTGTTGGTCAATCAGCCTGTATACCGCAGCGCTGTTAAGCTGTTTTACTAAATCTACATTACCAATCTGTCCGCCATTCATGCTTAATTTTGCTCGTATTGTCCGTTAACAACCGTCGCTTTTACATTGAAGTCACGATCGAAAATAGTCAGGTTTGCCACCATTCCTTTTCGAACTCGGCCAAGACGTTCCTCAACACCGATTGCGGTTGCTGGGTACAGTGTAGCCATTCGTAAAGCTTCGTCTAAAGCGATGCCTGCGTGCTCAACTGTATTCTGAACTGCTTCTATCATAGTCAGAGCTGAGCCGCCTAATGTGCCATTTTCATCAACACATTTACCATCTCGGTAATATACTTTCTTACCAACAAAAATAAAGTGATCCATGTTAGCACCTGCTGGAGCTGTGGCATCCGTCACCAAAACAAGCTTTTCACCCTTGATTTTATGAGCAATTCGGATGTTTGCGTAGTCTACGTGAAAACCGTCAGCAATGATGCCGGCGTAAACTTCCGGAGTGTCATAAATCGCACCAACAACACCAGGTTCACGGCCAACCATTGGCGTCATTGCGTTGAATAGGTGAGTAGCAAAGGTGATACCTGCTTCAAAACCTTCACGCGCTTCTGCGTAAGTAGCATTTGTATGGCCGATTGATACGACGATACCTGCCGCTTTGAGACGTGCTATGTGCTCAGGATCATTTTGCTCTGGTGCTAGTGTTACTTTTGCTACGAGATCTGCATTCGCACAAATAAGGTCAATCATGCCGTCGTCAGAAGGGCGGATGAAGTCCACGCTGTGGATGCCTTTCTTCGCAACGTTAAGGTAAGGACCTTCAAGGTGAAGACCTAACGATTGGTTTTGGTATTTGTTGTGGTATTCACGAGCCGCAGCAATCGAAGCACGCATGTCTTCGTCTGAAGACGTGATAAGAGTTGGTAGGAAGCTAGTACAACCCGACTTTAGGTTGGCTTCGTGCATGATTTGCATGGTTTCAGGTGTGATTTCGTCGTTTAGCATCACACCGCCACAGCCGTTTAGCTGAAGGTCAATAAAACCAGGGCTTAGATTTGCACCGTCCAGATCTTTGATCTCAATACCTTCTGGTAATTGAGTTACTGGCACAACTGATTGAATCTGGTCATTGTCGATGATGACCGCATGATCGGTAAGAACATCACTACCGGTATAGATTTTACAGTTACTTAGCGCGTACATAGTCAGCTAGTCCTTATAGATGAGAATTCATTTTCTGTCCCGTTATCTAACTGGTGACTGCATGAGTCATGCTGGTACTTAGTTTGTATCACTGAATTAGATAACGAGTCACATACAGCAAGTCGCGTTTTATCGATGTCATTATCAGAGTAACTAACTGAAAAATAATAAATGAATTAGTTTTTATGATTGTTTTCCAGAGCGAAGTTACTGCGAATCATCTGTAGAGATACCAAAATAACACTGATTCTGTCTTGCATAAAGTGCGAGGATCTTATCTCTAAAACGCCATTTTTTCGTATAATAAAATAAGTTTTATGATCTCGCTAGCAAAAACCTTCCCAAAGGGCTGTTTCTGGTGATTATGATCACAAACAATGAGCTTTTAATTTGCGGAGCAAAATTAATATCATAAACTGGTAGCGACTAAATTGAACGACTGAAATAAGTCATTCGACAAAACATAAAATCCTATAGGGGGAACTTAAGGTGAATATTCTTGGATACGCGCAGAAGTTAGGTAAAGCTCTTATGCTTCCTATCGCAACGCTTCCAGTTGCAGCGCTTTTACTACGTTTGGGTCAACCTGACCTTTTAGACATTGCGTTTATGGCATCAGCTGGTAACGCAATCTTTAGTCAACTACCACTACTATTCGGTCTAGGTATCGCGATCGGTCTTTCTAAAGACGGTCAAGGTGCTGCTGGTCTAGCAGGTGCAGTTGCTTACTTCGTGCTAACTGCTACTGCAGCGACAATTGATGCAAGTGTTAACATGTCATTCTTCGGCGGTATCATTGCAGGTATCATCGCTGGTCACTCTTACAACGCTTTCCATGCTACTCGTCTTCCTGAGTGGTTGGCATTCTTCTCTGGCAAACGTCTAGTACCAATCATGGCGGGTCTATTCTCGCTTGTAGCTGGTGCTCTTGCTGGTGTTGTATGGCCAACAATTCAAGGCGGTCTTGACGCGCTAGCGCACGCAGTTTCTACTTCTGGTGCTATCGGTCAGTTCGTTTACGGCACGCTTAACCGCGCACTTATCCCTGTAGGTCTACACCACGTACTAAACTCGTACTTCTGGTTCGGTATGGGTACGTGTCAAGAAGTTCTAGTATCTGGCGCAACTGCTGCTGGTCAAGCACTTCCTGCTCTACAACAGCTTTGTGTTGACCCAGCTCTAGCTAAGACTCTTGTTGCTGGTCAAACTCACACATTCGAATTCGCTAACTCTGTAACTCCAGAAATCACAGCAACAGTTAAAGAAGTAACTGAAACGCTTAAATCTGGTGACCTACACCGCTTCTTCGGCGGCGATAAGAGCGCTGGTGTATTCATGAACGGCTTCTTCCCTGTAATGATGTTCGGTCTACCAGGTGCGGCACTAGCTATGTACCTAGCAGCACCAGTTGAGAAACGCAGCCAAGTTGGTGGCGCACTATTCTCAGTAGCGTTCTGTTCATTCCTAACAGGTATTACAGAGCCTCTAGAGTTCATGTTTGTGTTCCTTGCTCCTGCTCTATACGCAATGCACGCCGTGTTTACTGGTCTATCTCTAGTACTTGCAAACATGCTTGGCACGCTACATGGCTTTGGTTTCTCTGCGGGTCTAATCGACTTCGTACTGAACTACGGTCTAGCTACTAAGCCTCTAGTGCTTCTTGCTCTAGGTCTAAGCTTCGGTGCTCTATACTTCTTCACATTCAGCTTCGCAATCCGCGCATTCAACCTGAAATCGCCAGGTCGTGAAGATGACGATGAAGATGCATCTGCTGCTCCAGCTGGTGATGCACCAAAAGGTGACCTAGCTCGTCAATACCTGAAAGCACTAGGTGGTCACGACAACCTAACTTCAATTGACGCATGTATCACTCGTCTACGTCTTACTCTTAAAGACCGCTCAGTCGCTGACGAAGCTGTTCTTAAGAAACTTGGTGCGAAGGGTGTGGTTAAGCTAGGTGAAAACAACCTACAAGTTATCCTTGGTCCTCTTGCAGAAATCGTTGCTGGTGAAATGAAAGCAATCGGTGCAGGTGAAGACCTATCAGATGTAAAACTTCCTTAGTAACATCTTAAAGACTCTCTATAAAAGACCTCCTTCGGGAGGTCTTTTTTTTGTTTCAAGCGTTTCAATATGCTTTGGTTTCCACCTAAGTAGAGAAATATTGCCTTTTTAACGACGGTTCTTGTTGTCTAATCGCTAAGAATTGTGGATCATTAGGAACAATGCACTCTGCAAATCCAACCTTGGTTGTGGAGTTCTGTTTTCTCTGACAATACTAATATTTTTGAGGTGCTATAGATGAGTGAAGCTGATGCTCGTCCATCAAACTTTATTCGCCAGATTATTGATAAAGATCTAGCGGATGGTAAACACACTAGCGTGCATACTCGATTCCCGCCGGAGCCGAACGGTTACCTGCATATCGGTCATGCTAAGTCTATCTGTTTGAACTTCGGTATTGCTCAGGACTACCAGGGTCAATGTAACTTGCGTTTTGACGATACAAACCCTGAAAAAGAAGACATCGAATACGTTGAGTCTATCAAGAAAGATGTAAACTGGTTGGGCTTCGAGTGGGATGGTGAAGTATGTTACTCATCAAACTACTTCGACAAGCTTTACGAATATGCAATTGAATTGATTAATAAAGGCTTAGCGTATGTTGATGAGCTAAGTCCTGAGCAGATTCGTGAATACCGCGGTACGCTAACGGCTCCGGGTAAACCAAGCCCATACCGTGATCGCCCAATCGAAGAAAACCTAGCGCTATTTGAAAAAATGCGTGCAGGTGAGTTCGAAGAAGGCAAAGCGTGTCTTCGCGCTAAGATCGACATGGGTTCTTCATTCATGGTAATGCGTGATCCAGTTATCTACCGTGTACGTTTTGCGACTCACCACCAGACTGGTGATAAGTGGTGCATTTACCCAATGTACGACTTCACACACTGTATCTCTGATGCATTAGAAGGCATTACGCACTCTATCTGTACTCTTGAGTTTATGGATAACCGCCGTCTGTACGACTGGGTTCTAGACAACATCACGATTGATTGCCGTCCACACCAGTACGAATTCAGTCGCCTAAACCTTGAATATACAGTGATGTCTAAGCGTAAGCTAAACCAACTAGTGACTGAGAAATTGGTTGATGGTTGGGATGACCCACGCATGCCAACCGTATCTGGTCTGCGTCGCCGTGGCTTCACTTCTGCATCTATTCGTGAGTTCTGTAAGCGTATCGGTGTAACGAAACAAGAGAACATGATTGAGTTCGGTTCACTAGAATCTTGTATTCGTGATGATCTAAACGAAAACGCACCACGTGCGATGGCCGTTCTAGATCCAGTTAAGATCGTTATCGAGAACTTTGAAGAAGGTGCGGTAGAAACTCTGACGGTTGCTAACCATCCAAACAAACCTGAAATGGGCGAGCGTGAAGTGCCATTCACTCGTGAAGTTTGGATTGAGCGCGAAGATTTCCGTGAAGAAGCAAACAAGAAGTACAAGCGCCTTGTTCTAGGTAAAGAAGTACGTCTACGTGGCGCATACGTGATCAAGGCTGAACGCATCGAGAAAGACGCGGAAGGCAACATCACAACAATCTTCTGTACTTACGATGCTGAAACGCTAGGTAAGAACCCGGCAGATGGCCGTAAAGTGAAAGGCGTAATCCACTGGGTATCAGCAGACAAAGCATTGCCTGCAGAAATCCGCATGTACGATCGTTTGTTCACAGTACCAAATCCAGCGGCTGCGGATGACTTTGCTGCGACAATCAACCCAGAATCACTAGTGGTTCTAAACGGTTTTGTTGAGCCAAGCCTAACAACGGCAGAAGCGGAAACAGGTTATCAGTTTGAGCGTATGGGTTACTTCTGTGCAGATTCAAAAGATTCTTCAGCAGATAACCTAGTATTCAACCGTACGGTTGGTCTACGTGATACTTGGGCGAAAATCGAGAACCAATAATCTCAATACCTCGCTAACAAAAATGCCAGCAAATTGCTGGCATTTTTTATGTCCTATGGTAGACGAGAGGGCTTTGATGTCGTCACTGTACCCGCTTTTGAGTCGTACCATATGACAAAGCTTGAGTTCTCGGGAGTTCGTTCGTAACCTTTTTTTGTATACGTGTAATAGCAAACGGATTGGTGGGAGTCATTGTCTCTGATACGGCGCGTTATAAAATCAAACCTATCGTTTGCATTCCGATTATTCGATAGCGAGTATTCATCACCTAATAGAGCTTGCCATACGGCAATACATCCTGCGTTCCCTTGGCCAATATTGTATGGGTTACCAATATTCCCACTGGCGTTGCCTTTGTTTGTTCCTAAAGGGTAGCCAAATTCATTGACATCAAGTTCTCCGCCACCATAGCCATCTATATTTTGCTGTGCTGCTGGTGTCCCCCCGTTAACTAACCACTGGCTTTGGGTGAACTTAACTGCCGTTTCAAATTGGTCTGCGATGGCTTCCATCTTGGCTTGGTAGGCATCGTCTTGAAGGTTTAAGAATCGCGGTGCGACTACAACAGCCAGTATCCCAAGAATAACAATTGCAATAATCAGTTCGAGTAAGGTAAAGCCACAAGAATTCCTTTTCTTCATCGCTTGTCTCCATAAAAAAACGCCAGCCGAAGCTGACGTTTAGAGTCTTTATTAATAAAAAGCGTTACTTTTTATTTTGCAGGCTTGTGCGCGTCAGGATTCGTCTTACAAGAACCATCGCTACATTTACCGTATAGGTACAAGCTGTGGTTAGTAAGCGTAACATTGTACTTAGCTGCGATTTCTTTTTGACGTTCTTCAATCACGTCATCTGAAAACTCAATTACTTCACCACAGTCTAAACATACTAAGTGATCGTGGTGATGTTGAGTTGACAGTTCAAATACTGATTTACCGCCTTCGAAATGGTGGCGGGTAACAATACCAGCATCATCAAATTGGTTTAATACACGATAAACGGTTGCTAGACCAATCTCTTCACCTAGATCGATTAGCTTTTTGTACAAATCTTCAGCACTGATGTGCTGGCAGTCTGGCTGCTGAAGTACTTCTAGAATTTTTAGCCTTGGAAGGGTTACTTTTAAACCCGCATCCTTCAGCGCCTGATTATTATCTGACATATACTTTCCCGTTGGATCATCTGCAGCGATTTAACAGAATTCAATATTCCTACCATTATAGGCGAAGCGTACTGAACATTAAACCACGAACTTCAAAGGGTTAATAGATTCTTTTTGTAAATTAGAAACAGGTCGATTATATTACAGATCAGACCAGTTACATTTTTGTAACATTGCATCGCAAAGGCTATGGATAGGTATGAATAAGCGACTTGCCAAGATTTATAAACCAGGGATTGTTAAGTTTGCGCTTAATATTTGGCCGCCATTTTGGGGCTCAGGTATCAAAATCTTACATATTTCTGAAGACTTTCGAACGGTTAACGTTCGTTTGAAGCTCCGTTGGTGGAATAAAAACGCAAATCGTACCCAGTATGGCGGTAGTATCTTCTCGCTTACGGACCCAATTTATTCTCTGATGTTGATGGGCATTTTACGGGAAGAGTATTTTGTGTGGGATAAAGAGGCGAGTATCAACTTCATCAAACCGGGACAGAGTGATTTATTTGCCGAGTTTGAAGTAACAGAAGGAATGCTAGCTGACATTTACCAAATGACTCGTAACGGTGAAAAGTGCTTTCCAGAGTTTATTACCTATGTGAAAGACAAAGAAGGTAACGTTGTATCGGAAGTGCAACGGAAGTTGTATGTGAGGAAGAAACCTCAATATCGAGAAGAAGAGGTCGCAACGGAAGCTTCTTGATAGAGAGATACAAAAAGACCTCCAAGGTGGAGGTCTTTTTCAATAGGTGCTGTATTAGCCTTCAAGCTCAGCTAGGCACATCTCTTCATAGATTTGCTTAACCCAGTTTTCGACACGTTCATCAGTCAATTCTGGTTGACGATCTTCGTCGATACATAGGCCAACAAACTGGCTATCGTCGCCTTCTGCAAGTGCTTTAGACGCTTCAAACTCGTAACTTTCAGTTGAAGTGTGGCCAAGGATAGTACCGCCTTTTGCTTCAACGATGTCACGAACTGTTCCCATCGCATCACAGAAGTACTCTGCGTAATCTTCTTGGTCACCACAACCAAAGATAGCGACTAGCTTTGTTGAGAAGTCTACTTGCTCAAGCTCAGGGAAGAAATCATCCCAATCACATTGCGCTTCACCGTAGTACCACGTAGGGATACCTAGAAGAAGAAGATCAAAGTTATCAATGTCTTCTTTGCTGCTTTTTGCGATGTCTTGAACGTGAACTAGTTGTTTACCTAGTTGCTTTTGAATCATCTTTGCAACGGCTTCAGTATTACCTGTGTCGCTACCGAAGAAGATACCTACACTTGCCATAGAGTCTATACCTTTACATTGTTTGTTACTGGCGATGGGGAGAAGAGCTTAACCAAGCCCTGTGCCTTCCCAACTGAGCTGAATCAGGCCTTTCGCGATGAAACCAGCGCAGCCAAGGAAAAGGACTAACCACACAATACGACGACCATAAACAGGTACGTTACCTTGTTTTAGCACATCTTTTATTGCCATCCCGATGAAAAAGAAGATAGCAGCAAAAAGCAGATCGAGCCCAATCGACTCGAGCATGTCCATATAGTCGTATAGCATTGTCGTCCTTCATGCCAAAAATTCTTGGGCGCACTATACCACTGTTAAACAGTAAAGTTAATGCACAACAAGAAGGGTTATTTCAATAATCTGGCGTTGTTTTTCGAATTTGTTAACTCGAAATATATTTCCTGATCACACGCATTACTTCAGCGGGTTTCTCTGCATGTAACCAGTGTCCGGTATTGGCGATAATGTGTGCTTTTGCGTTGTTAAACTGACGCTTAACAGCAGGCTGATGCTCAGGCATTAGGTAGTCTGAATCACCACCTTTAACAAACAGAGTTGGAATATCTGTGGTAGCAATTTCTTGCCAGCCAATAATCTGATCATAATTGTTGAATAAGCTTGCGACATTAAAGCGCCAATCCATTTTGTCACCGTTCCTATACAGCGACTTCGACAAAAATTGTCTTACGCCGTCCATTTCAATGTGTTGAGCAAGAATATCCATGGTTTGTTGGCGATTACTTGGTTGTTCTTTGACTACCGCTTGTAGACCACGAAATACATTGTCGTGACGATTTGTGTTGTAGGCAACTGGTGCCATGTCTAAAACGATCAGCTGTTTTATTAATTCAGGAGCGACATCTGCTAGTTTCATTGCAACCTTACCACCCATAGAGTGGCCGATGACTAACGCAGGCTCGATGTCGATATTGCGAAGTAAATCAGCAACATCTTGCGCCATGACTTCATAGTTGTGTGTATCTGAATGGAAAGAGAGACCGTGATTTCGTAGATCAATGCTGATCACGGAATGATCTTGGACGAGGTCGCGAGCCAGTAAACCTAGATTACTGAAACTGCCAAACAATCCATGAATCAAAACAACCGTTTGGCCTTGGCCTTCGTGCTTATAGTTGAGTAATGCTGACATTTTATCTTATTCGTGATGGGTTTAACGTGGAGTATCCGCGAGGATCTCGTTATAATCCCCCAGAGTTTAAACATTGAGAATGTGAAAAGCGAATGAAAACAATTGAGGTTGATGAGGATCTATACCGTTACATTGCGGGTCAAACCAAGCATATCGGTGAAAGTGCCTCGGATATTTTACGACGCCTTTTGAACCTTGATGGTCAGTTGCAGGAAGCCGTCGTGGCACCTGTAATCGAGCAGCCACAAGGGATTGTAGTAAGTAAAGATGCTGGTAAAACAGAATCAGTGGATACCGTAAAAGAAATGCGTTCTCTACTGATTTCTGATGAGTTTGCTGGCCTTAAGAAAGCGATTGATCGCTTCATGTTGGTTCTATCAACCTTACACACGTTAAATCCAGAGAGCTTCTCTCAAGCAACGAAAGTAAAAGGGCGCAAGCGCGTTTACTTTGCTGATAATGAAGATACTCTGCTAGCAAACGGCAATACCACCAAGCCTAAAGCAATTCCTGGTACGCCATTTTGGGTAATCACTAATAACAACACCAGTCGCAAGCGACAGATGGTTGAGCAGGTGATGACTCATATGGAATTCCAGCCTGACTTGATAGAGAAAGTAACAGGTTCAATCTAAGAAACCTGATAGAAGCCTCATAATGTGTAGCGTATAGCGGATATTATGAGGCTTTTTTGATTTTATTTGTATTTAAAGAAAGGATGTCAAACATGGCTATGCACCCTCGTGCTGGGCAAAAAGCGCAGCAGGAAGATCTTCATAATATCCCAGCACTCGTTGCTAACTACTTCTTACTTCAACCTGATGCATCAAATGCAGAGCATAACGTTCAATTTGGTACTTCTGGTCACCGCGGTACCGCGGACAAGCACACCTTTAACGAAAACCACATTTTAGCTATCGCTCAAGCGGTCGCAGAAGTTCGTGCTGAGCAAGGTACAACAGGTCCACTGTTTGTGGGCAAAGACACGCACGCGCTATCTGAACCAGCGTTTTCAAGTGTGATTGAAGTATTGATTGCAAACGGTGTGAAAGTGATTGTCCAACAAGACAACGGTTACACACCAACGCCAGGTATTTCACACGCGATTCTGACTTACAACATCAAGCATGATGACAAAGCAGATGGCATTGTGATTACCCCATCTCATAACCCACCACAGGACGGCGGTATTAAATACAACCCGACTCACGGTGGTCCAGCTGAAGCAGAGCTAACTCAGGCTATCGAAGATCGTGCGAACGCCCTGATTGCTGAAGGTTTACAAGGTGTTAAACGCCTACCACTAGCAGAAGCTAAAGCATCGGATCTGTTTGTTGAGATGGACTTGGTGAAACCATACATCGATGATCTAATGAACGTTATCGATATGGAAGCAATCCAAAAAGCAAGTCTGAAGATTGGTGTAGATCCATTGGGTGGCAGCGGCATCGATTACTGGCGTCAAATTGGTCAGGCATACAATCTAGACTTAACGCTAGTAAGTGAAGCGATTGATCCTTCTTTCCAATTCATGTCATTAGATAAAGACGGCGTTGTACGTATGGACTGTTCTTCTCCTTACGCAATGGCAGGCCTATTGGCACTGAAAGACGAGTACGATCTAGCATTTGGTAACGATCCTGACTATGACCGTCACGGTATTGTTACGCCAAAAGGTTTGATGAACCCTAACCACTTCTTAGCGGTTTGTATCGACTACCTGTACCGTCATCGTGACGCGTGGGGTAAAGATGTCGCTGTTGGTAAAACGCTAGTTTCAAGCGCCCTGATTGACCGTGTTGTTGCGGACCTTGGTCGTGATCTATGTGAAGTGCCTGTTGGCTTCAAATGGTTTGTAGATGGTCTGTACACTGGTAAGTTTGGCTTCGGCGGTGAAGAAAGTGCTGGTGCGTCTTTCCTTCGTAAAGATGGAACGCCTTGGTCAACAGACAAAGATGGTATCTTGCTATGTCTTCTAGCCGCAGAGATCACTGCGGTAACGGGTAAGAACCCTCAAGATTACTATGAAGAGCTAGCGGCGAAGCACGGTGAGTCTAAGTACAACCGTATTCAAGCTGTCGCAAATGGCCCACAAAAAGACGTATTGAAGAAGTTGTCACCAGAAATGGTTGCGGCTGAAACTCTAGCTGGTGATGCAATCACCGCTCGTCTGACGCACGCTCCAGGTAATGGTGCTGCGATTGGTGGTCTTAAAGTAACGACAGCGAATGGTTGGTTCGCTGCTCGTCCATCAGGCACTGAAGACATCTACAAGATCTACTGTGAAAGCTTCAAAGGTGAAGAGCATCTGAAACAAATTGAAGCTGAAGCACAAGAAATCGTTAATCAAGTATTTGCAGCTGCTGGTTTGTAATTCAAACGATTAAGGTTCGAAAGGGTCGACATTGCGTCGGCCCTTTTTTGTTTGTGAAGAGGAAACGCTGCGCTTCGAGAGTCGGGAGCGCTTAGCTTTAGGAATCGAGAGGTGCTCGTTGAGAGTATAGTGAAAAGGTATTTCGATTAAGAAGGTGTTTACCGAACTTGTTCCCAGAAAAGCAAAATAAAATCGTTTCCTGTTTCCTGTTTTAGTTCGGCCAAGTATCCGGTACAACAAACCAAAATTGACCGCTCTTTGTTTGAGCGTGAACAAACCTATCTGATGGTTTATCGATAGGCTCTAAGAACTCCTCATTGCCAATTGCCCATAGTGGTTTGGAAAGAGCATATAAAGGTTCATTAATTTGTTCCCATTGACTTTGATAGCACCAGTAACCGGATATTTGGCTTTGGTTTAGTTCGTAACCTAAACAGGTTGTAGGGATTGGTTCGGCCGTGAAAGGATTTACATAGAGGCGACCTTGCATCAGCAAGTGTTCACTCAGTGTGGCGTCTAATGGTAACTGTTGGTGGAACTCTTCTCTCTGGCTCATTTTTAGTTGGTGAGTGAGCATACGATTGAGTTTCTTATGCAGTTGGTCATGTGCATTCGGGCCATACCAAATGCCTTCATTCAGTAAGTAAAATTTGATGGCCACTTCCCAATGCTCGTATTGTTTGGTTTCCTGATTCTCGAGGATCAAATCGACGGCGCCAATTGTGCGGCCAGTCGTGTCGTTGAGTTGAATCTCTTCAGCAACCAGTTCATATCGAGGTGAGCAAGTCAGTAGCTTGGTGCAAAGGTGTTGGTAAAGGAAGCCAAGTCGTGGATTGCCATCGTAATCTTCATTATCCGATAGAGGTGGTGTCAGAATGTCTTCGACGGTGACAAAGGGCGTTTGAAGTTTAAAAAGTGGTGGGGTGCTAGCAATCCATTGATAGAAACGTTGTAGAGAATTCATCCATGATCCTTGTTGTCGCGGGCAGAGCCTTTCTATTGTATCGAAATTTATTCTGGTTGGGGATGCCACAACTAGCATCCTGATCGCGGTTCGATATACACTTTGTTTAAGCCATAAGTATTGGAAGTAACAATGAATAATTTACAGCTGGAAAAGATCCTTAACGAGAAATTATCGCCGCAACTTATTAAAGACTACGCACCGAATGGAATGCAAGTTGAAGGCAAATCAGAAATCAAACGCATCGTGACAGGCGTAACGGCCTCACAAGCATTGATCGATAAAGCCATCGAGTTAGAGGCTGATGCACTGCTTGTTCATCACGGATACTTTTGGAAAGGTGAACCAGAGCCAATTCGTGGTATGAAAGGAAAGC
Organism: Vibrio sp. ED002; assembly: GCF_023277445.1. Taxonomy (NCBI): domain Bacteria; kingdom Pseudomonadati; phylum Pseudomonadota; class Gammaproteobacteria; order Vibrionales; family Vibrionaceae; genus Vibrio; species Vibrio sp. ED002. The sequence goes on along the minus strand of NZ_CP080238.1, from coordinate 1,509,613 downwards.
GTATCCGCAGTTTGATCAAAAGTGACATCAACCTTTACGGCTACCATTTACCGCTAGATATTCATCCTGAGTTGGGTAACAACGCAGAGTTGGCACGCTTGCTAGACATTGAAGTGGAAGGTGGCTTAGAAGGACACCCTCAATCTGTCGCTCTGTTTGGCCGCTTAAAACAAGCAATGACTGGCACTGATTTCACGAACAAAATCAATCACGTATTAAACCGTGAACCTTTGCATATCGCGCCTGACAATGCAGAAAAAATGATTGAGACAGTAGGTTGGTGTACCGGTAGTGGTCAAGACTTCATTGAGCTTGCTGCTCAACATGGATTAGATGCATTCATTTCGGGCGAGATCTCAGAACGTACGACTTACACGGCTCGTGAATTGGATATTCATTACTTCTCTGCAGGTCACCACGCAACCGAACGTTATGGCATTAAAGCGTTGGGTGAATGGTTAGCGCAAGAGCACGGGTTAGACGTCACGTTTATCGATATTGATAACCCAGTATAAAAGGGACAGGCTTCGCCCTGTGAGATGCGAAAGTGTTAAGCAATTATTTCTCGCATCTCGAAGCGAAGCGTTCCATAGAGCGTAGCCCGTTCTCATCTCTTCAAAATAGAAAGGGTTGACGCTTTCACGTCAACCCTCATATTTATTCGATTCTCGATTCTCGATTCTCGATTCTCGATTCTCGATTCTCGATTCTCGATTCTCGATTCTAACGCTTACTCGCGCTCATGCAGTGGAGAAAACTCGCGTTGAGTTTCACCAGTGTATAGCTGACGAGGACGACCGATTCGGTTTAGTGGATCGCTGTGCATTTCGTTCCAGTGAGCAATCCAACCGATAGTACGAGAAATCGCGAAGATAACCGTAAACATCGATACAGGAATACCGATTGCTTTTAGGATGATGCCTGAGTAGAAGTCTACGTTCGGGTATAGCTTCTTAGACACGAAGTATTCGTCAGAAAGTGCAATACGCTCAAGTTCCATTGCAACGTCTAGCAGTGGGTCTTTGATGTTTAGCTCTTTTAGCACTTCGTGACATGTTTCACGCATTACCGTTGCACGTGGATCGTAGTTTTTGTAAACGCGGTGACCGAAGCCCATTAGACGGAATGGATCATCTTTGTCTTTTGCACGCTCGACGTACTCAGGGATGTTATCTACGCTTCCGATCTCTTCAAGCATCTTCAGACATGCTTCGTTTGCACCACCGTGCGCAGGACCCCATAGAGAAGCAATACCTGCGGCAATACATGCGAACGGGTTCGCACCAGAAGAACCGGACAAACGAACCGTTGATGTCGATGCGTTTTGTTCGTGATCTGCGTGAAGTGTGAAGATCTTATCCATCGCACGAGCAACAACAGGGTTTACTTCGTATTCTTCACATGGGTTTGCGTACATCATGTGTAGGAAGTTTTCTGCGTAGCTTAAGTCGTTACGAGGATAGATAAATGGCTGACCGATAGAGTACTTGTAACACATCGCTGCCAATGTTGGCATTTTAGACAGCAGACGGTACGCCGCGATCTCACGGTGCTCGTCGTTGTTGATATCGAGTGAATCGTGGTAGAAGGCCGCTAGTGCACCAACTACACCACACATTACTGCCATTGGGTGTGCATCACGTCGGAAGCCATGGAAGAAGCTTGCGATTTGTTCATGCACCATCGTATGGCGAGTAACCGTTGTTTTGAATTGCTCGTATTGCTCACGGGTAGGGGCTTCACCATAAAGCAGGATGTAACATACTTCCAAGTAATCTGCGTTATTGGCTAATTGATCAATCGGGTAGCCGCGGTGCAAAAGAATACCTTTGCCGCCGTCGATGTACGTGATTGATGATTCACAAGATGCAGTGGCAAGAAAACCCGGGTCAAAAGTAAAGTAACCATTGGCTCCCAGTTTACGAACATCAATCACAGGTGTACCTAGCGTACCGTCCATAATTGGCAGTTCGATCGGCGCATGACCTTCAACGTGAAGGGTAGCTTTCTTATCCGCCATAACAATCTCCTTTGTTTATTATTTAATCCGTCCAGGATGTTTATGTGCCATTTTTGTACTGTTGTTAAAGCTTAAAGTCAATTTTTCTCCATTTTTGTGTGCACTTGTTATGATTTTTCTCATGAAAATCGTTAAAAATCTGTTCTATGTAGCATAATTTGTTACATCAATTGTATTAGAATGTTGCTGGCCGTATATTGGCACAGAAAATTTTAGTTAAATCCTTATAAATTCGGGGCTGGAAACAAAAGTGAGGTTTGTTTACCGACTCCGTTTGTTAACAAAGTGTTTACAATTATCTCCGAGCATATTGCGAGTATTTGTTAATCAAATGTTAACTTTTGTACGTTTGGAAGCTGAAATTGGTTATAACAATAAATGCTCAATGGAGCTGAGTGAGCAAGCCCGTGAAAGAAAGAAAGTCAAGACCTGTTAATTTAGATTTACAGACCATCCGCTTTCCCATCACAGCAATCGCGTCCATCCTACATCGTGTGTCGGGTGTGATTACGTTTGTTGCGGTGGGCATATTGCTTTGGTTACTGTCCATTTCTCTGTCATCCCCGATGGGTTTTATGGAAGCCGCTGATATCGTCGATAGCTTCTTCGTGAAATTCATTCTGTGGGGAATTCTAACTGCACTTGCCTACCACATCGCTGGTGGTGTCCGTCACCTGTTGATGGACCTAGGCCATTTCGAAGAACTCGATTCAGGCGCGATGAGCGCTAAAGTCGCATTTGGTGCTACTGCAGTATTATCACTATTGGCGGGGATCTTGGTATGGTAAAACACGTCTCTTCATTTGGTCGTAATGGTGTCCACGATTTCTTATTGATTCGTGCATCAGCAATCATTATGACGCTATACACGATTTATCTGATTAGCTTCTGCGCTTTCTCAGATATCTCTTACGCATCTTGGACCCAATTCTTTGGTGGTACGTTCACCAAAGTTTTCACCATGTTGGCCTTAGTCTCAATTCTAATTCACGCGTGGGTTGGTTTGTGGCAGGTGTTAACGGATTACATTAAGCCCGCGATACTTCGTGGTGCATTGCAACTTGGTGTTATTGCCGTTTTATTCGGCTATGTCTTCTCTGGTCTATTTATTCTGTGGGGTGCGTAAGTGTCTATTCCAGTTCGTGAGTTTGATGCCGTAGTAATCGGCGCTGGTGGTGCGGGTATGCGCGCTGCACTACAAATTTCGGAGCAAGGCCTGTCATGTGCGTTGCTATCTAAAGTTTTCCCAACACGTTCACACACTGTTTCTGCTCAAGGTGGTATTACGGTTGCGCTAGGTAATGCGCACGAAGATCATTGGGAACAGCACATGTACGATACGGTTAAAGGTTCTGACTATATCGGTGACCAAGACGCAATCGAATACATGTGTAAGAACGGTCCTGAATCTGTTATCGAGCTAGAGAAAATGGGTCTTCCTTTCTCTCGTTTTGATAACGGCACTATTTATCAACGCCCGTTTGGTGGCCAGTCAAAGAACTTTGGTGGCGAGCAAGCTGCGCGTACAGCGGCAGCGGCTGATCGTACTGGTCACGCACTCCTGCACACGCTATACCAACAAAACATCAAGCACAAAACAACGGTATTCTCTGAGTGGTATGCTCTTGATATCGTTAAAAATGAAGATGGTGTTGTTCTAGGCTGTACGGCGCTATGCATGGAAACGGGTGAAGTGTGCTACTTCAAATCGAAAGCAACCATCTTAGCAACGGGTGGTGCAGGTCGTATTTACGCATCAACGACTAACGCGCACATCAATACTGGTGATGGTGTTGGTATGGCACTTCGTGCTGGTGTCCCAATGCAAGATATGGAAATGTGGCAGTTCCACCCAACGGGTATCGCTGGCGCAGGTGTTCTTGTAACCGAAGGTTGTCGTGGTGAGGGTGGTTACCTTCTAAACAAGGACGGCGAACGCTTCATGGAGCGTTACGCACCAAACGCGAAAGACCTTGCTGGTCGTGACGTGGTTGCACGTTCAATGATGATTGAAATCCGTGAAGGTCGTGGCTGTGATGGCCCTTGGGGTCCACATATTAAATTGAAACTTGATCACCTAGGTAAAGATACACTGGAGTCTCGTTTACCGGGCGTTTGTGAGTTGTCTCGTACATTTGCGCACGTTGATCCGGTCAAAGAGCCAATCCCAGTAATTCCTACGTGTCACTATATGATGGGTGGTATTCCTACTCAGGTATCAGGCCAAGCGATTAAGCAAGATGAAAGCGGCGCGGATGTTGAAGTTCAAGGCCTATTCGCTTGTGGTGAAATTGCATCAGTATCAGTACACGGTGCCAACCGTCTTGGTGGTAACTCACTACTAGACTTGGTGGTATTTGGTCGTGCAACAGGTCTGCACCTAGGTGAAACACTGCTTAAACAAGCTGATGCGAAACCTGCAACTGAAGCAGACATTGAACGTTCACTAGAGCGTTACAACCGTTGGGAAAATAGCACTGACGGTGAAGATCCAGCGCAAATTCGTAAAGACCTACAACAATGTATGCAAAACAACTTCTCGGTATTCCGTGAAGGTGATGCAATGGCTAAAGGTCTTGAAGAGCTTAAAGTTATCCGTGAGCGTCTGAAGAACGCACACCTTGCTGACAAATCGACAGAGTTCAACACTCAACGTATTGAGTGTCTAGAACTAGAGAACTTGATGGAAACAGCATACGCAACAGCTGTAGCAGCAAACTACCGCACAGAAAGCCGTGGTGCACATGCTCGCTTTGACTTCCCAGACCGTGATGATGAGCAGTGGCTATGCCACTCAATCTACAACCCGGAAACGGAAGCAATGGCCAAACGTGGTGTAAACATGGAGCCAATCCATCGTGAAGCATTTCCGCCAAAAGCACGTACGTACTAAGGAAAGGAGGGTAATATTATGAAACTGAATTTCTCTTTGTACCGCTACAACCCGGATGTCGACCAAAAGCCGTACATGAAAGACTACACGCTTGAGGTGGAAGAAGGATCAGACATGATGCTTCTGGATGCCTTGATCCTTTTGAAGGAGCAAGACCCTAGCATTGCATTCCGTCGTTCATGTCGTGAAGGTGTGTGTGGTTCTGATGGCCTTAACATGAATGGTAAAAACGGATTAGCGTGTATTACACCTTTATCTGCTTTAAAAGGCGATAAGCTCGTCATTCGACCATTACCTGGTCTGCCTGTTGTACGTGATCTTATCGTTGACATGACTCAGTTCTACGATAACTATGCGAAAGTTAAGCCTTTCTTGATTGACGATGGTGCTCTTCCACCGTCTCGTGAAAACTTACAATCGCCTGATGAGCGTGCGCATCTAGATGGCTTGTACGAATGTATTATGTGTGCATGTTGTACGACATCTTGTCCGTCTTTCTGGTGGAACCCTGATAAATTTATCGGCCCTGCTGGCCTTTTAGCGGCCTATCGTTGGTTAATTGATAGCCGAGATACAGCGACTGATGAACGTTTGTCCGATCTTGATGATGCATTTAGCGTTTTTCGTTGCCATGGCATCATGAATTGTGTAAGTGTTTGTCCTAAGGGGCTAAATCCAACGAAAGCCATCGGTCATATCAAGTCGATGTTGGTCAATCGTTCGATTTAATTAACAACAAAAAATTGCCGACCTAAATGGGTCGGCTCTTAATAGCTCGGCGCAGACCGCAGCAAACGTGAAAACTACTGGTTAAGGGAAAATATGCACAACGGCGTGATGAAGGCATGGCTCGAGTCTTCACACTTGGCTGGCGCCAATGCAACGTATGTAGAAGACCTCTACGAACTGTATCTAAGTGACCCCGATCTGGTAAGTGAGGAGTGGAAACGTGTATTCGATGAGTTGCCAAAGAACTCAGAAGAAGTGGCTGATCAGCCACACTCGCGTGTCCGCGACTACTTCCGACGACTCGCTCAAGAAACAAAGCATTACAGTGTCCAAGTTAGTGATCCAGATGTCGACGCTAAGCAAGTAAAAGTTCTCCAGCTTATCAACGCATACCGTTTCCGCGGTCATGAAGCTGCAGAGCTCGATCCTCTAGGTCTATGGCAACGTCCACCTGTGGCGGAGCTAGACCCTGCATTCCACAATCTCACCGAAGATGACTTCGCAGAAACTTTTAACGTAGGTTCTTTCGCCGTCGGCCAAGAAACCATGCAGTTAAAAGATATCTACTCAGCACTTAAGAAAACCTACTGTGGTTCGATTGGTGCAGAATACATGCACATGACAGACACAGAACAAAAACGTTGGATTCAACAGCGTTTAGAGTCTGTCGTTGGTCAGCCATCTTTCGATAAAGACGAAAAGCGTACATTTCTTGAGGAGCTAACGGCTGCTGAAGGTCTAGAGCGTTACTTGGGCGCAAAATTCCCAGGGGCGAAACGCTTCTCGCTAGAAGGTGGCGATGCACTGATTCCGATGACGAAAGAACTGATTCGACATGCTGGTACAAGCGGTATGCGTGAAGTTGTGATCGGTATGGCTCACCGCGGACGTTTAAACATGTTGGTTAACGTTCTAGGTAAGAAGCCACAAGATTTGTTCGATGAGTTTGCGGGCAAGCACGATGATACATGGGGTACTGGCGATGTTAAGTACCACCAAGGTTTCTCTGCTGACTTTGCGACGCCAGGTGGTGATGTTCACCTTGCGTTAGCCTTTAACCCATCTCACCTTGAGATTGTAAATCCAGTAGTTATTGGCTCTGTACGAGCTCGTCAAGATCGCTTAGGTGATTTTGAGGGCAGTCGCGTACTTCCTATTACTATTCATGGCGACTCTGCGATCGCAGGACAGGGTGTGGTTGCCGAGACGTTCAACATGTCTCTTGCTCGTGGCTTCTGTGTTGGTGGTACGGTGCGTATTGTTGTAAACAACCAAGTTGGTTTTACAACATCAAACCCTCGCGATACACGCTCTACCATGTACTGTACAGATATCGCTAAGATGGTACAGGCTCCGATTTTCCACGTTAATGCTGATGATCCAGAAGCGGTAGCATTCGTTACCCGTATTGCACTGGATTACCGTAATGAGTTCAAACGTGATGTTGTCATTGACTTGGTTTGTTACCGTCGTCATGGTCACAACGAAGCCGATGAGCCAAACGCAACTCAGCCATTGATGTACCAAAAAATCAAGAAGCACCCAACGCCTCGTAAGCTTTATGCAGATGTACTGATCGATAAAAACGAATCAGACATTGAAGTCGCGACGCAATTGGTCAATGAATACCGCGACGCGCTGGATAAAGGCGAAGTTGTGGTGAAAGAATGGCGTCCAATGGCTTTGCATTCGGTTGACTGGTCTCCATACCTTGGTCACGACTGGGATGTGGATTGGGACAACAAATTTGATGAGACTCGCCTTAAAGAGCTTGGTCAGCGCCTAATTCAATACCCTGATAGTCATAAACTGCAAAGCCGCGTAAACAAGCTTTATAACGATCGTTCTGCAATGATCAGTGGTGAAAAAGCAATTGACTGGGGCATGGCTGAGACACTGGCATACGCTACGATCGTTGATGACGGCAAGCGTATTCGTATCTCGGGTCAGGATTCTGGCCGTGGTACGTTCTTCCACCGTCACTCTGTTTTGCATAACCAAAATGATGCAAGTACATACATTCCGCTAGCAAATATTCATGACAAACAAGGTCCATTCCAAGTGTTTGACTCTGTGTTGTCAGAAGAAGCGGTATTGGCGTTTGAGTACGGTTATGCAACAGCAGAACCAAGTGGTTTGACTATTTGGGAAGCTCAATTCGGTGACTTTGCAAACGGCGCACAAGTCGTGATTGACCAGTTCATCTCATCAGGTGAACAAAAATGGGCACGCCTATGTGGTCTAACGATGTTGCTACCTCACGGCTATGAAGGTCAAGGTCCTGAGCACTCATCTGCGCGTCTTGAGCGTTATCTACAATTATGTGCTGAACAGAATATGCAGGTTGTAGTGCCATCTACGCCAGCACAGGTTTATCACATGATTCGTCGCCAAGTGGTGCGCCCTATGCGTCGCCCACTGATTGTTATGTCACCTAAGTCGCTACTGCGTCATCCACTTTGTACTTCAACGTTGGAAGAATTGTCTGATGGCACATTCCAACCAGCGATTCCTGAGATTGATAATCTGGAACCGAGCAAAGTGAAACGTGTTGTGTTCTGTTCAGGTAAGGTTTACTTCGACCTTCTAGAACAACGTCGCAACAACGAACAAGATGATGTTGCTATTGTACGTGTTGAGCAACTGTACCCATTCCCTCTGGATGAAGTACAAGCTGCCATCGAACAATACACGAATGTTGAAGATTTTGTTTGGTGTCAGGAAGAGCCTCAAAACCAAGGTGCTTGGTACTGCAGTCAACACAACTTCCGTGCTGCAATTCCAGCAGGTGCAGATCTTAAATACGCAGGTCGCCCAGCTTCTGCTTCGCCAGCAGTAGGCTACATGTCGGTGCACTTGAAACAACAAAAAGCGTTGGTTGAAGACGCTCTGAACGTGAACTCAAAAACTTCGAATTAAGAACTAGAAGTTAAAGGAAGAAACAGATATGACAATTGAAATTCTGGTTCCAGATTTACCTGAATCAGTTGCTGACGCAACCGTAGCGACATGGCACAAACAACCAGGCGACGCGGTAGAGCGTGATGAAGTTCTGGTTGATATAGAAACCGATAAAGTTGTGCTTGAAGTTCCAGCTCCGGAAGCTGGCGTTTTAGAAGCCATTATTGAAGTAGAAGGTGCGACGGTACTTTCTAAACAACTGCTTGCAAAGCTTAAGCCAGGCGCGGTAGCGGGTGAGCCGACAACAGATTCAACAGAAGACAAAGAAGCGTCTCCTGATAAGCGTCACAAAGCAACGCTGACAGAAGAGAGCAACGATGCGCTAAGCCCAGCGGTTCGTCGTCTTCTTGCTGAACACGGCCTTGAAGCTAGCCAAGTGAAAGGCTCTGGTGTTGGCGGTCGTATTACTCGAGAAGACATTGAAGCGCACCTTGCAAATGCAAAAGCGGCACCAAAAGCGGAAGCTCCGGCAGCCGTTGAAGCGCCTGCAGCGGCTCGCAGTCAAAAACGTGTTCCAATGACGCGTCTGCGTAAGACAGTCGCAAACCGTCTTCTAGCAGCGAAGAACAACACGGCAATGCTAACCACGTTTAACGAAGTGAACATGAAGCCAATCATGGACCTTCGTAAGCAATACAAAGACCAGTTCGAAGAACGCCACGGTACTCGTCTTGGTTTCATGTCTTTCTACGTGAAAGCAGTAACAGAAGCACTAAAACGTTACCCAGAAGTGAACGCATCTATCGATGGTGATGATATCGTTTACCACAACTACTTCGACATCAGCATGGCAGTTTCTACGCCACGTGGTCTAGTGACGCCAGTTCTAAAAGACTGTGACACACTAGGTTTCGCTGACATCGAAAAAGGCATCAAAGAGTTAGCAATCAAAGGCCGTGACGGCAAGTTAACCGTTGATGAACTGATGGGCGGTAACTTCACTATCACCAATGGCGGTGTATTTGGTTCATTGATGTCTACGCCAATCATTAACCCACCACAATCGGCAATCTTGGGTATGCACAAAATCCAAGAGCGTCCAATGGCGGTTGATGGCAAAGTAGAAATCTTGCCGATGATGTACCTAGCACTATCTTACGACCACCGTTTGATTGATGGCCGTGAGTCAGTGGGCTTCCTGGTAACCATTAAAGAGCTACTAGAAGATCCAGCGCGTCTGTTATTAGACGTTTAATATCGCTAAAACGTCGAGTTATCCTTGATGGCTCGACGTCTACAGCATCCAAGGCTAGACTGGCTCAGCGTCTGGCCTTCATTTGAACTGCCCCCGATATAAAATTATAAGCAGTTGATTTGAGAAGACCCTACAGACGTACCGCATGAAGCGGCGTTATGGAAATAATAAATCCCCTAAGGGATAAACAAACGGAATATCAAAATGAATTTGCACGAATACCAAGCCAAACAGCTGTTTGCAGAATTCGGTTTGCCTGTACCAGAAGGCTACGCATGTGATACGCCACAAGAAGCTTTCGAAGCGGCGGGTCGCATCACTACTGAAAAGAAAGTCGTTAAATGTCAGGTTCACGCTGGTGGTCGCGGTAAAGCGGGCGGCGTAGAACTACACGATACAAAAGACGGCGTAAAAGAATTCGCACAAAAATGGCTAGGTAAGAACTTGGTTACTTACCAAACAGACGCAAATGGTCAGCCTGTTACTAAAATCCTTGTAGAAGAAGCATCTAACATTGCGAACGAACTTTACCTTGGTGCGGTTGTAGATCGCGCAACTCGTAAGATCGTTTTCATGGCTTCGACTGAAGGTGGTGTAGAAATCGAAAAAGTTGCGGAAGAAACGCCGGAGCTAATCCATAAAGCGGCAATCGATCCACTTGTAGGCCCTCAAGCTTACCAAGGTCGCGAGCTAGCGTTCAAACTTGGCCTTGAAGGCGATCAAATCAAACAATTCGTTAAGATCTTTATGGGTCTTGGCGCGATGTTCTCTCAGTACGACCTAGCGCTACTAGAAATCAACCCGCTTGTCATTACAGGTGAAGGTAACCTTCTTTGCCTTGACGGCAAAATTAACATTGACTCAAACGCAATGTACCGTCAGCCAAAGCTTCGTGAAATGCACGATCCTTCACAAGAAGACGAGCGTGAAGCACACGCAGCTCAGTGGGAACTGAACTACGTAGCTCTTGATGGCAACGTTGGCTGTATGGTTAACGGTGCAGGCCTTGCAATGGGTACGATGGATATCGTAAACCTACATGGCGGCAAGCCAGCAAACTTCCTTGATGTAGGTGGCGGCGCGACAAAAGAGCGTGTAGCTGAAGCATTCAAGATCATCCTTTCTGATGACAATGTTAGTGCAGTACTAGTAAACATCTTCGGTGGTATCGTTCGTTGTGACATGATCGCTGAAGGTATTATCGGTGCGGTTAAAGAAGTAGGCGTAACAGTTCCTGTAGTTGTTCGTCTAGAAGGTACAAACGCAGACCTAGGTCGCGAAGTACTTGCGAATTCTGACGTTGATATCATTGCAGCTGAATCTCTAACAGATGCTGCTCAGAAAGTTGTTGCTGCTGCGGAGGCTAAATAATGTCTGTATTAATTAACAAAGACACTAAAGTAATCTGTCAGGGTTTCACTGGCGGTCAAGGTACATTCCACTCAGAGCAAGCTATCGCATACGGTACGCAAATGGTTGGTGGTGTATCTCCTGGTAAAGGTGGTCAAACTCACCTTGGTCTTCCAGTATTCAACACAGTACGTGAAGCTGTAGAAGTAACTGGTGCGACAGCAACCGTTATCTACGTGCCAGCGCCTTTCTGTAAAGATGCAATCCTAGAAGCGATTGACGCAGGTATCGAGCTGATCGTAACGATCACTGAAGGTATCCCAACAACAGATATGATCGACGTTAAAGTGAAGCTAGAAGAAACTGGCGTTCGCATGATCGGTCCTAACTGTCCAGGTCTTATCACTCCAGACGAGTGTAAGATTGGTATCATGCCTGGTCATATCCACAAGAAAGGTAAAGTAGGTATCGTATCTCGCAGCGGTACTCTTACTTACGAAGCAGTTAAACAAACAACAGATGAAGGCTTCGGTCAGTCTACATGTGTTGGTATCGGTGGTGACCCAATCCCAGGTTCAAACTTTATTGATATCCTAAAACTGTTCCAAGAAGACCCGGAAACTGAAGCAATCGTAATGATTGGTGAAATCGGTGGTACTGCGGAAGAAGAAGCTGCGGCGTTCATCAAAGAGAACGTAACTAAGCCAGTGGTTTCTTATATTGCAGGTGTTACTGCTCCTCCTGGTAAACGTATGGGGCACGCAGGTGCGATCATCTCTGGTGGTAAAGGTACTGCCGAAGACAAATTCGCAGCTCTAGAAGCGGCAGGCGTAAAGACTGTTAAATCTCTAGCAGAGATTGGCAAAGGTCTACGTGAAGTGACTGGTTGGTAAGAAGCCAAACCAATACAAAAGCATTAAAAAGCCTGCGGTGTGAACTGACCCCCAATAGTTGGACACTAATTATTGGGGGTCTTTTTATGTCCAAATATAGCCGCGAGCTAAAATGTGTCATTGCTAAACAATGCTTAAATGGTACGTCATCTAGTTATTTAGAAAAGCAATATTCAGTTTCTTCGAGACAGATTCGGTATTGGGCCCAAGTTTTTGCTATCCATGGTGCAGCTTCATTTTTACCAACTAAACATGCTGTTTCTGCTCAAACAAAGCTAAAAGCATTAAATTTAATGTGGACGAATGACTGGTCTCTCTCGCACACTAGCGCAGTATTTAACCTCTCGTCCCCTGGGATACTTTCTGTCTGGCTCAAAAGATTTAACGAGCTCGGTATCAAAGGGCTCAAAATTCGCCAGAAAGGAAGACCTTCAATGAAACAGCAGCCTCAACGTACCACTAAACCAGATAATGAAATGACACTTGAGGAGCTAAGAGAGGAGTTGATCTACTTACGAACTGAGAATGCTGTTCTAAAAAAGTTGGAAGAGTTGGAGCAAGAAAAGAACCGTCGAACAAAGAAAAAGCGGTCATAGCTCTAACTCTTAAAGGTAAGTACCCACTGAAGCACCTGCTGCAAACTCTGCAACTGGCGAAAAGTGTCTTTTATTATCAGGCTCAAGCGAGCAAGCGTACTGATAGTTACGAAAGTGAACTGCGGTTGATAAAGTCAATTTATCATGAGCATAAGGGGCGATACGGCTACCGCCGTATTCACTTGGAACTAAAAAAGCGAGGCTTCATGTTGAATCACAAGACGGTTCAAAGGCTTATGGCTCAGCTAAACCTTAAATCAACGGTCAGGATTAAAAAGTACCGTTCATATCGAGGTGAGTTTGGAAGAACGGCTCCCAACATACTTGAAAGAGATTTTAGTGCGTCCCAGCCAGATGAAAAGTGGGTAACTGACGTTACGGAGTTCAAAGTCAAAGAGCAGAAAGTGTACTTGTCTCCGGTTGTCGACTTGTTTACTCAAGAGGTGGTTGCTTATAGAGTAGCTAAAAATGCCTGTTTGCCGCTTGTCATTGATATGTTGACGGAAGCGATATCAAAGCTTAGACCGAACTCAAAGCCAATTATACATAGCGATCAAGGTTGGCAATATCGGCATCGACAATATCAGCAAAAAATCGAAGAGAGTGGGTTAATACAAAGTATGTCGAGAAGAGGTAACTGCTTGGATAATGCTGTTGCAGAAAACTTTTTGCTTTACTTAAAACAGAGATGTATCACAACCAGAGCTTTGAAGATGCAGATACTCTGATAGAGCAAATTAAAGAATACATCGAGTACTACAATACCAAACGTATAAAGGTGAAGCTAAAAGGCCTGACTCCGATAGAGTATCGAACTCAGGCCTTGAAAGCCGCTTAACAGAAATGTCCAACTTTACGGGGTCACTTCAATTTCGCAGGCTTTTCTTTTTGTCTTACGCTTTGCGCCTAATCAGTTGGCTAAGCATAAATAGGGATGTCGCGCTAATCACAACAGAAGGACCTGCGGGTGTATCGAAATGCCAAGACAGACTGAGTCCCATTAATACAGCAACAGAGCCAATGATTGAGGCGAAAAAGGCCATTTGTTCCGGCGATGAAGAGACTTTACGTGCGGTTGCTGCAGGGATGATCAATAGGGAAGTCATAATCAGTGCACCAACAAACTTCATACCTACTGCGATAACAATACCGACCATCAGCATTAATACTAAGCGCACTAAATCTGTATTTACGCCTTCGACAGCAGCTAACTCTTCACTTACGGTGCTCGATAACAATGGACGCCAGAAAAAGTACAAACATGCACTTACAGCCACAACACCAGCGTAAATGAACATTAAGTCTTGTGGAGAAACGGCGAGTAAGTCACCAAATAGGTAGCTCATCAAGTCAATGCGAACATTATCCAAGAAGCTCACAGAAACTAAGCCGATGGAAAGGGCGCTATGAGCTAAAATACCAAGTAGGGTATCGGTGGCAACGAGTTGCTGTTTTTGTAGCGTTACGAGCAACACCGCAAGGGCTAAACAGCACACTAAAAGAGCCAGATACAAATTTACATTAAGCAGAAAGCCAAGGGCGAGTCCCATTAGGGAAGCATGCGCTAACGTATCACCAAAGTAAGCCATTTTTCGCCACACGACGAAAGAGCCTAATGGTCCTGCAATAATGGCAATACCAATGCCAGCAAGAATAGAAGGCAGTAAAAACTCAATCATGGTGGTGATGTCCGTGGTTATGTTGTGAGCAAGATGTCGCATCGCCTGTTACAGGAGAGCCAGCAAGATCGTGATGATGGTGTTCATGATCATGATGATAAAAAGCAAGCGATTCACGAGTCGCGTTACCAAATAGAGCGATGTACGACGGATGCTGAGTAATCGTCGCTGGTGAGCCAGAGCAACAAACATGATGGTGCAAACATATGACATCATCCGTTTTCGCCATTACCAGATGCAGGTCGTGCGATACCATAAATACGCCACAATCGAAGCGATGACGAATGCTTTCGATTAAATCGTATAAGTCAATCTGACCTTGAATATCAACGCCTTGAGCTGGTTCATCAAGTACTAAGAGTTCTGGTCGCTGGAGTAGAGCACGAGCGAGCAATACCCGCTGGTTCTCACCACCAGACAAGCGATGCATATTGCTATTTAGTAAGTGTTCCGCTCCAACTAATCTCAAAGCATCTAGGCATTCTTGTTTGCTGTATTTCCCAGCAAGATTAAGGAATCGAACGACATTGAGAGGCAGAGAGTCGTTGAGTTTCAGTTTCTGAGGAACATATCCAATCTTCAGCTTTCGTTTGTTCGTAAGTTTGCCACTTGTCGGTTTTTGTAACCCTAAAATGACTCGAACTAAAGTGGATTTTCCCGCTCCGTTGGGACCGATAAGAGTAGTGATTTTACCCTTTTCTAATTCCATGCTGATGTTATCAAGAACCCTACGACCATCGAATTCGACGCACAGCTGTTCAAGACGGACTAATGAAGACATGAATGAAACTCATTTGCAAACTGATAATGTTATAATGTAACATTATCTCACTTTCAACGCCATATCCCAAGTAAAACTATGAAAAGAGCACTAATTCTTGCTGCTTCAGCAATACTAACTTTACCTGCACACGCAGTGACCGTGTTAACCAGCATCAAACCTATTCAAATGATCACAACTGAGCTAACGGAAGGTGTAACAACACCGGATGTGTTACTTCAGAATAATGCCTCTCCTCATGATTATGCTTTGCGTCCTTCGGATGTCAAAAAAGCGGCTGCGGCTGATCTTGTTATTTGGTATGGGCATGATTTAGAACCCTTCCTTGAAAAAGTGGTAGCAGACAAAGACAACACGCTTACCGTAAGTAAAATTCCAGACCTTAAATTGCGTGAATTTGGTAGCGAGCATGCTCACGACCATGATGGGCACGATCACGGTACCCATGATCCTCATTTTTGGCTTGGTATTGAAACCGTTCAACAAGTCGCTAACGCGATCGCCCATAAACTCGCTGAAATCGATCCTGCTAATGCCAGCACTTATGCAGCAAACCTGAAAAAATTTGATGAACATCTGAAAACGACAGACGCAGAAATTAAGCAAGAGCTTACGCCAGTTAAAGACAAGGGGTACTTCGTTTTCCATGATGCCTATGGTTACTTTGAAGAGCGTTATGGGCTAAACCAAATGGGCCACTTTACTGTCTCTCCTGATCGCAAGCCTGGCGCAAAAACATTGATTCATATCCGTAAAACACTAGGGACGGGCGATGTAGCATGTGTCTTTTCTGAGCCACAGTTTACTCCTGCAGTGATCGAAAGTGTTATGCGTGGTAATGATGTGAACACTGGCGTACTTGATCCGCTAGGCAGTGAAATTGATGTACAGTCAGGCAGTTACTTTGCATTTCTGAAACAAATGTCGAATAGCTTTAGTCAATGTTTGAGCGAAAAGTAACAAATGTGTTGTTACTCCTTACACTGAATTCGTTTTTAACGTGATCCAACAGTAAGAATTGCAACCTTTGGCGCAGTGAGTCTTTCCTATTAAAGGATTTGAAGTATCATTATCAATAATTAGCGGCTCGAAATAACCATATTGACACTTAGCTATGGAAGGCATGAGTGTACAAGAGCACGCACGTATTGATACATGTAAGGATTTCAACTTGCTGCGCCCATTAGCCCTATTTTTTGGGTTTTTTATCCTCTCATTTCAAGCGTTTGCTTCAAGTGAAGCGAATGCGATCTTCTACCCTTTGCCAAATCAGGTTAAGGGCACTTTTATTGCGGCGAAAAAATTGTTTCCTGGTGAACAGGGCGGGCTATGGATCCATGATGTTCACGGCAGAGTATTGTTCTATGACGGTCAAACGACGCTTCCCAAATCAGGCAGTTTCCTGCCAGCGAGAGAAGAACAATTAGCCTATCACAAAGGGTCATTTTGGACCTTTGTTGAAAATGAAGTTTATCAAACCTACCCAAATCGAGATCGTCGGCTAGTCTTTAGCCTCAATCCCGGCTCCCAAATACGTAAAATTGGTTCTTCGGGTCAATATATTTGGGTCAGTGATGGTGCGCATTTCTATACGTATAACATCGACACCAGCGAGCTGAATTCCTTCTCATTGCTCCAGCTTTATCAGCACAGCAACAACAGTTATGTATACATCAACGATGCCATATTTGTTGAAACAAAATGGGCCTTGGCGACGACATCAGGTGTCTACCTCTCTGAAGGCAATTCGTTTAACCACGTCGTTTCCTCAGGTAAGCACTACATAGAAAAAGTCTATTATTCGCATACTCGAAGGGAAATACTCATCGGAACGTTGAAAGGTGCGCTGATTTTCAATATTTACGAGCCTAACAAACCCGTGATCAGAATCGGAGCCTCCCATGTTTTGACGTTTGCAGAGACGAACCAAGAGTATTGGGTTGGTACGGAACAAGGGTTATATCTGTACTCTTTTTTGACTGGTGCTGTGACTCAGGTGACGCCTGCAAGTTTCTTGGAGATCGAATTAGCGAGTACCAAAATTTACTCTTTGTTGAACGATAATATGGGTGGAATGTGGATCGCGACGAATCAAGGGATTCGCTATTACTCACTATTCAGCAAAAAGTTTGAACGTATTACTTTCAGCAGTTATGACTCACAAACACTTTCTGGCCGTATTCGACAGACATTAACTGGCCCAGATGGCGCGTTATGGTTTGTCGATGACCACAACTTATATCGTTCTGGCTCTAAAGGTGTCATGAAAGTGATGAATTCAGCATCACAAATCAATGAGTTTGCTTTCCAAGGCGACAGATTATGGCTGGCGACGTCTTCAGGATTAGAGATCTACAATTTAAATGATTTAGAACGTGTTAGTTATCCCTATTTAAGGGTTATGGCTGGTCGACCTATCGATCATATCGTTGCTGATGGTTCAACAAGACTGTGGGCTTCAAGTGGATATCAATTATTTAATATTGATGTTTCTAGCCAAGAAGTTAGGAACTTTGGTAGTGATTGGTTAGTCAGCCAATACCTACCTGCTAAGATCACCCGTCTCTACGACAAAGAAGAACTGTTATTGATTGGTACTGACCACGGTGTGTACGAGTACGATGGAGAACGAATCCGATTCAACCGTTTCTCAGAAAAATACGGTGAATCCTTAGACATGATTACAGCAATCGACGGTTCTCAGTGGTTTGCCTCTGCATACGGCGTGTTTAAAACGATGCCAGGTAGTGATTCAAAGCAAGTCATGGAAATGAGTGTTTCCAACTCTCGACCAGCATGCATGATCAGTGACTCTGAAGGCGTCTGGCTCGCATCGTCTGTTGGCCTGAGTTATTACCATTTATCTGGTCAGTTAATGAAACATTATTCCTCTTCATCCGGCTTGATAAATAATGAGTTCTTGCCTGGTGTATGTAATACGATCAGGCGTGCTGAGGATAGTGACCGCCAACTTATCTTTGGTTCGCAATATGGGTTGGTCAAGGCTGATGCTTCTAAGCTTCTGGTGTCTAATACGCCAGAATCCAAGCTTATTGTTAGCCAAGTCATGTTAGAAAATGATGTGGTTCAAGTCGGAAGCGCCGATCTTTTGGAGATGAAGCTACCGTATGGGTCTTCTTTAAGTTTCCTTTTTGGTGTCATGCCTAAACCTGACAATCAGAATTTGTATTATCGCTTGCACGAAAATGAGAAGTGGCAAACTTTAGAAGGTGGGCAACTGACTCTAGAGCACCTGAATTCAGGAGAGTATCACTTACAAGTGAGTAATGACTCACAATTAGCCTCTGGAATGATAGGGCTTGATTCGAAATTTACTGTCTTGGAACCGTGGTATTTATCTAAACTCGCGATCACGGGTTTTACCATGGTGGTTATTGTCATTCTTGCTTTGATTATTTACTGGCGTTCTCGCTATGTACTACAGGCCAACCGTGACCTCGCTGCTCAAGTTACATTGAAAACAAACCAATTACGCCATCAAAGTCGTGTATTACTCACCAGTAATCAGCAGTTGAGAAAGCAAATACAGGTAAGAAACTTATTAGTCGACCATGTTGCCCAATCGATTAAGACAAGCGTCGATTCCATTGCCAATAGGTTGCCTATAGATCTGGACTCAGCAACCCAAGACCATCTTTCGAAAACCTACTGGCAACTTAACGAATTAAAGAGTTCGCCAGAAGATAGCAGCGGTGGAAGCCAAAATTACAACCTAAGCCAAATAACGCAGTCTGTCGTTGACGTATGGCGAGAGGATTTCTCGAAAGCTGGCATTGTTGTCGAGTTGGAAGATGCTAATAAATCCAGTCGAATCGCACTTGAGAGTTTTAATCTCGATGTTATCTTCAATAGCATCTTTGCTAATGCGATAAAGCGTTCATTTCGAGGTCAGTCAGTTAAGCTGGTCTTAGAGGAGGGAAATGACATTGTTTCGCTCAGCTTTATCGATTACGGAACTCAACTGCCTAGTAAAGTGTCGACGATGCGTCCTTCTAATACTACAAATGTAGACTTAAGTATGGACAACCTGCCTCAACTGGTATCGGTGAGTGGAGGACATTTATCAATGTTCGCCTCTGATGCTCAGAATAAAATCGAAATCACTTGGCCATGTGCGCAAGAGCTGAGTCATGTTGAGGAATCATTACCGGAATTTACCCAATCAGAACCAATATCGGAGAAAGTGTCACCGGAGCAAGAGTGGCTGATGAAAGTTTATCAATTAGTTGCAGAAAATTATCATGATGCGGAATTCGGTACCGCCTCTGCGGCGAAGTTGCTGTTTATGTCTGAACGTAGCTTACAGCGTCGTTTCAAATCCGCATCATCGAGAACTTTCAAAGATTATCTTACAGAGGTGCGCTTAGAAACAGCATGTGAGCAGCTATTAGCGGGTGAAAAAATCAGTGAGGTTGCATTTAATTGCGGCTTTAATGACCCTTCCTACTTCAGTCAAAAGTTTAAGCACCACTTCGGTCTACCTCCGTCTAAGTTTGCTATGACGCAAGAGAATCAAGTTAGCTAGATTCATTCGCTTTTGATGCTCTGCTATTAAATTGTTAAGCCCAGCTCGTTTTGATGCTGGGCTTTTTATTACGCCAAGCATCGAATCGACTTGGTTTGATGCGGCCTGTTAGAGGCATGCTTTGAGATGCGAGCTATGACTATTTATCACATGATCTTCTGGTTGTGTGTGGTTGTGTGTGGTTGAGTGTGCTCGAGGTAGTGCAATTAAGTTAGGGAAACTAACAGTGAACAATGGAGTGTTGATGTATTGAGTATTAAGGGGAGTAAAGCGTTAAGTGGATAAAGAAAGAGAAGAAAAAAAATATCGTGGTATAGCCGGGGGGACTATACCACGGGTGTCAATGACACCTTCGCTTGCTGCCGGAGTGACATGTTGCCATGTCACCTCTGGAATTCTTTTGAGTGGCTGTTGCCTCTCGATGGGTTAACTATACGAGACCTTACTTATTTTTCTTATAAAAATAACGACAGGTTGATGTGAGAAAAGCGACAAAATGCAATTCTAAATGCAAGTAATTGTTTTTATTGAGTTTTTGTTTTTGGGTGATTTATTTGTTGCGATTGTGTTAATTGCTAGATTGCTGAAAATATTCAATTTTGACGAAAATGACGTGAGATTAATTAACGGAGTTGACGTTTTATTTCGCCAAAAGCATTAATGAAATCTTTGATTTCACACAATGAATGAGAGGGTATAGAAGAGTAACATTAGCGCCCTATACTATTAATAATAATATTTATCATTTGCACTACTCTTAAGGGCCACTATGAAGCTATCAGAAATTAAACCTGGCGAAACAGTGACAATTCGGTTGTTAGAAGGACTTACGTCGGACGTCAGAAAAAAGCTAATGGTAATGGGACTACTTCCAAATACTGAGGTTAAAGTTATTCGACGTGCTCCAATGGGTGACCCACTGCAAGTTGAAGTTCGTGGTGTTTCTGTTGCATTGAGAGAGGCCATTGCGCAGAACATTGAAGTGGAGCGAGCATAATGCAATACCAAATTCTTACGGTCGGTAACCCAAACAGCGGTAAAACGACACTTTTTAATGGCCTTACTGGTGCAAAACAACAAGTCGGCAACTGGGCTGGTGTAACGGTTGAAAAGAAAACTGGTCAGTTTAAACACGCTGGCGATGAATTTTTGCTGACAGACCTTCCGGGTATTTACTCTCTAGATAGTGGTAATGACAGTAATAGTATTGATGAGTCTATCGCGTCTCGTGCGGTTCTGACGCACCCTGCTGATCTGATCATCAACGTAGTCGATGCAACAAGTCTTGAACGTAGCTTATATATGACACTGCAGCTGCGCGAGCTTGGTCGTCCTATGATTGTTGTATTAAATAAAATGGACGCACTTAAGCGTGAACGCCAAATCATCAACGTTGCAGAACTCGAAAAAACGTTGGGTTGCCCGGTAGTTAGCCTGTCAGCGACAAACAAAGCACAAGTAGCAGAATTTAAAGAGAAGCTGCACAAGTCTGTGGTTCAAGGTGTCGCGTTAAAAGAAGTCGCTTTGAACTACGGCGAACAAATGGAAGCGGCGATCGGCAAAGTTTCGGCTCTTTTCAATGATCAAACCGTTTCTCACCGAGCATTGGCGATTCGCGCACTAGAAAAAGATGCACTGGTTCTTAATAGCATGTCGGATGCAGACCGCAATAGTGTTGAAAATACGATTGCCGAGCTAGATCTTGATGTTGACCTGCATGTGGCTGACACCAAATACACACATCTTCACGAAGAGTGTAAGAAAGTACGCCGTAGCGAAGGTAAGCTAAGCCGCAGCGTGACTGAAAAGCTAGACCAATTCATTTTGAACAAGTGGGTGGGCATCCCATTCTTCTTCGTTGTGATGTACCTAATGTTCATGTTCTCTATCAACATTGGTAGTGCGTTCATCGACTTCTTCGATATCGGTGTTGGTGCTCTGTTGGTTGATGGTGGTCACCACTTGTTAGACGGTCATTTGCCTGTGTGGTTAGTGACGGTTCTTGCTGATGGTATCGGTGGTGGTATCCAGACGGTTGCAACCTTCATTCCGGTTATCGCTTGTTTGTACCTGTTCCTAGCGGTACTTGAGAGCTCAGGTTACATGGCTCGTGCAGCATTCGTATTAGACAAAGTGATGCAGAAGATCGGTCTACCGGGCAAAGCATTTGTACCGTTGGTTCTTGGTTTTGGCTGTAACGTTCCGTCAATCATGGCAACTCGTACTCTAGACCAAGAACGTGAGCGTAAACTGGCTGCATCTATGGCGCCATTTATGTCATGTGGTGCTCGTCTGCCTGTATACGCGTTATTCGCTGCGGCATTCTTCCCAGGTTCTGGTCAGAACATTGTATTCGCACTTTACCTACTTGGTATTGTGGCAGCGATCTTCACGGGTCTTTTCCTTAAGCACACGCTTTACCCAGGTAGCAGTGACAGCCTAGTAATGGAAATGCCTGATTACGAGCTTCCGACGCTACAAAACGTGGTGATCAAAACTTGGCAAAAGCTAAAGCGCTTTGTACTTGGTGCAGGTAAAACCATCGTTATCGTTGTTGCTATTCTGAGTTTCTTCAACTCATTGGGTACTGATGGCAGCTTTGGTAACGAAGACAGCGAAAACTCTGTGCTTTCTAAAGCAGCGCAAGTTGTGACTCCAGTATTCGCGCCAATCGGTGTTCAAGAAGACAACTGGCCGGCGACGGTAGGTATCATTACCGGTATCTTCGCAAAAGAGGCGGTAGTTGGTACGCTGAACAGTCTATACACTACGCCAAGCGACGGTGAAGACGCAGAATTTGATCTAATGGGCAGCCTAGAAGAGGCAGTAATGAGTATCCCAGAAAACCTAGCCGGTTTGAGCTACTCAGATCCACTAGGTATTGAAGTGGGTGACTTAACTGACTCAAATGCGGTTGCAGAAGAACAAGAAGTCGATGCTTCTATCTTCGGTAACATCAAATCGCAGTTTGCTTCTGGCAATGCAGCGTTTGCTTACCTAATCTTTATCTTACTGTACACACCATGTGTTGCAGCAATGGGTGCTTACGTACGTGAGTTTGGCCATAAGTTCGCTCGATTTATAGCAGTATGGACAATGGGACTGGCTTACCTATGTGCGACGTTTTACAACCAACTGACACATTTCGCAGATAGCCCAGTGACCAGTGGTATTTGGATTGCGGTAATTGTAGCAATCTTCTTTGGTACATACCGTGTGTTCAAACGAGTTGGTAAGAAGCAAAACGGTGCATTAGAGGCGCAAGTAGCATGATTTTAAAAGAGCTTTATCAATACATTGCAGACAAAGGAATCGTCTCTCAATCAGATCTGGCTAAGCAGTTTGGGATGAGTGAAGATGGCGCCGACGCGATGTTAAGCGTGTGGATCAAGAAGGGAAAAATTAACCGTCTAGTCGACACTAATAAAGCTCATGATGTGACTCGAGTACGTTACTCAGTAACTAAGCAAGATGGTTTATCACTGACAGTGACCATGTAGCAATCAAACTTATCATGTAAAGACGACAAAGCCGCATCAGTAACGATGCGGCTTTTCTTTTGCTAGTTATTGTATTGTTAATACAGCGGAATCAATGCTCTTCAGAGTGTTTAGTCGCACCTAACCCTAGGAACTTCAACCCTAGACTTAAAACTAAAATCGAAATAGGTAAGGTCAAGATCGTCCAATTTAAGCTGTCGAAGTTAATCAGTACGAGTTCCAAGAACTTCACAAACAAAATCACAATGATGACTTCAGCCAAGATATTTTTCAGGTGGCCGATGTTTGGGGTTCTGATCCAATGTAAAACCGACTGTTCTTGTGTTTTCGCTTTAGCTTTGTTGGAAATAAATAGTGTGTAGATGCCGTGAGCAAAGATGAACAAAACTAGCGCAACAAGAAATGTATCCAGTGACTTGATCAAATAAGCGATCGCGATATCTGCTTTATCTAAATGTGCGAGTGCTTCCGGAGGTGTTTGATTAAGAATGAAGACTGCAAACGCCGAATAGGTTTTCGCTGCGCCCATAACAAAAAGCAAGAACGAAGCAGCCATAGAACAGATGATGGCGATCCAGCTGACGTATCGGAATGTGTTGAAGACTTGTTTCATGATGACCCTCTCTAATTGAGCTGGCAGTCTAAACAAGTTTGATTTAAGTGATAATCCCAGAAAAATGAGAAAGATTGTTACAAATATGCATTAATCTTCCTCTACTTATCTCGTGTGTATTCAAAGGCGGATGATTTTTACTCGCGGTGCTTATGCCTTTTGGAAAATAGAGCTCAGTGACAGCACGTTCTTAATGCGCCCAAGTAGCTCGTTTTGCTCTTCTTCTGTACGGAATTTACCTTTGGTGTTACCCCAAACCGGTCCAGGCCATGCGACGTCATCTTTGAAGCGAGCGATATGGTGAATGTGCAGCTGTGGTACCATATTACCTAGCGCACCAAGGTTTAACTTGTCTGGACGGAAGGTTGCTTCCAGTGCTTGGCTTACTGCCTGAGACTCTAGCAAAAACTGTTGCTGTTCTTTCATTGGCAAGTGGTGAAGCTCTTTTAGGTTTGCACGTTTTGGTACCAAGATAACCCATGGCACGGCATTGTCTTTATGCAGAAGCGCCACACACAGTGGGAAATGACCGATAACGGTAGTGTCTTTTGCCAGTTGAGGGTGCAGTTCAAAACTCATTATATTATCCGATTTGAATTGAATGACATCAGTATACGCCAGATAAAACAAAAGGTTGACGCTTTCACGCCAACCTTTCTAAATCATCTCGATTCTCGATTCTCGATTCTCGATTCTCGATTCTCGATTCTCGATTCTCGATTCGCTTACATGCGTTCTAGAGTATCAATACCTAGTAGAGACAGACCTTGCTTGATGGTCTTCGCTGTTAGCGCTGCTAGTTTCAGACGACTTTGTTTCACTGCTTCGTCTTCTGCAACTAGGATAGGGCACGCTTCGTAGAAGCTAGAGAACTGACCTGCTAATTCGAATAGGTAGCTACACATGATGTGTGGTTGACCTTCGCGAGCAACAGATTGAACCGCTTCTTCGAACTGCATGAGTTTTGCAATAAGCGCTTTTTCTTTCTCGTCAGTGATTTTGATTTCACCTTGTAGATCATCCATAGAAACGCCAGCTTTAGCGAATACAGATGCTACACGAGTGTAAGCGTATTGCATGTACGGTGCAGTGTTACCTTCGAACGCTAGCATGTTGTCCCAATCGAACACGTAGTCCGTTGTACGGTGCTTAGAAAGGTCTGCGTATTTAACCGCTGCCATTGCAACAGTATTTGCGATCGCTTTCTTCTCGTCTTCAGCTAGTTCTGGGTTCTTAGATTCGATCAGCTGTGCTGCACGAACTTCTGCTTCATCTAGAAGATCAGCAAGGCGAACCGTACCGCCTGCACGAGTCTTGAATGGTTTCCCATCTTTACCTAGCATCATACCAAACGCGTGGTGCTCAAGAGATACTGACTCTGGTACGTAGCCCGCTTTACGAACGATAGTCCAAGCTTGCATTAGGTGTTGGTGCTGACGAGAGTCGATGAAGTAAAGTACGCGATCCGCGCCTAGTTCTTCGTAACGGTATTTCGCACATGCGATGTCCGTTGTTGTGTATAGGAAGCCGCCGTCGCGTTTCTGAACGATAACGCCCATCGCTTCGCCGTCTTTGTTCTTGAATTCTTCAAGGAACACAACTTGCGCGCCGTCATCTTCAACCGCAAGACCTTGTGCTTTAAGGTCTGCTACGATCTTAGGTAGCATGTCGTTGTACATGCTCTCGCCCATTACGTCATCACGAGATAGAGATACGTTTAGACGATCGTAGTTGCGTTGGTTTTGGATCATGGTAACGTCAACTAGCTTCTTCCACATTTCTGCGCAGAACTCGTCACCGCTTTGCAGTTTTACAACGTAGCCACGAGCTTTTACTGCAAACTCTTCGTCTTCATCGTACAGCTTTTTCGATTCACGGTAGAAACCTTCAAGATCCGCCAGTTCCATAGAAACTTCGCCAGACTCTTGTTGTACACGCTCAAGGTTTGCGATAAGCATACCGAACTGAGTACCCCAGTCACCGATGTGGTTCGCACGGATCACTTTGTGACCTAGGAACTCAAGAGTACGTACGACTGCATCACCGATGATGGTTGAACGTAGGTGACCAACGTGCATTTCTTTAGCAACGTTTGGTGCAGAGTAGTCAGCAACGATCGTTTGAGCTTCGTCTGCTGCAACGCCAAGACGTGAGTCAGCCAGTGCTGCTTCCGCTTGTTTTGCTAGGAACTCTTCGCTTAGGAAAATGTTGATGAAACCAGGACCAGCGATTTCTGTCTTGCTCGCAATACCATCTAGGTCTAGAACATCCAGTACTTTCTGTGCAAATTCTCGTGGGTTAGTACCCAGTTTTTTAGCAACGCCCATTACGCCGTTTGCTTGGTAGTCACCAAATTGTGGCTT
Source organism: Vibrio sp. ED002 (assembly GCF_023277445.1). Taxonomy (NCBI): domain Bacteria; kingdom Pseudomonadati; phylum Pseudomonadota; class Gammaproteobacteria; order Vibrionales; family Vibrionaceae; genus Vibrio; species Vibrio sp. ED002. The sequence goes on along the minus strand of NZ_CP080238.1, from coordinate 1,483,494 downwards.
TGCTGATTGGCGCACTGCCGCAGAGCTGCCTGCAGGTGCGCCAGCGGCTTCTAGAGCCTGAGATACTTTGTCATTAATAAGTGCTTGGATATTCACACGCGTTTCCTTCAATTCAAGGACGAAGAACTCGGCGAAGTAAGTGCCGAGTTCTGTTGGAGTTCACAAAAATGGGGCTAATGATAACAACTTTATTGCTTTTCATACAGAGAGGAATTGGGGAAATTTATACTTTTTCGATTGAATGGAAATGTGGCTTAGTTTGCGTTTACTATTGCGCTCGGAGTAATGAGATAAATCGCCCTATAAGAGAGCCACAATGACGACTCAACTAGTTGAAAAACGCCTAGCGCCTGAATTGATGATCCAAGATCTGGATGCGTTTATGGCGAAGATTGAAGAGCTTGCATCCCTGTTAAAACTGGATCTGAGCTTTGCTCAAGCTGACCATATTGCGCTGCGTATTAATGATACTGAAACAGCGAAAGCCGCGCATGAAGCATGGAATCAATACGGTAAGGTGATTTCACAAGCGAAAATCAACGGTCGCCCAATTATTGTTATCGAATTCGACAAAGAGTTGGAAAGCCGTGGCTGGAAGATAGAGTGTTTGGAACTGCCATACCCAGCGGAAGGCAAAATCTACCCAACTGAAAGCTGGGAACATGTGGAGTTTGTGATTCCGTCTCATGCTGAAACCGCCGATGAGTTTTTAGCGGATTTGAAACACACTTATCCTGCGTTTGGTGCGCGTTTTGACGAGCTAGAAGAGCTGGGTGTGAAGATCAAACTGTCGAGCCCAAAAGGGGAAGGCGAACGCTTGAACAACCCAACCGTGGCGTTTAAGTATCAAGGTATTTGTATCAAGCTGCACCCACATTCACTCAAGCGTATTGTGGAGTCAGAGCAGGCTGAATAAGTTAGCTTTTAACGATTAGAAAGAAGAAAGGGTTGCCCAATGAGCAACCCTTTCTTTTATTGAAATTCGATAAACTTAAAGAATAACCGTCTTATTGCCGTAAACAAAAACGTGATCATTGATCACTTTATTCAAAGCCTTGCTCAATACGTTCTTCTCGACATCGCGACCCGCTTGCGCCATATCTTGTGCGCTGAACGTGTGATCCACTGGAATAACGTCCTGCTTGATGATTGGGCCTTCATCCAAGTCATTCGTCACGAAGTGCGCTGTTGCACCGATGATCTTCACACCGCGGTCGTAAGCTTGTTGGTACGGTTTTGCGCCGATAAACGCGGGTAAGAAGCTGTGGTGGATATTGATGATCTTGTGACGGTATTTCTCTACGAAAGTTGGAGTGAGAACACGCATGTATTTCGCTAGCACAAGATAATCGGCATCGTATTGATCAATCACTTCAAGCATCTTCTGCTCGTGCTCTTCACGGCTAAGATCTTCGTGTGTCACGTGGTGATAAGGGATATCAAAACGTTCGGTCAGCGTTTGCAGTTTGTCGTAGTTACCAACAACCGCAGCAATTTCAACATCTAAGCTGCCGTCATAAGTCTTCATCAGAATATCACCCAAACAGTGCGCTTCTTTCGTCACTAGGATAACGATGCGTTTGCGGCGAGAGCTGAACAACGTGCGCTTTGCTCCTTGCGGCAGTGCTTGATCTAAATCAGCGAGAAGCGTTTGATCGTTGAAGTATCCCTCCAACTCAGTTCTCATGAAAAAGTGCCCACTGGTGTTATCAACAAACTCGTTATTATGAACGATATTCAGCTGATGCTTATAACAGATATTGGTGATTTTTGAGATTAGACCCGGTGCGTCGCTGCAATGAGTCAACAGTGTTTTCTTTTCCATAAATCAGATACTTCCATGCATTATTTTTCTAGCGTACGAATAAAGTACTCACTTTAGAAGCGTGAATCGTACGGCAATCTGACTTCATAAATAATCTATTCTTGGCGTGGTTTCAACAAATTATCCGCATGATGCTAAAACCTAGTGCTTTTGTTGGCTGATGTTTACGCTCAACTCCTGATATACTCTCGACAATTTTTCCAACCAGATGTCAGGCATGATCGCAAAAACATTCTCCTCTGAGGGCGCGTTAGGTAAAGCCATTCCGGGCTTCCAAGCTCGCCAGCCACAAATTGATATGGCAGAAGCTGTCAGCAATGCGATCAAAGACCAAACTCAGTTGGTGGTTGAAGCGGGAACGGGGACCGGCAAAACCTTCGCTTACCTTGTGCCTGCGTTATTGAGTGGCAAGAAAGTCATCATCAGTACCGGGTCGAAGAACCTACAAGAACAGCTGTATCACCGTGATTTGCCTTTGATGGTGAATTCGCTGGGCTTTTATGGTCAAGTGGCACTTTTAAAAGGTCGTTCTAACTACCTTTGTTTGGATCGTTTAAGTCGTCAAATGGTCGAAAGCCATACGAATCAAGCTGACCCAACACTGCTTACCCAATTGGTTAAGGTTCGTAGTTGGTCGTCTGAAACTAAAACGGGTGACTTGGGTGATTGCGATGATCTGCCAGAAGACAGCATGATTATTCCGACGATTACGTCAACGAATGATAACTGTCTGGGTAAAGACTGTCCGAGCTACACCGATTGTTTCGTCTTGAAAGCACGTAAACGTGCGATGGATTCAGACATTGTTGTAGTCAACCACCACTTATTCCTTGCGGACCTTGCGATCAAAGAAACTGGCTTTGGTGAATTGATCCCAGAAGCTGACGTGTTTATCTTCGACGAAGCTCACCAGCTTCCAGATATTGCCAGCGAATACTTCGGTCAATCAATCTCTAGCCGTCAGATCCAAGAGCTCGCCAAAGACATTGAGATTGCCTACCGTACAGAAGCAAAAGACATGCGCCAGCTGCAAAAAGTGGGCGATAAGCTGATGCAAAGTGCGATGGACATGCGCATCGTGCTGGGTGAGCCGGGCTTTCGTGGTAACTGGCGTGAAGCGATGCAATCTGAGTCCATTAAACGTGAATTGGTGCGTTTAACTGATAGCTTAGATCTGGCGATTGATGTGTTGAAACTGGCATTGGGTCGAAGCCAGTTGCTGGATACTGCGTTTGAACGTGCCAATCTAATAAAAGGTCGAATTGACCGTGTTTGCGATGTCGACATCACAGGTTATTCCTATTGGTTTGATACATCGCCACGTCATTTTGCTCTGCACATTACGCCGCTTTCGGTGGCGGATAAATTCCATGAGCAAATCGAAATCAAACAAGGCGCGTGGATTTTTACCTCAGCAACCCTAGCGGTTTCGGGTGACTTTAAACACTTTACCGACCGTCTTGGATTAAAGCCGAAGCAACAGTTTTCGTTGCCATCTCCGTTTGATTACGAGAAGCAAGCACGCTTATGTGTGCCTCGTTATCTACCAGAGCCAAACAGCCCTGGCTTAGCCGACAAACTGGTGCGAATGCTTGCGCCTGTGATTGAAGAAAACGATGGGCGTTGTTTCTTTCTGTGTACTTCGCACAGCATGATGCGTGAGCTTGGTGAACGCTTTCGTGAAGTGCTGGATTTGCCAGTGCTAATGCAAGGCGAAATGAGCAAACAAAAGACCCTTGCCGAGTTTATGGAGCTAGGTAATGCATTGCTGGTGGCGACGGGGGCATTCTGGGAGGGGATCGATGTTAGAGGTGATGCGCTGAGCTGTGTTATCATCGACAAATTACCGTTTACTGCCCCTGATGACCCGCTGCTCAAAGCCCGAATCGAAGATTGTCGATTACGTGGCGGTGAGCCGTTTGCAGAAGTGCAAATCCCAGATGCGGTTATCACGTTAAAGCAGGGTGTAGGACGTTTGATTCGAGACCAAAAAGACCATGGTGCCTTGATCATTTGCGACAACCGTTTGGTAACGCGTGATTACGGTGGCACCTTCCTCGGCAGTTTACCGCCAATCCCAAGAACACGGGATTTGGAACGAATCAAAACATTCCTAAAAACAGAACAACCTGCCGCAGATTAATACGCTGTGGCATCAATAAATTAAAGAAGAATTGTAGAGAGTTACATGAGCGCAAAAATTCTTGCTATCGATACGGCAACTGAAAACTGTTCAGTTGCGCTACTGGTTAATGACCAAGTGATTTCACGCAGTGAAGTGGCTCCTCGTGACCACACTAAGAAAGTGCTGCCTATGGTAGATGAAGTACTGAAAGAAGCGGGCCTGACTCTACAAGATTTAGACGCATTGGCGTTTGGTCGTGGTCCGGGCAGTTTTACTGGCGTTCGTATCGGGATTGGTATTGCACAAGGTTTAGCGTTTGGTGCTGATCTGCCAATGATCGGCGTTTCAACGCTGGCTGCGATGGCGCAAGCAAGCTACCGTCTACACGGCGCAACGGATGTAGCTGTTGCGATTGATGCACGCATGAGTGAAGTTTACTGGGCACGTTACACTCGCCAAGAAAACGGTGAATGGGCCGGTGTGGATGCAGAATGCGTTATTCCACCAGCGCGTCTAGCGGAAGAAGCGCAAGCAGACAACAAAACGTGGACTAAAGCGGGTACTGGTTGGGATGCTTACCAAGACGATCTTGGCAAACTGCCATTCAACTTAACGAGCGGTGATGTGCTTTACCCTGATTCGCAAGACATCGTGATTCTTGCTGAGCAGGAGCTTAAGAAAGGCAACACAGTCCCAGTAGAAGAATCGAGCCCGGTTTATCTGCGTGATAATGTGACGTGGAAGAAACTTCCGGGTCGCGAATAATTCATCACTACTAGAATATACGGGGCGTTTGCCCTGTATTTTTATGGAACGTTATGGCGTCTATCAATGGTTTACCTCCTGCGTTAATACCGGGTGCAAATCGCACCAATAAAGTCGGTAAAAAAGGGCAGGTAAAGAAAGCTCAAGATAAGCAGCCCGTTGGTCAACCTTCTAAGGTGGCGAACGCCGTCGCGCATTCCATTAAGCAAGTGGATGAGTCTCAGATTCATCGCGCTCAAGTGCAATATGATTTGCCTGAGGGTCATGCTCGCAAAGCAATGGAACAGTATATGGATGTCATGAATCGAGCGAAAAAAGAGGAACTTGCTCAGTTACTTGGTGTCGATATCTATGTGTAAAACAACGAAATGATAGTAGGGGTTTATGAAACTTTCTAGACGTATTTTTCTGGTTATTATCGCAGCATTCGGGCTTTCTGCCTGTAGCTCTCTTCCTGAAGAGTTGAATGCAAGCACCGAGCAGGTTCTGACGGATTACAAAACCTTTGCCGAAGACCAAGGACAGGCTGCTAACGATGTTCGCCTTGGTGGTGTTATCGCGAAAGTGGATAACTTGAAAGACCAAACGCGTCTTGAGATCGTAAACCTTCCAATCAGCAAATCTGGCAAGCCAGATATCGACCAAGAACCAACGGGTCGCTTTGCGGTGTATTTTGATGGTTACTTAGAGCCAGTTTCTTTTAGTAAAGGTCGAATCATTACCGTTGTTGGTAAAGGTTCGGGCGAAGAAGAAGGCAAAATTGGTGAGCACCAATACATCTTCCCAGTCATCAAAGGCGATGGCTACCGCTTATGGAAGATTGAAGAGCGCGTACGTATGTACGACACACCAACCTATTACTACCCTTGTTACTCTATTAACTGCCGCATGTGGCGAAATGACTTCCCGCAAGATGGCAAGGTGATCAAGAAGGTTAAATAATCTGTGATGAATGAGCGCCGTTTCGAACTCCCAAATGGGAGCATGGCTGCCTTAGAGATCGGAAACGAAAAAACGACTGCTTGTTCAGTCGTTTTTCTTCATGGGTGGATGGATAACGCGGGCAGCTTCAAAAGTTTGATGAATGCCATCCATCAGCGAAATCCTGACCTTCATTTATTGGCGATTGACCTATTTGGTCATGGCTTATCCAGTCATAAATCCTCGGACAATTACTACCCCTTCCACGACTACATTGCTGATTTACACCAACTATTGGATGAATTATCGCCAAACAGACTGATGTTAGTAGGGCATTCACTAGGCGCCTTAATCGCAAGTTGCTATAGTGCTGCCTTTCCTGAACAGGTCGAAGCGTTAGTGCAAATTGAAGGAGCGGGTCCACTCGCTGAACAACCTTCCAATAGTGTGAAACGACTGCGAGATGGTGTCCTTGGCCGACAACGTCAACGCAATAAACCGGAGCGAGCTATCGCTTCTTTCGATCTGGCGTTAAAGCTACGCATACAAGCGAATCACCTGACCGCCGAGCAGTTGATGCCAATCGTAAAGCGCGGAACTGAATGTCGTGAGAACCAGTGGTTTTGGCGACACGATGCCAAATTAAAGTGCGATTCTCTTTATCGTATGGCACAGGACCACGCGAACTCGATCACCAGCCAAATACGCTGTCCGCACCTGATCATATTGGGTGACAAAGGATTTCAGCATTTACAGTCTAACCAAGTCGATTGGGGCGAAAATCCACCAAATGTGGTTTCTGTCGCGGGTGGGCACCATTGCCATTTAGAGCAAACACTCGAGGTCGCAAAGCGAATTCTTGGTGTAGTTAACAAAATTTAAACAAGTGTTTGAGAGTTACGTGCTCAAGCACGTTTGCTGTGCTGTAATAGTGTTCAAAATAAAAAGGACGCTATTTTTTAGCCAGTTATAAACGAGGAGTAACATCGTGGATAAACCATGGCTTTCACGTTATCCAAGTGACGTACCTGAAACCATTAATCCAGAGCAATATGAGTCTTTGGTAGAAATGTTCGAACAGTCTGTTCAAAAGTACGCAGACCAACCGGCATTCATGAACATGGGCTCGGTCATGACCTTCCGCAAATTGGAAGAGCGTAGCCGCGCATTCGCCGCATACCTACAAAACGAACTTAAGCTGAAGAAGGGCGACCGTGTCGCGCTTATGATGCCAAACCTGCTGCAATACCCTGTCGCGCTATTTGGTGTTTTGCGTGCTGGCTGTATCGCTGTGAACGTGAACCCACTTTATACTCCACGTGAGCTTGAGCATCAGCTAAACGATGCTGGTGCAACGGCGATCGTTATCGTTTCTAACTTCGCGAACACACTTGAGCAGGTTGTAGAAAATACACCAGTGAAACACGTCGTCTTGACCAGTCTTGGTCAAATGCTACCACGCGCGAAAGGTACGCTTGTCGACTTCGTCGTTAAATACGTGAAGGGCATGGTGCCTAAATACGACTTACCTGGCGCAATCTCAATGCGTAAAGCACTGCACAGAGGTCGTCGCCTTCAGTACGTGAAGCCATTCATGTCTGGTGATGATATCGCATTCCTGCAGTATACCGGTGGTACAACGGGCGTAGCGAAAGGCGCAATCCTGACGCACCGCAACATGATTGCTAACGTTATGCAGGCGAAAGGTGCATACGGTCCAGTACTGTCTCCAGGTCGCGAGCTTGTTGTTACGGCACTGCCGCTTTACCACGTATTCGCGCTGACAGTGAACTGTCTACTGTTCGTTGAAATGGGTGGCAACAACTTGCTTATCACTAACCCGCGTGATATTCCGGGCTTTGTGAAAGAGCTGCAAAAATACCAGTTCACTGCAATTACTGGTGTTAACACCCTGTTTAACGCGCTAGTGAACAACGAAGATTTCCATGAGCTAGATTTCAGCAACCTTCGCCTAGCTGTAGGTGGTGGTATGGCAGTACAACGTGCCGTGGCTGAAAAATGGCAAAAGACCACCGGCTGTTACCTACTAGAAGGTTACGGTCTAACAGAATGTTCTCCGTTGGTGGCGGCTTACCCGCACGACCTAGTGGAATATAACGGCTCTATCGGTCTGCCTGTACCATCAACTGAAGTACGTATTGTTGATGAAGAAGGTAATGCACTTGCAAACACAGAGACAGGTGAGCTTCAAGTTCGCGGTCCTCAAGTGATGCAAGGTTACTGGCAGCGCCCAGAAGCGACCAAAGAAGTGATCAACGAAGACGGTTGGTTATCGACGGGTGACATCGTTAAGTTTGATGATGAAGGCTTCTTGCACATTGTTGACCGTAAGAAAGACATGATTCTTGTATCAGGCTTCAACGTTTATCCGAATGAAATTGAAGACGTAGTTGCACTGCACGGCAAAGTACTGGAAGTCGCGGCTATCGGTCAGCCTCACGAAGTGTCTGGCGAGTTGGTGAAGATCTACGTTGTAAAACGCGATCCAAGCCTGACCAAAGACGAAGTGATTGCACACTGTCGCCAACACCTAACGGGCTACAAAGTACCGAAGTTGGTTGAGTTCCGTGAAGATCTACCTAAGACCAACGTAGGTAAGATCCTTCGTCGCGTACTGCGCGAAGAGAACGACGCGGATCTCGCGAAGAAGAGCGCATAAGCGGATTTCTTTGTGCAACAATCATTTATTGCCAAATAGTGTTAGAATGCCAGCGTTTTGCTGGCATTTTTTTATAGCGAGAAGCATGTGAACTATCAGATCATTACGAAAAACAAAGACCTAGAAGAAGTCTGCGCTCTAGCAAGAGAAGCCGACGTAGTTATGCTGGATACCGAATTCGTCCGAATCAGAACTTACTATCCGCAACTAGGTTTGATTCAGCTTTTCGATGGCAAACAACTTTCCCTTATCGACCCGACTGAACTGACGGACATGACGTCGTTCGTCGAGTTGCTAAAAGACACCTCAGTACTCAAAGTACTGCACGCGTGTGGTGAAGATTTAGAAGTCTTCCAAAATGCCTTTGGCTGCACACCATTCCCAATGGTTGATACTCAACTTATGGCGGCATTCCTAGGTCACGGCTTATCGACGGGCTTTGCTACGCTGGTGGAAGAATACCTAGGCGTTGAGCTCGACAAGAGCGAGTCTCGCACTGACTGGATGGCACGTCCATTGACTCAAAAGCAGCTTGATTACGCCGCAGCTGACGTTCATTACCTAATGCCTCTTTACGAGAAGCTACTCGATAAAGTCAATGAAGCTGGCTGGTGGGAAGCGGTTCAGCAAGAGAGTGATCTGCTTGTATCAAAGCGTATTCGCAACGTGAACGAAGAAAACGCGTACCTAGACATTAAAGGCGCATGGCAGTTAAGACCGGCTGAACTTGCGATCCTTAAGCCGTTAGCAACTTGGCGTTATAAAGAAGCAATTAAGCGCGACCTCGCATTAAATTTCATCTTCAAAGAAGGTGACTTACTGACGGTTGCTCGTCTTGGTTTGACTGGCTTTAAGAAGATGGAAGCGGAAGGCATCGACATCCGCGCGATTAACCGCCACGGTGCGAGGATTGCGGGTATCGTGAAAAGTGCAAAGCAAATACCTGCCGATGATTACCCAGCGAAAATTGAACGTTTGATGGATTACCCAGGCTACAAGCAAATCTTCAAGAACATGAAAGATGTAGTGAAGGTAGCATCGCAGAAGTCAGGTTTGGCGACCGAGTTTTTGGCTTCTAAAAAGCAGATCAATCAAATCATTAGTTGGGTATGGAAGAAAGATCGCGACCCAGCACGCCTACCAGATGTCATGCAAGGCTGGCGCCTTGAGCTTCTCGGAAAGAACATGGATAAGCTTCTGAAATAGGAGCAAATAAAAAAGGTTGGCATTATCGCCAACCTTTTTTGTAACACGCATTTGTTTTTGTTTTGAGTACTCAAGTGTTTAGAGCGCTCAAGCAAAGTCGAAAAGTAATTACTTCTCGTCTTCTGGCAACTTCACGTTTAGCTCAAGAACTGAAATATCATCGTCCTTGTGTTCAAACGTCAAATCCACCATGTTTGGATCAATCGCAACGTACTTGCTAATTACCTTCAAGATGTCCTCTTTCAATTGAGGTAGGTAAGAAGGTGCAGGATCGTTCTGGCTACGACGCTCAGCAACGATGATCTGCAAACGCTCTTTGGCTAGATTCGCAGAAGTTTTCTTTTGTGGGCGGAAAAATTCTAGTAGTGACATGTCTAGCCTCCGAATAGTCGTTTAAAGAGTCCTTTCTTCTCCTCAGTAAGGAAACGAAATTCAACCTGATTGCCCAGTAGGCGGTCTACCGTATCAGAGTAAGCCATACCTGCGTCGGTGTTCTCGTCAAAGATCACAGGTACACCTTTGTTTGATGCATTCAGTACCGCTTGGCTCTCTGGAATCACACCCAATAGAGAAATGTGTAGGATCTCTTCCACGTCTTCAACGCTTAGCATCTCACCCTGTGTTACGCGAGAAGGGTTGTAACGTGTCAACAGTAGGTGCTGCTTAACTGGCTCCAGACCTTGCTCTGCGCGTAACGACTTCGAGTCCAAAATACCTAGGATACGGTCGGAGTCACGTACCGAAGATACTTCCGGGTTCGTCGTTACGATCGCTTCATCTGCGTAGTACAGCGCCATCAGAGCACCTTGCTCGATACCTGCTGGCGAGTCACAGATGATGAAGTCGAAGCCCATCTCATCCAACTCAGTGAACACACGTTGTACGCCATCTTTCGTTAGCGCGTCTTTATCACGTGTTTGAGAAGCTGGAAGAATGAATAGGTTATCTGTGCGCTTGTCTTTGATCATAGCTTGGTTAAGCGTTGCTTCGCCGTTGATGACGTTAACAAAGTCATACACCACGCGGCGTTCACAGCCCATGATAAGATCGAGGTTACGCAAGCCGATATCAAAATCGATCACCGCAGTCTTTTTACCCTTTAGAGCCAGACCCGAGGCGATGGCTGCGCTTGAAGTGGTTTTACCAACGCCACCTTTGCCAGACGTTACTACAATAATGCGTGCCATTTTATTTCCTTTTTAGACTAAATCGTGAGTGTTTCTAGATGTAATGATTCTTCGGCTTTACTGATCATTACTTTCTTTTGCCAATACTCACTCTCAATTTGATCGCTCAACCAGTAATCTCCTGCAATGGAAACCAGTTCAGCTTGTAAATCGTGACAAATAATTCGTGCTTCTTGTTGGCCACTCGCCCCGGCAATAGCACGTCCGCGTAGGGTGCCATGAATGTGAATAGAGCCATCAGCAATCACTTCTGCACCAGCGCTTACGTGTGCCAGTACAACCAAGTCACCATCTTTGGCGTAAATCTGCTGGCCAGAACGAACTGGCGTGCGCACGATCTTCGTTGGAGCCATTTTGGCTGGTGCTTGAGTTGGAGATTTGCTCGCAGACATGATGGCGAAGCCCGCTTCTGAAGCAAGGTTTTGAACGCGTTTATCTTTACAGCCAGTCACACCAACCGGAATAAACCCTGCGTCAGCGATGCCTTGTTTAAGTGCGAGGAAATCAATATCACCTTCTACTTTTGCTATATTGATAACCAGAGGTGCGGATGCGAAGAAAGAAGGCGCTTGAGAAACCTTTTCTTGCAAAAATTCGACAGTCGTAGCGATCTCATTGTCAGAAAGGTGTAAAACTGACAATGTAAAACTGCTACCTTTAAGGTCAGGTGAATGGGTCATCGTGGACTTCTTGCCTTTATTGAAAGAGCGTTGCCTTAAACTAGGTCTGTCATGTTATATTTCATCCTTTAGCGCAGCAAGTTCTCAAGCGAGCAAATAAGTGAATTAATCTCAAATTTGCAATCAAGTTTGCGAGAATTTTACGTTTTCAACAAAATCCGCACTCAAAGCGGGTAAATCAGCACAAAAGGCTCGTCATGCTTTGTTCTATTTATAAAAGTTCTAAAAAAGAAGGCACTTATCTCTATATTCCGAAAAAGGATGATTTCTCACAGGTTCCTGACATGCTTATGCAAATGTTCGGTAAGCCTATGCCGGTGATGACAATCAAACTTGATGGCCGTACTTTGGCACAAGTTGATGTCGAGAAAGTGAAAGCTTCATTAATTAATGACGGTTTCTTCCTACAGGTTCCGCCTCCGCCGGAAAACCTACTCGATAAATACAAAGAACAAAAAGCCCAGCAGAAAGGCGAATAAACTCGCAACTTTTCATCTGGGAATTCTGCCTCGCTCATAAAGGAGGGCGATATGAAAAAATTACTGGCAGCCATGCTCAGCGTTGGTATGTGTACTTCAGCCGTTGCAAGCAGCGACGGCTTTGATGAATACCTAAATAAATTGCGTGCAGAAGCGCGTGATAAAGGTATTTCTGAGCAGGTGATCAGTGCTGCTTTTTCTGATGTGGAATACAAACCACGAGCAGTAAAAGCAGACCGTAACCAGCCAGAGAAGAAACTGACGTTAGACGAATACATTCCGCGTGCGGTTCCTGAGTGGAAGGTCAAGCAAGCGAAGCAACTGTATAAAGAACACTACGCTGAACTAAAACGCATTGGCGATGAGTTTGGTGTACAGCCGCGCTTTATCGTTGCACTTTGGGGCGTGGAAAGTAACTTCGGTAAGTTCACCGGTAACTTCCGCGTGATCGACGCGTTGTCGACCATGGCATTTGAAGGTCGTCGTGAAGAGTTCTTCCGTAAAGAAACCATGGCGGCGCTACAAATCCTAGATGAAGGTCATATCGAGCTAGAGAACTTCAAAGGTTCTTGGGCTGGCGCGATGGGTCAATGTCAGTTTATGCCAAGCTCATTCCTGCGCTTTGCCGCGGATGGTAACGGTGACGGTAAGAAGGACATCTGGCAATCAGAAGCAGACGTGTTTGCTTCTACTGCGAACTACCTAAGCAAATCTGGCTGGGATGATAAGTTCACTTGGGGGCGTCAGGTTAAAGTGCCACACGGCATTGACCACAACCTGCAAGGTCGCGAAGCAGAAAAAGGTAAGTACCTTCAAGAATGGAGCAAGCTCGGTATCACCAAATACGATGGCAGCCCACTTCCTAAGCTGGACGAAGACATTAAAGCTTGGCTGATCATGCCAGACGATGAGAACGGCCGTACTTACTTGGTGTACAACAACTACAATGTGTTGATGAAGTGGAACCGCTCTTACTACTTCGCACTGGCGGTAAGTCATTTAGCTGACCGCATCACATTCTAGGTTGAATGTATAAACGAATAAAAAGGGCTCTTCGGGGCCCTTTGTTTTCTCTATTTTAAACGAGGTTTGCGTGTTATCTGAACGTGCTGCACAAATGGTGATCTTCTCGGCGTTGATCAAACATAAGAATTTTACCGCTGCGGCAAAGAGCCTTGGTGTGTCTGTTTCTCACGTCAGTAAACAGCTTAGCCAATTAGAAGCTTCATTAGGCATCAAGCTTGTGCAACGTACCACGCGCAGCTTCACGCCAACCGAAGCGGGGCAAACCTTCTACCACCACTGTGAGCAAGTGGTACAAGCCGTTAGCAGTGCCACGTTAGAGATGGAAAGCCAACGCGATGAAGTCGCCGGCTTGGTTCGTCTTGGGTTGTCGCAATCTTTTGGCACACTCCACATCATTCCTGCTATCCAAGAACTTCGCGAGCAGTACCCACAACTGCAAGTTGAAGTGCATTTGTTCGATTACAAAGTCGATATGCTCGAAGAAGGCTTGGATCTGTGGATCACCAATAATGAACATTTGCCAGAAGGCTACATTGCTCAGCGCTTAGCAGATTGCCAATTCGTGGTTGCGGCCTCGCCGGATTACTTACTCAAGTACGATACACCAACCGAACCGAATGACTTGTCGCAACACAACTGTCTTATCTACCGCAGTTGGGAGCGTGACTACACCAGTTGGGCGTTCACCAATCGCGAGCAAGAACTCAACGTGAAAGTCTCTGGCAACTACTCAGTCGATTTGGCAGAAGCGGTACGTGATGCTGCGATCGCAGGGTGGGGGATTGCTTACTTAGCCACTTACTTGCTAGGGGATGAATTCCGCTCAGGTAAACTGATTCAGCTTCTACCAGATTGGAGAGCCAGCCAATCTATGCCGTTTTATGCGGTGTACCCAAGTCGTCAGCATATGCCAAAAAAGATCTCCGCGGTGATCGATTTCATTAAACAGAAGATCGGATCGCCTTGCCATTGGGATCAGCGATTAGCACCTTATATTTCGATTCCTAAGTAGCGAGTACATAAGGTGATTTGAATCACAAAATTTTTCCAAATTCAGAAACATATTTTCTATTTGGAAATAATGATTTTAGGCAAACGTTTATCTTCATTTAATTCAATGAGTTATTTGGCTGGTTAAATTGCAACCAGCCGACTTATTCAGCCTGTTAACATCTCCAACTTGCAGCATTTATTATGCTCTATACAATCCGACGCCTTTCCTGTTCCCCCTTTGTCGGATTCATTTTATGAACTCAATTCTTGGTATCGTAGCCATCCTATTCGTAGCATGGCTGCTTTCGACTAACCGCAAGAACATTCGTCTACGAACGGTGTCTTTGGCTTTTGCTCTGCAAGTTATCTTCGCGCTTTTGGTATTGTATGTACCAGCGGGTAAAGAAGCGCTTAACGCAGTAACTGGCGCGGTTTCTAATCTGATCAACTACGGTCAAGAGGGCATCGCGTTCCTATTTGGCAACCTAGCAACAGGTGGCTTTACCTTCGCGATTAACGTACTTGGTATCATCATCTTCTTCTCGGCACTGATTTCTGGTTTGTACCACATCGGCCTAATGCCAAAAGTGATCAACCTAATCGGTGGTGGTCTACAGCGCTTGTTAGGTACTGGCCGAGCAGAATCACTGTCTGCGACAGCGAACATCTTTGTGGGCATGATTGAAGCACCATTAGTCGTTAAGCCATATCTTAAGCACATGACAGACTCTCAGTTCTTCGCAGTAATGACTGGTGGTTTGGCATCGGTTGCTGGTGGCACGCTAGTAGGTTACGCATCACTGGGTGTGGATCTGAACTTCCTAATCGCAGCTGCATTTATGTCTGCGCCAGCGGGTCTTCTAATGGCAAAAATTATGATGCCAGAGACAGACACCACAACTCAGGATATGGACCTAGACCAAGTAGAAATTCCACGAGCAACCAACGTGGTTGAAGCAATGGCAGACGGCGCAATGTCTGGTTTACGTATCGCAGTGGCGGTAGGTGCAACGCTATTGGCGTTTGTGAGTGTTATCGCGATGCTAAATGGCATTCTGGGCTGGTTCGGCGGTCTATTCGGTATGGAATTGAGCTTCGAGCTAGTGCTTGGCTACCTATTCGCACCAATCGCATGGTTGCTAGGTATTCCTTGGAACGAAGCTATCGTGGCCGGTTCTCTGATCGGTAATAAGATCGTGGTAAACGAGTTCGTAGCCTTCATCCAACTGATGGAAGTGAAGTCTCAGCTAAGCGCACACTCACAAGCTATCGTAACCTTCGCACTGTGTGGTTTCGCAAACATCTCAACCATGGCGATGCTGATTGGTGGTCTAGGCTCACTCGTACCAGAGAAGCGTTCATTCATCTCGAAATACGGCTTCCGCGCAATTGCAGCAGGTGTAATGGCGAACTTGATGAGTGCATCAATCGCTGGCGTGATTTTGAGTTTGTAACAGAACCCCTCCCTAACCCTCCCCTTAAAAAGGGGAGGGGACTAGACCTGAGTGCGCTGAGTATGGAGCGCCAATCGACAGTTAATATAATGTCTGTAGCGATTGCATTAGTTGAATCGATCTCTTTCCGGTCCTCCCCATTTTCAAGGGGGAGTTAGAGGAGGTTATTACTCCGAACTAAATCCGGTCGCTGCATTTGAATAAGTTAACAAACGAGTAGCGAGCTCAGTCCAGTCCTCCCCATTTTTAAGGGGGAGTTAGAAGGGGTTATTAATCCGAACTAAATCCGGTCGCTGCATTTGAATAAGTTAGTGAACGAATAGCGATCTCAGTCAGGTCCTCCCCATTTTCAAGGGGGAGTTAGAGGAGGTTGTTACTCCAAACTAAATCCGGTTGCTGCATTTGAATAAGTTAACAAACGAGTAGCGAGCTCAGTCCAGTCCTCCCCATTTTTAAGGGGGAGCTAGAGGGGGTTATTACTCCGAACTAAATTGAATAATCCTTTCCAAAACAGACTCGGTTTGCTTCATCACTTCTTCGTTGGTAAATCGCAGAACCTTAATCCCCAACGCTTCTATGAATGCATCCCTCTTTGTATCTTTCTCTTTTCCCTCGGTAGAGAAATGGCTATCGCCATCAATTTCTATTACGAGACTCAATTCAGCACAATAGAAGTCAACGATGTAGCGACCAATACCGTGTTGCCTACGAAACTTTACACCGAGTTGTTTTCGTCTAATTTTTTGCCAAAGTACTTCTTCAGGTTTTGGCATATTCGAGCGTAGCTTGCTTCTGATTTTCTTTTGATACTTCAAGTTAAACGTTCGTTGTTGCACTTGTGCTTCCTTTGCGTTCTCAACCCCTCCCTAACCCTCCCCTTAAAAAGGGGAGGGGACTAGAGCGGAGTGCGCTTAGTGTGAAGCGATAATCGAGAATTCATATAATGTTTGCTTTGATTGCATCTGTTAGAGCGATCCAGTCCTCCCCATTTTCAGGGGGGAGCTAGAGGAGGTTATTACTCCGAACTAAATCCGGTCGCTGCATTTGAATAAGTTAGCGAACGAATAGCGATCTCAGTCAGGTCCTCCCAATTTTCAGGGGGAGCTAGAGGGGATTATTACTCCGAACTAAATCTGGTAGCTGCATTTGAATAAGTTAGCGAACGAATAGCGATCTCAGTCAGGTCCTCCCCATTTTCAAGGGGGAGTTAGAGGGGATTATTACTCCGAACTAAATCCGGTCGCTGCATTTGAATAAGTTAGCGAACGAATAGCGAGCTCAGTCAGGTCCTCCCCATTTTCAAGGGGGAGTTAGAGGGGGTTGTTACTCCAAACTAAATCCGGTTGCTGCATTTGAATAAGTTAACAAACGAGTAGCGATCTCAGTCAGGTCCTCCCCATTTTCAAGGGGGAGTTAGAGGGGGTTGCTGCTCCAAACTGAAAGGGCTCCTTGCGGAGCCCTTTCAGTATCGTAATTCTTTATTTCTTCGTATGAAACTGCTCGCAAGCGAGCATCGTGTTCTCAATTAGGCTTGCTACCGTCATAGGACCTACGCCGCCCGGTACAGGAGTAATAAAGCTCGCGTTCTCACGTGCTTTATCGTATTCCACGTCGCCGACTAGCTTGCCAGATTCAAGACGGTTGATGCCTACATCGACCACAACAGCCCCTTTCTTAACCCACTCGCCAGGAATGAAGTTTGGCTTACCAACCGCAACCACAACAAGATCAGCTTGGCGAACGTGACCTTCTAGATCTTTCGTAAAGCGGTGACAAGTTGTCGTTGTACAGCCTGCAAGTAGCAGCTCAAGTGTCATAGGACGACCAACGATGTTTGATGCGCCAACCACAACCGCGTGCTTGCCACGTAGTTCGATGTTGTAACGATCAAGAAGAGTAATGATGCCTTTTGGCGTGCAAGAGCGAAGCTTAGGAATACGCTGCGCTAGACGGCCCACGTTATAAGGGTGGAAGCCATCCACGTCTTTCTCTGGGTGAATACGTTCAAGAACATGCGTTGCATCGATGCCAGCAGGAAGTGGCAACTGAACAAGAATACCGTCGATTTCTGCATCATTGTTCAACTCGTCAATGAGAGATAGCAACTCTTCTTCCGACGTAGTCGCAGGAAGGTCAAAAGACTTAGAGACAAAGCCAACTTCTTCGCACGCACGGCGTTTGCTGCCAACGTAAACTTGAGAAGCTGGATCTTCACCAACTAGAACAACTGCAAGACCTGGTGCACGTAGGCCCGCTCCAACGCGAGCTTTCACTCGTGCTGCAACTTCGGATCGAACAGTTTGGGAAATGAGAGTTCCATCTATATTTTGAGCAGTCATGACTTTCCTTTTAAATTGAGAAGGGAAATTATTTGCGGCGCATTGTCGCAGAAAATCTATTTAACATCCATACGCAAACGTTTGCTTTGTAGTGTTTTTGAACATTTCTCGTTTCAATGCCCTTTTTTTAGGCATTCAGATCAGAATGTTATGAAAACACGTTGATTTAAGCGCTTGAACTCGTATAATCCTGTCCCTGTAGCGCGCCCTTAGCTCAGCTGGATAGAGCACGTCCCTTCTAAGGATGTGGTCATAGGTTCGAATCCTATAGGGCGTGCCATTTATTCAAAAGCCCCGATAACTCCTCGAGTTATCGGGGCTTTGTCGTTTTAGCCAATTTAATAAAAAAGCGCTAGTATCTACTAGCGCTTTTTTAACGGGTTAAATTTTCTTAAAAATGATCGAAGTGTTGATGCCACCGAACGCGAAGTTGTTACTCATTAAGTATTCCACTTCCAGTTCACGGCCTTGACCGGATAAGTAATCGAGATCACCACATTGTGGATCGAGATTATCTAAGTTGAGGGTCGGGCTAAACCAACCTGTATGCATCATCTCAAGACTTAACCAGGCTTCGATAGCGCCGCAAGCGCCCAGAGTATGGCCAAAGTAGCTCTTTAAAGAACTGATTGGCACCTTACCGAGTGCATTGGCAGTCGCGTTACTTTCTGCGATATCTCCTCGGTCGGTTGCCGTTCCGTGAGCCGAAACATAATCGATTTTATCCGCAGGAATACCTGCATTCTGTAACGCCATTTCCATACAGATCTGCATGGTTTCCATTTGAGGTTGCGTCACGTGTGCCGCATCGCAGTTACTTGCAAAGCCGATAATCTCTGCATAGATTGTCGCACCACGTGCAACGGCGTGTTCGTATTCTTCTAAAACCAACGTACCCGCACCTTCACCGATCACTAGGCCGTCGCGGTCAGTGTCATAAGGCCTCGGTGTGCTTTTCGGCTCTTCATTTTTTAGACTGGTCGCAAAAAGGGTATCGAAGACAGCCGATTCTGTCGGACAAAGCTCTTCAGCGCCACCTGCAACCATAACGGTTTGGTAGCCGTGTTTGATAGCTTCGTAGGCGTAACCAATCGCTTGACTGCCAGAAGTACAGGCGCTGCTGGTCGGAATCACTCGACCACGTAAGCCGAAGAACAGCCCAACGTTAACTGCAGTCGTGTGCGGCATCATTTGTACGTAGGTGGTTGCAGTGATGGCTTTGGTGGTTTTTTCGTTAAGCATGACACCAAAGGCACCAATCGCATCGGTACTGCCTGTTGAAGAGCCGTAAGCAATGCCAGTTTGACCGTTTGTCAGCACTTCGTTGCCAATTAAGCCAGCTTGGTTTAATGCGTTTTCGGTGGCTACGGTAGCCAGTTTAGAAACACGACCCATGCCGCGAACTTGTTTGCGCTTGTAGTGCTTAGGCAGTTCAAAATCCATGACTGGAGCTGCCAGTTTGGTATTCAAACCATCATATTGCTCGTAAGAGGGCATGTATTGAGTGGCGTTTTGACAATCGCGTAGTTTAGGTTCTACTGCAGACCAATCGTTACCAAAAGCAGTAACGCCGGACATACCTGTTACAACGACTCGACGACTCATACTAAGCCTCCGTTTACTGAAATGACTTGGCGAGTCACGTAGCCCGCGATGTCTGACATTAAGTAACTCACAAGGCCAGCGACCTCCTCTGGTTCACCCATGCGGCGCAGAGGGATTTGTGGCATCGCGTGCTCTTTTACGTGCTCGTCTACCATGCCAGTATCGATAAGACCGGGCGCCACGCAGTTTACGGTGATCTTGCGTTTTGCTAGCTCAAGAGCCAATGACTTAGTTGCACCAATCACGCCTGCTTTTGCTGCGCTGTAGTTGGTTTGGCCGCGGTTGCCCATCAAGCCAGATACCGAAGCTAGCGTTACAATGCGGCCGCCTTTGCGTTTTTGTACCATTGGCATCACACAAGGATGCAGCACATTGTAGAAGCTATCTAAGTTAGTATGAATCACACCGTCCCACTCTTCTTCTGTCATTGCAGGGAAGGCGGTGTCGCGAGTAATCCCAGCATTGTTAACTACGCCGTAGTATGCGGCATGCTCGGCAATGTCCGCTTCTAGCTTGTTGCGGCATTCTTCACGGTTACTGATATCAAACTGAATTAGGCGGCCGTTGCCACCATTTTGTTGGATAGTACCTAAAGTATCTTGTGCGCCTTGTTGATCGCCCATGTAATGCACGACGATGTCAAAACCGTCTTTCGCAAGTTGAACGGCGATGGCTTTACCGATGCCTTTACTAGCACCTGTTACGAGGACTTGTCGGGTCATTGTTGACTCCTGATTTTCATTTCTTTTAATTTTTCTTCTGATGGGACGTAAACGTTCAGTTGGCAGGTCGCAATGGTCTTTTCTTGCCACTCAATTCGAGCCGAAAATACTGCCATACCATTGTCTTCCATCATTTTTTCTGCGTATACGTCGAGTATTTGCCCCTGCATAAACGCATCGCAATCTGCCACGTAGCGTCGGCTGCCAAGCAAAAAACCGATGGGCGGTTCTTTACCTTGAGTAAGCGCGTGATAGCCGGACCAAGCGGCGACAGATTGAGCCATGAACTCGATACCGACATAAGCAGGCACCGAGAGGCTTTCTTGGTTGAAGAATGGATTGTGGTCACCGATATCAACTTGGCAATGAATGGTGTCTTGTTGAACGTCTAAAGCACGATCAACCAGAATCATCGGTTTATCGTGCGGAAGCAGTTGTTCAATAGGGGGAAGTTTAGTCATGAGCGTAACCAAAAATGAGACTAACGTTATTACCACCAAAAGCAAAAGAGTTGCTTAAAATGGCCTTACCATTCAGTTTCGTTGCTGTTTCTACCAACGAAATCTCGATGTCTTCGGCTTTATTTTCACAAGACTGAATCGGAAGGTCGAGGTCGTAATTTAAAATATGCCACGCAATGGCCGCTTCTGTGGCGCTGGCTGCACCCAACGTGTGACCTGTTAACGGTTTGGTTGAGCTGACAGGGACTGCATCGCCAAAGCAACGATGGATGGCTTTGCTTTCCATCGAATCATTCAGTGGTGTTGCTGTGCCATGGGCGTTGATGTAACCAATGTCACTTGGTGATAAACCCGCGTTTTCGAGTGCCTTCATCATCGCTTGTTCTGCGCCAACACCTTCAGGATGAGGGGCGGAGATATGATGCGCGTCAGAGCTGTCACCTGTGCCAAGTAAGGCCACTTTGGTTGGAGATGTACTTAGCAACATAACAGAAGCCGATTCGCCAATGTTGATGCCATTACGGTCAGCACTGAAAGGTGCGCAGTGCTGTTCTGAAAGAGCTTCTAATCCGTTGAAGCCGTTAAGTGTTAGGCGACAAATCGTATCGACACCACCGACAATCACCGCATTTACAAGCCCGGCTCGAATCAGGCGTTGAGCAGTAATAAATACGCGGCCACTCGAAGAGCAAGCTGTGGAAACTGAATAACACGGTCCGGCTAAACCAAAGTAAGCGGCGACAAAGTCACTGCAATTGCCAAGTTCTTGCTTGCGATAGTGGTAGCTTGCAGGGAAGTCTCCTTCGGAGAGTTTTTCTGCAAATGCCACCTCGCCATCGGTGATGCCTGACGTGCTGCTACCGATAACAACGGCAACACGTTCTGCGCCATACTGTTCTATGGCGTCGCGCACAGGCCCTTCAATCTGACGAAGAGCAGATAGTGCCAGACGATTGTTGCGAGTATCAAATGGGACTAACTCAGGCGGCATCTCTGGTAACGACTCTGCCACTCGGCCAATCACTGTTTGGCGGCCAGAGTTCAGAATATCCGCATCAATGACCATGTTAGATGGTTGAATTCCAGCTAGGCACCGATGAATAACGTTTTCATCTTTGCCCAATGCGGAATGAAAACCACAGGCCTGAATATACAAAGGTTGAGGAGAGCGAGTTGGCATATAGATTTACTAAGGTCGTTCTAGTTTAATTGATATTGCAGTGTTTGAATGGAGATTGAAAACCCATGTTTGAGGTGGTGAAAATCAATCTGACCTTTTAACTTGTCAGCGTTTGCATAGCGTATCTCTATGACCTTTTCACCGTCGCTATCAAATACGGTTCGGGAATATCCATCATCAATCATTCGCCACCTTACCTTATTTAGCGGCGCTTCCCAAGCGGAACTCGGCCACAGCGTGATCATTAGATTGAATAGTACCTGCTCTGGTTCCGGTAAGGTGCCCTGTAGCCCGTTTAAAATTTCAGTATTGATTTGCGTGCCATCGTATTGCAGTGACAAGACGCGAGTTCCCCATGAGGAAAAACCAGCCAAGACCACATCAGCGTCGCTGACTTGCAGTTGTACGGGTAATTGTTCTTGCTTGTCTTTGCCATCAATCGACCAAGTCGCGGTGATCAATTGGCTTGCTGTGAGCTGGTAGCCTAGTGCGCTCGGGGCTGGAAGAGAGACTTGGGTGCCTTTGGCTATTTCCACCGTTGGCGTTGACTGCTGAGGAACTAAGCTACACGCACTGAGCAGAATGCTTAGCGTGAGGCCAACAGTAACTCGGAGCATCGTGGTTATCTTCATCGTTATGGGCTTCATCGTTCTGAACTTCATTGTGATTTATCTTCCGTCATGATGGCGATAGGAGAGAGCAGCCACGCGATAAAAATACCGCTTAATACCGTGATACCAAAGCTATGGATGGCATGCGTTTGGCTCAACGAGAGCAGACCAAAAGATAAGACCGTGGTAATGGCTGACAACGTAATTGCAAGCAAGGTGCTGAGACTGCGAGCTTTCTCGGCAAAGAACAAGGTGTAGTCGATACCAATACCAAGAATCAAAATCAGGCCAAGTAAGTTAAACAGATTGAGCGTTGAACCCGCGGCCACGGCTGCCGCCAGGCCCCCGGCACAAGCAATGGCAGACGGTAACAAGATTCGCCAAGCGTGTTTAAAGCCGTAGCGTTTGACTAATACTGCAAAAATTAAGGCTGTCGCTGCCAGTAATAGCTCCATGATTTTGATTCGGTATTCGCCAAACAGGGTAGAAATTTCTTCTGCTTTGTTTAGGTAAGCCACGTCAGCTTGTGATTGAGCGAACGCTTGCACCAGACCGAGATTCTTAACTTCATTCAGTGTAATCACGGCGGCTGATTTACCTTCAATCTCACCTAAATGTAGAAAGCGAATCGGTTCTGATACCGGGTTACTGAGGTACTGTGCTAGGGTGATCGGTGCAAATTCAGCTTGTAACTCTGGCACTTTAGTCAGTTGCAATCCTGCGGCTAATGCTGGCCCCTGAGTTTGGTACAAGTGGCTGATTAAGTTGAAATCTTGTTGTTGGCGCTGATTCGAACCTAAGTATTGAGCCAAACTCTGATGGCCTTTGATAAGGCGCTCTTTTTGCCAGTTAGCTAAAATCAGCTCAAGGCTTTCCAAGCGCTGCATTAAGGCTTCATCTGAGTCAGCACTAACGACCAACATTTGTTGTGATGCCTGCATGCCACTCACTTGTGTTATCAAGGCTTCTTGTTGCTTTAACGTCGCTGGCATGGCTTGCAGTTGGCGAATATCATCATCGTATTTGAGTTGAGCAAGATAGTATCCGCTGATGGCTAAACACAACACAGGCAAACCGAATTTGAAAGCAGGGCGCTGCCATAAGTTTAACCAAACTGAGAGCAAGCGCTTACCCGGTAAAATTGCGGCCGATTGAGAGGGCTTTGTCGCCAATATCGGATACCAAGCCACGACGGTCGCATAGGCGGTAATCAAACCAATCGATGAGAACAGAGCCAACTGCTGCAGCCCAGGAAAAGGCGCGACCAGCATACCTAAATAGCCAATCAAACTGGTGACAAGCCCAAGTGTGATTGCAGCAAAGATGTGTTTCAGCCCCAAGCGGCTGTCCCATTGATTACCAGCGGCTAATCGTTCTGTTAGATAATGGAAAGCGTAGTCAATGGAAACGCCAATCAGACTCGCGCCAAAAACCAAGCTAAACAGGTGAACTCTGCCAAAAATCCATGTCGTGATACCTAGTGCGACGGCAAGTCCAACCGAGATAGACAATAGTGCTAAAGCCAATGGCGTTACACTACGGAAGACGACAAGAAACAGCACCACAATTCCTAGCAGAGAGAATACGCCGATGGTACTGATTTCTGACTTCGCGCTTTGAGTTCCAAAATCGGCATAAAACAGCACACCAGTATGTGCCGTTTGTACGCCATATTTGTTAGCAATGGCGTGTTCCAATTGGTCAATTTCAGGCACCGCCAATTGGGTTGATAATGCGTAAGGTGAGCCACCTAATGTCGCCGTGATCAATAAATAAGGTTGGCCGTTCTTCTCGGTAAACAAATACCCATTTTCTAAATGAAACGCTGAGGTTTGTTGAGTTACCTGACCTAAATAATCACGGAAGAGTAAGAACGGGTCGGTTTGTAACTCTTGTCCTGTCACACCAGAAAAAGGATTGTAGAGAGATTGAATCACATGCTGAACTTGCGCTTGAGGATTTGTTGTTAATCGTACGCGTTGTTCAGGAGTGAGTTGCTGAAAGCGATGGTTGAAATAGTAACTTGCCCATGCTTTTTGCTTGTCTGGTGAGATTTTGCCGACAACTTCAGTAAAGTGCTGAGTTTGTTGTAAGCCTTGCTCAAATGCTGCCGCAGCCTGAAAAAGTTTGGCTTTATCTGGCGCCGACAAAACAAAAATAACCTTATCACTCATGCTGCTAGAAACCGCGTCGAAGGCTTGCTCAGCAATTGGGTTTTGCTGATTTTCTGGCAATAGCTTCAGAATGTTAGTTTCAATTGGTGAGTGCTCGCTATCAAGCCATTGCGTCAGCAACAGCGAACTTGCAAGCACTACAATCCCCAACCAAACCAAAGCCAGTGAGTGCGAACCTAACCGGAATTTAGAAGTCAAATTGAGCCTTTTCAGCATCCGTCATTTCCAGTGGTAGTGAAGTCTGTTGAGTGAACTCGATTTCTGTTTTGTCACCACGCAGTTCTTCTAGCATTAATTGGTCGATATGTTGTTCACCAGAAAGGGTAATCACTTTAAATACCGCATTGAGGGGCGCTTGTTTAGGCGTTAGAGCCAGTTGCCATTTACCGTTTTCTTGAGCAGAGAAATTAAGCGTAAATTGCGCTTTTAGCGCTGCTGTATCGCCATGGAATACCGAAAGAAACACATGGCTGAAGTAAAACGCCATTGGGTTTTCTTGGGCCGTAATGATCTTTGAAACTTGATCCCCAAACGTTTGACGCAACTTGTTTTGAGTAAGCACTAAGTTCACAGCAAATGGCACTTGTTGTTGCCAGAATAAGCCATGCGATTTACTGAGCGTAAATTTACCGGTTGATGTTAGCGGTTGATTGAACATTTCAAGGTGGCGGCTTTGTTTAAAGTCACCACGTACTATCTCGTTCTGAGATAACTGCTGTTGAAGGGATTCTAAATCAGTCACTTGAGCCCAAGCAGAAACAGAGAACAGCATCAATAAAGAGCATAACCATTTGCGCATTAAGCAAGGCTCCCATGCTTGTGCCATTGTTCGATTTTGTCCATGAATACGGCAGGTGAAGCAAAGCACATCTCTTGTTTCTCAATCGATACCGCGACTTGGGTCGTGTGCGCTTTACACATACGTTGGTCAGTGTTGGCATCGTAGATCACATAGTCGACGCGCAAGCGGTTCTCCCACTCTGTCAGCTTTGCGGTAATACGAATTTCATGATTGAACGGAATCGCTTTTACGTACTTCACGCGCGTATCAATGATTGGCCACATGTAGCCAGACTCATTCATATCGCGGTAGCTGTATTCAATCTTTTCCATTAGGACACGGCGTGCTTCTTCAAAATAGCGAAAGAAGTTTCCGTGATAAATCACACCCATTGGATCTGCATCTTGAAATGAGGTGATCATCGTCACCTCAGCTTCCAAAGGGTAAAGGACTTGTTCTTGCATTACGCCTCCGCGTACAACGACCATTGACGTTGCTGAATTTTAGCAATGAAGTTACGCAGATCATGCTCTAAAGGACGATCTTCGACAACAAACTCAAACTCTTCCAGTACCGCATCGCGAATCATCTTCAAGTTACTGCTCATGTGGTGCTCATCAAGCTCATTATGGCGACGACGAATTTCTACCGCTTGCACACTTGCCAGCAATGACGCGGCTGCAACTTGTTCGGTTAGTTCCAGTACACGCATACAATCGCGTGCAGCAATGGTGCCCATGCTGACTTTGTCTTGGTTGTGGCACTCTGTCGAACGAGAGAACACGCTCGCAGGCATGGTGTGTTTCAGCGCCTCTGCTGTCCATGCGGAGATGCCGATTTGTACTGCTTTGAAACCGTGATTGATTGGTTTACGTTCGCCCTCTGCACCGGTCAGGTTAAACGGAAGGCCGTTGTTGAACTTGTAATCCATCAGCTGTGCCATTTGACGATCCAACAAATCAGCAAGGTTAGCAATGTTCGCTTTTAAGGTATCCATGGCCATTGCGATGTGGCCGCCATAGAAGTGACCGCCATGCAGCACACGTTCGTTGTCACCATCAATGATTGGGTTGTCGTTAGCACTGTTGAGTTCGT
Organism: Vibrio sp. ED002; assembly: GCF_023277445.1. Classification (NCBI taxonomy): domain Bacteria; kingdom Pseudomonadati; phylum Pseudomonadota; class Gammaproteobacteria; order Vibrionales; family Vibrionaceae; genus Vibrio; species Vibrio sp. ED002. The sequence continues at coordinate 1,457,185 of NZ_CP080238.1, read as the reverse complement.
TTTCGATCAACTGACGTAACCAAGGCAGAGAATCTTGCACCATACCAATCACATGCGGAGCACAACGCAGAGAGTAACGGTCTTGAAGACGGTCGCTATTGCGTGGTGGGCGCTCGGCTTTAAGGTCGTTACGCAGCCAAGCGGCAACTTGTTGTTGGCCTGGGTGCGGCTTCACGGCGAACAAGGCTTCATCAAAGTGGAAATCATTCCCTTGCATGCCCACCGATACCATTGCCGTTATCTTGGTACACAACTGCGCAAGATATTCTGCGCGTTTATAAGCGATACAAGCCAGCGCAGTCATGACCGATGTGCCATTCATCAGCGCCAACCCTTCTTTTGGCTTAAGCGTAATTGGGTTAATACCTAATTCGGCAAACACTTCTTGGGTTGGACGTACTTCACCTTTGTAAAGCACATCGCGTTCACCAATCAATGCTGCAGCAAGGTAAGAAAGCGGCGTTAGGTCACCACTTGCGCCTACGGAGCCTTCTTGCGGAATACGTGGAGCAACATCATGGTTGATTAAGTTTACGATCTGGTTAAGTAGATCGTGAGAAACACCCGATACACCTTGCGATAATGAACACAGACGTGTCGCAAGAACGGCTCTTGCTTGTTCGTGGGAAAGGATTTCACCTAAGCCACAACCATGAAAGCGAGTTAAGTGCAGCGGTAACTCATCAACCAATGCTGGTGGAATCGCGACGGTACACGAGTCACCGTAACCTGTGGTCACGCCGTAAATGACGCCTTCTTCTTTCAGCAATTTCTCTAGAAAAGCGACGCCACGATCGATCTTGGACGTAAATTCTGGTGACGCATTCATGCTTGCGTTTGCGCCTTGTGCAATCGCAACCACATCTTCGATAGAAAGAGCTTGTGCGCCGAAGGTAATGTTTTGATTAGTGTTCGTTGTCATGTTGCTGATTACTTAAAGTCCAGAAGTTGAAAAAGTTATACCACTGCAACGGTGCTTGCAGAGTATGGTGCTCCAATCGTTGCGCGTATTGCTGTACCACAGTATCTAACGCTGCTTGGCGCGTTTTGCGTGGTAGGACGATTTGGTCGCTAAAATGTTCGAAGTACACATTGAAGTGCGGGGTGATGGCATTGTCGTCTCGTAGGCCAAACAGCAAATAAACCGGCGCCTTCAGTACCGAGGCCAACATAAATGGACCTTGAGGGAAGGGGGCGGATTTACCTAAAAAGTCTGCCCAAACCACGCGGCTTTCAACGCTGGTTGAAGTGCGATCTCCTACAATCACAACCCATTCACCTTGCTCAATTTTTTGTTGTAGCAAAATGGCGGTGTCTGGCCCCATTGAGCTAACTTGAATCACGTTGAGTTCTGAGCTCGGGTTTACGGCTTTCATGACCGCATTGAACTGCTCAGCGTGTTCGGTGAACACCAAAGCATTAATTTTGACATGAGAATGGCGACGACCAAGTGCGCGGCACAGTTCTATGTTGCCTAGATGTGAGCCCAGAATGACCACACCTTGTTGTTTCTCTGCCATTGCTTCGAAGTGGTGCTGACCATGAATGGTGAGATTACTCACGTCAAAGTCACCTTGCCACGCGGCCAGCTTATCCAGCATGGTGCGGCCAAATGACAAAAGATGATGATAGCTATCGAGTGGCTGTGGTAACACTAAACTTTGCTGTTTCGCGTAAGTCTGTAATTGGTTGAGATAAAGCTCAGATGCTTGACGTGAATACTTACCAGTAAGGTGGTAATAGCGCATCACTAACTTCAGGATGAAGTCGAACGCTTTGCGGCCAAACAGACGGTAGATCGCCAGAAGCGTCTTGATGCCTAAAACGGTGCCTTGCTCTTTGCGTTTCGACCAATGCGCATCGCTTTGATTGTGCTTTTGTTCGATGTCTTTAGATTGACGTTTTCGAGCTAACAAAGATGGAATGCGTGGCAACATGCCAAAGAACAAGCGAGTATGCATCCAACTGATTTTGACGTTGTCCCACAACGCGTCAAAGTGGGAAATACCGCCTTCAGGGTAAATCACCCGAGTCGGAACAAAGTCGATATCAGTGCCATCCCAATACATGCGAACAAGGATCTCGATATCGAAGTCCATGCGTTTACCAATCTCATTCTTATTGAGGACGTTGGCCGTAGCTTCGAGAGGATAAGCACGAAAGCCGCACATGCTGTCTTTAATCGACAGAGACAAGGTTTCAATCCATACCCAGATATGGGTTGCGTATCGGCCATACAGACGCGATTTTGGTACGCTGTCGTCGTAAATCGGTTGACCTGAAATCAAGTTATCTGGCTTATCTTGTGAAGCTTGAAGCAGATTAGGTAGAGCATCAAGATCATGTTGACCGTCGGCGTCGATTTGAATCGCGTGACTAAAGCCATCCGTGTAGGCTTGTTGAATACCAGCCATTACCGCTCCGCCTTTCCCTTGGTTTTCGGTCAGACGAATTAAGGTGATTTTCTCTTCGTTTGCTAACGCATCCAGTGTTTGTTTTGTCGCCTCTTCACTGCCGTCATCCACGACCAAAATGGGCACGGAAAATGACGCGAGAGAATCTACAACGGCTGCGATGGTGCTACCATGGTTATAGCAAGGGATCAGAAAGCACGGTTGATAGGAGTTTGCGCCGCTCACACTAGCTACCCAATTTCATTTTGCCAGATGAGTGAACAATCGTCTGTTCAGCGGATTGAGAAGTATATTTGAACGCCAGCTTTTCACGTTCAGAATCCCAAGACAGCGATAAGCTAACCTGCATATCTGGCAGGATAGGTTCTTGGAATTTGATCACTTCCATCCCTTTAAATACTGCAGGCGTATTGAGGTATTCGACGGCATAAAACAGCGCCCAATCGATTTGAGTTACGCCCGGCAGTAGGGGGAAATGCGTAAAGTGCCCTTGGAAATCCATGATGTCAGCGTCGACAAGCATCTCAATGGTCGCTGTCTTATCTAACACGTCTATGTTCTTGAGCGTTGGTTTTCTTTTGTCCATGTTCGATGCTTAATTATTCTTGGAATAGTTTTTCTATTTCAGCGACTTGTCGCTTACCTTGGCTGTTAAGTGGTACTTCATCCAGCACTCGGAATTTTCGTGGTATCGCAATCGGCTCTAACCAGTTACGTAGCGCTTTTCTCAGTGCAAGCCAAAACTTGCCTTTGCCCAGTTCACTTAATGTCTGCTGGCCTTGCTCGTTCAATACTATGACAGCAAAAAGCGACAATCGTCCTGCTTGCTCCATAGGAATAACAGCACTTTCCTTAATCCAAGGCAGCTGTTCTAAACGTTTTTCTACTTCAACCAAAGACACACGTTTTTCTTCGACCTTAACGATTCGGTCTGTGCGGCCGCGTAATTCGAAAGAAATACTATCATGGAAATAGCATTCATCTGCGGTTTGATACCAAGCGTTTTCATCGATGTGCGGTGAGCGAAGCTTTAAACAATTTTCATGGTTTAATGCCGCTTCAACTCCAGGGAACAGCGTCCAAGGTTGTGTCGCAGTAAGCTGTTGACGATAAGCAATACCGCCAGTTTCTGTACTACCAAATACTTCGACTGGATAGTCACCAAAAATCTCAGCACTGTGTTGTGCGGCGTCATTCGGTAATGGGCCACCAGAGGAGAAAACGCAGCGCAATGCCGTCGGTTTATGCTCCTCGGTGAGACGCTTGAGCAGAGCAGGGCTGCTAATTAAAGCGGTATTGCTGGTGGCATGATTCACAATTTGCTCTGGAAACTCCAGATTGTGGGTAGCGAAAGCGCGACCAGCACAAAGTGGCCAAAGCACACGGAAAAGTAAGCCATAAATATGCTGATGAGAGACCGTACTTTCAATCTGGCAGCCAGCGATTTTCTCTCCCCATAAGGATTGAAGAATCGCAATTTCGACATCCAGTTGTTTAAGTGTTTTCGCAATGGCTTTAGGTTTACCGCTAGAACCGGACGTAAACAAAGTGATGCTCAGAGCGCTGGCGTTAAGCGAGTGCCACTCCATCGAGCGGTCATCTGCTTCTTCCGTCACGCAACGTGTGGCCAAGCTGTCTGGTACCGAAACGTCAGCATCATGAAGGACGAGGTCGTAATGTTCATCAAGTTCTTTTAATGCTTCTGGTTGGTAGTTCCCTGGCAAAACGATGGCTTTATTGGCATGGCAACAAGCAAGAAAACTGATGGCAAACAGGTAGCTATTGGCAAAGCAAAGAGCAATACGCAGCGATGGATTGGCGTCGAGTTGTCTTTTTAGAGCGGAAACACTGCGCTGAAATTCGTCCCATGTTTTTTCTTGAGCGGACTCGAAGGCGACGACCGATGGTTCAGGACGTTGAGCGCGCATTAACATGGCAATAGAAGAGAAGTCAGAAGAACGGGTGTTCATACGATCTAGTGTTCCTTTCGTACAAATTGGCGCACTATCCATTCACCGGCAAATAAACTGCCTGCAAGTAGGTAGCTGATCAGGCCGTTGTATAACGTCCAAATCTCGATGGATTCAAAGCAGGTATACAGTGCAGTTGCCGCATTCATAATAAAAAATGCGCACCACACCAGAGTGACTTTACGTGTGTAGAGTACGCCGCTTTCAGGCAAATCTGGTTCTTGAAGCCGAGCCAATCGCTCAATGATGGTTTGAGGCTGTCTTAAGCTGAGGGCGAACACCCCAAGCATGCAAAGGTTCACCACGACAGGATAGAACTTTAGCCACCCGTGTTGCTTAAATACAACCCCAAGGGTGACCAGAACGATACCAACAATGCCAGTGGTGAAAGCAAGAAACTTAAATTCTTTCAGCGGGGTCTTGTTTGCAACTAACAATCGCAAGAGCAACGCTGCAATTAACAAGCCCCCAACGAGGTTTAAGCCAAATCGATCAATGCCGAAGTAAACAGCAAAAGGGTAGGCAAACAGGACAATTGCAGACAGACCAGTCAGCAATTGGCGCATTAACTCTCCTTAAGAAGTTCAGCGACAGCCGTTACCACGTCATCCACCGTACGAACGGTGCTGAATTCAGCTGGCTTGATTTTCTTACCAGTGACATTTTGCAGGTGAACCACAAGGTCTACCGCGTCAATGCTGTCTAGGTCGAGATCGGTGTAAAGGTGTGCTTCTGGCTGGATATCCGCAGCGTCGATTTCAAACAGTTCTACCAGTGCATCTTTAACTTGTTCAAATACTTGATCTTTATTTACATCTGTCATGAATATACCTAAAAACTATTCATTATCTTGGGAAGAAGTTTGAGAAGAAATGTACTTCGCAAGGTTAGCTACTGAAGCAAAGTGCTCACGTGTATTTGAATCGTCAGCATCAATGACAATGTTGTATTGCTTTTTAATCGCTAAGCCAAGCTCAAGTGCATCAATAGAATCCAAGCCTAGACCATCACCAAACAGCGGCGCTTCGGTTTCAATATCGTCGACGGTTAAATCTTCTAGGTTCAATGCGTCAATAATAAGTTGCTTGATATTGTTGTGTAATTGTTCCACTGGGACCTGCTTATAATTCTGGAAAAATAGTATCAGCTAAATGCTGCTGTAAGCGACGAGCCGCTATTGTTGGGGACGTAGTTTGCTTTATAAAAGGCTCAATCTCAACTTTATCCTTCACTTCCACTTTGAAAAAGGGTTTTGTCGCCGGAACTTGATACCACTTTTTCTCTTTTGTTAAGAAGCTAGGCGTCACTGTAATATGTACAACTCTTAAATCTCGCTGCGTTCTTACTGCTATTTGTGCAGCACCACGCTGTAATTTTGATTTTACCCCAGGAGTGGTTCTTGTGCCTTCCGGAAAAATGAGCAATACATTGCCATTATCAAAACGTTCTTCACACATTGTTAATAAATCATCAGGAGCTTCATTAGGAATATAACCCGCAGCTTTCACAATGTGTTTCATAAATGGGTTGGCCCAAATCGCTGACTTTACTAAACAATCGCAACGCTTTAATTGAGATGCGATAAGAACGTAATCAATTAAACTTGGGTGGTTGGCAACAATAAGGCAATTTTGATCTTGTTGAATAATATCTGCGCCGATGATCTTATAATCGATTGCGCCAGTAAATTTCATCAATTTACAGAAGGTATTAAAAGCAAACTGTATCGCACCTTGGACTTTATATTCCTTGGCGGTTTGATCGGAGGTGGTTAAACCAATGAGTGGAATGACGATAAAACTGAGTACTAGACCGCCAAGCCCAAATACGGAAAAACAAAAGCCAGTAGCAAAGACACGCCAATATTGATTCAAAACCCTCATCGACGATGCCATTCCCATGTTTGCTGTGGCGAATGAATCAACCAGCTTGGATCTTCACAAAGATAGTGTTTTAAGAAAGCTAATCCTTGTGGGAGCGGGCAAGGTTGGGACGTGTGTCCGTTTTTTTCTGTTGCGACTTGCTCTATCTTAAAATCGTCACCAGCAGACAACACCATACCGACGGCATAACCTTGATACTGCTGGGTCTCAAACTCCGAGTAAGCATCAGGCAAGGGTTCATCAAAGTCGATAAACAGTACTTTTTTGTCTGGGTTCTCTGCGAGAAACAACCACGCTTCAATCAATGCGCTTTGAAAAGTGTTCTCTGATGCCGCAATCGACGTCAATGGGATAGGTTGCTTAGTCGCAATGGTTGCCAAGCCCGCTGCGGTATTGTGCACCGACTGAGAAAACGCCATTGGGGAAGCTTCTTCGCCTTGGATAATGTCTTCAATCAACGCTGCGCTGCGATGTAACTCACCATGGCGACTCGCAAACACCAAGTAATCCACATCGTACTGTTTGAGTAGACCAATCGCGGTTTGTACCGCAAGTTTGCTTAATGCGCTCATACGTCGGCGCATCATTGGTGGGATATCTGCGACGTGTAATTTGCCCTCTTCAGGCCATATACAGTCCGATGCCCACTGCTCCCATTCTTCTGGTTGATTTAAACCCAATGAATTGGCGGATAATGCATCGATATTAAACGAAATTTTGATCTTCGAGTTTGGCATATTTGTTTTAATTGTTTATTTTACAGCTCGATAGAATCTGGGTTTCACCAGAGTCACAATAAAAGGAAACGACCATGTCTCGCTTAAAGCTGCTTATCTCTGTGTTATTAACAGTGCTTCTTGTCGGTTGTGGAAGAGTACAACCTGTAATGAATGTGGAGGATACTCCAGTTGCTTATGATCTTCAAAATAAACAAGTAAAAGCTGCGATTGTGCAATCGGCAACAAATCGTGGTTGGACGATAGAAGAAGTTAACCCAGGTGTATTAATTGCCAAAATTCACGTTCGTAGCCATTTTGCTGAAGTAAAAATTCCATATAACAACAAATATTATTCAATTATTTATCTCAACTCAGTAAATCTAAAAGCGAGTGATGGCAAAATTCACCGTAATTACAATCGTTGGGTTAACAACCTGAATGTTGATATTCAGAGAGCCATCGCACTTTTAGGTGCTGAGTCTCAACAATAATTTTATTAATAGTAGTTAGGTTTTTTCGTGTTAAATCAAAATATTGATCCATTCAACGCTTTTGAAGCAAAAACAGAAGCTCAAAAATTATCTTTCGCCCCTATTGTTTTCCAGACCGCGAGAACACTTCGAGATCTTGGCATTTTAGCTGCGTTGGATAGTGCGGGCTCAAAAGGCATGAATGCCGTAGAGATCGCAGAGAAAACGGGCGTATCTGAATATGGCGTCAAAGTGCTGTTAGACATGGCCATTAGCGCGCACATCGTGCTGTGGGAAAAGCCTAACTACTCATTGGCAAACCTTGGCTTCTATTTGCTTTATGATGGCATGACGCAAGCCAACATGGATTTCACAGCAGACGTTTGTTATGCCGCAATGATGCACCTAACCGATGCGATCAAAGAGGGCAAACCGTCAGGCTTAAAAGAACTGGGTGATTGGGAAACCATTTACCAAGGGCTATCGACCTTACCAGAGCAAGCGAAGCAGAGCTGGTTCAAGTTTGATCATTTCTACTCAGACCGTTCCTTCCCATTGCTACTAAAAGAAGTGTTTGCCAACAAACCAAGCCACATTGTCGATATCGGTGGTAACACAGGTAAGTGGGCGATGCAGTGTTGTAACCACAATCAAGACGTTCAAGTGACGATTGTCGATTTACCACAGCAGCTTGAAGTGGCGATGTCGAACGCAGCGGATAACCAGCTAAGTGATCGCATCAAACCATTCCCTGCTAACATGCTGGACAAAGCTCAAACCTTGCCTGAGCATGCTGACATTTGGTGGATGAGCCAGTTCCTCGATTGTTTCTCTCCAATCGAAATTCTCAATATTTTAAAGAAAGTCAAAGCGCAACTACGACAAGGCGATACCGTATACATTCTCGAATTGTTTTGGGACGCGCAAAAATACGCCGGTGCCTCTTACAGTTTGAATGCCACGTCACTGTACTTTACTTGCCTTGCAAATGGTAACAGCCGCTTCTATCGCAGTGATGACTTCCTTGAGATTGTCGAAGCTGCAGGCTTAACCGTGGCAGAAAGAACAGACAACATTGGCCTTGGTCACACATTATTAAAACTACAAGCAAACTAGAAAACAGAATGAAAACAGAGCAAAAGCAAGTCGTCGTTATTGGTGCGGGCCCGTCAGGTTCTACCGTATCAGCATTGCTCAACGCACGAGATATCGATGTTGTTGTGATTGAAAAAGCCACCTTTCCACGTTTCTCTATCGGTGAAAGCCTGCTTCCAGCGTGCATGGAAGTTGTAGAGCAAGCGGGCATGTTAGAGGCAGTCAACCAAACTGGTTTCCAATACAAAGACGGGGCTGCATTTCGTCGCAACGGCGTTTACACCCAATTTGATTTTACCGATAAGTTCTCCTCAGGTCCGGGTACCACTTACCAAGTTCAACGTGGTCACTTCGATAAAGTACTGGCAGACAGTGCCGCGCAGCAAGGGGTTGAAATTCGTTACCAGCACGAACTGAAAAGCATCGAATTTGAAGGCGCGAAGTCGGTTCTTTCTGTTATCGATGAAAACGAATTAGCGTATCAAATTGAAGCCGATTATGTATTAGACGCCAGCGGCTTTGGGCGTGTGCTTCCAAGATTGTTAGAGCTGGAAGAGCCGTCTTGCTTGCCACCAAGAAAGGCGATCTTTACCCACATTGAAGACAACATCACTGCCGAGAACATCGAATACGATCGCAACAAGATCCTGATCTCTGTGCATCCAGATAACCACGATGTTTGGTATTGGCTGATCCCATTCTCCAACGGCACCTGTTCATTTGGTGTGGTCGGTGAGCCAGCGTTTTTTGAAAACTACCCAGAAGACAAAATTGCAGCGATTAAACGGCTAGCAAGTGAAGAGCCTGGTTTGGCTGAGTTGCTTAATCAAGCCAACTACCCGAACCCAGCCGGTGAGCTCGGTGGATACTCTGCCAATGTAAAACACCTTGCAACATCGCACTATGCCTTGCTTGGCAATGCAGGTGAGTTCCTTGATCCTGTCTTTTCATCTGGCGTGACCATCGCGATGAAGTCGGCTCAATTTGCAGCAGACTGTATTGAGCGTCAGCTCAACGGTGAAGCCGTGGATTGGCAAGCAGACTACGCCGATCGCCTGATGGTTGGAGTGAACACCTTCCGCACCTATGTAGAAGGTTGGTACAACGGTAAGCTACAAGATGTCATCTTCTACCAAGAACCGAATCCACGTATCAAACAAATGATCAGCGCGATCCTCGCCGGTTACGCATGGGATGAAGCAAACCCATACGTCAAACAAAGCGAGCAACGCTTATCTACATTAGCGGAACTGGTAAGAAGCGAAAAGCGTTAAGGCTCAGAGCCGAAACTGAGTGATAGTCATCCAATATCAAAGCCCTGCTTGTGAAAGTAGGGCTTTTTGTCACAAAAGCCAACGTTTAACCACGTGAGGGTTAGCGACTGTTAGCTGGTATTTTTTCGGAGAGGATTTTAGTTTTCTCTGATCTACGCATATATCTAATCGCTTAACCAAGTACTTAATCAGTGCTCTTCGGCAACTGATAGTAAAAGATGACTCATCCATTCCGTAATCTGCTTTAACAATGGCTTGTTGCTCCAGTGTTAAGTGCGGATTTGGAATGATTTGGATGGTTTCTTCAATCATCCAGTCTTCATCCTCATCCATTCCTATGTTCGACTTGTCGAGCAGCTCCGGCTCTCCTCGGAAGCGGCTTAAAACAAAATCTAGGAACATTTGTCTATCTTCGCAGTAAGCGCGTACATGCCAGCGAAAGCCATCGAATACGATTGTGTGAGGAACAATGTTTCTGCCACGGCCTTTTGGGCTATCCATTGAAACGTACTCAATATCCACACGACGCTTTTCTCTAGCAGCTTGCAGCAAGCCGCGAACAATGATCGGAGCGACGTGCCTATCTGGAACAGAGAGAACGATAGAATCGGCATGACCTAAGTTTTGTATGTCGAAACCATCGACGTACTCATTGCTGTATTTGTGCAGCAGTGACAAGTATTCGTTTGGTGTGCCTTTTGTAAAGCGAGGGACGAAGTCTTCTGACGGGCGATAGCCTTTAATACTTCGATCGTGGATAAGAGGAGGGAACTCAAACTGCTCTTGAAATGCTTTGATGTCTCGAGATGCTTGTTGTCGCTTTATATTGAATGAGTTACATAAATGATTAGTGGTAACTCGACCTTCCCACAACGCCACTACTTCAATTAGTTTGAAGCGAAGAAGTTGGTCCCATTTGATAGCCATTGTGCTGTTTTAATGCCTGAAAATGATACATGTTGATGTATACAGAATATACGTACATTTTTCTTGAGGGTATAGTGCTTACGTCATACGAAAGTTGAAAACTCTGACTCATAGCAATGTCAGTTGGCTCAAATTTTATTAATGTCAGAATTCAACTTTTGTGTGAGAAGAGTAATATGAACTGGTTGCATAAATGGTGGTTATAAATTACCCATTTAAACAAGATGTATTTCATATACGGTATCGTGTGTTTTCTTCGTTTGGTAGTATTCAATCCCACAAAGAAAGTCCGTTTAATCAACCTTTGAAGAGAAAGAACCTTGAATTTAGCACAAGCCCTCAGCATTCTCTCCAAGTCCTCACCCTATGCGGTAAGTACCGAAAGAGAGCAAAATCAAGACCTTCTGGCTGAATATAAAAGTCATATCTACATCAAAACCGACATTGAAGCTGATTTTAGGCAAGCGCTTCTGTCTGCCAAAAAAGATGAAATCATCTTTTTGTGTGGCAGTAGTGGTGATGGTAAGTCGGAGATTTTGACTCAATACAGCCAAAAGCATAAAGCAACGCATGATTTTCATCTTGATGCGACACACAGCTTCAACCCGAGCCAAACGGCTATTCATGCGTTAGATGAGCGTTTCACTCAGTTCAAAGGAAATGACAAGCCACTCGTTGTCGGCATTAATATTGGTATGTTGGGTAACTATGCTGAGGAAGGTGCTGACCAACATAACGATGTGAAAGCGTCGATAAAGGCTTTTCTGGAAAATCAAACGGACGACATTCCAGCAAACCATACATTTCTAGATTTCGAACAATATCCAAAATTTACTCTTGGCCACGAAGTGAGCACATCCGATTTTGCCGCTCAATTTCTAGATCGCTTAACTGAGCCAACTTTAGATAACCCGTTTTATGCGCTCTACGACAGTGAAGTGAAAAAGTCTGGTCACAACGTACTAACTGCAAACTACGCTTTATTGGGGTTGGAGTCCGTTCAAAAGAACATTATCGCTCTGTTACTCAAAGCGCGTTTGATCAAAGACCAATTTTTAACAGCACGTGCTCTACTGGATTTTGTATTCCAGATCTTAGCAATGGAAGAAGGTTACCTGTTCGACAACTTGTTCTCTGGTGCGGATAACGAGCTGCTAGAGCATATTCAGAGCTTTGACCCAAGCAATATTCATACTCGTAAGATTGATGAGTTTGTTCTGCAATTTGGTTTGGGCATTGAAGAAGAAGGCTTTACTCAGTTGAAAGAACAAGTGAAGCCACTAGGTGTATTTGATGTGTCAAATGCTGCTTCTTACCTTCGCATGGTTTGCTTGCTCAAAGATGAAGAGCAGTTTGCAAATAAATACATCAACGAGCTGAAAGTCGACTTCGATAACTCTTTAGTGAATCAGTACGCGAATACTTGGCTGCTTCACCGTGAGTTTGATGGTTCTGGTAAACAGAAAAAAGAGCTAAACAAGTTCTATAAGGACATCCTAATTTCTGCGATTCATCGTTACTGTAATCGTAACTCTCCAACGCTCGATAAAGACCAATTTTTTATCTCAGAATACAACGGTTTTAAAACCGCAGCAGAGCTTGAGGTGAAACCTGATTTTACCGCTATCAAAACTCAAGGTGTTGGCAAAATTGGTTCTTTCAATGCGCACATCCGTGCTGATGATAACGCTCTGCTTCCAATGCCAATCAGTATTAACTTACTTGAGTTGCTAGAAAAGATTAATCAGGGGTATCGACCTAACAAGCACGATAAAAACGCGGTGCTTTTGTTGGATGAGGTGATTGAACAGCTCATCACTGTTGCAAACGAGAAGAACACCCTGTTTATCCTGAAAAATGATAAGCGCTACAAGATCGTCAATGAAGATGACGAGTATTTCGAAGTGAGTGGTATTTAAGATGACAATGGATAAATACATCAAACCGTTTAATCAGAAATTGCCACAAACGGCGGAAGACGTACCCAATAAAAACAGCTTGAACAGTTATTTGCCAATTCGTACCAAAGGTAATGACTTTGATAGCGATGCGGTGATTGGTCTTGTATTGCGTGGATTATTACGTAAGAAGATTGAAGGCTACAAATACGAGGATTTTGTCTCTGATTGTCAGTCTGCGTTTGAAGAGAAGTTAGGTGAAGAAGAGTTTTGGGAAGTACTACGAGAGATGTACTTTGATAACAAAGATATCTTCTCTGTGAGCCCTGAGCTTTTACTATTTCGTGCGCAAAAAGGTGAGTTTCTAGCAGGCGATTCTCGTGTTGCTTCCATGTTTACCAATTTACTTCAGAACATGCGTGTCGAAGAGTTTGATGCAAAACTCAACTTCATCGAACGAGAGATGCTTTCAACTCTGCGTGGCAAGATGAAGAGCGATTCATCAATGCAAGCAAGTGAGCATCCATACTTGCCATACCTATCCAAAGCATTTCGTGATGATTTGAAGTTCTTAGCAAGTCGACCTAAGTACCTGTTAAGTGAAATCGAATCGTTTTTGTCTTTTTACGGTTTTGCTTACACCGCTCAGTTAAGCCTATCGCTCACAGATTGGCGCTCTGGTGAGGAGCCAACAGCGAAGCCGTTGTACTTCATCATGGATCATGAGCGTGCTAGTAATGAACGTACGCACATCAAAAATCACGGCTACAAGCTTTTCAATGAATCGGCGACTCGTTTGTTCCCAATGTTGACAATGCTAGAACTTCTTCAGCCTGGTATGGGTGATAAGAGTGCTGCCAAAGTACCACTGTGGGCGATTTCGAAGGGGATTCAAGAATCCCGCTATGAACACCTAAAGAGTGACTTAGAGAACTTTGCGCGAGCATTTAAAGCTCAGCGTGGACTTGATACATCGCTTGATGAATCGGAATCTGCGCTGGACTGGCTTGGCAACATCATGAAGTTAGCCATGGCACAGTTTAGTATCGGCGAGCGATTCAACATCAACAAAAAATACGTTTCTGAAGTAGAAAAGTATCTTGCTGCTCACTTTATTCAAAGCCGAGGTCGCAGTGGCCGAGTGTTGGTACTTAACCAAGACTACATCATTTTATTAACCAACCTTGTTGTTGGAGAAAAGGACAAACTCCGTTTCCACGAACTGATTGCCGCATTTAAACAACGTGGCATTTTCGTTGATAAACAAACCGAACAAGAACTAATTAAATTCTATGAGCGCATTGGTAACGTTGAGCGCATGAGTGATAGTGGAGACGCAGTTTATGTCCGTAAAACAATTTGAGACCTTTTTAGTTGAGCAGTTTCTGGCTGATGCAGAAGCTCACATCAAGGCAGGTTTCCGTTATCAGTTCAAGTCACCAGATAGTGAAAACAGTGTGCGTTTGTACCAAGCGATGATCGCACATTCACAAAGTAGTATTTGTGCGAGTAACGGTATCGAGCTGCCATTTATTCAGTTGTCTAACTGTAAGATCGTACCTGTTATTCATAGTGAAGATCCTGCTGAGTACCAAGGTTTTACAGAAAACTATATCTCTCATCTACGTGATGAAGTTGCAAGCCAGTCAGGCTACTTGAAGGGCTGCGCGCTGGTGGTAATTCACAATAGCTTGTTGGATACCTTGATTAACTCAGCAGAAGATCTGGCTCAGCTTGGTCAGGTGTGGAGCCCAAGCAAGATCAAAGCGGCGATGAAAGGGTTGATTGATCAACAAGACAAAGGCCGTGATGTGTCTAATTGTCTTTTGGATGACCAGTTTGATGCGATCCTTGAAGATGGCGCGACCATGTTCGGTTTTGAATCACTATACAAAGCTGTGGAAGATGGTGATCTGCGTTTCAATGAACTTGGTATGTTTGAAGATCCGCTCGTTGCAGAGATGAGTGGTAACCCGAAACAAATCAAAAAACGTTTGGAAGACAACCGTGCACTCTATGAAGAACTTTCTTTTGAAGTGGAACACTTCGGTGATCAGCTTCAGGATCGTTTGAAGTCGTTTGGTGAAAAATTCATTAACGAAAACTTCTCTGAAACTGATGCGTGGAAAGATGTTGAGTTTGAGGCGTTTCTGCAAGAGAAAAAACGCAATGCACAGCAGCAACTTGTCCTTGAAGAAGAGCAAGCTAGCGAGGGCATGACTATTACTGCGCGCAACCGTGCAGAAACTAAAGCCGGTATGCGTGATCGTCACCTTATCATTGAGCTAGATGAAGGCGTCAATGACTTTGAATTGAAGTTGATTTTCCAAGGTGCAAGCAATCTAGAAAAGAGCCAGTTTAAAATTCAACCAGCTAAAGCGCTTGGTAATCAAGAAGTGATTTCAACGCTGAATGGCCTGAAGACGACCCGAGCAAGTTTGAAAGGGACATACAATAACGAACCGTTGTTCTTCAACCTAGCGCTCAAGCGCGAGAACAAGTCTGAGGTCTACAACTTCCGCTGTCTCGTTGTTCGCAAGGGTGAGTTTTACATTGAGCCATTCAAAAACATCTTCTTGATCGAGCCAGCGCCTGCGAAGCAGCGCTTAACCTTGAACATGGAAGAAAATAAGCTTCAGATTCGAGCTGAAGAGGGGACAGCTTGTTCTTTGACGGATGCAAAACAAGTCGTAGACGTAGCAGAACACTCGCTGGTGGACTTTGAGGCGCTTGCCAATGAAGCGGATGAGATTGACTTCGCTGTTAAATCAGGTGACAACCAACTTAAGTTCAATGTCGAAGGTGCAGTAGCAACAGACTCGTTGAGCTTGCCTTTGCTACTCAACCGAGGCCGTTACCATAAGTTATTCAAAGATGAATACAACGGCGAGTTTTACTCCCAAAAAGGTAAAGTTGGCATCGATAACAGCGAATTTGTTGTACCTGGTGTTCGTTTAAAACTGCTGCGCTGGGAAGAAGCCTTCATCAATGACAAAGTCGTTTCTATTTCTGACTCTGACACAATCAAGTTGGATGATGTGCAAGCCATTGATGACGCAATGCATTCATCTTATGTCGAATTGTATGATTACCTTGAGCAGCGCCGTAGTACGCCATCTCTAGCCTCTTGGGGGGATGATTTCACGACGCTTGTACAAAATGTAGTCGATGCATGTCTTGCTTATTTTGAAGCGATTCCAACGGGCAGTATGCTGACCAAAGAGCAAAAAGCCGCGCTGCAAATTGGTTTGGTTAAATCTGAAGGTGAAGAGTATTACTCTCCGTTCCACCCGTTAATCCTGGCTTACTATCTAAACCTACGCAAAGTGATTCGTGAAGATGAAAGCTTTGCTAGCTTGCCAGATGTGACGTTTGAGCGCCTATCACCAAAAGGCTTGTTGCCATATGTTTATCATCCTCAGCACGAGTTTGCTTACAACCAACAGGTGAAAGAAAACGCATTTTGGATCAAGAGCGTCCCTCAAGAGAAGAGCTCACTGACGTTCGTTCGTAAACTCGTTAAAGAAAAAATCGACGAGTTCCAGACCGCATTTAGTCAACTATTCACAGGTTCTGAAAAGAGCATCATCATTAACGCAGTGAATCAAGACAGCGCTGAAGAACTGTTCATGGGGCTAGTGGATTACATCCGTAGCAATCAAGAACAAGCGGCTTCGATTCACATCAACCTTTATGATGACAAACTGACGTTCAATGCATTTGACCGCTTTGCAGAAACTGCCAATTACGACGAACTGAAAGAGTGGTTAGAGCTGAACAAAGGCAAAGTACGTGAAGTGGCGGATACCATCATTGATATCCTTCGTACTCGTCTAACCTACAGTAAGTTTACCAATGAGCAGGCGAATAAAGAGGGTCAGTCATACGCGCACCTCTCGTTCTTCCGTAATAACGACAAAGTGGATTGCTCAGACATTGCAATCGAAGACATGGCTTCGGGGATTGCATGTGATGGTCTATTAACGGGTGACGCGTCTGAGAGTAAATCTGGCTCTTACTTTACTGGCTTCGGTTTAAAGGGAACGGATTATCAAGACCATTCACAACTAATGATGGCCAAATACGTTGGTGCTTTACTCAAGCCGGCGTTAAAGCCGAATACGCAATATCACGGTGCAAACGCAGTTGCGCTTGCAGTGAGTGAAGATTTTAAAGGTTTGCTAGAGCGCTCATACGACAGCTCCATTTGGACCACCATCATTGATCCAAAAGTGACATTAGATTTCTTCCACAGCAATGAAGATGTGGTGCTGATTCACTATTCCGATCAGTACACCAGTTCATCCAGCTACGATGCGATTACCGTAACGGCGCAGCGTGGTCTGTTTGAAAAAGTCATCAAGCAGGGGGATGGTGGCCAAATCAACGAGTTCAATGCCTTTAATGGTGACTGGTTGTTGAAGATGATGACCTGCGCGCCAACCATCAACAAAGAGCGCAAAGGTGTTATTGGTGCGTATAAGTTTGTTACCAGCTTAGTGCATAACTCAGACATTACTTGGGTTCCGCTTTCTGTGGCAGAAATGATCCGTGTCTCAGGTAATATCGGCCTGAAAATGTCAGACAGTGAATTCTCGCGTAACGTTCACGGCTACAAAAAAGGTGAGATTTCGGATGATGTGTTGCTTGTTGGCTTTAAAGGGCAAGACATGTACTTGCTACCCGTGGAAGTAAAAACGGGGTCAATTCCTGACTACAAAAAAGCAGTTAAGCAATCAAAAGAGTTGTTGCGTTACCTGAGCGAAGATCTGCTTGGCAATAACAACCTTGCAAGCAAACTTTACCGCGGCCTGTTTATGCGTCAAGTGCTCATGCAGGTAGACAAGTACCGCTTGTACAACGTGTTCGCTCCAGACTACTTTGATGCACTGCTAGACAACAAAGAAGAGTGGCTGAAAGGCGATTACTCGCTAGCAAAAGTGGCTGATTACCCAGATGGATTTGTTGTCAGCCATCTTGAGGGCGCAAGTTGCTTGCAACCAGAATACCAAATGTTGGAAGGCGTACTAAAAGTTGACCTTCCGATGGGCTTGCTTCCTTGTTTGGTTGAAACGCCACTGCAAGAAGTGCTTAACGAGTTAGATATCGTCAAGTTATGTCACGTACCGACCGAATATGTTCTAGGTGGAAAAACTCAAGCAGAAGCGCTTGAAGCCGACAGCCAAACAGATGTTACGAGTGAAAACGTACACCAAGAAACAGGTGACTCTGAGGTTGAGCGAAACACCGAAGCTGAAGAGCATTGCTCTGAGGTAGAAGAAGGACAAACAGCTCCAGAGAAAGACGTTTCGGTGCAAGGTGCTGAAGCAGTAGATACCTTCAAGTCACAACCATCGGGCACTAACTTAAATGTGCTCTTTGGTCACAATGCTTTGACGCAAGCACCGCTGAACTGGGAGCCAACCAATACGGCTAAGTTTATGAATACCAACACCGGTATCATAGGCACGATGGGTACGGGTAAAACTCAGTTCACCAAATCGGTGATTACACAGCTTTATCGCAATCGGGCAGACAACGTAAACGGTGCACCAATTGGCATGCTTATTTTCGACTACAAATCTGATTATGTAGACGATAAGTTCCAACAAGCGACAGCGGGTAAGAAGTTTAACCTTCATAAACTGCCATATAACCCATTGAGCTTGTTTGGTGATACGCCAATGCTGCCTGTGCACACTGCGCGTGGTTTTTCTGAAACCATGGGCAAAGCTTTTGGCTTAGGACAAAAGCAGCAACTACGTCTGCGTAAGTTGGTGGGTGAAGCTTATGAGTTGGCTGGAATTCGCAAAGCGGATCCAAGCACTTGGACAAAATCAGCACCGACAATCTCACAGGTGTGGGACTTGTTTATTGAAACTGATCCAGATGAAGATTCGTTATACGCGGCACTTGAAAGCTTATACGAACTAGAGATTTTCGAAGACGACAATACCAAGTGTATGAGCCTTTACGATCTTGTTGATGGCATTACAGTTGTTGAGTTGGCAGGTTATCCGTCAGAGATCCAAAACCTCGTAGTGGCACTAACACTGGATTTGTTCTATTCACAAATGCAGAAGAAAGGTAAGCCAGAAGTTCAAGGCGATTTCCGACAAATCACTAAGATGATCTTGGTGGACGAAGCCGACAACTTTATGTCTCAGAACTTCCCAAGCTTGCGCAAGATCTTAAAAGAAGGTCGTGAGTATGGTGTTGGTGTGATCCTCTCTACTCAAGACATTACGCACTTCCAAACCGGTGAGAACGACTACTCAAGTTATGTGCTTACGTGGGTAATTCACCGCGTTGCGAAGATTCGTCCGCAAGAGCTTAAAGCGATGTTTGGTGTAAACGAAAAAGCTGAGCAAGAGAAGCTAATGGAAACCATCAATAAGCTAGAGAAGCACTATAGCTTATACATCGATGGTGCTAAGAAGATAGTTAAGATGCGAGATAGAGCATTTTGGGAGCTATATGCAGAATGAGTGATCTAAAGCGAGTTTCTAAAAAATCACCTGAGGTGATGGCGAAAATAGCAGAAGTTGAAGCATCAAAGCGAAATGCAGAAGTAGTTACCTTAAGAGAATGGTATGACTCTAGTCCAGTGCATTCTCCTGAAATATTGGCTTATATGAAAGAGTTCAAGCAATTGGGGCGTTTGGGAAAGGAATTACACATTCGTAATGCTACACGTGTTACAGAGAGATACGGCGATTCTATAGGGACCTTGGTCGAAGCTACGTATCAACGAGGTTACTTAGATATGATGGCTCCATTATGTGCATTAGCATGTTTAGCTAAGAAGCAAGGCTTACTTCTTAGCTACCAAACTATTTAAACTCAAAGAGCAATAGATAATAATGATGAAAAGTTTAAGCACACTATTAAGTTCGAGAACATATTTTATTCCAAAGAATCAAAGGGGTTATAGCTGGACTCCGAAAGAAATTGATGATTTATTAGGTGATGTTAGCTTGATGGGAAATAAATCCCACTATATGGGGACTATTATTTGTTCAAAGCAAGAGAGTTTCTTTGATGAAATAACTGGCGCTGCGAATATCAAGTTTATCTTAGAAGATGGGCAGCAACGTTTGACAACATTTTTGATTATTATTAATGAGATTAGGAAAAAATTTATAGATATAGATGGGGCTGAAAGCTTAGAGTCACAAGAACTGTCTAGACTTATCTCATTTAAAAATGATGGAAAAAGGCTGAGGGTAGAGAATGAGAATACTATTTTAGATAGTTTCTTTAAAAGTATTATAGGTGAGGGAGAAGTTATTATCCCTCAAGATAAAACTCCGTCAATGAGGCATTTGGAGAAGGCAGTTTCCCATCTTAGAGCATATCTTTCTTCTTATGAAAATAGAGAAGAGTTACTAAAGTTTAAAAATAAGGTTTGTAATCAGGTATTAATAATTGATGTTGATTTATCTGATGCTTTGGTAGATAGGTATTTAACATTTGATGCTATTAATTCCAGAGGATTACCACTGACTGAATTTGATAAAATTAAGAACTTTTGTATTTTAGTTTGCGAAAGAAGAGAACTAAATATAAAAGTTGAAGATGAGTGGTATAAATCAATCTCAAACTTAGAGAAGTATGGGGTTGGATCTAGAGGTCATGAAAACTCGTTCATCGCAGAGGCTTTTTCTCTTTATCACAATACATCCGCTTCTAATTCTGACGTACATGAAAAATTTGTTAAAGAGTATAGGTCTTTATTAGATGGTGAAAACAATAAGAAGATTTTGAAGTTGTCAGGGTTTATTAACTTATTGTCATCTTACTCTGTATCATTTGGTTTGGTTAATAGTAGTAAAAAGCAACTATATATAGGTGAATTATGTAATGAAGATGGCTTCAACTGGATGAATTCAATCGATCGTCTTGGCCTTTCGGGAATAACAAAAAGAGTATTGGCCACGGCTCACTATTCGTATGATTTTGAAGATTTTGCTTCTATAGCAAGGGCATGTGAAATTTACACCTTCAGAATGCATGCTTTATGGAGGTACAGAGTCGATAAGTGTAGCAAAGATATCATGGAGCTTTCACACAAGATCCTATGTGATAATTTCTCTTGCAAGGATGCCATTAAATATATTTCTACCATTTTGGTCGAAAATGCGAACTTAATTAGTTGTGTTTCTAAGCTATCCACTGGCGAAATTAATTATAATAACTGGAGTTATCTGTATTACTTCCTGTTTGAATATGAAAAATCAAAGTCAGCATATCCTACATTAGATTGGCAAACTAATGATAAAGCGAAACGAGACTCTATTGAACATATTTTGCCCCAAGTTTGTGAAACGTGGTGGATTGAACATTGGCCAAATCAATTACAAGCAGAGAAGTGGTCTCATAGAATCGGAAACCTGGTATTGACGAAGGGCAACTCAATTCTAGCAAGGAAAAGTATTCGAAAGAAACTGAAAGATGATTCTGCAGAATATTACTATTTACATGACTCAGCAACCAATTGCGAGAAGCTCATTGCTAATTTTACTGATGGTTCTAAATGGCAACATTCGGAAATTCTTTCTAGAGAAGTAGACATGATTAATTTTGCGCTCGAACGTTGGTCAATACCATGTATTCAGGACTCTGGAGTTATTAATCTTGATGGCGAATATAAAAAGTACTTACCAAATTGTAGCGATATAGAATATCAAATCGAGGATGGCATAAATCTGGAAGTTCAAACAGAACTTGATGTTTCAGATATTATAGTGGACTAGTTCTTTTTAGTAATCAGGTGTTAAAGTTACACCTGATTACTTATATTTATTTTCGATTTTCACTTTTTATATAAGAAATTTATGAAAGTATCATCATTTTTCAAACTACTTTCTGTATTCCAAATTTCTATCTTATCCATCTTGAATTCTTGTTCTAGTAGTTTAATTACTTCATCTGTTTCATGATAGTAAAAAGTCCTAGAGCCATTTTTAGAACTTCCGATTGTGTCTTTTTTTAGCTTTAAGGAAAAGTAAAGATAACCACTTGGTTTTAGCGCTTTGAACAGTTTTTGTATTGCATGTTTAAACTCTTCTTTGTCTAAATGTAACAGAGATGCACTAGCCCAGACGAGATCAAAAAGCTGTGGATAATTAATTGAAGAAAATACCTTTTGTTCACAAAAAGCAAATGGGTACTCATTACAGATATTGACCATATTAATGGATGCATCAAAAGAAGAAACCTTGAAACCATGCTTTATGAAATATTCGGTGTCTCTACCAGCACCACAACCTGCATCTAATATGTTTGAGCCATTTGCAACGTGCTTTCTGACTTTTTTATAGATGGCGCTCATATCAACTTTTTTAGTGATGTTATTATATGAGATACAATTATCATCATAATACTTTACATTTTTATTGTTAGCTACGTTGATATTTTCTTGGGTGTTTTTTTTGTTAATTATAAGTAGAAGTTTGTTGATTTCACTATTAATTGCTCCATTAATTTCTAGTGGAAAAACAACGTCGTCTAAATGGGTGTTCTGTTCGGAAATTTTACCCTCAAATGCAGATTTTACTATTCTATAATGAGCAGTTAGCTTTCCTAGGAGAATATGTAATGCAGGGTTATCAACGTGGCCACTTTGATTTTCTATGAGATCTGTTATCTTATCTGAAATATCAATTATATGGCTAAAGAGCTCACGATCGTGTAATGATAGTTTATCTGCCCCTGATTTTGGGGGACTAATCTTAATTTTATTTAAAATTCTTGATTTGTCGTTTTTTTGTTCCGGTTCAGTGAAAAAGTTAAGTGCTCTAAAATAATCACCATTTTTTTCATATTGTAGTTTTTCTTGGACGGCAAAGTACTTGTAAATAATTCTGGATTCTTCTAATAAAGAATTAATAGGACCATAAAATTTTTCTATTTTTTCCTTTGCTTTTAATATTTCCTCTTTGTTTTTTTCCCGCTCCAAAAGCAAAGATTGATGTTTATGATCTTTTGAATATTTTCTAATCGTAAAGAAAGCAACAAATAATGATATAACAACAGTAAATGTAGAAGTAACTGCAGTGATTTCGGCTATAGGCAAACCAAATAAACTATTGGCATTTGTTTTCTTATCGCAAGGCGGTACAACTATTTCTGTATAGTTTAGCTTTACTTGACTACTGTGCTCTATTTTATTTTCATTATTGAGAATAGGCTTAGCGTTGCAAACTTTCATTAGAGAATGGCCTTTGCGATTTTTGATAGATGCTTATGGTTCCTGATTGATGCAATCCCATCCTCAACATGTGCTGCCCAAGCTTGCTGGTATTCTTTACTATCAAGCTTTGGGTAGTACATCTTCAACATTAGCTCTGTTACATCACTAGTCTCACCAAGCCAAGTATATTTGTCTAACACAAGTGAACCGTCTAGCTTGGCTTCTTGACCTTGGTATCGAAAATCACTTTCTATTGAACGGAAGAAAGCAATACGTGCCGACACGTTTGGAGTGATACCAGTATAGCCCTTCAACTTTTTAAGCTGCTCTTCAGTAGTGCGAGTCAGATTCATACGATTAGGTAGCATTACACAGCCTCCTTAATTGTTTCTCTCCAGAAGTAACCTTCCTTCAAAGTTGAAGACTTAGTTGTACCATCAAAACAGATTTCGTAAGTACGAGCAATATCGTCTTGAATAAGGCTGGTGTAGTTTCTATCGATTTCTGTATCAGTAGATAGAATCACAACTTGGTGGCTGGCGGTAGGGAAGTAATTTTCGACCAGTTTGTCACGGTGGTGCGAGTCTAAGCGACCTAGTGGCGTATCAATAATAATTGGCAGTTTTCGACCCGATGTACGGCCTAGTGCTTCCAGAATCGAGATCGCGTAGATCTGTTTTTCACCAGCAGACATTGCTTTGCGATTGATCTTAATACCATGTTCGTCTACTAACTCAACATCAAACGATGATGGGTTAATTGAAGCGGATAGCTGCAAATCTTCTTTACGAGCCAGCTTCTTGTAAGACTGGACGAACTCATTCTCTAACTGGTTGACGCGAGCTTTAGTTAACTGTTCACCAAATTTCTCAAGCAATAAGATTGAGTTTTGGGCATTGCTAATACTCTGATCTTTATTGGATTGATCTTTATTCTTATCGTGTAGCTTCTGAATTTGACGAGCTGTCTCTAGTGCTTGGCGCAATTCGCGTTTTGCTTCTTCAAGCAAAGCATGGTATTCGATAATCAGCTTTTCTTTTTTCTTATCTAATGCGCGGACGTCTGCAAAAAGCTCTTGCACCTGCTCTTGCTCAGGAGCTCGTGCAATATTGTTTGAGGCGTTATCGATCTCTTCTTCTACGTTTTGAAGACGTACTCGTGCTTCATCGAAACGTGAAAAAGATTCTCGAGACAGATTAGAGAGTTGATAGTCAATAGTATTCGCTTGACGATCGGAGATATCCAAAAGCAGCTCGGCAGAATCAAACTCACCCACGTGTGCTTTAAAGCTATCAGCAATCGCACTTTGAGCCATCTCGGTATCAAAACTTGGGTACTTT
This sequence comes from Vibrio sp. ED002, assembly GCF_023277445.1. Classification (NCBI taxonomy): domain Bacteria; kingdom Pseudomonadati; phylum Pseudomonadota; class Gammaproteobacteria; order Vibrionales; family Vibrionaceae; genus Vibrio; species Vibrio sp. ED002. Next base: position 1,433,000 of record NZ_CP080238.1, on the reverse strand, counting down.
GAACGCAGTGTTTCTAAGAATGAGTCCAGCTCATTGCCAAAGTTCTGTTTCTTCTTAATCTGTTGTTCTTGCTTGATCTGAGTTTGAAGGCGCTGCATTGTATTAGGTGCTAGTGCGAATGGAAGACTTGTCTCCATCTCCATGCGGATTTGCTTTTCAAGCTCGACTTTCTCTTTAAGCAAGCTATCTACTTTTTGTTGTTCATCTTCTCGAGTTTTAGCCCAAGCGCCGCCGTTTTGAGATAGCTTATTCTCTAGGCTAAGGATATCACGTGATACGAGCTCAATTTGTGCATCAACGATGTCAGCTTCACCACGAAGTTTCTCTGCATTGCGCTCGTGGCTGATACGTTGCTCATCAAGAGAATCCATTTCCTCTTTTAGCGATTGGCTTAGTGCACTAGAACCTTGTTTCTTCAAGAAGATATTTAAGTCACTCTTGAGCTTTGCGATAACATCTAAACCGAGTAGGCGACGCACTGCTGTTTTGAGTACGCTGCCTGACTCATCTTCCGCAAGCTCTGCGATTTTCTCGCCGTCGAAGAAGAAAAGGTCAGCGATACCTGTTGGGATCAATTCGTTGAGGAAACCCTGACACTGCTCGTAGTTGAGCTCTGGGATTTGGATGCCATCTTTCTCAAGACACAGGCTATCTTTCTTACCGCGTTTCCAGCCGCGAATCACTTTATAAGTGTTTTCTTCGCCGTTTTGGCTGTATTTAAACTCAAGCTCAATCGATGCGTTATCTTGAACTCCGCCATGGCCGACGCCTTTATGGATAAGTTCGGAAAGGGCATCAACGTACTCACCATTTGACAACACTTGGTTAAATGATTGACGGCCAAAAAGAGCGAGTCGTACAGCTGTCAGAATCGATGTTTTACCAGCACCGTTAAGGCCACCAAACAAAATAATTGGTCGTTCGGTTCCTTCAATAGGGCCATTTTTACTCAGACGAGCAGGAGCAGGGCGCAAGTCAATTTCATGTACGCCACGGAACACTCGAAAGTTGTTGAGAGTTAGTTTTGTAATTAACATTTCAGTATTTAAAACTCTTTTTGAAGCTGCTTATCTAGATCGGCAAGTTGTTCGTTATAGCGCTCGATCTCTTTTTGGTGGATATCAAACTCGGCTTTACTCTGTAATGAAGCATGCTTCTGTTTGATTTCTTCTAAGCTTCCCCAATCTCTTTTTAATAGCGATGCGATTTTATTTGAAATACCGCTACGACGGCTTAAACCTTCCATCGAGACTTCTAGCTCGATAAGCTTCATGATCATCTCTGGTTCAATATCAAAGTTGTCACAAAGCTCATGGATGAGTTGTGCGTCATCTTTACCAAAACTTGCGTTATCGTCATATACCCAATCAAGGTCGTAACCATAAACTTCTTTGAAAATAGTAGGTAGAGAGTCGTCCCAGTCTGGCTCATTTGGATCGTGAATCCACTCTTGGCGAATAGCATGAAGTTCAGGTACTGTGATCAGCTCGATCTCCCTTCCTTCAGCTTTAAACTTCTTATCCAGTTCAAGCAACTCGCGCAACCACTGACGGCGATACTTCAGCCAGTACGGGCCTGGAACGTGCTTGCGCTCTGTTGCGATGTCTTCGCCTTCTTTTGCGTATTGGTAGCTAACTTTACCTGTGCGACGTTTATGGTTTCGGTACTCTTCTTTGTTCGCAGGATCGGTTGTCATTGACAGCTTATTACGAAACTCAAGAAGAGGAGCCATCCACTGCTCACCATTCTGGATAAGACTTTCCATTGCACGGTCTTTCGTTACGACAGTACAGGTCCAGCAACCAAAGCGAGAGTTACCACAAGATGGTGTTGTCTCATCGATGACCATTGGGCATTCGCCTTGACCAGAAGAGTCTTTGTAGAGATTCCACAGCACAAGGTTTTTGCCGCCCCACGGATTTTCCCATTCAAGATCATACTCATCGATCCAAATGTTCTTAGGCCCGTACGGGGTTTGCTTAGTTTCTAGGTGGCAAAGGCGCAATAGCTTCCAAACATCGTCTACACCCCATGTATCGATAGGGGTAAAAATAAACGCATTTGCAAGTGTTGTGTGGCGGGCTAATCGTGAGCCGTCAATTTTGTGTTTCGCAATGACTTGCGCACGCGATGCACTTTCTTGGCTACGAGAGCCAAGTACTACAATCACTTCGTCAAATTGTGAGACTTTAGACTTGATAAAGTCGCTCACAGGATCAATTTTCATTCGTTCTGTACACCAACGGAAGGAGCGTGTTGGTGCCGGATAGCCTTTACCAAGCAAGTTTGCCCAAAACGTTTGATTGTCTTTAGGGACGACTTTATGGCAAGTGATAGGTAAGTTATCGCGCTTCGCGCCTTTCTCAATAGCAGCTAACGAGTCTTTGATGTGGTTAACAACAACAGGTGTTTCAACAAGTGTGTCTGAAGATACAACAAAAACCGGTTTCTGGCGGTCTTTTGGCTCTAAGCCAAGTAGTGCCAAGTAAACTAACGACATTACTGCTGATGAGTCTTTACCACCGCTGTAGCCAATTACCCATGGGCGTTTGTCTGCACAGTAGACACGCTGCACATCTGCAATGTAGTGGCTTAGTTTGTTATTTGCGAAGTCTTCTGCGTTGATAAAGTCTTCGTATTCGGCTAGGTCTTCTGCCAGTTTTAGCTCGTGTATCATGATAACTGCTTCTCTAGAGCTTTCTCTTCTGGGGTTAGTGGTAACCCAAGTTCAATTTTTAGTGCGTTGGCAGTAAGTTGAATGTTCTGTGTCGACTTACTTAGTTTGCCGTGGTTCATACTTCGTTTGATCCAGTCCGGATTGGTTTTTAACCAGTTAACTTTGTCCAACTGCTGAAGCTTTTCTTTCCATTGTTTTGGTTCTTGACACAGTAGGTGTTTCCCTAATACGCCTATAGCATGCAACCCAACTCCATGCGCATGTATATATTCTTGGCGAAGTTGTGCTGGGGATACTTCTTTATCAATGACTAGTTGCCAATCTTTGATGTGGCGAGTCACTTCTTCCCAAAATTCAGCAGCAAGTTGCTTTTCTTCTTTGCTAAAGCCGTCTTTAGGGCCTTTGCTCAAGAGTGCGCGAGTCGATTGTTTGATGCTACTCAAAGTAAATAGCTTGTTCGACTTAGGGCTGATATTGGATTTCTCCATTTCAGTTAAACCGATGAAAGGCTTAACCTTAGTTGCCAATTCGCGAGCAAGCTCGGAGCTTTCATCTCTATGGTCATACAGCGTACCCAGAGACGGGCTAGGTTTTACCGCGTATTTGTTTAGATCAGCAAACATCTGTTGGCTGCGTGTAAGTCCTTCATCAATGAAGAACAACACTGGGATATTGTCTTGACCTAAGTCCGGGTTTTCCCTTAAGGCTTCTTCGATTGCTTTACGGCGATGTTGTCCGTCATTGATCAAGATTTGTGCATCCATAGGAACTTTTAGAGTTCCTAAATTAGGAGCACCATCATGATCTTCAAATGATATATCGACACCTACAGATACAGTTAGCGCAGAAAAAACATAATCTTTTGGGTTATCAAGTAGGTACTTTACCATTTCAGGAATACGAGTTTTATTCAACGTTCGTTGAGCTCTTAGCTCAGGAGGAACATCGTCTTCGTTGTAACTGAAAATTTTAGGAATGATCCTAAGAGGACACGTCGCAATGTAAAACGGACGTCCTGCTTGAATACCTCTAACAGCAGGAAAGGAGTAGCAATAGCCTGAATCTTGATTTTGCATAGTTAGCTCTAAGGTTATGTTATTTGCCTATGACATAAAATATAGATGGTATGTCATTTTTTGACAAACTAATCTTGGAGTTTGTTATGTGTTGGTATTGTCTATGCGAATTATTACATAGGTATGCCAAAATAAGTGTGACATTTTACAAGGATGCAGGTTAGATTTCTATGGCAGGACAGGTTTTTTCTGTAGGTTTAGTTGGATGCTGTCGTGTTTACTGTAAACCCTCTGATTTCCTTATTATGTTTGTTTAAAAGTACCTCAAATTCTGCTCGAACCATCTGAGTCTCTTCAGTTGGTTCAAACTCCATTAACTTTCCTAATCGCTTATCAAAGCTCAGCTGCTTTTTGTAGTTCTCGTGTTCGGGTGGTATGTAAAGATGCTTATTGAGCAGTGGTGGCCTACGTTCTTCATTAACGTAGTCGAAGAAGTCTATATCTTGCTCTGCCATCTTGATTTTTATGCGCTCAACCAGAAATGGCACTGAGTGCTCGAAGTTGTCATAAGCAGTTAAGGTTAGCTTGCCTGACGTGATATGGATTTTGACTAAATCGACTTCTTCATCCAGTTCGCCATACATTTGTAAACCCGCACCTACGTATGTGCGCAGTAAGAGTGGCAAATCATCGATGTAGTCACAATGTAGGATAAGAGAATGCCCCTCATTCAATAAACTTGCAGGTAGTTGCTGGTGGGCCTTTTCACATTGTGTGTTGATTAAGTCTGTATCGGCTATCGCAAACAGTAACTCCGCTGCTAGGTTAAGGGCGGTTTTATAATCATTAAACAGAGCTTTGATATCGCGCTTGAGAGATTCTGGTTGCTGTGTGTAAGGCTTTCTCTTCTCAAACAGTCCCATCGCAAAGTAAAGCAACAGATCTTCTTTGCGGTGCTTTTCTGCTTTTTCGAACTCTTTGGTGTCGAACATTTCTTGCAACAGACCAAACACTTTTTTGTGCGAGCCGATAAGCGCTCTAATTTTGTCTGATTGCTCAAATTCTTCGTTAGCAGGTATACGACCAAGCGTTAAACATGTGTTCCAAAATGTGTCGAACAGCTCTTGGTTTTGGGTGATGAGGAGCTTGGCTTTGTCTTTTGCTTCGACAGGCTCAGGAGAGGTGAGTTGCTGCCATTTATGGTGGCGCTTGTATTTGCTTTGTAAGTAGTGCTGTTCTTCGAGTTTATCTTTGAAGATGTAAAAAATGCCGGGTGAAACGGTAATGGCATCCTCTTGCAAACTGCGTTCGATATAAGCCTTTATCTCTGACTGAGCGTAATACTTTTGAAAGGTATTACGGGAAGTAATCACACCATCTTTGTAGGGTTTGAACTGGGCAATGTAGCTTTCATTGGCAAGCATGACAGAAACAATGAGAAGCTTATCCGCCAGCTCCCAAGCGCCTAACAAAGCATCTAGACGTTCATCTTGGTCTTCAATTACGTTTAGAACAAAGCCAAGGTTGACGATGTCTGAACTCACTTTGTCGTTATCAGGCTGAAAGTTAGGATCCCAGCCAAGCGCATCTAGCCCATGCGCCTCCAGTTCTCGCAAGTCATCGCCACGTCCGCAGCCATAATCAAAAATGGAATGAGAGCCCTCTAGGTAGCCATGCTTTACCAGTGTTTTCATAGGTGCAGACAGTTCATGGCGAACGAGTGCCGTTTTGTGTCTATCAATTTCGGATTCTTCGGCTTGAGTGACAGCAGAGCTGCGGAACAAACGCCCGTCGACAAGTTCATAGCCATGACGCGCAATGAGATTTTCCCAAGAGCGCTTAAACCCAATCAGTCGGCTATTCTCATACAGCCCTGCATTTTCACCCTCTTGAGTGAGTGAGGTGAAATGCTCAAAGTACTCACTCTCTGGTAAAACCATGGTTTCTTTGCGATGAAGGATCGGTGGGTTGTCAGAATCCGAGTAGCTTGTGATTTTATGGCTTAACTTAGATAGGTCGACGTTTAAGCTCTGTCTTAGCGCAGGGTAGGAGTCGGTGTAGAATTCGGGGTAGTGAAGCAAAGATAGACGGAATTCTTTTTTAAACAGTTTCACTAGATTCCAGTGTTCGTCATCTAGGCTAACGGCTTTTGCTACCGCAGGTATGAATTGAGTGAGGACTGTTGGCAGGGCGCTAAAGGCATCTTTATGAAGGTAGATAGCATCCGGCAACTGTTTCCCTACTTTGATCTGCGCAATAAGCTCAGCAAACTGTTCTTCATTCATTCCATGTCCTCGATGATGTTTCCTCGATTATAAGTTATCGAATAAGGTCCGTGTGGCGGTGCCTTTTGCACTTTTCTTGTTTACGCGAACTCCATCACTGCGTTTTTCTCGAATCAGTGCATAGCGTGTGTTTTCAGGACCAACACTGATGTGAATAGGTCGGTCTTTTCCGTAGAAGTAGAGACGATCGAATTCGAGGTTCATGCAAACGTATTTTGCGACTTCATCCATTCGTTTCTCATAACCTTGTACATAGAAGTCACAGGCAGCGCCATCTCGCTTGCAAATTCGACTTCCTTTGCTGTTTAGCTCCATGGCAGCATGCTGATCTATATCTGGGCCCATGTCTCTTGGGCTGTTTCTCAACAAAAAGCGAAGAAGTTTATGGTTGGTAAAGCCGTAGGTGATAGTGAGCTCCCCAAGTTGGCTAAGCGGTTCTAATATGTGAGCTTGCAGCAACATCAGCTGTTCTTGAGAGGCGTTCGATGGTGCATTCTCGCCAACAAATGCGCGATGTTTTTGTCGATACCAATTGATCAGTGCGTCTTGCATCTTAGTTTTTATCTTAGGGTCAGTAAGGAAAGGTTACTGACTGACAAAATAGTTGCAGATTAGGTTGAAGTCGACTCTATTTTCCGTTTTCTGCGCCAAAGGTTTAGCGCATTTTTAGTAGTTTCACGTCATCAATCATTAGTGGAGGGTGACGATGAAACTTTCTCATTCTGTTGGCTTAAAGGGCATCAACAAAAAGGCTGATGTTAAGTTAGTGCAAGAGGCGCTCAATCGAGCAACGATAGGCCCATTGAGGTTGTTGTCGGTAGATGGGATATGTGGTGCAAACACACGGCAACGTATTTACTGGTTTCAAAAAGAGGCGCTGAAGTTTCGAAGGCCAGATTCTTTAATTGATGTGAAAGGTAAAACATGGAAAGCGTTGTCGCTGTTTCTTGTTAAACCAAAAGAGCAGGCGAAGAGTTTTGCTTCTTTATTCTCTACTTCACACAACCAAGTCGTTGAGAAAGCGGAGCCAAGCATTCAGCCCATTCAAACTATCGCTTGGGGCGCAAAGGTCTCACCAGAGTTTAAGCATAAGGTTTTGTTGGTTTGTAAGGAGTTGGATGTTCATCCTGACTTCTTAATGGCTTGTATGGCGTTTGAAACTGGCGAGACGTTTAGCCCGAAAATAAAGAACGCCGCAGGAAGTGGAGCAACGGGTCTTATTCAGTTTATGCCAGCAACAGCCAAAGGGCTTGGGACAACGACCGAAAAATTGGCCCAAATGACTGCTGTTAAACAGCTTGATTATGTTAAGAAGTACTTTTGGCCGTATCGAAAGCGTATTAATAAGTTGGAAGATGTGTATATGGCCATTCTTTACCCCGCAGCAATTGGTAAATCGACTTCTCATGCGTTGTTCAAAAGAGGCACCATTGCTTACAAGCAGAACTCAGGCTTTGATAAAGACAAAGATGGCAATATCACATTAAGTGAAATTTCGAGCAAAGTGACAAGTAAGTACCACAAGGGATTAAAAGCAGGGTATATAGGCTAGGATATGAACGGATTATTAAGCACGCTTTTATTGAGTTTTGCTGCATCGGCTTCGTTACCACCTTCTTGGGATGGCAATTACCGATGTGAGTTAAACTTAGGGGTGAATGCGGCAGGTCAGAATACATGGGCGGAATACGAATTGAGTATTTCGAAAGATTCTTGTTCTCTTGAGGCAAAAGGTTTCCAGTTGGATGAGTCGATTGTGTGTTCGACGAAAACTCAAGGCCATCGTTTAGATGTGCGGTTTAAATCCTATTCCAATGGGGAGCTAAGTAACCTGTTTGGTGTTCAAGTTTACAGGGTTAGGGAGACACTATTCTCGTTGGAGAAGGAACAAAAAGGATTCTTAACGCATTGGCTGTCGTATTGGCCTGGAGAACCCGCACCGAAGTCCACATCGTGTTTTGAAAAGAAGTAACAGTTCAGTATCCTCAAATCATTCTCTTGTCTTGGCGTTCAAATGCTCAAGCCATCAATTCGTGAGCTATGACGCCAATTTCCCTCTCTAAATGCGTTGATTGTCAAAACTGTGTCTATAGTTTTTATAATGTAATCATCAATTATTCTCCAATACGCCTCGAAAAAATGACTCAATACGGAGGGCGTTATATTGTTTTTTCTCTCTTTAATTTGTATTGCGATCTTAGGCTATTTAGCTCAAACCACTGGGTTATGCATGGTGAGAGGAGTTAAAGAAGCTTCATCTGGTAAGCCAATGTTTCTATTGGCCATCACACTGAGCGGTACTTTATGTTGGATGGCAGTAGGCTTTGCTTATTTTTTCGATGAAGGTCGTCACTTTACGGCATTTCAACCCACGCTTTACTCTGCTCTTGGCGGCTTCTTATTTGGTCTTGGGGCGGCATTCAATAGTGGATGTGGTGTTTCAACAGTAAGTCGCCTTGCTCGCGGCGAGTTGGTGATGGTCTCAACGATACTTGGATGGTTTATCGCTTGGGTGTTCTTTTCTAGTCTGCTTCCATTCAATGTGATTGGCCGAGAGATCTCTCTCCCTTATTTGTATCGATATACCGCTTTAATTGGCTTATCTATTTTGTTGGTTATGTTCGTTTGGAGGCTAGAACGAGAAGATAAAGTGTTGTGGGCATCGATGCTCGGAATTGGAGTAATGGCAGGATTAGTGTTTGTTTATGAGCCGCACTGGACACCGAGTGGGCTGCTTAAAGACATGAGTCTTTCTATTTGGCATCAAAATGAGATGAAGTGGCCTCAGTTTGAACGTTTTGCGTTAATGGCGGCATTAATCGGGGGCATGGTGATAGCAGCAATCGCGAAAAAATCTTTTGAATTTAGGCCTTCTGCAATTAAACATTACATGCGTCATTTGGCTGCTGGGATCTTGATGGGATTCGGTGCGGTGATGGCTGGTGGCGGTAATGATTCACAACTGTTGGTTGCATTACCTGCCCTTTCCCCCGCTGGATTTGTCGCAGTGTTGAGTATTATTGCCGGAATTTTTGTAGGGGTTAGGGCAGGGAAGTAGCATGCTATTGGTCGAATAAATGAGTGCTTTTCAAACAGTCTTATTTATAAACTTTCCATTTCTTATAAAGCTCGCTGATCTACCTCACATTTTTGTGCCTCATAACTGATACAGATATTAAAAGAGTGAGAAATGGATTACAGTTTGGGACATGTTTTCCAAATGTGGTTGTATCGTGAAAACGGTTTCTAAGCGATTGTATCAGCTATTAAAAATTGAAAAGCTTAAGCACAAAAAAGATAAGGTTTTTTCCTTTCAAAACAGGTTGATAGATAATAATTCGAAAAACCTGAACATTTTTTCACCTTCATCTTTATTCCTTAAAAAAAATGATGTTTCTTCAGCGTCTTTATCGGTTCCAACTACCGATGCCCTTGCTTGGGGAAATCGCGTCTCGGTAGAGTTCAAAATCAAGGTTAACGACATTTCTAAAGAGCTCAATATCGATCCTAATCATTTGATGGCTTGCATGGCATTTGAAACGGCTGAGACATTTAGCCCAAGTATTAAAAATGGATCGGGAAGCGGTGCGACAGGGTTAATTCAATTTATGCCTTCAACCGCAGAAGCTTTAGGAACAAGCACAAAGAAGTTGGCCAAAATGAGTGCTCTGGATCAGCTGGATTATGTCAAAGCGTACTTTATGCCATACCGAAATGACATGGCGTGTCTTGAGGATGTGTATATGGCGATCCTTTATCCTGCTGCAATTGGCCAACCGCCAACACATGTGCTTTTCAAGAAAGGCTCGATCGCTTATCGCCAAAACGCGGGGATTGACCGCAAGAACTCAGGCAAAATCACATTAGCTGATGTGTCCTATAAAGTGAGGCGCAAGTTAGAGAAGGGCATGCACCCCAAATTTTACGGTTAAACTTTCCGATATTTTGGCGGGGGATCAGAAGGTTGCTCCGCCATCCACTCTCAAATCATGCATAGTGATATGGCCAGATTTATCACTGAGCAAAAATTCAATCGCATTGGTGATGTCTTTGGTTTCGGCAATCTTGTTTAACGGAATGCCAATTCGATGCGACGCTAAGTTGCCTTGAACCGTTTCTCGCTCGCCATAAGATTCATTCCACATTTGCTCTTGCATTGGTGTTCTGGTTGAACCGGGGCTAACAATATTGCAGCGAATGCCATGCTCTGCCAGTTCTAATCCCAAACATTGTATCCACATGTGCAGGCCAGCTTTAGATGTGCAGTAGGCGGACATCTTCACGCGGGGTGTGTCTGCGGCATTTGATCCTACTGCGACAATCGCGCCTTTTCTGCCGTTTTCGACCAACATTTTTGCAAGCTGTTGGGTGAGTAGCATGGTGCCTTTTAAGTTGATATCTAGGGTTTTATTGAGCGCTTCGTACGGCAGTTCGAGAATAGAGGCGAGGTGTAATGTACCAGCACAAGTGATGATGAGCTCAGGGATGAGGTTATCCTGCTGAAGGCTCTGGCAGGCATTGAGGATCGCATGTGGATCGGATAGATCAAACGGAAGTAATGTGGTGCATTGTTGCTGGTTGGTCGACAAGTTTTGTTGTAGTTCATCCAATATTGCTTGAGTCACATCGCAAGCAATAACATGCGCCCCTTGGTCTAATAAGCTTTTAGTACATGCTAGGCCAATCCCTTGTCCGGCACCAGTGACCAAGCACAGTTTGCCGTAGAATTCTGAGCGGTTTTCACGCATCACCTTCTCCCTTTCGCGATACAAATATGAAATCTAAGTTGGATGGATGATAATGATTTTTGTTATCGTTGTCATGATATTAACAAGGAGGTATAGAATTCAATGAAAATATTAGGCTGGAAAATCAAGCCCTTGGTACTGGTTTTAGGGTTGGTTGGGATCTCAGGGTGTGAGTATTTACCGCACTTTGCAAAGGTCGATTTGCCGGAGCAAAAAATTGAACAAGTGGTTGAGCAAGCTAAGCCCGCTGATGCTGCAATTCTGAAGGCATTCGAGCAACACCATTTTGTTGGGATTGGCGATTACCATTGGAATGACGCTTTTTTACGATACGCAATGGAACTGGTTTCGACCGATGCTTTCTCTGACCAAGTCACCCATATTGTGATCGAATTTGGTAATGCGAAATATCAACCTGTATTGGATAAATATCTGGCAGGCGGTGAGGTCAGCGAATCACAGCTGAATGAGGTGCTACGTGGTTCGATTTACTTTATGGCTTGGATGCCAGATGCGTATATCAACTTCTTCAAGGCGATCAGAGCGCGTAATTTGTTGTTACCTGAAGGCAAAAAAATTCAGGTGCATCTCGCGGAAGCGCCCTTTGAATGGGATGGTGTCGCGGATGCAAAAGTTTGGAAACAAGCGGCGCAGAGTAAAACGGATTACTTTTACCAAATTGCTCAAGAGCGAATTGAGCACAATGAAAAAGCACTGTTGATTTTCGGGGCTTTCCATCTGGTGAATGCACCGAAGGACTATGTCGCGAAAACGCAAGCCAGCGCTTGGCCGCTTGCGACTCGATTAGAGCAAGCGTTTCCTGATAGTACGTATTTAATTTGGCCGATGACAGAGCCCGAAGTCGTGCAAACCTTCCACAATGTAAAATCGCCAGCGCTACTCGAAGTGACGAATAGTCCTATTGAGCCACTTCGATTCATCGATTTATTACCTAAAGCGCGCTATAAACTGGCGGCAATGGATAAGATGGATGCCCCAGTCGGGGAACTATTTGATGCGTTTCTGTACCTTGGTGAGAATGCGCGCTCCACCGTATTTCCACGTGAAGTGATGGCAGATCGTGAATGGGTGAATGAGATGCAAAGGCGTGTCGATTTGATCGGAGGCAAGATGCAAGATCGCTTCAACGAGATACGATCGCTGAGTGATGAGAAGTATGGTTTTTCTGATAACGGGTAATATGGCTAATAAGCATTTCTAAGTAAGAACTATCACAACAATCAATGGCTGACAGCATAAGGTGTCAGCCATTTTTTATGGGTCATTTTGAGGCTATTTTACTGATAAGACTAAAGAATTATTTGCGTTTCCCCATATTAATACTATGGGATTAATTTATAAAATTGTAAATAATACGAATGATAATTATTATCAAAAGTGTTTGAATAAATGATTTTGTGTGTGTAGTCTCACCTCTTAAATGAGAAGGAATCTCATTTGGAACGCCATGTTTAATACAGTTTGAGAGATGATTATGCTTCGTAACTCAACGGGAAGCAGCACTATGCTCACAGAGTTTCTTAATGCCCATACGGATGATGCTTCGTTCTTCTTTAGCTCTCCGACAGTGACGTTATTGACTCAAGGGATTGCTGCCGAATTTTCCCAACAAGTCAGGTTCTCAGAATTAGATACTCACATCAGCCAATTATTGGATTCGGCGAAGGAAGAGGGTAATGAAAACCCTATCGCTGTAGGTGTGATTCCATTTTCTGAACACAACCCAGTACATTTTATTGTCCCTGAACGTCTGATTACGACATCACCAATCCGACCGGATAAAGTGTCGGATGTGGATGGGTTAGCGGATTGTCATCCATCTTCTATTCAACCCATTCCCGATCCTAGTGATTACATGCGTAGCGTTGAACAAGCCGTAAGGAGTTGCTGTCGAGAGGATGTGGAACTCGACAAAGTCGTTTTGTCTCGCACCATGCAAGTCGAGACGGAAGAGGATATTGATCGCGCTCGTTTCCTAAAAACGTTACTCAAACAGAACCCCGGTGGCTACACCTTTTCGACTCGCATTGGAGGAAGCCATTCCGATGCATATTTAATGGGCTCTAGCCCTGAGCTTCTTGTTTCGCGCAAAGGCTCTCATGTTTGCTCCAACCCGCTAGCAGGTTCCCGTCGTCGCAGTGACAACGAATCAATGAACCAACAACAAGGTGAGTTGATGATGGAAAGCAGCAAGGATCTTCACGAGCATGCGGTGGTTGTGGATGCCGTCGAGAAAGCGCTCCAACCTTGGTGCCACAATTTGTATGTGCCGATGGTGCCATCGGTGATTGAAACCAAAGCGATGTTACACCTTTCGACTCGTATCGAGGGCATGGTTTCAGATGCCAATACCAGCGTATTAAAACTCGCGAGTGCATTGCACCCGACACCTGCGGTATGCGGTTACCCTACAGCGCAGGCTTATGATTTTATCAGCAATGTAGAGCCCTTTGACCGTGGTTACTTTACCGGACTGGTTGGCTGGGTGGATGCCCGCGGCAATGGAGAATGGGTTGTCGTGATCCGTTGTGCTGAGGTCGAGAAAAAACGTCTTCGCGTTTACGCGGGTGCTGGCATTGTTGCTGGCTCAGAGCCACAAAGTGAACTTGAAGAAACCGGCAACAAGATGCGAACCGTGCTTAACGCATTGGGTATTGAAATCCGTGAGAACATGGAGGTGGTTCAATGAACCGCCCGTACATGAAGGCATCAGGATTTACCCCATGGCCGCAAGAGATGACTCAAAAGTATCGCGATGCAGGGTTTTGGACGCAGCAAACCATCCCAGAGATGCTTGAGGCGAGCGCACAGCGTTATTCAGAATGCGTAGCTTTGGTTGCGGGCGATCAGCAATGGACTTACCAAGCGTTAGTTGAACAAGTTGACAAACTTGCTGCCGGGTTCCAGCACAAGCTCAATCTAAAATCCGGTGATAAAGCGGTTTTGCATTTGCCCAACGTTGGTGAGTTTTATTTGAGTTTCTTTGCCTTGCTTAAAATTGGGGTTCAACCCGTTTTAGCGTTACCTGCGCATCGCTATTCGGAGATTCGATACTTTTGTCATTTTACAGAAGCGAAAGTATTGATTACCGCACCTCAATTGGGCGTCAAAACCGCTGAGATAGCTCAACAAGTGGCCGCAGATTTACCGAGTTTAAAAACGGTAGTGTGGGCTGGTGAAGAGAGCTTAATGCCTATCGGTGCTCAAGCGCTAAACACACTGTTTTTGGAAGAGGTTGATGCTCAATCTAATGTCGCCGAAGACTTTGCTTTTTTCCAACTTTCTGGTGGGACAACGGGTACGCCAAAGCTCATCCCAAGAACCCACATTGATTACCTTTATAGCGTTAGTGCGAGCAATGACGTTTGTCAGTTCTCTGCTTGCACTCGTTACTTATGCGTTTTACCTGCTGCGCACAATTTCCCATTAAGTTCGCCTGGTGCGTTGGGTTGCTTTATGGCTGGTGGCATGGTCGTACTAGCGCCAGATGCCAGCCCTCAAACGGCCTTTTCTTTGATTGAAAAACACCAAATCACTGTCGCGGCTTTGGTTCCTCCATTGGCGTTGTTATGGCTAGATGAAGCAGCAAGAACCCAGCAAAACATTACGTCACTTCAGTTACTGCAAGTCGGTGGCGCTCGTTTTAGTGAAGAGGCGGCAAAACGAGTGAAGCCAGAGCTTGGTTGTACTTTGCAACAAGTGTTTGGCATGGCTGAAGGGCTGGTAAATTACACCCGTTTGGATGATCCAGAGTCAGAAATTGTCACTACGCAAGGCCGTCCTATGTCTCCTGCAGATGAGCTTTTGGTACTAGACGAAGCAGGTAATCCGGTTCCGAAAGGGACTCCGGGGATTTTGTTCGTGCGTGGTCCTTACACCATTCAGGGTTATTACCATGCACCGGAACACAATCAGCGTTCTTTCACCGATCTTGGTTATTACCGTACTGGGGATATCGTCGTCATGACTGAAGCCGGCAATTTGCAAGTTGTGGGGCGGGATAAGGACCAAATCAATCGCGGTGGTGAAAAAATTGCGGCCGAAGAGGTGGAGAATCACCTTCTTGCTCATGACTCCGTTCACGATGCGGCGGTGATTGCGATCCCGGATGAATACCTTGGTGAGCGCAGTTGCGCGGCATTGGTGTGTAGAGCGCAAAATCCCAAGCCTATTGAAATCAAGCGATTCTTGCGAGGTAGAGGATTGGCGGATTTCAAAATTCCAGATCGCGTGATCTTTGTTGATGTTCTACCCAAAACGCCAGTAGGAAAGATCAATAAAAACAAACTTCTAGAACTGATTTAATCGAACCACCACACCACGATATCAAAGGTGTCGTGTGTATAAATAAAATTTTGGAGATTAGCCCCATGGCCATTCCATCTATCTCTGGTTATTCACTATCTAAGCCGATGCCAGAAAACCGCGTAAATTGGTCTGTAGAGCCAAAGCGCGCTGTATTATTGATTCACGATATGCAGCAGTATTTTCTCAATTTCTATGATGTCGATAGTGAGATGATCCAAACGCTCACTCATCATATTAAGCAAATTAAACAAGCGTGTATCGATGCGGGTATCCCTGTGGTTTACACCGCTCAACCGGGTGACCAACGCCAAGAAGACCGTGCCTTACTAACGGACTTTTGGGGACCAGGTCTGAAAGCGGATGATGATATTACGCGTATTTTCCCTGCGCTTGCGCCTTCTGAACAAGACATTGTTTACACCAAGTGGCGTTACAGTGCGTTTCAGCGTACTCCGCTTAAATCCATGATGGATGAAACGGGTCGTGACCAGCTGATCATCGTAGGTATTTATGCCCACATTGGTTGTTTGCAAACCGCTGCCGAAGCGTTCATGACCGATATTAAAGCTTTTATGGTTTCTGATGCTGTCGCAGACTTCTCAGCGAACGATCATGAAATGGCTCTCAATTATGTCGCAGGTCGCTGTGGCTATGTGTTGGATAAGCAGCAATTGCTATCTCAAATCAGCAGTGCAGATGAATTTGTCGGTGATGACTTTTCCATTCCTCAATCTCAGCAACATTTAACTCAGCAGTTAGCGGCATTGCTAGAAGTGCCAGTCGATGAAATGACGCCGGAAGATAGCCTGCTGGATTTCGGTTTAGATTCGGTTCGTATGATGTCACTGGTCGGTAACTGGCAGCAAGCTGGTCTAGACGTGAGTTTTATGGAACTTGCTGCCAAGCCCAGTGTGCAAGATTGGTGGCAACTGATTGAGAAGAAGCTGACTTAACAGCCTACGAGGAAGAGTAACAAAGGAATGGACATGTACGATTTACCTTATACAGCGGAGCAATTGCTGCCGCTTACGGATGCCCAAGCAGGGATTTGGTTTGCTCAGTTGCGCGACCCGGATAACCCAATTTACAAGACTGGCGAATACTTAGTGATTGATGGCAAGGTGGATGAGCCTTGTTTTGTTGAAGCGGTAAAAACCGCCATTGATGAAGTTGACTCGTTACACGCGAAGTTTGTCACTACCACCGAAGGCCCTCGCATGGTGATTGATAGACAAAACTGGCAGGTAGAGCGAATCGACTTCTCGCAACATGATGTGCCACTCGAGTCTGCAGTGGATTGGATGAAGAAAGAGTTGAAGCAGCCCGTTGATTTGGAGCAAGGCCCATTGTTTATTATGGCGCTGCTTAAGCTTGCAGAAGATAAGTTTGTTTGGTTCCTGTCACTTCACCACATTGCTATTGACGGCTACAGCATGTCGTTGATCGCTTCGCGTATTGCTCATATCTATGGCCAACTTACGAAGGGAGAGCAGTTTGACGAGATCCAATTGGTGGATCAACACGCTTTGCTTAAAGAAGATAACGACTATAAAGCGTCGGATAAATACCAAAAAGACCGTACCTTCTACTTACAACGTTATGCCGACCACTCTGATACGGTTAACTTAGCGGGTAAACCGACAGTGACATCTGATCACTTCTTACGCTTGAAAGGCGCGATGCCAGTAGAAGACTTCCAGCATATGGAATCGTTGGCGAAGCAATGCCGAACGCACTGGTACAGTGTGCTGATCGCTTCCATTGCTGCGTATGTTCATCGTATGACGCGTTCCAACGAGGTGGTGCTTGGTGTGCCGTTGATGGGGCGCTTAGGTTCAGTGGCAATTCAAACGCCAGCGATGCGAGTGAATATCTTGCCAGTACGAGTGAGTTTTACTCAAGATACGGACATCAAAACGCTAGTTAAACAGGTAAACCAAGAGTTCTCATCTGTTCGTCGTCACCAAGGGTACCGCTATGAAGAACTGCACCGCGAATTGAATCTAGTAAAAGACAACCGCAATCTATTTGGCCCTTTGGTCAATATCATGCCGTTTGAGTATGAACATAAATTTGGCGAGTTGGCTTCGAAAGCGCATAACCTGTCAGCGGGGCCCGTGGATGATATTTCCTTCTATTGTTATGAGCTTGACGGTCAACTTCACATAGATATGGATGCCAATCCAGAGCTGTATTCTGACCAAGACATTAAAGAGCACCAGCAGCGCTTGTTCCACTTTATGAGCGACTTTTTTGCAAGCGCGCAAGCTCAAGACCCATCGTTATGCCAAATCAGTGACGTGAATATTCTTCTCTCTGGGGAGAAAGAAAAGGTCATCGAAACTTGGAATGATACCGACCACGAGGTGCCAGAAACGACCCTAGCTGCCTTGTTGGCAAGGCAACGTATTCTGACGCCTCATGCTCCCGCCCTCATTTTTGAAGGACAAAAGCTCAGCTATGAGCAGTTAGCGAAAAAAGTGTACTCCTTGACGAACTGGTTAACCGCGCAAGGGGTTGAGCTGGGAGATCGCATTGCGGTTTGCATCCCAAGAAGTGAAGAACTGATTGTCGTACAACAGGCGATTCTTGCTGCTGGTGCGGTTTACGTACCGATCGATCCAGATTACCCAGAAGGCCGAATCCACTACATGTTGGAATCTTCTGCACCGAAGTTTGTATTCTCGACGACCGAGCTACAAAGCAAATTGCCACAAGGTGTGGAGGTGAAGTTGGTTGATGACGCGACGTTGCCAACTATTTATAAGGTGGTTGAGGCATTACCACCACAAGTGCGTCCGGAACCTCACTCTCCGGCTTACATGATTTATACCTCTGGTTCTACGGGCAAACCAAAAGGTGTTGTGGTTACTCACGATGCTATCGTCAACCGACTACTTTGGATGCACGACCAATACCCAATTGATGCCAAGGACCGGGTATTACAAAAAACGCCTGCAGGTTTTGATGTCTCTATTTGGGAATTTTTCTGGCCAATGATCGTCGGTTCATGCTTGGTGGTCGCAAAACCGGAGGGGCATAAAGATCCTATTTATCTGCAAGATCTTATCCATCGAGAGAAAATCACGACCTTGCACTTTGTGCCTTCAATGCTGCAAATCTTCGTCCAACAAGCCGATGCCAATTTGTGCCAGAGTTTACGCCAAGTTTTTTGTAGTGGTGAAGCGCTACCGATGGAATTGGTGAATCATTATTACCAAGACTTTAGTGCGCCATTGCACAACTTGTACGGTCCGACAGAAGCGGCCGTTGATGTGACTTATTGGCCAAGTGAGGCGAATGCGCAAGGTAATTCGACACCAATAGGCCGCCCTGTGTGGAACACCCAAATTTACATTTTGGATGATGCATTAAATCCAGTACCGCCGGGTGTCGTCGGTCATCTTTATATTGCGGGTCGACAATTAGCGTTGGGTTATCACGGCCAGCCAGAACTGACCGCAGAGCGTTTCATTGAAAGCCCATTCGGACCAAAAGGCAGCCGAATGTACTTATCTGGTGATTTGGCTCGTTGGCGAAAAGACGGGGCGATTGAATACTGTGGGCGTAGTGATTTTCAGGTCAAGATCCGAGGTTTCCGTATTGAGCTTGAAGAAATTGAAAACGCCTTAGCAAATCACCCAAGTGTCGCGCAAGTTGCGGTATTGGCGCAGGAATATGCCGATGGTGACAAACGCCTCGTAGCGTATGTTACGGCAGAAGATCCAGAACAGGGTGTTGATAGCAACTTGCTGCAGCGATTCCTTGCCGAACCGCTGCCAGAGTACATGGTTCCAAGTTACTTTGTGACGTTGGATACTTTCCCGTTAACGCCAAACGGTAAGCTGGATCGCAACGCGTTGCCGAAGCCTGATTTGTCTGGTCAGGTCGGTACAAAAGGGCCAAGCAACCTTGTTGAAGAACGTTTGTGTAAGCTGTTCTGCCAACTGCTTGATTTACCTGCGGTAGGCGTTGACGACAACTTCTTTGAACTAGGTGGTCACTCTTTGCTTGCCGCACAGTTGATTGCTCATGTGAAAGAAATCATGGGAATTGAACTGTCATTGGCAGCCGTATTTGAATCGCCGACTGTCTCTGGGATTGCCGCCAAGTTGAATGGCAGTGAAAGTGATGATGCCCTGAACATGTTATTGCCACTGCGTAAACGTGAAGGGAAAGCGGCCATTTTCTGTGTACACCCTGCGGGTGGCTTAAGTTGGTGCTACGCGGCTTTAACGCCGATCATTCCATCCAATGTTCCTCTCTATGGCGTGCAAGCTCGTAATCTGGGTGACCCTTCTGCACCATTGCCAAAGAGCATGAAAGAAATGGCAGAAGACTACGTTGCCGCGATTCGTGAAGAGCAACCTTTTGGTCCTTACCATCTTCTGGGCTGGTCAATTGGTGGCATGATTGTTCACCTAATGGCGGGCATCTTACAAGAACAAGGCCAAGAAGTTGGTTTGGTTACGCTGTTAGATTCTTACCCTGCAGAGCAGTGGCAAACCATCCATCCACCGGGAGAAGAGCAAGCGCTCGGCGCACTGATTCGTATGGCCGGCGTTGAGTTTGATGAAGCCGCGCATTCCAGTATTACGAAGCCAGAAGTGATCGATATCTTACAGGATGCGGGCTCGTCTATGGCGCATTTAAGTACTGAAACCATCACGGCGATGATCGATGTCGTAATCAACAACAACCAACGTGTCCGTGATGCCATTGACTATCAATATCAAGGCGATGTGCTGTTCTTTAATGCTGAGAAGCCACCAGAAGAGGCCTTTTTGGATCGCAATGGATGGTTCAAATACATGGACGGCGACTTGAAAGTGATTGATGTGGCCTGTATTCACCGTGACATGATGCGCCCAGATATGCTGCGTGAAATCGGTACGCATATGGTGAAAGAGTTGAGAGAGAATTTCGATGTTTGATTCGACAGCTCAATCTAAGCCAAGTGCGATGTTGGAGGGGATGATTTCCCCTCTGACTTTCTTCAAAAATAAGTTGGAATCAGGCGCTATTTTGGCGCTTGGCGAGGCACATTGGTATGCCGATTTATTTGAGCAAATGACCGATGTGTTGCTCGCTCCTCAATTGGATGGGGCATTCACGCATTTGTTCATCGAGTTTGGTAACGCTAAGCATCAAGCGCTGCTTAACAACTACTTATTGGGAGAGGCGGTCACCGACACTGAATTGGCTGCCGTATGGTTAGATTCAATCGCTTTTCCTGCATGGATGCATCCGTGTTACGGCCAATTTTTTCATCGATTGCGAGCTGCGAATGCTGAGCGCAACGTGCCGATCAAAGTCGTGCTGACGGAGCCGTCGTTCAATTGGCAAGCCATTCAACATCCTTCTGAACTGAGTAAGTTGAATGCTCAACGTGACCAAACCTTAGTGGACGGCGTTGAAAAGCTGCAACAGAAACAGGCACAGGGTGTGGTGGTGCTTGTTGGAGCAAGGCACATTCTTAAGCGTTCTCCAACCTTAGGGTTCATGTCCAAACATAAAACTTTTGGTGACCTAGCGAAACAGAAGTTTGGCGAACAATATGTATCAGTTTGGCCACACATTTTACCAAGTGAATGGGGCAGCACTGAGCGGGGTATTTATACAACGACGCAGCCTCAT
This sequence comes from Vibrio sp. ED002, assembly GCF_023277445.1. NCBI lineage: Bacteria > Pseudomonadati > Pseudomonadota > Gammaproteobacteria > Vibrionales > Vibrionaceae > Vibrio > Vibrio sp. ED002. The sequence goes on along the minus strand of NZ_CP080238.1, from coordinate 1,412,308 downwards.
CTTAAAAAGAAATCGTTTCTCGACATTATTCCGAAAAAGCCACTGGTGAACCCTTACGCGTTTACTTCCCTTGAGCAGCTGGTGGATGCCTATTGGTATTTAGGTCCACAAACGCGTCAGTTAGATGCCAAGGGCGTCACAGTACCGCCAATGTGGAAAGCGCTTTTAGAACAACGGTTGCCGCTGGTTAATGCGCGACAACAAATGGTGATCAAAAAGGTTATTGAACAAAAATAATGACATATTCATGAGGAAAAAAAGCACAACGAGAAAACATATTGCTCGGTAAAGCAATAGTGGCCATGAAAGGAGAGATTCGGCAAGTTAGCCTGCAATAAAGTTCGATTCTCTCCAATCAGTTCGAAGTGAAATTGACCGGCGTTTTCAGCGTCCGGCTGCAGGGTGATTTGTGCATCTAGAAAGTCGAAGTACACCTGAACAAACGGGTAGAGACATTTAAACAGGCTCTCTTTAATGCTGAATATCAGTGCATCGGGGAGGGTGTTGGACGTTTCCATTAATGTCTTTTCGCTCTGGGTGTAGATGCTAGAAAAAAGGTGCGAGGCGAGAGGGGTATTGTTTTCCACATCAATACCCAAACTCGGTACTTCACTTTTTAACGCACACGCTGCGAGGCATAGGCTGTCGGTGTGACTGATGCTGCCGCTGATGAGGCTCGGGAATAAGGGCTCTCTAGCTTTGCCTGAAAGAATGGGTACCTGAGCTAATTCAGAATCGTTTGATACCAATCGCTTTATGGCTTCTCGAGCGGATTGACGTCCGGCTCGGAATTCTCGTTGACGCTTTTTAACGGCTTTATGAATTTGTTGCTCTTCCTCGAGAAGGCCCACTTTATCGTACATATCGGGTGTGGCTTTTACGATGTGAACCGTTGGACTGGCACTTTCTAAGTGAAGACAGAGAGGGGCAAGAATGTTAACTAGCTTGTCGTTTTTCAATAGTGTCACTTTTCAACCTGTTGCAGTTCAAAAATACAATACAGCTCAAATGTAAATGCTAATACGAGTAATAATAATTGTCATTTATACATTCGTTTATTAGAGTTTGCGAGCTCAATTTATTTATAAAATAGATATAAGGATATGCAGTGAAAAGTTTAGTTAAAAAGCCCACATTTATGCCTTCTATGCTCGCAGGAGCACTTTTGACGGCGCTAAGTGGTTATGCTGTTGCTGATGATCAAGATGAAGTGTTGGAAATGGAACGTATGGTTGTTACTGCAACCCTTACCCAACACTCAGAATTGACCGCACCAGCTTCTGTTTCGGTTATTACCGCAGAAGACATCTCAAAGATGCCAGTGAAAGATATCTCAGAAGCGATTCGTAGTGCGACGGGTGTGAGTGTTTTGAGCAGCACCGCTTATGGTCGTAATACTATCCGTATTCGTGGTTTGGATTCCAAGCACACGCTAATCTTGATCAATGGTCGTCGAATTAACTCACAAGATGCGCTTATTCGAGGTAATGACTTTGACCTATCGAGTATCCCTTTAACGGCTATTCAGCGTATTGAAGTGGTTCGTGGCCCGGTTTCTTCCCTTTATGGTTCTGAGGCCATGGGTGGTGTGGTGAACGTGATCTTGAAATCACCAACGGAAGAGTTATCCGGCTCGGTTGGTCTTGAATACGAGAGCGTTCTTGAAGGTGACGGTGGTGATGGTCTGAAAGGTCATGCTTACGCGAGCGGCGAACTGACGCAAAATGTAGAAGGCAGCATCATTGTTGAAAGCTCTACACGTGACCCTTGGCGCACAGACACAAATCCTAATTTTGATGCGCTAGAGCAGAAAGACACGACCAATGTGTTTGGTGAGCTCGCATGGCAATTAACCGAAGAACAGCGTTTGATTGCGGATGTTATCTACACCAAAGATGAGCGTGAAGCAGATTGGGTTCACCCTCGTTCAGGCCCTCAAACGAACACACAAGACTCGACGCGCTGGAACTACGGTTTAACGCATGAAGGCGCTTGGGACACGGTAGATTCACAAGTACGTCTCTACGGTGAGAGCATGCAACTTGACGATGCAAGTACGGCTTACACTAACGGCGCTGCGGATGTCGACTTACAAAATAATACTCTCGATTTCAAACTTTCTGGTTTGTGGCGAGATTCGCATGAGTGGGTATTCGGTGGTGAATACCGTACTTCTGAGCTGAAAAACAGCCGTGATGTTCCATCTGGTGATATCGATAACTACCAAGGTGCGGTATTTGTTCAAGGTGAATTTGATCTCGACAAACTGGCGCTGACATTGGGTGGCCGTCAAGATTTTCATGAGGTCTATGGCAGTCACTTTAGCCCGCGTGCTTATGCCGTTTACAGCATCACCGATGAGTTTGTCTTGAAAGGCGGTGCTGGTGGTGGCTTCCGAGCTCCTGGCATGATGGAAAGCAGCGACCAAGTTCGCGTAATCAGTTGTGGTAACCGTTGTTGGTTAACGGGTAATGATGATCTTAAACCGGAAGAATCAGAAAGCTACGAAGCAGGTCTTGCGTACGAATCAACATCAATGGGCGTAGGTCTGATGTACTACTACACGGACTTGAAGAACAAGATCGAACGTGACCTAACCAAGGTTGTTGGTATGGATGGCCCTATGCCAATCTTCACTTACCAAAACATCGGTAAAGCGGAGATCAAAGGTATTGAGGTTGAAGGTTGGTATGACATTACAGACAGCATCAACCTGAAAGGTAACTACACTTACACGGACGCTAAAGACAAGAGTACAGGTGATACGCTCATGCAAACACCTGAGCATCTAGCGAACCTGGACGTCAATTGGAAAGTGTTTGATTCATTCACAACGTTTGCTCGTGTGAATTACATCGGTGAACAAGTGATCACGAACCTAAGCCGTGAAAACAAAACGGTGGATGGTTACACGCTAGTCGGTCTTGGTGTGGGTTACGATTTCCAACAGTTGAACCTTAAAGCGGGTTTAAACAACATTTTTGATGTCGAGTTGGACGATGAAGACGATTACTACGGCTACTCTGAAAAAGGCCGTAGTGCGTATGTAAGCGCAACGTACTTGTTCTAATCGAAACGAAGATCGTGAATCTCATTTAGCAAAACAGCCTCTATCGAGAGGCTGTTTTTTTGTTTGAGTTAAACACTCGTAAATTCGTAATTAGTCTTATTGCTCAGCTTCGAATTCTCTCACCATTTCCGTTACTTTAACTTGTGTGATCCGATTGCTCTTGACCTGCAACACGTCAAATTGCCACTGTTGATATTCAACGGTTTCTCCTTGAGCAGGCACGCGGCCAATTAACCAAGTCAGAAAACCATTTAAGGTTTGGAAGCCCTCGCTTTCTTCTCCCTCAATGCTGCTGAGCTCAAGTTTGTATTTCAGCTCATTCATCGGAATCAAGGCGTCCATTATCCAACTGCCGTCTTTCTGTTTTTTCGCCCAGATTTGCTGTGGTGCCATGCCTAACTCACCAGCGATAGATTTGAGCAAATCGTAGTGTGTCACTAGGCCCTGCACGTCGCCATATTCGTCAACGATAAAGACCATTTCGGTGCTGGTTTGCTGCATGTAGTTGAGCAACGGTAGCCCTTTCATGGACTCAGGAACAAAACGTGAACGTTTGAGTAATTTTGCTAACCGCGATATTGATAGCTCGTCATACTCATCGAGCAACGCTTTAGAAGAAATGGTCCCAATGATGTTATCCAAGCCGCCTTTACATACCGGCCAAACGGAATGCTGAGTTTGACGTAAATTCTTCAGTATTGCATCGAGTGGTAAATCCAGATCGAGATAGTGAATGTCACAGCGTGGTGTCATTAAAGAGAGCGCCAAGCGGTCATTCAAGTGCAGAAGGTTACGGATCATCAGCTGTTCCTGAGGCTCGATTGCACCACATTCAGAACCTTCACTGACCACAGCAAATATATCTTCTTCTGTTACGACTTCACCGGTGTGGTTTTGGCGTAGCAATCTCAGTAAAGATTCTGTCGATAGCGTCAGTAACATGACAAACGGAGTCGTTAACTTGGCCAACCAATGAATAGGGTAGGCCACAAGAACAGCAATATGCTCTGGGTTGTTTTGAGCGAAGCGTTTCGGAACTAGCTCACCCACTACGATTGCAAAGTAGGTGATCACGACGACGACAATGGCGGTGGCAAGGATGGTGGCGACCTCTCGTTCTAGGCCTTGTGCGACAAGCCAATGCTCAAAGGGAACTGAAAGGGTGGCTTCACCAAAAATACCGCTGAGGATACCAATCACGGTGATGCCGATTTGGATTGTGGAGAGGAATTGCGTTGGGTTGTTTTTTAATTGTAGAGCGAGGCGGGCAGAAGCGCTGTGTTGGGCAAACTTTTTCAGTCGGCCGCTTTTGGCTGTGACTAACGCTATCTCAGACATGGCAAAAACACCATTAAGCGCTATTAATCCAACCAGTAATAAAATATCCATGAAGTTTTCCAGTGATGCACACTCTTGCAGCATAACGAGGTTCAAGGGGAAGAAATGTGAGGTGGTCAATAAATCATCACGCTGTAACAATCAGATGCCTTATTAAAAGGATAGAATTTGCTTATCGTCTCCGGCTTGTTCAAGTATGAATGATTCTGTTACTTAGTTCGGATTCTGATACACTACGCGCCCATTTCCTCTGTTGAGACTTTTCTATGCCATTTTCTAAGCTTGGTTTAAGCGCACCTATCACTGATGCAGTGAAGGCGCTGGGTTATGAAAAACCGACTTCTATCCAACAAAAAGCCATTCCGATTGTTTTGCGTGGCAGCAATTTGATTGCCGCAGCACAAACTGGTACCGGTAAGACTGCTGGCTTTGTACTACCAATCTTAGAAAAACTCAGCAAAGGGGAAACTCAGCGTAAGAAGCGCGCTCGTGCGATCATTTTGACCCCGACACGTGAGTTAGCACTTCAAGTACACCAGAGCATCGAGGCATACGGCAAAAACTTATCGCTTCGTTCTATGGCGATGTTTGGTGGTGTGGATTATGCGCCACAGAAACAAGCGCTGATTGAAGGCGTGGATATTGTCGTAAGCACGCCAGGCCGTTTGATTGACCTTTACGGCCAACGTGCCATTCACTTTGATGAAGTGGAAATGCTGGTTCTGGATGAAGCCGATAAGATGTTGGATATGGGCTTTATCGATTCGATTGATAAGATCGTCGATTGCATGCCAGAAGACATTCAAAGCTTGTTGTTCTCAGCGACGCTATCAAACCCAGTTCGTGACTTGGCGAAAAACGCTATCGTTGACCCTGAAGAGATCACCATTGCGAAGCACAGCGCATCTAAGTCGAACATCAAGCAGTGGATCACTACCGTCGATAAAGACATGAAGTCGTCACTACTGAGCCATATGCTGACGGAAAACGACTGGTCGCAAGTGTTGGTGTTTATCGAGACAAAACACGGCGCGGCGAAGTTGGTTTCTCAACTAGAGAAGCGTGGTATCGTGGCAGAGGCGTTCCACAGTGGTCGTAACCAACGCGTTCGCCAAGAATTGATTGAGCAGTTTAAAGCGGGTGAAATCCAGTACTTAGTGGCAACGGGTGTTGCGGCGCGTGGTATTGATATCGACAACCTACCTGTTGTTATTAACTACGACTTGCCATTCCCAGCGGATGAATACGTTCACCGTATTGGTCGTACTGGCCGTGCTGGTGCACAAGGTGAAGCGATTTCACTGGTATCAAAAGATGACTTCAAAAACCTATGCATGATTGAAAGCCGTCTGGGTCACTTGCTTGAACGTGTGGAAATCGAAGGTTTCACACCAAGAAAGCCTGTGCCAATTTCTATCTTGAACTACGTACCAAAGAACAAACGTAAACCACAAGACAATGATCGTCCTCGTCGAGACAACGCTGACAAGCGCGATTAAAAATAATCCTTGTTAAAGACGCAGAACTAAAAAAAGAAGCCGCATTTCGATGCGGCTTCTTTGCTTTTTACAACCCTGTTCAAGCTAGGTGGGTTCAGGTTCTGTCTGTCTAGTTCGCTTTCGCTAAACGTCGCTGAATGAACTGAGGTTCTGTGCGCATACCCATCACCAGACTGACACACATAACCAATAGAATGATGGTGAATGGCAGACCAGTTGAAATCGTACCGGCTTGCAGGGCTTGAATTGCTTCTGTACCACCAATCCACAGTAGAACAGCCGCAATAGCACCTTCTATGGTTGCCCAGAAGATACGTTGTGGTACTGGCGCATCCACTTTACCACCAGCGGTAATACTATCGACAACCAACGATGCAGAGTCTGACGAGGTAATAAAGAACACCATGATCAGAACAATCGAAATGACAGACAAAATCGAGCTCATTGGCATTGCTTCATAAGCATAGAATAGTGACAGTGTTAGGTCGGTAAGCCCATTCGTACCAAGCTCTCCCACTTTGTTCATTACTTGGTCTATCGCAATGCCACCAAATGCGGACATCCAAATTAGCGTTATGAGCGTCGGAATTAAAATCACAGCAGTAAGGAATTCGCGAACCGTACGTCCTTTTGATACTCGTGCAATGAACATACCCACACATGGTGACCATGAAATCCACCAAGCCCAGTAGAACACCGTCCAACCGTGCATCCACGCTTCATCTTCTCGGCCATACGGGTTGCTAAGAGGAATAATGTTCTCAACGTAACCCATTAGCGTAGTCGGGATAGTACTCAACGCGACGGCAAGACCCGCTAGGATAACAAAGACCAATAGAGCAAAAGCCATAGTAAGGTTGATGTTGCTCAGCACTTTTACGCCGCCATCGATTCCTCGAATGACCGACACAACCGCAAGTGTAGTAACGAAAGCGATCACCCCAAGTTGCATTCCAATGCCACTTTCAATGCCCATCACATGCGCGATACCGCTTGCAGCTTGCTGCGCGCCTAGACCTAACGAGGTCGCTAGACCAAAGAGTGTTGCGAGCACGGCCAGAACATCAATCACATGGCCAAACCAACCCCACGTGCGATCACCAAGCAGTGGGTAAAAGACGGAACGGATTGAAAGTGGTAGGCCTTTATTAAAGGCAAAGAAAGCCATAGACAGTGCAACAACGGCGTAGATTGCCCAAGGGTGCAGACCCCAGTGGAACATAGTTGCCCCAAGTGCGACTTGTTTGGCTTCTTCTGTAAATGGCGTTACGCCAAGTGGAGTCTCGTACCAACCTGTAAAGTATGCGACAGGTTCGGCAACGCCCCAAAACATGAGACCGATGCCCATGCCAGCAGCAAACAACATCGCAATCCAAGAAATGTTGGAATGTTCCGGCTTTGCGTTCTCACCGCCAATGCGGATCTTGCCAAAAGGAGAAAAGATCAAACCAATACAGAAGATTAAAAAGATATTGCCAGCCCACATGAAGAGATCATCAAAGCTTCCGATGATCTGCCATTTGACACCATCAAGGCTTGCTTTTGCAGTGGCTGGGTCGACGAGCAGAAGTGCGATTAAAAAAATAATGATCAAGCCAGCGCTGGTGCCAAAAACAGGGTTATGAACATCAAATCCCCACTTTTGAACGTTGTCTTGGCCGACCGTGTAGTCAGTATTATCAATACTGTACTTATCCTTAGTTGTAGACATCATCCCTCTCAAAACTACTTAGAGTACAAACTAATTTGTCGGCGCGCACTATAACAAACGTCAGAGTAAATGGCTAATTTGTTGATGAAAAGATCAACTTGGTTGGTTTTTATACGTGCAAAAAGCAAAGAACACGAAATAATTTTCGGGATTGATAGTCTTTGCAAATAAAGCATCTGTCAAAAATATATATTGATAACTGTTTGAATAGCATGAGTGTGAGTCAGTTAGCTATTGTTCTGATTTAATTGACAATAAGTAGGAAAACTCGCTAGTTGCGTCTACGCTTTAAAAAGTTTTTGTGCGAATGTTTCAGTTAATCTTCTGTCAATTTTCTGTCGTCTAGTTTGCAGATGATAGGGAATAGGCGCAGACTTTCGCGCTTGCTATTCAACGCATAAATGAGGCACAAATGAAAACGGGTGATAAGCAATTTGCTGTAATTGGTCTAGGTCGTTTCGGCTTAGCCGTGTGTAAAGAACTGCAAGATTCTGGCTCACAAGTTTTGGCGGTAGACGTTAATGAAGATCGTGTAAAAGAAGCGGCGAGTTTTGTTAGCCAAGCCATTGTTGCAAACTGCACTCATGAAGAGACGGTGACCGAACTTAAGCTTGATGACTATGACATGGTCATGATCGCCATCGGTGCTGATGTTAATGCCAGCATCCTCGCCACTTTGATCGCGAAGGAAGCCGGCGTGAAATCCGTTTGGGTGAAGGCAAACGACCGCTTCCAAGCTCGCGTACTGCAAAAAATTGGTGCAGACCACGTGATCATGCCAGAGCGAGACATGGGTATCCGCGTTGCACGTAAGATGTTGGATAAGCGTGTGCTGGAGTTCCACCCTCTGGGCAGTGGCTTGGCAATGACTGAGTTTGTCATTGGCTCTCGTTGGATGGGCAAAACCTTGGGCGAACTGGCTTTGTGCAAAGTGGAAGGTGTTCAAGTGCTGGGCTTTAAGCGTGGTCCAGAAATCATCAAAGCGCCCGAGCTCACCACGACATTAGAAATTGGTGACCTTATTATTGTTGTCGGCCCTCAAGATAAATTAGCAAGCAAGCTGAAATCATTATGAGCCAATTTCACCAGAGAGGCGTGTTCTACGTCCCAGACGGCAAACGAGATAAAGCGAAAGGTGGCGAGCCGCGCATTATATTGCTGAGCTTTCTCGGTGTGTTATTGCCTTCTGCTGTTTTGCTAACCTTACCTATGTTTTCGGTGACCGGTCTGTCGATTACAGATGCGCTATTTACTGCGACTTCTGCCATCAGTGTGACGGGGCTTGGGGTCGTTGATACGGGGCAACACTTCACCTTGGCCGGTAAGATTTTGCTGATGTGCTTGATGCAAATCGGTGGGCTAGGGCAAATGACGTTATCTGCGGTATTGCTTTATATGTTTGGTGTTCGCCTTAGCTTGCGCCAACAAGCCTTGGCAAAAGATGCCTTAGGACAAGACCGTCAGGTTAACTTGCGTAAGCTGGTTAAGAAAATCGTGGTGTTTGCCCTGATCGCAGAAACGATAGGTTTTATTTTCCTTTCTTTCCGTTGGGTGCCTGAAATGGGTTGGCAAACGGGGATGTTCTACGCACTGTTCCATTCTATCTCTGCGTTCAACAACGCCGGATTTGCATTGTTCTCAGATAGCATGATGAGCTTTGTGAATGACCCAGTGGTGATCTTTACGTTGGCGGCATTGTTCATATTCGGTGGTTTGGGTTTCACTGTTATTGGTGACTTGTGGTTGCATTGGCGAAAAGGTTTTCACTTTTTGCACTTGCATACCAAGATCATGTTGATTGCGACCCCCGTATTGCTTGCCGTTGGGACCATCATGTTCTGGTTATTGGAAAGACACAACCCGAACACAATGGAATCTTTGCCTGTAGCGGGGCAGTGGTTAGCGGCGTTCTTCCAATCTGCCAGCGCACGTACAGCGGGTTTTAATAGTGTCGATCTAGCACAATTTACTCAACCAGCTCTGTTGGTGATGATTGTATTGATGCTTATCGGTGCGGGTTCTACCTCAACCGGCGGTGGTATTAAGGTGTCTACCTTTGCTGTCGCGTTTATGGCGACATGGGCGTTCCTTCGTCAGAAAAAGCATGTCGTCATTTTCAAACGTACCGTCAATTGGCAAACCGTTACTAAGTCGCTTGCGATTATTGTTGTGAGCGGGGCTATTCTCACGACGGCAATGTTTTTGCTCATGCTCACCGAGAAAGCCGACTTTGATAAGGTGATGTTCGAGACGATTTCTGCTTTTGCGACTGTTGGATTAACTGCTGGTTTGACGGCTGATCTTTCTGAACCAGGCAAGTACATCATGATAGTAGTGATGATCATTGGTCGTATTGGTCCACTGACACTGGCTTATATGCTAGCGCGTCCAGAACCAACGCTAATCAAATACCCAGAAGACAATGTCTTAACTGGTTAGTAATAGATCTGTTATCAGCAAACGATTACGCGAGTATGGCGTTTTAACTGCGCTCGCGTTTTTTATAAATACGCTGCAGAAATGAGAATAATTTCGATTTATTTGCATTAGTAGTATTTCAATCCTTAACGATTTCTGTACTATCCCATAGTTCTTTCATATACAACTTGTTGTTTTATTTGCGTATGGAATGCGTAATTCGCGCATCGAACTCATGGAGCCGTAGTTTGAAGTTTAAGACACTAGCACTCACCATGCTGGCCGCTTTCGTATCTGGTCAAAGCATGGCAACCACCCCTCCTTCCCCCAATTGGCGGGTAGTCGCCCTAAGCGATGGTACTTCTAGTGATGTGATTCTGCGTGGTAGCGCAAGTTTTCACTGGCACGAAGATAAACAAGGTAATGCGCTGATCAAACAGGGTGAGACTTGGTTTTACGCCCAAATTGAACGTAAATCCGATCGCCCTATTTTGGTTTCAACGGGTGTTGAAAAGACACAAGCAGCCACTGCACCTGCCATTGCAAAAAATCGCCCAAGCGTCTTGCTCAAGCAGTCGATGTCTTCATTGAAAGGCATAGAACCAAGAGCGCGCGCCAATATGATGCGCCAAGCTCAGGGAATTCAAGCGATGAGTGGGGCGAGTGTTAAGCAGCAACCACTATTGGTTGTCGAAGTGTCCTTTAATGATCAAGCGATGATGCATGATTTCCAACCTTTGGTGTTTGGTGAAAATCGTCAAAGTGTGGTGGATTACTACGACAAGAACTCGAAAGGGCAATATCGTGTTGTTCCAGCCGTTGAAACATACGGGACGGAAAATGATGGTGTGATCGGTGTTAGCGTTAACCAAAACCACCCAGATTGTAACAGCAGTTTTGGTGGTGATGCGTGTGATGTAAAGACCAAGGCCGTTTTTGCGGAGGCCTATCAAAAATTGGACCCGTACTTAAACTTGGCTCAATACGATGTCAATGACAACGGGCGTATTGACCCGACAGAACTGTCAGTGATGTTTATTTTTGCTGGTGGTGACCGTTCGACAGACTATCTTGATCGTCCATCAATTTGGCCGCACAAATTCTCTCATGATGATGTAACCATCGACGGTAAAACGATCACAGAGTATTGCGTGTTTGCTGATTTCCAAGTGACGCATCAATCGACATTGGGAGTGATCGTTCACGAACTTGGTCATCTTATGCTTGGTTTACCGGACCTATACTCCTACAACGGTTTGGCCTCTATTGGTCAGTGGGGAGTGATGGGCGCTGGTTCATGGGCGATGAAACCAGGGGACAGCTATGCTGGCGATACCCCCGTTAATATGAGTGCGTGGAGCAAGCATGCCGCTGGGTTTGTCGTACCAGAAATTGCCCAAACGGACGAATCTTCCTCGGTATCGAATGGCGAGGTAGAGCTGGTTTACCTTGATCCTTACTTAAAAGAACATGGCCCTCGCGTTTACCTTGAAAATCGTACCCATGTTGATTACGACCGTGCATTGACAGGAGAAGGTGTTCTCGCTACGTCGGTGAATATCTTGAATCCTTTCAATGGTGCTGGCGATATGCAGGTGCAAATCATGCAAGCCGATGGTGAGCGTGAGCTTGAGTGGGGATTCCCAAGTGACAGTGGCGATTTGTACCCAAATGGTGCTACGGCTATCTCTGATTTCTCTATTCCTAGCTTGAGTAGTATTACGGGATACAACACTGACGTCACTATTTCGAATATTACGAGTAACGCCAGTAGCGCGACCTTCTCATTAACGATGCCAAATGAGCCAAATAAATCGGCTTGGAAAAATTCGTTCTATCAAGGCTATGTGATGTCGGGAACGGATAACGCGTTGGGCATTTCTATTGACCTCAAAGCCGCATCGCAACTTGATGGCCTTCAGGTTTACGCCACGTTAGACAGCTTTGAGAATTCGATGAATTATAAGGTGTGGCGTTTTCCATCAACAGGTTTAGAAACTTACAGCCTGTGGTTAGAGGAAGGTGAAGCTCAGTTGCTACAAGAAGGTTCTTTGCAAGGTTCCTCACGTATTCTTTTTGATCAACCTAGTCAGCTAAGTGCGGGTCATCACTTGCTAGTCGTTGAGCTTGAAGGTGGGCGTTTTGAAACTAATTTCAATTTTGAAAGTGCGTTAGCGACAGAATTGCAATCTCAACCAACGATGTGGGCTGGTCGCAGCAACGCGATTTACGCAAATGGTTTAACGAGACAAAGCTTTTCTTTCATTCCTTTCGCCGCCTTATTTGATATCGACACAAACAGCCTTGTTGAAGCAAAAGCCGATATCATTGAAACCGATAAGAATGTTTCTGTTGATCTGAACTTAATGGACAATGACTTTGTTGCTCCAGGTTATCAATTTAATGTTGAATACACGCAGCAACCGACACATGGATCTATTAGTGGGAATAAATACCAACCACAAATGGGCTTTGTAGGGACTGATCGTTTCCAATATCGTCTTGTTTCTTCTGATGGTGCATTGAACTCGGCATCAGTCACCGTTCAAGTGACAGTGAATGGTCAAAATGAAGCGCCAACCGCGAGTATTGACGTTGATACCAGCAGCATGAGTGTTGATGGCAAAGGAAGCTTATCAGCGGCATCGAGTACGGACCCAGATGGCGATACGCTTGAATATACGTGGGTACAAACCTCCGGTACGGCAGCAACATTGACGAATACAAGCAGCGCAGACGCAAGTTTTAGTGTCGTTCAAGGTACGAAAGCCGGTGAGGTTCTAACGTTCCAAGTGACGGTCACCGATCCAAGCGGATTGTCTTCAAGTGCAACAGTCGATGTTGAAGTTGAGAATACTGCGCCGGTGACGCAACCAGACTCTGCCAGTGTTGAAGCGGGTAAGAGTATTGTGATTGATGTGTTGAGTAATGATTCGGATTTCAATGGAGACACGCTCATATTGCAAAGTGTAAATAACTTGTCTGGAGACGGCTCTGCGAGTGTCCTTAACGGTAAAGTCGAATATCAAGCACCAGATGATAAAGTCGCTAACGTTCAGTTGGAATACACTGTTTCTGATGGCATGGGTGGTACTACCAAAGGATCCATCAATGTTTCCGTCGTGGCTTCAGTTAAGAGTGTCGATTTCAAAAAATCTGACAGTGGCGGTAGTGTCTCTTATTGGGCATTAATGCTACTGACGCTACTTGGTTGGCGTCGCCGTACTTAATTGATGTTTCAAAGCCACTCTTTTGAGTGGCTTTTTTCTGTTCATTCTTATTCCAACAATGTACTCATCGATCTTTTTACTATGAGATGAGTTTCACCTTTATTTTTGTACGCCTTCTATTCTTGAGGCGTAATCTATGGCTAGATATTTATAAAAGTAAGGATATTTTTATGTCTGATAATCGGTTTTCTGTTGCGGCTCTTTGCCAAGAAGCAGTAGTAATGGTCAGAGCAAACCTGCTCGCGATAGTTGTCGCTTGTATTCCTTTGATCGTGGTTCACACGATCTTTATTACCCAATACCAAGAAGCCCTAGTTCAAGGGTCGCAAGAGCCTGACTTTTCTAACTTTGGTGCTGGTTTCTTTATTACGACTTTCCTTTTGTACCCTCTGGTTGCGGCAATGGCGGCGGTTCGCATCCACCGTATTTATCTTGCTCATGAATACATGCGTTCTGTTCTCGATGTGATGCGCTTATCCATGCGAGAGTTACGGTTTATTGGCTGGTGGATTTTGTTCGGTTTATCAATGGGCTTGATCATCGCGTTACCAATATTTCTCGTGACGTTTTTTATCGTCTTTGAAGGCGGAGAGATCAGTGAGTTCACAATGAACCTTGTTACCTTGCTGCTGAGTGTTCCGGGATACTGGGTTCTTTCCCGTTGGTCCTTAGTGTTACCTGCAACGGCGTTAGATCGTGAACCGAGAAGCCTTGGTGATGCATGGAGACAAAGTCGTCCTTTCAACAAGCAGATTTTTATTTTGATGGGGCTAATTCCTTTGGTTGTGGGATCGGTTAGTCAATTTGTGTTCGCTGAGTTCACCCATCTTTTCGCATTGGTCGTATCTGGCGTTATTTTCGGTATTTTTGGAGCCTTCCAAATCGCACTTCTATCTTTGAGTTATCGAACGATTCTGGACATCGAACGCGCTCAGTTTAAGGGTGTTCCAGACTCTCAGAGCGATGCTTACGAGTTTCGAGGGTAAGTCATCATGGCAGCCCCGTTAACGATGCTGTAAAGCGGGGCCGCTTATTTTTACTCCTTTCTCTAAAGTGGTTTCTTTGATCTGCTCTTTCTGAAATACCCATGAATAATTCGTGGCTGAAAGCTATGGCATACAGGGCGTATACTTTCTAACAGGAAGCCGTATTTGAGGAACCATCATGCCTATCTTAGAAGGTGTCAATTTCACCCATCGATTTAGTGAACTACCATCTGCGTTTTTCACCTATGTTACTCCGCAGCTCTTAGACAATACGCGTTGGGTAGTGTGGAATGGCGAGTTTGCTCAACAGTTTGGTTTACCAGTGAAAGAGAGTGACGAGCTTTTGAAGGTATTTTCTGGGCAAACGGATTTTGTGCCTTTCGCGCCTTTAGCAATGAAGTACGCAGGTCATCAGTTTGGGGTTTATAACCCAGACTTGGGGGACGGTCGCGGCTTGTTGTTCGCTGAAATGCAGCACAATGATGGCACTTGGTTTGATATTCACCTCAAAGGAGCAGGGCTTACCCCGTACTCGCGAATGGGGGATGGCCGAGCGGTACTACGTTCTACTATTCGTGAATATCTGTGCAGTGAGGCGATGGCTGGGTTAGGCATTCCGACCACCAGAGCACTGGGTATGATGGACAGCGATACCCCCGTTTATCGCGAGAAGATGGAATATGGTGCGTTGTTGATTCGCGTAGCAGAAACGCACATCCGTTTTGGTCACTTCGAGCACTTCTTTTATACCAATCAACTTGCTGAGCAAAAGCTGCTCGCTGACAAAGTGATTGAATGGCACTTCCCTGCGTGCTCCCAAACGGAGAAGCCATACGCAGCTATGTTCGAGTCTATTGTGGAGAAAACCGCAGAGATGATTGCCTACTGGCAAGCTTACGGTTTTGCGCATGGCGTGATGAACACCGATAACATGTCGATACTCGGACAAACTTTCGACTATGGCCCGTTTGGCTTCCTCGACGATTATGATCCAAATTACATTTGTAACCATTCAGATTACCAAGGTCGTTATGCGTTTGAGCAGCAGCCACGCATCGCGCTGTGGAACTTATCTGCCTTAGCGCATGCATTATCGCCGTTGGCGGTGCGAGAAGATCTTGAAGCGGCGCTTGGTAAATTTGAAGTTCGCCTGAGCCAGAAATTCAGTGCACTGATGCGAGCCAAACTCGGTCTCCATACTAAGGTGGACGAAGATGGACGTTTGTTCGAAGCTATGTTTGAGCTGTTGAACCAAAACAAAGCTGACTACACTCGCTTCTTCCGTGAGTTGTCTAATCTCGATGTTAAGTCGCCTCAAGCTGTGATCGATTTGTTCCTTGATCGCGAAGACGCTAATGCATGGGTGGATTTGTATCTTGCTCGCTGCGAATTAGAGGTTGATGAACGAGGTGAGTGTGTTAACGCAGCCACACGATGTGGACGCATGCGTCAAGTGAATCCGAAATACATCTTACGTAACTATCTTGCGCAGCTTGCCATTGATAAGGCAGAGGAGGGAGATTTCAGTGAAGTAAATCGTCTCGCTGAGTTGCTAAAGCACCCATTTGATGAACAGCCAGAGTTTGATGATTATGCCAAGTTACCTCCAGAATGGGGTAAGACGATGGAAATCAGCTGCTCTTCCTAAAATGTGTCATTTCCCACCCATAGAGCCTGTTCTCGTGGGTGGATTTAACCCCTTATCTTCACCATTGATTATTCTTTATTATTTAAATTACTGAATAATAGGGATTAATTAACTTGGCCTGCAACTTGCCCCTTGTTGAACATCCGTACCCATCACCCTCTACCCATTTAGGTACTCATGGAAAGGATGGGATGTGATTCAACAAGGAGAATAATAATGTTTAAACCTCTAACCCTTCTGTCTGTCTCTGCTCTTGCTGTCACTAGTTTTAACGCTGCCGCAAATTGTGACCCTGGTGAAACCGTCATCAAGTTCAGCCACGTAACTAACACTGATAAACACCCGAAAGGCATTGCAGCTTCGCTGCTAGAAAAGCGCGTGAACGAAGAGATGAACGGCAAAGTCTGTATGCAGGTTTTCCCTAACTCGACACTGTACGATGATAACAAGGTGCTTGAAGCGCTCCTTAATGGTGATGTTCAACTCGCTGCCCCTTCTCTTTCAAAGTTTGAGAAATTCACCAAAAAGTACCGCATCTTTGACCTTCCTTTTCTATTCGAAGACGTGGCGGCTGTTGACCGTTTCCAAAACTCAGAATCTGGCGAGAAGCTAAAGAACGCAATGAAGCGTCGTGGCTTACAAGGTCTCGCTTTCTGGCACAACGGTATGAAGCAGATGTCTGCCAACAAGCCATTAATGCTGCCAAGTGATGCCGAGGGGCTGAAGTTCCGCGTGCAAGCATCAGACGTTTTGGTCGCTCAGTTCGAGCAACTTGGTGCGAACCCGCAAAAAATGTCATTTAAAGAAGTGTACGGCGGTCTTCAAACCAAAGTTATAGATGGTCAAGAAAATACGTGGTCGAACATTTACGGTAAGAAGTTCTTCGAAGTACAAGATGGCATCACTGAAACCAACCACGGCATTCTGGATTACCTTGTTGTAACGTCAAACGACTTCTGGAAAAAACTCCCAGATGATCAACGCGAGCAGCTCAATACCATCATTCAAGAGGTAACAACTCAGCGCAATGCAGAATCGACACAAGTTAACCTTGCGAATAAGAACAACATTATTGAAGCGGGTGGGGTAGTTCGAACTCTAACGCCTGAGCAACGCCAAGAATGGGTGACTGCACTTCAACCTGTGTGGAAAAAGTTTGAGAAAGACATCGGTACCGATCTCATTGATGCCGCAATAGCGTCTAACCAACAATAAATATTACACGAGCACTACGATTGGCCCTCATGTACTCAGCGTTTTGAGGAAGAGGGCCCTTTTCTCCCAATAATGATGTGATGTAATTATGGAACAGACTTTTTTTGCCAAGGCAGGGCGAATCACTGACGCCTTAGAAGAAACGCTGATTGCATTTTTTCTCGGTGCAATGACGTTGCTGACGTTTGCCAATGTGATTTTTCGCTATGTCTTTAACGACAATATACTTTGGGCGCTGGAGCTGACCGTATTCATGTTCGCATGGATGGTGTTGGTTGGTGCGTCTTATGGCGTAAAGAAACATTTTCACATTGGTGTCGATGTCATCATCAATATGGTTTCTGAGCCTAAACGTAAAATACTCGCGTTGCTTGCCGCTGTTTGCTGCCTAGCGTTTTCGGTTCTACTACTGATTGGTTCTTGGAATTACTGGTACCCATTTGCGACGGAGCGTGCATGGTATGAGACCGATGACATTCCAATGCCAGAGATGTTTCAATTCTTGGCCGATTGGCTTAATGAAGGTGAACGCTACGAAAAGCTACCAAGATTTATTCCTTACTTTGCGCTGCCACTTGGTATGGCGCTGCTGACGTTCCGTTTTGTACAAATTACATGGCAAATTGCGACAGGTAAACTCGACCGTCTAATTGCAGGTCATGAAGCGGAAGAAGAGTTAGAAGCGTTAAAGGAAGAGCTGAGTGAAGCGGCGGATGCCATTCCAAATAGTTCTTCTTCATCAGATCGCAAGGAGCAATAAACCATGGATATTCTGTTTTTATTCTTGATGGTGATTGGCTTCATGCTGATTGGTGTGCCAATTGCTGTCTCGCTGGGCCTTTCTAGTATTCTGTTCTTATTGATGCACTCGGATGCGTCTTTGGCCTCTGTTGCTCAAACTCTGTTTAATGCGTTTGCTGGTCACTACACCCTTTTAGCGATTCCCTTCTTTATTTTAGCCTCAAGCTTTATGTCTACCGGTGGTGTAGCCAAACGTATTATCCGCTTCGCGATCGCCATTGTCGGCTGGTTCCGTGGTGGCTTAGCGATGGCGTCGGTTGTGGCGTGTATGATGTTTGCCGCGCTTTCGGGGTCATCTCCAGCAACGGTAGTCGCGATTGGTAGCATCGTTATCGCCGGTATGATCAAAAACGGCTACTCGAAGGAGTTTGCGGCGGGTGTTATCTGTAATGCGGGGACATTGGGCATTTTGATTCCACCTTCAATTGTGATGGTTGTGTATGCCGCTGCGACGGATGTATCGGTGGGGCGTATGTTTCTTGGCGGTGTGATACCGGGCTTGCTTGCGGGTGTGATGTTGATGATTGCTATCTACATCGCCGCGAGGATTAAGAACTTACCCAAACAACCTTTTGTTGGTTGGAAGGAAACTTTCGCTGCCGCCAAAGACGCCAGTTGGGGATTGTTGTTGGTGGTGATCATTCTTGGTGGTATTTACGGTGGTATCTTCACACCAACAGAAGCTGCGGCGGTGGCAGCAGTTTATTCGTTTTTGATTGCCAACTTTATCTATAAAGACATGGGACCATTTGCGGATAAACATAATACCAAACCAGCGTTGGTAAAGATCTTCCAAACGTTTGTCCATAAAGACACCAAGCACACGCTCTATGAAGCCGGCAAACTGACCATCATGCTGTTGTTCATCATTGCCAATGCTTTGATTCTTAAACATGTACTGACAGAAGAACGCATCCCGCAAATGATCACTGAATCTATGCTGTCTGCGGGGCTCGGCCCGATCACCTTCTTAATTGTGGTCAACGTGTTGCTGCTGATTGGCGGTCAGTTTATGGAGCCTTCAGGGTTGTTGATTATCGTCGCACCTTTGGTTTTTCCAATTGCAATCGCACTAGGTATCGACCCTATTCACCTTGGTATTATGATGGTGGTGAATATGGAGATAGGCATGATAACGCCACCTGTGGGGCTTAATTTGTTTGTAACCGCCGGGGTGGCGAAAATGTCGATGATGAACGTGGTGAAAGCGGCTTTGCCTTGGGTGGCGGTGATGTTCTTATTCCTCATTATCGTAACGTATGTACCTTGGGTTTCGACTTGGCTACCAACCACGCTGATGGGACCAGAAATCATCACTAAGTAATGGTTTTTAGCCACAAAAGCAAAAGAGGTGTGACTGTTCACACCTCTTCGTTTATGGATTTATAGGTTGGCCTTCTCGGATCGGGTTTGATCCTCCGCTCGTAGCCAAGCCACTTCTTTTTGTTTTTGCGCCTATCTTCGCCAGAACGCCTTTCTTCTTGATAATGCCCGTCGACCATTACTGTATCAGTGATCACCGGTATTTTAATTTTTTCTGTCATATCCGTATGAGCCATCTTTTCGTTGTTATAAAAAGTATGATTCAAGTTGGATATAACAACAAACCGCAAACTGCGTTTTATTTATATAGATCTTTATCTATCTGATAGCGTTGCATTTTGTCATACAGGGTTTTTCGAGGCACATTCAATTGTTCCATGGTTTGCTTAATACTGCCGCGGCTTTCTAGTAAAACACTCTCTATTGCCGCTTTCTCAAATTCTGCCACTTGTTCTGCAAGGCTTGATGCCGTTGTTGGGTGAGAGGGTGTCTCTCCGAGTTGTATCAGCTTACCCAGTAAGACAAAGCGTTCGGCTGCGTTGCGCAGTTCACGAACATTACCGGGCCAATCATGGGCCATTAATTGAGCGAGATCTTGCGACGAAAGGCTAGGTGAGGTTTTACCATAACGTGATGCAGCGACTAACAGAAAGTGGTGGAACAGCGCAGGAATGTCCTCTTTTCGTTCGCGCATGGGTGGTAAGTCGAGCGTGACTACATTGAGACGATAATACAGATCTTGTCTAAAGTAGCCTTCTTCAGCGGCTTGCTTTAAGTCGACTTTGGTTGCGGCAATGACTCTGATGTCCAATGGCAGTAATTCATTTGATCCTACTCGTTCAATCACTCTTTCTTGAAGAACACGTAGTAATCGAATTTGAGCCTGAATTGGCATGGATTCGATTTCATCTAAAAACAGAGTGCCGCCCTGAGCGAATTCAAATTTGCCGATACGACGGGTTTCTGCGCCGGTAAACGCGCCTTTTTCGTGACCGTACAACTCGCTCTCAATTAGGTTTTCCGGTACTGCGCCGCAATTTACTGCGACAAAGTTTTGATTGCGGCGAGCACTTTGCTCATGCAGCGAACGAGCAATCAGTTCTTTGCCTGTTCCTGTTTCGCCAAATAGTAAAATATCGGCGTTCGTATCCGCGATGTGACTGATGGTTTCGCGCAGCATCTGGATGCTAGGAGTTTCGCCGATAATTCTTGGCCCAAGGGTTTTGCTGGCTTTGAGTGACTGTCGCAGTTTTTCATTTTCGTTGGTGAGCTTTCGCTTCTCAATAGCCCGCTTAACGGTTTCTACTAGATGTTCTGGCGCAAAAGGTTTCTCGATAAAATCGTAAGCGCCCTGATGGAGAGCTTGTACTGCCATGGATATATCGCCATGTCCGGTGATCATGATGACGGGGAGGTTTGCATCGCGCTGAGTGAGAGTGGTCAGCAAATCCATTCCGGAAATGCCCGGCAAACAGATATCAGTGACAACGACGTCAGCTTCTTCGCCTTGCTGCATCGCAATTAAAGCCGATTCTGCATCGGAGAAAAACTTTGCGTCAATATCGGCAAGTTCGAAGGTTTGTTCTATCGCCAGTCTGAGATCGGCTTCGTCATCAATAAAAAATACCTGACACATGGTCTCATCCTTCTATGGTTTGGCGTGTGGTGAAACAATAGGTAAACAGAGTGAGAATCGAGCCCCACCTTGTTCTCTATTCTGAGCACTCAATTTACCGTTCATCCCGGCTAAGATTTGTTGGGAGATTGAAAGCCCTAACCCCAAACCGTTTTGTTTGGTGGTCAAAAACGGTTCGCACAATTCTGAAAGTGTGAATGCACCCAAACCTGAGCCGTTGTCATCGACATGAATCCAGACAGTTTTCGTTGTCTCATCACGTTCCACAGACAACGCCACTCGTTTCTGTTCTTGGACTTTCATTGCTTCAATCGCGTTGGTTAGCAGATTTACTAATACTTGCTCAAGCTGGATAGTATTGATGTACACATCGATATCATGCTCTGGAACATTCGTTTCTAATGTCACTCGCGCCGATTTGAACGCGGGCTTCATCAACTCTTGTGCCGACGCAACGACGGGTAATAGGCGGGTTTGAAGTAGTTCACTCCCACTGGTTTTCTTGGCAAAAGAACGCAATTGTTGGCTGATGTTTGCCATTCGATCGGTGAGTGCGGAAATGCGGGTGAGGTTATCTTCAACTCGTTCCCATTTTTCTTTTTGAAGAAATAGCTTCCCGTTCTCAGCAAAACTGCGAATGGCGGCGAGCGGGTTATTAAGCTCATGACTGATGCTTGCTGACATTTGCCCAAGTACCGCCAGTTTTGCGGCTTGTATCAACTCATCTTGCGTCAAGCGTAAGGTCTGCTCGGTTTCGGTACGCTGGGCAACTTCGGCTTGCAGCTCAGCGGTACGCGCCATGACTTGATATTCAAGTTTCTGATTGGCTTCTTGCTGAATTCGGTCAAGTTGACGATGACGCTGCTGGCGGTGATAAACCAGTTGGCCTAGAAGGAATAAAACGGTAAAAGCTAGAGTCAAAACGAGCAAATAGCCCATGGTGAACCAAACCACCGTTTGCTTAGGCGAGAGTACCCGGATCGTCAGTTTGAGTTCGTCAAGGGGGAGGGAAGAGATCACCAAGGTTCCTTTATTGTAAGGGTAGCCCTGCTTTACCTCAGAATGTTTCGGCAACATGTCACCGACAAAACCAAGTGACTCAATTTGAGTGTCTAAATACTGTCGGCTTGCCCGAACTTCGGCTTCTTTTATTTCATCAAGTGATTGTAGGCTTTTGAACAACCAGTCGTTACGGCTGCTCATAAACACTATGCCATTTGGGTCACTGGCGACGAAAACACTTTTAGGCTGCTGCCAATTGTCTTCTATCTTGTTCAAATCCATTTTGACCACCACGACACCAATTACGCCACCGGCATAGACGATAGGGTAGGAATAGTAATAGCCGCGTTTACCCGAAGTGGAGCCGAGGGCGTAATATTCACTTTTCTCACCGACAATGGCTTGCTTGAAATAAGGGCGAAAAGCGAAGTTGCGCCCCACAAATGAACGCTCTTTGCGCCAATTACTGGCGGCGATCGTCGTCCCCCATTTGTCGATCAAATAGGTGTCTGCCGCTTCAATCACGTGATTCACCGATTCTAGATAGCGATTGGTGATTTCGAGCTGCGCACTGTTATTCGGGGTTAGTAGTGCTTGTACCAAAGGTTCATCTTTGGATAGTAAATGGGGAATGTGCGCGTATTTGTCTAATTTGTTTTGGATATGACTGGAAAAACGTTCCAGCTGAGACTGGTGTTTTTCGAGCAAAGATTGGTAGCTGTGACTCCAAACCCAATGCCCACCGATGAAAGCGCAAAGTAAATAGAAGGCAAAAAAAATCAGTAGAATACGGTTTTTCTGCGACATCATTACGCTCCTTGCCCCTTCCTTTGGTGACGTAAGAAAATGTTAATAGTTTGTAGTGATGAATAGGGATTTAGTTTTCAACTCTGTGGAGTAAAACAAGAGCAAGATCTCTTTTTAGGCTTTTCAATAAAAAAAGCAGTCGATTCTCTTGAAAAAGTCGCTATTGTCCCCATTCTAGATATGCTGGCTAAGGCGAAGCGATGCTAAAAGGGCATTTTTCGCAAAAATTGAGCCCGTATTCGAGAATTTAGCGCAGACAATGTCCACATAGTGGCTATTGGCTCGACAGGATTGCGACAGATCGCTAGAATGTCGCGTCTAAAAATTCTGTCCTGAGGCTAATAGGAGATACCTTTTGCGTTTGCGGAGGATATCACTGATTAGTCTGGTGTTGGTTTCCAGCATCGATACTCGGTTTTAACTTAGGTGTTCGGACAGAACACTACACAAGGATGAAGCGTGAACTCACAGAGTCTCGCTCATAAGCTCGGGAAGACCGAGCCACTTTAGAGGTTTATATATAATGCAAGTTACTGTTGAAACGCTAGAGGGCCTAGAGCGCCGTCTAAACATTACTGTTCCAGCTGCAAACATCGAAGACGCTGTAACAGCTGAACTACGCAACATCGCTAAAAACCGTCGTTTCGATGGTTTCCGTAAAGGTAAAGTGCCTCTAAAAATGGTTGCTAAGATGTACGGCAAAGCAGTACGTCAAGACGTTCTTGGTGAAGTTATGCAACGCCACTTCATCGAAGCGATCGTAAAAGAGAAAATCAACCCAGCAGGCGCTCCAACTTTCGCACCAGTTGAAAACAACGAAGGCGCTGACCTAGTTTTCGCTGCAACTTTCGAAGTTTACCCAGAAGTTGAGCTAAAAGGCCTAGACAGCATCACAGTTGAAAAACCAACAACTGAAGTTAACGATGCAGACGTAGAAGAGATGATCGAAACTCTACGTAAGCAACAAGCTACTTGGGCTGAAGTAGAAGAAGCTGCTGAAGCTGGTAAGCGTGTAAGCATCGACTTCGTTGGTTCTATCGATGGTGAAGAGTTCGAAGGCGGTAAAGCTGAGAACTTCCCACTAGAGATGGGCGCAGGTCGCATGATCCCAGGTTTCGAAGACGGTATCGAAGGTAAAACTAAAGGTATGGAATTCGAGATCGACGTAAACTTCCCAGAAGATTACCACGCTGAAAACCTAAAAGGTAAAGCTGCTAAGTTCGCAATCAAAGTGAACAAAGTTGAAGCTCGCGAACTACCAGAACTAAACGACGAATTCGTTTCTAAGTTCGGTGTTGCTGAAGGTGGCGTTGACGCACTTAAAGCTGAAGTTCGTAAGAACATGGAGCGCGAACTTAAGCAAGCTATTAAGAACCGCATCAAAGAGCAAGCTATCGACGGCCTAGTTGAGCAAAACGAAATCGACGTACCAGCTGCACTTATCGACCAAGAAATCCAAGTTCTACGTCAACAAGCTGCACAACGCTTCGGTGGTAACCCAGAAGCAGCTGCACAGCTTCCACGTGAACTGTTCGAAGAGCAAGCTAAGCGTCGCGTAGTTGTTGGTCTTCTACTAGGTGAAGTAATCAAGTCTGAAGAGCTAAAAGCTGACGACGAGAAAGTGAAGTCTCTTATCGAAGAGATGGCAACAGCTTACGAAGATCCAACAGAAGTTATTGCTTACTACGAGCAAAACGAGCAAATGATGAACAACATGCGTAACGTTGCTCTAGAAGAGCAAGCAATCGACGCGATCATCGCTAAAGCACAGGTTACTGAGAAAGAAGTAAGCTTCAACGAGCTACTTAACCAACAACAACCTGCTGCTTAATAAGCAATATCTTGCGTAGAAGGTTGACTTAACGTCGACTATTCTGCTAACAATGGTCCGTATGATAGTCATCATCCGGGCCATTTATTTTAGGGACATAAGAATATGAGCTACCAAGAAAAAAATGCAATGTCGCCAATTATTGACGCGCTAGTGCCAATGGTGGTTGAACAAACTTCCCGCGGCGAACGCTCTTACGACATTTACTCACGTTTGCTTAAAGAGCGCGTGATCTTTTTAACCGGTCAAGTGGAAGACCACATGGCAAACCTTGTCGTGGCTCAGCTACTTTTCCTAGAATCTGAAAATCCAGATAAAGATATTTTCCTATACATCAACTCTCCAGGCGGCAGCGTGACTGCGGGTATGTCTATTTACGACACTATGCAGTTCATCAAGCCAAATGTGAGTACAGTATGTATGGGTCAAGCTTGCTCAATGGGTGCGTTCCTGCTTGCAGGTGGTGCGCCAGGTAAGCGTTACGTTCTGCCTAATTCACGTGTGATGATCCACCAACCACTTGGTGGTTTCCAAGGTCAAGCTTCTGATATCCAAATCCATGCTCAGGAAATCCTGACTATCAAGCAGAAGCTAAATAACCTATTGGCAGAGCATACTGGTCAGCCTCTTGAAGTGATTGAACGTGATACTGATCGTGATAACTTCATGTCGGCAGATCAGGCAGTAGAATACGGTATTGTGGATGCAGTGTTGAGCCATCGCGGCGAGTAATTTAGCCAGCGCATTTTGGCTAAATTTGATATACACTCAATTCATAAAGAGTAAAGGCTAAGAGGTTAGCGAATGACAGATAAAAGCAAAGAAAGTGGCAGCGGCAAATTGCTGTACTGCTCTTTCTGTGGCAAAAGTCAGCACGAAGTTCGCAAGCTAATCGCAGGTCCGTCAGTTTACATTTGCGACGAGTGTGTCGACTTATGTAACGATATCATTCGCGAAGAAATCAAGGATGTTCTCCCTAAGAAAGAATCTGAGGCGTTACCAACGCCAAAACAGATCCGTGAACACCTTGATGACTATGTGATCGGACAAGATTACGCGAAAAAAGTGCTCGCAGTTGCGGTATATAACCACTACAAGCGTTTACGCAATGGTGATACAACGAGCGAAGGTGTGGAGCTTGGTAAGAGTAACATCCTTCTAATTGGTCCAACGGGTAGTGGTAAGACACTGCTTGCTGAGACGCTGGCTCGATTCTTGGATGTGCCATTTACAATGGCTGACGCTACCACACTAACCGAAGCTGGTTACGTAGGTGAAGACGTTGAAAACATCATTCAGAAGCTTCTGCAAAAATGTGATTACGATGTAGCTAAGGCTGAACGCGGCATTGTATACATTGACGAAATTGACAAGATTTCTCGTAAAGCTGAAAACCCATCAATTACGCGTGACGTATCTGGTGAAGGTGTTCAGCAGGCGCTACTAAAACTTATTGAAGGTACGGTTGCATCGGTTCCACCACAAGGTGGTCGTAAGCATCCACAGCAAGAATTCCTACAAGTGGACACGTCTAAGATCCTGTTCATCTGTGGCGGTGCATTTGCTGGCCTAGATAAAGTGATTGAGCAACGTGTAGCAACAGGTACTGGTATCGGCTTTGGCGCAGAAGTGCGCTCTAAGAACGAAACTAAAACCGTCGGTGAACTATTTACTCAGGTAGAGCCTGAAGATCTAGTGAAATACGGTTTGATTCCTGAGTTTATTGGTCGTCTACCAGTAACGACAACGTTAACTGAGTTAGATGAAGAAGCGTTAATTCAGATCCTATGTGAGCCGAAGAACGCACTAACCAAGCAATACGCAGCATTGTTCGAGCTAGAAGACGCTGAGCTTGAGTTCCGTGAAGACGCACTACGTGCTATCGCTAAGAAAGCAATGGAGCGTAAGACAGGTGCTCGTGGTCTACGTTCAATTCTAGAAAGCGTTCTGCTGGAAACCATGTATGAACTGCCATCAGCGACGGACGTAAGTAAAGTCGTGATTGATGAATCAGTCATTAATGGTGAATCAGAACCACTGCTTATTTACAGCAACGCCGACAGCCAGGCAGCTGGAGCAGAATAAATTCAGCCATGAATAAAAAGGAGGTAAGTAATTACCTCCTTTTTTTATTTCTCTTATTGAATCCAAATAATTAGACCCCATATACTTCGTTAAGTAATACGTTAAACGTGAAAGCGGAAGAGAGAATTATATGAACTTGGAACGTTCCGAGCGTATCGAGATCCCGGTATTACCTCTACGTGACGTAGTGGTCTACCCACACATGGTTATTCCATTGTTTGTTGGTCGTGAGAAATCGATTAGTTGTCTAGAAACGGCAATGGAAACAAACAAACAAGTTCTGCTTGTGGCACAAAAGCAAGCTGATACTGACGAGCCGACGGTTGATGACCTATTTGAAGTAGGTACGGTTGCAACCATTCTCCAGCTTCTTAAGCTACCTGACGGCACAGTTAAAGTGTTGGTTGAAGGTCAACAGCGCGCGAAAATCAACCACTTTAAAGAAAGCGAATTCTTCCTAGCAGAGGCAGAGTTTGTGGTTACGCCTGAGCTTGAAGAGCGTGAGCAAGAAGTGATTGTTCGCAGTGCGATCAACCAATTCGAAGGCTTTATTAAGCTAAACAAAAAGATCCCACCAGAGGTGCTTACCTCACTAAATGGTATTGATGAAGCAGCTCGTCTTGCAGACACCATTGCTGCGCACATGCCTCTAAAGCTGGTGGACAAACAGCAAGTACTTGAAATCGTTGATGTGACTGAGCGTCTTGAATTCCTTATGGGTCAGATGGAATCAGAAATTGATCTTCTTCAAGTCGAAAAACGCATCCGTGGTCGCGTTAAAAAGCAGATGGAAAAATCTCAGCGTGAGTACTACCTGAATGAGCAAATGAAAGCGATTCAGAAAGAACTTGGCGAGATGGAAGATGCTCCTGACGAGTTCGAGACCCTGAAGCAAAAGATCGATGAATCGAAAATGCCTCAGGAAGCGCGTGAAAAGACAGAACAAGAGCTACAAAAGCTTAAGATGATGTCTCCAATGTCAGCAGAAGCGACAGTGGTGCGTAGCTACATCGATTGGATGGTGAGTGTGCCATGGGCGAAGCGTTCAAAAGTTAAGAAGAACCTTGCGAAAGCAGAGGAGATTCTAAACGAAGACCATTACGGTCTAGAGCGTGTTAAAGAGCGTATTCTTGAATACTTGGCGGTACAAAACCGTATCAACAAACTGAAAGGCCCTATCCTTTGTCTTGTTGGTCCTCCTGGTGTTGGTAAAACATCCCTAGGTCGCTCTATCGCTGCTGCAACGGGCCGTAAATACACGCGTATGGCTCTAGGTGGTGTACGTGATGAAGCGGAAATTCGCGGTCACCGTCGTACGTACATTGGTTCATTACCGGGTAAGCTCATTCAGAAAATGTCGAAAGTTGGGGTGAAAAACCCACTATTCCTTCTGGATGAGATCGACAAAATGTCTTCAGACATGCGTGGCGATCCGTCTTCAGCACTGCTTGAAGTACTAGACCCAGAGCAAAATAACGCGTTTAACGATCACTACCTAGAAGTCGATTACGACTTATCAGACGTGATGTTCGTTGCAACGTCGAACTCGATGGATATTCCTGGTCCTTTGTTAGACCGTATGGAAGTGATTCGCCTGTCTGGCTACACAGAAGACGAAAAGCTGAACATCGCGAAACGTCACCTTGTTGATAAGCAAGTTCAACGTAATGGCTTGAAACCAAGCGAAATTGTTATCGAAGATTCAGCGATCATTGGCATCATTCGTTACTACACGCGTGAAGCGGGTGTGCGTAGCCTAGAGCGTGAGATTTCTAAGATCTGTCGTAAAGCAGTGAAGAACATCCTGCTTGATAGCAGCTTGAAATCAGTTACCGTGACAATGGAAAACCTAAAAGAGTACCTAGGTGTTCAGCGTCATGACTTCGGTAAAGCGGACGATAGCAACCGTATCGGTCAAGTAACGGGTCTAGCTTGGACACAAGTTGGCGGCGACCTACTGACCATCGAAACTGAATCAATGCCGGGTAAAGGAAAGCTGACGCAAACGGGTTCACTTGGCGACGTAATGAAAGAGTCGATCCAAGCTGCAATGACCGTTGTGCGTTCACGTGCCGAGAAACTGGGTATTAACTCTGACTTCTACGAAAAACGAGATATCCACGTTCACGTACCTGAAGGTGCAACACCAAAAGATGGCCCAAGTGCGGGTATCGCAATGTGTACTGCACTTGTTTCTAGCTTGACGGGTAATCCTGTAAAAGCAGAAGTGGGTATGACGGGTGAAATTACGCTTCGCGGTGAAGTTTTACCTATCGGTGGCCTAAAAGAGAAGTTACTTGCGGCACACCGCGGTGGCATCAAAACGGTACTGATTCCAAAGGACAATGAGCGTGATTTGGAAGAGATTCCAGAAAATGTTATCGCTGATCTGAAGGTTATCCCTGTACAGTGGATCGACGAAGTTCTTAAAGTTGCACTAGAGCAAGACCCGACAGGCGTTGAGTTTCCGTCTCAAAAATAGTGATGTGCAGCAAAAATAAGTAAAACTTTACGCTGATAGGCTCAAAAAGGCTTGTCAGCGTTTTTTTTGGAAGCTAAGTTAAGTTCGATAGCTTCCAGCCCTTGAAGGATAAGGGGTGGGGCATATTTTTTAATTATGGAACGAAACGTCATCACAAAAATAATCACAGATGACACAAAGGGGAAATCACAGTGAATAAAACTCAACTAGTAGAACAAATCGCAGAAAACGCAGACATCTCTAAAGCATCAGCTGGTCGCGCTCTAGATGCATTCATCGAAGCAGTAAGTGGTACGCTTCAGTCTGGTGACCAAGTTGCGCTTGTTGGCTTCGGTACTTTCAGCGTTCGCACTCGTGCAGCACGCACAGGCCGTAACCCAAAAACTGGTGAAGAAATCCAAATCGCAGAAGCTAAAGTACCTTCTTTCAAAGCTGGTAAAGCTCTAAAAGACGCTTGTAACTAATTCTTTGCGTCGATGACGCAGAGCTGGTTCAGCGAACGGCCATTGCATAGTTTTTGTTCAAACAGTCAGATTTGTACAAAAATTTACAAACTAAGAGCCGAACTTTCTTAAATTATGCGCATCCTACTGATGCGCATTTCTTTTTCTGATATTATCGCGACATTACATTTTCTATTAGAAGCAGTCGGCTTCAATTGTGGAGAGCAGTTAAATTATGATGGATCGACTACGCGAAGGCGTGAATAGCATCGCGGTCAAAATTATCCTTGGACTTATCATTCTATCTTTCGTATTTGCAGGTGTAGGTAGCTACATTGTTGGTGGTAACAACAACTCTGCGGCGAAAGTAGGTAATACCGAGATCGCTCGTGGTGAGTTCGAAATGGCTTACCAAAATGAGCGTAACCGCATGCAAGCTCAATTGGGTGACAACTTCTCTCAGTTGCTAGCAGACCCTGCATACGTTGAATCTTTCCGCAAATCAGTTCTAGATCGTATGATCAACGATGTGTTGCTTGATCAACAAGCTGAAGCACTAGGTCTACGCATCAGCGATGCTCAAGTACGTAGCATGATTCTAGACATGCCTCAGTTCCAGTCTAACGGCCAATTTGACCAAGATATCTACCAAGCTTCTTTGCGCCGTGCTGGTTTCTCTCCAGATTCATTTGCAGAGTACATGCGTCGTGAATTGGTTCGTGAGCAACTGCTTAACGCTCTACAAACCAGTGAGTTCACTCTACCAGGTGAAGTTCAGTCAGAAGGTAAGCTGTTCACACAAACTCGTGACGTTCGTACTGTGACTATCGACTTAGCTGAGTTTGCTAAAAAAGTAGATCTTACTGATGAAGAAATTCAAGAGTACTACAAAGCAAATCCAGATATGTTTACTCGCCCAGAGCAAGTAAAAGTCGCTTACATTGAACTATCAGCTGAAGCACTGAAAAAGCAAATCCAAGTTTCTGACGAAGAAGTTAAGAAATACTACGATGATCACCTAGATAAATACTCTTCAGAAGAGCAACGTCGCGTCGCACATATCCTAGTTGAAGGTGATGATGAAGCGAAAGCACAAGCCATTCTTGATGAACTTAACGGTGGTGCAGATTTCGCTAAGCTAGCAGAAGAAAAATCTGACGACTTTGGCAGTGCTGAAAACGGCGGCGACCTAGGTTGGATTGAGCGCGATGTAATGGACCCTGCATTCGAAGAAGCGGCGTTCGCACTTAAGAACCCTGGTGACGTGACTGGTCTAGTGAAGTCTGACTTTGGCTACCACATCATCAAGCTTGAAGAGCTTAAAGACTCTGTTGCTAAGCCTTTCTCTGAAGTCGCAGCTGAAATCAAACAAGAGATGGTTGACCAAAAAGCAGTTGATCAATTCTACGAGCTACAAAACGAGCTAGAGAAAGTAGCGTTTGAATTCCCTGACTCTCTAGACGACGCTTCTAAAGCGGTTGGCCAAGAAGTGAAAACGACAGACTTCATTTCTCAAGTTGACGCGCCTGAAGTGCTTAAGAACCAAGCAGTAATGCAAGCGATTCTAAGCCCAGAAGTGAAAGAAGATGGTCTAAACTCTGAAGCAATCGAAGTCGCACCTGAGCACATCATTGTTGTTCGCGTTGAAGATGCTCGTGACGAGACCGTACTTCCTCTTGCAGAAGTGAAAGACCAAGTTGTTGCTGAATTGTCTCGCGTAAAAGGCGAACAGGGTGCCATCGAGCTAGGTACGAAAGTGGTTGCGGCGCTTAAAGAAGGCAACACGGCTATCCTTGCTGAAAACAATCTAACGTTTGGTGAGCAAGAAACCGTAGACCGTCGTTCTTCACTGGCGAGCACAGTATTTGCTATGGCGAAACCAGTTGATGACAAGCCTGTTTACGGTCAGTCAAAAGACCTTGCTGGTAACATCGTGGTTATCGAGCTTGATGCTGTGAAAGCTGAACTAGATGCTTCTTTAGAAGAGCAAGTAGCAATGCAGATGCAACGTGCTTCTTCACAACAAGATCTTACTTCTGTTATCGCAGTACTACGCGCAAACACTGACATCGAGTACTTTGTTGTGAGCAACTAAGCACTACGAATGTAATTTGCATGTTAACTAAAACGGGTCGCATTAGCGGCCCGTTTTATTTTTATCTGAAGTCACTTCAATGCCGTGCTCGGTTTATCTAGAGTAGTCAGTACTTTGACAAGATAACTCAGGAGGAGCACTCAATATGAAATGGATGTTAACGCTGTGCTTAATGCTATTGGCACCAGTGGGATGGGCGGCCGGCGGTGAGACAACAAAGTCGAAATCGTCGAAATACGAAGGTATTGAGATTACTGTTAATGTGAATACCGCTTCAGCGGAAGAGATCGCGACATTACTTAATGGTATTGGCGAGAAGAAAGCCGAACAGATAGTAGAGTATCGTGAAGAGCACGGTCCATTCAAAACGGCAGCGGACCTAAGCAAAGTGAAAGGCATTGGGGAAGCAACGGTGAAGAAAAACCAAGAGCGAATTTTGCTGTAAATACATTTTGGCCATTGAAAAGCGAAGTTTCTGTTTCCTATTACTGCTTTCCCGAACCAATCCTCATTACCGGTTCGGGATTTTTTATTTGGTCAGATTTAAATTTGAGGAAGGCCAAAGATCGCTTAGCTGGTTTAACCAAAGATCCGGCGATGCATTAACTTTTCCAACCAAGCCATGCCTAAACCACCAATTGCACCAAATAAATGAGCGTCAACCGCAACACGTGCGCCAATCATAGCTGCAGTACTAGTGGAGGGGCCGTAGAATTGCTCCCACGCGACTTTTGCAATTAAGCCACCTACCAACACCAAACTGCTTCTTCTGCCGTCGAAAACCTCACTGAGCGCCCAGAAACCAAAGAGTCCATGCAATACACCTGACAACCCGACATAAACTGACATATTGGTAAAAAGATTCATCGCACCGACAAATGAACAAAGAATCAAAAATACGATGGTGAAGTTACGTGCTGTCGGTCGAAAGATAAAACCAATAACCCATAATCCAGCGAGATTCATGCCGAGATGAGCAAAGTTGGTATGCGTGAGATTTCCTGTTACGATTCGCCACCATTCGCCATGGCGTATATTGTAAGCATGCCATTCAGTCAGACTTGCCATGGGTTCGAATTGAAGAATTAAACAGATAACGCTGATGATGCTCAGCAATGTATAAAGGTTCACTCTATGTCTCGTTATTGTTCTCAGTGTGGAAAATCGCGCAAAGCCTGTATTTGCCAATGGATTGTACCGCTAGCAAGCGAGGTTGAACTTATCATTCTTCAGCATACGAGTGAAGAACATCGTCCTCTTGGTACGGCACGGATTCTCAATTTGAGCCTAAATCATTGTACTTGCCTGATTGGAGAAGACTTTTCTGACAGTGCGGCCTTGAATGCGTTGCTTGAAGATGAAACCTACCAACATTTCATTCTTTACCCTTCAGAGCAATCGTTGTGCCTTTCAGAATTGGCGACGGTTGCAGAAGTGCCCGATAAGAAAACACGTTTAATCTTACTCGACGGTACTTGGAAGAAAGCCTACAAGATGTGGCAACTGTCGACGAACCTTCATACTATCCAGACGGTTAAACTACCGGAAGACTTACAAGGTCATTATACGATTCGTAAAGCGCCTTCTGATAACAGCTTGTCGACGGTAGAAGCGGGGTTTCATGCGCTCTCGTTACTTCAACCTAGCGAGGATCTTACTCCTTTGTTGATTGCTTTTGAGAAGATGATTGAATTTCAAATCGCCCAGATGCCTCCGGGCGTATTTGAGAAGAACTATCTGAAAGGTGAGTAGCGAATCTATAGAGCATTCTCTATAAGACAATTGAAGAAAACAACTGACGGTGCAGCTTCTGTGCATGGCCGTCGGTCATCGCTGAGATGTAATCTGCAATGACGCGCATTTTTGCACTCTCATCCATTGCTTCTTTCCAAAGTTCTTGAGTGTGTTTGGGTAGCAAGCGTTCAGGATCTGCACTGAGCGCTTCAAATAAATCCATGATGATTTGCTGGCCTTTGTATTCAACAATCTGTACTTGATGAATTTGAATCACATATTGGCTCACGAAGTGTTTCAATACTTCTAGTGCTTTTGCCATATGAGGTTCTAAACAGGCGTTCCAAGCCAGTAAGTGGTTATTGAATGGCTCATCAACTACTTTGATTGAAATACTCGTCAATAGGGCGTTAACCATGCCACCAATCGCGTCTTTACGTCGATGATGTTTACCACTAAACAACATTTGACCGATGGAACCGATGTGTTCTTCAAACCAAGGGTCTCCGCAATCTGCAAGCTGGCTTGCTGCCCCTTCTTGCCACTGCTGTCGAGTTACCATACCAAGCACAATGGCATCTTCTAAATCATGTACGCCATAGGCGATGTCGTCCGCTAGCTCCATTATTGAGCAGTCCAAAGACTTAAACCGAGTTTTACAGTGCTCCAAGTCTGATTCAGGGCGGCAACGCATTTGGCTTAGTAGTGCTTTGTCGTTTTCGGTCAGGGGCGCAATGACCCAATCGAATAAATCCTTATCGCAATCATAAATGCCTTTGGCAGGGCTCCAATCTTTGGCTTTGAGTTTGCGTTGATGCTCAACCGGGTCCGGTAGGCGCGTGGAGCGTGTTTGACTAAGCAGAGCTGGGTACTTTATTAAACCGAGTAAAGCGCGACGTGATAGGTTCATGCCGAAGTGCTCGGTATAAGGTTCAAGCTTGGTGACGATACGGAAGGTTTGAGCATTGCCTTCAAAGCCGCCGTGATCACGCATCATGTAGTTTAAGGCGACTTCACCACCATGCCCATAAGGGGGATGACCAATGTCGTGTGCGAGACACAATGAATCGATCAAGCTGTCAGACGGCAGTAGATCTCGAAATTCAGGTTGCTTCTTTTTTAGTTGGGCAACAATACCTGTTCCAAGCTGCGCTGCTTCTAGAGAGTGGGTGAGTCGAGTTCGGTGAAAATCTTCCAAGCTGTTGCCATGCACTTGGGTCTTCGCTTGTAAGCGTCGAAATGCTGCAGAATGCAGAATGCGTGCACGATCACGTTGATACGGGCTACGATGGTCATCGCGGCGGATTTTATGTTCATCATCATGGCGTTCTTGCCATAAAGCGTTTAATTCAAATGACACATTTCTCTCCATCAACTAGCTAATTTCATCCAGCGATAATTCAAAACTTGGGGCAAAGGTATGAAGGAAGTATTCCATTTCCGGTGTTTTGCGTTCTTGCAATGTGATATCTAAGCGTTTCTTTGCCAAGGCAAATTCGTGATTACCTGCACTGAGTTCTTCCAAGCATTTAAGGTACGCACAGATAGAATCTGCTTGCTTAACGATTTTCGCGTCTTCTTCATGAGCGGAATGCGAGAGCAAGTAGGGTGCAAAATCATCTTGAAACTCTTCAGGTAACATTGAGAGCAGTTTTTGTTCTGCCGCTGCTTCAATCTTCTTATATTCTTTAGAAATTTCAGGGTTGTAGTACTTAACGGGGGTCGGTAGATCCCCAGTGAGTACTTCACTCGAATCATGGTACATGGCGAGTATAGCGATACGTTCAGGGTTTAGTGTACCGCCGAATTTTTTGTTTTTAATTAATGCTAGGGCATGCGCTACGAAGGCAACTTGTAAGCTGTGTTCAGAGACATTTTCTGGCGAGACTGAGCGCATCAGTGGCCAGCGTTGGATGAGCTTCATTCGGGCCAAGTGGGCGAAAAAATGGCTTTCTTTCATTGCACTCTCCTATGTACCGATCCCACAAACCGTTCGTAAGTGACATTGGTATTTGATACGAAAAAGGAGCTCACTAGGAGCTCCTCTAAGCATATGAGAGATCAGCAGTAATTACTACTGGCTATACGTTGATAGGAAACGCTCAAAGCGGCCAATCGCGGTTTCGAGATCTTCTACGTGCGGCAGTGTAACAATACGGAAGTGATCCGGTTTCGGCCAGTTAAAGCCAGAACCTTGTACCAGAAGTACTTTTTCTTGCTTCAAGAAGTCGAGCACCATTTGTTGGTCATTCTTAATGTTGTACATCTTGGTGTCGATTTTCGGGAATAAATACATCGCACCTTTCGGCTTCACACATGAAACACCAGGGATCTGGTTGATCAGTTCGTAAGCTCGGTTACGTTGCTCAAGCAAACGACCACCCGGCAAGATCAGCTCATTAATACTCTGGTAGCCACCCAATGCGGTTTGAATCGCATGTTGCATTGGTACGTTGGCACATAAACGCATCGAAGAAAGCAGTTCTAAGCCATTGATGTAACCTTGTGCTAGATGTTTAGGACCCGTTAGGAACATCCAACCACCACGGAAACCACAAACGCGATACGCTTTTGAAAGACCGTTGAACGTCATCACCAATACATCTTCTGTTAGCGTTGCAACCGAGGTGTGTGTCGCGCCGTCGTAAAGGACTTTGTCGTAGATTTCATCAGCGAAGATGATCAGGTTGTGTTGGCGCGCAATCTCGATAACTTCTAATAGGAAATCACGACTGTATACCGCACCTGTTGGGTTGTTCGGGTTGATAAGAACAATACCACGGGTTTTTGGCGTGATTTTCTTTTTGATGTCTTCAAGGTCTGGGTACCAGTCTGCCCCTTCATCACAGATATAATGCACAGGTTTACCGCCAGACAAAGCAACAGATGCCGTCCAAAGCGGGTAGTCTGGCGCAGGGATCAGCATTTCGTCGCCATTGTTCAGTAATGCTTGCATCGCCATCACGATCAGCTCTGATACACCGTTACCAACGTATACATCTTCAACATCTAACGATCGGATGCCTTTGCGCTGATAGTGCTGCACGACAGCTTTGCGCGCCGAATAAATGCCTTTGGAATCACAATAGCCTTGAGAAGTTGGCAGATTACGAATGACATCTACTAGAATCTCATCAGGGGCGTCAAAACCAAATGGGGCGGGGTTACCAATGTTTAGCTTTAGGATTTTATGCCCCTCTTCCTCCATGCGTTTAGCATGTTTGAGTACAGGACCCCTAATGTCGTAGCAGACATTGTCGAGTTTTGACGACATCCCGATATTTTGCATTGCTTAATTCCTAAAAAATCGTTAATTTCTTTATTAAAATACAATAATTTGTTTTTTATTAGAATAAAAATCTGTAAATTATCCGTTTGGTGATTAAGTTTTGTTCTGTTGGTATCACAGGAATTTGCAAAAGATCGTATACGACCTTGATTTGCTTTGGGTCTAAACTTAGAGTAGCCGTCAGTTATCCTTTATCCTCACACGTTTCGAGGTTGATTTGTCACAGTTCCATCAAGCCGTAAATAGAATTATCGAGCGAGTTCAGCAAACGGAAGGCAATCAAACACGTTTAATCGAGCCACTCAGCGAGAAACCCAATTTCGCGTTTATAGACTGGCTTGAAGCACAACCACTTTTTCCCAAGTTTTACTGGCAGTCCCGTGATACTCGTGAAGAAGTTGTTGCTCTAGGCCAACTCCACTCCTTTGTCGAGCCTGGACCTGCCTATACGATCCTTGGTGAAGGCCAACGCGTATGGGGCGGTCGTTCATTTGACGGTCAGCACGAGAAAAATCGTCGCTGTATGCCATCCTTCTTTTTTCTTCCGCAAATTGAGTTGATTCGGTTTGACCAGCAATGGTCACTTGCGGTGAATATCGCAGAAGATAAAACTCGTACATTAGCAGGCTTGAAAAAGCTGGTCTCTGATGTGCCTAGCTTAGCACCAATCTCTTCTCATATCCGTTCGATTGATCACGCTCCGACAGAGCCACAATGGAATAATTTGG
The DNA here is from genome assembly GCF_023277445.1 of Vibrio sp. ED002. NCBI lineage: Bacteria > Pseudomonadati > Pseudomonadota > Gammaproteobacteria > Vibrionales > Vibrionaceae > Vibrio > Vibrio sp. ED002. Next base: position 1,374,937 of record NZ_CP080238.1, on the reverse strand, counting down.
TAGAGAAGGTGCTCACTGGTATCGACAATGACGAGTTTAAAAAAGTGGTGTTGGCTCGCAAATCGACTGTTCATTTAGATTCGACACTTTCTGCTGCGCAGCTATTGAAAGCGAGCTACCTCAACAACCATCATAGTTTTCATTTTCTGTTGAGCTTAGACAGTAAACACAGCTTTATGGGATCCACACCAGAGCGTTTGTATTCGCGTATCGGACACGAGCTACATACAGAAGCATTGGCCGGTACGATAGGCCGTGGCGAGAATGCGACTCAAGATATGGAGTTGGCGAACTGGCTATCTCAAGATTCTAAGAACCTCAATGAGAACCAGTATGTGGTGGACGACATTATTGAACGTCTTTCACCCCACTCAGAAAGCGTTGAAGTTGAAACTGATCCTCGTTTGGTTCGCCTGAGAAAAGTGCAGCATTTAAAGCGTAATATCCATGCGGATCTTAAAACGGGCATTAATGGCGTTCAGTTACTCTCTGCTTTACAGCCGACAGCCGCCGTTGCTGGGTTGCCCCGTAAAGAGTCGATGCAGTTTATTTTAGATAATGAGCCGTTTGCACGCGGCTGGTATGCAGGCTCCATGGGTTATATCAGCCATGAGCGTGCAGAGTTTTGTGTCGCAATCAGAAGTGCGTTGATCCTTGAAGAACAAGTTCAACTGTTTGCTGGCGCGGGTATTGTTCCAGGTTCCATTGCAGAGCATGAATGGGCCGAGTTAGATAAAAAAATGTCAACGTTACTTTCTCTTATTTCAGACCACCCACCGCTTGGGGTTGCATCATGAATGCTGATCAAGCTGTTTTAAATCGAATTTGGTCTGAAACCATCCTGACAGAATTAAACCGCTTTGGTGTAAATCATATCTGTATTGCACCAGGTTCTCGCTCTACCCCTTTAACGGTGGAGGCGGCGGATAATCCAAATTTTACCATTCACACGCACTTTGATGAGCGTGGTTTGGGCTTTATGGCATTAGGGCTAGCGAAAGCCAGTAGAGAGCCTGTGGCATTGATCGTGACCTCTGGTACTGCCGTCGCCAATCTGTTGCCCGCTATTGCAGAGGCAAAACTCACTGGTGAAAAGCTGGTGGTATTGACTGCCGATAGACCAGTCGAGTTGGTAGGGTGTGGTGCAAATCAAGCCATCAATCAACTTGGTATTTTCTCACAGCATGTTTCTGACAGTCTGAATTTGCCAAGCCCGACATTGTCTACGCCACTCAACTGGCTTTTGACCTCTGTGGATGAAGTGATGTTCACGCAGCGGCTAAAAGGCAGTGCGGTACACATCAACTGTGCCTTCCCTGAGCCGTTATACTCAAACGTAGAAAAAAGTACTCACCAAGATTACCTCGATACGGTTGCTGGTTGGAAAGAAAGTCGCGTGACTTATTGTCAACGATTCAACCCGAAAACGAACAGTGCGATTCCAAGCTGTGGTGACAACAAAGGTATCGTGGTCATTGGGAGTTTGCCTTTAGCCCAAGCACAGGCCGCACGTTCGTTTGCTGAGCAAATGGGGTGGCCTGTTTTGGCTGATCCTCAAAGTGGTGTGAGTTCGGATTGGGCCCATTTTGATATGTGGTTGCAGCATCCAAGATTGGCGAGCCAGTTAGATAGCTGTGATTTAGTGGTTCAATTTGGTAGCCGAATCATCTCCAAGCGTTTTAACCACTGGCTCGATAAACATGTTTCGCGTAGCCAACATGGTAGAGATATTCAATACTGGTATGTTTCTCCACGTTTAGACCGTGATAATCAAAGCCACTTGCCACAATGGCATTGGGCTGAACAACCGAGCTCTTGGGTAGAACGTACCACAGAGTTTGAATCGGAATATACTGGTTGGGCAGACGACCTTGCGACTGACATTAAGCAAGTGACTCAGCATGCAAAAGGTTTGTTCGTTTCTGATCCTAAGAGTGAGCTAAGCGAGATTGCATTAGCCATTGATGTTGCAGAGCGCGCAAAAGGTGTTGACCTGTTTGTGGGTAACAGCTTGTTTGTTCGCTTAATTGATATGTTTGGGAAGCTCGACAATACTGAAGTGTTTACCAACCGTGGTGCTTCAGGCATTGATGGTCTGTTTGCAACGGCAAGCGGGGTGCAACGCGCGCGCCAGAACCCGATGTTAATGTTTATTGGTGATACGTCGGCATTGTATGGGTTGAATTCACTGGCGTTGTTTACGCACAGTAAGTTACCGTCAGTGTTGGTGATTACGAACAATGATGGCGGCGCGATTTTTGATTTACTGCCGGTGCCGCAGGAACATCGTGAGTCGTTCTACCAAATGCCTCATGGTTACGACTTTGAGCACGCCGCGAAGCAGTTTGGTTTAGAGTATCGTCAACCAAGCTCATTAGCAGAATACCAATCTTTGGTTTCTGAGCATTTTGCTTCAGGGCAAGGCGCATTGGTGATTGAAGTGCAAACGCCGTCTAACCAAGCTGTTGAGCATTTAAAATCGTTCAACAAGAATTTGCATGCTCTATTCTGAGCACTTTTCAGCAACGGAAAAGCACCAAGGTAGCACTTTGCCTACTCTGGTGTTTTTGCATGGCTTGTTAGGTAGCGGAGCGGATTGGCATCTATGCTCAAACGCGTTACCTCAATTCGAACGTGTGACGATTGACCTTCCTGGTCATGGTCAAAGCCAATCTATTTCTTGCCGTGATCTAGATGATTGCTGCAAATTGCTCAATTCCACACTATCTTTACTATTTCCTTCACAACAGCTGCTTATTTTGATTGGTTACTCAATGGGGGGACGCATTGCTATGCATGGCCTTGCGCACCAGTGTTTTTCAGATCTCAATATTTGTGGTGCCATTGTTGAAGGAGGAAACTTCGGTCTACAAAACGAGTCAGATAAGCAGGCCAGATTAAAGAATGACACTCGCTGGGCAAAGCGTTTCAAAATTGAGCCTCTTGCTTGTGTTTTGAACGATTGGTACCAACAGTTGGTCTTTTCTTCACTAAACCATGAGCAAAGACAAACATTAGTGACAAAACGAAGTGCTAATCTTGGCTCGTCAGTCGCAGATATGTTGCTTGCGACTTCTTTGGCTAAGCAAGGTTATTTGCTACCAGCACTGCAACAACAAGCGGTTCCGCTGTATTACGTGTGCGGTGCTAAAGACAAAAAATTCAGTCAACTGGCAGAAATGAGCGGGTTGGCATATCGACAAATTGAGGGGGCAGGGCATAACGCTCATCAAGAGCAACCCCAAAAGTTTGCGATACAGATTAATCAAATAATTCATTCTCACTTTCAGTGAGAGCAACGAGAACAATGGGAATCACCATGGCTAAAACAGTAGGCATTTCTGAAGAAGAACTTTACGCTCCGGTTCAATGGAAAGATTGCAGCGAGAAATACGAGGATATCCACTATCACAAGTCTGTTGATGGTATCGCGAAAATTACCATTGCACGTCCACAGGTACGTAATGCTTTCCGTCCTCAAACTGTAAAAGAGATGATTGATGCACTGGCAGATGCGCGTTATGACTCGACTGTTGGTGTGATCATCCTGACAGGTCTAGGTGAAGATGCGTTCTGTTCTGGCGGTGACCAGAAGATCCGTGGCGACTACGGCGGCTACAAAGACGACCAAGGTACGCACCACCTAAACGTATTAGACTTCCAACGCGATATTCGTACTTGTCCAAAACCAGTGATCGCATCGGTCGCAGGTTGGGCTGTCGGTGGTGGTCACGTGTTGCACATGATGTGTGACCTGACGATTGCGGCGGAGAATGCACAATTTGGTCAAACTGGTCCTAAGGTGGGCTCTTTTGATGGCGGTTGGGGCGCGTCTTACATGGCTCGTATCGTAGGTCAGAAGAAAGCTCGCGAAATCTGGTTCCTATGTCGTTTCTACAACGCTCAAGAAGCGGTAGACATGGGTCTAGTAAACACAGTAGTGCCACTAGCGGATCTAGAGAAAGAAACCGTTCGTTGGTGTCGTGAAGTACTGCAACACAGCCCAATGGCACTGCGTTGCTTGAAAGCCGCATTGAACGCGGACTGTGATGGTCAAGCGGGCTTGCAAGAACTGGCTGGTAACGCAACCATGATGTTCTACATGACAGATGAAGGCCAAGAAGGTCGTAACGCATTCAACGAGAAACGTCGCCCAGACTTCGATAAGTTCCCTCGTAACCCATAATCCGTATAGAAGAGGAGCCTTTGTGCTCCTCTGTTTCGTTTTTCGTCCTGAGCGCCTCGCCCTCTGGGAGGTTAGCGGGTTCTCTCGCTAAAAAGTTCAGAATATATGGTATTACATAGGATTCGAATTATGCGTAAAGCGAAGATTTATCGTTACTCTCTACCAATGGACAGTGGCGTTATATTACGTGACAACAAACTGACTGAGCGTGTTGGCTTCATTCTTGAATTAACGGATGGCGACAAAATTGGTCGTGGTGAAGTTGCACCTTTAACGGGCTTTAGCCTTGAAGGTACCGAAGACGCTGGTGTTCAACTGCAAGCTCAAGCGGAGCGTTGGGTTGCGGATTTACCCGTGGATTACAACCACATGTATCCGTCTGTGGCGTTTGGCTTATCGATGGCTCAACTTGAGCTAGAAGGCGGTCTACCGGTACAAGGGCAGTATCAAGCTGCGCCCCTGTGTAATGGTGACCCTGATGAGCTGATTCCTAAACTGAACGAGATGGAAGGCGAGAAAGTTGCGAAGGTAAAAGTGGGTCTATACGAACCGATTCGCGACGGCATGCTAGTGAACTTATTTCTTGAGTCGATACCGCAGCTGACACTTCGCCTTGATGCAAACCGTGCTTGGACGCCAGAAAAAGCGCAGCAGTTTGCTAAGTATATTGCCCCATCACTGCGTCAGCGTATCACCTTCTTGGAAGAACCATGCCGCTCTCCGGGTGACAGTCTGTCGTTTGCTATCAACACGGGGATTGCTATCGCGTGGGATGAAACGCTACAGGATGCGGTTCGTCGTGAAGACTTCCGCCTAGAAGATCTTACCGGTGTGAAGACCATCATTATTAAGCCAACGTTGATCGGCTCGGTTGAGTTTTGTATTAAGCTGATTGAGAAGGCTAAAACTCTGGGTATCAAAGCTGTGATAAGCTCAAGTATTGAATCCAGCTTGGGTCTGAACCAGTTAGCACGTTTAGCTCAATGGCAACTGCCGAATGAAATCCCTGGCTTGGATACAATTGGCTTGTACAAAGCGCAATTGGAACAGGGTTGGCCTAAATGTGAACTTCCAATTATTCCGCTATCAGAGCAGGAGTTAGTGTGGCATTCAGCATAGAGACGATTGCGATTGCACCATGGAAATATTGGGCTCAAATGAGCCCTTTTTCTATTGCGCTGGAAACAACCAAAGAACAAGTTAACTGGCAACAATTGACTGCTCGTGTCGACTTGTACGCTCGCAACCTTCAACAACTGGGTGTCACGAGTGGAGACGTGGTGACGTTAGTCGGTAAGAACCAAGTTGAAACCCTGTGGTTTTATCTTGCTGCGCAGCAGATAGGCGCAATTGCTGCGTTGACCATGCCGCAGCCATTTGATGCACTTTCAGGTAAGTTAACGACGCTATATAAGCCAACCCAACAACGTTTTGTGTGGTTTGCTGATGGTGTTGCCAGTGGCTACTCTGAACAGCAGTTATCGCAACTTTGTATCATTCAACTGTCTACTCTGGATTTCGAATCGCAAAGTGACGTTAGTACTTCAAACGAAGGCTACGCACATGATGCTTTAGCGTCTATTGTGTTTACCTCTGGCTCAACAGGCACCCCTAAAGCCGTGGTACATACTCATCGTCAGCACCTTTCTTCAGCTCAAGGTTTATTAGCCGAGTTTCGATTCAACCATAAAGAAATCTGGCTGCTTTCCTTGCCGCTTTACCACGTTTCAGGCTTAGCGATTGTCTACCGTTGGTTGTTTGCAGGCGCAACGCTCAAAGTAGGAAACGGGAATCTTGCTGATGATATTCTTGGTGTCTCTCATGCCTCTCTCGTTGCGACGCAGCTTAAGCGTTTACTGGATGAACAAGTCGAATTGTCTCTCACGCATGTCTTACTCGGCGGCAGTCATGTTGCCCATGAGTTGGCACTGCGAGCAACACAGCAGGGTATTGAAACTTGGCTAGGCTATGGCATGACAGAAGCTGCGTCTACCGTAACAGCTAAGCGAATCGATAGCATCAGCAATGCGGGGCATCTGTTGCAAAACCGCGATATTAAGCTGGTGGAACAACGTATTTATATCGGTGGGCAAACGCTAGCAGCAGGCTATTTCAAACAAGGCTCAGTTACCTCACTTCTGAATGAAAACGGTTGGTTCGACAGTAAGGATCTCGGAGAGTGGCAAGGGGATGAACTCAAGATTATTGGTCGAGCAGACAACCAATTTATCTCTGGTGGAGAAAACGTTCATTGTGAAGAGATAGAAGCGGCACTGAACCAAATAGAGAGTATTTCGCAGAGCATCGTTGTACCGGTAGAAGATGTGGAATTTGGACATCGACCAGTAGCAGTGATGCAGACGGATTCATTACTGGACAAAGCTCAATACGAGCAACACCTGCAAACTAAGCTAGAAAAATTCAAATGGCCGGTCGCGTATTATGTAATGCCTCAAACCTTATTGGCTGGAGGAATTAAAGTATCGCGCAAAGCGGTAAAAGACTGGTTAAAAAATGAAGTGCAAAACGGTGACTAAGCGTTATTGCACTTCAGGGGGATGTGGTGATGGTGAGTCACCACAATTCTTTAGTTAGCGAGGGCGACTTTCATTTGCTCCGCTACTTTATCTACTTTACCTAGGCCGATGATGACTTGCAGGCCACCTTTACCAATACAAACTACACCTGCTGCCCCGAGCTGTTTTAGTTTTGCTTCGTCAGCCAGTGAGGAATCTTTTACGGTTAAGCGTAGGCGGGTAATACAGTTGTCTACCTCTAGGAGGTTATCTGCACCACCGATAGCGGCAATGTAATCTTTTGCAAGTTCGCCAACGTTTTCTGTTACTTCCTTCTCCATGTCTTCGCCACGACCCGGAGTGCGCAGGTTGAACTTAACGATCGCGAAGCGGAATATCGTGTAGTACAGAGCGAAGAACACTAAACCTTGTGGGATCAACATGTACCATTTGGTTGCTAGTGGATTTTGGCTTGAAAGCACAAAGTCTACGAACCCAGCGGAGAAACCGAAGCCTGCCATCCATTGCATGCTTGCAGCAATGTACATAGAAATGCCCGTTAGTACTGCGTGGATTAGGTAAAGCACAGGCGCTAGGAACATAAAGCTGAACTCTAGTGGCTCGGTGATGCCTGTGAAGAAAGACGCCATTGCAGCGGCAAGCATGATAGAAAATACTTTGTTTTTGTTCTCTTTATCTGCGCAGTGGTACATCGCAAGCGCAGCGCCCGGCAGACCAAACATCATGATAGGGAAGAAGCCTGCTTGGTACATACCAGTTTGGCCAACAACCGCAGTGCCATTCGCAATAGATTGTGCACCACCGAGGAAGTTTGGAATGTCATTAATCCCAACTACATCAAACCAGAACACTGGGTAAAGCGCGTGGTGCATGCCGATGGTCAGCATCAGGCGGTTGAAGAAACCAAAAAGACCGGCACCGACAGCGCCCATTGCTTCCAACTTAGTGCCGAAAATGATCAGTGCATCGTAAATCACAGGCCAAACGTAAAGCAGAACGAAGGCCAATGCCATACCAGCAATGGAAGTTAGGATCGGAACTAGGCGTTTTCCACTGAAGAACGCTAATGCCTTAGGTAACTCGACTCCAGAGTAACGGTTGTAAATCTCCGCTGAGATTATGCCGACTAAGATACCGATAAACTGGTTATTAATCTTGTTGAACGCATCAGGCACCTCATCTGCTGTGATGCCCATCAGTTGAGTGACCGCTCCTGGCGCAAGCAATGTGGTTAAAACCATAAAACAAATAAAGCCGGAAAGTGCGGCAGAGCCATTCTTGTCTCTGCTTAGACCAAAAGCAACACCGACGGCAAATAGCACTGCCATGTTATCGATGATGGCACCACCAGATTTGATTAGAAATGCGGCCAGTACGCTTTCTGAGCCCCACCCAACAGGGTCAATCCAGTATCCTATGCCCATCAAGATTGCCGCAGCGGGTAGTGTCGCTACGGGAACCATCAACGCCTTACCGACTTTTTGCATGTAGCCGAGTATATTCATATTTGCCCCTATAATTTTTAATGCCTCCCAGAATATGATCTATGCTGGAAATTGGCGTTTTTATTAAGTTTCTAGGGACTATTTGAAACTTAATTATCGACGCAAACAAACGAATTCACTACTATCATGAATTAATATTTTTAATGCATGGTGTGTCATGGCTAACCAACAATTACTGCTTAGGAATCTTCATACCTTTAGTATCGCAGCGAAGCACCTTAGTTTTACTCATGCAGCGAAGGAGTTGCATTTAACCCAAGGTGCGGTTAGTCATCGCATTAAAGTACTCGAGCAAGAGCTGGGTTTTACCTTGTTCGTTCGCGGTACGAGAAAGCTTGAGCTGACAGAGGAAGGGCGTCGTTTTCAAAAGACGTTATCTACATCGCTCAGTACCATTTTTAATGAGATTGAAGAAATAAAGTCGACGGATTTAGTGGGCGAGATAAACATTGCCGCCTCTCCTGGATTCTTAAACGGTTGGTTAATGCCAAGGGTTGCGGACTTTAAGCGCCATTACTCAGGTTTCAATCTCAATCTATTTGCGCAAGAAAGTCAGTTAGATCTTGTAACAAATCAGATCGATGTGGCTATTTTTTATGATACTGAGCACCTTGTTGATGTTTATCGTCAGCGATTGTTTGGTGAAAAGTACATTCCTGTTTGCACACCACAGTACATGAAAGAGATGAATATTTTAGAAGATGGGCTCGCCTCTCTACACCGTATTAATTTTATTCATGCATTAGGCTCTGACGTATGGCAGAGGTGGGTGTCTCACATGGCATTAGATGTGGATGTTTTCCAAAACTTTTATTGTGTTAGTCACCGTGATATGGCTGTGTTAGCCGCGAGAAACAATGTTGGTGTTGCGATGGGACGCTATCGGTTTGTCAAAGATCTCTTAGACAAAGGAGAACTAGTGAGCCCTTACCCTACGATGGATACTCAGCAGGGGTATGATTTACTCTGTCCATCTGGGTATGAGCACCGCCCTAAAGTGAAGACTTTCATTTCATGGGTGGAGAGCCAACTTAGTTGATTTAGCAATGAATTAGTCGAAAAGGGAATTTCGAATCCTTATAACTCTGAATCATAATTATGCTTAAAGATTAAGAAATAAAGCATAAGGTTCAGGATGATAAAATTAGCTTTGGTGGCAGCGGTGTTGCTACAAATTGGCCTTGCGATGAGCACTGAGGGACTAACGCGCTCATTGGCTGAGCTAACCGCCTTTCTGGTCGCGATAGCTTTAGTGTTGGTACACAAAAACCAGAGCGCGAAAAAAGCAGAGCTCACCCAGCCACAGAAAGTTAATTAAGGTTTAGCTCAGCAGTAGCCAACCGAGTGATGTTGTAGAAATCAGCACCCACAGTGTGACACCAAACAATAATGGTTTTGCCCCTGCCGACTTCAGCTTCGATACTGAAATACTGCAACCAATCAAGAACAGACACACCACAAGAGCTTGCTTAGCAATAGCAAAGATGCCTTGATACACCACTTCAAATTGCGGGAAGAAGTCGCTGAATGCAATAGCAGCGCAGTACCAGAAAATGAAGTAAGGAATCACTAACTTGCTTTTACCTTCTTTACCGTTTCCACGAGAAAAGATCACGGCACTAACTAGTGCGACAGGAATGATCCACAATGCGCGAGCAAGCTTCAATGTGGTTGCGGTAGTCAATGCTTCTTCACCGTAAGCAGATGCCGCACCCACAACGGAAGAGGTATCGTGAATTGCAATCGCAGCCCACGTTCCGAACGTATGCTGATCCAAACCAATAGCGTGACCAATTACAGGGAAGATAAACAGCGCCAGTGAGTTCAGAACGAAAACCGTTGCAAGTGCAAGACCGATTTGTTCGTCCTTTGCTTTGATCGCTGGAGCGACAGCAGCAATCGCACTACCACCACAAATGGCAGTACCAGAAGCAATCAAATACGCCGTTGTGCGTTCAAGTTTTATTGCTTTGGCAATCATCATGCCGATCACAAGTGTGCCAAGGATGGTCGCGATGATTAGACCTATTCCATCAGACGTGACCGCGAGCGCTTGGTCAAAGTGAATCCCAAAGCCCAAACCAATAATGGAATAAGAAAGCAGCTTCTTGGTAAATGAAGCAATAGGAAGCTCTGTCGGTACTAGGCTAAAACTCGCCAAAAGAAAACCGATCACAAGCGCGATAGGAGAGGACACAAAAGGGGTTAAACAAAACAGCAGTGCCAATCCAAAGGGGATATTCTTTGTATTCAAGGGTGTCTTCGTTGTAGTGAGTTAAAGCGCAGAGTATATCGTAACGCCTATGGTCAGAAAGTCTTAATGAATTGAACGTGCGTTCAGAAAAACTAAACGCATGTTCAAAAATTAAGAATTGTTCTGTTTGAGTTTAGCGCCAGTCGCCGCGAAGTGCTTTTACTTTCTCAAACATAGCTTGTGCTGTGGCATGTTTTGGATCGACAGGTGTACCAGCTTCGATTTCCAGTCTAGACCAGAAACGCGTTGGTAAGCCCTTACATGCTCGGCCTTTTGCGCGACTGAAGTAGCTGCCCCATAAGCCTTTCAACGCCATTGGTATCACTGGAACAGGGCTACGACGAAGGATGATGTCTATACCGCGCATAAACTCGTTCATCTCACCATCTGATGTCAAACGACCTTCAGGGAAAATACACACAATATGCCCCTCACTTAGTGCCGCCTCAACATCACTGAATGCACGACGAATAGAAGTGCGATTGCTGGCCGAGATCGGAATCACACCAGCTCGGCGAAGAAAACGTCGTAGAGGTGGAAGGTTGGCGTAATCTTCTTCCATCACAAAGCGAATCAAGCGTGGGCAAACCGCACTTAATAGTAGCGAGTCCATATAACTCACATGATTACATACGATTAATGCACCACCATGCTCAGGAAGGTGGTGCAAATTCTTGTGTTTCACGCGGTAAATCGTGTGAGTGACTACCCACATAGCAAAGCGCACAACGAAAATTGGGATTTGCAGGAAAATGTATGCCGCAACTAAGAAATTTAAAACAGCCAATAGAGCGAACAATTGAGGGATGGTCATTTCAAGCACGCTTAGGCAGACGATACCCAATATTGCGCTACCCACCATAAACAACGAGTTAAAGATGTTTAGCCCCGCAATGACTTGTGCTCGCTCTGCCTCTTTTGCTCTGTGTTGCATAAGCGCGTACAGCGGTACGATGAACAAGCCGCCAGAGATTCCGATCATTAGTAGATAGAAGAACAGCGGCCAAAAAGCGTCGAAGCTTACAAACTCAACAAAGGTATGAAATCGAGGTAAGTCTGTAGGAATAGATGTCGCCATCAAGAAGCCGAATATGGTGATACCTAGAGCACCAATCGGTACGATTCCTACTTCAATTCTGTGGTTTGAGAGCCAGTTACAGGCCATTGAGCCAACAGCAATACCGACCGAGAACAAAGCTAACAGAAATGAAACCGCGCTCTCTGTACCATTCAAATACTCTTTCGTGAAATTAGGGAACTGGGTGAGGTAAGCCGCGCCTAAGAACCAGAACCAGCTGATTGCCATGATGCATTGGAAGACGATGCGGTCAGACTTGGCAATAGAAAGCGTGTGTTTGGTTTGTTTGTATGGCTGCCATTTAAATTGAATATCGGGAGCGCTAGCGGAAGCAAAGGGAATTGAACGGCTTGATAAGTAGCCAAGAAGGGCAAAGATAACCACACAAAATGCAGCAAGGTATTTAGCGTTATCTGCGGAAGCAATCAGCCCTGCGCCTAGTGTACCGATCAAAATAGCAATAAAGGTACCAGCTTCTACTAGTGCATTGCCCGGAACGAGTTCTTTCTCGTTAAGTTGTTGTGGTAGCAATGCATATTTGACTGGGCCGAAGAATGCTGACTGCGTGCCCATCAGGAATAACAGTAGGAGTAAAACACCGTAGCTCTCGGTAATGAAACCTATAGCCCCAAGCAACATTATGCCTATCTCGAACAGTTTTACCTTGCGGATAAACCAAGATTTTTCATACTTATCGGCCAGCACCCCTGCTGATGCGGAAAATAGAAAGAACGGGAGGATGAACAAGCCAGCGGCTAAGTTGATAAATAAGTTGCTAGAAACGGGCAGTGCACTAGACCCCGCAAAGGCGACAAACAGCAACAGCACATTTTTGAAGATATTGTCGTTGAAAGCACCAAAAAACTGGGTAATAAAATAGGGAAGGAACTTTCGTTGCCTAAGCAAGGACGACTGGCTGTCTGATGACATGAATAATCCTTTATTACCAGCTGATCAGATAGTTTGAAATCAGGTTATCAATAAGCTCTTTACCATCAATAGGTTCACTAGAGAAAAACTTATCATCAACGCTTAGTAGCGTGATTCCATGTACTCCGGACCACAATACGCGACTCGCTTGAAGTACTTCAGACTCAGTACGGTGCGGTGCGATTTGAGCAAGTAAGGATTCTAGCATGCCAGTCATACCGTCGATGCGTTTTGCATGCCATTCAGGAAGTTCTGCGCCATTCATATTGTGCTCAAAAACTAACTGCCAACGATGTGGGTGTTTTTGCGCGAAATCGTGATAACAATAAGCCAGTTCAAATAAGGCCTGGTGGGCATCTTTACTGTTCTTGGTCGCTTTCACTGCTTCTTGTTGTAGCTCATCTAACGTTTGAGCAACCGCGTGTAAAAGCAACAAGTTATAGTTGCCGAAAATGTTTACTAAAGTGCTTGGCACGTAACCAATCATGTTAGCAATCTTACGAAGACTGAGCTCGTGGTAAGAGTTTTCGTCTAAAAAGTCTTTGACCGTAGTAAGGGTCAAGTTGACTAACTCTTCTCTGGTGTGATCGTTTCTGCGCGCCATAATCTAAAACTACTTATTGAACAACGTTCAATATGATAGACAGCTACTGAATCACCGTCAATAACACAAACCAGTCAGAAACCTATTGCTTGGCAATATTCTGATACATGTCTTCTATTATGGAATGTTTCATTGTTGTATCTGACGGAGTATGATGGTTACATCTCATATTTAGCGTGCTACTGATATGGATGCTTGTTTGCTTCATCATCAATCAGCATGATTAAGTACATATCGTCAATTTTAAGGATAACGATGAAACGTTTATTTTCGATTGTCGCCCTACTGATGTTTACTGTTGCCGTAACGCCTATCGCAGAAGCGAAGAAATTTGGTGGTGGTAAGTCTTTTGGTAAGAGTTACAAAACCGCGCCTGCTCCTAAACAGCAGCAACAAAACACAAACACCATTGGTAAAGAACAAGGTGCTAAATCATCAAGCAAAAAAGGTTTGATGGGCGGCTTACTTGGTGGTCTTCTTGCTGGTGGTCTTCTGGCAGCATTCTTTGGTGGTGCGTTTGAAGGTATCCAGTTTATGGATATCCTAATTATTGGTTTGATCGCATTCGTTATCTTCAAACTGATGCGAGGCATGCTTGGTGCTAAGCAGGGCAGTATGAATCAGCATCGTCAGCAGCCAGCCTTTGGTGGTAACAACACTAAGTTCGAGCAGCCAAACATGCAGAATTTTGAACAACAACCAAACACAAATGCTGGTGGCTTTGGTGGTTTCGGCGCACAAACTGATATCCCGCATAACTACCCACCGGGTTTTGACCAATCGGCATTCATCAACGGCTCTCGTGAGCACTACCGAATCCTGCAAGGTGCTTGGAACCACAATCAGCTGCACACGATTGAAGAATACGTTTCGGCAAGCCTGTTTGAAGACTTGAAAGCAGAACGTGCGAAGTTAGATGGTGAGCAGCACACAGATGTGATGTACGTTGATGCTGAAATTGTTCGTGCAGATTATGACGCAAGTAAGGCACAGCTCAGCTTACAGTTCAGTGGTCGTTACCGTGATGCTGAAGAAGGTGTCGAAGAAGAAATCGAAGATATCTGGCACCTAGAGCGTGACCTAACTGTGCCAAATGCACCGTGGTTGATCGTCGGTATTCAAGGTTAATTATCTTAAGTATTCAATTTAGTCTTAATAAAATCCCGCTTTCGTGCGGGATTTTTTATGCCTGAAGATCAGAGACTCTAAATCTATCGAGACAATACGAGTGGTTGAAGTCGACTTTAATAGGGTTGTTATGAGGCAGCGATGAGTCGCACAGTAGGGAATGGTGAAGGTAAAGCTAACGCTAACGGAGATGATCAATGGCTTGATTCCATTGACCTAAATAAACCAACTAACACTTGGATTCCCTCTCAAGCAGAGCTAGTTAAAAGTACCTAGGTGTCGTACTACTTAACGAAAGATCACTAAGAATCGCGCGTTGAGTGAGGCTAGATTTAGCCAAATAGTTAGGTAAGCCATTGAAAAAATAGAGCTATAGAACGAAAAAAGCCAGCTCAATGAGCTGGCTTTTTCAATATGGTGGAGGGGGACGGATTCGAACCATCGAAGGCAGTGCCGGCAGATTTACAGTCTGCTCCCTTTGGCCACTCGGGAACCCCTCCAGGGTGTTTTTATACTTAGATGTTAGTTTCCCAACCTAGCTTCTAAGTTGTTCTCATGTTCAAGGAAAACATAAGAAAGAATATGGTGGAGGGGGACGGATTCGAACCATCGAAGGCAGTGCCGGCAGATTTACAGTCTGCTCCCTTTGGCCACTCGGGAACCCCTCCAGGGTGTTTTTATACTTAGATGTTAGTTTCCCAACCTAGCTTCTAAGTTGTTCTCATGTTCAAGGAAAACATAAGAAAGAATATGGTGGAGGGGGACGGATTCGAACCATCGAAGGCAGTGCCGGCAGATTTACAGTCTGCTCCCTTTGGCCACTCGGGAACCCCTCCAGGGTGTTTTTATACTTAGATGTTAGTTTCCCAACCTAGCTTCCAAGTTGTTCTCACGTTTAAAGGAAAAACATAAGAAAGAATATGGTGGAGGGGGACGGATTCGAACCATCGAAGGCAGTGCCGGCAGATTTACAGTCTGCTCCCTTTGGCCACTCGGGAACCCCTCCAGGGTGTTTTTATACTTAGATGTTAGTTTCCCAACCTAGCTTCCAAGTTGTTCTCACGTTTAAAGGAAAAACATAAGAAAGAATATGGTGGAGGGGGACGGATTCGAACCATCGAAGGCAGTGCCGGCAGATTTACAGTCTGCTCCCTTTGGCCACTCGGGAACCCCTCCAGGGTGTTTTTATACTTAGATGTTAGTTTCCCAACCTAGCTTCCAAGTTGTTCTCATGTTCAAAGGAAAAACATAAGAAAGAATATGGTGGAGGGGGACGGATTCGAACCATCGAAGGCAGTGCCGGCAGATTTACAGTCTGCTCCCTTTGGCCACTCGGGAACCCCTCCAGGGTATTTTTATACTTAAGATTTGTTTTCCCAACACATCTCTCAAGTGCGGAGCGCATCATAGCAAACTCGCTCCGGCTGTAAAGCGTTTTTCTTACGTTTTTACGTTGAATGCTGCCTTTTTGGGCAAAGATGGTAGAAAGTCAGCGTTTTGTATGTCGTTTATACAAAAGGAAAACCTTCTTTTTACTTGAATTTACACTACTTGACGTTAGAGGACGTATCTACTGATAAACTGTATTCAGTTTAATGACATAAGTTTATTCGATTAATAGTCAAGATTATGAGTATGAGAGCCACTTTATCTGTTTTAACGCTTTCTATTTTAATGGCTTCGCCAGTAGCTTTTGCTGCCAAACGTGGTCCATCTACAGTTACGGTAGTAACTGAACAAGTAGAAACGCATGAAATTAACCAATCTCTGTCGTTGATCGGCAAGTTAGAAGCGGCCGAATCCGTAGTGGTTGCTTCTGAAGTCGCTGGCAAGGTGAAAAAAATCGCCGTTAACGCCAATCAAAACGTTCAGCAAAACCAGCTTTTGATTCAACTTAACGATGATAAAGCACAAGCTGCCTTAATAGAGGCAAAAGCATACCTAAAAGATGAACAGCGTAAGTTAAAAGAGTTTCAGCGTTTGGTTAAACGTAATGCGATTACCCAAACTGAAATTGATGGGCAAAAGGCGAGTGTTGAAATTGCACAAGCGCGTCTAGATGCCGCTAAAGCTAACTTATTGGATCTTCATATTAGTGCACCTTTTGCCGGTACCGTTGGTTTTATTGATTTTAGCAAAGGTAAAATGGTCAGCGCTGGTTCTGAATTATTGACGCTTGATGACCTCTCTGTCATGGAATTGGATCTTCAAGTTCCTGAACGTTACCTATCGATGTTGTCGGTCGGTATGGAAGTGCATGCCACCACCAGTGCTTGGAATAATCAAGAATTCGTGGGTAAGGTAACAGGTATTGATACGCGAATTAGTGCTGAAACCTTAAACTTACGTGTTCGTATCGAATTTGATAACCCAGAAAATCACTTAAAACCTGGCATGCTGATGAATGCATCGTTGGCATTTCCTGCGATTAAAGCGCCAATCATTCCGGTTCAAGCTCTTGAGTATTCAGGTACTAAGCGTTTTGTATACGTGATTGATGAAGACAATAAAGCAATGCGTCAGGAGGTCTTTCTAGGAGCGCGTGTTGATAATGAGGTTGTGATCGAATCGGGTGTTGAGATCGGCGACAAAATAGTGGTTCAAGGCATCGTAAATATGCGTGATGGCGTTGAAGTCGCTGAAATTGTCGCGCCAACTCAATCGAAAAGTGCACATGCTGCAGATGCAGAAGGCAAAGCGGCTAAGGAAGCGAACTAATGTTACTTTCTGACGTTTCCGTAAAGCGCCCTGTCGCTGCGCTGGTATTGAGTATGCTGCTGTGTGTATTCGGCTTTGTGTCGTTTACTAAACTTGCAGTCCGTGAAATGCCAGACATCGAAAGCCCAGTGGTTTCGATCAGCACACGTTATGAAGGCGCCTCTGCCACCATTATCGAGAGCCAAATAACGTCGGTATTGGAAGACCAGCTTTCTGGTATCAGTGGTATCGACGAAATTAGCTCGACGACGCGCAACAGTATGTCGCGCATCACCATCACCTTTGAATTGGGTTATGACCTTAATACGGGCGTAAGTGATGTTCGTGATGCGGTGGCTCGTGCTCAGCGTTCATTACCGGACGAAGCCGACGACCCTGTGGTCTTTAAGAACAACGGTTCGGGCGAAGCTTCCCTCTATATTAACCTTAGCTCGTCTGAAATGGACCGAACCCAGCTAACAGACTACGCGGAACGTGTTCTGATGGACCGTTTCAGTCTGATCTCTGGTGTAAGTTCTATCGACTTGTCTGGTGGCTTGTACAAAGTAATGTATGTGAAGCTTAAACCAGACCTGATGGCGGGTCGCTCGGTTACAGCATCTGATATTACGACAGCATTACGAAGTGAAAACTTGGAAAGTCCAGGTGGTGAGGTTCGTAACGATTCAACCGTCATGTCAGTTCGTACAGCACGTTCGTACAATACGCCAGAAGACTTTCAATATCTTGTTGTGAAACGTGCTAGCGATAACACGCCTATTTATTTGAAAGATGTGGCGGACGTATTCATTGGTGCGGAAAACGAAAACTCAACCTTTAAGAGTGATGGTGTAGTCAACATTAGCTTAGGCGTCGTTCCGCAATCAGACGCTAACCCACTAGAAGTGGCACAGGCGGTGCGTTCAGAAGTAGATAAGATTCAGAAGTTCTTACCGGACGGTACTCGTCTGGCCATAGACTATGATGCCACAGTATTTATTGAACGCTCGATTGATGAGGTATACAGCACGCTCTTTATTACGGGTGGTCTGGTTATTTTAGTCCTCTATATTTTTATCGGTCAGGCGCGCGCTACATTGATTCCTGCGGTGACGGTACCAGTCTCACTAATTTCTTCATTCATTGCGGCTTACTACTTCGGCTTCTCTATCAACCTAATCACCCTGATGGCGCTTATCCTATCTATCGGTCTAGTTGTGGATGATGCGATTGTTGTTGTAGAGAACATCTTCCACCATATTGAGCGCGGCGAATCACCACTGCTGGCGGCTTATAAAGGCACAAGAGAAGTCGGATTTGCCGTTGTTGCTACGACCTTGGTTCTGGTGATGGTCTTCCTGCCGATTTCTTTTATGGATGGCATGGTAGGTCTGCTATTTACTGAGTTCTCAGTATTGTTGGCAATGTCAGTGATTTTCTCATCTTTGATTGCATTAACGCTGACTCCAGTGCTCGGTAGTCAGATCCTAAAAGCGAATGTGAAGCCGAATCGATTCAACCAAGCGGTCGATAAATTGTTTGCCAAGCTAGAGGCTGGTTACCGAAAAGCGCTGCGTGGTGCATTGAAGGTTCGTTGGGCTGCGCCTTTGGTTATCCTTGCGTGTATGGGAGGCAGTTATGGTTTGATGAATCAAGTGCCTGCACAGCTAACGCCACAAGAAGACCGAGGGGTTATCTTTGCTTTTGTTCGTGGTGCAGATGCGACTTCCTACAACCGAATGTCGGCGAACATGGACATCGTAGAAGATCGGTTGATGCCATTGTTGGGACAAGGTTTCCTGAAATCATTCAGTATTCAAACACCAGCATTTGGTGGGCAAGCGGGTGACCAAACTGGCTTCGTTATCATGATTTTAGAAGACTGGAACGAGCGAGATGTGACGGCACAAGAAGCACTCAACCAAGTTCGTAAGTCATTGGCCGGTATTCCAGACGTTCGTGTCTTCCCATTCATGCCGGGTTTCCGTGGTGGTTCTAGCGAACCTGTGCAGTTTGTTCTTGGTGGCTCTGATTACGATGAGTTGTTGGTCTGGGCTGAAATGCTCAAGAACACAGCTGAAGAGTCACCAATGATGGAAGGTGCGGAAATCGACTACTCAGAGAAAACACCAGAGCTTTTGGTGTCAGTGGACAAGCGCCGTGCTGCTGAACTTGGAGTGAGTGTACAAGACATCTCTGAAACTCTAGAAATCATGCTTGGTGGTAAGAGTGAAACCACTTACGTTGACCGTGGTGAAGAATATGATGTTTACCTTCGAGGTGACGAAAACAGCTTCAATAACGCGGCTGATTTGAGCCAGATTTACTTACGCACCAACAGCGGTGAGCTAGTGACCCTAGATACGGTTACTAAAGTCGAAGAAGTGGCGGCATCAATTCGTCTGTCCCACTACAACAAACAGAAGTCGATCACCATTACTGCTAACCTATCGGAAGGTTACACCCTAGGTGAGGCGCTAGATTTCTTAGATCAAGAAGCGATTGATAACCTGCCGGGTGATATTTCGGTCAGTTACTCTGGTGAGTCGAAAGACTTTAAAGAAAACCAAGCCAGTGTTGCCGTTGTATTTGCCTTGGCATTACTTGTTGCATACCTAGTATTGGCAGCGCAGTTTGAAAGCTTCGTCAACCCACTGGTGGTAATGTTCACCGTGCCTATGGGCGTATTTGGTGGCTTCCTTGGGTTGGTCGTCATGAGTCAAGGAATGAACATCTACAGCCAAATCGGCATGATTATGTTGATCGGTATGGTAACCAAAAACGGTATTTTGATCGTTGAGTTTGCTAACCAGCTACGTGACCGTGGTATCGAGTTTGAAAAAGCGATCACTGATGCGGCAGCTCGCCGTCTGCGTCCTATCATGATGACGGCATTTACTACGCTAGCTGGTGCTATTCCTTTGATCATGTCAACAGGAGCAGGTTATGAAAGCCGTGTGGCCGTCGGTACCGTTATCTTCTTCGGTATGGGGTTTGCGACATTAGTTACACTGTTTGTTATCCCTGCGATGTATCGATTGATCTCTGCGAAGACGCGTTCCCCTGGTTATGTTGAAGCTGAGCTGAATAAAGCGCTTAGCCATGATACGAAGGGACGTATCGCGCACCCTTAACCAAACTTTAAAACACAAAAGCCTGCGAAATGAACTGACCCCCAATAGTTGGACACTAATTATTGGGGGTCTTTTTATGTCCAAATATAGCCGCGAGCTAAAATGTGTCATTGCTAAACAATGCTTAAATGGTACGTCATCTAGTTATTTAGAAAAGCAATATTCAGTTTCTTCGAGACAGATTCGGTATTGGGCCCAAGTTTTTGCTATCCATGGTGCAGTTTCATTTTTACCAACTAAACATGCTGTTTCTGCTCAAACAAAGCTAAAAGCATTAAATTTAATGTGGACGAATGACTGGTCTCTCTCGCACACTAGCGCAGTATTTAACCTCTCGTCCCCTGGGATACTTTCTGTCTGGCTCAAAAGATTTAACGAGCTCGGTATCAAAGGGCTCAAAATTCGCCAGAAAGGAAGACCTTCAATGAAACAGCAGCCTCAACGTACCACTAAACCAGATAATGAAATGACACTTGAGGAGCTAAGAGAGGAGTTGGTCTACTTACGAACTGAGAATGCTGTTCTAAAAAAGTTAGAAGAGTTGGAGCAAGAAAAGAACCGTCGAACAAAGAAAAAGCGGTCATAGCTCTAACTCTTAAAGGTAAGTACCCACTGAAGCACCTGCTGCAAACTCTGCAACTGGCGAAAAGTGTCTTTTATTATCAGGCTCAAGCGACCAAGCGTACTGATAGTTACGAAAGTGAACTGCGGTTGATAAAGTCAATTTATCATGAGCATAAGGGGCGATACGGCTACCGCCGTATTCACTTGGAACTAAAAAAGCGAGGCTTCATGTTGAATCACAAGACGGTTCAAAGGCTTATGGCTCAGCTAAACCTTAAATCAACGGTCAGGATTAAAAAGTACCGTTCATATCGAGGTGAGTCTGGAAGAACGGCTCCCAACATACTTGAAAGAGATTTTAGTGCGTCCCAGCCAGATGAAAAGTGGGTAACTGACGTTACGGAGTTCAAAGTCAAAGAGCAGAAAGTGTACTTGTCTCCGGTTGTCGACTTGTTTACTCAAGAGGTGGTTGCTTATAGAGTAGCTAAAAATGCCTGTTTGCCGCTTGTCATTGATATGTTGACGGAAGCGATATCAAAGCTTAGACCGAACTCAAAGCCAATTATACATAGCGATCAAGGTTGGCAATATCGGCATCGACAATATCAGCAAAAAATCAAAGAGAGTGGGTTAATACAAAGTATGTCGAGAAGAGGTAACTGCTTGGATAATGCTGTTGCAGAAAATGTTTTTGCTTTACTTAAAACAGAGATGTATCACAACCAGAGCTTTGAAGATGCAGATACTCTGATAGAGCAAATTAAAGAATACATCGAGTACTACAATACCAAACATATAAAGGTGAAGCTAAAAGGCCTGACTCCGATAGAGTATCGAACTCAGGCCTTGAAAGCCGCTTAACAGAAATGTCCAACTTTACGGGGTCACTTCATCACGTCCGGCTTTTCTTTGTCTCCAATTTTGGGTTTTATAACCAGCTTGGAGTGTTCGATTAGAAGCGTTTACCCAAGCTCACTTGCACGCCTTCATAGCTGTCGTAGAAGTCATCAAAGCCCATGTCTGCAACGTTGTAGATGTATTCTGCACGTAGCCAAATATCTTTACTCATATCCCAATGGACACCTGCACCAATGTTGAATAGTGCACCAGAATCGTCTGTGACTTTTTGTTCGTTTGGAACATACATTTCAGCTTGAGTGCCAAGCGCGGTTACGCGGCCAAATAGTGACAGTGGCGTATCGCCTAAGTTATCACTCGTTACAACAGCAGACATACCTGCTTGGTAATAGTGAAGGTCTAAGTCAGTTTTTAGAGCATCATTCTTAAGTTCATTTTGTGAATAACGCAGTACCCCTTCAAATGCGAGGTATTGGTTTACATGGTAACCCCAGCCAACCGTAATGTGAGGTGTCGACCAGCCATTGTCGCGATCAGAACCAAAATTCGGAGTGTCAAAACCAACATTACCTGTGCCTAGGTATAAGTAGGATTGGTGAGTTTGCTCTTGAGCTGCGAAAGTTGGCAGACTCAGGGTCAGTGCCGATAATATTAGAATGGCGTTTTTCATAACTTGGCGATAACCTTTGTGAAGAACTGTTTTTAGAATTAGTATTAATTTAATCAATAAGATAAGTGGCAGTTATCATATCAGTCTTTTGGGTGAGTATGCGATGTTGAGCGAAAATTTGTTGTGATGGCGCAAGTTTTAAGCAGATCAAACTCGCTCATTTCTCTGCTATGAGCTGTGAGATAAATAAAAGGAAAGTAAAGTGGCTGAATTCAAATACAAAAATCTAACTCAAGAAGAACAAGACAAGCTGGACGCGGCAACATTTCGTCGTCTTCTTGCACATTTAGATGCAAACAAAGACGTGCAAAACATCGACCTTATGATCCTTGCTGGTTTCTGTCGTAACTGTTTCAGCAAATGGTACAAGGCAGAAGCGGAAGATCTTGGTTTGGATATCGACATCGATGATGCTCGTGAGCGCGTTTATGGTATGACTTACGATGAATGGAAACAAAACCACCAGCCAAAAGCGACACCAGAACAGTTGGCGGCATTTGAAGCGCGTCAGAAAAAGTAATAGACACCATTTAAGCAGATACAAAACAGCCCGCTCATTTCAGCGGGCTGTTGCTTTATTCTCAGCGAAAATCACTCAGTGATTGGGCCGCAACATGCGGGTTCCACACAGCCTTCTGCTTGAATAATCTCAAGTTGAGCAAGATACGGTTGGATATCACCGATGTTCTCTTTTACCCAATCAGTGTTGTAGTAAGTATCTAGGTAGCGTTCTCCAGAGTCACAAAGCAAAGTAACGATAGAGCCGTTCTCACCACGCTTTTTCATCTCACATGCAAGCTGTAACACGCCGTACAGGTTGGTACCTGTCGATGCGCCAACTTTACGACCAATCAGACCTGATAGCCAATGTGCTGTCGCCACGCTTGCTGCATCAGGGATTCTACGCATTTCGTCTACGACACCAGCAATGAAGCTCGGCTCAACACGTGGGCGACCGATACCTTCGATTTTGCTGCCATTTTTACCTTTGATATTGGCATTACCAGACTGGAAGTAGTCAAAGAATACTGAGTTCTCAGGGTCAACAACACACAGTTTTGTGTCGTATTTTTGGTAACGGATAAAGCGACCAATCGTTGCAGATGTACCGCCAGTACCTGGGCTCATCACAACCCAACTTGGGATTGGGTGATCTTCTAGCTCCATTTGGCTAAAGATAGAGTTCGCAATGTTGTTGTTACCACGCCAGTCGGTTGCGCGCTCTGCGTAAGTAAATTGGTCCATGTAGTGACCGTTTAGCTCTTTCGCTAGGCGACGAGACTCGTCATAAATTTGGTCTGAACGGTCAACAAGGTGCGCTTTACCGCCGTAGAATTCGATTTGTTCAATTTTCTTGCGTGCTGTGGTTTTTGGCATTACTGCGATAAACGGTAAGCCAAGTAGACGCGCGAAGTACGCTTCAGAAACCGCTGTACTGCCTGATGATGCTTCGATCACCGTGGTTTCTGGACCAACCCAGCCGTTACAAATTGCATAAAGGAATAGCGAACGCGCTAAACGGTGCTTTAATGAACCTGTAGGGTGTGTGCTTTCATCTTTTAGGTAGATGTCGATGCCTTCAAGAGAAGGAAGATCAAGTTTGAAAAGATGAGTGTCTGCTGAGCGTTGGAAATCAGCTTCAATCTTACGCACTGCGTTGTTGATCCAGTTGTGGTCAGTACACATAACGTGTCTCCTCGGAATTTTGTAGGGTAGTTGTTTTTGTCTATAGGAATAATCTACCTATAAATGTAGAGAAAAACTTTGCTATTATTGTTTTGATATTCACTAATGATAGAAAAAAATTCTACTTTGTAAGGTTTTTATAGGAATGAGCTTAGATAAAATCGACAAGACGTTACTTTCTTTACTTCAAACCGATGGCACCTTGTCTTTGAACGACTTAGCTGAACGGGTGAATTTAACCACAACACCTTGTTGGAAGCGGATGAAGAAGCTAGAAGATGAAGGTTACATAGAAAAGCGAGTCGCGTTGCTGAATGCAGAAAAACTTGATTTGTCATTCATCGCTTTTGTCCAATTAAAGACCAGTGACCACTCTGAAGATTGGTATCACCACTTTGTTACCACAGTGAGTGATTTCCCTGAAGTGATGGAGTTTTATCGTATGGCGGGTGAATACGACTATATGATGAAAGTATTGGTTAAAGACATGAAGTGTTTTGACGAGTTTTACAAGCGGCTCGTCAACAGCGTAAAAGGTTTGTCGAACGTGACATCAACTTTTGCAATGGAACCGATAAAGTACACGACGGAGTTGCCTATTTACGGCGTCTAAATTCCTACCTAAATAAGATATGAGGTCACTCTGTTGACTTCATATTTCCTCAATATCGACACCACACGCCAGCTAAAGTGTGATCGACTGTTTATATTTTAATCTATTGAAAACCCTAATTTAATCATCGCTAATTTAATGCGAAGTCGGATCGTAAACGGTTGTTCGCGACATTACTGTGCTTGTTTTAGAAAATTGACGGCATTTTATTTATTTAGCGAATGGTAATGTAGTTTATCGATAATCTTATTAATCAAAAAAGGGGCTGGCGGTGAATAAAACATCGTATTATTATCGCCGCCACTTATAAGATGTAAGAAATTATTACAAAAAATGAAAAGATATTATTTTCTCCTTTTGCTTGCTGCAGTAATCGCTGGCTGTGGTGGTGGGGGCGGCGATTCCAAGCCGCGTAATTCGGGATCTTCAACTCAAACTACAAAACAAAGTCGACCTCAACTTAAAGTTGAAGACGCAATACTCACATTTGATGGCATTGGAAATGTCACAAATACGACAATGAGTAACGTACAAGGCACGATCACATACCAAGTTTTATCTTCAACCCCTTCTGATGTGGTTCAAATCGACGATGGTCAGTTACAAATCCTTCGTCCAGGTACGGCGTCAATTAAAGTAACGGACAGCAGCCCGACTTACGAAACGTCAGAGGCCACGTTTACGATGACCGTAGACAAAGGCACCAATGCCGATCTGGCTGCAAACGATGTCAGCCTTAACGCGTCAGAAACTGAAGGGCAATCTTTGGTTGTACGAGGGCAAAAAGGCTCTCTGAGCTATGCCGTAGAAAGTGGATCTGAACATTTGATTCAGGTTAATACCGATGGTCGAGTGTTTGCCATTGGGAAATCTGGAACGGCAAAAGTACGTGTTCGTGACTCGGGCGACGATTATTACCAAGCTCGCGATTTACTCGTCAATATTCACCTTTATCAAGTTGGTGCTGAGCAACTGCAATTTGCTCCTCTAACGGGTGAGTTCCGCGAAGGTCTGACGTTGGCACCAGTGAGACTGGATAGTACAGAGACCAAAAGCATTCGCTACGAGATCATCAATAGCCCCCCTGATGACAAAGTCGCTGAGGTATTGAATCCAGATACCGGTTTACTTTTGATTCAAAACACTGGGCAAGTAACGGTTGAAGCAACGGCAACGTACAGTGAAGGGTTTATTGAGCAGCAGCAAACGGCTCGATTTAACGTTGCAATTGACAAGGGAGCGCGACAAAACATCAGTGCTTCAAACATCTCGGCAAGTTATCAAGCGCTTGCTCCGTTGTACCCACAAGTTGAGGGTGCACTGGGAGATTACCATTTTGATGTGGTTTCAGGCCAAGACGTGGTGCGTGTTTCTGACGACGGCAACGCTTTGTTGATTCAAGGTGTTGGTCGTGCTGAGGTTGATGTGATTGAGGGCGATTTGCGTAATTTCCCTTCTACGAAAGCGCGTTTTCATATCGATATTACTGCAGCAGTACACCCTGTTATCAAAGACATTGATATGTCCTTTACCTATCAGAAAGGTCTATCGATTCCGTTCGTGTTTGCGGGGCAAAAGGGCGATATCAGACTGATTGGGGATTTACCAGAGGGGCTGAGCATGTCCTCAGATACGCTATATCTCGAAACGGCGGGTAACTACACGTTAACGTTCGAAGATGATGGCGGAGAGTTCTATCAGTCAACTCAGTTCAAAGTGAACCTTGATATCGCTAAAGCGCAAGGACAGCCGCTTGCGACTCGTGATTATGAGGAGGTCTACAGTAAGGATCACCAATTCAATCTGCTAAAAGATTTTGACGAGCTTAGCTCCGGTGATGTGATTGAGATGACCGACAATACACACCCAGACGTAGCAAACATGATTGCTAATGGGATTGTACATGTCTTCAAAGCGGGTGAAACCACACTGACTTTACGTCGTAAGGAAAGCGACAATTATAGTGCGGGTCCTGAGCATAAAGTGACTTTCAATATTTTAGGTGCCCCGAGCCGCATTCAAATTTCATCAGATGTTGAAGATAATTGGAATGCACTCAAACCTTTGGCAAGCAAACCGACTATTAGCGGAACGGTTGGGCAGGTGACTTACCAATTTGCAGATGGCTCACCGACCGATGTGGTGTCTCTAGGTAACGACACAGGGGAAATGCGCGTTCTTAATGCTGGCAGCACACGCATTGTGGTTTCTGACTCTGGTGATGATAAGTTCACGCCGGGTCAAGCAAGCTTCAATGTGACCATCAAGCCAATTGAAAGTCGAGCGACGGTCCAATACCCAAGTGCAACCTTTGGTTCAGATAAAACGCTAAAGCCAGTAGTCTCAGACAGCGATACCACCACCTCTTACCGTTTGATTAACCAAGCATTACCAACGGTAAAAATGGCATCGTCTGATACGGGAATACTAGATGTGCTTCATGCTGGCGATTACTCCTTGGAAGTCACGTTAACAAGCCGCAATTATCTGACAAAGACGATCACCGTTAATGGCTCGATTGCAAAGGCTGAACATCCGGGATTAATCGCGACTCGTCAAACTGTGGCATTTGAACCGTTTAAGCGTGTGGAGTTAGATATTGGTACGGCGATTGGTACGCGTAGCTATGAGTTTGCTACCTCTGTTAGTGAAGAAATTGCGACTCTGGATCGTGCGAATGGAAGCATCACCCTCACAGGTTATGAGTTTGGGCACTCGGTTCAACTGAACGTTTCTGAGGCGGAAACGCAAGACTATAAAGCGCTGGACAGTACATTGGTGACGGTTTTTCTTGATCTTGCCGAATCTGGTGACGCCGATAAATACACTCAACTAGATAGTGAACAAACGGTAGTGATTAGTACGTTAAGTGGCCCTGAGTTTGCCAATCTTCAAGAGAGTGAGTTTGGTGTCATGGGCGCTAGAAGTGTACGAGAGCCGACAGACACAGAGCTCGCGCTTTATGGCAAAGGCAAAGTCGTATTTTTAAACATGAAGCCAGTTGGTAATGATGATCCGGCTAAAACTCGTGGTCTGTGGATGCATGTTGCCCGTTTCGATGGTTGTCGTTCGCAACTCAGTGAGAATGACACGAAACCTTTCCTTGCTGTCGATTATTCAGATGCAGGATATTGCGAAAACGGTAGCAGCATTCGAATGACGCGTTTTCTGGTGATTAATGACCGACCGTTAGATGCAAATACGGCCTACGAATCGATGAGCCCTTTGATTCATTACCGCAAAGGTGCGCGAGAGTTCTTGGCAAGTGATGCGGGCGGCTTCTATGCTGAACCGGATACTATTTACGGTGAAGGGAAGTACGGTTACCCGAAATCACTTTATGAGTGGGCTGTCGTCAGCCTAAACTACCAAAAGAACTAAATACAAAAAGGAGTGCATCAGCACTCCTTTTTTGATTGAACATCGCGATGGTTTATTTAGTAAAGCGCATCACGCCTTCTTGAACTGCGGTAGCAACAAGATGGCCTTGTTGGTTGTAGATCTCACCACGAACCAAACCACGCGTATTGCTTGCTGTTGGGCTTTCGATGGCATACAGCAACCATTCATCCATCTTAAATGGACGGTGGAACCAGATAGAGTGGTCGATGGTTGCCACTTGGAAGTTTGGCGTCATCAGCGATACTTCATGCGGATGCAGTGCTGTGGTTAAAAAGCCCCAATCAGAAGCATAAGCCAATAGATATTGATGAATGAGCTGGTTGTCTGGCATCTCACCGTTGGCACGAATCCATAGATATTGCTTCGGTTCTGTCTTTTTAGGCTTGAGAGGATTGACGATGTTCACTGGGCGAGTCTCTATCGACTTCTCTCCACAGAATGTTTTGCGCAGCCTTTCTGGCAAAAACTCAGCAATGTGACTTGCGAGTTCCGATTCGGATGGAAAGTTCTCTGGCCCCGGAATGTCGGGCATTGCGTTTTGATGGTCAAACCCAGGCGTATCCCCATGGTATGAGGCAGTAAGGTAGAAAATAGGGCGACCGTTCTGAATCGCCTTCACGCGTCGAGTACTGAAGCTGCGGCCATCACGCAGGTTTTCAACATCGTAAATGATCGGCTTTTCAGGATCGCCAGGGTATAGGAAGTAACTGTGGAATGAATGCACGGTGCGTGCGTCTTCTACCGTGTAACGTGCTGCGGATAACGCTTGTCCAATAACCTGACCACCATAAACTTGAGGTAAACCTAGGTTCTCGCTTTGACCACGGAACAAGCCTTCTTCTAGTTTTTCGAGTTGTAGTAGGCTGAGCAATTCTCTTAATGGTTTACTCATGATGTCTCCTCACCTTGTTTTTATTACTGCTTCAATTATGAAACAAAATCAACTGTTTGGTAATTTCTAACTTAGTCAAACTATTGTCAAATGAATCCATTTAACGCAGACAGTTTAATATTCTCCCTCTATACTTAGCGCGAATCGATACACCCGTTGAGGAAACTATGAAAAAAACACTACTACTTGTTACTTCTTTACTATTCGGTGCTGCACTAGTGGGTTGCCAAACTTCTCAAACAACAGAAATGGAATCGGCTGAGGCGTCAATGAAGACAATTACAGGTACAGTGGCTTACCGCGAGCGTATTGCACTGCCTCCACACGCAGTAGTAACGGTAGCACTTGAAGATGTTTCTTTAGCGGATGCTCCTGCGAAAGTTTTAGCGAAACAAACGTTCGAAACAGAAGGTAAACAAGTGCCTTTAGCGTTTGAACTGAGCTACAACAGCAACGATATTAAACCTAACCATCGTTATAGCCTACGTGCTCGTATCGAAGTTGATGGTAAGCTGCGCTTTATTAATGATACTAGCATTCCAGTTATCACGGATGCAGAACAAACGCACGAAGCGAACATTCGCCTTGTTGGTACGCGTTAATCGCTACCTTCAAACAAAACGAATAAAAAATGGCAGCTTAAGGCTGCCATTTATATTTTCTAAGGGATACTTTTCCGACTTCAGACACTTCGATGCCTTCTGCTTCTAGCTTGCTCTTTTGTCGTTCAAGATCTCGGCCTTTTAACGAAATCTTTCCTTGGCTATTAATGACTCGGAACCAAGGTAATTTGCTGCCTTCTGGTAGGTTACCCAGCGCTTTACCGACGTGCCTTGCATAGCCCGGATAGCCTGCCATTTTGGCAATTTCACCGTAGGTCGACACTCGCCCTGTGGGAATTTGGTGAATTACAGCAAAGATTTGCATTAAAAATTGGTCCATACTGACAGTGTCCATTGTTGTTTACCAAGGAATGGTAATACACAAGACTTGTATTTCGCTATCAGTTCTTGCTCCTTAACATCACTTACTGCTCACAAAATAACACCGTTTACGTTCCCTTTTTTCTGAGCTGTACATTGATCTCAAAGAGTAGGTTAGCAATGCAAAAATAAGCTCAAGCTTAGCTTGAATCTAGACCCGTTCAATGACGTTATAACCGAAAGAGGTTGGCCGTTGAATTACCAAGTTGGTTGGGGAAGCCAGGAGGCGCTATGATTTTTTCGACACTTCAATTTCTTATTACGACTCTACTTGCTGTGGTGTGCGCGCGTGCCATTAGTTTAAGTGAGGGTGACATTCCTGTTATTGCTTTGATGATTCCTGCACTATGGATCTTGCCGCAAGGGGGCTTCGCTGGCCTAGTGTTACTGGGCGCGATGACTGTCTATGGTGTTACGTTGTCTATGCAGCCGATCGCTTTATCCATTGGTACCTTAGTGCTGTTTCCGTTGCTCATGGTGGTTTTTTCTCGACGCAGCTCACTGGGCGTGTTGCTCACCGCAGGTTTGATCGTATTGACACTTCAAGTTGGCATTATGGTAACGCAGCAAGCAGGTAAGTTAGATGGTTCACCATGGCTTACTGTTTTGCAGACTCTGTCCGTTGTGGTGATGTGGTGGGCCGCGAGAAGTTGGAGACCTTCCGAAAAACACAGCTGGTGGTCGTTGTTATTGTTGCTGCCATTGTGGATAGCTGGCCTACCTTATGCGGTACTTTTGGCATTAGGTATCACAGGTATTTTAGCGTCCATGGAAGCGCTGACTAAGATTAAAAATTCAATACGCTGGGGTAAATTACTGTGTTGGACGTTACCGACAGTAGGTTTTGCCGCTTTGGTAGTCAGTCCGAATATTGACGTGCCAAACCCTGTTTTCGTGGTTTGGATATGCTTACTTGGTACAGCATGGATGACAGACTACATCTTACGTAGTAGTGATGAGCAGGCCGAGTTATAAAATAGTTGTAAGCGCGCTGACTAAATAGTGACCCGTGCGGCAGACTCCTGATCTGATTATGAAATAATAGGCCGGATGTTATATGTTCGGCCTTTCATATTTATTGTGTATTTAAAAATAAAAATTCAATCTTAATCTCTATGGATATAGAGGCATTTTAGAAACGTTAGTCATGGTTAAAGTTGTTCAAAGGCTGTTGGTTTTTGCTTGTTTTTTACTGAGCCTGAGTCTCAAAGCAGAGCCCGTAACACCCTCTTATTATAAAGTTGCGACAGAAGCGGATGATGTCGTTACTCGAGTCCTGTTTGATGCAGTAGCAGAAAACTTTGATGTCTCGATCCAATACGTAAACTACTCCAGTTTCGATGCCATTCTTGATTCGGTAGCGACTGGTGAAAGTGATTTCGCCGCCAACATTACCTACACCGATGAGAGAGCAGCGCGGTTTAGCTATTCGCGTCCGACCAATATTGAATACACTTACCTCTATGGGGTGAGTGATACTAGTTTAAAAGACACCGCTGTTGTTGGTGTTCCCCAAGACACTATTTATCAAGACCTGATCAAACAAAACTATCCCGAAGTCATTCAGGTTCCCTATCAAGGGTATGAAGAAGCGTTGACGCTGCTACGAGCAAATCGAGTTGATGGCGTTGTTGATGCCATCAACCAACTCAAGCCTATGCTGCTTGAAGGCTTTGATGCCAAATTGCTCAACGATCTCATATCAATAAAGCCGGTATCAATCGTAAGTGCGAAAGGCACCCATCTGGACGAGCTTGATCGCTTTGCTGATTTCATTCATAGCGAATCGGTGCAAAAGCTATTACGAGAGCAAGTAGCACTGTACCAATTTGAATTGCGTCAGACCGCGTTACGAGAGTCGTTAAAACAGCTTCCTATCGATTTAAATGAGCCGTTTAGGATCAAACTGGAGTCTATTTTTCCCTACGTTGTCTATAACGAGGATGGCTCGGTAGAGGGTATGACGGCAGATGTTGTGCTTAAGAGCTGCGATATTCTGGATCTAAATTGCGTGATTGTTGGTCAACCAAGTGAAAGTTGGGAATCCATGTATCATCAATTTATTCGGGGGGAGTTTGATATGCTTGCTCCATTGACGATCAGTCGAGAAAGACGAGCATTCAGTTATTTTCCTCAGCCTCATTACTCTCCGACGTCCGTGATGGTTAAGCGTCTTGGCTACAAACCCAACGTTTATTCTCATGTCTCTCAGTTGATCTCCGAACGTATTGGCGTAGTGAAAGACGATTTCTTCGATCAAATTTTGACGCAAATGCTGCCGTTAAAAGAGCTTAATCGTTTTGATTCACAGCAAGCGATGCTCGAAGCACTGCTAGCAAGAGAGATTGATTACATCGCAATGGATACCGCGATGCTCAACCACTTCTTACGCTTGAGCGAACTTATCCCCATTGAGCAAGATGATGCGATTGGTGAATTCTACCAATCAGAGCTGTCGGTTGGGCTGGCGGCGAACGAGCGCGGAGCAATTCTTGCGCCGTATTTCAGTCGCGCGATTTCTATGCTCGATCTTGAGAAAATTGTCGCGCAATACGATTTAAGGCCAGATTGGCGAACTGCATTGGAATATGAAGTACGTTTGGCCACGCAAACTCAAGCAGTGTTTATCTTTGTGTTGGTGTTTGTACTTGGGGTGACATTGTATTTATATCGTCAGTCTAATACCGATAACTTAACCGGATTGAGAAATCGTCGCGCTCTGCATGTGAAGTACCGCCAAGGAGTACCAAAAGACTTAGCGATTCTTTATTTGGACATTAATCAGTTTAAGCAAATCAACGATACCTACGGACACCGAGCTGGTGATCGCGTACTGCAATTGCTGTCTCTCAAAGTACATCGAGTATGGGCGGGTAGGAGCTACCGAATCGGAGGGGATGAATTTATTTTGCTCGGATACCCAACCGAAGTTCAATTGCAAAGAGCAATGGAGGAGCTCAGTCAGTTGGATGTCAAAGATGAAGCTTTAAATGGACTGAGTGAAGTGACTATCTCTGTCGGGGTTTCAGCTAAACGTGAGCGTAGCGTGAGTTTGGAGCAAGCCATGCATTTGGCTGATGAGAACATGTACTCCAGTAAGCAGGCGTCGCGTGATTGTTGTGACGGAAATTCCTGTCCGGCGGGGACCTAATAGGCTGAATTGACCGAGTTTTGTGCAAACAGAAGTGAAATGGTTAAATTCGTCGCTTTAGCCCTTGCAATCTGAGAGGCGATACTGAATAATCCTCACATCATTTGAGACACGCTCTCAAAACAGAATTATGGGGCCCTGGTCCTCTCGCAACAATAGCTCGTGAACTCGGTCAGGTCCGGAAGGAAGCAGCCGCAGCGGGTGACTTGTGTGCCGGGATGTGGCTGGGGTCCCACCCTTTAAAAGCCTCGCTTATACAGCGAGGCTTTTTCGTTTCTGCTCTGTAAAATACTCTCTCAAACCTTTTCCCTTCCTCCCAACTGGCTATTCGTCTGGCTGGTGGCTTCTCATTACTCATAACCAAATTTGTATGCAGTATTCAGCCGTGTCTCTTGTGATTTCTCTTTTGTTTTGGAGTGAATAAATATGCTGATTGCATGGTTCGAACGGGATGTATTTCGACTAGCTAAATTTGGTCATTCTTTATTAGCAATTTTTCTATCTCCCCTTGCAAATCTTTTCGGATAGTTTGCATTTTTGTCACGCTTGTTAGCCACTCTTAATAAAACCATCGTGTAGAAAAATTACACTTTTCGGGAAAAATGAAGTGTTTTTTCAGTCTAATCGGGGTCTTATTCATGTTCATTTACACTTAATTGATCTTTTGTATGACAAAATAAAATTGAGATTGATTGGGGTCAAAGATTCGCCCGCATTCGCTGTCTGGCTATCTGAAAGTTAATTACAAGTATTCATCGGTTCGGGTAGGTTATTTTTACTCGCTGGCATAACACTGAATAGATTCTTGATAAATATTCAAAATGAAAATAAACGGTGCAACGGTGACTAGCGAGGCGATTTAACTCAATTCTATTCAGCGAATGCTTTTTATCAGTTTGAAATTGTACTGATGTCGCTTGAATGCTTTTTGGAGACCCCCATGACTAAAAAGTGGTTTACTGAGTCGGTTGAAGAAACACTGACTCAATTAAATGTATCAACTGAGCAAGGTTTGACTTCGGAAGAAGTAGAGCAGCGTCAGGCTGAACACGGCAAAAACGAGCTACAAGAGCAAGAAGGCAAATCTGCCCTTGAGCTATTCCTACACCAATTTAAGAACCCATTGATCTTCATTCTGGGTATTGGTGCGATTGTTTCCTTCTTTACTGGTCACCTTGTGGATGCGATTGCCATCACTGTGATCATCTTCATCAATGCCATCATCGCATTTTGGCAAGAGTTTAAAGCTCAGAAGGGCATGGAAGCGCTGCGCGAAATGGCAGCCCCAACGGCACAAGTTCGTCGTAATGGCGAATGGATTGATGTGTTGGCACGTGACATTGTGCCGGGTGACATTCTAAAGATTAATACGGGCGATATCCTTGCTGCGGACGTGCGCATCATTGAAGCAAACCGTCTTGCGGTAGATGAAGCCGCGCTTACTGGTGAGTCTGAGCCGGTTGATAAAATCGTTAAGGTGATTGAAGACGAAACCGTCGGCCTTGGTGATCAGCGTAATATGGGCTTTATGACCACGATTGTGACCACTGGTACAGGCTTGGGTGTGGTTGTCAGCACAGGCATGAAGACCGAAGTTGGCCACATCGCGGACATGATGGCAAACACTGAAGAAACCAAAACACCAATGCAAGAGCGTATGGATACCATCGCAAAAACCTTGATGGTTGCGGCTTTGGGTGTGGTGGCTGTGGTTTGTGGTATCGGTCTTTACCACGGTATGCCTTGGCTGGAGATCTTGAATACGGGTATTTCGCTGTCGGTAGCTGCGATTCCAGAAGGTCTGCCAACAGTTATCTCAATTGTGTTGACGATGGGCTCAACGCGCATGGTGAAGAACAACGCATTGGCGAAGCAGCTTTCTGCAATTGAGACGCTGGGTTCAACCACGGTTATCTGTTCAGATAAAACCGGTACGCTGACACAAAACCAAATGCAGGTAATGAAAGCGTACGACGCAAGTGGTCGTTACTGGGAAGTGTCAGGCAAAGGCTTTAGCCCTGAAGGTGAATTCAAACCTCTAGGCCACACGGTTGATGCAAAGCAAAGCCCAGAGATGATGAAAGGCTTAGTGGTTGCGACCCTGTGTAATGATGCGGAGTACATCAAAAATGGTGATAACTCGTCTGTGCGTGGTAACCCAACCGAAGGCGCATTGATTGTTGCAGCGGCAAAAGCGGGTCTGGAGCAATCAGACATGCTATCGACAGGCGGTTACTCTATCGTAGAGAAGTTCCCGTTTGATTCTGCACGTAAGATGGCGTCAGTGATTGTTAAAGGTCCGGATGGTAAGCACTTCCTTGCTATTAAAGGTGCGCCAGATGTGGTGTTACGCAATGCCTCTGGTTTTATGGTTGATGGTGGTGAGCTACCAACAGCTCCAACCATGTCGACAGGTAACCTTGCGTTAGCGGCAAGCCCAGCAGAAGAGGTGATTGCGAACTACGAAGCGGCAATTCAGGACTTTGCAGAGCAAGCGCTTCGCACTTTGGCAGTAGGTTATAAAGAGCTGACTGAAGATGATCTCAAGCGTGATCCTGCTGAGCTAGAGAAAGATGTGACCGTACTTGGTTTGTACGGAATCATGGACCCTCCACGTCCAGAAGTTCGCGACGCAGTAGAAAGCTGTTATAACGCAGGCGTTCGCACGGTGATGATCACCGGTGACCACGCACTTACTGCAGCGGCAATTGCACGTGAAATCGGCATTATCCGCAGTGAAAAAGACTTGGTCATTACGGGCGCACAACTGGATGAGATGGATGATGAAGCGCTACGTAAAATCTGTCCTGAAGTTGCCGTCTTTGCTCGTGTAACACCAGAACACAAACTGCGCATTGTTCAAGCTCAGCAACACAATAATGAAGTGGCAGCGATGACAGGTGACGGCGTGAACGATGCGCCAGCTCTTCGTCGTGCGGACATCGGTGTTGCAATGGGTATCACCGGTACATCGGTAGCGAAAGATTCGGGCGATTTGATTCTACTGGATGACAACTTCAGCACGATCGTTAAAGCCGTGCGCCAAGGTCGTCAGATCTTCGATAACTTGCGTAAGTTTATTCGCCAAGCCCTGACGGCAAACGTGGGTGAAGTATCGGTTATCTTGTTTGCTTTCTTGATGATGGGCCCAGAGGCGATTCTGCCACTTACGCCGCTAATGATTCTATGGATCAACCTAGTCTCAGATGGTCTGCCAGCGCTGGCATTGGGTGTAGAACCTGAAGAGAAAGATCTGATGGAGCGTAAGCCGCGTAAGCGGAACGAAAGCTTCTTCAGCGACCATCTGGGTACTCGTATTGTGACGCGTGGTTTGGCATTAGGCGGCATGAGCTACTTGGCGTTCAACTGGGCACTGAGCAGCGGTCAAAGCGCGCAGTATGCACAAACGATGGCGTTCGCAATGCTGATTTTTGCTCAGCTATGGCACTTGTTCGATTCGCGCAGTTTTAGTTCGCTATACCGCAAGAACCCGTTCACCAACAAATACCTCTTGGGCGCAGTAGCATTATCGGCAACGCTGTCCCTTGGTGTGATTTACACCGGTCTTGGTCAGCTGATCTTTAACACAGAGGCACTAAGTGCTGGTCACCTATTTGGTGTGATTCTTGTGTCTTCGCTGCCGACATTCATTTTGTCTGGCATTAAAGAGATGACGAAAACCAAAGTCGTTTAAGAATGGAGATGTCGATTCTTTCAGCATAGGGAAGCGACAGATGCCTAAAGCCCGCCGAGAGTGATAGCTTGGCGGGCTTTTCTTTTCTCTCAAGCAAGGCATCTCTTTAGCTGTGCGAAGGTTTACTCTATAATCCCCCCCGTTTTCATCTGGTACTTCACCAACTTTCATCTGGGATATTTTCATGATTTCAAAAAACCAACTAAAACTGCTGCGTGCTTTAGGTCAAAAGAAGCAGCGTAAAGCGCACGGCTTATTTCTGGTTCAAGGTGAAAAGAACGTACTGGAATTGGCGAACAGCTCACTCATGGTAAAGCAGATTTTTGCGACTGCTGAGTTTCTAGAGCAGCACAACCAAGAACTAAATGGCTTCGAGTGTATTGAAGCGTCACTAGATGACTTAACTAAAGCAAGTACGCTGGTGAGCAACAATGCAGCCATTGCTGTGGTTGAAATTCCAAACGTAACAGTGCCTCAGGCAAAAGGCTTGATGATCGCATTGGATGGCGTTTCTGATCCAGGCAACCTAGGTACGATCATTCGCGTAGCGGATTGGTACGGTATCAAGCACATCATCGCGAGCACAGATTGTGCCGACCCATACAATCCAAAAACCATCAGTGCAACCATGGGCAGCTTTGGTCGCGTGCAAGTGAGCCTAGTGGATTTACCAAGCTACCTAGAAGATGCAAACTTGCCAGTGTATGGCGCTTTCCTTGAGGGCGAGAGTGTGCACAAGACGGAATTCTCAGCAGAATGCATTTTGTTGATGGGCAGTGAATCTCACGGTGTACGTGAAGCGGCATCGAAGTTTGTGACCGACAAGGTTACCATTCCAGCGTTTGGCGGTGCAGAGTCTCTAAACGTGGCAATGGCGACAGGTATTATTCTGGACAACATGCGTCGTCAAAACAGCTAATCGCCTCAACGAATCATAGATACAAAAAAAGCGTAACGAGCCAGACTTTTTCAAGTTGAGGTTCATTACGCTTTTTTGTTTTAATGCGATTATTTTTCTAGCATGTCCAACTTGTTTGGCACGCAGTTCCACTTTTCCGCTTCATCCATTGCTGGCTTCACTTCAGTTTGTACCGGCCAGATTTCTGCAAGTTCTGCGTTGAGCTCTTTGTAGATCACTTGATCTTCTGGCAGCTCGTCTTCTTGGAAGATGGCGGCTGCGGCACATTCGTCCACGCACAAGCCACAGTCGATGCACTCAATCGGGTTGATTACCATAAAGTTTGGGCCTTCGTGGAAGGCATCAGCAGGGCATACCGCGACACAGTCAGTGTATTTACATTGGATACAGTTATCGGTTACGACAAACGCCATGATAATCAGCTCTTAAGTTAGTCAAAATTGAAGAATGGGGATAATACTCATCCCAAGGCAAAATTCAACATTCGCTACGTTAATTCCGCCGCGCAACTTGGATTTAGTATGACAGACAAATCAATTTCTCGTAAAATGCGCGCCATTGTGAGCTGACTGCTTTTTCACCCTCGATATTAACGAGGAGAAAATAGCAGTTCTGGCTAAGACACCTACCATAACGAGACATCACATGATTCGTATTAATGAAATTAAACTTCCTCTTGATCATGAGGAAGACGCGCTATTGGACGCGATTACTAAAAAGCTTGGCATTGCTGCTGAGAAAGTTATCTCTTTTAATGTCTTTAGACGCGGCTACGATGCTCGTAAGAAAACCAATATTCATCTTATCTACACGCTAGACATCATCGTTGAAGGTGATGAAGAAGCGTTGCTAGCGAAATTCGAAAAAGATCCGCACGTTCGCCAAACACCAGATATGGAATACAAATTTGTTGCGAAAGCACCAGAGAACCTAACAGAACGCCCAGTGGTGATCGGTTTTGGTCCTTGTGGTCTGTTTGCGGGTTTGGTTTTGGCTCAAATGGGTTTTAACCCAATCATCGTTGAGCGTGGTAAAGAAGTGCGTGAGCGTACTAAAGACACGTTCGGCTTTTGGCGTAAACGCACACTAAACCCAGAATCAAACGTACAGTTTGGTGAGGGCGGCGCAGGTACTTTCTCTGATGGTAAGCTTTACAGCCAAGTGAAAGATCCAAATTTCTACGGTCGTAAAGTGATCACTGAGTTTGTTGCAGCTGGCGCACCAGAAGAAATTCTATACGTAAGTAAGCCGCACATCGGTACCTTTAAACTGGTTACCATGATCGAGAAGATGCGCGCGAAAATCATCGAACTAGGTGGTGAGATCCACTTTAGCACTCGTGTTGACGATCTACATATGGAAGATGGTCAAATCACAGGCGTAACGCTATCAAACGGTGAGGAGATCAAATCTCGTCACGTTGTTCTGGCAGTTGGTCACAGTGCTCGTGATACTTTCGAAATGCTGCATGACCGTGGCGTTTACATGGAAGCGAAGCCATTCTCTGTTGGTTTCCGTATTGAACATAAACAAGCGATGATCGACGAAGCGCGTTTTGGTCCAAGTGCAGGTCACCCAATTCTTGGGGCAGCGGACTATAAACTGGTTCACCATTGTAAGAATGGTCGTACGGTTTATAGCTTCTGTATGTGTCCTGGCGGTACTGTTGTTGCTGCGACTTCTGAAGAAGGTCGTGTAGTAACAAACGGTATGAGCCAATATTCACGTGCAGAGCGTAACGCGAACAGCGCAATCGTAGTGGGCATTTCTCCAGAAGTTGACTACCCGGGTGATCCTCTGGCGGGTATCCGTTTCCAACGTGAACTAGAATCGGGCGCTTACACACTCGGCGGTGAGAACTACGACGCACCAGCACAGAAAATTGGTGACTTCCTGAAAGGTCGCGATCCAAGTGCATTGGGTGATGTTGAACCATCGTTTACACCTGGCATCAAACTGACAGATCTTTCTAAGGCGCTTCCACCGTTTGCAATCGAAGCGATTCGTGAAGCGATTCCAGCATTCGATCGTAAGATCAAAGGCTTTGCTTCTGAAGACGGCCTACTGACTGGTGTTGAGACGCGTACGTCTTCTCCAGTTTGCATCAAGCGTGGTAAAGACTTCCAAAGTATTAATCTGAAAGGTTTCTTCCCAGCGGGCGAAGGTGCAGGTTACGCGGGTGGTATTCTTTCTGCGGGTATTGATGGCATTAAAGTCGCCGAAGCGGTTGCTCGTGATATCGTTGAAACAATGCAAAATGCATAATTTCAGCAGATAATAATTTGTCGAAAGCCAGCCCAATTTGAGGCTGGCTTTTTTGTGCGTGATGCATAGCTAATTAACCTAACCCCTTTTTCTTTTCCGATTTTAAGCCTGTTTGTTTCCAGTTTGTTCCTTATTTCATCGCATTCTGTCAGATCTTTCCGTGCGGGTGGCGTACAACATAAATATGCAACTGATCTTTCATTGCTCTATCTTATGAATCTATTGTGACTGTGATTAATAGACAACGCCTATAAATAAAATTGCCATTTTCCATTTAGTAAAATCAAGAAATTAGACGACACTTATCTTAAAGGCAGCAAAAATGTGCCGCTAAGGAGATAAGAATGCACTCACTAAAAGTAAAAGATTACATGACGTTGCAAGCGGTGACTTTCACCAAAAACATGTCGCTCACAGCGGCTTTGGATAAGGTGATGCAAAGTGTTACTCTAGGTGGTCCCGTTATCGACGAAAACGAGAAAGTCATTGGATTCCTTTCTGAACAAGACCTTTTAGACAAACTCGTTAAAGCCAGTTACCACTGTCAGGATACCCACACAGTAGAAGAGTGCATGCACGAAGATGCACTGTCTGTGTCACCAGAAATGTCCATCATCGAACTAGCAGATATGATGAAGGTGGGGAAACCGAAAATGTACCCAGTGGTGGATGATAAAGATAAGCTTGTCGGTGTAATTACTCGCCGTGATGTATTGAGGGCTATCGGGAAGACGCTAAACGAATGTTTCAAACATCCTGTTTAAAGCCAAAATAATAAAAGTTCAGACAAAAGACGCCTCGGCGTCTTTTTGTCGTTGAGGAAGAATATGTCCACGCAAGACGCGAAGTTTGTCCAAGGTTCTACCATGCGCCACATCTTAGTGATGTCTGGCGCAGGTTCAGTTGGTTTGATGGCGTTGTTCGTCGTCGATTTACTCGATATGTTGTTTATCAGTATGTTGGGGCAAGTTGAATTAGCGGCTGCCGTTGGTTTTGCTGGGACATTGATCTTTTTCTCAACGTCAGCTTCGATTGGCACGTCAATCGCGATGGGAGCACTGGTCTCCAAGTCTATTGGTGCAAAGGACTTTGACCGAGCGAGGTTGATGAGCGGCAGTATCATGCTCACAGCCTTTATGATCAGCTTGGTTATCACTATTGGCATGTACATGCACATTCCCGAGCTCTTGGCTGCGATTGGTGCAGAGGGCGTTGCCGCTGAAAGAGCCGAAGCTTACCTTAATATTCTACTTCCAAGTGCTCCTATTCTCGCCTTAGGCATGTCAGCAGGCGCAGGTTTGCGTGCGGCGGGAGATGCTAAACGTTCCATGTGGGCCACCTTAGCGGGAGGCATTGTTAACGCTATTCTTGATCCTCTGTTTATTTTTGTCTTCAAATGGAATGTTGAAGGGGCTGCAGCTGCGTCGGTTATTGCTCGATTTACCGTATTGGCTTTCTCGCTCTATCCATTAGTGAAAGTGCACAAGCTGGTTTCATTCCCGGATTACAGCATCCTCAAAAACAACCTTAAGCCAATTCTAGCCATTGCTGTGCCCGCTATCATTACTAATACCGCAACCCCTATTGGGAACGCTATTGTAACGACGCACATTGCGCATTTTGGGGAAGACTTTGTGGCTGGTTTTGCCGTTATTGGACGTTTGACGCCAGTCTGTTTTGCTGTGATTTTTGCTTTATCAGGTGCGGTAGGGCCGATTATTGGACAAAACTTTGGTGCAGAGCGAATGGATCGCGTGAAAAAAACGCTGACGGACTCGTTGTTAGTCACCACGATTTATACACTTTCGGTGTGCGTTGTACTGTATCTATTGCAAGACTACATTGTTGCGATGTTTAGCCTTACTGGTGATGCTGCAATCATTGTAGTGGCCTTCTGCACTTATGTGGCAATCAGCTTTGTGTTCAATGGCACTCTGTTTGTGGCAAATACCTCGTTTAACAACCTTGGTAAGCCACTTTACTCGACAGCATTGAATTTAGGTAAAGCGACGATTGGTACCTTACCTTTTGTGTACTTTGGGGCGCAATGGTATGGCGCGCTTGGTGTGCTCTATGGACAAGCGGTCGGTACCATCGTGTTCGGCTTGCTGGCATTGGTTGTGCTAAATAAACACATTAAAGATCTGATGCAAAACTTTGGCGAAGACTTGGTGGAAGACGACCCTGCGATAACGTGCGTAAATACTCAGCCTTTCTGTTCTCACGATGCGGTTTTGATCGATGAAGTCGTCGCCACCTTAGAAGAAGAAAAAGCGTAAATTTTAATAATTTCACATAAACACTCTTGACCTTGGAGTAAGCTCCAAGGTTTATTCTTTACGGTAGATAAAGACTTATCACCAATAAGGAAAGTGAATTATGTGTAATAAACATCAAGGTTGCCAATCAGGCAAAATCAAATCTGCGGTGGCAATAGGTGCTACGGAGTCTTGTTCCGCACCAACAAAACCAACCTTAAATATCACTCAAGCCAGTGTTATGGCTTCAGAAGAGTCATGTTGCAGCAGCAGTGGTGGTTGTAGTAATGACCCTGCTGATGAAGAAGGCCCTGCCGAACCCATAGAAACCTCCATTCGCCATAGCTGGTTGGTGTCTGGCATGGATTGCCCTGCCTGTGCCCAAAAGCTTGAAAAAGCCGTTTCTTCTATAGACGGTGTACTCAAGGCCAAAGTCTTGTTTGCGACGGAAAAGCTGGTGGTTGATTTTGACAATCGCGCTCTTGCGCCTGTGATTGAACAAATCTCACAACAAACAGGATTCCCACTGTCTTCGACCGATGCTCCAAAGCCAAAAGCTGAGAAGAAGGGTTGGTTAGGTATCATCAAAGACAATGCTCAGATACTTTCTATTGCAGGTGCGATGGCATTTGCCGGTCTTATTTCGGACGTTAATCCGATGCTGAGCACGTGGTTGTTTACCTTGACCTGTTTGTTGGGTCTATACCCAGTGGCAATGAAAGCTTTCAAACTCGCACGCAGTGGTACGCCCTTTGCTATCGAGACGCTCATGAGTGTGGCGGCTTTAGGTGCGCTGTATCTTGGTGAAACCGCAGAAGCTGCGATGGTGCTATTGCTTTTCCTTATTGGTGAAAAGTTAGAAGCATATGCATCCTCCCGTGCTCGTAGCGGTGTTCAGGCTCTGATGGATTTGGTGCCAGAAAACACGACTTTGATTGTGAACGGAGAGCGTAAAGAAGTCCCTGCTTCTCAGCTTCAGCCGGGTGACGTGATTGAAGTGGCACCTGGTGGTCGTATGCCTGCTGACGGTGTTCTTATCAATCAAGCCGCAAGCTTTGATGAAAGTGCTCTTACCGGTGAATCGCTGCCTGTTGAACACATTGAAGGTGGGAAAATCATGGCTGGCGCTGTGGTTGTCGACAAAGTCGTGCAAATTCAAGTGACGTCTCGCCAAGGTGAAAACGCGATTGACCGAATTCTTCATTTGATCGAAGAAGCGGAATCACGCAAAGCTCCACTAGAACGCTTCTTAGATAAGTTCAGCCGTTGGTACACTCCTTTGATGATGTTGGTGTCGCTACTTGTCATTATCACACCACCATTGCTGTTTGCTCAGCCTTGGGAAACATGGGTATACCGAGGCTTAGCGTTACTATTGATTGCTTGTCCATGTGCGTTAGTTATCTCGACACCTGCGGCGATTACTTCTGGTTTAGCAGCGGCAGCAAAACGAGGCGCCCTCATCAAAGGTGGTGCAGCATTGGAACTGTTGGGACGTGTTGAGTCCGTTGCGTTCGACAAAACAGGTACATTGACACAAGGTAAACCTCAAGTGACCGATGTGGTTGCGATAGGTGTGACTGATGAGCAGCTATTGAGCCTAACAGCATCGATTGAAATCGGTTCAAGCCATCCGCTAGCGATTTCACTGGTGAACAAAGCTCAAGACCAAGGCGTGATGATTCCGGAAGCCACAGACAAAACTGCGCAGGTAGGTTCTGGTGTGACTGGCTTAGTCGATGGCAAAGTGGTTCAAGTGATTGCACCTTCTAAAGCCGAATTCAAGTTGAATAAAGAAGTCGAAGATCGTGTACTTGAGCTTGAAGGGCAGGGTAAAACAGTGGTTGTTGCTCGCCATGACTCTCAAGTTATTGGTCTGATTGCGTGGCAAGATACGTTACGTCAAGATGCTCAGCAAGCGGTTGCGGCTTTGAAACAACTGGGTATTTCATCTGTGATGCTAACCGGTGATAACCCACGCAGTGCTGAAGCGATTGCGAACCAAATTGGTCTCGATTACAAGGCGAGTTTACTGCCTGCCGACAAAGTCCATTATGTCGAAGAAATTTCTGCGCAGCACACGGTTGCAATGGTTGGTGACGGTATTAATGATGCCCCAGCAATGAAAGCATCCAGCATTGGTATTGCCATGGGAGGCGGTACAGACGTTGCCTTAGAGACTGCAGATGCTGCGCTGACTCACAACCGCTTGGTGGAACTGCCAGCCATGATTGAGCTATCACGCGCAACATTAAATAACATTCGTCAGAACGTTACTTTGGCTTTGGGTTTAAAAGGGG
This sequence comes from Vibrio sp. ED002, assembly GCF_023277445.1. NCBI lineage: Bacteria > Pseudomonadati > Pseudomonadota > Gammaproteobacteria > Vibrionales > Vibrionaceae > Vibrio > Vibrio sp. ED002. The sequence continues at coordinate 1,330,629 of NZ_CP080238.1, read as the reverse complement.
TGTTCTTAGTGACTAGTTTGTTAGGTATTACAGGCCTATGGGTTGCGGTACTTGCTGACAGTGGTGCTACGGCCTTGGTGACTCTAAATGCTTTGAGATTGCTTCGATTCGAGTCCAAACAAGTAAAGTAATTTCACGATCTAATCGATTAATTATTAGCCCGAGGTGGATTCGCCTCGGGCTTTTGTAATCGTATGATTGAAATCATTTTCCTGAATGATTTGATTGAAGAGTCACTGTTTATTATGCAACACAATAGCTTTATGGCTTTCAAAGTGTGATCAAAACCGTTTTTATTTGAAAGTGTAAGTTTATTACATTGTTTCATTGTGATTATGATCACTCTATGTTGGTAAAAGGTTCGCTACAGTGCATCTGTACCCAACAACTTACTAATGAGCTTATTGCTTACAAAATAAGCCACAACAAGGAGCGACTTATGTCTCAAGCTGTATTCCATTTAGGTGTTACTGAAGCGGATCTTAATGGTGCGACTCTAGCAATCATTCCAGGCGATCCTGCACGCGTACAAAAAATCGCAGAAGAAATGGAAAACCCAGTATTTCTAGCAAGTCACCGTGAATACACGCTATACCGTGCAGAGCTAGACGGTAAACCTGTTGTGGTTTGTTCTACAGGTATCGGCGGTCCATCTACGTCTATCGCAGTAGAAGAACTAGCGCAACTTGGCGTTCGCACTTTCCTACGTGTTGGTACTACTGGTGCAATCCAGCCACACGTAAACGTAGGTGATATGATCGTTACGACAGGTTCTGTTCGTCTAGACGGCGCGAGCCTACACTTTGCTCCAATGGAGTTCCCAGCAGTAGCAGACTTCGAAATCGCAACAGCAATGAAAGCGGCTGTTGAAGAGTCTGGTGCAACCGTTCATATGGGCGTGACTGCTTCAAGTGACACTTTCTACCCTGGTCAAGAGCGTTACGACACATTCTCTGGCCGTGTTGTTAAGCGTTTCCAAGGTTCTATGCAAGAGTGGCAAGACATGGGCGTTCTGAACTTCGAAATGGAGTCAGCAACACTGCTAACCATGTGTGCAAGCTCTGGCTTGAAAGCAGGTTGTGTGGCGGGTGTTATCATCAACCGTACACAAAAAGAGATTCCAGATCATGCAACGCTGAAAGAAACGGAAGCTCGCTCAATTAAAGTTGTAGTAGAAGCAGCGCGTAAGATGCTTTAAGCACAACGGTTAGTTGGCATTTAAACAAACGGGAAAAACCAGAGGTTCGCCTCTGGTTTTTTCTATCTATAGAATGGTATTTTGCGGGTGACACGCAATAAAAAAGCAGCGAGAACGCTGCTTTTTTATTTGAGTACAGATGATTAGATTTCGTCAGAACCACCAGCGGCTTCAAACCATGCACTTAGATGTGTTTTCAGATCTTTCAGCTCATCAGGGCCAATAAGCGCCAACCCTAAGTCCTCTGCACGAGTGATATCGTTATGACGCAGTGGGCGGAAGCTAACTAACATTGCTCGCGCTTGCAGACCACCTAGAAGGTCGCGCAATGACTCCAATTTGTACAAGGTATCATCGCCATCATCACGCATGCCTTTAGTTTTACATTCGATGATGTGTAACTTGTTGTTCACCACAGTCGCAACATCAAGCTCGTTACGAACTTCGCTTTCGCCAAGTTTGCGATAAACCTGAACGTTCAACGATCGGTCTTGAATAGTCGGCATTGTGTCTTGGATTTGCTTCACAGTGCTGTGAACTAACGTTTCTAACCATTCACCATTTGAGAAGCGACGAGCATCTTCATCGATAAAGGTGAGAACCCCATTTTCATAGGTTGCAATTTCTGCTTCCACCAAATCAGTCAGAAGCATATTCAATTCACGGTAGCCTTGCTGCTTCTCAGAAAGCTCTACATCTAACTTTTGTTCTTTACGACATGTCGTCGCAAGATAGTTAAGCGTCGCCAGTCCAGGACCAAGTTCTAGCGCATTGGAAGCCCAACGCTCACCCAGTTCATAAAGTTTTTGGTCTAGTTGAGGAGGCAGATCGACGTGGTGGAATTCACCGCGTGCACCGAAGATAGTCAGGTAATCAGAGATGGTGATGTGGTCTTCAACTTGCGTGTCTTCTTTACCATCAGGATACAGCCAGCAAAGTTTGTCGCTGTTTGGCTCAACGACAAAGATTGGCCAGCGGTACGTACGGAAAACTTCATACACAGAAAGCAGTCGGTGGCGAAGGCCGCAACTTGCATTCAGTTTTACTTCTTCACCTCTATCATGGAGGTCTTTTGCCAATTTATGGATCGATTGCTTAATAAGAGAAGTGTTTACAACAGAAGGAATTTCAAAAAATTCAGAAGTAATTTCTCGCTGCTCCAACACGGCACTCAGTCGCTCGTACATATCAGATTGGCTTTTGTCGCCGATGAAGACGATATGTGTGCTAACAGTGCGATTATCCAAAAGAGGAGTGACCAATCTCACTGGGTCTTGGTCGATAATACCAACATGAACAGCCATAGATTTTCCTTCTTATTTGGCTTGCTCGAAAAGAGAAAAGAAAAGGGATGAGCAAGCCATATTAACCATATGTAGACAAGGCTCATAAAAAACAAGGGCGACTTCAATAAAAAGTCGCCCTTATACAGTTGGTTGCAAAAAATCTGTTAACTGTCGATGCTGCTCTTATAGTTTAAATCGATGAACTAACTCGTTTTGCTGATTAGCCAGTTGGGTTAAAGATTCGCTGGTCTGAGCGATGCTCGACATCGCATGGTAGCTTTCATCTGCGATACTGTTGATGTCTTCAATATTGCGTGCAATGTCAGCTGACGTCTCGCTTTGCTCTGCTGCCGCCTGAGAAATATGCGTACTCATTTGGCTGATTTCGATAATAAGCGCTTGGATTTCTTCCATTGAGCTATTGGCTTTCGATGCTTGCTCTACTGACATTTCCATGTCACTCATGCAACTTTGGATGACTTGGTTAGCGGATTGCGAACTTGATTGTAGGTTACTGATCATTGCCTCAATCTCAGTTGTCGATTGTGTGGTCTTGGAGGCAAGCACACGAACTTCATCTGCGACGACCGCAAAACCACGACCTTGTTCGCCGGCACGTGCAGCTTCAATTGCGGCATTTAGGGCAAGCAAGTTGGTCTGCTCGGCAATGTTACGAATCACATCCAGAATCGAGCCAATTTGACCACTCATCTTTTGCAGTTCAGAAACGGCAGACACCGATTCGTTCAAGCGTGTTTCAAGTTGGTTAATCGTCGAAATGTTGCTGTTCATGACATTTCGACCTTGGTCCGAGGCGGTTTCTACACGCTGAACCATTTCAAGTGAGCCTTGTGCACTTTGCGCTACTTCCTGCACCGAATGTGACATCTCTGTCATTGCGGTTGCGACGGTCGCGGTTTGCTCGCGCTGCGCATTCAATTTAGATTGCGCTTGAGAAGAAGTTTGTTCATTCGTTGATGCGGTAGATGCAAGGTTATCTGAGGCATCATTTAATTTCACAAGAATGTTGTGCAGGCTGTCTGCCAACGTATTAATGTGACCACTCACGTGGCTGAACTCGTTGTTGTAACGGTTATCGATGCGCTGCGTCATGTCACCTTCGGTCAAGCTTTCTAATACCTTCAAGATACGAGTCAATGGTTCACGTACACTTTGTGCAATGTGATAGCCGATAGCCGTCGCAAACAGAACCACAATCACTGCGATCACAATAGCTTTGGTTACACCAGCAGAATAGATGTCACCTGCATCGGTCAGAGACTCATTCAATTTGTCTGTCGCTGTTGTTGTAAATTGCTCCAGAATCGACATGCTTGAATCAACTTTAGTCGCTAGATTTGCGATATTGTTGTACAGCGCAGAACGAGCAGATAAGTAGTTGTTGTGTTGGTCTAATACACCACCACGCATGCCTACGTCTCGAGTAAATTGATCCACTGAATCACCAAAGGCTTTTTTAAGCTCAGGTAACTGAGTAACCAATCCACGAAATGCGTAATTCAGGTGCGTAACCGCTTTACGGTTTTTCGCAACGGCTTGAGTCACAAACTCTGGGTTTGAGCTAGCCAATGCGTCCGATGTGATCACCTCTGCATCTTTTAGCTTAATGAAATAGCTTTTTGCCATCACTTTGACTGAGATGCTTGATTGATCGGCTACGTATTCTTTCAGACCAACGGAAAGTTCGGTGTTGAGCTTTTGGAAACGACGAGAAGACTTCTGCACTTCTTCTTGTGCCGCAAACATCGCTTCGTAGTTGTCCATTGCTTCCTTTGCTTCGGTAAAGTAGCTCTGCTCAAGTTCTTTAAGCTGAGAAAAAGGTTCTGCTAGGGAAGGGTAGATTTGGCTGGCCACTTCAAGTTGGCCTAATGTGCCTTCGAATCGTTGTTGAGATTTAGCAAACTCCTGACGCATTTCATCCATGCGCTGTTTATTCTCCGTGGTCAGGAAGTCTTTGAAAGATTTGTCCGCAGAAAGTAGCTCGACACTGGTTTGGTTGGATAGGGATACCAGTGGAAGTGATGATTTAGATACTGTCTCAAATTTGCCGTGAATATCATTCATGCCCCCCATCATAATGGCAATCGTGACCGCGAAAAGGACGATGATCAGCGCGAAGCCTGCATACATCCGTTTAATTACTGAACCTCGCATAAGTGAGCTTCCTCTCCCAAAAACAGACAACGTAAATAAGAATTGTCTTAAAAAAGTAACAAAATTCATCGGATTGTATTGAGTTTGCGACGCACGTTTTATGACGCACACGACAAAAAAAGCTTCAACGTCACGAGTTATATTGATAATGTTAAGTGAACACTGTTTTTTATTGAGCTCGCTTTTGGCTTAGCGCATACTAAATAGGTTACACACCTTATAAAATGGAGTACCCATGGCGGAAGAAACCATCTTTAGCAAAATTATTCGCAAAGAAATCCCAGCAGATGTCCTTTACCAAGATGAGCTAGTGACGGCATTTCGCGACATTAATCCGCGTGCGCCAAGCCACATCCTTATCATTCCAAACAAGCTAATCCCAACCACAAATGATGTGGAAGCGGATGATGAAGCAATGATGGGACGCATGTTCACCGTAGCGAAAAAACTAGCGAAAGAAGAAGGCATTGCAGAAGACGGTTACCGTTTAATCGTAAACTGTAACTCACATGGCGGTCAGGAAGTCTATCATATTCATATGCACCTAGTGGGTGGTCGTCCTTTAGGTCCTATGGTATTGAGCTAATCTTTAGAAGGAAGTGGATGAAGAACGTCATCCACTTCTTTATTCCTCGAACGACACATTTGTGGAGATAAATGTGAAACATGGTGTGAAGCTATTCGGATTAATTAGCTGGACCTTGCTCGCGACAGGGTGTGCGAATTTATCCGCTGGCAACCTGTTCAGTCATTACAGTGACCAAAATAAAGAAGTTTACCAAGCGGTGGTTGCAGGTGAATACGCGAAAGCTGAGCAACTTCAATCAAGCGATGTAGGTGGCGAGATACTTGGTAATTTCGAGCAAGGCCGAATCTCTTTTCTTGCAGCAGATTACCCAACCAGTTTGAGCTCGCTTGAAGACAGCGACCGTGCAGTACGTAAGCAACAAGACCGTGCCACGATTTCTGTCACGGAGACGGCGACCAGCGTGGGTTCTTTAGCCGTTAACGACAATCTAAATGAATACCAACCAGCCGACTATGAACTCGGCTTTTTGCATTTGTATTTAGGCCTTAACTACTTACAGAAAAATGATCTTGAAGGAGCTTTGGTTGAAATGCGCCGAGCCAATCAAGTTCAGGAAGCTGCAAAGAAAGCTCGTGAAAAGGAACTAAAGCAGGCAGAGAAGGATCTTAAGAAGCAAGGTATGTCTGCCAATTTGGGTAGTGTACTTGCGAACTATCCGGATGCCGGTAAAAAGCTTAGCTCCGTACAAAACGGTTACTTGTTCTATCTTTCTGGTTTGCTTTATGAAGCGTCACGAGATTTGAACAGTGCGTACGTAGACTATCGTCGCGCGCTCGCTGTGATGCCAGATAATAAGCAAGTCATTGAAAGTACCATGTATGCAGCGAAGAAGCTGGGCATGCGTCAGGACTTACGCATGTTGGAAAAACGCTACGGTAAAGCTCCTTCAGGTTTAAGCAAAGCTCAAGGTCGTGTGATTGTGATTGATGAGCAAGGCGTGGTAGACGCTCTGCAAGGTTGGCGTATTGACTTGCCGATTTATGACAGCCGAGGTGACGGTGCGATTTATTCACTCGCACTGCCTTACTACCCAAAACGTGGCACACAACGTTTCGGTGATGTGGCTTTGAATGGCAAGAAACTGCCTTCGAGTACGTTAGTGGATGTGAATGCGATGGCGCAAAATGATTTGCATGAGCGTTTAACGACCATCGTGATCCGTCAAGCCATTCGTGTTTGGGCGAAAGACCGAATTCGCAAAGAAGCCGCAAAAGGTGACGATGTCGGCAACATTCTTTTCAATGTGTGGAATACATTAACCGAACAACCTGATACCCGAAGTTGGCAGACGCTTCCTGGCACGGTGAAAACGGCGTCTAAAGTTGTGAAACCGGGGCAGCAAAGTATCAATGTTGGTGATCAGGTTTATCAATTTGAAGTGCCAGCACAGCAAACCACGTTGGTGTGGGTTTCTCGACAGGGAACGCATTCAACGGTATGGCACAAACAATTAGGGAGATTGTAATGAAAGCATGGTTTATTGGCTTGGTAATGATCATCGGTTTAGCGGGGTGCGCTGATAATACCGCGGGTATCCGAATTGACGGCCAAACACAAAAAGTATTCTTCCACGATAACGTCATGGGTAGTCGCCTGTTGGTAGACAACATTACCACGACTTATGTGGATGACCGTCCGCGTGGCGTTGTGCAGTTGAGCAGTAACTATAAAGGTGACCAAGAGATCCTTTACCGTTTTTACTGGTACGACAACACTGGTCTTGAGGTAAATACCAAACCGGGTCCATGGCGAAAAATGATCGTGCGTGGATTTGAACAAGTGACGCTGTCAGAAGTGACAGTGAATCCAAACGGCACCCAATTCCGTGTACAAATTCGCGAAGCACAAGATAACTAACCCACTTTTGGGTAAATAATTTTAGGCAGCTTGCTGCTTTTCCAAGGTGGAGACGCCTTGGGATGAAACACAAACTAAGGAACTCTCATGAAAAAAAGTATTATTGCTCTTTTAGGTCTTGCCGTCATTTTGGGTGGTTGTTCAAACAAAGTCTCTTACGGTGATGCGCAAGCGACTGAAACTACAACCATCGATTTCGGCTCGACGGATCTACAAAAAATTGCTGGCGAAATGGTAGACAGCATGATGATGTCAGGTTCAGTGGCAGCAATTACTCGTGACCAACGTCCTATCGTATTTGTTGAGCGCATCAAGAACAAAACAAGTGAGCACATCGATACGGAGTCTATCACCGACACTATTTCTACTAAGATGTTGAACTCAGGTAAGTTCCGTTTCGTGGACATGGATCGTGTTGAGTCAGTTCGTGAGCAACTAAACTTCCAAAATACGGATGAGCTAGTGAACCAGAGTACGGCAATTCAGTTCGGTAAAATGGTCGGTGCGCAATACATGCTTTACGGTAACCTTTCTAGCATCGTAAAAGATGCGGGTAGCGACAAAGACGTATATTACAAAATGACGATGCGTCTGATGGATCTAGAAACTGGTCTGATCGAATGGGCGGATGAAACTGAAATCCGTAAAGAGCAATCGAAGAGCCTATTTGGTCTTTAATTGATTCTATTTGGTCCTACGACCTTGAGTGGAGAAGTCATTAATGGCGTGGTTTTCTTGGCAACAAGCGAAACAATTAGACCCTAGTCTTAATACCCTTGATAGCTTCTTTGCTTCTCCACCAGTGAAGGTACAAACCGTCACTGGTGGGTTAACCAATCGCTGTTGGCGGTTGGAATCCTCAGAAGGCCTTGCTTACGTCTGGCGCCCGACCAGCAACGTGTGTAAGGCCTTTGCTATATCTCGTCATAACGAATATCAAGTGCTTAACGCGATTGCGCCTCTCAACCTAGGACCAAAGCCTGTCTTTGTGCATGAGCAAGGTTTGTTAGTGGAATGGGTGCCGGGTGAAACGCTGACGAAGCCAGGTATTGATATTGAAGAGCTATTGCCGATTGCTGCTAGGATTCATGAATATCCTGCAAAGGCGGTTCCTTTAGTACCGTTCTCGTATCTTTCGCGCATCGATCATTATTGGTTGGAACTGGCTGGCCAGTACGTCGGCACTGAGTACGAAGCGCTTTATCTAAAGTGGCGTTCTGAGCCAAGCGTGGCGCAAGCCCCTGCAGCGCTGTGTCATTTTGATCTTGGGTGTTACAATTTAGTTCGAGGCGAAGAGGGCGTGAAAGTGATCGATTGGGAGTACGCTGGCTTAGCGGATCCAAGGCTCGACTTGACCTTGATTCTGCAACTCGCCGACGTGCCTATTGAACAAGGTGTAGAACAGTATTGCCAAACTCGTGGCATTGAAGACGTCGCTTTATGGTTGGAAGGCGTGCGAGCGTGGATGCCAAGAACTCGAATGATGGCGATGCTTTGGTATTTATTGGCCTACAAATTATGGGATGATGAACAATACTTGAGCAGTGCATACGAGTTTAAAGACTTATTATGTATGGAAGATCACTGTTTTGAGAACTGATGGCTTTTTCCTCTTTAACCATAAGGAAATAGTGGTAGTTTAAAGTGAAAGTACCAGCAAGTCACAGGGAGAGGTACACATGATTATTTACTTGCACGGCTTTGATAGTACAAGCCCAGGTAACCACGAAAAAGTTCTGCAACTGCAATTCATCGATGATGACATTCGTTTCATCAACTACAGTACACTTCATCCAAAACACGATATGCAGCACCTGCTGAAAGAAGTGTCTAAGGTGATTGACCAATCTGACGATTCGAACCCATTAATCTGTGGTGTTGGTTTAGGTGCTTATTGGTCAGAGCGTATCGGTTTTCTCTGCGGCATTAAGCAAGTGATGTTCAACCCGAACTTGCATCCTGAGAAGACAATGGCAGGACGTATTGATCGTCCAGAAGAGTACGAAGACATTGCGACCAAGTGTGTTGAGGAGTTTCGTGCTAAGAACAAAGCGCGTTGTTTAGTGATTTTGTCGAAAGAAGATGAGATTCACGACAATGGAAAAACGGAGTCGGAATTAGAGAAACATTACGACATCATTTGGGATGAAACCCAAACGCATAAATTCAAGAAGATCTCTCACCACTTGCAGGCGATGAAGGCATTCAAGAACGCGTAATTTGCATAAAAACGAACAAACTGACTATGTTTAAACAGCACTTTTCGAAGTGCTGTTTTTGTTTTTGCAAGACGTAACTTGATAGCAATAATTCTGTAGATATTTACATTTTGTAGCGATTGATTATCTTGATTTATCGTTTTAACCTTTTGTGGCACGAAAACGATACCGTTAAACAGTTGAAAATTAGCCAATCCGTATTCCTAGCAAGGATTTTTGTTGCCATCAAAAGATTGCCCTATATAATGAACTTGGTAAAAATAATTTGATAAATATCAAAAAAAATTGAGAGCGAGTAAGAAACTTGCCCATTTTTTGTCTGAGATCGTATCTTTCAGACAAACGAGCAATGCCACATCAGCAAGTTAATCAAACACGCACATTAAAGATGGCATTGGATTTATCCAAAAAGTGAGCTCACCTCTAGAGACCAAAGAATTCATCGGTTGGATGCTTTACCACAGTAAGACTGTGAGTCAGAGCTTCGAGCTGAACCCATATATTCATTTTTGTAGAGGATAACATTGTGACACGCATTATCGTTGTAGGCGGCGGTGCTGGTGGCCTTGAATTGGCAACCAAGCTAGGTCGCACTCTTGGTCGTAAGAACCGTGCGCAAATTACACTGGTAGACCGTAAAGCGAGCCACTTGTGGAAACCGCTGTTGCATGAAGTAGCAACTGGTTCATTGGATGAAGGTGTGGACGCATTGAGTTACCGTGCTCACGCGAAAAACCACAGTTTTGACTTCCAAATGGGCAGCCTTCAAGACATCGACCGTGAACGTAAAGTGATCATTCTTAGTGAGCTTAAAGACGAACATGGCGAGCTTCTTATGCCAAGTCGCGAACTAGAGTACGACATTCTAGTGATGGCGATTGGCTCTACGTCTAATGACTTCAACACTCCCGGTGTTCGTGAAAATTGTATCTTCCTAGATAGTCCAGAACAGGCGCACCGTTTCCGTTCTGGTATGAACAATGAGTTCCTAAAACTGCACGCGAAAAATGGTAACGGTACCGTTGATATTGCGATTGTTGGTGCGGGTGCAACGGGTGTGGAGCTGTCAGCAGAACTGCACAACGCAGTGAAAGAGCTGCGTACTTACGGCTTTGGTGACTTAGACTCGAGCAAACTAAACGTGAACCTAGTGGAAGCAGGTGAGCGTATTCTTCCGGCATTGCCACCGCGTATTTCTTCTGCGGCGCACCAAGAGCTGGTTAAACTCGGTGTTAACGTGCGTACTGCTACCATGGTAACGCAAGCGGATAAAAACGGTTTAACCACTAAAGACGGCGAGAAAATTCCTGCGCAAATCATGGTGTGGGCTGCGGGTATTAAGGCCCCTGATTTTATCAAAGACATCGCCGGCCTAGAAACAAACCGTATCAACCAACTTGTGGTTAAAGGAACGCTTCAAACTACTCGTGACGATGACATATTTGTTATTGGTGATTTGGCGCAATGTACTCAACCTGATGGTTCATTCGTACCGCCACGCGCTCAAGCAGCACACCAAATGGCAAGCCAAGCGTTCAGCAACATCGTCGCTAAGCTTAACGGTCGTGAACTGAAAGACTACGTTTACAAAGACCATGGTTCTTTAGTTTCGCTAAGCCGCTTCTCTACAGTTGGCAGTTTGATGGGGAACTTAACCAAAGGCTCTATGATGGTTGAAGGTCGTATCGCGCGTGTCGTATACATCTCGCTATACCGTATGCACCAAATGGCGTTGCATGGCGTGATTAAGACTGGCTTGATGATGCTCGTTGGCCGTATTAACCGCGTACTTCGTCCAAACTTGAAGCTACACTAATTTGATGACTTGGCTTTCTATTGCTGACTTGATAGAAAGACAAACAATCAAAACGAAAAGCCACCGTCTGTCGGTGGCTTTTTTGTTGTCTTAAAATCGAACACTTTCATTCGATTAATTACAAATCAGTGGGTAACAACGAATACACAACGCCATCTTTTGGTTTACCGTGGAAGATAAAACGATTTCTAGCAATGGCTTCTTTCTTCGCTCCGACTGATTCGATTAATGTTTGACTGGCAATGTTGTCTGGATCGCAGACGATCTCTACTCGCGTTAGGCTAAGCTTGGCGAAACAAAATTCAGCCAGTGCTCGAATTGCTTCTTGTGCATAGCCTTTTCGTTGGTATTTATCTGCAACCCAGTAGCCAATACTCGCCATGTTGAATGTATGGTAAAGCTCGTTTACAGCAGCCATTCCAAGTAAATTGTTGTATTCACGATCATAAATACCAAATCCAAACGCTTCCGTTTTTACCCAATTTAAGCGAGTGGCAAGAAGGAAGTCCTGCGCGTCTTTGAGGGTGACGTTTTCGTCACACCAATCTAACCATTGATGTAGGGAAGGGGATTCAACTAACAAGCGTTGTAGTGAGTGGGCTTGTTCTGAGGGAATAAGCTTGAGTGCCAAGCGTGGGGTGATGATTTCAAAATCTGGACTCATGAACAGATACTACTTCCTTGTTTGGCGCTAGATAAAACAAAGCGCAGCCAGTGCTGCGCTTTTATGTTTATGTTGCTCTTATCGAACGCGACGAACTTGAATGATCATTCCCATCAATGGGTTGTCTAAGTAGTGAGTTTCACTACTGCGCATACGGCGCTTCTGATCCATGCGGAAGCTCTTCAAGAACTTCTCTTCAGTGATGGTTGGTGAAACTTCTGCCAAGTTGCCTACTTGAACGTTGCCGTCCACTTCACCTAACTCATTCGTCATTTGCTCAGAAGGCTGAGACTCGATACGAACTTCACGTACAGCGGGCTCACGTAAATCTATGGTGGTCTCAGCGAACAAGTAGTGCTGAACGTAGATTTGAAGTTTGCCGTCTAACTCGTAGAGCGGACCGTTAACGGTTTCTTCACTGTAACCATCGGTTGAAAGTGATTGTGCATTGCCATTGATTTGGCTGCCGTCAGCGTTGTAAGAGCCTGAGAAATCACGTCCACCCACGATATGGAAGATCGGCGCGCTTGCCTTGCCGCGGTCGCCTTGACGCCAGGCTACGTGTTTAAGCACTTTGAAGCCGGCGTGATTGTTCAATGCTGATTCTTGTGCATTCAAACGGAAAGAAGAACGTGGTAGCAAAGTGACGCCTTTAGAACGGCGGTAAGACTCACTGTCTAAGCTGCCTACGTTGCTCATTTCGATTTTTGGCAGCTCATTTGGCCATGATTCACTGGTACTTTCAGCGTTAACTGCTCGCTTGAAAATAATTACTTCAATATCAAATTGACGCGCAGCCCAAGTAGGCATTGAGACACAAAGAAGCAATAATGGGATCAGTATTCTCATTCGACTATTAGCTCGTTGGTAATAAATTCTTTTTAAAATCATTCAGTAAGTCTTGAACAAACTGAATGCGTTTTCGTCGGTCCGTTAATGGTACGCTAAACTTGAACTTAGTTGGACCTTCCATTGCAAATTTTTGCGGCTGTGATTGCAGGAGTTTAACCAAATACGCTGGGTTTATGTCAGCATCAGGGTAAAACTCGATGAATCCGCCCTTATCATGTGCCTCAATTTTCTTCGCTTTGAGACTTCCTGCCCCAATTTTCAGTTCTGAGACAGAGAGAAGGTTTTTGGTTGCATCTGGCAATAAGCCAAAGCGATCAATCAGTTCTACCTTCAATTCCGACAAGCCTTCGTTGTCGCTGACGCTTGCAATACGTTTGTACATTGATAGGCGTGTATTCACGTCAGGGATGTAGTCATCCGGTAACAAGGCTGGAATACGCATTTCAATTTCCGTTTGCTCACGAAGCAAGTCATCCAACGATGGTTCTTTACCTTCTTTCAATGCTTCAACCGCTTGTTCAAGCATCTCCATATACAGTGTAAAGCCAACCGATTGAATTTGACCACTTTGTTCGTCACCTAATAGCTCACCTGCGCCACGAATCTCAAGATCGTGTGTTGCAAGAGTGAAACCTGCGCCCAGATCTTCTAACGAAGCAATAGCATCAAGACGCTTGATGGCGTCTTTGGTGATGGCTTTCGGATGTGGTGTCAATAAGTAAGCATAAGCTTGGTGGTGCGAACGACCTACACGACCACGTAATTGGTGAAGCTGCGCAAGACCAAGGTTATCGGCACGATCCATGATAATGGTGTTTGCCGTCGGAACGTCGATACCTGTTTCAATAATAGTGGTACAAACGAGTAAGTTGAAACGCTGGTGGTAGAAGTCGTTCATGATGCGTTCTAGTTCGCGTTCACGCATTTGACCGTGGGCAACCGTCACACGAGCTTCTGGGATCAGCTTTTGCAAGTCTTCAGCGGTTTTCTCGATGGTTTCGACTTGGTTATGCAGGAAGTACACTTGACCACCGCGCATAATTTCTCGCAATGCGGCTTCACGAACGACCGAATCTTCATGCTGGCGCACAAACGTCTTGATCGCTAAACGACGCGCTGGTGGCGTTGCGATGATCGATAAATCACGCATACCACTCATTGCCATATTCAGCGTACGAGGGATTGGCGTTGCCGTCAGCGTTAGGATGTCGACATCGGCACGCATTGCTTTTACTTTCTCTTTCTGGCGTACACCAAAACGGTGTTCTTCGTCGACGATCAACAAGCCAAGATCTTTGAATTTAATGTCGCTTGAAAGCAGCTTATGTGTACCAACAACGATGTCCACTTTACCGTCCGCGACGTCTTGAAGGATCACTTTCTGCTCTTTCGCTGATTTAAAGCGCGAAAGGACCTCTACACGAATTGGTAAGTTAGCAAAACGATCACGGAAGTTTTCAAAGTGCTGCTGAGCGAGCAGGGTAGTCGGCACCAATACGGCCACCTGCTTGCTGTTGTCTGTTGCCACGAAGGCTGCTCGCATTGCAACTTCGGTTTTACCAAAGCCAACGTCACCACATACGAGTCGGTCCATCGCTTTTGCTTGGCACATGTCCGAAAGTACCGCATTGATGGCGGTGGATTGGTCGTCCGTTTCTTCAAATGGGAATGTCGCTTTGAATGTGGCGTATTGGCCACGATCCAACTCGAATTTGTACCCCGGTTTTAGCTCGCGTTTTGCGTAAACATCCAGAAGTTCTGCTGCGACGTCACGTACTTTTTCTGCCGCTTTACGACGTGCTTTTGCCCACGCTTCACCGCCGAGTTTATGCAGTGGTGCACTCTCTTCTGCACCGCCAGAATAACGGCTGATTAAGTTCAGGGAAGAAACCGGAACGTAAAGTTTGGCATCGTTTTGATACTCAAGGGTAACGTATTCCGTTTTCATACCACCGGCTTCAAGCGTTTGCAGGCCGATGTAGCGTCCGATACCGTGGTCAATGTGTACGACAGGTTGCCCCGGTTTTAGCTCGGCAAGGTGGCGAATGACGGTGTCACTATTGACGGTTTTTTTGTCTTTGCGACGGCGTTGGATAACGCGATCACCGAGTAGGTCGCTTTCACAAATTAGTGCAAAGTTCAGCTCATCATGGATAAAACCATGTTCTGCAGCGCCAAGTATCAGGCTGAATCGGTCATTTGAATCTAGTGCTTGGTATATTGAGCCATGAACCACGGGACGTACTTTGATGCCTTGCAACAGTTCTGTCAGCGCTTCACGACGGCCTTCTGATTCGACAGAAAAGACGATTTTTCCCGTAAATTGTTCGCTAAATTGGCGAAGGCGAGACAGTGGCTCTTTGTTTTGTTGCTGGACACCAAGCTCTGCCAAAGACTGTACCGCGAGGTTCTGACGACCAGCACGTTTAACAATTTTCTCTAGGCTTAATAGGGCCTGAGGCAATTGTTTGATGTGCTTAAATAGTTCGTCTTTCTTTAGCCACAGTTCATGAGGGGCCAATAGCGGACGGAGTGGGTCGATTTTCTTTTGATCGTAACGGTAGTCAACGTCATTTAAGAAAGTATCGACCGCTGCTTCGATGTCTCCATAAATGATCAGTTGCGAATCTTCTGGTAAGTAATCGAACAGAGTCTCTGTGTGATCGAAGAACAATGGTTGCCAATATTCGATACCGGCAGGCCATGTTCCTTTGGTGACCTGCATATAAATCGATTCAGGCTCTCGGCGTGCTTCAAACTGTGTACGCCAACGGGTACGGAAGTCTTCGATTGCTACCTTGGTCGTCGGAAATTCGTGCGCAGGCAGTAATTGGATCTGCTGGATGTCTTCGATCGAACGTTGGTTCTCTGGGTCGAAAGTTCGTATCGTGTCGATCTCATCATCGAAGAAATCAATACGATAAGGGTCGGAGCTGCCCATAGGGAACAAATCTAAGATCGAACCGCGACTGGCGTATTCACCCGGTCCAAACACTTGATCGACGTGACGGTATCCCGAGTTTTCTAGCTGAGCACGTAGCTTTTCGAGTGAGAACTGGTCGCCCGTCTTAACCATCAAAGTGTGTTGCAGCAAAAAGTCTCTCGGAGACTGACGTTGCAAGATTGTGCTGACTGGTACGATCGTCACACCATTACGTTGATGAGGCAACTGGTATAAACGTGCAATTCGGTCTGAGATAATTTCTTGGTGCGGTGAAAAATTATCGTATGGCAAGGTTTCCCAATCCGGGAACAGGCTCACGGTTTGGTCTGTAAACTGCTCAATTTCAGCTTGTAGTTTTAGCGCGATTTGTGGATCGGGCACCACAAGGACTGAATGGCTTGAGTGTTGTTTTGCCAGTTCTGCAATGGCCATTGGTAATGACGCGCCAGGTAAATTCCCTAGCTGTTTTTTATCGCCACGTTCAGACGGATTAGTGACGGAAAGAATCGTTGCTTTTGTCATGGTCGTTATTTGTTATCTCGCTCTAGTGAACGCTGACGCAGTAGTTTCTGTTGTTGGTACAAAGCGGCTTTGATCAATAAATCTTGGTCGGCTTCTCTGAGCAATTTATACCTCAGAGTGGTAATGAAACCACGGTCACAAGGCTCGCATGCCACTACCTGAGCGTAGCAGTAAATGGCTGCAGCAGGGTGATCTAAGAACAGTTTTACTCGCACTAATTGTTGAGTCTCAATTTCAGTTTCTGAGCGATAGCTGAGCTGGCTTGCTCCAAACTGAGTGGTTTGAAAGCGCAGTGTTGCATCGTCTTGTTGAGAGAGCATAAAACTAAGTAAAAGGTTGAGCTTTGAATTCTGTGTATCCAACAGGCTGATGACGTGTTTCAGCTCTTTAGTTTGTAGTTCAAGGCGTGCATTATCTGCCAGCATATCTAAATGGCTAAATTCGCTCGCGACAATAAAAGGCGTTGGAATTTCCGAGACAAAGGTTTCCTCATCAGGCAGAACGAAGTCCGCCCCTAATGTTTCGACATTAAGAGTGAGGTTGTGGTGTACGGTGAAGTATTCTTGCTCTGTCATTAATCGGTCCTTTTCTGCCAACGAGCACTCTCATTTCATTGAAGAAAGAGAGGGATAGGGCACTGATTATCGCTAACTGAAATAAGTTATCAAGTTTCCATGTTTTGTCTGGGTGAACTTTCTCGCTTAAAAATGGACTTATTGCATGTCGTTGACAAATTTAGCGATTATCTTGTCTTCTTCATTGTAAGAGTAAGGTAAGATAACTCTTATTATTTAGCACTATTAGAAAACCAGTTGGTTTGTCCTATATGTATCATCCTATCTCTTTGTTTATTGGCTTGAGATATCTTCGGGGTCGTTCCGGAGATAGGTTCAGTCGATTCGTGTCTTATATGTCGACCGCAGGCATTACGATCGGTGTGATGGCGCTTGTGACCGTACTCTCTGTCATGAACGGTTTTGAAGCGCAACTAAAAGAGCGCATTTTAGGTGTGTTGCCTCACGCCGTAATTTCACAACATGATGGCAAAACGCCAATGACAGCGACGGCGCCTGAATTTATCCAGAAGATGTCTACGATGGCAAAGCCTGAACCGATCGTTCGTGGAGAAGCGGTTATTCAAAGTTCTGCACAATTGACCGCGGGCTACTTGATTGGGATTGAACCAAAACAAGGCGACCCTATTTCAAACCATTTAATCGCAGGTCGATTGTCTTCTTTAAAAGCGGGTGAGTATAAGGTCTTCTTAGGACACAGCTTGGCGCGATCGTTAAAAGTCTCAATGGGCGATAAAGTGCGTTTAATGGTAACGAATGCATCACAATTTACTCCGTTAGGGCGTATTCCTAGTCAGCGTAACTTTACCGTTGCGGGGTTGTTTAATACTGGCTCGGACGTTGATGGACAATTGATGATTGTGAACATGACGGATGCGGCAAAGTTGATGCGCTTACCTAAAGAGACGGTCTCTGGTTGGCGTGTCTTTTTCTCCGACCCGTTTATGGTGACTGAGTTTGCAGATAAACCTATGCCTGAAGGTTGGCAGTGGAGTGACTGGCGTGCACAACGCGGTGAACTTTTCCAAGCGGTTAAAATGGAAAAGAACATGATGGGCTTGATGCTCGGTTTAATAGTCGGTGTTGCCGCGTTTAACATCATTTCTGCTTTGATCATGGTGGTGATGGAGAAGCAATCTGAAGTCGCAATTCTCAAAACCCAGGGGATGAAGCAATCTCAGGTGATGGCTATTTTTATGGTTCAAGGTGCTAGCAGTGGCGTAATTGGCGCGATTGTTGGTGGAGTGGTAGGCGTGGCTTTGTCGCTTAACCTCAATGCGATTCTGGAAGCAGCTGGTGTGGCGCTATTTAGCTTTGGTGGCCATCTGCCAATTGTTATCGATTCATTCCAAATTTTATTAGTGGTAGTGCTGGCGATTGCTCTGAGTCTTGCTGCAACTGTATATCCATCTTATCGAGCATCTTCTGTTAAACCTGCTGAGGCACTTCGCTATGAATAAGCTATTAGAATGTCGTGATATTCGTAAAGTCTACCGAGAGGGCTCGTTAGATACAGAAGTGTTGAAAGGCGTGAGCTTTGATATTGATAAAGGTGAGTTAGTGTCAATTGTTGGCTCATCGGGCTCAGGGAAAAGTACTTTACTGCACATCCTTGGTGCGTTGGACGACGCATCACAAGGTGAGGTCGACTTTCTTGGCCAAGACCTATCTGCATTGAGTTCAAATAAACAAGCCGCGTTGCGTAACAAACACCTTGGTTTTGTGTATCAATTCCATCATTTGTTGGCGGATTTTACAGCAGTAGAGAATGTGGCAATGCCCCTGCTGATCGGTGGAACGAAAGTATCGGAAGCAAAAGAAGCTGCTCAAACTCTACTCGAAAAGGTGGGATTAGGTCATCGCATGGATCATCGTCCGTCCGAACTTTCTGGTGGTGAGCGTCAGCGCGTAGCCATTGCACGAGCTTTGGTGAACAAGCCTGATCTGGTATTGGCGGATGAGCCAACGGGTAACTTAGACCACAATACTGCTCTGGCGATTTACGATTTGATGCGTGAATTAAACCAAGAGTCGAACATTGCCTTTTTAGTTGTTACTCATGATAACGAGTTAGCCGCGAAAATGGATCGCCAAATGCATATGCAAGATGGCTTGCTGGTGGATCGCTTTATCACTGAAACAGCGGTTGCGGAGGGCTAATTTTGTTTTCATCTCTAGCACTGATGATCGGGGGCCGATTCAGCCGCGCTAAAAAGCGTAACAAAATGGTGTCGTTCATTTCGCTTTCTTCCACGATTGGTATTGCGGTTGGCGTTGCGGTTATCATTATTGGCCTTTCAGCAATGAATGGTTTTGAACGTGAGCTGCAATCGCGCGTGTTATCAGTTATTCCGCATGGTGAGTTAGAAGGGGTCAATGGACCACTGCACAACTACACCAAAACTATGAATCAGGCATTGAGTCATGAACATGTTGTCGCGGCGGCGCCTTATGTTCGCTTTACTGGTTTGGCGGAAAAAGGCAGCAAGCTTAAAGCCGTTGAAGTACGAGGTGTCGATCCGGCTTTTGAGCAGGCCGTATCAAGCATGTCTGATTTTATTGATCCCCAAGCATGGCAGAATTTTTATGCTGGTCAGCAGCAAGTCATTCTGGGGCGTGGAGTTGCCAACGAATTAAATGTTGAGGTTGGTGACTACGTTACGTTAATGATTCCGCAAACGGGAAGCACCAGCAAAGTTCAAGCACCAAAACGTGTGCGAGTCAAAGTCTCAGGTTTTTTAACGCTTAACGGCCAGATCGATCATTCACTCGCTCTGGTTCCATTAAAAGATGCACAGGCGTATGCACGTTTAGGCGATGGTGTTACAGGGATTTCATTGAAGACAGATGATGTACTTAATGCACCTTCGATCGTGCGTGAAGTCGGTAGTCTGATTGATGTGTATGTCTACCTCAAGAGCTGGCAACAACAATTTGGTTTCTTGTATCGCGACATCCAACTGGTTCGCACCATTATGTACTTGGTGATGGTTCTGGTGATTGGTGTAGCAAGCTTCAACATCGTTTCTACATTGATGATGGCCGTAAAAGATCGCGCTGCAGAAATTGCGATATTACGCACCATGGGCGCAAAAGATGGGCTAATTAAACGTATCTTTGTATGGCAAGGTGTGTTCTCGGGCGTATTCGGAAGTATTGCAGGCAGTATTGTTGGTGTGTTTGTCGCGCTAAACTTAACCCCCATCATTAAAGCGTTAGAGAGTTTAATCGGACATCAGTTCTTATCGGGTGACATCTACTTTGTTGACTTCTTACCTTCCCAGTTGCATTGGCCTGATGTGGCTTTGGTTTCGGGAACGGCAATCATGTTGAGCTTGTTAGCAACTTGGTACCCTGCTTCTCGCGCAGCGAAGCTCAATCCTGCTGCGGTATTGAGTTCCAAGTAATCGAAAGAAAGACTTTAGCCGACGCTCTCAAGCGGCAGGCACAAAAAAGGACCGAATCTCGGTCCTTTCTTTTATCTATGTTCAGCTTATCTCTGTCATGGCTCGGTAGACTTCATACTTGAGTTACAGCGCCTTTCATGTCGAACGTTAACTGTTCTCCATTCGATGCTCTACAACCTGCTAATTGAAGAATAAGTACTTATCTTATCTTACGTTTTTGCCAGCTTCTCACGACTGAGTAACGCCAAAGCCCCCGAATACCAAAATAGCCAATGATGGCTGATACAACGCCGCATATTGCGCAGCCTAGTAGGAACGGTGGTCCAATAGTGTTCATTTGTTGCATGATGAATTCCCACGACAACTCAAAATGGAATGGCTGTGGAGGAACGTGCATAACCAAAGCGCCAAGTTTGTACGCAAAGTAGAACAACACTGGCATCGTGATAGGGTTGCTGATCCATACCAATGCAACAGAAAGCGGTAAGTTAACGCCAAGCATGATGGCGAGACCTGCGGCCATGATCATCTGACTCGGAAGCGGAACAAACGCCATAAATAAGCCAACAGCAAAAGCACCAGATGCAGAGCGACGGTTTAAACACCACAAGTTTGGGTTGTATAACACGTTGCCGAAGACCTTTAGTGCTTTTTGGCGTTTGATCATTTCATGATCTGGCATGAAGCGTTTTATCAGCTTTCTAGGCATAGGACGACATGACTCTCTTAGAAAAAAGTTGGACCTTGGCATTATTTGTCGCGAGCGTTATTTCGTCTGCATGGTGGCCGACGATGCCAGATTGGCGATGGTTGCTGCTGGGAATAATTGCCATTGGCTCAATAATCAAATTACGTCGAGGCTTAATTAGCATAGGCGTAATTTCGGGCTGTATGGTTGTTATTGTCCACGGCAATGTTATGGAACATCAAAGACAAGCCCTGTTTCAAGCAGGGGTGAATATTACCATAATTGGTAAAGTTGACAGCCCTTTTACGCAAATAAGTCACGGATATGAAGGAATTGCGGTGGTTCGCGGGGTGAATTCTCAAAACCTGTTACCTTTTCTTAAACCGAAAATCCGTCTGATAACCCCTTTCCCACTGCCTGTTAACAGTGACTTTACTACTCAAGTTTCACTTAAACCCATTCTAGGGTTGAGAAATGAAGCGGGTTTTGATTCTGAGCAACAAGCCATTGGGCAGGGAATTGTTGCAAGGGCAACGTCGTCACGTAATGCCAAGTGGCAGATTCGTTCTTCGTACTCTGTTCGTCAGCAAATCATTCAGTCGGTTTCTGGAAGCATCTCGCGCCTCAAACATTATCCACTCATCAATGCGCTCGCCTTTAGTGACCGCTCACTTTTAACGTATCAAGATTGGCAGCTGCTACGGGATAGTGGGTTATTGCACCTTGTCTCTATTTCCGGTTTGCATATTGGGATGGCATTCAGTTTTGGTATTTTCGCCGGGGTTGCGCTTCGGTATATTTTTTTCAATCTCCAGCTGTTACCACCTTTCATTGGGATTATCACTGCGTTTTTGTACGCTTGGCTTGCAGATTTTTCTTTGCCGACGATAAGAGCTTTTTCTGTCTGTGTTATTTATGTGTCATTAAAGTTTTGGCTGGTGTATTGGAGCGCTTGGCGTGTATTGCTGTTAGCAGTCGCTATTCAGCTTTGCATTGAACCTTTTGCTTCTCTTAGTCTGAGTTTTTGGTTGTCGTATCTCTCTGTTGTTGCGGTACTGCTTGCGGTGAATGCCGTTCAGAGCCACAAGGGGGATTGGAAGGACAAGTTGATCTTGTTGTTGAAAGTACAGTTAGTACTTACTTTGTTGATCGTGCCGATCAGTGGGTATTTCTTCTCTGGCACCAGTCTAACCTCAATTATTTATAACCTAGTATTTATACCTTGGTTTGGGATGATTGTGGTTCCTCTGATGTTTCTTGCACTCATGTTTTCGCTTTGCTCTTATTTCATTTCGGCGTGGTTTTGGCAAGGCATGGACTGGGCGCTATGGCCATTGAGTTGGTCTTTACCCTTTGCCACAGGGAGTTGGCAGTTTCTCAGTTTAAAAGCAACGCTTCTTGTCGGTGTGGCAAGTGCTTGTCTTTTGCTTGGTCGCTTTTTTCGGGCGAACGGACTGCTTTTATTACTTTTGGTCACGACTTGTGTGGTGTTCTTTCATGATTCAACTAGAGACCGATGGCGAGTGGATGTTCTCGATGTTGGGCATGGGCTTGCAGTATTAATCGAAAAAGGCGGCAAGGTATTGCTTTATGACACAGGTAAAGGATGGGGGAGCGGTAGCATTGCTGAGCAGGTTATCGCCCCGACTTTACATCGTCGAGGTTACGGTTCCATTGATGGGGTCATCATTAGCCATGCGGACTCTGACCATGCAGGAGGTCGTCAATACATCGAAAGTGCTTTCAATCCGACCAATAAGTTCAGCAGCCAGAATTACACTGACTACAAAGCGTGCGTTGCAGGGGAGTACTGGTCATGGCAATCCTTGAATATGGAAGTGTTGTGGCCACCGAAGTTGGTTCAGCGTGCCTACAATCCCCACTCTTGTGTGATTAGGGTAGTCGACTCTCAATCTGGTTTCCGTCTGCTGCTGACGGGAGATATTGAAGCCATAAGTGAATGGATACTCATGCGTGAGCCTGAGAAACTAGAAAGTGATGTGATGTTGGTTCCTCACCATGGCAGCAAGAGTTCTTCGAACCCCAAATTTGTTCAAGCCGTTTCCCCCAAATTAGCCATTGCTTCTCTCGCAAAAAGTAATCAATGGGGGATGCCTGCTGAAAATGTTGTATCAGCTTATGAAGAGAGCAAGGCGCTTTGGTTAGACACAGGCAGTGATGGTCAAGTATCGGTGTTTATTGAGCAAGACAATTGGCACTTCGAAGTTAAACGAAGTGAGACATTTGACCCTTGGTATAGGCAGATGCTGCGTAAGGGAGTAGAATAAGAGTCTTAATGTAAGAAAATAAAGCACTTCTATGTCGATAAATACTGATGAAACGACCTGGCAGACGTTTAAGCGTCTATGGCAATTTATTCGCCTTTATAAGGCCGGTTTGATCGTTGCTGTCATTGCATTAGTCGTTAATGCTGTTTCAGATACCTACATGATTTCCCTGCTTAAACCACTTCTTGATGAAGGTTTTGGCAATGCAGAGTCAGACTTTCTACGCACACTCCCATTAATTGTTTTCGCCATGATGTTTATTCGTGGTGTGAGTGGGTTTGTCTCGACCTATTGTTTGAGCTGGGTTTCCGGCAACGTCGTGATGCAAATTCGACGAATGGTGTTCAACCACTTTATGCATATGCCTGTTTCTTATTTTGATAAAGAAAAAACAGGCAACTTATTGTCACGTATCACTTACGACTCAGAGCAAGTATCTGCTGCAACTAGCCAAGCATTGGTCAGTATCGTTCGTGAAGGTGCAAGTATCATTGGCTTGTTGGTTTTGATGTTCTACAACAGCTGGCAATTGTCTTTGGTACTGTTTGCTGTTGCTCCTGTTGTTGCTTGGGGTATTGGTATCGTTTCTAAACGATTCAGAAAAATTTCAAAGAACATGCAAACCATGATGGGTCATGTGACGGCTTCCGCGGAGCAAATGCTGAAAGGTCATAAAGTCGTACTAAGTTATGGTGGTCAAGACATCGAAGGCAAACGCTTCGAGAAAGTCAGCAATCAGATGCGCCAGCAAAGCATGAAGCTAGTGACAGCTCAAGCAGCTGCGAACCCGATCATTCAAATGATTGCATCTATCGCGATTGTTGTCGTGCTTTACCTTGCTAGTATCGACTCAATTAAAGACCAATTGACTCCGGGTACATTTACGGTTGTATTCTCTGCGATGTTTGGTTTGATGCGTCCATTGAAAGCTCTGACGAATGTTACGTCACAGTTCCAACGCGGTATGGCGGCAAGCCAAACCTTGTTTGCACTGGTCGATCTAGAACCAGAAAAGAACGAAGGTAAATTCAAAGTAGAGCGTGCGCAAGGCGATGTAACTGTCAAAGATGTCAGCTTTACTTATGAAGGTGCAGAAAAACCAGCGCTTGAGAATGTCAGTTTTGACATTCCAAAAGGTAAGACGGTTGCTCTCGTTGGGCGCTCAGGTTCAGGAAAGAGTACCATTGCTAATTTGTTCAACCGTTTCTATGACGTAAGCAGTGGTTCAATTACGCTTGATGGTCATGACATTCGTGATTATGAGCTTAAGAATCTTCGTGAGCAGTTTGCGCTTGTTTCGCAAAACGTACATTTGTTCAACGACACGATTGCAAACAACATTGCTTACGCGACAGAAGAACAATACTCACGTGAAGACATTGAGCGTGCAGCCAAACTGGCTCATGCGATGGAGTTCATTGGTAAAATGGACGGTGGCTTAGACGCGATGATTGGCGAAAATGGTGCGAGTTTGTCAGGTGGCCAGCGCCAGCGTGTCGCAATTGCACGTGCACTTCTACGTGATGCACCTGTGCTGGTACTTGATGAGGCAACGTCAGCTCTGGATACGGAATCGGAACGTGCTATTCAATCGGCGCTGGATGAACTGCAAAAAGACAAGACGGTACTGGTGATTGCTCACCGTTTGTCGACCATCGAAAACGCTGATGAAATCCTTGTAGTCGATGAAGGCGCTATCGTTGAGCGTGGTAGTCATGCTGATTTGATCGCTAAAGATGGCGCTTATGCCCAGCTTCATCGAATTCAATTTGGTGCCTAAGCGCTGTGATTGAAAAGATCTGGTTCGAAAACCATCCGCTTAAATACTTGCTATGGCCGCTTTTGTGGCCATTAAGCTTGCTGTTTGGTGCGATAAGCCAATCGAAACGCCGTCAATACCAAGTCGGCAAGAAAGAAGCCTACAAAGCACCCGTGCCTGTTGTGGTCGTTGGTAACATTACCGCTGGTGGCAATGGTAAAACGCCAGTGGTAGTGTGGCTGGTAGAGCAATTGCAACTAATGGGTTATAAACCCGGAGTGGTATCGCGTGGTTACGGCGCAAAAGCACCTCAGTATCCGCTTGTTCTTGATGATAATACACCAGCGAAACACTGTGGTGATGAGCCTAAGCTAATTCATCGTCGTACTGGTGCGCCAGTAGCCGTAGACCCGATTCGTGCTAATGCGGTGAAAGCATTGCTTGAAACTGGCGTTGACATCATTATTACTGACGATGGCCTCCAGCATTACGCTTTAGAGCGAGATATCGAGTTCGTTATCGTTGATGGCAATCGTCGCTTTGGCAATGAAAGCCTTATTCCACTTGGTCCGCTACGTGAAGGGGTAGAGCGTCTTGCTGAAGTCGACTTTATCATCACTAACGGTGGAAAAGCGCATCAAGATGAAATGCCAATGTCTTTAGCGCCGTCTAAAGCGATCAATTTGAAGACGAAGCAGCAAGTGGATGTGAGTGAGTTGAAAGACTTAGTCGCATTTGCAGGTATTGGGCATCCACCTCGTTTTTTTAATACACTTAACGCAATGAATGCGGATGTCAAAGTCACGAAAGGGTTTGCCGATCATCAGGACTTTGACCAACAAGAATTAGATGCATTGGCTCAACAAGGAGCGAATGTGATTATGACAGAAAAAGATGCCGTTAAATGCGACCGCTATGCGCAAGACAATTGGTGGTATCTTCCTGTTTCTGCTCAGTTTGAACAACATGATGCAGAACGAATTTTAAATCGAATAAAAGAGGTTAAAGCGACTTATGGATCACCGTCTGCTTGAGATTGTAGCTTGCCCTGTGTGCAAAGGTAAGCTGACGTACGATAAAGATAATCAAGAGTTGATCTGCAAATTAGATCGCCTTGCTTACCCAATCAAAGAGGGTATTCCTGTTCTCCTTGAACCAGAAGCAAGAACCATGAGCATGGACGAGGGACGCTAATGTCTTTTACGGTTGTCATTCCTGCGCGTTACGCGTCAAGCCGCTTACCGGGTAAGCCGTTGGCAGACATTGGTGGTAAACCAATGATCCAATGGGTTTATGAGCAAGCGTTACAAGCGGGCGCTGAAGACGTGATTATTGCGACTGACGATGAGCGCGTATCGGCGGCTGCAGAGCAGTTTGGTGGCAAGGTTTGTATGACCTCGCCAAACCATGAATCTGGCACTGAGCGACTAGCAGAAGTGGTAGAAAAAATGGCAATTCCTGCAGACCACATTGTGGTTAATGTTCAGGGTGATGAACCATTGATTCCGCCGTCTATTATTCGCCAAGTGGCTGATAACCTAGCAGGTTGCGATGCGCCAATGGCAACGCTTGCGGTTGAGATTGAATCGGAAGAGGAAGTGTTTAACCCGAATGCGGTAAAAGTGGTCGCGGACGAGCGTGGTTACGCTATGTACTTTAGTCGTGCGACGATTCCATGGGATCGTGACAACTTTGCCAAGCAAGACAAAACCATCGTAAATCCATTGATGCGTCACATTGGCATCTACGCTTACCGTGCTGGCTTCATCAATACTTATGTGAATTGGCAGCCAAGCGCACTTGAGCAAATCGAGTGTCTAGAGCAACTTCGCGTGCTTTGGTACGGTGAAAAGATTCATGTTGCGGTTGCAAAAGAAGCGCCAGCAGCAGGTGTGGATACGCAAGCCGACCTTGAAGCGGTAAGAACAATTATTGCAAAGCAAGCTTAATACACCGCACTGACTGATTTAGATAGATAAAGGCTCCTAAGTTAGGAGCCTTTTCTTTTATTCATTAGTAGAAGGGGAGTTCTAGATATTTGTGTCGTACTGATTGCGTTTCGGACAGGTAGAGAGAATCTCTCGGTGTCCGGTATCTTTTACTTCCTCCAAAATCACATCGAAGCCCCATAAGCGATAAACATGTTTCAACACCTCTTCATAACTGTTATCCAATGGAATTCGGTTATGAGGGACGTATTGAAGTGTTAACGAACGATCGCCTCTCACATCCACGTTAAATACCTGAATGTTTGGCTCTAGATTGGCTAAGTTATATTGTGCGGCTAGCGCCTCTCGGATGCGTTTGTAACCCATCTCATCGTGAATGGCGGCAACCTCAACGAAGTTCTTACGATCATCATCATTAATGGCGAAAAGTTTAAAATCTCGCATTAGCTTTGGTGACAAGTATTGGCTGATAAAACTTTCATCTTTGAAGTTATGCATCGCAAAGTGAAGCGTGTCTAACCAATCGGCTCCGGCAATTTCTGGGAACCACTCTTTATCCTCATCGGTTGGCTCTTCACAGATACGTTTTATGTCTCTGAACATCGCAAAGCCAAGCGCATAAGGGTTAATGCCGCTAAAGTACGGACTGTTATAAGCAGGTTGAGCAACAACGCTGGTGTGACTATGTAGAAATTCGAGAATAAACTTCTCTGATACTAAGCCCTCATCGTAAAGGTGATTCAGAATCGTGTAGTGCCAAAATGTTGCCCACCCTTCATTCATAACTTGGGTTTGTTTCTGAGGGTAAAAGTACTGGCTAACTTTACGGACAATTCGGACGATTTCACGCTGCCAAGGCTCCAGCAATGGCGCATGTTTCTCGAAGAAATAAAGCAGGTTTTCCTGTGGCTCACTTGGGAAACGAATCTTGATATCTTCTTCTTTAGTTTTTGCCTGTGGAACGGTACGCCAAAGTTCGTTCACTTGAGATTGAAGATAGGCTTCGCGCTCTTCTTGACGAGCTTTCTCTTCATTAATAGAGATTTTTTCGGGACGCTTATAGCGGTCTACACCGAAGTTCATTAATGCATGGCATGAGTCAAGTAGTTGCTCAACTTCATGCACCCCGTATCGCTCTTCACATTCCGCAATGTAGTTCTTCGCAAACAAGAGATAGTCAATGATCGAGCTGGCGTCGGTCCACGTTTGGAACAGATAATTGCCCTTGAAGAACGAGTTGTGTCCATAACAAGCGTGAGCGATAACAAGCGCCTGCATCGTGATGGTGTTCTCTTCCATCAAATAAGCGATACATGGGTTGGAGTTAATCACGATCTCGTAAGCCAAGCCCATTTGACCGTGTTTGTAGTTTTGCTCAGTTTGGATGAACTTTTTGCCAAACGACCAATGATTGTAGTTGATGGGCATACCGATACTTGAGTATGCATCCATCATTTGTTCAGAGGTAATCACCTCGATTTGGTTTGGGTAAGTGTCGAGGCGATAATGCTCCGCGACACGCTTGATTTCTTTGTGATAACGCTCCAACAATTCAAACGTCCAGTCTGGGCCGTCTGGAAGCATATTTTCTCTGCGCTTCTTCGAAGCTTCCCCCGAAAGGTTTTTCGTTGCGGTATTCATCGCTAGCCTCCTTACGCCGTTTCTTTTTGGAATAGTTCACGGAAGACTGGGAAGATATCCTCCACAGAGCGGATGTTTTTCATGGCAAAGTTTGGGAAGGCTTCAGCAAGCTTCTCGTATTCATGCCATAGCGTTTGGTGTGAGCGTCGGGTGATCTCAATGTATGAATAGTACTGACAGTTAGGAAGCAGTTTATTCACTAGGAGTTCACGGCAACGCGGAGAATCGTCAGCCCAATTATCCCCATCGGATGCCTGTGCGGCGTAGATGTTCCATTGGCCTACAGGATAGCGGTCTTGCACGATTTCGTTCATTAGCTTGAGAGCGCTCGACACAATTGTTCCACCCGTTTCTTGCGAGTAGAAGAACTCATGTTCATCGACCTCTTTTGCTTGAGTATGGTGACGAATGAATACAACCTCTACATTTTCGTAGGTGCGCGTCAAGAACAGGTATAAAAGAACATAGAAGCGTTTTGCGATATCTTTGGTGGCTTGGTCCATAGAACCGGAAACGTCCATCAGACAAAACATGACCGCTTGGCTCGATGGCACAGGGCGCTTCTCATAGTTCTTGAAACGTAAGTCGAAGGTATCAATGAAGGGCACGCTTTCGATTTTCTTGCGCAGATCCTCAATTTCCTTCTTCAGACGATTTTCCTCGAGCTGCTGAGCTGGCTCGATGTTTTTGATGCGAGTAAGCTCATCCTCTAGTTCATTAAGAAGACGCTTTTTACCTGCTGTCATTGCGGTACGTCGAGCAAGTGATTGCTGCAACGAACGCACAATGGCAATGTTGGACGGAATGCCTGCAGTTTGGTAACCCGCACGATGGGTCTTCCATTCAGTTATTTTAGCAATCTGATTTTTTTCAAGATTGGGTAACTCCAAATCCTCGAACAAGATATCGAGATATTCATCTTTGGATATCTGGAAAACAAACTCGTCTTGGCCTTCGCCATCAGGACTCGCATTGTCTTCTCCTGCGCCACCACCTTGACCTCCACCTTTCGGGCGCTCGATTTTGTCACCAGTAATAAATTGGTCGTTGCCAGGGTGCACACGCTCACGTACGCCCCCTTTACCCTGATGAAACATAGGTTCGTTGATGTCTTTGTGCGGTATTGCAACGTCTTCGCCCGTTTCCGTGTTTGTGATCGAGCGTCGATTCACTGCGTCAGCTACCGACTCTTTAATCTGCTCTTTATGGCGTTTCAAGAAGCGCTGTCGATTAACAGCGCTCTTGTTCTTACCATTGAGCCTTCGGTCTATAAATTGCGCCATGAAATAGCCCTCTTCATGTTTCACAAGCGACCTAACTCAAACTGGTTAGGATGACTTACGTACTCGTAGGTACCACTCAGAAAGTAAGCGAACCTGTTTCTCGGTATAGCCTTTTTCCATCATGCGAGCGACAAAGTCGTCGTGTTTCTTCTGATCTTCAGAAGACGTTTTCGCATTGAATGAAATAACCGGAAGTAGCTCTTCGGTATTGGAGAACATTTTCTTCTCGATTACCGTGCGCAGTTTTTCGTAGCTGGTCCAAACTGGATTCAGACCATTGTTATTGGCTTTCGCACGAAGCACAAAGTTGACGATTTCGTTTCGGAAATCTTTCGGGTTTGAAATGCCAGCGGTTTTCTCGATCTTCTCTAGTTCAGCATTCAGAGAGGCACGGTCAAACAGCTGACCTGTTTCTGGATCGCGATATTCTTGATCTTGAATCCAGAAATCTGCGTAAGTCACGTAGCGGTCAAAGATGTTCTGGCCATATTCAGAATAAGACTCTAGGTAGGCCGTTTGTACTTCTTTGCCGATGAACTCGACGTAACGTGGTACAAGGTAACCCTTCAAGAACTCGAGGTACTTTTCTGCCATTTCAGAAGGGAACTGCTCACGCTCAACTTGCTGCTCAATCACGTAGAATAGGTGGACAGGGTTTGCCGCTACTTCGGTTTGGTCGAAGTTAAACACACGCGATAGAATCTTGAACGCGAAACGGGTGGAAAGACCGTTCATACCTTCATCGACACCGGCAAAGTCGCGGTACTCTTGGTAACTCTTCGCTTTCGGATCGGTATCTTTCAGTGTTTCACCATCGTAGACACGCATCTTCGAGAAAATGGACGAGTTCTCAGGCTCTTTGAGTCGAGACAGAATACTGAACTGTGCCAGAGTTTCGAGTGTGCTTGGTGAACAAGGTGCTTTAGAAAGTTCACTGTTTTCAAGTAGTTTCTGGTAGATCTTCACTTCTTCCGATACACGTAAACAGTAAGGGACTTTCACGATGTATACACGGTCTAAGAATGCTTCGTTGTTCTTGTTATTACGGAACGTTTGCCACTCTGATTCATTTGAGTGGGCCAAAATCATGCCGTCGAATGGGATAGCAGATAATCCTTCCGTACCGTTAAAGTTACCTTCTTGAGTTGCCGTCAAGAGAGGGTGTAGCACCTTGATTGGCGCTTTGAACATCTCCACGAATTCCATCAAGCCTTGGTTTGCTTTACATAGCGCGCCGGAGTAGCTGTAGGCATCTGGGTCATCTTGTGAAAAGTGTTCAAGCTGGCGAATATCAACTTTACCAACCAATGATGAGATGTCTTGGTTGTTTTCATCGCCGGGTTCAGTCTTCGCAATTGCAACTTGGTCTAGAATAGAAGGACGTACTTTAAGCACCTTGAACTTGGTGATATCACCACCAAACTCGTGCAGACGTTTTGCAGCCCAAGGTGACATGATAGAGCGTAGGTAGCGATGCTCAATACCGTATTCTTTCTTAAGGATTTCGCCGTCTTCCGAAGCATTAAATAAGCAGAAAGGATGATCATTTACGGGGCTGCGCTCACCATTGGCGCTGAGCACGTAAACCGGCATTTTTTCCATCAGTGCTTTTAACTTCTCAGCCAGTGATGATTTACCACCACCTACTGGGCCAAGAAGGTAAAGAATTTGTTTTCGTTCTTCCAAACCTTGCGCGGCGTGTTTGAGATAAGACACGATCTGTTCGATAGCGTCTTCCATGCCGTAGAAGTCTTTGAAGGTTTCATAACGAGAGATCACTCGGTTTGAGAAGATGCGGCTCAGTCTTGGATCTTGCGCAGTATCAATGACTTCTGGTTCCCCAATCGCTATGAGAAGTCGTTCTGCTGCATTGGCATAAGCGCTTTTATCGTCCTTGCACAGGGCTAAGAAATCCTGCAACGACATCTCTTCATCTTTTGAAGCTTCATATCTTGATTGATAGTGGTCGAAAATACTCATGTCGCTTTCCCCTTTAATAGTCAGTCTACCGACGAACGTTGACGCAGGCTTACCCACCTTTGATATGTCCTTCGTTGTATGAACTTATACGCCCTGTTATCGCATTTGGTTTGTACCGAACCCCAGTTAGGTCACGCCAAAGGCTTTGCTTTATGGACAATTTTTCACTGCAACGGAGGACGGTGGATAGGTACCTTTCAATCACTCCCTTTCTCATTTTAAGCCTAGTCGGGGATTTCCAATTTTGCTTAACAATTATGAATTTATTGCAAAAGTGACATTTGAATCACTGTTTAATGAGAGAAGAATTTGTGTTGTGAATGACAGTATAAGAAATCAATTATTTGGCGATAAATCGTCGATATCAGTGAATTCTAGGTGGTGTTTGGGAAAGCGTAGAGAAAGCTGACAGGTGAGATTTGATAAAATCGTGACAGGGGAGATGAAAAAAGGAGAGCGTTTACTCTCCTTTTCAAATGCTTAGTGCGTTATGCACTGAAAATTTGCGCCAATTCGTTTGCACACAAATGGTACTGACGAGGGCAGTTGCGCCATGTTTTCAACATGCGCTGGTATTTTTCCTGCATTGGCATTTGGCTGTTGAAGTGGTGATCAGCCTTATCAAATTGAGGATATAGACCTTCAGAATCCACAAGGAAACGAACGTAATGCACTTGTTGGGCTTCTGTTGCGATATCAAAACCAAGGAATTGCAGACGGCGTTGATCGACTTTGCTGCGCTCTTCGTCATCCAGCATCTTGTTGGATTCTTGCATCGCATGGTACATCTCCATGATGTCGATGATTTCACGACATTCAGATTCAGTAATGCAGCCAAAATCTTTGTTCAGTTCGCGCATTTGCAGCTCGTAACCACGTTCTACGATGGTCTGTAGACGCTTGTATTTTGCTGCGCTGCTAGGGTCCATCTGAGACATTAGGTTGTACTGGTTTGATAAGATCAAACGTTGAGCGTTTGACATTTCCATGATGACCTCACTAAATAATCTAATACATTTTTAATGTGCTTAGGTTAACGTTTCAGACGTTACTGAAACATGATCTCAACACATATTTAATATGAAAAATGGCAAGAATTATCAAATTTAGCCAGTTTACAAACAGCGTATGAATGCGTTGTGACATGCTATTTGTGGTAGTGGTTGTATATGTAATCTCGATCCGAGAATACTCTTAACCATTCTGGTTTGAATACGGTTAGGACTGCCAATGACATCCCATTAAGAAGCCCCTCGGGGAAAGCGAGTAATGGTACAAAAACAAAGTAGTTGTGCTGGATGGTTTGCCAGTCGTAATGACCGACTGATAGATGATAAACCGAGTTAATGAGTAGGTGTAAGCTACCGGTTAGTGCTCCATTGAAGAATCCCGCAACAAAAATGAAGACAAAAATATTGCGTGGCAAATATTGATAGCTGAGTAGAAAAACGAGGTAGCTTATTAGTATTGGTACCAGTGCAGAAAGTACGAGCGCACTTGGCAGCATTAATAGAGGAATACCGTGAATCAAATGATTGATGATCATGGCAGGGATACAGAGCAGAAAAGCCATTCGCCAACCGTACATCATTGTTAGCGTTGTCAAAGCAAGGAAGTGGATTTGCAACCCTTCTTTCACACCGGCTTGTGCAGACCACAAAATGCTAAGCAAGAAGAGCGTTGCGAAGATCAAATGTTGAAATGGTTTTTCTTGTTCCATTTTAGGCCAAACGACTGTTCGCCAATCGGGTAGGCAATGCATGATTACAACCCAACCAACAATGATGACCGATACGAAATTAAACCAATCCATGTTTGATATCCTGACTTTTGATTCCTTACGAGCTTTACTTACCGTTTTAACTGTGTAGCAGGTTTGTATACGTTTAATGTGTCGAGTATAGGGCATCAAATGTTTTGATTTGTTTGGTACTCTCGACGGTAATATGAGTAAAAAAATACCAGCGAATTGCTGGTATTTTTAATTTATTCAATAACCTAATATGACTTAGTATTTCACATTTGGATGGTATTGGGAAAGGATCGATTGGATTTCATCCATCGTTTCTTTCGATGGAGGGTTTACACCATCTAATGGGTAATCAAGCCCTAATGCTTCCCATTTATGCGCACCAAGTTTGTGGTACGGAAGAAGTTCCACTTTCTCAATGTTGTCCATATCTTTGATGAATTCACCAAGCATATGTGCCGCTTCAGGTTCA
This sequence comes from Vibrio sp. ED002, assembly GCF_023277445.1. Lineage (NCBI taxonomy): Bacteria > Pseudomonadati > Pseudomonadota > Gammaproteobacteria > Vibrionales > Vibrionaceae > Vibrio > Vibrio sp. ED002. Next base: position 1,296,715 of record NZ_CP080238.1, on the reverse strand, counting down.
TCTGTATAGCCCGGAACAACCACGTAGCGGATCCACGTTTTTTGACCGATTTTATGTAGATAGCGAGCGAAGTCTAAAACTCTACGGTTCGAAACGCCGATGAAATCTTGGTGAATTTCGTCTTTCATGTGCTTAAGGTCAAGCATTACAAGGTCTGTCGCTTCAAGCACTTCATCGATAACATCGGTATGTTTGCGGATGTAACCATTGGTATCAAGACAAGTGTGAATACCTTCCGCTTGAGCTGCGCGGAAGAAGTCTCGCACAAATTCTGGTTGAAGCATCGCTTCGCCACCAGAACAAGTAATGCCACCACCTGATGCATTCATGAAATGACGGTAGGTTTTTGCTTCAGCAATAATTTCTTCAACCGTCACTTCTTTGCCGTCATGCGTATCCCAAGTATCGCGGTTATGGCAATACTTACAACGCATTAAACAACCTTGCAAGAAGACGATAAATCGAATACCGGGTCCGTCTACGGTACCACATGACTCAAACGAGTGAATACGACCAGCTGTTGACATCTTTTGCTCTCATTTTTTAATAAATTCTACCCGTTATTTTATTACAAATTGCAGGGTTAAAACAGTCTTGGAGAGGGACGTTGGCGAGATATTGAGCAAAGAAAGCGGCGAATGAAAACTCACACGCCGCACAGGGACTTATATTTAGAAGAACGCAAATAGTGACAGAGAGCCTGTACCATAAACATCAGTTTGTGCTTCTTCATAATCCGGTGTTTTAACGGTAAAGGTTAAGCTCGCGCCGTAGTTTCGGTTATACCAAGCTGCACCAGCAACCGCACTTGCTTGCCAGTTTTGTAACGTAACATCGTATTGATCGGATGGCTCAGGAATGCCTGAACGATCGCCTTCGATGGTAATGTCGTTAAAGCGGTAACGTCCTTCAAAGCCGGTGAACAAGAACCAACTGGATGTACTTTGCGCTAGCATACTCGCGTGGAATGGGCTTTCAACACTGATGTTTGCCGCACCGATACTGTTCGCTAAGTTGGTACCCCAACGGAACATGACACCTTGAGATACATCACTACGGAAGTTACCTGCGTTGATGTCGTTTACGTTAGTAATTTCCCATTGTGTGCTTTTACCTTCGCTGCGCATCAGTTTGTTGAATGCTCGGTAACCAACACTGAATGCGACTTCGTCATCAATTTGGTATTCCCAACCTTGTGGGTCGGTTGAGCCAGTGATGCCGTGAACGATATCTTGGGCTTTATCTGATAGTGAGCTTTCACCTGTTGCCCCGATAGTAAAATTGTATCGAACGGCTTGGTCTGCTGTGATCGAGATATAGTTGATTTCGGTATGTAGGTAGCCTGCGTAAGGACGATCATTAACAAGAGGGTAGTCGGCTTCAATATCACTCGGCGTCCACATTTTGTGGCCTAGTACAAGTTCTACTTTATCGACGTTGGCTTGCCCATTACCGTTTAAACTGAACCATTTCCATTCGCTGTCTTCACGCAGTTTATCGGTCGCGTAAGAAAGGAAAATACCGTTGGTGTAGTCTTGGTCGACACCAAATATGCCATCGTTATCTAAAGTGAAAGAGACGGTAGATTTTGTTGATGCAATCGCAGCAGGCGACAACAAGGCAAGGATAAATAATTTACTGAGTTTCATATACTTCGTTTGCTAGCGTTTTCGGCATCATACGTAAGATCGAGAACAAAGTCTTAGGCAATGTCACAACTTTAGTTCAAGACACAAAAAAAGGCCGATGCTATACAGCATCGGCCTCTATTTTATCACTCAAAGTGCTAATTCAATCAGTCTTATAGAGACTCAGTGAATGTACGTGCGATTACGTCAGCTTGTTGCTCTGCAGTTAGAGAGTTGAAGCGTACAGCGTAACCAGATACACGGATTGTTAGCTGAGGGTATTTCTCTGGGTGCTTAACAGCGTCTTCTAGAGTTTCGCGGTTAAGTACGTTCACGTTAAGGTGTTGACCACCTTCAATGCCAGCTTCGTGGTGGAAGTAACCATCCATCAGACCTGCTAGGTTAGCACGTTGGCTAACTTCTTCTTTACCTAGTGCGTTTGGCACGATAGAGAAGGTGTAAGAGATACCATCTTTTGCATCAGCAAACGGTAGTTTACCTACAGATGTTAGAGATGCTACCGCACCTTTCTCATCACGGCCGTGCATTGGGTTAGCACCAGGTGCAAAAGGAGCGCCTGCTTTACGACCATCTGGTGTAGTACCCGTTTTCTTACCGTATACCACGTTTGAAGTGATAGTAAGAATAGACTGAGTTGGGATTGCATCACGGTAAGTCTTAAGCTTACGGATTTTAGCCATGAAGTTAGAAACAAGTTCACATGCCATGTCATCAACACGTGCATCGTTGTTACCAAATTTAGGGTAATCGCCTTCGATTTCGAAGTCGATTGCAATGCCATCTTCGTCACGGATTGGTTTAACTTTACCGTATTTGATTGCAGATAGAGAGTCAGCTGCAACAGAAAGACCAGCGATACCACAAGCCATAGTACGACGAACGTCACGATCATGAAGAGCCATTAGAGCTGCTTCGTAGCTGTATTTGTCGTGTGAGTAGTGGATAGCGTTTAGTGCAGTTACGTACTGCTTAGCTAGCCAATCCATTAGGTTGTCTAGGCCAGCCCAAACTTTGTCGAAGTCTAGAACTTCGTCAGTCATTGGTGCAGTCTTAGGACCCACTTGCATTTTAAGCTTCTCATCTACACCGCCGTTGATAACGTAAAGTAGAGTTTTCGCTAGGTTTGCACGAGCGCCGAAGAATTGCATGTGCTTACCGATAACCATTGGCGATACACAACAAGCGATAGCGTAGTCATCGTTGTCGAAATCTGGACGCATTAGGTCGTCGTTTTCGTATTGGATAGAAGAAGTATCGATAGATACTTTCGCACAGAACTTCTTGAAGCCGTCAGGTAGCTGCTCAGACCAAAGTACAGTGATGTTTGGCTCTGGAGAAGGACCCATTGTGTATAGTGTGTTTAGGAAACGGAAGTTAGTACGTGTAACTAGTGTACGACCGTCAACACCCATACCACCCATAGATTCTGTTGCCCAGATTGGGTCGCCAGAGAATAGCTCATCGTACTCAGGAGTACGTAGGAAGCGAACCATACGTAGTTTCATTACGAAGTGGTCGATCATTTCCTGAGCTTGTTCTTCAGTGATGATGCCAGCTGCGATGTCACGCTCAACGTATACGTCAAGGAAAGTCGAAGTACGACCTAGAGACATTGCTGCGCCGTTTTGAGATTTAACAGCAGCTAGGTAGCCGAAGTAAGTCCATTGGATAGCTTCTTGAGCTGTAGTCGCAGGAGCAGAAATGTCGTAGCCGTAAGATGCTGCCATTTCTTTCATTTGACCTAGTGCACGGTGCTGTTCTTGAATCTCTTCACGAAGTTGCATCGTCATTTGTAGATCTTCACCAGACTCTAGCTTCTCTTGAGTAGAGTGGAATTGAGCTACTTTGTCTTTGATTAGGAAATCTACACCGTATAGAGCTACACGACGGTAGTCACCGATGATACGACCACGACCGTATGCATCTGGAAGACCAGTTAGAACACCAGACTTACGACATTTTAGGATGTCAGGAGAGTAAACATCGAAAACACCTTGGTTGTGTGTTTTGCGGTACTCAGAGTAGATTTTAGAAACTTGTGGATCAAGCGTACGGCCGTATGCTTTACAAGAACCTTCGATCATACGTACGCCGCCGTTAGGCATGATTGCACGCTTAAGCGGAGCTTCAGTTTGTAGGCCTACGATAGTTTCTAGGTCTTTGTTAATGTAACCAGCATCATGTGAAGTGATGGTAGAGATAACAGAAGTATCGAAATCAACAGGTGCGTGAGTCGCGTTTTCCTGCTTGATACCTTCCATTACTTTAGCCCAAAGCTTGTTAGTCGCTTCAGTACCTTCAGAAACTAGGAAAGATTCGTCGCCTTCGTACGGAGTGTAGTTCTTCTGAATGAAATCACGAACGTTTACTTCGTTTTGCCAGTCGCCTGCAGCAAAACCTTCCCAAGCTTTAGCAAATTGCTCTGCCATGACATACCTACCTTTGTAGTAGAAAAAAATACGTACTGGTTCGCCGTTGAGCCAGCTATCTCCACTTCCACATGGAGAACAGTACACTCTTAATGAATAACAATATTTATAGTCTTAAATAAGAAGAATAGGGCGATAAAACTATAAATATTGTCACTGCTACTAATGTGGGTTCTTCCCAACCACAATTCAAGGCTACACTAAAAAAATTTTGCAAACCTTAAACTAAATCAATAAATACTAAAAAATAGCGATAAAAATGGGGTAGCGACGAGCGCTACCCACACAATTTTTGAACGAATGTCATTATAGCCAAGCTTTAATGCCATATTGTCCTTCTAGCATACCAACTGCAAGCATAGCGACTAAACAGACGACAAGTACACCTACAGGGATCACAATCTTATCTACAAATGACAGACGTGATGCTCGCTCTTTGTCACCAATCAGACCGTTGTTGTCTAGAAGCATAGTCAATGCCCAAGCCAGTACTGGGTTAACTACCGCAGAACCGAAGATACAGATACCTGCTGCTTGAGAGTCTTTAGAGTCTTTCACCATCTGCATACCTGCTTCAAGTAGAGGTAGAGATACACCTACTAGAAGAGCAACACGCATTACTGGTGGCCATACTGCTACATCCATTGGGAAGCCAAGAATCGCGACGATGATACATAGAGAGCCGAGCAGGATTGCACCGCCAGGGATAGGGCGTTTCGCAATTGCTGCTGGGATCATGTACGTACCCCAAGATGACGTAATGTTACCACCACCTACAGCAGTACCAACCATTTGACGAACCGAACACATAGTCATTGTGTCATCAACGTCCATCAGAACTTTTTCAGTCTTTTTAGGGTAGTTCAGTTCTTGGAAAATACGGTGACCAAGGAAGTCTGGAGACCACATCGCTACAGCAAGAATTGCAAACGGTAGTGAAGCAATGAAGTGTTCTACATTTGGTAGACCAAGCATCCAACCTTCTTCTGTGCTACCCCACCAGTAGATTGGGTTTAGGTTCGGAAGACCTGTTTCAGTAACGAATTTGATGTCGAAACCAGCACCAAGTACAAGTGCAATGATGAGGCCCGTGAAAGCACATACTGGGATGGCTAGCCAACGTTTATTAACTTTAGCAAGGAAAGCATATAGACCGATAGTAACCGCGAGAACGATTAGGCCAATGTAGCCCATGCTGCCTGCGGCAACCGTATCCGATTGCAAACCAACTGCCCAAGCTTGGATTGAGTTGATTTGGCTCATGGTACCTGTTAGGCCTAAGAAGATGAGTAGGCCCCCAGCTGTACCCTCTGAAGTGAGGTTTACGAGTTTTGAGCCACCTTTTAGTAAGCTCAAAATCAAACCAAACACACCGATTAGGATTGCCAATGCAAGAGGATGGGCACCCGCAAGAGCGATGGTACCAATAAGAGGGATCATTGGACCGTGGTTACCTGCTAGGTTGGCTTTAGGGTTAATAAAGCCAGAAGCAAGAATACAGAAAAGGAGTGCAGGGATTAGCATTTCTACACGAGCAACTTCGATAGCAAAATCTTTGCCTAAGTTAACGTGGTCCCATGCAGCAGTAAGACCTTCAGCCCAAGACATCATTACCGCAGAGTACATTGCGATAATACCGATCGTACCAGCAAGCGCTGGAACAAGGTCTTCAAGCTCAAAGCGGAAGTCACGACCTGGCAAGTTTAAGCCAAAACGGCGTGGCTTCATGATTTGTAGTTCGTGGTCTAGGTAGTCTGAACGGCTTGCGAACTCAGATGATGGACGATGAAGCTCGCGGTAGCTTTTAGTCTCGATATCCGAATCAGAGTGCGCTTTATTCACTGCGTCTGACATAGATTCCTCATATATTTAAAAGTTATGAATTCTAAATTGAATTGTGTTTTTCCGCTTCCTGCGGCACTTCCTATGCTAGCTATTATTAGATTTTGTTGCACAAATACCACGTGCCTAAGCATAGCTAATAACTCATTGTGTTGAGGCACAAAAAATTCCTCATCATTGTGGCGGAGTCTAGCAAGATAGCCCTTTGGGGTGATTGATTTAGATCACTTTAAGAATAGATGTGAAAGAAAACTACAGAAAGTGTCTGGCATGCGAATGACTTGGTTATTTCGTGTGTAATTCGATTACACAAGTTGCATAAAATTAGACGTTGTTTTGCAGAAATAATGTCCAGTGCGATTTATTTACATCATTCATGAATTGTATATAAAGCTGGCTTCATTCTTGCTTAGTACCGAGCAGAGACGATTTTTTGGCTAATCATTGCCGCTCAGTTTAGGAAGAAGACATGAAACAGCTTAAAGTACTGCCGCTAGTGGCAATTATTTCGGGATTAATGGTCGGTTGTGGTGGCGGTGGCGGCGGTGGTGGCGGTGCCCCGAAAACCCCTTTTAACTTCACATTTGTTGCAGCGAAGACGCAAGCGCTGGCAAATAATGGCTCGTGTACGATTTATGATCGTTTTGACTCGAACAATGAAGAACAAGTATTGAACTACCATCGTCTGGGTGGTGTTCTTGATACACAGCTAACCGCTTATTACTCAGACGCTGCAGGAAACCGCAAAGGTGACTTAGTAACCGCGAGTAACGACAAATTGACTATCATTCTTCAGTCGATTCCTGATGACGGCAGTGTGACGGTGCAAGAAGTGAATGGCACCATCATTAATGCAATCACATTCTCAAAAGATTTGTTGGAAGCTGATTCTTCGCTACGAAATGTCTACCTTTCAGCCGATGCTAATGTGAGTAACACGACTTGTTTAACAGGAAACAATGATTCGATCGTTAATAAAGAAAACCTTGATTACAAAGCGGCCGAAGATGCCGTAGGTAATCCATATTCAACGTTCTACTTTGACTCTCAGCTAGAAACGGTAACGGCGAATGAATCACGCTTCACTAAGGGTGAAGTGTTGCCAGCAGTGAGTACAGAAAGAACAATGATTGCCCAGTACCGTACAGATACTCGTTCTTCCCTATACCAATATGGTTTTGAGGATTGGGCGGACGATCGCATGGTATTTGCTGGTACACCTTCTACTCCAATGGTGAGTTCTTCCGGTATCCATTTTTCTACTATTGATATTGATACAATTTATAAAAACTTCTCTTATCGTCTAGCTGAAGTGCCTAAAACGAGTGCTTTTTATCACCCTGATGCTTTAAAAGGTGATGTGTGGACATTCAGCGTTGATGGCACTATCGCAACTCCGGGGTGGGAAGCTGCATACACGGACAAAGTTTCTGACAACTTTAGTATCGTAGTCGATGATGCTTCACTGTTCGCTGTAAACAACACAGAGAATACTAAACCAGGTGTATCGAATAGCGTTGTTGATCTATCAGATAGCATTGGTCTAGGTAGCGAAAACGGATTACAACGAGTCAGCTACCAAGAAGGTACAATCGTAGGGTCTACGCCATACGTGGTAAGACACTCTGTTTACTCTCTGATCGAACGCAGTATTGTTGTACCAGACTTGGACTACTCAAGTGTACCGGCAGGTGCTGAAGGTGACCTTGTGATCTCTGATAGCTCCCAGATTACACAAAGCTATGTTTTCACCCAAGATGAAGGTGATGTAGAAGTTGCAGACTTCTTGACAGCTTTTGCTAATGGCAATGGTACAGACACTAAAGAAGATGTGCTCGGTATTGTTATGAATGAGAAGCAAGTCCGCGATATGGCGAATCGAGTAGCCCAAACGAAGACTCTGCTTTTAGAGAGAACTAATTAACACTTTTGTATCTTAATGAGCCCCTCTCTTGAGGGGCTTTTTTATGTCAGTTATTCAGCATTAAAAGAATATATTGCTAGAAAGTGCATATTCATTTGATTGTTGTATCTATCTATTCGGTTTATTTAGGTTAATAATTTGTTGCAACTTCTCTTGGGTGGTGATAGTTTGTTCCAATTCAAAGAGGGCGGAGTCCCTTTATTGCAGTGACTAAAACACAGGGAGTAGGGCGCATGAATGATGTACCAGCGCTAGATATTAAAGACCTGCACAAAACCTTCGGACAAAATGAAGTATTAAAGGGCATTTCACTTTCTGCCCATAAAGGCGATGTTATCTCCATCATTGGCTCTTCCGGTTCAGGTAAGAGTACCTTCCTAAGATGTATCAACTTATTAGAGACACCAACTGCCGGCGAAATTTGGGTAAACGGCGAACTTATCCAAATGAAGAACAACCGCGCAGGGGAGTCTGTCCCAGCAAATGAAAAGCAAGTTCAGCGTATTCGTTCACGTTTAGCTATGGTATTTCAGGGCTTTAACTTATGGTCGCATTTAACGGTTTTAGAAAATGTGATTGAAGCGCCCGTGCACGTACTTGGTGTACCTAAGGCGCAAGCGATTGAAAATGCGGAAGTACTGTTGAAGAAAGTTGGGTTATACGAACGCAAAGACTACTACCCAGGACACCTGTCCGGAGGTCAGCAACAACGCGCTGCAATCGCTCGTGCTTTGGCCGTTGATCCAGAGGTTATGTTGTTTGATGAGCCTACCTCTGCACTTGACCCTGAACTCGTTGGTGAAGTGTTAGGGGTAATGAGAGACCTGGCCGAGGAAGGACGCACCATGTTAGTTGTCACGCATGAAATGGCTTTTGCGCGTGATGTATCTAACCATGTGATGTTTTTGCATCAAGGTTTAGTGGAAGAACAGGGAGATCCAGCTAAGCTTTTTACGAATCCAGATTCGGAGCGATTACAGCAATTTATCTCTTCTATCTACTAATATTTCTTTGGGTGGCAGCTTTTTGCCTCCTAAACAAGCACAACAAACAAAACCAAATAAAATAGCAATCACAGGAGTATGGAAATGAAAAAGTGGTTATTGGCAGCAACGCTTGCTGCAACAGCAGTGTCTGGTGTCGCCCAAGCGAAAGAATGGAAAACAGTTCGTTTTGGGATTGAGGGTGCTTATCCTCCGTTTAGCTGGACTGAAACGGATGGCTCCTTAAAGGGGTTCGATGTTGATATGGCGAATGCGCTTTGTGAAGAGATGCAAGTGAAGTGTCAAATCGTTGCTCAAGATTGGGATGGCATCATTCCTTCGTTACTTGCTCGTAAGTATGACGCGATCATTGCTGCAATGTCTATCACCGAAGAGCGTAAGAAGAAAGTCGACTTTACAGGTAAGTACGCACTCATTCCAAACAAATTCATTGCTAAAAAAGGTGCGGGTTTAGACTTCGACAACCTTGATGGTCAAAAAATTGCGGTACAACGCGCGACAACGCATGACAAGTATCTGACAGATAACTACGGCGATAAAGTTGAAATCGTACGTTACGGTTCGTTTGATGAAGCATACCTAGATCTTGCAAATGGCCGTGTCGCTGCAGTACTTGGTGATGCTTCAGCTCTTGAAGAAGGTGTACTAAATAAGGCGGGTGGTGAGGCTTACGAGTTTGTTGGCCCTTCTCTAACTGACCCTAAATGGTTTGGTGATGGCTTCGGGATTGCGGTTCGTAAGCAAGACAAAGATCTCACTAAAAAGTTAGATGCGGCAATCTTATCTCTGCGTGAAAAAGGTGTTTATCAAGAAATCGCAGGTAAGTACTTCAACTACGATGTTTACGGTAAATAAGCCGTAACTAAGCGGCCGTTGGCTTGTTCCTAGAAGTAACCAACGGCCGATTTTTGAGTTTAGGGATTAGGAACTCACCTATGCTGGATTTACAAGGATATGAAGCCTCGATACTAAAAGGGGCTCTAGTAACCATCGAAGTCGCAATACTCTCATTGTTGCTTGCTGTCATTTTAGGCATGCTTGGGGCACTTGCGAAATTAGCGCCCTATAAATGGGCAAGAGCTATTGCAACACTCTACACCACCATTATTCGTGGCATTCCTGACTTAGTCTTGATGATGCTTATCTTCTTTGGTGGCCAAATTCTACTGAATAACAGCCTTTATTCGATCAATGAAACGCTCAACGAGTGGTTTACCGCAAGCAACCCTGAACATGAATGGACTGCTTACCTCCCTGATTACATCGATGTGAGCCCATTTATTGCTGGTGTACTGACCATCGGTTTTATCTTTGGTGCGTATATGGCGGAAACTTTCCGTGGTGCGATCATGGCTGTCGATAAAGGTGAGTTGGAAGCGGCAAAAGCCTACGGAATGAGTTCTTTTATGTCGTTTAGAAGAATTCTATTACCTCAAATGATTCGACACGCGTTACCCGGGTTTGGTAATAACTGGTTGGTATTACTCAAGACTACCGCTCTTGTTTCAATCATTGGATTGGAAGATATGGTGCGTATTAGTTCACTTGCCGCTGGTACAACAAAGATGCCATTCACTTTTTACATGGCTGTCGCGATCATCTTCTTATTCTTCACCAGTGTATCAACCGGTCTACTTAAGCTTGTTGAACGCAAATTCAGTATTCATGCGAGGTAGATAATGGACTTTTCATTGATCATTGAAAGCTTCCCTGTCTACTTAGATGGATTGTGGACAACGGTATGGCTGGTGGCATTAGCTCTGGTGATCGGGCTCTGTGTATCGATTCCCTTAGCTATAGCGCGCAATAGCACGAATTACGCATTAAGTTTGCCGTCATGGGCGTTCATTTACTTTTTCCGCGGTACGCCGTTGTTGGTGCAGCTTTATCTCATTTACTACGGCATGGACCAATTCTTTCCTGTGAAAGACACACTTTGGGAACATGCTTGGTTCTGTGCCTTGGTGGCTTTCGTTCTTAATACTTCGGCTTACACGGCGGAAATTATTCGTGGTGCGATCAATGGTTTACCAAAGGGCGAAGTAGAAGCAGCAAAAGCATACGGCATGAGCAAGTTTATGACTTATCGTCGCATCATCTTGCCAAGCGCATTACGCCGTGCTTTACCTGCATATTCGAATGAAGTGATCTTTATGCTGCACGGCAGTGCAGTCGCTGGGATCATCACTATTATGGATTTGACAGGCGCAGCTCGACTTGTGAACTCTCGTTACTATGCACCATTTGAGTCATTCCTGACGGCTGGTCTCTTCTACATGGGATTAACGTTCATTATTTTGTGGTGTTTCAAAATCGCAGAGAAGCGCTTCTTGGCATATCTAAGGCCATTAAGCTAAGGCGTTTTTATAGATATCTAAAAGAAAGAGCGCCGATTGGCGCTCTTTTTGGGTAGATGAAGGGCGAGTGAGTTTACCTATACAAATTGGAAATCACCGTCAAAGGCTGCGTCGGTATAAATGACGACTTCTTTACCACCTTTTGTAAAGGTATAGGCCGTTAAGACATCTGAGCCTGATAACCCTAAGGAATCAATCATGCCTTGGTCTAGCTTGTAATCTGATGACGCCATAAGGTCCGCCACCGTCATAGTCACACCATCATCGGGATCGCCTTGAGTATCGCTTTCTAGGCTCCAATTATTGCTTTCGTCCAACTTGATGTCTTCAACGCCAAGGGCAAAGAACTCTGATTGACCATCATCTTTACTCTTACTATTGTCGCTAGCTCCACCTTGATGGTACGCCTTGCCAAGGGTCAAGGTAACAGAATCTTGGTCACTACTTGTACCTATTACCGCTTCAATACCTTTAATGTTGTCTGCATCTTGACCTTTAGACATATCGATATCGATAGGGCCGTCTTTCTCATTGGCGACAAGAACATCGAACCCTTTTCCGCCTCTGATTAGTGTATCATCTGCGTCGTAAGCGATCGTATCGTTGCCTTTACCACCTCGAACTTCGTCGGCACCACTACCACCGATGATCACATCATCGCCTTTGCCGCCTTTAAGTACATCAACGCCTGCACCACCGTCTAGCCAGTCGTCACCTCGACCGCCTTTGAGAAGTTCAGGTTCTGCTATGGTAGTGACGTTATGGATCACGTCGTTGAAGTCATCATCGTTAGTTGAAAGGTCAGTGTTATCATTCCATTCGAATAAGGAGGTTCCATCCCCCATAGGAGTGACTTGCGCATGGACTGGGAGACCCAATTCAAATGCAGCTTCACCGAGTAATTGCGCATCTAGATCGAATTCTGAAACATCAATAAATCCCTCAGATTCAATACCGTTATCGGCACCGTCAGGGACCACGAAGAACCCCAACTTACAAGCATCTCCCCCCATCATTTCTTTCGATATTGAGGTGTTCATTTCATCAGGCTGTTTTACATTTGACCAAAGAATGCCGACATTCAAGACTTCACCGCTTGAGTCTGCGGTGTAGAAACCAAGGGAGTTATTGAACCCTGCATTGGACCCGATGAGTTCAACGTCGAACGTTCCGTTGAACTGGCTGATATCATACATACCATCAGATGGCGTCGGCAGTATTTCGTTATTGTCACCGCCGAGTAAGACATCATCACCACGCCCGCCATATAGCATGTCGGTACCGTCGCCAGTGAGCCCAAGTGTTTCTAATGATGTGACAAAATAGTCACTTGAGTCTTCTTTCTCTCCCCCTTTACTGAATTGTTCACCTGCGGCAGAGAACTGAATTTCATCAAAGGCTTTGAAGCCAGTATCGTTTGGACCAATACTAAACTCACCGCTATTGTTGCTATCAGTAGAAAGCACTTTAGTATTTTCTAGTGTCATGCCCGCAGCGGCGTAGTGGGCTAGGGTATCTGCGTCAGGTTCATTTGCGCTAAAAAATCCACTTGCGACTTCAATGCCATCTCGAAATGCAGTCCAGATACCAATTTCGTCCACATCATCATCTTCTCCACGACCTTCATTGGCATAAAGATTTGAGATCCCGACGGTGGCGGCCATAGTATGTTCATCTAAGCAAACAGAAAGCATTTCGGAGCCAACTGCATCGCCAGGTTCCGAATCTCCGTCATCGTAGCTATACCCAATTTGTGCATCTTTACCACTTTCATCCGTGCCTTCGACCCCATACTTACTGCCTTGTTGGGTCGTGTTTCCTTCAGAGCCATCAGGGTTGTATGCTGTGGCGTTATCAAGACCTAAATCCTCTCCCTCAGGAGTCTGTGCTGAGTCAAGATCGAGTTCAAAGTTACCTGTTTGCTCATTGAAAGAGAGGGCATCGAAATTGTCACCAATGAGCACATCAGCCCCTTTGTTACCGCGAATAAGATCATCTCCCGGCATCGAGCTATTATCGACGTTGTCTCCGTCTCTAGGAGTACCATCACCAATCAACACATCGTTGGCCTGGTATTGATGAAGAGCGACGTTATCGAGCAGGGAACCAAGAGAATCTTCATTACCATCGGCCATAAACGAAATGGTATGCTCGCCAGCGCCTAGATCTAGATCTAGATTGACCGTTTCCCAGCCATCGTTGTTGTATGTTCCAACAACTTCACCGTCAATGAGGACTTTTAGCCCATTTGTATCTGTATTATCGGTACGGTTGGTGTGATCAAAAGAGAGTTTGAATGTACCTGCAGTATCAACAGTGAAGGTTTGACTAACGGTAGAGTTGGTAACGGTATTGTCCCCGTCTTTGTGAGAATCAAGTTCTAACACGTTTCCTCGTGCGGGATCTTTGTTATCTCCATAGCCACCACCATTTTGGATTTCGATTAGACCTTCGGTCGCTTCCCATCCACCGTAGCTAGAGTAGGTTTGCCAGCCGCCATGATCGACGACAGGACTATCACCTACATCATCATCAAAATTGCCATCGGCTAATAAATTGGTATCATCCGTTTTAGCTCGACGATCACCATAAATAATATCGTTGTTGCCACCGCCTTCGACATAGTCGTTACCAGAACCAGCAACAATGATGTCGTCAACGCAGCCCACTTTTTCAACATCGCCTTCGCGCGCTAAGTTAATGTTAGGGTTTTCTCCGGCTTCGTCTTTTGCATTTATGGTGTGATTCCACGATTCAATGACATCATTGCCATCTCCAGATTTGATCGCTTCTGAACCTCTACCGCCAGCGATAAAGTCATCACCATCACCCGTTTTAACGATATCATCACCTTTACCTGCACGCACTTCCAGGTCTGCACCTGAATTGTCTTCAAGGTGATTATCTACATCCCTTGACACTCCATCTTGAGTAGGGCCATCAACTAAGGTACCAACCTGTGCATTGGTCTCTGTTACAGAAACTTCTTCCGCCATTGTTTCATCCTCATATATCGCGAGATACATAGAGGCAGCCCAGCCATCTCAGTCCCGTTTGAGATCTGTAGCTTTCCGTCCCCACTTCGCAGTAGGTTTGGCTTTGTCATCCGTTATGTTATTAATCAATTAATTAGCCAGTAACGTCGAGGGATTATGATTTTATGAATAAGTCTTACATTTCTCGCATTGCCTTATATGAGGCAACGGCGAGAGGATTGAGCAAATAATTGAGTGGGGTTTGTTCATCAATTAGAATCATGACTTCCGCAGGCATGCCTGGGTAGAGCGAAACTGATTCCCCTAATTCAGCTAACATGTTTGCATCTAGTGACACGCGAGCGAGGTAGGCTGAAGAGCCTGTCGCTTGGTCGCTGATGCGGTCAGCAGAAATATGTATAAGCTTGCCTTCTATAGGTGGCGTTTTTCTAAAGCTGAATGCGGTTAAGCGTACTTGAGTCGCTTGTCCAATATGAAGCGCTTCAATATCTTCGGGTTTTACCAAGGCTTCCACAATGAGTTCGTCCTCTTGTGGGACGATTTCCATGAGCGTGTCGCCTGGAGCAATAATCGCATGTTGACCGACAACATTGAGGCCAACGACAACACCGCCTTGTGGCGCTCTGATTTCGACACGTTTGAGTACATCATTCGCGTTTATCATTGCCTCTCTTGTCTCATTGAGTTTTCGTTCAAGCTCCTGAACTTCTTCACCTAAGGTTTTGGCGTAATTGAACTCCGCATTGGCTAATTCCATTTTCGCTTCCGCAACAAAGCCTTTTGCTCGTCCAATTTGGGCACTGAGGTCGGCAATTTGTCCTTCAAGTTGTGAGTGCTCTCGTTGGAGATCGAGGTAACGTGATTTTGATGTATTGCCGGAGGTGAGCAGCTTTTTATGCATAGCGACCTGTTCTGCAAGATAGCGCAAACTTTCTTTGCCGGCTTGATATCGCTTTTGTAGGCCGAACATGTCTAATCTAGCTTGCTCAATCTTTTCTGCCAGAATGTTATTTTCTCCATCCCTTAATGAGCGGCGTTTTTCGTATAAAGCTTGCTGAGTACGAATGATTGATTGAATTTCTTTGGAGTGATTTCGAGAAAGTAAGCGTGTATCGAATTGAATTTCAGGATGATCAGCGAGCTCGGACTGAAGTCGGTTTAAGCGAGCAAGATCGCTTTCCCACTGAGCTCTTAGTCGATTCAAGCTGGCTTGAGCCTGTGTCGCACTCAAAGTAATCAACAAATCATTTGTTCTGACCTTATCCCCATCTTTTACATGAACGCTCTCGATAATCCCACCTTCTAGGTGCTGAACGGGTTTTCGCTTTGATTCGACGATAACAACGCCGGGAGCTATCGCTGCCGAACTCAGAGGTGACAAACTTGCCCATGCAATGAAGCCGCCGATCATGACGAGTAATACGAGCAGAGAAGTGATGACCACTGGCTTGGTAGTAAAAGAGAGTTTACGACCATCTTCGAAATCGATGCCATGTTGGTTAAGTGTGGTCTTACTCATTGGAAGCCTCTGATTGAGTTTGCGTTCTTGAACGCACATCCATCATCGAGCGGAGAACCTTGCTTGCTTCCCCGGCTCTCGCAATCTGACCTTTATTGATTTCAACCACCCAATCGACATGGCGCAGCAAGTGTGGCTGGTGGGTGATCATTACGACGGAAATGCCTTCTTCTCTGCATGTTGCGAGGAGGGTTGTGAGGTACTCTTCCCCTTCTTTATCCATGTGAGAGTTGGGTTCGTCTAAGACCAAGAGTTTGGGTTTAAAGCACAATGCTCGTGCTAAGGCGAGCTTTTGGGCTTGCCCGCCAGATAATTGATGTCCACCATCACCAATCAAGGTTTCATAACTGTTTGGAAATTGAAGAATCGTCTCGTGTACACCAGCGCGAATGGCGGCTTTAATGATTTGAGAGTCACTGATCTCTGTGTCGAAATGGGCAATATTTTCTTTCACGCTGCCTTGGACAAACTGAATATTCTGTGGGAGGTAACCTACGGTATGTTTGAATTGTGTCTTCTCCCAGTGGGTGACATCTAAGCCATCGATAGACACCTTGCCTGATGTCGGTTTGTGTATTCCCATTATTAATTTGCAAAGGCTGGTTTTTCCAGAGCCGCTTGCCCCGATGATTGCAACACGGTTTCCAGCCTCTAGCCTAAGTTTCAGCTGTTTGAGGATCGCTTCGCTTTTGTGATTCTCTGGTGACCAAGTCACGTTTTCAAAGCGTAATTCTCCGGTGATTTGGGGGAGCGTTGTACGTTCAAGCTCTATTTTTGATTGGCTTACAACCGCTTTTATGCGTTTGGCTGCGGCTAACCCCGTCTTCCAGCCTTGAAACCCAGAGGTTAGCTGCTCTATTGGTTGGAGCGCTCTCGCCATAAGAATTGACCCAGCAATCATTCCGCCCGCACTCATTGAATTTTGAATTACAAGAAACGCGCCTGTTCCCATAATGCCAATTTGTAGCGTCATGCGGACAAGTTTGGCGAGAGATGTCAGGTTAATAGATGCGAGGTCTACTTTGTTTCTGAACCACAACTTTTCAGCAAGGACAGGCTGAAATTTGTTAAATGTTCCATCGGCTGCTTGTTGAGAGAACAGGGTTTCTTGTTTGTTGAATAGCTCATCGACTTTTCGATTTGCAGCAATTTGGGTAGCGTAAGATGCGTCAAATAATTTCTTTTTCGCGTAGAAAGAGAGTAGTGCGACCATTAATACACAGATAACAGCAATCAAACCAACCAATCCGATAATAGGGTGGAGCATAAACATGACCAGAAGGAACAATGGCGTCCAAGGCAGATCGAAAGCAACAAAAAAACCGGGTGACATGAGAAGAGCTCGTATCTCATTTATGTCGTTAAACACGTAACGTGTCTTCGTGTCGTAATGTTGACCGCACAGTTGGTATAACCATTGAGCACTTTCCGATTCAAACTGAAGGGCTTTTCTTTGGGTGTATTTTTGTCTTAAGGTTTCAAGCAATGCCTGTGAAATCAACAGAAACAGAGCGATAGCAGTAAGTAGCAATAGTGTATCTGTACTTCTACTCGACAATACACGGTCGAACAATTGAAGACTGTAGATTGGAACAACTAGCATCAAAGCATTAATTACGGCGCTCACCAGTGTCATTGGGCCTAATGCTTTAAATGTAAAAGGAGACAAGTTGCTCCAACTTTTTTGAACCATACTTCCCTTACTCCATGAACTAAAGAAGTAGTAATGAGTATAGAAAGTGAATGTTCGAGAAATGCCTCAAAATTGAGACGAGGAAGGAAAGCGAAAAATGAACTAAGAGGAGGGTAAGTCGGGGCTAATCACGATAAGTTGGCAAGATGATTAGCCCTTTAAAGCTATCTATTTGAAAGTAGACCAAATAGGAGCATGGTCTGACGGTTTCTCGATGCCACGCAGTTCGTAATCAACATCGGACTCAACACATTTTTGTGCAAGCGATGGCGTCGCAAGAATCACATCAATACGTAGACCTCGATTATCGTCAAAGCCGCGAGATCGATAATCAAACCAAGAGAAACGGTCATCCACTTCTGGGTGCAGGTTACGGAAAGTATCTTCGAATCCCCAATCCATTAGCGTCTTCAACCACTCGCGCTCTTCCGGTTGGAATGAGCATTTACCAGTCTTCAACCAGCGTTTACGGTTCGGCTCGCCGATGCCGATATCTGCATCAATCGGACTGATGTTGATGTCTCCCATTACAATCAGTTGTTCATCATTTGTATGGTGATCATTTAGGTAGGTCATCAGATCTTTGTAGAACTGGCGTTTGTATGGATATTTGGTCTCATGAGCGATGTTGTCGCCTTGAGGGAAGTAACCGTTTAACACAGTGACCTTTTCACCACTCTCATCTTCAAACGTCGCCATGATCATGCGCTTTTGGTGTTCTTCGTTATCGGTAGGGAACCCTTTTTGCACATTGATTGGTTCTTGTTTACATAGCATCGCGACACCGTAGTGTGCTTTTTGCCCATGAAAGTAAACTTTATAACCCATGGCTTCGACATCTTCGATTGGAAAAGCTTCGTCGTGCACTTTGATTTCTTGAAGACCAATGACATCGGGTTGGTGCTTATCGATAATGGCTTGGAGCTGATGCAGACGAGCACGAAGTCCATTGATGTTAAAGCTAATTACTTTCATTTTCTATCCTTCTGAAGGGCGTATTTGTGCTTGATTTTACCATTGGCGGCATAGGCTGGAAACGTCGAAAGTAAATAAGAACAGTTATTTGTTACTGAGTTTGTTCTCTAGGTCATTCTGTACGATTTTAATTGCTTTTAATGCAGTTTCAGGTTCGATTTCATTCGACTCTAACAAGTAAATCAAATCGACGGCTAACTTCACCTCTTCTGGGGCATCATCGAGCGGAGATTTTGGTTGGTCAGTCATTACTGGTTCTTTTCCCTGTGAGTGATTTGATTTTCTAACTTAAGCAGCGCTGCTTCGCATCGTTCTAATCGTTGTTCTGTTGCTAAAAGTACTTTCTGCGCTTCAGCACGAGCAAAGCTTGGGGAAAACTCAACAGCTCTCTCTTTCTCCAGCACCATTTCTCGTAATCGACGAGCCCACTCTTGGTGTTGAGCTAGTTCTTGATACAAGACATTAATTGGCTTTCTAAAGTGACTGCTGTGTTTTACTTCGTTTTTGCGAATTTTTGTGGTGGAAATTTCACGCTGAATTGCGCCAATTTGCGCGACTAATCTTTCAGTTAAGTACTCTGCTCGTAATGCCGTGAGCTTTTGCTCCTTTTGCTCGCGTACAATCGAATCAAGTGTTGCTGTTGCTTCTTTTACACAGGGTACGAGTAGCCGAGAGCGGCAGTGGAACAAACGCTCATCAAACAAAGGAACATGGTGTTCTCCACGCTGACGGTCAAGCATTGCAGCCTGTTTAGACATTTGTTCTAGATGTTCTGAAAGCTGGCTGATGTTCATGTTAATCCTACAAACCATGCATCGTAAGCGAGTTTAATGGCAAGCACGCTAACAACGGTAACAAAGACCGGACGTATGAACTTAGCACCAAAGTGGATTGCTGAATGCGCGCCAACAAAAGCACCAGCCATTAAACAGACGCCCATTGTTAAGCCTAGTACCCAGTTGATGTGTCCTAATACGGCAAATGTAACCAATGAAGTAAAGTTACTGGTAAAGTTCATTGCTTTAGCCAAACCAGACGCAAGCAAGATATTGAGTCGGTATAAGGCCATGGAACTCACCGTCCAAAAAGCCCCAGTTCCTGGCCCCGCTAAACCATCATAAAAGCCTATCGATAAGCCTTGCATATACTGCTTTTTATTTAGCATCGGACAAGGTTCGGGAGTTGGGCTTTGATGAGTCGACTGTGGTGGTTTATGGAAAACAGTATACATCGCAGCAGCGAGAATGATCAGCGGCAGCGCTTTCTCTAACCATTCTGTACTAATTGCATCAACAAATAGCGTTCCTAGTGTTGCACCAACAAGAGTGGCAACAAACGCTCTGCCCCAGCACTGGGGCTTAAAAAGACGTTTCTTATAGTAAGTATAGGCCGCCGTCGAAGAGGCAAAAGAGGCAGCTAACTTATTGGTGCCCAATGCGATGTGGGGAGGCAGCCCTAACGACAGTAACGCGGGAACAGTCAGCATACCACCACCGCCAGCAACAGCATCGATAAATCCAGCAACAAAAGCGACTAGCGCCAACACCAACAGCATGGTTGGCTCAATCATTTCCATAAATAGTTATTCTTTTAATATTCTATTTTGCGTTTAAACGGAGGAAGCGAATCAATCAGAGCTTGTCCGTAGCGTTTTGTTATCAAGCGTCTGTCGAGGATGGTCACTCTACCAGAATCTCGTTCTTTGCGCAGTAATCGACCAACGCTTTGGATCAGCTTTTTACTTGCATCTGGAACCGTGATTTGCATAAACGGGTTACCACCCTTTTTCTCGATGTACTCCGAGTGTGCTTGTTCAACTGGAGAAGTAGGGACCCCAAATGGAATTTTTGTGATAATGAGGTTTTCCAATAGCTCTCCAGGTAAATCAAGGCCTTCAGAAAAGCTGCCTGTACCAAAAAGGATGCTGGTTTTCTGCTTATCAATGAGCCTTTTATGTTTTTTTAGAATTTCTGTTCGTGAACTTTCGCCTTGAACTTGCAACGCCCAACCTCGTTTTATGAAACCAGCATTGAGTGCATCAGCAACTTGGTTCATCTGCCAATAAGAGGAGAATAATACCAAGTTCGCTTTATTGTCTTCTAAATACTTAGGCAAAATTTCAATAAGATATTCAGTAAACTGCGGTGCCTGCGGTTCATACTTCATTGCTGGTATCAGCAGTTCGGCTTGATTTTGATAATCGAAAGGAGACGCCAGTGCCAAAAACTGTGTTCCTGAGTCCGGTTTGGCGTCAACGCCCACTTGATGGCAAAAGTAATTAAATGAGTTTAGTGCTCGCATAGTGGCAGAAACTAATACGGCGCCGATGCAACGACTCCAGATTTGTTGGTCTAGTTGCCATCCAATTTCCAACGGGGAAACGCTGACAATAAAATCGCCTTCACGATCTGGGTGTTTTTCTAACCAGCGTGCAAGAGGTGCACCTTTGTCTCGGCTTGGCTCGGCCATTAAACGCCAGACTTGAGCTAGGTTTTCCAAACGTTGGATGTAAAACCCTAACTCAGCCAAAGCTGGTTCCGCCAATCTTGATGAAAGTTCGCCATCTTTAACGCGCTCAGCTATTAGATCGGCGATCTTTGCGACGCTTTGGTTTGCCTTTTTGCTTAGTTGTTTTAAATCTTTTGATTGATTTTCCAACCAAGTCGGTAGCTCACCATGTTCAAAACGGTATATCCCTTCCTCAAACTGGGCTGGATCAAACTGTTTAGTCAGTTGGGTCAACGCAGGAATCAGTTCCTGTACGGATTCTTGTAGATCATTACGGAATCGACCAACACGTTTTTCATCTGTTAACGAAGAAAATTTGGTGATTGACTGGTTGAGCTTTTCTAACCAAGCAGCTGCACCTTTTAAACTGGCTGACGCAGAAGCGTGATCGCGAGCGACATGAGGTAGATGATGAGCTTCGTCAAACACGTAAATTGTGTTTTCTGGCTCAGGGAGGATCACTCCACCACCCAAATCTGCATCGGCCATTACGAGTGAATGATTGGCGATAATGACGTCATTTTTATCCAACTCTGCTCGAGCTTTTTGAAAAGGGCAGCCTCGGTGTGCTGGTAAGCTGTTGTTACAGCTGTGCTTATCACTGACAATAAGTTGCCATAACTGATCATCTATTGGTTTCGGCCAAGAGTCTCGGTCGCCATCCCACTTCCCTTGAGCGAGGGAGCGATACATGGTTTCCAGTAGCTCAATATCTTTCTTCTTCGGTTTAGTTTCAAACATCGCTAACTGGCCGCCATCGACACCACTTGCCGTCGCGAGTTTTTCAGCACAACAATAACGCTGTCGGCCTTTTGCAAGAATAAAAGAAAACTCTCGATCGGTGATACGACGAAAAAGAGGCAGGTCTTTATTCACCAACTGTTCTTGTAGAGCGACGGTGGCTGTTGAGATCACTACTTTACGATTGTTATAAACCGCCACAGGAATCGCTGCCATCAGATAAGAGAGTGATTTACCGATGCCAGTACCAGCTTCTGCAATCAACATGCGATTTGACTTGTGGTATTGCCCGCATAGCGTTTTCGCAATTTCTGCAACTAAGTAGTTTTGTGCTCTTCGTGGAACAAAATTATCAAGCTGCGC
Source organism: Vibrio sp. ED002 (assembly GCF_023277445.1). NCBI lineage: Bacteria > Pseudomonadati > Pseudomonadota > Gammaproteobacteria > Vibrionales > Vibrionaceae > Vibrio > Vibrio sp. ED002. The sequence goes on along the minus strand of NZ_CP080238.1, from coordinate 1,274,715 downwards.
TTGTAAGTTTTGGTAACTGGTGCGAATCGATTTTTGAATGTTACTGGTTAGCATACGGGCCTCAAATGCGTTGGAGGCGCATAGTAGCACACATCACTAGTTGTACTGTAGTTCACAAAACGGAATGCTTTTATGATAAATATCGATCTTGTTCACAAAAAAATATTGAACCTAAACTAAATGAAAATAATTTCATTAGTCGAAAAATATAAAACTTCAAAAATGATACCTTTGCAGTGTTTTATTCTTAAGTTTATTGTTGTATGGCAATTGAAAGGTGTTTTCTATTTGTTATTAATGAATTACTAAATTAAGAAAAATCAAGTTCATTGTTTAGAACTTCATCGAATATTTTAAATGTAAATGCACAAGGCCTTGTATTTAAAGGTTATTTTTGTTTTTTGATAAAACTATTTAGAAAATTTGACAGTCAGAATAATCTTTTGCACTCTAGTGCCCAGATTTTGTAGGTAAAGCATTGTTACGTTTCGATAACAAGCTACCTCAAAAATATAAAAAAAGGGAATCGGACAAGGATATCCCGAACTAAGAAAAGGCAGTGGATTAAATATGAAAAAGACTCTTTTAGCACTAGCGGTTGCTGCTACAGCAACTACTGTGAATGCGGCTGAAGTATTCAAATCTGACGAAGGTTCTGTAGATTTCTACGGTCAGCTACGTCCAACTCTTCTATTCCTAGACAGCACAGACCACACTGCAGAGCTAAACACTAGCTCTTCACGTATGGGTGTAAACGGTGTTTACGTTGTAAACGATAGCCTAAAAGTTCTAGGTGAAGTTGAAATCGGTGTAGCTCTAGGTGATAACTACGGCGCTGGTGCTGATTCAAGTGAGCGTACTGACGACACTGTATTCGTTCGTCGCCACATCTTCGGTTTCGACATGGGCGAAATGGGTACTATCCGCTTCGGTAAAGAAGGTACTTTCGCTGATGACGTTTACGGTGCGGATTACTCTTACTTCTTCGGTGGTACTGCTCTTCTTTACGGACACGAGTGGAACAACGACTCTCAAATTAAATACGCATTCGAAAACGACGCATTCTGGCTAAAAGCGGGTTACGCTCTAGGCGAGAAAGACAAGAACGAAGAAGTTCGTGAAGTATTCGTAGGTAAGTCTTTCGGTGACCTATCTATGCACGCTGGTATCCTTTCTTCTGTAAACAAGATTGCAGTAAACAACGTTGCTCACGATACTGAAAACCTATCTTTTGAAGTAACTGGTGAGTACGCTCTAGGCGAGCACACTCTAGGTGCAACTTACTACTACAACGAAGATGAAAACAAAGTTTCAAACGAAACTGTTGATTCTCACGGTATCTCTCTAGCAGGTATGTTTGCAGTAGCTCCTAAGACAACTCTTTACTCTGGTTACGAGCTAGTAATGTCTTCTTCTGACCAAGCTGGTACTGTAGACGGTGATGATTCACGTTTCTACGCTGGTGTTGAGTACAAGTTCTCTAAATGGGCTCGCGTATTCGTTGAAGGCGCATACGTATTTGAAGAAACTTCAACTGACAACGTGAAGACAGACAGCAAAACTGACTTCGGTGTTGGTGCACGTTTCTACTGGTAATCAAAACCCAGTTTGATATTGTAAGACCCAGCTTTATGCTGGGTCTTTTACTATTGGAGATAAGGATTTAATTTCTATGCAGTTATCATTAAAAGTGGCAATCACACTTTCTGTTCTAGCCAGTACAAACTTATATGCTGCAACGACCTTGGTGGTTCCTGAAGACGTAAAATTACTTGCGGTAAATATGGAGAAGCCAAAGTTGGAGGGTGGTTTGTTTTCGGATGAGAAAACAATAGAGATTCCTGACGGTACCAACCAAATTGTCTTCAAGTATCAACCAGAATTTGAGATTGGTGATGATATCAAAGGGGTTTATGGCGACGCCATTATTGCCAAGTTTGATGTAAAAGACGAAGAACTGAAATTTGAACTACCAAAGTTCAAAACCTACCGCCAAGCACAAACCAACATCTCTCCTTTAGAGTGGCAACTACTAGACTCTAAAGGCCAGCCCATCGATCTTGTTGAAGACGTTCTTGAGTCCGATGGCGTTCAAATTGGTCGTAACTATGCTCAGGAAGCTCGCAACTATAATATTGCAGGCGGTGTCGCTGGGGTTGCTGTGACATATGTGACAGTAAACCAACACAGCCAAGCTGTTACAGGCGTAGAGCCTAAAGCGGTTGCGGTAGTCGACACGAAATCTGCGACTGCACAAGACAGCCAAATGGTTGATCTACTTAAGACGATGTACCAAAAGGCCACTCCACAAGAAAAAGAAACCTTTAAAAAGTGGGTTGCTCAACAATAATCGTTATTAGTGACGATAAAAACTAAAAAAGCAGACAAAAGTCTGCTTTTATGTTTTTTGATGTTTATTGTTAGAGCGTTATTTCTTTCCACTCGCCAGGTTTGAGGTTGTGTAACTCAATCCCTCCCATCGAGTAGCGTACGAGTCGCAGTGTCGGAAAACCGATATATGCAGTCATACGTCTTACCTGACGGTTTCTTCCTTCTATGATAGTAATCGCTAACCACGTGGTTGGAATGTTTGCTCGGAATCGGACTGGTGGAGTCCTATCCCAGATCTCTGGTTCAGGCATCACTTCAACTTTTGCTGGTAAGGTCATGCCATCTTTTAGCTCTACGCCTTTACGTAGCATCTCCAAGTCTTCTTCTTTAGGGGCTCCATCCACTTGTACCCAGTAAGTTTTTGGTGATTTTGATTGGGGCTGCGTCAACTTCGCTTGCAAAATGCCATCGTTTGTTAAGACCATCAATCCTTCGCTGTCTCGATCTAAGCGGCCTGCGGCATACACATTTTTCACTGGAATAAAGTCGGCTAGCGTTTTGCGACCATCTCCATCAGTGAACTGGCTCAACGTGTCATACGGCTTATTAAAAATGATCACTTTGCGATCTTCTAAGGCAATGCGTGGCTTAGATGTTTTTGAAGCGCGGGCAGGGCGATTTTGTCGATTTTTCGCTTGTCCATTTGAGTGGTTTGCTTTTCCAGAGCGTTTAAAATGACTCGTTTTCGATTGGTGAGTACCGCGACCTTTTTCATGACCCGAGCGAGATGACATGTTAACTACCTTGCAAAAATGTAAATGAACTGTGTTTGAAAGTTTTATGTTTTCTTGTTATCGGCTATCATTTGCGCGCCTAAAACTAACAAAAGCGCACAGAATAATAGACTATTTCGTGTTATTTGTTTAATGATATAGCTAAGTTGCTTTAGTGAGACATTTCTAACGGAAATGGACGCCAAAGTAAGCTTGGCACCAAGTGCACTCATGGATATAGAGCCATAGAGCTTCAAACTATAAGAAAGAGTGCAAACCGCATGTCGCGTTGGTGAGGAGGAATGCACTACTAACGTTAAGCAATGCGTCAATTCAACGAACTCAGTTGCTGAGAAGTTCAGCTAAGTTGAGTAAAAAATAGGGAAATTTCATGCCTACAGAAAAACCTACAATTATCTACACAATCACTGATGAAGCCCCGGCGTTAGCAACCTATTCATTACTACCAATCATTCAATCGTTTACCGCATCGTCTGGCATCAACGTAGACACTCGTGATATTTCGCTAGCGGGCCGCATTATCGCTAACTTCCCAGAGCATTTAAAAGAAGAACAACGTATTGGTGATGCTCTAGCAGAACTTGGCGAGTTAGCGAAAACACCGGAAGCGAACATCATTAAGCTTCCAAACATTTCGGCTTCAATTCCTCAACTAAAAGCCGCAATCAAAGAATTGCAAGCGAAAGGGTATGCGCTTCCAAACTACCCTGAAGAACCGACCACTTACGAAGAAGAAGCAATTAAAGCGACTTACGACAAAATCAAAGGTAGTGCGGTAAACCCGGTGCTTCGTGAAGGTAACTCTGACCGTCGTGCTCCATTATCAGTTAAGAATTACGCGAAGAAAAACCCACACTCAATGGGTGCATGGTCAGCTGAGTCTCAATCTCATGTATCAAGCATGACAGGAGATGACTTCTTCGGTAGCGAAAAATCGACGACCATTACTGGTGCTACTGACGTTAAAATTGAATTCGTCGCTGCTGACGGTTCGGCAAAAGAACTTAAATCAGCATTCCCTCTGCAAGACAAAGAAGTGATCGATTGCTCAGTCATGAACAAGAAAGCGCTTGTTGAGTTCTTCGAGAAAGAAATTGCAGAAGCAAAACAGCAAGACGTCCTTCTGTCTCTTCACATGAAAGCAACCATGATGAAGGTATCGGACCCAGTTATCTTTGGCCACGCAGTTAAAGTGTACTACAAAGACGTTTTCGCAAAATACGGCAAGCTATTTGAAGAACTTGGTGTAGATGTAAACAACGGTCTTGGTGATGTTTATACTAAGATTGAATCTCTACCTGCTGAACAAAAAGCAGAAATTGAAGCAGCTATTTTAACGGTATACGAGACTCAACCAGCGCTTGCGATGGTTGACTCTGATCGTGGTATTACTAATCTCCACGTACCGAGTGACATTATCGTTGATGCTTCTATGCCAGCAATGCTTCGTGCTTCTGGCCAGATGTGGGGACCAGATGGTAAGCAAAAAGACACGAAAGCGATGATCCCAGATCGTAGCTATGCGGGTATCTACCAAGCGGTTATCGATTTCTGTAAAGAACACGGTGCATTTGACCCAACCACAATGGGCAGCGTGCCAAACGTGGGTCTAATGGCTCAGAAAGCAGAAGAATACGGCTCGCATGATAAGACATTTATCCTAGACGCTGCTGGTACTGTACGTGTTGTCGACACTTCTGGTGCGGTTCTTCTTGAGCAAACTGTCGAAGCAGGTGACATCTTCCGTATGTGTCAGGTGAAAGACGCGCCAATCCAAGATTGGGTGAAACTTGCCGTCACTCGCGCACGTGCAACAGGTGTACCAGCGGTGTTTTGGTTAGACGAAGCGCGTGCACACGATGCTGAACTGATCAAGAAAGTGAATGCATACCTTCCTGAGCACGACACTTCAGGTTTAGAGATCAAGGTTCTAGCGCCAATCGATGCATGTCAATTCTCTCTAGAGCGCATTAAAGAGGGGCTAGACACCATTTCTGTAACAGGTAACGTACTTCGTGACTACCTAACGGATCTATTCCCGATTTTGGAACTGGGTACTTCTGCGAAAATGCTGTCAATTGTTCCACTAATGAACGGCGGTGGTTTATTTGAAACTGGTGCTGGTGGCTCTGCGCCAAAACACGTCCAACAAGTTGAGAAAGAAAACCACTTGCGTTGGGATTCTCTGGGTGAGTTCCTTGCTCTAGCTGCATCATTGGAGCACCTAAGTACAGTCGCTGGTAATGCGAAAGCTCAGGTTCTGGCTGAGGCATTGGACAAAGCGACAGGTGAATTCCTAGACGAGAATAAATCACCGTCACGTAAAGTGGGTGAGTTGGATAACCGCGGCAGCCACTACTACCTTGCGACGTATTGGGCGAAAGCTTTGGCTGAACAAAGTGCAGATGCAGAACTGGCTGCTGAATTCGCACCAGTTGCTAAAGTCCTTGCAGAACAAGAAGAAGCGATTGTTGCTGAGCTGAACAACGCACAAGGTGTAAGAGGTGAACTCGGTGGTTACTACGCGCTAGATGATGCTCTTGCATCAACACTAATGCGTCCAAGTACGGCGTTGAACGGCATCATTAACAAGTAAGCATTGATTTCGCGCTATTTCGGTAGCGCGTTTGTATGTTACTTAGTTTAGTGCTCTTACAAACGTAATAAACCCGCTCATAGGCGGGTTTATTTTTCTCTTCATAACACTAGAAGGTAAAGCCAGTGTTATGAGAGCAAATGGTTTTGTCTTTCCGACAGCGCTCTAGTTATTTGGCTTGGGCTTCTATTGGAACAACGCTGCTAGCGTGTGAGCCCTTTGGACCTTTTTCAATCTCGTATGAGACTTGTTGGCCTGCTTTCAGTGTACGATAACCGTCCATTTGGATAGTTGAGTAGTGGGCAAAGATGTCTCCTTCCTCTTCATCTGAACAGATAAACCCAAATCCTTTGGCATTGTTAAACCACTTTACTGTACCTGTAGCCATGCTTTTACATCCCTCATGCATTTTTTACTGATGTTGTTACAACACCAAGCCATACCTTTAGCTTGGTCTCATTGCTAGCGTTCACTAACACACGTCGAGTTGGGCACTTCCATATTCATCAAACTGTTAGAAATCCAACAAATTCAAAATGAGGATTTATGCATCAACACTTTCCACTGTAGTCAATGAATTCTGACAGTCAATAGTCAAAGGCAACAATCGGAAACATTATTGAAAACAAATCACTTTTGAGATTAACAATTTTGCAAAGTGTTTCTGCCGCATGCGTAAGCTTTTAGTTAAAAGGACTGCAAGGTGTTGATATAGGGGGGAGGCATACTAACCAAGTTGATTACATTAGAAGATTCTACTGAATGAATAAAAAATGACGTTTTCGTGATAAATAACCGATTATCAACCATTAAATGTGATCTTCTTTCTTATCGGAGCACTAATTAATATAAGTGAAGTGAGTCGAAATTTGGTAAACACAACCGCAAAAATAAGCATGTGTTGGGATAAAAATCTTTTATTTGCGCCCCTGCCAGAGGTGCATTAGTCTCTATGTAAGGACATAAATTTTATCTATCAAAGTCCAATTAGGTGCCACATCTCACTACACCGCATGGCATGCTTATGGTAGATTGTTTTTATAGGTTAAAAACATCAACCCTTTGATACGATATCTTTGAATTGCCATGAGTAAAAATTTTGAATGGGTGACTCCAGACTCTGATCTTCTGGAGCGAGAAAGTACGAAAGTTCAGCCACCTAAGCTGTACAACGTAGTTCTAAACAATGATGACTACACACCTATGGATTTCGTCATAGAGGTACTTGAGCGATTCTTCTCGCATGATATTGATAAAGCAACGCAAATCATGCTCAAGATCCACTATGAAGGAAAGGCAATCTGTGGCACATATAGCGCAGAGATTGCTGAGACAAAAGTAGCGCAAGTGACGATGTACTCAAGGGAAAATGAGCATCCGCTACTATGTACTATGGAGCAAGCGTAATAAGAAGACTTGCTCGAGCAACCAAAGTTGTTCTTTCGGGAGGTACTTATGCTAAATAAAGAACTAGAATCAAGCCTTAACGGTGCATTCGCTCGTGCACGTGATAAACGCCACGAGTTTATGACTGTCGAACACCTCCTACTTGCATTATTGGAGAATGATGCAGCTAAGGAAGCCCTACTAGCCTGCAAAGCGGATCTTGACGCTTTGCGCAACGAACTCGATATTTTTATCGACCAAACAACGCCACTCATCCCAGAAAGTGACGAGACGCGCGAAACCCAGCCGACATTGAGCTTTCAGCGTGTACTTCAGCGCGCCGTTTTCCATGTACAGTCGTCTGGTCGTAGTGAAGTGACCGGTGCAAATGTACTTGTTGCTATCTTTAGTGAGCAAGAATCTCACGCTGCTTATCTATTGAAGAAGAACGACATCTCTCGTTTAGACATCGTTAACTTCATTTCCCACGGCATCACAAAAGCTTCGGGTTCTAATGAAGACCCATCTTCGTCTGACTCTTTTGGTTCAGAAGCGCCAGAAGAAACGAATCCAGAAGAACGATTGGAAAGCTTTGCGACTAACCTAAACCAAGTCGCGAAAGCTGGTAATATCGATCCACTCATCGGGCGAGATAAAGAGCTAGAACGTACTATTCAAGTTCTTTGTCGCCGACGTAAAAACAACCCGTTGCTAGTTGGTGAAGCAGGCGTTGGTAAAACAGCAATCGCTGAGGGTCTAGCTTGGAGAATTGTTGAAGGCCAAGTACCAGAAGTGATTCAAAACAGTGTTATCTATTCTCTAGATATCGGCTCTTTGCTTGCTGGTACAAAATATCGTGGTGATTTCGAGAAACGCTTTAAGTCAGTCTTGAAGCAGCTTGAGAAAGAAGAAGACGCGATTCTGTTTATTGATGAAATTCACACCATCATTGGTGCAGGTGCAGCTTCTGGTGGTCAAGTTGATGCAGCGAACCTAATCAAACCTCTGCTGAGTAGCGGTAAACTGCGTTGTATCGGTTCGACAACTTACCAAGAGTACAGCAACATCTTTGAAAAAGAGCGCGCGTTGTCTCGCCGTTTCCAAAAGATCGATGTCGTAGAGCCATCGCTGGACGATACGACGAAGATCCTAATTGGTTTGAAACCAAAATACGAAGCGCACCATGAAGTCCGTTACACCAATAAAGCGCTACGTGCAGCGGTTGAGTTATCGGCGAAATACATCAATGAACGTCATTTGCCAGATAAAGCGATCGACGTGATTGATGAAGCTGGTGCACGCAGCCGTTTAGCGCCGGCGAGTCGTCGTAAGAAGACGGTTGGCGTTGCAGACATCGAATCCATGGTTGCGAAGATGGCGCGTATTCCAGAGAAATCTGTGTCGTCGTCTGACAAAGACATTCTGAAGAACCTTGATGATAAGATGAAGATGCTGGTCTTTGGCCAAGACAATGCGATTGACGCACTGTCAGAGGCGATCAAGCTATCTCGTGCTGGTTTAGGCGTTGATAACAAGCCTGTTGGTTCATTCTTGTTTGCCGGTCCAACTGGGGTTGGTAAAACAGAAGTGACGGTTCAGCTTTCTAAACTATTAGGCATTGAGCTTCTTCGTTTTGATATGTCTGAGTATGGTGAACGTCATTCTGTGAGTCGTCTGATTGGTGCACCCCCAGGTTATGTTGGTTACGATCAAGGTGGTTTGCTGACTGATGCGGTGCTAAAACACCCGCACTCAGTGGTTCTGCTTGATGAAATCGAAAAAGCACACCCAGATATCTTTAATTTGCTGCTGCAAGTCATGGATAACGGTACGCTAACAGATAATAACGGTCGCAAAGCGGATTTCCGTAACGTGATCCTTGTTATGACAACCAATGCTGGTGTAGCTGAAACTGAGAAGAAATCGATCGGTCTGATCCAACAGGACCACAGTCATGACGCGATGGCGGAAATTAAGAAGGTGTTCACACCTGAATTCCGTAACCGTCTAGATAATATCATTTGGTTCAATAGCCTAGACGAAACAGTCATCCATCAAGTTGTTGATAAGTTCATTGTTGAGCTTCAAGTACAATTGGATGCTCGCGGCGTATCAATGGAAGTGTCTCAAGACGCTCGCCATTGGTTGGCGGATAGAGGTTATGACAAAGCGATGGGAGCTCGTCCTATGGGGCGTGTTATCCAAGAGCAGCTTAAGAAACCTCTGGCAAATGAACTGTTGTTTGGTTCACTTGTAGATGGCGGAACAGTGAGAGTCACGCTTGTGAAAGACGAGCTTAAGTTTGAATACCTAAGCGAGAAAGAAGCAGCACTTCACTAATTCTCTGTTGAAATCTATTTTAAAAGCGTGCGCCTAGGTGTGCGCTTTTTTGTGTCTGCAAGAATGGAGCAAGCCTGTGGAGTGTATTGAAACTCCCAAAAGTAAGCTTGGTATTGAGAGCAAAAAAACAGACAATAAAAAACGGAGCCTTGAGCTCCGTTTTTTATTGTATTCGAAAATCAGAGATTAACGAGCACGGAAGACGATGCGGCCTTTAGATAGGTCGTATGGAGTCATCTCTACAGTTACTTTATCACCAGTAAGGATACGGATGTAGTTCTTACGCATCTTGCCAGAGATATGTGCAGTCACAACGTGACCGTTTTCAAGTTCAACGCGGAACATAGTGTTTGGTAGAGTGTCAAGCACAGTGCCTTGCATCTCAATTACGTCTTCTTTAGCCATTTAATCCTCTTTAGAAATTAGGCGGTATTAGCGCGCTTATTTTGCCGCTAAACAGTAATTATGTAAAGTTGGGGCGTATTCTACCCTTGCCAACGCTGATTTACTAGCCTTTGGTGTCGTTGAAAGCGAGTTTTGTAGTTCATTGCCGGACATTCATCGATTTGATAGCCCAAATAAAGCCAATGTTTGTTCTGTTGCTGGCAAAACTCAATCTGATACAACACAGCTAACGTACCGAGAGATAAGGAAAAATCAGGGTCATAGAAGGTGTAAAAGGCGCTTGAACAATTCTCCATTATATCGGTAACTGCGACGGCGATTAATTGCCCAGAATCCGTGTATAAATGGAGAAAACCCGTCTTCAACCAAGTCGTTTGCGCAAATCTTGCGAACTCATCTTCTTTCGGTGGATACATAGTGCCATCTTTGTGACGTTTACAAATATATCGACTGTATAAATCGAACCATGCATCATCGAGCTCAGATTTCATTTCCCATTGAATGGTCTTCGCTTTGTTCAATAAACGCTTTTGGCTTTTAGAACGGATGAAATCGGGCACAGCAATCCTTATCGGCTGACAAGCATTACACTGCTCACAGTGAGGTTTGTAAATCGTGTCGCCACTGCGACGAAACCCATTGGCCATGAGTATTTGGTAGTTCTGGTCGCTGTGTAAACTAGGATCTAGCGCCACTGCAACGCGCTCTTGGCGCTCCGGTAGGTAGCTGCATGGATGATTGTTGGTCAACCCGATACGAATTTGTTGAAGATCCGTGCTCATGATTCAGCGCCTTGCAAAGTTTGTGGTTCGAACGTTTCCAAATTAATTTTCTTATCCCTTAAAGATAGTAGTTTTTGTACGAAATCGTCACGCTCTAGTTCAAAGGCTCCAAGGGATCGCAGGTGAGGGTTCATCACCTGACAATCGATTAATTGGCCTTGGTTTGACGCCAAATGTTCGCATAAATACCACAATGCAACTTTAGAAGCGTTGTCTTTGAGACTGAACATCGACTCACCACAGAAAAGTTGGCCGACGCTGATACCATACAACCCCCCGACCAATTGATCATCGTGCCATACTTCTACTGAGTGGCAGTGTCCTTGCTTGGCAAGCGCAATATAGGAAGCTTGCATCTCCGGATTGAGCCATGTTTCTTCCGCTGGACGGGTAGAAGCGCACAATTCAATTACGTGCTCGGTTGCATTGTTTAGCGTTACTTTATACTGTTGTTTACGCTGAAACTTTTTAAGGCTCTTTGATGGAGTGAAAGTTGCTGGGTCAAAAACCGCTCTCGGAGATGGACTCCACCATAAGATTGGTTCTCCAGGCCCATACCAAGGAAAGATTCCTTGATGGTAACCCGTTAGGATCCTTTGAGGATTGAGATCGCCCCCAAATGCTAACAAGCCATTTGGGTCGTGTAGGGCCTCATAGGGAGAAGGGAAGGCAAAAGAGTCATCAAGTTCAGTTAAATAAATAGCCATAAAGAAGAGTTTACCAACATCAAAGCCTATAGGAATGAAATATGAGCAGAGCAATACTTAGCGCAAAACGATGGGCATGGATCATACTGTTTTTACCATTTTTCGCCAATGCAGCATATGAAAGAAATGTCGCAAAACCAGTGAATCAAGTGGTGTATGGCAAGGTTGATTCTGTGCGATACATTACTCAACAAGAAGTTAAACAGTCGCAAAGCAACGGTTGGGAAACACTACTCGGTGCGACCATTGGTGGCTTAGTTGGTAACCAGTTTGGTGGTGGTACAGGTAAAGAAGTCGCAACCGCAGTTGGCGCGTTGGCAGGTGCGGCCGTGGTCAAAAACCGTAATAACTACGAATATACGGTTGAATATAAATTGGTTGAATTACTGGTCAAGGTAGACGGCAACAAGCTAATTAATGTGATTCAAGACGTGGACAATAGTATGTTGTTTAACCGTGGTGACGATGTGCGAATCCTATATTTTGACGACGGTGTAAGGGTCGATATCGCTTATTAAGCTGACGTTAGCATACTAATTTTTGAGCTGACTAATTATTCAAAAATTAGCATGGATTTACTCTGGTTTTGTGTTGGTTTTTTCGTTAGTCTGAATTCACGAAGAATTGTTTAGCTCTCTAATAAAATCGAAAGAGGGCACAAAGGATTATCTACTTTCAATGGAAAGCCTAACGTTACAACCTATCAACAAAATTCAAGGGGAAGTGAATCTTCCTGGATCGAAAAGCGTTTCTAACCGAGCTCTGCTTCTCGCTGCCCTTGCAAAAGGCACGACTCGTTTGACCAACCTTCTAGATAGCGATGACATTCGCCATATGTTGAATGCACTGACTAAGCTTGGTGTGCAGTACCAACTGTCTGAAGACAAAACAGAATGTGTTGTAGAAGGTCTTGGTCGTCCATTTTCAGTTTCTGAACCAGTAGAGCTATTTCTTGGTAACGCGGGGACAGCGATGCGCCCGCTTGCCGCAGCATTGTGTCTTGGACATGGTGAGTATGTTCTGACTGGTGAACCTCGTATGAAAGAGCGTCCGATCGGTCACCTAGTGACAGCCCTTCAAACGGCTGGTGCAGACGTTACTTACCTAGAAAACGAAAACTACCCACCATTGAAAATCGTCGGCACTGGTCTTAAATCTGGTTCTGTATCGATTGATGGTTCGATTTCTAGCCAATTTTTAACGGCATTTTTAATGTCAGCGCCTTTGGCTGAGGGCGAAATTCGCATCAATATTGAAGGCGAATTGGTTTCAAAGCCTTACATCGATATCACGCTGCATATCATGAAGCAGTTTGGTGTAGAAGTGATCAATAACGACTACCAAGAGTTTGTTATTCCTGCTGGTCAGCAATACATTGCGCCGGGTGACTTTTTGGTAGAAGGTGATGCATCATCGGCTTCTTATTTCTTGGCTGCAGCAGCGATAAAAGGTGGTGAGGTCAAAGTCACTGGCATTGGTAAAAACAGCATTCAAGGCGATATCCAATTCGCTGACGCACTGGAGAAAATGGGTGCTGAAATCGAGTGGGGTGAAGACTACGTCATTTCTCGTGTTGGTCAATTGAAAGGCATCGATATGGACTACAATCATATCCCAGATGCAGCAATGACAATCGCAACGACTGCATTATTCGCTGAAGGTACAACCGCGATTCGTAACGTGTACAACTGGCGCGTAAAAGAAACTGACCGTCTATCTGCAATGGCAACTGAACTTCGTAAAGTCGGTGCAGAAGTGGAAGAGGGTGAGGATTACATCATCGTTAAGCCCGTACCACAGCTTACGCATGCGGCGATTGACACCTACGATGATCACCGTATGGCGATGTGTTTTTCTCTGGTGGCGCTAAGCGATACACCTGTGACGATTAACGATCCTAAGTGTACGTCAAAGACATTCCCTGACTACTTTGATAAGTTGAAAGCACTGAGTTGTTAACTCACTTATTGAAAGAAAAAAGCCAGAGTGGATACTCTGGCTTTTTTGATGAAATTTCAAAAGCTTATTTACTAAGTGTGAACTCTTTTGAAAGATGATGCGCTAGGTATTTAAACATATTGAATACCGCAGTGGTTTTGGGGGTCGGTAGGCCTTTATCGTCTAGAAAATACTCACCTTTAAACACCAAAACATCGTCTTTTTCTTCTACGCTTGTGGCACGCATTCCTTCGATAAAATCCTCGTGCTCTTGGATGATTTGGTTTGCGATCAACAGGAGGTCGAATTTTTCAATGTGTTTTCTATCAGACATAGCGTTCTCGTCATTCAATGAAACTTAATTGGCCGCAGTATACCTACAATTGCCGTGGCTTTGCAGAGGTAAATTTGTGATTACGTGTTTGCTACAAAGCACACATTAATATAGAAGAAAAACCGCAAAGCATTCTCATATGCTAATGATGCTTATTTCGCTGTCATGATCTAAGGTTACGTTCTGATAGCGAAAGAAAAAATATTTTGTGATGAGAGACAAAATTTATTGAATTCGACTAGCGGGCAGAAACTTTGCCTGCTTAGTATATGCCGCTCAAGACCTTTTGCAGAACCCTGCCTTGTTAAAGTATAAAGGCGATGAATTGTCAACCAATCGGATCTGAATTTCAAAAAAGCAGTTGATCTTCTTTTCATCTCGCACAATAGTAAAAAAAGAAGCAATGAAATAGAACATTATGCGGGTAGGCTCTTTTTGGAGTTTTCACCCGCATTATTATGAAGGACGTTAGAGTCAGTTATGGGTAAATCGCTCGTTATAGTGGAGTCACCAGCCAAGGCTAAGACGATAAACAAATACCTTGGTAAAGACTTTATTGTTAAGTCTAGTGTTGGTCACGTGCGTGATCTGCCTACGGCCGGTCAAAGCACTGGTGAGAAAAAAGCCGCGGCAATTTCTACGAAAGGAATGAGCCCGGAAGAAAAAGCGCGTGTCAAAAAAGAAAAAGACCGTAAAGCTCTGATCAAGAAAATGGGGATTAACCCATATCATGACTGGGAAGCGAACTATCAAATCCTTCCGGGTAAAGAAAAAGTCGTTAGTGAACTGCAAAAACTAGCCAAAGATGCTGATCACGTCTATCTCGCAACCGATTTGGACCGCGAAGGAGAAGCTATCGCATGGCACCTTCGTGAGATCATCGGTGGCGATGAAGAGCGATACAAACGTGTAGTTTTTAACGAGATTACAAAGAATGCTATCCAACAAGCTTTCCAGACTCCTGGTGAATTGAATATGGATGGCGTGAACGCGCAGCAAGCACGTCGTTTCATGGACCGCGTAGTAGGTTTCATGGTTTCTCCATTGCTATGGAAGAAAGTGGCGCGTGGTTTGTCTGCGGGCCGAGTGCAGTCAGTGGCTGTTAAGCTATTGGTTGAACGTGAGCGCGAGATTAACGCATTTATTCCAGAAGAGTTCTGGGATATTCACGCAAACACTCATACCAAAGATAAGACAGCATTTAAGTTGCTTGTGGCGCAAAAAGAAGGCACCGCATTTAAGCCTGTGAATGAGGCTGAAACTAAAGCTGCGATGTCTGTACTTGAAAACGCAAGCTACGAAGTGTGTAGGCGTGAAGACCGCCCGACGAAGAGCAAACCGTCTGCGCCTTACATTACGTCGACATTACAGCAAGCGGCAAGTACACGTCTTGGCTACGGTGTGAAGAAAACCATGATGCTCGCTCAGCGTTTGTATGAAGCGGGTTACATCACTTATATGCGTACCGACTCGACAAACCTGAGTTCAGAGGCGGTGGATGCGGTTCGTGGATTTATCGGTTCAGAATTTGGTGACAAATACCTTCCAGCTAAACCATTAACTTATGGCAGCAAAGAAGGTGCACAAGAAGCGCACGAAGCGATTCGTCCTTCCGATGTTGCGGTGAAAGCAGAAGACCTACAAGGTGTTGATGCAGATGCGCATAAACTGTACTCGTTGATCTGGAACCAATTCGTTGCCTGTCAAATGACACCAGCAGAATACGATTCGACGACCATCAGCGTAAAAGCAGCGGAATACACGCTAAAAGCGAAAGGCCGTATTCTGAAGTTCGATGGTTGGACTCGTGTTCAGCGTCCAATGGGCAAAAATGAAGACACGATTCTTCCTGCGGTCCAATTGGGTGATAAGCTAAACCTTGAGTCTCTTGACCCGAAACAACACTTCACAAAGCCACCTGCGCGCTTTACTGAAGCTGCTCTAGTTAAAGAGTTAGAGAAACGTGGCATTGGCCGACCTTCAACCTACGCGTCAATCATTTCTACGATTCAAGATCGTGGTTACGTAAAAGTTGAACAACGCCGCTTCTACGCAGAGAAGATGGGTGAGATCGTTACAGACCGCCTAGATGATAGCTTCAACGATCTAATGAACTACGACTTCACTGCACGTATGGAGCAAAAGCTTGACCAAATCGCAGAAGGTGAGGTGAAGTGGAAATCGGTTCTTGATAACTTTTTCACTGACTTTACTGGTGACCTAGAACAAGCAGAGCAAGACGAAACTGAAGGTGGCATGAAGCTGAATCACATTGTGATGACAGATATTGAGTGTCCGACATGTAGCCGTCCAATGGGTATTCGTACCGCTTCAACGGGTGTATTCCTTGGTTGTTCTGGTTATGCATTGCCACCGAAAGAACGTTGTAAAACAACGATCAACTTGGGTGATGAAGACGGCATCATCAATGTTCTTGAAGAGGACGTTGAAACAGCGGCACTGCGTGCTAAAAAGCGTTGTCCTATCTGTGAAACAGCGATGGATGCGTATCTAATCGACGATAAGCGCAAGATGCATGTTTGTGGTAATAACCCGAACTGTGAAGGCTACATCGTTGAACACGGCGAGTTTAAGGTGAAAGGCTACGATGGCCCAGTTGTCGAGTGTGACAAGTGTGGCTCTGACATGGTGCTTAAGAACGGTCGTTTCGGTAAATACATGGATTGTACGAGTGAAACGTGTAAGAACACTCGTAAAATTCTGAAAAATGGCGAAGTTGCGCCACCGAAAGAAGACCCAGTTCATTTCCCTGAACTGCCATGCGAAAACTCGGATGCGTACTTTGTTTTGCGTGATGGTGCTTCTGGCTTATTCATGGCAGCAAGTAATTTCCCTAAATCGCGTGAGACTCGTGCACCGTTAGTGTCAGAACTAGCACGCTTTGAAGAGCGTTTGCCTGAGAAGTTCAAGTACCTAACGACTGCGCCAGTTGCTGACCCTGATGGTCGTCCGACAGTGGTTCGATTTAGCCGTAAGAGCAAAGAGAACTATGTGCGAACGGAAGACGATGGCAAACCAAGTGGCTGGACTGCACTTTACATTGACGGTAAATGGGAAATCACCGACAAACGTAAAAAAGCCAAAGCATAATTAATGGTTCAAATGAAATAAGGCAGCGAATTCGCTGCCTTATTTTTTTCGTAAATTCCTACTGTTTTATAAGTTATATCAATACGACTCACTTCAACTCCCTGCATTTTTATTTTCATCTTCCGGTCATAGTTTCATCGTATCCTGTCGCAAAACTGCACTTGTGTAGTCAATCGGTTTGTAAATTGTTTTCACAATGTAATCGTTTGCGTCCCGTTGTGTGATCAAGATATCGTCTTGAGTAAGTAACATCTGTATGTCACACAGAATGGCGTATTTAAAATTGTAATTTAGTTCCAGTTCGATAACTTATTACACAAATAATGCAACTGTATGCTGCTATTTGGTGCTGAGAATAAAAAATAAATAAGGTGCCTGCATAGAGGATGTGCAATAGCTTTTTTTGTTTATACCGCGAGAGCTCAGAGAAGCCCATCGGTATGGATGTACTAACGTGTTCGCTTGACTCCCCGAGTCCTGCTCACCTCAAACGAACACTAATTCCAAGCTATAACTATATATGGAGAACAACGAATGGCTGGTGTTTTGGGAATGATTCTTGCTGGCGGTGAAGGCTCTCGTCTGAGACCTTTAACGGAATCCCGCAGTAAACCTTCGGTCCCTTTCGGCGGAAGTTACCGACTTATTGATTTCGCTTTGAACAACTTCGTGAATGCGGATCTGATGCGCATTTATGTCCTCACTCAATTTAAGTCTCAATCTTTGTTCCATCATATGAAGAAGGGTTGGAACATCAACGGTATTACCGATCGATTCATCGACCCAATCCCAGCACAAATGCGTACGGGTAAGCGTTGGTATGAAGGTACGGCGGATGCTATCTATCAAAACCTACGTTTTATGGAGCTTGCTGAGCCTGACCAAGTTTGTATTTTTGGTTCTGATCACATCTATAAAATGGACATCAAACAGATGTTGAACTTCCACAAAGAAAAAGAGGCATCGTTGACCGTTTCAGCATTACGTATGCCTTTGTGTGAAGCATCGCAATTTGGTGTTATTGAAGTGGATGCCGAAGGTCGTATGGTCGGTTTTGAAGAGAAACCAGCACAACCTAAATCAATCCCGGGCGATCCAGAACATGCACTCGTTTCCATGGGCAACTACGTATTTGAAGCCCAAGCACTATTTTCTGAGCTGATTGAAGATGCGGATAATGAAGCGTCTTCACACGACTTTGGTAAAGACATCATTCCTAAGATGTTCCCACGTGGCGACGTGTTTGTTTATGACTTCAGCACAAACCGTATTACTGGTGAAAAAGAAGAAGTTTACTGGCGTGATGTCGGTACTATTGACGCGTACTGGCAAGCTCACATGGATTTGTTGGAAAAAGACGCCCCGTTTTCTCTCTACAACCGCAAATGGCCACTGCACACTTACTACCCACCATTGCCGCCTGCAACGTTTACCGACTCAGTTAATGGCCGAGTTCAAATCATCGACAGCTTAGTATGTAACGGGAGTTATGTGCGAGGCTCAAGAATTGAAAAATCGGTACTGGGTTTCCGCAGCAACATCGCTTCTGCGTGTGACATCAGCCAAAGTATTTTACTTGGTGATGTGAAGGTCGGTGAAGGATGTGTACTTCGTCGCGTGATTGTAGACAAGGATGCCGACATTGCACCTGGTACGCAAATTGGTGTAAATCTACAAGAAGATAAAAAGCACTACCACGTGTCAGAAGATGGCATTGTTGTGATTCCAAAAGGAGCAAGAGTTGGCTACTAACAATTTGTCTGTACTGTTTGTAGCGTCTGAAGTCGAAGGACTGATAAAGAGTGGTGGCTTGGCTGATGTAGCCAAGGCACTGCCAGAAGCCCTTCAAAACCTTCAGCAGGATGTACGAATTACAATTCCAGCTTACACAGCTATCGAGCGACTAGCGGAAGCCGAGTTGGAATTAGATACCGAGTTAGCGCACTGGCCGTATACGGCATACAAAGTGTTGAAGCTAAACCTTGGTGATAATCCGGTCTATTTGATTGATTGCCCTCCGTATTTCAATCGTCCGTCAATGTACGCTGAAAATAACCAAGCTTACACGGATAACGGTGAGCGCTTCGCGTTTTTTAGTGCAGCGTGTCTAGATATGTTGCCAAAACTTGGTTTTCAACCAGATATTGTGCATGCCAACGATTGGCATACTGGTTTAGTCCCATTTTTGCTTAAACATCGTTATGGTAATGAAGCATTTTTTGCCAAGACTCGCAGTGTAATTTCCATTCACAACGCAGTCTTTAAAGGGGTATTTAGCTACGATGACGTCCAGTGTTTACCTGAATTTCACAGTCGAAATGTTCCTGATGCCGCGGTAAGCGCAACGCACATCACGATGCTCAAAGCAGGGGTGATGAACGCGGATAAAATCAATGCGGTAAGCCCCACCTACGCTGAAGAGCTTAAAACAGAACTTGGCAGCCATGGTATGGCGTGGGAATTCCAGCAACGCGCAGGTGATCTTGTTGGGATTTTAAATGGTTGCGATTACGGAACATGGAACCCTGAAACCGATTCTAATCTTCCGTTAAATTACAAAGCGAACCGTCAAAGCATGGTCCGTGGCAAAAATGCATGTAAAAAAGCGCTACAGCAAAGGCTGGGGATTGAAGAATCAGACAACGCCATGTTCGGTATGGTGTGTCGTCTAACGCAACAGAAAGGTGTGCATTACCTGCTGCCTGCATTAGCTGATTTCCTTAAGCATAATGTTCAACTCGTCGTTGTTGGCACTGGTGATCCTGTTCTTGCTGCACAGTTAAGAGACGTAGCCGCACAATTTGCGAGTAAGTTTGTTTTTGTAGAGGCTTACGATAACGAGCTAGCACATTTGGTTGAGGCAGGCTCGGATTTCTTCTTAATGCCTTCTGAATTTGAGCCGTGTGGTTTGAACCAAATCTACAGCATGGCCTATGGCACTTTGCCAATCGTTCGTGGGGTAGGTGGCTTGAAAGACAGCGTGAATGACTACGATGTGGATCCAGCTGATGCAACGGGCTTCGTTTTCTATGAGCCAACACCGCAAGGTCTATTACTGACAATGTTGAGAGCACTTCTTCTTTACGCACAAAATGTGACAGAAGTGAGACGTGTACAACTTCATGCTATGCAAAAAGACTTTTGTTGGCGAAAAGCTGCAGAAGAGTATTTGCAACTGTATAGGGCTGCGTTAAATTGACGCAAAATCTTTAAAAAGTGTAACGAAAGGCACCGAATTAGGTGCCTTTATTACTTTGCTCTTATGGAGTGTGGTAGGATTTACCCACACTTTTTCATACAGAATGCTTTTCAAACTGATAAATGACTCAGCCACTTCTATTCCATAAAACCTATTTACACCCTACCAGCAATGAGTGGGTCGTTTTCGTGCATGGTGCTGGTGGCAGTTCTTCAATATGGTTTAAACAATTAAAGGCCTATAAAGAGCACTTTAATTTGGTCTTAATCGATCTCCGTGGACACGGCAAGTCAAACCAGTTGATCAAAGAACTGATGACAAGTCGTTATACCTTTACTGAGGTGACACAGGACATTTTAAAGGTTCTGGATCATTTGAAGATCCAATCCGCACACTTTGTTGGTATGTCTTTGGGTACAATTATTGTGCGTAACCTTGCCGAAATGGCAACAGAGCGTGTGAGTTCTATGGTGCTTGGTGGGGCGGTAACGCGCTTAAACACTCGCTCTCAGATCTTAGTTAAACTCGGTAATCTTGGAAAGCACATCCTCCCTTATATGTGGTTGTATAAGCTCTTTGCTTACATCGTGATGCCACAAAAAAATCAACGCGAATCTCGTCACTTGTTTATTCGTGAAGCAAAGAAGTTATGCCAAAAAGAGTTTAAGCGTTGGTTCACACTGGCGGCGGATGTAAATCCGTTAATGAAGTATTTTAAAGATAAAGAGTTGCCTATTCCGACGCTGTACCTAATGGGGGATAGAGACTACATGTTCATTAAGCCAGTAAAAGAAATGGTTGCAGTGCATAAGCTAAGCTCATTACGTGAAATTCCAAATTGTGGCCACGTGTGCAACGTAGAACGTCCAGAAGATTTCAATCAACACTCTATTGAGTTTATTAAGCAGCAAAGTCTAGCGGCTTAATAGATTTGAGAACCGATCTAAAAAGATAGGGGAGCCATCATAGCTCCCCTATTTGATATCCACATTGCCAACAAGCACCAAACTGTCCCTCATTCTTCTCTGCACATTGCGGACATTGCCAGTCTTGGTAAGTAAGCTCTGTTTGTTGTCGATAGTCTTCGACAATCGCAGACGCCTTCAACTGCTGTTCTGGATGTAAAAGCCAAACATAGGGGTCTGTATCATCGCTGAAGGGCAACTCTCCCTTCAACCCAAACATACCTTCGCCTCTTACTTCACAGTGAATCTGTTCGGTTTTGAGGAGCTCACAAACGATATGAGCTTCCGCAGGGTTTTTAGCGATGAAGATTTTCATTAGGCATTTCCATTTTGAACTTGAGCAGGGCGGACCTTATTCATAACCCATTTAGCGATAATAGGGAACAAACCAAGCAGAGCAAATGATGCTAATACGGTTGGTGACACAATTCCTGAAAGACTGTCGATAGTGGCTAGTTGAGTGCCCGCATTTAAGTAAACGGCAGTACCTGGCAGCATGCCGATTTGGCTTGTTAAATAGAAGCGGCTGATAGACATCGGTGTTAACCCCATTAAGAGGTTAATCAAGAAAAATGGGAATACTGGGATCAAACGCAGTGAAAACAAATAAAACGCTCCGTCTTTTTCTACACCTTGGTTAATGGCATTTAACTTATTACCAAATTTACTTTGTACCCATTCACGTAATAAGTAGCGGCTGCTTAAGAAAGCAATTGTTGCGCCGATGGTGCTAGCAAAAGACACCAATAATAAACTGGTCCAAAAACCAAATAGGGCGGCGCCGAGCAGAGTAACAACGGCGGCTCCTGGAATAGAGAAAGCGGTGATTGCGATGTAAGCCAAGAAGTAG
Organism: Vibrio sp. ED002; assembly: GCF_023277445.1. Lineage (NCBI taxonomy): Bacteria > Pseudomonadati > Pseudomonadota > Gammaproteobacteria > Vibrionales > Vibrionaceae > Vibrio > Vibrio sp. ED002. Next base: position 1,252,977 of record NZ_CP080238.1, on the reverse strand, counting down.
GTCGCCGCAGCAAACACAAAGTTTTGGTCAATGAACGTATTTAGTGCTGCTTGTTGTGCTTTGGCATTTTCTAAGGTGAGATACTGGCCAAAATTCACTCCTAAAAAGAGGATGGTTGCGAGCAGGATCAGTCCTAAAATCAGTTTCTTATTCATCGTAATTACTCCATTTGGCTTCTTAAATAATAAGACAGAATAAGAGAAGAAAAAATTTCAAAAAAAACCGCAGTATGAAAACTGCGGTTTTTACTCAATGTCATGCTGATAGTGCGCGTTAAGACAATGCGCTCATCAGTTCTTCTCGGCGAGACTGAGGGACGACGCTCCAATGGGTGCCGTTGATTGCACCTTCTAACGCCCACAACAACTCAAGGCTTACCGTAGAGGCATGCGTATCTTGGATTGCTTTGTATGCGCTTAAGGCACCTTCTTCTTCTAATTGCTCGACAGAGTCGATGCCTGCTTTCTTCAACATACGTTCAGTTGCTAGGCGTAGATTTGGAAGGTCTTTCAATCGATTAGGCTTGGTGCTCGCTTGCTGTTTTTTTTCTTGCTTAGCAGTCTCAAGAGATTGCTTTGCAACATCAATCAAGCGATCCGTTGAATCCCATAGATCATCAGAAATAGCATAGTATTTCGTGACCACTGGGAAACCACGTTTCTTGTAGACGTACGGTTTTAGTCCTTGAGTCTCGAAGTCAGATGAAGTTTGTTGGTCTGCTCGAATATGAAGTTGATTGTTTACAACTAGTGCGAACATCGTTTCATCGGCGAAAAGCCCGAAGCCACCAAACATTGAGCGCGACTTGATAGTACCAAGTGCCTCAAACAGCTTCATTGAGTCTTTGAGTATCGGTTTATCCATGATGTGTTATCTCGGTGTAATTAATATTACGCCACCAAAAATCAGGTCCGAGAGATTAGCAAATGCATGCAGACACAATGTCATTAAAGGGTAAACTCACTTAATGCATATTTGCCATCGGTAACCCCGCTACCTTCCATCTAATAAGATGGTTCAGGCCGGAGGCTTTGCGTCCCACCCTTTCGAATGGTTTGCCCTGTGCGTGACACTTTGAGAATACTTCGTATATTGAATTAACATCACGTTTCAAACATGAAAGTGTGATCTTGGTTCAGTTAATAGTGATTTTTTGATGTGTTTGGTTTCATATTTGGGAACGGTCCCTTGTCATACAAAAGGTTGATATAGGAAATGGACTACGCCCAATTAAAACAGCAACTTATCTAAATTAGGGGAGGTATTTATATTCTGAAATGTTTTTGGAATGTTATTTTTAGGCAATAAAAAAGCGCCCTTACGAGCGCTTTATAAAACTTCGATGCCGCTTACTTCAGTTTCTTAACTGTGTTGCGAACAACAATTTCTGGCTGCATTTCGAAAATGCGTTTTTCATGTTCTTTGTCTTTGATGCGTTCTAGCAAAATTTCAAACGCATTCTTACCAACACGACGTTTTGGCTGGTGGATAGTCGTTAGCGGTGGCGAGAAGTACTCTGCTAGCTCGATGTTGTCGTAACCAATGACAGAGATATCTTCTGGTACTTTGATGCCGTTTTGCTGCAAGCGACTCATCAAACCAAGCGCCATGGTATCGTTAAAACAGAAAACGGCAGTCGGGCGTTTGTCCATTGCTGTGATGTTGTCAGCAGCAAGTACGGCAGTATCACACTCAAAGTTACCTTCAAGTACCCAATCTTCATTTACTGCTAAGTTTGCTTCTGCCATTGCGCGGCGGTAACCTGCAATGCGTTCTTGGCACGCGGCTTTTTCGAAGTGACCGCTCAAACAAGCAATATCAGTGTGACCATTGTCGATCAGATATTTTGTTGCGATGTAGCCACCTTCTTCAGAGTTATCAATGATCTTGTCAGCTTGCGAACTCTCTGGACCCCAGTCCATCACCACTTTCGGGATATCTGAATGACGGTCAAGCATCTCTTTTAGCTCTTCCGTTAAGTCAGAACACATCACTAAAATGCCATCTACACGTTTCTCCGCTAGCATGCGAATGTAGTCACGTTGCTTTTCGTAGATACCGCCAGTATTACATAGGATCAGCGTGTAACCTTGACGGTAACAATAGCTCTCAACGCCGTCGATAACTTCTGAGAAGAAAAGGTTAGTCGATTGCGTTACCAACATACCGATAGTGCGAGTTGAGTTACACTTCAAGCTACGTGCAACTGCACTTGGTGCGTAATTTAGTTCATCAACCGCTTTCATTACTTTTTCTTGGGTTGCTTCAGCAACAAAACGCGTTTTGTTGATTACGTGCGAAACTGTTGTGGTAGAAACGCCGGCTAAGCGAGCAACGTCTTTTATAGTGGCCATAAATGATGTCCTGTATCGAGCTACTGAATACCGTAGTGAATACAACCTTACGCTTAGTATGTTGCGCGAATTGAACCATATCTGAAGTTTAAGGTTCAATTAATTAGGCAGCGGTTGTTCCGAAATCGGTATAAAAAGGTTTGTAGCAACATTTGTTGCTGAATCTCATGTTCCTTACTTATATAAGTGAGGAATTGGTCAGCAATCTTGTTAATAAAACACAAAAACCGCCATATTTCAGCGGTTTACATATAAGTCGTATTTAATCGTTTGCGCTCACATTTTAGACTGATGTGGGCACACTAGCAATATTTTCAGCAGGTGTTTTGCGCTATTGAGGTCACATTTTAACTGCTAAATGGAAAGGGCTTCTATGTGCTAGATTAAAAATTAACGAATAAAATAGGGAGCCCGCTTGCGAGCTCCCTGAAATTGGCGGCAATTATTCACCAAGAAGGTAGGTGCTGTCCAGTTTACAAAATGCAATTAATAGTTGCGCAACGCTTACATAGAAACCAAATTCGTCGAATTGCTTACATTTCGCAGCAAACTGTGGCAACCAAGACATAAGATGATTTTGGATTAAGTCGTTCTGTTTCTCGAACGCTTCTTCCATGTGTTTGTCTTGTTCTAATTCGTTAGAACGAATGATCATGTTACCTAAGAAGTCTAGTTCAACCGCTAAGTGATCCGCTGGCTCTTTCAGGTTCTCATCAACCTGAACACCAAAATCGGCCATCAGTTTTTCCATCTCTTCTGCTGGCTTGTCATTTAAAAGACCAGATTCACCGATGTACATAGATGCGTAAGGCAGTGCACCGTGCTTTTCTGTTTTCAGGAAAAGCTCGCAAAAGTCTGCAGCCAATTCAAGTTGCGCGTCTTCACGATCCTGTAGGCGGTTAAGTGCATCAACAAGGGTATCCACAGCTGGTTTTAATGACTCATTTTCACCAAGGCCAGCCAAAAAGCTTCGAATTTCAACACTGTGGTAGCTTTCTAGTTCTTTCTCTGTCAGTTCTTTTGCGAACAGGCTAGAAAACCACCAATAGATTTCTGCGCGTTTCTCGTTAAAAGCTTTCACTTCTTGCATTTTTTTGCTCCTGAATGGTTATCCCCTAAGTGTAAACAATTAAGATGAATAGCAGTAACTATAATTGTTATCCATTATGGGAAAATGTGCCGGTTTATGAATGGCTGTAAATAAGCTTGCTTTGAATCAATAAAATCGCAAAATCTTGCTTTTTAATGTATCTATGACTAGAAATGTTACTAGTTATGAATAGAATACGTCTTGGAAAATAAAAAAGACAGAAAGTGGTGTAAATGAGCTATCACGTATTAGTCGTAGAAGATGATGTTGTAACTCGTAGTAAGCTTGCGGGCTACTTCCAAAATGAAGGCTACAAAGTCAGTGAAGCAGAAAGCGGTGCAGAAATGCGCGAAGTGCTTCAAGGTGGTGATGTGGACCTTATCATGCTGGATATTAACCTGCCCGGTGAAGACGGTCTTATGCTTACGCGTGAATTACGCAGCCAATCAGATATCGGCATCATATTAGTGACAGGACGCACGGATAGCATTGACAAAATCGTTGGCCTAGAAATGGGTGCAGACGATTATGTGACAAAGCCTTTTGAATTAAGGGAATTATTGGTTCGCGTTAAGAACCTGTTGTGGCGCATTTCTGCGGCTCGCAATGGTTCACAAAAAATCGCGAACGACACTAATGAAGAACACATTGTACGTTTCGGTGAGTGGACGTTTGATATTCAACGTCGTGCTCTTAGCCGTAATGGTGAGCCCGTGAAACTAACCAAAGCTGAATATGAGCTTTTGGTCGCACTCTCATCGTACCCAAATCAGGTATTAAGCCGCGAACGTATTTTGAATATGATCAGCCACCGAGTGGATGCGCCAAACGATCGTACTATTGATGTATTGATTCGACGCATGCGCGCTAAGATGGAGTTTGATCCGAAGAACCCACAAATCTTTGTGACGGTTCATGGTGAAGGCTACATGTTCGCGGGTGACTAATTCATAGCGACAAAGAAAAAGGAGAGCATAGGCTCTCCTTTTTTGTGTCTGCAATTCTGCAATTTAGCGATGATGGACTTCATCTGCGATTGGTAAGCCTTCTATGGCTGCGCCACTTCAGGATCTTCAACTTCAACCATCGGTGTTTGACCTACGTTATCACGCAGTTTTTGCCATAACCCGCCAAGGTATTCATGCCAATACAGCTCAGTTTGCTCTAAGTAGCGAGCTTTTGGCGCGTACTTTTGCCAAGGTTGTTCGATATCATCAATCGCCATGAAGTTCGTTGGGGCTGGGATTGGCTTAATGCCCGCTGCGTTGAATTCATAAAGAGCACGCTTCATGTGACTGGCAGAAGTCACTAAAACAATGTCTTTCTGCTTAACAAACGCGGCAGCTTGGCGTGCTTCTTCCCAAGTATCTTTGGCATCCTCTAATAAAATAATATCGGATTTTGCGACACCTAGGGAAAGCGCTACGTTTGCCATCATACGAGCATGGCTGATTTCAGAGCCACCTGCGTAACCGGAAAGGATTAACTTCGCACCTGGGTACATACGCAAAATACGAATACCCTCAGTTAAACGCATTAAAGCGGTACGGCTCAGTTGAGACGTTGGTGGTATTTCATCATCTACCACGTGTCCATTACCAAGAACCATAACGTAGTCCACAGTGCCAGAAACCGGCAAAAACGCTTTGTACTCGCGTTCTAGAGGCATAAGAAGCTTGGTTGAAACGGGTTGGAAGGCAACAAGGAAGATGCCAACAAAAGAGAAAAGAACAACAAAGCAGCCAGTTTTACGTTTAGTGGTAAAACTGATGAGAGCAAGACCTAACAAGCCTATCAGTAGCAATGCTGGTAATGGCATCAGCAAGGCTGACATTACTTTTTTCAGCTCAAACATACATAAATAGTCCGAAAAAACATCAATTGATAATAAAAATGAGGATAACCCTCTTTATTCCTGCTTTCCTTGTGCCAGAATAGCGGCACAATCCGTTATGATAACTCAGCAGAAGTGACAGAAGACCGCAATTTCGACGATATCGCCCACAAATTTGCAAAAAATATTTACGGCTCCGATAAAGGGGAGATCCGCCAAATCATTGTGTGGGAAGATTTTCTACAGATTCTAAGTGAATTAGACGCCGACCATCAAGCCCTCCAAGTACTTGATGCCGGAGGTGGCTTAGCACAATTGTCGCAAAAGCTTGCTAAGCTCGGACATCACGTCGCTTTATGTGATCTATCTTCGGAAATGCTGCAACTAGCGAAACAGGATATTGAAAAAAACGGTTTGCTTGAGCAGTATCGCCTGATTCATTCACCTGTTCAATCCATTGGCGAGCATATGGACGCGCAGGTGGATCTTGTCATGTTCCATGCTGTGATGGAGTGGCTCGTTGATCCAAAAGCGGCACTCGAAACGGTATTGGAGCAGGTCAAACCGGGGGGCATTGCATCGGTTATGTTCTATAACCACCACGGCTTAGTCTATAAAAATGTGGTTTGTGGCAACATTCCTCATATTTTAGACGGCATGCCTCATCGGAAAAGATTTAAACTACAGCCACAAAAAGGCCTAAAACCCGAAGAGGTCTATCAATGGATAGAAGATTCTGGTTTTAGTATTTGTGGTAAATCTGGTATTCGTTCCTTTAGTGATTACATAGGTAATATGGAATACATGGGCGATTACGAGTTTGAAGATGTGTTGGCGCTAGAAAAACAACTTTGTCGACAAGAGCCATACCTCTCATTAGGCCGCTATATCCACGTGTGGGCTAAGAAGAACGATAAACAGGAATAACGATGAGTGAGATGACTCTCAATGCTGCAGAGCAACCAATCGATGAGTTGGTTGGCTGGGTTAAGCAGCACGATTTCTCGTTGAACCTGACCACTGAGCGACTGGCGTTTTTGATTGCCATCGCCGTACTAAGTAATGAAAGGTTCGATGAAGAATTGGGTGAAGGTGAATTGCACGACGCATTTGCCATCGTCACTCGACTATTTGATGAGACGGGCGAAGCTTCGGCTTTCCGCGCGAATAATGCCATCAACGAGATGGTTAAGCAGCGTCTTATGAGCCGTTTTGTCAGTGAGATTACTGACGGAGCGAGCATTTACCGCTTGTCGCCATTAGCGATAGGAATCACCGACTACTACGTGCGTCATCGCGAGTTCTCGAAACTGCGTCTTTCTATTCAGCTATCGATGGTAGCGGATGAAATGGCAAAAGCGATTGAAGCAGCACAAAAAGGTGGTACTCCGGGCCACTGGAAGAAAAACGTTTACGGGATTTTGAAATATTCTGTAGGCGAAATCTTCGATCAAATCGACCTTAACCAACGTGTGATGGATGAGCAACAACAGTCTGTGAAACAACAGATTGCAGACCTGCTTAACAAAGACTGGCGTGAAGCGATCAACAACTGTGAAGCGCTACTGTCAGAAACCTCCAGCACGTTGCGTGAACTTCAAGATACGCTGCAAGCTGCCAGTGATGAACTGCAAACTCAGATCCTAGATATCCAAGAGATCGTCTACGGTGACCCTGAACTTGAATTCATCGATGAAGCGTTGTTTGGTCTGCAAATGAAGCTAGACCGAATTACCAGCTGGGGCCAGCAAGCGATCGACCTTTGGATTGGTTATGACCGACACGTGCACAAGTTCATCCGTACCGCTATCGATATGGATAAGAACCGTGCATTTAGCTCGCGTTTGCGTCAATCCATGAAAGATTACTTCGATATGCCTTGGTATCTGACTTATGCAGATGCGGAAAGGCTTTCTGACCTTCGTGACGAAGCTTTGGTACTGCGTGATGACGAAGTCACTGGCCAAGTTCCGATGGAAGTGGAATACGAAGAGTTTCAACAAGTCAATGATGAGTTGGCAGAGCGAATTGGTGACATGCTGAAAGCGCATAAAGATCAAGGCACACCAATCGACTTGAGCGTGGTTCTGCGAGATTACCTTGCACAACACCCATACACTCATCACTTTGATTTAGCTCGCATTGTCGTTGATCAGGCGGTTCGTCTGGGTTATTCAGAATCCGACTATCAAGCCATTCAGCCAGACTGGAAAGCAATCAACGAATTTGGGGCAAAGGTACAAGCGAATGTCATCGACCGATACTAATGAATACATGTCAGATAATCTGGCAAAAGCAATTTCTAACCCTCTGTTCCCAGCGCTAGATAGCATGCTTCGAGCAGGGCGCCATGTTTCAAGTGAAGATCTAGACAACCACGCGTTGTTGTCGGATTTTGAACTTGAGCTTTCTTCTTTTTACCAGCGTTACAACACCGAATTGGTGAAAGCGCCAGAAGGTTTCTTCTACCTTCGCCCACGTTCTACTTCTTTGATTGGTCGTAGTGTCCTTTCCGAGCTGGATATGCTGGTGGGTAAGGTACTGTGTTTCCTTTACCTAAGCCCGGAGCGTCTTGCGCACGAAGGCATCTTCACTAACCAAGAGTTATACGACGAACTGCTTGCACTAGCAGATGAAAACAAGCTGATGAAGCTAGTGACGAACCGTGCAACCGGTTCTGACCTTGATAAAGAAAAGCTGTTTGAAAAAGTACGTACGTCACTTCGTCGTCTGCGCCGCCTAGGAATGATCATCAACATCGGTGAAACGGGTAAATTCAGCATCAGCGAAGCGGTATTCCGTTTTGGTGCTGATGTACGTGTTGGCGATGATGTGCGTGAAGCACAGTTGCGTCTGATCCGTGATGGTGAAGCAGTAGTGCACACTAAAGAACCAAGTCAAGGCAGCCTATTGTCTGAAGAAGAACAAGACGACCAAGCCCAAGAAGAAATTAAAGAAGAGGGTGAAGCATGAGCATGATTGAACGCGGTAAATACCAATCGCTGACCATGGTCAACTGGAACGGCTTCTTTGCCCGTACGTTTGACATCGATGGTCTGGTCACCACGCTATCAGGTGGTAATGGTGCAGGTAAATCAACCACTATGGCGGCATTCATCACCGCACTGATTCCTGACCAAACGCTACTGCACTTCCGTAACACGACAGAAGCAGGCAGCAGCCAGTCGTCTCGCGACAAAGGTTTGTACGGTAAGCTACAACCGGGCGCGTGTTACGCGGCGCTGGACGTGGTGAACTCACGTAACCAACGTCTATTGTTTGCAGTAAAACTGCAGCAAGTTGCGGGTCGTGATAAAAAAGTAGACATCAAACCGTTTGTTATCCAAGGTCTTCCAAGCCATGTGAAACCAACGGATATCTTGGTTGAAAGCGTATCTGCGACTCAAGCTCGTGTTCGTCAAATCAACGAAGTAAAAGAATCGATCGCCGAGTTTGAGGGCGTTCAATTCAAAGCGTTTTCTTCTATTGTGGATTACCACTCGCAGATGTTCGAATTCGGTGTGATTCCGAAGAAACTGCGTAACTCTGGTGACCGTTCTAAATTCTACCGCCTGATCGAAGCATCGCTTTACGGTGGTATCTCAAGTGCGATTACACGCTCGCTACGTGACTACCTTCTGCCACAAAACGGCGGCGTGAAGAAAGCGTTCCAAGATATGGAATCAGCACTGCGTGAAAACCGCATGACGCTAGAAGCGATCAAAACCACGCAAGCAGACCGTGACTTGTTCAAACACTTGATCACAGAGTCGACTAACTACGTGGCCGCGGACTACATGCGTCACGCGAACGATCGTCGCAATAAGCTGGATAAAACGCTGTCATTGCGTTCAGAGCTGTTCGGTTCTCGTGAAACTCTCGTTGAGCAAAACAACCTGCTTAACCGTGTTCAAGAAGAGCTAGAACTGTTGATCGAGTCGGAATCTGCGCTAGAGCAGGATTACCAAGCTGCTTCTGATCACTTGCAATTGGTGCAAAACGCACTGCGTCAGCAAGAGAAGATCGAACGCTACCAAGAAGATCTTGAAGAGCTGAGTGAGCGTCTTGAAGAACAGATGATGGTAGTGGAAGAAGCGCAAGAACGCGTGATGATGGTAGAAGAGCAAGCGACTGTTGCGGAAGAAGAGGTGGATAGCCTTAAGACGCAATTGGCGGACTACCAACAAGCGCTCGACGTTCAGCAAACTCGTGCCCTTCAATACCAACAAGCGGTTCAAGCGCTGGAAAAAGCGAAACAACTACTTGGTGACGACAGCCTAACGGCAGAATCGGCGCAAGCTCTTGTTGCTGAGCTTAAGAGCAAAGAATCAGAAAGCACCAACGCTTTGCTATCGGTTAAGCACAAACTGGATATGTCTTCTGCAGCGGCAGAGCAGTTCGAAACCGCGCTTAAACTGGTACAAAGCATCGTTGGTCAAGTTGAGCGCAAAGATGCGTCTGAACATGCGAAAACCGCAATTGCGAAAGCGCGTGAATCTCAGCAAGTCGCGCAAAACGAACAACAATGGCGTGCACAGCACCGTGACCTTGAGCGTAGCCTTAACCTGCAACGTCAAGCACGTGAGCTCGTTAACGAATACCAAAAGCAGTTCCATGTTGAACTGACTGACGAAATCACGTTTGAACAAGAACGTGAGCGTCACGCGATGCAAATCGACTCGCTAGAGATGACGCAAGAAGACGTGCGTGAACAACGCAGCGAACAGCGTCGTCTAGAGCAAGATGCAGCGGCGGAAATCAACAAGCTAGAAGCCATTGCACCAACGTGGATTGCGGCGAACGATGCACTAGAAAAACTGCGTGAGCAAAGTGGCGCTGAGCTAGAAGATAGCCAGTCGGTCATGAGCCAAATGCAAGTGGTGCTTGAGCAAGAGAAAACCCTTTCTCTGGCGAAAGATAAACTGGCAGAGCGTCGTAGTCAGCTTGATACTGAGATTGAGCGTCTTGCTTCTCCTGGTGGTTCAAACGACCCTCGCCTGAAAGGTTTGGCAGATACACTGGGCGGCGTATTGCTGTCTGAGATCTACGATGACATCACGATTGATGACGCGCCTTACTTCAGTGCGATGTACGGTCCGGCTCGTCACGCTATCGTTGTTTCTGACCTATCTGGTATCGAAGAGAAACTGGTAGAGCTAGACGACTGTCCAGAAGACTTGTACATCATTGAAGGTGACATCGATGCCTTTGATGACAGCTCATTCGACGCAGAAGAGTTAGAAGGCGCGGTTTGTGTTCGCATGAACGATCGCCAAATGCGTTACTCTCGCTTGCCTGAAATCCCACTGTTTGGCCGTGCAGCACGTGAGCAACGTTTAGAGCTATTACGCAATGAACGTGAAGAAGTGGTTGAGAAGCACGCGAAAGCAGCATTCGATTCGCAAAAAATGCAGCGTCTGTTCCAAGCGTTCAACCAGTTTGTGGCAAGCCACATTCAAGTAGCATTCGAAGCTGACCCAGAGCAAGCATTGGCGATCATTCGCGACAAGCGTAACCAAATCGCTCGCGTACTGGCTGATCTGGATGCAAAAGAGCAACAACAACGTTCTCAGCTTCAAACCAGCAAGCAAGCGTTGTCTTCTCTAGACAAGCTAGCACCAAACATGGCGCTGATTGAAGATGAGTCGCTGCAAGCACGCTTTGATGAGTTGGAAGAGAAAATCGCCCAGCTTTCAGAAGCAAAAGCTTTCCTAAATAACCACGCGAAAGCGGTGGCGGAACTGGAAAAAGTCGCAGTTGCCCTAGACGCTGACCCAGAGCAATTCGATGCGCTAGAAGCGGAATACAAAGCGGCAGACCAACAGCTGCAAGATCTTAAGAAGCAAATCTTTGCACTCTCAGATCTCGTTGAACGTCGTCACTACTTCGCTTACTCAGACTCAGTAGACTTACTGAACAAGAGCAGCGAATTGAGTGAGCAGTTAAAAGCGAAATTGGTTCAAGCGGAGCAGATGCGCACACGCTCTCGTGAAGAGTTGAAGCAATCGCAAGGTCAAATGAACCAATACAACCAAGTGCTAGCGTCTCTGAAGAGTTCACACCAAGCGAAGCTTGAAACGGTTCAAGAGTTCAAACAAGAGTTGCAAGAGTTTGGTGTTAACGCAGACGAAGGTTCAGAAGAACGTGCAATGCGTCGTCGTGACGAGCTGCATGAGCGTCTGCATACGTCTCGTGGCCGTAAGAGTGAATACGAGCGTACCATTACTTCTACTGAGCTAGAAATGAAGGGCTTGGCGAAACGTCTGAAGAAAGTTCAGAAAGAATACGTTGAGCTGCGTACGTTCGTGGTTGCCGCGAAAGCAGGCTGGTGCTCAGTACTTCGCCTAGCGCGTGAGAACGATGTTGAGCGTCGTCTACACAAACGTGAACTGGCTTACATGTCAGCGGATGAACTGCGTTCAATGTCGGATAAATCATTGGGTGCGCTACGTCTAGCGGTTGCGAACAACGATGATCTTCGTGATGCGCTGCGTCTATCAGAAGACAATGCACGTCCAGAGCGTAAGGTTCTGTTCTACATCGCGGTTTACCAACATCTTCGTGAGCGTATTCGTCAAGATATCATCCGTACTGATGATCCAGTCGAAGCGATCGAAGAGATGGAAGTAGAGCTGGCACGTCTAACGGAAGAGCTAACGCAACGTGAAAACCGCCTAGCGATCAGCTCTGAGTCAGTAGCAAGCATCATCAAGAAGACGATTCAGCGTGAGCAAAACCGTATCCGTATGCTAAACCAAGGCTTGTCGAACATCTCGTTCGGTCAGGTGAAGGGCGTACGTCTAAACGTGAAGATCCGCGAAAGTCACGAAGTACTACTGAATGGTTTAGCGACACAACAAGAGCAGCATAAAGATCTGTTTGAATCGACTCGCTTTACCTTCTCTGAAGCAATGGCGAAACTGTTCCAACGCGTGAACCCACACATCGATATGGGTCAACGTTCTCCTCAGGTTTTGGGTGAAGAGTTATTGGATTACCGTAACTACCTAGAGCTAAGTGTAGAAGTGAACCGTGGTACAGATGGCTGGTTGCAAGCGGAATCTGGCGCGTTATCAACAGGTGAGGCGATCGGTACTGGTCAGTCAATTCTACTGATGGTTGTTCAGAGCTGGGAAGAAGAATCACGCCGTTTGCGCAGCAAAGACATTGTACCTTGTCGTTTGCTCTTCTTGGATGAAGCAGCGCGTCTGGATACAAAATCGATCGCGACGTTGTTTGAATTGTGTGACCGTCTGGATATGCAGCTTCTTATCGCAGCGCCAGAAAACATCAGCCCAGAGAAAGGGACGACCTACAAACTGGTGCGTAAGGTGTTTAAAGATCACGAACACGTACACGTGGTTGGTTTACGTGGCTTTGGTCAAACAGACAAACCTAAGACCGAAGCGCAAGAGATGATTGAAGAGTTTGAATCCTAAACTCCGAATCTAATAAAACGCCCGCAATGAATGCGGGCGTTTTTGTTTCTGTTCTGATGAACAACAAGCTTACAACTGAGGCGCTTGTCGTCGATATTGTCTTGGTGAGTCCCCACTCCATTTACGAAAGGCGCAGCGGAAGTTTGCGCTGTCTGAAAAGCCAATACGTTCGGAGATCTCTTCAACGCTCATTTGTGTCGATGCGAGATAGTGACGAGCTAAGTGGAAGCGAACATGGTCGAGAATTTGCTGATAGCTGGTCTCTTCCGATTTAAGGTGGCGTCGTAGCGTTCTTGAAGACATGCCTAATTCACTGGACAGTTGCTCTATCGACGGATAGCTCCCCGGCCTTTCGACGAACATTTGTGTGATCTTCTCTTTTAAACTGGCACTGCCACTCACTTTTGCCAACATTTCATCGCAAGACTTCAAGCACATTTGTAGCGTCATTGTATTTGCTGCAGGTAGCGGCTCATATAAGCTGGTGGCATCAAACTGCCATTCTAAACGATCACTATTGAATTCAATTTCGCAATGGAACACTTGTTCGTAAAGTTCGCTGTGTTCTGGTTCAGGGTAGGGGAAGCGGATCACCTTCGAAGGGAAAGGCTTCTGCATTACCTCTTCACACAAGCTTTGAATGGCCGCGAACCAATATTCACAACAAAATGGCAGTAGTGATTGTAGATCGATAAGTTGCTCTGCACGAAAGTAGCCCGAATTATCTTCCACCCACATTTTTTTCTTTAAAACGGGTCCTGCCAGCCGAAGATACTTAAAACCCATCATCAAAGCATCGAGTAGGGTGCTACTGCTGAAAACGGCATACCCAAGTACGCCAAAGTCACTAAATCGAGCTTGTTGTCCCACTTTTAGGCCAAGCCCCGGTTCTCCTGAATGAGCAATTGCGTTACTAAAAATGGTCAGTTTCTGAGCAAGGGTAATATGCGTGTCCGGCGCATAAAGTTCGAGAGCAGTAATACCACTGCCTTCAAGTAACGTTTCTACCTTTATACTGGGCTCAAGGTCGCGTGTGAGTAGCTGCAAGTCCAAAACACCACAGGATTCGGTATCTGGCTCATAAACTGCGGTGTATTCCATGCGTTTCCCCTCTACATTCAGATATATCCTAGCGTGTATTGGGATGGTATTCAGTCATCCTTGTCTCAAAGCTGTCCGAATATCACCGTTTTTTGTCTCTTTGTAACCTGTGCTACATGTTATCAAAATGTTGTAATTGAATAAAATGCACGGTAGGAGAGAAACATGAATGTACTGGCAACGCAAAATAAGGAAATACAACGCGAACAAGGCACGTTTGCAACCAATGATCCTTTAGTCGGTGAGCTCACCATGTGGTTCTCGGAATTACAGTCTGCATACCAAGCTGAGCCGAACGCGACATTTGCGGTGAGAAAGCACCGACTCTTGGCGTTAAAGAAACAGTTGTCCCGTTATCAAGATGTCTTGGCAGACGCGATGAGTGAAGATTTTGGTGGCCGGAGTCACACCGAGTCCATTATGGCTGATGTGCTTGCGCCTATCCTCGATATCAACCATGTTGTTCGCCACCTTAAAGGTTGGATGAAGCCAAGTCGAAGACCAACAGAGTGGTTATTCAAGGGCAATAAGCTGGAAGTGCGTTATCAACCAAAAGGGGTAGTTGGTATCATCTGTCCTTGGAATTTCCCGCTTTATCTGTCGATTGGTCCTATGATCACTGCGTTGGCTGCGGGTAATCGCTGCATGATTAAAATGCCACCAAATTGCCCGGCAACCACTCGACAAATGCGTCGTATGTTAGGCGAAATATTCCCTGAGAACTTAGTTTGTATTGTGGATGGCAACCACCCAGAGGCGATGGAAATCTCTCATCTACCTTTTGATCACCTTGTGTTCACTGGGTCGCCAGCCAGCGGAAAAGTCATCATGGCCAATGCGGCAGCGAATCTAACGCCTGTGACCTTAGAGCTAGGTGGTAAATCCCCTGTGGTGGTATTTGATGATTATGACGTTGCAAAAGCCGCAGAGCGCATTGCTCATGGTAAAGGTTTTAATTCAGGGCAAATTTGTATCGCACCAGATTACGCGTTTGTACCAGAAGGTAAGCAAGCAGCGTTTGTTGAGGCGTTAAAGCACGCACATCAAACCATGTACGGAGAGATCAAAGCCAATCAGGATTACACCGCGTTAGTCGATGATGCCCAGCACAAACGATTCCACGATCTACTGGCGGATGCACGTGATAAAGGGGCGACTATCACTCAATGCCTCGACTATGGTGAAGGGCGTAAAACACCGCTGTACATCGCTACCAACCTGACACCCGAAATGCGTATTTGCCAAGAGGAAATCTTTGGCCCGCTTCTTCCTATTCACACTTACCGTTCTCTCGATGAGGTAATTCAATACATTATCGAGAGGCCACGACCGCTAGCATGTTACTTATTTAGCAATAATGCCGCGCAACGCGAAATCTTGCTTACTCAAACCCATAGTGGTGGTGTCACGATCAACGACTGGGGGTGGCATGTACTCAACCATTCAGTGCCATTTGGTGGCGTGGGTAACTCCGGCATTGGTAATTACCATGGAGAAGAAGGTTTTCGCGAACTCAGCCATGCGCGCACGGTACTAAAAATGCGCGATTGGTTCCCGATTCAGTTGTTTGCACCGCCATATGGCAACATGGTGCAGAAGCTGGTACTGCGAGTGTTTACGGGCAAACCCGACCCAGATTTAAACAAGCACTCATAACCCTCAATACTTACCTCTCTACATAAAGAATCTTCAGCAGCCAGTGCTCGCTGGCTGCCTTGCGACCAAAGGAGATCATGGATGCACAACCTTGCTGTCAATCTGGAGCGCAGTGCTGCGCTCTTTCCTTCAAAAGCTGCGCTCAGGATGGGCGATGATGAAATCAACTACGCACTGCTCGACAAATTTGCAGGCAATATTGCTACGAACCTAAATCGACTTGGACTAAGAGTTGGTGACAAAGTTGCACTGTCTTGTCCAAACATTACTTACTTCCCAATCGTGTATTACGGGATTTTAAAAGCAGGCTGTGTCGTAGTTCCTTTAAATGTGCTGTTTAAAGGCCGTGAGATTGCTTACCACCTCAACGACTCTGATGCAAAAGCGTATTTCTGCTTTGAAGGAAGCGAAGAGCTGCCAATGGGAAGCTACGGTAGACACGGTTTCTCTGAAGCTGAGCAGTGCGAACACTTTATCTCTTTGTCAGAACGATGCAGAGAAGAAGAGCACGCTGTTGATGCTTGGCTTATGCAAGACAATAAGCTATTCGAGTCAATCAGCAGAAATGGTGACGATACCGCCGTTATTCTTTATACCTCAGGCACGACTGGTCAGCCGAAAGGGGCGGAGTTATCTCACACCAACATGTTAACGAACGCTATGTCTTCCCAATATCTGATGCGGTTGGAATACAGTGATACCACCATGGCAACCTTGCCTCTGTTCCACAGTTTTGGTCAGACCGTGATGATGAATGCCAGTGTGCTGACAGGCTCTACTATGGTGTTGATCCCGCGCTTTGAGCCAAAGTTTGTGATTGAACAAATCATCCAGCATAAAGTCAGCGTGTTTGCAGGTGTGCCTACAATGTACATCGCATTACTCAGAGCGGGTGAGCAATCTCCGGAGCATTCCGAATTAGTAAAGCACAGTCTTCGCATAGGAGTGTCTGGTGGGGCTTCTATGCCTGTAGAAGTGATTCGTCAATTTGAACAACGCTTTGAACTGCCAGTATTGGAGGGTTATGGATTATCAGAAACCGCACCAGTGGCCACGTTTAATCATAGTGATGGAGACCGACTACCAGGCAGTGTCGGACAACCATTATGTGGCTACGTGATTAAGATTGCGGACGTAAAAGGTCACGCCCAAGCCGTGGGTGAATTAGGGGAAGTCTGCATAAAAAGCCCAAGTGTAATGAAAGGCTATTACGGACGACCAGAAGCAACTCGTGAGGCGTTGCGCGATGGTTGGTTCTTAACGGGCGATATTGGACGAGTGGATAAACACGGCAACTTGTTCATTGTCGACCGCGTTAAAGACATGATTATTCGCGGTGGCTACAACGTGTATCCGCGTGAGATTGAAGAAGTCTTGATGTGCCACCCCGATGTAGAGATGGTGGCTGTTGTTGGTGAGCATGATGACCGCCTAGGTGAAGAAGTTCATGCCCATGTCGTGCTTCATCAAGATGCGCATTGTAGCCCTGACACTTTAATCGCTTGGTGCCGTGAACAACTTGCTGACTACAAATACCCACGCCGTGTTTTCATTCGTAAAGCACTGCCTATGACCGCCACAGGCAAGATTTTAAAGCGAGAGCTTCACCCTTTAGATGTCGCGGAGGTAGATGATGGACAGTTATGATTTTATTATTGTGGGCGGTGGTTCAGCCGGATGTGTTTTAGCGTCTCGACTCACTGAAGATCCTAATGTCACTGTATGCTTGTTGGAAGCGGGCGGGCCGGATTCAAGTCCCTTTATTCATACGCCGGTTGGTGTCGTAGCGATGATGCCAACCAAAATAAACAACTGGGGTTTTGAAACCATTCCTCAATCGGGCTTGAATGGTCGCAAGGGTTATCAACCAAGGGGCAAGACGTTAGGTGGCTCGAGTTCGATCAATGCGATGATGTATGCCAGAGGACACCGATACGACTACGATCTTTGGGCAAGCCTTGGGAATGAAGGGTGGAGCTATCAAGATTGCCTGCCGTACTTCAAGAAAGCCGAAAATAACGAAGTCCATCATGATGAATTTCACGGGCAAGGTGGGCCACTGAACGTCGCGAACTTACGCTCGCCAAGTGATGTTCTTGAGCGTTATTTAACCGCTTGTGAGTCGATAGGTATACCTCGTAATCACGATATCAACGGAGCCGACCAGTTTGGTGTTATGCCAACCCAAGTAACGCAGCGTAATGGGGAGCGATGCAGCGCCGCAAAAGCCTATCTGACTCCAAACCTGAACCGACCTAATCTGACTGTCTTGACCAAAGCGACGACTCATAAAGTGTTGTTTGAAGGAAATCGAGCTGTTGGAGTTGAGTATGGTCTGAAAGGACAGAGCTTTCAGATCAAATGCACGAAAGAAGTGATTCTTTCAGCTGGGGCGTTTGGCTCTCCGCAGATCCTGATGCTTTCAGGTGTGGGGGCAAAGAAAGAATTAGAATCCCACGGAATCGAGCAAATCCATGAATTGCCCGGTGTCGGGGAGAATCTGCAGGATCATATTGATTTGGTTCATACTTACCGGAGCAGCGCGAAGCGAGATACGTTTGGTGTATCACTCAAAATGGCATCCGAAATGACTAAGGCTTTACCACAGTGGATGAAAACACGTAATGGGAAAATGACCAGTAATTTTGCAGAAGGTATAGGGTTCTTGCGTTCAGGTGATGATGTCGACGTGCCCGATCTAGAGTTTGTCTTTGTGGTGGCGGTGGTTGACGATCACGCTCGTAAGATCCACGCTAGTCACGGGTTTAGTTCGCATGTGACGTTACTTCGACCGAAAAGTATTGGGACGGTTAAGCTAAACAGTGCAAACCCTTATGATGTACCAAAGATTGACCCTGCTTTTTTCAGTCACCCTGAAGACATGGAAATCATGATTAAAGGCTGGAAGAAGCAACACCAAATGCTGGAAAGCCAAGCGTTTGATGACATACGCGGGGCCAGCTTTTATCCTGTGGATGCGAACGATGAGAAAGCCATCGAGCAAGATATTCGTAATCGAGCGGATACCCAATATCATCCCGTAGGCTCCTGCAAAATGGGTATGGCGAACGATCCTTTCGCCGTGGTAGATAGCAATCTTAAGGTTTATGGATTAGAGGCACTAAGAGTTGTCGACGCGTCGATTATGCCGACGCTAGTGGGCGGGAATACCAATGCGCCAACCATTATGATCGCGGAGAAAGTGGCGGATACCATCAAAGCTAGTTATCGCTTAGATGAGAGTATTGAGAAGCAAGCCACCGCTTCGATATAAGTTACACCCTTCAAAAAATAAAATAAGCCGAGGTTGTAGGACAACAGTCTCGGCTTATTAGCAGGCACTTAAAAGCGAAAAGGTAAGTGCTATTCTTCTGAAAAGTCGTTTCCGGTTTCGATCATTTCAGCAAGCTCATCAAGTGCTTGGACAGAGATTTCCGACAAACGTTGTAAATGTTGATCAAAGTTCTCTTGTTCAACAAGCGGTGTTTCATTGTTATTAATTTCTTTTGTTAGCATCGCCCAACCTCTTGAGTTGAGTAAGGGGGAGACGACATGATAAGCAAAAGTATGAGAAAAAAAGAAACGATCCATGTGTAATCTGTTAGCTGGATCATCGATTGCAGTGATAGAAGTGATGAATTACTTAGAAAGCGAGCGATAGAGCTCAAATATGAAAGGTTAGCTAGCAGCTACGTTAATAGCTGCTAGCTAAGAGATTAGAACTGAGATTTAGAACCAAACTGTTCAGCAGCGTAAGCAACGCGCTCTTTTGGTTTTGGATATTCGGCCGGCATACCAAGGTTTTCAATGTGTTTTAAACGAGGTAGCAAACCCGCGCCGTTGGCGATTTGAATAGCCAAACCCGGACGAGCGTTCAACTCCAACACCATTGGTCCTTCTTCTTTGTCCAACACCATGTCAGTACCCATGTAACCAAGTCCTGTCATTTCCCACGCACTCGATGCAAGCTCTAATAAGCGCTCCCAATGAGGTACTTGTAGGGTTGATAGATCTTTGCCAGTATCTGGGTGATGCGTAACAGGTTGGTCAAATTGCACCGCACGAATGGCTTTGCCTGTCGCAATATCAATACCAACACCTACTGCACCTTGGTGAAGGTTGGCCTTGCCATCTGAGGCTGCAGTAGAGCAGCGCATCATTGCCATCACTGGGTAGCCTTTAAAGACGATAATACGAACGTCAGGCACGCCTTCGTAACTGAAACCATCAAAACAGTCATCGAACTTGATTAGGTTTTCTACGACTGCAACGTCATTCTTACCACCTAGAGAAAACAGACCAGCCAGTGCGTTACTGATATGGCGCTCTACATCCTCTTTATTGATGGTTGCACCAGATGGCTTGGTGTAAACGCCATCTTTGTGCGAAGTGATAACAAGGATACCCTTACCACCACTTCCTTGCGCTGGCTTGATTACAAAACCTGGCCAGTCCAATACCATCTTGTGGATCTTTTTGACTTCAGCTTGGCTGTCAATCACGCCGATAAGAGCAGGCACTGTCGCACCTGCTGCTTCAGCAATGATTTTTGTCTTTAGCTTGTCATCCACCAACGGGTATTTTGAGCGATCATTGTAGCGACCAATATAGCTATGGTTACGCTTGTTCATCCCCATAATGCCTTTATGGCGAAGCTTTGCTGGCGAAGTGAAACGTTCAAACATCGTTTAGTCCTCCGCTAGTGGCTTAAATCGACGTAGCTCTGTTAGACGGTAGCCTGTGTAAGTACCTAGTAATAGGATGCCTGCAAGAACAATCAGTTGTAGGCCAATGAAGTTAAACGTTAAGTGTTGGATATAAACGTTCGTCATCGCTAGGTAAACCAAGACAGCGGTTAGTAGTGAACCACCACCTTGAAGAACTACTTCTTTCGCACCTTCTTCTTCCCATAGAATCGACATACGTTCGATCGTCCATGACAAGATGATCATAGGGAAGAACGTAATTGTTAGACCTTCTGTTAGGCCAATCTTGAACGCGACTACGGTGAAGACCGAGATGATCATAATTACGGTTATGATTACGGCGGATATCCTTGCAACCAGAAGTAAGTTAAGCCTCGAGAGGTAACTTCGTATTATCAAGCCAGTACCGACAATTAATAGGAAGCCGACAATACCAGTTACCAGTTGCGTTTGAACAAAGGCAACCGCAATCAATACTGGCATGAAGGTACCCGAAGTTTTCAGACCGATGATGACACGCAGGAACACAACAATCAGTGCGCCGATTGGGATCAACATGATGGTCTTAAACATGGCTTGCTCTTCAAGTGGCAAACTATGGATAGAAAGGTTGAGTAGGCCATCCGCTTCCACTTTATTGTCAGTGGCTTGCTGTGGAGTCACTTCCTGCTTAATCATAGAGAAGTGAACTTGGCTGTTTTTACCGCCAACTAAGTCAAGTAGGGAAACGTTCGATTCATCCCATACGAGAAGGTTAGGTTGTGCTGCGGCTTGCTCTGAATTTGGCGAGAAGAGAACCCATTCTTCCCCCGACCATACCTGAACCATAGGCTGAATAGCTTGACGACGGCGGCCGTCTTCTAATTCGATTACACCAACGATTTTGCTTTGCACTCCAGCAGTCAGTAGGATCTTGTGTAATGCATCGGTACGATCAAAGTCATTAAGAATCAGCGCTGAGTTTTGGCTGTCTGGATCGTTTAGCGTTTTGATCAGCTCGCGAGCAAAGGTGACATTGTCTGCTGAGCGGCTCATTGCACGTTCAATCAATGCATTTGCGGCGGCTTGTTGCGGCGCTGAAAGGGTAGGTTTTGTGATTTCACCTGCAGGTGGCTGTTCATCCACTTTTGCTTGTGGGTCAACTAAGAACTGGGCTTTGTAGTAAATAGTTTGTGGGCCACTTGCTTGACGGATTGACCATTCTGCACGACGACCAGAGTCTGAGTTGACGTAAGAAACGCCGTAACCTGGAGACGATGCTGATTCACCAATCAGGGTGTAACCATTTTGAGTATGCGGCGCAGCAAGAGAAGCTTTTACTTCGTTGCCATTCGCATTAAATTCGATACGGGCTTCAACATCCCAAATTTGACGTGTTTCACCTGGAGTCCAAGGTACGCCGTAATTCTGATGTCTGAAAACACTCAAAGCGATGCCTGCAATCACCAACAGGATGATTGACAGGTAAAACGGTATTCTGGACGTCATAATCTACCTTATTATTTTTTATCTTCTTCCGTTTGAACGTATTTACGGCTCACATCAACGAGTGCGATGTCGCGCATAAACTCTCTTCCTAGTAACACAGGATGGTTCATTTGAGAACGATCTGCCAACGTAAATTGCGCTTTTTCATGAATTTTTCCAACGCGCACCCAAAGTTCAACAACAGCTCGACGCTCTAGTTCTTCAGTGGTTGCTTGACGGATTTTCACGTAGCGAATAATTGGCGCTTCAATCCAAATGTCTTTCTCTTCATCTGACTTGGTATTGTCAGCAAGATGGAAACGCACCCAGTTTTTGCCATTTCTTTCGAATTCTTCAATATCGACTGCATTTAATGAAGACGTTGCTGCGCCAGTATCGACACGTGCATCGAAAGTTTGTTTGATGGAGTCAATAGTCACTCGCTCTATGGAGCCCAGGACAATGTCATGAGTAGGAGTCGCCTGAACAGGCGCAGGAGCTTGAACGATAATAGGCTCTTTCGGCTTTCTTACTTCGTCCATCGCTTCTTTACGGAAGGTATTGAGTTCGCCATTTAACTTATCCACTTGGCCTTCTAAACTTTCGATGTAATCCGATTGGTTACTAAGTTGAAGCTCTAAGTTGGTAACGCGAGTATTGAAATTCGTCTCTGAAGCTTGAATAGCGGCTAACGTTTCTTGGTGGTACTGTTCGCCTTTTGTAAGGGTACATCCTGACAATAGGGCGATTGCAACAACCGGAGTCAATCGTATAAACATTGAAAACCTTGGGATTGGATTAAGTTGTTTGTTTTTTAAGAGTTTAGCGTTATCGCCAAAGGCTCACAAGTAAGAATCTCTCGCAGTCTCTTACAGAGTGAGGAATAGTGACGAAAAGCTAAAAAATTAAGGACGCAATATGCATCCTTAATTAGATTGAAGAGAGGTTAATGTCTTAAAGGAAGGAGTGAGTTAAGACAATGTCAGAAATCTCAGTTAATTATGGCTTAGTTGCGACAAGTACCGCACGACGAGGGGCAGGGTAGCCTTCAACGGTTTTCGTTGGGTCGTTTGGATCAAGGTAGTCAGGCAGTGAGTTATGTGTCATCCAGTCAGTAGTACGTTGTTCTCCGACTGACGTTACATTCTCATCTACGATACGAACGTCTTTAAAGCCAACCAATTCTAGCCAAACTTTTAGTGCTTTCGCTGAAGGAAAGAAATACACATTACGCATTTGCGCGTAACGAGAAGTCGGAACCAATACGGCGTTCTCATCGCCTTCAATCACTAGTGTCTCTAGTACAAGCTCACCGCCTGCCACTAACTGGTCTTTCAGTTGCACCAAGTGATCCAGTGGGGAGCGGCGGTGGTAAAGGACGCCCATACTAAATACAGTGTCGAATGCTTCTAACTTTGGTAGTTGTTCAATACCTAATGGAAGAAGGTGAGCACGTTGGTCATCGCCCATCAACTTACGAATCGCTTCGAACTGAATTAGGAACAGGTGAGAAGGATCGATACCAACCGTTAAGCGTGCACCTTCACCCAGCATGCGCCACATGTGGTAGCCGTTACCACAACCTACATCGAGCACACTGCGGTTTTTCAGAGGTGAGATGTGCGGTAGAACACGATCCCATTTCCAGTCACTGCGCCATTCAGTATCGATATGAATACCGTGCACTGTGTATGGACCTTTGCGCCACGGGTGGAACGTACGCAGCAGGCTTTCTAGCTTTTTCAGCTCACCTTCATGAAAAGGCGTATCGTTGCTGATGGTCACTGAGTTTTTGATGTCCACTTGGTTTGGTGCACCTTGTGGGATCTTGTTCAGCGCTTTTAGCCAGCGACCAAAATCACCGTGCTCAGCATTTTGCCAATCTGTTAACTGTTGAGGTAATACGTTTAGCCACGGCTGAAGACGAGTGTCTTGCGCGATTAACTGATAAAAATTAGCAAAATTAAACATAGTTTTTCACTGAGTAATAAATTAAAAAATTGACACTAAATGCGAAACGTTAAGACTTTCTCGCTTCTCGCTTCTCGCTTCTCGCTTCTCGCTTCTCGCTTCTCGCTATTTAATCGCAAACATCGAACCGAAGTTAAAGCACTGGAACCAAACGTCGTAGCTTGAGAAACCAATTTTCGCGAAACGCTCTTTATGATCTTTCTTCGAATCAGGGCGCATCACGTTTTCAATTGCGCTGCGCTTTTGGCTGATCTCAAGTTCGCTGTAGCCATTTGCACGTTTAAAGTCGTGGTGAAGGTCAATCAACAGCTCGTTAGACACTTCATCTTCAAACACAAACTTCTCAGACAGAATCAAAATGCCACCTGGGCGCAAACCCGCGTAGATTTTCTCCAATAGCGCGTAGCGGTCTTCTGGAGAAAGGAATTGCAGTGTGAAGTTCAATACCACAACCGACGCGTTTTCGATTTCAATATCGCGGATATCCGCTTCTACCACATCAACTGGCGTGTCACTTCGGTAGGCGTTTACATGAAGCTTACAGCGCTCAACCATCGCAGGAGAGTTGTCCACTGCAATGATTTGACAACCTTCTTGTTTGATATGACGACGCATAGACAGCGTAGCAGCACCCAAAGAACAGCCTAGATCGTAGATGTTTGAGTGAGGTTTAACAAAACGCTCTGCCAACATACCAATGGCAGAAATGATGTTGCTGTAACCCGGCACCGATCGTTGAATCATGTCAGGGAAAACTTCCGCTACGCGTTCATCGAACGTGAAATCCCCAATTTTATCGATTGGAGCCGAAAAAATAGTATCTGGATTGCTGTTAGGGTTCATAACCAAATCTCTGCATACAAGCTGCCCGAAACGTCAGGCATCAAAAAAGGCGCGTATTTTATGGGAAATTCGCGCCTCTGTCATTTGCTTAATTATAAGCTTACCTAAAACATTTGTATTTGTGAGTTGCCATCATTGGCAGGAAACGAAGACAAATTGGGCAGCGAAAGCTTAAGTTGTAGCTGCTTATAAAGCTTTTCAGCCAGTTCTGGTGCTAAGACGTTATCTGGCGTGTGAATCATCAAGTAAGGTTGAATGCCTTGTTCAATCCACATCGGTAACTTCTGCAACCAAGGTTCGAAAAAGCGCAGGTTGTCTTCCATGTCGGGATGACCGATAAAGCGAATCATCGGGTGCTTAGCAGTCGCAATTGCATGAACTGGAACGCGAGGCTTTTTCTGGTGGGCATCGTTCACCGCTTCGGTCGTCGGCTGCGCGGCGAACACTGGGCGGCTGTCCATGATAATGCGGTCAATGCCACTCTCAAGTAGCCATTGATTCAACGCACGTTCTTCTTCACCTTTGGAGAAAAACGCCATATGGCGAACTTCCACTCCAAGTGGAAAATTCGGTGGAAAGCTAGCACAGAACTTCTTCAACCTATCAAGATAGTCGGGGCCAAAAGCAGCAGGGAGCTGAATCGTCCATTGCCCGACACGCTCATGAAGCGGTTCCATGACCTTCATAAAGTCACGTAACTGCTCGTCGCAACCTCTGAGCATCTGCTCGTGAGTAATGGCTTTTGGCAACTTAAAGGTGAATTTGAAATTGTCGTGAGTCGCGGCTTTCCAGTTTTGCACCGTGTTGAGCGTCGGTGTGGCATAAAAGGTGGTGTTGCCCTCTACGGTATGGAACACCTGCGCGTACTTTTCGAGTCGCTCTGCGGGCTTGGTTCCGCTGCCATAAAAGCTTTGTTGCCATTGGTTGTGCGACCACATGGTCAATCCAAGTCGAAGGGGTAAATTATCCATATCTCTGCTTTACGTTTTTTCCTGAGCCCACTTTACGAGAGTTTTGCTGAAATGGGTAATTTCACGCTATAATCCCCACCAATTTTTCGCTTTGGTGCGCTTTTGAACATTTGTTGTACTAAAAACCACCAATGAATGATAAAACACACTTAATTGTATGTTGAGTAGTCGATTTTCATAGGCTTTCAGCGTATAAATGGATCTTTACTCTGCTCGGCAATGAGGCTGACAGAGCGTAGTTAACAATATTTGAGAGATTGGGAATTTCATTATGCGTACCCATTACTGTGGTCACCTGAACAAGTCCCTTGCAGGACAAACTGTAGAACTTTGCGGCTGGGTTAACCGTCGTCGTGATTTAGGCGGTCTTATTTTTATCGATATGCGAGATCGCGAAGGTATCGTTCAGGTAGTTGTTGATCCAGATATGGCAGATGCGTATGAAGTGGCTAACACACTTCGTAATGAATTCTGTATCAAGCTAACTGGTGAAGTTCGCGTTCGTCCAGAAAGCCAAGTAAACAAAGACATGGCAACAGGTGAAGTTGAGATCCTTGCAAAAGGTCTTGAAATCATCAACCGCTCTGACGTTCTGCCTCTAGACTTCAACCAAAAGAACTCTGAAGAGCAACGTCTGAAGTACCGTTACCTAGATCTACGTCGTCCAGAAATGAGCGACCGCATCAAGCTACGTGCTAAAGCGTCTAGCTTTGTTCGTCGTTTCCTAGATGACAACGGCTTCCTAGACATCGAAACACCAGTACTAACAAAAGCGACACCAGAAGGCGCTCGTGACTACCTAGTACCTAGCCGTGTTCACAAAGGCAGCTTCTACGCGCTTCCTCAGTCTCCACAGCTATTCAAACAGCTTCTAATGATGTCTGGTTTTGACCGTTACTACCAAATCGTTAAGTGTTTCCGTGATGAAGACTTGCGTGCTGACCGTCAACCAGAATTCACTCAGATCGATATCGAAACGTCATTCATGACGGCTGACCAAGTTCGTGCAACGACTGAGAGAATGGTTCGTGAAATGTGGCAAGAGCTACTGAACGTTGACTTAGGTGAATTCCCAGTAATGCCGTTCAGCGAAGCGATTCGTCGTTTCGGCTCTGACAAGCCAGACCTACGTAACCCACTAGAACTAGTAGACGTTGCTGACCTAGTGAAAGACGTTGAATTCAAAGTATTCTCTGGTCCAGCAAACGACGAGAAAGGTCGCGTTGCAGTTATCCGTGTACCAGGTGGTGCTGAGCTTACCCGTAAGCAAATCGACGGTTACGCAGAATTTGTAGGTATCTACGGTGCGAAAGGTCTAGCATGGATGAAGGTTAACGACCGTGCAGCAGGCATGGAAGGTATCCAATCTCCTGTAGCTAAATTCCTAAGCGAAGACGTGATCAACGGTATTCTAGATCGCACTCAAGCGGAATCTGGCGATATCATCCTATTCGGTGCAGACAAAGCTAACATCGTTGCTGAAGCACTAGGTGCACTTCGTCTTAAACTTGGTAAAGACCTAGGTCTAACTAAAGAAGGCACTTGGGCTCCTCTATGGGTTGTTGACTTCCCTATGTTCGAAGAAGACGACGAAGGCAACCTGCACGCAATGCACCACCCATTCACATCACCTCTAGGTGTGACTGCGGAAGAGCTAAAAGCGAACCCAGCAGTAGCGAACTCAAACGCATACGACATGGTTCTAAACGGCTACGAAGTGGGCGGTGGTTCTGTACGTATTCACAACGCAGAAATGCAAGCAGCGGTATTCGATATCCTAGGTATTGATGCAGACGAGCAAAAACTGAAGTTTGGTTTCCTATTGGAAGCGCTGAAATTTGGTACGCCACCTCACGCGGGTCTTGCATTCGGTCTAGACCGTCTAGTAATGCTGCTATGTGGTACTGAGAACATCCGTGATGTTATCGCATTCCCTAAAACAACAGCAGCGGCGTGTCTACTAACAGACGCACCGAGCCTTGCAAACCCAGCGGCTCTGGAAGAGCTAGCAATTGCTGTGACTGTTGCGAAAGAAAAAGACGCAGAATAAGCGCACAACATTTAAAGAAAACTCCCGCACTTGCGGGAGTTTTTGTTTTAATGAACCCAAGAATTATTCCGAGCACTTTCCCAAGTAACGTTGTTGAGCAATCAAAGCTGAGCATTAACGTCAAAATAAATTAAAAGGTGAATCATGGCAGGTCATAGTAAATGGGCGAATATTCGTCACCGTAAAGCTGCGCAAGATGCCAAACGTGGCAAAATCTTTACCAAGTTAATTCGTGAAATTGTCGTCGCCGCGAAAGAGGGTGGCGGAGAAGCTGACAATAACCCTCGGTTACGAGCTGCTATCGATAAAGCACTTTCTAACAACATGACGCGAGACACGGTGAACCGTGCGGTCAGTCGTGGTGCCGGTGGTGAAGGCGATGACAACATGGAAACCGTCATCTACGAAGGATACGGTCCAGGTGGCACCGCCGTAATGGTTGAATGCATGACAGACAATCGCAATCGCACGGTTTCTGGCGTGCGTCACGCGTTTTCGAAGTCTGGCGGTAATTTAGGTACAGATGGAAGTGTTAATTATCTGTTCGATAAGAAAGGTGTGATTTCTTATGCCTCCGGCTTAGATGAAGACGAAGTGATGGAAGTGGCGCTTGAGAGCGGCGCCGATGATATCGAAACATCCGAAGACGGTTCTATTGATGTGTACACGGCACCAGCTGATTTCGGTAGCGTCAAAGATGCCTTGGATGCAGCAGGCTTTGAGGCTGACAATGCAGAAGTATCATTAATCCCATCAACGAAAGCAGAATTGGACGTGGATACTGCCCCTAAGCTTCTACGTCTGATTGATGCGTTAGAAGACTTGGATGATGTTCAAGAGGTGTATCACAACGGTGACATTTCTGACGAAGTGGCAGCCACATTAGAATAAGATTACTCAATGGGGACAGAGCGTTCTGTTCCCATTTATTTTCATTAATTATAATAACGAGATAGAGATCGTTCTTGATCTGCTTTCTTAGGAAAATTCATGTCAATTATTTTGGGCATTGACCCAGGCTCTCGCATTACGGGTTACGGTGTGATTCGTCAGCAGGGACGTCATCTACAATATCTAGGCAGCGGCTGTATTCGTACTTCTGAAAAAGAGTTGCCAGGTCGTCTCAAGCAAATCTACGCAGGCGTGACGGAAATCATCACCCAGTTTCAACCGGATGTGTTTGCCATCGAACAAGTGTTTATGGCGAAGAACGCTGATTCTGCACTAAAGCTAGGGCAGGCGCGTGGCAGTGCGATTGTTGCGGCTGTGAATGCGGATCTTCCGGTGCATGAGTACGCAGCTCGTCTTATTAAACAAGCGGTAACGGGGACAGGTGGTGCAGACAAAGTTCAGGTTCAGCATATGGTTCAGCACATGCTTAAGCTGCCAGCAAAACCTCAAGCCGATGCTGCCGATGCGTTGGGTGTTGCTATTTGTCACGCTAACACCAATAAGACGCTGGTGGCGCTCGCAGGCA
Organism: Vibrio sp. ED002; assembly: GCF_023277445.1. Lineage (NCBI taxonomy): Bacteria > Pseudomonadati > Pseudomonadota > Gammaproteobacteria > Vibrionales > Vibrionaceae > Vibrio > Vibrio sp. ED002. The sequence continues at coordinate 1,224,018 of NZ_CP080238.1, read as the reverse complement.
AAGCAACCAGCGCAAGAAAAGGTCGTTACCGTTAAGCGTGTTCTCGTATTAAAAATGAGACATCTCAGACAGATTTAAGGATTGAATTTGTTGAGAAAATGTTACAAAACTATAGTGGTCAGAGGTCTAATAAGAAATCAATCAAGGAAGATTGAACATGAATCCAGCCACGCTGTGGCGCAGTGCATTTATGCCGCGCCAAACTCAATGGACAAGAACACAACAACGTCAAGCAGACATCCTATCGCTATTTACCTTCATCGCTTTTCTCGTCGGGATCTACAGCCTGATCAAATGGTCTAAACATGGGCATGAAAGCTTAATCTTCACCTCAGTACTCTTAATCGCACTCGAACTGATATCCGCCTTCAGCCTGAGATGGTTCAAACGACCAGCATTGTCGCTCAATCTGGGGTTTGTAGGCATGTCAGTGCATGCACTCAACATCATTTATCAAAGTGGTGGCGTGGTAGATTCTACCCAAACTTACTGGGTGCCTTTGTTAGTCGTCGCTTTCTTTTTATCTGGCACTCGTATCATGGCGATCTCTTGGAGCGCGTTAGTAATAGTGCTTTCTGCGGTAATGACGTATCAACATGTGTCTGGTTTTGGTTTTCCCCAGCTCGTGTTGTCTGAATCTGCGCAGCGTGTGGAGATATGGTCAGGTACCGTGTTACCACTGGTGGTGATTTGTATTGCACAAGCCTTTACTGCCAAGCAGCGAGATATTGCGATTGAAAGTGCAGAGAAATCTAAAGCAGAAAGTGAACTGGTCGCACAAAAAGCAACGGCGGGGGAGTTACGGCTAGGAGAGGTACTAGAGCAAGCTAATCAAAATTCGGCAGAGCTTAAACAAGTTTCGCAAGTGTTGGATGGACAATCTTCGCTGTTAGGTGCTCAAGTCAATGCTCTCAATATCAACAGTGAGTCTCAAGCCAGTGCGGCTGAGCAAATGAGTCAGCAAGTACACCACATGGCGACGGGGATTGAAACGTCAAGCAAGTTTGTTGAAGAGCTTCGTGAGAAGAGTGAAGACGTTCATCAACAAGCTGAGAAAAGCTCTGAGTTGCTCGAAGACTCTACCCAAGCGATCAGCCAGATCATTACCAGCCATGAAGACATCATGAAAGTGGCAGACTTGATTACCTCGGTCGCAGAACAAACCAATTTATTGGCACTGAATGCGGCTATTGAGGCGGCGCGAGCGGGGGAGCAGGGCAGAGGCTTTGCAGTGGTCGCGGACCAAGTGAGAGAGCTTTCTGCAAAGAGTAGTCAATCCGCAATCGAGATTCGTAACTTGCTTGATCGCAGCGAGCAAGAGGTGAAACACGGGCAGAATGTTGTTACTTCAAGCACAGAACGAATGAATACCATCATCCAGCAAGTGACCACAATTTCTCATGATGTGCAGAGTCTTTCTGGCATCATGGCGACGCAAATGACCGCATTAAAAGAGCTTGATGAAGCCAGTAGCGAAGTTGCTAACGGCGTAGTGAACACCAAGACCATTGCTGAAACTGTCGCTCAATATGGCACTGAGCTCAGTAGCCAAGTCGTCACCGTGAGAAACCTGACTCAACAACTTGATCAAGTTGTCTCAAAAATCTAACCGAACGGCATAAAGGACTGGATGTCTATCCAGTTCTTTATTATCCTGTCGCAAATTCATTTCCAAAGAGTATTTATAGTGATTGGACGTCTTCGCGGCACTCTGCTTGAAAAGCAACCACCTGAAGTTTTAATTGAAGTTAATGGCATTGGTTATGAAGTACAGATGCCAATGAGCTGTTTCTACGAACTGCCAAACGTCGGCGAAGAAGCGATCATTTATACTCATTTTGTTGTGCGTGAAGACGCTCAGCTGCTTTACGGCTTCAACACAGTCAAAGAACGTGCGCTCTTCCGTGAAGTAATCAAAGCGAACGGCGTCGGTCCTAAACTGGGCCTAGGTATCCTTTCTGGCATGACTGCTAGCCAATTCGTTTCTTGCGTAGAGCGTGAAGACATTTCAACACTTGTGAAGCTACCTGGCGTTGGTAAGAAAACCGCAGAACGTCTTGTTGTGGAAATGAAAGACCGCCTTAAAGGTTGGGGTGCTGGCGACCTATTTACTCCGTTTACGGATGCGGCTCCTGCGGATTCTGGTGCGGCATCTAGCAATGCTGAAGAAGAGGCAATCAGTGCGCTTCTAGCTCTAGGCTACAAACCAACTCAAGCGTCGAAAGTAGTCTCTCAGATCGCTAAACCGGATATGACCAGTGAGCAACTGATCCGTGAAGCACTAAAATCAATGGTGTAACGAAAAGTTCAAGGGAACAATATGATTGAAGCCGATCGTTTAATCGCGCCAGAAAATCCTTCATTTCGTGATGAAGATGTCATCGACCGTGCGATTCGTCCTAAGAAGCTGGCGGATTACCAAGGTCAGGATCACGTGCGTGGTCAGATGGAGATTTTCATCAAAGCTGCTCAATTGCGAAATGAAGCGCTCGACCACCTTTTGATATTTGGTCCTCCAGGTTTGGGTAAAACCACACTTGCGAACATCGTTGCTAATGAGATGGAAGTGAATATTCGCACTACTTCCGGCCCAGTACTTGAGAAAGCAGGGGACTTGGCGGCGCTGCTGACCAACTTAGAAGAGAACGATGTGCTGTTCATTGACGAGATTCACCGCTTAAGCCCAATGGTTGAAGAAGTGCTGTATCCAGCGATGGAAGACTACCAGCTAGACATCATGATTGGTGAAGGCCCAGCCGCTCGCTCTATCAAGATTGACTTGCCTCCTTTCACGCTTATCGGCGCAACCACACGAGCGGGTTCATTGACCTCGCCATTGCGTGACCGATTCGGTATTACTCAGCGCCTTGAGTATTACAAGGTCAAAGACTTGCAGGATATCGTTCAGCGCAGCGCAGATTGCCTAGGCTTGTCAATGGAGTCGGAAGGTGCGTTAGAAGTTGCTCGCCGCGCTCGTGGTACGCCACGTATCGCTAACCGACTACTACGCCGTGTTCGTGACTATGCTGAAGTAAAGGGCAATGGACACATCTGTGCGGAAGTTGCAGATAAAGCGCTGAACATGCTCGATGTCGACGCTAAAGGTTTTGACTACATGGACCGAAAACTGCTTCTTGCGATCATGGAAAAGTTTGGTGGTGGTCCTGTCGGTCTGGATAACATGGCAGCAGCCATTGGTGAAGAGAAAGACACCATTGAAGATGTGCTAGAGCCTTATTTGATTCAACAAGGTTACTTACAACGCACACCTCGTGGTAGAATAGCGACCGATCGCGCCTATCTGCATTTCGGAATTGAAAAGTAAGATTCCAACGCTGGGCGCACAGCGCTCAGCATTTCACCAATGTTGACCAACCTCTCATTTATTAAATCTCTTCTAATACTAAATAGGTAATAAAAACTTATAGATTGTTAACTCTATGTTCTTGCCTAACTGATTATTTTCTCTCCTGATTACTCTCTATTAACATACTCTTCTGATATCGTTTGATCTGGATCAATGTGATGGATTTTTGTTCAAATTCAGCGCATAAAGATTGATATACATCAAAGCGGTTTCTCGCTATAAACCTTTTGAAACAAACTGTTTTTAGCAGTAATATTAGGCCTAGCTATATTAGCTGATGCTTAACAATTAACTAACCAACGAAGCACATTTTTGCAACAAAGCGTTGTGATAATTCAACATTTTTCAAGTGTAAATAACACTTGTGTATGGATTGCAATATGTAGAGAGTGTCATTCAGCCGACACATAGGAGTTACCATGATTGACGTAGTTGATCTGTCGCGGTTGCAGTTTGCACTGACAGCGATGTATCACTTCCTATTCGTACCATTGACCCTTGGTATGGCCTTCCTTTTGGCCATTATGGAATCAATGTACGTAATGACGAACAAGCAAATCTACAAGGACATGACCAAGTTCTGGGGTAAGCTGTTCGGTATTAACTTTGCACTTGGTGTGGCTACTGGCCTTACCATGGAGTTCCAGTTTGGTACGAACTGGTCTTATTACTCCCACTATGTAGGTGACATCTTCGGTGCACCACTAGCGATCGAAGCACTGGTTGCTTTCTTCCTGGAGTCAACTTTTGTTGGTCTATTCTTCTTCGGGTGGGATCGTCTATCAAAACGTCAACACTTAGCGGTAACCTGGTTGGTTGCTCTGGGTTCTAACTTCTCTGCACTATGGATTCTTATCGCGAACGGCTGGATGCAAAACCCAGTTGGCGCAGAATTCAACTTCGAAACCATGCGTATGGAAATGGTGAGCTTCGCAGACGTTGTACTAAACCCTGTAGCGCAAGTTAAATTTGTACACACAGTAGCATCTGGTTACACGTGTGGTGCAATGTTCGTTCTTGGCATCAGTTCTTACTACCTATTGAAAGGTCGTGATGTGGCGTTCGCTCGTCGTTCGTTTGCTATCGCAGCTTCTTTCGGTATGGCAGCAATCCTGTCTACAATCGTGCTGGGTGATGAATCTGGTTACGAGCTTGGTGAAGTTCAAAAAGTGAAGCTAGCAGCAGTAGAAGCTGAATGGCACACAGAACCAGCACCAGCGGCGTTCACACTGTTTGGTTTACCGAACCAAGAAACAATGAACACCGATTACGCAATCAAGATCCCTTACGTTATGGGTATCATCGCAACGCGTTCGTTTGATGAGCAAGTAACAGGCCTACACGATCTACGTGAAGAGCACGTTGACCGTATCCGTACTGGTATGTACGCATACGAATTGCTTGAAAAACTGCGTGCAGGCGACAAGTCTGAAGCAAACATGACAGCGTTTGACGAAGTGAAAGGTGACCTAGGTTACGGCCTACTTCTAAAACGTTACACAGACAAGGTTGTTGATGCGACTGAAGACCAAATCCAAGCGGCAGCGGATGATTCAATCCCAACAGTATGGCCGCTATTCTGGTCGTTCCGTATCATGGTTGCGTGTGGCTTCATCATGCTATTCGTATTTGGTGCGTCATTCATCCAAACATGTCGTCAGAAGATCGAACAGAAACCTTGGATTCTTAAAGCTGCATTGTTCAGCATTCCACTACCTTGGATTGCGATCGAAGCGGGTTGGTTCGTTGCTGAATACGGTCGTCAACCGTGGGCTGTAGGTGAAATCCTACCGGTACACGTTGCTGCATCAGCACTAACAGCAGGTGAAATCTGGACTTCACTATTTGCAATCCTAGCGCTATACACTGCATTCCTAATTGCAGAAGTATACCTAATGGTGAAATTCGCTCGTAAAGGTCCAAGTAGCCTGAAAACTGGCCGCTACCACTTCGAGCAAAACGCTGACTCTGTTGAAGACAAAGTTAGTCGCCAAGTAGAAGCGTAAGACAAGGAGACAACAAGATGTTTGATTACGAAATCTTGCGATTCATCTGGTGGGTACTGATCGGTGTTCTACTAGTTGGTTTTGCAATTACTGACGGTTTCGATATGGGTGTGGGCGCGCTTGTACCTATTATCGGTAAAAACGACACGCAACGTCGTGTGATGATTAACTCGATCGCACCTCACTGGGATGGTAACCAAGTATGGCTTATCACTGCTGGTGGTGCATTGTTCGCAGCATGGCCTTTGGTTTACGCGACATCGTTCTCTGGTTTCTACCTAGCGATGATCCTAACCCTAGCGGCACTTTGGCTACGTCCAATTGGTCTTGATTACCGTTCAAAGATTGAAGATAAAAAATGGCGTAACACTTGGGATATCTGTATCTCAATCAGTGGCTTCGTTCCACCAATCATCTTTGGTGTGGCGTTTGGTAACCTTCTGCAAGGTGTTCCATTCCAACTGAACGAATTCCTAATGCCAACGTACCATGGTTCGTTCTTTGGTCTTCTTAACCCATTTGCATTGCTATGTGGTCTAGTAAGCTTGTTCATGATCCTGATGCAAGGTTCAACTTGGCTACAAATGAAGACAACAGGCGAAGTTCATACTCGTGCTCGTAACGTTGCTCAGCTAATGGGTCTATTAACTGTGGTTGCATTCGTAGCAGCTGGCTTCTGGATTCAGAGCATCGAAGGTTACGTTATCGTAGGTGGTATCGATACAGGCGCTGCTTCTAACCCTCTAAACAAAGAGGTTATCCGTGAAGCTGGTGCGTGGATGAACAACTTCGAAGCTTACCCAATGCTATGGGCTGCGCCTGTACTGGGTGTTGCAATGCCGCTTCTAGCTGTATTGGCATCTCGCCTAGAGAAGTGTGGTATCGCGTTCCTAACCTCTAGCCTTGGTAACGCAGGTGTTATCTTTACTGCTGGTATTGCAATGTTCCCATTCGTAATGCCATCAGATCTAATGCCAAGCCAAAGTCTGACAATGTGGGATGCAACTTCATCTGAACTGACTTTGAACCTAATGACAGGCGTTGCGTTTGTTATGGTTCCAATCATTTTGGCTTACACGTCTTGGACTTACTACAAGATGTTTGGTCGCTTGGATGACAAGTTCATCGAAGAAAACAAAAACTCACTTTACTAAGGAGCTATTACTATGTGGTATTTCGCATGGATTCTAGGTGTACTACTTGCTTGTGCATTCGGTATCATCAACGCTCTTTGGTTAGAGCACTCAGAAATGATGGATAAAGACAGTGAGTAATCTCGCTGACAAGGTAGCGAAACTTCACGCACCAATGGACAAGACTCTACTGAGAGTCTTGGCCTTAATCCTCGGCTTTATGCATGTAGGATTGGTGATGTGGGATCCAAACGCATACCATCGAGAAATTGGTGGCTTTAATGCGTTTATCGCACCGGCACTGATTTGGGCAGTCTGCTCAAGCATGGTTTACGGTGTGGGCTTCAAGCCAAGAAATTGGTACTGGCAAGTATTGTTCAGCCCTTATTTCTCAATCGCTATCTTAGTTTATTTAACAGCACTCTATTTCATGTAAGCGTTACACTCTGAAATAAAGTCGGTTATTAAATCATCGAATAAAAAGCCAGACGTCTTGTCTGGCTTTTATTTTTTCTACAAAATTCAAAAATATTCCCTTCGCTCAGTACCAATTACTGCCGCTTCAGTTATAGTAATTGCTTTAAAGAATTGAAAGTACTGGTACTCCCTTGCAAGGCACATCTAATCCCTTCCGCTGGCCGATCACCGTGTATTATGAAGATACCGATGCGGGTGGCGTTGTATATCACTCTAATTATTTAAAATTCTTTGAACGCGCACGCACTGAGATGTTGCGTGCAAAAGGCATTTCTCAACATGTGTTATTGGAACAAAACATTGGCTTTGTTGTCCGACACATGGATATCGATTTCAACCAAGGGGCGAGACTGGACGAGCATTTGACCGTTCTTACCCGAGTGTCAGAAATAAAGCGTGCGTCCCTGCAATTCTGTCAAGAGTTAGTCAATGATGAAGGCAAAACATTGTGCAAGACAATTGTTAAGGTAGCATGTATCGATAATAAGAAAATGAAACCAATAGCTATCCCATCTTTTATCAATTCGGAGCTAACAAATAGTGACTGCTGATATTTCCATTTTAGATCTCTTTCTTCAGGCCAGTCTGTTGGTAAAGCTTGTGATGTTGACCCTACTAGGCATGTCAATTGCGTCATGGGCAATGATCATTAAGCGCAGCAAAGTACTGTCTCAAGCATCAAAAGACGCTGAGTCCTTTGAAGACAAATTTTGGTCTGGTACCGACCTTTCACAGCTGTACCAAAAAGTGAAAGCTCGTAAAGACGACATTGGTGGCACAGAAGAAATCTTCTATGCTGGCTTTTCCGAATTTGCACGCTTGCGTAAGAGTAACGCAAACTCACCGGCCTACATCATGGAAGGTACAGGGCGTGCAATGCGCGTTTCTGTAGCTCGTGAAGTGGATGAACTAGAAACCAGTTTACCTTTCCTCGCAACGGTCGGTTCTATCAGCCCATACATCGGCCTATTTGGTACGGTATGGGGTATCATGCACGCCTTTATTGCATTGGGTGAAGTGAAACAAGCAACACTATCTATGGTGGCACCCGGTATCGCAGAAGCACTGATCGCAACAGCGATGGGTCTGTTTGCAGCAATCCCTGCGGTAATGGCTTACAACCGTCTAAGCAACAAAGTAAGTAAGCTAGAGCATACATACGCAACTTTCTCTGAAGAATTCCACAGCATCCTGCACCGTCAAGCAATGGCGGGTCGAGACAGCGCGAATAAGGAATAAGGCATGGCGGGTTACCAACCTAAAAAGCGTAAAATGACCGCAGAGATTAACGTTGTACCTTATATCGACGTTATGCTTGTACTGCTGATCATTTTCATGGCGACCGCTCCATTTGTCACTCAAGGTGTGGATGTAGACCTTCCAAAAACCTCTACCGCGGAATCAATGCAAGATCTTGCTGGTGAAACAGACAGTAGCTTCATCATTATTGAAATCGATCGCGATGGTAATTTGGGCCTAAGCGTGAATGATGAAGAGGTTCAACGCGGTCTATCACTACAAGACGTTATTGTTCGTGTGAAAGCAGAGCGGGAAATCAAACCTGATTCTCCGGTTGCAGTAGGGGGTGATGCCGCAACGCCATATGCAGATGTGGTACTTCTGCTTGATGAGCTAAGTCGGGCTGGCATCCCTAAAGTAGGTCTGATGACCGATATCAGGGAATAGACATCGAACATCTATGAAAGACAATAAGAAGAAAACCAAAGAATACACCAAGCCGATAGCAATATCGGTTGGTTTGCATGCGCTTTTGGTCGTAGCGTTACTTTGGGGTACAGATTTCAACATGTCTAAACCCGAGCCGACAGGGCAAATGGTGCAGGCGGTTGTTATTGACCCGAAGCTTGTCCAACAACAAGCCAAAGAAATTCGTCAGCAACGCGAGAAAGCGGCAAAAAAAGAGCAAGATCGTCTTGATAAACTGAGACGTGAAGCTGAGCAGCTTGAAAAGAATCGCAAAGCTGAAGAAGAGCAAATTCGTAAGCTGAAAGAGCAGCAAGCAAAAGATGCAAAAGCCGCTCGCGAAGCGGAGGTCGCTCGTAAAAAGAAAGAGCAAGAACGTAAGGCCGAAGAAGAACGCACTCGTAAAGAGAAAGAGCGGGCAGCAAAGGCCGAACAAGAGCGTAAAGCCAAAGAAGAGGCCGTACGTAAAGCGGAGCAAGAACGTGTAGCGCGCGAGAAAGCGGCGAAAGAAGCCGAAGAGAAAGCGAAACGTGAACGTGAAGCCGCAGCAAAAGCCGAGCAAGAACGCATCGCGAAAGAAAAAGCAGCCAAAGAGGCCGCAGAGCGCGAACGTAAAGCTCGCGAAGCCGCAGAGAAAGCAGAGCGTGAACGCAAAGAGCAAGAAGCGGCGTTGGATGACATCTTTGCTGGTCTAGAAAGTGAATCCGAACTTAACCAAGTAGCGAAGAATCAACATGTTGATTCGGAAGTTGGTCGTTATGCAGCCATCTATAAACAGCTAATCGAAAGTCGAATCATTAAGGATGATTACCTTGTGGGAAAGTCGTGTAGGCTGAATATTAAGCTTGTGCCAACTGGAACAGATGGCGTAGTAAGTGGTGTTTCAGTCATTAGCGGTGATGCTCGATTATGTGGTGCGGCAAAGAGTGCAGTAAACCAAGTTGGCAATTTCCCTATGCCAAAAGACCGCGCAATTATAGATAAAATTCGTGATATTAACTTAACAGTTGATTATTAATTTAAGGAACTGAGACGTGATTAAACGCCTTTTACTAGGAATGTTTGTACTGCTTGGCAGTCTAACGAATGTGGCTCACGCTGCATTAGAGCTGGTGATTACCGATGGTATTGATTCAGCACGACCAATTGCTGTTGTTCCCTTTAAGTGGGAAGGCAGTGAGCCTCTTCCGACTGATATTTCCGCTGTGATTGCTTCTGACTTGCAACGCAGTGGTAAATTCAGCCCGGTACCGACCAGCAAAATGCCACAAACGCCAACCAACGAATCAGAAGTAAACTTTGATGCGTGGACCGGATTGGGTGTAGATGCATTATTGACCGGTTCAATTAAGAAAAACGAACAAGGTAACTACGTGGTTAACTACCAGTTAGTTGACGTTGTTCGTGGCCAATTAACGAAGGGTCAGAGCAAAGCTCTCGGTGATGACGGAGAACTGGTTCTTTCCAAAGACCACGTGTTGTTTAACAAGGTAGCGACGGTAGAAGGCCCACGCATGCGTGAGTACGCTCACCGAATTGCGGACCTTGTCTACGAGCAATTGACTGGCGAACGCGGCGCATTTATGACTCGTATCGCTTATGTTGTTGTAAACGACAAAGATCGCTTCCCTTACCAGCTGCGTGTTGCCGATTACGATGGTTACAACGAACGTTTAGTACTTCAATCTAAACAGCCACTGATGTCTCCAGCATGGTCTCCTGATGGCCAGAAATTGGCTTACGTGAGTTTCCAGAACGGCCAAGCTGAGATCTTCATTATGAACATCTACACCGGCGAGCGAGAGAAGATTACATCATACCCTCGTCATAATGGTGCGCCAAGATTTTCGCCTGACGGCAGTCAGTTAGCTTTGGTTCTTTCTAAGACCGGTTCACTTCAGGTTTACACGTTGGATCTGAAAACTCGTAAGCTGACACAAATTACGCGTGGCAGATCAAATAATACAGAACCGTACTGGCACCCTGATGGCAAATCACTGATTTTCACATCTGACAGGGGTGGTAAACCTCAGATTTATCAAGTAGATTTGGGCAGCGGTTCTACTAACCGTTTGACTTGGCAAGGCAGCCAAAACTTAGGTGGTCAAATCACTCCTGATGGTCGATTCCTTGTCATGGTGAATCGCAGTGATTCGGGCTTCAACTTGGCTAAGCAAGATTTGGAAACAGGTGCTCTTCAGGTACTAACAAAAACATTGCTTGATGAGTCTCCGAGCATTGCCCCAAATGGTGGCATGGTTATCTATAGCTCAATCTACAACAAGAAAAACGTACTATCGATGGTGTCAATTGATGGTCGATTTAAAGCTAGATTACCGGCAACAAATGGGCGTGTCAGAGCTCCCGCATGGTCACCGTTTTTGTAGTAATAAAATTGATTAATAAAGGAAAATAAGATGCAACTGAACAAGGTTCTAAAAGGATTGCTAATCGCGATTCCTGTGATGGCAATGACGGCTTGTAGCTCAAGTGATGACGCGGCTTCAAATACGGGTGCAGAAACCAACACTAGCGGTTCTGAAACAACAGTAGTAACGCCAATCGATCCAAACGGTCAATTGACAGAGCAAGAGCTAAAAGAGCAAGCACTACGCGAAACTCAAACTATTTACTTCGCATTTGATAACTCAACAATTGCAGGTGACTACGAAGAGATGCTAGCAGCTCACGCAGCTTACCTAAGCAAGAACCCTGCTCTTAAAGTGACAATCGAAGGTCACGCTGATGAACGTGGTACGCCAGAGTACAACATCGCACTAGGCGAGCGTCGTGCTGAAGCAGTATCAAACTACCTACAAGCGCTAGGTGTTCAAGCTGACCAAATCGCAATCGTTAGTTACGGTGAAGAGAAGCCACTTCTTCTAGGTCAATCAGAAGATGTTTACGCTAAAAACCGTCGTGCGGTTCTAGTATACTAATTCGAGGTAAACCTCATGTTCAGTAACACTAAGCGCGCTGTTACGCTTACGTTACTGGCAAGTGCAGCGAACTTCGCGTTCGCTGCACCAGCTCCAGTATCAGATCTCAACAGCACATCATCAGTATCAACTCGATCTTCTTCAGAATCAGATGTCGAGCGTTTAGAGCGCTTGCTGCAAAACCGCAACCGTGTTCAGCTCCAAATGCAAGAGCAAATTGACCAAATGTCACAAGAGATCAGTGATCTACGTGGTCAGTTAGAACGCAATAGCTACGAAATGCAGCAAATGTTAAAGCGTCAACGTGAGTTGTTTGTCGAGCTAGATCGTGTGCGTGGTGAAATGAAAGCTGCGCCAGTAAAAGAAACCAAGCCTGCAGAAACAGGTGGTAAATACACGTCCAACGCTGATGAGCAAACTGCTTATCAAGATGCCGTGGATTTGATCCTTAAGAAACGAGACTACACAGGCGCTATCGCGGCTTTCCAGCAGTTCCAAAAGGATTACCCGAACTCGACTTACTCAGCAAACTCCCACTACTGGCTAGGCCAGTTGTATTTTGCTAAGAAGCAAGACAAAGAAGCAACGAAGAGTTTTGCCGCTGTGGTTTCTTACAAAGATTCTAACAAGCGTGCAGACGCATTGGTTAAGCTAGGCGATATTGCTGAGCGTAACAATAATGCTGCACAAGCGAAGAAATACTATCAGCAAGTTGTCGATGAATATGCCGGCAGTGCGTCAGCGAAAATCGCGAGCGCTAAGCTGAAGTAATAAAACTCATACATTGAGACTAATAAAGGGAGCTTCGGCTCCTTTTTTCTTGTTTGCTCGTTTTACTTCACTGGTTTTTCTTTGCAACAACCCAATTCTATTTTGTCGATAGAATAGTTATTTGCGTCAAAGATATACGGCTAGACTGCTAGAAATTCCCGCTCTGGGTTGGTTTTTGAAAATTAACGAGGTTACAATACTCGGATTAAAGGAAGTTGCGTAGAGCAAGAGCAATGAGCCACATATTAGATAAAATCGAGACAGTTTACCCATTCCCTCCAAAACCAATCCCATTAAGCCAAGAAGAAAAAGCCGATTACATCGAGCGAATCAAAAAGCTGCTTAAAGAGAAAGATGCCGTGCTTATCGCACACTACTACACCGATCCTGAGATCCAAGCATTAGCGGAAGAAACGGGTGGTTTTGTTGGTGATTCGTTAGAGATGGCGAAATTTGGTAACCGTCACCCAGCAAGCACATTGATCATTGGTGGTGTTCGCTTTATGGGCGAATCTGCAAAGATCTTAACACCAGAAAAACGCATTCTAATGCCAACACTAGAAGCGGAATGTTCACTTGACCTTGGCTGCCCAGCGGACAAGTTTAGCGAGTTTTGCGACGCTCACCCTGACCATACGGTCGTGGTATACGCAAACACTTCTGCGGCGGTTAAAGCACGCGCTGATTGGGTTGTAACGTCTAGTATTGCACTGGAAATCGTTGAACACCTAGACGCAGAAGATAAGCCAATCATTTGGGGCCCAGACCGTCACCTAGGTTCTTACATCGCAAACAAGACTGGCGCAGACATGCTGTTGTGGCAAGGTGAGTGCGTAGTTCATGACGAGTTCTCTGCGGACGCACTGCGTAAGATGAAGAACGTATACTCGGATGCGGCAATCCTAGTGCACCCAGAATCACCAGCTAGCGTGGTTGAGCTGGCTGATGCGGTTGGTTCTACGAGTCAGCTTATCAAAGCGGCGAAAGAGCTACCTCATCAGAAAATGATTGTTGCAACTGATAAAGGCATCTTCTTTAAAATGCAACAACTGGTGCCAGAGAAAGAACTGATTGAAGCACCCACTGCTGGTGCAGGTGCGACTTGTCGCAGTTGTGCACACTGTCCTTGGATGGCAATGAACGGTCTTAAAGCGATTGAAAAAGCATTGAATGAAGGTGGTGAAGAGCACGAAATCTTCGTTGATGAAGCGTTGCGTGTGAAATCACTCATCCCATTGAACCGCATGCTAGACTTTGCTGAACAACTGAATATGCAAGTGAAAGGGAACGCATAGTCGTTCTGTCTGCCCAGACACCAGTTTGTTAAGACAAATCTCAAAAACCAGCCGAATTTGGCTGGTTTTTTTGTTTCTTACAATCAATGAGTTAGTATTTACTTATAGTAATCAGAAAGGAATCGGAAACTTATGGCTGTATGGCTAGTACTGAAAAAGTGGCTGAGCACCCATCTTTTCAAATTAAGCAACCGAAACCTTCTCGTCATTAGCGGTAGCTACATTGGTATTTCTTGGCTGTTGCTGGCTCTCGCGGGGGAGCATGCACTTACCGACAGTTTCTCCAACTTCATTTATTACCTAATGGTGACTGCGTCGACGGTTGGTTACGGTGATCATTCACCAACGACGGATGCAGGGAAATGGGTCGTGGTTCTGTTTATCATTCCTGGTGGCTTGAGCTTGTTTGCGGCCATTTTGGGGCGTGTGGCAGGCGGTGCAATCGATTATTGGCGAGCGGGTATATTAGGTAAACGGAGAGTAAGAGTGGAAAACCATATCGTATTGTTGGGGTGGAATGGCGCAAGGACCATGCACCTTATTCGTATGTTGCAGCATGAAGAAGCGGGTAAGCGTCCCATTGTGTTATGTAGCCGTTCTGATATAGAGAATCCGCTACCGGGTGAGATTGGTTTCATCAAGGTGAACAGTTACACCGATGCACAAGAGATGAAAAACGCCAACATCACCAGCGCCAACTGTATCATTGTTGATAATCTCACCGATGATATTACCCTCTCGGCCGCCTTGTATTGTGCCTCTGTGAATCCTGATGCACACTTGCTTGCCTACTTTAAAGATGATGCTTTAGGTAGATTGTTGAGCCAGCATTGCCCTAAAGCGGAGTGCATACCTGCCGTAGGTGCTGAGATGCTGGCGAAAGCAGCCGTGGACCCCGGTTCAAGTGCTCTACACCAAGAGTTATTAGCTTCTACTCGAGGTATGACGCAATACTCGGTGATTTACCCTGAAGATCAGGCGACAACCAGTGTCGAAAAGGTGTTCAGCTTCATTAAAAAGCATCATCAGGCCACATTGATCGCCTTCGATCTTGGCAATGGCATTGAGCTAAACCCCGAGCTCGAAGCAGAAGTGCCACCAAATACCAAGCTGTTCTACATTGCAGATGAGCGCATTGATAATTTTGCATGGAACGACATGAATAAGGACAAATAATGCACATGATTGCTGACCTGTTGGCAGGTTTTCCCAATTTTCTTCTCTACTTTTCCGTCTCGATTGTCTTCGTGCTGGCGTTTAAATTCGTCTACGTAAAACTGACGCCATACGATGAATGGCACCTAATCAAAGAAGAAAAAAACACCGCAGCAGCAGTCGCACTGAGTGGTGCTTTTCTTGGTTACTGCTTAGCGATTGCTGGAGCGGCAACGAACTCAGTCAATATTGTTGATTTTATGGTGTGGGGCGTTGTTGCCATGTTGGCTCAAATCATTGCTTTTGGCATTGTGCGATTCATTCTATTGCCTAAAGTCTCTGAGCGTATCGAGAACGACGAAGTGCCCGCTGGTATTGTACTCGCGGGAGTCTCTATCTCTGTCGGCGTACTTAACGCAGCTTGCATGACTTACTAGGAGGGGCGATGAAACGCAGTTCCAACGTAAAACGATCTTCGATGGATAAAAGCTTCAAAGTTGGGCGAATCATCCCGTTTGTCGCTTTTGGTGGCATCTTCTTTCTGGCGACTCAAGAGTCAGAAACAGAAGGCTATATCTATGTTGATGCGGATGAATGCAAATCAGACGCGCCAGAATTCAGCGAACAATGTGAAATAGCGTACCAAGAAGCGATGGCGAGAGCAGAAGAAAACGCTCCGCGCTATAACAACGAGTTTGAGTGTGAAGACGATTTCTATGAAGACGATTGTTATTACAGCTCACGTCACCGCTCGTATGTCCCGTTTGTTGGTGGCTACTTCTTTAGCCGCGCAGTGAGTGGCTTGAGTGGTTACAACAAGAGTTACTACTCAGAGCCGATGTATCGCTACAAGTCGAAGTATTACAACGGTGCAGGGCAGTTCTATGGTTCTTACCGTAACCAATCAACTAAAGTCGCAACCAGCAACTTAAATAAACGAGGTGGTGGCACGATAGGGCGCGCCATGTCGCGAGGTGGCTTTGGTAAAGCAGTCTCTGTTGGTCGAGGCGGTTAACAGCATTTATGTTTCGAAGAGAAATACAAGAAAGAGAAAACTGGCGTGATTTAGCACGCCAGTTTGGTTTTGGGTTTCACTCTATGTACGACCAACCTTATTGGGATGAGAGTGCGTACTATCAATTCACATTAGAGCAAATCGAACGAGATCTCGAAGCGCCAACGGAGGAGCTTCATCAAATGTGCCTTGAAGTTGTGGATGAGGTGATTCGAAGTGAGCAATTACTGACCCAATGCGCGATTCCGGAATCCATGTGGTCTCAGGTTGCCTCTTCTTGGCGAAGTAGAGAGCCGTCGCTTTATTCCCGGTTGGATTTTGCTTACAACGGTTCATCACCCGCAAAGCTATTGGAAAACAACGCCGATACCCCCACATCCTTATTTGAAACGGGTTTTTGGCAGTGGGTGTGGTTAGAAGATGTCGTGAACAAAGGGCGTATCCATCAAAGAGCCGATCAATTCAACATCTTGCAAGATTTCTTGATTGAACGTTTTGCGGAAATCGCCAAATTGCAGCCAGGGCAAACGCTTCATTTCAGTTGTTGTAAATACGCAGAAGAAGACAAAGGCACGGTCCAATATTTAGAAGACTGCGCTCGAGAAGCAGGACTGTCGACCGCGTTCGTCTACGTCGAAGATATTGGCGTAACGGAAGAAGGGTGTTTCGTCGATGCCGATGGCCGAGCGATTCGATGGATGTTTAAACTCTATCCATGGGAATTTATGTTTGAAGAGGAATACAGCCAATACTTGGCAACGGCGAGCGTGAACTGGTTAGAGCCGATGTGGAAATCTGTTCTGTCTAACAAAGCACTGCTTCCTTTGTTGTGGCAACGCTTTCCAAACCATCCTAATTTACTGCCGGCGTATTTTGCTAATGATCCAAAAGCGGACCGTTTGAAAGACTACGTCATCAAACCACTGTTTTCTCGCGAAGGCGCGAATATAGAGATTGTGAAGAATGGACAGCGTTTAGTGAAAACTCCAGGTCCCTATGAGTCGGCTCATAACATTGTTCAGCAGTACTACCCGTTACCCAAGTTTGGTTCTAGTCATACTTTAATTGGCAGTTGGTTAGTAAACGATAAAGCCGCGGGTATCTCTATTCGTGAAGACAGCAGTTTAGTTACCCAAGATATGGCGCGTTATATTCCCCATGTCATTCTAGATTGATCAAAAAAGCTCTCCGACTTGGAGAGCTTTTTCATTTAGTGTATTCAACAGAGCAGAGAATCTTACTCTTCTTCTGCCAGCATGACACCACGCTGAGTCAAGCCGCCAAGCATCATTGGCATTGCATTGAAGATTTCTTCAAATTGCTCAAGACCTTCCATGCCTTGTTCTGCCAGTGTTGCTATTGTTGTTTCTGGATCGTACAGCATCGTCAGAGAAAGCAGAACGCCGCCCAGTAGCGCGCTGTCTTCGCTATCTTCTGGCATTAGGGTTTCCCAATCATCACGAGTCAACTGCCAACCCTGAAGGACACCTTCACAGAAATCACGTGTGTTTGCTGACACGATATCTTGATCATCCAACTCACAGCCTTCTGGCCATTGCCACGCGCCTTCTAGAAGCGCTGGACGAGTTTGGTTCCACATTTGAACAATCTCATCAATGTACTGTTCTAGTTGCTCGCCGTCTGTGAAGGGTGCTGTTTCTTCACCGCCCCATAGGAATGGCAGCCACTCTTGAGGGTTCAGCACGTTTGGCGCAGAAGCCATTGCCGTTACGAAGCCTTGAGTTTTCGCTAGGTTTAGTAGTTTTCCATCAAGTTCTGGAAGAGAAAGGATGTCTTGTAGTTTCAAAATAGAATACCATTTGTTAATGGGCTGGTTGGTTGCGCTCATATTACCAATCAATTAGTGATAAATCGATATTAGGGAATGATTCGGCTACATCTATGGAAATTCGCTCGTCACTCAGAAAAAAAAGCATTCTCGCCCTAACACTTTATTTGTGCTTCTTCATTGCTACGATTGGCTCTGTTGTGTATCTCGTTGTTGAGCCACCAGTTCGAAGCAAACTCGAACGTAATCTCGATTTGCGTACGCAGTTGTTGGCGTCTCAAATAGAAGAGCCGCTGACCAGCTCAGTTGGTCTGCTTAATAGTCTGGTAGGACTAGGGCAAACGCCGGAACAGAGCATCTCCTTACAAAAGACGATTCCTCAACTCCTTCGTGTGAGTGACGACATCATTGTCAGTGGTGGCCTATGGCCGAAGCCAACCCTAAACGGTGCTCGTTGGCAATACACAAGCTTATTCTTCAATAAGAATGAAACGGGCGGGTTGGATCAGATCCACTCATACAACAATCCTGAATCTGGCGGTTACGACAACGAACCTTGGTATCAATCTGTGGCCAATGCGCCTTCAGGAACCGTCACTTGGTCTGGCGTGTACATCGATACTTTCACTCAGGTTCAAATGATTACGGCGTCTGCACCCTATTATGAAGATGGGCTATTTGCTGGCGTGGCAACAGTGGATCTCTCTTTAGAAGCTTTATTCCAATTTATTCGAGAGCATACAAATCAATATTCTTTAGGGGTGGTTATCCGTGACGCTGATTCGCAAGTCGTGATTGAGCACAATTTCCAACTCAGCAAAGACATTTACATCAGCCAATTAGACTTCGGAGCGTTCAATTGGCAGATGGACGTTGTTAACGCAAAGGTAAAAGTTGCCGACCAAGTGTTTGAACAAGTCATGAGTGTAGAGCGAGGTATTATTCCATTCTTATTGCTCTGTGTGCTGGTCGGATATTACTTGCTAAATCGATACATCGTTGAACCGATAGTGCGAATCGCTCAAAAAGTCGATGATTCTAAGACCGGAGGCATCATCGATATTGCTTATGATAGTGAGGATGAAATCGGCCACTTGGTGACTAAGTTTAACGAAAAAACCGTTTATTTAGAGCAAGAGAGGGTGAAGGCTCAGGCGTCTACCAATGCGAAAACTGCTTTTCTCGCAACACTCTCTCATGAGATCAGAACACCGATGAATGGTGTGCTAGGCACCGCGCAAATCTTGTTAAAGACGCCACTTACAGATGAGCAAAGAAAACACCTCAATACCTTGTATGATTCTGGCGATCATATGATGACGTTGCTTAACGAGATCCTCGATTACTCCAAAATAGAGCAAGGTCATATCGAGCTTGATAACACCCCATTTCCTATCGAGTCCATTCTCGGCAGTATTAACAGTGTTTACCACACACTTTGTGCTGAAAAGGGCTTACAGTTCCGAGTGGTCTCAAATGTTCCACAAGGGCGATGGTACAACAACGATAAAGCACGCCTTCGCCAAGTACTGTTTAACCTTCTTAATAATGCCGTGAAATTTACGGATCGCGGTTTTGTTGAAGTTGAGTTGGAAGAACAGATACAGAGCGATCACGCTAAGCTTATTATTACCGTCAAAGACTCTGGAATTGGCATTCATCCCGATGCGCAAAAACGAATTTTCCGACCGTTTGAGCAAGCCGAATCTTCAACGATGCGTCGATTTGGTGGAACGGGTTTAGGGCTAGCGATTGTTAAGCAGATCTCTGAACACATGAAAGGTGGCATTAGCGTTCAAAGCCAAGAATGTATTGGCACCAAGTTTGTGGTGGAACTGGAGCTCAATCCATGTGAAGCGGGTGTTTCGGAATCGACCAACACACATAAGCTTGATTGCCAAGGCTTACACGCTCTGATCGTCGAAGACAATCGAACCAATACCATCATTATGGAGACCTTTTTACGAGCCAAAGGCTTTACGTGTGTGTGTGTGGAGAATGGACAGCAAGCGGTCGAGCAGGTCGCCAAGCAGGAGTTCGATTTGGTCTTAATGGATAACCATATGCCAGTACTCGATGGGGTAGGGGCAATCGCTGTGATTCGTTCCATGGACTCGCCTGCAAAATCTGTGTTGATCTTCGGTTGTACAGCCGATGTATTTAAAGAGACACAAGAGCGGATGCTCGATGTTGGTGCCAACCACATTATTGCTAAACCTATTGTTGAGTCTGAGTTGGATGATGCCTTGTATCGCCATTCTTCAATTCTCTACCAATATCAAAATAAGCAGGGAGACGAGCCAGCGAAGCCGCGTAATGTAGAGGCATTGCTTTTGAATTTTTACATGGCGTTAGATGATGGTAACTTAGAACAAGCGATGACAACGCTCGCTCATATTTTTGACAGTGTTCAACCGAGCGTCACGCAGGAGTTAAGAGGCGTGATCGAACGTATTGAAAGTCACTTGATCAACGCATTATCTCCTGAACAAGAAGACATCGATCAGCTCACCATTTTATTGGCAGATCAATAACCTCACTCATAAAGAGGAAGCCGCTTGAACAGAGGTTCGAGTTGCTTCTTCTGTCCTTGTCCATTCATAAAATCTCACAAACTTCGCATTTACTCTGAAAATCCTTCTCCAAGTAGCATAAGCCGATCTTTTTGAAATTCGCTTACCAGATATTCGTCTGGTTTTTTGTGTTTTAGCGCGAGCTAAGTCGTTCGTTGGTAAGTAAATTACGTTTTTTAACTTCATTTTAGGTCCTTTAGCGGTGCCTTTTATTGGTTTTGGTGAAAGCTGCTACTTTTGGGCTTAAAGTTGGTTATTAATTTACAACTGAGATTTTAAAACGGAATCATAAACTAAAAATATTATGCTCTAATAGCGTCATTAACTGCTATGTGGTTTTAAATGCAGTAAATCATTTTATAGATGTCGTTTTTAATAGTGTTTGATTTTAGAGGTTGTAAATGAAGTCTCGTGGACCATTTTGTATTCGTAACGCCGCAGCGGATACTTTTGCTATGGTGGTTTTTTGTTTTATCACAGGGATGATCATTGAGATTTTGATCTCGGGTATGACGTTCGAGCAGTCTTTGGCATCGCGTACGTTGTCTATTCCGGTCAACATCGCGATTGCATGGCCTTATGGCATGTTCCGTGACTGGGTATTGCGCCAAGGCAACAAGCTTTCACCTTCATCTTTCATGAAGAACGTATCTGACTTGATGGCCTACGTGCTATTCCAATCTCCAGTTTATGCGGGCATTTTGTTTGCGGTAGGCGCTTCTACTGACCAAATTATCACAGCAGTAGCGAGTAACGCAGTTGTGTCTTGTGGTATGGGTGTACTTTACGGTTACTTCCTTGACCAATGCCGCCGTTGGTTCCGAGTACCTGGCTACTATCAAGAAGCATAATTGCCCCTGTTTTATGCAATTTAGCTAGATAGTGAGCAAACAAACGCAAAAGGGCGCTTTTTTTCGTGTTTAGCCTTGACCATCAGGCACATAATCATTAAATTAGCGCCTCGTTGGTTAACGATACCAACCAAAATTTGATTCGGTGAGTTGTCCGAGTGGCTGAAGGAGCACGCCTGGAAAGTGTGTATACGGCAACGTATCGAGAGTTCGAATCTCTCACTCACCGCCACATTCTTGAAGAAAGACGTCCTAGGACGTCTTTTTTTGTATCAAATTTTACCTATCAACAAGGTCCATATCTCTCAATAAAATCCACTGCCTGAATCAATGGCGCGATAAAACACGGTTGATTAAAGTTCTTGCCTCAATTGATCGTATAGTAACAAGGTTTAGAGGAGAGGCATTAATTGTTAATTAATGTGGTCTTTCTCATAGCTTGGTTTCGTACCATTGGGTTTAAACAACATAAGCGTTCTCAAAAACTAATAAACAACTATAAAACTGGTAAAGCGTCATAGAGTTAAAGTTTAAGATTGCTTACGAGTTTATCTTCTACAATTAAAACTACGTGAACCTTGAGTGTTAAAGTTGAAGGTTATGATGATTGTCAGGTTTATTTTGGTTTTCTCTATATACTCTACAAACAGCGTTCTTTGCTTTGCGCAAGGCATTGAAACGCTCATGTATACTCAGTCAACATACCAGAGAATTCAGTATGTTGAAGATGCAGTTCTCTGGGGAATCAGTGATTATTGGGCGACTCCGGTTGAGACATTAACAAAACAACAAGGGGATTGCGAAGATATCGCTATTGCTAAATACTTTTCGTTGTTAAACAAGCGTGTCCCTAAAGAAAAACTGAGATTAGTTTACGTGCTAAAAGGTGACTCCGTACATATGGTATTGGAATATTTCGAGGGTGACCTGATATATGTTCTTGACAGCAGATATGAGCAGATTTATTTGGCAGATAGGTATTATAAGGGGACACGATTAGCATCATTTAACCATGATTACTTATGGGTTAATGAACATGTGTTTAGAATTACTGAAATCACTTTGCATAAATGGTCAGAACTGTTAGATAAAATGGATTTCAGGCATCAAGCCAGATTTAAAGAGTTAGAAACGGAAGTTTTTAGATAGTGGGTTATATCACTATTAAATTGGATTATAAGCTTCCGTTTGAGTCACTTAACGGCAGACTCAAAATTGCTCTTCAAGGAAAATATCGCATACACGAATTGCTGTAGTCTTACAAAACATAGGCGATAGTAATGCAATCATTTCGGGTTTGTGGGTGCAAACGGTTTTAAGTGAGCCTAATTGAGCACTTTTTTCATGCTGGTGCCACTCTTTGATTTTCTGATAAACCTCTTTTTCAGAACTTATATTCTTTAGTGAATGCTCTAATATATTAAAAGCGTTCATTAATTTTCCTTCCAGAACAAAATTCTGATGTTTTCTAGTTTCTTTGAATAGGTAAACAGACGTTACCCACCCAGATAAGCTAAGAGAAAGCATTAACCACACAGATAAAGCGTTACTAAATTTCGTCTTCATATAAAGTCTTCTTGTTCATCTTTTGTGCGTACTGTTCACAAAGTTTTACATATTCTCACCTTTTTGATTTTGATATCAATAGCGTTTGGTTATTTTTATGTCAGGTTAGTTTGAAAATATTATCAGAGTCTATTTTTGCTTTTTACAAAATCTAGTTGTGATTTTATAACTTCATGTTTTTAAAGCATAAGGATGCGTTATTCATATATGAGATACATTGGTTTCTTAATTGTGAGATAGGTGTCTTAATGGTAGGTGAATGTTATTTTTCAAATTTGATTATTTACTCTAATTGAGGTTTGAGTAAAATTATTGTTAATTAAAGTCGGTAATAGAAAATAAATATAATTAAAACAAAGAGGTAGCTCAATATTATGTTTTTCGAAAGTACTAAAGGAAATTTCTTTTCATTGACAATGGTAATCATTAGCCTTTCTGGTTGGATTACTTCAGTGTACTTATATAACGATTTACTAAGGTATCAGTTACGAGTGTCTGAAGGGAAAATAATTAATGCTTACAACATCTTAGCCTCTGCTTTTAAGCGCTCGATTTCAGAAGATGAAATCTATTCGACGGTAAATGATTGGGTGCTTAAGGGGGACAGTGCTGAAGTCGGTTCTTTGACTACAATGTGTGATAACAATCCTTCCGTTTTGGTGAAAATGTCCCCTGCCTTTACAGAAACATCTATTCTAAGAGTGTGCAGCACTATCAAACGATAATGCACCTCATTATCAGTCTTAAAGTTAAGACTCGACCTAATTGAACCTTGTTTTTTTTATTTTTATTGATATTTTGCTTACTTTCTAATCTTAAAACTAACCAAGTTTTACGTTTCTAGATATTAAGTAACAATTGCTACATAAAGAAAACTCTCTAACTCACTGTTATATAAGTTTAATTTCACCTTTCTTTCTTAGTTATTGCTAATTTAGTTTTTTCTTATGTTTTTTTGTGAGGTAAGAAGCTAATTTGAAATAAAAACGCTTCTCTAACAGCATGTTGAGAATACTTTGCTATATTTTTTATAAGCATATCGGTGTACATACGATAAATCCATTTAAGTGAATGATGTATGGTAGATAAATATGAGAATGACCAATAGACATATTTTGTGTGTCTTAACTTTTGTTTCCACAAGCTTTCCATTGCAAGCATCCGAAAGTGATTCCCAGCAATATTGGTATGTTGGTGGAGGTGTTGGGATCGGTGATTATGGGGATGTAAAGAATAAAGATGCCTATGACAGTGCGACCACTCGCTTTGCCGGGGATGCACACTTGGGGTTTGCTATAAACAAATACCTTTCTTCTGAACTTAGCTATCAGTACTTAGGAAGTGCGTATGCTAAGTACCCGCAAGGCGAGATCGATGGGGAGTTCCAACAACTTGTGTTGAGTGCCAAAGTTGGTTATCCATTGGATAGCGCTTTTTATCCATATGCACGAGTCGGTGGGGCGGCATGGTTTGGTGAAAGCCGCGGACTTAGAGAGGCGGATGAGCAAGGGTTTGCGCCAGTTATAGGTGCGGGCATCGAATATGCCTTTAGCTCTTCATTAGTGGCTCGGTTAGATTACCAGTACACGGATAGCCTCGGTGATGAGAACGTTGGTTACACTAACCACCATCTGTTGACAGTAGGCTTTGATTGGCGCTTTGGCTTTATAAAAGAGCAAACCGAGGCTGTTGTTGTAATGCCAATAGAAGAGATCGAGATAAAAGAAACAAAAACTTTTGTGTACTCTGAACAAAAACAGAACCACCTTTTTGCGTTTGATTCAAGCCGGTTAAATAACACTGCAGCATTTTCTGATGTTTTGGAATTTTTGGAGCAACACCCTGAAGTTAGTATTGTGATCGAAGGGCATACCGATAATGTTGGCTCTGAGCATTATAACCAACAACTGTCCGAAGACCGCGCTAAT
Organism: Vibrio sp. ED002; assembly: GCF_023277445.1. Classification (NCBI taxonomy): domain Bacteria; kingdom Pseudomonadati; phylum Pseudomonadota; class Gammaproteobacteria; order Vibrionales; family Vibrionaceae; genus Vibrio; species Vibrio sp. ED002. Next base: position 1,199,449 of record NZ_CP080238.1, on the reverse strand, counting down.
GCAGTTAAAGATTACTTAGTCTCTGAAGGAATAATTGAAACGAGAATTTCTACTCTTGGTAGAGGTGAAGAAAGTCCAGTTGCTAATAATGACACCTCGGACGGACGTGCGATGAACCGTCGTATTGAGATTACTATCCCTGATGTTGTTGTTTCTACAGAAACTGAAAGGTAAGAATTTAAAGTTGGAGAAAGTATGCCTAATAGGAAGTTTTTACCATTAATGGTAACCGTTTTAGCAACGATGGTGGTTGGCTGTGACGGAGACGATAAAAAAGACCAGTTTTTAGAACCTGAACAAAAAGTGACTCGTTTGGTTGCATTTCCTCAGGCTTTTGTCTTGAAAAAAGGTCAAGTTCAGAGCGTAAACATTTCGAATTCAGTGTTGGCTGAAAACGTACCTAACTGGAAGTTAACATCGCTAGATGACAAGAGCGAGTTGGGAGAAGTTTTATCCCAAGACGAGCGATCGTTTGACTATTCTGTCGAAAACGCCGGAGTAGGACACTTAAATTATACGGTTAGCGACAGAAATTTAACCTCAAGCTCACAAGTTGTGTTGGCTGTTAATGATGGAAGTACGGTTGGGAATAACCCACCAGTTGCCCAAAATATCACGTTAGAAACAAACGACGGCTCTAATGTTAGCGTGGACTTACGCAACTTTATTTCAGATGAAGATGGCGATACGTTACAAATAACGAGTCTTATCTCTGGAACGGGACGTTTCGTATTGGCTGAAGATGGTTACCAAGTAACCTTTACGCCAGGTGATTATGTTGGAATTGATCAAGCAGTCTATAGTGTTGATGATGGGAAAGGAGGCTACGCTTTAGCGTATATCATTGTAAATGCAGGTGACTCAACCAGCGCCAACACCCCACCGGAAGCGGAAGATCAAGCGGTAACAATGGATGTTGCAGATCAGGCGAACATTAACATCGATTTATCAGATTTGGTGAGCGATGCCGATGGTGATACTTTGGCTGTTGATAATCTATACAGCACCAACAACCGAGCAATATTATCCAGTAATAACAACGTAGTATATACGCCTGGAGATTTTCGTGGTGTCGATCAATTTACTTACAAAGTAACAGATGGACGCGGCGCGAATGCGCTTGCAACCATTACAGTGACGGTAGTTGATTCTGCAGTTCAACCAGAAGAACCAACACTCACAGCTTATCCTCAGACACTCAGTGTGGAACAAGGTGCCTCTGTGATTGTAAACGTCAGTCAATCTGTAACTTTCAATAATATTGATGGATGGGAACTGACGAGTGTTGAAGATGAAACGGGTTTGGGTGTGGTATCGGATGTCAACTCACCATCGTTCAACTATCAAGCACAAACTCCAGGTGTTGCTACCCTAAATTACAGAGTCAATGGTGGTGATTTAGAAAGCATGTCAACCATTATTGTCGTGATTAATGGACCTCCATCTCCGGACAATACACCACCAGTAGCCAAGAATATTGCGTTAACAACAACTAACGATACAAGTGTAAGCGTAAATCTGGCTGACCAAGTGTCCGATACTGATGGTGATGCATTAGTTATTAGTAGCTTGATTTCTGCTTCAGGTAGATTTTCATTGAATGGTGACACAGTTACGTTTACCCCAAATGGTTTTGTTGGCGTGGATCAAGCGTCTTACATTGTTGAAGATGGAAAGGGAGGGTTTGCTTCAGCTTATGTGGTTGTAAACTCGGAAGACTCAAATCCATTATCACCAAATTCACCGCCAGAAGCGCAAGATTATAGTTATGTATTGGATGCAAATGTTCTACCGACTTGGACGTTTGATCTAATAGATTTAAATCTTATTTCTGATGCGGATGGTGATCTATTAACCATTGAAAACATCTACAGCACCGATGGCAGAGCAGTTAAAGTTGGTGATACAGGGATAAGTTATTCTCCCGGTAGTTTCCGAGGGCTAGATCAATTCACCTATACGGTCGTTGATGGCAATGGAGGCACAGCGATTGGCTCAATAAATGTAGCTGTGAATGACTCAACACCAGATAACACAATTCCGACAGCAGGTGCTATTTCTATAACAATGTCAGACACTGAACTTTCGAAAACAATTTCAGTGTCTGGAAGCGTGTCAGATGCCGATGGAGACCCGTTAGAAATAGTTGACCTTATTGCATCCATTGGTGAGGTGAATGTAAATCCGGACAATCCGCTAGAGATAATCTATGAGCCAAATGGCTTTGTGGGTGAAGATAAGTTCGTATACGTGATCAGCGATGGCCAAGGTGGATTGGCAATGGCAACAGTAACGGTCACAGTTGTTCAAAGTAACCCTAACCCACCGGTAGCGAATATTGTACAAATAGAAACTACACCTGATTTAGCAAAAACGGTTGATCTATCTGCTTATATATCAGACAGCGAAACACCAACGTCTGAATTGTTGATTACCAATGTAACGTCAGCAACCTCACCCGCAGTAGTAACATTGAACGGACAATCAATCACGTATACTCCAAACGGATATATTGGTGTAGATACGTTAATATATACAGTATCTGATGGGGAATTGACTGATACTGGTGATATTGTAATTATATCTTCACCAGACGCAGGCCATGACCTCAATGCCAATGACGTCAGTGTGACTACTGACGCCGGTGTAACCGTCGAGATTGACTTAAGTTCACAGATCAGTACATCTGACACAACTGCTGAACCACTAATACTCGTAAGTGCTGTTGGTGCATCTCTAGGTGACGTAGTTATTGATGATGCCAACAAGAAGCTGATCTACACGCCCAAGGTAGGAGACTATGGTAAGGATGTCTTTGTATACAATATTAAAGACAGTCATGAACCAGCTCATTTTGCACAAGGCTTAGTGTCTGTTGATATCTTACCACCACCTCTGCCCGAGATTACATCTCTAACTGTTTCAGGCATACCTACAATTGGCGGCGTGCTCAGTTCAAATGTGATTTGTACAACCTGTAATGCCTCACAGTATGAATATGAGTGGAGCATTGATGGATTGGTTGTTGCGACAACATCAACATATGCATATCAAGCTACAAACCCAGATTTGAGCATTCGCTTAGAGGTCACCGGACGAGACATTTATGGTCAAACGACTTCTGAGTACAGTGTTTACAGAGTTAGCGTCACAACAGAAATCTACTCAGCAAGTCGCTCTTTTGCAGCGCTAAAAAATGATGGCTCTGTAGTTACTTGGGGAACCGGTTTGGGGGCTGACAGTTCTGGTGTGGACTTATCTAGTGAAGTCGAGACGATATACTCAAACCAAACGGACTATGCTGCGCTGAAAAGTGATGGCTCTGTAGTTACGTGGGGAAGAGGGTTTACTGGTGGCGATAGCAGTAGCGTTAGCACTGAGCTTAGTGAGGGTGTAGTTAAAATATATGCAGCAGACTTTGCTTTCGTGGCGATAAAAGATGATGGTCAAGTTGTTACATGGGGTTCTGCCGATGATGGTGGCGATAGTAGTGGTGCTGACCTTACAGGTACCGTGTTGGACATAGCGTCGGTTTCTAGAGGCTTTGCCGCCTTGAAAGAAGATGACACCGTAGAGACATGGGGAAGAGCCTTACCAAACAGAACGAGTGGGGTTGATTACAATACGGGTGTTAAAGAAGTCTATGCCAATGGCGTAGGATTTGTAGGAATAAAATACGATGGAACCCTAAGCTATTGGGGGCAAGGGGATGGCATGACAACCTTCCTAACGTTGGATTTTTCTGCAGGAGTGAAAGACATAATGTCAACGAGCAACTCGTTTCTAACTCTTCTGGGCGACAACTCTGTTTTGGCGTGGGGCTCAAGCAGTCGAGCAGGTGTAATTCCAGCTACAGTTGATACTACCAATGTTAGAAGTGTATATTCAAACACCAATAAATTTGCTCTGTTAAGATGGGACAAAACCGTTTCTTCGTGGCAATTTTCTACTGAAGACACCTTTCCTCTGACATTGACAAATATCGAGACTGTTATTCCCACTAATAGTAACTCTGGTTTCTCTGCTATTGCTGGAGATGGCTCAGTTTATGCTTGGGGAAGCGATTTTACCGATGGACAGGTTTCTGGTGTGAGCCTCCTACCAGACGCAGTAATCAGAGCAACAAATGAGGCTTTTGCTGCGATAGACCAAAATGGAGATGTGGTTACCTGGGGTGACCGAAATAAAGGCGGGCAGGTACCTAACTCTGTAAACGATGAAGGTAATGGTATTCGAAGCCTTTATTCTAGCTTAGACTCATTTATGGTTATAAAAAATGATTGGAGTGTTGAAACATGGGGTACATTATCTGATGATCCCCCTGCATTAGCCCAACCATATATAGCGATAGTCGAAACATCTATTGCGCCTTAGAAAACTCACTCTTAAAAAAAGGAAGCTATTTAGCTTCCTTTTTTATTTTTAATAATTATCTTTATGACACTTTCTTTACATTACTCTTTCATGATTATTTCATATGCTTTTATTTTATGTATTAAGTTAAATCAATTCTTATTGATAATAATATTTAATTTGGTGGGTGATAAACAAGGATATAAAATGAAAGAACTGGAATTTCATCGTAAAAATAAAAAATCAAAGAGAGTGAATAAAGAGGAATTGAGTAAATATAAGGTAAGAAAACGAGTGGAAGAGATATTGGAAGATAGAAAGCTTAGAAAAGAATTTGAGCTATAAGCATAATAGATAGGTTAAATAAGGTACTGTCATTAATTTCAAGTAAGTGGTCAAGGGATTAATATGGATTTTGGATATTATTTAAAAAAACTTAGAATAGCAGAAGGGCTTACACAAAGCGGCTTGGTGGCACGTTTAAATCTATCTGATCAAGAACTACAGCATTTGGATTCAGTCACAATCAGTCGATGGGAACGAGGTATAACTAAACCAAGCATTTCTAAATCGATAAAAGTACTTAGAGTGCTTACTAATGATTTAACACCATACTTAACCAGTTTGGAATATGATGAGAGTAACGATCTGCTAAGGGAAATAGCGAAAGAGAGATTCCACTCTTCAGAGTCGATGTTAACGAGTGCATCATATATGGAACGTTTACAAGAAGGATTACAAAAGAGTTATAAAATCGTTGATTTTTCTTGTAAAACAAGAAGTGTTAGTGCTGAGCTTAGAAATTTTTTAAGCAACGTAAACTTTGATGACACTAAAATTTCTGATATAGATGTTATAGAATATCAAAAAAGTGGAAAATTATTTGCAAAAAAAATAATTGATTCGACGAGTAATCATATGGTAGGTCATTCTATTTCGTTTATCTTTGATCAAAAAGAAATAAAGAACCATTTTTGTAGTCCTTACAAAAGTATACCGTATTCAGCTTCAAAGAAATATAATGAAATTGACAAGTTCGCAATATGTATTGTTAGCCGGTTTTCCCTGTTTGAATCGGTATATTGGATTTTAAATAAGTTGGTGCCTGAATTCATATCATTGAGAGGGAATATACATGACGTCTATTTTTATGTTTTTGATAAGTGGTCAGTCGGTTACATGGCACATCTTGAAGCAGAGTTAGTTGCTTATGATGAGCTTGATGGCAATGGGTTGATTAAAGTGGGTAAAAGTAGATATAGAAATGGTTTATATCGAGTTGACTCTGCGAAATTTTTATCTAAGCAAGAAATATACAAACTTATTTAAAAACAGAAAGCAAAAAAGTACTCACTAATATTTATAGTGAGTACCATATCAATTAATTATATTATTATTTTAGTCATTGAAGCGAGTTTCTATGTCTTAACTTCTATTCTATCTTTATTTTCTATATAGATTACGCAGATTATCCTTAGTAAAGATGTAAAGTTAATAAATTCCATTCCTTCATCTAGAGCTTTAGCATAAATAAAAGATATGAGTTCTCCTCGGCTCAATCTCTCTTTTTCTGAAATCTCATCAAGAATTTCCCAATATTTGTTCTCAAGTCTTATACTGGTAGTTTGCCCCAAGATTCTCACCGAACGTGACCTTGTAGTATATATGTACTGCGGTTCGTCAAAGAAGGACTTTCCAACCATAATCAGCCCTCTGTTTATAATTTTAGCTTTAACTTAACTAATTAAAACTTACCTTATAGTTGTGTAACTTATAAATAGCACAAACGAAAATTATTGTTAATTAAATTAATAGTTAAGAGCATTTAGTTGCTGGTTATGATTCGATAATGAGAGTTTCGTTCTCAAAAATCATTAGTATATATATATATTTTTGTCATTAAAATGATTGTCAGTAATAAGTAAAATTAAACAATTTAATATATATTTACTACCACTATTTATTACTGAGTAAAAATAAATATGTACTACCAACATAGATTAAACTAGCCGTAATCTACTTTCGTACATCAGCTTTATTAATCTATAAGTAAGGGAGGAGGCATAAATATTTTTAAAGAATAAATACGTTTAAAATGTGATTGTTATAAATGTAAAACACTACTTTAATTGTTGTTTTTAAATTAATTTTATGAAATGACACATGCTGTCAATAGGAATAAGTATATTATGATTAAAAATATCCCACTGTTTTTTGTAGCTACGCTGCCGTTAATTTGTGTAGCAAGTGAAGGACCACCGATAGCGGAAATAGAAAACCTTCAAATAGAATGGAGTCATGGTGATGGTAAAATTTTTGCCAATGATAGAATGCAAGCGGGGGCTTTAGTCTCCTTTGATATTCCAGATGGAAGTATTCTGAATAACGGATATCACGCTGCTTTTGGTTTAAGAGAGTATCAAACTTCAGATAACATTTCGTCAGAAGTTAAATTTTCATTAACAGAAAATAGATATTCTCATCTTATCACCAACAAGAAAAAAAATAAAATTCCAAAGAACGATAAGAGTGTCTCAATAGTTTATTTCAATGATGATGAGAAACTTTTATCATTAGAATTGAATAAAGAATCAGAACATCAAACCGTAGATTACTGGATTACCTCGAATAAAGAAAATAATACATACCAGCTATGCCCTGTTATTTATGCCGTAAATGATGATGATCCGTTTGATATGTTTGAAATTGGTGATACGTGTACTGGTAGTGCACAAAATAAAGATCATGTAGAACTAGCTACAATAGCACCGACTAGATATACAGAAAGCGATTTTGATATACATAGTGAGGAACCTTATCATAAAAATTACGCCATTACGAAGCATAGAATGAAGTTCTTTTATGTTGATGAGTATTCTGAAAGGTCAAAAAATTTAGTGTACAAGGATACGCCGACATATACATCTAGTGATGGCTACGTGTCTGCATGGCAGTCCGATCCATCTTTGTTGGTTAACACTAATGAATCAACTTGGGATTCACTTACATATTTGCATTATCCAACCGATAAAACTAGCCAAGTTATAAAGCATTTGGATACGTCCAACTATTGGAGTTCACCTATATCACATCAAAGTACTACGTTATCAACGCCAGCTAAACGTTTGATTAATGTCGTTGGAGTATATTATTGGAATGATGGATTTATGGCTAAAGGTTACCTTTGTGTCGATAAGCCAAGTAATTATCGATGTGGCCATCCAACCACTGGTAGCTCGCTGTATCACTATAACTCTATGTCACGGTTTACTAAGAATACTGGATATGTGGACTTATATGATTACTGGGGGAATCAAGCTACCTTTATTTATGAGAACGCGAATAAAGATTTTGATTCATTAAAAATTGGCTTGATAAAATAAAAACGTAAGCACTCAAATACGAGTGCTTTATTTCATGATTAGTATAATAAATGCGTGTTAAGGAAATAATATGTCTAACGTTACTAGTAATGCGACAAACTTCATCGATAGTACGAGTACAAATGTAGATCCTAGAACAGGTATATTTAATGCTCACATTGATATCACTAAGTTGTTGTCATCTAAAACATCTGGAGCTCCCTATGATTTTTCTATTAGTTATAACTCATCATCAAACTTTGACTTAGGATTTGGTCGTGGTTGGGGGTATTCCTTAAGTTCTTTTAACCTGAAAAGCAAAAGATTGACCTTATCTTCAGGTCAAGTGTTTGAGATAAAGTGGGACGATACTCTAGGCGAATTCATTGCACCATATAGAAAACTAAAAGACATCAAGATACTATACCTTGAAAAAATTGATAATGAGCCGTCATCTATAGTCCTTCATTTCAAGGATGGAACGAGTGAATATATAAGCTATGAAGAAGGAATATTATATAAAAGAGTCTCTTCTAATGGTCTTGTTGTTAACTTTGAGTATGCGAATTCTTATCAACCTAATAGCTTTGGTCTTACTTTATGGAAAATTTCAGACGATAGTGGTCAATCAATTGAGATTGATTGGTGGACCAACGAATATAAAACAACAGTTACTCACAATAGTTTAGGTTCTGTTCTTAAAACTTGCTCGATATTAAAGATAGGTCGGGGAGATTGGAAAGGTCTTGGCTATATTTACTTCGAAGAAGAGCCCTATACTGAGTTTCAATACCGATGGATAGAAAGTTGTAACTATGAAGTTATTGAAAAGGTGATTCATGGTACAGGACTTCAAGAAGAAATTACTTATTTAGATAACGGTCATTCGTTACCAGATGGAGCCCCTATATCAAAGGTTCCTTTCGTTACAAAACATATTTTATATCCTGGTGAAAATCAAAATATTAAAAAAACTTTGTATTATTACACTGACATGAACTACTTAGGGTTCGGCAGTGAGCAAAGTTGGCAAAGCGGAGAAGATACTCTTTTTAAAGCAAAAAGTGATTATAAGTATACAACTAAGGAAGTGATTAATGATACGATTCAAATAGAAAGAACCTTCAATAAATATCATTTAATGGATTTAGAATTACATACTTGTAATGAGAAATTGTTTAAGGAAGTTGTTTATTCCTATTTTGCAGATCTATCAAAAGGTATCGAATCACAGCCTGGGATATATACTCTAACTAAGAGTGAGATATTAAAGTTTTATAATGATGACAATGGCTATAAATCTTTTAAAACAGAATATGATTACGATGACTTTGGTAACCTACTAAAGCAAATAAATACTGATGGTTCAATTATCGAACGTAAATATTACCCTAAAGAAGGTGATTCAGACTGTCCAGAAAACCCCCATGGCTTTGTAGCCCAGCTAAAAGAAGAATCTTTTATTCCAGGATCAAGTCAATTTAATATTAGGAGAAGAAATTTTACCTATACCAGTCTCCCTAGGCTAGACGATAACAGTAGATACTTTGTCCTTTTAGATAGTAGCAGTTCAAATTACAGTAAAATTACAACTAGAAATCATTACTTTGACAATAATGAAAATATTTATACGTATGGACGTGTTAAGACAGTAATCAAAACTATTGAGGGTAAGGAAACATCATACAACTTTGATTATGAGTTTTATGATAACTCTTTAGAAATCAACCTAAACGTATCCAGCTTCGATGGGCTAAACTCAACATCAAGTAACACGATAGATTTACTTTATGGGAATTTGATAAAATCGATAGATAGTGTAGGCGCAGAAATTGTCTACCAATATGATCCATTGGGAATAAAGATTAGTGAGGTTTTTGCTCCAAATACAGACTATGAGGCAACCAGATCTTATAGTTATATAAGAGGAGAAAACCAAAATTCGGTTACAATAATAGAATCTATTGGTAATGTTATGGTTATAAATTTTAATAATGCCGGAAAACATGTTAATAGTTATTTGAATGGAAAAAGAGTTAACTCTATACGCTACGATGCTTTTGGTCAGGCAATAGAAGAAGATGATATAGACTATCTTTCAGACAAGATTATACTTCTTACAACTAAATACAATTATGATTCAAATCGTCAGATTAACAGAGTTGAACATCCAGATGGAAGAATAGAAAACATCGCGCAAGATATCCCTACCCTGACAAGCTTTACGGAAATCGTGGGCTTAGTTAAGGAAAAGGTAAGTTACAATATGTCTGGAAACCCAGTGTTCCGTGAAACTCAAGATATAAATGGTAAATCGGTCTTGAAGTCATCTTATAATTATGATGGCTATCAAAATATCATTTCTATAATCGACACAAATAATCGAGAGACACAATTTGAATATGATGATCTAGACCGTTTAGTCACGACAAAAAAAACAATTGATGGTGTCCTTGTAGCAGAAAGTCTAACTTACCCTACTTTTGTTGAAATGGATACACCAGCTACTATAGCACTAGATAAGAGTATTCTAGGGTCTAGAGCATTCGACGGATTTGGAAGGGTTACAACAGAAGACTCGGCTAAAGGACTACGTCATTGGACATATACGAACGGGAACCCTTTTCCAAATACGGAAATAACACCTACTGGTCAAGTATTATATCCTAAATATGACCTTTATTTGGGCGCTCAAACAAGCCTTGAAGTTGAGAGCGATGAGAAGTTAGCTAGACTATATCAATATGATAAGGCGATAGGAACTCTTAAATCTTCACAAAATATACATGGTGAACATACATTCACCTACGATTCATTTGGGCGAGTGACAAAAGAAGTTGTCACGTTAAATGATAATATCCCTCGTGAAGCAAAATATTCCTATTCACTCCTGGGGAAACTCGAAGAAAAATGGGATTTTTTTAATAATAAGACAGTTTATAAGTATGATGATCTTGGTAGGGTTAAAACTATCAGTCAAGAGATTTTAGGAAATAATTACTGTACGGAAATAACCTATGACCAGTTTAGTAGACCTTACTTTTATACTGTAAAGAATGGAAAAGAAACTTCTGCGACAGTTGAGGTTGTATTTGATTTTTTAGGCATGGAATTAAGTCGTTCTTTTGTGACAAGAGATTATTCAAAAACTATTTCGAATACTTTTAATAGTGATCAGCTTATTTCAAATCGTGTATTTACTGACTCAGAAGGTATCAATATTACTGAATATTATATGTATGATGATATGTTGAGATTGGTTAATTACCGTTGCTCTGGTAATAGTGCTCCAAAAGATGAGTACGGGAATGCGATATCAGAACAAATTTTTAAATATGATACTTATGGTAACATAACCCAGACTACTTCTACATTTGTTGACAAAACCTATAATCAGATGGATCTAATATATGATGAGAAAACCCCAAGTCGTTTAGTTAACATTGTTAACACCCATCAAAGTTATCCTGCCTCAATTGAATTTAATTACGACGCATCAGGTAATTTACTTAATGATGAGCAGGGTTTAAATTATGAATATAACGCCCTCGATCAAATATCTTCTATTACAAATAATAGTAGTACGCTATCGAATTATGGGCATGATGAGTTTGGTCAACTAGTTTCTCAAACAATTGAAGATATTCATACATACCTTTTGTATCAGCAGGGAGAGCTGCGGCATGAAATATCAGAGGGTACTCATACAATTTTGGAGAATGCGGGTTTAACGCTTCGTCGTTGTACCGTAGATAATCAAATTAAACAGGAAGACTTACTGCTACTCGACACCCAAGGTAGTGTTACTACCGAAGTTACAAAACATGAAGATGGCTCTTTGACAACTAAAAGCCACCTTTATACAGCTTATGGTGAAGAGGGAAGATAAAATGAAGAAGAATATATTTAATAAAGTACTGCCGATGATACCTTTGAGCCAAGAAAGGCGTTCATTCATGAAAAAATCTGCAGCTGTCAGTGCTTTAGCGCTGGGAGGTGGCGTGCTAGCACCTAGGCAAGTTCGAGCTCAAACTTCAAACCCCTTACTAGCAAACTCTATAGGTTATACCGGTGAGCGGAGAGACCCCGTAACCGGATGCTATCATCTAGGAAATGGTTATAGAATGTACAATCCAAGGATTATGCGTTTTCATTCAGCAGATAGCGTTAGCCCATTCGGAAGAGGTGGTATAAATTCCTACGCTTATTGTCTTGGTGACCCAGTAAACAGGACAGATCCCAGTGGCCATTTTGCATTACTGAGTATAATAACTGGTGCTATTGTAGGTGCGGTTGTCGGTGCTACAATATCGGCTGCTGCTGAAGGTATCAGGTCTGCAACTTCTGGTCAAAGTTTTGACTGGAAGCAAGTAGGTATTGGGGCGGCATTAGGTCTTATTAGTGGTGGGTTTGGTACAGCTGCAAAAGGAGCTACGACTGGTGTTAAAGTGGGCTTAGCAATCGCAGATTCGATAACTTCAAGTGCTACAGAGTTTGGCCTGAATGTTGCGACGGGTATGCCTACTAAGCAAGCTGGTATTAGTGCTGGTGTTGGTGCTATCGTAGGGCTGGGAAGTTATGGTGTAGGACAGGGCACTACAAGATTTCGTAGACCAACCCAACGTCGTTTACCAATGAGAAGTAATACCAAGCACCCCATGAGTATAGAGGGACAGGGGGCCTACGGCCCTTGGCCTAGAGGATATACTGATAACTTTCGTGATACAGGCGAAGAAGCGATTTTATTGCACGGTGACCCAGATGGTAAAGTATATGTGGGAGAAAGAGCCTATAAAGACCCAGTCACTAATAAGTGGGAGACAGATTATAGTAATCTTACTGCTTTGACGGGGTCTCAACTCGCACAACACATGAAGAATAACGAAGGGATTGATTTGTATAAAGGTTTACCAACATCTCCCGTTCATTTGTTAAGCTGTTATGGAAAACTAGGAGCAGCTCAAGATTTAGCGACAGAGATAGGTCGACCTGTTATTGCTTATTCTAAGCAGCCTACGTGGACTCATAACCTGGACACTATAGAGTCTCCAGCGTTTTCTGTAGGAGCATCTTTTGGTAAGTGGGACCCTCGAGGTTGCTTTTGGGATAGGCATGGTGCTAAGCCAAGAAGATTCACCCCTTAGTTTCGTTATATCAAGAGTTTATTGAACTTTTACTCTTACCGTAAACCACCTGCGTGAGTGGGTGGTTGTTAGCATATATTTCTCCTAAGAGGCTGATATTGTTATAACTTCGTATAGTTTCTCTATATTTGGTTGTGTATGTTTGCTAATCACTGCTTTACATCTTTGCTTTAAGAAAGTAGCAATGCCCCGAAATCTCGGGGCTTTGCGTTTCTTACAAAGTGAGAGCGGCCCCTAACTCATTGTCCTATTGGTCGCGATCACTTGGACCTTTCTACTCAATAGGCTCTGTGCTGCATTCGAGTCTTTTTCAAAGCTTAAAATCGCGTTGGAGAGCTTAGTATTGGCAAGCATAGAAAGTGTCTCGCCTAGCTCCAGTTTTGAGTGAGTGCGGTTTTGCTCTCGCTCGTTTGGATTTATCTGCACCACGGTTCTGCCTAAAAAGTTTCCCTTCTGTACAGACTCAGTCTGGCTATTGCTCTCGATCCAATCGATAGATAAGTGCTTTTGTGTTGGTTGGATGTCATTGGACATAGATTACCTAAACTCTTAAATCCGAGCTCTGAAGCTGAGAGGGCAAAGCTTCCATGGCGATGTGGGCGGATAACAAGTCTTCCCAAGATTCGCTCTGTGTGAGCAGCTCAGCCAGTGCATCTTCAAACAGCTCGTAGTCGAGTGACTCTGCGTGAAGCAGTCTATTTAAACAAAGCTTGTGTCGGTGGTTATCTAAACTAAAAAACAGTTGATGCTCAGACCAATGGTAGTTGAATGCGATAAAAGAACGGTAAAGGTCAGAGTTAACAATTTGTAGATCGACGATCTCAGCTTCTAATTGAAGCATCCCTGTTGTTGGGTGAAAAATCACATGCACTCTTAAGTTGTCATCAAAAGCTAAACCCAATTCGTCTTCAATCAACTGTAATTTAGGTAACCCTATTTGATGAGCAAATTTAAGTAAAACCTCATCTACGATTTGGCGCGCAGACATAGAAGTTATCCTATTTAGAATTTTAAGGGTGAAATTATGGGAAGTGCATTTGAATGTTTATCAATATTGGTTGGATTTTTTTATATAAACGTTTTTTCTATAAGGTTAATAAACAAGTTATTGATGGTGTTGCTTATATCCTTAGTGCATATAAATTTCGCTTATATAATGTTTGATTATGTGCTTGGAACTAATGTCAAATTTTAAAACAAAGTAAATCCAGTTCCATTAAAGGTGTTCTTATTTTTGAGAATTTAATTTTTAATTTATATATGAAATATAGGTTGATCTTTTATATATTTCTGTACCAGAATTGCGACTGTCATTTTTAATAAAAAGATAAGTAGATAGAGTACGCAGTGAAATCTAGAACGCTTATTGGGTTGTTAAGCATTCTGCTTTTGAGCGCTTGCACTCACACCAGTTCCTTAGAAGGCGGTTTTGCGAGTTCTTCCCAAGCCGTGCTGTATGGATGGGTCGCTTTTGATAAGTATATTGCTCCCGTGAGTACATCGGTTGATATTGATGTATGCCAAGTGACTGCAGAACGGTGTATTACTGTCGCAAAGCAGACGTATCAAGGGGTTCAACTACCTGTGCAATACTCTTTTGTTATTGCGCCGATTCAAGCGGGAAAAGGCGAGATGAAAATCCGTGCCGTGTTACGTTCTCAAGGAAAAATCATAGCCAGTAAAGAAGAAGGCTATATTTTTACGCAAGGCAGAGTACATAAGGACTTAAAACTAGAAGCTTACAATAATAACTAGAAAAGTAATCGTTTTCATTTTTTCTATTTTAATAAAAAATTAAGTTGAATGAAGCGAATAATCCAGCGCTTAAACCCTAATTATTATTGGGTTTAAGTCATCGGTTCAGTTCTTCTTTATATGAATATCAGTTGCACTTACTGCAATTTTTATGTTTATATCCCCCGCTTCTGAGAAGTTGGCTAGATAGAATGGTTTAAAAATAAACACTTCGTTTTTTGTGGAAATACCAATATTAATGAAAGTAGGCTTAAATATTAGTACTTTCATTTATTCTAATATAATAAGAGCTTTGGTTGTTTGAGTATCACTAGTTATAAGTTGAACTTTAGCAAAAGCTTATTAATTCTCGAGAATATCACATAACAATATCGAGACGTTTTTCCAAGATTATTTTTTGCTGCTACAGGCATTTTTTGAGCTATTTATAATTTATTCGGGGAGTATGGTCGTGCTATCGCACCTATGCTCTTTTCTTTGCTTCTTTAATTGACATCGTTTTGATTACACATCCGCGTGTACGTTTTCGTATTGGGTGTGAGTCAGGCTATGGCATTTCTCTAGTGGGATTAGAGAAATTAGAATTATGAAGGGTAGAAAATGGATGTGTTAGGCCAACTAAACACAGAAAGGGTCAACTCGCTATCGCGAAAAATCCATAGTACTTGCTACTATGAAAAATACGATGAAGTATTTCATTCTCGCCAGTCTCACATTGTTGTCGTTCACAATGGACAATTGAGAGTTCAGACGGGGGACTGCACGTTAGATGTGGTCGCTGGTTGTGGGGTGTATCTCTCTCAAGGGGATTACTTACTAGAATACACACCAGTAGATGGCCAATATACGGCGTCAGTGATCGAATTCGACAATGAACTTGTCAGTCAATTTTTGCAAAAGCACAGTGATTTACTGATGTCGCTACCAAAAGTTGAGAACGTTCAGTCTGGATTGTTCCCGTTTACTTTCAATTTGTTGATAGAGCAGACCTTATCAGGGATGAAGACGCTAGAAGAGCAGTCTTATCCTGACACCATCATGCGCTTAAAATACGAGGAAATGCTCATCTTATTGCTCCACGGTGAGCAAGGTGAGAACCTGTATGCGTTATTATCACAGCTGACCAACAAAACCTCAGACAGACTGCGTCGCTTTATGGAACTCCATTACCTGAAGGAGTGGAAGCTGACGGACTATGCTCAAGAGTTTGGCGCGAGCCTGACGACGTTTAAAGAGCTCTTTAATGAGCACTATGGCGTTTCTCCTAGAGCGTGGATCAGTGAGCGCCGTTTGCTGCATGCCCATAAGTTATTGCTTACCAGCAAAATGAGCATTGTCGACGTCGCAATGGAAGCGGGCTTTTCTAGCCAATCTTACTTTACGCAAAGCTACCGACGCCGTTTTGGAACGACACCAAGTCGTGTACGTTCTGGGGATGAACAAGTCGCTATTGCTAAGTGAAATGTCTGACGACTAAAATTTTCTGACTAATTTTGAAAGGCATCAACTGGCGTAAACTCTATTATGCTCAGCGTAACAACGAACAAAACTATTACCTCTACTTCCTTCTGGATTGTTCGAAGTAGATGCGGAGAACAACACCAATGAAAAAGCTGCATTGGCGACGCCGTTCGCTTTTTCCTAACAACATTGTGACGCAAAGGAAGGTCACTGTATTGCAGAGAGGCGCAAGATACGAAGGTTTAACCCAATCATCGCAAGTGCCCAATGTTGTTAATGTCAATCACCGACAACTGCTTAGTGAAGACGTTCTGAGTTCAGAACAATTGTCTTTGCTACAACGTTTGCTTGACCGCAATGTCGTTGATTGCTTATGTGCAAGCCAAGTGGTGAAAACCTATCAAAGGTTTGGTACCTCTTTAGACCGGTTTGCCATGCGCCTCTTTCTCGAGGTGGGTGGGCAACTGAGTGATAATCACGTGTTGAGCTCTTTTGAGCAAAGGCTGGATTACATTAACAGCCGATTAGGGTTTCGCTTCAATTTGGCGTCACCTAAAACGCTGATTCTTTCAATGTATTTAACCCTGAATGAATGGGTGAACCGAAAGACAGATCAGACGGTGTTACATGACACCATAAAGCTAGAGCAGTTGATCAATCAGCTGAGTATTCAAAAAGAGTACTGGTTGAGGCTCTCGACAGAAGAGAACAGTGCGATTTTTGCAGAGCAGCAATTGGCATTGATTCAGAGTCAGCAGAGTGAACTGTATGAGCAGCTTGATGTTCTCAATGAACAACAAAATCAGGCGGTTGAATCCCACCGAGCCATGGTCGAGGAGTGGAAACCAACGCTTGATAAGCTCAAAGGTTTATCTCAGCACGGTGAGACCTCAGATAAGTTTATCTCTGAATGGAAAGTCTGGTGTGGCGAAGCTCGAGTGCAAGCGCCGGAACTCAACGACGTGTGGGACGCTTGTGACCTTGTGTACAGCGACTTAAATGCGGTTGCGAAGATTTGGCAGTGGTTTCAAGACATGCACACTGTTGGCAATGTGGATCACTACTATTTTGATATTCAGAGTAACCAGTGCGGTCAAGCTTGTAACCATCTCAGCCAGATTTAAATAGAGCTAAATATGTTAGATCAAATGATGAAATCCCTCGCGGCAACGCTTGGGGTTGGGGATTTTATTGCCTCAAATAATGGTTCCTATGATATCGAAGTCGACCAGATGCTGCTTAACATTCGGCAGCATTCATCATGGGTCTTGTGGGAAACCGTGCTCCCATTTCAGTTTGAACAGCACCTCGATTACCAAAAAGAGCAGACGCTCAAACATTGTATGCAGCTCTCTTTGAAGACACTGCGCGACACGAGCAGCACACTTACGGTGAATGATAACGAACAGTTGATTGTGCAAGGAAAGATGAATATGGAAAGCGTTACCACAGAAGCATTATGCGCCCAGCTCTCCCAGCATGTGAATTTGGTGGAGCAGTTTAGTGGTGTGCTAGAGCACCAACGCGTTAACCATACCGTCAGCCACAGTATTTGGATTCCATAATGCTTGCCGTTTTAAAAAAACAACTACGCCGACTTGTTTGGTCTGTTGCATGTACTTTGAGTTTGTTGGCGGCATTGCCTTTACACGCATCAGAGTTGAATTGGCCTGATCAGCCGTTTCGTTACTATGCCGACAATGACTCTTTAAAAGAACTATTGAATAACTTTGGCGCTAACTATCGCGTTTCGGTGTCGGTCAGTGACAAGGTAAACGATCGAGTTAGTGGTCGATTTACGCCAGAAGACCCAGCCGAGTTTCTTGATTATCTAGCACAGGTCTACAACCTGATGTGGTATTTCGATGGCGCGGTGTTGCATGTGTACAAAGCGACGGAAACCCGTTCACGACTGTTACAGCTTGAACTTCTTACTGCCCGTGAGCTACGAAGTACTCTGATATCAACAGGGATTTGGGACTCTCGCTACGGTTGGCGTGCGGCAGAGAACAAAGGGCTGGTTTACTTAGCGGGGCCACCTAGATACGTTGATTTGGTTGTGCAAACGGCCGAAGCGCTGGAAAGCCGATTGGTTCAAAAGTCGAACTCTACCGATGAACTGTTTGTTGAAATTATTCCTTTGAAATATGCCTCAGCGACGGACAGAGAAATCACTTATCGCGATCAAGCGGTGACGGTGCCGGGCATTGCATCGGTATTAAGCCGAGTATTGTCGGGCGTTCAAACTCAGATCAAGGCAACCAAAGAGAGTGAAGAAGCGGACATCAATACGGCTGCAACCACGACGAAGAATGTTTCTGTACACGGCGGTGCGTCGGTTGAAGCAGAGCCAGGTTTAAACGCCATCATAGTGCGTGATACGCAAGCGCGTCTGCCTTTGTACCGCAAGTTAGTCGCTCAGTTGGATCAGCCACAGTCACGAATTGAAGTGGCACTCTCGATTGTCGATATCAGCGCTAATGATTTGAGCCAATTGGGTGTGGATTGGCGAGCGGGTATCGAGGTCGGTAACAACAGTATTTTAGACATCAAAACCACAGGTGACGTTGATGGTGGTGATGTGACGTTAGGTAGCGGGCAGACTTTTAAGTCACTGCTTGATGCGACCAACTTAAACTACTTGTTGGCTCAAATTCGTTTGTTGGAATCTCAAGGTAGCGCTCAAGTCGTGTCTCGACCGACTTTGCTAACTCAAGAAAACGTTGAAGCGGTCCTAAACAACAGCAGCACGTTCTACGTCAAGTTGATTGGTAAAGAAACTGCAGCGCTTGAAGAAGTGACCTACGGCACCTTACTGCGTATCGTCCCACGCATCGTCGGAGACCGATTTGTTGAAAGACCAGAAATCAACCTGAGTTTGCATCTTGAAGATGGTGCGCAAATTCCAGATGGCGGTGTTGATGATGTGCCATCTATCCGAAAAACAGAGATCAGCACGTTAGCGACCGTGAAGCAAGGTCAGAGCCTACTCATCGGTGGTGTATACCGTGATGAAATCAGTCATCAACTGCGTAAAGTGCCTTTGTTAGGGGACATTCCATACCTTGGTGCCTTGTTTAGAAGTACGACCGATACCACCAGAAGAACGGTGCGCATGTTCATTATTGAGCCGAGAATTGTTGTCGATGGCATTGGCGACAACGTGCTTATCGGTAATGAGTATGACTTGAGGCCGAAGCTCGGCACCTTGAACAATATTTCAAATAACAGTGTAGATCTGAAATCGGCACTCGCGCTCTACAGCTGTACATCTCAAGTACAAGCGGAGCGTCATCAACAAGATCTATTGTCACAGGGCAAATCTTCGCTGTTATCACAATGCGAGCTGCCTTCAGGGCAAAAAGGATGGCGAGTGCAAATCAAAGAGTGTGATGGCTCAGAGAATCATTGCGTTCGACCATTAGAGGAGCAATAGCCTCAATGCAGCAATGGAAAATTCGTATTCTCTCTGGTGTTCATGCCGGAGTAGAGGTGACCTTACCCAATGATTCGTTGGTGTTGGGGAGCGATGACTTTACCGCCGACCTTGTGTTGACCGATTCGGACATCAAGGCGAGTCACCTTGTATTGGTGTGCGATGGCGATACCGTCTTACTGCGTGATTGTGATGAGGTTTCGATCAATAGCGAGAGCGTTACCGTTGACGCTAATGGGATTGAATTATCACGCAGTGCCTTGGTTTCGGTTGGCCGATTAACGTTTGCGGTAGGGCATCTTGAAGATGACTTGGCGATCGATATCATGACGGAAGCCGCAGATAAACAAGCGGCACCGGTCAGCCATAAACCGTCATCAGGTTGGAAGAGAACAGTTTTGATCGGCTTGATGTGCAGCCTGATTCCAAGCGTGATATTTGCCGGTGTTTGGTATAGCCAAATCCGAGCCAGCGACAGCGATGCCATCACGGAAGCGGAGCCCATCGTTTTAGTGCGCAATATTCTGAGCGAATTGAAACTCGATGATGTGCGAGTTGAATGGAATGCCACGGCAAGGCAGGCAGTACTGGAAGGGTACGTCGAGGATAGAACCGCAAAACTGCAACTGTTGGGAAGAATTGACGCGCTAGGGATCAACTACAAAAGTGACCTGCGAACCATGGAAGAGATTCGTCGTGGCGTGCGCTTTATCTTGCGTAACCTCGGTTATCACCAAGTCAAAGTTGAGAATGGTGAAGAGACTGGCACGCTGCTCTTAACGGGGTACATCGATGACGCGAGCCGTTGGAGCCAAGTCGAGCAGATATTAGAACGCGATGTCCCGGGGCTGGTCGCTTGGAAGGTCGAACTGCAAAGAGCGGGCGCCTATATGGATACGCTCAAAGCCTTGCTTGAAAAAGCAGAGTTACTAAAGAAAGTTCAGTTAGTAACAAGTGGCGATCGTATTGAAGTACGCGGTGAGTTGGACGATATCGAGACCACTCGCTTTTATGGCGTAACGAGGGATTTCCGTGAGCAGTATGGCGAGAAACCTTATTTGGTTTTGAAGTCCATTCCCAAAGTAAGCAAGGGAACCAACATCGATTTTCCGTTTCGTAGCGTGAATTTCGGCCAAGTCCCTTATGTGATTCTTACGGACAATGTTCGTTACATGGTTGGGGCTCGCACCCCTCAAGGGTATCGCATTTCTAGCGTCACTCCATCAGGAATAGAGCTGGTGAAAGGCGGGCGAGTGATCACGATCGATCTAGGGTATGAAGGTGGAAATACCAATGACAAATCTTGAACAACTACTACAAAGCGACTCAGGGCAGGAACAGAAAGAGGCCATTGTCCTCAAGTTCAAGCAAGCGCAATCTGCAGTTAAGCGCCAGCTCGACCTTGGCTGTGCCCCCCATGAATATCAGTTGCTACTCAAACAGCATGAAGCCTACCAAGCGGCTCTAGCTGTGATTGAAACTGTCGAATGCAATAAATAACCAAGAGGCGATACCTATGTCATTTTACGATGCGAGTAACAGTGTTTATCTCGATGATGTTAAAGCGAAACTAGAAGAACAAGCAAAAGCGGCGAATGAAGCCGTGAATGAAGCGATCAAAAACCTAGAAACCAACGCTGACGACCCATCAAAGCTGGCTGAATTGCAGCACACCATCAACAAATGGTCGGTGGTTTACAACATCAACGCGACCACGACTCGTGCTATCAAGGATGTGATGCAGTCGATTCTGCAGAAGGTGTAAGTTATGGAAAAAGACATGCGTTTGCTGCTGGCCGAAACGGCTTTGATGGCAACCGGTATGCATCGCCACGAAGAGGCAGAGACAATTGCGTCTTGCCTCGAATCCCAAGGGGATACCGAAGAAGTCGTGGCAATGATTCGCTCTATGAGTTTGATGAATCGTGGTCGCTACGAAGAGGCGCATCGCCTGCTTGAACCTGTGTGCGTGAACTCGCCTGACTTAGTCTGCTTAGCGGCTCTGGCGGCGGGTAAAGCAGGGTTAGCGAGCAAAGCGGAATCTTGGCTGGCGATGGCTTCAAAAGGCAGTGAAGAAAGCCAAGCCTTTGCAACGAGCTTCTCTCAGGATATCAGGAACCTTTAATGAAGGTTGAAAACAACTCGCTCAACTATGTGCTCAGTCAGGTTCAGCAGCCAGCCAAAGTTGATCCGCATGAGGCAAATAAGATGAGCCGTTTGATGAGTGAAAGTGCATCAGAAAGCAATTCATCAAACAAGAGCGCATCGCCAGTGCAAAAAAGCACGGACATCGTCTCTCAGTCTGAGGCCAAAGTGACGGCAATTAAAGAGTGGTATGAAGCGCTCAAGAGTTCCGGAAACTTTAGCTCAGCGGCACTTAAGCGCTCACTTGACGGAGCGCTTACTTCTCCAAGCGAGCAGAAAGAGGCGTTGTGGTATGCACTTAGCCAGGAAAGAAGCGTAAAAGGCACCGATAAAGCGTCTCCAGAATTACTGGCTTCACTCGAACAAGAGTTACTGGGCAGCTTTTCTGGACGTTTGCTCGCCGATCCTCCAAAAGACCGTGAGGAGCTAAAAGTGCTGCTGTCTGAGCATTTCCCTCTGGGGGCGCAAAAGGAACAAGCACTTTGGCATAGCTGGGCCGAGTTGAAAGACATTCCTGATCAAGAGCCATTGTTAGACATGGTTCGGGAAGAGTTGAGTTTTGTTATACAAATCAACTCGATGGTCAAAAACATGCTGACTTACAGCCACAAACTAGAGCTCTCATAGGAACGCAGATGATCAATACGCAGTACACCGAAGTCATGCAGACGAATCTAGAGCAAGTGCAAGATGCGCAAGCTCAGGATGGGCTTAGCGAACGTTTCGAGCAAGCGATGTTGGCCCCGGAAGGAAACAATGGTTTAGAAGGTGGTTTGTTAGAAAACATAAGCGAACTGAAAAATACCATCGATAACGCAAAAAGCAGTTTAACCGACAGTATGAAAATGGTGGGTGACGATCCTGCTCAGCTTTTGCAAATGCAATGGGCGTTGACTCGAATTACCTTTCAAGAGGAACTGATCGCCAAGACGGTAGGTAAAACGACGCAAAACGTAGAAACACTGTTAAAGGCACAGTAGTCACAATGAAGTCAGTCATCACAAGAAAAACAATGCGTGCAGTAAGCATGTTACTGGTTCTATTTTTGGTGGGTTGTCAGACCGAACTTTACACCGGTGTAAGCCAAAAAGAAGGCAACGAAATGTTGTCAATCTTACTTTCTGAAGGCGTCGTCGCCACCAAAGAACCGGATAAAGACAACACCGTCAAGTTGATGGTAGATAACGCACAAATTGCGTTTGCGGTTGATGCGCTTAAGCGCAAAGGTTACCCAAGAGAGCAGTTCTCGACACTTAAAGAAGTCTTCCCGAAAGACGATCTGATTTCGTCTCCGCTTGCCGAGCGAGCGAGACTTATTTACGCGAAATCGCAAGAGCTGTCGTCCACATTGTCACAAATTGATGGGGTGTTGGTCGCTCGCGTTCACGTGGTACTTGAAGACCAAAATCTTCGTCCTGGTGAGCGCCCAACGCCAGCATCGGCATCTGTATTTATCAAACATGCCGCGGATGTCGCGTTGGACTCTTATGTCCCTCAGATTAAGCTGTTAGTAAACAACAGTATCGAAGGGTTGAACTACGATCGTATTAGCGTGGTGATGGTGCCATCTTCGGAAGTTCGTGTGACGTCTCAAGGTAATCAATTCGAAAGCATTCTGTCGATTCAAGTGACCAAAGACACCGCAAGCCATCTGATTGCTATCCTTGTTTTCTTGGTACTGCTGATCATTGGCTCTAACGCAGCAACGTTTGCTTGGTGCCGTAGGAACGTGAAACGTGGTTAATTCCGAAACGCCAGTTTCCCAAATTCAGCATCAGTTTAACTATTGCCCTTGCAGTTATATTGACGAAAGTTGGGTAATGGAAAAACAGCCTTGGTTGTTAAAACTCCAAGGCTGGAGAAACCAAGCGGCCATCAATCAGTGGTGTATTGAAGACTGGGCGTTGTCGCCAATTACGGATCATGCTTTTAATCATCCATACAACAGTCTGGCTTTACTGCCTGTAGAGGCAACAAATCGGCTGCTGTTGATGATTGGCGGAATCATGCATTGCCAAGCGATGCGCCAAGTGGTGCTAAAGCAACCTAAACAATGTCTTAATCAGGTCTTTGGGGTGGATGAAACGCGTTTTTTGATCCAACAAGGGCCGATGATGATTTCCAACTGGCCCAGCGGTTGGCAAAAGCCACTGCCAACCAGACTCGATGAAAAAAGCTTTGAAAAGGCAGCCCGAGAGCTGGGTTATTTATGGGTCACGTTCTTACTGGCAAAGTCACCATCAGAGCTAGTGCAACGATGGCAATTTAAGCTCGATCGTCAACTGACGCTGACGGATCGCAGTGCAGATTGGTTGGATGACGCGCATCGTGATCTCGCATATCGACTTATCAAGAAAATCGCAAAACAGGTAATTCCTCAATGGTTTCATTTGTTGAAATAAAAACCGACAACTTGCAATTGGCGCCGGGCTTAAAAGTGCTCAAAGCAAAAGACTATGTGAGTTACTTAGATTCGCAGCATTTGGTTGAGGCGGCGCACTCAAAAGCAGAAAGTATCATTGCGAAAGCGGACGAAGCCTATGAGCTAGAGAGGCAGCGAGGTTATCAGGACGGCATCGATCAAGCGAAGATCGAGAACGCCGAAACCATGCTGGCAACACTTGCTCGATGCAACGAGTACTATTTGCAGGTCGAGCAAAAAATGACAGGCGTTGTGCTCGATGCCGTCAGAAAGATCATCAACAGCTTTGATGATGTGGATACCACTGCAAGTGTCGTGAGAGAGGCGCTCCAGCTTGTCAGTAACCAAAAGCAAGTGATTCTTCATGTGCATCCAGAGCAGGTTACTGAAGTGCGGGAGAAGGTTTCCTCCATACTCAGTGATTTCCCTGAAGTGGGGTACGTTGAAGTCATTGCCGATGCGCGTTTAAAAAACGGCGGCTGCATACTGGAGACCGAGGTCGGTATTATCGATGCGAGTATCGACGGTCAGCTGCAAGCGCTCAAGCAAGCTATTACCAAGCAATTGAGCGAACGCCAGCAGATACAGCCCTAACGCGTTTATTTTTGCTCTCCGAAAGTCCAGCCATGCTGGGCTTTTTTTAGGTCATCATATGCCTTGTTCTAAACGGCTTAAAATGAAAAAAAGCCGACCATATCTAGCATATTCCCCCATCCGAATTCAGCATAATCACTCCATCAGCCAACACTCTGCTCTTATCTAAACCGCAGAGATGTAAATACAAAAATAGGAATGTAAACCAGATGGTCAACGGATTTATATCGACCCTTCTAAACGACTTTGCAAAGCGTTGCCAAATAGAAACGCTGGAATTTGATGAAGAAGGCTGTTGTCGCTTAATTATTGATAACGAAGTGGCGATTACACTTCGAACAAATGAAGAGAAGCTGACGCTTATTGGCTTAATTTCCGGTGAGAAACCACATCCCGATGTTTATTTTCAACACATGAAGGCAGCATTAACCAAAGATGAGCCCTACGTATGTTGGGATGAAGGTGCTGGCTACATCGGTTTTATTCACATTCATCAAACGATGTTAACTGAGACATATTTTGAAGCGTCGATTGTTCAGCTTGTGGACTGGCTAAAACAGTCAGCAACGGCTCAAGAGCCAGCGACGCAAGAACAAACACAGACAATAGATGCGGCTCAATTTGCCACACTAAGGGTATAAATGATGATTAGTTTTGGAAACGTAAGTGCGCTACAAGCCGCAATGCCGCAAGCGCGAAATGATATTCTCAATGAAGGCAAACTCAATGTTGGTGGCAAGGAATATAAGGTCGATGCAGATACTCAGCAGTTTGTTCGTTCAAACCCAAGTAATAGTGCAGTCGCTCGATTCTTTGAAGCAACGGGTAAGCTATTTAGAGAAGGCAACACAGACTCAGTAGCGAAAGCGATTACGAAATCGGTATTCGATAATGAACTTGGACAAGCTCAGCGCTTGCAAACCAGTTCTTCTGTTGAGCACGGTCAAATGCTGTTTAAAGATGCCAGCCTTAAAACGCCGGCCGATGTGTTAAATGCCTTTAGCCGACTTGATGCTCAGGCGATTAAGTCAGACAGTGGTGAACTTAACCAATTGGCTGAGCGCGCGATGTCAGAAGCGCTATTGGATACGAAATCAGGACAGGACTTGAAGTCACAAATTGGTGAGGGTTCAACAAAAGCATTAGCTGGCAAAGTTGTTAAAGCTTTTGGTGGCGGTGCGATGGGCGTGAAGAACAACCCAAATACCGCGATAGGCTTGGAAGTTGTATTTGAAACCGAGGTTAAGAACTTAAAAGCGGCACAAGCACATATTGAAGGTTTGGCAAACACAGATTTGAGTTCGGGTGTTTATGCCGATTCGCTAGCAGAAGAGAAATTCAATAAAACGGGCACGACGAACAATCTTGAACGCGCGGCGGCTTGGATCATTAACGCATCGACTTCGAAAGGAAACGATGCTGATAATATTACCGCGCTTCTTAAAGAATACGCGGCCAATGATAAAGACTTGCTGAACATGGATAACTTAAAAGAGCTTCATGCGCGAGCGGTGCCGAATATTGAAAGAGATTACCGAGGCCCAGCGACTGCTGGTGGCGCACTTCCATCAAGCATTGGTGGTGAAGGCATGCTAAAACAGCACATAGAGGGCTTTTTGAAAGAAAACTCAGTGGCAGATAAAGACCTTGGAAAACAGTTGTTTGCTGGTGTGATTGGCTACCATGGTTTCACAGATGGGAATGGTCGTATGGGACGTATGCTGTATGCGATTGCTGAGCTGAGAAATGATGCATTCACGCCTCTTGCTTTAAGTGCAGAGCTTAGCCTTCACGGGATTAAGTAAATATCCAGACCATATTTAGAGCGACGAAAGTCGCTCTTTTTCGTTGTGAGTTCTATATATTAACATTGAAGTGTGAAACCGAAGTAATAAGTTTTTTCATTAATGGCTTTGATGTTTTGTCCTTGGATTAATCAATTAAACTTATTGGCGGACTCTTATCTTTAAATAGCTTGTTTAAAACGAATTTTTATATTCATTCCGCTAGGTTTTATTTAAGTGTTTATTTCTATTATTTTGTGCAGTAGTTCACGAGAGGTAATGGAAAACAACAAAATAAAAGCTAATTTCGACATCGCAAACTTTCTATTTACGTTTTACTAGAGAGAGTAAATAGAGGAGTTGCAATGAATACACTACAAGTTCTATTAAATGAGTTTTGTGAGATAAATGAGTTACCTCCACTGAACTTTTCTGAAGAAGGTCGCTGTCAGTTATTAGTTGATGACCGTTACGTTATTTACTTTAGCGCGACAGATAACAACGATCTTATTCTATCCGTGGCTTTTGGCGGACTCGAAAGAAGTGGTGAACTGAGGGTGAAAGGCCTTGAGCTTCTGGCTCATGCTAATTATTTCTCCATTGCTGAAGGGCGCTTAACCTTGTCACTGACACCAAATGGCAGGCAGCTTGTTCTTGCGGGCAGGAAGCCAATAGAGCACTTAGATGCTGCGAGTTTGTCAACTTGGTTCCATGCTCTCAATGAGCAAGCTCAGCTCTGGCAGGCTCGATTTGCGATGCTAGACCAAGACATCACTCCATTACCCAACACACAGCTATCTCACGTACAGACCCTTCGAGTCTAAGGAGTTCATCCATGGTAAATCCAACGAATAAAATCAGCCAAAGCCCGGTTCCTAACTTAGACCAATTTCGTTCTGTTGCGGCGCAAAAAGATGACCGAGTGATCAGCAAGCGTGGCAAGGTAAAAGAGCCGTCGACCTTCCATAAAGGGCAAAAATTTGCAGCAGTGAGTGAACATTTGCTGCGCTCAAAATACCCAAAGTACTTTCAAGAAAATATTAAGACTCATCTTGATTTAAAGCGGGCGTTATTAAAACAAGAAAAGCCAGAGACGGCATTGTTAGCTTTCTCCCTTGTCAGCCCATCAGGGTACCGAGGTGAACCGCTGACGGAACGAAAGATCCTTGAAGTAGTGAACTTGTTGGAAGAGGTTAAGATTGACGGTAGCGCTTATGAAAACCTCAAAGGTACGTTTGATTCGATCAGTCACGATCCTCGCTTACAGGTGAGCATCGAAAATCAATATCCAGGAAAAATGGACGGCTTTGGGGCAGAGTTGCTTGAGATGGCAAAAGATAAGCTCAAAGGCACTGGTGTGAATGCGGCGATTAACCTTGCCTTGCCGGGCGTTGGATTGCTGGTGGCGACAGGTCGTGAGTTGCACAAAGCAGCGGTAAATGGCGATGCAGAGGCTTACCATCATCAATTGGATCAAATTGCGCAACTGCCCGGTCGTGATCAGAGACTTGCGTTGCCGATGCAACAAGCCTTAGCACACGGACACGCCACCTTGTCGACTGAAGGTGCTGTTACAGCAACATTAGGGATGGCTACAGGCAGTCTTGGTGCTTTTGGAGTCAACTCTGTGGGGACGGCGGGTGTGCTTCCTGTTGCAAAAGAAGCATTGGGCAGTGCTGCGGCATCAGGCTTAATCAGTGGTTCTGGTTTTGTGGCAGGTCAAGCGGGCTCGTATGGTTTGAATAACGAAGCTCAAGAGGTGTTTCGTCAAGATCCCATGTCTGGTGTGCTACCACGTATCGAAGTGTCTAACAGCAAAGGAGACTTTACCTTTAGTATGCAAGATTCCGCGTCAGTACGTGCTTTGATGGCGTATTTAGGCCCAAAAGAGGACAAGTCGATGACGTCTCCTCAAGCGCCGAAAGAAGCACAGGAAATGGAAACAGCGCGCTTAACGCTCAAGAAGATGCTGGGCTCTGAAGCCAGTGAACACTTGGTGCCAGATGTCGATCCTATGCTTAAACTGAGTGTGGAAGATGCTCCAAGTCAAACTGAATCCGTGGCGAATGGTGCGTTTAAGAAACTGCTTAGTGAAGATTGGGACTGGTTGATGCCAGCCGTCCGAGCCATTGATCAAGGTAAGGCACAGGACATCAATAAGACCTTGACCTACAAACTGCCTCTCGATGCAGAAAACGGACGAGTGTACTTGGATAAAAGCCCGAACCTGAGTGAAGGGCAATTATTAGCGTTAGAGAAGCTAGGCTCACCAAGCCAGTTAAGATTGATGTACTTAGCAGAAGGCTGGGTTTAATCCGTTGAGTTTAAAAGCTCGCGGCTAAATCGTAGTTAAGAAGAAAAGCAAAAGGGAGCGTAAGCTCCCTTTGTGTTCAGTTAAATTCCTTAAAAAACAGTGCCAATGCCTGTTCCTATAAAGATAAAATAAATCCGTTTCCCGTTATTCCTCTGACTGCTCAAGAGACGCAACCCAACGCAGGATCTCGGCGGTGGCTTCAATAAGATCGCCAGGAATGTATTGGTTTAATTGACCATCGGCATAAAGGGCACGTGCGAGCGGCACTTTTTGCATCACAGGGATGCCTTCTTCGTGGGCTATCGCGATCATACGTTTCGCCATCGCATCGGTTTCTTTAAGGGTTATCACAGGCAGCGGTGTTTCGCCCTTTTTGTAGTACAAACCAATAGCGATGTGGGTTGGGTTCGTGACCAACACATTCGAACGTTTAACGTTATCTCTTTGGTTCGAAGCTTGCAGCTCTTGGTGTAACTGACGACGCTTACTCTTGATTTCCGGGCTGCCCTCCATCTCTTTATATTCGCGTTTAACTTCGTCTTTAGTCATCTTTAGTTGCTTGGTGTGGTCGAACTTTTGGTAAGCGTAATCGGCAGCTGCAATCACAATAAAGCCGACGGAAGAGATGATCATGAGTTGTTTCACCAATACGCCGGTGATGGTCGGTACACACTCTAATCCGCATGTCGGGATTTGCAGTAGCGTGTTTAAGTTGCCTTTCAGTGTTACCCAAATGATGCAGGAAAGGAGCGAGACTTTAAGAATTGACTTAATAAACTCAATGATGCTCTTTAGCGAGAAAATTCGTTTCGCCCCTTCGACGGGGTTGATCTTTTTGATATCTGGTTTGACGGATTCACCACTAAATAGCAAGCCGAATTGCCCCATGTTCGACATGATGGCAATCAATGCCGCCACGATCAGGATCGGTGCTAGTAGGTAGACCATTTCTTTGGCAATAGCGATGGCTACGTCAAGCAACGCATCCTGAAACCCTTGATAAGCCAACTCACTCGGTAACAAAAGTAGGGCAGAGATGTGCGACATATAGTAGTCAGCAAAGGCAAATAAGACGGCAATTAGGGCTAGGATTAACGCCGATGAGACGACTTCCTGACTTTTGGCGACTTGCCCTTTTTGCCGGGCATCCCGAAGTTTTTTTGGGGTGGGGAGTTCCGTTTTTTCTCCGCTCATTGCTCTTCCTGTCTGTTATTACCAAATGGTATTGAGCTGTTCTCTGAACAGTACGATTTCAGAGAAAAGGGCTTGAAAGTGGTCCATCATCAATGCCAAATAAACAATCAATAGCACGCTGGCAATGGCACTTTTGATCGGCATGGCTAAAGAGAAAACGTTCAGCTGTGGGGCGAATCGGCTAATCAGCGCGAGCCCAAACTCGGCAAGGAACATGGCTAAAACCAAAGGCGCAGACATCAAAACGCCAAGCCACATAAGTTGCTCGAACTGAGCGTAGAAAAAGTGCACCCATTCCTCAGTGACGGTTGGGAAAAAGCTAATCACAGGCCACGACGCATAGCTGTTAAACAGCGCATAAATAAAAGCGACAAAGCCACCACCGGAGAAGAACAAGGTGATCAGAGTTTGGGTCAATAGCACAGCCGTTGGCGTTGACTGAGAGCCGAGAGTGGGGTTAAACATACTTGCCATCGCAGCACCACGTTGGTTATCCACCAAAAAGCCTGCTGCCTCAATAGCCCAAAAAGGGATTGCTGCAACAAAGCCAATCAGCATACCCAATAACACCTCTTTACCTAAGATGACCATCAACCAAATCCCATCCGTTTCTGCGGGCAGGTCTTGTTGGTTGATCATTGGGAAGATAAACAGTGCAAGCGAGCACAAAACACCATTTCTTACCAAGGTGCCACCCAGTATTTGCTTGTTTAAGATCGGCAAAAATATAAAGCAAGCCATTAACCTAGGGAGCGTCAAGCTGTATAGGAACAGGGCTTGGTGCAAATCATCGTAACTCATCGTATTTGCGGGATTTTATCCAAGGTCAACGTGGCAAATGAATGCAGCTCGGCGCCCAGCCATTGTGTGGTAACAAATAGGGTAATGATGACGGCGATCAGTTTGACGACAAAGCCTAACGTCTGTTCTTGTACTTGTGTTAGCGCTTGGACAAGAGAGACCAAGGTACCGACAAGTGCCGCAACCAAAATCGGCGGCAGTGACAAGAACAGAACAAGCGTTAGAGCCTGAGTGGTGAAGTGGATGATTTCAGCCGGATTCATACTTCTCTCCTCATTATCCGTAACTGAGCACTAGGCCATGGGTCAACTTGGTCCAACCGTCTAGCAACACAAAGAGCAACAACTTGAATGGCAGTGAGATGGTCATTGGCGAGACCATCATCATGCCCATTGCCAGCAAGATGTTGGATACGATCAGATCGATAGCGATGAATGGCAGGTACAACAAGAAGCCAATCTCAAACGCTCTAGTGAGCTCACTCACGGTAAAAGCTGGGAGCAACAATAATAAGCTGTCTGACTCTAAACGGTCGACATACTTTTGTGGCCACAAGGTTCTTGCCGCATCGGTAAAAAAGACCGATTCAGTTTCACGGATGTGCTTTTTTAAAAACTCACGATACGGCTGCAATCCACTTTCGATTAAACCTTCGATGCTCTCTGAATCTTCAAGTGAGATTTCGTGCTGGGTCACGTAGTCATAGGTTTCAAACCCTACTGGCGCCATGATGAAGATCGACAGAATGATCGCCAATCCGTACAAGGCCATATTGGGTGGAATCTGTTGTACACCTAGTGCATTTCTTAGCAGAGAGAAAACCACGGCCAGTTTAACGAAGGAGGTCGCCATCATTGCAATGAAAGGAACCAGAGCAAGAAGGGCAAGTGTGACGATGAGGTTCAGTTCATCAGGTAACTGGATCATGCTGGCTCCTGACTGCCGCCAAACAGTTCGAGCACGCGCACACCCAAGCGTTCATTGATGTTCACAAGCTCGCATTCCCCAATGATTTTTCCGTTTGCTCGCATGGTGACTGGGTTAGAAATTGGTTGGTTAAGCTCAAAGGTAAACCCTGGTTGCAGTGCGTTAAGTTGTTCTAAAGTAATGGTTTGCTGACCAACATCGAAAGTCAGTTCAATTGGCAATTGCTGGTGGTCGGTAAGTGCTTCAGAGCTGTTGATATCGTTCATATTGGTTTCTTTTTTTTGGATATGGAGTGTCGTATTGTCGAGTTGGCATCGCCAAAGGTTCTGATTCGAGACCTGAAGCAGCACTTGGTGTTGCGCGATGTAGCAATCATCGAAAAACACCACATCGCCCAGTGTCAGTTGCTCAAATTGACTGAGCGCCAAACGCGTTTTTCCAAAGCTCAACCAGAAGGGCAGTGCGATGTTTTGGCTCAGGTAAGAGGTCGCTTGTGGCAGAGTGTCAATCAACACATCTCGACCTTCATGGACCCACAGGCTAAGAGAGACATCATCGCGATTGATGGTGAGCATCAACACGTTTTCTTCTGGTGTAGGCTGCTCATGAACTTGCAACTTGCTCAATACCGGAAGTTGTCCAAATAAGCGCTTAATCACGTCGGTGTAGGGCTCAATTTGGCTACTGAGCAGCGCCAATTGCAATGAGTTTGGCAGTGATTCAAATGCCGTCGAGTCAAGAATGCCATGTAGCCATTGCTGTAATTGCGCACCGCTGAAATCGATTTGAATGGTTTGCCCACCAATGAGTAGCGTTAAACGATAGCCAGAAAACTCCGGTTTTTGGCCAAGCGTGGCCGATAAGCTATTGCTCTGACTATCTTGAAAGTGGCACTGTTTTGCGCACAGTTGATTGCTCAGCGCGATGCTTGAAGGTTCGACCTTTGGGAAATCTAATATCATCATTCGTCCTCAGGCTTCCATTCATCGTAAATGCTGCGTTGTTGTCGTGAGCGTTGTTGGTCTTGTTGTTGGTTCATCTGTTCGCTGACGGCGATCCGAATCGGTTGGTCGATGCCTAAACGTTGCAGACGCTCGGTCAACTCTTGCTTAGCCGTTTGGTTGATCAGCGAAAGAGCGTGCTCTTGCTTAATCAGCACGCTGTAGCCAGAACTGTCCTGCTTGATGGAGATCTCGCCGCCTTTTAATTGACCTTCATTAAGAAGCAGACGAACTTCTTTTTCGTTTGCTGAAGGAAGAGACACGTAGATCTTGTCGACTAACTTATTAATCAATTCATTTACGTTTTGAGTTCTGCTCTGGGGCGCGTGTGTCTCTACGTTTTTAAGGATGATGTCGCCTTGCGCTGTCGATTGGCTTAGGTTGACCGTCGGGTGAAACTTAGCGTCCGACTCTGAACTTGGATGACGCCGTTCGATGTGCTTTACCGGCTTAACCTTCTCTTCAAGCGCGGCCAATGCGGCTTTCGAGTCCACAATTTTCGAGTCCACAATAGCAGTAGCGTCTTTTGCCGCAGGGTCGAGTTTGTGAGCCGCTGCATCCAATTTATGCAGTTGACCTTGCAGCACACTCTGCACGGTTGATGGCTCAGTTTTGTTCCGTAGATTGGCTTGGTCAGTCTGAATCGGTAATACCTGACCCTTTAAAGCGTTAGGCAAGCTGGTCATCGGTATTTTAGGATCACGAGACGAACCATTATCTAATGGTGCCGTGCTTACCGAGCTGACTTGCTTATTGTTCGAGTCTTTTTCTGCCGCAGAGTTAGAAGTCAACAGCTGTGATTTATCCGCTTCCTTACTTCCTACCGACTGCTCGATTAGAGAGTGTGGTTTTACGGGTTTGCCAGTATCTGAATGTGGCTCTTTCGCAGGGCGCTCTGAAGCCTCGCTATGGCTCTCTTCGTTTTTATCTTTGTTGTCCATTACCTGCACGGTTTCTCTTTCTGAGAGATCGTGACTTGGCTTTTCTGGGTGCAAACCAGCGTCTGACTTCTCATTAGCAGGCTGATCTTTCAAGTTTTCAGGGTGCTCTTGGCCACCCTCGATCTGCTCTTTCTCCGCCTCAGGTATAGCACTGCTGACCTTGCCTTTGTGCTTCATGCCATCGAGCTTATCTGCGTTCAATACAGCAGCGAATAAGCGAGAGGTCTCTGACTCATGTTCGCTCTCTGCTTGCGTTGGCTTAAGTGCATTATTAAAGCGAGATTCGAGCTCTTCTGAGATTTGGTTGACTGGCCTCTGTTGAACCTGTTGCGGACGTTCAGTTGTGTTTGGATGATCGTTTTTGACTCGCATCTTTACCTTCTATGAAACAACAACGCTGCGGAACTCTTCTTGTTCGAGCTCTTCTTGATACTGCACTTGGCGTGCTTGCTCAGCGATTTCTTGTTCGTTTAATTGAATGAATTTTTCTTTGGTTTTATGGGCGGCCAGAGCTTCTTGCTTGCTTTCCTTGAGTTGCTGGTTCTCTTGTTCCAATGCCTTTTTTTCTTCTGCAGCTCGTTGTTTTAAATCGGCTTCTCTTTCCCTTAACAGCGCGATTTCTTGCCGCAATATTTCAAGTTCTTTTAGAACGACGGTTTTCTGTTTGGCTTTCGCAAAGCGCCGTTCTTCTTCCTCTTCGCGCCATTGACGATAATCAACGACAGACTGTTCCGCCTTTCGGAGTGAGGCTCGTGCGTTATTGACTCGATACTCTTGTTGCTGAACCGCGCGATCGGCACGGTCGGCACGAATTTTTTTTATCTCTAGCAATTGCTCGATCATAAGCCTGCAAGTCCACGCAGCTGTGTGACGGTCTCTTCGAGTTCACTTGGCTCGTGCGTGCCCTGGCGTAAGAACGCTCGGATATCATCTCCCTGTGCAATGGCCATATCCGCGCGACTGTCAGCGCCGTGTTGGTACTCACCAATTTTGATCAGCAGTTCGACTTCTTCATATTTGGCCAGCATTTCACGCATGTGAGCCGCGGACGCTTGATGAGTTTTATCGACGATTTGGTTCATCACACGGCTAGCTGAACGAAGCACATCAATGGCTGGATAGTGGTTCATCGCCGCCAGTTTGCGAGAGAGAATGATGTGACCATCGAGTATCGAACGCGTCTCATCGGCCACTGGCTCAGTCATATCGTCGCCTTCCACAAGTACGGTATACAGCGCGGTGATGGAGCCTTTGTCTGATTGACCTGCACGTTCCATCAGTTTTGGTAGTGCAGCAAAAACAGAAGGCGGATAGCCTCGTCGTGTTGGTGGCTCGCCAGCTGCCAAGCCGATTTCACGTTGAGCTCGGGCAAAACGCGTCACCGAATCCATCAGCAGCAGGACACGCTTACCTTGGTCGCGGAAGTACTCCGCGATAGAGGTTGCAACGAACGCCGCTTTGGCTCGTTCCATTGCTGGTCTGTCTGAAGTTGCGACAACCAATACTGACCTTGCCATGCCTTCTTCGCCAAGGTCGTGCTCGATAAATTCTCTTACTTCACGGCCCCTTTCACCGATGAGGGCAAGCACGGTTACATCGACATCGGCAGAGCGAATAAGCTTGGCGAGCAGGGTACTTTTACCACCGCCAGCCGCAGCAAAAATGCCCATCCTTTGTCCTTCACCACAGGTGAGCAATCCGTCGATGGAACGCACGCCCATCGAAATCGGCTTTTCAATCAGTTTTCTCTGCATTGGTGGCGGCGCATCACGATAAACCGGATACCAAGCGCTCGGTTCAGTGCTTTGAGAGCCATCGAATGGGCGGCCCAGACCATCGAGAATCTTCCCTAACAGATGATCGCCAACGCCGACTTCGTGCATTTTTCCAAGCGGGCTCACTTCGGTATTGGAGGAAATACCAAACATGTTGCCAAGTGGGGTAAGCAACGCGTGGTGTTGCTGAAAACCCACCACTTCCGCAAGCAGCGACAAGGTTTGATCGGGGT
Source organism: Vibrio sp. ED002 (assembly GCF_023277445.1). Classification (NCBI taxonomy): domain Bacteria; kingdom Pseudomonadati; phylum Pseudomonadota; class Gammaproteobacteria; order Vibrionales; family Vibrionaceae; genus Vibrio; species Vibrio sp. ED002. The sequence goes on along the minus strand of NZ_CP080238.1, from coordinate 1,163,807 downwards.
TACGTAGCTCACAAAGCTCGCCGACACGAACACCAGGCACAACGGCTTTGATGATGGTGCCAGTAACCTGAGTCACGCGACCACGGATTTGGATCAAACGCGTTTGCTTGATGGCCGATTGTTGAGTTTCGGTGATGTATGAGAAGTCGTTCAATTTAAGAAAACATGCGCAATAACTGATGCTGGGAGAATAGAAAGGATGGCGCCGTATTTATAGTGACTATTGGTCGGGAGTTTTTAGAAAACTTAAAACGCCCTAAAAAAACACGTCTGATTTTGACAGCCGATTAAAAATGCAATTCCTATAATTCGCTCTTATTGTAGGAAGGAGTGCAAATCAATGAGCACTATCAATAGCCAAATTTTAACGAGCAACAAATTTGACGCGTCAATCCGAAGTAACCTTGAGTCTTCCCGCACGGGAGCCTCAGTTAATGGTAATTATCGAGGTGAAACTGTCCGCGTACACAATGCAACTCAGTCGTTGTTTGATGCGATGGAAGAGCTGACGGCGTTAGGTTCAGAAAAAGCAGAAAAAGATCTCACGAAACGCAAAGTGAAAGACGGCAGCATTCGCGTGAATGAAGCGCATGAGCTGGTCTCTGATTACCTAAGAAAAGTGCCTGATCTTGAGAAGAACCAAAAGATCAAAGACCTTGCTACCAAAATGGCAAGCGGCAACTTATCAACGATTGCTCAGTTACAGGCGTACCTCAACGGATTCTCTGAAGAGAAGAGCCATCAGTACCTCGCGCTGCAAGCAGTGAAAAAGTTCCTCGGAGCCAATCCGGAAAGTAAGAACCTATTAGCGCTGATAGACCAAGCCATTCTGACCTTTGAGCAGAACCCGGACTCTTGGGCTCAGATTGATACTGAAATTCGTGTTTCAAGCTTTGCGGATGAATACAGCCAAGAGCAAGGCTTTAGCAGTTTGCACCAATTGCGTGGTTTCTATCGCGACACGGTACATAGCTACCAAGGTTTAGGCTCAGCATACAAGGATGTGGTTGAGCGTTTTGGTGCAAAAGAGGTCTCCACGGCGGTCGATTTTATGTTGCAGGGCATGAGCGCAGACTTGAGCGTGCAAGGTAGCAATATTGACTCCGTTAAGCTTCAGCTTTTGATGTCCGATATGCAAAAACTTAAGACGTTGAATACGCTTCAAGACCAAGTCAGTAACCTCTACCAGATGTTCACACCTCAGCAGGCAAACTATGGCTTATCAAGTTACTGATTTGATGTCAGATGTCATCGCTTTGGTTGAACAGCGTTGGGTTGGAAGTGCCGAGATATGGAACCTAGTGAACGCCATGGAGTTGGCATCCACGGAGCGAAAAATTAGCTTTTTTAGGGAACTGCACAAACTGATTCGCCATATTCCAATTGATGTATTTAACGACGAAGAACAGCGACAAAACCTAATACAAGCTGTGCAAAAGGCGCTTGATGAAGCGATTGATTTAGAAGAAGAGGAAATGTGGGACGATGAATTGGATTGATGCGTCAGTGGATGATTTTTGCCGAGGAATGGGACTTGAAGCGGTGGACTTCTCGTCAGCAGGACGTGTTCAACTGAGCTTCGAGCAAAGCGGCACTCTGCATATCGAGAAGCATCAAGACTGCCTGTTTCTCATGCTGGCGAAACCGTTGCCTTGGCACCAGTCGAATGAGCCGATTAAAAAGGCGTTGAGTTTTTGCCATGCAGGTCAAGGTTGGCCATTCCTCATTAAGACTGGGTTGCTGGATGAACAGACACTGGTCTTCTCTGCACAAATTGAAGGGGATGAAGTGACCTTGCCAACCATCGAACAAGCGTTCGCTCTACTGGCTCGTTTACATAAAGATGTGGCGGATTCATGAGTCGCATCAGTACATTAAACGTTGGTATTGAAGGCTTTACTCACGTTTCACTTGAACAAGTTGAAAACGACTTCCCACAGCGCTTTCAACTGTTGCCTGATGGTCAAGCCATCGCGACTCACCTAGAGAAACTGTACGAGCTTCGCCCCTCTGAGCAGTACTTGATGTCGCTTGCCAAGCCAAAGTTGACGCATTCGGAGCTACTTCGCCCAGACAAATACCGTCAACAGTTTGATACCACTCAGCTGCGGCTTCAGGAATTGGCGCAGAAAAATGGTTCGCACGCGCTCAATCAGGCACTGGAAACACTGCAAAGTACCCAATTAGACCAACGTTATCTCACCATGGCGTTGAATCTACTGATTCAGGTTTAAGCCCCATGTTGCAAACGAAAGACGTGGAGCTGTTGCTTATCCACGCTGCACTCCAAGTTCAATATCAAAAGCCGGAACAAGCGATTACCTTGCTTGATGCACTGCTGGAAATCGAACCTCAGCATCAAGAAGCTCGCCAAACATTAGCAGTGGCATGCCTGAATTCGGGTCGATACACACGTTCAATCGAGTTGTGCGAAAGCTTATTGAAAACCGAACATTCAAATAAAGCGGGCTTGTGGTTTTGCCTAAGCCAAGCTCGCTGGAAACAACAGGATGTTGAAGGTGCCCGCCGCGCGCATCGACGTTATCTACAATCTCTAAATAGTGAATCAAATGAATAAGTTGATCGATATTCTAAACAAAGTCGGACAGCGTAAAGACATCATGCTTGCCGTGATGTTACTTGCGATCGTCTTTATGATGATCTTGCCTTTACCTACGGCACTCGTGGACGTTTTGATCGGTACCAACATGAGTATTGCGGTCGTCTTATTGATGTTGGCTATCTACATCACGACACCGCTGGAATTCTCTGCATTCCCAGCCGTGCTTTTGATCACCACCTTGTTTCGCTTGTCGCTTTCTATTACGACAACGCGACTTATCTTGCTGCAAGGCGATGCAGGTCAGATCGTATATACCTTTGGTAACTTCGTGGTCGGCGGTAACTTGGTGGTGGGTATTGTTGTTTTCCTGATCATCACCATTGTTCAATTTATGGTGATCACCAAAGGTTCTGAAAGGGTTGCGGAAGTTAGCGCTCGATTCTCCCTTGATGCGATGCCGGGTAAGCAGATGAGTATCGACGGCGATATGCGTGCCGGGGTTATTGATGTTCATGAGGCGCGTCACCGCCGTTCATTGATCGAAAAAGAAAGCCAAATGTATGGCTCGATGGATGGTGCGATGAAGTTCGTGAAAGGGGACTCAATTGCGGGCCTGATTATCATCGTGGTGAACATTCTCGGTGGTGTTACCATCGGTGTGACTCAAAAGGGCATGTCTGCCTCTGAGGCACTTGAGCTGTTCGCAATCCTAACCGTCGGTGATGGTCTGGTTTCGCAGATCCCAGCACTATTTATCGCTATCACGGCCGGCATCATCGTTACTCGTGTTTCAAACGAGGACTCTTCTGACTTAGGCTCAGATATTGGTGGTCAGGTGACTGCTCAGCCAAGAGCTTTGTTGGTTGGTGGCGTTCTGCTTATCTTGTTTGCTCTTATTCCGGGCTTTCCGAAGGTTACCTTCCTGATTCTTGCCGCGATTGTTGGCGGTGGTGGCTTCTTCTTGTTCTACCAACAGAAAAAACAAAGCGAATCCGACAGTTCTGATTTACCTAGCTTCGTCGCCCAAGGTGCTGGTTCGCCAGCGGCTAAGCCTAATAAACCGACGCCATCTCGTAATAGCAAAGGCAAGCTGGGTGAGCAAGAAGAGTTTGCGATGACAGTACCGCTGCTCATCGACTTGGATTCTCGTTTACAAGAGAGTTTAGAAGCCGTGGCTCTGAACGATGAGCTTGCACGAGTCAGGCGCGCGCTTTACCTCGATCTCGGTGTGCCGTTCCCCGGTATTCACTTACGCTTCAACGAAGGAATGAGTAACGGCGAGTACTTGATTCAATTGCAAGAAGTACCAGTAGCTCGCGGGCGAATTGAAAGCGAAAAACTGCTGGTGACCGAAGGTAATGAACAGATTGATTTGCTGGGCGTACCTTACGAAAAAGACGACGACTTTCTGCCTGGCATTACGAGCATTTGGGTCGATCAAAGTCATCACGAAAAACTGCAAAACAGTCATGTGGGCTTTCTGACCCCCGATCGCATTCTGACTTATCACTTGTCTCACGTTTTGAAAGAGTACGCGCAAGACTTCATCGGTATTCAAGAGACCCGCTATCTGCTTGAGCAAATGGAAGGCAGCTATTCCGAACTGGTGAAAGAAGCGCAACGTATTGTGCCTCTGCAAAAGATGACGGAAATCCTGCAGCGTTTGGTTTCTGAAGACATTTCTATTCGTAATTTACGAGTGATTTTAGAAGCCATGGTGGAGTGGGGCCAGAAGGAGAAAGACGTGGTACAGCTGACAGAATATATCCGTTCAAGCTTGAAACGCTATATCTGTTACAAGTACGCCAGCGGTCAAAACATGCTGCCAGCTTATCTGTTGGATCAGAGTTTGGAGGATACGATCCGTAACGGCATTCGTCAGACTTCTGCGGGCAGTTATTTGGCGCTTGACCCTTCTGTCACTCAGCAATTTGTCAGCGACGTTAAGCAAACCATTGGTGATTTAAGCCGCATGCCAAATAAGCCTGTGCTGGTGGTGTCGATGGACGTGCGTCGTTACGTACGCAAACTGATTGAATCTGAATACTACGAGTTGCCGGTGTTGTCGTTCCAAGAGCTGACGCAACAAATCAATATTCAACCGCTTGGCAGGGTAGGTATGTGATGAAATGCCTTCTCACTCAGTCTCTAGTGGCGTCAGGCATCGAAGTGACGCCCTACTTTTGGCAGAAAAGTACCATCTTACTTGGTCATCGTTATGAATGTGATGGGATGGAGCTGGTCTTTCGTGTCGAAGAGGGCGAAATCATCATCGTATTGCTGCGAAGAATCAGCCCAAACCAAGGTCTAAGCAACCCTTTCTCCGCGCTATTTATGCTCGCAGAACATGCCATCCGTTTGTACCCGCTCGACTGGGCTATCCGTGGCAACGTTGATGTATTGCGAGGTAGCAACATGAGCAGCCATCGGTTAGCACAATTCTACTTACGCGCCTGTGGGGCGAGCCATGATGAACAAGAAGATTGGTACTTCTTGCGCCTCAGTGATTACCGCCCACTTAAAAAGAGAAAAAAGTAAAAACTCTCGACTGTTACTGACAGCATCCCAGAGATGCTTCGCTTTAAGATAGGACCCAAGATGAAGCAACCCTTTACTGAAACCATTGAAAACTCAGAACTTGCTATTCGCAATGCAGAAGACAGGACTGACGTATTCAATGAACTACTCGAAGGATTAGGCGTTGGTCCGGTAGCAGGCAACATTCTGCTCGATGGGTTAAACGCTTCGCCTCAATTGATGAAGCAAGCAGAGCATGAGCTGCTTGAAGAAGTACAACGCCGCAGACAACAACAGCATCAACCGCAAGCCGCGAGCACCAAAGGCACTAGGCGCAAGCGACCGACCATGATGCGTGGCATGGTGATCTAGAGGTTTTTACATGACGGATATGACAGCCATGAACTCCATCACCGGAGTTCTCAATACAACAGCCAATCGTGATTCTCAGATCGCATTCCAGCAGAGTTTGGTTAAGACCCTTTCTCCCATTCTAAGCGATGCCCGTATCGACCCGAATCAATTGGAGTCATTGATTCGCCAATTACCTATGGTCGTTGGGCGCACCGAACAAGAAAGCTTGGATCTTTATGCAGACTCATTGGAAACCTTGTTAAAGAAGCAAGATGCCTTTACCGGGACTACTGCCGCTGAGACCGCTGCGCATTGGATGCAGTCACTGCAACACCAAGCGTTGAATGGTCAGAACGCACCTAAAGAAGTGGAGATGGGCGTTAATACTACGCTCGCACATCAATTCCAATCTTGGTTTAGCACACAGCTAAAAGACAAGGTCGACAGCTCGCTTCCGACCGATTTTGTCGCTAATTTCCGTTTGGGAAGCCAGAGTAACCAAGCACTGCAAATTGAAGCTTTAGATACGAGCGCCCTTAAAGCAGCAACGGCAGAGATTAGCTCGTTTGTAAATGCACTGGCAGTGCAGATGAGTGCCAGTGAGGTTCGCGAGAGTGCTATTCCGTTCTTGCGAAATGCCTTTGGTAATCTTGGTTCGGTCAACCTTAATGAGCTTAAGAATTCAGACTACTTCTTAACAGAAGAAAGCTTTAGAGCTGCTGTTACCGCTCAACTTGTTGCCTCTTTCAATAGCATTGGGATCACCATCAGCACCGATGATGCACAGGCCTTGGCGAACAAGATTGCTTGGATTCCAGGCATGTCTAAGCAGGAACTTACCGATGCGCTAAATGGCTTAGCGACACAAGTAAAAGGACAGTTTGAAAATGCTTACGGCGCAGGTGGTGTTGCTCAACTGCAAACTATCCTTGATGCCGAAATCGCGAGAATAAAATCGGATCCTAGTGCGATCACCTTATCGAGTTTGTTCTCCAATATAGCCATTGCGCTTATCAACACTCAGATCGATGCGTTCTATAACGGCTTGCTCGATGTCCAGGTCACTCAAACAACACCGGAGCAACTTGAGCGGATTAAACAAAACACCGCACAAGATATCCGACTCCTTTTCGACAAAATAGTCGCAGGCCAAGACATCGGGACGGATTTCATTGCACGTCATCAAAAAATGATGGAGAACCTAGAAAAGCTCAATGATCGTTTGGGCAAAATCACACCAGAGGAAGTGAGCAGTAAAGAAGTGAATGCCGAGCACGCATTGACCGCTCGTGACCTACTGTCGGTGATTGAATCTAGTATCGGTGACCGCTTTGATGAACGCGTCTTGTTTGCTCTAAACGAGCGCCGAGTCGACCGCCTTGAAAAGCGTAACGAGCAAAAAGAACAACTCGAAGATCTAACGATCCAATTGAAAGTGTTTAGTGTCGTTCAGTCAAAAATACACTCGACCCAAAGTGTTGATGGCACTTACAAGCCGGGTGATTCAGCGAACAACTTTAAAGCCAGCGATTTTGGTTACGACAATGACGCGGCGTTTAAGGCTTCTCCTGAATACAAATACTTAAAAGACAACAACATCACCAACCATAAAGACTTTTTAGTAAAACAGGGAATGGAAGTTGGAAGCGACTCTTTCAAAGGGGACAAGCTGTCTAATTTCTCCAGTTCTGTCACCGCAGAATCTAAAGTGCTCAACGATGAAGTGCAGATTAAAACGACCGAGTTAAACGACACCAGTTCTCAGTACAACGCAACCGTTGAAGCGATGAACAAATTTGTTCAGAAGTACCACAGTATTTTACAAGAAATCCTACGAGCCCTTTAAGGATAAATAACCATGACTACACAAAACGCGCCAACTGACCCATCTCAAATGCAAGCAGAGGAACTCCTTTCATTTTTGGAAGAGGGGGGCACGCTAAAAATGCTGCACGATGTATCAGCAGACACCATCGAGCACATTTATGCGGTTGGATACAACTTTTTCCAGTCAGGCAAAATAGAGCAGGCCGCTAAGGTATTTCAGCTGCTTAGCATGCTTGATCACTATCAAGCGCGATTTTTCATTGGTTTGGGTGCGGCTCGTCAGGAACTGGGTGAGTACCTGCAGGCGCTTGACGCCTACAGCTACGCTGCGCTTGTGGACGTAAATGATCCACGCCCACCTTTCCACTCTGCAGAATGTCACCTCAAGCTTGAGCAACTGACGGAAGCAGAGAGTGGGTTTTACAGCGCGAAGGAGATGTCTGCTGGGAAATCAGAGTATGCAGACTTGCATCAACGAGCAGGCATCATGTTAGAAGCGGTGAGAAACAAAAGGAGTAACTAGAATATGAATTCTATTGCACTTGACCGCATTCAGAGTCAGGTATACACGCCTGATTCTGACCAAACTACGTTAAACAAGGTTAACAAGACCGCTGCTTATGCATCGCCGTCAGTAACCGTTGAAAACGTAAAAGGTAAAGATGCTGAAGCATTGAACACCGGTAAGGTAAAAGTTCAGCTTGATGCACCAAATGCCGCAGTCAGCGATAAGGTGAGTGACCTTACGCTTAAAGCCATGGAGCAGCTACAAAAAATCGTAGACTCAATTGCCAAGGTTTTACACGCGGTTGCCGACAGTACGGGCTCGCTAGCAGTGAAAATCATCTCAGGTTATGCAGATGATTTTGAAGTTGAACTGGCTGCTATCACAGACAAACTGAAAAGCGCTCAAAACGAGCTCAAAATTCAGGAAGTGAAGGTAGCGAAAGCGAAGCACGAACAAGAGATGGCAGAAAACCTAGAGAAGATCAAAGAGTCTGAAGCGGCAGCGAAAGAAGCACAAAAATCGGGCTTAGCTTCCAAGATCTTCGGTTGGGTTAGCGCTGTGGTTTCTATTGTCGTTGGTGCAATCATGGTGGCGACGGGTGTTGGTGCGGCAGCTGGCGCATTAATGATCGCGGGCGGAGTGATGGGCGCAATCAATATGACTCTGCAAGAGCCTGCTGTTCAAGAGGCGATGAAAGAGGCTGGAATTAACGTCGATATACTTAATAAAGTCGTCATGGCGTTAGAGATTGCGACTGCCGTCATTGGCGCTGTAGTTACATTTGGTGGTGCAGCTGCGAGTGGTATTGCGAAGTTAGCGGCGAAAAGTGCAAGTTCAATTGCGCAAAAAGTCACTGATATCGCAACCAAAGCGGCGACAAACATGGCGAAAATTGCCGATATGGGTTCTAAAGCGGCGACAACCACCGCGAAGGCAATCCGTTACGGTGCTGAGACCGTCGACCTTACTGTTAACGTAGGCAAGGGGACCACGGACAGCGTTCATGCTGCAAACAATGCGCATGTAACTGAAATCCAAGCTGACATTACAGATTTAAGGGCGAAGATGACGCTTAGCCAAGCGGTGATCGACAAACTTAAAGAAGAAATCGCCAAGCTAATGGAAGATTTCCAAGAGCTAATGAGTGTCATCATGCAGATGATTCATGCGAAAGGCGAAACGATGCAAGCGGTAATGAGTCGCCCAGCGACGGTTTAAGGAGCAACCATGTTAGATAAAATTAGTAATACTGGACGCGCTGACCTTTACGGTTTGGGTGAACTAGGCAAAACAACTCAGGCAGAGAAAACGTCTGAGACGAAAACCGAAGCTGCTGCTGTCCGTGGTAACAATGATCGTGCAGTAACGGGTGCGAAGAACTACCAATTGGATGGGCCAAAAGCCCCTGCGATTGGCGATCAAGCTCGTGTGGTAGAAAAGCTGATGAGCGCGTTGGCTCCAACCGTAAATCTATTAATGCAAACCACCGAAAAAGCACTGAATGGTGAGCAAGTGGTTAAGTCACCATCGGATGCCATTTCGCAATCACTGTCTCTGATTACTCTGCTTTACCAAGTGTCTAAGCTAAGCCGTGAGCAACAGGTTCTGCAACGTGAAATTGCCGTTGAAGCAAACGTTGCAAGCATCAAGAGCCAAGCGGAAGAGTTAAACAACTCTGCTAAAGCGATGATCGCGATGGCGGTAGTATCAGGCGTATTGGCTGGTGTGACTGCTATTATCGGTGCCGTGGGTTCTTTCAAAGCGGGCAAAGAAATCAAGGCAGAAGTCGCGGGCAACAATGTATTGAAGACGCAGAAAGCAGGCTTTGATCAGGTTGAAGAGTTAATGGGTAATACTAACTTGTCGAAAACTCAACAAGATCAAGTGAGACGTGCTCATGCGTTCGCAAAAGATAGCATTACTGATACGACAAATACTTTGTCTAGTGGTGGCCGCAAGTTCGACAAGATGATGGGCGCAAACCAATCGAAGAACGCGGTATTGCAGGGACTTGGCCAAATGGCGAATTCAGCTGCAAATGTAGAGCAAACGAAAGCTCAAGCTCGAAGCAAAGAGGATGAGGTATTAGCAACTCGTGCTCAAGCAGACAAACAGAGAGCCGATGAAAACATTGGCTTCCAAGAAGGTTTGCTAAAAGAGCTGCGTGAGCTTTTCCGCTCTATCGCTGATAGTCAAAACCAAGCATGGCGTGCCTCTATCCCTACGGTATAGGTTTGCTATCAATCATCAAGGCGCTGGGAATACAGCGCCTTTTTTATGGAAAGAAGAAATAAATTACACGCGCTCAACCAAGCCAAATTTCTTGAAAAAATCAGATAGGTCGAGTGTCGCTAGATCTTTAAATTCACCGGCGTCATAGAAGCGACCTTTACACGTAGGACAGCTTTCAAACCAGATATGAGGCTGTTTTGGATCGACCAATCGAAGCAGTTGATTGTTTGGGCATACAGGGCAATCGATACGATCAATCGCATTGAAGGCTTTTCCGATTTCTTCGTCACCTGAATCAATCACATCAGCTAACGGCTTCATCGCTTCCACTTCGTAGGCGTCAATCCATAAGCCTTTACATTCAGTGCAGCGTTCAACATCGCCTAGCGGAGTTTGCAGTTGTTCAAAGTCAGAATTGCATTTTGGGCATTGCATTTTGTTTTTCCTTTTTATTTTCTAAAGAGAAGTGAGCCTAGTACTCCCAGCTCTCTTTGACGACAAATCAAAATACGACATCTTTCGTGCCATACGTTTTGAATCTTTCTAAGTGGTTTATATTGTTTTCTTAGCAATGACGAGTCCATGATTGCTTGAGCCTAATAAGCTATTTTGTCGGCATGTATTTAAGTGGTATTCCAACCATGTTTGATATTGCGAAGGCGTAAAGCTATTAATGCCTTCCGAGATATAGCGACCAAACCCATCGGTAGCGGCATGGTCGAGAATGTTGAAAGTATGTGAGCGCAACAAATGCTCAATTTCTTCAGGAGAGGCAAAGTAGCCAACTTTGAAAAAACGATCTGCCTCAGAGGTTGTGACTGTGCCATTTGTATAAAGCTCAGATAAAGTCGATGGAGTTACGAGTTGAGGAAACTTTTGTGCGAATAGTCCTGCGACGAAGAATCTAGAAATATACGCTACCGCTAAGATTCCATTTGGTTTTAGGATGCGCTTTGCTTCACTGATTGCTTGATCGCGTTCATTCTTGGTTTTCAAGTGGTACAGAGGACCAAGTATTACGCAAAGGTCTTGTGAACCGGATTCAATGAAAGGGACGTGACAAGCACTGCCTAGATGGATATCAATGGGTAAGTCCTTTCTTTCCGCATTCTTTTTCAAGATCTCTACTTGGTCTGGAACCAGTTCTACCGAGGTCACGTTACAACCCATCTTTGCGAAGCTAAGAGAATAGCGACCTGTTGCAGCTCCAAGCTCACATACATTGGCACCTGACTTTAAATAGGGGGCGAGTAGGTGCATTGTGGTATCAAACTCTATCTTCGTAATGTTCTGACGGGTAAGTCGAGAGTCTTCATCTGCTCCAGTATATTGAGCAATCAGTTCATCCATAAATATTAAGTCCTTAACCAGATATCAACTTGTTCTCGAATTCGCTCGAAAACAGTTCCATCTTTGCCGTATGTCACGCTTTTGAATGATTCAATTTGCTCAGAAACGTATTGCTTATCTCAATGTGTTAAAAGGTATTGAAAAGCTAGTTGAATTGGAAGAGGTGGTACACCGAAGTGAGACTAACGACCACACAATCCTATAAATTCGGAATTACAAGAAAGATAGAAATAACTCTAATTGGAAGAAGGGAGCGAAAAGAAAGCCAAAGGTTGTTTTCATAAAGACGCTCAGGAGGACGAAATGAAACTTGCTCAATTGAATATTGCTTTAGCGAAGTACCCACTCGATGCACCTGAGATAAAGGACTTTGTTGATAATCTCGATTTGGTGAATGGCATTGCAGAACAAAGTGATGGGTTCGTTTGGCGCCTAAAAGATGAATCCGGCGATGCCACCAATATTAAGCTATTCGATGACCCAAATATGATCGTCAATATGTCGGTGTGGGATAACGTGGATGCGCTGAAGAATTTTATGTTCCGGACCCATCATCGTGATTTCATGTGCCGTAAGAGTGAATGGTTCCATCGTTTAGTAGAAGATACTTATGTGCTTTGGTGGATTGAGGATAATCATACCCCAACAGCAGAGGAGGCTTTAGCCCGTCTACAGTACCTTCGTGAAAACGGCGATACGCCATATGCATTTACCTTTAAAGCTAACTTTACGTCTAATGATTTGTAAATCCGTCTACCGGTTAACAAGGATTCTAGTTACGTAGCTCGAATAATACTTATCTGTTTTCGGGATATTATTGGTTCCGTGTTTAACTGAAATCAGTAAAGGTCAAATTTGGTTTAATAGGTAGATGGTAAAGTATCGATGGACATGTAATGCATGTGGCTTCGGAAATGCGGCAGAGGCGGCTCATTGCAGTGAGTGTGGGTGTGTCGCAACTGCTAGTGCTGAGGAAATTGAAAGAGTTAAAGATCCCAAAAAATATTATCGCCAGCGAGTATTGACGCATTACAGGGGACGTATTCAAGGACTTTTATCGGCTCCAATGCTCTTTGTGTGGGTTGCCCAAGGAGAAAAAGGCATCCTTGGTTGGTTAGCTCTTATATACTTTCCAGTTTGGGTTTATTGGAATCGAGACATTGCCTCTCATCTGTATAGCACTGGGTGGGCTCGATATACAGCCACTATTTATAGCCTCATGTATCTTGGAATAGCCATTTTCTTCCCGCCTACTTTTGAGTTTTTATTTTTGGAACAAAAAGGTTTGCTCTTGTGGCTTATGATAAGTCAGTTTTACATTTTCTTTTTGAGTAAGTCAGGTAAGGACTTATATCTAAAGTACTATCGAGAGGTAGGTAAATCGGTAGAAAATCTGAAGGCGCGTACTTAAATAATGGGTAAAGGGAAATTCATCACCGTCATTTCTTTATGTATTGGTATTTAGTTCGCTAAATATTTTATCAATGTAATAATACGATATATTAGATTAGTAAACTCTTACTTTACTTTATTAATTATACGCTTTTAGTCTTATACATTAAGTTATAGTTAATATAACTTTTGGTTTTAACATTATCATTGTTAATTTCCTGTCCAATTTGGAAAGGTGATATTTCCTTGTTTGTTTTAACTTCTCTATATCATTATATCGATAAAGCTTGAGTAATCATTGTCGCTCAAGTTATTAGCAAGACACTATTTCAATAATAGAGTAAGAGAGGTTAGTTATGAAAAGGCTGATAATCCTAGGTCTCGCAGTTTCCTTTGGTAACGCAGCAGTTGCTGGAGAAGGCACATACACGGGTACGATCGATATGACTATGCCGCAAGGCAATCAAGTGAAGTATGAACGAGTGGTTGACGCTAGTATCAAATTAAAAGGACGAAATGAAGATCGTGCTGGTGGCTTAGTAACTAAGAGCCAAGTGGATGAATCTCAGCCTATCGTGTTGCGAGGCCGTAGCTAAACGTTAAATATCTATTCTTAAAGCGGTGGATGTATTGAATATATCCATCGTCTAATTCCAAATATAAATAATGTTGTTCGTGAATCGTGAGAGTGGATTGCTTTTCCTCATTTTAAAATACTCATTAATTCACTCAACCAAGAACCATTATAGAAATAATATTATGAAGATAAATAAATCTACACTAACGCTTGCGATGGTGGCCGCGACATCATCGGTTGCAGCCCATGCGGCTTCTAAACCAAACATGCTGGTTATTTTTGGGGATGATGTCGGTTACGGCAATATTTCTGCATATAACCAAGGTATGTTGGGTTACGAGACGCCAAATATTGACCGTATTGCTCAAGAGGGCGCTTTATTTACCACTTACTATGCACAACAATCTTGTACCGCAGGACGCAGTACATTTATCACAGGTCAGATGCCAGCTCGTACTGGTTTGACTAAAGTTGGTCTACCTGGTGCCGCGCAAGGCATGCAAATGCAAGACATCACCATGGCAACAGCGCTAAAAGACATGGGCTACGCCACGGGGCAATTCGGTAAAAACCACTTAGGCGACAAAGACGACATGTTGCCAACCAATCATGGTTTTGATGAGTTCATGGGGAACCTGTACCACCTAAATGCAGAGGAAGAACCAGAAAACCCAGACTACCCGAAAGATCCTGAGTTTCGTAAGAACTTTGGCCCGCGTGGTGTGATTCACTCTTATGCGGATGGCAAGATCGAAGATACAGGGCCGCTGACGCGAAAACGTATGGAAACGGTCGATGAAGAGACCCTTGATGCCGCGATGAACTTCATGGAGCGTCAGGTCAAAGCCGATAAACCGTTCTTCTTATGGTATAACGCAACGCGCATGCACATCAGCACTCACGTGAAAGCAGAGCACCGCACAACAGGACTTGGCGAATACGCAGACGGCATGGTTGAGCACGACAACATGGTTGGGGATTTGCTTGATAAGCTCGATGACTTGAAGATTGCGGATAACACCATTGTGATTTACACCACGGATAATGGCCCAATGAATGCGACGTGGCCAGATGCGGCATTTAGCCCATTCCGTGGCGAGAAGAACACCGGTTGGGAAGGGGGCTTCAGAGTACCAGCAATGATTCGTTGGCCTGGTCATATTCAGCCAAACACCAAGTTGAACGACATGTTCGCGAGTGAAGACTGGTTCCCAACGCTACTATCCATTGCAGGTAATGACACCATCAAGCAAGATTTGCTGAAAGGATATAAGTCTTCTTCGGCAGACCAGGCTTACAAAAACCACCTTGATGGCTACAACCAAGTTGATTTCATTACGGGTAAAACAGACAAATCAGCGCGTGATGAGTTTTTCTATTGGTCTGACGATGGTGAGCTGCTTGCTATGCGTGATAAACGATTCAAGATGCACTTCAAGATCCAAGAACATGAAGGCTGGGACGTTTGGACCAAAGAGCTGACTAACTTGCGTTTACCAATGATCTTCGACCTTCAAGTCGATCCACTTGAGAAAGGCGATCAAGGCTTTGGCTATAAGAAATGGCAGTTTGAGCATGTGTTCTTATTGGTTCCTGCCCAACAGAAAGTGGCAGAGATGTTGAAGTCATTTAAAGAGTTCCCTCCACGACAAGAGATCCCAAGTTTCTCAGTCGACAAAGTCATGGAGCAAATGACTAACTTACGTAAGTTGGAAGAAGCGAAAAGCTAGCAATTACTTCACCTCAACTAAAGTAAAGCCAGAGAATGACTCTGGCTTTTTTTGTTTCGAAATTAACGTTTTATAAATGTTACTTGCTCACATGCAACATCATTAGCTTCGTCAATGAAATAGCGGATCAGATTTACGTCTTTGAGAATGTGAATCATGTTTAGATTTCGCTGTTTCATTCACCTTGCAGTGGATTCCAGCCATTATCCCACTTTGAACTTGTTCTCCGAATACGCGGTTTATTTACCGATAGTTACCAGTAACATGTTACCGGTAACTTTGTTGTTGTGTTCGATTTCGTTGACTCTCATTTGAAGGTTCGCAGCAAGAAAACAACCTCCCTACAGGTTGATGAATAATAATTGGAGTGAGAAAGATGGCGAAAGATTACGGCATCATTGCTCGTTCAGTACTAGAGAAACTGGGCGGTGCAGAAAACGTAGTGGCACTAACACACTGTATGACGCGATTGCGTTTTGTATTAAGCGATGAAAGTAAGATAGATGCAGAAGCACTGAAGGGCATCAAAGGTGTGATGGGCGTGGTTCACAATGGTGATAAATGTCAGGTCATCATTGGCAATAACGTCTCTTATGCGTACAAAGAAGTGATGGCGTTGTGTAACCTTTCTTCATCAGAATCGAGTGAACAAGAGAAAAAGGTCAAGCTTACTCCAAAAGTGATTGGCGCTAAGATCCTTGATGCATTAGTCGGCACCATGTCGCCACTGATTCCAGCGATCATCGGCGGCTCAATGGTGAAGCTGCTGGCTATGGTTCTTAAGATGACAGGCTTGCTTGATGATGATTCTTCAACACTGATCATCCTTAATGCGATTGGCGACGGTGCGTTCTTTTTCCTACCCGTTATGGTTGCCGCGTCTGCTTCAATCAAATTCAAAACCAACATGTCACTGTCCATTGCGATTGCGGGCGTGTTGATTCACCCGAACTTCATGGAGTTGATGGCGCAAGCGGCTGATGGTAAGCACGTTGACTTCTTCAGCATTCCAATTACTTCGGTGAAATACACTTATACCGTTATTCCTGTGTTGGTGATGACTTGGGCGCTGTCTTACATCGAACGTTGGGTTGATAGCATTACACCTGCAGTGACGAAGAACTTCCTAAAACCGATGCTGATCGTATTGATTGCAGCACCGCTGGCGATTGTTTTGGTTGGTCCACTAGGTATTTGGATTGGTACTGCGCTTTCAGCATTGGTTTACACCATTCACAGCACACTAGGTTGGTTGTCGGTTGCGATCATGGGGGCACTTTGGCCATTGTTGGTTCTGACTGGTATGCACCGCGTATTTACACCGACTATTATCCAAACTATTGCTGAAACTGGCCGTGAAGGCATGGTTATGCCATCGGAAATCGGTGCCAACATCGGTATGGGTGGCGCTTGTCTTGCGGTTGCATGGAAAACTAAAAACCGCGAACTGAAACAAACCGCGAGTGCGGCGGGTGCGTCTGCAATTTTTGCGGGTATCTCTGAGCCTGCGCTTTACGGCGTGCTTGTTCGTCTGAAACGACCACTTATCGCGACCATGATTACTGGTTTCATCGTGGGTGCACTTGCTGGCATGGCAGGGCTGGCGAGCCACTCAATGGCTGCGCCGAGCTTGTTCACTAGTGTGCAGTTCTTTGATGTGAACGACCCGATGAGTATCGCTTGGGTATTTGGTCTGATTGCTCTGTCGATTGTGCTTTCTTTCGCTCTGACTTTAATCCTTGGTTTTGAAGATATCCCGAACGATGAAGACGAAGAGGGCGAAGCTATCGCAAATAAAGACGTCACAAATAAAGAAAAAGCCGAAGAGCCAGAAACGGTGTTAGAGCCTGCAAAACCAGCTTCCGCATAACCAAGATTTGAATAATTGATAGAGCCGCCTTTGCTGGTGGCTCTATGTTAAGAGGTAAATAAGATGTCTAAATCTGTGTTTCCAGAAAACTTCCTATGGGGTGGGGCAATCGCAGCAAACCAATCTGAGGGTGGTTATCGAGAAGGTGGCAAAGGGCTCACAACCGTGGATATGATCCCTTATGGTGAGAACCGAATGCCAATCAAACTCGGCCTTGTCGATTCGGTGGAATTGAGTGAAGAAGAGTTCTACCCAAGCCATCAAGCCATCGACTTTTATCACCGTTACAAAGAAGACATCGCACTTCTAGCCGAGATGGGATTTAAGACCTTTCGCATGTCGATCGCATGGAGCCGAATCTTCCCTAAAGGTGATGAACTAGAGCCAAACCAAGCAGGCATTGATTTCTACCGCAGCGTATTTGAAGAGTGCCACAAGTATGGCATTGAGCCGCTTGTCACGCTGTGCCATTTCGATGTGCCAATGCATCTAGTGAACGAGTATGGCTCTTGGCGAAACCGAAAGATGATTGGCTTTTTTGAACGCTACGCAAGAACCTGTTTTGAAGCCTTTGATGGGCTAGTGAAATACTGGCTGACGTTCAATGAAATCAACATCCTTCTGCATAGCCCATTCTCAGGTGCGGGTTTGTTGTTCCAAGAGGGTGAAAACCGCGATCAAGTGAAATACCAAGCTGCGCACCATGAGCTTGTTGCAAGCGCGCTGGTGACTAAGATTGCTCATGAGATCAATCCAGAGAACCAAGTTGGCTGTATGCTCGCGGGGGGTAACTTCTACCCATACAGCTGCAAGCCGGAAGATGTGTTCACCGCGATGCAAAAAGATCGTGAGAACCTGTTCTTTATTGATGTTCAATCTCGTGGCTACTACCCATCTTACGCACAGAAAGTGTTTGATGAAAAAGGCGTGAAGCTGGAGATTCTTGAAGAAGATTACGAGACGCTGAAAAACACGGTCGATTTCATCTCATTCAGTTACTACGCCTCACGTTGTGCATCGGCAGAAATGAATGCTAATAATACTAGTGAAGCCAACGTCGTGAAGTCGATTAGGAACCCACATTTGCCTGCCAGCGATTGGGGGTGGGTGATTGACCCGCTGGGCCTGCGAATCACCATGAACACACTTTATGATCGCTACCAAAAGCCATTGTTCTTAGTAGAAAATGGTCTGGGTGCGAAAGATGTACCGGACGAAAATGGCGAAGTACAAGACGATTACCGTATTGATTATCTGCGCCAACACGTAGAAGCCATGGCCGATGCGATTACCGATGGTGTTCCGCTGATGGGCTTTACACCGTGGGGTTGTATTGACTTGGTCGCGGCGTCGACAGGTGAGATGAGTAAGCGCTATGGCTTTATCTATGTGGACAGAGACAACCTAGGCAACGGCACACTAAACCGAACACCGAAGAAGTCTTTCCATTGGTATAAGCGAGTGATCGCGTCTAACGGTACAGAGCTTTAATCAAACAGAAGCACGCCCTTATCTTAAATGCCTTTCCAAAGAGGGAAGGCTAAGCTGTGAGGGCGTTTTTTGACAAATCTACTCGATAAGGTGAGCATTACCCTTTACCATAACGGCAAATTCATTAGCTCGTAATTACTTATGTCTCTACCTCCTTGCCCAAACTGTAACTCAGAATACGTTTACCCAGACCAAGACCAGCTTGTTTGCCCAGAATGTGCCTACGAGTGGAACCCGACTCAGGCGGCAGACGAAGATGCCGTAAACGTGAAGGATGCCAACGGCACGTTGCTGCAAGAAGGTGATAAGGTCACGTTAGCGAAAGACTTAAAAGTAAAAGGCAGTTCGTTGGTACTTAAGATCGGCACCAAAGCGGTGATTCGTCGCATTAAAGACGGCAAAGATCACCAGCTCGACTGCAAAGTTGATGGTGCTGGCGAGATGATGGTGACGGCGCAGTTTGTGAAAAAGGCGTAATTACTCAACGCCTTTAAAAATGAGAGGGCCCCAACCAAGTGTTGGGGCTTTTGCGTTTATTGCTGTCGGTACTTATCTGACGAAGTTCTGCAATCCTGCCACGTTGGCAAAGTTATAGAGAATAAAACTCGATGCCACCATGGTGACTGCCAAAACGAGGTTAAGCGTATCGCTCAAGTTGGCATTAGGTTTGGCGCTGTGGTTTTTCATTTGGCGTTGAATCGTTAAAGCGTTGAACACCAATATCGAGTTGGTCATTGCCGTTCCTAAAGCCATCACGAATGTCGCGACCATGCCCCACATTAAGCTGCCTAGCATGTTAGAAAGAAACAGAACCAACACCGCGCCAGTACAAGGGCGAAAGCCGATAAGCAGCAGTGCTTTCCATGAAATATTGCCATTAGAATCTGCGGAATCATCATCTTCTTGAGAGGGTGTTTGCTTGATGCGGCGTTTAACCACCGACGCAAACTCTTTCAGCGCTAATAAGATAATAAACACCGCACACCCTTGCGTCAGCAGACGAACATTATCGGAAAGGCTGAAAGCAAACTGCTCTGCAATCTTGGCGGTAATCACGAAAAGAATGCACGCACTCGCTGCTTGTAGGGCGGCAATAATCGCGACCAATACAAGCGCTTGTCGACGACGGTAGCCATGAATCAGGCTCATTGACGTCACTGCCGTTTTACCGTGTCCAGGAGCAACCGAATGCAGCAAACCATACAGAAAGCTAAACCCTAACAAGTACCAACCGTACAACAGTTCCCCTTGGCTTATGAGCATCAGGTATTCACTGAGCGAGTTTACCGTATCACGTTGAAGCCGAATCAACTGCATCCAGTAAGCAGGGAAGTGATCCCAAATATGCAGAGTAATGGCTAATAGCATTACGCTAAACACACCGAACAGACTGCGTTTGAAGACTAACGAGTTTCCCATTACTTCTCCTCCGGATCACAGGTGAAGAGGGCTTTTTGGGTAAATAACTGGCCAAGTTCGTTATCTGGGTCTGCATCAACAGAGAGTGACATCGCGTAAGTCACTTGCTCAGGTGTTGGGTTTGGTTCAACCACGTCGATATGACAACGATCAGAGTAAGGCTTATTGATGGTGATGGCGTGCTTATGTTCCCAGCTCATATCTACGAAGTAGCTTGGATCAAAGATAAGCAGGCGCAGATCAGGCGTGTAGATACTGGTGGGTTTAGCGAGTTCAAGATTGAACTTCAATGTTGCTTTTGCACCATTCATCTCGATAGACCCTTCTTCCACCATCTTGTAGCGAATCGGTTCATCGTCGGCATAAAAGTAGGTGAAGTAATGGCTTGATAACAAGTTGTAAATAACCTGACTAGAGAGTGTCGAAAGTACTTCATCTCGATTTTCGTCGGTGAGCTTCTCTCCCGCCAGCATGTAAGCCGTGGTCATGGCGTCAAACTCCCAGTTCATTGAGAGCGATTGAATCTTATCTTCTTTGATATTGATTTTGGTTTCCATTGTCACCCAAGAATGAGGGTGGGCGTGGACAAAACAAGAAAACAGCAGTGAGAAAGCAGTAAGAGTTAGGCGTAATCTAGAAAGAGAAAACGATCCAAAAATGGACATCCGATTACCTATGATTAAAATGATGCAAATTACCGATTGTTATAACATAACAATAATGACATTTGAACATTGTTCATTACTATTAGTGTGGTTATTTATCGACAGTTTATCCGTTTACCTTTTGAGATGCATAGGGTGGCAATAAAGCCGATGAGTTAACTATTTTATTGATTTTCGTTCTCATTCTTTTTCCCATTTTGTGGTTAACTTGAGCCCATTAAACAAATAGAATGCAGTTCGGTGGCAAGATGACTTAAACCGCTTCTTCATGCGTTCTACACTTTTCTAACCAACTTTTTCAAATCATGAATCTGACTCATAAAGACTATTTTAAAATCGCATTTCCTTTCATCGTTTCTACTGTTACCCAGCCATTATTGGGGGCGGTGGACACCGCGGTGATCGGTAAACTCGGTGTGGCTGAGATGATTGGTGGTGTGGCGATCGGCACCGTTATCATGAATACCTTGTATTGGCTGTTTGGCTTTTTCCGCGTCAGTACTACTGGGCAAAGTGCAATCGCATTAGGTAAAAATAGCCCAGAAGATCAAGCGAGCAGCTTATTCCGTCCTTTCGTGCTTTCGCTTTGCCTTGGCTTGATTTTCATTGCGTTGCAGTCCGTGATTTGGATGGGGGCAGAGCTGATTATCTCCCCTGATGCCGTCGTGGCAGAAAACGCTAAGATTTACTTCGATATCATGATCTTTGGTGCGCCGTTTGTACTGCTGAACTACACCGTGATTGGTTGGCTGATGGGGCAGGCGAAAGCCAAAGAAACCTTGTTCACGCAAGTGTTTGGTAACGTGCTGAACATCGTGCTAGATATCGTCTTTGTATTGTACTTCGATATGGGCATTGCTGGTGTTGCGGTGGCGACACTTATCGCGCAAATCTCGACGTTTGTTATTGGTGCGGTGCTGGTGTTGAAAACCTGTCGCTTCCCGCTGTTTGATTACATTCAGACCGCGAAAATGACGCGTAAAGATCTCAAAATTATCGCGTCTTCCAATATGGATCTGCTGCTTCGTACTGTGTGTCTATTGGTGTTCTTCAACATGATGGCGCGTGTAGGCTCTCAGCTTGGTTCTGATGTGCTTGCGGCGAACGCAATCTTGATGCAAGTGACCTTCATCGTCAGCTACATGTTTGATGGTGTGGCGAACGCGTCGAGCGTCTTTGCTGGTAAAGCCGTAGGGCAGAAGAATCCGACATTGCTTGATAACGTGATTAAGCTAAACACGCAATGGACCGCGGCGTTCGTTCTTGTATTGACCTTGCTGTTGGTGCTGTTCAAACACCAAGTGGTGTCGCTATTTACCACTTTGCCAAACCTTGTTGAGCTGTATTTGGACATGAGCCCTTGGTTATTGGCATTCCCGTTGGTTGCTGGTTTTGGTCTTACGTTTTACGGCATCTTTACCGGCACAGGGACGACGCGACCAGTTCGTAACTCTACCTTTCTAACCATGGTGTTGTTCTTAGTGACTCAATTTATTGCGGTGCAATATTGGGGTAATCACGGTTTGTGGCTGGCATTCACTTTGTTCTACGTTGGGCGCTTTGTCTTCTTGTTCCCGTACCTCGATCAAGTCAAACAAAAGTGTCAGTAACTCACGATTTTACAAACGGTTTTATTTCGATTTTTTATCACAAGGGTGGAGCCATCCCCCCTTGCTGATAAAAGCGTGAAAAAGGTGATGAAATAACCCCTCTGAGTTGTTTTCTTGCTCAGACCTGCGTGATACTATCGTTATGTTATATTGTTACATTTAGTTTGATGTCGTGATTTCTCAACCAATACTCTCCGTTAATAATCTCAGCCTTACAGACTCAGAACGCACACTCTTCAAAGACATTTCTTTTGAGCTGTTTCAAGGTGAAGTTCTTGCCATTATGGGACCTTCCGGCATTGGTAAATCCATGTTGTCGAAAGCCGTCGCAGGTTTTTTGCCGTCTGATATTTGGGTAGAAGGAAGCATCCAGCTTAACAGCAGTGAAGTCGCACAAACTGCCATGTTACAACGGAGTCAATCGCAGCGTCCTGCGGTCATTTTCCAAGATGCACTTAAAGCGCTGAATCCATTGGCGTCTGTCGAACAACAACTGTGTTTGGCATTGACGGGCAACAAAACACGCTTGTCTTCAGCAAACCGAGAAACGGTGACGACCTTGTTGTCTCAACTCGGATTTGCAGATCCAAAAGCAGCATTGGCGCAGCATCCAAGCCAGCTATCTGGTGGTCAGCGTCAGCGTATTTGTATTGCGATTGCGTTGCTTGGTAGTGCCAACTTGATCATCGCTGATGAGCCTACCAGTGCGCTCGATCCAATCACCGAAGCGGAGATCCTTGAGTTGTTCCGCAGCAGTGTTCAGCAACGCAACATCAGTGGTTTGTTGATCACGCACGATCTATCTGCGGCTTTGGCATGTGACAAAGTCTTGGTGATTGCGGACAACACCATGGTGGCTTATGGCGAACCATGGCAAGCCATTCAGCAAAGTTCGCATCCTTTTTGCCAACAACTTGCGCAACTGTTGCCTTAACCTCATCTCTGGAGCCTATTTTGACTAAGCACAACTTGAGTGGGCAAACGCAGCCTAAATCGGCGGAAGTTCGCTTTGAGCAAGCCAGTGTTCACTATTACTCCAAACCAAGTTGGTTAGGGGGCAAACCGTTTAAAGCGCTCGAACAATTGGATCTTTCCATCGACACAAAGAACATTGCGATTGTTGGTCCTTCTGGCGCGGGTAAATCGACCTTGATTGAACTTCTGTTTGGTCTTCGTAAACCCACATCTGGTGAAGTGTATGTTTGTGGCTATCCGCTATCGCGTAGCTCGGCTAAGCAGCGCCAAGAGTTGTGTCAGCACATTCAATTGATTCCGCAAGAGCCGCAATCGAGCTTGAATCCGTACTACACCGTTCGCCAGATCTTACTGGAGCCGCTAAGCAATATTGGCTTAACGCAAGAGCTTAACGAGAAGGTGGAAAAGGTCTTGGCGGATGTCGGTTTGGATCTCACATTGTTGGATCGTAACCCGCAGCAGTTATCGGTTGGGCAAGCGCAACGTGTGGCTATTGCTAGAGCTTTGATTGTCGAGCCTTGTGTGTTGGTTGCCGATGAGCCAACCAGCAGCTTAGACCCCGTCAGTCGTAAACAGATTCTCGACTTGTTGGCAGGCATTCAAAAGAGTCGTCAGATGCGCCTGATTTTGGTGACACATGACCTCGATGCGGCACAAACCCTATGCGATGAAATCCTAGTGTTAGACAAAGGACGCGTTGTCGAGCACGGCACAGCACAGAACGTGACAAACAACCCATCACACTTGATCACGAGAGCCTTGATGAGCGCTCAACACAAAAGTAATGAATTCACAAAAACCATTGGAGAGGTTTCTTATGCACCTTAGTACTCCCAAGTTAGCTTTGTCGCTGGCTTTAAGCGCACTGCTGACGGGTTGTTTTGACTCTGGCGAAAGCAAGCCAGAAGCAGAAAAAGCAGCTGCACCGCAAGCAACGGAAATTCGCGTTGCCATGATGCAACCACCACGCACAGGTTTGTCGCCACTTTCAGATGACGCGTTCAAACTGTCACGTTGGAGCACGGCAGAAACGCTGGTGAACCTTAACGATCAGTCGGTAGCAGAGCCTATGCTGGCAACGGAATGGGAACAAGTTGACCCGATGACGTGGCAATTTACGGTACGTAAGGGCGTGAAATTCCACGATGGTTCTGAGCTTGATGCCAACGCGGTCGTGAACTCTCTGCAAAAAGCATTAGATGCCGCACCTAAACCACGCATCTTGGACGGTATCGAATGGCAAGTTCGCGCATTGGACGACTTCACTGTTGAAATCAAAACGACCTTTAACGATCCATTGTTGCCAAGCCGTCTATCTAGCCCACAGCTAGCGATCCTTTCTGGTGCTGCATATCAAGACAACGGTCGCGTTGTGCCAATCAATGCGGGTACCGGTCCATTCGTTCTGACAGAAATCAACGGTACAACTAGCGCGAAACTGAAGCGTTTTGACGGTTATTGGGGCGAAAAAGCAAAAGTAGACAGTATCTTTGCTGAATACGTACCAAACGGTTTTGCTCGTGCTGCTGCACTACGTACCGGTGAGGCGGATGTAGTGGAAGCCGTTCCTGTTTCGCAAATCGCGATGATGGAATCTTCACAGCTGCACGAAGTCGCCATGCCACGTACCAACACGCTTTACCTAAACAATAAATCAGATGTGTTTAGCCAGTTTGGTTTGCGTAAAGCAGCGGCTCAAGCGGTTAACCATGAGCAAATCATCAAAACGGTTTACGAGAACCACGCCGATTCAGCGAAAGGCCTGTTAGGTCCTGCATTGGCATGGGCGGGACCAATTCGTGATGCGAACCCTCGTATGGAAACCATGGAAATGCGCCACGCGAATGGTGAGAAGATCACCATTGGTACATTTACCGACCGTGCTGAGCTGCCAGAAGTGGCGGTGCTACTAAAGCAACAACTTGAAGCGGCAGGCTTTGTGGTTGAGCTAGACGTTCGTGAATACGCACAAATCGAAAACGATGCACTAGCAGGTAAGTTCGATGCGTTCTTGTTGTCACGTGCAACAGTGCTGGATTCTGGTGACCCAGTGGCGTACATGCAAAGTGACTTTAGCTGTAAAGGTTCTTACAACCTAGGTCAGTTCTGCTCTGAAGAAGTGGACGCAGCATTGAAACACGCTGATCGTCAACCTTTGGGTGAGAAACGCCAACAAGCGATCATCGAAGCAGAAAGCAAAATCCTTGAGCAATACGCTGTGATTCCACTGCTGCACGAGCGAGTAATCCAAGGTGAGAGTGACCGCGTGAAGAATGCACAACGTGACCCACGCGAGCGTCGCCTGATCGACCAGTTTACTGAGGTAAACTAACTCGATGTCGTCTGTTGCCAACATGCGCTCTCGTTTGAGCGCTTGTATGCCTGAATGGTTTACGCGGTTTTTGTCGCGCTTCCTGTCACTCGGGGTAGTGGTTGTGCTGGTGGGGTTGATGCCGGATATTGCAGGTATCGATCCAAGCCAATCAATCCTCCGTGCTCGTGCGGGTGCTCAACAATTGCTGACGGCAGAAGCTCTGCAAGCAATTCGAGTAGATCTTCAACTTGACCGAAGTGCTGCTGAGCGATTGTGGGATTGGTTGACGCTTGTCATGCAAGGTGACTTAGGTGTCTCTTGGGTGAGCGGTGCATCCGTGATGGAGAGCGTTCAACAAACTGCAAAAACGTCACTATTACTGATGCTTACAGCGCTAGGCATGGCATTTGTAATGTGCATGGCGAGCGTGCTTTACACTGTGCGTCGTTGGCAACAGAATCGTTTAGACAAATATCATGACACGCTCAGTTCGGTGTTGGTTTCATTGCCTGAATACGTGATTGCTTCACTGCTGATCATGGTGTTTTCCATTTGGTTGGGCTGGTTCCCGCCTTATGGCTGGCAAGGCGTGCAAAACCTCTGGCTACCGAGTTTGGCAATGGCATTACCTGCTGCTGGCTTGTTCGGGCGCTTGCTCAATGACAGCCTCAAGCGTGTATTAGATGAGCCTTGGGTGATCACTTGGCTATCGGCGAACGTCAGTAAGTTTCAAATCTTACGCTTTGCCTTGTGGCGTGCCGTTAGTAACTTGATCCCTCAAATCGCAATGACGGTGATTGGTTTGACCGGCGGCGCGGTTGCTGTGGAACAGGTGTTCTCTATTCCGGGTATTGGACGACTAATCTTAGGCGCAGCGAAGTCACAAGATCTGCCGATGCTGCAAGGTGGCTTGTTGGTGTTGCTGGTGTTCTCGATGTTGATCAGCGGTGCGAGCATCTTATTGCAACGCTGGTTACTCGGGCACAGTGTCACAAGTGGCAAGCTGATCAGCAGTCACAGCACGTTCCGTTTTACCCAAAGCACCACCAAACGCATCGTCAGTTCCACAATCTTTGCCTTGCTGATTGGTTGTGCGGGATGGGCGTTAATGCGCGATCCTTACTCCATCCAATTTACCCGCCTTGAATCGCCAAGCTTAGCTGCCCCGTTTGGTGCCGACGCCGTTGGTCGAGATCTGCTTGCTCGTGTTGGCGGCGGTATGATGTCGACAATCAAAATGGGCATCATCGCAACGTTCCTAAGTTTGGTGATTGGTTTGCTGCTCGGCTTCGTGACTCGTTATAGCCAAGGCTTAATTGAGATCACCAAAGGTGTGCCATACATTGTGGCGGGTCTGCTGATTGCTGGTCTAACGGGGATGAATCCAAATAGTGCCTTGATTGCGATTGTTATGGTGTCGTGGGCACCATTAGCAGCGCACTGTGCGAGCTTGTTGATGGAAGCCAAAGCGCAGCCTTACACGCATCTTGCGCCCATTTGGGGAACCAGTCAGTGGCAAGTACTCCGTTACTACTTGTTGCCTTACGTACTGCCGCCATTGATTCGTCACGCGTTTCTACGTTTGCCATACATTACGCTCAGCCTGACTTCTCTGAGTTTTATCGGACTTGGCGTTAAGCCGCCAGAACCTGAGTGGGGCTTATTGATTGCAGAGAATCTGCCTTACATC
Source organism: Vibrio sp. ED002 (assembly GCF_023277445.1). NCBI lineage: Bacteria > Pseudomonadati > Pseudomonadota > Gammaproteobacteria > Vibrionales > Vibrionaceae > Vibrio > Vibrio sp. ED002. Next base: position 1,136,723 of record NZ_CP080238.1, on the reverse strand, counting down.
GAGCGCTCACCATTAGGTGTCTTGCTGCCAATCTCAGGTTTAGTTTTGATGGCAATTGCAATCAACTTGTTGTTTGACGATTAAACCGGACTCATGAACTTTCTAACAGCCTCAATAGCGATATTGAGGCTGTTTTCTTTCTGTTTCATTATTCGCCATTGTGCGTCCCAAAAGCCACGCGCACATTTGCGCTCTGGCGTGCCATTCTTAAGCTGACTTTCTCGGTTTTTATCATGATAGGAAAGGGCATGAAGGAATACGCGCCGCAGTACAGCAAAAAAGAAAAGATCATCAGAGTCGCGATCGCTGGCGTATTTGGTCTTCTAGCTGGTGTGCTGTTTAAGCTTAAGGGAGAGCCTTTTCTGCAAGCAGTCGTCGAAGCGCCGGAATGTTATCAAATGTTCGGTATGTCAGGCTTAGAACTTTTGGTTCACATACTGTTCTTTTGGATGCCACTGTCCGTGTTTTTACTTGCTGCGGTATTGATGTTGCCACTTGGCGTACGTGGTTTGATCGAAGGTCAGTTCCCACCAGAAGGCGTCAAGGTATTCAGACCCACTGAGATTCAACGTGGCAAACTTGGCACGCTTAAATCCCTTATTCATCTGTTGTTCCCCTTATTGTGCTTTGGCTTTGTTGTATGGGGTAACGTTCAAATCGAACCCATGATGGAAATGTTCCAATCTAACCAAGGTATATCGAACTGTACCGATTGAAGTTATGTGACCTTGCTTCCTAGAAAAATCGTCCAATAAATCAGTTATTTGTTGAATCTAAAATATTAGTCGTAAAGATAAAAATTATTATAATACGTTGCACTGTATATGAAATTACTTGTGCTGTCTCTTTGTTATAATTGGGCGCGATTTGAACAAAATAACAAAAGGTATCTATTCATGTTCAGCAACCTGTCTATCAAGCAAAAGATAGTTCTCCCTCTATCTTTGATGATTGCATTACTGACCGTTAGCTCGGTATTAAATGTTCTCACCATGTGGAAACAAACGGAGCTAAGCGACACACTTAATGAGCAAATCATTCCAAACCTATTTACGATAGAAGATGCTTACCGCGATCTTTATCAAGCGACTTCTGCTATTCAAGCCCTAGCATTGGCAGAAACACCGCAAGAGATCGACCATCACCTTTTTGAATATAAAGACAATGCTTACAAAGCCTTGCCACGCATGCAGAAAGCGCTCGAACTGACTCAAGCTGGTCTTCTGCCTGCCCATCAAACAATAGAAATTAATAAGCTTGTGTCATTGGGTCAAAAATGGCTCGATAGCTATGAAGAGATGATTAACAGCCCACAAACACAATGGCCAAGTTACTACAGCGAGCACAAAGGGTTATTTGATACTCAGTTTGTTGCCGTTCGCAAGCAGTTAAACGTGGTTAAAGATGCTATTGAAGTCAAACAAAAGGCACTGAAATCGGACATCAATGCAGCAGGTTTGCGCGCAGAGTTCATCCTAGAGGCGGGCATCGCGATCGTGATTATCGCTGCACTGGCCATGATGGTATTGCTGCTTAGAACCGTGGTGAAGCCAATCAACAATATCAAAGATGCGATGGCGCAAATTGCTTCTGGCGAAGGCGATCTAAGTCAGCGTATTAACGTCCATTCTCAGGATGAAATCGGTCAATTGGCTGGTGGCTTTAACCAATTCGTGACTAAGATCCAAGCGACGGTGTCACAAGTGGTGGAAAGCGCTAATACATTGCGCCAAGAGATGAACAACCTAAACTCACTGACTTCGACCATCGCAGATTCAACCGTTGGCCAACAGCGTGACAGTGAAGCCGTTGCTGCAGCGGTACACGAGATGCAAGTGACCAGTCGTAATGTTAGCGACAGTGCGACAGAGGCAGCATTGGCGAGTCAAACGGCCAATGAAGAGCTCGCAAATACAAATATCATTCTTGAACAAACCGTGGGTGCTATTCGCGACCTTGCGGGTGAGATTGAAAGCGCAAGCCAAGTCATCAACACCTTGGATAGCGATGTGAGCAATATTGCTTCGGTATTGGATGTTATCCGTGGTATTGCAGAGCAGACTAACTTGTTGGCATTGAACGCGGCGATTGAAGCAGCGCGTGCCGGTGAACAAGGTCGTGGTTTCGCTGTGGTTGCAGATGAAGTTCGTTCCCTAGCAAGCCGCACGCAAAAGAGCACCGGCGAGATCCAAACCATGATCGAGAAGCTTCAAGCGGGTGCATCTCAAGCAGTGGAAGTGATGCAGGGCAGCAAAACCAGCAGCGAAGACACCATTCAATCGGCAGGCTTGGCGACAGAATCCTTGGCTGAAATCCTAAACGCGATCGCACGTATGAACGAAATGAATACGCACATTGCTACCGCGGCAGGCCAACAAAGCTCAGTGAGTGATGAAGTGAACAGCAACGTTCAAGGTATCGCAGACAGCAGTACGTCGATTGTGGATGTAGTGAGCCAAGCGCAACAGTCATTGTCTATGCTGTCTGAACAGACACGACAGTTAGACAAGCAAGTGAGCCAGTTCCGCGTATAAAACAACGTTACGCCAATCTCGCGCTACCCGAAATGAAAAAGGCACCTTTGATGATCAAAGGTGCCTTTTTATAAGTTTCTTTAGAAGTGATAAGCATCAGTATAAGCAGCGGAATGTCATATTTTTTAAGGTTCGTTCTGCCTTACCAAAGAAAACCAGACTGCATTGATTATCCAGATAGAAAACGCGACTGTGACGTACAGTCACTGGCTGTTCATAACCCAATACAATGTACTCGTTTCCCTTAGACTTTGAATATTCGTATTTATAGTCCATTGCCTGAAACTTTGTTTCTGCGGCATCAATAGCAGAGTAATGAAGACGGCTCTCAAGGTAGCCCTTATAGAGCTTGGTATAGGTCGTCCACCTGTATTGCATCGCTTCTACTTTGCCAAACAATTGAACTTTTGACTGGTGTGCCGTGAACAAGAGAATGCCGTTGAACACAACCAATGCTATCAATACTTTGAATTTATGGGCATTGAAGTAAAAGCTGATCTTTGTGATAAATGCATTCATGGTTGTTAATTGTCACTACCGTTTTTCCGTCATCGGAACGTTTTAATTCTGGGTAAGCTTTGGCTTTTAGCACTTGTTCAAAGTCGTGCTTGTAATACAGTGCTTTCGTCGTTTCATAAAGATTAAACAGCGTCACTAACAGCATGACTATAAAAAGCGCATGCCATAGTTTTGCGTTTTGCTTGCTGGCTGACTTGAGAGCACACTCTTCTGGTTTGGTTATTGGCTTTAAAACTGGCTCTTCTGGAGCAAATTTAAAATTGAGGGAATAGCCAACTCCAGGGGTATTAACCAGAATGGTCTTTTCGTTATCTTCCAACGTTCGTCGAGTGCGATTAATCAGTTGAGGCAAACTCTCTTGTGAGATGTGTTCATAGCCCCAAACCTGCTGAATAATCTCTTTATTGCTGATCGTGTTTGGATACGCATCAACAAGGCAATTTAACAACGCTTTTTGTTTATTGGTCAGCTTAACCGCTTCTTGTTCTTCTGCTTTGCCATTCAAAGGGGATGGCTGTAAATAGTGAGTCGTCCTGTCCCAAAGGTAATTCCCTAATACTAAAGAGTTATTATTGTTCATAACCAACTTATTTCGTATGTCAGGTTGTTTAGGGGGAGCGAATTATAGGGTAATAAATACGGAAATCAACGCTTATATTTGCAATTTATTTAATCAAAGCGAGCTTTAAATGTTCAATTAATGATGCAATGTTAAGCGAGTGTAAATTCTTGTTTTTTCATTTATTCTCACGATATTTAATAAGCTTTGTTTTTATCCGCGATAGCAAGATCACTTACTAATTGGTTTGCTTTGTCACGAATTCTCTGGTTTTGTCTACTCTTTTTTACTGTTTTTATTAAGAAAAATCCGATTTCGATTGCTCACAGAAATTTTATTTTTCCAATAAAAAAGCACTCAAATTGAGAGATCAACGACAGCTTTCGAATAAACATTTTTGTCTATCGTAAAGAACGTTAAATTTTGTTGTATGTACAACATTGAATAATTATCATCCCGACTAATATTTGCTGACTTTTTATTGAGTCACGTTGTTTTAGTTAGGAAGAGAGAATTTTCATGACACGTAGAACCACGCTATCGCTCTTGATTGCGTCGAGCCTATTATTGGTCGGGTGTGAACAGAGCCAAGAAGGACAAGCGCAAGGTGGTCCAGCGCCGACACCAGAAGTGACGGTATTGACGGTAGAACCTGTTCGCCAAGCGCTAACAGTAGAACTGCCAGGCCGCAGCCGAGCGTTTAAAGAAGCAGAAGTTCGCCCACAGGTAACGGGTATTATTTCTGAGCGAAATTTTGTTGAGGGTGGCGTGGTAGAGAAGGGTCAATCGCTATACCAGATTGATGATTCTACTTTCCAAGCTGATTTATTGAGTGCAGAGGCGGAACTGATCCGTGCGCAAGCATCGGAAGAATCAACGTACTCAACAGTGCGTCGTTACCGTGCATTGATCACTAAAAAGTCGATCAGCCAACAAGCATTAGACGAAGCAGAAGCGGCTTATAAAGAAGCGAAAGCGCAAGTGTTAGTCGCGAAAGCGAAGATCAACACGGCGAAGATCAATTTGTCTTACGCACAAGTAAAGGCGCCAATTAGCGGTGTGATCAGCAAGTCTAACGTAACGGCGGGTGCGCTGGTAACGGCAAACCAAGCGGCGACGCTAACGACTATCCAACAGTTAGACCCAATCAATGTTGATATCGTGCAATCTTCTGCTCAACTACTCCGTTTGAAAGCAGCGATGTCACAAGGTCACTTGCAAAAAGATGAGACAGCTCAAGTCACGCTGACGCTCGAAGATGGTTCGACATACGCGCACAAAGGTGCAATGAAGTTTACTGAAGTGAACGTAGACGAAAGTACCGGCAGCGTAACGCTACGTGCAGAATTTGCGAACCCAGATGGCTTGTTGCTACCGGGTATGTTCGTGCGTGCGACGGTAACGGTTGGTGTCGACCCTGTTGCGATTCTTATCCCCCAAAATACAGTAACGCGTGATGCAACGGGTAAAGCCTCAGTAATGACGGTAGGTGAAGACAACAAAGTAACAATCACTCCGGTAACAACGGCTGAGTCTATTGGTAATCAATGGCGCATCACTGACGGTCTGAAAGTGGGTGATAAAGTCATCACAACAGGCCTACAGATGATCCAACCGGGTAACCCAGTGACCATTCAATCAGGTGAGCAGGCATAATCATGGCACGATTCTTTATCGATCGTCCGGTATTTGCTTGGGTACTTGCGATTCTGACTATGTTGGCGGGCGTAATGTCCCTGTTCAACTTGCCGGTTTCTCAATACCCGACGATTTCACCGACCACGATCTCAATCAATGCCCGTTACCCTGGTGCTTCTGCGAAAACCGTAGAAGACTCAGTGACTCAGGTTATCGAGCAAAACATGACGGGTCTGGACTACCTACGCTACCTAAACTCAAGCAGTGATGCGTTTGGTAACGCGACCATTACGCTGACGTTTGATAGCGAAGCGGATCCAGATATCGCGCAAGTTCAGGTGCAGAACAAACTGCAATTGGCGATGACGTCGCTTCCGATGGAAGTACAAAGCCAAGGTATCATCGTAAACAAATCTAACACCTCATTTTTGATGGTTGTGGCGGTTTACTCTGAAGACCCTGAATTCACAGAAAACGACATTGGCGATTTTGTTGTTACCAATATTCAAGATCCGATCAGCCGTGTTACGGGTGTAGGTCAAGTGCAAGCGTTTGGTTCTCAATACGCAATGCGCGTTTGGCTAGACCCATTCAAACTGACTCAGTTCAACCTAACGGCAATCGACGTTGCGAACGCGATTCGTGAGCAGAACGCACAGGTTTCTTCTGGTCAGTTAGGTGCAGCACCTGCTCAGTCTGGTCAGTTGCTTAACGCGACGATTTCTTCAGCAAGCCGTCTAACCAGCGTGGCTGAATTCAGAAACATCATTCTGAAATCAGAAGCGAACGGTTCGAACGTTTACCTGAAAGACGTAGCGCGTGTTGAGCGCGGTGCAGAAAGCTACGATATCAAAGGTCAGTACAACGGCTTCCCAGCAGCAGGTCTAGGTATCTCTCTCGGTACTGGTGCGAACGCGCTAGAAACGGCAGAAGCAGTAAAAGAACGTCTTGGTCAGCTAAGTGCGACTTTCCCAGATGGATTGAAGATCGCTTACCCGTTTGAAACAACGCCATTCGTTGATGCGTCGATCAAAGAAGTAATCAAGACACTGCTTGAAGCGATCGTGTTGGTATTTTTGATCATGTACCTGTTCTTGCAGAACTTCCGTGCAACGATCATCCCAACGATTGCGGTACCTGTTGTATTGCTAGGTACGTTTGCCGTCTTGTACGCGACGGGCTTTAGTGTCAACACCTTAACCATGTTTGCGATGGTTCTGGCAATCGGCTTGCTGGTGGACGATGCGATCGTTGTGGTTGAGAACGTGGAACGTGTAATGCACGAAGACGGTCTCGATCCAAAAGAAGCTACGAAGAAGTCAATGGGGCAGATCACTGGCGCGCTAGTTGGTGTTGGCCTGACGCTGTCTGCGGTATTCGTACCGATGGCGTTCATGTCTGGCTCAACTGGTGTTATCTACCGTCAGTTCTCTATCACTATCGTAGCGGCAATGACGCTCTCGGTATTGGTGGCGATCATTCTTACTCCGGCACTTTGTGCGAGCTTGCTGAAAAAAGGCGATGCGGAATTTTCGGATAAGAAAGGCTTCTTTGGCTGGTTCAACCGTAAGTTTGATGCAGCAACGGCGGGTTACGAAGCGGGCGTAGCGAAAATGCTAAAACGCACTGGTCGTATGCTGTTGGTATTCGCGGCAATGAGTGCGGGCGCAGGTTGGTTGTTCATGAACCTACCAACGTCTTTCCTACCGGATGAAGACCAAGGTACTGTGTTCTCTATGGCAATCTTGCCACCGAACTCGACTCAAGAGCAGACAGAAAAGACGCTAGAAAAAGTCCGTAACTACTTCCTAGAAGAAGAGAAAGACAACGTCGCGTCAGTGTTCTCGGTAGCGGGCTTCAGCTTCGCGGGTCAAGGTCAGAACATGGGCATGGCGTTTATCGGTCTGAAAGATTGGTCAGAGCGTGAAGCGCCGGGTTCGGATGCGGCTTCGCTGACAGGTCGTGCGATGGGTTACTTCTCAACGATTAAAGAAGCAATGGTGTTTGCGTTTGCGCCACCAGCGATTCAAGAGTTGGGTAACGCGACTGGTTTCGACTTCTACCTACAAGACTCAACTGGTAACGGTCATGATGCGCTTGTAGCGGCTCAATACCAAATCCTAGGTATGGCAGCACAAAACCCGAAACTGGTGGGTGTGCGTCCAAATGGTCAAGCAGATGCGCCGATGTACCAAGTTCATGTCGACCACGTGAAATTGCGTGCGCTGGATGTGAGCATTAATGATGTAAACCAAATCCTAGCTTCGGCATGGGGTGGTGCATACATCAACGATTACATCGATCGCGGACGCGTGAAGAAGGTAATGGTGCAGAGTGACGCAGAACACCGTATGCAACCGAAAGACTTCGACTCATGGTACGTGCGTAACTCACAAGGCGAGATGGTGCCATTCTCGGCATTTGCAACGGGTGAGTGGACTTACGGTTCTCCGCTATTGCAACGCTTTAACGGTCTACCTGCGATGAACATCCAAGGCGGTGCGGCTCCGGGCGTAAGTACTGGTGAAGCGATGGCAGAAATCGAAGCCATGGTAGAAAAACTGCCTCCTGGCTTTACGGTGAACTGGAACGGCATCTCTTACGAGGAACGTCTGTCTGGTAACCAAGCACCAATGCTTTACGCGCTGTCGATTCTGGTTGTCTTCCTTGTACTAGCAGCACTTTATGAGAGCTGGTCAGTACCATTCGCGGTTGTGCTTGTTGTACCTCTAGGTGTACTAGGTGCGGTACTCGCGGTCATGACTCGCGGTATGGATAACGACGTATTCTTCCAAGTAAGCTTATTGACCACTGTTGGTTTGGCAACGAAGAACGCGATTCTTATTGTGGAATTTGCGAAGGAATACTACGAGAAAGGCGCAGGCTTGATTGAAGCAACGCTGCACGCGGTACGTGTTCGTCTTCGTCCTATCATCATGACCTCGCTTGCGTTTGGTCTTGGTGTAGTGCCACTAGCGATCAGTGCGGGCGTAGGCTCTGCGGGTCAGAACGCGGTAGGTACGGGCGTACTTGGCGGTATGGTAAGTGCGACTTTGCTTGGTATCTTCTTCGTGCCTGTGTTCTTTGTTGTGGTTGAGCGTTTGTTCGACCGCCGCGCAAGAAAAGAAGCACAAAAAGAGCAAGTGGAATCTACTTCACAGCCAACGGCAAGCCAAGAGTAGGACTTAGCGCTAAAGACTAAGTTATACTATTGCTAATAAGTACAAGAAAAGGGCGCTTCGGCGTCCTTTATTTTTGGATTCAATTGGATAGTTTGGGTTTGAGGCAAACACCAGAATATCCAAATGAAAACAAAGCCGAAAGTAGAATAGGCAAGTATGAAAGATCAGAAGATTTCTCCGATATCCGTGTTGGATCAAAGCCCGATGTTTGTGTGCAGCGTGATGAACCGAACCTTCCGCAATCGTGCTCAAGCAGAGCTATCGCGTCAGGACTTAATGACGTTGGAAATGGCGAGTGCCTTGGCGGCGTTAGAAGAGTTTCAACCGATGAGCCAGCAAGAGTTGGCGGATGCGGTTCTGACAGAACGAAGCGTCGCAAAACGCATGGTGGATAACTTAGAGAAACGAGGTTTTGTTAAAGTTTCAAAGAGCGAAACCAATCAGAGATTAAAGATTCTGACACTCACCAAAGAAGGCGTAGAAGCGGTACGCAAAGTGCACCGCATCATGACCAACCTCAAGCAAGATTTCTTCTCTTGTTTGACGGAAGAGGAATCCGACGAATTCTTCCGTTTGGTGCGTAAAATGACCTTAGCCAATCACCCTTAATTCTGCGTTTCAAACGATGGTGAACCAATTAGCTTTCTGTGAGAAAACGGTTCGCCACTTCAGCTTCTTGCTTTTTCATCAATTGATGCGCGGTCAGCATGTGTTGTTCCATCACTTGCTTGGCTTTTGATGCGTCACTTTTACGCAATGCTTCCACCAGTGCACGTTGGCTTTGCACACCCGTTTGCCACAGCTTGTGGTTGCCCGGTTCATACAGTTTGCGATAAATCGTCAGCTCGGTAAGCATTTGCGCAGTAAAGCGAACCACAAACTTCAGCAGCTCGTTGCCAGAATAGCTCGCTAAGAGGCTGTGAAACTCAATCGATGCAATGTGGTGTTCGCGCTCTTGATACACATCTTCCGGTGGCGTCTGGTACTTATCGATCTGTTGATCGAGACGAGCAAGTTGCTCATCGGTCAATGTGCCCGCCAATGATGCTGCGATCTCTGGCTCCAGAGATAAGCGGATCTGGTACAGATCAGAAACTGAAACGTCTTTAAAGAACAGGTAGTTACTCAGTAGTGCCTGAGCTTTGTTCTCACTCATTTCGCTAACAAACACACCGCCTTTTGGTCCAGTCTTGGTCGAGAGAATACCTTGAGCCTCTAAGATACGCATGCTTTCACGTACTGTGCTTTTTGACGCATCAAAGGTTTCCATGACTTCGATTTCACTCGGCAGACGATCGCCGGGTTGTAAAGCTTGATCGACAATCCATGCTTTGATCGATTCGGCTAATTGTTGAGTTCTACGTCCTTTTGCGCTGCTTGCCACATTATCCTCGCTGGTTTTTCTCGCGGTATCTAGGGTCTGTTTATCTTTCGTAGTTAAATTTTGTTCGGATGGGGGCGCCTAGCCCGAACCCTTTGGGCAGCGTTTGTTGGCCATTTCTACTTCGTTATCGACTTCTCATGTAGGCTAACTACACATCAAAGTCTTTGCCTTGTATAAACACCCAACAATTCGCTGCAAAAATCAGCACGAAAGGTTAACAGACCCTATTGAATTCTGAAGGAAATTCAAAGGATGTCACCTGTTTTCTGCCTTTCATTTTCTGAAAAACGAACACGGTTTTAGTTATGAAACCATCCGATTATCGATCGAATCACTCTCACAAAAAAGTCTATTTATCATGATAAATGTCTTTCATTTGATATTTATCATGATAAATTAAAAATGAACATGGTTAGAAAAAGAGCGATTCAAGATGGAAAAATTTGTAGAAACTGCCAGCCTAGCGTGGGAGTGGTTGGAAGATATTGCTCAATGCAGCCAAACCCAAGACCCAGATAGCGAAGGTGTTACTCGCTTATGTGCCAGTGAAGAGCACGCAAAAGCGAATGAAAAACTACGTGAGTGGATGCTGCTGTCTGGTATGGAAGTGCGCATGGACAATGCTGCAAATCTTATTGGTCGCTATCACAGCCCAAATCCAAATGCCCAGACGCTGATTTTTGGCTCTCACCAAGACACGGTGCCAAATGGTGGTAAATACGATGGCATCTTGGGTGTGATTCTACCAGTTGCGTTGATTCACTATTTTCATCAACAGAAATTCGAATTCCCATTCAATATTGATGTGATTGCCTTTAGCGATGAAGAGGGAACTCGATTCCAATCGACACTACTTGGCTCAAAAGCGATATCTGGGACGTTTGACCCAAGTGTGCTGGATGCGCGAGATGCCCACGGTGTGACCATGCGTGAAGCGTTAACGTCGTTTGGTTGTCATCCAGATCAGATCGAAAAAGACGCTTACGACAAAGAAAAGGTGTTGGGCTTTGTGGAACTGCATATTGAGCAAGGGCCACAGCTTGAACAAGCGAACTTGCCGGTCGGTGTGGTTACTGCCATCACTGGGATTGAGCGTCATACTTTGTCGATTGTTGGCAAAGCCGGACACGCAGGCACCGTGCCAATGGACATGCGTCAAGATGCGCTAGTTGGGGCAGCTCAGGTCATTCATATGTTTGACCAACTGTGCAAACGTGAAGACGACCTAGTGGGCGTCGTAGGTAAAATCGCCAACTTCCCAAATGGTGTGAATGTGATTCCTCAGCAGACGGACATCACTATCGAACTGCGCTCTCCAAATGATGCCTCTCGCATTGCCGCACGAAAAGAAATGCTGGAGAACATTCAAACCTTGATGGCGCAATACAACCTCGCGTATCACCACGAACAAACTTATGAGCAAGCTGCTGTCACCTGTTCTGATTCACTTTCTTCGGCACTTACTCAAGCGATCGCACTATCCAATATTGACACCAAACATCTATTCAGTGGCGCGGGTCATGATGGTCTGGCTGTGTGTGAGCTGACGGATATTGCGATGTTGTTTATGCGTTGTACGGGCGGGGTTAGCCATCATCCTGATGAAGCGATTTTACAACAAGACCTCGTAGCAGCAGTCGAGGTTCTGAACCATTTCTGCATGCTGATGAAACACCAATAAAAGCGAAATAACACAAGAGAGGGTGGGGATTCATCCTCTTTTTTACTTTCAAAACCAAGACTTGGTTTTAGCTTGTGAACGTGAAGGCTCATACCAATGGGTTTTCATTCCTATACTAAGGAGAGATTTTGTTATGGATATGACAAAAAAGATGGAGACAACAGAGAAGAAGGCTTGGTACAAGAGTATGCCGGACCCAATGGTCCTGATCTTTATGATTTTGGTGGCAACGTATCTACTGACTTTTGTTGTGCCTGCCGGGGAGTTCTCACGTGTTGTGGTGGACGGTCGTACTACCGTTGTCCCTAATTCATTTGCTTATCTGAGTGATGTGCCTGCGGTGCATTTCTTTGACATTTTTGTCGCGATTCCGAAAGGTTTGATCAGCGCGGCACCTTACTTGTTCATCGTATTTATTGCTGGTGGTTTGTTCCACATCTTGCAACGTACTGGTGCGCTTGAGAACGCGATTGGTGTGGCGGTAAACAAAGTTGGCGTGAAGAACCGTAATCTGATCATCACAATCGGCACCTTTATCTACGGTTTCTTTGGCGTGGCGGTAGGCTTTGAGAACAACATCGCACTCGTTCCGGTTGCGGTTCTGATTTCTGCTGCGGTTGGTTACTCCAGCCTTGTCGGTACGGTAATGGCAGTGGGCGGTATCGGTGTAGGCTTTGCACTGTCACCAATCAACCCTTATACCGTAGGTGTGGCTCAAGGTATTGCTGAACTGCCTACTTTCTCGGGCGCTTGGTTGCGTGCAGCGATGGTAATTTCCTCTCTTGCATTGCTGTCTTACTACATCTGTACTCGTGTGGCGAAGATGGAGTTTAAAGAGCCAGATTCAGCAGAAGGCTTAAGCAAAGATTTATCGGAATACCACCTAGAGAAGAAAGACAAACTGACGCTAGGCGTATTCCTAGCTGGTCTTGGTGTGATGCTTTACGGCGTATTTGCTAACGGTTGGTACATCAACGAGATCGCAGGTCTGTTCTTATTAATGGCAATTGTGATCGGTGCGGTGAACGGTTTAAGTGCGAATGGCATCGTGAAGCAGATGATGGAAGGTGCATCGGGCGTAACTGCAGGTGCATTGGTGATTGGTGTTGCGGCATCGATTCAAATCATTCTCGACCAAGCACAAATCATCGACACCATCGTTAACGCGCTAAGCTCACTTATTCAAGATATGCCGATTGCTATCTCTGCGATTGTTGCGAGTGTGGTGCAAGGTGTGATCAACCTATTCGTACCATCGGGTTCTGGTCAGGCAATGGTGACCATGCCGATCCTAATTCCTGTGGCTGACCTTACTGGCATGAGCCGCCAGCTGATGATTACCGCATTCCAAGTGGGTGACGGTCTGACCAACCTTATCGTACCGACTTCTGGTGGTACGCTAGCGATGTTGGCGCTTGGTCGCGTGTCTTACGAGCAGTGGCTAAAGGCAATTATGCCATTCATGGTATTTGTTTACGCCTTGTGTTGGTTGGCGCTGTTTATTGGACAAATGGTCGGCTACTAACGTCTTTTTATATCGAGAATCTATGACGATTTCACTTATTCATGTTAATCCTGAAACGGGATTATCGGCTTCCATTACAGCCACTGGCGGTGTTGCCGTTGGTGGTTATGTGAACCACAGTTGGCGTGGAGTTGGCGCCTGTGCAACTCAAGGTTTGTTTACCAATCCTTGGTATGCAGACAATGCCAAGCGATGGTTATCTCAAGGACTGTCTTGTCATGAGGTGATTGACCGTTTGAAAGAAGGTGATGCGGAATTCGCCAAGCGCCAATGTATGGTAATGGACAAACATGGCCATACCGCGTTTATAAACGGCGAAGAGAACATCGCGTACGTCGGCTCTCTAGCACTTCAAGATTTGGCAGTTGCCGGAAACATGCTTGAAAGTGATGCGGTTATTGAGGCGTTTGCAGATTCGTTCCTAGCTCAGACTGTGATCAATGCCGAGCAAGTGAGAGCTGGGGGCAAACCGCAATATCGTGATAGCTATGAGGCAACGCTAGCGGAAGTGCTTATTTCTGCACTAGAAGCCGCATTGGAAGCGGGAGGGGATAAGCGCGGTACCTATTCTGCCTCTCTTCGTATAGAAAGTTATACTCATGCGCCGATCGATATTCGTGTCGATTGGTCTGATGACAGCTTGATGGAAGACATGAGGACGGTACTGAGCCGCGTACGAGCGCCGAGCTTTCAAGAGTTTCTTAATGGCGTGCCGAATCAGTAAGAGGATTCATGTCGCGCAAAATAAAAAGCCGAACAGTGACTGCTGTTCGGCTTTTTTGTATTGGTTAAAACATAATTTTGTTTTCAACTTTAATGATGCCATTGAGTGAAACAGAAATGACATCGTTATCTTTCACTTCAACTGTGTGAGTTGGTAAGTCGATGTAAATTAAATCGCCCGGTTTGAGTGTGAAATACTGACTGAGTTCACTCACGATTTCTGCTGGAGAATAGGTCATTTCAGCAAAGGCGTCATTGTTAATGGCTTTACCGTTGATTTGCGAAGAAACATGAATCTGGGTGAAATCGAGTCCGCGAACGATCTCATTCGCAATTGGGGCAAAACCGTCTGCGCTTTTTGCTCTTAGCGAATGGGCATCATGCTGCAGCCAGTTTGTTTCCGTAAGATCGCCCCCAACGGTGAGTCCAAATATAGCGGCTGACGCTTGCTTGGTATCGATGTTCTTACTTTGCTTTCCTATCACGACCACGAGGGAGCTTGAATACTCGATGTTATCGGCATCAGATGGTACTTGGATTGGAGCGCCGGTAGAAATTAACGCTGAAGGCAGTTTAAAGAAAAACTGATAATCACTTTTCTTCGCCTTATCTGCTTGTTTTTCCGCTTGAACGATGAACACTTTTTCTGGCTTAGTCGGAAGCAGAAGACTGACATCATTAACGGAAACTTGGCGAGGTGAGAGTGATGAGTCGGAGAAAATATCCCCCTTAAGAGGGTAGATTGAGTCTTCTACTAACTTGCCGTAACTGATTTTCCCGAGGTGTTGATAGCGAACATAAGTCGTTGAAGCTGCATTCGCCGTTAGGCTGACCACACTTAAACACACGCCCAAACATAATGCGATGAGTTTCATTATAGAAATCCTTATTTTTTAGCGCATTATATCGGTTAATTGCTGGGAAGCGTATGCCGATCTCCCCTACTTGGGGTTATGTCCCGATTAAATTAGGTTGTAACTCTTAAGAATGACGATACCCAATGTGCAAGTGATTGTAGAGAGCACGGTCGTTAAAGCAATGATGTTCGCTGCTAAGACGGAGTTTCCTCCCATCGAACGTGCCATCACATAACTTGCTGCCGCCACAGGAGAGGCGTTCATAAAGAACAGAATGCCAAGCTCAATCCCTCTAAAGCCGACTAAATACGCACCTGTGGTAATCACGATAGGGGCGACGATCAGTTTGTAGCTGCTAGCAAACCAAGACGGCCCTTTCTCTTTCTTCATCAAACTTAAATCGAGAGAGCCTCCGGTACACAAGAGGGCTAGGGGAAGCGTCATCTTCGATAGATAGTTACCGGCATCAATCGCCACATCCGGAACCGGAATCGACAAAAGGTAAAACACCATGCCAGAGACGATCGCGATGATCAGTGGGTTGCGCGTTAAGGTTCTCACCATCATTTTGGCGGCTTGAGACCCAGACGTTGCACCTTTTGGAGACAAACAAATCACCGCTTGCACGTTATAGATAAAGGTGGTCACCGCAACATAAAGCGCGGCCAGCGCCACACCTTGTGAACCGTAAGCATTCGCCACATACGCAATACCGATGATCCCCGTATTAGCGCGAAAGCCACCTTGGATTAAAACGCCTTGGTCGGGTGAAGATTTGAAGAACAGTTTGACAGAGATAAAAGTGAAGATGAAAAACGCGATGCTGGCAACAATGCCGTAATTGACGAAGCCGCTAGCCGCGGAGAAATCATGCTCGGAGACGACGATACTCAAGAACAACATCGCAGGTAGCGTGACCTGAAACACCAGTTTAGAACCGACTTCGATAAAGTTGTCGTTGATAAGCCCAATACGTTTGAAGATAACGCCCAATACCAGCATTAAGCAGATGGGGCCTGTGATCGACAACGAGAATTGCAACTGATGTAAAACAGCATCCATGAGTGTATCCGCAGCAAAAGAAAATAGTTTTATAATTGTCATACAATTAAACCACAACTCAATCTTGGGAGACAGTAGGGTGGTGAAATTTTCTTCAGTTATTGTGGGGTTACTGGTGAAAGGAGAGGAAAACCAGTCTGGCTTGTATCACCAGACTGGAAGCAAACTCTAAAGCAGAATTACTTTTGAGCGTTTGAAAGGAGGTAATCAGGACCGGCTGTTTCCGCCGTTACTACAGATAGCTTGCTCGTATCTGCACCAACGCCTTGGTATTGAGTAAAGCTTTTCACTTGTTCGCTTTTTGGTAACTCTACCGAGTAAGAAGCGATTTGCTCTGCGTTAGTCACCGTGCCGACGTAAACTTCGTTGTTGTAGGTAGGATTCACCAGCGGCAACTCTTCTGTCGCGCGTACGCTGACGAATTGCTCTTGCTGGTGGTTATCAACCACGTTGCTATCGAAATGAACGTCCACGCCAGCGAAAATGTTCTTCACTTCACTGTTGTTGAACAGGCTAACACGGTGCGTTTGGTTGCCGTAGACAATGCCCCATTCCGTATCTACAAGGGTGTTGTTACGAATGGTGATGTTCTTTGGTGTCCATTGTTTGTTGAGCTCTTTGCCTTTTACTGCTTGGTCTAGCTTCTCGCCGTTTGCTACATCAATGATGCCGGTGTTGATCACGATGCCGCCACGCAGATCCGCATTACCTTCAATCTTGCCATCACGACCGCGCGTGCCAGTGATGTAGTTGTTCTCAATCACGTGGTCTTCATCGTAAATACGCATACCGCCAGTCAGCAGTTTTTCGTTACCTAGAATCACGTTGTCTTTCACCACGTTCGCTTTACCGTGACGAAGAGAAATCAGAGAGGCACTTTCAAAGATGGTGTTGCCAGAGATTTCATTGCCGCCTGACTTAATCGAAATCAGCTCACGCTCACCATCCATATCAATCATCAGGTTGTTGGTGAACTTAGAGTTTGATGCCCATTGAGACGATTTAGAGTCACCAATTCGAATCGCTTCCCAGCTGTTGCCGTTGTAGCGAATCGCTTCTTTGATGTCGAATTCATTGAACTGGTTTGGTTTTTGGTCCAAGAAAATGTTGTTAGCAATAAGGTGGTTATCTGGTGTGTCGTCTTTTTGTACGCCAATTAACGTGCCGCGCTTTTGCTTACCTTCAAAACGGTTGTTGATCACTTTTCCATCTTTACCCCAAAGCGAAACCCACAAGTATTTCGGGTATTCAGAGCGACGTTCGTCCGGTTGGTATTCGTAAGCGTGGTTGAAGTAGTAGAACGTAGAGTTTTGCAAAGTGTTGTTGTTACCCATCATACGCACGCCGCCAAAACGTTCAGCTGGGCCGCCTTCGGTAAACACCAAACCGTCGACAGTGATGTTGTTACCTTCAAGGCGAAGCTGAGCCAAACCCGTTAGCCAAACGCTGCCAGCTTGCTCCGCCTTGATGGTAATGTCGTTGGCTTTTACCGTGACGATATCAAGATCCGCGTATTTACCCGCAGGAATCGTAATTGTTGTACCGTCTCCGGCATTCTCCATTTGTTGTTTCAATGCTTGCACAGCGTCTGCTGATTGCGCTTCAAGTGCGCTGCCATCCACTGTGTTTAAGCGATCCGTAGCAAGCAAGTAATCGCGAGTGATGTCATTCACAGCGGTTTCAACAACAGCGGGAGCCGCAGCTTCCGTCGTTTGAGAAGGTGAAGTGTTACAACCTACTAGGGTTAGGGCAGAAATGGACGCGGCAACCACGCCAGCAAGCATTGTTTTTTTCATAATGTATCTCTTTGTAGAAGCACAAAAAGCGGTTGAATACTCAACCGCTTGTTTCTCGTTATGAGTTCTCCGTTATCGGAGCCCCCTCAGAAGCGCGCTCTGCGTTGCCATCGACTGCTCTCATCAGCGCCACGCCGACGCCAAGAACAATCACACCACAGAACACGAAAATCATGCGTCCCCAGAATGGGTTAGGCAGTAAGAACATCGCCATCACACCCACACCAGATACGGCAATCAACGAACCCAACATTTGGCGTTGTTTGTTATCCAGTTTTTTCTGTTCCGTTGAGTCAGAAACCAACGGTGTTGCTAAGTTATTGAAGAAGCGGTCAACGTCTTGTTGGCGTTTCTCTTCAAGCGGTTTGTAGAACAGTGTCGACAGAGCAAAGAAGCCTGCGGTAAACACCAAGTGACCAATCAAACCAACCGCAACTTTTAG
This sequence comes from Vibrio sp. ED002, assembly GCF_023277445.1. NCBI lineage: Bacteria > Pseudomonadati > Pseudomonadota > Gammaproteobacteria > Vibrionales > Vibrionaceae > Vibrio > Vibrio sp. ED002. The sequence continues at coordinate 1,118,821 of NZ_CP080238.1, read as the reverse complement.
ATCTGACCATTCACGGCCTGTTAGAGGCTGAAGATCAAACCAGTTTTGAATCATTTCCGGTGTGATGACAAAACCAACCGTGTAAGACACGATGCCACCTACCACCAATGTGCCCCAGCCAGCCCAGTCCGGTGTTCTCTTGATGAAGAAGCCACAGAACGCAGGAATCGTCATTGGGAAGCCAATCAACGCGCCAACGTACATCATGGTGTCGAACAGGCTCAGACCTTTTAGCGAGTTGATGAACAGAGCAATCAAGATGATCGCGATGCCGAAGAAGGTAGAGGTGATTTTCGATACGATCATCAGCTCTTTTTCTGTCGCGTTCGGGCGCAGAATCGGCAAGTAGAAGTTCATCACGAAGATGCCTGAATTACGGTTCAAACCCGAGTCCATTGACGACATCGTCGCTGCAAACATCGCTGAAATCAGCAGACCAACCATGCCCGCTGGCATGTATTTCTCAACAAAGTACAAGTAAGCAAAATCACCCGCTTTTGAGCCTGCTTCTGGGTAGTGCGCCGATAGGTCAACACCTTGGCTTGCAATGAACCAAGAAGGGGTAAACCAAATAAATACGCCCACTGTCATTAGTACACACGCAAGCAGTGCCGCTTTCTTCGCGTTCTTAGAGTCTTTTGCCGCTAGGTAACGGTGACAGTTCAACATGTTGTTGTTGATAGAGAACTGCTTTAAGAAAATGAACACTGCCCAGATACCAAAAATACTGAGGTAGTTCAGGTTGTTACCCGTTACGAAAGACCCATTTTCTTGAACAGGGAAGTTCGCAATGATTTCTGTAATACCGCCGCCTTTTACTACCGCAACCACCGCACACGTCACTGTTACTGCCATGATGATGACCATCTGCATAAAGTCAGATGCGATAACCGCCCAAGAGCCGCCCGTTACGGACATCATCAGTACCACTAAACCCGTGATCCAAATGGTGGTTGTCATATCGAAGCCGAAAATGCCCGATGCGATGATCGCCAAACCATTCAACCAGATACCCGCAGAAATCACGCTGCTTGGCATGCCAGACCAAGTGAATACTTGCTCGTTAAAGCGACCAAAGCGCATGCGAATCGCATCAATCGGCGTGATAACGCGCAGCTGGCGGAATTTCGGTGCGAAGTACAGGTAGTTCATCAAGTAACCGAACGCATTCGCTAAGAAGATAGTCGCTACAGCGAAGCCATCGGTGTACGCTTTACCGGCCGCACCAGTAAATGTCCAAGCACTGAACTGGGTCATAAACGCCGTTGCGCCTACCATCCACCACAGCATGTTGCCGCCTCCGCGGAAGTAGTCACTGGTGGTGCTTGTAAAGGTTCTAAACATCCAGCCTATCGCAATGAGGAATAGGAAATAGATGCCAACAATCAGGGTATTGAGTTCCATTTTTCGACCTTCTCATAGTCATTGATTTCTGCCAGATATATTATCCGTTCGATTATTTATTTGTACTACAATAATTCAATTATGTGATGAAGTGATTAATACTGTAAATCGGATTGACCCAGTACATTCTTCTGCTTCTATCTGCAAGAACTGATTGTTGTGAACTTAAAATCGATTATTCAATAACTTATGATGAGCTTTGTCAGTATTGAACCCCGTTAATTACATTCGCTTATCGTATCAACAAGAAACTTTGGTTATACATTTTGCTTATTTTGTATGATTATTTCTTTGTTAAATTCGCTGGTTATTTAATGTCTCAACCGCAACGGACTTAACAAAAAAGTAAACAAATAGACCTGAGTGATAAGGGAAGAATGAAGCGGCTGAGTACAACCGCTTCATAAGGTAGATTTAGCTTTCGGTTACCGCTTGTTGGGTTTGAGTACCGTTGTCGTCGACTGCTTTAACAAGTAGCAGACCAACGCCACCAACAATGGCACCACACAAGATGAAGACTAAGCGTCCCCACATTGGGTTTGGCAGTAGCGCCATCAGCATTACGCCTACACCAGCGACAGCGATGAGTTTGCCAAGCATTTGACGTTGCTTGTTATCAAGAACTTTCTGTTCTGCAGATTCAGCAACAAGTGGTGTTGATAGGTTGTCGAAGAACTTATCTACGTCTGCCTGACGTTTCTCACTTAGAGGCTTGTAGAACAGCGTTGATAGAACAAAGAAGCCACCCGTTAGCGTAATGTGGCCAACTAGACCAATCGCGACTTTAACGTCTGACCATTCACGACCAGTAAGCTGCTCAAGACCGAATGCTGAAGAAACCATGTCAGCAGTGATAACGAAACCAACAACGTAAGAGACAAGACCACCGACAATTAGCGTGCCCCAACCAGCCCAGTCAGGCGTCTTCTTAATAAAGAAGCCAAGGAATGCAGGGATTGTCATTGGGAAGCCGATCAAGGCACCTACGTACATCATGGTGTCGAACAGGCTCAGACCTTTTAGTGAGTTGATGAACTGCGCAACCAGGATGATGGCAATACCAAATACCGTTGACGTAATTTTCGATACTGTTACTAGCTCTTTCTCTGATGCTTGGCCACGGCGAACTACTGGTTCGTAGAAGTTCTTAACGAAGATACCAGAGTTGCGGTTTAGACCTGAGTCCATTGAAGACATGGTCGCGGCAAACATTGCTGCTACGAGAAGGCCAACCATACCTGCTGGCATGTATTCTTGTACGAAGTAAAGGTAAGCGAAGTCGCCTGCTTTGCTACCTGCATCTGGGTAAGCGGCTGATAGGTCTACGCCTTGACCCGCAATGTACCAAGAAGGCATGAACCAAATGAATACACCGCCTAGCATTAGAACACACGCTAGCAATGCTGCTTTCTTCGCGTTTTTCGAGTCTTTTGCTGCAAGGTAGCGGTAAGAGTTCAACATGTTGTTAGTAATAGAGAACTGCTTAACAAAGATGAAGAACGCCCAAATGCTAAAGATGCTTAGGTAGTTCAGGTTGTTACCAGAGACGAAAGAACCGCCTTCTGCGACAGGGAAGTTATTGATGACTTCAGTAATGCCGCCGCCTTGAACGATCGCAACAACTGCACAAGTTACCGTTACCGCCATGATGATGACCATCTGCATGAAGTCAGACGCGATAACCGCCCAAGAGCCACCCGTCACTGACATCATCAGTACCACCAAACCGGTAATCCAGATGGTTGCTGTCATATCAAAGCCGAAAATACCAGAAGCGATGATCGCCAGTGCATTCAACCAAACACCAGCAGATACCACACTGTTTGGCATTGAAGACCAAGTAAAGACTTGTTCGTTCGTGGTGCCGAAACGCATACGAATCGCTTCAATTACCGTTACTACACGTAGCTGGCGGAACTTTGGTGCGAAATACGCAAAGTTCATGAAGTAACCGAATGCGTTTGCTAGAAAGATAACCGCAACCGCGAAACCATCGTTATAAGCTTTACCAGCAGCACCAGTAAACGTCCATGCAGAGAACTGCGTCATGAAGGCCGTTGCACCAACCATCCACCAAAGCATGTTGCCGCCGCCTCGGAAATAGTCACTAGTCGTATTGGTAAACGTTCTGAACATCCAACCTATTGCAATTAAGAATAGAAAGTAGATGCCTACAATAAGGGTATTGAGTTCCATCTTTAGACCTTTTGATCGTTATTTAATGTCTTGAGGCAATACTAACTATCAGTCTTCTTATTTGTAGTACAATAACTCAAAAGCGTGACGAATGATCCGGAATGGGTCATTTCAATAATCATACAAGTGATCGTGATCGGATATTGACATTGCACTCAAAAAGGGAAGGGTGCACCAAGTCAATATCACGACAAATTATCAATGACTTTGGCGTGCACTCGATCGGTTCAATAGCGTTTATAGCCTTAGATAATAAGGGCTATAACGGAGTAAGAAGGTGTGAACTATTGTCAGATTTGTATGACTATTGCAGATAAAAAACGCCCACGACATGCCTGTAATGCGTGGGCGAAAAACGGTATTGATACCGTCTGAGCCAAGGGCTCTGTTGGATTGCAATAGAACAGTGAAACGAGGTTCTGGATGTAGCTGAAAGATACTCGAGGGGTATATCTCTCATCGCTGCTAAGCACGTTACGCTGTAAGATCTTCGACAATCATTGCAAAGTTCAACAAAGCTAGGCTCTGTAAAGTGTTGTTATGATATGGGAGCAACTATACCAATCGACACAAAACATCCTCGTCTGCTCGATCTCGGCGTTTTACCTATGCCGATTGGTATTAAAGACTTCCCAATTAATTAACGGCTCCTAAAAATAAACTATTCATAACCAATTAAGCGTTTTCCTTGCTATCTGTTGATAGCGAAACCAGCTTGTTGATTTGTTTCTATAAGTGTCTGTTACAAAAGACAAACCGCTACAGCCATTTAAGTCCAATGAGAACTACAACCGTTGGAAGCAACAACAAGCTGCTTAGAACCATCAAGACTTGAGCAACAGCGAGTAGGGATGACAAAACAGTATTCTTCAATGTCGAAAGTTTCACTGGTCGCATCCATCTTGTTCGCTGTACTTTGCTTCTATTGCTATTTCTTGTACTTACTTAATTCTTCTATCCACTTATGTCTCAGCCTGACATAAGTGACCTCTGCTTATATAGCCTCGGCCTTCCTCATTTCATCTCTATAACCAAGCGATGCTTAACCTGTTATTGGACTCTATATAGAAAAGGACAGAGCGAAAAAGTGCGCGTCAATAGCAATTTGATGTTCTGTGTCTCAAAAACTTGAAATGATTATATTGTATGACAAATAAAAATGAACTCATTTGGTGCAAAAATATGCGGTAGAGCACATTTTTAGCCTAAATATTAAGACAATTAATAAGCAAGAAAGAGAGGTAATATATTTAATATCAATAAGTTAATGTGAACTTTAGTGGTTTTAATAAAGTTTGATAACGCGTATAAATCATACAATTAGATCTAATTCACAGAACGCTCAACATCGGATAGGTACTATATTTGTAGTATTTTAACTCAAGATATAAGGCCGATAATAATGAAACCCCTACGACCTCTACATCTAGCAACCTGCCTCAGCGCCATTCTTTTCAGTGCTAACACTCTCGCTGCAGACTTTGTGTTCCTTGATGAAGCAACGCTTGAACAAAACCGCGCTGTTTTACAGTCAGATAAAGCGAGCGATTCAATGAAAGACGCGTACGACCGTTTGATTGAAGAAGCAGAATTGGCGATGAAAGATGGCCCGTTCACGGTAACGGCGAAAGGCATGACGCCACCAAGCGGTAGCAAAAACGATTACATGAGCATCAGCCCGTACTGGTGGCCAGATGAATCGAAAGAAGATGGCCTTCCTTGGGTTCGTCACGATGGCAAAACCAACCCAGCATCGAAAACAGCTGAAACAGACTCTAAGCGTATTGGTCACTTCACTCGTTCTGTTCGCGCATTGGCATTGGCTTATTACTTCAGCCAAGACGAGAAATACGCAAAACAAGGGATCGAATACGTTCGTACTTGGTTCATGAATGATGAAACTAAGATGAACCCGAATGTGAATTACGGTCAGGGTGTTCCTGGTCGTGCAGAAGGTCGTCGTGGCGGCATTATTGATACGCGTACTCTGGCCGATCGCATGCTGGACTCAATCGCCATCCTTTCGCTTTCTCCTGCTTGGACGGAAAAAGACGAACAGCAAATTACACAATGGTACGGCGAATACCTAGATTGGTTGATCATTGATGACCTATCAGGTGGTCCGAAAGGCGAAGCTGCTGCGGCAAACAACCATGGCACTTGGTATGACTTCCAAGTCGCGAGTATTGCTTACTTCTTAGGTAATGAACCTTTAGCAAAACAGATGGTTCAAAAAGGCAAGATGCGCGTAGACACTCAGTTCGAAAAAGATGGCTCTCAGCCTCATGAAATCGAACGTACTCGCGCTTACCACTACCACTACTTCAGTTTAGATCCATTGGTCGGCATCGCTCAAATCGGTGACAAAGTGGGCATCGACCTATGGCACTACCAAAACAAGAAAGGTGGCTCATTAGCGCAAGGTATTCAGCTAATGGCGACTTATCAAGATCCTGCGTCTGACTGGCCATACACCGCGAAAGACAATCCACGCCGCGTAGAGCGCATGACACCGATTTATCTAAAAGCAGGTGTGGCGATGGAGAAACCTGAGTGGGTGAAACTGGCAAGCGAAACTGACTTTAGCCGCTTCACAGTGAAGAAGAACTTGGCAGAAGTTTGGGCTCAGCGCGATATCGAATTGCTTTACCCAAAACAATAAAACCCTAAAAAGGGCGGCGTGTATGCGCGTCGCCACTTTGAAATACAATTTATTTACAGTGGAACATTACTATGACATCTAAAAAACAAATTGCTTTAGCGATCGCGACAACCCTTTTTGCAGGTAGCATTTCAGCCGCGTCACTAGACTTCCGTGAAGAATACAAACACGATTCAGAGCAGTGGGCAGGCCGTATCAAAATTGGTGGCAGCACAGGTAACCATTACTACGGCGTTGAAATGAAGCACACTGGTAACTTAAGCGAGCTTCAACGTGGTGATAGCGAATTCGAATACGGTTACCACTTCAAATTTGATAACAACTGGCGTGTAACCACATCGATGCCAATTACCTTTGGTGACGAAGCCGTAACGTACAAACCACAAGTTCGTGTTCAATACAAATTCGATTCTGGTATCACAACCAAGCTTCGCTACCGTCACGAGTTCCGCAACTACGCATCTGGTAAAACATCAACAGGTCTAGACGGCAAACAACACGACTCTCTAAACGCGAGTAAAATCACAGGTAACATCGATTACAACTGGAACGCTTGGCAATTTGGTTTTGAAGCAAACTACAAAGAAGATTTCTTCAGCGATGAGTGGAAGCTAGGTAACCGCGACGGTAAGTACGAATGGGACTACAACTTTAAACTAGGCTACAAAGAGAAAGGTTGGGATTGGCGTCCATACGTAGAATTCGGTAACGTTCAATGTAACAGCTCTTGTGATGACAGCTCATCTCGTCAGCTACGTAGCCGTGTTGGTGTGACGTACAGCTTCTAATCTAAGCCACAAATAAATTAAGATTCTTTCCAATAGCCCGCCCCCGAAGCGGGCTATTTTTATTTCTCGAACAAGGTCAGGCTCAGACCTAAGACATGCCCTTGAGTTTTTATTGCTAAAATTATCATTAATGATTTGGCGAACGGATAAGCTCATGGTGGGTAAAATACTTTGCATCGTCCTGTGTCTTTGGTCTTTCTCTCATACCAGTGCCGCATTGGAACTGTCTCCTTTAAAGTCTGACCCCTACGTGGGGGACTTAGAGACCCTTAAGGAAAAGAAAGCCGTTCGTATTTTGGTGTCTGCTGATCTGGGTTTTTACTACATCCAAAATGGTAAGCCGAAAGGCATTATCTCTGAGCTTATTTATGAGTTTGAACGCTATTTAAGGAAGAACAAAAAGGCGCTCAACATTCAGGTTATTCCGGTCGCAAGAAACGAACTCATCCCCAAACTGATCGCAGGTTATGGTGACGTCATAGTTGCGAATCTAACCATTACCAATGAGCGCAAAGAGCAGATTGCGTTTAGCGATCCGGTACGAGAAAACGTCTCAGAAATCATTGTTACCAACAGCAGATACTCGGACATTAAAACCGTGGATGATTTAAGTGGGCTGGATGTTTGGGTGAGAGAAAGCTCGAGTTATCATAAGAGCTTAACTAAGGTAAATAATTACTTCACGATACAAAACAAACCGCTGATTAATATCTTGTTTCTTGATGAGATCATGCAAGATTATGAGGTCTTAGAAATGGTCAGTGCGGGCATTATCGATATCACCGTACTCGACCGACACAAGACGGGGATGTGGGGGAATATCTTTCCCGGCGTGGCATTCCATAATCAAATCACCATCAGAGAAAATGCACAGATTGGCTGGGGAATACGACAAGATTCGCCACAGTTAGAAGAGGCGGTGAACAAGTTCATCAAGGAAGTGCGCATAGGAACTTTGTTCGGCAATGTGGTCAATGAAAGGTATCTAGAAAACGACAAATGGTTGAGAAAGTTCCTTAACCGAGACAACGCAGTTCGTTCTAGAGAGTTGTTGGATATCTTCTATCTCTATTCACAAGAGTATCAGTTTAACCATCTGTTGATGTTGGCCCAAGGCTTTCAAGAGTCAGGTTTGAACCAGAATGTGATCTCTCATATGGGGGCGGTTGGGATTATGCAAATCTTGCCCACAACCGCGCGGGATAGAGCGGTAAATATCTCGAACATTTATGAAGAAGAGCCAAACATTCATGCTGGCGTGAAATACATGAACTACCTAAGGAAATACTTCTTTAACGATGACAACATCAGCGACAACGACATCATTTATTTCTGTCTTGCAGCCTACAATGCGGGGCCGGGTAACATGAGGAAGATGAGAAGAATCGCCAAAGAAAAAGGGTATGATCCCAATGTTTGGTTCGGCAATGTGGAAGTGGTGACTCGACAATACATTGGACTAGAGCCGATACGCTACGTGAGCAACATTAACCATTATTTTATTGCCTACAAGCTGTTAGAGCGACTCGACAATCGTCGTAGTGAACTTGAGGCTTATCTTCACCCACCATACAAACTCGAAACCATGAAGCTCTATTACTAACGAGCAAATGGTCATCGGTATAGACATTAGCGAGATAGCGATAACACACTAAAGAAAAGAGGAGCGCTGTGCTCCTCTTAAGTATTTATCTTATTGCTTAAAGTGATTAAGACACTTCTTGTGCAGTCTCTACTCGGCGCTTGTTACCCAGTAAACGCTGCCAATTGAGCGGCATCATCGGCAGTACAATCAGGACGATACCGAGCGCGGTAAACAGGTCAGGTATTTCATCAAACCACATCACACCAAACAATGTCACGAACGCCAGTCCGGAGTACTCAGCTAGTGCAATCTGGCTTGCAGGAGCACGCTTAAACGCTTTGACCACCAAGGCATGGTAGGCAAGCACAAACAAGTTAATTGCCATAATCCACATCAGATGTTGCCATGTAATGGCTTGCCATTGAGGGTAGGCGAGCAATAAAGCGACCGGTAATGTCATTAACGTTGTCCAAAACAAGGTGCACACCAAAGGCTGGTCTTGAGGCATACGGCGAATAAGGATGTTGCCCACACCGATGGCAAGCGCGCTGCCTAGAGCAATGATCGCCGCCCAATGGAAATGTTCAGGGCGAAGCACAATTAAGACGCCACCAAAGCCAATCAAGGTGCCGAAAATCTTTCCTTTGGAGGGCTTTTCTTTGAGGAAGATAACCGAGAGCGGCAGCACCAATAATGGGCCCACATAGAAAATCGCATTCGCTGTCGCCAATGGCAGATGCGTGATTGCTACCATAGCGCTGGCACCGCCTATCAGAATCAATTGCGCACGGCAGAAGGTGATCCAATCGCATCCCATTTGACGCTCTCGTTTATCCAAACGAACCCAAAGAGGTAAAAGCAACACCAGACTGATTAATTGGCGAATAAAGACGTATTGAAAAGTGGGCACTTCGCCATTGAGCATTTTGAGGGAAACGTCAGAAAGAGACGCAACCAAGTTCGCCGCCACCAAAAGGAAGATGGCGCTAGAGACATCAGATTTTTTCATATTGGAATGTATAGAGAGTTAGAGACTCAATCGATAAAGGGTACCGATGGTGGTTTTTCCTTGAGGAGTAATGCGAGTTTTTTGTGCCAACAACAGCTCTGCAGTCGCAACCGCATCCGCTAACGCATTGTGCCCATTGTATTCTGGCAGGCCATAACGAGCGCGAGTGCCAGAGAGAGTGACATCAATTTCGTCACGAGGATTAATCGCTTTCTGTAGATGCTTTTCAATGCACATGGTGTCGAGCCAAACCAAAGGCGGTTCGCTGAGTTTAAACACCCGCTGTAGATATTGATTGATGAACTGGGTTTCGACCACACAAGCGTGAGCGACCAAGATCTTGCCTTTAGCGGCGTGGAAAAACGCTCGCATGGCATCATGGATAGAAACGCCTTCGGACAGCATTTGCGGCGTAATATGGTTGATCACCGCGGTTTCTGGTTTGATTTGCGAATCACTATTGATGTACATGTGCTGGCTGGTGGCCAGATCCACTTTGCCATTCGCAATGTCTACCCAACCGATCGACAAAATCAAATCTTCTTCACTGTCTAAGCCGGTTGTCTCCAAATCCAGCACAATGTAATTGGCGTCTTGTGCGAATTGCGCCGCTTCCAGACGTGGCGTTTGAACCAGCGCTTTGATGTGCTCTGGCATGGTTGTCTGTTTCACGTATTGCTCGCGCTTTCGATTCAGGCGCGAGCAAGGATGAAAGTGTTCTAAGATTCGTTTCATTAACGGCTCCCAAAGCGCACTTTCGCCGCTTCTTGCAAGTCGGCAATAATACGGAAGGCGTCTTTCAGGTGTTGGCGTTCAAAGCTACCGAACGTATTTGGGTCGATGTGGTTATTTGGCTCTTCACCGCGTTTCAGTGCTTCTAACTGATGACCAAAACGGAACGATAAGATGAACTGGTACGCATTAAGGATGTTCTTGTACGCGTCTTCACTTAATACGCCCGCTTCATTCGCGGCTTTGAAACGCTCGTCGGTTGCCGTTAAATCACACTCAACCGCCAAACCGTAAATGCGCGCCAAATCAATGATCAGATTGATGGCGTATTTCTTCACATCGAGCGTCTTCTTGTTCTCACCCGACTTCTCCAAAACCAAACTGTTGAAGATGCCCAACGGTGGGTTGGTGTTCACCGCATCGTTCACAAGCATGGAGAGAAACTCACGATTGCTGCGAATGTTGGTATGCAGTTCATCTCGTAAGATGCTCTCGTAATCTTTATTGCCGTAAAGGGTACGAATTTCCAAGAACACGCTGATGTTTAGCAAGCGCTCGTACTCTGGGTTGGCCACCCATTTCTTGTAGTACTTCTTCCAGACACTCAGTGTTTGGCACCACTTTGGCGTTGCCGCCATAAATTTGCCAGGACACAAAGGGTAATCACAGCTTGCAAGACCGTTACTGACGATCATTGCAAGGTGCTTGAAGTAAATTCTGTCGTTCTCCGTCGCGTGGTCAGCAAGGACAATCGCGCTGTCTTGATCCGACAACATGTGGACTTCGTTACGAGCGTGAGAGCCTGCCACAATCCATGAGAACTTACATGGCGGAGGACCAAGCTTATCAATCGCGATTTGAATCAAACGGCGCGTGTAAGCGTCCATGATCATTGTCATCACTTTACCGATGACTTCTGGTGAGACGTGCCCATCAACTAGCGCTTCAAAGATCGCTTGGCGCTCTGGAGTAAAGCTCGACAGAGATTTTACGCTGCCTGCGTATTTGATTTTCTCGATCAAGAAGATGGCTTGCACACGGTGGTTTTGCACAAGATGTGTCGTAGTAAGCACGCCGACGACCTTGTTATTTTCCACTAATGGCAGGTTGCGAATATTGTGCTGCATCATCATCGATGCGGCGTGTAAGACGAGATCATCCGGTTTGATGGTTTGCGGATCGTGTGTCATCACTTCAGAAATAGGGCGGTCAGTGCTTACCCCTTGAGCGATAACGCGCTTGGTCATATCGCGGTCAGTAATCAAACCGACGATTTTGTCGTTCTCGTAAACCACGGCGCATGGCGAGCATTTGGTCAGCATCTCGTTTGCAACGGTTTGAATCGACTGGTCGGCAGTCACCACAGCAACGCGGCCGCTGGCAACCTCGCCAACGCGGCGAATGAACAAGCCTTTCTCTTTGTTTGACCACACCACATCCAGCGCGGATTTCAAACGAACTTGTGCCTGAGAAGCAAAGTGCTCCGCACATTCAGGGTGGGTTTCGAACAGCTTTTTAAGGGCCGAGTTGGGAATCACATAAACCAGTGAGTTCTCAATCGCGATCGCACGGTAGCCTTTCGTGCTGTCGATTTGACTGCCAAGAAAAGTGAAGCCGAAGATGTCTTCTGGCCCTAGTTTTGCACGTAGCACACCATCGGACTTTCTTTGCTCCATGGAGCCAGTTCGTATGATGTAGAGCGACTTCTCTTGGCCTGTCACGCATTGGTCAATGACTTCACCTTTGCCAAGGTAAGTAATCTGCACGTGCGATGCGAGTTCACGTAAAGCGGGTTTTGGGATCTTGTCGAATGGGTCGACTTGCCCAATAAATTGCAGGATGTTTGGCAGCAAAGATTCAGTCATAACACAGCACTTTAATAAATTTAATTTGTATTATTATATATCTAAATTTAATCAAAGTATCACTGAATAAGAAGTTTTTTGTGAGGATTGATAGGATTCTGGCTAAAGCAAGAGGGGAGTAGAGACAAAAAAGCACGCGAAGGACGCGTGCTTTCAATGGTTTGTCGCTGAACTTATTTTACTGGCGCTAAGCGGTGCTTAGAGTCTAACAAGTGATTCGCTGATGCTTGGCGCGCTTTGTCAGCATTGCCTGCCATGATTGCATCGTAAATCTGACGGTGTTCTTTGATACAAGTGCTGCCTTCTTCCGAAGAGTGCGCAATGAAGTTAACGAACATTGTCGTCAGGATATTACCGAATGGTAGGTAGAAGTCGTTACCCGTTGCGTTGAAAATCAGGCTATGGAAACGAGTGTCAACTTCCATCCATTTTGCTTGATCAAACTCTTCCGCTTCTGCAACGTCGACCATCTTCTGGAAAGTTTCAGATAATTCAATGCGTTGTTCCGCAGTAGCATGGATCGCAGCTAAGGCGCATGCTTCTGGCTCGATCGCACGGCGTAAACCAAGGAATTGACCACAGAACTGGTCAGTATCTGCAAGACCGTCCATCCATTCAATCAGCTGAGGATCTAAGAAGTTCCAGTAAGCGCGGTTGATGACGCGAGTACCAACTTTAGGACGCGACTCAAGTAGGCCTTTCGACGTTAGCAATTTCACTGCTTCACGCAATGCAGTACGGCTGATGCCAAATTGCTCACAAAGAACCATTTCGCCAGGTAGGATAGAGCCCTGAGGAAGCTTACCAGACAAAATACCACGTGCGATTTCACGTGCTACTTGCACATGAAGGCTTCGCTTAGAGCCTGAGATAGAATGAAATTCGCCGGACATAATCTTCACTTCTTATTAAATATGTATTATTTAAGCCGCACTATAGCACTCTTGCCCCTACCTACCAAGCAGATGTGAACGTAATATAAGAGGGTTCACATAACGCGTGTTTTCACTAGACACAATCAATGATTGCGTTGACTTGAGCGCTTCTTCAATATCGTTTTTATCGCTATCAAGTTGTTAAATTATTCATACAAATAATAGCTGTAAAATCCTACTTGCTGTGACCCAAACCACAAATGCAACGCAAAACTGACGAATTTTGCCGGATCTCGCTCAATTGGGCGCAAATACGCTTGCGACCGAAAGATCTTATTGTATGATTTATTTCGAAGGCACGAATAACTAACATAGGTAAACCGTCATGTTTAACGATTTGAAAGGTAAGCGCGTACTTATCACTGGTTCTACGTCAGGTATGGGCCTAGCGGCGGCACGCGTGTTCGCAAAATACGGCGCTAAAATCGGCATTAACAGTCATCAAACCGGTCCTGACGCAGATGCAGCAGTGACTGAGCTAACCGCACTTGGTGGCGATGTTAAGTTTTTCCAAGCGAACCTTATGGTGACCGCAGACTGCGAAAAACTGGTTAAGGAATTTACCGATCATTTCGGTGGCATGGACGTGCTAATCAACAACGCTGGTGGTCTTGGCGGTCGTGAAAACCTAGAAAACATCGATGATGAGTTCTACAACCGCGTTATGGATCTGAACGCTCGCTCGGCGTTGATGACAACCAAATATTCCATCCCGCACCTTCGTGCATCCGCAGCGGAATCTGGTGAGACAGCATGTGTGATCAGCACTGGCTCTATCGCAGCTCGTGAAGGCGGCGGTGTTGGTGCTGGTATCTACGCAGCATCAAAAGCGTGGTTGCACGACATTCACCGTAACTGGGTGAAAGAGTTCACTAAAGACAACATCCGTTTCAACATCGTTTCTCCAGGCACTATCGATACAGCATTCCACGATGGTAAGTCTGACGAGTTGAAAGCTGCAATCGCAAGCGGTATCCCTATGGGTCGCTTCGGTCGAATCGAAGAAGTAGCACCAACGTTTGCTTTCTTCGCTTCACACGCATGTTCTGGTTACATCACTGGCCAAGTGCTGGATGTAAACGGCGGACAAATGGCGCCATAAGCGCTGACTTATTTCGTTTCAGACGAATACACTGACCTCAAAAAGCCAGCTTCGTCTGGCTTTTTTTGATCATTTATCAAGTGCTACGGCACTGGAAGCATAATTATAAGGAGCGTCAAATGGCAAAGTTTTCTCTTGTGGAGGATTCACACCGCAAGATCCATGTGCAAGTTGCCAGACAGATCGCCCGCAAAATACTGTCAGGTGAGCTAAACCAAAATGAAAAGCTACCCAATGAGATGGATCTCTGTGACGCGTTTGGCGTGAGTCGCACAGCATTACGCGAGTCAACCAAACTGCTCTCGGCAAAAGGGTTAATCGAGTCAAAGCCGAAGGTGGGAACTACCATTCGTGCGCGTAACTATTGGCATTTTCTCGACCCTCAACTCTTGGAATGGATTCAAGATTTAGAAGATACCGAGCCGTTTTTGGCTCAGTTTTTGGGGCTGCGTAAAGCGATTGAACCAGAGGCTTGTGCCTTAGCGGCGAATAACGCAACAGCAGAGCAACGCAAAGAGTTGTCGGTTATTTTTCAGCGTATGACCATGGCAGCCAATCGTTTCGATTATGACGACTGGACGGTCAACGACCACCTGTTTCACCAGACAATATTCCTTGCAACAGGCAATCAATTCTACATTCCGTTTAGCAATATTTTATCGACCATCTTCAAGCAGTTTATCGATCATTCAGCTGAAGGCGGTCGATTCTGTATTGAAGAGCATCGCGCGATTTACGATGCGATTATGGCGGGGAATGGAGACCAAGCTCGTATCTCGTCGCATACATTGCTTAACGACGAAAACCAAAAACTGGCTCAGGTCGTCAACGGTTGATGAATCAACGTGTATTTGGCTTTGCTCTAACGGTGAAAGGATAGGGCAAGGCCAACGTTTAGCGGCAATTGCGTCTTTGCTAGTTGCGCTTATGACAACCCCGAAAGGTCTACCATGTCTTCCCAACCCTATATAAGAAAAAATCTGTCCCTTGCTTGGCCGTTGGCCTTGAACGCATTATTAATGCAGTCGATGTTAATGATCGACACCTTCCTTGTCTCACCACTCGGTGAAGTTTCCCTTGCCGCCATGGGTATTGCCACCACCATTGTTTCCTTTGTTTTAGGTATCCAAATGGCATTGGCGAACGGCTCACAGTTGGTACTTAGTCGTGCAGTTGGATCTGGGCAACACCCATCCTTGAACAAAGGCTTCTGGGCGGGCTTAATTATCAACGTTTTGGTCGCGGTTGTGTTTTGGACACTGATTACCGCCTTCGACAAAGCGTTGATCAGTAAGTTAACCGACAATGTTGCTCTTTATGCAGAGACCGAACGTTACCTCGCTGTCGCCAAGTTCATCATCATCTTCAACGCGATTACCCAAGTCATGATCGCCTTGTTTAATGCCCTTGGCCGAACCAAAGTGCCGTTCAAAGGTTACTTGATTGAGCTGCCAGTCAACATGGCAATGTCGTACGTGTTGATTCATGGCTTTGCTGGTTTTGAGGGTATTGGTGTGCAAGGCGCGGCAGCGGGCAGCTTAATCGCCATCACCATTCGATTGCTGTACTTGACCCTGTGTATTCGATGGGATGATTCCATCGTCTTGTCAATTAAGAACCTAGATGCCTCACTGAAAGCCAACACGCTGAATCACTTTAAAGAGATTTTCCCCGTTGCAGCAAACGTGACGATGTTGCAAACCGGCGCGACTATCTACATGTTGTTGTATTCACAGCTTACATTGAACGCCTACGTAGCGATGACCATCGTGATGCCTTGGATCAAAGCAGGGACTCAGTTCATCACTGCGTGGGCACACTCGTCGGCGATCACGATCAGCCAAGCGATTGGTTCACGACAAATGGATGAACTGCGTAAGAATGTTGATATCAGCATCGATATGGCTGTGATGATCTCATTTGTCTCGGCGGCGTTCTTCTTAGCCTTAAGTTTTGTCCTACCGGATTTATACCCAGACCTAGACCCAAGTACCTACGTTGCCCTTGCTTCCATCGCACCGTTATACGTCTTTCTGCCGATTGTTCGTGGCTATAATACGGTACACGGCCATGTGTTGCGTGCGTTGGGCAAGACCACAGAAGTCTTCAAGATCAACTTCACTGGCCAGTGGATAGTGTCCATCCCATTGTGTGCATTAGTCATTCTGCATTGGGATCTCTCTTTCTTTTGGGCGTTCGCCGTTATGCCATTTGAAGAAATAGTGAAAGCACTGCCATTTAGGCACTTGGCGCGTAAATCACTCAACGAGTTTGATCTTAAGAAAGCTGAGAAGCTTATGTATGATTAATTTGTCGTTTTTATTTTGATTTTTCGTCTAGTAAAGAGCCCTCAATGATGAGGGCTTTTTTGCCGCTATAGTTTACTGCTGAGTGTTTGGTTTAAATAACCTGCTTTTATCTATCACTTTTTCTTAAAGTTTGATCCAAGTAGAACTTGAAGTGATCAAACTGTGAGCGATTTTACACACCCGAATTTCCGTTCGGTTTAATCTCTGGATTAATAATTAATATGTACGACAATAATACATAAATAAGGAAATCCAAATCCATGTGTAATAGCAAAAGACTGAACAAGAATCTCCTCGCTGCCGCCTTACTGACTACGTTACCAATGACCGCTTTGGCCCATAATCAGACACCTCATCCAGTGCCTGCGGATAAGTTCGATATGATGAACTGGAAGATCACCTTGCCAATGGACAAAGACAACAACGGTCGAGCGGATGAAATCGAAGGCGTGGCGATGCTCAGTTACTCACATCACCAATTTTTCTTCTTAGATGAAAACGACAATATGGTCTTTGAAGTGCCGAACATGGCCGTGACAACAAAGGGTTCTACAAACGCGCGTTCTGAGCTCCGTCAAATGGGGCGAGGCACTGATGTCGATATCAGTGTGAAAGCACCAGAAAACAACTGGGCGATTGCCGCGCACCCTCAAGCGGAATCATTCAGCGCAGTAGGAGGAACATTAGAAGCGACGTTAAAAGTAAACCACGTTGCTACGCGCTCTAAGAATCCAGAAAAATACCCAGCGTATTCCGTCGTGGTAGGGCAGATTCATGCAGGCAAAGATCCGGCTCAGTTAGAGGCGAACACAGGGTTTGGACACGGCAATGAACCACTAAAAATCTTCTACAAGAAATGGCCTAACCATAAGATGGGATCGGTGTTCTGGACGTACGAACGCAACCTAGCGAAAGCGGACCCTGATCGCACAGACATCGCTTATCCAGTATGGGGTAATACATGGGAAAACAACGCCGAGCCGGGAGATAAAGGCATCGCACTTGGCGAAGAGTTCAGTTACAGCGTTAAAGTCGAAGGCAACATTATGCAGCTTGCATTCGAAGCCGAAGGCCACCCAACCGTGAAGTATGAACTCGACTTGAGCAATAACGTCGACGCTTATGGAAAAGTGGATAAGAAAGATTTCGCCAAAGGCTATGCGAGCGAATGGTTCTACTTTAAAGCAGGCGCTTACGGACAATGCAGCGTGAAAACAGGTGATAACTTCTGGGCGACAGGCTGTGAAGGAACGGGAGATTTCGAGACGGATAAGAAAAACGGCGATTACAGTAGCGCGACCTTCTCTGTACTGAAGTTAAACGGCAAGTAAGATGTCGCTTTAACGTCCCTAATCATTGGATTCCAATGGTTAGGGATTTTTTATGCCTCCAACAAAACATGTACAAACGATTTGATTGGTATTGATAAAACGAAGAGGGGGCTGTTGATGGAAGTAAACGAAAAAAAGCCGAACATGACGTCCGGCTTTGAATTAGTTCCCGATTTTTACATTAATTTTTAGTGACCAGGGTCTGTTGACCTTTCGTGATGATTTTTGCAGCAGTTTGTAGGTGTTTTATACAAAGCAGAGGCTTTGATATGTAGTTGTTCTACCTGATAAGCCGATAACGCAGTAGAAAGCACCTACAAACGCTACCCAAAGGGTTCGGCTAAAAGCGTTTTACTCTTTGTTGAGTCAATTTTACTTAGAACCACTAGGCTTCAATCGACTCGCCGCGATTAAAACGCTTTTATCTCGAACAAAATTTAACCACGAAAGATAAACAGACCCTATCTAAAGATTAAATTTGTGCGAATGCGCCTTCCCAAGTGTAAGTCACACCGTCGAACTCAACGCGATGTGTCGCGTTCTGTTTGTCTTCGTCTAGGTTGCAGATAGCGAAGTGGTAAGCGTTGCTTGTTGTAGTTTGCAGGCGAATCACGGTACCCACTTCGTTGTTGCCAACGACGGTTACTGACTCTACTAGTCCACGAGCGCCAACTGATGCTTCGATAGACTCGTTGAAGTAACCGTGCGTTTCTAACACAGAGGCAAACACGTGGTTCTGACCAGATTGACGTAGGATCAGTGCTGGTTCGCTCTTCAAGTTGAAGTCTGGATCATTTGCGCCCGTGCGAGTGAAGAACACTTTGCCGCCGTTCGTTGCGCTTGTGATTAGCGAATAGTAGCTGTTGTCGTGCAACCAGCTTACAAGCGAGCTGCTTTGAACTTGGCCTGAACCTACATTCCATAGGTGTTGGTAACCGTTGTCCTCGCCCATTGGACGCAGCGTGCTTTCTACATCGTATTCAAAATCCGTACGGATGATTTGACCGGAGTAGTGCACTGGCAGATCGTATTGGTGCTCTTGATCTGCTTCGATGCGGTAAACATCAATCACAAGTGGTTTCTCGAATTCTGGCAATTCAGCAAGAATGATGCTGCGCTGCATGTCTACACCGTTGTAGTAACCAGAAATACGACCGCTCATGCCTTGCAGTTTTTCATCATCAGCTTTGAAGAAGTGCTTAGAACCGAACTTGGTTTCTGCTAGTGCTGTGTCGAAGTTGTTTTGTGTCTTTTGGTCAACCGTTACTGTGTTGTGCGCGACTGTCTGCTTACAGTAAGACTTGTTCTCTGGGATGTAACGACCGCCAAATTTAGGCTCAACGTTTACCCAGCGACCAAAGCCGTAATCGTGCAGCACTTCATGACCGCGGTTAAACACACTCAGGTGCAGACCATCGTAGTGACCGTGGTCTAGTGCAGAGTGGTACTGGTGATCGCTGCCGTGCTGACCAAACCAGATAAGCGCCATGGTGTCGTCGTCTTGCTCGTCACGGTGACGAAGAATGCTTACGCCGCCTTTTTCGCCTTCTGGGCCGTCTGTTACGAATAGGCTACCCCAGTTGAACGGTTTGATGTTGTCTGTTGTTGCAACTGCGTCAGACAATGTCTTGCCTGAGATATGAACCCAAACGTCTTGCTGGTGGTCAGCCATGCCGAGTAGCGTTTCAGTTTGTTCGTAACGGTGGTAACACACAGACGTGGCCATGATTACGCCTTCATCGTTGATCGAAATCGTCTTCGATGAATCGTTCAATGCTGGCAAAGTACCATCTGGGAATGCCGTCTTAAATACTGCGTAAGACGTGGTCTTGATTACCGAGTCGTTGAACTCGTAAATACCAAGCTCAGGCTGACGACGTTCAATCGCTTCTGCGAATAGGTAGATTGGACGCAGCGAGAAACGGTGGTAGTAAGGACCTTCCATGTAGTAGCCATCTGGCGAGAACAGTTGGTCTAACTGAGCTAGGAAGCCGCCGCTAACTTTATCCAGTTTCAAGCCGTAAAGCGCTTTGTCTACCGCTTCTTGGTCGTTAATTGCGTAACCACAGATACCTACTGCTGCTACAGCCCACAGACCGTGGTTGTGTACGATGTCAAAGTCGTGACCGTAAGTGACTACGAACAGCTCAATCATTTGTTTGAACAGATCGTTTTCAATCAGTGTTTTTTGCTCTTCTTCCAACGTGTGGTAAATGCAGCTGTACGCACAAGACGCGTATAGCATCCACATGTTCTCGTTCAGAGTTTGGTGGAAGATCTTACCCGGAGGGTTAGAGTCACGGCTGGTGTTGCTCTCTAGCGTCGGGTAAACCTTCGCGTAAGCCGTTAGCATGTCCACGATGTAATCGCGGTACTTCTGCTCGCCAGTGATAAGGAATAGGCGACCCGCTAGATCAATGTGGATGTAGTTTTGCTTGTGACGGTTATGCTCGTAACCGCCGCCTTCGCCGTGACCTGGAACTTCAATACCGACCTCAGCCATGTAAGCGTCAGTTTGTTTGATGTCACGTGCTAGTGCATTTCCTAATAGGCTATCCGTGCCAAGTGCTTTGCTTAGTTCTGCCGCTTCTTCAAAGTTCATTAATAGCGGTTGGTAAGACTGGGTTTGGTAGCTCATTATTATTTCTCCTGCCCGAATGCGTTCACTTCTAGAGAGTAGAAGCCATTCCAGCTGTAGGTTTTACCGTTCAATTCTACTTGGTGTGGGGTTTGGTCGTCAGCGCCTAGAACATTGCTGATCATCACAGTAACCAGTGATTTTTCAGTCGTGATTTCTACGATGCTGCCAACGGCGTTGTAGCCCACGACGCGGATATCTTTCACCTGACCACGTGCATTCACCGACTGCTCAAACTCTTCGTTGAAGTAGCCGTGTGTTTCTAGCACAGAAGCAAATAGCGTCGATTCGCCCTTGCTGCGCAGAATGAATGCTGGTTCGCTACGTAGGTTAAAGCTTGGGTCATTGGCGCCAGTGCGAGTGAAGATCACTTCATTATCACCGTTTTGTTTCGCGCTGCTGCTAGTGCCTAACCAAGTGTAGTAGGTGTTGTTTTGTAGCCAGCTAACCAACGCCGTATCTTGCGTTTTGCCGCTTGCTACTTTCCAAAGGTGCTGGTAACCGAAGTCATCGCCAAGGGTGTTCAGTTCACCAAAGCTTTGGTAATCGAAGTTAGTACGTACGATTTGACCATCGTATTGATGAGAGTAGTCGTACTGATGCTCGCCTTCACCTTCAATGCGGTAAAGGTCTAGCAGTAGCGGTGCTTCAAGCTCGTCTAGGCTAAGCATGAACACACTGCGCTGCATGTCTGTATTCGGGTAATGGTCGTTCGCAAACGCACTCATACCGTTGATTTCAGTGCCTACTACTTTGAAGAAGTGAGGCAAACCATGCACCGAATCAGCGCGGTCTACATCGAAACCATTCTGACATTGCTCATCAATCGTTACCGCGTTGTGCGCGATAGTTTGACGTGCGTACGATTTGTTTTCGTCTAGGTAACGACCGCCGAATTTAGGCTCTACGTTTACCCAGCGACAGAAGCCGTATTCACGCAGCACTTCTTGACCACGGTTAAAGAAAGTAATGCCAAGCGTATCGAAGTTACCATGTCCCATGCCGTGTTGACCGTAGTTCATCACAAGCTGTGACACATCACCGGTTTTATCCTGCATACGGATAAAGCCTTGTGCTCCGTTATTACCAGTTGGGCCTTCGTTAAGTTCCACGCTTGGCCAGAAAGGCATACCGATTTCACGGTCTGCGATAGCTTTATCGTAAGCTTGAGAAAGCTCAAGACCACAAGGGTGCATCCAAACGGCGTTTTGAATCTTCGCCATGCCAAGGATGTTGTCATCCAAGCCGTAGTGCTTGCTGTAAACACTCACTGCAACTTGAACACCCATGTCGGTAATGCTCATGGTACGAGATGCATCGTTTAGTGCGGGGAACTCACCATTCGGGTAAGCCGTTGCCAGCATCGCTTGTACTGTGTTGCCAATCACTTTGTTTTTGTAGTTGTAGATGTCTACTTCAGGCATGTGACGGTGTACTACTTCTGCAAATACACAAGTTGGACGAATCGCATAACGATGGTAGTACGGACCTTCCATGTAGTAACCAGAAGGGGCGAACAACTGTGAGATTTGCGCTAGGAAGCCACCGGTATCATCACGATCTTGACCGTATACCGACATCTCTAGATATTCAGGTTTGCCAATGGCTAGACCACAGATACCAACAGCCGCAACTGCCCAGATACCGTGGTTGTGAATACGGTCGAAATCGTGCGCGTATTTCACTGTGAACATGTCTAGCATTGGTTCGAAAATGCGCTCAACAACAGCTGTGCGCTCTTCTTCTGTCATCACTGATGCCACGCAAGAGTAAGCAAGGCTAGTAAACATTAACCAACAGTGTTCATTAAGGATCTGGTGGAAAAGACGACCTGTTGGGTTAGTGTTTTTCTGTACGTGGAAATCAAAAGTGAGGTACTTCTCTGCGTAAATAGCGAGAAGATCTTTAACGAACTGCGCGTACTTTTGTTCTTGAGTGATCAAGAACAAACGACCCGCTAAATTCATGTAGGTATAGTTTTGTTTGTGGCGGTTGTGCTCGTAGCCACCCGCTTCGCCGTGACCTGGTACGTCTAGAGGCAGACGCATAAAGGCTTCAAGTTCCTTGCGATTCGCTTCAATGGATTTACCCATTAAGCTCGGCTTTCCGACTTCCTTTCTTAGTAGTTCGACTTCTGCTTCAGTCAACAAAATCGGTTGTGTAGTCATTTCTTTACCACCCTCAGATGAAGTGTGTTGTTTTCTTAAACTCTCTATAAAGTAATACAATATTAAGTTTGGGTGTAGTTTTTGTGGCAAAAAGGGAGAGTGAAATCACGCGAATTTAGCTAACTTATTGATTTATATCGCTGTGGTAATCCTTGTTGTGACTGATGTTTCGGCGTTATTAATCGTTAAGTGGAATGCTTTAACGAGCACCATTTGATGAATATCACATATTTTTAGATATATTGTATGACAATTAAAATAGATCGGATATGCTCGTTACCAATTCAACAGCAGACCCTTTCGCTTTGCGTTTCACTTTTATCAATACGACGCTTTTTTAAGAGAACCTTTTAATAAAAGCATGGTTAAGAATGAAGTGCCGTAGGGTTCGCTTTAATAGAGACTTTTTAGGAGTATGACGATGAATTCTTTCTTTGTATTAGATGAGAACCCGTGGGAAGAGCTAGGCGGCGGTATCAAACGTAAAATTGTTGCTTACACAGATGACCTAATGGCGGTTCACCTATGTTTTGATAAAGGTGCGATTGGCGCTCCGCATACTCACGAAATCCACGATCAAATCGGTTACGTAGTACGTGGCAGCTTTGAAGCGGAAATCGAAGGTGAGAAGAAAGTACTAAAAGAAGGCGACGCATACTTTGCTCGTAAGCACATGATGCACGGTGCGGTTGCACTAGAGCAAGACAGCATTCTTCTAGATATCTTCAACCCAGCTCGTGAAGACTTCTTAAAATAATCTATAGCGCAACCTCAGTTGCTAAGGTGACAACATGAAATCATTAAACATCGCGGTCATTGGCGAATGTATGGTTGAGCTACAGAAGAAGGAAGGTCAGCTAAAGCAGTCATTCGGTGGTGATACGTTGAATACCGCACTGTATTTATCTCGTTTGACCAAAGCTCACGATATTAAAACCAGCTATGTAACGGCTTTGGGTAACGATCCTTTTAGCCAAGAAATGCTATCAGCATGGCAAGAAGAGGGCATCGATACTAGTCTGGTTCTTTCTGTTAAAGAAAAGCAACCAGGTATCTACTATATCGAAACCGATGAAACTGGCGAACGTTACTTCCACTACTGGCGTAACGAAGCGGCCGCTAAGTTCCTATTCGAACAAAACGAGTCTCCGCTATTAGTCGACAAACTTTACTCGTACGATGCGGTTTACTTGAGCGGTATTACATTAGCGATTCTTACTGAAGAAGGTAAGACGCAACTGTTTGGCTTCCTTGAGCGCTTCAAGGCACAAGGTGGTAAGGTTATTTTCGATAACAACTACCGCCCTAAATTGTGGGAAAGCCGCGAGAATGCCATGTCTTGGTACCTTAAGATCCTTAAGCACACGGATATCGCACTGCTCACATTTGAAGATGAGCAAATGCTTTACGGTGACGAGCATCTAGAGCAGTGCATCGAGAGAACCTCTGCACTGGGCGTGGATGAAATCATCATTAAACGTGGCAGCAAAGATTGCTTGGTTGTGGCGAATGGCGAAGCGCAATACGTGGCGCCAAACAAAGTCGACAACGTGATTGATACAACAGCGGCTGGTGATTCTTTCAGTGCAGGCTTCTTGGCGAAGCGTTTGACTGGCGGCAATGCAGCTGAATCGGCTTACTCTGGTCACTGTATGGCTGGCGCGGTAATTCAACATAAAGGTGCCATCATTCCACGTGAAGTGATGCCAGATCTTCCTTTATAATTCTTTTGCGGAGCGTTGAGTAATCGGCGCTCCGCAGTGATTTATTGAACTCAAGTTAACGACGACGAGTACACTCTTATGACGACATTAAACGAACAATTAGCAAACCTAAAAGTAATTCCTGTTATTGCCATCAACAAAACAGAAGATGCGATTCCTCTAGGTCGCACTTTGGTTGAAAACGGTATGCCTTGCGCAGAAATCACGTTCCGCACAGAGTGTGCTGCAGAAGCGATTCGTGCTATGCGCGCTGAGTTCCCAGAAATGCTGATCGGTGCAGGTACGATCCTAACTAACGAGCAAGTTGACCAAGCGATCGAAGCTGGTGTGGACTTTATCGTAAGCCCAGGTTTTAACCCTCGCACGGTTCAATACTGCCTAGACAAAGGCGTGGCTATCGTACCTGGCGTAAACAACCCAAGCCTAGTTGAGCAAGCGATGGAAATGGGTCTGCGTACACTTAAGTTCTTCCCTGCTGAGCCATCTGGCGGTGTGGGTATGCTTAAAGCACTTACGGCGGTTTACCCAGTGAAATTCATGCCAACAGGTGGTGTGAGCCTAGGTAACGTAGACGAGTACTTGTCTATCCCTTCAGTGCTGGCATGTGGCGGTACTTGGATGGTGCCAACAAAACTTATCGATGAAGGTAAATGGGATGAACTAGGTACACTGGTTCGCGACGCAGTAGCTCACGTAGCATAAGTGTCGTAACACCCCGATAAAACTAGCGAAAGAACGAAAAGCGAGCCTCAGTGCTCGCTTTTTTTGTGTTTGAAAGTTTGAAAGAGGCGAGATGGGAGAATCGAGATGCGAGAAAAGCAAACAAGAGATTAGAATCGAGAAACGAGATTTGAGAAGCGAAAACGGAAAGCGCTGAACCGTCCTTGCATCGTTCTCGATAGCGGCGAAGGAGGGGGGTGGGAATCTTGGATAACCGAATCTACACGTAGCTTCGACAGTGATTTGACCCATCAAAGTAACGACTTGGTATTTGTTGGTGAAAGGAGATTTCCTACTCAGTCGTTCCTCCATTTAGGAAATGACGAGAAGGAATAGGGAATTTTGCTGGTTGCATTCATATAAATTCCACTTTCTATCCTATGCCTTCGAAACATCTCATTACGTTTCCTACAAATAAATGACACGCATTTTTGATCTTCAGACAAAGCGTGAAGAAGAAAAATATTCCATACTTTAATGAATTTGCAATAGATTATTTGTATTACAATATAATTACTTGTTGAGTGATGGTTATTCTGACTTTGAATGCCAGTATCCCTATAAAATAAAGGCTTTGTCGCCAATTTTTCAATGAAATAACTTATGTTCCAGATCACAATTAAAGCTTATTGTAGTACAAATAAAATAATGAACAGAGTAGTCTAGGCGTTAGAAAATGATCAAACTTGAAAGGCTGAAAAAATGACTATTGATACTCTTGTTGTTCTTGCCTACTTCTTCTTCTTAGTTGCAATTGGTTGGATGTTCCGTAAGTTCACTACCTCAACCAGTGACTACTTCCGAGGGGGCGGTAAGATGTTATGGTGGATGGTAGGTGCTACCGCCTTCATGACGCAATTTTCAGCATGGACGTTTACAGGTGCCGCAGGACGCGCGTTCAACGACGGTTTCGTTGTTGTAATCCTATTCTTAGCCAACGCATTTGGCTACTTCATGAACTACCTCTACTTTGCTCCAAAGTTCCGCCAACTACGTGTAGTGACGGCGATTGAAGCAATTCGTCAACGTTTCGGTAAGACTTCAGAGCAGTTCTTCACTTGGGCTGGTATGCCAGACAGCTTGATCTCAGCCGGTATTTGGTTGAATGGTCTTGCGATTTTCGTGGCAGCGGTCTTCAACATTCCTATGGAAGCGACCATCATTGTTACGGGTTTAGTGCTAATGCTAATGGCGGTAACGGGCGGCTCTTGGGCGGTTGTTGCATCTGACTTTATGCAGATGTTGGTTATCATGGCAGTGACGATCACTTGTGCGGTGGCGGCATACTTCCACGGTGGCGGTATTGGCAACATCGTGTCTAACTTCCACGGCGACTTCATGCTGGGTAACAACCTGAACTACGTCAGTATCTTTATCCTTTGGGTAGTGTTCATCTTTGTTAAACAGTTCGGTGTAATGAACAACAGCATCAACGCTTACCGCTACCTATGTGCAAAAGACAGTGAAAACGCACGTAAAGCAGCAGGTCTTGCATGTGTGCTGATGATTGTTGGTCCTATCATTTGGTTCCTACCACCTTGGTACGTTGCGGCATTTATGCCTGATTTCGCAGAGCAATACGGCTCAGTAGGTGGTGATGCAGCTTACCTAGCATTCGTACAAAACGTAATGCCAGCAGGTATGGTGGGTCTTCTGATGTCAGCAATGTTTGCGGCGACCATGTCTTCAATGGACTCTGGTCTTAACCGTAACGCGGGTATCTTTGTGATGAACTTCTACAGCCCGATTGTACGTCCACAAGCGTCGCAAAAAGAGCTGGTTATCGTGAGTAAAGCAACGACTATCGTGATGGGTTTCATCATCATTGGTATTGGTCTATTCATTAACTCACTACGTCACTTGAGCCTGTTCGATATCGTACTGAACGTGGGCGCATTGATTGGCTTCCCAATGTTGATTCCTGTACTACTTGGTATGTGGATTCGTAAGACGCCGGACTGGGCTGGTTGGGCAACACTGGTTGTTGGTGGCTTTGTTTCTTACATCTTCGGTATCTCACTACAAGCAGAAGACGTGGAGCGCCTATTCGGTCTAGAGCAAGCGTTTACAGCACGTGAGTGGGCTGACCTGAAAGTTGGCTTGAGCCTAGCAGCACACGTTGTCTTCACTGGTGGATTCTTCCTACTGACAACACGTTTCTACAAAGGCTTATCGCCTGAACGTGAGAAAGAAGTGGATCAATTGTTCGAAAACTGGAACACGCCTCTTGTGGCTGACAGCGAAGAGCAGCAGAACCTAGATACAAAACAGCGCGGCATGCTTGGTAAGCTTATCAGCGTAGCGGGCTTCGGTATCCTAGCGATGGCTCTGATTCCAAACGAACCATCAGGTCGACTACTGTTTATCTTGTGTGGTGCGATTGTTCTCTCGGTGGGTGTTCTATTGGTGAACGCAGCACGAGGGCCTAAAAGCCCAAAGTTAGCTAACGCGAAAAGCTAAGTCCCACTTAACTCACTCTTTCTAATAAAAATCCCACGGTGTCATCACTGTGGGATTTTTTCTATTTGTCAGCTTGCCTCTCTACACAGATCCTGCTTTTTGATTCTTTGCCCAATTCGCCCAGTTGTCATTAGGCATTGGGAAGTACTTCATTTCAAATCAGTAGTAATGGGGAATGCTCGATTTGGTTTGGAACCGCAGTGATGCCGCGTCTTGCTGAACCACTTACTTCAGAAAGTTGAGAGAAGCCATGAATGGCCCCAAGTAACGTTCCCTTCAGACTTCGACACCATAAGAGAGCATGAGCTTGTAGAGCTGTTCGCCTTCGTTATGTAGCGGATCAAACTCAGCGGTGATGAGCGTGTTTAGGGTAGTTCACCGAAGTCACTCCTTAAAAGGTTAAGATCCTGTTTGGTTGTGGTTCTGAATTTTCCGTGTGTGTATAAATCGAAACCAGAAAGAAGCATCTTGGCGGTAATACCACACAGTCGGGCCCGTTTTCTGCGTCGCTTTGTGAGAGGCCTTAGGAGCTAAAATTGGGTGGATAATTTGTTGGCTCGGCAACCAATGTCGCAAGCACTTGAGCCTAAGCGTTGTCGCTAACGCCAATTGGCCTAAAGCGCAGCACGACTTGTTTGGTATCGCCACCATATTTATGGTCATCTTCTTTCATGCCAAGCCCCGCCTGATAAATATCATCATGTGCCCTAGGATAGGTATGTTCAGGTGCCGCTGATATTTAATGCAGATAACAATTGCATTGGAAAGAAGGGCGGCTTGTAAATTTTAACTTCAATGCTATTCCTCACATCTAGGCATTTGCTACGCAATGTTGGCTCTCGCCTGCTAAAACATTAGCGCCAATATAACCCGCGCGACGTTCGGCGACGGCTTGTTTTTAAAGGCTGGGCTTACGATTTGTTTGGAATGCGTCGACTAGCTCTTTGATGCCACCGTTAGAGCGCAGAAAAATAAAGAATGGAAGAAGAAGAACAAAAAAAGCCTTGCTACTAGGTGAGCAAGGCTTAGAAAATTTGGTTTAGAAAGGGTTATTAACCTTCTAGTTCAGCAAAGTAGTCAAAGATAACTGGAACGTCGTTTTGACCAAGGCCTTGGTCTACTGCTGCTTGTAGGCTCTTAGAAGTACCTTCAGCAATAAGAGACTCAGTACCTAGGTCTTTAACCATTTCTAGGAAGTAACCTAGATCTTTGTTTGCGTTTGCGATTGAGAAACCTAGCTTCTCTTCGCCGTCTACAGCGTAGAACTTACAGAACTGCATAAATGGTGAGTTTGATGGGCCAGCAGACATGATGTCGAATAGCTGTTGGCCATCAACGCCAGCACGCTTAGCAACAGCGAACGCCTGAGACATAGTTGCTACTGTTGTCATGCCCATGAAGTTGTTCACGAGCTTAGTTACGTGACCAGAACCTAAAGCACCAAGGTGGAATACGTTTTCGCCTTGTTCATCAAGCACTGGCTTAACTTTGTTGAACGTTTCGATGTCGCCAGCAGCCATGATGTTTAGTAGACCATCTTTCGCGTGAGCTGGAGTACGGCCAAGAGGCGCATCAATCATGCCTGCGCCTTTCGCAGCAAGATCAGCACCGATCTTACGAGTCGAAGCAGGGATAGAAGTACCGAAGTCGATCAGAGTCGCGCCTTCTTTGATACCCGCTAGAATACCTTCTTCACCGTAAACGATCTTTTCTACAACTTCAGAAGTCGTTAGACACAGCATTACGATGTCACTTGCTTCAGCAAGTTCTTTAGGTGTGTTTGCCGCTTTAGCACCGCGAGCAACACAAGCTGCCACAGCGTCTTTATTCAAATCCATTACGTTTAATTCGTAACCACGGTTTTGTAGGTTCTCAACCATGTTTCCACCCATCAGACCAAGGCCGATGAAACCAATGACAGGTTTTGTCATATTAGACTCCAAATATCGTATTGTATGATTATATGTCTTTATCTTAAGTCCTCAGTTGGATTTTGCAATCGGAAAATGCAATGAATAAGGTTTTATCGATGTTTTTTGGCAAAAGTGAGAGGTTGGTTTGGCTATTGGCTCGACTTCTCTTGGTTTCTGGCGGGTTTTAGTGTCTCAAGTAATAAGTGTATCTATGCCAAATATAACCAAGAGATTCGCTTTAACTACGCAAATGTTTGTTCAGTGAATAATGTCAATTGTATTACAATTTATCTAGGGGAGAGGAAGGAATCAGTGACAGTTAGGATGAAAAAATAAGAGCTGAGGTCATCAGCTCTTTTGGAAGATAATGGATAAAAGCGCGCTCTTTATAAGTCGAAGCGATCGTTGTTCATCACTTTCACCCAAGCTGCGACAAAGTCTTGGACAAATTTCTCTTTGTTGTCGTCCTGAGCGTAAACTTCAGCGTAAGAGCGTAGTACCGAGTTAGAGCCGAATACTAAGTCGACACGTGACGCAGTCCATTTAGTTTGACCAGAAGCGCGTTCGCGGATTTCGTACTCGTTATCACCGGTTGGATGCCATGTGTAGCTCATATCAGTGAGGTTAACGAAGAAATCGTTGGTCAGTGCGCCGACGTTATCGGTGAAGACACCTTGGCTTGTACCACCATAATTGGTGCCAAGAACACGCATACCACCAATGAGCACCGTCATCTCGATAGCGGTCAGTTGCATCAATTGGCTTCTTTCCAGTAAGAGCTCTTCAGCCGTTACGATGTAATCGGATTTCAGCCAGTTGCGGAAGCCATCGTGAATTGGTTCAAGCACATCGAACGAATCGGCATCGGTCATTGCGTCTGTCGCATCCCCACGTCCTTGACTAAATGGCACGGAGATATTCATACCCGCGTTAGATGCTGCTTTCTCAATACCTACACCACCCGCGAGCACAATCAAATCCGCCATACTAATTGGCGAGTTGTGTGTGGTGCGAATATCGTCGAGTACGCTCAACACTTTCTGCAATCTTTCTGGCTCGTTACCCACCCAATCTTTTTGCGGAGCAAGACGAAGTCGTGCGCCATTGGCACCACCGCGACGGTCAGAACCACGGTAAGTACGAGCGCTGTCCCATGCGGTAGAAACTAGCTCAGCAATGCTCAATTCGCTATTGAGAATCGCCATCTTGAGCGCGTCGATGTTCTCTTCAGATAGATGGTAAGAAACAGGTGGCACGGGATCTTGCCAAATTAAATCCTCTGCTGGCACATCAGGGCCGAGGTAACGAGATTTAGGGCCTAGATCGCGGTGAGTCAGCTTAAACCAAGCGCGAGCGAAACAATCTTCGAAGTACTTAGGATCATCACGGAAACGCTCTGCAATCTTGCGGTATTCCGGATCAAACTTAAGCGCCATATCCGCATCGGTCATCATAGGATTACGGCGGATGCTTGGGTCTTCCACATCCACTGGCATGTCTTCTTCTTTGATGTTCACCGGCTCCCACTGAGCAGCACCCGCAGGGCTCTTAGTAACCCACCAGTCGTAAGTAAACAACAAGTGGAAGTAGCCGTTATCCCATTTGGTTGGGTTAGTGGTCCACGCACCTTCCACACCACTGGTGACGGTATCACGTCCTATGCCGCGAGAGGTTTTGTTCAGCCAACCAAAGCCTTGGTCTTCGATTTCTGCGCCTTCGGGTTCAGGGCCGAGTAGGGAAGCATCGCCATTACCGTGTGCTTTACCCACAGTGTGACCACCCGCGGTGAGCGCTACGGTTTCTTCATCGTTCATTGCCATGCGCGCAAAGGTGACTCGCATATCGTGTGCGGTTTTGATTGGGTCAGGTTTGCCATCGACCCCTTCAGGGTTTACGTAAATCAAACCCATCATTACCGCTGCAAGCGGGTTTTCTAGATCGCGTTCACCAGAGTAACGATTGTTCTCGCCGCCACTTGGTTGCAACCACTCTTTTTCTGCGCCCCAGTAGATGTCTTTTTCAGGATGCCAAATGTCTTCACGACCGCCAGCAAAACCAAACGTTTTAAAGCCCATGGATTCATAAGCCATGTTACCAGCAAGAATCATCAAATCGGCCCAAGACAATTTGTTGCCGTATTTTCTTTTGATTGGCCAAAGTAGACGACGTGCTTTGTCTAGGTTGCCGTTATCTGGCCAACTGTTGAGTGGAGCAAAACGTTGATTACCTCGGCTGGCACCACCACGACCATCTGCAATTCTATAAGTACCCGCAGAGTGCCACGCCATACGAATCATCAAGCCACCGTAATGACCCCAGTCCGCTGGCCACCAATCTTGGCTGTCGGTCATCAGATCTTTTAGGTCTTTTTTCACTTCCTCTAAATCGAGAGAGTTAAAAGCATCGGCATAGTTAAAATCCGCGCCCATCGGGTCGGTTTTTTGGTCATGTTGATGAAGAATGTCGAGGTTGAGGGTTTTCGGCCACCAATTGAATTCAGCTGCCTGTTGGTTGGTATTCGCTCCATGCATGACAGGACATTTGGAGTGATTGTTTTTGTCGCTCATCTCTTGCTCCCTAACTGGGGTTAGTGTTCCCAAAGTTTAGTTACAGGTTGCGTATTTCGCCCTTGCGGTTTTACGTTATATTTCGGGATTTTGTCCAAAAGATGATCAGTGTCATTCTTATCTAATTTAACAGTATTTAATGCCAAATAAGTGCAGCTCGTATCTATTAAAAATCGAAATAATGGGTTTCTAACCGAAGACGCTAAACTACGTTATTTTTAATAGACACGTCTCTGTAAACCTTGTCGGCTTTCATTGAACTTGTTCTAACGTCATCACACTTCTTGGACTAAGTGGTTTAAGTTTTCGCCAAAAATCGTAACGCTGTGTGCAACAGAGTGAACCGAAGATTGTTTGGCGTATCGATTCACCGGAAAGGATTTATCACTGTTCAACTTAGTATCAGAGCGGAGCAATCAGCGTTGCTCTACGTGCTCTAAAGTCGAGAAGTAAAGGATGAGAAGCAAACAGAATAAAGCGGTATTGTGTGCGTTTGTATCGGGTAGCCTATTTGGCGCTGCACTGGTCATCGCCATGTATATCCAGATTTGATGCCGTGCTGGCAAGCCGTACCAAAACTGAAAAATCAAATTGTACAAGGAGTAGGGTTGTTTTTAGCTCTGCTCCTTGTTAGTTTTAAAAGTATGAAAACGACATTCACACCTTCATCAAACTTCTTCTGGTGGCGCTCTAATTAGAGCGGCGCGGAATCTTTACATTCTTACGCTGCTGGACGGTAGCTAAGAGTGTCATGTCTTTTTATCTCCAGTAGCGATCTATTTTTATTCGGAGATAAGTTATGAACACCACACAAAACACTCAACAGCGCGAAATCATTCTCACTGGCGACCGAGCCACTGGCCCTCTGCATTTAGGTCATTACGTCGGCTCACTACAGCAGCGAGTTGCGCTACAAACTCAGCACGATCAAACCATTCTCGTTGCCGATATGCAGGGTCTAACCGACAATGCGCACAATCCTTCCAAGGTATCTTCCAATATCTTGAACGTCGTGGCGGATTACCTTGCCGTTGGCATCGACCCGATTCAAACCACCATCTGCTTACAGTCCCAAGTTCCGGCGCTGGCTGAGCTGACCATGTACTACAGCAACTTGGTTTCTATCGCACGTTTGGAGCGTAATCCGACGGTGAAAAACGAAATCCAAAGCAAAGGGTTTGAGCGTTCCATTCCGGCTGGATTTTTGACTTACCCAATCTCTCAAGCGGCTGACATTACCGGCTTTCACGCGACACTTGTTCCCGTTGGTGATGACCAATTGCCAATGCTAGAGCAAACCAATGAAATCGTGAGAAAGATAAACCATCTTGGCGGGAAAACCATTTTGAAAGAGTGTCGTCCACTACTCAGTGACGCGCCGCGATTGCCAAGCACAGATGGCAAAAACAAAATGTCGAAAAGCATGGGTAACGCAATCAATCTTGGAGCGACAGAGAAAGAGATCAGCGCAGCGGTGAAATCCATGTACACCGATCCAAACCACTTACGTATTGAAGACCCAGGCCAAGTGGAAGGTAACATCGTGTTCACTTACCTTGATGCGTTCCATACTGACAAAGCTTATGTGGAAGAGTTAAAAGCGAATTATCGCCGTGGCGGGCTGGGTGACGGAACAACCAAGAAAGTGTTGGAAGAGTGTCTGCAAGAGATGCTTCGTCCAATCCGAGAAAAACGCGCCATGTTTTTAGATGACAAAGCACAACTGATCGAAATCCTTAAACAAGGCAGCCAACGTTCACGTGAGAAAACCGAGCAAGTGCTATTTGATGTGAAAGGTGTGTTTGGCTTGAACCTGTTCTGAAGTTACGATCGAAATCCGGCTTGGCTCAAGGAGTTCAATTTGAATTCAACGGATTGGCATTTCTGATATAGGCACGATCTATTGTAGTGAGCAGTGCCTTTTTATGCTCTCAGTTTTCCTTTAAACTTATTGATAATAATTATCATTACGTTATGTTTGTGGTCTCAAATACACTTATTGTTGCGGAGACCAACATGGAACACTCGGATATTACTCAACTGCTTATTCCAAAGAGTGATTGGGCATCGCCTGATCTTTTTCTTTATGAAGGGGAAGACAAACTTCGTCTGAGCTTAGAAGGCGCAATTCAATACAGTGGATTGAACAGCATTGGTGGCGTGATTCTAGGCTTTAGGATGATCCAATACGCGGTGCAACTGGCGGCGGGTGATCAGTCTTTGCAACGAGATGGCATCAGTATTTATACCGCGTTCCCTGGTCGTGGTGCTCAAGATGTCTCTGAATACACATGCCGCGCTCTACGTGATAAACGTTATTGTTGCGATACCACATTGCACCACCCAGCAGCGCAAACCGGGCAACGTGGCCAGTTCCTATTTACGATTCGTTTGAATGAACAATCTATGGTGATGACGCCAGCGAACGGACTACCAAGAAAAAGCTACTTTGAGGCCGACCGACATTCGCAAGACAGCCGAGAAGCAGCATTGAAATGGCGCGATGAGAAGGTCAACTTTGCTAATACGCTCTTGAGCTTGCCTCCGGAAGAGTGCTTACGAGTGTTGTAACCCTTGAGTTGCAGCAAAGAATGAATAACAAAAGGTCGCTCGCTTTTAATTGAGCGACCTTCTTGTATCAAGCATTCGCGGGAACCTAGATTCCTAGTCGCGCCTAGGCTTGCTGGAATGACCCAGTTTAAGCTTTGAGTTAGTAGAAGGCTTATTTGTTGTCGATGACCACGCACTCAAACATTGTCATTGTCTAGAGCGAAGAAGAATGAGTACGGAATCTCATTACACACACATGTTTTAAATACCGTCATTCTGAAAAACGAGGGACGAGTGTAATTCAGAATCTACTCATCAAGTGCTGTTGAATCTTGGTGTTCTCGCAAATCCACAGCTTGTTGAAACTAGATTTCTAGTCGCGCTTCGGCTTGCTGGAATGACCCAGCTTAAGTTTTGGGTTAGTGGGGGAGGTATTTGTTGTCTTTACGCTTACACTCAAACATCGTCATTGCTTAGAGCGAAGAATGAGCGAGCAGGGAATCTCTCACTTCCAATTGCGCAGACAAACGAGCCGTTAGCCAGCGAAGAACTCGCGACGAAAATCCGCCACCTCTTGTTGGTAATAACGTTGCCACTCCGAGTCCGACAAACCTGCATGGCTGGTGGCTCTTTGTGTTGCCAGCTTGGATTCAAGTTGCTGCAACTCACTCTGATAATCGCGCACTTGCTGTTGTTGCTCGGCGACTTGTTGTTCGCGAGCGTGTATCTCTTCACTTTCTTGTTTAGAAAGGTAAGTTTGTTGAAGCTCTTCAATCAAAGCCTCGCGCTCGGTTTGGCTGACGCTATCCGGAATTAACGCCACTGCGCGTTCGTACTTTGCTTGCGCGCTGGCTAATCCTAACGTTTCCTCATTGCTTTGCCACTCTTGAACTAAATCCCCAAAGGCTTGCACGTAGTCTTGAGCAGGAGTCGAATTCAACTGCTCTGCCTGCAAACTAAAATCGTAAAGGGCAAACTCATCAGCAAAAATAACTTCGGCCAACTCACCCCATATCTTTCTTGCTTCCGCTTTGAGAAGAGCAACACGAGAGGCGAGCGATTGCTGCTCATCAAACAACAAATCACCCACACTTTGCTGCCACAAACTGTTTAGTTGATGGTAGTTCGCCAGTAAAGCAAACCGCTCACCCGACATATAGCTTTCCAGTTCGGCCAGCTTAGATTCGCAGTTATGGTCAGACATACACGTGTGCCAGAAGGTCTCTATCTCGGCTTTTAATGCACGACCTTTGGCGTCATTCAAACGTCCAGCAATGGCTTTAATTGGAGAAGGGGTATCTTTGGCTTTGGGTACGACTTTTTTACTGGCAGTTTGATTTGCTGATGAAGAAGAATGACCACTAGTATCTTGCTCAGCACGTCCTTCAATCACAGAAGAAAACGGCAACAAGCTTTCACGCTTATCACTCGCTATTGAGAACCAAATCGTGCCCGCCACAACGGCGGACACAGTAATTAACGCAACACGCTTCATGGTTTTATCACAGCGCTAACAGGGAAGTGATCCGACAGATTGTAATGCTTCCACAAACTCTCTGCGGTAGAGCGCGGAACGTCGACACGGTTATCGTTAAACGACTTCACGCCATACTCATTGCTCACCATCACGTAGTCGAGGTACTCCACATTCTCACCACCAGATAAAGCCTCTCCGGCAAAGTTATTGATTCGAGGATCGAAAGTCGAAGCGGTATAACCAGAGTACTGGGGCTCTATCGCACTTAAGTTCGCAATCATCTGTTGATAGTCATCAGGGAACTTCAACTTATTCACATTGAAGTCGCCAGTGTAAACCACAGTTTCACTCGTTGGGATATTCAAAGACTGAGCCATCGAACGCATCTGTTTAAATTGGCGTTGGCGATAGTCTCGTGCCGTGTCCGTATCAAAAGAGGCGGTATGCGTGGCAAACACATGGTAAGCCTGACCACCTTTGACTATCTCCGCATAATTCACGCCCTTGTCGGCAAAACAGTCGGTGCCGGTGCAATCAGGGAACACATATTGCGCCTGATTCACGATAGGGTAGCGGCTCACGATGATCACACCGCCGTCATAAATGTTGAAACCCTCTTTATCCAGCATTTTAGTCTGGTAAGGATATTCTTTTGCAAGTTCTCGTAAGAACGCATCACGACCATTGGCAAACACCTCTTGTAGTGCCAGTACGTCGTAACCTTTGACGTAATCAGGAATTAGCGCGTAACGATCGCCAATATGTGAAGCAATCGCAGGCAGAGCCCAGATGTTATAAGTCATCAGCTTCAGGTTTTGCTCATTATTATCCGTTGCTTCATCTACCTTGTTAGGGGTGATGGTGTAGTGCAAATCGTCGTACCGGGCTGTCTTGCTCGATTTGAATGCGAGCTCTGTATTGCGAATACCAAAAGATCCCGTATAAGAACGGTGGACGTTACGGTCATCTTTCAATGCTAAACCGACATCAGCAGCCGATAGGCCATATTCCATTGTCGAGTTATACCAATGGCCCTCCACCACTTGGTTGAGTGTGACACTCTCACCTTGTGGGTTAGACACCACGGTTTCAAAGCGATAGTTCTGGCCGGTTTTCACGCCTTCCCAGCGATTAAAGCTCAGTATCGATTTGGTTTCCCAAGGACCAAGTAATTGCACATGTTGCTGCCATTCTTCACCGTATTCCAGTAAATCGCTGCCTTCATGTTTTACCTGAATGGTTAACGGTTGGTCTGAGTTATTCGTAAGGTATACATCTGTGTCTGCCAAGCTCGGTAATGTGAGTAAGCCACTTAGCCCAACAATCCATTGTGTCAATTTCATCTGTCTGTCCATAAGTCGAATTAGAGTGATTATTCTTATTGATAATTATGACTAGCACGTTAAATATGGATGACAGAAAACCGCACGTCGGACTTTGATAATAAGTTGTGATCTTTGTTTTGTTTGAGATGCAAAATTGACCATGTTGTTTACCCGGTGCTGTTCGCTATGTATATGAAAATAAACGATTGTCACCATAAAAACTTCTTGTGAAAAATGAGAAGGTTTCACGCATATAAACCTGATTGACTGTGATACCGTTAGCGTATGTATCAGTTGGAAATTCGTCACTTTTCTCGACACGTTTTCCCACTGAGTAGTACACATACAAGGGTTTACTATGAGAGTTTTTGGACACATACCCGATACCGAAGTCGGTGACATGTTCGAAAATCGAGCCGCGTTAGCCAAATCTGGCATCCATCCACCAACGCAGGCTGGTATCAGTGGCGGCGCTAAAGAAGGCGCTGACTCAATCGTACTTTCCGGTGGTTATGAAGACGACGAAGATTTTGGCAACGTCATCATCTATACCGGAGCTGGGGGTCGTGACGAAAACAGCAACAAGCAAATTGCCGATCAAAAATTAGAACGCACCAACCTCGCTCTGGCTAGAAACAAGCTGGAGGAGTTACCCGTCCGCGTTACTCGAAGTCATAAACACCAAAGCCATTATTCTCCAACCAAAGGTTACCAATATGCGGGTTTATACCGCGTTGAAGACTATTGGTGCGAGCGTGGATTGTCTGGCTTCAAAGTATGGCGCTATAAACTTGTCCAAATTGATTCGGAACCTGCGGCAGAGGTGCAAGACACAACCAAAGCACGTTATGAGGTAACGTCCCGCCAAGCCGTTACGGTCAACAAGATCGTCCGAGACTACAAAAAGGCAAAGCAGGTAAAAGACTGGCATCAATACCAATGCCAAGTATGCGGTTTGGCCATTGATACTGGAGCAGGGTACTACGCAGAAGCTGCACACATTCAACCGCTGGGTGAGCCGCATCGTGGACCTGATGTGGTCGAAAATATCCTGTGCTTATGTCCAAATCATCACGTGATGTTTGATAACGGAGTGTTCTCAATTGCGGAGAATTTCAGTTTGATTGGCCTAGACGGACACTTAACGCTGAACAAGAAACACAAGATAGAACAGAAGTTTCTTCAGTATCATCGTGAGCATTATTTTAAATAAGATACAAAGGTAAACTTTATATGTCTAATAGAAGTGCTACAGATACAATAAAAGGGTATTTCTATCAATTTGATTTATCTATCGACCAATTACTCAAGCTAGACGATGAAGATAGTTATATTGATATAGAGAGGATAGAAGATCTTGATGTAACAGAATCTTCAGAAAAAATTGCAGTGCAATGTAAATACTATTCTAAAACTGAATATAATCATTCAGTTATATCTAAGCCTATAAGGCAGATGATTTCTCACTATAAAGATTCGATAGTAAACGATAAAAAAACAATAAAGT
Organism: Vibrio sp. ED002; assembly: GCF_023277445.1. Lineage (NCBI taxonomy): Bacteria > Pseudomonadati > Pseudomonadota > Gammaproteobacteria > Vibrionales > Vibrionaceae > Vibrio > Vibrio sp. ED002. Next base: position 1,079,854 of record NZ_CP080238.1, on the reverse strand, counting down.
ACAAACTATATGGTTATTATCGTTCAGGTCAAGACAAATTGAATTGGCCTTTAAGTGTAGATGAATTTAAAGAAAACTTTTTAACCTTTACTGAGAAAAAGAAGAAAATACGATTCCATGAAGAAATAGAGTTGTCAGATAGTGAAATAGACGAATTTATTAATCGTGTTCATATTGACATAAAAGCAAGCAGCTATGATGAACAATACTGTAATATAATAAAGTTATTATCTAAAATTTTTTCTTGTTCAAATTTTGAAGCCGAACACTACTATTATAATAATGCTCTTAATAAAATAAGAGAAATCTCTATCCTTGATGACGAAGAAAAGAGAAGAATAACTAAAAGAGAGTTCTTATCGTCAATAAATAAAAAGGAAATGCTTTATAATACTTGTTTTATAAATAAAATAGGTCAAGACGCGTACTTTAAACGTATAAGAAAACAGTATTTTACGTCAAATGGATTGAATACATCTCCATATGAGCGAGTATTTTCATTCTCAATTAAGGATAACGAAGATTTTTATGAAGTTAAGACGCTAATATTAAAAATACAACATAAATGGTCTAAGCTTTCGAAAAGAGATACAGATAACTCGTATTGTCCTTACATATATATTCATAATGCTAAAGAACAATATTTAATTAAATTGAAAAAAGTATTGAGAAACGAAGGTTTTAAATTAATAGATGGGTTTGATTTTTACGGGGATGATTTTAATGTATCATCCATCACCCAAAAAGCAACTTTTAATAATGAGATAAAAATAAAATTCTTTAATAGTGAAAGTAATTTATATGAATCACTAAATAAGATAATTAAGACAAAAGAAGTCTATCAATTTTATAATGACTCGCCATATTTAAAAATAGATGATAAATCAATTAGAAAGATTGATATTCAAGTTTCATGTATCAAGGATATTATGGAGATATGTTAATGTCAGAGAAAAGCATAAATGCAGAGGTAATCTCTGTTTTTCCAAATAAAGTTAGAATTGCAGTTGATGATCTAAATGACTTTAAAGCAGGTGAGTCATTGAAAGTTGGTTCTTATATCAGGGTGCCATCAGATGATGGCGAAACTGTGTTGATCGCTGTAATTGAAAGCTTTTCCATTGAGTCGCATCAGGATAAACCTCGTAAACATCTAATTGATGCAAATCCGTTAGGTATTATTCAAGATGGAGTTTTTATTCGAGGAGGAGATTCAATTGCTTTGCCACCAAAAGAAGCTGAACCAGCAACAGAAAGTGAAATAAACAATATTTACAAGGGTTCTATAAAAGAGTCAGAAAAGCTAGAGTTCTCGTCCCTTTCCAATAATAAAAATATCAGGGTTCCTATAAATGGGAATAAGTTTTTTAATAAACATATAGCAATTGTTGGGTCAACTGGATCTGGTAAATCTCATACTTTAACAAAAATTATTCAAACAGCAACTGAAGAAAAAGATGGTGAGTTTGCTTTAAATAACTCACATGTCGTTATATTTGATATACACTCCGAATATCAAACGGCATTTCCTGACGCAAATTTTATTGATGTTTCTAACTTAGTATTGCCATACTGGCTACTAACAAGTGAAGAGTTAGAAGAGTTGTTTTTAGACTCCGATTCGAATGATCACAATCAACGATTTATTTTTAGAGAGTCTGTAGTAAAAGAAAGAAAAGATAACCTATCTGGTAGTGAAGTAGATAAAGCTAAAGTACATTTTGATTCGCCACTTTTCTTTGATTTAGATAAAGTTTTGGAGAGGGCTAGAAGTAAAAATCAAGAACTGATCGATACTGGAGAAACTTACGCCTCTGGTGCTAAGAAGGGGCAAGCTAAAACAGTTCAAGGCAGTTTATATGGTAAACTAACTAACTTTGTTAATCGATTAGAGAATAAAATAAATGATAGCCGATTAAGCTTTCTTTTAGGAGAAAAATCAAAAAATATTTCATTTGAAGAAACTATAACTAATTTACTTGGTTATAAAGACAAAGAGAATCACAATGTTACGATAATTGATTTAAGTGGCGTTCCTTTCGAAGTTTTGAGTATTACAGTTTCTTTGATTTCAAGACTAATGTTTGAATATGGCTACTATTACAAAAAGATTAGATGTGAATCAAATAAGAATGAAAAAATTAATAATGATATTCCTGTTTTATTAGTTTACGAAGAAGCTCATAAATATGTCCCTAATAGTGATTTAATAAAGTATCGAGCCTCAAAAAGATCAATCGAAAGAATAGCAAAAGAAGGTCGAAAATACGGTGTAACTTTGCTTTTAGCAAGTCAGAGACCATCAGAGATATCAGAAACTATTTTCTCTCAATGTAATAATTTTGTTGCAATGAGACTCACGAATCCAAGCGATCAATCATATGTAAAAAGGTTGCTTCCTGATACTTTAGGAACGCTAATTGATACAATGCCTTCATTAAAAGCTGGAGAAGCGCTACTAATTGGTGAATCGATAGTGCTGCCTTCTATTGTGCAAATAGACCCTTGTGATGAGGATAAACAGCCATCTTCAAACGATATCCCTTACTGGGAAATATGGAAAGAAGAATGGAAAGAGCTAGATATCGAAAAAATTAAAGCAGAATGGGTTAAGTAGAGATAGGTTTTGTGCAAAAAGCCAGACACATGTCTGGCTTTTTTCTTTCTAATTAACAGACTTTATCTTTGATATTTCAATCAGTTGTGTAACGTTTTCGGAGAGAGGTAATCTGAAAATCTGGCAATTGGTTTATAAATTAGAGTATAAATTCTATTTCCTGAACTGGCTTCATAAATTTTATGCAACTCAGTTCTCCGTATTGATTGTAAGGAATATAACAGTGCCCTCAAATATATAACTAATCAATGAGTGTCGTTATGTCTCATACCCGTCTATTCCCACGTCATCGCTTGGCGCTAGCTTGCATGCTTGCCAGTGTTTCCAGTTTCTCATTCGCACAAGAGCAGTGCGATATTCCTGATCTTCAAAAAGCGTCTGATCTTGCCTTGGCCGTTTCTGAAGCGACTCATCATTGCTATGTTGCTTGGTTCTCTGCACCTGCAGATTCACTAAACGAGATCTACAGTGAAGCGAGTTTAAGCCGTATTCAAATCGCGTTAAACCAAGCCATTGCAAGTTACCGCGGTGAGGCGGAGCAAGCGCGCAAACTCGAAAACCTTGGTGAGTTTGTGCGTGCGGCTTATTACGTTCGCTATAACGCGCAACTGCCGGATTTCTCTGAGACATTAGGCCAACGTTTTGCTCAGTCGATTAATGCGTTCTTAGCGAATCCACACGCGCTAGACCAAGGACGCGAGCAAGTAGGAGCGATGAAAAGCCTGACGTTGATGGTCGACAATGTGAAGCAACTTCCTCTAACGATGGAAGCACAACTTGCGGCACTGCGTCACTTCAATCGCGAAACGGCACAAGATACACAGTGGGTCGATGGGTTGAATAACCTCTTTCGTGCTATGTCTGGCCATGCGGTACGAGACGATTTTTATCGCTACATGGCAGACCATAATCAGCATATAGAAGTACTGATAAAATTCGCTCAGCAAAATGAGTGGGCACTGGATACCGACGCAAGTTTTCTGGTGTATAACGCGGTGCGTGAAGTGGGGCGTATGCTTGCCAGTCCTTATTCTTCAACTCGTACTGCGGCATTGAGAGAGATGCAACGAGTGATGGAGCAATACCCGCTGGGTAGCAAGCATGACAAGCTATGGCTAGCCGCGGTTGAGATGATGGGGTACTACGCACCAGAAGGTTTAAACGGTCTGGACTTAGACCAAGCCAAGCGCGATCTGGCAGCGCGTGTACTGCCGAATAGGTATGAGTGTGACGGCCCGGCAATCATTCGTTCGCAAGACTTGACTCAAGCTCAGGCCGTGGAAGCGTGTGAGGTTTTAGCAGCGAAAGAGGTGGACTTCCATAAAGTGGCGAATACAGGTCATCAACCCGTAGCAGACGACAACAATGAACGAGTAGAAGTAGCGGTGTTTGCTAGCAAGGCGAGTTATGCGGACTACTCATCGTTCTTGTTTGGCAATACCACCGACAACGGCGGTCAGTATCTGGAAGGCAACCCAGCTGAAACAGGCAACGTGGCGCGCTTTGTGGCTTACCGTTACAACAATGGTGACGAGCTTTCTATTCTTAACTTAGAGCATGAGTACACGCATTACCTCGATGCGCGATTCAACCAATATGGCTCGTTCGGCGATAACTTGGAGCACGGTTACATTGTATGGTGGCTAGAAGGTTTTGCTGAATACATGCATTACAAGCAAGGCTACGATGCGGCGATTGGCTTGATTGCAGAGGGCAAGATGAGCCTGTCTAAGGTGTTTGCGACCACTTACTCTCACGATACTAATCGCGTTTATCGCTGGGGCTATCTCGCGGTGCGCTTTATGTTGGAAGAACATCCGCAAGAGGTAGAAAGTTTGCTTACGCTTTCTCGTTCTGGTCAGTTTTCTGAGTGGGCTAGGCAGGTCCGATTGCTGGGTGAGCAATACGATGGTGAGTTTGAACGCTGGTTAGATTCTGTCTCTAATGAGTCAGAGCCACCTGAGCCGAATCCTGATCCAAATCCGGGCGAGCCGACAGAACCTTCTGACCAAGTTATTAAGCTTACCGCGAACCAGAGCGTGGTGCTGAGCGGTGCGGCTTACAGTGAGCAGTTGTTCTACGTTGATGTGCCTGAATACACGACTCACTTTGAAGTCGAGATCCAAGGCGACGCTCAAGGTGATGCGGATTTGTACATGAGCTTTGAGCAAGAAGCGCATTACTACGATTTCGAATTCAGCCAATATGGCGCGGGCAGCAATGAGATCGTGACGTTTGAGCCAGAGCCATCGGGCTACATCAAGCCGGGCCGTTATTACCTGAGCATCACAGGTCGTTCTGAATTTAATGCGGTGACGCTAAAGGCCTCATTGGAAACTGAGGCGTCAACACCAACAAAGCCGGAGCGAGATGATTTAACGCCTGTGGTATTAGAATCGGGTAAACCGCAGACGCTCACGGTACTCGAACGACGTTATGCAGCGGTTTATGTACCGCAAGGTGTTCAAGAAGTGCGTGTATGGCTAATGGATACAAACGGCAATGCTGACAATGGCGATGTGGACTTGTACGCGAGCCAAGCTTACTGGCCAACCGCAGATCAGCATGAATACGTATCTAACTACAGGGGCAGTAATGAGTTTCTGCAAATTCCAGTGACAGAGGCGGGCTATTTGCACTTCACGTTGGATGCGCCGCAACAAGGGGATGAAGTTGAGATGATGGTTTACTTTCACTGACCGTTACTCTGAACCAGTATCGATGTAAAACAAAGCCGGACACTGCGTCCGGCTTTCGAGTTTAGATGTCTCGATGCTCAAGACTTTGGTCTGTTTAGATTGGGCTCTCGATTTTTGTCTTTTTAGTGACTTTCGCCTGTTTGATGACTTCGCCATCGGCAGAATAGGCCAGTTTGCCAGCTATGTAGGTTGCTTCGACGTTTCTCTCATCGCCTAACATCATCAAAGCAAACAGCTTGTCTTCTAAGCTTTTAGAGTGCTGGTAACGCAGCTTCTGCAAGTCTGTTGCTGCCCAGTTGAGGACAACGAAATCAGCTTCTTTTCCTGCTTCAAAATTGCCTATCTTGTCTTCGAGGCTGAGTGATGTCGCCCCGCCCAATGTAGCTAAGTACAAGCCTTTAAATGCGGACAGTTTCTTACCTCGTAACTGCATGATTTTATAAGCCTCATTTAAGGACTCTAACTGAGAAAAACTAGTGCCTGCGCCTACATCGGTGCCCAAGCCAACGCGTACATCTTTCTGTTCCGCTTTTTCTAAATCGAATAGGCCACTACCGAGGAATAGGTTGGAGGTAGGGCAAAAGGAAATGACGGAATCGGTACGCTGAAATGCACTCCATTCTTTGTCGGTCAGGTGAACGGCATGGGCGAAGATAGAACGCTTGCCAGCTAATCCTTAATGTTCGTAAACATCGAAGTAGCCCTCACGGTCGGGGAAGAGCGACTTCACCCATTCGATTTCATTTTTGTTTTCTGACAAGTGGGTATGCACATAGACATCTGGATACTCAGCTTTGAGTTTCCCAGCAGCCGTTAATTGTTCGGGCGTCGAGGTAGGGGCAAAGCGTGGAGTAATGGCGTATTGCAATCGTCCTTGGTTGTGCCATTTTTTGATCAGGCTTTTGCTTTCTTGATAGCCCGTTTCAGGTGTGTCGAGTAGGTAGTCTGGCGCGTTGCGATCCATCATGACCTTCCCCGCAATAAGACGCATGTTCTTATCTAACGCTTCCTCAAAAAGCGCTTCCACCGATTGTGGATGAACAGTGCCAAACACTAATGCGCTGGTGGTGCCATTTTTCAGCAGTTCATTGATAAAGAACTGAGAGATGGCTTTGGCGTGGGCTTTGTCCTCAAACTGTTTTTCCGTTGGGAAGGTGTAGGTTTCTAACCATTCCAGCAGCTGCTCACCATACGCGGCAATCATCTGAGTTTGTGGGTAGTGGATGTGTGTGTCGATAAAGCCCGGCACGATGAGTTTTCCCCTGTGATCGACAATCTCTTGGTACTGTGTCGAATCGCTTTCACTGAACGCTTTGATGGCTTTGATATGACCATCTTCAATCACTAATAAACCGTCTTCAAAATACTGATAGGCATCGGGAAGGTGTTCAACTTTGGCTGGATCGTTGATGAAATGTAATAGGCTAGAGCGGATTGCGGTGATGTCCGCCGCCGCTTGAGAAGAGAAGAAAGCCGTACCGAGTAAAGATAGAAGGATCGCGTTTTTGTTCATAAGTCACTCCATTGAATCGTTTAAAAATCCATGGTTTTTGACTTATTCGAGCAAGCCCTTGTCAATAGAGTGTAACAACCGAAAACCATTAAAAGCGAAGTGACTATTGCGAGATGTATGCCAATCGACGACAAAGTGGTTAATGCTAAGCAGTACAAGGTTTGATGGCGAATTCAAAAGACAATAAGTAGATATTCACTACCCATGATGGTGAGGAAAAACAGACAGTTGAACCGATGTGGTGCATTTCATGCTTTGCTAATAAATGACCTTGGGCTGCAACTGTGGCACTCGGCAAGGCGGCTGAACTCAAAGGTATTCCGATAATTTTTCAAGGGCGCTAATCTGAGTTTAAATAGCTCATTGCCTTCCCGCTTTTAGATAAGTCCACAAGACGAGGCTTTCGTGATTCGTCTGTTACTTACAGGCAATTAACAACCCAAGGAACGCCATAGCGACGGCAAGGATAGTGACCGTATTTATTCAATTTTTTGCTCTAGTGCCTTCTGAGCTAGGTAAACGTCAGCTCTAGACGCATGTAAACTTGCGTATTTTTTCTGTAGTAAGGGGCTACACGGCAAGTTGGCTACAGTTTCCAACGATTCAGGATCTACCCTAGCCGTGCATGTTAAGTATATCAATGCTACTTATTTCTTACAGTGCTGTTGAGTCTTTTAGTTTCTTGCTGTTCTCTGCGAACCCATTTGCCACAAAGACAAAGTGATACCTTGGGAATCTAACCTCAACTTTGTGTTTTTTTCGAAACTCATTAGTAAAGAATTTAGATCCCACCTCCGTCCTTGGTGCGAAGTTCTTAATCCCGTAAGCATTGACTACGCACATAAAGTTGACTTTCTGACCATTCACTGTGCCGACAATCTCGTCATAAGCGCAGTTTTCAATATCTGGATAGGCGATTCGAATCATACCCACCAGTGAGCCATGCTGATTCCTGAAGTCGATGTAGGCAAACTCCTCGTCTTCCTTCTGAGATGTAAGCCCAATGAAATCATCTAGTGTGTTGTTGTTGTTGACCATCTCGTTTCGGTCTGGTGATACTGACCACGTGCTCGCCATCCCCTCATATACGCTTTCTGAAATGATGCCATAGCTTCGCTCAAAAGCGTTCGCGCTTGTTGCGACAATAGCTGCCGTTAGTAGTAGTGCTTTATTTAGTTTCATTGCTTCGCCCTTCGTCTTCATAGTCAAACTCTGTGTAATCAAAGTCAGCGTCAGGTTCTGGTATTTCAACACAAGACCAATCTGGATGCGTTTCTTGGTCTTCTAGCTCTTTCTGGTTCGGCTCTGTTCTTGCCATCAAATCGTTAAGAAGTCTTTCTTCTCTCGATACGGTGTGAGAGAAGAAGATCCAGATGCAGACTAGAATGCAGATTACAATTATCCACGCGCCTACCACGTTGCCCCCCTTACTTCTAGCGAGCCCACATGACCACCAGTTGAAGCGTAAGCATGATCACGTTGTAAATTGCATATCCGCTCATGGCTTTTCGGTATCTGCGCTCAAATGGCGTACTTCCTGAGTTTGTGAATTTATAGTCATTAAACAGGCGATCGTGCGCCATGAATATTGATGCTGAGTAAATCACGAAATATGCGGCTAACACCCCGTTAGGCGCTCCAAATACGCGAGCTATTGAGATAAGAACCGCGCCGCCAAGCGGAATTGTTAGCACTCCGGTGATCACCGCAAGTGCGCGTTTAAATGTGCTTAATTCGTTATTCATGGTTTCTATTTGTTAGTTGTAATTCAGTGTTAAAAAGGTAATTCGATAATCAACGGGCAAACCTCAAAGGCGATTGCTACTCTTTTCATTTGGAAGCCTTGGAACAAACGTCATTTATTACCTTTTTGGCGTACTCTATCTCTGTAATGCCGATCATTCCCGAAGCTGAAACAAACGTCCCTTTTGCATAGCCTAACGCCCACATCATTCCGCCAACCGTATCGACGTCTGATAGGTTATTTTCTCTTTGTATATCTGCGGTGATTTTCAAAAACCGCTCGTACTCTTTTGAGTGAATATCTCTTGTGACTATCACCGTTGCTGTGTGGCAAAGAGTCTGGTTTATATAGCGCTGACTCTGTGAGAAAGGGAAAAGCGTATTCTCTGCGCTTGCTGTTGTGGCGAAAAGTGCCAGTAATAGTGCTAATTTTTTCATTTTGTCTGCTCTTCAATTGCTTGTTCTACGAATGGGAGTGCGGCGTTCTGGCATTCAAGTGTTGTTACGTCATTTCCACGGCTCAAGATGCTCAAGGCACTAAGCACGAAAATCAAAGCTAGAAACTATTTCTTCATCTTCATCACCCAAAGTACGAGTAAATCCAATAGGGAACGTCGAACACCAAGCTCCAAGCACCAACAATGGATGTGATCGGCGCAAAGATCACCAAGTGATAAAAGAATCAGGATTGCTGCTGCAAGGAAGTTAGCCATTAGTCTTCTCCGTCCACTAGGTATTGGATTCCTACGTAAAACTCCGGGTGCTCTTTACTAACCTCTGTCTGCATGTAATAACAATCGATGTAAGGACGATAGGTTTTGCACACCACGCCAAGGCTAGATAGGGTTGCGAAGATCCCTTTTTCTCTCGCTGCCTCTAATACTACTTGCTCGGCTTTTTTCTTTACTTCCACATCTAGGAAAGAGGGCATAGTCACAAGGAATTTATTAAACTTGCGTTTAGGTTGGTTAGCTTTCATGTTGTCTCTAATTAGTTCGCCTACGCTCTAATGGTGTTCTGGTGACTTCAACTGAGTCAGTGCGAATAACTGACCATTGAGTGCTCTATTTAATTTTTTTCTCCAATCCCTGTGTTCCTTGCTAAACATGATCCGATGGATAGCTCCCTTATTTCTGACCTCTGCTGTTATCTCCGCAGAACGAAAGCTTTGGTTAATTGCCTTCGATGGGCTTTGTTTGCCATCAACCCCTAACTTTGAGATAAATCAAGCCTGAACCTCTCTGTCTTTCATCTCTACTTCTCACTTCTCTTTAAACTTCTGAGCAACCAAGTAATCTCGGTTCAAGCCGGCTTCTTTGATTATTGACTCACGAATTCCGATCTCTTCACGCTTGGACGACACATCTCCCATTAAGCTGTCGCACCCCAACAACTTCCTATAGAGTTCATGGTTGAGACGCGAAATTTCGTCGTCTTTTTCACTGACTTGTCTTCCCCAGAGAACTCCGAATGCAACTGAAACGAGTAGCCAAATAATGTTGATCATATTTAACCTTGTTGTTTTTTGGTGTTAGTAGTCGACCTCGATAGTTATCGGGTAAGCCTTCCAAGCTCCAATCGAATTTTCACGAGCCTGCTTTAACTGAGTCTCTAGTGTGTCCACCGCATATCTTTGGTGTATCCGTGACCGCTAAAAACGTTGGCAATATCATCCATGCAGCTCTCTTCACCTTTTTGTTTTTCTTAATTAGTATTGCGCAGATTTAGCCGTGTGAGGCGGTTCCAACGGTTGTGCCGTATCCAGTAACAACGAAAGTGCATGCACCGCGCATTTTCTTCTCTGCGTCGATGCTCTTTGTCAGCTTGCCTTCGCTCCAAAGATTGTTTTCTGCCTGCTGCTTTACTTCGATGATGTGTTGCTCAATAGACTCAAATCGAAATTCAGATACGACTTGAGTGCCTCAAGCCGTGCTGTGTAGTTTGTTTCGCCAATGTCTAATGTGGCTTCTGTATTAGGGGGGATTTGGCAGCCAGTTAGTTATGTGGTTGCTACAGCGATTGCTAATGCTGTCTTTTTTCATGCTTCTTCCAGTGTTCTTGAGAAGTCCTTTTCAGAAAGATGTCAATCCATAACACCTATAGGTTGAGAGTCTTCTATTTACCTTCGATAGAAAACATTTGTCGCAATTATAAAGAATGTTTATAAAGCTGCATTTACTTGAGGGTTATTTCTGGCGATTTTCAGGTTCGATTGACATCGAATCCAAGTAGTGAGACTGGGCGTCAAGGGGGGCTTGGCTAAGTGTTTCAAAAGATAAGAATAGGCCTACGCTTGTGAGTGTTAATGTAGGACGCTTGCGGTCAGTATAGATACTTGTCCTAGCATCCCAAATGTTGATTTTTACACCTTTACGACAGTTGTGATTGCGTTTCCCACGCTGACTTGAGCATTAAATCTTTCAGGTTAGTAGGTTAAGAATCTTACGCTTGCTTTCCAAAACAGCGTAAAGATAGAAGGATCGCGTTTTCTCATAAGTCACTCCATTGAATCGTTTGAAAATCCATGGCTTTTGACTTATTCGAGCAAGCCCTTGTCAATAGAGTGTAACAACCGAAAACCATTAAAAGCGCAGTGACTATTGCGAGATGTATGCCAATCAACGACAAAGCGGTTAATGGTAAGCAGGACAAGGCTTGAGAGCGAATTCACGAGACAATAAGTAGGTATTCGCTAACCATGATGGTGAGGAAAAACAGACAGTTGAACCGATGTGGTGCGTTTCATGTTTTGCTAATAAATGACTTTAGGCTGCAATAACGTTGTCATGTTTGGTCTATAAGTTGTGCGACTTGAAAGCCCAACTGCATGGCGGGCAACGCAAACTTTTAGATTGGAACCCCATGACACGAGCAGTAAATCAAACCGATGAAGCCATCATCAAATTGTTGCAGAGCCAAGGCCTTATTAAAAGCGAAGCTGAAGCGCGATTAAAGAAAGACGTGTACCGTTTACACCCGAGTGAAATCGAAAAAGTGAAAAATTACGCTCAACACTTTGGCATTAGTGCGAAAGAGAAATTGATTGATGAGATTTTAGATCTTCGACGTGAAGCGTTAATCAAGAAAATCTCCCGCCAAGAGACTGCTTTTTTTAAGTAAAGCGCCTTCAAACTATCAAAGACATTTGATCGCCCCTTAGTGTGTAAAAGTAAGTAAATAAGAGACATAAAGTGGGTGACTGGTTTGACACATATGGAAATGCGTTTTAGTTTTCGAACCAATCAATCTTTGTCATGAATGAGTATAGATAGCGGGATATGGATTCAATCACACAAGCTGCACTAGGAGCGACCGTCGCTGGCGCAATCGCAGGTAAACGCTGTAACGCGAAGGTGCTACTAATGGGGGCTGCCCTCGGAACCTTGCCAGATCTGGATGTGATTCTGGACTATGGCGATGCCGTGCAAAACACAATTAAGCATCGTGGTTTTAGTCACTCTTTACTTGTTTTGCCTCCTTTCGCTTTGCTGATTTCTTGGCTCTATTGCCGCTGGCGACCAGATACGTTTTGGACACTTTCTCGTGTGTTCTTTTTAACCGTGAGCGTGTTCGTTACCCACACTTTGCTGGATGCAATGACAACGTATGGCACGCAGTTGATTTGGCCATTTGAGGGCTATTTTGAGCTGCGGAACGTGTTTATTATCGATCCGCTTTACACGCTGCCTTTATTGCTGGCGATTGGTGTGGCTCTGTTTTCCAAAACTCGCGGCGGACGCTGGTGTCAGAGCGTGGTGTTGATTTCGACGCTTTATCTTGGTTGGGGTTACGCATCGCAGCAAATGATCGCGTCTCGCGTGGAACAAAACTTGAGTGCGCAGAACTTACCTAATCAACAAGTACTGATCACCCCAACACCGTTCAATACCGTTTTGTGGCGCGTCGTCGTAATGGATGACGGCCAATACTATGAAGGTTTGGCGTCAGTCCTCGATGGTAGTGACCACATTGATTTTGTCTCGCATCCGCTTGGGAGTTGGCCATTGGAAGACAAGCCAGACACATTGAAAGGGCTTAAGGCTTTCTCTCACGACTACCTAAACTACCGTATTGAAGACGATGCGTTGATTGTGACTGACTTACGTTTGGGTATGTCCAACAACTTATCGTTCGAGTTTATCTTTGCGGAGAAGGGGAAAGATGGACAATGGCAGTTGTTGGAATCGACGGAGCGTTACCCAAGTGAACGTAGTTTGGATTTACTTGGCCAGCTTTGGGAAAGGCTGAAAGGTGACCAGAGTATTGATGCAAATTTACAACGTACTGAGTTGAGTGCGCGTTCTTAGTTTGCGTGTATGAGATCCCCAACTCGCACGTGCCTCGCTCTTGAGGATGAAGATACGAGATACTGGATTAGATACAGAAAAGCCGGACGTGATGAACTGACCCCCAATAGTTGGACACTAATTATTGGGGGTCTTTTTATGTCCAAATATAGCCGCGAGCTAAAATGTGTCATTGCTAAACAATGCTTAAATGGTACGTCATCTAGTTATTTAGAAAAGCAATATTCAGTTTCTTCGAGACAGATTCGGTATTGGGCCCAAGTTTTTGCTATCCATGGTGCAGCTTCATTTTTACCAACTAAACATGCTGTTTCTGCTCAAACAAAGCTAAAAGCATTAAATTTAATGTGGACGAATGACTGGTCTCTCTCGCACACTAGCGCAGTATTTAACCTCTCGTCCCCTGGGATACTTTCTGTCTGGCTCAAAAGATTTAACGAGCTCGGTATCAAAGGGCTCAAAATTCGCCAGAAAGGAAGACCTTCAATGAAACAGCAGCCTCAACGTACCACTAAACCAGATAATGAAATGACACTTGAGGAGCTAAGAGAGGAGTTGATCTACTTACGAACCGAGAATGCTGTTCTAAAAAGTTGGAAGAGTTGGAGCAAGAAAAGAACCGTCGAACAAAGAAAAAGCGGTCATAGCTCTAACTCTTAAAGGTAAGTACCCACTGAAGCACCTGCTGCAAACTCTGCAACTGGCGAAAAGTGTCTTTTATTATCAGGCTCAAGCGAGCAAGCGTACTGATAGTTACGAAAGTGAACTGCGGTTGATAAAGTCAATTTATCATGAGCATAAGGGGCGATACGGCTACCGCCGTATTCACTTGGAACTAAAAAAGCGAGGCTTCATGTTGAATCACAAGACGGTTCAAAGGCTTATGGCTCAGCTAAACCTTAAATCAACGGTCAGGATTAAAAAGTACCGTTCATATCGAGGTGAGTCTGGAAGAACGGCTCCCAACATACTTGAAAGAGATTTTAGTGCGTCCCAGCCAGATGAAAAGTGGGTAACTGACGTTACGGAGTTCAAAGTCAAAGAGCAGAAAGTGTACTTGTCTCCGGTTGTCGACTTGTTTACTCAAGAGGTGGTTGCTTATAGAGTAGCTAAAAATGCCTGTTTGCCGCTTGTCATTGATATGTTGACGGAAGCGATATCAAAGCTTAGACCGAACTCAAAGCCAATTATACATAGCGATCAAGGTTGGCAATATCGGCATCGACAATATCAGCAAAAAATCGAAGAGAGTGGGTTAATACAAAGTATGTCGAGAAGAGGTAACTGCTTGGATAATGCTGTTGCAGAAAACTTTTTTGCTTTACTTAAAACAGAGATGTATCACAACCAGAGCTTTGAAGATGCAGATACTCTGATAGAGCAAATTAAAGAATACATCGAGTACTACAATACCAAACGTATAAAGGTGAAGCTAAAAGGCCTGACTCCGATAGAGTATCGAACTCAGGCCTTGAAAGCCGCTTAACAGAAATGTCCAACTTTACGGGGTCACTTCATGATGTCCGGCTTTTTGCTATTTAACGTTAGGCTGCAGCCTATGCCGTTAACACTGGAACGCCACTGTGGAATTTGAAATCTTCATCTGGTGTTGAAATCAGTGCTGCTTCAATGCGACCGAATTCCGCCACACGCTCGCTGATGTCTTTACCCGCTATTTGCTCTGCCAGAATCAAGTAATCTTGATAGTGACGCGCTTCTGAGCGCAATAGAGAAACATAGAACTTCGCGATATCGTCATCCATGTGCGGAGCCAGTTTGGCGAAACGTTCACACGAACGAGCTTCGATGTAGGCACCGATGATGAGCTTATCAATCAACGTTTCTGGCTCGTATGTCTTCATGTGCGAAATCAGCGTTTTGGCATAGCGGCTTGCCGGAATGTTTTTGTATTCCACACCACGGCTTTCCATGATTTCTAGAACTTGGTAGAAGTGGTGTAACTCTTCTTTGATCAGCAGCACCATCTTATCAATAAGATCTTGGCTGTATGGTGAATCCGACTTAGCAATGATCGCTTTGGAAATGTTGCTCTTACCTTTTAAAGTCTCGAGTGAGCCAGTTTTTCGGTAAGCGAAGTCCTCATAAGGTTTGAACCAATCAAGTAGGGCAAGTGAGCTTGCGTCGTCTACTGCGTATTTGCGGATTAATAGCATAGCAGACTGACCTGCTTTGAGTTCACACAGTAGGTGATCTACTAAAATCGTTGGCAGGTTTTCGGGTTTCTTTGCTTCCTCAACCCATTTATCTGGGGTGCTGCATTGCAAGAATTGGTTAATGGGAGCAAGAAGGTCCTGATAGGCGTCGAGATTAATCATTTTAGTTCTTAGTACGTTGTATTCTGTTTTGGTGTAACCATCGGCATCTTGAGCAAATACAAGATACAAAAAAGGCCGCAAACGCAGCCTTTAATCGAGCAGTGCGAAAAGCTTGTGGAGAGTTTACCACTTTTTCTTTTCGCCGAAGAGCGCATCCATATCACTGTCGCGTTCTTTATCGGCAAGCTGCTGCATTTCTGCTTCATTCTTGTCTTGGCGTTTCTTGTCTAGGTCACCAAGCATTTCTTCCAGCTTTTGTTTTGCTTGAATCGAGTACGCATCGTTCTTTGTACTTAGGGCATCAATGCCTTTACGAAGCAGTTGCAATGCGGTGCCAGGTTGGCCACGAGCAATAGAATCGTTCGCTCGCTTGATAACGTTTTCGATGTTAATACGAATCTGCATAGTTTCCAGACGCGCGTTCTCTGTTACGTAAGTTTGCGTATCTAAACGGCCTTTGTTGTGCTCATTACGAACTGCATCACGAAGGCGTTTGACGAGCTTTAACATGACAATGGCTTGTTTATCGCTGCTCGGCATCTTGAATGTGGTGCTTTCGCCGTTTGCGCTGCTCTCATTCAATTGAGAAATTTGCTGCTTCATGTTTTCGATGCGCTGAACGAGCTGCTTGTTCTTTGGATCAAGGTCGCGCATGCTTTCGAGCGCATCGAGAATACGGTTGTTAAGACACAGCAGTAAGTCCTTGCTGAAAGGAATATGATGAGCGTGCCCGATGAGCTCTTCAGTACCGTCAATCAGCGCCACATAGCGAGCAGACTCCTGTCTTTTCGCGGTCTCTACTTTTACCTTGTACTGCAACATGATGTTATAGCCAAGGATCAATACCAGTAGGATGGCAACCAAAGCGATTATTAAAGTCAAATTCATATCTTTGCTTCTACTACTTGTTACTTTTCTGTGTCCAGCGTTCAAGAATACATGAATCTTATCTTTCTCGGCACCCTATTTATCTGATTATTTTGCTCCAAACACGTTTTCCTGTGGAAATCAGCAGGGAATGCGGTGAGCTCCTGAAAAAACCTATTTTTAATGATTCAACCCTTTGCATATTGGCAGCGTTGAACGACCTTGCTATGAGCTTCGGGTATAAGTTAGAAATTACTGTTCATTTAGTTGCTAACACGTTATAACTAAACATTATATCGTGTGCATTCATATGCTCGGGAGGGCGGCCACGATGGGTATGACGTTATTATCTCGATAAATGAGTAAGGGATTACGATGAAGCTGCAACAACTGAAGTACATTGTTGAGGTTGTGAACCATAATCTGAATGTTTCTGCGACGGCAGAGAGCCTATACACATCCCAACCGGGTATCAGTAAACAGGTACGTTTGCTGGAAGATGAATTGGGTATTCAGATCTTCGAACGAAGTGGTAAACACTTAACGCAGGTGACACCCGCTGGTGAAGAAATCGTGCGAATTTCTCAAGAGATCCTCGCTCGCGTTGAAAGCATTAAAGCGGTCGCAGGGGAGCACACCCACCCTGAAATGGGTACGCTGAACATTTCTACTACACATACCCAAGCACGTTATGCGTTGCCTGATGTGATTAAAGGCTTTACAGCGCGTTACCCGAAAGTGTCACTTCACATGCACCAAGGCACACCATCCCAAATGTCTGAGGCTATCGCGAAAGGCACGGCGAATTTTGCGATTGCAACGGAAGCGCTTCACCTTTATCAAGATGCGATCATGCTGCCTTGTTACCACTGGAATCGCTCTATCGTGGTACCAAAAGACCACCCACTAGCGAAGAAAGATAAAGTAACGATCCACGATTTGGCGGCGTATCCGCTGGTGACTTACGTGTTTGGCTTTACGGGTCGCTCGGAGCTTGATACCGCATTCAACCGAGAAGGTCTAACACCACGAGTAGTATTTACCGCTACGGACGCAGATGTCATTAAGACTTACGTTCGTATGGGGGTTGGTGTTGGTGTGATTGCGAGCATGGCAGTCGATCACGACCAAGATGGCGATTTGGTGGCGATTGATGCGAGCCACTTGTTTGGTGCGAGTACGACCAGCATTGGCTTCCGTCGCGGTACGTTCTTACGCTCTTACATGTTCGACTTTATGGAGCGCTTTGCGCCGCACTTGACTCGTCCGGTTGTGGAACAGGCGATCTCGCTTAAATCCAATACGGAAATCGAAGAGATGTTTAAAGACATCGAGCTTCCGGTCAGATAACACTTCATTCAAGTTTCGATTCCCTCTACAATGCGCTCGTTGTAGGGGGAGCTATGAAAACGCAATTTCAATTTATTAATGACTGCTTAATCGAGAATCAATCGTTGTGGCGATTTGAGCCCTTTAAAAGCAGCATTCACGCATCATTACCTTGGCAAGAGCAACACCCTCAGCTGTGTCAATGGTTAGCGTCTCTTACTCCTTCTCAGATCGAAGAATACAAATCAGAACCTGAGCTTTTATTTAAAGCGATCGGAACTTGTTTACCTGATCTTGAACCGCTCGCCGCTCTTACTCGCTTAGAAACCCTTTCATTAAATGGATTGGAGCTTGCTCGCGGTTTAGACAGTGGTATTCCTGGCCGCAAGTTGGAGCAAATAAGTTCGATGGGCGAAGCGGCTATTCAACATCATCACGGCAAAGAATGGTTAGAGTGGTGTTCAGGAAAAGGCTATTTAGGGCGAATTCTTACCACACAAACGAACCAGCCAGTGACGAGCTTCGAATTCCAACAAGCGCTGTGTGATTCAGGGCAACAAGCGGCGAATGAACATCACTGGAACATGACGTTTATTCAAGGTGACGCGTTTGATTCTGCGGCAAAAGCCGTGTTCAAGCCGACACAACATGCGGTGGCGTTACACGCATGTGGTGATCTCCATGTTCGATTAATGCAGTACGGCAGCGAAAACGGCATCGCCGCGATGACAATCTCGCCTTGCTGTTACCATTTGATTCAGTCTGAGCAATATCAGCCAATGTCGGAGCAGGGCAGAGCTTCTTCTCTTTCTTTGTCCAAGCAAGAGCTTCGTATTCCTTTACAACAGACTGTGACTGGAGGTGAGCGTGTACGCCGTCATCGTCAGCAAGAAATGGTGTTTCGCTTAGGGTTTGATTTGATCACGCGACAAGCGTTAGGGTTGACCGAATATCAACGAGTGCCGAGTATTCGTAAGTCGCAATTAAGTGATGGTTTTGAATCTTTGTGCCATTGGGCCGCAGAGCGAAAGGATATCGAGTTGACTCAAGATATTGACTTCTCGAAGTTCGAATATTTGGCTGAGCAGCGTTTTTGGCAGATGGAGCGTTTGAGTTTGGTTCAGTTGGTATTTCAACGACCATTGGAGATTTGGCTTGCTTTAGATAAAGCACTTTATCTTGAAGAACGTGGTTACCGTGTTAGATTGGCAGAATTTTGCGCTAAATCAGTTACACCTCGAAACATTTTAATTTGCGCTTATAAGTTTTAGATCTTTTTTATAATTAAATGCTCTATACAAAAAAGCCCACTTCTCAGTGGGCTTTTGTAAACAAAACGTGACAATTTGTGCGTTATTTTGTCATTAGTTGAACATTGCGATAGCTTGCGCTGGTTCAACGTATTCTAGGTCAAAGCTCTCAGCAACCTCTTTACAAGTCACTTTACCGTGGATAACGTTCAAGCCTTCTAGGAAACCGTTATCTGCTAGAAGCGCTTCACGGTAGCCTTTATTCGCGAGTTTTACGATGTAAGGCAGTGTTGCGTTGTTCAGTGCAAATGTTGATGTGCGAGCAACGGCACCCGGCATGTTAGCCACACAGTAGTGAACAACTTCGTCAACGATGTAAGTTGGCTCTGCGTGTGTCGTTGCGTGAGAAGTTTCAAAACAGCCACCTTGGTCGATTGCTACGTCAACGACCGCTGCGCCTGGCTTCATCTTAGCGATGTGCTCTTTTGTTACTAGTTTAGGAGCGGCAGCACCAGGGATTAGAACTGCACCAATCACTAGGTCAGCTTCTAGAACATGCTTCTCAATCGCGTCTTCTGTAGAATAAACCACTTTCGCGCGGCCTTGGAATTCTTCGTCTAGTTTACGCAGTGTATCTACGTTGCGGTCTAGGATTGTTACGTCAGCACGAAGACCAACAGCCATACGAGCTGCGTTCGCACCAACGACACCACCGCCAACAACAACGACTTTCGCAGGCTCAACACCAGGTACACCACCTAGTAGTAAACCACGGCCACCGTGTGATTTTTCCAGCGTTTGTGCACCAGCTTGGATAGACATCCGACCTGCTACTTCTGACATTGGTGCTAACAGTGGCAAACGACCCATATTATCTGTTACAGTCTCATACGCTATACAGACAGCTTTGCTCTTGATTAGCTCATCAGTTTGTGGAAAATCTGGTGCTAGGTGTAAATAAGTAAATAAAATCTGCCCTTCGCGGAGCATTGCTCTCTCGACGGCTTGTGGTTCTTTTACTTTTACAATCATGTCTGCTTTCGCAAAGACGTCTGCAGCAGTAGGAAGAATGGATGCGCCTACAGCGATGTAATCATCGTCTGAAAAACCAATGCCGGCACCTGCATTGGTCTCAACTAAAACTTGGTGACCATGTGAGATAAGTTCTCTCACGCTAGCTGGGATCATTCCCACACGGTATTCGTGGTTTTTGATTTCCTTAGGTACGCCAATGATCATCCTGTGTCCTCTTTCTAAAATGGTTGTATTAACTGTTTGTAGGGTGTTATTGTCGAATTAATATCTAGTATAGATGTTGATTTGTAATATTTGGCACCAAATATTAAAAAGTTGTAGTATATTTTTTTGCAAGGAAGTAATAAGGTGGAATAAAAAATGGCAGAGAACTATAAGAAGCCGTCCAAGGAACTAGACCGTATCGACCGCAACATTCTTAATGAACTGCAGAAAGACGGTCGTATTTCGAACGTTGAACTTTCAAAACGTGTAGGACTTTCTCCAACGCCGTGTTTGGAGCGTGTGCGTCGCTTAGAGCGTCAAGGTTACATCACAGGTTACACTGCGCTATTAAACCCGCAGTTCCTAGATGCATCACTATTGGTATTCGTAGAAATTACGCTTAACCGTGGTGCGCCAGATGTATTCGAACAGTTTAACGCAGCTGTTCAAAAGCTAGACGACATTCAAGAGTGTCATCTAGTATCAGGTGATTTCGACTATCTTCTAAAAACCCGTGTATCTGATATGGGTGCTTACCGTCGACTACTTGGCGATACGTTACTACGTCTACCAGGCGTAAATGACACTCGCACCTACGTAGTTATGGAAGAAGTGAAGCAAAGTAACCAGCTTGTGATTAAAACTCGTTAAATTCTTGCAAAGAAAGCGGTAAATGCTTCCGCTTTCTCGATAGAGTAATTGGGTTTTTCTCTTTGATATGGTTAAATCAATTTACCGAGCGGCTTTTGCCGCTCGGAATGTTTTGCTTATTCCTAATTCATTTCCATATTCAAGTTGATTTATGTTCAAAGAGAACGCAAAGAAAGTCGAAACCATCATCAAAACCAGTGAAGAGCCTCAGTCTTCGCGTCTTAATGGCTTCCAACGCTTAAAAGAGTGCTGCTTTATCGTTGGCGTTCTTAGTTCGGTATTGTTGGCCGTTGCACTATTTACGTTTAGCCCAGCCGATCCGTCTTGGTCCCAAACTGCTTGGGGCGGAGAGATCGATAACGCTGGTGGTTTGTTCGGCGCTTGGCTTGCCGACACGCTATTTTTCACATTTGGTTCCCTCGCGTACCCACTGCCATTCTTGCTTACTGCAGGAGCATGGGTGATCTGTCGTAAACGCTCAGAGGACGATCCAATTGACCTAATGCTGTGGGGAACCCGTCTATTAGGTTTAGTTATCCTTATTCTTACCAGCTGTGGTCTTGCAGACATTAACTTTGACGACATTTGGTATTTCTCTTCTGGTGGTGTTGTTGGTGATGTGCTGACGAGTCTCGCGTTACCAACGTTGAATGTGCTTGGCACAACCTTGGTATTACTGTTCTTGTGGGGCGCAGGCTTTACGCTATTTAGTGGTATCTCTTGGTTAAAAATTGTCGAGTGGCTTGGCGATCGCGCTTTGGGTCTGATTGCTGCAGTCACTAATAAGGCACGTGGCTCAGAGCAAGAAACACTAGAACCACAATTGGATGAGTTTGTTGACGATCGTGTTATGACGAAACGTCGTGGTGACGATCTGGAAGATGAGCCGCTACCGCACTTAACCACGTACGAAGTGGATGAACCAAAAGAGTCGGTCCCTGTGCATGAGTACCCAATCTACATGCCTCAATCCGCGGCGGCAGAACAAGCTACACCTCAGTCTGTTTCACCGAAACCGGCCGAGCCTGCTCCGCAGTCAGTTGTTATCCCTGCCTCTATTGCTCAAACTGCTGCTCAAGCGGCACCTGTTCAAGCACAGCCTGTTGAGCCCGTTCAAGCAGTAAACACTGACAACGTGGACCCAACGGTTGAACGCACTAAGCAACTTAATGTCACGATTGAAGAGTTAGAAGCCGCGGCACAACAAGCGGATGACTGGGCGGATGAAGTTCAACCAGTGCCAGTTGCACAAGAAAATGTCGCAGCGCCGATACAGCAACCTATTGAGCCGACACCTGTTCAGCCTGCTTATGCTGCGCAATCAGAACAAGCTTCATACCAAGCGCCAGTTCAACCTCAAATTGACGTTCAGGCAGAACCGTATGTGCAACCTGATCAGACCGCTCAAAGTGAACCGTTTGTTTCTGAGCCTGTTGAGCATGAATCAATGTACTCTGAATACGAGCAGTTCGAAGCGGAGCAAATTCAGCAGTCTTATGTTGCTCAAGACACCGTACATCAGCAAGATGAGCCAATGATTGATTCGGCTTCTCTTGATAACATCACTGAACAGACAGAGCCGAACCAACACATCGAACCAACGATTTCTAACTTTGATGTATTGGATGAAGAAGATGAATTCGTAGCACCGCAAACTGTTCATCAAGCTCAACCTGTTCACGCTGAACCACAGCAACCAACGGTAGCACCAACTCAGAATGTCCAACCGCAAGTTGCCGTTCAACCTCAACCGCAGGCACCTTCGGCAACGTTTGATCCTGCTCCTCAAGAAGTTGAGGTAGAAGATGTTCAAGAAGGTGATCAAGACGTAGCAGCGTTCCAAAATCTGGTCTCGAGTGCTCAAGCGAAGGTCGCGGCGAAGCAAAACCCGTTCTTGGTACAGCAAGATCAAAACTTGCCAGTACCAGAAGAGCCACTGCCTACTCTTGAATTGTTGTACCACCCTGAGAAACGTGAAAACTTTATTGATCGTGATGCGCTAGAACAAGTGGCTCGTTTGGTTGAAACCAAGCTTGCAGACTACAAAATCAAAGCGGACGTTGTTGGGATTTACCCAGGTCCGGTTATCACTCGTTTTGAGCTAGATTTGGCTCCGGGTGTGAAAGTAAGTCGAATCTCTGGTCTATCAATGGACTTAGCGCGTGCACTTTCTGCTATGGCCGTGCGTGTTGTTGAAGTAATTCCGGGTAAACCATACATCGGTCTAGAGCTTCCTAACATGAGTCGTCAGACGGTATTTCTATCTGATGTAATCAGTAGCCCTCAGTTTGAACAAGCAACGTCACCAACGACCGTTGTTCTTGGTCAAGATATCGCGGGTGAAGCGGTGATTGCAGATATCGCGAAAATGCCTCACGTACTGGTAGCAGGTACAACCGGTTCTGGTAAATCTGTGGGTGTGAACGTGATGATCTTGAGTATGCTTTACAAAGCGTCTCCAGAAGATCTGCGTTTCATCATGATCGACCCGAAAATGTTGGAGCTTTCAATCTACGAAGGTATTCCTCATCTTCTTTCTGAAGTAGTAACAGACATGAAAGACGCGTCTAACGCACTACGTTGGTGTGTGGGCGAGATGGAACGTCGTTATAAACTGATGTCTGCATTGGGTGTGCGTAACGTGAAAGGCTTTAACGAGAAGTTGAAGATGGCAGCAGATGCTGGCCACCCAATTCACGACCCATTCTGGCAAGAAGGCGACAGTATGGATACTGAGCCGCCGTTGCTAGAAAAACTGCCTTACATCGTTGTGGTTGTCGATGAATTTGCCGACCTTATGATGGTTGTGGGTAAGAAAGTTGAAGAACTGATTGCGCGTCTTGCTCAGAAAGCTCGTGCAGCAGGTATTCACTTAATCCTTGCGACTCAGCGTCCATCGGTTGATGTAATTACTGGTCTCATTAAAGCGAACATCCCAACTCGTGTTGCGTTTACGGTATCGACGAAGACCGACTCACGTACCATTCTTGACCAAGGTGGCGCAGAGTCGCTACTTGGTATGGGTGATATGCTTTACTTACCGCCTGGTTCTAGCCATACGACACGTGTTCACGGTGCTTTTGCATCGGATGATGATGTTCACGCGGTTGTAAATAACTGGAAAGCGCGCGGTAAGCCAAACTACATTGATGAAATCATCAGTGGTGACCAAGGTCCTGAAGCTTTGCTACCGGGTGAACAAATGGAATCTGACGAAGAAGTAGATCCTCTGTTCGATCAAGTTGTGGAACACGTCGTTCAGTCTCGTCGCGGTTCTGTATCGGGCGTTCAACGTCGATTCAAGATTGGTTACAACCGAGCTGCGCGTATCGTAGAGCAACTGGAAGCACAAGGCATCGTGAGTGCGCCTGGCCATAACGGAAACCGCGAAGTCCTTGCTCCTGCGCCACCAAAAGATTAATGAACTTGTCTTACTCACCTCAGTCCAACTGAGGTGAGCAACTCTAGGTCTTTGACCCTCTGATAGGTATCTGAATGAAAAAACTATTTTCAGCGAAACTATTCTCTGCGCTTGTTTTAAGCTTCTCTCTCTTTTCAACTGCACATGCAGCGTCTCCAAAAGATGAACTAAGCAAACGCCTAGCGATGAACGAAGGCTTCAGTGCGGATTTTTCTCAACAGGTCATCAGTCCTGAAGGTGAAACCGTCATGGAAGGGGAAGGAACGGTTGAAATTTCTCGTCCAAGTCTGTTCCGTTGGAGCACCACATTCCCGGATGAGAACTTGCTTGTCTCTGACGGTAAAACGTTGTGGTACTACAGCCCATTCATCGAGCAAGTGAGTATCTACTGGCAAGAGCAAGCAACAGAGCAAACGCCATTTGTTTTGTTAACTCGTAATCGTGCAAGTGATTGGGATAACTACAAGATTTCGCAAAAAGGTGACGAATTCACCCTCATTCCTACGGCGGTAGACTCCACACAAGGTCAATTCCAGATTAATATTGATGCCAAAGGTGTGGTAAAAGGCTTCAATGTAGTGGAACAAGATGGGCAAAAAGGCTTGTTCACGTTCAACAATGTGAAGCTTGGTAAACCCAAAGCAGACAGATTTACATTCACAATTCCAGATGGTGTGGAAGTGGATGACCAAAGGAATTAATAGGTAGTGAGCAATTACACATTAGATTTCTCGGGGGACGAAGATTTTCGTCCCCTTGCTGCACGTATGAGACCGGAAACGATTGAACAGTACATCGGTCAGCAGCACATTTTAGGTCCTGGTAAGCCGCTACGCCGTGCGTTAGAGGCTGGGCATATTCACTCCATGATTCTGTGGGGGCCTCCGGGCACAGGTAAGACGACGCTAGCGGAAGTGGCGGCAAACTACGCCAACGCAGAAGTAGAGCGTGTATCAGCTGTGACCTCAGGCGTAAAAGAGATTCGTGCAGCTATCGAGAAAGCACGTGAGAACAAAATGGCGGGCCGTCGTACCATCCTATTCGTGGATGAGGTGCATCGCTTCAACAAATCTCAACAAGACGCGTTTTTGCCTCATATTGAAGATGGCACGGTTACCTTTATTGGAGCGACGACAGA
This sequence comes from Vibrio sp. ED002, assembly GCF_023277445.1. NCBI lineage: Bacteria > Pseudomonadati > Pseudomonadota > Gammaproteobacteria > Vibrionales > Vibrionaceae > Vibrio > Vibrio sp. ED002. The sequence continues at coordinate 1,054,744 of NZ_CP080238.1, read as the reverse complement.
AAACCCATCGTTTGAGCTGAATAACGCATTGTTGTCTCGTGCTCGCGTGTACAAGCTGACGTCTCTCGACAAAGATGAAATCTCACTGGCGCTGAACCAAGCGATCAGTGACAAAGAGCGCGGCTTGGGAAATACGCCCGCACACTTTGCTGATAACGTATTAGACCGCCTAGCAGAATTGGTAAACGGTGATGCTCGCATGTCTCTCAATTATCTTGAGCTGCTTTACGATATGGCAGAGGACAATGCGCAAGGTGAAAAAGAGATCACGCTTAAGTTGCTTGCGGAAGTAGCAGGGGAGAAGGTCTCTCGCTTCGATAACAAAGGCGATATCTGGTACGACTTAATATCTGCGGTCCACAAGTCGATTCGTGGCTCAAACCCGGATGCTGCGTTGTATTGGTCTGCGCGTATGATTGCTGCTGGCTGTGATCCTTTGTACATTGCTCGACGTTTGTTGGCGATTGCTTCTGAAGATGTAGGCAACGCTGACCCTCGCGCAATGCAAGTGGCACTGTCTGCTTGGGATTGCTTTACCCGTGTTGGTCCAGCAGAAGGTGAACGTGCGATTGCACAGGCGATCGTGTACTTAGCGTGTGCGCCCAAAAGTAATGCGGTATACGTGGCGTGGAAACAAGCGCTCACAGACGCTCATAACTTACCTGAATATGAAGTGCCGCATCACCTTAGAAATGCACCAACCAGTTTGATGAAAGACATGGGTTATGGGGCAGAGTATCGTTATGCTCACGATGAGCCTGGCGCTTACGCTGCGGGTGAGCAATATTTGCCACCTGAAATGGGCGATCGTAGGTACTATCAGCCGACAAATCGTGGTCTAGAGACCAAAATCGGCGAAAAGTTAGATTACTTGGCTACTTTAGACGCAAATAGCCCACAAAAGCGCTATGAAAAGTAGGCGTTTTTGGATACATTTGTTCAGTAAATTTTTTTAACGCGTACGCTTGGAAAGTGCGCGTGATTTCACAACAAAAAGCATAGGATTAACAATGCTGGATTCTAAATTACTTCGTACAGAGCTGGATGAAACAGCTGCTAAACTGGCGCGTCGTGGCTTTAAGCTAGACGTAGATACTATTCGTAAACTTGAAGAACAACGTAAGTCCATTCAAGTAGAAGTAGAAAATTTACAATCCACGCGTAACTCCATCTCCAAGCAAATCGGCCAAAAAATGGCGGCTGGCGACAAAGAAGGCGCAGAAGAGATCAAGAAACAAATCGGTACGCTAGGTAGCGATCTTGATGCGAAGAAAGTTGAACTTGAGCAAGTAATGGCTCAACTAGACGAATTCACGCTTTCTGTACCAAACATCCCAGCAGACGAAGTGCCAGATGGCAAAGATGAAAACGACAACGTTGAAATCTCTCGTTGGGGTGAGCCAAAGACTTACGACTTCGATCTGAAAGATCACGTTGACCTAGGTGAAATGGGTGGCGGTCTTGATTTCGCAAGTGCAGTTAAGATCACTGGTGCACGTTTCATCGTGATGAAAGGGCAATTTGCTCGTCTACACCGTGCGATCGCTCAGTTCATGTTGGACCTTCACACAGAAGAGCACGGCTACACTGAAATGTACGTACCTTACCTAGTTAACTCTGACAGCCTATTCGGTACTGGTCAGCTTCCTAAGTTTGGTAAAGACCTTTTCCACACTGAGCCGCTAGTAGAAAAAGTAAACGACGAAGAACCACGTAAACTGTCTCTAATCCCGACAGCAGAAGTACCTGTAACGAACCTAGTTCGTGACACGATTTCTGATGAAGCGGATCTACCACTTAAGATGACAGCTCACACGCCATGTTTCCGTTCAGAAGCCGGTTCTTACGGTCGTGATACACGTGGTTTGATTCGTATGCACCAGTTCGACAAAGTTGAGCTAGTACAAATTACTAAGCCAGAAGATTCAATGAACGCGCTAGAAGAACTAACAGGTCACGCTGAGAAAGTTCTACAACTTCTAGAGCTTCCTTACCGTAAAGTGGTTCTATGTACAGGTGACATGGGCTTCGGCGCTCGTAAAACTTACGACCTAGAAGTTTGGGTTCCTGCTCAAGAAACTTACCGTGAAATCTCTTCATGTTCTAACATGTGGGACTTCCAAGCTCGTCGTATGCAAGCTCGTTTCCGTCGTAAAGGCGAGAAGAAACCTGAACTTGTGCACACGCTAAACGGTTCTGGTCTAGCTGTAGGTCGTACCATGGTTGCTATTCTAGAAAACAACCAAGAAGCAGACGGTCGTATTGCAATCCCTACAGTACTTCAGAAGTACATGGCGGGCGCAACGCACATCGGTTAATTCATTAACCACTAGAACAACAAAACCCAGCCTTAGTGCTGGGTTTTTTGTTATCTGCGTCGAGTGAAAACGTACTGTTTTGTATATTAATGCACCGTTTAATGATGAGTTCGCCCAGAATCTGATAGTGCGTAACAAATGATATTTTTCTAAGCGGTTTTCAACGTGACAAGGTAATAGCTTCATTTGCCCTTATTGTTAAACGTTATGCCAGTAAATCATCTTTCATTTCTCGTAACTTTTGCGCTTACCTTACTCGTTAGTGAGAGTGTTATCGCAAGTAAACTTATTCAACCTCAATACTTAGATAGTGAGCGAACCGATCGCTTTTTTGCGCGCGAAATAGCGCAACCTTCAAAAGAAAATATGCAGCTTCGTAATTCACTCGACTGGGGATACGAGCTTGAGTTGGCAAGTGCGGCTGGTGACACGGAATCGGTGTCTAATTGCAAAGACTTAGCTACTGCAAACTCTGCGGGCTTTACTGCGGCTAAAGCTTATGAATACGGCGCGTTTAAAGCGTATTTAACTCAGTGTCAAACATGGAGTGAGATGGCAAAGTTAGCTGCCTCTAAGCGCTCATATATATCGAAATTTAAGTTAGATGATAGCTTTCCTAGTTTAGCTCCAAGTGCGCTTGCTTTTGTTATTTCTAACGAAAGCGCTGAGAAAGCAAAGACACTATCAACGTGGGATGAAGCAGACCATATCCAAAGAACTCAGGTAGCCAGTCAATTGAGAGCAGAGTACTTCGACGCGACCGATGGTTTTCAAGTCATTACGATTGTAGCAAAAGGTGATTACAACGCTGACGGCATCGAGGATATCGTTATTACGAAAGAGAATAGCGTACTCAGTGGCTCGTATTCATCTTCACACGGATATGTATTAACCCGTATGTCTGAACAATCGCTATTTACAGTGTTGGCAGAATGGTAATGAAACGATTGGCGGTCACTTGGGGTTTAAGTATTGCTATGATGAGCACGTTTGCTGTTGCTAGCACCTCGCATAGAAAAGTCTTTGAATGCGCGGTAAGTCAAACTATGAACTTTAGTATTTCGATAGAGCAAGGCAAAGGCGAGCTTATCTTTAATAAGTCTATTGCCAATCAAAGCCCAGTTTTACAGCGGATAAAACCTCAAGATTATCGTGTCGAACATTACCATCGAGCGTTGGTAGATGAGAAGTCTCTGGAATTTAGTATTGGTGAGCACGTCATATTAGTCAGTGAGTACTTCAGCGAGGAGTTTGATGAGGTAGAGAAGATACTCAGTGTTACTTTGAGAGAGCCTGAGCAAACGCAGTATTTTGAATGCGAGGAAGGGAGTATGAGTCACCTTGCATTGCTTTTCCAAGAGATTACAGAATGATTATTACCAAAGTGTAATAGTGTTTTCGAATTTACCCTAATTATCTTGTTATTTGTAATCGATATAATCATCCACCTTACCACGGTAAGTAGATTTTCTCATTCAAGTAACGAGGAGGGCTTATGGCCGTAGGGTGGGCAAACGACGATAGCGTCAGCCAACAAATTCAAAACACAATAGACGACGAGATTTCCCGTGTTCGTGGCAGTATCACAAAGGGTGAAAGCGCCCATTATTGCGATGAGTGTGGTGATGAGATTCCGGAAGCGCGTCGTCTTGCGATGAAAGGTGTTCGTTTGTGTATCGAATGTCAGTCAACAATCGAATTGGTGTCTCAACGCCAAGCATTATTTAATCGACGAGCGAGTAAAGACAGCCAACTGCGCTAACTTTACTTTTTATCACGTGAATAGAGAAAACGGTTTGAGTTGTATACTCAAACCGTTTTAGCATTTATTCACTGAACTTGTTCTTTGTATTAGTCGAGAACGTATCAAGCGAAGCAATCTTGATGTTGAAGCGCCGCATCAATCGCGCTAACTAATTTCTCAATATCTTCCGGCTTGCTGATAAATGGAGGCATCATATAAATCAGCTTGCCAAATGGGCGAATCCAAACACAGTGTTCAACAAAGAGAGCCTGGATGGTTTCCATATTCACTGGGCGATGCGTTTCTACAACACCAATGGCACCTAACCAACGAGTGTTCTTCACCAACTCGTATTCTTCAAGGTTTGGTAGTAACTCAGAAAACAGCGTTTCTATTTGTTGAGTTTGTTGTTGCCAGTTACCTTGTTCAATCAATTCCAAACTTGCAGTTGCAACAGCACAGGCGAGTGGGTTACCCATAAAGGTTGGACCGTGCATAAAACAACCAGCGTCACCACCACAAACGGTATCCGCAACGTGTTTGCTCGCCAGAGTCGCAGAGAGGGTCATGTAGCCGCCGGTGAGTGCTTTACCAACACACAAAATGTCTGGTTGAATATCTGCGTGTTCGCAAGCAAACAGTTTACCGGTGCGCCCAAATCCGGTTGCGATTTCATCTGCAATCAATAACAAACCGTGTTTATCACAAAGCCTACGCACGCCTTTGAGAAATTCTGGATGGTAGATACGCATACCGCCTGCGCCTTGAACGATAGGCTCTAGGATCACCGCAGCGAGTTCTTGATGATGCGTTTCAATCTTGTGCTCAAAGTCAGCAAGATCTTCTGATTTCCACTCATCCCAAAAACCACAAGTTGGTGACTCCGCAAAGATATGCTCAGGTAAAAAGCCTTTATAGAGGGAGTGCATCGAGTTATCTGGGTCGGTAACCGACATTGCCGCGAAAGTGTCGCCGTGATAACCGTGTCGCAAAGTAAGAAACTTTGGTCTGCGTTCGCCCTTCGCATGCCAATATTGCAGCGCCATTTTTAAGCTGACTTCTACAGCAACAGAGCCTGAGTCGGCAAGGAATACATGTTCAAGGTTACTTGGTGCGAGGGATAGCAACTTCTTACACAAACTGATTGCTGGCTGGTGGGTAATCCCACCAAACATCACGTGGGAGACCTGGTCGATTTGCTGGTGAGCGACCTGATTTAAGTGCGGGTGGTTGTAGCCGTGGATCGTCGACCACCAAGAAGACATGCCATCTACAAGCTCTGTACCGTCTTCCAATTTAATGTGAACACCATTTGCGGATTCTACTGGGTAGCAGGTCAGAGGTGTCAATGTCGAAGTGTAAGGATGCCAGATATGCTGGCGGTCGAAGGCGAGATCCATGTGCGATTCCAATAATAATTAAGATTAAAAAATAAACAGATGTAAACTTTGTTCTTTTGTGTTGTGTTGACAGTTTATCGAGACTCAGTAGACTGTCAACACAACAACAAAAGTGACTAAAGGAATACACGTGGAAGTTCGTCATAACTGGACGCATGCTGAAGTGCGCGATCTCATGGAAAAACCATTCATGGATCTCCTATTCGAAGCGCAGCTTGTACATCGTCAATATCAACAAACCAACCATGTTCAAGTAAGCACGCTTCTGTCGATTAAGACAGGTGCTTGTCCAGAAGATTGTAAGTACTGTCCTCAGAGTGCTCGTTACACCACAGACATCGAAAAAGAGCGTCTGATGGAAGTTGAACGTGTACTCGATGCTGCACAAAAAGCGAAAAATGCTGGCTCAACCCGATTTTGTATGGGCGCAGCATGGAAAAACCCGAAAGAGCGTGACATGCCGCATTTGACCGACATGATCAAAGGTGTGAAGGGCATGGGTCTAGAAACGTGTATGACGCTTGGAATGTTAACGCCAGATCAAGCTAAGCAACTGGCAACCGCTGGTCTGGATTACTACAACCACAACCTTGATACCTCACCTGAGTTTTACGGCAACATCATTACCACACGTACTTACCAAGACCGTTTAGATACCCTGTCTCACGTACGTGATGCCGGAATGAAGATCTGTTCTGGTGGCATTATCGGCATGGGCGAAAGTGCCAATGACCGAGCAGGTTTGTTTGTGGAACTGGCTAACTTACCAACACATCCGGAAAGCGTGCCAATCAACATGCTCGTGAAGGTGAAGGGCACACCACTGGAAGAAGTGGATGACGTTGAGCCCTTTGACTTTATTCGTTTGATAGCAATTGCCCGCATTATGATGCCTATGTCTGCGGTTCGTTTATCGGCTGGCCGTGAAGATATGAACGAGCAGATGCAAGCGCTGTGCTTTATGGCTGGTGCAAACTCCGTCTTCTATGGCTGCAAACTTCTGACCACGCCAAACCCTTCTGAAGACAAGGACATGATGCTGTTTAACAAGCTCGGCATCAACAGCCAAGAGGTGTCTCAAAAACCTGATGAAATCGAAGAAAACGAGTTGCTGGATCGCGTCGTAGAGCGCGTTGCTGCACGTCCGACTAAAGGCGATCTTTTCTACGATGCCAGCGTTTAAATCTCGTATCGAATCCGCCCTTGTTGAGCGTAAAACGCAAGGGTTAAATCGTTCTATGAATGTGGTGTTTGCCGGTAACCAGTCCGTTTTGGAACACGAAGGCAGACGCTACATTAATTTCTCAAGTAATGATTATTTGGGCTTGGCAAACGACCAAGCGCTCGTTCGTGCATGGCAGCAAGGTTTAAGCGTATACGGCAGTGGCAGTGGAGCATCGCCATTGGTAACTGGCTTTAGTGCAGCACACAGCAATTTAGAAGCAGCACTGACCGAATGGTTGGGCTACGACAGAGCAATTCTGTTTGGCTCTGGGTTTAGTGCGAACCAAGCGTTGCTTTTTACTCTGCTAGAAAAATCAGATGTGTTGATTCAAGACCGTTTGAACCACGCGTCTTTGATGGAGGCTGGAGCGTTATCTCCGGCTAAAATGAAGCGCTTCAAGCATAACGATATCGAGCACCTTTCATCACTTATAAGCGGTGAAGGTAACAACCTTGTGGTGACCGAAGGAGTATTCAGCATGGACGGCGATTGTGCACCGCTTGCGAATATTGTTGAAGTCACTGGAAACCATGATGCATGGCTTGCCGTAGACGACGCTCATGGCATTGGTGTTCTTGGTGAATCTGGTGGTGGCTCTTGTGAATTAGCGATGGTTAAGCCCGATATATTGATCGTTACCTTCGGCAAGGCATTTGGAATGTCTGGCGCTGCCATTCTATGTGATCACGCAACGGGAGACTTTTTAACTCAGTTTGCTCGTCACCATGTGTATTCCACAGCAATGCCTCCGGCACAAGCCTACGCGCTGACACATGCAGTCTCGATGGTTCAAGAGCAGTCTTGGCGACGTGAAAAGCTTATAGAACTTAGCGAAGTTTATCGAGATAGCCTCAACGATCTCGACGGTTTTGTCGAAACGCAAACTTCGATTAAGCCATTTATGATTGGTGAATCGGAACTGGCCTTACAGGTTGCAAGCGCTTGTCGTCAAAACGGTATTTGGGTGAGCGCGATTCGCCCACCAACGGTTCCAAAAGGGACCTCACGACTCCGAATTACACTGACGGCCAATCACACTAAAGAACAAATACAAACGCTTTCAATGGCACTGAAGCAAGCATTAGGAGCGCAGTAATGGATAATGCAGAGCACATTGCGTTAGACAGTTTCCTTCAAGATAAAGAGGCGATAGCGTCGTCTTTTGGCAAAGCAGCAGATACCTACGACCGGCATGCCGCGTTTCAACGTGATGTGGGACAAAGACTATTACAAAAACTGCCTGACGACTTAACCAATAAACGAGTCTTAGACTTGGGGTGTGGTACGGGCTACTTCTCTCAACTGCTCCAACAACGTGGCGCCGAAGTGGTTTGTGGTGATATCTCACAAGCTATGTTAGATAAAGCGAAGCAGCGTTGTGGTACACAGAAAATGCAGTACCAGTTAGCTGATGCTGAAAATTTGCCTTTTGAGGACGATAGTTTTGATTATGTTTTCTCCAGCTTGGCATTGCAGTGGTGTGCGGATCTCAGTTACCCACTTAGAGAAATTCGTCGTGTGTTAAAAAAGGGAGGCACTGGCTGCTTTTCGACACTAATGGATGGCTCTCTGTATGAGTTGCGCGAATCGTGGTCAAAAATTGATGCATATCAACACGTGAATAACTTTATTACCCACAATCAGGTAAAAATTGCGTTAGCGCAATCTTGGTGCCACAACCATCATCTAGACTTGACCCCCATCACAGTTTGGTACGATTCAGCGTTTTCTGTCATGCGTGATCTCAAAGGCATTGGTGCAAATCACGTAAGCGGGCGCTCACATGGCCTAACGAGCCGTCGCACTTTGTTGCAAGTTGAGGGCGCGTACCAAGCATTTAGAAATGATCAAGGTCTTCTACCTGCAAGTTATCAGGTTTGTTTTGGAGTAATACATCTATGATTGATGCTTTTTTTATTGCTGGTACGGATACTGATGTAGGCAAAACCGTAGCGTCTAAAGCCATTCTGCAAGCATTAGCGGCAAAAGGGCTAAATACCATTGGTTATAAACCAGTGGCAGCAGGAAGCGATAAAACTGAGCAAGGTTGGCGTAATTCTGATGCGTTGCATTTGCAAAAAGCGGCAACGCTAGATATCGCGTACGATGATGTAAACCCATACGCTTTGGAATTACCTGCTTCTCCTCACATCGCCGCAAAGCATGAACATGTAGAAATTAAGTACGAAGTATTGAGTGATAAATTGGCTCAACACAAAGAGCAATCAGACATTGTTCTTGTGGAAGGGGCTGGTGGTTGGCGTGTTCCTGTGTCTGATACAGATAGCTTGTCGACTTGGGTACAGCAAGAGCAGTTACCCGTTGTATTGGTTGTCGGTATTAAATTGGGCTGTTTGAGCCATGCTTTGCTCACTGCTGAGATCATCAAAGCGGATGGTTTGAATCTCGTAGGTTGGGTAGCAAACCGAGTAAATCCGGGCACTGAGCACTACGCAGAAATCATTGATATGCTTGAAGAACGCCTAGATGCACCAAAACTCGGTGAGATCCCTTATATCCCGAGTGCAAAACGTAAAGAGTTGGGCAAATACATCAACGTGGACCCGCTACTGAACGTTTAGCTGCTGACTTTTTATCAGAAATCAAAAGGGCTGCATCATGCAGCCCTTTTTTCATGTAAATTTTTGTGTCTGAATAACAAATAACGATTCTGGTTATTTTTCTTGGCTCAGACCCATCAAAGCCGACTGTGTTTCAGAAACACGTTTTGCCATTTGAGCTTCTGTTGAAATACCCAGTTGCTGTTTTGCCTCATCCTCTGAGATACCTAGGTGACAGCAAAGTAAATCGATAGCCATTTGATAGTCGTTAGTTTCTACCATGATTTTTCCCTCAAGACATGGAAGTTTAGAGCTGCTTTATTGTCCTTTAGAGCATGCTCCGTTTCGTTCATCTGACCCGAATTTAGCATGTACAGAAAGTCGCACAATAAGACCAAAGTCTATACCGACGATAAAGTACTGATTTAAGAGTGTAAAAAGGTGTGTATTATTTCAGTCTCGAAAACAAATGTTGCAATTTATTGCTTAACCTTGTTTTTATCGCGGATAGACTATATCTATAACGCAACGGAACACAAAACCAAGCAGAAATGCCTTTTGTAGCGTTCTGTTTCTTATAACAAGGTGTTCTTATAATAATCCGTTTTAAAAATAGGTGTCTTGAAAAACAACCTGTTCTAAAAAACGATAAGCTTCCTCGGAGAAAAGTAATGAAGCGAATTATGTTATTCCTAGCAACTAACCTAGCCGTTGTGCTGGTTCTTAGTGTTGTTCTGAATATTGTTTACGCTGTAACTGGAATGCAACCAGGCAGTCTGTCTGGTCTACTTGTCATGGCCGCAGTGTTCGGCTTTGGTGGTGCGTTTATCTCATTAATGATGTCGAAGGGCATGGCGCTACGTTCTGTTGGCGGTATGGTCATCGAGAGCCCACGTAATGAGACTGAGCATTGGTTATTGGAAACTGTTGGTCGTCAAGCTCAACAAGCGGGCATTGGTATGCCAACGGTGGCAATTTACGATGCTGCAGATATCAACGCATTTGCGACAGGCGCAAAGCGCGATGACTCTCTGGTTGCGGTTTCTACTGGTCTGTTACACAACATGACGCGTGATGAAGCTGAAGCAGTATTGGCACACGAAGTGAGTCACATTGCTAATGGTGACATGGTAACCATGACATTGATGCAAGGCGTGGTGAATACATTCGTTATCTTCCTGTCTCGCTTTATCGCAAACATCGTGGCATCTAATGATGATGAAGAAGGCCAAGGCACTAACATGATGGTGTACTTTGGTATTTCAATGGTGCTAGAACTGGTATTCGGTTTCCTAGCAAGCTTCCTAACCATGTGGTACAGCCGTCACCGTGAATTCCACGCTGATGCGGGTGCTGCTCAATTGGTCGGTAAAGAGAAGATGATTGCTGCGCTTGAGCGCTTGAAGATGAGCCATGAATCTCAACTAGATGGCACAATGATGGCGTTTGGTATCAATGGTAAGCAATCTATCACAGAGCTTCTTATGAGCCACCCACCGCTAGACAAGCGCATTGCTGCACTTCGTAGCCAACAATACTAACTGTTCGTAATTATTCAGCAGATAAATAGTTAATCCTATGAAAAGGCTTGGTTTTTTAACCAAGCCTTTTTTTGTGTCTGTTGATCGCTACCGTACTTCATCACGTATCACTTTACAGAAACAAAGTTATACAAAAATATTTTTGTACAACTTTTCTTGTTTGGTCTATCTTGTACATATAATAATTTTGTACAACTGTTGAAGTAGCGTAGGAGTATAGAAATGGACATTCAGTCAGTTGGCAACATATATCAGAAGTTGAGCAAAGCGAATTTGCACTTGCTTGAAGGGGTATACCACCAGGATGTGGTGTTTGAAGATGCTGCTCATCGCCTAGAGGGATGGCCTGCGCTTTCTGATTATTTTCAGTCGCTATATTCCAATGTAATACGGTGCGACTTTGTTATTCATGATCACCAACAAGTTGGAGAAACTGGGTTCTTGACATGGACGATGGATCTTCAGCATCCAAAGTTGCAGAAAGGCGCCCCGATCCTTGTTAACGGCGTATCGCATCTTAAATTTTGCGAGGGACAGGTTATTTATCACCGAGACTATTTCGATTTGGGTGAGATGCTTTATGAAAACTTACCTTTGCTAGGGTCAGTAGTGAGAACCATTAAGCAGAGGTTAGGGCAATGACAGAGTCGGTTTTGATAACTGGAGCAACGTCGGGTATCGGCAAACAACTCGCACTCGATTACGCCCTAGCTGGATGGAAGGTGATCGCTTGTGGTCGGAATCAAGCGGTTCTGTCAGAGCTAGAAGCTTCATCTCAAAATATCGCTACATTGCGATTTGATATAACTGACTATGAACAAACACAGACCGCACTCAATGCGTTGCCGTTTACCCCCGAGACATGGATGTTTAATGCGGGTAACTGTGAATATATGGATGACGGTTCGGTAGATGCACAACTTATGGCGCGTGTTATGAACGTTAATGTCGTTGGTGTCGCGAATTGTGTCGAAGCGTGCCAGTCGCAATTCGAACGTGGCCACCGTGTCGTGATCGTCGGCTCTATTGCCTCTGAAATCGCGCTGCCTCGCGCTGAAGCCTACGGAGCATCGAAAGCTGCTGTCAGTTATTTCGCACGCACACTTGCAGTAGATTTGAAAGCGAAAGGCATCAAAGTCGTAACCGTATTTCCTGGCTTTGTAGAAACCCCTTTAACAGATAAAAACACGTTTGATATGCCGATGATTATCTCGGTCAATCAGGCTTCTGAAGCCATCAGAAAACAATTGGATGCAGGCAAAAGCTATATTTATTTCCCAGCGAGATTTACCGGAATACTACGTTTTATCTCGTTGCTTCCATACAGCTGGCAAGCTCGGCTCACCGCAAAACTCGTATCATAAGAAGGAAGAAGCATGAACACGGTAGGAAGAAAAAAAGTCGCGATTATTGGAACGGGTATTTCTGGCCTGACTTGCGGTTACTACTTACACAAAGAACATGACGTGACGTTATTTGAGGCCAACGACTACATTGGTGGACACACCGCCACTGTCGATGTGAACGTTGCTGGCAAAGACTACGCTATTGATACTGGGTTTATCGTTTACAACGACCGTACTTACCCTAATTTCATCCAAATGATGAACGAGATAGGTGTGAAAGGGTTACCAACACAAATGAGTTTCAGCGTACGAAATGACAGCAACGGGTTAGAGTATAACGGCCATACGGTTTCAACGCTGTTTGCGCAAAAGCGTAACTGGGCAAACCCCAAATTTTATCGTTTCATTTTCGAAATTCTTCGCTTCAACAAGCTGGCAAAACGTTTTGCCAATGAGCAATCAACAGATTCACAGACGCTGGGCGAGTTTCTTGACGAGCACAAATTCAGTCCTTTCTTTTCTGACAATTATATATTGCCGATGGGTGCTGCGATTTGGTCGTCGACGTTAGCGGACATGCGTGCGTTTCCACTCATGTTCTTCTTACGTTTCTTCTTAAACCACGGTTTGTTAGATGTGACGAACCGACCGCAATGGTATGTAATAAAAGGGGGTTCGCGCGCTTACATCCCACCACTGACCAAAGGCTTTGCAGATAAAATTCGACTCAATAGCCCGGTTGAGAAAGTCGTTAGAAGTGACAACGGTGTGGGTGTTCATGTACATGGCGAGACGTATTGGTTTGATGACGTTATCTTCGCCTGTCACAGTGATCAAGCGATGAAAATGCTCAATGAAATCTCGCCTCTAGAACAAGATATTTTGGGCAATATGACTTATCAAGCGAATGAAGTGGTTTTACACACGGACACTAGTTTGTTGCCAAAACGCAAAGCGGCGTGGGCGGCATGGAACTATTTGTTGGATGGCAGTGACGGCGAGCAGCAACGTCTACCTTCGCTGACTTATAACATGAACATTCTTCAGCACGTTCAATCAGAGCATACGTTTTGCGTAACGTTGAACAGTAGCAATCAAATCAACCCAAACAAGATTCTACGCTCATTCACTTATCATCACCCTGTGTTTACCACGGAGTCGATAGCAGCGCAGCAGCGCAAAGATGAGATACAAGGAAAGCAAAGCTCTTGGTTCTGTGGCGCTTATTGGTACAACGGATTCCATGAAGATGGTGTACGTAGTGCACTTGACGTAGTGAAAGGCTTGGAAGAAAAGTACCGCGATCAAAATGTGGTTCCTTTTGAAAAAGGCGCGGCATGATATGGGGAGCGAGATGAACAGCAGACTATTTATTGGCAATGTTCGTCATCGCCGATTTACCCCAGTTAAGCATGAACTGAACTACTCTCTGTTCATGCCTGCGATTGATGTCGATGAGCTTGTCGAGTTAGAGAAGAATGTATGGGGCTTTGGTTCACGTTGGTGGCACTGGGCTCGTTTCAAGCGCAGCGATTACATTGGTGAAGGTTGCATTAAATCAGCAGTACAAAACAAAGTTGAAACATTAACCGGTGTTCGTTGTTCGGGGAAAGTTATTGCTGTTTGCCACTTGCGCTATCTCGGTCTTTATTTTAGCCCTGTGAACTTTTACTACGTTTACGATGATAAAGGCGAATGGCAGTACCTTCTCGCAGAAGTGAGCAATACCCCTTGGAATGAATGCCATTATTACGCGGTTGCTGCGGATAAGGATGATGAACACTTTGGTTGGGAACAAGACAAAGCATTTCACGTCTCGCCATTTAACCCTATCGACCAGCGTTACCATTGGAAGATAAAGCCGTTGACCGACAAACTTAATATCCATCTCGAGTGTCACAAAGGCGAAAAACACTTTGACGCGACGATGGCGATGAAAGGGCAACCTTTTTTGAGTAAAAGCTTACTTAAGTGCTTGATCGTTACACCGATTCAAACGGTAAAAGTAATGGTTGGCATTTATTGGCACGCACTAAAACTCTGGATTAAAGGCGCGCCTTTTTACTCACACCCTAAGTATGCTCAACCAGACACAGCTGTACCTGAGCAAGTGAGTGAAGACGAGAAAAATAATAAGCATAAGGAGAACTCTGCATGTTAAACACGACTTCTATGGCGATGCCGCGAGAATTGACGACGACACAAAAAGCGGCTCGTGGGGTTCTTTTTCAGTGTCTACAGAAAATGGAAATCGGCTGCTTAACTGTGATTGAAAGCTTCAAGACAGAAACAACTGAGCGCAGTGAGAGATTTTCTACACCAAATGGTGATTACAAAGGTTCGCTCGTCGTCGCAACGATAGAGGTGAAGCATCCTGGTTTTTACTCCCGCATTTTGCAAGGCGGGAGCATTGCAGCGGGTGAAGCTTACATGGACGGCTGGTGGGATAGCCCAGATTTGACTGCACTGATGAAGCTAATGGCGCTCAACATGCGAGCCCTCGATAGACTTGAAGAGCAAGGCAGTTGGTTGACTAAGATATTGTATAAATTTAGTCACTGGACAAACCGAAACTCTCAAGAGAATTCGCGCAAGAATATACACGCACATTACGATTTGGGTAATAACCTCTATGAAGCGTTTCTTGACACCAACATGCTGTATTCATCAGCACTGTATAACCAAGAGAGCGGCTCATTGGAACAGGCACAAATCAATAAGATGGATCGTTTGTGCCAACAGCTCGAACTCAAACCTAGCGATCATGTTATCGAGATTGGCACAGGGTGGGGCGCTATGGCGATCTACATGGCTGAGCAATACGATTGTAAAGTTACGACGACAACCATCTCTGAAGAGCAACATGCTTACGCTGAGCAGAAAATCAAAGAGCGTGGCTTAACAGACAAAGTAACGCTGCTGAAAGAAGATTATAGAAACTTAACCGGAACGTACGATAAGCTGGTTTCTATTGAAATGATCGAAGCGGTCGGTAAACAGTTCTTGCCGTCGTACATTAAGAAATGTGAATCTTTGCTGAAGTCAGGTGGTTTGATGGCCATTCAAGCGATAACTATTGCTGACCAGCGTTACGATTACTACAGCAACAACGTCGATTTTATTCAAAAGTACATTTTCCCTGGGGGCTTTCTACCTTCGGTAACATCGCTAACACAAGCGACAACCAAGCACAGTGATTTGGTGACTCGAGATTTGTTCGATATCGGTCTAGATTATGCGAAAACGCTTAATGAATGGCATTTCCGATTCAATCAAGCAGAGCATGAAGTCAGAAGCTTTGGCTACGATGACCGATTTGTACGAATGTGGCGCTACTACTTGAGCTACTGTGAAGGGGGCTTTTTAGCTCGAACCATCAGTGCTGTGCATATGACTTTTCAACGTCCGTAACCCTTTATGAGACTGTTTATTGCATCAACATGGTTCCAACTCTGCTGGTTCGCCGCCGTGCTTGGAACCTATCAATGGCAATGGCTGACGTTAGTGCTTACGTTACTAACGTTGGTGTATTGTTGGAGAGTCGAGCCCTTCGCTCTCAAAAGTGTTGCCATAGTCGTGTTCATGGGCTTGGTACTTGACACTCTGAACAAGCAATTGTCTGTGCTCCTATTCCCAACTGTCTGGTTGCCCATGTGGCTTGTCTGTTTATGGGTTTTATTTTCTTGGTATGCCTACCAACTCAAGTCAATTTTGTACCGTTTCCCAAAAAACTACGTATCAGTAGTAGGCGGCATCGGAGGAACAGCGAGCTACTTTGCTGGTTACAAGCTCCAGGCCGTTGAATTTGGATTCAACACAAGCATTACCCTCGCAATTTTGTTTGTCGAATGGTGTTTAGTAATGCTTTTGATACTCAGGGTATACGGAAATGAAAAGCTTGAAGAGAAATTGGAAACAGAACCTGACTAACAGTTGGTTGATGACGGCTTTACTTTTTGTGATGCCTTCACAAGCTCAGACGATTACAGGAACAAGCGCTTTACCGATGTGGCAGCAGTGGCAAACGGTTGGAGAAGCACAACTTACTTGGTTCGTTTTTGATGTTTATAAATCAACCTTGAAAGCGCCAGACGGACAGTACCTCGTCTCTAATGACGTTTCTCCTCACCCATTTGCGCTCGAAATTAATTATCAAAGAGACATTAGCAAGCAGCAACTTCTTGATGTGACGGATGAACAATGGCAAAAGCTTGGTTTCACGCAAGCTTACCGTCAGGCTTGGATCTCTAAATTTGACACCATGTTCCCTAACATCAAAAAAGGCGATGAGCTTACCTACCTCACTGATGGAAAAACAGGGCGACTTATCTATCGACAAGCGGGCAGCAAGCCTTATCAGATAGTTGGTTATGTTAAGGATGAGCGACTCAATGATGCGTTTCTATCCATTTGGTTATCACCAAAAACTGAATTTCCTAAACTTCGTAAACAACTTATTGGGCAGGTAAGGTAGTGAAAGTACTAAAGCGTATTCTAAAAACTTCGATTGTCGCAGCGGTAACACTGCTTGGCGCGTGTTCTGCTGATATCGACAATTACCAACCCGCTACTCCAGCCTTCGATTTGTTCGGCTATTTCGAAGGTGATGTCAAAGCATGGGGAATGGTGCAGGATTACACCGATAAGCAAACGCGTCGCTTCGAGGTTGACATCGTCGGTACAGTGAAAGGCAATGAGCTAACACTGGTGGAAGATTTTGTCTTTGATGATGGCGAGCTTGACCAGCGTATATGGGTTATTACCAGACTCGAAGATGGTACTTATCAAGGGAAAGCGGACGACATTATTGGTGTAGCGACCGGTAAAGAGATGGGTAATGCGCTGCAATGGCAATATGACTTCGAGTTGAAAATGGATGATTCAACTATCACGGTATCGTTCGATGACTGGCTTTACCGCCAAGATGAAATGCACGTGTTTAATCTCACCAAGATTAAGAAGTTCGGGGTCGAGGTAGGGACGATTACTCTTTTCTTCCAGAGGCAATAAAACAGTTAGGAACGCTGCGCTTCGAGATTTGGGATCGCTTCGTTCTGGGAGTCGAGAGTAGGGCGCTATTATTCCAGTAAATGGAAGTTAAGTTTGGGATGTGTTGGCAAAGATGCCTTTTGAATGGATATAATCGAGTCTTATCCCTTATCCCTAAGCGTAGCGTTCTGTAGGGCGAAGCCTGTTACCCCTAAAATAAAGAAAGGGTTGACGCTTTCACGTCAACCCTCACGATTTTTGGAATTCCGAATCTTACAGCTTGTCTGTCAGCTCGATTGCTTGACCGATATAGTTCGCTGGTGTCATCTCTTTCAGGCGTGCTTTCTCGTGCTCAGGAAGCTCAAGACCGTCAATGAAGTTACGCATTGCTTCGCCGTCTACACGTTTACCTCGAGTCAGCTCTTTTAGCTTCTCGTATGGCTTCTCGATGCCGTAACGACGCATTACTGTTTGCACTGGCTCTGCTAGTACTTCCCAGTTCTTGTCGAGTTCAGCAAGAAGCGCTTCACGGTTTACTTCTAGCTTGCTGATGCCTTTTAGCGTTGAAGTGTAAGCGATGATTGCGTAGCCAACACCAACGCCAAGGTTACGTAGAACCGTAGAGTCAGTAAGGTCACGTTGCCAACGAGAGATAGGCAGTTTCTGTGCTAGGTGACCGAACACTGCGTTCGCAAGGCCTAGGTTACCTTCAGAGTTTTCAAAGTCGATTGGGTTAACTTTGTGAGGCATTGTTGAAGAACCGATCTCACCAGCAATGGTTTTTTGCTTGAAGTGGCCTAGTGCAATGTAACCCCAAACGTCACGATCGAAATCAATCAGGATTGTATTGAAACGTGCAACCGCATCGAATAGTTCTGCGATGTAATCGTGAGGCTCGATCTGAGTTGTGTAAGGGTTCCAAGTTACGCCTAGAGATTCAGTGATGAACTCTTCAGAGAACTGGTGCCAATCTAGCTCTGGGTAAGCAGAAAGGTGTGCGTTGTAGTTACCTACTGCACCGTTGATTTTTGCTAGGATCTCAACGTTTTCGATTTGCTTGAATTGACGCTCCATACGGTACGCCACGTTTGCCATTTCTTTACCCATTGTAGATGGAGAAGCTGGCTGGCCGTGTGTACGAGACAGAAGTGGGATGTCGCGGTATTCAACAGCAAGCGCTTTGATTGCGTCGATTAGGTTGCGAATTTCTGGAAGAATCACAGTTTCACGCGCTTCTTTAAGCATTAGAGCGTGTGATGTGTTGTTGATGTCTTCAGAAGTACATGCAAAGTGGAAGAACTCGTTTACTGCGTGCAGTTCAGGAACGTCTGCTACTTTCTCTTTGAGGAAGTACTCAACCGCTTTAACGTCGTGGTTAGTTGTACGCTCGATCTCTTTGATACGGCGTGCATCTTCTTCAGAGAAGTTTGCAGCAAGGTCGTCTAGGAATTGGTTTGCTTCTGTGCTAAACGCTGGCACTTCTGCAATTTCAGCAGTAGCAGCAAGCTTTTGTAGCCAGCGGATTTCAACGATAGTACGGTACTTAAGTAGACCGTACTCACTGAAAATTTCGCGTAACGCAATTGTCTTGCTTCCGTAACGACCGTCTACTGGTGAAACAGCAGTCAATGCTGACAGTTCCATGATGTTCTCCTGAATTGGGTTTCTAAATTTCGTGAGCTTTATACCAATAACTGTGGCAATTGTCACGAATATTGCGCAAACGTTTGCGCGGGATTTGTTTTGGTAGAAAAAAATGAGCTCGCGATAAACGCGAGCTGCTTATTTATTACCTTATTACATACGAGCAAGAAGAATTTGTGCTTGCTCGACCATCTTTTTGCGTCCAAAGATTAAGTGGCGACGTTTACCGCCAACTTGGCGCCAGAGTACTGCACTACGGATACCTGATAACAACAACGCGCGAACTTTGTGTTGGTTAGAGGTTTGTTGCAGCACGGATGGGGTACCGGTAACTTGAATGCGAGGGCCGATAGGGCTAACAACATCCAAGTAAATGCTTGCTAGGTTGCTGATCATTTGATCGTCCAGCAATTCAAAATGTTCCGTTTGACGCTGAGCCATTTGGATACGGTCACCAAGTTGTGACATTGCATCGTTGCGGCCTGTTAGCTTGCGCTCTAATGCCATTAGGCTAATGATGTAGCGAGTAACTTCACTCCCTGACGGGGTGCTATCAATCCCTTTCACTAAGCACTCAAGACCCAGCTTTAAGTCGGATTCACGACCAAAGACACCAATAGTGTTCGCTGGGTTTGTATTGATAATGGCGTTAATTGACGTTTCAAAGGCATCTTGATCACAATGTCCGTCTTTCGCTGCCTGTTGAACCAATGCAACAGCTTGGCAAATGCCTGCGAAAGCGATAGTACGGTCATAAAGTGTATTCGCCACGTAACGACTCCTAAGCTTGAGAATATTTAATGCGTTGCTCGATGATGCCGCCACCTAGGCACACGTCATCTTTGTAGAACACGGCCGATTGACCTGGCGTCACGGCAATTTGTGGTTCGTCAAAGATCACCTTAATGTTCTCATCATCGATAGGGATGATTGTACAAGGAATATCTTCCTGACGGTAACGTGTTTTCACTGTGCACTTCATAACATCGCGAATTGGCTCACGATCTACCCAGTGAAGTTGTGATGCAAGTAGACCTTCTGATTTTAGCATCGGGTGGTCTTTACCTTGTACCGCAATCAAAACATTACGCTTTAGATCTTTCTCGCCAACGAACCATGGGTCTTCGTTACCGCCGCCGCCTTTACGTCCACCGATGTGAAGACCTTTACGCTGACCAAGCGTGTGGTACATCAGGCCTTGGTGTTGACCAATCACTTCGCCTTCTGGTGTTTCAATGTTGCCAGGTTGCGCAGGTAGGTATTTACCGAGGAACTCAGTGAACTTGCGCTCACCGATGAAACAAATACCCGTCGAGTCTTTCTTCTTCGCGGTGATTAGATCTTGCTCTTCCGCAATGCGGCGAACTTCTGGCTTCTCTAGGTCACCAACAGGGAATAGGCTACGTGCAATTTGCTCGTTGCTTAATGTGTACAGGAAGTAGCTTTGATCTTTGTTGCCATCGAGACCACGTAGCATCTGTGGTTTTTCCTGTTCTTCACCAGATAAAGCGTTCTCTGGGAATGAACGACGTACGTAGTGACCCATTGCAATGTAGTCTGCATCAAGCACTTCATCAGCGAACTCTAGGAATGCTTTGAACTTGATTTCTTTGTTACAAAGAATGTCTGGATTTGGTGTACGACCAGCTTTGTATTCTGCAAGGAAGTACTCAAATACGTTATCCCAGTACTCAGCAGCAAAGTTGATGGTGTGTAGGTGAATGCCCAGCTTGTCACATACTGCTTGAGCATCAGCAAGGTCTTCTGCTGCTGTACAATATTCTTCGTTGTCATCTTCTTCCCAGTTCTTCATGAACAGGCCTTCTACTTGGTAGCCTTGTTGCTTTAGAAGATACGCAGAAACAGATGAATCAACGCCGCCGGACATACCGACGATGACTTTCTTTTGGCTGTTATCAGACATTACTAAACACCACTTAAATAAACGGGACGCAGATTCTAACAGAATCCACAGACCGGTGACAGATCCGAGATCGAAATCACACTTCGATTTTGGCTTAAATTTATCCAAATACGAACGTGAGCGTTAAATTCGATAAGTATAGAAGGGTTATATATGGCATAGTTGGCAAAAATCCAAGAGGAAAAATCAAATGACTGAAGAAAACCAATTTATGCAAGAAGCTGAGTTGATTGAAATTGTAGAGAATCAACTTGAAGATGGTAACCCTATTAAAGTCAAAGAGACGTTAATGCGTTTGATGATGACTGGCACACCACGTGAAGATGCGGTTGCGATGATGGCGTGTGCTATGTCTATCGAGATTTTCGATGTGATGAAAAATGAAGGTGAATTCAATCTAAAGCGCTATACCGAACACCTCGAACAGCTGCCTGATTTGGGTTTCATGGAAGGCGAATAGAGCATTAGAAAATAAAAAGCAGGGTGCAAACGTTTGCTATAATCGCTTTTATTGCTGCTTTATTGTCAGCGGTATAGAATCCGTTCTCCTTTTCATCCCTTACTCAGACTAACAATATGAAATTTCCTGGACAACGCAAATCGAAGCACTATTTTCCTGTTCATGCTCGTGACCCATTGGTGAGCCAAGCACAAGAAAGCAAAAAGATGACGCGCACTCACATCATTGGTATTGATCAGACTCTGGTTGATATTGAGGCGAAAGTTACAACGGATGTGATTGAAAAGTACGGTTTGAGTAAAGGACACTCGTTGGTAATTGATGACGCAACAGCAGAAGCGCTTTATCAACAATTAAAAGAAGAATGCCTAATTACCAATGAGTATGCAGGTGGCACGATTGGTAATACGCTACACAATTATTCTGTGTTGGCAGATGACCGCTCAACGCTTCTGGGTGTAATGAGCCAAGATATCAAAATCGGCAGCTACGGTTACCGTTACTTATGTAACACATCAAGCCGCATGGATCTGAACTACCTACAAGGTGTTGAGGGTGCAATTGGTCGTTGTTTTGCTCTTATTACTGAAGACGGTGAACGTACTTTCGCTATCAGCGAAGGTCAAATGAACCAACTTCACCCAGACAATATCCCTGAAAAGATTTTCAAGAGTGCGTCGGCTTTAGTACTGACTGCATACCTTGTTCGTTGTAAAGAAGGCGACCCAATGCCGGAAGCAACGATGCGTGCGATTGAATACGCGAAGAAACACGATGTACCTGTTGTATTAACGCTAGGTACCAAATTCGTTATTCAAGATGACCCTACATTCTGGCAAGAGTTTATTCGCGATAACGTTTCTGTTGTTGCAATGAATGAAGATGAAGCGGAAGCATTAACGGGCGAATCTGATCCTCTAGCAGCATCGGATAAAACGTTAGATTGGGCTGATCTAGTGCTTTGTACTTCTGGCCCTGTTGGCCTATTTATGGCTGGTTACACTGAAGATAGCGCGAAACGTGAAACTTCTTTGCCATTACTTCCTGGTTCTATTGCTGAATTTAACCGTTTCGAATTTAGTCGCCCAGCGAAGAAAGATACGTGCGAGAATGCAATTAAAGTATATTCACATATCTCTCCATACATGGGTGGCCCAGAAAAAATTAAGAACACCAATGGCGCAGGTGATGCAGCATTGTCTGCAGTTCTTCACGATATGGCGGCAAATAAATACCACAAAGAAAATGTGCCTAA
This sequence comes from Vibrio sp. ED002, assembly GCF_023277445.1. Lineage (NCBI taxonomy): Bacteria > Pseudomonadati > Pseudomonadota > Gammaproteobacteria > Vibrionales > Vibrionaceae > Vibrio > Vibrio sp. ED002. Next base: position 1,032,337 of record NZ_CP080238.1, on the reverse strand, counting down.
CTCAAGCAAGCACAGCAATGAGTATTTAACTTACTCTTCATTCTCTCAAGTTTGTAAATACGCAAACCGTGCAAGTTATGAAGTGTTAGTTCAACACTCTCCACGTCTTTCTCGCGGCCTGCCGGAGCGTGAAGATAGTTTGGAAGAAGCATACTGGGAACGTTAATTAATCACGTTGAATTAGGTAATTCCTAGCATACGAAAAATGGCGCATTCCAAATGCGCCATTTTTGTATCTATTTACAGATAAATAAAAAGGTTCCCATTTGGGAACCTTTTTTAATTTCATAAATCTTTTATTAGATTAGGAAATCGTCTAGAGATTTACCTGCATCAAGTTGCTCTTGGATTGATGAAGGTGTACGACCTTGACCCGTCCAAGTTTTTTCTTCGCCGTTAGTGTCAGTGTACTTGTACTTAGCTGGACGAGGAGCGCGTTTAGCTTTCGCTTTAGTCTTCGTTTCGCCAGATAGTGCACTGATTAGTGCTTCAACGTCGATACCGTCTTGAGCGATTTGCTCAGCGATAGCTGCAAGTTTTGCTTCTTGCTCAGCAAGTGCTGCGCGGTCAGCTTCTTCAGCTTCTTTACGCTCTTCAACAACGATAGTTAATTTATCTAGAGCTTCTTCCAATTGTTCTAGAGTCAGCTCACGAGAGAATGCACGAAGGCTACGGATATTTAGAAGTGTTTTAGTCAGCTCTGACATAACGATTCCTATTAATAGGTTAAAAGGTTCAACACTAGTTATCGATACGATTAATTAAATGCTAAACGAGAAATAAAACATAGAGTCCTTATATTTAACTTTATCTTTCTCATATGTGCAAATGCTAATTCATGATTTAGATTAAATTTCTTGGGTTTTTTCGTAATAAAGCAATATTAATTTACAGATATGAATTCTTAATTGAGTTTAACCTCAGTTTTTTCATTATAGATACTGCGTTTTTCTCGATTAGTGGTTTCTTTATTTATATGTTGAATTCTATTTCTCTCAATCTGACAGAAAAGTAGGAAAAGAGGGAAAACCGAATGTCATATTTCTTTCATTTATTGTTAGAACACAAAACATGAAGAATTGATGGTAGTAATAAAGTTTCATAAAAGACAGCATTGTCGTGATTGCAGTTGCTCAATCTATAGGTGGCTCACATTCTATTTATAAATCAAAATTGCGATTATTTATTCATTTAATTTAGTTTGATGTGTTGCATTGGAGGTCTTCATGAGTACAATGGCTGTCACCTGATGCAATATTGCAGATAATTTGTTGTTAATTTGTACAATTAATGGTTAATTATTTGTTGTTGCCGTAGAGGTGCAGTCTCGAAGAGTAGCTATTATTGGGGTGATGCCAATGAATAATAGTGGAAGGCGAAGATTGCCGAAGTAAGTGGCCTATCAAAACCACTTGCTGGGGTTGTCTCTGAAAGGAACAACACTGCCATAGTATATTTACATTAAACTATGGAGCGCTACTGTAGGGTTGGGTGGAGTGTTCGCTTCCCTGTCGCTAAGTTCAACATGAGCACGTACCGTATGCTACGTGACTTGTCTGCAGTAGATCTCTAGCCAAACTTTGGTTTTTGAAGATCATGAATTTAATAGATTTTGCACATTCTCCTGTTTCGTTACTACCGCCGATTGTCGCTTTGACACTGGCGATTTTAACTCGACGCGTATTAGTTTCTCTTGGTGTAGGTATCGTACTTGGTGCGATTCTGCTTAATGATTGGTCTATCGGTAACACGATAGGTTATGTGAGTTCTCAAGTTTCTTCTGTCTTTATTGAAGACGGCGGTCTTAACACTTGGAACATGAGTATTGTCGGTTTCCTAATTCTTTTAGGTATGACAACGGCGCTATTGACGCTATCTGGTGGTACTCGCGCTTTCGCTGAATGGGCGCAAACACGAGTTAAAAGTAAACGTGGCTCTAAACTTCTTGCTGCCTTCCTAGGCGTGTTCATTTTTGTCGACGATTACTTTAACAGTCTTGCTGTTGGTGCGATTTCTCGTCCAGTAACAGACCGTTTCTATGTGTCTCGCGCTAAACTGGCGTACATTCTAGACTCCACCGCAGCTCCTATGTGTGTGATTATGCCTGCTTCAAGCTGGGGTGCTTACATCATTACGATCATCGGCGGTATCTTGGTGTCACACGGAATCACTGAATACTCAGCACTCGGTGCGTATGTTCGTCTTATTCCAATGAACTTCTATGCTGTATTTGCTCTACTTATGGTATTTGCAGTAGCGTGGTTCGGTCTTGATATCGGTAAAATGCGTGAGCACGAAATTGCAGCCTCTCAGGGCCGTGGTTTTGAAAAAGACAAAGAAAACGACACGCAAGAAGCACATGAACTAAACGAAGAGCTAGATATTCGTGAAAGCGAGAAGGGTAAAGTTTCTGACCTAGTTCTCCCTATCGTTACGCTTATCATTGCTACGATCGCTTCTATGCTTTACACCGGTGGGCAGGCCCTAGCCGCTGACGGTAAAGAGTTTGCGCTCCTTGGTGCGTTCGAGAACACTGATGTAGGTACTTCTTTAGTTTACGGTAGCTTGCTGGGCCTTGCGGTTGCACTATTTACTGTACTTAAGCAAGGCATCCCAATGGCGGAAATTGGCCGCACACTTTGGATTGGTGCGAAGTCAATGTTTGGTGCGATCCTTATCCTTGTGTTTGCTTGGACTATCGGCTCTGTTATCGGTGACATGAAGACAGGTTCTTACCTATCGACTATGGCTCAGGGCAATATTAATCCGCATTGGCTACCAGTCATCCTATTCTTGCTATCTGGCCTAATGGCGTTTTCGACAGGTACGTCGTGGGGCACGTTTGGTATCATGCTCCCTATCGCGGGCGACATGGCAGGTGCAACAGACGTAGCGCTTATGCTGCCAATGTTGAGTGCAGTACTGGCAGGTGCGGTATTCGGTGACCACTGTTCACCAATCTCTGATACGACCATTCTGTCGTCGACAGGTGCCCGTTGTAATCACATTGATCACGTATCGACTCAGTTGCCTTATGCATTATCAGTCGCGCTTGTTTCATGCGTGGGCTTTATCGCTCTTGGTATGACTGCGTCTATCGTATTCTCTTTCATTGCTGCGTCGATTACTTTTGTTATCGTTTGCGCAATTTTGTCATGGCTTTCTAAGTCAAAAATGGCATCATGTCAGAACGCTTAATTGCTTGATAATTAAAATAAAATAAAAGGGGGCTTCGGCCTCCTTTTTTATTTGTATTATACAATTCGATTTTTTTTAAAATTAAGGGTTGAAAAAAAGAATCAGCTTGGTTAGTGTGGTTACTAACAAAGCAACTAAGACGAGCCTTGAAATAAGTATGCGCAATTTTGTAATGAACATTCATCACCATCATCACCCAATTTAGTCTTTCGGGAGATGCGCGCATACCCGGGAGACAGGATACTCCCGGAGGTGAAAATCAAAGTGTAAACAGATTTCAAACCCTCGGGAGACCAAAATCTCTCGAGGGTTTTTTAGTTTTACTGGTTTATAAAATATTTAGATTATCGAATCTGGCACAGGGATAAAGCAATGCAAACACAACGCTTAAGAATCGCAATTCAGAAAAAAGGCCGCCTAAGTAAAGAGAGCCAAGCTCTATTGAAAAAGTGTGGTGTGAAATTCAATGTAATGGGTGAGCGTCTGGTCGTTCATTCTGAAAATATGCCCATTGATTTGTTATTAGTTCGCGATGATGACATCCCAGGTTTAATTATGGATGGTGTTGTTGACCTAGGTTTTATTGGTGAGAATGAATTAGAAGAAGTTCGTTTAGACCGTAAAGCTTTGGGCGAACCTTACGATTTTGTTCAGCTTCGTCGTCTTGATTTTGGCGGCTGCCGTTTGTCTATCGCAATCGACAAAGACGAAGAATATAACGGTCCTCAAGATCTAGCAGGCAAACGCATCGCAACCACGTACCCGCAACTGCTAAAAGCTTACATGGATGAAGCGGGTGTACCGTTCTCAACTTGTATGCTGACTGGCTCTGTAGAAGTTGCGCCTCGAGCTGGTCTAGCAGATGCTATCGCTGACTTGGTTTCTACTGGCGCTACGCTAGAAGCCAATGGTCTAAAAGAAGCCGAAGTTATCTTTAAGTCGAAGGCAACGTTAATTCAACGCAAAGGTGAGTTTGACGCCGATAAAGTTGCGCTTATCGATAAGCTATTGACTCGTATGCAAGGCGTGCAGCAAGCAAAAGAATCAAAATACATCATGCTACATGCGCCTGCTGAGAAGCTTGAGCAAATTAAGTCTCTATTACCGGGTGCAGAAGACCCAACGGTATTGCCTCTATCTGCTGACAAGCAAAAAGTTGCGGTTCATTTGGTAAGTACTGAAAACCTGTTCTGGGAAACCATGGAACAGCTAAAGGAACTGGGTGCGAGCTCAATTCTGGTACTACCAATTGAAAAAATGATGGAGTAATCGCAATGAGAACAGTTGTATGGCAATCGCTGAGTGAAACTCAACAAGACTCGATTCTAGAACGTCCGGCAATCGCAGAAGGCGCAAACATCACTGCTGCGGTTTCTGAAGTAATCGCAAAAGTTCGTAAAGAGGGTGATGCTGCATTATTGGAGCTGACTGAGAAGTTTGACCGTGTGAAGCCGGAATCCATTCGTGTATCAGCTCAAGAAATCGATGAGGCGTCTGCTCGCCTTTCTGAAAAGATGAAAGGCGCGCTTGAGCAAGCTTATGCAAACATCTCGAAGTTTCATAAAGCACAAAAGCCACAACCAATTAAAGTAGAAACTCAGCCGGGTGTCCTTTGTGAGCAGGTAACGCGCCCAATTCAAAAAGTGGGTTTGTACATTCCTGGCGGTAGTGCGCCATTGCCTTCGACTGTTCTAATGCTCGGTGTTCCTGCAAAAATTGCAGGTTGTCGTAAAGTGGTGCTTTGCTCTCCACCGCCAATCGCTGACGAGATTCTGTACGTAGCTAAACTGTGCGGCATTGATGAAGTGTACAACGTTGGTGGTGGCCAAGCCGTCGCTGCAATGGCTTATGGCACAGAGACTGTATCTAAAGTTGATAAGATCTTTGGTCCAGGTAACGCTTATGTGACGGAAGCAAAACGTCAGGTTAGCAATGATTTCCGCGGTGCTGCGATTGATATGCCTGCTGGCCCATCTGAAGTGCTTGTGATTGCCGATGAAACCGCAGATGCAGACTTTATCGCTGCGGATCTTTTGAGCCAAGCAGAGCACGGTCCTGACTCTCAAGTGGTACTTGTTACGCCTTCTCCTGTTATTGCGGATCAAGTGACGGATGCGGTTCAACGTCAGCTTAAGGAGCTATCTCGTGCGGAGATCGCCGAGCAAGCATTGGCGTCAAGCTTGATTATTATTGCTGAGTCTCTCACTCAATCTATTTCGATTTCAAATTACTACGGTCCTGAGCACTTAATTGTTCAGACTAAGAACCCTCGTGAGCTTCTACCTCTATTAGATAACGCAGGTTCTATCTTCCTAGGTGATTGGTCGCCTGAATCAGCAGGTGATTACGCATCGGGCACGAACCACGTTCTTCCTACTTACGGTTACACACGCACGTATTCAAGCTTAGGTTTGGCTGATTTCTCCAAGCGCATGACGGTTCAAGAACTGTCTGCTGATGGTCTAAAGAACCTTGCGCCAACAGTGGTAACGATGGCGGAAGCAGAAGGTCTGGATGCGCACAAACGTGCAGTAACAATCCGTACTGAGAAACTAACCCGCACAGAAAAACTGGCAGCTAAGTAAGAGGATATTGAGATGGAAAAGCTAGCGCGCAAACAAGTCCAACAACTTACCCCTTATATGTCGGCTCGTCGAATTGGTGGTACAGGTGACGTATGGCTGAACGCCAACGAATCGCCATTTAACAATGAATACAAAACAGACTTCGCTCGCCTTAATCGTTACAGCGAATGTCAGCCTAAAGAACTGATTTCTGCTTACGCAGCCTATGCGGGTGTAAAACCAGAACAAACGCTGACTTCTCGTGGTGCAGATGAAGGTATTGAATTACTGATTCGTGCATTCTGTGAGCCGGGTGAAGATGCGATTTTATACTGTCCACCGACTTACGGTATGTACGCTATCAGCGCAGAAACCATTGGTGTCGAGCGTAAAACCGTGCCGCTAACGTCAGATTGGCAACTAGACCTTGCAGGCATCGAAGCCAATCTGGATAACGTCAAATTGGTTTTCGTATGTTCACCAAACAACCCAACAGGTAACTTGGTCAAGCGTGAAGACATCGTCTCTCTACTAGAAATGACAAAAGACCGTGCAATCGTGGTGATGGACGAAGCGTACATTGATTTTTGCCCTGAAGCTTCAACGGTAGACTTACTGGCGCAATACCCGAACCTTGCGATTTTGCGTACTCTGTCGAAAGCTTTCGCGCTTGCTGGTCTGCGTTGTGGATTTACGCTTGCGAACGAAGAGCTGATTAATGTACTTCTTAAAGTTATCGCACCGTATCCAGTACCAGTACCAGTGGCAGAAATTGCGACTCAGGCGCTTTCGGAAGCTGGTTTAGCGCGAGCGAAGTTCCAAGTGCTCGATTTGAACGCGAACCGTGCTTACTTGCAAGTTGGCCTTTCAATGATTCCGGGTTTGGAAGTTTTTGAAGGATGGGGTAACTACCTATTGGTGAAATTCCCAGATGGCGATGATGTTTTCAAAGCAGCTTGGGATACGGGGATTATCCTGCGTAACTCGCCAATCGAAGACTGTGTGCGTATCAGCGTGGGTAACCGCGACGAGTGCGAAAAAACGCTTGGATTTATTAGAAACTACTACGCATAAGTAGAGATAAAGTTAATCGCTCTCGCTCAATAGCGGGAGCGCCAAAAGAATAGCAATAAGGAAGTTCTCGAGTGAGCAAACAACAAAAAATCCTTTTTATTGATCGTGATGGCACCTTAATTGTTGAGCCGCCGATTGATTTTCAAGTAGACCGTTTAGACAAACTAAAGCTAGAGCCATTTGTTATCCCAAGCCTGTTGTCGTTGCAGGACGCTGGATACCGTCTAGTGATGGTAACGAACCAAGATGGTTTAGGTACTGACAGCTACCCACAAGAAGATTTTGATGCTCCACACAATATGATGATGGAGATTTTTGAATCTCAGGGTGTGAAGTTTGATGACGTGCTGATTTGTCCTCACTTCGATGAAGATAACTGCTCTTGCCGTAAGCCTAAATTAGGCTTGGTAAAAGATTACCTTCAAGGTGGCAAAGTTGATTTCCAAAACTCCGTTGTGATTGGCGATCGTCAAACCGATCTTCAACTTGCAGAAAACATGGCAATTCGTGGCATTCAATACAACCCAGAAACCATGGGTTGGAAACAGATCCTCAAAGATCTCACAGTGAAGGCTCGCGTTGCTGAAGTGGTTCGCACCACAAAAGAAACAGACATCAAAGTATTCGTTAATCTTGATGAGCAAGGCGGTAACGATATTTCTACAGGTCTTGGCTTCTTTGACCACATGCTGGATCAAATCGCGACGCACGGTGGATTCCAAATGGTGTGCAAAGTGGAAGGTGACCTGCACATTGATGATCACCACACAGTAGAAGATACCGCTCTTGCGTTGGGTCAAGCGTTGAAAGAAGCACTGGGTGACAAACGTGGTATTGGTCGCTTTGGCTTTAGCCTTCCAATGGATGAGTGTTTAGCACAATGTGCACTAGACCTATCTGGTCGTCCTTACCTCAAGTTCGACGCGCAGTTTAGCCGTGAGCAAGTAGGTGATCTTTCAACAGAGATGGTGGTTCACTTCTTCCGCTCTCTGACTGACACATTAGCGTGTACGCTGCACCTGTCTTCTGCGGGCAACAATGATCACCACATCATTGAAAGCTTGTTTAAAGCGTTTGGTCGTACTTTGCGCCAAGCAATCAAAGTAGAAGGCACTGAGCTACCAAGTAGTAAAGGCGTGCTTTAAGGCTAACCTTAGCAAGGAGAAAAACAGTGACAGAACAGAAAGTTGTCATTATCGATACTGGCTGTGCCAACGTCTCTTCGGTGAAGTTTGCTATTGAACGCCTAGGCTATGACGTAACAATTTCAAAAGATCCGCAAGTTGTATTGTCGGCAGATAAGCTATTCCTACCGGGCGTGGGAACCGCTAGCGAAGCGATGAAAAACCTAGAAGAGCGCGATCTGATCAGCTTGGTAAAACAGGTAGAAAAGCCGCTGTTAGGTATCTGTTTAGGCATGCAACTGTTGGGCAAAGTGTCTCAAGAGAAAGGGCAGAAAGCCGATGAGTTGGTTGAGTGTCTTGGACTTTGTGATGGCGAAGTGAAGCTACTACAAACTGGCGATTTGCCACTGCCGCATATGGGTTGGAATACAGTGTCTGCAAAAGCAGGTAATCCACTTTTCAAAGGTATTGAAGAAGGAGAGTATTTCTACTTCGTGCACAGCTTTGCAATGCCTGTTGGAGATTACACGATTGCTCAATGTGAATACGGTAACCCGTTCACAGCAGCAGTACAAAGCGGTAACTACTACGGCGTACAATTCCACCCTGAGCGTTCTTCAAAAGCGGGCGCGAAGCTTATTCAAAACTTCTTAGAATTATAAAAGGGATTTAGTGTGATTATTCCAGCTCTTGATTTAATTGAAGGACAGGTGGTTCGCCTTTATCAAGGTGATTACGGCCAAGTAACCGAGTACAAAGTCGACCCAGCAGAGCAGTTCAACTTGTACCACCAAGCGGGTGCTAACTGGCTGCACTTGGTGGATTTAACTGGCGCGAAAGACACGACAGCACGCCAACTTGATTTGATTGCAAAGCTACTAGCAAGCACACCAGCGAACATCCAAATCGGTGGTGGTGTGCGTACAGAGCAAGACGTGATTGATCTGTTAGAAGCCGGTGCGCAGCGTGTTGTCGTTGGCTCAACAGCAGTAAAACAGCAAGAGCTTGTGAAAGGTTGGATGGAAAAATACGGCGCAGAGAAAATCGTTCTCGCGCTAGACATCAACATCGATCAAGATGGCACGCGTAAAGTGGCGATCTCTGGTTGGCAAGAAGACTCAGGCGTGACCATCGAAGCTCTGATCAACGATTACTTAACGGTAGGTTTGCAGCACGTGCTTTGTACTGACATTTCTCGTGACGGTACGCTAGAAGGCTCAAACGTAGAGCTTTATATCGACCTATGTAAACAGTACCCACAAGTGCAGTTCCAATCTTCAGGCGGCATCGGTTCATTAGCGGATATCGAAGCACTAAAAGGCAGCGGTGTGGCTGGCGTGATTGTTGGTCGTGCATTGTTAGATGGTAAGTTCACAGCAGAGGAGGCGTTTGCATGTTGGCAAAGCGAATAATTCCATGTCTTGATGTTCGTGATGGACAAGTGGTAAAGGGCGTTCAGTTCCGTAATCACGAAATCATTGGCGACATCGTTCCTCTGGCACAGCGTTATGCTGAAGAGGGCGCTGACGAGCTTGTGTTCTACGATATTACCGCTTCAAGTGATGGTCGTGTCGTAGATAAAAGTTGGGTCGCTCGCGTTGCTGAAGTGATTGATATTCCTTTCTGTGTGGCTGGTGGTATTAAATCAGCGGAAGATGCAGCGCGCATTCTTGAGTTTGGTGCAGACAAGGTGTCTATCAACTCACCTGCATTGGCAAATCCGCAGCTGATTACTGACCTAGCTGATAAATTTGGCGTTCAATGTATCGTTGTTGGCATCGATTCATACTACGACAAAGAGACGGGCAAGTATCAGGTTTACCAGTTTACTGGTGATGAAGAACGCACCAAAGCAACTCAATGGGAAACACGTGATTGGGTGCAAGAAGTACAAAAGCGTGGCGCTGGTGAAATCGTATTGAACATGATGAACCAAGACGGCGTGCGTAACGGCTACGATATTGAACAACTTAATATGGTGCGTGAAGTGTGTAACGTACCATTGATTGCATCGGGCGGTGCAGGTGCCATGGAGCATTTCGCAGAAGCCTACCAAAAAGCAAATGTGGATGGTGCGCTTGCCGCATCGGTATTCCACAAGCAAGTCATCAATATTGGTGAACTAAAGCAGTATTTGAAACAACAAGGCATTGAGGTACGACTATGAGTGTGAAAGCCGCCGAAGTAAGTTCGCTAGCTGAGCGAATCAACTGGGAAAAGGTGGATGGTCTGGTACCTGCCATCGTACAAGATTTCCAATCAAGCCAAGTGCTGATGATGGGTTACATGAACCAAGATGCGTTGGCAAGAACGGGCGAAACGGGTCAAGTGACGTTTTTCTCTCGTACCAAGCAACGTCTTTGGACGAAAGGTGAAACCTCTGGCAACGTATTGCAATTGGTGAACATTCAGCTCGATTGTGACAACGATACGCTACTGGTGAAAGTGAATCCCATTGGTCCTACGTGTCACTTGGGTAACACAACTTGCTGGGATGTGGACCCTCAAGAGGAGTCACAAATGGTGTGGCTTCATCAACTTGAGCAGCTATTGGCTGCCCGCAAGAGTGCCGACCCAGATTCCTCTTATACTGCCAGTCTTTATGCCCGTGGCACCAAGCGTATTTCGCAAAAAGTGGGCGAAGAAGGCGTTGAAGTCGCGCTTGCGGCGACGTCGGGCGATAAGGCGGAGTTAGTGTGTGAATCGGCAGACTTGATTTACCACTTAATGGTATTGCTTCAAGACCAAGGTCTATCGATGAATGACGTAGTGAATAAACTGAAAGAGCGTCATAAATAAGCCTGTTATAAATAAATGAAAGCCCCTATGGCTCAAGAGTCTAGGGGCTTTTTTAATCTAATATTCTTGATTCGGTGGGGAAACCTGACAGCAGAACCCACGGTGATTAGGTTCTGAGTCATGCTCGTGCTTCGCTGTTGAGAATGACGATATACTTTGTAATGGTACTTGAGACTGCGTTACTTATTTCAAATCGAAGAACACTTTACGTCATTCCGACGAGCCTAGGCGAGATCAGGAATCTCATTAAAGCAGGCTTAATAAGCTAGGCGTGGGTGCGATTACCCACAACACTTCTTAAATTTCTTACCGCTTCCACAGATACACGGATCGTTACGACCGACCTTTAGGCTGCTTACCGGTTGGCTTAAGCGAGGATCTTGTTCAGGCTCTTTCTCGTCTTCTGGAAATGTGCCGTCAATGTAGTACCAAAGCCCATCTTCTTTCACGAAACGAGAACGCTCGGTCATGCAGTAGCGTTTGCCGTCTTCGTCAAAGTAAGCGTTGAATTCAACAAAACCTTCATTCTCGTTGCTACTCGCTTCGGCTTTTACTACCTCAAGCTTGCACCAATCGCTTTCGATGGATTGGGCAATGCCTTCACGTTGCTCTTCTGCATTACAGCTTGGGTGGTACGTGTTCACCACGTAATCCACTAGACCTAACACATGTGCACTGTAACGAGAGCGCATTAACTGCTCTGGAGTGGTGACGTCAGCATGGTTATTGTGGGCAATTTCACAACACTGTTGGTAGGTGCGGTTAGAGCCGCAAGGACAAGAAGAAGCCATAAAATGAAATCTCGATTAATTAAGCGGTAAAAACAAACAACCTCACATAAGTGAGGTTGCAGGTATTCTTTGGGGCATTATAGCCGTTTAGGGCGTTTGAGACAGCAGTTCTTGAGCCCAAGCCGTGGATTGGCTAAACGCTTTGGCTAATTGTGGCTCAGTGAGTTTTAGGGCGGTACAGTATTTCTCTGTCATTTCCCAATCTGCTTTCTCGTAAGCGATGATCATTGAGAGAAGGTAACCCAAAACACCTTTGTGCCCAGTTAAGGCATGTTTAATTTCTTCATCGACAGGTATATCACTGATGACATCTTCAAGAGGTTGGTCGAGGAGAGAGCCTAACAGTGAAAACATCCCAGTAAGAAATGCCTGACCTGGGTCATATTTGGTTTTCATTTGGCTCAACAAAATCTCACACATACGTGCGCGTTGAATCGCTAATGAGTATAGAGAGTCAGGCTTGTCTTCATGTACCGAAGCAATTGCAACAAGAGAAATAAAGCGTCTTAAACGTTCTTCGCCTAGATAAACCAATGCTTGACGGAAAGATTTGATCTTAGTGGTGAGCGTGTAGCCAGAATTGACATAAGTCAGAAGCTTGTACGACAGCGTGACGTCGATAGAGAATAAACGCTCGACTTCGTTAAAGTTAATCGGCTTGTCGGCAATTTCTTTACACAACTGAATCACCGTTAGAAACGCTGGATTGAGGCGTTTCTTCTGAATCATTTCTGGTTTGCTAAAAAAGTACCCTTGAAAATAGTTAAAACCCGCGTCCATTGCTTGCTCGAATTCTTCATAGGTTTCAACTTTCTCGGCCAAGAAATCAATATCAAAATGAGACAGGGCTTGAATATAAATGGCGGCCTTGTCTATCGGCACTAAGCGAATGTCGAATTTGATGATAGCGACGTAAGGTAAGAAGCGTTTCCAAGCTTTGGTTGGAACAAAGTCATCTAACGCTACGCGATAGCCAGAAGCATGAAGGTGTTTAATGGCATTCAACAACTCATCCGTCGGTTCACAGTCTTCGAGAACTTCAACCACTAAGGATTCATTTGGGAATAAAGTTGGCACAAGGTTAACTAAGCTTTGGTAGGGAAAGTTAACAAAGCCAAGTTTATCGCCCAGCGTGCTGTAGTGCGTTGATAGGAAATGATCAGATAGAAGTCGACTAGTAGCCAGCTCAGGTTCTACTTCTGGGAAGGTATTTTTCGGACCGTCACGAAAGAGAAGCTCGTACCCAATGGTACGTTTTTCTCTATCCAGAATCGGTTGGCGAGCTACGTATGAATACTTCAATGCGGTATTATGTTCTGTTTAACTTAGTATTACGATGATAGCGATTTTCTGCAAAATTTCTATGCTTTGAGCGTCAATCTTTTACATGCTTGGCAGGCTTTACTTCATTTCTGTGTGAAACGGCCGTGTTTGAAGGTCAAAACCACCAGAATTTACTTGTAAAACTGAGCCTTGGGTATACCAATCACCTAAGACAATGCGAGTGGTTTTAACACCATTTAGCTCGAAAAAATGTGTATTTGGGCGATGAGTGTGTCCATGAATCATCAGGTTGACGCAATTCTGAGACAGCACGTGTTCAACTTCACCTTGGTTCACATCCATGATATCGAGAGACTTAGTCTTTTTGTCATCGCGAATATTCGATTGAACTTTAGAGACAATTCTTTTTTTAACAAACCATGGAATACGATTAAAAAGCCATTGTAACCAAGGTTTGTGAACCGTCTTGCGAAACTCTTGGTATTTGATGTCGTCAATGCAAAGGGTGTCGCCGTGCAAAATGACGGCTTTTTGGCCGTAAAGATCAATCGTGCACACGTCGTCGAGTAATGTGATGCCCGTTTCCTTACAAAAGCGTTTGCCCAATAAGAAGTCTCGGTTACCTTGGATAAAATAAACAGGGACGCCCATATCCGTTAGTGTTTTAAATTCCGCACGGATTTGGTCTGCAAAAGGGGTGTTATCATCATCGCCAACCCAGAATTCGAATAAGTCACCAAGTACGTACAGGGCTTCAGCCTTGATGGCTTCTGTTCGCATAAAAGTCTCGAAGCATTCGGTAATGTCCGGACGGGAAGGGGCGAGGTGAAGATCAGATATAAATAATGTCGTCATAGAAATAAGGGGAGGCGATGCCTCCCCACTAACTTATCTCTTTGGTAATTCGTATGAATTACTCTTCGATTGTTGTACCAGTGATCGTTACGTCTTCTAGAGGTACGTCTTGGTGCATGCCGTAAGAACCAGTGCTAACGCCTTTGATCTTGTTTACGATGTCCATGCCTTCGATTACTTCACCGAATACACAGTAACCCCAACCATCAAGGCTTTCGCTACGGAAGTCTAGGAACGTGTTGTTGTTTACGTTGATGAAGAACTGAGAGCTTGCTGAATGCGGCTCCATAGTACGTGCCATAGCAAGTGTACCCACTTTGTTGCTAAGACCGTTGTTTGCTTCGTTCTTGATAGGTGCACGTGACGCTTTTTCACGTAGACCAGACTCCATACCGCCACCTTGGATCATGAAGCCATCAATAACACGGTGGAAAAGTGTGTTGTCGTAGAAACCGTCGCGGCAGTACTGAAGGAAGTTTGCGCTTGTTTCTGGCGCTTTCTCTTCGTTTAGTTGAATCTTGATGTCACCAAAATTAGTGTGAAGGGTGATCATGCTACTTTCCTTTACTATGTTGTATTCAAAGAGGGATTCTAGCCTAAGTTAATACGCATGGAAAACTCAGGATCATCAAAATATACGCTTTGTGCTTGAAGTTTAGCCGATTATCGTTTTATCCGTTAATTGCTATTACCTAATAAGGTCGGAGTTGATATACTCCTTCTTCTCGTAATTCATTCACAAGCATAGATAGAGATCATGTTAAAGATATATAACACACTGACAAGACAGAAAGAGGAATTCAAACCAATTACAGCCGGCAAAGTTGGCATGTATGTCTGTGGAGTTACCATTTACGATCTCTGTCACATTGGTCACGGTCGTACGTTTGTTTCTTTTGACGTTGTGTCTCGCTACCTTCGTTACCTAGGTTACGATCTAACATTTGTACGTAATATCACTGATATTGATGACAAAATTATCAAGCGTGCGGCAGAAAATGGTGAGTCTTGTGATTCTCTGACTGAACGTTTAATCGGCGAAATGCATGCGGACTTTGATGCACTAAACATGAAGCGTCCGGACGTTGAGCCTCGTGCAACTGAATTTATCGCAGAAATCATCGAGCTGGTTGAAAAACTAATCGAGCGTGGTTTTGCTTACGTTGCAGACAATGGCGACGTAATGTTTGAAGTAGGTAAGTTCAACGAATACGGCAAGCTGTCTAAGCAAGACCTTGATCAGCTTCAAGCTGGTGCTCGTGTTGATATCGAAACTGCAAAACGCAGCCCGTTAGACTTCGTACTTTGGAAGATGTCTAAACCGGGTGAACCAACATGGGAATCGCCATGGGGCGCGGGTCGTCCAGGTTGGCACATCGAATGTTCTGCGATGAACTCGTCAATCCTAGGCAACCATTTCGATATTCATGGCGGCGGTTCTGACCTTCAGTTCCCACACCACGAGAACGAAATCGCGCAATCATGCTGCGCTCATGACACGCAATACGTGAACACATGGATGCACAGCGGCATGGTAATGGTAGATCGTGAGAAGATGTCTAAGTCTCTAGGTAACTTCTTTACTATTCGTGACGTTCTAGGTCATTACGATGCTGAGACAGTTCGTTACTTCCTAATGTCTGGTCACTACCGTAGCCAGCTAAACTACAGCGAAGATAACCTAAACCAAGCACGCGCGTCTCTTGAGCGTCTATACACATCTCTACGTGGTCTGGATCTAAATGCTGCGCCAGCCGGTGGTGAAGAGTACGTAACTCGCTATACAGCAGCGATGAATGATGACTTCAACACGCCAGAAGCTTACTCGGTACTGTTTGACATGGCGCGTGAAGTAAACCGTCTGAAGACAGAAAATCTAGAGAAAGCGAGCGAGCTAGGTGCGCTAATGCGTGAACTGGCTGACGTGATCGGTATTCTTCACCAAGATCCAGAAGCGTTCCTAAAAGGTGATGCAGGTGACGACGATGAAGTGGCTGAAATCGAAGCACTAATTAAGCTACGTAACGATTCTCGTGCAGCGAAAGACTGGGCTAACGCAGATATGGCTCGTGACAAGCTGACTGAAATGGGTATCGTTCTAGAAGACGGGCCGGAAGGCACAACGTGGCGTCGTAAATAACGATTGAATCTTAAAAAGGGGCTGATGATTCAGCCCTTTTCTTTACAAGCTTTTATAAATTCTAAACTTTAACGAAGGTAGTGCTCTGTGGCTCAGATGTATTTCTATTACTCGGCGATGAACGCGGGTAAATCAACGACTCTTCTTCAATCTTCTTTCAACTACCAAGAGCGCGGTATGACGCCAGTGATTTTCACTGCGGCACTTGATGATCGCTACGGTGTTGGCAAGGTAAGTTCACGTATTGGTTTGCAATCAGACGCACAGCTGTTCCGTCATGATTCCAACCTATATCAAGAAATCGCTGCACTGAATGAAGTGGAAAAACGCCACTGTATTTTGGTTGATGAATGTCAGTTCTTGTCAAAAGAACAGGTTTACCAACTAACTGAGGTAGTTGATAAGCTTCATATTCCAGTACTTTGTTATGGCCTTCGTACCGATTTTCTTGGCGAACTTTTTGAAGGCAGCAAGTACCTATTGTCTTGGGCTGACAAATTGGTCGAATTAAAAACTATCTGTCACTGTGGCCGTAAAGCAAATATGGTGATTCGTACTGACGAAAGCGGCGTTGCTATCAAAGAAGGCGATCAAGTTGCTATTGGTGGGAATGACAGCTATGTATCGGTTTGTCGCCAACACTACAAAGAAGCACTTGGCAAGTAAACGGCTCTTGATAAGAGAAAGCCACCAGATTTGGTGGCTTTTTTATTGTTTGTTAGCTGGTGGTTGAGTGAAGAATTACACTAGACCAAGTTCAAACTTTTCTTGCAGTGCTTGATAAGAGGATTCAACGTGAGCAGGAATTTCTTGCTCGGTTTGAAAGCCTTTTTCTGGGTAGGTTTTAATCCTAGAAAAATCTTCCATTAACGCGGCTAAAACCATCATCAACGGCATGTCTTCATTGATGTATTCAAAGAAAGGATGTGCGGTTGAGGTCACTTGTAGTTGTGAATATGAAGATTGCCACTGTTTTTCGAAAGTGGCGATGGCGCGTCTTTCCATAAATGGCTTCTGAACTAGAATCAGAGAATCACAGCAGATCCCTTTTTCTATCAACAACTGTTCAGTGAATCGAACATTCTCGCCGCTGTTGCTCGATTTTGTCTCTACAACAATGGACTCACTTGGGACGCCAGCGCTTCTCGCAATTTCAGCAAAGGTTTCGGCTTCGCTTTTCTCAAACAAGCCATCTGTAAATCGCCCTTCACCTCCAGAAAACACAATCAAGGGCGCAAGTTTTTGGTGGTAAAGCTTAGCGGCGTATTCAGCAACACGCAGGTCATTACTGCACATAACAAACAAGCAGTCAGCCGATTTTAAGTCATGTTTGAGCTGCATGTAGTCCCACAAGGTTTCGATGTGTTGATAGAGTTTCATAGTGCATCCAGCGTTGAGTTGAATTGGAACTGGTAGCCAAGCGCAATAAGCTTGTCAGCAAGGATTCGTTTATCGGCAGTTTCAGTGACTGGTGGGAGGGCAATATCTAAATCACTTCTTGTAATGGCCGCTTGGTAAAATTCGGCTTTGCTGACGGTATTCGGCGTTGTGGCGTTTACAACTTCATTGCTGATTTGATTGAGAGCGAAAGCCGTTGCCGCCACAGCATCGTTTTGATGCACCATATTCGCAGGGGCTTTACGGCTCACTTGTTTCAATCGCAGTGCAAAGCGAGAAGGGTGGCGGTCAGAGCCGATTAAACCACTACAACGGACGATGGCGTAATCGATACCGGAATCAATCACGTATTGCTCAGCTTGTAGCATAATGCGGGCGTTGTCAGAGAAGTGTTCTTTCGTCTGGGCCAATGCCAATGTGGCGTCTTCTTCTTTCATATCGACGGCTAGGTTTGGGTATACCGTCGTTGAGCTGACCATCAAAATCTTTGCAACGCTACTCACTTTTACCGCTTTACTTAAGCGATGCCATTGCTGTGCGTACTCTTGCCCATTTCCTTTACGAAAGCCAGGAGGGAAAGCGCCGACAATACGTTCGATATGGTGCTGTTTGATGATATCAATGAGTCGCTGCTCAGAGTTCGGTTCATTGAGATCGAGCAGAGCAGTTTGAACGGAAGGTATTGGAAACTCATCCAATCGAGTTTGGCTGCGTCGAGTGACGATAACTTGATGTCCTTGGTCAATAAGCGTTTGTGCAAGTGGTGTGCCTAACCAGCCTGCGCCGACGATCAATGTATTTGCCATCTGTAAGTTCCTACTTCTTCATCCCTGATTAAGATTCAAACAGGGTTTGTAATTCTAATCTGGCTTGTTGGTGTAGAGGATCGGAGTGCCATTTCTGATGTTGTATCAGATCGATGTTGACTTGCCATGCCAGTTTTGTGAATTCTTCGCCAATTTTGATCAGCGTATTGGGTGCATGTGACACCAAATGGTTTGGAAGAAAACACCAACCAAATCCCTTATTTGCCAGTTCTAATAAGATGTAATAATTATCAGCGTACCAGATATCTGGGCTAACCGCCTGATTGAGTCCGCTCGTATCGGTATTTTTTGAACGTATAACCAGTTGTCTATGTTGCTTTAACTCATCGATATGACGCACTTTTTGTTTCGCTAAAGGATGCTGGGAAGAAACAAAAACGTCAAAACCGATATTACCTAGGTTTGAGTAATCGATATTCTGTGGCATTTGTAAGTCGCTGAGAATAATACCTGTGGTTGCTCGACCTGATTTAACGAGTTCGATGATATCTGGACTGGAGCCTGTTAAACATTCAACTTGGATATATGGGAATTGTTGCTCTAGATTTTTGAGTGCTTGGGGTAGGTTAGTCAGAGGGATACCTTCGTCAACCGCAAGAATAAACTGCGTCGCGTGTGGTGAAAACAATTGAGATGCTTTGTTATTCAGTCGGTCGAGTTGACTGATGGTGGCTAACGCGTAGGACAAAAGTTCATGGCCTTTTTCGGTGAGTTTTGGGTAGCGTCCTGTTCTATCAAACAGGTCGACGCCACAATCGAGCTCCATGTTCATCACGTGTTGGCTTACCACGGACTGAGCTCGTCCAAGTTTTCGTGCAGCTGCAGAGAAAGATCCTGCTTCAGAAGTTGCGACAAAGGCCTGTAGTTGTTCAATAGTAAACATATCGTTTTTACCGATGGTATCTAACTTTTACTTATCTAGATGATAGATAAAATGTCAGCCATTGAGTAGAACAATTTAGGTAAAAACACATGGCACGTAACGAACGTATCTTTCACGCTATCCTATTTGAGCTGTTTGCATTGGCGATGATTATCCCAGCGGCTTCACTTGTCACAGGGAAAGGCTCAAGCGATTTGGCTGTCGTTGGTATTGGGTTAAGCTTGTATACGGTAGTCTGGAATTACATTTACAATTTGTATTTTGACAAATGGTTTGGGTCAAACCGAGAAGAAAGAAGTTTAATGGTGCGTATTGGTCACACGGTTGGATTTGAAGGTGGGTTGATATTTATCACCATTCCGGTCATTGCGTGGTTCTTACAAATTACATTGCTGCAAGCACTCGCATTAGAAGCTGGATTCTTAATCTTCTTTTTGTTTTATGCAACTGGCTTTAATTGGGTTTATGACAAGGTCAAACCTTACGGCAAAATGAAAAAGCTGATCGCCCAATAAGAATTCAGAACGAATGACAAAAACAGAAAAGCCACCGAAAAGGGTGGCTTTTTACTAAGAAGATTGGAACAAACTTGTGAGATTACTCTGCTGAAAGAACTCGAAGGATCTTGTCGGCATGTTCTGCAACTTCGATTCCTTCGTCGGTTAAATAACCACCATCAGGCTGAGTGCATAGTTGTTTTTCGTATAGGCGGGCAACCGCTGCCTGCATGTCTTCTGAAGCTTCTTTGTGGACTTTAATGCCCGTAGCTGCACTGGTTAAGTCGAATTGAAGAAGTAGGTTCAGTTCGGCGATGTGGTCAGCTGAATATTTCATAGGTAATTCCTTTGTGCTTTTTTATCCAAGCTAGTCTGAAAACTTAGGTTGAGCAATAGAAAACCGTGAGAAGTGTTAAGTGTGGCGCTATCGGCCTGATATAACGCGGAATTTTTATTCGATGGTAAACATCGCTCCCAAATATTAATGATGGTTAAGACAAGAACTCATAGTTGAGTTTTATCGATCACTCTCTCAGCAACAACAAATTTAGTAAACATGAAAAAATAGCCCTTGAAAAACTCTGGAAATGGAGCGATTATCCGCGCCTCGTTAATTGTTTCTAAATGTTACACTTCCATGAACTTCAATCAGTTTGACTCACTCTTACCACCTCAGGCTGCTGAACGTGCCGCCGAAGTAGGTGTTGGCAAAGCGACTAAAGCCCCAATGAAGTCTTTTCTGCTCGCTATTTCAGCAGGTCTTCATATCGGTATCGCTTTCATTTTCTATACAACCGTTACCACTGGTGCGGGCGATATGCCTTGGGGTATTACTCGCTTAATCGGTGGTTTGGCTTTTAGTCTTGGTCTTATTCTAGTCGTGGTGACAGGTGGTGAGTTGTTTACCAGTTCTGTACTCACACTGGTTGCACGCGCAAGCGGCAAGATTTCATGGAAAGCCTTAATGAAGAATTGGCTGGTTGTGTACTTCGGTAACATGGTTGGCGCAATATTGCTGGTGGTATGTATGTTGATCACTAAGCAATATATGTTCGATGGTGGCCAAGTAGGTCTGAATGCGATGGCTATTTCTCAGCACAAACTGCATCATGGCTTCTTCCAAGCGATTGCGCTGGGCATCATGTGTAACGTTTTAGTTTGTATCGCGGTTTGGATGACCTTCAGTGGTCGTACGCTAACAGACAAAATTGCCGTTATGATTCTGCCTGTAGCGATGTTTGTATCAGCAGGTTTTGAACACTGTATTGCAAATATGTTCCAAGTGCCGATGGCGATTGGTATTAAATACTTCGCTCCAGAATCGTTCTGGCAAATGACAGGCGCGAATATCGCAGATTATGCAGATTTGAATATGGTTGGCTTTATCATGAACAATCTTATTCCTGTAACGATTGGCAATATCATTGGTGGCGGTGTCTTCGTAGGCATGTGGTATTGGATGATTTATCTACGCGATGAAGATAAGCATCTTAAATAGAATTGAAAAAGGCAAGCCAACTTGGGCTTGCCTTTCTTTTATCTGCCGTTTGAAAGGGTTAGATTAACTCTTCGTTAATACCAAACTCCTTCGGATTCCAGTGAGACGTTATTTCTCCCGGCTCTTGTACCAACCAGTCCACTGGTGAATCTGACAGCAATTCGTCTGCGTTTTCCTGCATGATTAACTTATCCATAGTGACTCCTCCCTTTGTGGTTAACTGCACTCTAGAGTCTCCATATGTCAGTTGAATGACTGCTTTATGACCATTTGGGGGCGTGGGAGATAATGGCCTCTAATTGATGTTATGTTTCTGGTTGCTTATGGGTTTTAGTGGTTTATCCACATTTTCTGTGGATAACCTGTCTTAAAGATCGTGTGTATCTTTTTGGAACAAGAAAAATTCATAAAATGAGACGCTTATGTGGTCATGTATTCGCCATTCGACTAGTTAATCCTTGTTGATAAACTTAACTTTCACGCGACCTTCTCTTGTTTGTACACAGCTCAATGTCATTTCCAATGTAATCGCAACAGACACACTTAGCATGACGAAAATCGCCAACATGATTATCAATTGATACTTAATTGCCACCATTGGGCTAGCTCCACCAAGGATTTGGCCTGTCATCATCCCAGGAAGGGTCACTAACCCCGTTGTTGCCATAGAGGCGAGGATTGGGGCAAGCGACTTACGTAGTGCTTCTTGAAGGAAAGGGAATGACGCGTATTTTGGTGAAGCGCCAAGTGAGATAGCGGCTTCGTACTCGGATTTTCGTTGTTCAAACGCAGTGAATAGGTTTTGCAAAGCAACAATATTACTACTCAAACTGTTCCCTAACAGCATACCAGCTAAAGGAATTAAGTACTGGGCGTTGTAGAAGGGGACCGGTTTTACCAAACCTAAGATTATGCCAGCGAGTAGGGGAAAAAGGCTGCACGTTAAGCCTGTGATGAGAGGGAGCATTAGCGGTCTTTTGGGAAGGTTCGCTTTGCCTACAATCGAACTCGCCCCAACGACAATCATGACCAACAACCAGACAAGATTCACAGTTAAGCTATTCAGTTTAAATAGGTACTCAAGATAAACACCCACTAAGAGCAGTTGTACGGTCATACGGGCAATACTGATGGCAGTGTCTTTGGCTATGCCTAATTTGTATCGAGTATTAATGGCAAAGGGAACGATAAGGATCAAACTAAAAAGTGCGAGCTCAAACCAATTAATATCTACAACTTGATTCATAAATGTTCCCCCAAAAACAACGCTTTGATTCTAACGAAGTAGTATGGGTTTATGAATTGCTAAGCTCTGTTTTTTTGCAAACTTATCGACAAAAAAGTCAGTCGGATTCTGTGAGTTTTTCTTAACATAACGTTCACAAGGTATTGTCTTTAGTCGAAAAAATAGCGGTTTAGTAGCACGAAAAAATCCATTTAAATGTAAACAAAGTTATCGTTATGTTGTATCTTTAACAAGGTTGCAAAAGACTTATTTTTTCACATCTGTTAATAATTTTAAATAAAGAATATCAATCAAACACATCTCTGGATGAGCTCAAAAAAGTGTTGGATAACAAGGTATGAAGCGTCAGATTTGATTGAACCTTACTGATAGTATGGTCTAACATTTTCCAATAGAGATTGTAAAAAACTTAAGCTTGGTAACACAGGCTTTCCAATAACACTAGATACAAAATAGGCAAATGTATGAGTGATGTTAACAAAATTGAGAGTGGTGAAAAACGCTCACTGGAGTGGAAGTCTTTCCTCTTCATTGCAGTTGTTCTCTTCCCAATTCTGAGTGTGGCTTTCGTAGGTGGCTACGGATTTATTGTTTGGGCACTTCAAGTGTTCTTCTTTGGTCCCCCAGGTGCGCACGGCATGTAAGCCAGTGAGCTCATAACCACACTTTAGAAAAGATTTTAAGAGAGCAAATAATGAAATCATTAATCATTAAACTGTGGCGTACTATGACGCGCCCGGCAGTTCATATCAGCCTTGGTGTGCTGACTATGGGCGGTTTCATCGCTGGTGTTATTTTCTGGGGTGGCTTTAACACAGCCCTAGAAGCAACCAACACAGAAGAATTCTGTATCAGCTGTCACACAATGCGTGACAACGTATACGTTGAACTACAAGACACTGTTCACTGGAAAAACCACTCTGGTGTTCGTGCAACTTGTCCTGACTGTCACGTTCCTCATAACTGGACAGATAAGATCGCTCGTAAAATGCAAGCGTCTAAAGAAGTATTTGCACAAGTATTTGGTAACTACGATGAACCAGGTGTTTTTGAAGAGCGCCGTATCGAACTTGCTAAACACGAATGGGATCGTTTCTCTGCAAACAAATCTCTAGAGTGTAAAAACTGTCACAACTACGACTCTATGGATTTCGAGCAAATGTCTCCAACAGCTCGTATCCAAATGAAACAAGCTGCTGAAAAAGATCAGAGCTGTGTTGACTGTCACAAAGGCATCGCGCACAAACTTCCAGCAGGTATGGACAGCATCGGTGGTATTGTTGGTGACCTAGAAGGTATGGCATCTAACACAGATTACGGTGTAGGTCAGGAGCTAGTAAGTGTTCGTCACTTACCAATCTACTTCGACGATAAAGGTGCGAAAGAAGCAGGTCTTCTAAACCCAGCATCAACAGTGAAAGTTCTTGAAGAAAAAGGCGACTACGTTGAAATCGAAATCGACGGCTGGCGTAAAGCGAAAGGCTTTGGTCGTGTAATCCAAGAAGACTTCGGTAAAAACATCGCAGTAGCTTCTCTACTTAAAGACGCTGCAACAGACGCTGACGTTGTAACGGCTGGTGAGAAGAAAGTGGATGAGCTAACAGGTCTTCCTTGGGAAAAAGTGGCTGCGAAAGTATGGATCAAGAAAGAATCTATGCTGAACGACATCACGCCTGTATGGGAAAAATCAGCAGAAGCATACAAAACAAACTGTTCAGTATGTCACACACAACCAGCTGAAGCGCACTTCGATGCGAATACATGGCCAGGTATGTTTGACGGTATGCTAGCGTTCGTTAACCTAGATACAGACAGTGAAGCACTGATCTTGAAGTACCTACAGAAGCACTCTTCAGATTATGCTGAAGGCCACCACTAATAAGCGTCGGATTGGAGTAAATTAAATGGCTATTACACGAAGAAGTTTTCTTAAAGGTGTAGCAACCACAAGTGCAGCGTCAGTTATCGGTCCAAGCTTATTGGCTTCAGCATCTGCAAATGCAGCTGAGACTACGGGTACTTGGAAAGTAACAGGTTCACACTGGGGCGCGTTCCGCGCCCACATCTACGCGGGTAAAGTTCAAGAGATCAAACCGCTAGAACTAGATAAGAACCCAACAGAAATGTTGAACGGCATCAAGGGCATCATTTACAGCCCATCACGTGTTCGTTACCCAATGGTTCGTCTAGATTGGCTTAAAAAGCACAAATACAGCGCGGAAACGCGTGGTAACAACCGTTTCATCCGTGTTACATGGGATGAAGCTCTAGACCTGTTCTACCGTGAGCTAGAGCGTGTTCAAAAAGAATACGGTCCATGGGCTCTACACGCAGGTCAAACAGGTTGGAACCAAACTGGTGCGTTCAACAACTGTACTGCACACATGCAACGTGCGGTAGGTATGCACGGTAACTTCATCACTAAAGTAGGTGACTACTCTACTGGTGCGGGTCAAACCATCATGCCTTACGTACTTGGTTCTACAGAAGTATACGCACAAGGTACGTCTTGGTCTGAAATCCTAGAGAACTCAGACAACATCGTTCTTTGGGCAAACGACCCAGTGAAAAACCTACAGGTAGGTTGGAACTGTGAAACGCACGAGTCATTTAAGTACCTAGCGCAACTGAAAGAAAAAGTAGCGAAAGGTGAGATCAACGTTCTATCTGTAGACCCAGTGAAGAACAAGACTCAGCGTTACCTTGAAAATGACCACTTGTACATCAACCCGCTAACAGACGTAGCATTTATGCTTGCTGTTGCGCACGTGTTGTACAATGAAGACCTATACGACAAGAAGTTCATCGAGACTTACTGCCTAGGTTTTGAAGACTTCATCAAGTACGTTCAAGGTGAAACGAAAGATAAAGTTGTTAAGACGCCTGAGTGGGCTGCACCTATCTGTGGTGTGAAAGCGGACAAGATTCGTGAATTCGCACGCATGTTAGTAAACGGCCGTACACAAATCCTGATGGGTTGGTGTATCCAGCGTCAAGAGCACGGTGAACAACCATACTGGGCAGCTGCAGTTGTGGCAGCAATGGTTGGCCAAATCGGTCTACCAGGTGGCGGTATCTCTTACGGTCACCACTACTCAAGTATCGGTGTTCCTTCAACTGGTTTCGCGGGCCCTGGTGGCTTCCCTCGTAACCTAGACACAGGTATGAAACCGAAGTGGGATAACAACGACTTTAACGGTTACAGCCGTACTATCCCTGTTGCACGTTGGATCGACTGTCTTCTAGAGCCAGGTAAAGAAATCAACTACAACGGTGGTAAAGTTAAGCTTCCAGACTTCAAGATGATGGTGATCTCAGGTAATAACCCATGGCACCACCACCAAGATCGTAACCGCATGAAGCAAGCATTCCAAAAGCTTCAGACTGTGGTAACTATTGAGTTTGCGTGGACTGCAACATGTCGTTTCTCTGACATCGTTCTACCAGCATGTACTCAGTGGGAACGTAACGATATTGATGTATACGGTTCATACTCGAATAAAGGTTTGGTTGCTATGCACCGCCTAGTGGATCCATTGTTCCAATCTAAGCCAGATTTCCAAATCATGAGTGAGTTGACTCAACGCTTTGGTCGTCGCGACGAGTACACTCGTGGCATGAGCGAAATGGAATGGATCCGTAGCCTGTACAACGATTGTAAGAAAGCGAACGACGGTAAGTTCGAGATGCCAGAATTTGAAGAGTTCTGGGAACAAAGCGTACTAGACTTCGGTGAAGGTAAGCCTTGGGTTCGTCACGCTGACTTCCGTAAAGATCCAGAAATCAACCCACTGGGTACGCCTTCTGGCTTCATCGAGATCACTTCTCGTAAGATCGGTCGTTACGGTTACGAACATTGTCAAGAACACCCAATGTGGTTCGAGAAATCAGAACGATCACACGGTGGCCCTGGCTCTGACAAACACCCGTACTGGCTGCAATCTTGCCACCCGGACAAGCGTCTGCACTCTCAGATGTGTGAATCTGAAGATTTCCGTGCTACTTACGCTGTTCAAGGTCGCGAGCCTGTATACATAAACCCAGCTGATGCGAAAGCAAAAGGCATTAAAGACGGTGACTTGGTACGTGTATTTAACGACCGTGGTCAACTTCTTGCTGGTGCGGTTCTAACAGACAGCTACCCACGTGGTGTTGTGCGTATCGAAGAAGGTGCATGGTACGGTCCTCTAAACGAGAAAGTAGGTGCAATCTGTACTTACGGTGACCCTAACACACTAACTCAAGATATCGGTTCTTCTGAGCTAGCACAGGCGACTTCTGCGAACACATGTATCGTAGACTTCGAGAAATTCACTGGTAAAGTTCCACCAGTGACTTCATTCGGTGGTCCAATCGAAGTTGCTTAATAACAACACTAAGCTTTAAATGAAATACCAGCCTTCGGGCTGGTATTTTTTTAACCAAAATTTCAGTGAGCATTCTCTCAATACTTATTTGATATAATTAGGAACGATGTCGATTCGTGATGTTGATAACGATTTGGGGGAGAGAAGCAAAGGATAATGAAGGAAACAACACAATAATAATCAAGTGAGTAGATTTTCTATGGCTCAAACCATTCAATTGGCCAATCACACTGAAATAACGGTGATGGATAACGATCTTCAGTTCGAAGTCGTTGGTAACCAACTGCACTTTTCGTTTGCGGGGATTCACAACAAAACCTACAGCGAACGAGAAGTACTATTTGAAATGCCTTTCTTATATGAGCAAGGAGCGACCGTTATCGGTGACGGCTTCCAGATGCTCGCTCAAACTTCGGGCACCATTTCTCACCCCGTCGATATTGGCCGCTGTCCTGATAACAATGCGTCGTATCGAATCTATCCGGAACATGCGCCAAAACGTTACTACAACTATCTCGTTGTAGAAGATGCTGCAGGCTATACCTTGTTTGGTTTCACCTCATGTCATCGTTTTGCGGGTTATTTTGATGTTGTTCAACATGGTGATCATTGGATTCTATCTGCTGCTCTCGATGGTGAAATGACACAAGTGGCCGATTGGGCGCACAATACCCTTGAATCTGTTGCCGTTTTACGTGGTGATTCTCTGTCTGAACTCTACGCTGAATACAGTGAGATGATTGCAGAACATCACTCCGTGCGTAATGGTGTTTTACAAGATGCGCCAATTGGGTGGTGTTCTTGGTATGCGTATTATGCGGAAGTGACTGAAAATAACGTCCTAGAAAACGTTGAATGCATGCAAGATAAGCTGTCTGAGCTTGAATGGGTATTGTTGGATGATGGCTACCAAGCTTTCATGGGCGATTGGTTAACGCCTTCTGATAAGTTCTCTGGTGGTGTAAAAGAGCTTATTCATAACATTCGCGCGAAGGGCAAGAAGCCCGCGATCTGGATGGCACCATTCATTGCCCAACCAGAATCAGAAATCTTCAAAAAGCATCCTGAATGGTTTGTGCGTCACGAAGACGGAGACCTCCTGAAAGCTGAAGATGTCACCTATGGTGGTTGGCGCTGTACACCTTGGTACATTCTCGATACTTCAAACCCTGAAGTTCAAGATCACTTAACTTACGTCGTATCTGTCATGCGAGAAGAGTGGGGTGTTGAGCTATTCAAATTAGACGCAAACTACTGGGGCACTTTAAAAGGTAAGCGCAGTCAATCGGGCGTAACCGGTGTAGAAGCCTACCGCATGGGGATGGAAGCGATCGCCAAAGGGGCAGGGGATGCATGGCTATTAGGCTGTAACGCGCCAATGTGGCCTTCTTTGGGCTTAGTCGATGCAATGCGTGTGTCTGACGATGTCGAGCGCCATAGTCATCGCTTTGAGCAAATCGCTAAAGAGACTTTCTTCCGCAGTTGGCAACATCGTAAGTTGTGGCAAATCGACCCTGATTGTGCGACGTTTACTTCACTTCCAAACCAAGCCGCTTCCCGAGAAGACTACCAATTTCATCGCAATGCTCTATTAGCTTGTGGTGGCTTACTGCTTTCTGGTGACCCTTTGCCAGAGATTACGTCATTTGCGAGTAAGACACTCTTTAAACTAATGCTGCGCCAGCGTCGAAATCAAGAGGCTGCCAAGTTTACTGCGCTAGGTTTAAATCACGCATTTTTGCCGCTGACCTCCAAGAATGACCTACATTGCTTGTTTAACTACACCAATGATGAACCTATGGAATTTACTCTCACAGCCGACCAACCTACCGATTGGTACGATTTTTGGACCGGAGAAAAAATCAACCAAGAGCCGTGCCAATTATTGTTGATCAACTTAGATAAAGGATTGAATGCGAAAGCAATTGTGACGGCTGTGTAAAGGGCTGTTCAAAACGATCTCACACTTTTCATAAGATAAGAGTTAAAAATGCTGTAAATGATAACCATTATCATTTACAGCGTTGCTATTGGAATGTAGAATCATTCTAACTTTCAAAGTAACTTTGCCTTCTGGAGAAAACAAGGATGAGATTGAAACTTGGTGCTTTAGCCAAACTTGCAGCTGTACTTCTGTCATTATTATCATTGGGATTGAGTGCGTCAGCGGTGGCTGATGAGAAATTTAAAGTCGTGACTACCTTCACCATTATCGCTGACATCGCGAAAAATGTTGCTGGTGATGCTGCTGTTGTCGAATCCATTACGAAGCCCGACGCTGAAATCCACAATTATCAAGCTACGCCAGGAGACATTCGTCGTGCTCAAGGCGCTGACCTTATTCTTTACAATGGACTGAACCTAGAACTGTGGTTCAAGAAATTTTTCAAAAACCTGCACGATGTTCCAAGTGTGATTGTCACGGAAGGCATCAAACCAATGAGCATCGCGCAAGGCCCATACAGTGGTAAGCCCAATCCACATGCTTGGATGTCCCCAAGTGACGCGTTAATTTATGTCGACAATATTCGAGATGCTCTCGTGAAATATGACAGCGTTAATGCGGAGACTTACCAGAAGAATGCAGAAGCCTACAAAAAGCAGATCATGGACATGGTGCAGCCAATCCGTGAAAAAGTCGCTCAAATCCCAGAAGACCAACGTTGGTTAGTGACCAGTGAGGGGGCGTTCAGCTACTTAGCTCGCGATTTTGGTTTAAAAGAGCTGTACCTATGGCCAATCAATGCAGATTCACAAGGCACACCACAACAAGTTAAACGTGTCATTGATGAAGTTCTCTCCAATAAAATCCCAGCGGTCTTTAGCGAAAGTACGGTTTCTGCTAAGCCAGCGCAACAAGTTGCTCGAGAGACGGGGGCGACATACGCAGGTGTCCTTTATGTTGACTCGCTAAGTAGCCAAGATGGTCCAGTCCCTACGTTTTTGGATTTATTACAAGTGACGTCTAATACAATTGCAGAGGGTCTAGAGCAGTAATGACGGGTATTAAAGTATCGGACATCAGCGTCACTTATCGTAACGGACATACCGCACTGTATGACGCGAGTTTTACACTTCCAAAAGGGTCGATTACGGCCCTTGTTGGAGTGAATGGAAGTGGTAAGTCTACGCTATTCAAATCGATCATGGGTTTTGTTCCGGTGAGCCAAGGATCGGTCGAGATCCTTGGTCTCCCAGCTAAAAAAGCGCTTAAGCAAAATGTGGTGGCTTACGTTCCACAGAGTGAAGAAATCGACTGGAATTTTCCCGTATTGGTCGAAGACGTTGTCATGATGGGACGTTACGGTCATATGGGGTTGTTGCGAATTCCAAAGCAAAAAGATCATGACATGGTGACGGCCGCGCTGGATCGCGTGAACATGACGCCTTTTAGAAAACGCCAAATTGGGGAACTTTCCGGCGGTCAGAAAAAGCGAGTATTTCTGGCAAGGGCACTGGCTCAAGAGAGCGACGTTATTTTACTCGACGAACCTTTTACTGGGGTCGATGTTCAAACCGAAGATCAAATCATGGCATTGCTTCGTGACCTACGTGACGAAGGCAAAGTGATGCTGGTTTCTACCCATAACCTCGGCAGTGTTCCAGACTTTTGTGACCGTACCGTATTGATCAATCGAACGGTATTGGCATCTGGTATGACTCGTGATGTTTTCACACCTGAAAACCTCGAACTTGCTTTTGGTGGGGTCCTTCGTCATTTCATCCTTGGCGGTAAAGATCTTCATGAAGACGATGATGAACGTAAGCTGACAGTCCTTTCAGATCACGAGCGTCCGGTCGTGATGTATGGCGAGCAGCAAGCGGTACCTGTTTCTAGAGTTGAGAAGTAAGGAGTTCATTTAATGGATTATTTACTTGAACCATTTCACTATGGCTACATGGTAAATGCGATGTGGGTGAGTGCGCTTATCGGTGGTGTTTGTGGCTTTTTATCGACATACCTGATGCTCAAGGGCTGGTCATTGATTGGTGATGCATTGTCTCACTCGATTGTTCCCGGTGTTGCTGGAGCTTACATGCTTGGTCTGCCATTTGCCTTTGGTGCGTTTCTATCTGGCGGTCTTGCAGCCGCAGGAATGTTGTTTTTAAGCCAAAGAAGTAAATTAAAAGAAGATGCTATTATAGGCCTGATTTTTACCTCCTTCTTTGGGTTGGGTTTATTTCTTGTCTCTTTGTTTCCTGCCGCGGTTAACATTCAAACCATCGTCTTAGGCAACGTATTGGCCATCACACCAACGGATACGCTTCAGCTAGTCATAATCGGGGGTATATCGCTCGCAATATTACTTATCAAATGGAAGGATCTCATGGTGGTTTTCTTCGATGAAAATCACGCACAGAGTGTTGGCCTGAATCCAACCAAGCTTAAAGTATTATTCTTTACACTTCTTAGTGCCTGTACGGTTGCAGCGCTACAAACGGTAGGGGCGTTTTTGGTGATTGCCATGGTAGTGATTCCAGGGGCTACGGCTTACCTAATGACCGACCGATTCTCTAGGGTGATCGTTTATGCCGTTATCATTGGTGCATTAAGCTCGTTTTTAGGCGCTTATATTAGCTACTACATCGATGGTGCGACAGGAGGAATCATTGTGCTACTGCAAACTGCTTGCTTCTTAACTGCGTTTGTCTTTGCTCCTAAACATGGACAAATCGCCATCAGGCGTAAAAGTAAGCAACAATTGACACGAAAACAGCGTGATGGATCTTCAACCATTCCAATGATGAGTAAGGAGCACAAAAATGCTTGATACTCTCGTTATGCCATTTACGTTCACCTTCATGCAGCAGGCTTTCTTAATCGTCTTGTTGGTTGCTATTCCCACGGCTTTGCTCTCGTGCTTTCTTGTATTGAAAGGATGGTCATTGATGGGCGATGCCATCGCGCACTCCATTTTACCCGGTGTTGTTATTGCTTATATCTTGGCGATCCCATACACAGTTGGTGCGTTTGCTGCGGGTATTTTCTGTGCTCTTTCTACGGGGTACTTGAAAGAAAACAGCCGTATTAAAGAAGACACTGTCATGGGTGTTGTCTTCTCCGCTATGTTTGCGTTGGGCCTTGTTTTAATGACCAAAGTTGAGGTTGGCGTTCATTTAGACCATATCTTGTTTGGTGATGCTTTAGGGGTAAGTTGGGCCGATATTATCGAAGCGGCGATTGTTGCTTTGCTGGTGGTTCTTTTTGCCGTGTTCAAGGGTAAAGACCTTCTGGTGTTTGTTTTTGACCACCAGCATGCCCAAGCAATTGGCTTGCCTGTTAAGTTCCTGCACTATGGTTTGTTATCGCTTCTGTCCCTGGCTATTGTGGCAGCTTTAAAGGCGGTGGGGATGATCTTAGTGATTGCGATGCTTATTGCTCCAGGCGCCACGGCATTTTTGCTAACACGCCGATTCCATAGCATGGTGTTATTAGCATTGTGTATCTCGTTACTCAGCGCATTTTTGGGTGTTTATCTGAGTTTCTTTATTGATAGCGCGCCAGCGCCAACCATTATCCTGATCATGACGCTCAAGTTTATCTGTGTTTTTTGTTACACAAGTTATAAGAACCGAAAAGTGGAAGTGAGCTCCGGTGATACTGTGAAGCAGTTTTAAGCTACCTCTCTTCTAAAGCCCAAGCGTTAAACTGCTTGGGCTTTTTCGTTTGTTACGATTAAAGCGGCTCAGTGCTGCAATTCATCCTTGCTCAGCTTGTTGGTCGAAGCTATTGAGCCTTTTTTACGTTTTGAAATTAGGACAAAAGCAAAATTTCAGGTAAAGTATCGGCCTTTGTGAGCAAACCCGCTTCCAAGGTGTCATTCACTATGCAATACACCCCCGTTCGGAAGCGCATCAAACTGACTTGAATAGGAAGAAACATGATTCTAGTTGTAGGTCATAAGAACCCAGACAGTGACAGCATCTGTAGTGCACTAGTTGCAACTGAACTTCTAAAGGCACGTGGTACTGAAGCGATGCCAATCCGCCAAGGCGAAATTAACCGTGAAACTCAGCACATCCTTGAAGTGGCTGGCGCAGAAGTTCCTGAACTTCGTACTTCAGTCGCGGGTGAAACTGTTTGGCTAGTAGATTACTCAGATCTAGCGCAAGCACCAGACGATATTGCTGAAGCAGAAGTTGCAGGTATTGTTGACCACCACCGTCTAGGTGACGTGATGACAGTAAACCCAATGGAAGCATGGATCTGGCCTGTTGGTTGTACTAACACAGTACTGTTCAACATGTTCAAGATTGAAGGTCACGAGATCAAGCCTCAAATCGCTAAACTAATGATGTCAGCTATTCTTTCTGACACAGTAGGTTTCGCTTCTCCAACTTGTACTCAAAAAGACAAAGATGCTGTAGCTGAGCTAGCGGCTATTGCGGACGTACAAGATGTTGATGCATTCACTAAAGATCTTCTAATCGCTAAGACAAACATCGAAGGTCTATCTGCGGCTGAACTTGTTGAAAAAGACCTGAAAGGTTACCCATTCAACGGTCGTGATGTAGTAGTAGGTCAGGTTGAACTTGCGACTCTAGACCAAGTTGACGGCATGATCGAAGCACTAGAAGCGGATCTAGAAGCACGTTGTGCAAACGACAACCTAGCATTTGCTGCTGTTATGCTAACAGACATCACTACTGCGCAAACTCGTCTTCTTTACAAAGGTGAGTGGGCTGAGAAGCTTGTTAAGCACGAGAAAGACGGCATGCTAATGATGGAAAACACTCTAAGCCGTAAGAAGCAAGGCTGGCCTTGGCTTCAAACTGAGCTTGTGTAATTTCATTATTACCAACGTATACTTTAAATGCCCGCCTATAGGTGGGCATTTTTCTATGGGAAAATAGGAGACGAGAAATGTCCGAAGCATTAACCCAAGAGCAGATGGATACCATCAACCGCTACAATGAAGAGCAGCGTTTGAAATACTGTGTGAAAGAGATTGTCGCAAACCGCAAAGTGTGGATTCTAAAGGATGAACACGGCTGTGTGATGCTGAACACCGAAGACGACGATTGTGTTCCAGTATGGCCAAATGAAGAATTCGCACAGCAATGGGCGACGGGTGATTGGGAAGAGTGCGAGCCAGAAGCGATCTCGCTGAACAAATGGCACAGTCGCTGGACATCGGGTCTAGAAGATGACGAACTGTCTGTTGTGGTGTTCCCAAACCAAAATGAAGAAGGCGTCGTGCTGTTTCCTGACGAGTTTGATTTCGAGCTTCGTAAACAAGAGAGCCGTCGTTAATTGACGCGTTTATGTTCAACTGTATAGATACGTTAAAGCCTGCTGTGATAGCAGGCTTTTTTGTTTTTTGATCACTGTCAGTGTTTGTCGACTTTTAGTGAGTTGGAGCTTTATAGAAGTGGCTTTCCACCAGACGCTGGGTAATCGCATGCTCTGGGTTGGTGAGTACTTGATTGGTTTCACCAAATTCTACTACTTCACCTTCGTGCATAACCATGACCTTATCAGTAATGTGCTTCACTATGCCAATATGCTGTGATACGTAAACGAAAGACAAGCCCATCTCTTCTTGTAATTCTAGGAAGAGATTAATGATTTGCGAGCGCATCGCCATGTCTAAACCGTTTAATGCCTCATCGGCAACAATGATGGAAGGTTGTAGAATCAAAGCACGAGCAAGACACACACGCTGTTTCTGACCTGCTGCTAGCATTTGAGGATAGAAGTAAGCATGCTCCGGAAGCAAACCCACACGAAGTAAGGTTTCTTTTACACGTTTCATGCGTGCGTCTGGTGGCATGTTCGTGTTTCGCTTTAACGGACCTTCCAAGATTCGACCAATCTGAATGCGCGGATTCAATGAGGTATTTGGATCTTGAAAAATCATGCGGATCAGCTTACAACGCGTCGAATAGTCTTTGTGTTCTAAGCGCTCACCATTAACGCGAATCTCCCCAGAGCTTGGTTCGACAACGCCAGCAAGCATGCGCGCTAACGTTGACTTGCCAGAGCCATTTTGACCAATAAAGCCGATAGTTTGTCCAGGCTCTAAGGAAAAGCTCACCGGCTTAACTGCTTCTTTGACTGTGCGTTTAAACAGACCAGAGCGCGTGACGAACTGTTTCGATAGGTTATCGACTTCAAGCAACGCACTCATGAATGTTTCTCCGTATTCAGTGGGAAGTGACAGCTAAATTTATGGTTTTTGATACGTTTAGTATGTGGAATTTCGACGCATTGCCTCTGAGCATAAGGGCAACGAGGTCCTAAGCGACAACCGATCGGCAGATGCTGAAGTGGAGGGATAGAACCCGGTAGAGATTGCAGCTTTTGCTTGTGCGGAATCCAGTCGTTAAAGTCAGGCATGGCTTTAAGCAGTGCCGCAGTATAAGGGTGCTTGGGAGCGGCGACCAACTTTTCTGTATCAGCCGATTCAACGGACTGCCCACAGTACATTACCGTAATGCGATTTGCCCACTGAGTAATAGTGGTTAAGTCGTGACCAATCAGCACAATCGTTGTGTTGTTGAGTTGGTTCATGCGACTCAGCAAACGCAGAATTTGAGATTGAGTAATCGGGTCTAGATCGTTGGTTGGCTCATCAGCAATCAAGATTTTTGGCTTGGTTGCAATCGCCATCGCAATCATGACTTTTTGACATTCACCATCGGTCAACTCATAAGGATAACTGCCCATCAAACGACGGTGATCTTTGATACCCACTTTATGGAGTAGGGCAACTGCTTGTTTCCTGCGCCACTTGAAGCGCTCCCACCATTTACCTTCAAACGATCGAGAAGGGATGGATTCAATTAACTGTCTTCCGACTTCTTCCGACGGATCCAAACAAGTCGATGGCTCTTGGAAAATCATCGCAATGTCACGTGCAATCACACGACGGCGCTCTTTTGGCGTTAGCTGAAGCAGATCAATATTGCCAAGACGCATTCGGTCTGCGGTCACTTTCCAGTTGTCTTTACAAACACCCACGATAGCCTTTGCAACCAAACTCTTACCGGAACCAGATTCACCAACCAGACCACGAATTTCACCTTCATTCAAGGTAATGCTCATGCGATCAACGGCTTTGACTAAGCCCGATGGTGTTTCAATTTCAATGGTTAAATGTCGAATATCTAATAATGGCATTATTCGATCCCCGCATTGAGGGCTTGGCGTACACCTTCACCCACTAAGTTTAGAACAACAACGGTAAACATAATGGTCAGACCCGGTAAGGTAACGGTCCAAGGTGCGATGTATATCAGTTCAACAGAGTCACCCAAGATCGCACCCCATTCCGTACTTGGTGCTTGTGCGCCTAAACCTAGGAAACCAAGCGCAGTGATATCTAGAATGGCGACCGAGAGTGCCAGGGTTATTTCTGCAGCGATGACTGTTAATACGTTCGGTAGAATCGAGTTCCAAAGCAAGTAGAAGTCGTTAGCGCCATCCAAACGGGCAGCCATGATGTAGTCTTTTTCGACTTCGGTGTGCACGGCGATGTAAACCGAGCGGATAAAGCGTGGAATTAAAGCCAGACAGATCGCCAAAAGGATATTGAACTCACCAAAGCCCAAAAACGCCACAAAGATAATCGCCAGCAGTAATGATGGAATGGACATGACTGTGTCGAGCAAGTGGTTAAGCGTACTGGATAACAGACCTTTGGTCATACCCGCTAACACACCAATAATACAGCCGATGAATGCGGCAATAGCAGTAATTGCTACGGCAGCACCAAAGGTGAGCTGAGAGCCCATAATTAAACGAGATAAGATATCGCGACCTAGGTCGTCAGTTCCTAAAAAGTAATCGACGGTTCCGGCTGGCGCCCACGAAGGCGGCACTAACAATTCGCCAGATTGAGCTTGTGGATCGTAAGGCGCTAAAATAGGGGCCAATATGGTGATTAAGACAATAAAGCCAAGGCACCAAAGACCAAACATTGCCAAACTGTTTGCGCGGTAACTGCGCCAGAATCGTTCAAACTGGGTTGGAATGCGCTCTTCCTGATAAACGTTATTTGTTAGCATACCATTCCTTTCTCACCAGAGGGTTAATCATGGCACCAATCAGATCCGATAGGATATTGGCGGTTAAAACAAGCGTCGCTAACACCATGACACCTGCTTGGATGGAAGCGTAATCTTGATTTGCAAGTGCATCCAATAACCAACGTCCAATGCCCGGCCAGTTAAAGATGGATTCTGTGATGATCGCCAAGGTAATCATGCTCGAAAGCTGAACACCAACTTTTGGGATGATAGGCGGAATCGCATTCCGAAGAACGTGTTGAGTGACGATCTCACGGTTGGATAAACCTTTGATTCGTGCGGCGCGAATGTAGTTTTGACTCATCACTTCTGCCACTGATGCACGCATCAAACCAATGACTTGTGTTGTTGGTGTCAATGCGAGAACCAAACAAGGCAGGATCATATGCTCAATCACGCTTTGTAACGCGTGAGCACGGTATTCACCTTTGGCCATAAAGGCATCAATAATTGCAAAGCCTGTTACGTGGTCAATTTCGTAAAGTAAGTCATAACGACCCGCCACAGGGAATACGTGGTATTGCAGGGAGAAGACCATAATCAGCATCAGGGCAACCCAGAAGATTGGCGCCGAATACCCTGACATAGAGACAAATGAGATGCTGGTGTCTAGCCACTTGCCTTGTTTCATGCCTGCTACGGTCCCCAAAGGAATACCAATTAATAGTGAAACAACGAAGGCGAAGAAACACAACTCTAACGTCGCAGGGAATACGACCGCGAGCTCAGCATAGATTGGGTTCCCATTCTTACTGATACCAAAATTAAGATGTGAAAGCTCAACAAGGTAGCTTTGCCAGCCTGACCAAAACTCCACGTTTGCCCAGTGTGATGTCGGATCAAGACGTAGCAAAGAGAAGCCCACTAAAGTGAGGATCATCAAAGTGATGACAAAGAGATTAAGACGTCTTACGGCGTACCAAAACATTAATGAACTCTCTCAACTTTATCAAAAGGTTGTGCATTGAAAGGGCTCGATTTAAAGCCTTTCAACGATTTATCGTGCACACGGAATTGAACGCCGTGAGCTAATGGAATGACAGGAAACTCTTCATTGAGAATATTCTGCGCTTGGCGATACAAGTTTAAACGATAACGTTGTTGCTCGGTTTCTAATGCCAGATCCAACAAGAAATCGAAGTCGTCGTTACACCACATGGAAACGTTAAGGCCAACACGTTCAGATTCACAAGAAAGCAGAGGGCGGAAGAAGTTATCAGGATCGCCCGTATCACCAATCCAACCTGTTAGCAGTAAGTCAACATTATTGATGTTTTCGAGCTGAGTCCGTTCAAAGCGATCATCGGTTAGTAGTCGTACTTCGACGCCGATATCAGCAAAGTTCGCCTGAATCAACTCCGCGGTTTTACGTGGACTTGGATTGAAGGCTCTAGGTTCTAGCGGCACCCACATGGTTAATTGCAGACCTTTCTCATACCCAGCTTCTCGCAGCAACGCCAATGCGTAATTACGATCATAACGGATCTTCACGCTGTCTTTCTGGTATGCCCATGAGTTCGGCGGCAGTAGTGTATAAGCTTGAGTACCCGTGCCGTAATATACGGAATCAAGGATATTTTGGCGGTTGATAGCAAGGTTGAGAGCTTGACGAACTCGTGCATCTTTCAGTGCCGGATGACCAGTATTAATCGCGATAAAAGAGACGTTATTAGCAGGCGTTGCGGTTAATTCAAGGTGCTCGGTTTCTTGTATGATTGGAATTTGGCTAGAGATTGGCGAAGCAAGTACATCACATTCATTGCGTAATAGTTTTGCCAACGTGCCAGTACCACGATGTGAAATATCAAACACGACCTGTTCCATTTTCGCCGGCGTTTTCCAGTATTTAGGGTGACGCTCTAAACGAATCAAATCATTCACTTGGTATTCTTTTAACTGGTAAGGACCGGTACCGATAGGTAACAAGTCAATTTGTTCTTTTTCGTCTTTGGCCGCAAGTTGTTGCCCATATTCTGCTGACAGCAGCACGGCGTGACTGGTGGCAATATTGGCTAAAAAGGCAAAGTTAGGTTGAGAGAGAACAAACTTAACGGTGTGGTCATCAAGAGCAATCACATCTTGCACGAGATTTTGGAAGTCTAAACCTGCAAACCATGGATAAAAACCACCACCGACGTCGTGAAACGGATGGTCTACATCAATGATTCGCTTAAAGCTGAATACCACATCTTGTGCATTAAATGGACGAGAAGGGGAGAACCAAGGAGTTTTTTGAAATTGCACGTCCTGCTTTAAGTTAAAGGTGTATTCCGTACCTTCCTCATTTACAGACCACTTTTCTGCAAGGTTTGCAACTGGTTGGTGAGATTTAGGATCGAGTGTAAGCAGCGTATCGTATAGCTGAGGGCTAAGTGCTTCGGCAGTGATGCCGCTGTCAATGAGCTGAGGGTTAAACGTGGTTGGCTTACCCTGCCCACAAAACACAAATCCATTCTCACGAATATCATTGTGATCGATTTCGTCACCACAAGCGGTGAGTAAGCTAATCCCGATAAGGCTCAGCGATAGTTTGATAAAAGCTTTCATAATATGAAATGGTCATTGGATCTTGCTTGTTTCTATGCGGTTGAAGGCGAAGAGTGACAAGCGAAAATGATCCCGCTAATTTATCACCTTTGCTAACTCGCTCCAAATACAAAATCGTTGAGTCGCAGGGTGTTAGATCAAATTACCGCATCATTTACTGATAATGACCAAATTTGCCTCTTGAGTGCTCGCTACTATGTATTATTCCAGTCGTCATGAAGTTCCGCTCAAATCCCCTACTTCGATAAAGGGGGCTGTGTTTTAGTATAGTGAGCGATTTAAGGATGATGCCATTCACGTCAAAGACTTAGCTTTGTCCAACCAATCCGTATTTTCTTACCATCCCCCTAAGTTGATGGTAACTGAGTCCAAGTAAGTCCGCTGCTTGTCGTTGATTAAATTTGGCCTCTTCTAATGCGCGGTTAAGAAGAGTGATGTCTTGTTCTTCTTGCCACTGCTTATAATCCAGCGGGAAGTTAATTGTTGGACCAACATGAGGTTGCTCCGTTTCCTGCTCTCCTTGCTCTGCAGAATGACCAAGTGCGTTTTCCCAACCGGTTTCAAATGGATTAAACACCAAGTACTCGATTGGATCGGCATTGAGTCCGTGGCGATAAATAGCTCGCTCTATTACGTTCTTGAGTTCACGCACATTACCAGGCCAAGCGTAATCTAATAGAGACTGTTGTGCTTCTTCTGTAAAGCCAACAAAGTACTCCAGTTGCAATTCACGACACATTTTTATGGCGTAGTGCTCGGCGAGAGAAAGAATGTCTTCTTTGCGTTCTCGCAAGGGTGGCAACATGATCACATCAAAGGCCAGTCGGTCGAGCAAGTCCGCGCGAAAATCACCGCGCTCTGCCAATTGTGGAAGGTCAGCGTTGGTAGCACAAACCAAACGAACGTCTGCAGTTAATGCGGTATGGCCGCCTACACGCTCATACTCGCCGTATTCGATTACTCGCAATAGTTTTTCTTGTACCAAAAGCGGGGCTGTCGCGAGTTCATCGAGGAAAAGCGTGCCCCCTTCAGCCCGCTCAAAGCGTCCCTTGTGTTTCCCTTTCGAACCAGTAAATGAACCAGATTCATGGCCAAAAAGTTCAGAATCAATCAAGCCTTCGCTTAATGTCGCACAGTTTAGAGAAAGCAGTGGCTTATCCCAACGTCTTGATAAATAGTGTAAACGTTGTGCTATGAGTTCTTTACCTGTGCCTCGTTCTCCGATTATGAGGACCGGTCGTTCAATCGGCGCGATTTGTGATACTTTATCTAACACAGAGAGAAAGGCGGGTGATTCACCGATTAGGTTCTGCTTCATAAAGTCCTTCTTATTTTTTATCTGACCATGATTTACAGTATTGAAGTTGGTGAAATTTACCAACTGTTGGTAAAAAACATCATAGCATATCAGTGTGCTACAACAACAAAATGATTAACTCGTTGTTTAGTAAAGGAAAATAAAGTTGGCATGCTACTTGATATAGGTAAAGGGAGACACAAGGTAAATGACCACCTTGTCGAGTTTAAATAGGAAGAAAGAGGAGTTCCGTTATGGGTATTTTTTCTCGTTTTGCAGATATCGTTAACTCAAACATCAGTGCATTGCTAGACAAGGCGGAAGATCCTGAAAAAATGATCCGTCTTATCATTCAAGAAATGGAAGACACACTTGTTGAAGTGCGTACCAACTCGGCTAAAGCGATTGCAGACAAAAAAGAGTTGGCTCGCAAAGTGGAAGCACTAGAAGAGCAAATTACTGAGTGGGGCCAAAAAGCGAGCCTTGCACTAGTAAAAGAGCGTGAAGATTTAGCGCGTGCCGCTTTGATTGAAAAGCAGAAACTTGAGCACGTAATTAAAGGCCTTCACACTGAGCAAACACTCGTTGAAGAAACCATCGAAAAATTGACAGGTGAAATCGGTAAGTTGGAAGCCAAAATTACAGAAACTCGAGCGAAGCAACAAGCGCTTGCGATTCGTAACCAAACGGCTTCTAACCGACGTGATGTTCAAAAACAATTGCACGCAGGTCGTACAAACGAAGCGATGGCAA
The DNA here is from genome assembly GCF_023277445.1 of Vibrio sp. ED002. Lineage (NCBI taxonomy): Bacteria > Pseudomonadati > Pseudomonadota > Gammaproteobacteria > Vibrionales > Vibrionaceae > Vibrio > Vibrio sp. ED002. Next base: position 991,163 of record NZ_CP080238.1, on the reverse strand, counting down.
AGTTTGAACAATACTCTCGTAAAATTGATGAGATGGAAGCAGAAGCGGATCTTTACGCAAAGACTGGTAATGCTAAATCGTTAGACCAAGAGTTTGCAGAGCTGCAAGCACAAGATGAAATTGAAAAAGAGTTGGCAAAACTGAAAGAACAGATGTCATCGAATGATAAATAAGAAAGGAGCCATTCATGTCGACATTTATTATTACTGGACCATTGATTGTCTTTTTAATCTTTGTCGCTCCACTATGGCTCTTCTTACACTATCGCAGCAAACGCAAAGCAGATAGTGCACTGTCGGGCCAAGATCTAGAGCGTCTTCAGGTACTGTCTGAAAAAGCGGAGGCGATGCAATCTCGCGTTGAAACATTGGAGCGTATCTTAGATGCAGAATCCCCAACGTGGAGACGAAAGTATGATTAAACGAGAGCTGTATCGCGACCCTGTTAATGGCAAAATCTCCGGTGTGTGTGCCGGAGTCGCGAACTACTTTGGTGCGGAAGTTTGGTTGATTCGGATCGTCGTGATATCGGCAGCCTTACTTGGTGGTACTTTTCTCGTGTTGCTGGCTTATATTGCAATGACATTCATGTTGGAAAAGCAGCCCGTAACTTATACTGAGAATATCAAGTCACGCCAAGAGCATACGTTGAAGAGCAAACCATGGCAGAAAGGCCAGAGCCCAGACCAACTGTTGAGTGTTTTAGAAAGTGACTTTAGCCGCCTTGATGGAAAAATCCGTAGTATGGAAGCGTATGTCACTTCCGACGCATATCGCGTAAACAGAGAATTTAATAAACTCTGATAATTAATTATGATTTTATTGATAAAGCAGGCTTCGGCCTGCTTTATTTTTGTCTCAAATTGCTATTTTTAAAGAATTTTTTTGCTCCGATGCTCTAGAAGAACACCATAAATTCATCTACCTTAAAAGGAATGGATCTTAAATGGATGAATTAACATGAGAAAAGCGCTCATTCCAATCGCTGTCATGACGGTTCTCTCTGGGTGTGGAAAAGAGCTACCACCAGTCCCAGAACCGGAATCTCGGCCCGCTAAACTCTTTACGGTTACTGTAGGCAATGCACAGTTTGAAAGACACTTTCCTGCCACTACAGAAGCCGGAGACCGAGCCGTTCTCGCATTCCGAGTGCCTGGTTTGCTTCAATCGATCGAAGTCAATGCCGGACAAATGGTGAATAAAGGTGATGTGCTTGCCGTACTCAACCCTGACGAATATTCGCTACTCGAAAAACAAGCTCGAGCAAATTACACCCTTGCTGATGTTCAATACGAACGCTCGAAAAAGCTTCGTAAAGAGCAAGTGGTTTCGGAACAAGACTTCGATGCGGCGAAAGCCAATCACAATTCAGCGAAAGCTCAGTGGAATCAGGCCAAAGCTAACCTGAGGTACACAAAGCTTGTTGCGCCTTACGATGGCACGATTTCGTATCTGCCAGCAGAAAATCATGAGTATGTGGCGGCAAAAGAAGGCGTCATGAATATTCAAACCAATCAAGTCATGAAGGTGTTGTTCCAGCTTCCTGATCATCTACTCAGCAAATTCACACAGGGTGCGAATGCTTATGCATCAATGACATTTGATGCGTTTCCTGAGCGCGCTTTTGAGGTGACATTCCAAGAAATTGATACCGAAGCCGATCCTAAAACCGGCAGTTACAAAGTCACAATGGTAATGGAGCGTCCTGAGGGTGTTGGCATCCTACCAGGAATGTCCGGTAATGTTCATCTTGTGTCTGAAAACGCGGGTGCGACTAAAATTCCTGATTCAGCCCTGTTTACCGAAGATGGCAAAACCTGCGTTTGGCGTGTTAATGATCAAGGCATTGTTGAAAAAGTCTCGGTTTCTTTGAACGACAAGCAGCAAGTTGAAAAAGGGCTAGAGGATGGAGATCAAATCATTATCTCTGGTGTCAATGTCATTGAGCCGGGTATTAAGGTTCGTGAGTGGGTTAAGGAGCGAGGATTATAGTATGAAAGGAATCATAGCTTTAACCATGCTTTGCTCTGCCGTGTTACTTGCAGGCTGTGGTGAAAAAGGCCCAGAAAGAGAATTGGAGACCCCTCGTGTTCGTGTTGCTTCTTTAGAAGGGCAGCGCGTTGATGACAACTTATATTTTCCTGCGATAGCCAACGCTGCCGATCGTTCACATTTGAGTTTCCGTGTGGCAGGCGAGGTAAGCCGTGTTTTGGTCAAAGAAGGCGATAAGGTCATTAAAGGTGATGTCATTGCTAGGCTTGACCCAACCGATTATCAATTGGACGTAGATAACGCATCTGCGCGTTTTTCTGTGGTAGACAGCCAATATCGTCGTTCCGCACCGCTGGTTAAAAAAGGTTTATTAGCTAAGTCTCAATTTGATGAAATTGCGGCACAACGCCAAATCGCGCTCGCTGAGCTTGAATTGGCCAAGTTGCGTTTGTCTTTCACCGAGCTTAAAGCGCCAGTCGACGGCATTATTTCCCGTGTTAATGTCGATCAATTTGAAAATATTCAAGTTGGTCAATATATCGTTAACATTCACAGTGTTGATCGCGTTGAAGTCCTTATTCAGCTCCCCGATCGTCTTTACGTGAACCAACCTCCTACTGAAGAGCGTTTGACGGCAATTAATGCTGTCGTTCGTGTGCCAAGTGGCAATGAATACAAGGCGAAAATCAAAGAGTTCACGACAGAACCTGACCCTGATACAGGCACCTTTACGGTGACGCTATCACTGCCAATGCCGGAAAACGAATACATTCTTGATGGTATGGCGGTAGACGTGACATCGAAAGATGAAAAGGTGGGTCTTGAGCTTAACGTTGGCATTAACGTTCCCATTGAAGCGATCTTTAATGCCGATGGAGATGAGCTGAGCCGTGAAAATAAATTCGTTTGGGTTTTGAATGATGATAATACCGTGAGCCGCAAACAAGTGCGTGCAGGTAAAGCGTCACAAACCTCAGTTCAGATTCTTGATGGCCTAGAACTTGATGACAAAGTCGTTGTTGCTGGTGTATCCCGATTAAGAGATGGCATAAAAGTGGAAGTGGTTAAGCAGGAGGCAACGCAATGAGTGAACAAAAAAATACTGCGCCTCAAGATGATGATAACGTAACTGGCATTGCGGCCTATTTTATTCGCAACCGTGTTATCAGTTGGATGGTGTCGCTGATCTTTTTGATCGGCGGTGTGTCAGCATTCTTTGGCTTGGGACGCTTAGAAGATCCTGCGTTTACTATCAAAGATGCAATGGTTGTTACTTCTTATCCGGGCGCAACGCCTCAACAGGTTGAGGAAGAGGTAACGTATCCGATAGAAAAAGCGATTCAACAGCTGACTTATGTTGATGAGGTCAATTCCATCTCCAGTCGAGGCTTGTCGCAAATCACCGTGTCCATGAAAAACAACTATGGTCCAGATGACTTACCACAGATATGGGATGAACTGCGTCGAAAAGTAAATGACTTAAAGGGCTCCCTGCCTCCGGGTGTAAATGACCCATCGGTTATCGATGACTTTGGCGACGTATACGGTATTTTGCTCGCGGTTACTGGTGATGGGTACAGTTACAAAGAGTTGCTCGACTATGTTGATTATTTAAGGCGGGAACTCGAACTTGTTGACGGCGTCAGCAAAGTTTCGGTTTCTGGCCAGCAACAAGAGCAAGTCTTCATTGAAATCTCGATGAAGAAGTTGAGCAGTCTTGGCCTATCACCAAATACGGTTTTCAATTTACTTTCGACTCAAAACGTCGTTTCCGATGCCGGTGCAATTCGAATTGGTAATGAGTACATTCGTATTCAACCGACGGGTGAGTTCCAAAGTGTTGATGAGCTAGGTGATTTGTTGATCACGGAATCAGGTGCTCAAGGTCTTATCTTCTTAAAAGACGTTGCTGAAATTAAACGTGGCTACATGGAAGTCCCGACGAACATCATCAACTACAACGGTGAACTGGCGTTGAACTTGGGCGTCTCATTCGCTCAAGGTGTGAACGTTGTGGAAGTGGGTAAAGCATTTGATCGCCGTGTTGCAGAACTGAAATACCAACAACCCGTTGGTGTTGAAATTTCAGAAATCTACAACCAGCCGAAAGAAGTAGATAAGTCAGTGAGCGGCTTCGTTATCAGCCTAGCTCAAGCGGTTGGTATCGTAATTATCGTTTTGCTGTTTTTCATGGGGCTGCGCTCGGGTCTGCTTATCGGTCTAATTCTGCTTTTGACCGTGCTTGGCACTTTCATCTTCATGAAGTATCTGGCCATCGATTTGCAGCGTATTTCGTTAGGTGCCTTGGTTATTGCTCTAGGTATGCTGGTGGATAATGCCATCGTTGTCGTGGAAGGGATACTCATAGGTACCCAGAAAGGGAGAACGAGACTGCAAGCTGCAACGGATATTGTAACGCAAACTAAATGGCCGCTATTGGGTGCAACGGTGATCGCGGTGACGGCGTTTGCACCAATCGGTTTATCAGAAGACTCGACGGGTGAATATTGTGGCACCCTGTTTACCGTGTTGCTTATCTCTCTGATGTTAAGTTGGTTTACGGCGATTTCGTTAACCCCATTTTTTGCTGATATCTTCTTTAAAGGGCAGAAAATCAAAAGTGGTGAAGGCGAAGACAATGACCCATACAACGGTATTGTTTTTGTCATGTACAAGAAGTTCCTCAGCTTCTGTATGCGCCGAGCTTGGTTCACAGTGGTTGTTTTGGTGGCAGGTTTGGCCGCGAGCGTTTACGGCTTTACGCACGTGAAACAAGCATTCTTCCCATCTTCAACGACACCTATCTTCCAATTGGATGTTTGGTTACCGGAAGGCACCGATATTCGAGCGACTGACGATACGTTGCAGGAGTTAGAAGGTTGGTTGGCAGAACAGGACCATGTAGACCACATCACGACGACGGCGGGTAAAGGTTTGCAACGTTTCATGCTGACCTACGCACCAGAAAAAAGCTACGCGGCTTATGGTGAGATCACTACTCGAGTTGATAACTACGAAGCACTAGCCCCGTTAATGGAACGTTTTAGAGAGCATTTGAAATCTGATTACCCAGAGATCAACTACAAGCTGAAACAAATTGAATTGGGCCCTGGTGGCGGTGCGAAAATTGAAGCACGTGTTATCGGTTCTGATCCAACAGTGCTACGTACTATCGCTGCGCAAGTGATGGATGTGATGTACGCCGACCCAGGTGCAACAAACATTCGTCATGATTGGCGTGAACGTACTCAGGTACTTGAGCCTCAGTTTAATGAAAGCCAAGCACGCCGTTACGGTATCACCAAATCAGATGTGGACGATTTCCTTTCAATGTCGTTTTCGGGCATGAGCATCGGTCTTTACCGAGATGGTACAACGCTAATGCCAATTGTTGCTCGTCTACCAGAAGATGAGCGTATCGATATTCGCAACATCGAAGGGATGAAGATTTGGAGTCCAGCACAGAGTGAGTTTATTCCATTGCAACAAGTGACCATGGGTTACGATATGCGTTGGGAAGATCCAATCATTGTGCGTAAGAACCGCAAGCGTATGCTAACGGTGATGGCAGATCCAGATATCTTGGGTGAAGAGACGGCGGCAACATTGCAAAAACGCCTACAACCTCAGATTGAAGCGATCGAAATGCCACCAGGCTACTCTCTAGAGTGGGGTGGTGAATATGAGTCTTCTGGTGATGCTAAAGCATCGTTGTTCACCACGATGCCGATGGGTTACTTGTTCATGTTCTTGATCACCATTTTCTTGTTCAACTCAATCAAAGAACCTTTGATTGTTTGGTTAACGGTGCCTCTGGCATTGATTGGTGTGACGACAGGTTTATTGGCCTTGAATACACCATTCGGTTTTATGGCGCTGCTGGGCTTCTTGAGCTTGTCTGGTATGGTTCTGAAGAATGGTATTGTACTGCTTGACCAGATCGAGATTGAGATGAAGTCGGGTAAAGAAGCGTACGATGCCGTAGTTGATGCCGCGGTGAGTCGTGTGCGCCCGGTATGTATGGCGGCAATCACTACCATTCTTGGTATGATTCCTCTACTACCGGATATCTTCTTCAAACCAATGGCAGTAACCATCATGTTTGGTTTGGGTTTTGCGACCGTACTGACACTAATTGTTGTACCAGTGTTGTATCGTCTATTCCACAGAGTAGCATTACCAAAGTAACCGCTTAACTCAGTTAAGTTTGAAAAACGCCTCTGACCGATTGTCAGGGGCGTTTTTATAAGGATAAAAGTATGGAACATAGAACGTGTGCATGGGCGATGAACCACCCACTTGAACGTGAATATCACGATGCGGAATGGGGAGTGCCTGTTCATGATGACAACGTATTATTCGAGTTCATTACGCTAGAAGGCGCGCAAGCCGGCTTGAGTTGGATTACGATTCTGAAAAAGCGAGAAGGCTATCGTGAAGCGTTTGAGCGCTATGATTTAGAGAAGTTGATTCAACGCGATGAAGAGCGTACAGAGTTCATCGTTGAGAATTTCGATGTGGTCAAGCATCGCGGTAAAATCAACTCGGTATTTAGCAATGCCAAAGCGGCAAAGCAATTGATTGAAGAATACGGAAGCCTTTCCGCTGCGCTGTGGCAATTTGTTGATGGCAAGCCAATCGTGAATCACTGGACAGATATGAGCCAAGTGCCAGTATCGACAGAACAGTCCAAAGCGATGAGCAAATTCCTTAAAAAGAAAGGATTTAAGTTTGTGGGCGAGACGATTTGCTATGCCTTTATGCAAGCCGTAGGCATGGTCGATGACCACATTGTTGGTTGTCCTAAGAAGCCTAATTAGACATCGAACTAGTTGTTCGCTTCACTATCATGAATTCTCTCTAAAGCTTCCACGCGACGCCATTGGTTTTGCTCGAAGCTTTGTTCTCTTAATCCGGCGATTTCTGTTTTCTTTTCTTCTTCGCCGAGGAAATCATTGTTGATGATCTCCGCTCGTTTCTCTAAATACTCGTTGAGTGATGCATTAAACGAGGCTCGTTGTTCATCCAGAGCTTGTAGTCGTTCGGCGCCTTCTTCGCCCACCAAATCAATACGAGCCAAATACTTCTCCTGTGCAGTCATTTCTGAGGTCTGATTTAGTTCAATCACTAGCGCGTTGTTGCGTTCACTTTGTTGAATGTAATCAGGTTGAGAGGCGAGGTTTTCTTCGAGTATTTGTTGTTGAGAGTCAGCGTCTAATTGGGTTTCCCGAATGGCGAGTTTATCTATTGCTAACTGACGTAAGCGATTTTCTTCATCGAAAAGTTGAGCGATTTGTTCGTCAGTAAAAAATTCGCTCTGCATCGACAAGATGGCGTTGTTCAGTTGTTTCAACTCCATCAATGACAATGAATTTCCTTCAAACGGTTCTAGCTTGGATAACGCTTCTTTGTAGGCGAGGTAAGTTTCGAACAGTTCTGCGTTGATACCCAGTGAATTTGATTGTGATTCGCCGGTTTTTACGTTGGCTTTGATTTCTTCAAGGCTTTGCTCCCCAAGACTGCTCAATGAGTACTCAAAGAAGTCTTTCTGGGAGGAAAGATCAACTGTAGTGTCTTGTTGTGAATGCGCCTTTATTGGCTGCGCTGACTGATGTTGATACAAATAAACCGCTCCTACACTAATGAGTGATACAACGGACACAATGACAAGAGCGGCTTTCTTCATGATAAGTTCCTTTTTATAGACCTTGCAGTTTCAGGCGATTTGCATGCTGACGATACAGTGTGACTGGGTCAGTTTCGAACAAGTGATGAATACCAAGCAATCCGTTGATTTCATCCAGATGATTCATCTTGTAGTTGTCTCGAATCACCTTACCTAGGTGAGTATTGCATGCCCCGACAAGGCCATCGTTCGGACCATCAAATGCTAAGCCTAAGACGACCATTGCGCCGTCAGTAGGGTCAAATAGATTGGTAAAGTTCGAAGAGCCCGTCCATGAGTAGTAATACACGCCATTCGATGCCAACAAATCACCATCTCCGCATTCACTGGTAGGGATACCTTCCGGATAATATTGGTTGAACGCCAAAGAACCTTCGGTGGTTAGAGCTTCTAAAGAGGCCAATGGATCTTGGTCGAGGTCTGTACCACCAGAAAGTAGGTTAATCAATGTCACGAGCCCTTCTGCCAACTTCACAGCCACGCCTTCACTGATAGAGCCTTCAGGTACCGTACCGCGCACAATATCTGCAACTTTAGAGCCCTTATTTACTCCTCCGATACTGGTAACGGATGCTACTAAGTCTGGGCGTATGGAGGCGACATAACGTGTTGTTGGACCACCGTGACTGTGTCCAATCAAGTTGACCTTCTGTGCGCCTGTTGCAGCAAGCAGCGTTTCAACCTGTGCTAATAGCTGCTCACCGCGAGCTTCACTGCTGTTGGTCGCAGACACTTGGGCAACATAAACCGTTGCGCCATCTTTGGTCAGAGAGTGTGGGATGCCATAGAAGTAATCGACACCGGCTAAGGTATCAAAGCCAAACAACCCATGAACAAGAACGATGGGATATTTAGTCTCCGTGTACCCACTGGCGTTGGCAGATGCAAAGGGTAGGGTGCTTAAAACGAAAAGCATTGTTGTTATGAATCTGAGTTTCAAAACGATCTCCTTGTGGTATGACCTCTTGTGAGTTTTATAAAATAGGAGATAAGTTTTGCGGTTGAGAAGTTCGTTTGTGGCACATTGTTTTAATCTGTGATTACTCAAAAGAAAATCAACAGATATGATTAACATTGAATTTATGAATATTAGAATGTTAGTTAATTCTAATTAAGACAATGGGTTAGTAACTCTGTAATGAGCGGCAAAAAAATAGCCTCGCAGTACGAGGCTATTTAATAATTGTTCTGAATGCTTATAAAGAGGCTTCTTTTTCTAGTACGAGTGCGTTGTATCGCTCGAAGCCTGCTTCAAGATCGGCAATGAGATCTTCAACATCTTCAAGACCGATGTGCAGGCGGACAAGTGTGCCTTCGAAGTTTGGATTCGCCACTGTGCGCAAACTGTTAAAGCTCTTTGGTTCGTTAGCTAAAATCAAACTCTCAAAGCCACCCCATGAGTAACCCATGCTGAAGTGTTTCATGCCATCCAACAATGCTGTGGTTGCTTTCGGGTACGAGCTTTTTAATATGAATGAGAACAAGCCATTCCCACCAGTAAAGTCGCGTTTAAAGAACTCATGACCTGGGCAGGTTTCTAGGGCAGGGTGACGAACGTGATCGACTTCAGGGCGGCTTGCCAACCACTGTGCAACTTTCAGGCTGTTCTCTGCATGCTGGCGTAAGCGAACATCCAAAGTACGAATACCGCGCAGACCAAGATATGCGTCATCAGGAGAAACGCATTGTCCCATAAGGTAGCTTTGTTCACGCAGCTGGTCCCAGTATTTCTCAGACGCAACCGCCGTACCCAGCATTACATCTGAGTGACCAACAATGTACTTGGTTGCTGCTTGGATAGAGATATCAACACCGTGCTCGAATGGTGAGAAATTCACACCGGCACCCCAAGTGTTATCAAGCATTACGATGATGTTTTTTTCGTGTGCAATGCTTGCTAAAGTCGGAACGTCCATGACTTCCATAGTGATAGAACCCGGAGACTCAAGGAAAAGTACCTTGGTGTTTGGCTGAATTAGGTCGCGGATACCTTCGCCTATCATAGGATCAAAATAAGTCGTTTCGACACCCATTTTTTTCATAATGGTATCGCAGAAATCGCGGGTTGGTTCGTAACAAGTATCCACCATCAAAATGTGGTCGCCGGTTTCGATAAAAGACAGAATCGCATTCGAGATTGCGGCCGTGCCACAAGGGTAAAGTGCACAGCCAGCACCACCTTCGATTTCCACCATCGCATCTTGGAAAGCAAAGTGAGTATTCGTACCACGACGTCCGTAAAACAGTGTTTTGTTGGTTCGGTTAATCATTGCTTGGTTCTTTTCAGCAACTGTATCAAACACGATAGTTGAAGCTCGTTGTACTGGTGGGTTGACCACGCCATTCGTCCACTTCTTATCACGGCCTGCAGTAACGAATTTGGTCTTTTTGCCCTCTGACATAAAATTTCCCTGTCTAATTTACGATTTTCAATATTTAAAACATGGACGATGGGTGGTTTGCAAGGGAAAACTTAACTTCAAACGACTCCTCCGAGGATAGGTCGAAAAACAGAAGCATTGATTGAATAAGAAAAAGAAAACCGACAGTTTATGGCTGTCGGTTTTCGAGGAAGTTTTGTTATTTTGGGTATTTGCTACAGCAATGGATTAAACAGGTAGAAAACACGCTCTAAGAAGCGAGAGAAAATACTGCGTTTTTCCCACTTATCTCTATCAACGGTATGGGACTGTTTGATATAGCTGTCTTGCAGCCACGACATCTGTTTTGTGAACTCTTCATCATCGACAGCCAGTGTTACTTCGAAGTTAAGCCACAAACTGCGCATGTCCATGTTTACGGTACCCACCAAACAGAATTGCTCGTCAATCACGACTGATTTTGTATGCAGTAACCCGCCATAGAATTCGTAAATCTTCACCCCAGCGACGAGCAACTCGTCATAGAATGCCCGCGAAGCCCATTGAACCATCATAGAGTCATTCTTGTGTGGGATGATAAGTTCTACTTCGATGCCGCGCTGCGCGGTCATTTTCAGAGTCTCCAATAGATCGGCACTTGGCACGAAGTAAGGCGTGGTGATTCTGACGGAACGATTCGCTTGGTTGATGGCTAATGTGAGTACTTGGTAGATCAAGTATTCTGGCATACCAGGGCCAGACGGCACCACTTGGATTGGATGCTGAAACTCGTCTTCTTTATTGTCGATTCTACATTCTGGATGCTTAGGAAAATAACGCTCACCAGTTTCTACTTCCCAATCCCAACAATGAATAGCGCTTAAAACATTTACCGTCGGTCCAGTGACTCGCACCATAATATCGATCCACTGCCCAACCCCACTGTTCTGCTTGAAAAAGGCGGGGTCAACCAGGTTCATCGAACCGGTGTAAGCGATCTCATCATCAATCACAATGATCTTACGGTGTTGGCGCAAATCCAAACGACGAAGGAAGATACGCCACATTTTTACTTCCAACGCTTGCACAACATCGATGCCTGCGTCTTTCATCATTTTATACCAATGACTGCGGAAGAAGCGTGGACTGCCCGCTGAATCGAGTAGCAGTTTTACGTCTACGCCACGTTTAGAAGCGCGAATCAAAGCCGAAGCAACGGCGTCAGCTAAACCACCGGGATGCCAAATATAGAAAACCATGCGAATACTGTGTTCAGCATTCTCGATGTCTTCGATAATCGAGTGGAGAATTTCGTTAGGCGATTGTTGTAGAGAAAGCGTGTTCCCACTTAATGCAGGTAAACCAAGACGATTGTTGCACAGCTCATCAATACGATAGATATGGCGTCCCATTGCTTCAGGGACATGCGCATTGCAGTCATTTAACTGAGTGAACCATCGCTGGAATGGTGAAAACATCTCTTTTGCGCGTTCTGCACGTTTGCGGCCGAGGTTGAGCTCACCGAATAGAAAATAACAAGCGACGCCAAGCACTGGCAGAATATAAATGATCATTAGCCATGCAAGAGAAACACTAACAGCGCGACGTTTTAATACGACACGGATCGTAACACCTGCAACCAAAAACCAGTAAAGGCCGATGCCAGTTAGAGTGAGAAAATGATAGAACTTGTCCATAGTCGCCAAAAGTAATAAACCCAATATGGATATTAAGCGTAAATGGCGGAACGGGAAACTATTTTCATACCACTAGAGGAGGATGATTTTGTATCGTGAAATGAATTTTATAACGAGACGTTCTGTTACTAAGGTGTGAAAAGTTGGAGTAAATCTTAACTTTTGCGTAAAAAAGCAGCATTTAGCGTGAACAATGATACATTTGTGCGATAAATGTGCTGATCGGGGTTCCAATTTTAAATTGAAACTGCTTTACTTGCCATACATAGAGCGTCATACAAACATCTTATAAAGTGTACATTATTTTTTACACGAACATATTCTAGACGCCTATCTCTATGCAAACACAACAAAACATTTTGGAGAAAAAGCGTGGCTACAAATACAGCAGCACCACGTGATACGTGGGGGTCTAAACTAGGCTTCGTCATGGCAGCAGCGGGTTCCGCTGTCGGTTTAGGCAATATATGGAAGTTCCCTTACACAGCAGGTGAGAGCGGCGGCGGCGCGTTCGTAGCAATTTACCTTTTATTCGTTATTTTTATCGGCTTTAGCGTCATGCTGACAGAATTCGCTATTGGTCGTAAGACAGGTCTTTCAGCAGTAGGTGCGTTCAAATCTACTGACCGCCGTTGGACGTTTACCGGTGTTATCGGCGTGCTAAGTGGTCTACTAATCATGGGTTTCTACCCTGTAGTAGGTGGCTGGGCGCTTGCTTACATCTTTAAAGTAGGTGGTGGTCTACTAAGTGCTCCTGAAGCAATTGGTGACAGTTTTGGCGGCTTCATTTCTGATCCAGTCCAACCGTTAATGTGGATGGGTGTTTACCTGTTCCTTAACATCGTTATCGTTATGAAAGGTATTTCTGGCGGTATCGAAAAGGCTGGTAAAATCCTCATGCCTCTTTTATTCCTTATCCTGATCGTTGTATCAGTGAAAGGTCTGATGCTTCCTGGTGCAATGGCGGGTCTTGAGTTCCTATTCATGCCAGACTTCTCGAAAGTAGACAGCAATGTCGTTCTAGCGGCGCTAGGCCAAGCATTCTTCTCTCTAAGTCTAGGTATGGGTTGTATGATGACTTACGGCTCTTACCTGAAGAAGAAGGAAAACTTAGTTCAAACTACCGGCATGGTTACGGCAATGGACACAGGTGTTGCAATCCTAGCGGGTGTAGCAATGTTCCCAGCAATGTTCGCATTCGGTATGGAGCCAGCAGCAGGCCCAGGTCTAGTATTCGTCGTTGTTCCTCAACTGTTTGCTGAAATGGGCGGCGTAATTGGCCTTCTATTTGCTCTGATGTTCTTCATTGGTCTAACAGTAGCAGCGCTGACGTCTTCAGTATCTCTGCTAGAAGTAGTGGTTTCTTACCTAATCGATGAGAAAGGCCTGAAGCGTTCTACAGCAGTACTGTCTGCGAGTGTCGTAATGGCAACACTGTGTGTGTTCGCATCGCTATCACTTGGTGGTGTTGGTCCGACACTATTCGGTACGGGCGCATTTGATATCTTTGACCTACTAACGGATAAGATCTTCCTAGCGGTTGGCGGTATGTTGGTATGTATCTTTGCTGGCTGGCGTCTAAACCGCGCTGAACTAGAGAAAGAGATCACTAACGACGGCAAAGTTTCTTTCCCACTATTTGGTCTATGGTACAACCTAGTTAAGTACGTAATCCCAGTGGCAATCGCAATCGTAGCCTTCATGGGTATCAAGTCTGGTTTCGACAGCGGTAAGGGCGAAATCATGCTGGTGGGTATCGGCATCATCGCACTGGCGGGTATCTTCTCTAAGAAGTTATAACCAAATAGACTTTGATTGAAAACGGGAACCTTAATCGGTTCCCGTTTTTTTATATTCATAATTTATAGGATTGAGAAAACTCATATTAATAACGGGTAGTAATTGTGAGATCGCTCGCATAGAGATGTAGATCACAAAAAAATGTACTCAAGTTGCAGAGGTACGTTCCGATAACCCTTACAAAGCATGTGTAAATATGTGGATTAACCAGTAAGAAAATCCATGACAACGGTAAGGAAGGTTATTAGTGACAATGTCTGTTCGTAAAAAACTGTACGCGAGTTTTGGTGCCATTTTGGCGATCATGCTAGTGATGATAGGGATTATTACATTAGAAGTATTGAACTCGCACAAAGTGGCTGACGAGGTGAGAACGGACGATGTTCCTGAAACAGTTCAGTATCTAATTCTGATCGATGAGGCCGGTGATGTTTATCGCGATGCATTAGGAAGCATTGTTGGTGTCTCTGGCGCTCAGGCTGAATATCAAGTTAATAAAAAGGAGTTTGCAGCAGCGATTGCTGAAGTTAAACGTTTGGAGACGGTAGGTGGTGAAGATTACCGTAACGTTGAGAAAGCTGAGCGTTACATGAGCGATTTTACACGAGACTTTGAATCCCAAGTTCTGTCCAATCTCGGCTTAGAAAATGTTGAAGAGAATGTCGCGCGTCTTCGCTCACTTTATGAAACGAATCTAGCACCGCTTGAGTCTATCCTAGATGCTGCATCAATCGACGGTCGTCAAAGTACTAGTGAAGCTTTGCTTGATCTTTCGGATTCATTTAACAGTATCGAATTGACGATTTATGTGCTTGGTTCGATAGCACTTGTTGCCACTGCTGTTATCGCATACTTGTTGTCTAATTCGATTACCAGTCGCTTGAGTAAATTGGATGAACTGGCGCAGCGCGTTGCAGAGGGTGACCTAACGGTAGCGCCTATCGACGATAAATCAGGTGACGAGCTAGCAAACCTCGCGACGTCTTTGAATAAGATGCAAGCGTCTTTGACCAGTCTTATTGGTTCTATATCGTTAGTATCCGAAGAAGTGAAGTCCGTGACTGGAGAATTGGCTACCGTCAGTCAAGATATTGTCTCCGGTGCAAGCAGCCAAGCGGACAAAGCGCACTTGATCGCGACGGCGTCAGAAGAGCTAAGTCTGACCATTTCTCAAGTAGCAGAGCAGGGCGCAGCAACCTTTGAAGAGGCACGCAAGTCGGAATCAACCGCAGAGCAAGGGCGTACTGTTATTGTTGAGATGGTTGAAAGCATTCAGCAAGTATCACAGCAAATGTCGGATATGTCGGTGCAAATGAACAGCCTAGGTTCTCATGGCGAGAAAATCGGTGCGGTTATCAAAGTCATTGAAGATATCGCAGAGCAGACGAACCTTCTGGCATTGAACGCGGCGATTGAAGCGGCACGTGCAGGTGAGTTTGGTCGTGGTTTTGCTGTGGTTGCAGATGAAGTTCGTGCTCTTGCTGAACGAACAACAAAGGCAACACAAGAGGTTGGTGAGATCATCCAAGCAATTCAAGTCGGTACTCAAGAGGCGGTGACTTACACTGAGGATGGCTGTCGTTTGGTTGAAATTGGCGTGAGTCAAAGCTCAGGTGCAGTGAACTCACTGGAGGAAATCGTTTCTGGTGCGGCGCATGTTCAAAGTATGGTGAACTCAATTGCGACTGCTGCAGAAGAGCAAACCGCTGTAACGAAAGAAATTGCCGCGGATATTACGTCGATCAGTGATATTTCAGCTCGTTCATTACAACTAGCGAATGACAGCTCTCAAAGTGTTGAGGGCCTGAATCGTAAAGTTCAAGAGTTGGAAGCTCTAGTGGGTAAGTTTAAGCTCGCCTAATTGCTTAGAATCGGTATACTTCTGGCTCCAAACGTGGAGCCAGTTTTTTATGTTCGACATTCTACATACCCATCCAGATTTTCTGATCATCAATAAACATCCCAACGTCTCTGTTCATAAAGACGATGGTGACACTATGTTGCTTCAAGAAGTAGCAAAGCAGAGTGGTGATGAGCAGCTGTATCTTATCCACCGTCTCGATAAAATGACTTCTGGTATTCTACTTCTCGGCCGCAATGCGAAAGCAGCAAGCGCCTTATCTCAAGCATTTGCCAATCGCGAAGTCGAAAAGTTCTACCTTGCGATTGGCTCGAAAAAGCCTAAGAAGAAACAAGGGCTAGTAGTGGGTGATATGGAACGCTCTCGTCGTTCCTCATGGAAACTGGTGAACAGCAAAACGAATCCCGCGATTACCCAATTCTTTTCCCTCGCTGCAGAGCCGGGAGAGCGCCTGTTTTTATGTAAGCCGCACACTGGCAAAACACACCAAATTCGCGTGGCATTGAAATCAGTTGGCTCAGGAATTGTTGGCGATCCTATTTATAATGCAGGCAATGAAGCAGACCGTGGTTACTTGCATGCATTTTCGTTGTGCTTTCCGTATCAAGATGAAACTCATCGCTTTGTTTGCGACCCGCGCGAGCATAAAGCACTTGGCAGTAAATGGCATAATGAAGTCGTCTCTCAAGGTGTAGACTCTTGGCTTTCTCCGTGGGAGCTGAACTGGCCTACGATTAAATAACCATCACAAAGAAAACGAATAAGAGAATTCGATGCAAGCATCACAACTTCCGCTGTTTTTCCAGCATCTAGAAGCGGAGCTAACACAAGCTCCCAATGAAATTCGCCGACTGTTTCACGGTCGTGGTCGCCGTTTTGAAGGTTTAGAGCAAATCACGTGTGATTGGTTACAAGGTCAGTTGATCATCAACCTATTTAAAGAAGTGGATGAGACGTTTCTTACTGAATTGAAAGCAGGGTTGAACACGCTTTCAGAATCTGCTCTGTGGGCAGAGAAACAAGGGCGTACGATCGTAATTCAACATCGCTACGCTGACGGCGCACCTTCTGAAACTCTGTTGGGTGAGCTAGATGCTCGACCTGTGGTTGAAGAAAGTGGCTTGAAGTACCAGCTAGACATCGGACGTAACCAGAACTTCGGTCTGTTCCTTGATATGCGTTACGGCCGTGACTGGGTACGTGAAAATGCGAAGCACAAAAACGTACTTAATCTGTTTGCTTACACTTGTGGCTTTTCTGTTGCTGCAATTGCTGGTGGCGCAGATAAAGTGGTTAACGTGGATATGGCGAGAGCATCGCTGTCTAAAGGTCGTGAGAACCATAAGCTGAATGGTCATAACATCAACCAAGTGAGCTTTATGGGGCACGACATCTTTAAGTCGTGGGGCAAGATTAAGAAAGCGGGCCAATACGATGTGATCATCATTGATCCACCATCATTCCAGAAAGGCAGCTTTGCACTAACCAAAGACTACAAAAAGATTCTACGCCGTTTGCCTGATTTATTGGCAGAAGGTGGTCAGGTGTTAGCGTGTGTAAACTCGCCATCGGTGACCAGCGATTTCTTGATTGAAAGCATGAAGGAAGAAGCGCCAGAGCTAACATTCCGCGAGCGTTTGGATAACCCGCCAGAATTTATGGATGTAGATAGCGAAGCTGCACTGAAGGTTTTACTGTTTAGCTGAGTTTAGATAAAGAAACTTCCGAGTTTAATAACACTTTTCCATAAGCAAAAAGCGCCTAGTACGGCGCTTTTTTAATGTTCGTATTAACGGCTTTAACCAATCTGAACTTCAAGATCGGATTCAATCGTCGAAGAGCAGGCGAGTACATAGCCTTGCTCAATTTCTTCAGGGGTCAATGTCTCTTGGCTTGTTGAAGACACGCTACCCTTGCGAACTTTACACTTACAAGAGCCACAAATACCGCTTCGGCAAGCTATGATCAGTGGTAATCCTGCGCCTTCCAACACATCAGCAAGGACTTGGCCTTTTTGAGCATCAATCGTTTGGGCGAAATCAGGCACTGACACACTCGCTGATTCATTTGATACTTCGGTTTCTTCGCTTGCTGCTGGTGTAAAGCTTTCTTGGAAGAAGTTCGCCATATCAAAGCCAAGCTCACTCAAGTAGCTTTGAACATCAAGCATAAACTGATTTGGACCGCATAGATAAACCGTGCGCTGTTTAAAGTCGGGCACCAGTTCTTTTAACCACTCGGTATTCAAACGACCTTCTGGGTATAGTGTTTCACCACGATTTTTCAGTAGCAATTTCAGATTGAAATCTGGATAAACCGAATGGTAGGTCTCTAGTAAATCAAAGTAGATGGTTTCTGGTTGAGAACGAGCAATGTGCAGGAACTCAATATCAACCCCAGCGTCTTTGCCTAGCCATTCTTTTGCCATCGCGAATACAGGCGTAATGCCACAGCCCGCACTGATGAGCAGTGCTTTCTTTCTGCCATTGATCGCGATTGGTGGGTGATCAATGCAGTTGAAATCACCCGTAGGAGGAAGCGCTTGAACCGTATCGCCAATGAGGAGCTTATCGATGATGTAGTTGGATACCTTACCGCCGTCGACACGCTTGATCGTCAGTTGCAGGCAGTCGTCACCGGAAAGAGAGCTGAGAGAGTAGGCACGAAACTCCATCTTGCCATCGATTTCAACGCCAAGGTTGATGAACTGACCCGCTTTAAATTCAAACAAGAGCGATTCTGACAGGTCTGCCAACTTGAGGCTCACTGCATCAGCAGTTTCATGGTATTTGTCTACACAGCGTAACGTGACAGGTTGACTGCCTTGCCATTCAAAAAACATAACAATCTCTTTGGTTGTCGAGTACTCAATAGATAAAAGCGCCCCCAATTAAGGAGGCGCATGATAAGCGAGGTGATTACGCTGCTAGGATGGTTTTAAGGTCGTCCTGAACATTGCCAATGCTGCGCATATCGAACTTCTCTTGGATAATCGCAATCAAATTTGGTGTTAGGAATGCAGGCGCTGTTGGGCCTGTGTAAATGCCTTTCACACCAAGAGCGAATAGCGTAAGCAGGATCACAATTGCTTTTTGCTCGAACCAAGACAGAACAAGCGTCAGAGGGAGCTCGTTGATGTCGCAATCGAACTCTTTCGCAAGTGCCAGTGCAAGCTGGATTGCTGAGTACGCATCGTTACATTGGCCCACATCCAATAGGCGAGGGATGCCATTGATGTCGCCAAATGTGTTCTTGTTGAAGCGGTATTTACCACAAGCCAGCGTTAGGATTAGCGTATCTTCTGGTGCTTCCACGGTGAAGTCGGTGTAGTAGCTACGTTCTGCTTTGTCGCCATCACAACCACCAACTAAGAAGAAGTGTTTGATGTTGCCTTGCTTCACTTGGTCGATAACCGCTGGTGCTGCGTTCATTAGTGCGTTGCGACCGAAACCAACCGTGATGTTGTGTTCGATTTCGTCATGCTGGAAGCCTTCTTGCGCTAATGCACATTCAACGACTTGGCTAAAATCATCACCTTCTAGGTGAGCGACACCCGGCCAGCCAACAATGCTACGAGTGAATAGACGGTCTGCGTATTGGCCAACGTTCGGGTTCAATAGGCAGTTTGATGTCATCACAATCGCGCCAGGGAAGTTAGCGAACTCTTTCTGTTGGTTCTGCCAAGCGCTACCGTAGTTACCCACTAGGTGAGGGTATTTCTTCAGCTCTGGGTAACCGTGTGCAGGCAGCATTTCACCATTGGTGTAAACGTTAATGCCTTTGCCTTCAGTCTGTTGCAGGATTTTCTCTAGGTCGTGAAGGTCATGACCAGAAACAAGAATACATTTGCCTTTCAGTGGCTTAACGTTAACAGTGGTTGGCTCTGGGTGACCGAACGTTGCTGTTTCACCATGATCCAGCATTTCCATCACTTTGTAGTTCATAAGACCGATGCGCATTGAGCAGTCTAGCAGTTCACCTAGATCTTCAGGGTCAGTACCTAACCAAGCCATGATTTCGTGGTATTCCGCGAAGATATCATTGTTGGTTTGCTCTAATACTCGTGCGTGTTCCATGTACGCAGCAGCACCTTTTAAGCCGTACAGGCAAAGTAGGCGCAGGCCGATAACGTCTTCGTGTACTTGGTCTTTACCACGGTTTACCGCTACTTGAGGAGCAAATGCTAGGATTTCTTCTGCACTGTTTGGTAGCTCGAAGTTCGCAACGTTAGGTACGTTCAATACGACTTCGTCAGCAAGTGTTGCGGCAGACATGACTTGGTCTTTTAGCAGTGCTTTATATGTTGCTGCTTGAGAAGTCAGTTCAAGGATACGCTCAGGATCGAAGTTTACGTTAGTCAACGTAGAGAAGAATGCTCTTGGAGCCCATTGATTGATTTCATCATTGATGATGTTGAATTCAAGCGCGCGTGCTGCCCAAAAAGAAACCCCTTGCAGAGTGTAAACCAACACGTCTTGTAGATCGGATACCTCTGAAGTTTTGCCACACATACCTTGTGCGAAAGAACAGCCTTTTACAGCTGGGGTTTGGATTGTCTGTTCACATTGAATACAGAACATATTGGGTTCTCCAGTGATTGTAGTAATAGTCGTTTTGTTTTTCCTTCTAAAGCAGAATGCGTGCCAATTGTTATGCTATTGATTTTAAATGGTTTTGTTGCTTTTTGAGTATGTGGGCGATGTGATTGTGACAACGCGAATGATGTGCAAATGACAACGAAAATACAGATGTGATGAGAAAAGCAACGTGCTGGAAACGCTTTAACAATCGAAAGTGGAAGTAGTTGTTAAACAGGAGAAAAGTTAAGGCGGCTTTGTGGAGGTAAGAGATTCGCGATTGTGTGCCTCTGTAGATTTCGGGAGTGACGCAACAGGGTTGCTGAGAACTTGGTGAATTTAAAGAGTCAGAAGAAAGCGGAGACTAGAGTGGTTTAATTGTTACGAATGAGGAATAGCGAATGAAGTGCGAAAAGCCAAATAGGACAGTTAGCCCATGCGCATTGGTGTTAGGTGTCATTCCGGACGAGTCTAAGCGAACCATCCGGAATCCCTCTGTTCAAGAGGTAACTTTTCCTTCAAGGGAAATGAGCGAAATAGGAGCTTCTATTTGCTAATGCCGAGCTTTTTACCCATGCGATACAAGTTGCCTCGATCCATTTGTAAAAACTCCGCTGCTTTTGCCCAAACACCGCCAGTTTGGCTTAAAGCGTGTTCAATCAAGTCTCGTTGATAGCTCTCTACTAACTCGCGCAGTGGCTGACTCTGTTTCGGCAAGTAATGCGATGTGTTTTTTACATCATCCAATGCCAATGAAGTGTCAAAGTGATTGAGCATGATGGTGCTCGCGCCTTGTTGAATCGCATGTAACGCTGCTCGCGTTAAGGTGTGTTCAAGTTCTCGAACGTTACCATACCAAGGCAGAGATTCTAGTTGAGTTAGTACCTTAGGGTGAACGTGAAGGTTTGGTGCGTTAAATTGCTGACGTACTTTTTCTAACAAATATCCCGCAAGAACTGGAATGTCACCATCACGCGTGCGAAGTGGTGGCACTTTGATTGGGAATACGTTTAAACGATGGAACAGATCCGCTCGGAATGTGCCATCTTCCACTTCTTTTTCTAACTGCCGGTTGGTGGCTGCGATGATTCGCACGTTAACCATCAAATGCTGATCGCTACCCACACGTTGCAACTCACCTTGCTGGATAACTCGCAGCAGTTTTGCTTGTAAAATCAATGGCAGTTCACCCACTTCATCTAAGAAGATTGTACCGCCATCAGCCAATTCGAACTTACCTGCACGATGACTATTGGCTCCGGTAAAAGCGCCCTTTACGTGGCCAAACAGTTCGCTCTCCGCCAGACCTTCGGGTAGGGCGGCGCAGTTTACGTAGATCATCGGTTTATCATTGCGATGAGATTGAGCATGGACAGAGTGAGCAACAAGCTCTTTACCCGTCCCTGTTTCTCCCGTTACCAATACTGCATAATCCGACTGAGCAACGGTCGCAATGTTGTTTCGTAATTGATTGATTTGTGGGCTTAAGCCAACCATGTCACCGTGTTGTGAGCGTGCCTGTTGGATCAGGGTTTGCGTGACGCTCTTTTGCTTCTGGTTCTGCGCTTTAAGGGCTTTTAATTGCGCAATGTTACGCAGTGTTGCTGCCGTTAGTGCTGCGAACGTTTCGATTGCGAGTGGGTCGATATGATCAAACGCACCAACCGCAAGTGCGTCCATGGTTAATGCGCCGACAAGTTGCCCCTCAACGTACAAGCTAAAGCCCATGCAGTCATGGACGTCAATGCATTTATCTTCGGTTAACAGTGTTCCGTCAAATGGATCGGGCAGGGCGCAGTCGGCATCAAAGCGAACAGGCTCGCGGCTATGAATGATGGCATCCAAACGCGGGTGAGCTTTAGGGAAGTAACGGCGACCGAGTACTGAGCTCGACAAACCTTTTACTGCGACTGGCGTAAGGAAGCCATCTTCATCAAAGATAAACAGACAACTCGCATCGCAAGGGAACACTTGTGCCACCCCGTCAATCAGGTTTTGGTATTGCTGCTCATGAGAGCGATTTGAGCTCAGATTGAGTGCAATATTGAGAAGTACGTGGTCGACAGTAGGAGTCATAACAAGCCCAGAGTTATCTTGAATGGGCTCATGCTAGCAACTTGATGTCATTTGAACATCGAAAGGTGTGAGAGATTGATGTTCCATTGACGACGATCAAGTGACATAACGGAACTGTGATACAAACAAGTGCAACTGATTGAACTTAAGAGCTAGGAGTGAGGGATTCAGCCTCCGCAAATAATACTATCCGAAATTGAATTTTTCCGTTGACCTTAAGTTAACTTGAGCTTTTATCCTCCATCTGTAAAACACGTCAGGAGGACAGGTTATGCATAATAACTACATTAAAGAATTGGCCGTAAAGAGCTACCAAGAGGACCTACAAAAAGAGTATTACCGCGCTAAGCAGCGGACGTGGCATTTTCCGAGTTTTGTCTCTGGAATTGTGCTGACGCTGGTGGTGAGTGGGATGATTTATTGAGAGAAGGCTGAAAAGAGATTCCCGACTGCGGTCTTTCGTCGCAATCAGGAATCTCTCTTGAAGTTTTGTTTACGGCTTCAACGTATGAAACCCAGAGTAAATACGCGTAAACGTAGTAAACCAACATGCTGCACCAAAGATGTACGCAATCACGGCAAAATGTTGCGGGAACAAACAGAACAGCACGAAGCAACCTATGGTCTCTGTACCCTCTGTCAGGCCGCTCATGTAGTACAGAGATTTGTGCTTGTAGACTGGATTATCGATACCACGTTTACCCGCCATGATCGCAAATGCTAAAAAGCTGCTCCCTGTACCAATAAACGAGAAGATCAAGAACGCACCTGCGACGGCGTTTTGTTCTGGGTTTGCTAGTACAAAGCCAAAGGGAATCAGAGAATAGAACAAGAAGTCTAGGCTTATATCAAGGAAGCCGCCCGCATCGGTGATGCCTTGAATCCTCGCTAAAGCACCATCCAATCCATCACAGATTCGATTCAGCAGAATAAACGCTAATGCAAGCGTGTATTGTTCTGCCATCAATGCAGGTAAAGCAAAACAACCAAGGGCGAAGCCAAACAAGGTGGTTTGGTTAGCTGTCACGCCACATTTATCAATCAGTTTTGCGCTTTGTGCCAATGGCCACTTAATGATTTTGATACTCAGGCTATCAAGCATGGCTTGTCTCCCAAGGCCAGTTTAGGCAGCGACTGCCCTCAGGAATATCGTCTTCATCGTGCGTCACCATTAGAGCAGGAATGTTAGCTTGTTGAAGTTGCTCCACAACCCAATTGCGAAACTGCACGCGCAGATCTTTATCTAATTTGCTGTATGGCTCATCGAGTAGGGCAACTTTCGGTTTTGCCAACAACATGCGAGTGAGAGCAATACGCGCGCGTTGGCCGCCTGAGATTTGATCAGGGAAAGACTCTGCAAGTTTAGTTAGCGAGATGTGCTTCAAAGCCTGCATTGCACGCTCTTTGCGCTCTGCGCCTTTGATTGAATCGGGTAGTGCAAAGGCGAGATTCTCCCACACGGTGAGGTGCGGGAAGAGCAAATCGTCTTGGAACAGAATACCCACCTGACGTTTGTGTGCAGGTAAAGCATCCAGCTTTTCGTTATCGAGCGTGATTGAGCCTGAATAGTCGAACTCGGAAGACAGGTGGCCAGCAATCGCATCCAACAAGGTGGATTTTCCGCAGCCGCTTGGGCCCATCAGGGTAACAATTTCACCTTTCTTTACGGTCATGTTGAACGCAGAGAAAAGAGTATCGCCATTGGTTTTACGGATGGCGAGGTTTTCGAGACAAAGACTCATTCGGTAGTAAACC
Source organism: Vibrio sp. ED002 (assembly GCF_023277445.1). Taxonomy (NCBI): domain Bacteria; kingdom Pseudomonadati; phylum Pseudomonadota; class Gammaproteobacteria; order Vibrionales; family Vibrionaceae; genus Vibrio; species Vibrio sp. ED002. The sequence goes on along the minus strand of NZ_CP080238.1, from coordinate 967,360 downwards.
TTTAATAGACAACCGGCGATACTTAACGTGTAAACGGCTAAGTAGAATCGCAAAAGAGAAGAACATTAACGGCAAGAGCGCTTGCCAAATTGCGTAAATCGCGGTGACACGACGGTCGAAGCCACTTGAGAGGGCTACCGCTTCTGTTGTTATTGTGCTGATGCGACCAGCACCCAGCACCAGTGTTGGTAGGTATTGAGCCAAGCTCACACTAATTCCCACTGCCCAAGCAAAGGCAATGGCAGGCAGAAGAATCGGCAATTTCACTTTCAACCAAGCCTGCATCGGCGATTTACCAAGGCTTAGCGCGACACGAGTCAAACCGTTGTCGAAGCTACGCCAAGGCCCATCCAATGACAGGTATACGAATGGGAAAGCGAAGAAGACATGTGCCCAGCATACCCAGAAGAAATATGCATTGCTGTCGAGATACAGAGTAGCGACCTGCATACCAAACAGCACAGAAAGCTGCGGGATCAACATAGGTACAGCGATGATGTAACCCGGCACCTGCCAACGGTATCGTAGGCGGTACTCATGAGCGATTAGTGCTAGTACAAGGGCAATAGATGCACTGATAACTGCAATCAACATGCTTTGCTCTAGCGTGCCAAGAATACTTTGCCACTCGTATTCCCAAAAACGTAAGCTGTAGCGGCTTGGTAATAAGTCAGGGAAACGCCAACGCTGTGCAAAGCTCCAGACCACCATCAATGGCACCATTAACAGTGCGAGTAGGGCTATCAGAGAAAACAAGGTTTTACCCGGTAAGCGGAAACCGCTGCGACCAGAGTATTGCCAGCGTTTAAAGCCTTTGGTAATGCTCCATTCGACGAGTCGTGCAAAACCAATCAAAAGGCTTGCAATAGCAAACAGCACAACCGCGCCCGCCGCCGCTCTTGGTAGGAGTGACAAATCAGGGTCGTTAAACCATTGCCATACCAACACTGCAAACGTAGGAGGGTTGGTTGGGCCAATAATTAGCGCCACATCCACAACGGATAAGCTGTAAGCCAGAACAGCCAACATTGGAAAACGCAGCTTCGCTAACCATTGTGGGAAAACGCATTTCCACCATGCTTGCGCGGAACTGTAACCCATCGAATGGCTGACTTTTTCAATCTTCTCAACTTTTAATTGCTGAAGAATAGGAATGCTCATCAACAATAAAAACGGCACTTCTTTAATAGCAAGCATGACGATCAAACCCAGAGCGTGTGGGTCTTTAATCAACAACGCTAAGTCATTCACCGTTTGCGCATTTGGATCGTAACCAAACATTTGGTTGATTACGCGAACGCCCATACCTGTTGGTGCGAATAGAAAAGCGAAGCCAATAGCAAACGCGACATGCGGCATAGCAAGAAGAGGGGAAAGACTCATTTCAATCTTGCGCCAGAACTTGCTGCCCCATGAAGCTTGAAGAATCGCAAAAGTGATCAAACAAGCAAGATAGCTGCTGAAAATGGCGGAATAAAAAGTCAATCCAATCGACGTCCACACACCTTCCCAGTCAAACACAGCATGAAAGCCATCCAGTGAGAAGTGGTGCAAACCGATAGGGGGTACATAGCCGAGCGCAGACACCACCACCCCGAGTAGCCCCGGGATGGTCGGTAATATACAAACTGCGATAATAACTAGATACAGCGCTCTTAACATGGGTGTGTATTAATTTCCGTAGCGTTTCAGCCATTCTTTTTCTAACGCTGCTTGCCAGCTTGGATGTGGCTCCGCGATAGATTTGAACTGTTGAGTATTCTTAGCCGTGCCGGTTAGGTACTGGCTGCTTAGCACTGAAGGATCACCCCAGATGTTGATGTCACCTTTGCGAGATTGTGCTTCAGGGCTTAATAAAAAGTTTATAGCAACTTGCGCGCCTGCACTGGCGTTTGCGTTCCAAGGAATCGCTAAGAAATGGATGTTCGACAGTGCACCTGCGTCCATCGCGTATGCTTTGGTGCTTTCTGCTAGGTTGCCGCTTGATTGTGCTGAGAAAACCGCGTTCGGGTTGAACGTGACAGCTAGGTCAATCTGACCATCATCTAGCAGCTGTACGGTTTCTGCTGTTCCGCCTGGGAACTGTTTACCGCCGCGCCATGCAACAGTGTGGAATTCATCTAAGTAAGCCCATAAAGGCTGCGTAACGATTTTGAATGCTTCATCAGTCACTGGTTTTTGCAGTGCAGGATCGTTGTTACTTAACTCAATGAGCAGAGATTTAATGAAGCTAGTGCCATGGAACTCTGGTGGGCGAGGGTAAGTAAGGCGGTTAGGAAACGCTTTTGCGTAACTTAGCATTTCTGCGTACGAGCTTGGCGGGTTGTTTAGCGTCTCTTCATCGTAGATAAAAACAAGTTGGCCAACACCCCATGGCGCTTCTAGGCCATCAGTTGGTTCTGAAAAATCAACATCTACCGGTAGTGTTTTATCGACATACTGCCAACTTGGTAGACCATCAACAAAAGGACCAAACAGCAGTTGGTTGTCTTTCATTGATTTAAAGTTTTCACCATTAATCCAAACCATATCTACGCTGCCACCGCTGTTCTTCCCTGCGGCTTTTTCTGCGATAAGACGAGTGGTGGTTTCAGAAATGTCGGTGACTTTTACGTGGTTAAGCGTCACGTTGTAGCGAGATTTAAGCTCTTTGCCTGCCCATTGGATATAGCGGTTGATCTCTTGGCTACCCCCCCAAGCATGGAAATAAACGGTCTGACCGTCGGCTTGTTGTTCGATTTTTTGCCATTCTTCTGTATTAGAAGAGGCATAGGAAGATGTGGCAAAAGTGGCGGTTAAAATGCCAATGGTGCTAAGTAGCTTTTTCATACGTAATCCGTGTTTTTATCTTTGTTTTCATTTTGGAGCTTTGTTCCGCTATGAAGTGGCAACCGTTTATTTTCGGCACTCAACATAGGGCTATTCATCAACTGAATGCTCCGTTCCCTCTAGATGGATAGTAATCTATCTTGCTTTATTATCAACGCGAATTTGACAATAGATTCAGAGAATTACTCGCCTTGTGAGGTCATACCGATCAACATTTATCTTTGGCCTTAAACGTGAGCAATAGGGGCATAAAATATGACCAAGCTGGTATGAATGAAAAGAGTGCAACTCCCGATAAGTCGCACTCTTTTGGCGTCAATAATGGATAGACCGGATTACTTCGCTAATTCTTCCATGTTGATGCCTTTTTTCTTCGCGATGTATTTTGGAATCAGAGACATGCCAAACAGGATAAGACCTGCAACCGCAAACTTCACTAGCAGCATTGCAGACACACCGTTTGTTGCAATATCCCCCGCCATGTAAGCGAAGATGAATGCACCTGGTGCCATCGTTAGTAGAGAAACCAGAGCGTAAGTGCCAAGGTTTAGGCTCGTTAGACCGTAAGCGTAGTTCTGTAGGCTGAATGGGAATACAGGTACGAGACGCGTTAGGATCAAGAAGCTTGTACCGTTTGCTGCTACGCCATCGTCGATTTTCTTGAAGATTGGGTTATCGCCAAACTTCTTCATGATGGTGTTACGCAGTAGGAAGCGTGCCACAATGAATGCCGCCACCGCGCCAAGCGTTGCAGAAAATAGCGCTAAAACGCCACCTTTGATAGGGCCAAATACGATGCCCGCTACGATGGTGAACGCACTGCCCGGTAGTAGGAAAACACACGCAAACACGAATGCTGCTACGAATACTGCGTAACCCCAAACGCCAAAGCTTGCGATCCAATCTTGTAGGCTCTTGATGTCTGTGATGATTTCAAGGATGCCAGTTTGTTTTGCTGCAAATAGAGCGAGAGCGATAACAGCAACAATAAGAGCAATTTTTACGAATTTCATAAGTTCAACTTCACTTAAACCTAATAATTAAAAAGATGTAGCTACAAAAACGTAGCTACAGAGACTTAGCTACACAGACATACACTTGATTAGACCCGCTTTGGATTTGTAGCGGTTGAACCAAGCTTTCACAGGGCTAGCAAGTACGTTTACTGGCGGCTCATCACCTTGCATGATCACAGGGCCAAACATCAGATCCAGAATGTGCCAAGATTTCGTACCAACACCCATCATGGATGCACGACAAGCCGAGCAGTAAACCACAACGTAGTCTGTCTCAAACTCTTCCACGCGGCGTTTGATTACGCGTGTTGCGACGTCTGGGTTTGCTGGCACTACCATGCCGCCAAAGCCACAGCAGCGTGTATTTTCACGTGTGTGTTCTGGTTCTGAGGTTTTGTAGCCAAGCTCGTTCAAGATCCAGCGGATACCGTCTTGCAGTTCTTTTTCGTAGCGAGTAGAGCAAGAGTCGTGAATGGTGAATACCACGTCGCTGTTTTTCGCTTTACCGCGTAGCGCTTCTGGCAGACCGATTTCTGGAAGCAGTTTCCACAATGAAACCGGCTTTTGTGTGCCGCCAGATTTCTTGATCATGCCGTAGCAGCTTTGACACGCCACAATGACTTCTTGTGCGTCTAGCTTATCGAAGTCCGCTTGAAGCTGGCCGTAACGCTCTTTGAACTTCTCAGTTTGACCAATTGCAGCGGTTGGTTTACCACAACACTTCTGCACTGCGCCCATGTCTGGGTACACTTCTTTTAAGTAGCTCGCAATTGCTGCTACGCCTTCTGGTGAGTAGGATGGCAAGCTGCATCCTGGCATAAATACTTTATTACTCATTTTGTCGATACCGCTCGTTTTGCCATAGTGAAGATTTTTGAGAAGCCCAGCTTCTGGTGCATGTTGATTGCTTTGTGACCCGGCATTGGTGATTCACCATTGTTTGCCTTAACAAAGTCCGCACGTGCGCCTAAGAACATTTCCTTCATTGGGAAGTCTTTCGGACATACGATGGTGCACTGGTCACAGGCGTTACATGAGTAAGCCATCAATGGGTCCATTGACTTGTTGTTCACGAAGTCAGAGAAGATGGTCTTCGGACAGTCACTGAAGTCGTTCATCATGATGCACTCGGTCATACATAGCTTGCAGCTACATTGCAGACAGCGAGATGCTTCTTGTTTGATTTGTTCTTCAGTAAAGCCTAAATCCACTTGTGCAAAATCTTGCTTACGCTCTTCAGCGTTACGCAATTCACCGTGTAGGCGAGGGGTATCTACCGTACCTTTTGGTAGTGGTACGTCTAGACGAGATGAGTAGCTGTATTCTTGCTCGAAGTCGCGACCTTCAGTCAGTGAGCGAGTCGTTAGGAAACGCTCAACACTCATTGCTGCTTTGCGACCTAATGCCATCGCTTCAATCACGATGTTACCGCCACACGCATCACCGGCTACGAAGACGTCTTCTAGGCTCGATGCTAGTGTTTGTTTATCGACTACGTAACGGCCGCCGCGAGTTTGTTCTAGTGCGCCACCAGTGATGTCAGCCACAACTTGACCCGTAGCGAAAACAACCGTGTCCACAGAGATAGTTTTACTTTCTTCGCTGTACTTAGGTGCAAAGTTGCCTTGTTCATCAAAGATAGACACTACTTTCTTGATAGTGATGCCGGTTACTTTGCCGTTTTCGTGTTCGATAGCAACTGGGCCCCAACCTGCGTTGAATTCGACACCTTCTTCTAGCGACTCGTCGATTTCGATTTGGCTTGCAGGCAGGTTTTCAAGGCTCTCAAGCGAACATTGGTAAACTTCGCTTGCACCGATACGCCATGAAGAGCGCGCACAGTCCATCGCAACGTCACCACCACCGATAACCATCACGCGTTTGCCGGCACGTGGGAATTGACGAGTTTCAGAAATCTCTTTCAAGTACTCAACTGCAGAGAACACGCCATTGTTGTCGTGACCTGGTAGCGGAATGATAGAGCCTACGTGTGCACCGTGAGCCAGAATCACAGCATCGTGTTTGCTACGTAGAGTGTCGAAGCTAATGTCTTTGCCGATTTCAACACCGAAGCGAGTCGTCACACCTAGTATTGCTAAGTAGCTGTATTCGAAGTCGATAACGTCGCGTGGTAGACGGTATTCAGGGATACCCACGCGCATCATGCCGCCGTATACGTCTAGCTTTTCGTAAATCGTTACTTCGTGGCCTTGACGACGAAGCTCAATAGCCGCTTGCGCGCCAGCAGGACCTGCACCAACGATCGCGATGTGTTTGTTGGTTAGGGGAGCAATGTTAAGGTCCCAGTGATCTTGGTTATCCAGTTTTTCTGCAACAAAACGCTTGATGCCTGCAACGCTGATCGGCTGACCGAACTCAGTATTACGACGACAAGAAGCTTCACAAGGGTGTGCACAGATGCGGCCAAGCGTTTGAGGTAGGAATAGTTTGCTGCGGATCAGATCCAAAGCGCCTTGGAAATCACCTTCGCCTGCCATGCGAACGTATTGTTTTACGTCTGTGTGCATTGGACATGCGGTTTGACATGCCGGATCGGCATCACCCATACAGCCATCGACGATAGTTTGAGCGGTGTCTAATAGCTTTTGGCTAAAAATTACATTGTTCATTGAGTGCTATTTCCGTGTTGTTCAGCTCTTGCCGTTGATAACGTTCACTTCAGGATTCTTCTGCTCGTAGTGAGCATGGCTGTACTCGATCCAAGAGCCGTCATAGTTGTAGACGTCTTCTGCACCTAATACTTCAGTAAGAATCATGGTTGTGTGGGCAGAACGAACACCAGATTGGCAGTAAGCGATCACTTTCTTGCCTTTGATGATGTCGCCATAAAGGGCTTGCAGCTCTTCTGCTGATTTAAGAGTCGTGTCTTCGTTTAGTGATTTTGTCCAGTTGATGTGAACACTGTTTGGAATGGTGCCTGGACCAAATGCACCAGAAACCGCTACTTCGCCTCTAAATTCGTCGTTACCACGCGTATCTAGGATCACCCAGTCAGAGCTGTTTTGCGCTTCGATAACCATATCTAACGTTGCTAGCGTATTGTTGTCTTGCTGCGTGTTCGGAGCTTTGTATTCAACTGATGCAACGCTTTGGTTTGCAGAGCCAGTTGGGAAACCTGCGCCCATCCAAGCGTTTAAGCCACCGTCTAGGTAACGAACGTCTTGGTGACCAAGGTTATGGATTTGCCAGTAAAGGCGCGCAGCATCGTGGTGAGAGCCTGCCGCGTAAACCACGATTGTGCTGTCCGTTGATGCGCCGAAGCTACCTAAGATGGTTTCCATCTCTTCCGTGCTGTTGCTCATACCGCCGAAATCGTAAACGCCTTCAGCCGCAGAGTAATCGTTACGCCACATAGTGTAAGAACCAGAGATAGGACTATCTGGTTTGATAGGGTTTAACGCGCCGATCACAACCACGTCTTTATCACTGTCCATTAACGATTTCAGTTGCTGTGATGAAATGAAATGCTCTGGGTGAGCGTATTGTGTGAATTTCTGCTCTTGAGCAGCGGCATCCACTGTTACGGCCTCTGCTGAGAACATCGTATTGTAAGCTGAGTAGCCAACAGCTGCGACAGCCGCCAACACACCCAACGCAATCGTCGATTTTTTCATGAGTTACTTCCATATTTTAATTTAAAGTTTTTGTGCCGAAACTTCGATTTTTCGACAGTTAGAATGCTTTTGAAGGGGAAAGGCCGACATGAACGTTTTTTGTTCGTTAGAGATGTTCATTGTGTGAAACAGGTAAAGTGCCTCTACCCCTTTATGGGTAAGGCATTCTGAGGAAAACGTTTAAATGGCGATATTGTGGTTTCCCACAATAATGATGTGGGATTGATCTAAAGCAACAAAGTAGTAGGGGGGAGTGGTGCTAAAATGTGCCACAACGGTGTTTTGGTAGTATCTCGTAAGTGATTGATAATTATTCTCAAAAGTTAACTCTTTTCATTTGTGCTCTCTTCTTTTTCTTTACCTCTTTTGTGTTTGCTAGTGAACAAAAAGCACACAGAACAGACTATGATGTTGGTGTTTTAGCACTGCGCGGACACGCCCATGCGCGTGAAGCTTGGCAACCGACTTTGGATTGGTTAGAGGTGCAAAACCCTGGATACAAATTCAATTTACATACTTACGATTTCGACCAACTGGAAGACGCATTTCTGCACGGTTGGCTCGACTTCATTTTGACCAGCCCGGGGCAGGCGACCAAGCTTGCTCGTGAATACCCTATTAATTGGTTAGCCACACAAAAAACCGCTTACAGCGACTTGCCAAATAAGTCGATTGCTTCAGTGGTGGTGGTACGTGAAGAATCACCCTTTAAAACACTTAGAGACATCAATAAAGCCAATGTCGCTGCTGTGTCTGAAAAAGCCTTTGGTGGTTTTCTTGCCCTGCGTTATGAGTTGGATAAGTTGGGTTACTTCAACTCTTCATTCTTTGAAAAAATCCATTTCACTGGTCCACCAACGGATCAATTGATTTTGGATGTGATCAAAAATGATCTGGATGTGGCGATCGTTCCTGCTTGTACGTTGGAAAATATGGCGAAAGAGGGCCGTATCCAGCTGCATAGTTTAAGAGTACTTAACGAAAAGCGTCCGGCCGATTCAATTTGTGCAGTCAGTACACCTCTTTATCCAAACTGGACCATGGCAATGACCGAACGCACGCCTTTTGATGTCGGGCAAATGGTCGCACAAACACTATTTGCGATGCCTGCTGAGCACCCTGCGGCAATAGCGGCGAATAATGTAGGTTGGATGTTGCCTGCGCCGAGCATCAATGTAGATAAAGTTTACAAGCATTTGGATATGCATCCTTTGCAGAAATCATGGGGACAAAAGGTCAAAGAATGGTTGGGTAAGAACCAAGCGATAGCGATGGCATCTTTGTTGACCTTATTGCTTATGACGGGTTACCACTTTTGGTTGGAATGGAAGTTTCAACGCAGCCGAGAAAAACTAAAATCCACCATGAATGACTTGCGACGCAAAAGCAGCATGCTTGAACACGCACAGCGGATCACTATTGTTGGGGAGCTTGGCAGCAGCATTGCTCATGAGATTAACCAGCCGTTAGCTGCGATTAAGAACTACAGCCAAGGGGCGAAAGTCCGCATGGAACGAGGGACAACACCCGAAGAGATGTTGCCTATTTTGGATAAGATTCAGCAACAAGTGACTTCTGCCAGTGACATCATTCAACGTTTACGAAGCTTGATTCATCGTACTCCGATTGAAAAAAACTGGATTGACCTTCCAAGTCTCATCGAAGAGTCAATGAAGCTGGTGGATTATGAATTTCAACGCCATCGCATTCAATTAGGGGTGATGTATTCAGGTGAAGTACAACCCATTTTTGCAGACGTAACGGGGTTGCAGCAAGTCATCCTTAACGTCTTAAACAACGCAAAAGATGCGTGTTTGAGTCACGAGCCAAAGCGAAAGGAGCTCTACGTTGACCTGCACATAAGCTTTTGTGACGAAATGGTCATCATAGATGTCATGGACAACGGTATTGGCATCGAAGAACAAGATATTCCGCTGGATCAAGCGTTCTACACCACCAAAGAAAATGGCCTGGGACTAGGACTCGCGATTTGTCGTGATGTTATCGATACCCATCAAGGCAGTATTCGTTTTCGGTCAATAGAGCCTACTGGCTGCCAAGTGACCATTATTTTACCGTATCAGGAGACTTGTCATGAGTCGTAACCTCTGTCCCCTTTATATCGTCGATGATGAAGAACCCGTATTAGAGTCGATGGCGTTCATGTTAGAAAGCTATGGCTATGAGGTTCAGGCGTTCTGTAGTGGCCCAGATTTTCTAAAAGAAGCCGATTTACCGTCAGCAGGGTGTGTGCTACTTGATAGTCGTATGCCAGAGATGCGAGGACAAGATGTTCATCAAATCATGAATGAGCAATTTAGCCCAATCAGTGTTATCTATCTTACTGGGCACGGCGATATCCCTATGGCGGTAGATGCGCTAAAAGATGGTGCGCTCGATTTTTTCCAAAAGCCAGTTGATGGCAATGCGTTGGTGTTAGCGATTGAAGATGCTATGGAACAGTCGATCAAAAACTGTGAAAAGCTCGGTGCAAAACAAGTTCTACAGAATCTTACTAAGCGTGAAAGAGAAGTGCTTGGCTTGGTGGTTAAAGGGATGAAAAACCAAGAGATGGCGGACTTGTTGTGTGTCTCCTTACGAACGATTGAAGTACACCGTTCCAACGTGATGAAGAAACTCGAAGCGGAAAGCCTTGCTGTACTGATTCGTAAAGTTGGACATTTAATCTAACAAAGCCGTATTCGGTGAACAAAGCGCATAATTGTGGCTAAATGAACCTATCTAGGTCGAAGTAAATACGGTAACTCAATGATAATTAGGGAAAGGTTTGCTCATTTACTATCTGGAAGATAACATCAGTAACCAGAATAAACCTTACTCTTAATTAGAATCCAACTATGTTTGTCGATACCGTTAAAAGCGCTTTCTCATCATTGAGTACAAATAAACACGCTATTGCGAAAGCAACAGCGTTACCCATTCTCCTTTCTCTGATACTGGATCTTGTACTGAACTCAGCGCAAGGGGATGTCGCTCCTATTCTTGTTCAGATCTTGATGGCTCTTTTATCTGCAATCGTTGCAATCAACGTTCACAGCATCATTTTGAAAGGTCCTCAGTCTGTGCCGCTGTGGGGACGTTTCACGTTTGGAAAAATCGAAATGTGGTTTATCGGCCACTACTTGGCCATGACCGTGGCGGTGGTCGCTGTGGCTGCGGTTTGCGCGATGATCAATCTTGTCCTAGCAGCTATCGCGCTATTAGCGTTAAGCGTTGTGTGTTGTCGATTAGTCTTGGTTTTTCCAGCCATCGCGATTGGTAAAGGTGTTTCTTTCCCTTACGCTTGGAACCTTACCGAAGGCCATACTTGGTACATGATGAGCGTTGTGGTTATTGTGCCGCTTCTGTTTGGTTTGGCTATGTCACCACTTGCGTTTTTACAGCTTCCTTTCTTAATGAGTCTGTTGAGTTTCTTGGTGACGATTATCGGTATTGCGATTCTTTCCAAAGCTTATGAGCAATTAAGTGGCTTTGATGGAGAAAGGTACTCTCAGCAGTCATTCTAAAAACGGTTGTTACGATAATCCCTTATCCTATAGGGCATAGATATGATAAGAACGCTTCCTTTGTGAGGCGTTTTTTTGTGGCTCTTTGTAGGACTGTTGACTTTGTTTTGTAAGAATTTATTACAATTTAGATTTTTATAGTGATATAAAGCACACTTCTTTTGGGGGCACTCTCGTTGTTTGTCCTCATTTTTTGGTCCATCAATAGGAAAAGGAAGGTGCTTTTTGCTCATTAGTCCGCCTTAGAACGATCTCTCAGATGCGTTTGCATCACTCCCTTCACCGTGCGCAATGCACCAACTAAGGCAATACGTTTATGAGAGATTTATGTTTAAATTTACAAAAGATACTTGGTTCAACAATGTTAAAGGAGATTGTTTATCAGGAGTTGTTGTAGCGCTGGCACTGATACCAGAGGCTATTGCATTCTCTATTATCGCAGGATTAGACCCTAAAGTTGGTCTATATGCCTCGTTTTCCATCTGTGTCGTGATTGCGTTTACAGGCTCAAGGTCCGGAATGATTTCCGCGGCTACGGGCGCAATGGCGCTGTTGATGACAACCTTAGTCAAAGACCATGGTTTACAGTATCTGTTGGCCGCTTCATTTTTCGCTGGCGTACTTCAACTGTTGATCGGTTATTTGAGGCTAGGGGATTTAATGCGTTTCGTCTCAAAGTCGATCATGACCGGGTTTGTAAACGCGTTGGCTATCTTAATTTTTATGGCGCAGCTGCCTGAACTAACCAATGTTTCTTGGCCTGTTTACGCACTGACAGGATTAGGGTTGGCCATCATCTACATGTTTCCTTATGTTCCGAAAATAGGAAAAATGCTACCTTCACCTTTAGTGTGTATCGTCGCAGTGACTGTGATTGCCCTAATGTTCAATATTGATATTCGGACAGTAGGCGATATGGGAGAGTTACCTGATTCACTCCCTGTTTTTATGATCCCAGATATTCCTTTTAACCTTGAAACACTCGAAATCATTTTCCCTTATTCACTAGCACTCTCTGTTGTTGGTGTGCTGGAGTCATTGATGACAGCTTCCATCGTGGATGAGCTGACAGACACGGAAAGTGAAAATAATGATGAGTGTAAAGGACAAGGGATTGCGAATATGGTCTCGTCGTTGTTTGGTGGTATGGCGGGTTGCGCTATGATCGGCCAATCAATGATCAATATTCAGTCTGGTGGACGTACGCGGTTGTCTACGTTATGCGCTGGTGTGTTTCTACTTATCATGGTGGTGTTTTTGGGTGACTACCTTAAACAGATCCCGATGGCCGCGTTGGTAGCGGTGATGATCATGGTTTCTATCAGCACATTTTCATGGAATTCGATTGCCGAAATGCGTAAGCACAGTCTGTCCACAAACCTTGTGATGGTTTCAACCGTGATTGCGGTTGTTGCGACGCATAACTTAGCAATAGGTGTGTTAGTCGGAGTGCTATTGGCGTGTGTGTTTTATGTGAACCAGAGTCGAACCCTAATGAAAGTGTCGGATGAGGTGATCATAGATCACGACCACACCATTCATAAAGTGCATGGGCAAATCTTCTTTGCTTCTGCGTATAGCTTTACGGATATGTTTGACTTCGGTAATGCCACTAAGTACATCACGATTGATTTATCGGATGCGCATTTCTGGGATATCACGGCAATATCTGAGCTTGATAAAGCCATCATGAAGTTCCGAAAAGGAGGGGCGATTGTCGCGGTGAGAGGCATGAACGAAGCCACATTGGATATGATTGACCGTCATGCGGTGTATGACGATCCTGAAAAGCTTGCGAAGCAATCTGTCGGACATTAGAAACAAAAAAAGCAGCCAATGGCTGCTTTTTTAGAGACTCATCATTTCAGAGACGTATCGTCTTAGAAACTGAATATGGGATTAGTTTACCCAGTCACGCAGTGTGAACGTTAGTTCGTGATCTGCGTTTTTCAGTACTAGACCGTCGTTAGTCAGAGTAACGTCGCTCCAATCAGAAAGCGTTTCAGACATTACTTTTTCAATCTTCATTTGATCGCCTACGCACATCATCATGGTCATACCCATTTTCTCAATGCGCAGTTGGTTGTCTTTCAGTTCTGCTTGACCGAAGAAGTTGTTACAACCTGCGTTGCCGTTCGCTGTTAGGTTTTCACCAATTTCTAAGCGAGGGGCTTTCTTTTGTTCTTCCGATGCAATGTTTTTGCCATCGATTTGAACCAGCTCCCAGTTATGGTGCTGTAGATCTTGAGCCGTAATTTCTTTCACATTATCACCGTTGCTAGCGCATGCAGTCATCAGAACTGGAAGTGAGATTGCTGCTACTAACGTTTTTAGGCTAAGCTTCATTTTATTGACTCCGTTTTTAGAAAACGTGGTAAGTATAGGTAATAAAACACTGTTTTTGTCAGCATACGGTTATGGTTTCGTATGTTTTTAAACACAGCGTATTTTATAACAGAGATCCCATTATCGGTATTGATATTCACCGAAAACTTAGAAATTTCTTACAGTTATTCGACTATTAACGTATTGGATTTAAACAAGCTAACGATAGAACGGTTTGAGCATGGAGCAACTGGAGTTTTTTACCGTCCCAAGTCCTTGCGTTGGAATTTGCACTTCCGACGAAAAAGGGTATTGCAAGGGATGCATGCGTAAGAGAGAAGAGCGGTTTAATTGGCTAAGCTTTACCCCTGCACAACAGTTACACGTGATCAAGCTATGTCGTCAACGCTATAGAAGAAAGGTATTGGCAGGGAAGGTAAAAGCAGAATCGCCACAGGATGGATCATCACCGCAGCAAGACTTGTTTTAGTTGATAGTGGGATTCAACTATTCCCGGCCCAGTCTGAGATACTTATCCATAAGAGCCGGGAAGCTCCTATCCATTTTCCACCTCTGAAAAAGTGGTTGGCGTTATTTCATTGACCATTGGTCACTGACCCAGCCTCCTGCTTGTTCGTCAAAGTGGCTTCCGGCAAAGCGGTGGTTTTGCTCCACCTCTAATCGACTGGTTGGCAGTTCATCCATCAGTTGATGAATATAGTTTGCCATGGGATCAGTACATGCTTCACGTTCTCTGCGAGTTACCACTTCTTTAATCAGTTGCAGTCTGTAGCTGTTGCTGGCTCGTTTCATTTTTGACCTCCAGAACTCGATGGCAGCAGTTTGAACACATTGACGTCCAGATCGCTGCTCATTGGCGTGCACGTGGAGACACAACGCCGTCGTTTGAAGTCCTAAAGGCAAATTGTTTGAGAGCAGTGTTTGTAACGCCATTCAAATCTTTCTCAGAATCATTAGCTGCGCGAATAAAAATGAATCGCGAAAGTTAGTCAATGAATCTGCTTATTTGAAAGACCTTATCAAACATAGAAGCCCCGCACATGGGCGTCAATAACACAAATGAACATTTTTTGAACGATTTATGAAGGGGCTGCTTTTTCAGGGATTTAGCACCAATAAAAAAACCGGAGCCACTTGGGCTCCGGTTGGTCTTAGAGTCAGTCTGACACGCTTTTGTTTCGATTGTTATGCAACCGAATAGCTGTCAACATCTAAGTGTAGACAAGGTCTTAGTAGCTTAGCTACCTGAAGCAGGACAACCTTTCACAGCTTGACCGTTGCTGAAGTACTCGATATTGCCTAGATTCTTGTCAAAGTCTGCCGCAGAGATCTGAGGGTTTTTAACGAAGAACTCACGCAGTACAGAAGCATCTGTCATTTGAGTTGATTCAACATCGATCACTGGGTAATCATCACCGCCAGCCGCGCTGAAGCTGATCACTGAGAACGTGTAAGTATCCGCTAGGTTGAAGCCCTTACCGTTGATGTCTGTGATAGTGACATCGCTTGCGTCACAATCAACAGATAGCGTGATGTTGTCTAGTTGAGCGTAAGCACCAGAGCCCGCAGATTTCGTAGCAACTACGTCTAGGTAATCTTTAACTTCTTGGCCGGTCATCGTTGCTTTGGTTACGAAGTTACCGAAAGGTTGTACGGTTAGTACATCGCGGTAAGCGATATCGCCTTTCTGGATTGAGTCACGCACACCACCTGAGTTCATTACACCAAAGTCAGCGTTAACTAGCTCATAAGTGCGGTATGCCTCACCCAATAGGTGGCCAAGGTTAGTTTGCTCTGAACGAACTACGCCACGGTCGCCTTCAAGTTTGCCGTCAGTTTCTGAAACTTTAACATCCAACAAGTCTTGACCTTGTTGTTGGTAAGGAAGAAGGATCGACTTCACTGTTGCATCGTGCTTGATGTACTCACCGATCACTTCATCGTTGTCATCAAGAAGGTTTACAGGGATTAGTGCGTATTTAGCTAGGTGCAGTTTACCGTCGTAAAATTCGAAGTCTGCACGACCTACGTATTTACCCCACTCATGCGCTTGCATGATGTAAGTACCGTTTTGTTGGTCTGGAGCACAGTCATCACCTGGTTTGAAGTCAGCGTAGTTGTTTGTGCCAGGTTCCATACATACTGGGTTTTGAGAGTGACCACCAATGATTGCGTCCAGCTCACCTTCTTCAAGAGAACGTGCAAGTAGAACATCGCCAGGTGCTTCGCTGCCGTGTTGACCATCTTGGTAGTGGCCCATGTGTGTTGTAGCGAACACTAGGTCAACTTTCTCGTTTGCTTCGATTTCTGCAAGTACTTTTTGGATTTCAACTTGTGGATCTTCGAAGTAGATATCCGCAACATTGTCTGGGTTTACCAGTTTTGCAGTATCTTTCGTTGTAAGACCGATAACCGCCACTTTAAGACCGTTAACCGTGAATACTTTGTAAGGGTCGAAGTAACGTTCATCAGTTACTTTGCCGTCTGCATCTTTCTTGTAGATGTTTGCAGCTAGCATCGGGAAGTCAGCAAGCTCCGCTTGCATGTCTAATACGTCTAGAGAGTTATCAAATTCGTGGTTACCGACAGCCATTGCATCGTAACCAATAAGGTTCATACCTACGAAGTCTGGCACGGCATCTTGCATGTCTGACTCTGGTACACCTGTGTTGATGTCACCGCCAGACAGCAGAATTGACTCACCACCGTTTTCAGCAACTTCTGCACGAATAGATTCGATAAGTGTTTTACGTGCTGCCATACCGTACTCGCCGTCGCTGTTGTGCCAAAAGCGACCGTGGTTATCGTTGGTATGAAGAACAGTAAATTTAGTACAAGAGTCTGCGGTCTCACAGGTAACTGGAGAGTTGTCGCTGTCTGAGCCACATCCAGCTAGCGCAGCACCGACAGAAAGTACCAAGAGGGATTTATAAAACTTCATAAGGGATCCTTTCTTTGTGATTTTGATTTTATTACGGCGTGAAATATACGGAATTAGTGTGAAACTTTAGTGATCTATATCTTATTTATAGTTTTGTTGAATAAAGGAAATAACAAGCCTGCAATGGATGTCGACAAATAAACAGAAATCGTATTTAGAAAGGCTTTTGTGAAGTGGTTTATTAAAATTGTGAGCAGCTCAATTGAATGTGTTTTCTTAGTGTGAATCAATACGCATTTTGGCGAGATATGAACCAAGGATTGATTATTATTTTACCAGATTCATGTTTTTATAATGTATGCGAAACATATAGTTAAGATTTTTCTGTACAGCATGTTGAGAGGTAGGGATGCTCAAAAAATCAGCCGCGCTCACAGCGGAAATCGATTGCTCTTGGCAGAAGCAGTTCACAGCCATCGATAAAATGTACAACGGTTACTCTTACGACCCTGAATATTGGAAAAAGTTCTCCGATCAGGCTGCGGTTTTTTTATACCAATCCGATGCAACGACGTTTATATCCTGTCCCGAAGAGCTATGGAATAAAATAAGACATTTTCAACCAAGTGAGATCGAACGGAAATTAAATAATAAGCAATTCTTCTGTGATTATGACGATGTCGACTACTATTTATTTAATGACGATAACGTCAACAATGATGACGAAATAATTCCGCTTACTATCGAATCCGATCTTTCATTACTTGAATTCTTTTTAAGCCAGAATAGTAGTGAGGATATAGAAAAGGCGGACTTTGAGCTGGATAGTCATTTCTTTTATGGCATCTTCGACAATGAAAAGCTCGTTGCGGTACTGGCGTCATATTGTTATCCGGGAAAGGAACCGTTTGAATCTTTGTCCATATTGGTTTCTCCATATGCGAGAGGGAAAGGGTATGGGAAGCGGCTGCTTGCTCACTTAGTCCGTGAGGTGAAGGCAAGACAGCGTAAAGTTAGGTATCGAGTAAACATTGAAAATACACCTTCAATAAAGTTGTGCCAATCACTGGGATTTGAAGCATACAGTCGTCAGAGAGTGTTTACTCAAGAGTTATAAGAAAGGCGCGCAATGGGATATACAGTAAGAAACGCACTAAGGGACGAAGCTAGGCTTATCGCCAAGATTCATGTCGATTCATGGCAAGTCGCCTATAAAGGATTGATGCCTGAAAGTTATATTTGTCAGTTTACTCTTGAGCGCAGAGAAAAGATGTGGACACGAGTGATGACAGAACAATTGGCAAATTTGATTGTGGTAGAGAAGGGTAAAGAGATAGTTGGTTTTCTCAGCTACGAGCTACCGAATCATTCTAGTGAGGATAAGACAGCAGTTGTCACTTGTTGTTATGTTTCGCCTCTTTACTACGGGCAAGGAGCGGGTAGCGCATTGATTGATGAGCTAGAAACGCGTTTGTTGTCCACACCGGTGATGCAAATCAGCCTTAAAGCGTTGGATACGAATCAACAGGGGCTGAACTTCTATAAAAAATGTGGCTTTGTGCGGTCAGGAGAGGAGGAGGCAGAGGTCATTGAGGGCATGGTGTTGAATGACCTCACTTTGGTGAAGTACATCGCACGAACATAGTTGGTTCGAATCCATGGCGCTCCCATGTTTGGGGCTCTCTTGTGTTTGGAGTTTGCGTGGGAATTTTCATCGGCCATATATAGTAAAACCCCGGAGATGGTAAGGCTCCGGGGTTTTGAATTTTTTAGATATCTCGGTTGGTAAGTCCGATAATCTTTTTATGCAAAAGGTTTGGATTTTATCCGTTAATTCCTTGGTAGGGAATTAGATACGGATGAAGTCCATGTGCTCAACTTTTGGCTTGAACGCGTGACGTTGAACGTCTTGTGGCTTAACTTTAACTTCAGCGCCGTCGATCACTAGAACGATACCTTCGTAGAACTCAGGCTTGTCCATTTGGTTAACGATCTCGTCGTGGTTAAGAACGATAGCAACTGCTGCTGCTTCACCGCCGTATACAACTGCAGGGAATTTGCCAGCGTGACGTAGGCGGCGGCTCGCACCTTTACCTAGTTCAGTACGTACTACTGCTTCGAATTTCATAGTATTTACTCTCAAATTAGTAAAAATTAAACTTCACGAACCACAATGCGACCTTGAGTTCGTGGTAAAGCTTGAAACAGGAACTGTTCAAGCGAGCGCGGATACTATCATCCTGGTCTGGGTTCAGCAACCATAAATGCACCCAAATCAATAAAAAGACAGCAATCTTTGGATAGTAAGAGTGCAAGTTTTATCGCTTAGATAAAAGTTTGTTCACTTTGAGGCGATTTTAACCTATTTACCTTCCTTTACTTGTATTTTTCTTCCCTTTCTCGACAGGCATCATTTTTGTGAATGGGTAATCATCGACATCTGTTATTAACGAAATGAACGCAAAATGAATGCTGACCTCAGTAACCGTTAAGCCACTCGGTTCTATTCTTGGCCCAACACCTAACGAGAGCATCAATGGAGCGCATTATGAACCCAGTCAGTATCGTGATTATTACTCTAAATGAAGAAAAACGTATTGGTCGACTACTCGAAGATTTAACTAAACAAACACATCAGAAATTTGAAGTGGTTGTGGTGGACTCGAACAGCGAAGATTCGACTCGTGAAGTTGCACAAGCTTACGAAAGCTCATTGCTGGAACTTACCGTTCATCAAATGGAGACTCGTGGTGTCAGCTTAGGACGTAACACGGGGGCAGAGTTGGCGAAATACGAACGCATTCTTTTCTTGGATGCAGACGTACGTTTGCCAAGCGACTTTCTAAGTCGTGCAATGAGCAAGTTAGAAGATGCGAAGTTAGAAGTGGCCGGTGTGTACATGGGGGCAAAGGAATTACCAATGGCGCACAAACTTGGCTATGGCTTGTTTAATACAGGCTTGTTCATTACCCAGTACACATTCCCAACGGCTGTTGGCGCGTGTATTTTCTCGACCAAGCGTGCGCATAAAGAGCTTAACGGTTTTGATGAATCCATCACGCTTTGCGAAGATTGTGATTACGTGAAACGCGCTTCAAAAACATGGCGATTCCGCTTTTTACCAATGACATTCGAATTCGATCCGCGTCGTTTGGAGCAAGATGGTTTCTTTAAAATGGGCATGACCTATTTCAAAGCGAATGTACGTCGATTCTTCTTTGGGGAAATGCGTAACAACGAAATGGAATACAAATTCGGTCACTATAAAGATCAACACTCATAATCGTTGGAGGCTGTATGCTGGAAGCGATCAGTCTGTTCTTCGGGGCATTTCTGGATGCGACGATTGGACCAAATCTCTTTGTCCCGGGCGAGCCGTTTCTGCTCGCTGCGGGCTATCAATTACACCAAGGCATCATCTGGGGCGTAATCGCCGTCCTCATTGGTGGTTGGTTTGGTGATCAACTCAGTTACTTTATTGGTAAACATTCGGGTTCTAAAACCCAGAGAAAGCTAATTCGTTGGCAAGCTAAGACGAAGCGCCCAATTGCCCGTTGTCGCTTGCTGATGAAAAAGCGTGGTAACGCCATTTTGATCTTTGCACGTCTACTAGGCCCAGTCGCTTGGGTCGTGCCATTTATGGCGGGTTCAGTGAACGTGAGTTGGAAGCGCTTTACCATCTGTTCATCAATAGGTTTGATACTCGGTGTTGGGCAATTTGTTGTTGCTGGATATTTGCTTGCTGCAGGTCTGCAAACTTGGTTGCCATTGGATTCCTTAAAGTTAATCTTAATTGAACATAAACTTCTTATTGCTTCGGTATTGGTGGCTGTGACATTTACCGTTGTTGCGTGGAAAAAGAACTGGTCACGCAAGTGGACCAAATCACTGACGGCATTAGTGTTGTGTTTGGTTGCTGCAAACTATGGTCATTTTTTCTATCTTGCTGACGATAATGTTCAGCAAGTCGAGTCCACTGAGATTCAACCAATCGCGTTTAACGATCTCGGTTTTAAAGTGTACCCAGGACGTTCCAATGTGTTTGACGCTCAGGCTGTAAATTTGGTCTACGTCGGTGAATCACCGAGAGTCTTAATGCAAGAACTCGGTTGGCTAGAAAATCAAACATTCTCAAGAAACGACATTGAGTTGTCTGATTATGTGAGTTTGTTGAAGCAAAAGCTGCCACCTGTGTCGGATTTGTTTTGGAATGGCAAACCACAAGCGATGGCATTTCAAGAACCCGGAAGCTTACTTAAACGCTCTCATATACGCTGGTGGCAAGCAGGGCACGAGGCAAGCTCAAATCAGTCGGTTTGGGTTGGGGCGATAAGCTATGATGATGGACTTAAATTAGCGCACTATTCCGGTATTGTGACCGTTTTGCACCGGATTGATCCAAACGTAGACAGTGAAAGAGACCGTCTGGCGAATCAAATCGAAATGAGTCATCTAGCCTTAGTAGGGGAATTGCATTCGTTGGCGCAACCTGTCGCGATGGACAATCAACATGACTATTACTCTGATGGGAATGTCTTGTTGATTAGCGAGCCTTCACTCGCTTTAAATGTGCCTAATCAGCAATCAGATACAAAAATGGCACCTAACGATGAAACATCGATAAGTGCCATTTCAGTGTTATCACCGGATGTGATTTAAACTCGACTCTTTTGCAAAATAAGGGTGGCTTTTAAACCGCCCATTTTGCTTTGTGAAAGCTCAAGCTGGCCACGATAACTGTGGGCCATCTCACTCACAATATTCAGGCCTAAACCTGAGCCAGGGGTGGTTTCATCCAATCGGTAACCACGTTTGATTACCTGACATAACTGCTCGGCGGGGATACCAGGTCCATCATCCTCAACGATGATGTGAATGTTGTCTTTGTCTTGCGTAGAATGGACACGAATAATGCTCGCTGCCCATTTGTAACCATTCTCTAGTAGATTACCCACCATTTCATCAAGATCCGTTTTCTCAACGGCAACGTTCAACTCAGAATCAAGTTCATTGATTAATGTGACTTCTCTTACGGCATACACTTTATCGAACGCCATAGAGATCGCATCAACGCGTTCTGATGGGTTAGATTTTACCGATAGGATGTTCATAGAGCCGGCCATACGAGCTCGGCCTAAGTGGTAATCAATATGTTGTTGAATCTGACTAATCGGCGCATTCAATCTCGTTTGAGTTTCAGGGGCTAAGCTCTGCACTTCGTTTTTTAACACGGAGAGTGGTGTTTTTAACGCGTGAGATAAGTTACCCCCGTGGTTACGCGCTCGTTCAAGTAGCTCTTGGTAGTGAAAGAGCAAGGCATTCAGATCGGAAATTAGAGGTGAAATTTCTTTTGGATATTCTTCTTCCAGCCCCTTCTTGTTGCCCGATTTGAGCTCGGCAAGCTCTCTTTGCAGCTTCGTTAGGGGACTCAATGACCAAGCGATCTGAAGCAAGATAACTGCTAAGACGCCGGCGAATAGCAAGCCTAATATAATCCACAATTGACCGGTGAGAGATTGAATAGTGTGTTCAATTGGATCTTCATCAACACCAATGATGATATCGATAGGACCGTTATAGTCGGGCAGATAAAGGGTTTTCTTTATGGTGATGAGTTTTTCATCTCGTGCACCAAACGCGTTTTTATCAAGCCCCTTATAAGTGATTTTTTTATCCCAAAGTGAACGTGAGCGTTCGAGGTTGGTCTCTGTGGAGGCGCTCCAGTATAAACCACTGTAAGGGCGACTAAAGCGAGGGTCGGAAAGTTGAGTAGAAAGAGAGAGTTGTCCCTTACTGTCAACTTCAAGCTGAGCGGCTATTTCGTCCATAAAGACATTTAATTGTGAACGAGTGTCATCCACCATGTAATGATAAACTTGAGTTGGAATTGTCACGCCGGCAGCGAGGATCATTGCGGTGAGCCAAACCACCGCTGCAAGCACTAAGCGGCTTTTAATACTTAGCCGCTTGAGAACGTGCATTGGCAGTTTGTTTTTACTCGGCATTCAACTGATACCCCAAGCCACGTACTGTCTTAATGATCTTTGGTGCGATTTTCTTACGAATACGACCGATAAAAACTTCGATGGTGTTGGAGTCACGGTCAAAGTCTTGTTTGTAAATGTGTTCCACCAACTCAGTACGCGAAATGACCTTCTCTGGGTTATGCATGAAATACGCGACCACTTTGTATTCCAATGCAGTAAGGCTAACCGCTTGTCCTTGCCATAGAACTTTCGAAGAACGCGTATCTAGGCTCAAATCCCCAATCTTCATTACTGGGGAAGCATTACCAGATGCTCGACGTAATTGAGCTCGTAATCGAGCCGTTAACTCCATCATTTCAAATGGCTTTGTTAAGTAGTCATCCGCGCCTGCGTTTAGGCCTTCAACGCGTTGGGATAGGGTGTCACGTGCACTGAGTATGACAACAGGGGTATTAATGTTCTCATCTCGAATCCCCTTAAGTACTGTTAAACCGTCCAGTTTTGGCAGGCCTAAATCAAGCACGATCACATCCCATTCTTCAGACGTCGCGCGATAAAGCGCATCAATGCCATCTTGGGATAACTCTGGTACCCAACCATTGTTTTCTAAAGTTTCGATAATTTGTTCGCCTAGGCGAGGTTCATCTTCGACAACAAGTATTTTCATGTTCTTTCTTCTTATTATGTTTGATGGATTATTGCGGTTTGAGCGCTTTATTAAAGTTACGACCTTTGATTTCTAGCATTTCAAGCGTAGCAGCATCGTATTCCACTTTGATCACGCTGTCATCGAATAGGATTTTTAGCTCGTAAACCCATTCATCGTCATCTTCTTCCAACTCTACTTTAATAATACGCCCATAAAGATCATTCTCCACCGCTTCATACATATCAGAGAAAGGGCGAATATAGCCTTTCTGCACAGCGCGATAGACTTCGTCTTGATCTTCATCGAATTCAATTCGGGTTCCCGGTTTTTCAACGTCACGAACAATGGCGTGTCCATCTTTGTCGTCATGATGGTCACTGTGATCGTGATGATTCGCAAAGCTTGGCGCAGACAACAAAAGTGGCACTAAACCTAACAGCATGGGTAGCTTGCGTGTAATGAAGGATTTAGACATAGCAAAGCCTTTTTGGGAGAGTTAGCAAAATTATATCCGCTTGTACATGAATGGAAAGTGAATGTGGATTTAGGTGCAAAGTTTTCTGCGCCCGAACCGTTAAAAATATAAATTCCGTAATTTAAATAGCTTATAGAGAAAATTGACACTAATTAGGCAAAAGGAGGGTTCGCGTTTTGCAACATGCCTATAAACAAAAACACAACAAATGTATATTTTTCGCGCGATATGTTGTTGATATAAATGTTACATATAATTGGTCTGGACAAATCATAGAGCACTTTAATTGGATAGCTCGGTGCAGTTCATAGTGTATGCATGGAGTTCTAGGATAAAGAATGCTTCTTTTTAAATTGTCGAAAAACTCATTAGTGATTTCGTTTTGCCTCTATATCGTCGTAGTTTCAGTGATGAGCGTATGGGCGATCAATCGCAGCGAAAAAGAGTTTGCCTCTATTGCGAACTATCTGGAACTTTATAAAAGTACCGCGATATTAACTGGGCTACGAATCGAGTCTGATTTGAAGAACCAATCCGATGTAAACTTTACCCAACAACAAATAGAGAGCTCGCAACGAGTTAAATCTCTTAACGATGCAGAATTAACCCCAAATGAACGCATCGCGTTTTCTGCTCTAGATGACTTGTTTCGCTACAATAGAGAACTAACAGAACGACCTAACGTTCATATCTACTATCGTTCTTATGAGGGAAAGAAACTTATCTTCTCGAAAGCGAATGATGATCTTGCTATCGACGCATCGATGTTTGATCCCATGCTATGTAGTCAAACTCGTTCCTGTACTTTGAATATGCACGACTCAGACTTAGCGGATCGCGTCATCTTCTCGGAAAACTTCAATAACACAGAAACCGGTGAAACCGCATTCAGCATCTCCAGTCCCGTTTATTTAAATGGTCAGATTTTGGGAGATGTCGTTGTTGAAGTTTATGTGAACTACCATTTTTTAGATGGTCAAAGCCTCACATCAGAAAAAGTAAATGGGCATTACTATGTCACGATAGGGCATGATAAGTACCCTTTTTATGACCTTACTGGAGGATTAGTGCTACCTCTCGATAATACGAGCGTGGTTATCTATCAGCTTCCGGTAGTAAAGGTGCTGATCGATAATCTATGGGTGTTGTTGGTCGCTTGGGGGTTGGTGCGCACCTACCATCGATTGTATTCCTCTAATATAAGGCATCAAAACCACTTAGCGCATGCAATAAAAAATGCCAGCAAAGATGAATTGACGTCTCTACATAACCGGAAGGTGTTTGAAGATGAAGAATTTGAGCAGGTAATAAAACAAGGCCACTACTCTGTGATTTTGATTGACGGTGATAAGTTTAAAGAGATCAATGACAACCATGGCCACAATGCTGGTGACATGGCATTGATTCATATTGCTCGAACGATGCAATCTACGTTCCGTCAAAGCGATTGGTTGATTCGTTTGGGCGGAGATGAGTTTGTAGCGGTGATTCCTTCTTGTTCCTTAGAATCTGCGGAAAACTTAGCTTTACGACTCAAGGAGAACATCGTTGCCAAGCCTTTAGATCGTTATAATGTAGAAGTAAAAGTAACGACAGGTGTGGCCAAAGCAACAGGGAATGAATCCCTGATAGACGTTATCGAACTCGCTGACCGGGATATGTACCGCTCAAAATAACCGAGAGTTTTCAGTAATCATGTCGCGCCGTTGTATTCAATCTGGACGCGATAATGTGCCGATTACTGCTTTAATTCGTCTTCAAAAATCTTGTCTCGTAACTTCCAAAAACGACCAGACTTTCTTGCTATTACAAATTGAGGTAAGCGAAAGCGATGCTGATTCGCGACCACTTTGGTCGGGGAAGCCTCTTCAAATGGGCGATGTTTGTCGGCAAGGTGAGGACGCACAAACTGGTCTTTGAAGGTTTGCTTCTGTTTTTTGGTGTTCAATGACCAAAACTCGTGTACCAGTGCATTGCCTTCGCCTTGATAGGTTTCACCAGAGTATGTCACTTTCAGTTGCGACTTACCGTCACTGGACTTAAATACCGACAAATCCATTTCTGTACATTCGAAGATCAGCGCATCTTTCAGGTTTAATGCTTCTTTGAGTTTTTTGTCTGGATCGACAAGGGTGGCATCGCACTCATGACAAATACGCGCCGCAATGTCGTTATCAGCGCCGCATTCACCGCAATATTTTGCTCTAAACCGATAACCACAATGCTCGCGTTCTCCGGTTTCGTCATCTTCAAAATAGCCTTGGCAGCGACGGCCAAAGTGCTCAAGCAAGAAACCATTGCTGTCTAACTTGCCCCAAAAGTTATTGTTGAACCCGCAAGCAGGGCAGGGAATAGTGATGATCTCGCTGGTGGAGTCTGGCTTTGGGTCGCCCACTTCTGGTTGGTATAAGTCATAGCTGTTACCGGCATAATCGAGCACTAAACATTCGGTTTTGCCTTCTGATAAACGCAGACCACGACCAACAATTTGCTGATACAAGCTGACTGATTCCGTGGGCCGTAGAATCGCGATCAAATCAACATGCGGTGCATCGAAGCCTGTGGTTAAAACGGAGACGTTAACTAGGTATTTAATCTCACGGTTTTTAAACGACTGAATGATCGCATCTCGCTCTGGAGTTGGTGTATCACCAATCACAATGGATGTTTCCCCTTCAGGTAATAACCCATGAATTTCTTGAGCGTGTCGTACCGTCGCAGCAAATACCATCACACCTTGACGTTCTTTGGCGTATTGAATGATCTGTTCAACGATTTGTGGCGTGGCGCGTTTGGCTTTGTCGATCACCATATCCATTTCGGCTTCTTTGTATCGTCCAGTACTGGCTGGCTTAAGCTGCGAGAAGTCGTAGGACAGTACTGGTGCATCCATCATGCGTGCAGGTGTTAAGAAGTTTTCATCCAATAAATAACGAATAGGTAGTTCGAAGATACAATCACGGAAAAAACGAGGTTCTTCGGTACGAACTTGTCCGCGAGTGTGGTATTGGTAAATCCACCCCATCCCAAGACGATATGGCGTTGCGGTTAAGCCAAGGACCTTGATACCTGGATTGAGCTCTCTTAGGTGAGTGATGACTTTTTGGTAGCTGCTGTCTTTATCATCGGGTACGCGGTGGCATTCATCAATGACCAGCAAGGAAAATTGGTTTTTGAATGAATCTAAATTGCGTACGACTGATTGAACGGATGCGAATACCACCTGTTGATCGGTTTCTTTTCTGCCTAAACCCGCCGAAAAAACTGAGCCTTTTAAATCGTAGCCTTCATACTTGGCGTGGTTTTGTTCCACCAACTCTTTAACGTGTGCGAGCACTAATACGCGTCCCTTGGCGAGTCTCGCCAGTTCTGCAATAACCAAACTCTTACCGGCACCTGTTGGTAGTACAATGACCGCTGGTGTGGTGTGTTTGCGAAAATAATGAATCACCGCTTTTACAGAGTCGGCTTGGTAAGGGCGAAGGGTGTACATGAAAATCTGTGAAATTGCTCAACTATTCTAATTAGGATCGCTATAATACCCGACTTTTATACCCAAGTGACTTTTGAGTGCGGTTTTACTTACCGATTGTTAGCTTAAATGGGCTTGGGCAGAGGTCATTTGGGTATAATTCAATGAGGTATTCATGCGTTTAGATAAATATTTGTGTGATGCTCTGGGTGCGACTCGCAAGCAGGCAACAAAGATCATCAAAAGTGGTGAAGTAACCATCAATGGTGAAGTACAAAAAAGTGGTTCTTTTAAAGTACCAGAAGGTGGTGTCGTCCAGTGGGATGGTCGTGACGTTGGTAAACCTGGCCCACGTTACATCATGCTATACAAGCCTGCGGACTTTGTTTGTTCGCATGAAGACGGGCATAACCCGACCGCTTTCGTTCTGCTCGATGAGCCGAAAGTAGAGAACTTGCACTTTGCTGGTCGTTTGGATGTCGATACGACAGGATTAGTTTTGATCACTGACGATGGCCAATGGTCTCATCGTATTACTTCACCTAAACACAAGTGTGAGAAAACCTATCGTGTTTGGTTGGTGGATGCGATTGAGCCAGACTACGTGGAGAAGTTTGCCCAAGGGATAGAACTTCGCAATGAACGTGAACCGACATTACCAGCACACTTGGAAATCGTGAACGAAGCCGAAAACGAAGTGCTATTGACGATTGTCGAAGGCAAGTACCATCAAGTGAAGCGCATGTTTGCTGCTCTTGGCAATAAGGTTGAACACCTTCACCGTGAGCGTATCGGTTCTATCGTATTGGATGAAGCTCTAGAGCCCGGTGATTACCGTGTGTTAACCGAAGAAGAAGTCGAATCGGTATTAAAGTAATTCTTTCTGATTGGAAATAATCGCTGTTCTGGGAAATTGTTTAGTTCTCGATAGGAACTAGTGTTTTGGTAGGAAATCACTCAGAATGGGGTTTCCTACCAAATTTGTGTTAATGACTGAACCAGTCATGTATTCGCTGCTCGTAAACGCAGGCTGAACTGTATTTAATCTGAGAAAAACCTTTTCTCTTGTTGGTCCTTACTGACGATAAGTACAGACGGTGTTAACTTCACCGCCTCTTCGTTTTAGCTCGGTTATATTGTCGCTGCGCATAATCATCATGCAGGTTTAAGCGTCGAGTTAGTCAAGACCGCCTTGGTATACTTTCGTCAGTAATGCTCAAGTGACACTAAAAAAGTGAAAAAGTACTTGAGCATCTGTATTTCTCAATAGTATGGATACTACGCACTGTTTTTTGTAACTCTGTTATGAAGCCAGTGTTCGAGAAGTGTCACTCATCTGTCTCAATCAATGTGGAATGTTGATGGGAGGACCACAACAAGAGGTAAATCAATGACAGAAAAAGCCCAAAGTGCTCCCCAGTCACAAATCAGTTTTTTATTGTTTCTTGTTCTCGGTGCAATCGGTGCATTAACCCCGCTTGCTATCGATATGTATCTGCCAGCTATGCCTACTATCGCGAAAGATCTAGGCGTGACAGCAGGGGCAGTGCAAATTACGTTAACGGCGTACACCGCAGGCTTTGCGTTAGGCCAGTTGCTTCATGGACCGCTAGCTGATAGCTATGGTCGCCGACCTGTACTCATTTTAGGTGTGTTCTTTTTTGGTTTGGCGGCGGTAGTTAGTGCAACTACAAATGGTATTGATGCTCTGACGTATGTACGTACTGCACAAGGTTTTGCAGGAGCAGCAGCTGCCGTGATCATCCAAGCTGTCGTTCGCGATATGTTTGACCGTGAAGACTTTGCACGTGCAATGTCGTTTGTGACCCTAGTTATCACTATTGCGCCGCTTGTTGCGCCTATGATCGGTGGTCACTTAGCGATTTGGTTCGGTTGGCGCTCTATCTTCTGGGTATTGGCTATCTTTGCTGTCGTAGTGATTTTGCTGGTGTTATGGATGATTCCGGAAACGCTAAAACCAGAAAACCGTCAGCCATTAAGATTCCGAACAACAATTCGCAACTATGCACGCTTGTGTTCAAATCCTGAAGCATTAGGTTTAATGCTTTCTGGGGCGTTCTCGTTCTCAGGTATGTTTGCATTCCTTACGGCGGGTTCATTTATCTATATAGATTTGTATGGTGTTCGACCGGACCAATTTGGTTATCTATTTGGTTTGAACATCGTGGCGATGATCATCATGACCAGCATCAACGGTCGTTTGGTGAAAAAAGTCGGCTCTCATACCATGCTTCGTTTTGGTTTAGCTGTGCAATTAACCGCGGGTATTGGTCTGTTTGTTGGTTGGATGTTCAACCTTGGTTTGTGGGGTATGGTGCCATTTGTCGTGCTGTTTATTGGTACCTTGTCTACGATTGGTAGTAACTCAATGGCGTTGTTGTTGAGTGGTTACCCAACCATGGCTGGTACAGCATCTTCACTTGCTGGCACCTTGCGTTTTGGTACTGGTTCACTTATTGGTGCGCTGGTTGCTGCAATGCCGAGCGGTGTTGCATGGCCGATGATCATCGTTATGTTTGCTTGTTCAGTGCTGTCTGCACTGTTTTATTGGGCTTTAGGAAGAAAGGCGTAATGTCTAATTACACCAAAGAAATTCAACACTTGGTTAATTCTGCTCTGGAAGAACTGGATCAGGAACATCGTTCAGGTAAATTGGCGAATGCGCCAGTTGCTAACAATCATTACTTGGTTCGTTGGGTGACCAAAGCGCTAAAATCACAGCGTTTCGGTCGCACTGTTGGGGATGATTTAACGCGTTGGCAAAAAGCGGGTCGTTCAAAAGGGAACGATGCTGGCTTGCTGTTTATCTTCAAACGTATTTCTGCTTATTACGCACAATTCTTCCCAGAAGGCGAAGAACAGAAAGTGATCAAAGATTCAGACATTGAAGCGTTTTTGGATCTTATGGAGCAAGCTCAATGGGAAGTGTCGACTTCTGAGCAACTGATTGGTTGTGGTAAAGTACAAATCTTCACCGAGGGTCAAAACTCTCTGGCGCTTTGTGCAGACCAATGTGAAAGCTGTTTTGATGGTGAAGTGCTTGCTAAACCGATGAGTTGGTTTGTTCGCGGTAACCACGCTGAGTTTGTCGAAAAAGCATCACAAGCGGGTTATATGGTTCATAAAGTGACGGACTACAAATCCATGGTGAAATACCACGGTGAATACCTGATCTTCCCTGCGAACGAAGGCAATCAACTGGCAGAGATCCCGTTGTCATTTAAAGCAGACTAGACCGTATCAAGCATCTCAATAAGTAACCCAGTTTCACCTACGGGTGAGATAAGAACGTTACTTATCGGAGATTACGGCTCTTTAAAGCGTACATACTGTGGTGTGTACGCTTTTTTTGTTTTTGAGGGCATGACATTCACTTCTATCAAGCGATTAAACAAACTTATGGCTGTGATCGTAGAAGTTCATTATCCGTTTTAGGGCCCAATCTCGATATCGGTCGGATTCAATTAAAATGTCATGCCTTGCATGAGGAATGCTTAAAAGCCTTGAACTGGCACAATGCTCATTGAATAAGTCTTGGGCAGGCAACGACACAACGTTATCCCCCTCCGGTTGCACGATTAAAATCGGCGTTTTAATGTCTTTGGCTTGAGCTAAACAATTTTTACCCGCAGCAACGGCTTCGCTAATCCACTTAGGGCTAACACCACCGAGTCTCAAGTTGGGGTGGTTGCTCAACAAATCACTGTAGGCTTTAAAGCGATTAGGGCTACTTGTATGGTCATTGCCTTCAAAGGTTTTAGTCACAAATGCTGTTTGGGTAGGGGCGAAATTCGGTGTTTTCTGAAGTTGACTGATGAGTTTAATGGTGGCCGTTTGAATGCCGCCAACCACTTTGGGTAATTTGATACCAAACATTGGGCTTGTTAGGGCGCAAGCTTTAACGTTGTGATCATAACTCGCGAGGTATTGAGTTGCGACAGCACCTCCCATCGAGTGGGCGAGCATCATAACTTCGTCTTTATGTTGGCTCTCTACAACCTCTTCAAGAAACTGAGCTAAGTCTTCAACATAATGTTCAAATTGGTCCACGTGTCCAAGTTCGCTGTGTTCTGCCAAGCGTTGCGACTCTCCCTGACCTCGATGATCAAAGGAATAGATATTGAAGTATTGGCTGAGTTCGTAAATGACTTCTTTGTACTTCCAAAACGATTCATTTCGCCCCTGAACAATGACTAACGTTCTTGTATGGTTTTGAGGGTTCACGTTAATCCAAGCGATATCATTATTCATCGCACCTTTAAAGTAACCGCTCTTTCTGTTTTGCCATACGTCATCTATTTGTTGGTGATAATCCTGCTTATGATGGCTCAATTCCGAGGTAATGGGGTGATAGCGTTTATAGGGCTTGTGAGGAATATTGAGTTTTCTTCCTATGCTGGTCACAAACAAGCGGCCCAGTTGAGCACCGTGCAAATAGTCGGCATCAAGTTGTTTTTTCGTACTCTCAACAACCGAAGATTGTAAGTTCCGCGCTGGAGAAATCTCGTAAATGTTTACATCATCAGGAGGAGAGGCGAGAAAGCGTCGAGTTTGTCGATAAGTTTCTTCGTGTTTGAGCAAAATAGCCGACAGTTCACTCATTGTTTTGGATGGCGCGCGCTTTAGCACGGCTTCTATTAAAGGATGATGTTCGTCAAAATCGATGGGCATCGTCCGGATCACGACGATGTGTTT
Organism: Vibrio sp. ED002; assembly: GCF_023277445.1. Lineage (NCBI taxonomy): Bacteria > Pseudomonadati > Pseudomonadota > Gammaproteobacteria > Vibrionales > Vibrionaceae > Vibrio > Vibrio sp. ED002. The sequence goes on along the minus strand of NZ_CP080238.1, from coordinate 935,827 downwards.
GTAACCTCGACGATAAGCTTCTTCAACTGGGATTGGTGCAGATACACCGCCGTCTAACCAACGTGCGCCATTAAACACTACGGGCTTTTTGTGCAGAGCGGGAATAGCACAAGATGCTCTCAGTACATCTTTCCAATTATCAACGGTGACATCAAAACACTCTGTCGTTAGGTTTCGTGCGTGTGTCGCGACAGCGACGACTTGCTTTGTTTTGAGTAAATCAGAACCTTTTTCCCAGTTTAACGGGATGCTTATCTCGGCATTGTCTACTAAAAAATCTAAGTCAAACCCTTCACCGTTGAGCAAGTATTTCGTGAGTTTAAAGAACTCAGGGCGTCGTGTTGTTTCTGTGATGATTTTGTAAGCATGCCCTTGATGCCCACAGATATAAGAGGCGAGGTTGAGAGAGCCAGCAGAAGTACCAATCAACAGATTAAACGGATTGAAATCAGCATGTAGGAAGGCATCTAACACGCCTGCAGTAAAAATGCCTCGCTGGCCGCCACCTTCTGTCACCAACGCGATCTTATCGACGTGTTGCTGACGAAGCATAAAGTTATCGTGGTGTTTACTGCTAATGATGTATCGATTGCCCATTGTGATTCCAAAATCTGCTTAACGTTATAGTCACTAAGTTCAGAACAAAGCCGGTCTAAAAAGGTATGAGCTAAGAATAATATGGAGATTGTACTGAAATAAATTCAATTAAATTTACAGAGTGTTAATCAATATAGAACCTTTTCAATAGCACTCTCAAATAGCCTTTATTTGCTTTGTTTGAAAGTGCTATGAGAGGCCAAGCGCAATGGGGCGTTACTCCCGCTCTAGATGCTCTGCTTCTTTGGCGATCGCTTTTACCATACCTTTGAAGATGAATAGGTGTGCTGGCATCATCGCAAACCAGTAAAGCAAACCAGGGAAGCCTTGCGGGTGCCACCATGCGGTGATATCGAATTCGCGCTCTTCGCCATCGTCTTTGATTGTAATTTCTAAACGACCAAGTCCGGGACCTTTCATACCGAAAAACAGTGAGAGAAACTGGTTCTCTTCGCAGCGAATGACCTTCCATGAATCAATGAAATCACCTACTTTGAGCTCTGGCCCCGGTGGTGAAACTCGAATGGGTTTTCCTCCACCAAAGAAGATATCAAGCCACTCTCGGGTGCGCCAAAGGATGTTGGCAAAGTAATAGCCTTTTTCAGGGCTCCCGATCTTTTGTGCGACTTTCCAAAGTGATTCTGCAGAAGCTTTTGTCTTAATGCTTGCTCCTGCTTGTTTTGGATAATAGCCGTAGCCCGGCTGCCAACGTTTGAGAGCTGCTGGTTCAAACCCCCACACGTTACTACGCACAAAAGTTCCCTCCGTAGCGATGGTGTCCGCTACGGACTGTTCATAGCTGATTAACTCTTGTGGAAATCGCTCGTGAATGGCTTTGGTATTGGCAATGTAATCGTGCTCTAAACCAGCAAGCAGCGCTTTACCAATACTTGTGGGAACTGACGTCACAATGGCTAACCAATACGATGCCATTTTGGGTGTTAGCAGTGGCGTTGACCACAGTCTGTAAGGCTTCTTCGTTATTTTACAAATGACTTCAAATTGCTCGCGATAACTTAATGTATCCGGCCCACCAACTTCATAGATTTCACTTTCTGTTGGTTTGGTTTCTGCCAGTTCCAGCAAATAGTGATTGAGGTTGGGTAGGGCGATTGGGTTAGCTTTGGAGTCGACCCACTTAGGCGCAATCAGAATCGGCAGGTTATAGACGAAGTCACGCATGATCTCGAATGCCGCAGACCCTGGCCCAATAATCACGCCTGCGCGAAGCTCGGTAACAGGAACACCAGCCTGACGAATGATCTTCCCCGTCGCTTTACGTGCTGCTAAGTGTTGAGAGTTGCCGGTTTGAGGCTGAATCGCACTCAAGTAGATCACGTGTTCTACGCGACTTTTCTCAAGCGCATTTTTGAAGTTCTCTGCGAGGTTTAACTCGTACTCAACAAAGTCGTGACCTTGTGCCATACCATGCACAAGGAAGAACACCAAATCAAAATCATTTACGACTTCGAGCGTCGCTTCTGCGTCTGCGAGGTCTAAATAAGTGAGTGTGAGATTAGGGTGTGGCTGAGTTCGAGATTCTAAATAGTCAATATGACGAGCTGCTGCAGTGACAATGTAACCTTTATCGATCAGTTGTGGAAGAAGTTGAGAGCCTATGTAGCCGGAAGCCCCGAGTACCAACACCTTTTTCATTATGAATCCTTTTATTACTGGTGGATTAGTCACCACTGGGTATAATCATGAGACACTTTTCCCGTTCTATCAATAAGTTGTCGTCGGAGCGAGCATGACTTTTTTCTCACAATTGGTTATTCATGCTGATAAGTCGTTTTTACGTCGACTATTTGCCATCGCATTACCCATAACTTTACAGAGCATGATGTTCTCCAGCCGAAGCTTGGTGGACGTACTGATGCTCGGTCAATTGGGAGAGGCTGAAATTGCTGCGGTCGGCGTTGCGGCAAGAGCGACATTCGTTACGACCATCATGCTCCTTGGCGTCACAACCGGCGGGGCGTTGTTAACAGCGCAGTACTGGGGAGCGGGAAACAAAGTAGGTGTAAGGCAAAGTACGTCGTTGACTTGGATGATTTCCATGGTATTCGCTGCCCTTACGGTGGTGTTATTCGTTCTGTTCCCAGAACCAATCATGCGCCTGACAACGGATTCGGAAGAGGTGATTCGACTTGGTGCTGATTATCTCGTTATTTCATCGGTTAGTATGTTTGCTGTAGCCTGTGTCGCAAGTATGGCGGTGGGTCTGCGTGCTATGCATCAACCGGGTCTAAGTACGTTTTTTAGCGGCATCGGCATTCTTTCCAACATCTTCCTTAACTGGGTGCTTATTTTTGGCCAATTTGGCTTTCCTGCGATGGGTATTAAAGGGGCTGCCATTGCCACCGTCATCAGTGGTGCTATTGAAGTAACTTGTTTATTCAGTTACCTGTGGTTTAAAAAACACATCATTGCGTTTGGTTTGGATGACATTCGTGCCAGCTTGGTGCTGGATAAAATTACACGTTTCTTGAAGCTCTCTCTTCCGACCACATTTAACTTCCTTGCTTGGGCGGGTGGTTTGTTTGCTTATCATGCGATTATGGGGCAAGCAGGCGTTCAAGGTTTAGCGGCATTGTCAGTAATGACGCCGGTAGAGTCGATTGCTCTAGCTATGATGATTGGTTCATCTAACGCCGCGGCAGTATTGGTTGGAAATCAATTGGGAGCGAAGAACTTTGGCCCTGTTTATTATCAAGCTTGGGCGACGGTGATCCTCAATGTGGCGATTGCTATCGTGGTGGCGATTTTACTTCTGTTTTCTAACCAACTTATTCTCGACGCCTTCAGTGCGTTGACACCAGAAACGCGCCACCTAGCTGAACAGTTTATGGTGATTCTTGCCGTCGGCGTGGTTCTTCGCTCTGTTCCTATGATGGCCATTGTCGGTGTGCTTCGTGCGGGTGGGGATGTGAAGTTCTGCTTGTACCAAGATCTGATTGCGCAATGGGTGATTAGCATTCCTCTTGCCGCCTTTGGTGCTATCTACCTAGGCTTTGAACCACAATGGGTTTACTTATTGTTTCTAACCGAGGAAGTGGTTAAGTGGGGGACATGTTTACACCGCATGGCGAGTAAGAAATGGATGAAAAATTTGATCGATGCTTAAGAAGGGTCGCGAGACAAGTTGCATTTGTAGTCTGATAGTGTGATCAACTATTCAAATTACTTCCTACCAACCGGATTTTAGTGTAGATTCTGATTCCAATTTTTAAACACCATTTGAGCGGCAAAATCAATGTTGAAACTGTCAGACCTATGTAAAGGCTATGTAGACGGGGGCGAATTTCATCCTGTACTACAAGGGGCAGAATTAACATTACAACAGGGTGAACAAGTTGCATTAATGGGAGAGAGTGGTTCAGGTAAGAGTACACTCCTTAATTTAATTGCAGGCCTTGATACCGCTGACTCTGGTGAAATCCAATACCCAAGTTTCGCGATGCACAGTGCTCCAGAGCGCTTAAGAACACTTTATCGTCGAAACAACATCGGCAACATCTTTCAGCAATTCAACCTGCTGCCTACTTTGAATATTGCAGATAACATCCGTTTCTGTCGCCAGTTAAAAGGCTTGCCTGAAGACAAAGGTTTATGGCGCCAAATTCTCTCTGCACTCGATCTTATGCCGCTTTTAGGGCGTTATCCAGAAGAGGTATCAGGTGGACAGCAGCAGCGCGCTGCGATTGCTCGTGCGCTGTATATGGAGCCGAAGATCTTACTTGCCGATGAGCCGACTGGTAGCTTAGATGAACGAAATGCTGAAGCGGTAATGCGCTTGTTGACCAGCCTTGCTCGTCAGCTTGAGTGTACGCTGTTGTTGGTGACGCACAGTGAAAAGGTCGCTGAGCACATGGAAGGCCGCATTCGTCTTCAAGGAGGGCAATTGCATGTTATGGCCCGTAGTTAAGGCGCTACTCGGTCATTACCGTCGTTACCCACTTCAAATTATTCTTGTTTGGCTTGGTTTAACCCTCGGAGTATCACTCCTTGTTGGTGTGACTTCAATTAACCAACACGCGAAACAGAGCTACGAAACTGGTGAGAAACTTTTTTCCAACCCTTTGCCTTACCGTATTCGTACTAAACACTCTGCAAACAAAATTCCTCAAGGCTTTTATATCCAGCTTCGTCGTGCTGGTTTTAATCAATGCGCACCATTTGATGTTCTACATTTAGACACCAACACCGATATAAGTTTGATGCTGGTGGGGGTTGACCCTGTTGCATTGCTGCCGCTACAGCAAGGTAAATCGCTTAAAGATCTTCCAATGCTGACGTTAATGAAGCCGCCATATCCAATCTTAGTCAGCCAAGATTTAGCTGCACATATGTCATGGAGCAATGGGGACTTTATTACGCTGAATGATGGCAGTCAGCTCGGGCCTTTGAAGGTTGATAGTGACAACTTGCTTTCTGGTACACGTTTAGTCACGGACATCTCTCTATTAAGAATGCTGCAACGCAGTTCAGGATTGTCTGCGATTGCCTGTGGTGAAATGCCAGAGGAAAAAGTTCTGGCGCTAAAAAACATGCTACCTAATGGCATGACGTTGGTGCGCAATAGCCGTACAGAGTTAGAATCGCTTACTAAAGCATTCCACATGAATTTAACGGCCATGGGAATGTTGTCCTTCCTTGTTGGTTTGTTTATCTTCTATCAAGCAATGTCTCTGTCTTTTATCCAACGTCAACGTTTAGTTGGTATTCTTCGCCAAACGGGCGTGAATGGCATGCAGCTCGCACAGGCATTGATGTTAGAACTGACCATTCTAGTTTTGGTTGCATGGGCTTGTGGTAACTTCTTCGGGTTGATCTTAGCGAATGAACTGATTCCTGCAGTGTCATCCAGCTTAAGTGATTTATACGATGCCAACGTTGGTCTCACCATTGGTTGGTCATGGGAATCGAGTTTATATAGCTTGGCAATGTCGGCGTTGGGCGCTCTGATTTCTTGTTTATGGCCTTTGATTCGTTTGTTGAAATCACAACCCATCCGTCTTTCTTCTCGTTTATCTTTGATGCGCTTTGCTGGACGTGAGTTCTCTTGGCAGGCGTTTGCTGCTTGTGCTTTTTGTGTGGCGGCCGTTGCGGTTTATCAAGCTCCAAGAACGCAAGAGTCAGGTTTTGCCATCATAGCGCTAATGTTGATCAGCGTGGCGTTGTTTATGCCATTTTTGATGTGGCATATGTTCCAAAGTTTCTCTTATTCATTACGTTGGGTTCGTGTCCGTTGGTTCTTCGCTGATGCGGCGGCAAGCATGAGTTACCGAGGTGTTGCTACGATGGCCTTTATGCTGGCACTTGCGGCGAACATTGGTGTTGAGACCATGGTAGGCAGTTTTCGTGATACGACCGACAAATGGTTGAGCCAACGTCTTGCTGCAGATATCTACATCTACCCTACGAACAACTCAGCCGCTCGCATGAGTGCTTGGTTAAAAGAACAACCAGAGGTCGATACCGTTTGGTGGCGTTGGGAAAAAGATGTGCCTACGGAACGTGGAGCGCTTCAAGTAGTGAGTACAGGGGCTTCGGAAGGGGAACTTGATTCACTCACAGTAAAACTTGGCGTGCCTAATTATTGGTATCACTTACATCATTCAAAAAGTCTGATGGTCAGTGAGTCTATGGCATTGAAGCTCGACATTCGCCCTGGTGACTATATTGATCTTCAGCCACCGTTAGGCGGAGGGTGGCAAGTTGTTGGGGTGTACTACGACTATGGCAACCCCTACAACCAAGTGATGATGTCGCACCGAAATTGGCTGTATGCTTTTGCGGGCTCAGGTAACGTTGGGCTTGGCGTTTTACTTGAAGACAATGTTAATGGCGAAGGTTTGAAACGTCGCTTAGAAAACGTGTTCCGCTTGTCACAAGACCGAGTCTTCGACAACAACAATATCTATAACCAAGCCATGCGAGTGTTTGACCACACCTTTGCGATTGCAGGCACACTAGGCAACATTACATTGATTATTGCTGTGTTTGGCTTGTTCTTTGCCACCCTTGCTGGCGAGTTTTCACGGCAAAGGCACTTTTCTTTACTTCGTTGTATGGGCGTGTCGGGTAAAGAGCTTGTCCTCCTTGGGGGGTTACAGTTGTTTGCTTTTGGTATGATCTCCGCCATTATTGCCGTCCCGCTCGGATTAGCGTTGGCACATTTGATTGTTGATATCATTATTAAGCAATCTTTTGGCTGGTCTTTAGAGTTGCAAACGATCCCTTGGGAGTATGTTCAGACGATTGCTTGGGCGATGTTTGCCATCATGATCGCGGGGGCATTGCCAGTGATCAGAATGATTAAGAGTACTCCGATGAAGTCGTTGAGGGATGCTCTGTGACGAAGAATATGAAGCCGAAAAAGATCTTCTCGATATCAGTGTTGGTGTTTGTTGCTTTCATTGCATTAACGGGTGCGACACTGTATTTCACGCATTGGGCCGAAGCGACGGCAACGAAAGAGAGTGACATTAGCGCAGTACTACAAAGAGAAAGCAAAACGATCTTTGAACCAGTGTTGCCAGATGAACATGTCTCGCTTCCTCAGGATTTTCGCTTCCATCCAGATTATCAACATGAATGGTGGAATTACTTTGCCAAATTACAAGATAAGCATGGCAAGGTTTACAACGTTCAATGGAGCTACTTTAGAGTTGCAACAGATGAGCGTGATACGAGAGGTTGGCAAAATCCACAGCTTTTTATCTCCCATATTGTGATTAGCAATGGCTCTAAAGTATGGAAAGAACAAAGAGTGGCGCGTGGTGGCATTGGACAAGCAGGAATGACAAATCGCCCGTTCCGTCTGTGGATAGATAATTGGACGTGGCGAGCGTTAGGTTCTACGCCCTTTCCGGGTAACTTAGAGGTGACAACGGATACCTTTGGTATGGATTTAAATACCACTACTAGCGGCCCGTTCGTCGTGAATGGCGATAAAGGCTTTCAAGTTAAGCACGCTCTCCAATCTGTCGCATCCTTTAGCTTCAGTGCGCCTTTCTTAAATGTAAAAGGCAACCTAACCTTAAATGGTCGGGATATTGAAGTGACAGGGGCTGCGTGGACGCAAAAAGAGTGGGGTAGTGGCCTAATCGGTGAAGGACAACAAGGCTGGGACTGGTTTGTTTTCAATCTTGATGATGGACGAGCACTTACGGTGAGTCGCTATCGTCATCATGGACAGGTTCCCCATCTGTTTGGCACTTTAGCGACACGTTCCGGTAAGGTGATCAACTTAACTGAGAAAGAATTAACCATGACACCTTTGCAGGTCACTGGCTTATCAAACGGAAGAAGGCTACCGCTGCAATGGATCATTAATGTCCCCGAGCACAACATCAATTTGACGACGAGAATCATAAAATCGGACATGTGGCTTCCGTTTGTGATCCCTTATTGGGAAGGACCGATACTCGCATCGGGTTCCAATGAAGCGTGGGGATTTATGCAACTCACCGGTTACTAAAAAGAACAGAAAGCCACCTCATCAAAGGTGGCTTTTTTGTCGTTGAAACACGCAGTTTTCGTCGTAAAACTGCATGTTAATCACGAAAATCAGTCACATATTATACTAAGTTAATAGTAATCTATGTGAATACATAGACTTATAGGGAGATTGTCAGGTCTTGTAAATTTATATGTTCTTGTTGAAAAATACGATGTGTCGTAAAGAATACATCGGAAAAATCGAAGTTTATACTCTGAACAAGCGATTATTCTAAAATTTTCAGCAGCTATACACTCTCATCATTCTTTGTTAATCGTTTATTAAGATAATAAATATAAGGGCGAAATCATGAACGATGTCATTCGTGACTTTTTCAAAATGGAATCCGCTGGTGGTATTCTTCTGGTAATTGCTGCGGCAATTGCGATGACCATTGCTAACACCCCACTTGGCGAAACTTATCAAGCTATGCTGCATACTTATGTATTTGGTATGTCAGTATCCCATTGGATCAACGATGGCCTTATGGCTGTGTTCTTCCTACTAATCGGTCTTGAAGTAAAGCGTGAGCTACTTGAAGGCGCACTAAAATCGAAAGAAACCGCAATCTTCCCGGCAATTGCTGCGGTTGGCGGCATGTTGGCTCCTGCACTTGTTTACGTTGCTTTCAATGCTGGCGACCCTGAAGCGATTTCTGGTTGGGCAATTCCAGCGGCGACAGATATCGCATTTGCGCTTGGTATCATGGCGTTACTAGGTAAACGTGTGCCAATCGCTTTGAAGGTGTTCCTGCTTGCACTTGCAATCATTGACGACCTTGGTGTTGTTGTGATCATCGCGTTGTTTTACACCGGTGACCTATCAACAATGGCCTTGTTAGTTGGTTTTGCGATGACTGGCTTGCTCTTTATGCTGAATGCAAAAGGGGTGACTAAGCTAACACCGTATATGATCGTTGGTGCTATTCTCTGGTTCGCGGTTCTGAAATCTGGTGTCCATGCAACATTGGCAGGTGTGGTGATCGGTTTTGCTATTCCACTGAAAGGTAAGCAGGGTGAACACTCTCCACTAAAACACATGGAGCATGCACTTCACCCATATGTAGCATTCGGTATTCTTCCTCTATTCGCGTTCGCAAACGCAGGTATCTCATTAGAGGGTGTATCGATGTCAGGTCTGACTTCAATGTTGCCATTGGGTATTGCACTGGGTCTGTTGGTTGGTAAACCTCTGGGTATCTTCACATTCAGTTGGGCGGCAGTGAAACTAGGTATTGCTAAGCTGCCGAAAGGCGTGAACTTTATGCATATCTTTGCGGTGTCAGTGTTGTGTGGTATCGGCTTTACGATGTCTATCTTCATCTCATCATTGGCGTTTGCAAACGTGAGTCCTGAGTTTGACACTTATGCTCGACTAGGCATCTTGATGGGCTCTACCACTGCCGCTGTACTTGGCTATGCGTTACTGCACTTCTCGTTGCCAAAGCAGGCGTCAGAAGAGGTTGCTGAGGAATACTAAAGCGAACCGCTTTTAGAGCAGCAATTTGAAATACGAAAACCTCTCAATTGAGAGGTTTTTTTATATCTTGGATTTACTATTTGCTAGTGCATAGCGGGGAACGACAGACGAAAAAAAGCCCAGAAGAAAATTTATCTGGGCGGATACAAACATAGGAGTTAATAAGAAAAAGCAGCAATGTAACAACCAGAAAGAAACAAGTTTGACGGCCTGAAAAACTTTAAATGCCCTAGTTGTTACAGTAATTCAGACCGAGCTAATTCCATTCAGTTCCATTTTTTTTAGAAGTTTTTTTCACAAAATAATATTCGCTTTAAATTCATTCCTTTACGCCTGCACTTTCTATGTCTGGTCAGACCAATGCTTGAAAATGTGATGTTAATCGTTTGTTAATCTGTCGTTTCGGGAGTATATTTTCAAACAGTTGTTTAATACGAGTGATTGAAATGGCCCCGAGAAGTACAACAAAAGAAAAAATACTCGATGTAGCAGAAGGACTATTTGCAGAATACGGCTTCAATGACACATCACTAAGAACCATTACTGGTAAGGCGAACGTAAACCTTGCTTCGGTAAACTACCATTTTGGCGATAAAAAGACGCTCGTTAGAGCCGTTTTAGACCGCTATTTAGAAGCGTTAATGCCGAGCATTAAAACATCTCTGATAGAGCTAAACACCCGTGACGATTACAACATGGATGAGGTATTCGAATCGTTGCGCTTACCCTTACGGGCGTTAAATGATGTGCGACCAAACGGTACTGCCTTGTTTATGTTGTTGATAGGGCGAGGTTACACCGATGTACAGGGGCACTTGCGCTGGTTTATCAGCACCAGATATGACGAAGTGCTGAAGTTGTTTATGTTCTCCATAGGCAAAGCAAACCCTGAACTAACAGAAGAACAGCTGTTTTGGCGATTACACTTTACCCTTGGAACTTGTGTTTTCACCATGGCATCTAGTCAAGCGCTAACGGAAATTGCGGAAAGTAAATTCCAAAAAGACGTCGATGCGAAGTCTGTCGTCGACCTACTGATTCCATACCTGTCGGCAGGAATGTCCGCCAAGTAAACCTAATTAAATCAATAAAAAAGAAAAGTGAAAGCCGCGAGCGGTAATGTGAACAAAAGGATCTGAACTATGAGCTCTCTACGAAGAAAATGGATTAGTGACCCAGCATTTAAAATGTTTAAGAAAGTACTGCCACCATTGTCGAGTACGGAAAAAGAGGCAATGGAAGCCGGTAGTGTATGGTGGGATGCCGAGTTGTTTTCTGGCAAGCCTAACTTTACAACGCTTCATCACTACCCAAAACCAGCACTGACGTCTGAAGAACAAGCCTTCATGGATAATGAACTTGAGACTTTACTTGAAATGCTAAACGATCAGCAGATCGTAAAAGATGACCGTGATCTACCACCTGAAGTCTGGGAGTTCTTACGTAAAGAGCGTTTCTTCTCCCTGATCATTTCGAAAGAATACGGCGGCCGAGAGTTTTCTGCACTTGCAAACTCAACCATCGTATCTCGTATTGCCACACGAAGCATCAGCGCAGCCGTATCAGTCATGGTGCCAAACTCTCTTGGCCCAGGTGAGCTACTTTCTCACTATGGTACTCAAGAGCAAAAAGACTACTGGCTACCACGTCTCGCTGACGGTACGGATATTCCATGTTTTGCTTTAACCGGCCCTGAAGCTGGCTCAGATGCAGGCGGTATTCCAGACCAAGGCGTAGTTTGTTACGGCACGCACGAGGGTGAAGAAGTTCTTGGTATCCGTGTTAGTTGGAACAAGCGTTATATTACCCTAGCACCTGTTGCGACTGTTCTTGGTCTCGCATTCAAACTTCAAGACCCAGATGGCCTGCTTGGCGACAAGAAAGATGTGGGTATTACCTGTGCATTGATTCCTGCTGATCACGAAGGTGTGGAAATTGGTGAGCGTCACGATCCGCTCGGTTCTGCGTTTATGAACGGTCCAACACGTGGTAACGATGTGTTCATTCCTATGGACTGGCTAATTGGTGGCTCAGAGTACGCGGGTAAAGGTTGGCGTATGTTGGTGGAATGTTTGTCGGCAGGCCGTGGTATTTCCCTTCCTGCGCTCGGCACCGCGATCGGTCACCTTACCACACGAACCACAGGCGCTTACGCATATGTCCGTAAACAGTTTGGTATGTCCATCGGTAAATTTGAAGGTGTCGCTGAGGCGATGGGACGCATTGGTGGTTTAACTTATCTACTTGAAGCAACACGTACTTTGACGACGACGTCTCTTGATATGAAAGAGAAACCAGGCATCGTGACAGCTATTGCTAAATACCACATGACGGAAATGGCCCGTACTATCCTGAACGATTCTTTCGATATCCATGCGGGGCGCGCGATTCAAGATGGTCCAATGAACTACCTAGCGAAACATTATCTAGGCATTCCTGTTGCTATCACCGTCGAAGGTGCAAATATTTTGACTCGCAACCTAATGATTTTCGGTCAAGGTGCGACACGTTGTCATCCATACGTACTGAAAGAGATGGAAGCAGCGGCCAACCCAGATTCGAAAGAAGGTGCGAAAGAGTTTGATGATCTGCTGTTTAAGCACATTAAACATGCCACGGGTAACACCTTTGGCGCACTTGGCGCAGCGCTAACTGGTTCTCGTTTTGTTAAGGCGCACATGAGAGGCCCTACGCAGCAATATTACAAGGACATTACTCGTCTAAGCCGTGCGCTAGCCGTAAGTGCTGACTTTGCGATGCTGACGCTTGGCGGTGATTTAAAACGTAAAGAGATGATCTCTGCTCGTTTGGGTGATGGCCTAAGCTACCTCTATATGGCATCAGCCGCGTTGAAGAAGTACGAAGATGAAGGTCGACAACAGGGTGATCTAAACTTTGTCCATTACGCGGTACAGCACTGCTTATACAATGCGTCTAAGTCACTGAATGAAGCGTACTCAAACTTCCCTGTGAAATACGTAGGTGGTGTCCTTAAAGGCTTGTTATTCCCACTTGGTAATCACTTCAAAGCACCGAGTGATGAACTGTGTGTAGGTCTGGCAGAGGCTATGATGACCCCAGGCGCTCAGCGTGACCGTCTGACGCACCTTTGTTACATCGGTAAAGACGAAGACGACAGTGTGGGTTTGATGGAGCATGCATTTTTAGCGATGTATGACGTTAAGCCATTAGAGCGCAAACTGATGAAGGCGGCTAAAGATGGCAAAGTTGCACGCAAAGGTCTATTACATGACCGCCTACAACAAGCGTTTGAAGAGGATGTGTTAACTGAGCAAGAAATAGATCAGATTATGGCGGCGGATAAGCTGCGTTACAAAGCAATTCAAGTTGACCACTTTAGCCATGACTTCTCAGAAGTTCGTACTAATGTGACCACGAAAAAATCGCATTTGAATTCAGCGGCATAACGTCCACACTAAAATGTTCGAAATAAGCACCTCAGCCGAGGTGCTTATTTGTTTCTATCGGTCATAAATGATGCTGTGAGTGCTCCAACCACTTGCATTTTCGCAGCATTTTTACAGAAATTAGGTGCGAAGTAGGGCTGAACCTTTTATCCTAGCAACGTTTTTTAAAGGAAGTTGAATATGATCATCAAACCTAGAATTCGTGGATTTATCTGTACTACTACGCACCCAGTGGGTTGTGAAGCTAACGTAAAAGAACAAATTGCTTACACTAAAGCACAAGGCCCAATTAAAAACGCTCCAAAACGCGTTCTCGTTGTGGGTGCATCAAGTGGCTACGGCCTATCTTCTCGTATCGCTGCGGCATTTGGTGGCGGTGCTTCAACTATCGGTGTTTTCTTCGAAAAAGAAGGCACGGAGAAGAAGCCAGGTACAGCAGGTTTTTACAATTCTGTTGCATTTGAAAAGCTAGCTCGTGAAGAGGGTCTATACGCGAAAAGCCTAAACGGTGACGCGTTCTCAAATGAAGCAAAACAGAAAACAATCGATCTGATCAAAGAAGACCTTGGTCAGGTAGATATGGTGGTTTACTCACTGGCTTCTCCAGTACGTAAAATGCCAGAAACGGGTGAACTGATTCGTTCAGCACTTAAGCCTATCGGTGAGACATACACGTCGACCGCTGTTGATACCAACAAAGACGTCATCATCGAAGCAAGCGTAGAGCCTGCAACTGAGCAAGAAATCCAAGATACAATAACCGTGATGGGCGGTGAAGATTGGGAACTATGGATTAATGCACTATCAGACGCTGGCGTGCTGGCAGATGGCTGTAAAACAGTCGCATACAGCTACATCGGTACTGAGCTAACTTGGCCGATCTACTGGGATGGCGCTCTAGGTAAAGCGAAAATGGACCTAGATCGTGCATCAGCAGCACTAAACGAGAAACTGTCTGCAACTGGCGGTAGCGCAAATGTAGCGGTACTTAAGTCTGTTGTGACTCAAGCAAGTTCTGCAATTCCTGTAATGCCTCTATATATCGCAATGGTATTCAAGAAAATGCGCGAAGAAGGCGTACATGAAGGTTGTATGGAACAAATCTTCCGCATGTTCAGTCAACGTCTTTACAAAGAAGACGGCAGCGCTGCAGAAGTAGATGAAGTGAACCGCCTACGTCTGGATGATTGGGAACTGCGTGAAGACATCCAACAACACTGTCGTGACCTATGGCCACAGATCACGTCTGAAAACCTAAAAGAGCTAACTGACTACGTTGAGTACAAAGAAGAGTTCTTGAAGCTATTCGGCTTTGGTGTTGACGGTGTGGATTACGAAGCAGACGTGAACCCAGCAGTAGAAACAGATTTCACACAAATCTAATCGTTTCTAGCGGAATTGAAAAAGGCGCTCAATGAGCGCCTTTTTTCTGTCTAGAATCTTTGAATAAGGAGCGCTAACTGATCTGTAACGCTCATTCATTGTGATTAACTCAGAATAATCAGAATGGTACCAGCTAGGGTCATCAAGATATTGGCTATCGCGTACGTACCTGCGTAACCAAGTGCAGGAATTGTCGACTTAGCGTATTCGTTTACTACGTCCATTGCTGGAGCACACGTACGAGCTCCGATAATAGCACCAAAGAGTAGGGCACGGTTCATCTTAAGCACGTAAGCGCCAACTAGATATGCAAGAACAACCGGCACTACGCTTACAATAAATGCTAAACCAATGATCTGTGGACCAACTTGAGTTAAGTGTTCGAACATCTTGCCACCAGCACTTAAGCCTATTCCGACCATAAAGAACATCAAACCTAAATCTTTGACCATATTTAACGCCCCTTGCGGAACATAACCGAAAGTAGGGTGGTTTGCTCGTAGGAAGCCCAGCGTGATGCCTGAAAGTAATAGGCCGACTGCGTTACCTAAGCTGAATGACACTTGACCAAACGTCATGGTCACCAAGCCAAACATAATGCCCAGAATAAAGAAGCTACAAAACGCGAGTAAATCTGCCATTTGGCTGTGGATCGAGATGAAACCGATTTTCTCAGCGAGACCATGTACACGGCTCTTTTCACCACTCACCTGAAGGACATCACCTTTAGCGAGAACAATGTCTAAATCCATCGGCATTTCAATTTGAGCACGCACTACGCGGTTTAAGAAACAGCCGAATTCAGATAGGTTCAAATCAGACAAGCGTTTGCCTGCAATGGCATCGCTCTTAACCACGATCTCTTCTTCGACTATTCGAAGGTCAAGCAGGTTTCGGTCGAATACTTCTTTACCGTTGCGGAAGCTAGGGTCAAGACGCGCATGGCTGTCTGGGAAGCCTACTAGTGCGATTTCGTCACCTTCTTGCAGGATTGCATCACCGTCTGGGTGGGCAAGAATGCCGTTACGACGAATACGTTCTATGTAACAACCCGTCTGGCGGTAAATGCCCAACTCACGAAGGTTCTTACCATCTGTCCAGTCAATCAGCTCAGGGCCAACACGGTACGCACGGATAATGGGTAAATACACCTTTCTTTGACTAGAACTCCCTAAGCCGCGTTCTTGTGCGATTTGTTGAGCTGAGTCGGATAGGTTTTGTTTTTGCAATTTAGGCAGCAGTTTGGCAAACATGATCATGCTGATCAAACCGACCAGATAAGCCATGGCATAACCAACCGATAGATTTTCTAATACGAGAGAAAAATCCATGTTACGCGGAATGGTAGCAAGACCAGAGTTTAATGCATCTTGTGCACCTACCAGAACAGGCGTTGCGGTAAGGGCACCCGCCATCATACCGGCAGATAAGCCAAAATCTAGGCCCATATAATGGCTACAGAAATAAGTTAAGCCGACAGCCGAGACCAACACGGTCATGCTCAAAATGAAGTAATGCTTACCATCTCGGAAGAAGATACCGAAGAAGTTAGGCCCAGCTTCGATACCTACACAGTAGATAAACAGCATAAAGCCAATCGTTAGCGCTTCTGCGTTAAATGAGAAGCCGAGGTGTCCCATGATAAGCGAGGTAATGAGCACGCCAATAGAGTTGCCTAACTGCAGCTTTCCAAAGCGAATTTTGCCAATGGCAAGACCAATTGCTAATACGACGAAGATTAGAAGAATGGGGTTTTGTTCAAGAAGATGTACGACGTCTATGTTCACTGTGTGGCTCGGTAAAGTGTGTGCCAAAGAAAAAGATTAAGAATTGCGAATTGTAACTAAATATAGCAAAAAGATAAGTGAATTTTTTTAGGTTTTACTATTACTTGACGTAAGGGAATAACATTTTGAATACATAATAAAAAAGCCGCTACTAGCGGCTTTTAAAAATTCAGTTATTCGAATTACTCGTCGAATAGACCTAGGTGCTCTTTTGCGTAAGCTTCAAAGTCATCACAACCACCGATGTGCGTTTGGTCGATGAAGATTTGAGGAACAGTTTCTACTGGCTTACCAACTGTTTTCTCTAGGTCAGCTTTAGAAATCCCTTCAGCGTGGATGTCTACGTAACGGTAGTTGAAATCATCACGTTTTGCCTTAAGTGTTTCAGCGTGCTCTTTAGCACGTACACAGAAAGGACATGCAGGGCGACCAAAGATAACTACGAACATAATCTTATTTCTCCTAAATCTATTCTTATTGAAAGCGAACGAAAACGTCAATGCTGCGATTCGCTCTCGTATGTTGGGACAACTATGCCCGATCCAGAACCGGAAATAAAGCAGCAAATGCCTCTTGTTTCGATAGGCGAAATCTATCGTATAAAAACTAAACACGCACTAAGCTTAAAGCCAAGAAAAGTCACTTTTAGAACAAAAGTTAATCGATCTTTGGGCTTAGCTAACTCTGTGAAGTGACGCATAAAAACACACATTTTGAAGGGTTAATGGCGGCAAGGTGCACTCGGTCAACTTTTTTTTGCGCAAAGCATAGCAATCTAGTCTGAGTTGTTGTTTTGGGGAGGAAGTGTATGTTTCAGTTTATGACTGCAACAAGGATTATCTTCGGCGAAGGGGCGCTTCAATCTTCGTTGTCTGTAATCAATCAATTTGGCTACAGCGTATTACTGGTGACAGGTAAAGACACGCAACGTGCCACACCGATCATTAATTATCTTAAAGCGCAGAATATGCGTTATCAGCATGTCGCTATAAATGGTGAGCCTAATATCACCATGGTGGAAGAAACTGCCATTCTAGGACGAAAGTTTCAGCCGGATATAGTCGTTGCCATTGGGGGAGGCAGCGTGATTGATATGGGGAAAGCGCTGGCTGCTATTATCCCAAATCAAGGGGATGTGTATGACTACGTTGAAGTTGTTGGTCGAAACGTCCCATTAAAAACCAAACCGATTCATTTTATTGCTATCCCTACCACGGCAAGCACAGGTTCCGAAGTGACTCGTAACGCAGTGCTCAAATCTGGGCAAGACCAAGTCAAGGTTAGTTTACGCAGTCCGGAGATGTTAGCGGATGTCGCTATTGTGGATCCCACCTTAACTTATGGTACGGATCAATACACATCTGGAAGGGGGGCGATGGATGCTTTCACTCATTTGATGGAAGCGTATGTCTGCGGTGACCCTAACCCTTTAACTGATATGGTGTGCGAAGAGGGGCTCAGACGGCTAAGCCGCTCTGTCATAGCTGGTTGTAAGCAAGATAATCATAAGGCGAGATCAGATTTGTCTTTCGCAGCCTTGTTGGGAGGTATGGCGATCACTAATGCTAAACTAGGTGCTGCGCATGGTTTAGCTTCGGCATTAGGTGGAAAGTTAGATGCCCCCCATAGTGTGATTACTGCAAGGTTGGCGCCGCACGTAATGCAAGAGAACATAAAGGCAGCAAAGCAAGCGGGCAGAGCGGATGTGATCAGTCGCTATAGGAGGTTGGCGCAACTTGTCACGGATAGAACGAATGCTAATGAACATGACGGTGTGCTATGGGTGAAAATGGTGCTCGATAAACTTGAGTTGCCTGATCTTGGTAAGTTTGGAGTTTGCCAAACCTCTTTTGAACAAGTGGCCGATGACGCCCTCATGTCCGTTGCTATTAAAGGAAATCCTCTTCCGCTCAATCAAGACCGATTAGTCTATATCTTACGTCAAGTGTGCGATTGTAGCGGGGAATGCATGGAAGAAAGCAAGCTTCATGCTAGTTCAGTTGAAATTCTTGAATCACACTCAGATCTCTCTAGTGTCAACGATTGACTGAGATAGCGAATGCGGTTATCTGTACAAAAAAAGGGGAGCAATTAAGCTCCCCTTCGTATCTCTATTAGTACTGACTTAGCTTGTCGTAACGGCTATCTTTTAGCGCGTCTTTTACTCGCTTTAGGTTCTCACGGAACCCAGTACCACGACGAAGCGTAAAGCCCGTTGCAAGTACATCAATGACGGTCATTTGAACTACACGACTGGCCATAGGCATGTATACGTCTGTGTCTTCCGGTACATCTAATGTAATCGCCAGTGAGCTTGCTTTCTCTAGTGGCGAATCTTTGGCTGTAATTGCAATAACAGTTGCGCCGTTCTCACGAGCTAGATTCGCAATCTCAACTTGGCTCTTGGTTCGTCCGGTATGAGAAATCAAAACAATTACGTCGTTGTCACTGCAGTTAATGCAGCTCATACGTTGCATTACAATGTCTTCGAAGCAAGTAATTGGGATGTTAAAGCGAATAAATTTGTTTTGTGCATCCCGCGCAACCGCAGAAGAAGCGCCAAGACCAAAGAATGAGATACGCTTTGCCTGAGTAAGAAGATCCACGGCACGATTCACTTGCATCGCGTCAAGGCTATTCTTCGCTACGTCCAAACACGCCATTGTCGATTCAAAAATCTTGTGGGTGTAGGCATCAGGACCGTCGTCTTCTTCAACATTACGGTTTACATAAGGCGTACCATTGGCAAGGCTTTGCGCAAGGTGCAATTTAAAGTCTGGGAAACCTTTGGTATCCAGACGTCGACAGAAACGGTTAACAGTTGGCTCACTCACGTCAGCCATTTTCGCCAACGTTGCAATGCTTGAATGAATTGCAGTTTGTGGAGACGCCATAATTACTTCCGCAACTTTGCGCTCTGACTTACTGAAATTCTCCAGGTTTTTTTGAATTTTTTCTAATGTATTCATAGTGTTCACGAGGGTATAGAGAACAACTCGCTGGCTCTGTTAACGGGTAGAAACACAAAGTTTCTCGGTCGAGAGGGGCGTTAACGAAAACGACCAGCGCCATAAATTCAGTATAAACCCGATCCTTTATCTGGCTAAAACAAATACGGTTACTATTTCGTGAGAATTTGACAAGCCTCAAACAAAATGTTGTAAAAACTACAGAATTGGATGTGGGATCGAAGGCATGTTGCTCTAGTGGCACAATAATGATGTTTGAGTTACACCAAAAAGAAAGAAATTTTCAATTTGATGTAACTCACATTGGCGCTTAAGAATTGAGAATGTCTTCGACAGTTTCTTCAATCTTAGCCATCAAGCTTGGTGCTTGTTGAGCAATTTCACGTTGCTCATCAAGAACAGCATTCAATATGTCGTTCGTAGTTAGAGGGTTCGCCAGCACAACACGAAATACGATGGTATTCATACGTTGCCATTGGTCTGGATTCAGCCTAGTACGAGAGACAAAGGATTTACCAGTTTCGCGTTGGCGCTTCTGAATAAATTGAGTGAGCTGGTTGATCAGTTCGTTCAATTTTTCTTTTTGCGTGCCCTGTGCCTTTTCCAGTGCTGCTCGTAGGTGAGTTGGTAAATAGCGATAGGTCAGTAAACAAAGTTCAGGCTCAGAGACCAGTTCAAAATCTTCTTGTTGCTTGATGAGATCGGCGAAATAGCGCGCTTTTGCAATACTCTGATCGATAAGCAGTTCGTAACCTGGGCGGCTAATGATGTGCATGGCTGCGTAAACTAGCATCGCCATTCCAGAACGAGAGCCTTCAAGCGTATGGCTGCCAAGATCTTTCGAGCCTTTACGCAGTATGTACTGTGCGTGATGCTCGATGGATTTCATTGCATCAGGATCTTTAAACAGAACCATGCCTGCACCCATAGGAATGTACAGTTGTTTGTGCGCGTCAATCGTGACTGAATCAGCAAGCTCAACGCCACCGAGTAGATGACGATGATTGTTCGACATTAGTGTCGCACCACCCCAAGCTGCATCCACGTGGAAGTGGCAATTATGCTGTGCACAAACTTCGGCAATTTGGGCTAGGGGGTCTACGCTACCCGTTTCGGTCGTACCTGCAACACCAACAACAGCGATCGGCTTAATGTTTTGTGCTTCAAGCTCCGTGATTTTTGCCTTGAGGTCATCGACAACAATACGGTTGTTTGCATCTGTCTTGACGGCAACTAAGCCATCTTGGCCTAAACCAAGGACATCGGCGGCTTTCTTAAGTGAATAGTGGCCACGCTCTGATACCAAGATCGCAAGACCTTCGTAGCCATAGTGCTTCATCGCTTTGAAAAGGCCTTCCTTTTCTACACCTTTGAATGCACCATCTGCTTTCAATGCTTTGTTGCGAGCAACCCAAAGCGCAGTAATGTTGGCAATGGTACCGCCAGAACAAAATGCACCTAGAGAATGTTTGGCGCTGTGCATCCACTTACGGTAGAACTTTTCGTCCTGACCGTAGATAAGACTGTGTAGCATGCCTAGCACTTGACGCTCTAGTGGAGTGAAAGCTTTTGAGGTCTCAATCTTCACCAAGTTTTGGTTTAAGGCAATCATGATTTTCGACAGCGGCATTAAAAAATACGGCAGGGCAGAAGTCATGTGACCAATAAAGCTTGGTGCAGAGGTGTGAACCGAGTGAGATACTAAGGTATCTAAAAGGTGCTCGGTATGGTCTGATACAAACTCAGGTTGCTCAGGAATCTGAGCAGAAGAAAAGTCTTTCTCGATTTCACGTAAAGGCTTTTCTTCTGCCACGATGTGTTCACGAAGGAATTGATTTAAGTTTTGGGAAAGACTTTCATCAATTTTCGTCAACGTGGAATCTGGACCTTCAGGAATCGTGAAGATCTTTAACAAGCTCTCGAAGCTAACGTCAGCGGTTTTTTGTTCCTTAACCATAGCAAAGAATCTTTGTAGTTATTTTGGTAATGCGAGCGGCACAATCTAAACCAAAACGGGCGCAAAGTCCCGTTTTAATTATTGAAATCCATGTTGCTGAAATGAAACTTTAGGCGGGGTCTTACTCACACTTCTGCTTTTCAATCTTAGCAATTGATTGATTATACTTGTTAAGCGCAGAATCGATCTGTTTTGGATGGCTTAGCAAGTCAGCAAACGCTGAGCGTAGGTCGTAGTTCTTTGGATGGTTAGCAGATTGACGATCGCTGAAGGTTTTCTTCGCCGCTTCACCTAGGGCATCACTGCGTGTCGCCAGTTGCTTCACATCGTGTTGTTCTAGCTTCAACCATGCTTCAACCGGTTGCTCTGTTGCTACTCGGCTTGGATCGTTTTCTAGAAAATAATGTACTGCTTCACGGTTGAGTTCGAAGTGGTGTTTACGGCCTTCTAAGAACCATTGGCTAACTTCGTTTAAGTCAGGGTATTGAGTCACGGTTAGGTCTACTAGATCTTGATACCACTGTAGGGAAGCATCAATGTAGCCATCGTATTTAGTTGCAAGACATTGCTGATCAGCAGCAAAAGTAAAAGTTGAGCTTGTAGCGAGGAGCGCCGCAACGACAAAGCGTTTCATTATTATTCCTTTTGGTTGTATTCCCTTTGTAACCCCAATAGACATATGCCTTGCCTGTCACTGATTACCGATCCAAGAGTTAAAAATTAAAGGGCTCGATAACAAAGCGGTGAACCAGAAAATTCTCTTCGAATTGAGCATTTTGAGGTTACTTGGGTATTTGAATTTTTGCCGTATTGTAATGGATGTTAATGAATATTCCTGAGATCTAGCTAGCAAGAGACACAAAGAAAAGCATCATAACTGGCACTAATAAGCTCAAGATAAAGCCACTAACAATGGCAACAGGCACACATCGAACACCGCCCGTGGTTTGAATGACGGGTAGGGTAAAGTCCATCGCCGTCGCGCCGGCGTAGCCAATTGCTGTAGATGGATAACTGCGAATAAGTAGTGGAATGGCAATCAACGCGACCAATTCACGCATCAGCTCAATTAAGAAAGAAGCGCCGCCAAAGATAGGCCCAAAGGCGTCACCCATCAAAATGCCAGCCAGTGAATACCAGCCAAAACCAGAAGACATCGCCAAAGCTTGATAAAGAGGAAGATCCAAAATCATTGCAGCAATTACGCCGCCAAGCATACACGTTGCAATGATCACTGTCGCAATCGCCATACCTTGCTTGTTGAGTAGGATTTGTCTAAGCGTCAAACCACTATTGCGTAGTTGAATGCCGATAAAGAAAAGCAAAAGGAATAAAATCCACTCGCTCGCTGTGTCCACCCAAGACAAACCAATAGGAAGAAACAAGCCAGCAACTAGGCCACCACCCACAACAACGACAAGTTTGATTGACTCTAAAGCCATTGACGAAAGAGGAAGTTTCTTTTGATTCTGATCAGTTTGCAAAGGAAGCAGCTTATCGACCAAAGGTAAAGCGAGTAGGTTGCATACGCTCAGGCAGGCGAAAAATGTGCCAGCGTAAAGAAGAATAGTTTGTAAATTACTACCAAGGTTGTCCAATGCCGCAAGGCTCAAACCCATTAAAGAAAGAATGACGTAAATGAGGTATGAGGTCGACTTGTTGATTTTCTCCAACATCGAAGCTCGAGAAATTGGAATTAAATAGCCCACCACCAATGGGGCGAAGATAAATAGCATCCCTGAGAACATAAAACTCAATGATTCCTTTATGAGGTAAGCAGAATAACTTAGCCACGTATAAACGAATCAAAACACTATTTGAGCTTTAACGTGGCTGGATTTGATGTATCGGGAGATTAAAGGCCGCTGGCACTGAGAACTTCTTTAATTTCACTTTGGAAGTCAGTATCACTCATATTGCTGAGTTCATACAAGACTTCTGCACCAGTTAAATTAAATTCTACTTCGTGTTCTTCAATTCGCTCATCCTGATTACGGAACATCAGTAAATGGTTTGCAATGCGGGCTATATCCAGATAGCTCACTTCTGGACGGGAAGTTTGATATTTTTCGTTTGAAGACACTTCACGGAAATCGTTGTCGAAGCCCCATTTCTCAAGCACGAGTTTACTGGTTGCAGAGCAGCGAGTTTGGAATATTTGCAAAGCAATATCAGAATCGAGGTAATTCCCTCTATCAAGATACAGGTGGTATTCATTGATAAGGCAGAACAAACCGATATCTGCAAGTAAGCCAACAAGTAAGGCTTTCTCTTGCTCGAGATGCCCATAGGTAGCGGGCTCATGTTTTTTAAACTCTTGAACCACCAATACCATTGCTGCGCCAAGCTCACGGGAGACCGCTGCGCTCTTTACTAAGATGGCATTGCATTCTTTGGTTAAGTTCACCGAGTGCTTTAATTGTTCAATAGCTTGTGCGGTAACGATATCTCTTACCCTCAGGATACCTAAGCGTGAAACCGCGGTCGTGAGATCATTACAGGTGATGTTGCGGCGGTTAAAGATAACAGAGTTAGCGACACGAACAACGACAGCAGCAAGGCCCGGGTCTTCGAGTAGGGCATTAGCAATGTCGGCAATCGTCGTGTGTTCTTCAGTACAAAGCTGCTGAATTTTAAGTACGACATCAGGGATGGGAGGAAGGGATATTTTACCGGTAGAAATGGATTGTTCTACCAGTTGAGCGAACTCAGATTCCAATGCTTTTATAAGCTTATCTTTATTATTGGGTAGCCAAAAAAATGATAGATGTTCCATTACGACGCTGTGCTAGAGAGCTTTCGTACAGTGTACCCTCACAGTATGTTAGTAATCAATTAAATACAGGTTTGACTCTCGCAATTGCTGTATTAATCACCATGGTGTTCGGTTTTTGGCAGTGGTTGTGTCAAAAAAACATCGCTTTAGGATGGGTAAGTGTGAAACTAATCACGTATGTGGAATTTGTACTTTGGCATATGTGACATAGATCCTAACTTATTTTTCAACGTTAAGTATGATTAAGGCAGTTGGTGAGCGCAATTCACAAAAATATCGCCAACATATCGACATTTTATAATTCGCACTAAGCTGCTGTTCATCTGGTGACATCGCTAATCGGGGTAATTTATTCAGATTAAAGAGGTCAATGGACATGACAGACCAAGCTTTTTTTAACTATGTAAGCAATTTTAGTGAGTATCAGAAACGTTCAATGTTCGGCGGCATTGGTTTATTTAGCAATGACGCTATGTTTGCTCTTGTAAGTAACGACTGTTGCTACTTGCGCGGCGGAGACGAACTCGACGCAGAATTTACTCAACTTAACTGTGAAAAATATAAGCACGTCAAAAAACAAACGACGGCAACAGTTAACTACTATGACGTAACAGACTTATTCGATGCTGGCTTTGCTGGTCTTGATACGTTGTTACAAAAATCTATAGATTGTTCAATTAAGGAACGTAAATACCAAAAGTCCTCAGCCAGTAGACGCCTACGTGATCTGCCAAACATGCAACTGACGTTAGAACGTATGGTGAAAAAAGCAGGAATCGATGACGTAGAGACGTTTTTGGAACTTGGCCCAGTGGAAGTATTCAATAAAGTAAGAGTTGCGTACGGCAGTGATGTCGACGTGAAGCTTTTATGGAAATTTGCTGGTGCAATTGACGGCGTTCATTGGAAACTTATCCAAGAGCCACGTAAAAAGCAGCTACTGGCAATGTGTGAGTAAGCTTATTTAGTTTCACGATGATTGACTCGTCTTAGATGAAGTCAGCGAGTCATAAAAGTGAGCGTTGAAAGCGACAAAAGGAAGTTGGATGCTTTTAGCCACTTCATTCGAGTTAGTCATTGCAACGAATCAATAATTAAGAACAAAAAAACCGAGGTGAGTACCTCGGTTTTTGTTTTTCGGCTTCAGTTAGATTTCAATCAACTTGAGATTAGAACTTGAAGCGAGTGGTGAACATCACTTGATCACCATAGAAATCATTAATACGCGCTTCTGCACCTAGAGAGAATAGCTCTGTAGAGTGGAAACGAGCGTAAACAGAACCAATCCAATCGTCATCGTTATCGATAGACACGTAGCCAGCTTTACCACCCACTTCTAGTTGAGGACCAAGCCATTGGCGAACACCAAGGTTAAGTTCCATACCAACATCAGTACTGCTTGAGTTTGAAGGCTGTACAACACGCATTAGCATTGCACCTGTTAGATCAGCCCAGTTGTTTAGTGGCGAGTGGAAACCAAAACCCGCTGCTGAATCGAAATCACCATCGAATTCAGAGTCGATGCGAGCAATGATGTGCGCATTTGGGTGAATTGATTTGCTGAAACCAGCACCGAATGTTACTGGGCTTGCACCGATACGAGCTTCCATGTAGTCGTAGCTAAAGTTGCTCATTGTTGCTGGAGCGTTGTAATCGTTCGCAGCTAGAGCTTGGCTAGATGCCAACAAAAGGGCAGCGGCTAATAGTGTTTTACGCATAACTAACGATAAACCTTGTCTTATAGTTCCATGGATCCAAGTAACCACTTGAACCGTAATCTGATTTGTTCGACATCATAATAAAAACGAAGGTCTACGACCAACAAAAATGTGTCGATGTTTTGTCAATTGACTCAATTGTGCCAACTTAACAGCAAAAAACGCGCCAGATTCTCTTTATCTGTCCGCGTTTTCTATCGGGAGTGGTTATTCACCAAAGCTACTGCGTCGTTTTGCCATAGCGTTCAAAATAGCTTCGGAATCTAGAATTGCAGTCCATGATAAAAGGTTATCGTCGTTTTCTATCATGAAAGCAGTCAGTTGCGACACAAGCGCCTCTCGAAGCGCTTCGCCTTTCCAAGGTTTTGCGATGTAGTAGTCTAAACTAGCGTGGTTCACCGCTTCTACGGTATCTTCTAGCCCGGCTTGTCCTGTGAGCAGAATTTTACGTGCAGATCGAGTGTCGCTATTTTGACTCAACTCGATCAAAAAGCTGATACCAGTTTGTTCTGGCATAATATGGTCGCAAAGAATGAGAGCCAAACGAACGCCTTCGTCGGTCATTTCTTCTATCACCTGTTTCGCTTCTGTGACAGACTCTGCACCCTCGACAACAAAGTTATCTTCAAAGGGCATGAGATCTTGAAGGACACTATCCAAGACTTCTCTTTCGTCATCCACGCACAAAATCAGATATTTCGTCATGTTTCATCTCCTTCTGATGTGATAGGTAGCCAAACTTTCATGCAGGTGAAATGGTTCAACTCAGAATCCACTTCAATCCAACCATTGTGGCTTGCCACGATTTGCTGGCAAATTGAAAGCCCGATACCTAAGCCAAAGTTACCTTCTTTCTTTGTTGTAAAGTTAAGTTCGAAAATCGCTTTCTTCTGTTGTTCAGGAATGCCGCATCCGTTGTCTTTAAACGAAATCACAGCATAAGGTTGATGGTTTTTTTCGATTAGTTGCGACTGAATGCTGAGTCTCCCTTTTTCTGGGAATGCGTCAATTGCGTTGGAAATGAGGTTTGTCCACACTTGTTGTAACGCGGTAGGCTGACACAACGTGTTGGGTAAGCTGGCATAATCTGTCGCGACCTGATGCAATTTGAGGCGATTCTCGAAGATGACCAATGTATCTTCTATGCCTTCATGAAGGTCAGCATAGTGTAGTGTTTCATCATCTGAACGAGCGTAACCTTTTAAGCTCTTAACCATGTCGGCAATACGGGCGGCGCAGACGTTAATCGAGCGAAGTGATGCGCCTACTTGGTGATATTGTTCTAACGTTCCCAATGAGCGCAGTGACGCCGGTTCTTGGCGATTGAGTTTATCGATGAAGGCCAAGTCTGATTCTAATCCTAGATTGACCACTTTTTTCCCTAAAGTGCGGTCGGGTAGGTAATGGTTGAGTTGTTTCACTCTTTCCCTAAGTTCTGCTGTTGAGGCCGGCTTGGCTTTTTGGGCATGAATGAGCAGTTCTACGCCTTTTTCTTGAATGTCGTCGGTTGGGAGTTTGGTGAGTAATTCTTCCAGCGTATGGGTTAGATTTTCGACGCCACGCAATATCGCAGCGATTGGGTTATTGAGCTCGTGCGCTACGCCTGCGACTAATTGGCCGAGCATGGCCATCTTCTCACGTTCAATTAATTGTTGATGAGCAGACTCTAATGATTCTAAGGTTTTTTGTAGCTTCAACTTGGTATTGATACTGCGTTGTAATCGGCGGTTAAAGTGGCGAAGGAGCAAATTAGTAAACAGTGGTAGCAAATTAGAATCACTCTGCATCACCTTACGGAACACTTTTCTGTCCAGTTTTATGACTTCTGTTTTGGTCAGTGTTAACGCTGTCGAGAAGGAGCTTTCTCCAGTAACAAACGACATGCCACCTACGATGTTGCCTTTTGAGTGACGAACGACCTCACGTTGCATGCCAAGTTCGTCTCGCTTATAAAGCGCAACCTCGCCAGTGGTGATAAACCATAGAAAGCTGTTTGGCTCTCCCTCTACCGTTAGTAAGTGTTCGGGTGAGTAGGTTCGGCATGCTTCGCTATCGTCATCTTGGGTGAAAAAATATTGCAACGCGCTAATCACTTGCTCTGCCAATTCACTATCAGAGAGGGCATGGTAATCATTCAAAAAGCCCGCCTGATAGTTACTCATTTGGTTTTCAATATGCGCACGTAACAACTTGTGCTGATCGAGAATTTGGCTATAGCTGAGCAAATCTTCTTTGTCGTGACGAAGGATAAATTGAGTCAATTCTTTTTGGGCAGTATTGAAAAGAACTTTATCGGGTAGAGGTTTGGTCAAGCAGTGGTCGAGACGCCCTTCGTTTACCGCCGTTAAAATAGCTTCGATATCGGATGAACAACTGATCAGTATTCTCCGAGCGTTTTGCGTGTGAGGTTTTCGGTCTAGACCGATAAGAAAATCAACACCATTAAAGTGTGCGTGGTGACTCGCGATGACTAGAGCAACGGTTTGCTCTCTTTCTTCTAGGTATTCAAGTGCGCTCTGCGCTTCTTCTATGGATTCGACAGAGAGAATATCAAATTTGCTTGAAAAGGCGGACAACTCCAATCGAAATTGCTCAGCACTGATAGGATTATTGTCGAGGCACAATACAGCGTAACGGTTCACAGGTGTTTGAGCTCCGGTTAAAACTTGGCACAAACAACATATCAATTAAACACCGCAATGGTTGAGAGCTGAGTATTGTTCTCGATTAATGAACTAAAATAACCATCAATAGTCTGATTTAACTCAATGTTTTATCCGCTTAGGGTTTGGGTTAGACTGAGCACAAATACTCAATAAGTGATGTTATGGAAAATCTTAAAAAAATAGGTGCCATCGGTGGTGCCATTTCTCTTGCGCTTTGTTGGCCACTTGCGGTTGGGCAGATTGGTCAAACCATCATTGAAGATGGTATTGCAAACATGAATGATGACATGGTGAAGGGCGAGATCGTGGAATACGACCGAGGTTACCTTTCTTCGGTTGTCCTTACTCGTTACACCGTGGTTGACCCAGATATCAAAACTCAACTTGAGCGTGATGGTTTGCCAACAACTTTCGATGTTACGAGTGACTTATCTCACGGTTTAACCAGCCTTACGGCGGACTCTAAGCTGGTGGACGCTGATTTCCTACCACTTACGATGCACAGTAAAACCCAACTAAACGGTAATACTGCCTTTACCTTAGATTTGGATAGCTGGAACTATCAAAACGATGCTCAAGGAATGTCATTATCGACGAGCCCATTACAAATCACTGGTGACGTGACGGTGCTTGGTGATCTGAACTATCAAGTTTCAGTGCCTTCAGTACAAGTGGATTTTGAAAACGGCGAAGAAATTCATTTAACCAAACTGACTGGTCAAGGGAAAGGTAAGCAAGCAAAGGGGTACTGGTTAGGCGAACAAACGTTCTCATTGCAGAAGCTGGATGTCGTTGATGCGCAACTTGCTCCGATGTTTATGATTGAGAACGCGACATACAACGGTAACACTTCTCTTAATGAAACTGGCGACAAACTCAATAGTAAATTGAACCTAGAAGCCAACCAACTGCGTTTGACGGATGGGACAGATGTCGACAACTTTAAGTTGGACTTTTCAATCGCCGATGTTGACAGCCAATCGTTTGATCAGATTATGTCTATCTATCAAAACTCGCCAATGCTAGATGAGCAAGAAATCCAAACGTTACTTCCTCACATTGATACGTTGTTTAGCAAGGGCTTTAAATTGTCAGTGAATGAGCTTTCTCTTGCGTTTGGTGAAGGTAAATTCCGTAACGAATGGCAACTGTCTGTACCAGAAGGAACGGATAATATCACTCAAGACCCAATGAAGTTAATGACGGCAACAAGTGGTTCGTTAAGCACTTATTTCTCTGATGAGCTTGTGGATCTTTACCCATTCATCCAAGAAAGCGTGGATGAGCTGATGGTGATGGAACTTATCGAGAAAAAAGACAACGGCTACCAATTGAAAGCACAAATTTCTGATGGGAAACTGAAGTTCGAAAATGGACAAGAGTTTCCTTTAATCGCGTTGCTTATGCCTGCGTTGATGCAATAGGCAAGTTTACAACGTAAGTTTTTAGCTTTTTCAGATTAAAAAGAGGTCGTAAGACCTCTTTTGTTGTTTTTATCCCCACGAAAACATGATATTAATTTCGTCATACTTACTTAGCAGGAGCAATGAGCATCATGGAACAAAATACGGACAACGTATTTAACTTCAGTGCAGGGCCAGCAGGTCTGCCAAAAGCAGTCATGCAGCAAGCACAAAAGGAGCTAATTAATTGGCAAGATCTTGGAACTTCAGTGATGGAAATCAGTCACCGTAGTAAAGAGTTCATCAAGGTTGCGGAAGAAGCAGAGCAAGACCTTCGTGATCTTCTTAATATCCCAAGTAACTACAAAGTACTGTTTTGCCAAGGTGGTGCTCGTGCTCAGTTTGCCGCTGTTCCGCTTAATCTATTAGGTGATGCAGAAACTGCGACTTACATCGATGGTGGCTACTGGGCTGAAAGTGCAGTGGCAGAAGCCAAAAAATACTGTGAACCAGATGTTTTCAACGCGAAGACAGTGATTGATGGTAAAACGGCCGTACTACCTGCAACAGAGTGGAAAATTGCCCCTGACGCAGCGTATGTGCATTTCTGTCCCAACGAGACCATTGATGGTATTGAAATTAATGATCTACCAGTGACCGACAAACCGATTGTTGCGGATATGTCTTCAACGATTCTCTCGCGAGAAATTGACGTATCGAAATACGCTGTGATTTATGCGGGCGCGCAAAAGAACATCGGCCCATCAGGAATCGCGATTGCTATTGTTCGTGATGATCTGCTTGGTCTAGCGAAAGAAGTACTACCAAGCATTTTGGACTACAAAGTGCTGGCAGAAAAAGAGTCTATGTTCAACACACCCCCGACGTTTGCTTGGTATTTATCTGGTCTAGTTTTCAAATGGCTAAAAGCGCAGGGTGGTGTTAAAGCTATTGAACAAGTGAACCGTGAGAAAGCGGCGCTGCTTTATGATTACATCGACCAGTCTGATTTTTACCGTAACGGTGTGCATCCAGAGAACCGCTCTTTAATGAACGTACCATTCCAACTGGCAAAGCCAGAGTTAGACGGAACATTCCTTGAATTAGCGGACGCTAAAGGTCTAAAAGCACTAAAAGGGCACCGCGCGGTTGGCGGTATGCGTGCTTCAATTTATAACGCAATGCCGTTAGAAGGTGTGCAAGCGTTGGTCGACTTTATGCGCAACTTTGAGCAAGAGTATGCTTAATCCAGACCTGTGATATAATCCTCCAAAGCGTCGCAATAGCGGCGCTTTTTACTTTCTACAAGATCGTTTTCTAATGGAATCATTCGCACAGAACCATTGGACGGTTTTGAATAACCAACATTGGTTCGCTATCTTTGTAACACCATCTATTTTCGAGAATTCTAGTGAGAAACCTCTGCTTAACCTTACTGCTTTGCTTCTCTAACCTGACTGTTGCTCAGGAGATCCAAGTATGGAGCGGCATTGAATATTCAACGGTTGCTGAAATCAACGAACGTTTTGAAGAGCAAACAGGAAACACATTGGCGATCAGAGAGTTTGATGTAAACAACATCCGCTCTGAATTGTTATTGGCCAAGCAAACTGGCATTACCATACCGGATGTCATTTGGGTGCCGTCAGACTTCCTTGGGCTGCATGACTACTTTGACTTGGCTAAGATTCCTAGCACTTGGATAGAAGAAAAGAGCATTGAGCCCAAAGCTCTGGAATTGGTAACGGTAGATAATGCCATTTATGGTGTGCCTTTAGGTTTGGGTAACCACCTTGTGTTGTACGTAAACACTAAATTGACCCAAGAGCTCCAACCTACGTGGGAAAAATTGTTGGAAGAGGCTAAGAAGGGGCAATCCTCACTCGCGATGCAATATCCAAACATGTACTTTTTAATGTCGTTTGTACCTATGTTTTCTGAGCATCGCTCAAAACCGGTGACCGATATTGATGTTGGTGCGCTAGCGGCGGCGCTTAGATTTTATGGTGAGTTGCCCCAAGAAGGAGTCGTCAAAGATAACTACTCTCAAGAGCAAGCTCGCCAGCAGTTTATTGAAGGGGAAGTTGCCTATCTTATCGATGGTGATTGGTCTCTGGGCGAGCTAAAACAACATTTTTCTAAAGAACTGAAAATCAGCAGTTTGCCTACCTACAACAATCATCACATGCATTCTTTAAGTGGTGGTAAAGTGTTGGCGTTTAACGAGGAGGCGATGGCCAACCCTGCCAAGCAGAAAGCCATGCGAACCTTGGCGATGATTGTACAAAAACCAGAGTTTATTGAAGATGTGATCATCAACCAAAACTTGATTTCTACTAATCGTTCTATCAATCGCAAGTGGTATGACTCTGACACCACCTATTACAGTGACTTGTATGAAGAGCTAACGCCCGCTTATGCTATGCCGAGTACGGTGGAAATGGCGGTCACATGGGAGGCATTGATTCGTGGCTACAAGCGTTTTAAAGCCGGAATGCCAGCAGAAAGCGCCGCTGAGTTTGTGGTTGAATTTATCCAAAAGCATTCCGAGCATATCCATAAAAGCAGGAAGTCTTCATCATGATCAGTTTGCGTAATATCTTAACGTTGATCGTGGTGCTCGGATCGTTGTTACCTGCTTATTGGGTAGGTACTAGCATGATTGATAAACACCAAGCAGATTTGTTGGTGCAAAAAGAAATCAAGCTAGAGAATACCAATCAAGGTATTCAGAAAACCGTCAAAGAAGACCTTACCTTCATTGCCAATTTAACGCGTTGGTACTCGAAAGATCGCCTGTTAGTTCAGGGGATGGATAACGTTCTTTACTCGAGCATCATTTGGCAAATGATTGAAACCTTTGAAGAGTTGGCGACCAACGTCAGTACTACGTACATCATAGACAAAAACTGGCAGCCGATGTATGAGAGCAACGGGTCAGTTTACCATCTGGAAAACAGTAAGTTATTAGAAAAAATACGCGCAGCAGATGCGGTATACAAACAAGGGAAAATGTTTCATACCACCTATTTTGATGAAGGCTTGGTACTCAAAGGTGGTCAAAGTGGTCTTGTTTTTGTGAGTCCATTGCTGCCATATACTTTGCTGCCTGATTCCGAATATGAACCCCAAGGTTATCTTGTTGTATTAGTGTCGTATCAGGACTTGATTCAGATATCGCAACCGTTCCTTTACGCACAAGAAAGTGTCAACTTTCATTATGGCTCTGTCAGTCAAACGAAGGGTGATGCCTCTCGACATCTAACCAATATTGAAGTGCTGAACAACAACTTTGTTGAACCATTAGAAGTTTCGATGATTCACTCTGTGTCTAACGTGGCACGTAATCAGGAGTTGATGCAGTCTAAGCAACAGCTACTCAATATCATAATCGCAACCTTAGTGGTGACGTTATGTATCGCCGTGGTCGCGAGTCGCTGGCTTACGCGTCCAATTCGAGAGATGGAAATCGTCGTACGCAGTTTTAAAAACAACACTCGCCCAGACTTACGACCAAAACGTTTTCAATTTAAAGAGTTCCGCCAACTGATGAACTTGTTA
Source organism: Vibrio sp. ED002 (assembly GCF_023277445.1). Taxonomy (NCBI): domain Bacteria; kingdom Pseudomonadati; phylum Pseudomonadota; class Gammaproteobacteria; order Vibrionales; family Vibrionaceae; genus Vibrio; species Vibrio sp. ED002. The sequence goes on along the minus strand of NZ_CP080238.1, from coordinate 902,596 downwards.
GATTCGTTGTGGTTACAATTGACCAACCACATGGATGAATTGGAGATTCGTAACCAAGATTTACGGAAAGCTAACCAGCAAGTGCAGGACACCAATGCTCAGCTCGCCAATTTTAACCAAGAGTTGGAGCTCCGAGTTGAAGAGCAAACGGCGGAGTTGCGTGTCAACTTAACGCGAGAAGAAGCCCACCAAGAGAAGTTAATGACTTTAATTAACTTTACCACGAGTCATGCAGGTATTGGTTATCATGCTATCCCAGGAGTGATTAACTCTGGGTTGAATCGTCTGATAACAAGTTCAGATATGCGGTTTAGTTTTAGCTATCCAAAGGGAGGGCAGATCAAAACGATGCGCTCATCCACAGGAACCGTACTTGGTTATTTCGATTATGGTCAGTATGAGATGAATGAAGAAGAACGCATTCTGATCGAACTATTCAAAAAGCAGCTCTACTCTTGGTTGGAACTAGAAGATTTTGCTCGTCGAGACAAGCTTTCACGTTGTCTAAATAGAAAAGCATTCGATGAAGATTATGAGTTCGCTTGCCAGTCGTTGGTAAACGGGCGATGGAAGTCAATAGCGATTATTATCATCGACATTAACGGATTAAAAATGTTGAACGATAACTATGGTCACGACCGTGGTGATTTGTTAATCGCAAAATCAACACAATTGATTAAGTCCGTATTAAAAGAGGAATTCATGCTTTACCGAATCGGTGGTGATGAATTTGCAGTGATTGCGAAAAATATTGATAGCACGGCGCTTGATGCACTAACCCTCTCTCTGGAAGTTGCGCAAGAAGACAAGTGGATAGAACTCTCAGAACATAAGCGTCACCCAGTTAAGTTCTCAGTTGGTGGGGCATCAAGCGAGGGGACCTCTCTTGATAACTTGTTCTCCATGGCAGATGAAGCCATGTATGAGCGTAAGAGAGCGTTCTATGAGAGCACTGAAGACGATTCAAGAAAGACGTAGTTTCGATATACGATGAATACATAAGAAAGCCCTCACTCCTTATAGGAGTGAGGGCTTTCTTTTTCGCCTGTTATTAATGAGGCTGCCTTGTCACTTTAAGTGAAGCGTCAAAGGTTTTGCTACTGCGATAGACTGAATAGGGGAAGCATCATCTAATGGGTAAGAGATACTTGAGCTGATAATACCTGCATTGTACAAGCAATAAACAATGTCTAGTTTGATATTATTCTGCTCCAATTCAATTCCTGTAAATACGGTACCGCAATCGGCGATCTCGGTTAAGTTCAAGGCTTTTTGCAGAGATATTTTAAGTAGGCGATCTTCAGAGTCGTAGCTAAATGATCTGACCGCAAAGTCATCAATGTCGATGACTGATTGATTATCGTCATCGGTATCGAGGAAAATCGGGTTTACTTTATCCCTGTATCGAATTGATAGCGTTCCGTGCAAATCGAATGGATAGCGAATCTTTTTCATGCTTTTCACCTGTGAACAAGTCTGTTTCGCGCGTCAAAGATTGATCATAGTGATTGTATTCTGACTTTGGATAGCATCTATGAAATGAAAAAACCTTAAATTGCTAAGTAATTTTATTTTCATGCACTTACGTGAAAATTATTTAATAAACAAAGATACTATTTGTGCTTTTCACTTGTTTGTAAGAGTGATTGAACTGGTACGTTATAGTAAGTTCTCTAATCAACCTTAAGCATATTAATGAATGCTAAAATGGTATTTGCCTATAAATTTATTTCAATCACAAATATGATGACGACAAATAGTGATATCAACGAACGCGGCGCGAGAAGTAAGTTGCAGCAAAAAGGCAAGAATAGAAACTTTATCGAACGTTAAAGGCTAGTGAATTTTCAAGATCGTTGCTATTCGGAGGAAGGCCAATAACGACGAAGCAAAACGTTGTCGACATTGACCTTAACGTAGCGAAAAATTGATGAGCTGTTTGTTATTCGATGTTTATTATCAGCAAATGCAATGTGGGTGCTCTAGACATGTGTCGCATTCGCGCTCCGTACAGACACCACAGCAAGTTAATAAGTAAAGAAACTCCGGTTGAGTAAATAGCTCACTGGTTTCGATGTACATGACAGCACGCGTATAGCGTTTTGAACCAACTTTAATTGCACCAACAGGATTTTCACTTTCATAGGCTGCAACGCTAAATCCCATTTTTAACATGACATCAACAGAGCTCTTTAAGGTCACGCTCGCATAGTAGTGATGAATATGCGCATTTTGAGCGAGGAAAGTAAACTCAGTGTGCAATTGCCTGCGAAATACTCGTTCGCTTTTCGAATGTTGGCTAATCGCGTAGTAGGAATATGTACCTTTGTCTTTCAATGGTTTCGTTAATCTCAGATCGATGGTATCGATGGGAAGACGATTTCGCTTTGTCCTATCAATTTCGTTTTCTAACGTTGGGTCGCTAAAAAACATACCAATGTTATGACCAACCAGTTTACCTCTTGATAAGTACTTATAAGCGATCGCGCGGCCATCCTTTTGATATTCGACCAGATCGATTGAAGAGAGGTTGTGTTTGATATTGAGCGACTTTAATTGGTCGTGAAAGTTGTTCAAACTATGAATAAAGTCTTGCTCATTATTTTGACTCAGCTCCTCCTCTTCGATGTACTCGTGCTCGACTTGGCGTACACTGTTGTAATCAATGCCAGATATGATTGACATCGCATCCTGATACCGTTGCTTTAGCGACAGCTCGAATTGCTCGACATCTTCTTTTAGCGATAAGTCTAGCCCTAGGCTACATAAGTACGGCAGCAAATTATTCTCGAATGCACGAAGCACTCTTACTCGTCGACTAAGGCTTGGTTGAGTGATGCCTCTTTCCCATCTACTGAAGGTGACGCAATCTATATTTGCTAAATCACCACCTAATAGATTTAGCCTAATCGATGCTTGCTCCTGAGTTAACCCTAACGCGGTTCTTATTGATTTTAGATAACTCCCGAACACCTTACTTTCTCCCATATATCTAAAACATGTCCATAGCTAATTGTTATTCTTCGTTTAAGTTATGTGCATGACATTCCTCTACCGAATAGTTTTAAGGTCATAAACGATATTCGGTTTGCGACCTTTCTTCTAAAATTGATACGGCTGATAGGAGGTTGAAAATGCATTAATATTCATGTCGTATTTATTCATAAATATCATAAGAATCGTATTATGTTTGATATTAAATTGAGAAGGCATTTGTGCTATTGAGCAATGAATAGATGCCTAGTTCTCGCATTTTTTGTCTTAATTTTGGGATGGATAGCCCTGAAATTACAGCATTTTTGAGAATTTAGAGTAAAACTTGATGATGTATTTACAATTATACGTGCTGTAAATTATTTCTTGGTCTTATCTTAAAAGTGAGAAATGTTCATATCAGATAACATATTTCATATGGGTATATTAGATATTTATTTAAGGTTATTTGCCGAACTTAGCCTTATTCGGTTGCCAGTAGAGTCATTATTCTAAATTAATGGCGGCGATGAATCGTCCGACATTAATTTAGATAGTCTTTATGTTTTGGTTAACAACGTTTGCTATGACGTTGATGTTGGTGGAGTAGGTATATCATTGAAGATTGTGCTAACAATATCGATGTATCTATTTTAAGTAAGCATTTGCGATAGGCCGTTTTACCTATCGTTACTGAACCTGATTTATCAGGGCTATCATAGGCCACTTTTTCGGCCCCTAAGCTGACAAGGTATTCCGAGAACTGATTATCAAAAGAGTAATAGTAGAGGCTGGTAATGTTGGATCTTGCAGCAAGATAATCCACTAAGGTTGGGTGAAGCATCATAAAGACTTGCTGGTTTGCGGCGTATCGACTCAGGCAGCAAAGTGCGAGTTCTCTATTTTCAGCATAAGGTTTCGCTAAACTAAACGGTAATGTATATTCCGGTCTAGTAAAGAGTGATTCGAGATCTTCTATTTTGAATAAAAAAGAGATGGAGTGCCCTCTGACTTTATGGCTTTCTTCATCTAGGTAAACGTTGGCGATAACTTTATCTTCTTTATGAAAGCTCAATAAGTCTAAGTCAATCAAACCAGGGTAGTGTGCATCGGCATTGATAAAGAAGTTCTTCAATCGGCTGGCATGATCTGCGGTTTCATTCGAGAACATCGATTCTTCAATGATTTTAGTGTCTTTCTGAGGTTTCAATTCTTCGTATTCAGAAGACATTAGTAGCGCACGTTGCGAGTGAAAACGATCATAGAGAATATCATCTAATATCGTTCCTTCTGATGGGGCTTCTATTGTCAGCAAATACGGCTTGAGATCCAAAGTCAGTTGTCGTAGCACTTTGATTGCTTTTACCGAGTTTGGGGTTGTGGCGTTTCTTTCCCAGCGGCTAATGGTGACAGAGTCAACCGAGGTGAATTCTGGGCTAGATAGATTTAGTTTTGTGGCAAGTTCCCTTTGCGTTAATCCATGTTGAATTCTCAACTGCTTTAGATAATCTCCAAACATAAACTTACCTTGTTTTTATTATTGAAATGAACCAACTAACAATTGCTCGTTACATTATGGTCGTTGAACATTAAGCATAGTGGTTTTTCAGAAGCAGTAATAATTCTGGCCTTGTTAGCCATACCGCACTATCTAATTTGAGCAAGCAACGCATGTATTTTTCATGGCCGATTTTAACGATGCCATGCTTATTGGGTGTGTCGAACGCGACCTTTTCGGCCCCAATGTTGATCATGTAATCGGCTGTTAGCTTATCGACTGCGTAGTAATAAAGATCATGAACATTTGCGTGTCTCGCAAGGTAATCGATCCCTGTTTGATGATCGATCCAGAAGGTGGGCTCATCGGAGCAAAAGTGGGTGAGTGTGCAAATCGCCATTTTTTTGTTTTGAGAATAAGCTTTCGTTTTCTTTATCGGGATTTTCAAGAAAGGGGAGCAAAAGTAATCATTGAGATCTTCTGCATGAAAGAAGAAAGAGAGAGAGTGCCCAAGTAGCTTACCCGAATCTTCATTAATGTATTTTTTCCCGTAGATTTTGTGTTCTATCTGATGTTGGTATAGGTCTAAGTCGAATAGTGCTTCGTTTTCAATACCGATGCTGTTGAGAAAATTCTTCAATCCCTCTTCATATTTCTCTGAACGCGATTCAAATAAGGGGAGCTCTTTTACGTCATCTTCTGCGGTTTCTTTTGATGACTGATAAGAGGAACCCATTAATACATCCCAAGGAGAACGGTATCGATCTTTCAAATAGTTGTTGATTTGGGTCCTGTTTTCTTCAACCTCCAATGAAAGTAAGTACGGACGAAGATCATTGGTCAGTGAGCGTAAGACTTTGACTGCTCTAATCGGGTTAGGTGCTGTGCTATTACGCTCCCAGCGACTCACTGTGACAGAGTCAATAGATACAAATTCTGAGTCGATCAAATTCAGTTTTACCGCAAGCTCCTTTTGCGTAAGGCCCGCCTCGACCCTAAGTTGCTTCAGGTAATCCCCAAACATATAAACCTCATAATAAATTGAATATTATTAAATTCTTACCGGAGTCTACATAAATTGTAGTTGTTATTTTAATGTTAGGTAGTGTTACCGTTAACCATGTCAACAATATGTCTGAGTTTGGTTATATCCTTTTCATACTCTTGTTTTTAAAAGGATATCGCAGCGTCCTGCTATGCGTTTTGTAACAGAGAGATGACTTCTGGACGAGATAGCCAATTGGCACTGTCCACTCGATATAAACAACGTTTGAATGACTGATTTCCAATTTTGACGATGCCATCTTCATCTGGTGTATCGAATGCAACCTTTTCCGCATTTAAACTTTCCATATAATTCACCGACCATTGGTCAATCGCGTAAAAGTAGATGTCATGTATATTGGCATGAGTGGCGACAAATCTCGCCCCTGATGCATTGTTTTCCCAAAACACGGCTTCGTTGGATGAATAACGAGATACCGTGCACATGGCCATGACTCTATTTGAAGAATAACTGCGAGATTGTTGAACTGGTAGTGGAAAATAAGGGGACGAAAAGTATTGCCTTAGCTCGTTGGCATCGAGTAAAAAAGCAATTCTGTGTCCTAATATTTCCTTCGTATTTTTGTCGATGAATTTTCGGGCAAACAATTTTTTGTCTAATTGGTATTGATATAAATCAACATCAAAAAGTGCCTTATTGTCGAGGTCAATATTGCTAAAAAAGTGTTTGAGATTCGCTAAGTAAACGTCTTGAACGCTTTCTAGCAATGGGCATTCTAAGACTTCTCCTGCCGGAGTTGGTACGTCGTAAGATGACGCCATTAAGGTCGCCCATGGCGATTTAAAACGATACTCTGCTATTTCAGCAAGCAGGTTTTTATCTACTTTCGCTGGCAACTGACGCAAAAAAGGCATCAAGTTTGTCGTCAGCACTCTTAAAATTTTTATCGCTTTAATAACCGTGGGGGCGGTCGTTCCTCTTTCCCATCGACTGATAGTCACTGGATCGATGGAGGCAAACTCGGCGCTTGCAAGGTTAAGCTTAGTGGCAAGCTCTTTTTGTGTTAATCCAATCTCTTCCCGCACTTGCTTTAAATAGCCGCCAAACATCAAATACCTCTCTCATTCTGTTTTTATATTAGGTTATTGATTGCTATGTCATTATAGAAGGCGCATAGCAAAGCTCAAGCAATCCCATTTTTCGATGCCTACAGTTGTGCGTTTCGTTGATTTACTCTTTCGGGCTGACAAATACTTTTGAATGGTGTTATGTATGAGTAATTTAACCAAGGAGGATAAATGTAAGCAGGTCTTTGCTGATATTAGTAAGGGAGCATTCTATCCAATCTTTCAACCGATCTATGGTATGCGGCAAGATCTCCTTCTCGGAGCAGAAGTGTTAACGCGATGGAATACGCCTCGTTGTATTGAGTCTTCATTTCGTTGTATCGAAGAGGAGGGGTACGCAAACCAATTTACCAAGCGTTTATTTCAAAAACTTACCAAGCAATTGAAAATGTTGCCGAGCTCTATCCGATTTATTTCGGTCAATATTCCGCCTTCATATCTTGCGAGCGCTTCATTTTTGACAGAAGTCTTACCTCTATTACAGTCTTGCAACCGAGTTGGAATGAATCTCTGGCTAGAGATTACCGAGAAAAGCCAATATCCAACGGAAGTTGCTGATCAAAATATGTTTCAAATGAACAGAAAGGTTTGCCAGCGTTTGGGTATCAAAATTGCCTTGGATGATTTTGGGAGTGCGAATCACAGAGATGAAGCCATCATTCGTTATGTTGAGCCCGATATTGTCAAAATGGATCGCAGCTTATTAACCATGAGGAGAGAGCAGTATGCGACATTTTGGCAGTGTTTAAGCCTTTGGAAGCAAAAGTACCAATTTGACCTTGTTGCAGAAGGAATAGAGACTCCGGACGACTTGAATTTTGTACGACGTTTGTGTGTGGATTATGCACAAGGTTACTATTTACACCGACCTACACTACACAGCGATCTTGACGACAATTTGTCATTCGACACATTGGCACAAAGCCAACGGTTACTCAAAAGAGCGTAGCTCGCTATTCCCCATTTACTTGTTGATTCAACCAGCCAACGAAGAGCGCTAATTTAGGTGAGTGCTTCTCGTTAGCCGTAACGACATAATATTTCTGTTTGCATTGCAGAGTTTGGTTTTTAAAAGGGGTGATCAGTTCGCCGGATTTAAGTCGTTTTTCCACCAGCGACAGTCGACCGATAGCAACGCCTGCATTGTGCATTGCGGCACTAACGGCCAAATCGGAACGGTCGAATGAAATGCTTGGAATATCGTCAATGCCTGTTATGCCTTGTTGCTTTGCCCACAGCGCCCATTCATCGTGATGAGAGTTGTAGCCCCATGCTTGGTTGTCGTGAAGTAGGGTGGTGTTAACCAAATTCGCCGGTTTTTCAAACAGATTAAATTGTTCTGCATATGTTTGAGTGCAGACCGGGATTATCTCTTCGCTCATCAATTCTTTCGACCACAACTTTTCTGGCATTTGCTCATCGAAATAGATCGCAGCATCGATGCCATAGCCTTGGAAATTGACGTTCTCATTGCCAGTAAGAATATTCAGCTCGATGGAAGGGTGTTTTTGCTTAAATAGGTACAACCTAGGCACAAGCCAACATTGGGCAAAAGAAGGGCGAGAGTAAATCGTCAGCTCTCCGGAGACTTCGCCATTTCTGACTTCCATTACCTCTTGATTTAACTCGTTGAGTGTTCTGTTCAAGGCGAGATAAATACGTTCACCTTCTTCTGTGAGCGTGATTTTGCGGTGAGAGCGGGTAAACAAGGCAATGCCAAGCTCTTCTTCAAGCTTGTTGATACGGTGAGAGATGGCGCTGGGCGTCATGGAGAGTTCTTCTGCCGCAAGAGAAAATGAACTGTGTCGTGCTGCCACTTCAAAAGTATGAAGCTTGGAAAGTTGAAAGCTATTGATGCGTTGGTTCTTGGCGAAAATATTGTCTCTGGTGTACATGTGCGTCAACGAGTAGAACTTGATAAAACACATAATAACGGCGTTGTTATAGTTAGGCTCACCTATTGGTTGTAAAATTCACTAAACGTCGTATAAATCACGCTTTTGTTTAGATTCACTTCATCTAAAGGTGAGTTTTGATCGTTTGTCAGTTAAAGCATAGGTTTGCTTTAATAGTGCTCATAGACAGTAATTTGCAGCTAGGAAAAAATGACAACCCAAAATATATGTGCGCTTATAACCAAGTTCCCGTTAGTTAAATGGCTGATCGATTTAGAAGAGGTGGTTTGGTTCAACCCAAATATCACGACACTTGAAGAAGGTCTGCCGTTCGTTGGTTTAGGTGCTGCCAACATTAAAGACGCGAGTGAACGACTAAAACGCTTTGCTCCATACTTAGTGAAAGCTTTCCCAGAAACGGCGGCTTCTAACGGAATTATTGAATCGAACGTTGTTGAAATCGACAAGATGAAGTCGTGTTTGGAAACGCAATACGGCACTCAAATTCTTGGACGTTTGATGCTTAAAAAAGACAGTCATCTGCCTATTTCAGGTTCAATAAAGGCGCGTGGTGGCATCTATGAAGTGCTAACACACGCAGAGAAGTTGGCGATTGAAGCTGGGCTTCTAAGTGAAACTGATGACTACAGCAAATTGTTCAGTGAAGAGTTTCGTCAGTTTTTTCAGCAGTACAGCATTGCCGTAGGTTCGACAGGGAATCTAGGTATGTCTATCGGCATCATGAGTGCAAAACTCGGTTTTTCTGTGTCGGTTCATATGTCGGCAGATGCGAGAGAGTGGAAGAAGGACAAACTGCGCTCTCACGGCGTGAATGTAGTGGAATACGAGCAAGACTACGGTGTTGCTGTAGAGCAGGGACGCAAAGAAGCGGAGAAAGATCCAACTTGCTTTTTTATTGATGATGAAAACTCTCAAACCTTGTTCTTAGGTTATTCCGTTGCAGGTGAACGCTTAAAGCAGCAGTTTGATGAGATGGGTATTGTCGTTGACTCGAACCACCCGTTGTTTGTTTATCTACCATGTGGGGTAGGCGGAGGCCCTGGTGGTGTGGCGTTCGGCTTGAAGATGGCTTTTGGTGACCATGTACATTGTATCTTCGCGGAGCCGACACACTCTCCGTGTATGCTGCTTGGTGTGCACACCGGCTTGCATGATGATATTGCAGTACAAGATCTTGGCATTGATAACATAACTGCTGCTGACGGTTTAGCGGTAGGTCGTGCTTCTGGTTTTGTTGGCCGTGCGATGGAAAGACTGCTTGATGGTTACTACACCATGACGGATGAACGCATGTATCACCATCTAGGCGAGTTAAGTGAGCTGGAAGATATTCGTTTAGAACCATCAGCGTTAGCGGGCATGATTGGTGCGGTGCATGTTTCTAACGACAAAGCTTACCAAGCGCGAATGCAGTTTACTGAAGAGAAATTAAACAACGCGACTCACTTAGTTTGGGCGACCGGTGGCGGCATGGTACCGGAAGAGGAAATGTCGGCTTATCTGGCCAAGTCAGGTCGTTAACGAATTTTGCACTTGTTATGGGAACAGCGAGAGCAAAAGAAAAGGGCTCATCAATTGATGAGCCCTTTGTCTATTTGAATCCCGGTATTACAGAGATTGTAATAGCTGGTGGTAACGACCTTTTTCTGCAAGCAGTGCTTGGTGGCTACCTTGTTCGATGATTTCGCCTTGTTCCATCAAACAGATGTTGTCCATGCTTTCCAACTCAATCAAACGGTGAGTAATGAATACCACCGTTTTATTGGTGAAGTGTTGCTTGAACAATTCCATCACTGTTTGTTCAGTGCGCTTGTCTAGACCTTCAGTTGGCTCATCAAGCAGTAGGATAGGAGCGTCACGCAATAGCGCGCGAGCAATACCGATACGACGCTTCTCACCACCAGACAGCTGACGACCGCCGTCACCTAGCCAAGCATCCAGCCCTGGTTCGTCTAACAGATTCGCCAAGTCTACTTTAGTCAGAATATCAGCCAGCTGTTCATCCGTTGCTTCTGGAGCCGCAAGCAATAGGTTGTCACGCAATGTGCCATTAAGCACATCAACACGTTGGCTAACTACTGTGATCGCAGCGCGCAAATCGGATTCGCTCCAATCTTGTAGAGGCGCGCCACCAATGCTCACTTGACCTTGGTTTACATCCCAGTAGCGACAAAGCAATTGAATAAGCGTCGATTTACCTGAACCGGTTTGGCCAACAATCGCCGTTTTTGAGCCTTGTGGCAGTGACAGTGTCAGGTCTTTCAGCACTTTTTGCTGGCCATCAGGGTAGGTGAAATCAACCTTGTCGAACTCAATATTTAACGGCTTATCACCTTCACGCTTCGATGTTTCTGGGAAGACAACGTCTGGCTCAGCTAGCGTGATTTCGTTTAATCGACGTGCTGAAGTCAGTGTTTGACCTAGATATTGGAAAGCACCAGCAATTGGCATCAGAATTTCAAAGCTCGCCATGGTTGCAAACGCGAACAGTGCAATCCAAGGGTCTGGTGCACGACCGCCAACGCCATCCGCAGCAAACCAAAGCATTGCAACAAGGGTCAAGCCGTTGGCGAGCATCAACAAGCCAGACGCCATGCCAGTGAGGTTTGCGTTAACAAATTGGTTGGAGAGCAGCTGTTTTTGCTTTTCTAGAATCACGTTACGGTAACGCTCTTCTGCACCAAACAGGCTCAGTTCGCTGTAACCTTGCAGCCAGTCCAGTGTTGCTACGCGCAGTTGTGCTTTGTTTTGAGTCAGGTGTTCGCCGTTATGTTTGCCCAGTTTATAGAACAATACTGGCCACACCAACAGCATTACCGTTAGGATACCGCCAAGCAGTAGCGCAAGGTGCCAGTCAAAGAAGGCAAGTACCGCGGTTAGCGACAAGATACCGAAGATGCCAACAATCACAGGGCTGACAAGACGCAAGTACACATGGTCCATCGCGTCTACGTCTGCCACTAGACGGTTTAGCAGATCCGCATCACGCAGAGTCGAAACGCGACCAGGGATCAGAGGCGCAAGCTTCTTGAAGAAGAAGATACGCAGATCCGTCAGTAGCTTGAATGTTGCATTGTGGCTAACTACACGCTCGCCCCAACGGCCCGCAGTTCGAGCCATCGCAGCGCCACGAACACCTGCGCCAGGCAGCATGTAGTTAAAGGTTTCACGAGCAATGGTCAAACCTGCTACAGCGGCCGCAGAGATAAACCAGCCGGACAGCGTTAATAGACCAACAGAAGCTGCCAGTGTTAGAAATGCTAGAAGCATACCGAGTGACAAACCAAACCAGTGCTTTTTATACAGTTTTAGATAAGGGAGTAAATCACGCATCTAAGTTCCCCTTGTCTGATTCACGTTGAGCTAGGTTGGCAGTCAACATTTCTTTAAATAAACCATCTTGCGATGCCAGCGTTGCGTAATCGCCACGTTGAACGATTTGACCCTCTTGCATAACCAGAATCTGGGAGACATTCTGCAGCGGCGCGAGTTGGTGAGTGATCATCAAGTTAGTGGTGGACTCAGTGTATTTACCGATGCCTTCCATAACCAATTTCTCGCTTCGAGCATCCAAACTTGCAGTTGGTTCATCAAGTAGCCAGAAACGGCCGTTTTGTAACATCGCACGAGCAAGAGCAAGGCGCTGTGCCTGACCAACAGACAAACCGCCAGAGCGATCTGAGATTTGGTAATCCAGACCGTGCATTTCAACAAATTCTGCAGCGTGGGAGTCACTCAGTACAGAGTGGACTTGCTGGTCTTGAATATCCTGCTTGCCTAGAGTGACGTTGTCACGAATGCTGCCATGCAAAAGCATTGGGTTTTGACCAATCCAACTGATGGTTTCGCGCCATGTCGCCAAATCCAACTCGGAAAGTTCACAGCCGTTAATCTTTAAGCTGCCTTTGTATGGCATAAAACCAAGGATGGTATTTACTAAGCTGGTTTTACCTGCACCACTTGGGCCAACCAGTGCGGTGCTTTGGTTCGCTTCTAGCGAGAAGGATAGGGGACCAGCAAGTTGTTTACCTTCAGGGCTGAAGATAACAAGGTCTTGAGCTTCGATATGAATCGCTGCGTTTTGTTCTACGGCCTTGTTACCGTCTTTTACTTGGTCTACGTCTAGCTCTAGAAATTCAACAATGCTTTCTGCTGCGCCAACTGCTTGTTGCTTGGCATGGTAGAAGGTACCAAGGTCACGCAGTGGCTGATAGAACTCAGGCGCAAGGATCAGAATAAATAGACCAGCAAACAGCGTTACACCTGTGCCGTAGTAACCGAAGTTGAGCTCTCCGATATAACTAAAGCCAAAGTAAACCGCCGTAATCGCAATTGAGATAGAGGTGAAGAACTCAAGAACCGCTGAAGATAGGAATGCAATCTTCAATACGTCCATTGTACGAGTACGGAAAACTTCAGATGCACCTTTTAATGTCTCGGTTTCTGATTGAGTACGATCGAACAAACGGATGGTTGTCATTGCTTGCAAACGGTCATAAAAGTGACCAGATAAGCGTTGCAGCGCTTTGAAGTTCTTACGGTTTGCGTCAGCGGCTTTCATACCCACCAACGCCATAAACATTGGAACCAATGGTGCAGTAATCAGGAAAATTAAACCAGCTGCCCAGTTAATTGGGAAAACCACCACTAGGATGATGAAAGGCACCAAAACAGACAACGACATTTGTGGAAGGTAGCGAGAGAAGAAATCTTGCATGTCTTCTACTTGCTCTAGGATCAACGTTGCCCAACTACCTGCTGGCTTACCTTTGATATAAGCAGGACCAAGTTGGTGAACTTTATCGAGAATCAGTTGGCGGATGTAAACGCGGATCTGTTCGCCGCAACGATATCCAGCGATTTCGCGTCCCCAAGTACAAGCTGCGCGACCGATAACAGTGACACCAAGTCCGACGAAGTACCAAACGAGTTCGGATTTGTCGACTTGTTCAATAATGAGTTGGTGGAGAATGGAGGCGAGCAGGGCTGCTTGAGCCAATAAAAACACGCTTGATAGTACGCCTAGGCCTATCGCAACCATCAGCCAGCGCTTGGCCAACTTACTCTGTTGCTTAAGCCACTTATTCAAGCTGCTTTGCTTTTTCTTATCCATCGTGAAGGCTTAATGATAATTGTTTTAATGAGGCGGTAGTATACAAAAGAAAACCCAGCGGGAATACCGCTGGGCTTTAAGGATATGACACAAATGTGAAAAGTTATTTGTCAGTAAGTGCGTCTAAGAAGCGTTCTGCATCTAAAGCTGCCATACAGCCAGTACCTGCAGAGGTGATTGCTTGACGGTAGTTATGATCCATCACGTCGCCTGCTGCAAACACACCTTCGATGCTTGTTTGCGTCGCGTTACCTTCAAGGCCGGATTGAACGAGGATGTAACCATCTTTCATATCGACTTGGCCTTCAAAGATTTGCGTGTTTGGTTGGTGACCGATTGCGATGAATGCACCCATTACATCGATATCTTCTGTCGCACCGCTGTTCACGTCTTTAATGCGAACACCCGTTACACCCATGTCGTCGCCTAGCACTTCATCTAGTGTACGGTCAGTGTGAAGAACGATATTACCGCTTTCAACTTTATCCATCAGGCGTTTTACAAGGATCTTCTCAGCGCGGAATGAATCGCGGCGGTGGATCAGATGCACTTCTGATGCAATGTTTGATAGGTAAAGCGCTTCTTCAACAGCAGTGTTACCGCCGCCCACAACCGCCACTTTCTGATTGCGGTAGAAGAAACCATCACAAGTTGCACAAGCTGAAACGCCGCGACCTTTAAATGCTTCTTCAGATTCAAGACCTAGGTATTTCGCTGATGCACCAGTAGAGATGATCAACGCATCACAAGTGTACTCACCAGAGTCACCTTTCAGACGGAATGGACGTTGAGACAGATCCACTTCGTTGATGTGATCGAACACGATTTCTGTTTCGAATCGTTCTGCGTGTTCTTTCATGCGTTCCATCAAACCTGGGCCAGTAAGACCTTCTGCGTCACCAGGCCAGTTTTCTACTTCAGTTGTGGTCGTTAGCTGACCACCTTGCTGCATTCCCGTCACTAGCACAGGGTTTAAGTTAGCACGCGCTGCGTATACTGCTGCGGTGTAACCTGCTGGGCCAGAACCAAGAATTAATAATTTACAGTGTTTTACGTCGCTCATTATGGCTCCATAGAGGGCTGAACATTTCTCCCGATTGTATGGAAATTCTTAGTGCTTTAAAAGCATAAACGAAAGGAGCGGATCGAATTATTGGTTATAGGTTAGAACTTGCTGATGTTTATGGAGAGGTGTTCCAGACTAGAATAAAATTCTGTTTATAGTAGAGAGTTCTAGTTTCAAATACTGCGCAAGCTCCGCTTTGAATGTTTAAACTGCTGTTGATGTTAATTATAGTGCTAAGTGTCGTTTTTTCTTTTTTGTTGAAGCTATCAACGTCAAATTCTGGTAATTGCAGAATATTTACGTATCCTAAGATGTAAATTAAATGTTAATTCAAACAAGCTAAATGTGCCTCATTAAAGGAGCCAATGATGTTACATTCACGAGAGAACACCTTACATTTGACTCAGCTCAGCATGGCAGCGATTGAGCAACTTTCTCCTTCCTTCGAAGGCCTACCTCGTACGGAACATGCCGACGGCCAATATCGTCTTCGTCGTTACTCTGTGGTTGGGTTTGAAAACGGTCAGGTGGTCGATTTAAATAAGAACAGCTTTGTACAATCTTCTGATATCAACCGTTTCCAAGGTGATGTGATTCGCCAGTTTGAGCCGATTGAAAAAGGGATTCTTTCCAGTGAAGGTTTCCGTGAAATGTGTGAGTTGTTCGTTAACGCAAACCACTTACCAGACGGTCAGGAAATCGAGATCCATCAAATTCGAATTACTGCGATTTACGATGAAACCCAAGTTGCACCGGAAGGGGTACACCAAGATGGTTTTGACCACATCGCGTTAGTAGGCGTAGGGCGTCACAACATCATGGGTGGCGACATCATGCTTTACAGCAGCCACAATCAAGCGCCTTTTTTCCGTAAAGTATTGGAAAATGGCGAAGTGGCAATGCTGGCAGACAGCAAACTGTGGCACAACGCGGTGCCAATTCGCTCAGTGATTAATGACCAAGAAGGTCATATGGATGTATTTGTACTGACAGCGACGGACAAGCGAAATGAACTTCAATCTTAATCAGATCCGAGAACAATTTCCCGCACTGGCGCAATACCACAATGATCGCCCAGTGACCTTTTTTGATGGACCCGGTGGTTCACAAGTGCCGCAGTCGGTACTGGATAGCATGGTGAGCTACCTTGGACGATTCAATTCGAACCTTGGTGGGCACTATTTCTCAAGCCAAGCGACGGTTGATGTAATGCAATCGGCTCGCGAATCGGCACAAGCTCTGCTAAACGCACCGTCCTCTGGCAATATCGTGTTTGGTGCGAATATGACCTCGCTGACATTTCAGCTAAGTCGGGCTATTAGTCGAGATTGGAAAGAGGGCGATGAGATCATTGTTTCAGCCCTAGACCACTACTCTAACGTGTCGAGTTGGCAACAAGCAGCAGAAGACAAAGGCGTGATGGTTCATCAAGTCAGAATTAATGAAGAAGATTGCACGCTGGATCTTGCGCATCTTCAGAGCTTGTTGAATGAGAAAACGCGTTTAGTGGCGGTGACTTACGCATCGAATACCACCGGCTCGATTGTTGATATGCAACAAGTGGGCAAAATGGCGCACAGTATCGGCGCTCAAGTTTATGTGGATGCCGTGCATTATGCGCCACACCATTTAGTCGATGTGCAAGCATTAGGATGTGATTTCTTGGCGTGTTCAGCGTACAAGTTTTTCGGACCACATGTAGGAATTGCGTACGTAGCAGACCAGTGGTTACACAGTGTTAAGCCCTACAAAGTTGAACCTGCGACCAACATTGGACCGGGGCGCTTTGAAACCGGAACACAGAGCTTTGAAGGCTTGGCAGGCGTCACAGCTGCGGTTGAATACCTAGCCCAGTTTGGCGATGAAGAAGCATCACTTCGTCAGCGTCTAGAGCAAAGCTATGCGTTATACAGCCAACATGAGCAGCAATTGAGTGAGCATTTCTTGCAGCGTTTAGGGGCGCTCGATGGCGTGAACTTGTTTGGTATTAACAATGAAAGCAACCAACTGAGAACGCCAACTTTCGCGCTGACTTTTGATAAATACTCTCCAGAGTTCATCGCGAAGACGTTGGGTGAGCACAATATCTGCGTCTGGAATGGACACTTCTATGCACTAGGACTCGTTCGCCAGTTAGGCTTAGAAGAGTCGGGTGGTGTGGTGCGTATCGGTTGTATGCACTACAACACGACGGCAGAAATCGATATGTTGTTTGATGTGTTAGAAAATATCCTCGACGCGTAAGAATCGAAGACGACACAAACTAAAAGCTCGAGCCAGGTGCACGAGCTTTTTCGTTTCTTTTATTCAATGAGCCGAGAGCTTATTCGCTCACTTCAACTTCATAAGAGGTGAACTTACGCACGTTGATCACGCCAGTATCGAAGATCAGGTATTGGCCTTTAATACCTTGCAATGTACCTGTAACAACTGGGTTTTTATCGAAGTTGTGCGAGGTGATTTTAGTCGGATGCTGCTGAACTGGGTAGCTTAGAGAAGTGATGTTTTCGCTCAACACTTCAATTGCGTCATCGCCATACTGCTGTTTAATCTCAGCGATTTTGTCTTCCACTAATGGCAGTAGTTCTGCAAAGCGATCTTGCAGTTCAATTGGGTCGCCATCGCCTTTCAGCAGCGTTCGCCAGTTTGTCTTATCAGCAATGTGTTTCGCTAATTCGATTTCAATCAAGCCAGAAATATGACGAGTTTTTACTTTGAAGATAGGCAGACCTTGTGTGGCACCTTGGTCTATCCAACGGGTTGGAATTTGGGTATGACGCGTGATGCCCACTTTCAAACTTGACGTGTTAGATAGGTAAACGAAGTGGTCCACCATGCAGTTCTCTTCACCCCATTGCGGCTCGCGACAGGTGCCTTGTTCGTAGTGACAAGTTTCTGGCTTCATGATGCACATGTCGCAACTCGCCAACTTCTTCATACATACAAAGCAGTGGCCTTGAGAGTAGCTCTTCTTGGTTTTCTTACCGCAAGAACAACAGTAGATGTTGCCAGTGTGAGTTAGAGTGAGGAGTTTACCAAGAAATGGGCTCAAATCCACTTCTTCGTCACCCACAGGCAGACGGTAGCTTACTGCACCATCCAGAGAAGCACGCATTTTGTTTAGCGTGCCTGTAGCGATTATTGACATGACATTACTCATTATTGTGTTTTTGCACAGTATATACCGAACCGACGTTCAGAGGCAGGAGAAAGCTAATACGTGTTAGTTTTCGCTTTCTGTTTGATGGCTTTTTGAACACTAGACAAATTCAGTGTGTGAAGTCTTTCGCAAATCTCGCTGGGTGAGAATATTCCTATAATCTTGAAGCGGGTTCACAATTACTTTGTGTGTACTATGTATTGAAATTAAGAATGTGAGTTTTAAATCACTTTTTAACTTGATAAATAACTTTGTTTGAAAAACGAAAAATCTTTCAGTACATTGCACGATATAAACAGAACAGTTGTCAGTAAATAGGCCAGTCGCCATGAAATGGATACATAAATTAATTTTTGCGTTGTCGATATGCACCATCAGTTTGGTGGCGTTATACAGCTTGCTTGGTGATACTCGTAAGCTAGAAGTTACACCGGATCAATTTAATATTCATGTTACAAGTGATGCCATTGCTGGTGGTTTGAGTGAATCTGATATTACTTATCAAAACCACAGTTTGGTTCTGAACTGTGACCTAAAGGAAAGCAAATACGCGTGGCCTTACTGCGGCATCTCCGTTTACACCGATGTGAAGCAAGCGACCAAAGGTTTGGATCTTTCCAGTTACCATACCGTTCGTCTAAAAATTCGTTATGAAATGGCTGGAGAGGGTCAAAACCCAAGCAAAAACTTGCGTCTGTACTTGCGTAACTTCAATTCGGCCTACTCAGACCCGAATGATGAATACACCATCAAATACAATGGCATGCAGTTTTCGCCTTCAGACTTTAGTGAAGTTATTGAGATCCCTATTGAAAACCTTCAGGTGATGACGTGGTGGTTGAATGATAACGACGTTGCGATTGAGCACTCTGCGCCTGAGTTTGCCAACATTACTCGCATTGATCTGGCAACCGGAGCAGGGGCGGCACTCGGTAAACATAAGATCGTTATTGACAAGATTGAGTTTGAAGGCGCATATGTAGAACAGTCGACACTGCTGTTCGCTTTGTTGTTCTCATGGATGGCGCTGGGTTTAGCATTCTCACTACAAGAAATGCGCAAAAATAAAATCGCATACAACAAAGCACGGAAACGCCACCGCCATTTAGAGAAGGTGAATTCGACGCTTCGTACACAAAATTATGAGTTTGCGGAACTGGCACATCGTGATGCCTTAACTGGAGCGATGAATCGACATGCAGTCCAAAACTGGCTTGAGCAACAAGCTCGTCAAGTTCGCTGGGGTCACGATTCGTTTTCGATTCTCTATATGGACTTAGACAAGTTTAAACGCGTGAATGATAAATACGGACATCAAATGGGGGACGATATTTTACGCGAGTTTGTTATGGTGATTGCGAGTTCCATTCAAACTGATGACCGACTGGTACGTTGGGGTGGTGAAGAGTTTGTTGTGTTCTGTCCAAACACCAATATCGATCAAGCCGTACAGAAAGCTGAAATTGTACGTCGGAATGTTGAAAAGCATCTTTGGGTCCATGGTGAGCCGTTAACGTGCAGTATTGGTGTTGCACAAATGCAGAATGAGCGTGTTTCAGAAACGATGGCTCGTGCGGATGAGGTGTTATATATGGCGAAGCGTAATGGCCGAAATCGAATTGAAGTCAATTACGGTATGCAAAAACAACCACAAACAGAGACGCTGGGCTAAAAGAAAAAAGGTGGTCGACTGACCACCAAAAGGGAAACTGCTGAACATGACTAGGGGGTAGTAGTTAGGTATTCAATTTGATTACCGAGGACAGCAGTTGTAGTGCTAGTTTTGATTAGAGAGCTGCGTTTGGGCGCAGCTCTTTTTTATTTGAGCAATGTTTACCAGAACAACCAAGCGAATAGAGTTAGCGCGCCGATACATGCAACGTTCAGTACCATACCGATTCGCATCATCTCTTTCTGTTTGATATGACCCGTCGCAAATACAATCGCGTTAGGTGGCGTTGCTACTGGCAGCATGAAGGCACAAGATGCAGCTACAGCAATCAGTGCTGATAGAATGACTGGCGATAGACCAAGCGCTTCTGCAATGGTGGCAAATACTGGCACTAACAGCGCCGCACTTGCGGTGTTACTTGCGAACTCTGTTAGGAAAACAACAAACGCAACCACAGATAAAATCGTGAGTAGGGCACCAGCTTGCTCAAGGAAACCAGCTAGACCGTTAGCCAAGAAGACACTTGTGCCTGTTGCTTTTAGTACGTTGCTTAGACAGATACCGCCACCAAACAGGATTAATACACCCCAGTCAGTTGTCTTTTCAATGTCTTTCCACTCTACTGCGCGAGATGCACCAAGTAATAGAATCGCACCAATTGCAACGAGGGTATCGAATTTTGCAAAACCGCCAAGCATAGCGTTGATCGGTTTGCTGAAAATCCAGAATGTCACTGTTAATAGGAAAATCGCTAAGGTGATCTTCTTGCCGTTTGTCCACTCAACAGGCTGGTGGTCAAGTTCGAACGTGTGGCTTAAATCTGGCTTTGTCATGGTGTATAGCACCAAGATCGCGATAGGCATCAGAATCAAAGAAATTGGTAAACCCAGCTCCATCCACTCTGTAAAGTTCAAACCGACTTCTGCGGCTGCGATAGCATTCGGTGGGCTACCTACTAGCGTTGCGATGCCGCCAATCGACGCACTGTAAGCGATACCAAGTAGCACGAACAGGTAAGTTCTGTGACTCTTCTTCGCGTCTAGTTTGCTCATAACACCTAGAACCAATGGCAACATCATCGCTGTCGTTGCGGTGTTCGAGATCCACATTGATAGGCCAGCGCTCACACCAAACAACATGAAGACCGCGACAGACATCTTACCGCGTGCAATCAGCAATACTTTGTCGGCTATCGCTTGATCGAGCTTTTGTTTGTGAAGCGCGGCAGCCAATGCGAAACCACCCAAGAACAAGAAAATGATCGAGTTAGAGAAGTTGTTTAGCGCTGCTTGGGTATTGAATACGCCCAAGAATACCGCGAGTAGCGGGATTAGCAGGGCAGTGATGCTTACGTGAATGGCTTCCGTTAACCAAAGTACGGCAACAAAAATCAAAATACATAAGCCGGTTACGACTTGAGGCTCAAAGGGTAGGGTGTTGAACAAAATAGCGAACAGCAGGACATTAGACGTCAATATCATGCTGTTGCGAGTGAAGAACCAGTTCTTCAGTGTCACAGCGAGTGCGGTCATGGTTGTGCTCCTTTTGCATTGCCTTAGTGTTGGTTTTTTATGGCAAAGTAACTGACTTGTAGTTATTTATTGATTAAATGTTACTTCGGATGCTAAAGGGTGTTTTGCCTGAATCGACGGCAGAATAAGAAAGTGTGAGGTTGGGAATTGGAAATGGGTAGAAAGCTACCCATTTACTTTTAATGAATTGTTATCGGTGTGTAATGCAGAGCGAGAATGTTGAAAGCAGCAACACTTTGGTCGACTTAATGAACCGGAATGTTACGTTCGTTTTCGAAGGTTTCTTGCTTTTCTTCTACTGTATCTTCCACCGCAACGATCGGCTCTTGAGGACCAAGGAAGCGTGGTTGCGTATTCATGATGTACAAGTCCAAAAACGCTTTCACACGTGCCATAAGTTCACGTGTTCGCATGTTGATCTTCTGCTTGCTTGCCGTTGGTCCAGCTACGGCCAAACACTGCGCATCAATATTGTAAGCGTCAGCAATAAACAGCGCTCGTTCACAATGGAAGCGTTGAGTGACAATCAAGAAGCGCTCAGAGGCGAATATCTTTTTAGCACGAACGATGGAATCTAACGTTCGAAAGCCTGCGTAATCCAAATGAATGACTTCTTCCGGTACACCAGCGCGCAGCAGATCGCGCTTCATTGTCCAAGGTTCATTGTAAGAACGGTGCGCGTTATCCCCACTAAGTAGAAACTGCTTCACCTTACCTTGTTTGTATAGGTCGATGGCGGCATTGATGCGGTGGGTATAGTAAGTATTGAGTACCTTACCGATGTATTTACTGGTGCCGAGAACAACTGCGACCTCGTGCTTTGGCACTTGTTCGTAGTCGGTAAAGATTTCTTCTTGAGCTTGAAGCACGACCCATCGGTCAATCGCAATGATGGTGACGAAAAGACCGAGTAAAGAGATCGACAAAACCAAAGCCAGACGCTTCCATGAGAACTTGAGCTTCCACTTTGACTTTATGCGAGAAAACAGCAAAACGTTCGATGTCCTTATTTCAATGTGTATCCCTCATCATATCTGATAGAAATGAAAAGAGAGAAGCCCATTTATGCCAAAATATGGTTAGGATGAGAAAAAAAAGCATAAAAAACAAAAGCCCCCGCACTGCGAGGGCTAATAATTGTACAAAACGTCTTAAAGCTTAGAATGCTGTGCGTTTGTAACGACGGTAAACCGGTTGCCAGAAGGCTTGGTCAATCGCGTCATTTAGCGCTTCATCAGTGATTTCTAGCGCGACACCTTGCTCAATCGCTTTCTTCGCAACAGCGAATGCAATCTTCTTCGATACCAAGTGAATTTCTTCTAGTGGTGGAAGCAAAGCACCGTTGCCGTTGATCGCTAATGGTGAGCATGTTGCCAATGCGCGGCTTGATTCCATCAACATTTCGTCCGTTACGCGCTTCGCATTTACTGCAAGCACACCCAAACCAATACCAGGGAAGATGTAGCTGTTGTTACATTGCGCGATAGGGTAAGTGTTGCCTTCATGCACCACTGGCTCAAATGGGCTACCTGTTGCAACTAACGCTTCACCGTTTGTCCAACGAATGATGTCATTTGGTGTTGCTTCTACGCGGCTTGTTGGGTTCGAAAGCGGGAACACAATCGGACGCGCGCAGTGCTTGTGCATCTCTTTGATCACTTCTTCACTGAAGAGACCAGGGGCACCAGACACACCAATTAGCACGGTTGGCTTCGCATTGTGCATCACATCAAGAAGTGAGAAACCATTTCCTTCATTTTCCCACTTCTTCGTGTTTTCGAACTTCTGAACCAAGCGCTGTTGGAAATCAAGAAGGTTAGGCATGCCTTCTTGTAACAGACCCCAACGGTCAACCATGTAAACTTGCGAACGTGCTTTCTTATCAGAGATTCCTTCCGATACCATTTGCGCGATGATCGCTTCAGCAATACCACAACCAGCAGAACCAGCACCCAAGAAAGTAATGCGCTGATCAGACAGTTTAGTGCCTGCCGCTTTACATGCCGCCAGTAGAGAGCCTACTGTAACTGCCGCCGTACCTTGAATGTCATCGTTGAAACAACAAATGCGATCTTTGTAGCGCTCTAGAAGTGGCATTGCGTTTTTCTGTGCAAAGTCTTCGAACTGGATCAGGGCATCTGGCCAACGGCGTTGTACTGCTTGGATAAACTCTTCAACAAACGCATCGTAATCAGGGCCAGTGATACGAGGATGACGCCAACCCATGTACATTGGGTCTGCAAGACGTTGCGGGTTGTTAGTACCCACATCAAGTACGATTGGTAGTGTGTAAGCCGGGCTGATACCACCACACGCTGTGTACAGAGAAAGCTTACCGATTGGAATACCCATGCCGCCGATACCTTGGTCACCCAAGCCCAAGATACGTTCGCCATCAGTTACTACGATTACTTTAACGTTGTGGTTTGCTGCGTTGTTTAGCAGGTCATCGATACGGTCACGGTTCGGGTAAGAGATGAACAGGCCACGGCCACGACGGTAGATGTTTGAGAAGTTCTCACACGCTGCACCAACGGTTGGTGTGTAGATGATCGGCATCATCTCAGAAATGTGGTTTTGAACTAGGCGGTAGAATAACGTTTCGTTCGTGTCTTGGATGTTGCGCAGGTAAATGTGCTTGTCCATGTCACTTTCAAAGCTTTTGTACTGTTGGTACGCACGCTCTACTTGCTCTTGGATGGTTTCAGTCGTCTCTGGTAGAAGACCTTCCAAGTTGAATGAACTACGTTCTTCTCCGGAGAACGCACTGCCCTTGTTCAAAAGAGGGGTCGCTAAAAGAGCCGGACCCGCATATGGGATATAGAGTGGGCGCTTGTCGTTGTTCATTGGGTGCCTTAAATGTAGGGTTGAAGGATGCGTGCAAAATTCTAACGGGTTCACTATTTAGTTGTAAACATTCGTTGATGCACATCAACGTAATGTCGCAAAAAAATCCAATTCCCGACGAAAATATCGTCACTGAAACATTAATACTGTCATTAAATGGCCAGAAACGATTCCTAAAGCAGGAATTTCTCACTCAGGTATAATGCCTCGCAATCCATTATCACGTTCTTATCTTTTATGTCTCAATTACCTATCGATAGCTTACAAGCGGAATTTGACCAACTCGTGAATCACCATCATTTGGTGGTTGAGGCCGAAACTGGCTCAGGTAAATCCACGCGATTGCCACTTTGGGCTGCCAATCACGGTCGAGTATTGGTGATTGAGCCACGCCGAATCGCTTGTACCTCGTTAGCTGAATTTCTTGCCGAGCAATCTGGTCAACCTCTAGGTAAACAGATTGGTTACGCGATAAAGCTTCACGCTCACTATGATGAAAAGACTAAAGTCGTGTTCGTGACGCCCGGTGTTGCGCTGCGTTGGTTCGCGGAAGACAAACTGGCTAGCTTCGATATCGTGATGGTGGACGAATTTCATGAACGCCGCTGGGACATTGATCTCCTTACCGCGATTTTAAAGCAAGAAAAACAGCACCGTCTGATTGTCACATCAGCCACTTTAGAAGGCGAAAAGCTAGCGAACTACTTGGATGCTAAGCGCCTACGATCAGAAGGTCGTTGTTTTCCTGTCACCTTGACTCATCGCTCAATGGACAGTCGTTACTTGCCGAACAAGAAAGGTTGTGAGAATGATGTTGTGCGCACAGTAAAAGAAGCACTCGAAGACGAAGAGGGCGATATTCTCGTTTTCTTACCGGGTCGAAAAGAGATCACTCAATGTGCGCAAATGCTGCAAAGTATTGATGATGTGATGGTCGTGAAGCTGCATGCATCGGTGAGTGATGAAGAGCGCTATCGTGCGTTGACGGTACAAAAGCAACGTAAAGTGGTGTTGGCAACCAACGTTGCAGAAACCTCTCTGACCATTCCAAACATCCGCGTGGTCATCGATAGTGGTTTGGAACGCAGAACCTTACAACGAAATGGACGAACAGCTCTGACGTTAAGTAACATTTCCAAAGCCAGCGCGGCGCAGCGAATGGGTCGAGCAGGCCGTGTTGCTGAAGGGGCGTGTATTCGCTTGTTTGGTGAGCATGCACCGTTGGAGCTGGTGACGCCGCCTGAATTGCATCGTGAAGAACTCGTAGAACCAATGCTCGCTGCGGCTTGTTGTGGATACAGACTTTCCGAACTTTCCTTCCTCGATTCTGTACCTGAAAAGTCACTTAACTCAGCACTCCAAACCCTGCAGAGGATGGCAGCGATAGACGAGCAAGGTGACATCACCGAGCACGGTAAAAAAGTGTACCCTCTACCAATTGATGCCTTATTTGCAGACTTAGTGACTCGTATCCAAACCAAATCAGAACGAGAAGCGATGATCGATTTAGCGGCAGCGCTTTCTGTGCCCGCTCAGTTGTATCAATTGCAAGGTGGTGAGTCAGCCGAAGCATTAGCGCAAGAAGAGCCATTTGGCTGCGATGCCTCGTTGATGATTCGCTTGGTGCGAGGGGAACAACTTCCCGGCATTAATCTTGATGCAAGCGTGCTTGAAGAAGCGCAAGGGTTAGCAAAGCAAATGCGAGAAGTGTTTGAATTGCCTGATCTTGAAGTCGCATCGCGATACAAACGCGAAGAGTTGACCAAAGCCATTGCTACGTTGCATCCAGAACTTGTATTTGTTCGCCGAGAACGACGTCGTGACGCGCTAGGCAATGGTTTGTTGGAAATGATGGTTGGGCGCAATAGCCGTTTCCCCGAAAAAAGTGAGGCAGCTTTGGTGCTAGGTAGCCACAGTGTACCCGGAAGAGGCGTAAAACAGACGCTCAATCTTGCCTCCGTAATGCTACCTGTGTCCCTCAATCTGCTGCGCGAATTAGAGCTTGGTGAGTGGCAACAGGGCGAAACCAATTATGAGGAAGAAGCCCCACGAGCGACCATGCATTTGGTCTATGCAGGACGAACCATTTGTAAGGAATATCAAGCGCTTGAAGGCGAAGTTGCCGTCCAATCTATCGTTGAGATGATTGAAGACGAAACGCTATTGCCCGGTTTTGCTCCATTGAGAAAACAGCAAATTCAGCACTGGAAGATCTATAACGCGCTTGGGTTAAATCCTGAGCCTATTGAAAAAACGGAACTCAACGGTTTGTCTTTCGTTACTTGGTTAGTCGAGCAACTGGAAACGCTTGGTGTAGAAAGTGTGGAAGATATCGAGCTGTTTGCAGCCGATGACATCCCGTTCGAGGGCATCCCTGAGTGGGAATACGATGACTTTGTTGAACGCTATCCACTTAAACTTGTACTTGCAGAGCTAAAACTGGATGTTGAGTATTTTGTATCACGCAAGCTCGTGCAGGTTATCTACGCCGAAGGAGGTCGAAAAGGGGATCCTAAACGCTGGGAGTTGCCACGTTGGTCTGGTTGGAAAGTGCAATACAAGAAAGCCAGCAGAGTATTAGATGTGAAGTAACACAATCCGGAACAGTATTTGCTTGACCTCGTTTCCCTTGAAGTTTATGGCCTGTTTTTAGGCGATAAGGAATGAATTTGCCGCTCTTGTTGAGCGGCGTGAAGGAAAACGATGAAGTATAAAGCAATTCCACTATTGTTATGCCCCGTATTGGCTTACGGAAAAAGTATTAATCACATCTCCACTTACGAAGATAACTATGTCCTCGGTACATACACCTCAGACATTAATCAAGATGCTTACAATGAACTCGGTTCTGAAATGGACTCATTACAGCATTTTGAAGTGAAGTTTCAAATCTCCGCTTCGATTCCATTTTATCGATTTAACTCTGGTACTGCGCTGATGGGTGCATACACACAAAAATCTCTCTGGCAACTTGCTAACTCTGACATATCTTCTCCGTTCAGAGAGACCAATTACAAACCTCAAGTATTTCTCGCGCACCAATCCAACATGTTTTTATTCAACCACTTAGAAGCGGGCTATAAGCATGAATCAAATGGTCAATCAAGTAAGCTTTCTCGCAGTTGGGATAGGTTATATATCGCCGCCGAACGTTTTTCAGGCCCTGTGGAATACGGTGCACACGCTTGGTGGGTAATCACCACTGAAAATGATGAAATGGAAGACTACTATGCGCCTTATGAACTTTGGGCAAAGGTCTACACTGGCGCTGGTGTGTTCAATACTCGAGGCTTTTACAACTTTGCTGATGATAAAGGTGGCATCGAGTTAGGTTATACCTTGTACTTTAACGACATCCTTGGTCTGTATGTTCAGGGATACCATGGTTATGGCGAAACGCTCATCGACTATGATCACTCTCAAACTCGCGTGGGGCTTGGTATTCGATTGGTGAATTTATAAAGGTCTTTTATTTGCTTGGTGTGCTTAGCAACGTTTTTAGTTAAGCGTTGAAAATATTAATCAATTGGATGCTTATATATGGCGAAGCTGTACATCATTTGTTACAAAGCTGGTTTTAATATTTCCTTTTGAGGTTAAATAAGGGCATAAAAGACCATTGTTTTATATCCTATTGCTATATCAAAGTAATTGAACGATATTTTGTATATCTCATTTCAGAGTGTCGAGGCATAGGATGGAGCAACAAGGAAAGACATGCATTGAATTCGACTACACCAGCTTCCTAGGGGCAACGGGAAGTAAGAAGTGGACCTTTCTGGAAGCGTTCGCCACCATCGCGCCCATTTTTGGCATGATGTGGAAACAGAACATCGCGGAATTGAGCCAACCAGAGGATCGCCTTTGGGACGCTGCATTAAAATCGATGTCTTCACGTCAGAGCGATGAATCCAATTTAGTGATGTTGGCAAAGCTTGCAAAACATGAAGGAATCCATGAATTACGTGTAGTTATGCCTTATTCGTTAGACTTAAAACAAATCGAGTACATTGAATCTAGAAGTAAACTAAAAGTAGATACCACAGAGCAAGATGTCCTTAATTTGAAGTTCTAACACTAAAGCTATACCTTCCCCCAATCAAAAAAGCGATCGAGTATTCGGTCGCTTTTTTATTACCTGTTGTAAACCTGAGAACCAATGCTGTGTTTTAGCTTAGCTCCTTTTTGTATTCGGTTTTTACTCAGCGTTGAGCGAGTAAAGCTTAATCAATCAAACCGTATTCTTTGCTCAAGATTTCGATGATCTCTGCTTTCGGATTATTGCTCAACTTGATTGGCTGCCCTGTAATTTTTTCTGCGATGCCGATATACGTGCGAGAGATGTCCATCAAAGAATCTACTGGCAGATCGTTATCACGAGCAAGGGCGTCACGCTCGGGCATGCGCTCTTTGTTAAGCAGAATATCAGGATCAGGGAAGTGGTTTAATAAGAACTGACGGAAACCTTCTTTCGAGTTTTCAACGATGTTTCCGGCTTGGTATTCTTTTGTATCCCAAATACGTGACGAATCAGGCGTACCGACTTCATCCATGTAAATTAGCTTTTCGTTACCGGCAGCGTCGTGCACATAGCCAAATTCAAACTTAGTATCTACGAACGTTTGGTCAACGGCTTCAAGCGCATCGCTGATCACATTAAAGCCTTCTTTCAATAGCTTTTCGTATTGCGCAATGTCTTCTGCACTTGAGAAGTTGAAAGCTTCATAGTTCTCCACGATGTTTTGGCGAGTGATGTTCACGTCATCCGCTTCAGGAACGCCTGGAATACCTTTCAAGATACCTTTAGTTGAAGGTGTCATTAGTAATTCAGGTAGGGCTTTATCTTTCTCAAGACCTTCAGGAAGCTCAATACCACAGAATTCACGCTCGCCATTTGCGTAGGCACGCCACATAGAACCCGTGATGTACTTACGGCAGATTGCTTCAATCTTCACTGGCTTCGCTTTTTGTACGATCCAAACGAATGGGTGAGGGATGTCCAAGATATGACTATCAGCAAGGCCGTTGTCTTTGAACAATTTGAACCAGTGGTTAGAGATCGCGTTGAGTGCCGCGCCTTTACCCGGAACGCCTTTGAGTCCACCTTCGCCGTGCCAGATACAATCGAATGCAGAGATACGGTCACTGATCACCATGATGGCCAGTGGGGCATCAGTAGCGACATCGTATCCTTTTTCTTTGATCAGTCGTGCGCTGTCTTCTTCAGTTAACCAGTAAACAGAGCGAACTTTTCCGCTGTGAACAGGCTTGTGGGTGCGAATTGGCAGGTCGTCATTGACGGCAAGTACTTGATTAGCAAGGCTCATTGCGACATTCCTATCATCTTAATCAAACGTCATAAAGAGAAGATATCCAACGAAAAGAGCACGCTGAATAAATCGAATGAGGGCATCATACCAGAACTATTTTAACTCGCCAGAGAAAAAGCAAACGTTTGCCTTAATTTGTTAAAGCACAAAAAAGCCTCCTTAAAAGGAGGCGAGATGCAGGATGGATAACGTCGATCTTGTTAGTGGTACTTGTTCACTCTGCCTTCGACGAAAAAGACTTCACACTGATAACGTTGAGCAATATCGCGAAGCATTGATTGATTCATTAACGCAATCTTGTTCGATGCGACGACAGCGCTAGCGTTACCAGACTGAATAGCTTTAATCACGATCTCCACTTCAGAGAGCTGTTGAGACGGCTTCATCTGAATGATGTTTTGACAGCGAATGTGGGAAGCAGCAAGTTGCTCAAAATCAGGACGAGGGCACTCGGCGGTAAACAGAATCCATTGCTGTTGTTGAGACAAGACTGCCAACTTAGAAAGAAGTTGGTCCGACACATCCATAGGTTGTGTTGCTTGTGCCAATACGTTGTAGCGAGAGTATGTATGAGATTGAGTTTGTAACTGCATCTTACTGTTCCTTTATACATGCTGTATGTCTATACAGTAGTTTGTTTTTGATGCCTGATCAACCGATTTTTATGAATTGAGTTGAAAAACTTTCCCTTACTTATGAGTTGGTTTTTATCTAAGTTATTGAAACTAATATATAAAGTTCGGTTTTTGATATGTTTGATAAACATGGTGAAATGTGAGGTCACCTGCATTCCGGAGCTGTATATGCAGGTGGTTACTACTGTATATACAGTAATTTCGGCTTAGCTACACATTGGTTTTAACTGGTTTATACAGTGCTTTTTCGTGATGGCACACAGTAGTGTTAGTGCTTTTGAGGGAGAAGAAAGGAAGAGAAAACAAGAAAGGCAGAGGCAGAACGTTCAAGAAAGCGCTTTGCTTTTACAGACAATGATAAAAAGCAGGCTGCGATTACGCAGCCTGAAAATACAAGGATCGATGTTTAATAATGGTTAGAATTCGGTTTTTGCACGTGCGATTTCTGTTTCAAATAGGCCGATGCTGCCAGCCCTTACAAGCTGAACCATAGTTTGAAACATAGTGCGAATTTGTTCGATGTTACCTGAATTGGCGCGGGAGCATAAACTGCCAAGTTCGGAGTTTGCTAATCGCAATAATCGGCTTCTGTTAGGGCCAGAGACTTTTCTTTTAATTGTATTTTTCAAAACCATCAACTCGCCAGTTGCAACGGCTTCAGGAGGCTGGCTAGCAACAATTGCTTCCGCTTCATCTGTGTACATATGGTCACCTGTTTTTTTGTTTGAGCGACAAAACTATACTCCAGATAAATCGAGGGTTTGACCCGGTAACTAGGAAAACAATCGTGTTCACTATGAAATAAGTGACATCGTTTTTAATTGGTTAATTAATAGGCTGAGAAGCACCAGAGGGATAGGGAATATGAATTCCTTCTAGAAAACCGCGATGAAATAAGTATTGAAGTGGGATCAAAAAAGCGCCTTACAAAAAGGCGCTCTTGAAAATCAGTTCCGTTGATTTGCTCTTGTTAGCTTGCTCGTTGTGTCATGCGTTCGCGCATTTGCATTTCGCCTTGGTTAAACAGGCGAACATCTATTTTTGCGATGTCGTAACAGGATTTGCATGAGCTATGGTACTTGCCGTCGACATAATCATGACGAGTTACAAAGCTAGGTTTTTTACACCAGTCACAGGTGCCTTCTTCAGTGAACATTGATTTTCTCCCCACCTACATAAATTTTGAGTCGTTAGGTGTTATTTTTCGCCCAACATTATGGCATACAAAAGATAGCCAGGTTAAATGTCTGTTAATTTGTTTGAGAGGGAGATCGATTGCGAGCCTTGATTTGTGAGGTTGAAAGGCTCGTAAGATAAAGGTGCGTGGCTTATTTTTACTCTTTTGTAACATTTTGTGAAATGGTTTTAAACGCCTGATTTAAACGCTTCATCTCTTCTTCCGAGCCTCTAGAATCAGGGTGATAGAGTTTAGATAATTGTCTGTAGCGCAACTTCACTGCTTTACTGTCTGGAATAGTTTGCGGGGTATAGCCAAACATCGCACAAGCGACGAGAAGTTTTTGGTTCTCAGATTGACCTTTTATCTTCTTAAACTCTTTAAATACTTTTTCGAGTTGGCGCTTAAGTTGTTTATTGGCAAATTGAAGTTCTTTCACTTGTGTCTCTAATTGCAGAGAGCGTGACACTTCATTTGCTGCAGTGGCTTTGGCCTTTTGTGTGTGCCTGCGGTAACCGAATGCACCGCCACCAAGAAGTAGAGCAAAGCCCAGAGCGCCAGAGGCATACCAAACGTTGAAGTTTTCAGCTCTCTTTGCTTGTTGAATTTCAATGGTCTCTTTCTGTTCTTCGTCAATGGCTTGCTTATCCAACTCTACAATTTCAGAAACTTGTTTGGCTCTGAGTTGATTGAAGCGATCTTCCAAAAACTGGTTATAGGCTTCTTCTGCCTGAGGGTTTTTAAGTGCAGACAATTGATACCAAGCTTCGACGAGATCGGAATTCGATACTTTTGCTTGATGGTGCTGGACAAAATCAGCCAACAAAAAGCCACGGTCGGTAGGATCGTTTAACGCAACAGAAGTGAACCAATAAATCGCTTGGGTGAAATCCGTGTTGCCAGTTAAACCACGAGCGTAATCTTCTGCTAATTGTTTTTGAGCAGGTAAGTAATCTTGATGTGCCGCTTGCTCTAGCCAATAACGTGCGTCAGTAGGTGATTCTGGATTGGGTTTCAAAACCAGTTGCTGCGCAAGCTCGAATTGGGCTTCAGGTTGTGTCGGGTTCTGAGAAGCAAATGCAGTGCTCGTAAGGCAGGCACTTAAAGCAAAGGTGAGGGCTGTGGTTCTGAAAGACATTGGGTATGTCAGGTCTAGCGAACGACGCTAGACCTGCTCCGGTAATCATTGTTATTACCGATATGGTGCAACCAAATTACTTCAGTGGCAAGATCTGGATTTCAACACGGCGGTTGCAAGCACGACCTTCAGAAGTTTGGTTAGAGCAAATTGGGTTTCGCTCGCCGTAGCCACGTGCAATTGCACGACCTGGTGCTACGTTTTGTGATACTAGGAACTGACGTACCGATTCTGCGCGACGCTCAGACAGTGTTTGGTTGTAAGAGTCACTACCAGTGCTGTCTGTGTAACCGTCGATCACGAGGCTTGTATCCGGGTATTCAACGAGGATACGAGCAACGCCACGTAGTGTGTTGTGGATGCTTGCGTCCAGTTGGTAAGAACTTGAAGAGAAACCAATACCGTTTTCCATGCGAAGTAGCAGCTGGTTTTCACCAACACGTTCTACTTGTACACCTGAATTCAATAGTGCGCGACGTAGCTCTGCTTCTTGTTGATCGAAGTAGTAGCCAACACCTGCGCCAGTAGCACCGCCAGCAGCCGCACCAATTAGAGCGTGTTTACGACGTTCTTTTGCGTCATCACCTGTTGCCAAACCGATAGCCGCACCAGCGATAGCACCGATCAGTGCACCTTGTGTGGTCGAGTTAGTCTCGTATTCACCTGTGGTTGCGTTTTGGCGTTGAGTTGCTTGACAGCCAGTAAGAGCTAGCACTAGCGCAAGTGCAATAGACATCTTTTTCAAGGGAAAATCTCCGTATAAGCTGAGGCGCAATTGCGCCTCATAATGGGATGCGAATTATGAATGAGTAGGTATTGATATTTGTTATGCGAACGTCAGATTGATAGAAGCTTTGTAAGCTTTTTCTTATAGTTGCTGATGTTATAACCGTTTGTGCAATTATTTAGACGGATTGTCTAACATCTTTCTCGCTTGTTCACCACCAACGCCACGGTTGACGGAAACCTTACGACCTTTTTTTAACCCAACTTCGTAATCTGCAGTTAGGTTTTTCATCGCTTCTCTGAGCTGTTGCTTGAACGTTTCGCGATCGATGTTTTTAAATTCTTTATCAATGTAATTATTGATTTTATTGGCTGACTCTTCATCTGGAGAGATAACAGGCAGTTTTTCCAACGCACCTTCAACCCAGCCAGAAACAAATGAGTTTACGCGGCGCGTTACTTCCATTGAAGAGGTCCCAGAACCGGCAAAACTATTGCGGAATTGTCCGGTGCTCTCGTTCATTTCACGGTAGATAATATCGAACGCAAAGGCCGCGAAAATAGCGCGGTCAGCCTCTCCGATAAATTCGACGCGTTTAAGCCCTTTGTGATTCAACAAGACGGCTTCAACACCAAATTTGGTATTGATACCACGAATCACGCGCAACAGCGTTGAACTGATGTTTGCTGGCAGCAGATGCGAAGATTGAGTTTTACCCATTTTGATAAACTCAATATCATCTTTATCCAAGCCATACTTAAGCATAAGGCGGTGCGCCATCTTGATAGCATTTGCAGCCTCATTTACGTTGGCGGAGTTGCCCAGTTCTAAGCACTTGGCGATTTTTTTCAGAGCTTTTTGTTTATCCATCGACGACCAATAACGAGAACGGAAATTTAGGAAGTCGGATATATTACCTTTTTTCAGTCAAAAACGGAATAACGGGAGTAGGAGAAAGGCAGCGAGAAAAACAAAGCCCCTTTAATGACAGGGGCTTTGGTGGGAAGTAGAATTACAAACCGAGTTGGTCGAGTAGGTCATCGGCATCGCTTTTGGAACT
Organism: Vibrio sp. ED002; assembly: GCF_023277445.1. Classification (NCBI taxonomy): domain Bacteria; kingdom Pseudomonadati; phylum Pseudomonadota; class Gammaproteobacteria; order Vibrionales; family Vibrionaceae; genus Vibrio; species Vibrio sp. ED002. The sequence goes on along the minus strand of NZ_CP080238.1, from coordinate 868,619 downwards.
AGCTGCTTCCGATGCTTTCTTGTCTTCCATACTTTTGCGAGTGGCTTCTAAAATATCATCTGGGCTTTCATCTTCTGCCACTTCAAACTCTTCGAGTTGGATAAATTCAGTTTTGTCCATCGCAAGCTCAAGGTAGAAGATGTTGTTATTCGCTGTTGAGAAGGTCACGCGGCGTGCTTGAGGTCGATCGAGGTTGGTATCAACTTGCAGAATCACTTGCTTATTGAGCGACAGCATTTTTGGTTGGTTCTGCGTAATATTGGTTTGTAGCTCTTTACGAATCTTGTTCGTGAAATCACCCACTAGTTGATTCATCAGTTCACCCAGTACATCACCGACTTCATCTGATGTGTGTGAGATCGCCAGTTCCTCTTCTGGCATGCCCATATTGCGCATGTAGTTGGTGTAGATCTCAAGTGCTGCTTTTGCGGTAAAGTTAATCACTACAAGACCCGTGAAGCCACCATCAAACAGTACAAAACAACCAAAATCCGGCTTGAGGCTGGTTTTATTGATCTTTTGTACCATTGCAGAGTAGTTAACTTGAGAAGAGGTTGCCGAAGTAAGAACGCCAGAAACCGACTGGCAAAGTTTTAGAAGGATATCTTCAGTGGTTACAACTTTATTTTTTTTCATCCTGAAAGCTCATATTGAAAGGCTATTTCCCCTTCAATGTAAGGCATCAAGCCTTAAAAAATAAAGCATAAGTTTAAATCTTGTATAGAGATTCTGATTTGAACGCCTTTTTAAATGTTGTAAAGTGACGTAATTCAAAGAAAACAACTTCATCCTCGTCTCGGTCTCAGTTTTATGGCTGCGGGTCGAAAATGCGTGGATGACTAAAAATTAGATAACCCGCAGCTGATTGGATCAGCGCAGTAGGGGCAGGAAGCAAATGTTACCAAGATTACACTCGCAAACGGATGTCGATCCTCTCGTTCTGAGTTTTCTCAAAGAACTCGAGCACTCCGGGTTTACTGGCGATATTGAAAGCCAGTACTCTAGTCGTCTCGCAGTAGCCACTGATAACAGTGTCTATCAGCAACTTCCTCAGGCCGTTGTACACCCCAAAACCACCCAAGATGTCTCGCTCATCGGTAAATTGAGCAACAAAGAGGAATATGAGCGTATTACGTTCTCTCCTCGTGGTGGCGGCACTGGCACTAACGGTCAGTCGTTAACCAAAGGCATTGTGGTTGATTTGTCTCGCCACATGAACAAAGTCTTAGAAGTGAACGAGCAAGAGGGATGGGTTCGCGTTCAAACGGGTGTCGTCAAAGACCAATTGAACGATGCCGTTCGTCCTTATGGTTATTTCTTCTCCCCAGATTTATCGACCAGTAATCGGGCAACGATTGGCGGTATGATCAATACCGATGCTTCCGGTCAAGGCTCGCTAAAATACGGTAAAACGTCTGATCACGTTCTTTCTCTTCAAGCTGTTTTTGCCGATGGTTCAACCTTAGAGTCTGACCTTTCTCACGGTTTGCCGACTGAAGGCGAATTTGCTGACACGGCAATGCGTGTAACGGAATCTGTGTGTCGTGACAAACGCCAGCAAATCAACGACAAGTTTCCTCCGCTAAACCGCTTCCTAACCGGCTATGACCTTAAAAACGCATTTGATGAAGAGGCAGACAGCTTCGATATCACTCGTGTTTTGTGTGGCGCTGAGGGCTCATTGGCGTTCATCACCGAAGCGAAGCTAAACCTAACCCGAATTCCTAAAGCGCGAACTCTGGTTAATGTTAAATACAACAGTTTTGATTCGGCTCTACGTAATGCGCCATTTATGGTGGAAGCAAAAGCGTTGTCCGTTGAGACCGTGGATTCAAAAGTTCTGAACTTGGCGAAGCAAGACATTGTTTGGCACACCGTCAGTGATTTGATTACTGACGTACCTGATAAAGAGATGCTTGGCATTAATATGGTTGAGTACGCTGGTCAGGATGAAGAAGAGGTTGCTTCTCAAGTCGCGTTTCTAACGGCCAAGCTCGATAGCATGCTAGAAACGGAAGAAGCGGGCATCATTGGCTACCAAGTCTGCAGTGATGTGGCGAGTATCGGCCGTATCTACAACATGCGTAAAAAAGCCGTGGGGCTATTGGGTGCTGCGAAAGGGCGTGCTAAACCCGTTGCGTTTGCTGAGGACACTTGTGTTCCACCAGAAAACTTAGCGGACTTTATCGTAGAGTTTCGTGAGCTGCTAGACGCAAAATCACTTAACTACGGCATGTTCGGCCACGTAGATGCTGGTGTTCTCCATGTTCGACCGGCATTGGATCTGTGCGATCCTCATCAGGAAGCCTTGATGCATGAAATCTCGGATGAAGTGGTTAAGCTGGTGGCAAAATTCGGAGGTTTAATGTGGGGCGAGCACGGTAAAGGTTTCCGCTCTGAGTATGGCCCTGAGTTCTTTGGTGAAGAACTCTTTACTGAATTGCGCCGTGTTAAAGCCGCGTTCGACCCTCATAACAAAATGAACCCAGGCAAAATCTGTACGCCGCTAAATAGCGAAGCAGAGCTTGTCAAAGTCACCGATACCAAACGTGGTTACTTCGATCGCCAGATTGATGTTCAGGTACGTGATAGCTTCAAGCAAGCGATGGAGTGTAACGGTAACGGCTTGTGTTTTAACTACGACACCAGCTCGCCTATGTGTCCTTCAATGAAAGTCACTGCAGACCGTCGTCATTCGCCAAAAGGGCGTGCGGGTTTAGTTCGTGAATGGCTACGCCAACTAACAGAGCAAGGCATCGATATTCTCGATCTAGAAAAACAAACTCTGGAAAACAAAACGTCCATCAAAACCATGATTGACCGAGTCCGCCATTCGATTAATCGTCGCCACGAGTATGACTTCTCTCATGAAGTGTATGAAGCCATGAACGGTTGTTTAGCTTGTAAAGCGTGTGCTAGCCAATGTCCAATTAAAGTTGACGTACCGAGCTTCCGTTCTCGCTTTCTTAATATTTATCACTCACGTTACCAACGTCCAGTTAAAGACTATTTGGTATCGAACATTGAATCCATGCTGCCATTGATGGCCAAAGCGCCGAGTGTAGTAAATGGTGTGCTTAAGCAATCTTGGGTGCAAAGTTTGACTGCGTCGACAGTCGGATATGTTGATGCACCGCTGCTGTCTGTACCGACCTTGAAAGAGCGAATAGAGACGTTAACTACAGCTTACGATCTGCAAGCGTTGAGTGGTTTACCTTCTGAAGACAAGCAAAAGCATGTACTGATTGTACAAGACCCTTTTACCAGCTATTACGATGCTGAAGTAGTGGAAGACTTCGTCAAGCTCGTCAGAAAGCTCGGTATGAATCCTGTGTTGTTACCGTTTAAACCAAATGGCAAAGCACAGCACATTAAGGGTTTCTTACGCCAATTCAAGAGCACCGCACAAGACACTGCAAAGTTCTTAGAAATGGTTGCGGATTTGGATATCCCTATGGTTGGTGTCGATCCTGCGTTGGTACTTTGTTATCGAGACGAATATGCCGAGGTATTGGGCAGTAAACGTGGTGATTTTGATGTGTTGACCGCTCATGAATGGCTCCACCCAAGATTAAGTGAGTTCCAGACGTTAGAGTTGAAAGAGCAAGCACCTTGGTACTTATTCGCGCATTGTACCGAGAAAACCAAAATGCCAAATGCTGAGAAGGAGTGGGGGGCTATTTTCGCTCACTTTGGGGCGATACTAAATACAGTACCCGTCGGGTGTTGTGGTATGGCGGGTACATTTGGTCATGAAGTGGATAAGCTAACTATGTCGCGGGATATCTTTGACCTGAGTTGGAAGCCTAATCTAGATAAGTTAGACAATGAAAGATGTCTCATCACTGGCTACTCATGCCGAAGCCAAGTCAAACGCTTTGAAGGGGTAAAACCTAAGCATCCAGTTCAAGCTTTGCTAACCTTGGTATAAATAGCTTCGTAAGCCCAGTTTTACTGGGCTTTTTATCACTTATAACTCGCGTTCATTTTTGACACGCAGACGCTTTCATAAGGATATGAAAATTGAAAAAGCTTGAGCTTAAAGTGCCACCTGTCGCTTTGTTTTTGCTGATGGTGCTTCTGATGTACTGGCTGAAAGAAGCCATGCCAGAAATGAAAATTACTGTGCCGTTTGTTGAGTTTGTTACCGCTGGGCTAATTTTGATCGCGGGGGTTGTTGGTATTGCTGGTGTTTACGAGTTTCGAAAAGCTAAGACGACCGTTAACCCAGTAAAACCAGAAACTGCTTCGTTGGTGGTGGATACTGGTGTGTTCGCTTACACACGTAATCCAATGTACGTCGCGCTATTGCTTGTCATCATTGCGATTGGACTATGGTGGCAACATCTCAGTGTTATCTTATGTGGCATATTGTTTGTTGCTTACATGAATCGCTTTCAAATTAAGCCAGAGGAGCGAGCATTAGAGCGATTGTTTGGTGAAGACTATTTAGATTATAAGAATCAAGTACGTCGCTGGATTTGATGACAGTAAAACAAACCGCAGATAAAAAGAAAAACACAGATAAAAAGAAAGCCCAGCAAAGTCGCTGGGCTTTCTTATGAATTTGGTTTTGAAATTGGTCGGCAGAGACTTTGTCTGTTAAGAACTAAGCTGCCTTAGCGAACTTTGCTAGAAAGGCGTCCTTACGCTCGTTGAAGCGTTGAACCAAATCGTCTACCGCATCTTGGTCGTATGGCTTAAGGCCACTTGCCACCATTCGCTTGATCCCTTTGCCTACCACTTCGCTGTCTTGTTTGAATGCAAAGTTTAGCGTTACCACACCGCGTTTACCTTCGACATCAAAAGTCGCGCCAGTAAAATCGACTTCCGGGTGAGTCAGATCGAGACGGTTAAATTCCACTTCCATGCTCTCGTAGATAACAAGAGGGCGCTGGCAGTTGATCATCATTTGTTTCTCTTCCATAAGAGGAACCATAATGTGTGGGAAGTTCATGCCAGAGAACTGAACGTAGTTTGTTACTACGTGTTCAATAAATGCAGCATCGCGGTTGGTTTCACCTTCGCGAGACATGTGTAGGTACTCTTTGCCTGCTTCATTGACGACCGCACTTTCTTTTTCACACTTATTTTCAATGTGAAGTGCAACGCCATCGCTTACCATTCCTGAGAAATCGAAACGCATTTTTTGGCTCACACCTTCTTTGCTCAGTAACACTGCAAAAAGCAGGTCTCCTGGAACACAAAAGCGTTTGTTGTCTTCATCATGAATAGGGTTGTAATCACCAGCTACGCGCTTGGCAAAGTGACTTGCTTGCTCGCGAGTAAATTGGAATTGGTGATTATTGTTTGAAAAATAAGGTGTTAGAAACATAATTTTTACGTAGTAACCGAAACTGTCAGGGATTATAGGCGAATATCTTCCTGCCAATGGTCCATCCAGTGGAAAGTTCACAGCATCTTAACAATGAGACGACAAGGGGGGTGAGTAAAGCCACAGTCCACTCGTTCATTGTTGGCTTGGAAATACCTAGGAAAATAGGCGCTTTTATCAATAAATCATAGTTCAAATGTATCGTTTGAGGCTAAATATAGTTGGTGCAATGGCTTACTTCTCTTCATTTTGTGAGATATTGACTATTTATCATCGTAATTAATGAGTAATTGAAATATTAAATTGTTATAAAACAGCGCCTTAATAATAGTCATGCCGAATAATATTGGCGTATTATTATTTGGCGTTTTGTACTATCTACATCCTCTTTTGTCCAAAACGACACTATTGGTTCTTTTGTAACTAACAATCTCTGCCTAACCTGACCTAAAGATAATCAAACAGAAACAGTAATCTATATTGTTATTCTTATCCGTATTGGGAGCGTTCCCATTATTTGTCCTTATTAATTTTAATGTCTTACTTATCATTATCTTAAGTGGCGAATCACTTACAACAAGTTGAGATAAGGTGCATTGCCGCAACTGGGCTGCTGGTTTAATGTTTTGCGAAATTTTATAAAAACAATAAAAAATAGCGCCCTTGCAACCTTGATAGCCTCTTTCCTAACAGACTGTCTTGTACGCAGGAGGTAATAAAACACAACAACAAAAGTTTGGCTGTCTATGAAATCAATGATCCCTCGGCATCAACCAAAGGCTTAGCTCTAAGTCTCTCTGCTCTCAACGTTTGCCCACGAGAGCACCTTAATTAAAAACGTTTAATTTCCGGTTGCGAATAAGTAACTCGGAGGCTTGCTGCTTCCTGCAAGAAGCGAATAACTTCTCAAACCAAGGATAATTATATGAAGTTACGAAAATTGGTATTGGCGTGTGCCATTGCTTCCCCCTGTGTTAGTGCTTTTGAAGTTTGTAATATTGGTGATGAATACAACGTACTGGATCGTGAGAGCTTCCACGATATACGTAAGTCAAATTACCGAAACTTCAGTGAAGACCTAACGCCACAAGATTTATTTTTGTCTGCGCCCGAACACCACGCAGACGCGCGACCTTCGCTTGCTGAGGCAGATGAAGTTTTCCCAGAAACTGCATCTCTACTTGAGGTCGGTCCTGCCAATGCTGCGGTTCTTGAATCCGAAGAAGCGGCGAGTTTGCTTGCGACAATCGGGCATTCGACGACAGGTTTTGCCAAGGGTGCGCTAGAAGCGTTAGGACCAGTAGGCGATACCATTGCAGTGGGATTGTGGGCAAATGATGTGGCTCAAACCTTTGAAGATGAAACGAAAACGTCCTACGACCGCTTTGCTACGGTGATGAGCCTGATTGATTGGTTTGGCGTTCTCAAGCTACCTGAGCGAGAAATTGATCGTAAGATCCTAACGGCTCGTTGGAATCGAGTTGCCGCGGGTGATCATTATAGCTTTACCGTTCACGACGACATCGTCACTCAACAAGACAAAAAAGATAAGCAGCATTGGGCGGATCTTGCATCCGGTCAAAAGCGCATGCTTGAAGCGCTGGCAAAGGGTTATGCCTCTGATGTAGCGCTTAAATATCAGCAGCATTATCAAGAAGCGTTAAAAGCGCAAGCCGTGTTAGCAGAGACGTTGATTAACTCAGTCGAGAGCGAAGTTCAGAAAGCCATTTTTAATAAGCTCGCGTTAGAAGGCGCGAATGCCAAACTGTTTGCCTCTGATCTTGCTTCAACTTGCCGCACAGAGATTGATGCGTTGCTGGCTTTGTACCCAGAACAGGAAGAAAACAACAACCGCCCAATGTATGTGCCATCGAAGCGAGAAGCTAATCGAGCACTAGCGCGCTTGCAGCATTGCCAACAAGACCATCTGGACTTGGCAGTGGCGGTGCTTGATGAACTTAGAAATGGGGAAGTGGAAGGCTTAGATCCTCAATCACTGCATCAACTTTACCGACAAGTTCTCAATTCGAAGATCAAAATCGTCGAGACCGCGAACGCCCAGCTTGATGTGCTTAGAGCCAAGTTAAAAGAAGAAATGTATGCAGAAGGCATGAATGCCATCGATCGTTTGTTTGATTCAGAAGCGGTTGCTAAAGCCCATCGCTATTTTAAAGACCAAGCGGATTATTTAGCGATAGATGAAATGTCTCGCAGTATTTTTGGGCGTCCAGCCACGGCGACTGAACGTCGTCAAAAGTACTTTGTTATTCAAGAAGGGTACGAGAAGTGTACTCGAATTGGGATACTTGGGGGGGACCCGAACTTCAGAGGGTGTACTGAGTACACGTGGATTCCTGCCGAGAAAGAGCATTATGACTCTGCAAAAGATGAAGTAATTTCGCAGATGGTGATGCCAAATCGCGATGCGATCAAGCGTGTCTTTACACAATCTATGGATGAACTGATCAACGAAGGTTGGAGCTCTCGACATGAAGAGGCTTGGCTTGAGCTGCAGATCCTAAGCTTTTCCGACAAGCAACGCATCATCAGAACTGCAGAAACTGACAAAGCGCGGGTGATGCGTTGGATGTTTGATTCCAGTGCGGCACTGGAAGGCGAGTGTGGCAGTGGTAATGCTTGTGCCGCTTGGTCTCCTAGCTACCTAGCAAAAGAAAACCTATCTCGCGAATCGTCATTGCACCACATTGCTGATTGGCATGAAAGGAACAAAGACTCAGGGTATTACGTGCATTCAAAGCGCTTGGCAAAACTGGAGGATTTTATTAGCTCGGCACTAGAGAGTGAATGGCAGGCAACACATGTTAACGGTTTTTATAGTTACCTATATCCGGGAAGCTTTGATCTCGATAAACATGCTCCTTTAATTGCGTCAGCGCTAAGGGCGTCCAACTTGAATACCAGCAATCTTGCGGCCGCATTACCGCTAGCGAAAAGCGTGGTAAAAAATCGTATTTTAGAAGCGATGAGTGTGGCTGACAGCAATGGTGAGGAATGGCTTGCTGCCCAGCTTGGCGACTTCCAGAGATACATTGGCATTATTCATGCGCAGAATATTTCTACAGGTCACTACGCATCAGGAGAAGTAGGGACGACCGCACTCCTATCTGAGCCACTACCTGCACATCTACTGCGCTATATGACGTTGGACGTTTATTACAACATCGACGACAGTGACTCTGCGTATTACCACCCAGCGAACAGTGGCGAAGACATGAGTTATGACGTGCGTTTACATGCATCGATCGATGATTTGTTTAACGCTGATTCTGAATTGGGTAGAAAGCTCGACCTGCTGGTTCAAGTTAATAATAACTTCACTAACCTACCGGGCAGAACTTGCATGATTATGTACCCGCAACTGAGAGACGCCTTGTTTAAGGTCTCCGGTGATGAATCAATGTATTGGTTAACGCCGTTTTCTGATTGGTTTGACAGTGTTACTCGCCAACAGCTAGAGCTGTTTAGTGCGATTCGATTCGGAGTCATCAAGCAGAATGAGCTAAATATCTCCTGTGATTTAAGCCCAAATAATCCTAGATATTGGTAATGGGAGGAACAGACTATGTTGAGGATTATTTCACTCTGTATTCTCTGTTTTAGCTTCGTCGCTCAGGCTGCGCCTTTTGAGGCATTGAAAGCCCCTTTACGTAGCCAAGTACAAGTCGATGAATTGGCGTCACAGTTTTCTGATTGGGCGAAAGCTTCCAGTGGTTGGCGATATAAATTGATGACGGCGAATGAAGTCGAAGCCTTGGAAGATTTTTCCGTTTCTGGCTATCAGCTTGCGAATGACTACTTAAGAGCTCCGGATACCTCCACTTGGGGGAGTGCGGGAAAAAGTGCGAGGAAGTTTATTAAGCAGGTTCGTAGTGCCATGAAAAAACTGCCTCACTACAAGGGTGTAACCTACCGTGGTGCGTGGGCAAAGCAGTCTCTTTTGAACAAACTCCAAGTGGGAGATGTGGTCGTGGAACCTGCATTTACATCCAGTAGCACCATTCCAGAAATCGCGAAGCGTTTTGCCGTGGTTCGGCCTAACTCGCCCCAACCTTTACAGCGTGTGCTGTATGAAGTTCAAGTAAAAAACAGTGGTCGCGCACTTGGTGGCTTGTCTGAATTTGGTGGAGAAGCCGAGGTGTTGTTACCACCAAACACTTACTACAGAGTGACAAATATCGAATTGAATCGAGGTTCTGCAATGGTGGCGCTAGAGACCGTTTCGTCACATGAAGCGACGACGGGAACAACATATAACCTCTATTCAGGTGAAGAGATAAGCCATTCCTACTGGCGTACTCTAGTCTGCAGTTGAACAGGGAGCTTAATATGAAAAAAATGCTTTTAGTCTTTTTACTGACTTTTTCGATTCACCATTTGGTGAAGGCAGAAGATTTTGTAGAGTTTAAAGGACGGGATTTGTCACCAGTTCAACAAGAGCAGATGGCAGATGACCTAATGGACTGGTCTGTCGAGAATCACGCAAAGGCAGAGCGGAAGATGATTCCGGAAGAGTACTCAGCAATTAAACGTTACGGTCGTGTAGACCATGATGTTGTGAATGAGTACATGCGAGCTGGCGAACCCAAAGAGTTCTTGATGCAGGGATATGGAGAGGCGCTTAAAAGCCGTGTTTCTCATATGCGAAGTGTGATGAACAAGCTGCCAAACTATAAAGGCACGGTTTATCGGGGCTCATCCATTAAGAATAGCCTTCTGGAAAAGCTTAATGTTGGCGACATCTTACATGAAAAAGCCTTTCTATCGACTTCTACTATTCCAAGTGTCGCCAGAAACTTTTCCGCTTCTGGAGCATATGAGGGAGTGTCTGCGGCTCAGTTTAAAATTGAACTGAAGTCGTCTGGGCGGGCTATTAATGCTTATACCTTTAAACCTTATGAAGCAGAAATTTTAGCAAAGCCCAATACTTATTTTCGTGTAGAAGCCATAGAGAGGCTTTCATCGAGAAAAAACTACATAAAAATAAGAGAGATCAAGAATCCAGCAAAATATCTAAAGGCTGAACCAGATATACACATTTACGATAGCTTTAGTGGAGAAGAAGTGTCACTTAGATCTCGGTCAGCATTGTATTGTCTTTGATGGTAGTTACCTCTCATGCCTGTTGTATGAGAGGTATTGTTTAAAATAATTTATTAACATTCTCCCAGTTATTTTTCTGGGAGATTTATTTCGTCAATTGGTAAATAAAAGTGAAATCTAGAAAAGTAATATTCGGCTTATTAGTTCACGCTAGTTTGTGTTCTCATGCAATTGCGGGCTTGAAGTACAATGATAAATATTACAGTAATTCAGATATAGAACAGATCATGGAAGTTATGTCTGAGCCTGGCATTGATGATTATGGAGAATTTAACAGACTAAGAACAGAATTATACGAACAAGCTGATGTTCAAAAAGATGTTCTTTCAGAAGAAGAGGTCGCTGCACTTGCCGAGTATCAAGACTATGCTTTTGCATCGACACGAGAAAGTTTTATCTCAGGCGTTTTTGATGATGAAACCCTGAATATCATTGATCATATTGATTCAGCGTTTGAAAGCGGTGCAAAGTATCAAGGCGTTACCTTTAGAGGAGAACGTGAACTTGGGGCTTATATGTCAGACATACAAGTTGGAGATATTGTTAGTCCTAGCGCTTATGTTTCAACGTCTATATCAAAAGATGCTGCCTATAACTTTCATTCTGGCCAGCTTGCAAGATTTGAATTGCGACAGGGTAAAAGCGGTATTGTAATACCAAATGTTATTGATGGGGAGCTGGAGGTTCTTATTAATAGAAACTCTTACTTTGAAGTGACAGCTATTAAAACGAGTTATATGGGAACTCACGTTGTTTACCGAGAAATAAATCCGAACTCAATAGGTAATAAGAAAATAAAAGATATGCATAGCGGCGAAGAAATCACAGCCGCTGAAGTGTGCGCTTTTTAAAGTCATATTTATGAACGGTCCATTTTACTCTTTAACCATATAAAGAACATATTACTAATGAATTCAAAGTTAATACCCAGTTTCATCGCTTTGGTTGCATTCAGTCCTGCTACCTATTCATTGTGCTTTATCGATGGTGTGTTTGATACACAAAGCTTAAATAGCTTCGATAGTCAGCGTCTAGAAGGGCTCCTCCATCAGGAATTTTTCTCAGAACCTCAGTTTGGCTCTACATTCGGTGAGCTAGAACACTCTTCACAACAACAGCTGTTTTCTGAGGCATGGCCTTCAACAGAAGAGGCATTAAATGCTGTACCAGTAGCCGCAGAAAGTGCGTTAAGTGGCCCTGCAATATTAAATCGTCTGGGTCGAGCTGGAAGCTCTACACTTGAAGTGCTTGGCCCTGTTGGCGATGCCTTTGCTGTGGGGGGTTGGGCAGAGAGTATGGCATCTACATTTTCCAAAGAGTCATCGACGCGTTTAGATAAAGCTGCGTCTGTCTTCTCGATTGTGCCATTGGTCGGTGATGAGCTAAACATGCTGTCCAATGATATTAAATACTTTGCAGCGAAAGAGAAGATTGAGGAGTTTGAATCTCAAACTCACTATGTTTTTAATGATCATCATCCTGATTTCAATCGATTTCATCACAAAAAGGAAGACGCAATTAAGCTGATTAATCAATACGATAGGCACGTTAACGCGTCGATTGAAATGTACATCGACCAACTATTGCTTGCTGCGGATACGGAATATCGACGAATAACAGCAGGTTATGATCGTCAGCTTGTGAGGCAAATGGCGAGGATGGATCTGGAATATCTCAAGGTTTATGGTCACATATCAGAGCAATCAAATCTCAATAGCCCGTTATGCTCCGACGTTGCTGATAATCCGCTTAATTTGCTGGATTGTGTCAAATCACAAGGTCAGGAGCGGATTCAGCTGATCGCTCAACAATTATCCTCGTCAGAATTAAATCAACTTCACCTAAAATTACACGAAGCGAAGCGCTCGCTTGTTCAAACTTCCATAAATAACTTGCAGGAGCACAAAGACATACTGCTCAGTAATGTCATTGCTCGTGCAAAGAGCCATCTTCCTGAAGTCTACCAATACACGAGACTTAATCGACGTTTACTTGAGGAGAGGGCACGTATGAGTGGGTTGCGTGAGTATGCGAAAGTGAATTGGAATGTGGATTATTTGTCAGAAGAGCAATTACATACCGCGACATTTGAAGTGAAGCCAGCAAGAGAGTGTTGGGGTATACCGTCCGTTTATCCCGGTGGTATTCAGGCATCGCTTGACGCATGTAAAGACTCAGGACCGCTCTATGACATCTACCATGTATCTAAAGATCAAGAGCTCGTTGATGTGATCAGAAAATCGTTTAACTTCGATGTGGATACTTATGTGGGAGCGAAGGTCAACCAAGGTTGGCAGTCGGGATTACTGCGCTCTAAATTACATGATGTGGCTTATGCGTATGTATTTGGTCAACTCTCAAATCAAGCATTTGAAACCTTGATAACACAGCTATCAACAATGAAAGTGCTTCCTTATCAAACTACCTTAACCGAGTACTTAAATAGCCAGGGCTTGAATGCTAACGATCCTGAGCAAAGGAAAGACTGGTATCAGCTTAGCCGTTGGTATGAACTGCTTTTAACTGAAAAACCATCCGGAGGGGTATTAAGTGCTATCAAGCAATATGAAGTGTTCCGCGCTTTCATACAGCCAGTCTTCGAACAAACGATTGTTGCGGCTTACCTTCGTGATGTGTACTACTCAATACCTTACCCAAGCCTTTATTCAGCGAAGAACCTTCGATTTTATTCTCCAATTATGGCGAATACTTTTGACCAAGTTGTAGCGAGCTCCAACGCGAACACGCTGCTGAGAAACTTAGATTCGGCTGTGGGTGAAATCATCGAAAAAGTACATGAGGTTAATACCGCTAACGACTTACATTATCTACTTGGTGATTTGGCCTTGTACGCACAAATCGCTCAACACCAACAATCTGAAGTGCATGTACTGACGTCTGGTGTTAATTCTGCCCAGCTTTTTAATAGCTCATTATCAGTGGTGCATAGACAGTATCTCAATGAAGCGCATCAGCGGGTCCTTTTTCAGCAAGTGAAAGCATCAGGTCAGCATCCTCTTTGGCAAGCGCTGTCTAATGTCGGTAACAAACTGTCTGAAGGTGAACTGGAGTTGGCGATTACTCAGTTTGGTGATGTTATTCGGAACAACGAAATGACAATGCTTCCGCAGATTAACGAAGTGCTTCTCCAAGAGCTAGAAGAGCTTATCGAGCTACAGATTAAGATTGAGGGTTAATAGGATGAAAACTTTAACAAAAGTGATGTCAGTCATTTTTACATTCTCAATATTGATTGGAAGTGCTTTTGCTGGTGGTGGTGCAGAGATGGGGGAGTTTTATGCTGCCCCTGATGGTGTGAAGGTCATTTATGGGTACAACACCCCGCAGTACGGTAATCTCTATCGAGTATCAACTAACCTGTATGTACAAACAAAGGATGACGCTTATCTTGCAGATATTAAACTTCTGATTCAAAAGCTGAAAATATCACCGACTGGGCGAGAAGTGTTGCGCCAAATCGCGACTTATACTCCCGTCAATGCTCCAGAAGATACTGTAGCCCCCCTTATTGAGCATCTTCAAGGCGTTGATACGAACAAGGTTAATGTGGTGACCGTGATTCGCGAGCCGGAAAGCGCTGGTCGTTTGTTTGAGACCGTTCCTTCCAGTTTCGTTGATAGGCAAAAGTCTGAGCTTGTCTATTCAAGGCAATTTGATGGAAAAGGCGTGTCAAACACGGTGTTCTTTTCTACCCAAGAGGTGGTTAATATTCCGGGAACGGACAAGCCTTTTGATCAAGCGGTCGCGCTAGGTCATGAGTTAATTCATGCTCGTGATTACGCTTCAGGCGCGATGCCTCCAGGTAGTGTGCTATTAAAGCATCGTCATCCCGAAACCGGACAGGTTACGGAGTACTCGATTGAAAATGCCGAATATCAAACGACGGGAATTTTCCATTATAACAATGCAGAAAGCGGCAGAGATGCTGAGACTGCGATAAGTGCAATTCGTAGTGATGCGATCATGAGGCGGGAAGAGATGTACTTCCGCTGGAAATCTAATGGGCAGAACAAGCCGAAAGCTTATTTGAAAAATGAAAAGGTAGTGAGTGAGTTTCATTTGGCCGATGATCTTGGCGCATATAAGAGAAATACTTATTGGCCTGCAGGGCAGTACCAATATCATCCTTATACGGTTGAGGTAAGGCCAGCTGCTGCAGGATCTCTATCACCCAAATGGAATACTTTGGAGGGTAAGCAAGCCCATGTCGAAGTTCGTCGAGCATTGAACCAGTCTTTGAGTGAAGGCAAGGAGACGGCGATTGTGCTTATTGATGCGACCGAGCAACGATTATCGCAAAGCTTACAACACTCTCCGGCGCTGACAAGGCGTGGTTTAGGGAACCAAAGTGCGATCTTAAATTATGCTGCTAAGAACAACATTAAAGTGGTCAATGCTTATAGTTCTGAAAATGAAACGCCTCTGGCGAGTTTGAAGAAGAAAAAACGCAGCCGAATGTACCGCGCAATTCTTGGGCAACCCGAAAGTTCGGGTGGATACAAAGATGTTCAGTTTAGTTTGGACAATCAATCCTTACTTTCACAAGAACTCGAAGGTCAAGATACTGTACTCGTGATGGCGTATTCCGATGGTCAAATGACAACAAACATCGTCGATAGCTTATCAGACGACCTCAATAAGCAAGTTCTGGTCTCACGACATTCTAATCTCGATTATCAACCTTCAAACTTGAGTGTAGAAGAGAGTACCGCTTGGTTGAATATCCGAGAAAAACAGAATGTGAAAATGCTCGGCTCTGGCAGCCGTAGCCGTTTCAACATTTGCAGTATTCAGTAATGTGCTGATGATGTTGCTACAAAGGTAACAAGAAGAATCAAAAAACAAAGCCGATTGAGTGTGCTGCTCAATCGGCTTTTTCTTAATAAGAAGTGTATTAGTGCACGCTAGGGAGCAAACTCTCTGGCATTAATGCATTGTGCAGTGCCAGTTTGAGAAGGGCGTTTGCCTGCTCAATATCGGGTGCGAAGTAACGGTCTTTGTCGTAGAACGAGACTTTCTCGCGCAGCATTTGCTTAGCAATCTCGATGCGTTCGGAGGACTTGTTTGGTGCACGGAAATCCAACCCTTGCGCGGCTGATAAGTATTCAACCGCCAAAATACCACGCGTGTTTTCTCCCATCTCTTTCAGGCGGCGAGCCGCAAAAGTTGCCATCGAAACATGGTCTTCTTGATTTGCGGATGTTGGCAAGCTATCGACAGAAGCAGGGTGAGCCAGTGTTTTGTTTTCACTTGCTAACGCAGCCGACGTCACCTGCGCAATCATAAAGCCTGAGTTCACACCGCCATTGTCGACCAAGAATGGAGGAAGCTTAGATAGCGCGCTATCAATAAGCAGTGCCATACGACGCTCTGACAAGCTACCAATTTCTGCAATCGCAAGGGCAAGGTTATCTGCGGCCATTGCCACGGGCTCGGCATGGAAGTTACCGCCGGAGATGATGTCGTTATCTTCAGCAAACACCAACGGGTTATCTGATACTGAGTTCGCTTCTACTTGCAGGATCTCCGCGGAATTACGAATTTGCTGTAAACATGCGCCCATGACTTGAGGTTGGCAACGAAGTGAATATGGATCTTGTACTTTTTCGCAATCGGTGTGTGATTCACCAATCTCGCTGGTTGCTTCTAGCATATGTCGATACGCTAATGCGGCATCCATTTGGCTACGATGACCACGAACACGATGAATGCGAGGGTCGAACGGACGACGGCTACCTAATGCAGCTTCTACCGACATCGCCCCGCAAACCGTCGCGGATGAGAACAGATCCTCTGCGATGAATAGGCCTTCCAGTGCAAATGCCGTTGACGCTTGAGTACCGTTAAGCAGTGCTAAACCTTCTTTTGGGGCCAGCGTGATTGGCTCTAGACCGGCAATTTGCAGAGCTTCTAAGCCAGAAATGACTTTGCCA
This sequence comes from Vibrio sp. ED002, assembly GCF_023277445.1. Lineage (NCBI taxonomy): Bacteria > Pseudomonadati > Pseudomonadota > Gammaproteobacteria > Vibrionales > Vibrionaceae > Vibrio > Vibrio sp. ED002. Next base: position 852,209 of record NZ_CP080238.1, on the reverse strand, counting down.
TTGTGACGTGCTTGGCCTTCACCAAGAAGCACCGTACTCATGTGAGCCAGCGGCGCTAAGTCACCCGATGCGCCTACTGAGCCTTTTTGTGGAACGCATGGATACACCTGCGCATTCACAAGGTCAATCAGCATGTTGATGACTTTCAAGCGCAAGCCAGAGAAGCCACGCGCAAGGCTATTGATCTTAAGAACCATCATTAAGCGAACGGTTTCGTCAGACATGAATTTCCCGATGCCTGCCGCGTGAGAGAGTACAATACTGCGTTGCAGTGTTTCTAGATCTTCTGGCGCAATACGTGTGTTCGCGAGTAGACCGAAACCCGTATTGATGCCATAAACGGTGCGATCTTCTGCAATCACTCGGTCTACAACTTGAGTGCTTTCCTCAATGGCCGGAATGGCTTCTGGGTCGAGAGTAAGGTTGACAGGTGAGCGGCTCACCTGACGCAGTTCGTTTAAGCTAATATGGCCTGGCTTTAGCGTTAAATTGAGCATGTCTTTCATCCTTACTTCAGCTTTTTCAGTTCTTCGTTGAGCATTGGTAGATCTAATTTTTGTTCGGCTGCGCATTGTTTGGCGATGTCGTAGCCGGCATCAGCATGACGCATAACGCCCGTCGCTGGGTCATTGTGAAGTACGCGAGCAATACGCTCAGACGCATCATCACTGCCATCACAACAAATAACCATTCCCGAGTGTTGAGAGAAGCCCATACCAACACCGCCTCCGTGGTGTAGAGACACCCACGTTGCGCCGCCTGCTGTATTCAATAGCGCATTAAGTAGCGGCCAATCCGATACGGCATCAGAGCCATCCATCATACCTTCGGTTTCTCGGTTCGGGCTGGCTACAGAGCCGGAGTCTAAGTGGTCACGGCCAATAACAACCGGTGCTTTAAGTTCACCATTTTTCACCATTTCGTTGAAGGCTTGGCCAAGACGTTCACGGTCTTTTAAACCCACCCAACAGATACGTGCCGGTAGACCTTGGAACTGAATGCGTTCACGTGCCATGTCTAGCCAGTTGTGCAGGTGAGGGTTATCAGGGATCAGCTCTTTTACTTTCTGATCGGTTTTGTAGATGTCCTCTGGATCGCCAGACAACGCTGCCCAACGGAATGGCCCAATACCTTCACAGAATAATGGGCGAATGTAAGCCGGTACGAAACCAGGGAAATCAAATGCGTTTTCTACGCCTTCTTCCAACGCCATTTGACGGATATTGTTTCCGTAATCCAGTGTTGCAGCGCCGCGGTTTTGCAGCTCTAGCATGGCTTGAACTTGTACAGCCATTGATTGTTTCGCCGCTTTCACTACGCCGGCTTCATTTTGCAAGCGCATTTCTGCTGCATGAGACATGCTCCAACCTTGAGGTAAGTAGCCGTTCAATGGGTCGTGCGCAGAGGTTTGGTCTGTTACTACATCTGGTGTGATGTTACGTTCCACAAGCTCTGGGAAGATGTCTGCTGCGTTGCCTAGTAGACCGACAGAAATAGGCGTGTCGGATTCTTTGATCATCGCTAGCGCTTCATCCAACGATGTGGCTTTCTTGTCGACGTAGCCTGTGCGTAGACGGTAATCGATACGTGATTCATCGCACTCGACGGCTATCATAGAGAAGCCTGCCATGGTACCTGCTAAGGTTTGCGCGCCACCCATACCACCTAGACCGCCAGTTAAAATCCAACGACCTTTTGCCTCGCCGTTAAAGTGCTTTTTAGCGACCGAGACAAACGTCTCGTAAGTGCCTTGAACAATGCCTTGTGAGCCGATGTAAATCCAGCTACCTGCAGTCATTTGTCCGTACATCATCAGGCCTTCTTTATCGAGCTCATTGAAGTGCTCCCAATTGGCCCAATGTGGAACTAGGTTTGAGTTCGCAATCAGAACGCGTGGCGCATTTTTGTGAGTCGGGAAAACGCCAACTGGTTTGCCTGATTGAACGAGAAGAGTTTGGTCATCGTCGAGTCTTTCTAACACTTCAACAATCTTATCGAAGCATTCCCAATTTCGTGCTGCTCGACCGATACCACCGTATACAACGAGCGAGTGAGGGTGCTCGGCTACGTCTGGGTCAAGGTTGTTCATCAGCATACGAAGTGGGGCTTCCGTCAGCCAAGATTTGGCGCGCAGGTCGGTACCGCGTGGAGCACGAATTGTTCTGCTGGTATCAAGTCGTGGATCTTGTCCTTGGCGCTGTGTCATTTTAAGACTCCTTTAGTTTCACGTGTGTACCAAGTCTGTGCTTGGCTATTTCTACTCGAGTAAAGTGCTGTTCGAGTTAATCGTTATTGGGTTTGCTTATTTAGGCTTGTGGTCTTTCTCTGTCATGGCATTGGCAATGTCCCAACATAGGCGGGCTGCCAATCGAGCTGTTTGACTGTCAACATCGTACGTGGGGTTGTACTCGGCAATGTCTGCCAGCATAAGCTTGTTTTTGTAATGTAGGATTCGGTCGAGAAACGGCGAAATGATGTCGTAGCTGACTCCTCTCGCTGCTGGGGCGCTTACACCCGGAGCTGTTGTCGCAGGGAATACGTCCAAATCAATCGTTAGATAGAGGTAATCGCAGTCATCGATAAAGTGCTGTAGCTGCGTTAAATGGTAGCTGTGGTTCATGTAGCAAAGCTGTTTGTCTTCCACATACCAAACGTTGAGTTCGTCCGCTTTCTGGAATAGTGCTTTGGTATTGCTGCTGCGACTGACACCAATGCAAGCGTAATGAAACTTCCAATCATTGCGTTGGCAGAAGTGATGAATTTGATTAAACGGTGTGCCTGAGCTTGGTTTTACATCTGCCAGCGAACTTTCAAAAGCGCGTAGGTCAAAATGTGCGTCGAAGTTGATTATGCCAATCTTTGGCCGCTTTTCTGGGTGATGAGTTTTGAAGTATTCGGCCAACCCAGAAAATGACGCCCATGCGATCTCATGCCCGCCACCTAGGACGACGACAGGTGAATGGGGTAGTGCCTGAGCAACTGTGGCCGCGCATTGCGATTGGCTGCTCTCTAGTAAGTCGTCTTCGCAAACAACAGTACCGAGGTCGTAAAGCGGCGCATCTTGGTGCCAAGCGAGATTGGCTAGGGCACGACGGATTAAATCCGGTGACTTTTTCGCGCCAATACGGCCTTTATTTCTGGCAACACCCGCATCGGTAGCAAAACCAAGGATCGAGACGCCTTCGCTTTTGCTCGGCAACTCTTCGACAGAAATATTTTTAATCACGTGGTGAACGCGTTTACCCAGTTCTCCATCTTCAGCATCGTGGCGACCTTGCCAGTGAAATGGAGCGGTATTCAGATCTGATTGAGCCATGTCACAGTCCTCCGTGAGAGATATATTCACCATTGACTATACGACCTACCAAACGCTTTGTACCGACTTGGTAACTGAGGTCTGCTGGGTGTTCGATATCCCAGATTGAGAAGTCAGCGTCATAACCGACTTCAATCATGCCACGAGATTCCCCATAACCCAATGCTTTTGCTGCGTTTTGAGTGACGCCACGCAGTGCTTCTTGAGGTGTTAAACGGAACAGAGTGCAAGCCATGTTCATCATCAGGGTTAAATCTGCGAATGGTGACGTGCCAGGGTTGATATCCGTCGCTATCGCCATTGGCACCTTGTGCGTTCTAAGCAAATCGATAGGTGGTAATTGGGTTTCACGTAAGAAGTAAAATGCGCCAGGGAGCAAGGTTGCGACGGTAGAAGAGTAGGCAAGGGCACGTACGCCAATTTCATCCAGATATTCAATATGATCGGCAGAAAGACCATTGTATTGGGCGGTTAGAGCCGTACCACCTAAATCAGAGAGCTGCTCAGTATGACCTTTCACATGCAAGCCATGTTTTTTTGCCGCTTCAAAGACACGCTCTGTTTGGACTAAGTTAAAACCAATCGATTCACAAAACACATCGACGCTGGTGGCGAGCTTTTCTTCTGCCACGAGCGGAATAATGTCATCACAAATATGTTGGATATAATCGTCAGCACGGTCTTTAAATTCTGGTGGAAGTGCATGAGCGGCGAGCAGGGTTGTGGTGATTTTGACTTTGCGCTCTTGCTCTAAGGCTTTCGCTGCTCGCAGCATCTTGATTTCATCAGCTAGCGTGAGACCGTAACCAGACTTAACTTCGATAGAGGTAACTCCGCTTGCGAGCAATCCATCTAAACGTGGTAAAGCGAGTTCGATAAGTTGTTCTACAGTGGCGGCACGAGTGGCATGAACGGTAGAGAGAATACCGCCGCCTTGCTTGGCGATTTCTTCATAAGGCACACCATTGAGGCGCATTTCAAACTCGTTGGCTCGATTTCCGGCGTACACAAGATGAGTGTGGCAATCAATCAAACCTGGCAACAAAAGCTTGCTTTGAAGATCAATGGTTTGTTCGTAGTGGTCTGGATTCAAAATGGATTCGGTATGTTCGCTATCGTTACCTTGTTCTTTCGTGCTGATGGCGACAATTTTTCCTGATCGAATTCCCACACGAGCAATTGGAGTTGGCAAGTATCCTTGTTCTCTTTCTTGCATGGTTACCAGTCGTGCATTTTCAATCAACAAATCCATTTCCATTCGTCCCAATACTTGCTTGATTAAATGTATATACAAATAAATAGGAGAAAAAAGCACCACTGACAAGACTAATGTTGCTGAAATGTGATCAAAACGAAGAAGTAATGCCTAGTTTACAATAAGATCTTAGAGCTTAATTTGTACTTATTGCCTGGGTGATAAAGTAACGCGGTGCTGACCAGTTTGTCTTGACTCCATGTGCGTCGGTTGAGCAGTAAGCATGGTTCATCAGCTTGCATTTTAAGATCTTGCTTCACGCGTCCATCTGGGACAATGGCTTCTACGGTATGTTCGATGGCGCTAAGAGGGCAGTTATTAGAAAGGTATTGGTTTGGTGTCATGCACGTGAAGTCTTGATTGAGGTAACTTGGTGCATATTGACTGTTCACCCAACGAAGTTCTAGCTGTATTGGTGTGCTATCTTCAAAATGAATGATCTCGCTGTAGAATACGGTAGTACCAAGCATGACGCCCAGTTTGGTTGCGATATCATCGTCCGCTTTGATTGCAATTTGTCGGAGAACTTCACTATGATGCTCTCGACCACGATTGCTGATCTCATCAGCAATGTTACGAATGTCTAATAGGGGAGATTCAGACTTCTCAGCCGGATCACAAACAAAGGTGCCGAGGCGAGGGCGGCGTTGCAGTTTGCCTTCGTTAACTAAGTCTCTAATGGCTTTATTTACCGTCATTCGACTGACTCCGAATTGTTCGGTCAGCTCAAATTCTGTCGCGATGCGGTGTCCAACCATCCACTCTCCCGAATCAATTTTATCGAGGATAAACTGTTTGATTTGCTTATAAAGTGGCGCAGACATAATGACTTCCTTTTAATTGACTATACAAATAGTGCGTAATCTATGTACAAATTGCAAATACCTAAACCTATTCTGTGAATAGATAAAAGGAATTAGTCCGCATTCTTGAGGTCTATTGCTTGCAGTACTTTCATCAGTTGTGTAAACAAAGGTTCTCCACAACAAAATTAATAAAACAGGCAGTCACAAAGGAATTCCATGTTTAAAAAACTAAAAGCATCGCTTGGTATCGGCTCGGCAAAGGTAGATACGATTTTAGATGAGATGAGCGTTTATCAAGGTTCAATATTACGTGGTCACGTCCAAATCAAAGGTGGTGATGTTGAACAACAAATTGATGCCATCACCATCAAACTGAACACGGAAATGAAAGTAGAAGCAGATGACAGCGTTAGTTACCAGACATTCACGATCGATCAATTGAAGGCGGTTGAACCTTTCATCATCCAACCGAATGAACAAAAACAAGTGCCGTTCGAGTTAAAACTGCACGATGAAACGCCAATTACGGCAGTAAGCGCAATGAAAAACCAGTGCCACGTTTGGGTAGAAACCACATTAGACATCGGTTTTGCGATTGACCCACGCGATCGTGACTACATTGAAGTAAAGCCATTACCCGCAGCATCACGAGTAATTGGCGCCATTGAGCAAGCTGGTTTTACTATGGTTAAAGCCGATGTAGAGAAGGGCTTCTTACGTGGTAATACATTCTCGTCACGTTCGGGTATTTACCAAGAGCTAGAGTTCCGTAATAACGGCTTCGTTTCCACTAAAGAAATCGAATTGTCATTTATATTGGATGGTGCGACGCTCCATTGCTTAGCGGAGATCGACCGCTCATTTAGCATGTCTGGTGATCAGTATCGTTCATTCTCTTTACCTGTTGATGCGACAGATTCACAGGTTGCAGCAGCAATCGCTCCGACTCTTAACCTGTAATCGCTTACTCTACGGTTCTCATAAGCTCTGATGGAAGAGGAACGCTCACTATCAGAGCTATTTTCATTTTTAGATCGCGTCGATTTTTTTTCAAAATTATTGAGGCTCTCATTCGTTGAACAATGAAGTTTCAGTGACAAATTGAAATCGCTCTTTGCATTCTAAATGTGAGCTAGGTACAATCCCCTTCTCGATATTGGTCCGGTATTCGTGTTACCGAGCGGCCTTTACCGATTCTCGAAAAATCTTCTAATTTGAATAACATGTGTTGCTTGGTGTGCAACACCACTGTAAAGGATATAGCATGCCTATTATTACTCTTCCTGACGGCAGTCAGCGTCAATTTGACAACCCAGTTTCTACTATGGAAGTTGCGCAATCGATCGGTCCTGGTCTTGCAAAAGCAACTATCGCTGGTCGTGTAAATGGTAACCGCGTTGATGCGTGTGACTTAATTGAAGAAGACGCAAGCCTTGAGATCATCACAGTTAAAGATGAAGTCGACGGTTTAGAAATCGTTCGTCACTCATGTGCTCACCTTCTTGGTCACGCTCTAAAGCAACTTTACCCGCAAGCTAAAATGGCGATCGGTCCAACCATCGACAATGGCTTCTACTACGATATCGACCTAGAAGAATCTCTAACGCAAGACGATCTTGAAAAGATTGAAAAGCGTATGAAAGAACTAGCGAAGACCAAGTACGAAGTTGTTAAGAAAAAGGTTAGCTGGCAGGAAGCACGTGATACATTTGAATCACGTGGCGAACCATACAAAGTGGAAATCCTAGACGAAAACGTATCTCGTGATGATCGTCCAGGTCTTTACCACCATGAAGAATACATCGACATGTGTCGCGGTCCTCACGTTCCTAACATGAGTTTCTGTCAACATTTCACTCTATTGAATGTTGCGGGTGCTTACTGGCGTGGTAACAGCGACAACAAAATGCTTCAACGTATCTACGGTACGGCTTTCCACGATAAGAAAGCACTGAAAGCGCACCTTACTCGCCTTGAAGAAGCAGCGAAGCGTGACCACCGTAAACTTGGTAAGCAACTAGACCTATTCCACATGCAACAAGAAGCACCAGGTATGGTGTTCTGGCATCACAATGGTTGGTCTATCTTCCGTGACCTTGAAGTATTTGTACGCTCTAAGTTAGACGAATACGGTTACCAGGAAGTAAAAGGTCCACTTATTATGGACCGTGTTCTTTGGGAACGTTCTGGTCACTGGGACAAGTACGCTGATGCGATGTTCACCACTTCTTCTGAAAACCGTGAATACGCACTGAAACCAATGAACTGTCCAGGTCACGTGCAGATCTTTAACCAAGGTCTAAAATCGTACCGTGATCTACCGCTACGTATGGCTGAGTTTGGCTCATGTCACCGTAACGAACCATCTGGTGCACTACACGGCATTATGCGTGTACGTGGTTTTACTCAGGATGACGCTCACATTTTCTGTACTGAGAGCCAAATTCAAGAAGAAGTAACAAATTGTATCAAGATGGTGTACGATACGTACCAAACATTTGGTTTCGACAACATCGTAGTGAAACTGTCTACTCGTCCAGAGAAACGTGTAGGTTCAGATGAAATCTGGGATCAATCTGAAGAAGCATTGAAACAGTCTCTAGAATCAATGGAAATTCCATACGAGATTCAAGAAGGCGAGGGTGCATTCTACGGTCCTAAGATTGAATTCACGCTATACGACTGTCTAGACCGTGCATGGCAGTGTGGTACTGTTCAGTTAGACTTCAACCTACCAGGTCGCTTAGGTGCAACTTACGTAGGTGAAAACAATGAACGTCTTGTTCCGGTGATGATTCACCGTGCAATTCTAGGTTCACTAGAGCGTTTCATTGGTATTCTTATCGAAGAATATGCTGGTTTCTTCCCAACTTGGTTGGCGCCAGAACAGGCAATTCTTATGAACATTACTGATAAACAGTCAGATTATGTTCAGGAAGTAGTACAAAAACTACAAAAAAGTGGAATTAGAGCTAAAGCGGACTTGAGAAATGAGAAGATTGGCTTTAAAATCCGCGAACACACTTTGAAGCGTGTACCGTATATGCTTGTTGTCGGTGACCAAGAAATGGAAGCTGGCGAAATCGCAGTACGTACTCGTAAAGGTAAAGATCTCGGCAAATTTAAAGTGGATGATTTCATTGCATACATCCAAGACGAGATTTCAAGCCGTAAGCTCAATCTGGAGGAATAAGCTATTAAAGGCGGAAGACGCGGCCAACAGCCGGTAAAACAAAACCCACACCGTATGAACGGTGAAATTCGTGGCGTTCGTGAAGTTCGACTAACTGGCGCTGACGGTGAATCAGTTGGTGTTGTATCGATTCAAGAAGCGATCGCAGCTGCTGAAGAAGCAGGCATGGATCTTGTGGAGATCAGTCCTAACGCTGAGCCGCCAGTCTGTCGTGTTATGGACTACGGCAAATTCCTCTTTGAGAAGAGCAAATCTGCTAAAGAGCAGAAGAAAAAGCAAAAACAGGTTCAGATTAAGGAAGTAAAATTCCGTCCTGGAACTGATATTGGAGACTATCAGGTAAAACTACGCAACCTGACGCGTTTCCTTGAAGAAGGCAACAAAGTGAAGGTAACAATTCGCTTCCGTGGCCGAGAAATGGCGCACCAAGACATCGGTGTTGACGTTCTTCATCGCTTAAAAGAAGACACTGTAGACTTTGCTGTAGTGGAATCTTTCCCAAGTCGAATCGAAGGTCGTCAGATGATCATGGTTCTAGCCCCTAAAAAGAAGTAATTAACGGCTCATCAAGTAATTAAGACCTAGCCGTTTCCCTTTTAAAGGTAAGCGGCTGGGTTTTGTTCGCCCTAATTACGTTGTTTATTAAACCTACTCAATGCGGAGTTATTCATCATGCCTAAGATGAAAACCAACAAAGGTGCTGCTAAGCGTTTTAAGAAAACTGCTGGTGGTATTAAGTACAAGCACGCTACAAAACGTCACATCCTGACTAAGCGTACTACTAAGAACAAGCGTCAGCTACGTCCAAATGCAATTCTTCCACGTTGTGAAGTTGCTGCAGTTGTTCGTATGTTGCCATACGCTTAATTCTTTATAGTTATCAATCGTTTAGTTTAGGAGAAGCATAATGCCTCGCGTAAAACGTGGTGTACAAGCTCGTGCACGTCATAAGAAAGTTCTAAAACAAGCTAAAGGTTACTACGGTGCACGTTCACGTGTTTACCGCGTAGCTTTCCAAGCAGTTACTAAAGCTGGTCAATACGCTTACCGTGACCGTCGCGCTAAGAAACGTCAATTCCGTCAACTATGGATTGCACGTATCAACGCAGCATCTCGTCAAAATGGTCTATCTTACAGCCGTTTCATCAACGGTCTTAAGAAAGCATCTATCGAGATCGACCGTAAGATCCTAGCGGACATCGCAGTATTCGATAAAGCAGCATTTGCTGTTCTAGTTGAAAAAGCGAAAGCTGCTCTTTAATTAGCAGTTTAGGATTAAGAAAAGGAGAGCATTAGCTCTCCTTTTTTATTGCTTTCTGTTTCCCCTACCATAGACTTTCCCGTTTCCCGTTTCCCGTTTCCCGTTTCCCGTTTCCCGTTTCCCGTTTCCCGTTTCCCGTTTATATCCCAACTCTTACCAAATAAGTTGCTCCAATGGCTGATTTGTTATTTTGCCTCAACTCATCAAGTCATGGATAAGGAGCATCTGTGTTACCGAGCTATTGGGAATATCGCGTTAAATCATTCTGTTATCTACTTATGGTAGGGTTTATTAGGATTACAAACAAAAAAGGATTAGAAATGGACATTCGACAACTACAAGCGCATATAAAAGAGTTTGATCACGACCCGGAACAGAAACAGCATTATTTCCTCAAACTGATTGAAGAAGTGGGTGAGTTGTCTGAATCGATTAGGAAAGACGCCACAGGACAACCGACAGAGGACACAATTAAAGGAACAATCGCGGAAGAACTCTACGACGTACGCGTATACCCAAATATCCTCAATGCGCTAGGTTCAGCGAGATTGCATTGGTTTGTAGACGCGGCGGCGATTTAAAGATCTAGTGGTTCTAAATCGAAAATCGACAACAAAGTATACAAGCCAAGGCAAATCGCCCTTTGGGAGCGTGTCACTAACACTATTTCTTTGCCAAACAAAATGGAAATAGAAAGACTATTCCTCAAGTTGTTTGACTTTGAACTAGAGTCAGTGACAACGCTCTGAATCCTGCTCATTGAAGACGTTTGGGTATAATATGTTTGTGCATTAGCCAATGTTTATGAAGTAGATTTAGAAAAAACGCACGAAGTGAAAGAGATATTGAGTAAACGGAAATACAACCGCTAGGGAAGGGGAGTCAAAATGGTTCAACGCATCAGTTACGAATTTTTGCCGCAAATTGCTGGTCCTTATGTCCATGCGGCAAGACATTGTGAGACCTTGTATGTTTCCGGATTGACAGCCATGGGTTCACCGAGCCAAAGTGAAAATCTAATCGAGCAAACAAAAACGATTCTGTCTTACTTATCGAAAATACTTGCGGAAGAACAAAGAGAGAAACGTGACCTCATCAAGCTGACGATATTTATAACCGATATAAACCAACTGTCAGAGATTCGCTCGGTATTATTCGACTTCTATGAGGGTTATTTACCGGCTTGTTCATTAGTCGAGGTGAGCCGTTTGATTCACCCCGACTTATCTATTGAGATTGAGGCAGTCATCTCATCTGAAGCATTATAGAGAGGCTTTAATGAAAATAAACCGTTTGGATCACCTTGTACTGACAGTTAAAGACATTCAAACCACACTGGATTTCTATATACAGGTTCTCGGTATGGAAAGTGTTACTTTCGGTGAAGGACGAGTAGCCTTGATTTATGGAAAGCAAAAGATAAATCTTCACCAACTAGGGAGCGAGTTTGAACCTAAAGCACGTCAAGTTGCTTCTGGCAGTGCTGATTTGTGTTTTATTACAGACACACCTATCTTGGATATTATCTCTCACCTTGAAGTTCATGCTATTGAGGTAATTGAAGGGCCTGTTCAACGGACCGGTGCAATTGGTAACATCCTATCTGTTTACATTCGAGGCCCAGATGGTAACTTGATTGAGTTATCTAACTATCTTACTGAGGCTTAACATGATTTATTCAACAACCGAGACGATTCCAGGACGAGAAATCGCTGAGATAAAGGGTGTAGTAACGGGGAATGTGGTTCAATCTAAACACATTGGTCGAGACTTCATGGCGGGTCTAAAAAGTATCGTTGGCGGTGAGATTCGCGGTTATACAGAAATGATGACTGAAGCTCGAAATATCGCGATTCAGCGTATGGTCGAAGATGCAGCGAATATGGGTGCTGATGCGGTGGTTGGCATCCGTTTTACAACTAGCTCAATTGTTGATGGTTCTTCTGAAATTCTTGCGTTTGGAACGGCTGTGAAGCTCGTATAGTCGAAGAGGCTTTTGTCGTTTTAATACAGTGCAGATTGTTTTTTCGTTCGCTATTTTTAACTCCCTCCTTGTGTGTCATTCATGTCGGTGAGTTTGTCTCGCCATCTAGTACGAAAAGTCTGTCGACGTTGTCAATAAGTCCAAGACAACGTCGTTCCTAATTGGGTTCCTCTTCCTATCGTTTATATGCAGATCACCATTTCTAGGTATTTATTGTATCCATTCGTTGCTTTGAAATTTTGACTAAAGTGACTTCGATCGCACTGCGCTGCTAAACCTAATTGTGTTCACGAACCATCAGTCCTGATGAATAATTATGCCTTTTTTGATGAATTGTTTTTAGGGCAAATGTTCTAACGCATAATGCTTGTTTGAGTCGTAAGCTCTCGCCATATTTTTACTTTCTAGGATTTAATGCGACGAATAGCATTAAAACTATGATGTTTATAATGTAATGAATTTGCTAAATATAATGAAACTGAATGCATTTTAAGTGCCAGTATTAACATCGTAAATGTGAATGAAAGTATATTAATTCAAAGTTTTCTTATAAAAATATGAACTTATGCCTTGCGAAGTGATTCTAAATTGTTACAAATACTATACAGCTGTAACATTGCCATAAGGAATTGTAGATGAGAGAACTCACTCCCGAGTACTTGTTAGCCGCATTACGACAAGCGATAAAAACTAAAGGGCTAACATATCGAGAGTTATCTGAGAAAATGGGCATGCCGTTGTCCACTTTTAAACGTCATTTAACTAGTACTAACCTTGCTCTAGATAAGCTACTCGAGTATTGCCGCGCGGTTGACTGCACCCTCGATGAATTGCAGAAGCTGGCAAATCAACTTCAAGCTGAGGATCAAGATTACTTTAGCCACACGCAAGACGAAGTCTTTTTCCAATTTCCTCATCTTTACGATTTTTATCGAGAGTTACGGATGCTTCGTGGGAAAGACGGCTATACCATCCTAATGAAAAAGTATGACCTCTCGAAACAAAGTATGTCGGACTATTTAGGCGCGCTAGAGTTACTTGATCTGGTTTATGTTGATGAAGAAAACAACATTACGCTGCATGGTCCGCTTTACTACAGCTACGCTGAGAACTCGAAGCTTAACGACAAGTACACAGAGATCATCAAGGATCAAACGACCACGCACGAGAAGTGTGTTCGTGTTGCATTATCTCGAATGAAAATTACTGAAGAACAATTACTTACATTAGAAGAACAGGTCGCGAGCACTGTTCTCGATTTTCACTCCAAGAATGTCGTAGCAGAAAATTTCAATGTCTCCGATTTTACGAATGTCTTACTGGTTGCGGGACCACACCAACCTGTTACCTTCTCTGATGGAATTGTCCAAACTGATGGTAACTTTATTGAAGATATCCGATGTGCGATCGCTTCGGCTGGGGATAAGCCAAGCCTATCAATATAACTAGTAGTTATTTTTAGTGATTTATAGATTCATACTTGTAATGTGTAATTGATGAGCTAACATGACGATGTGTCAATTATGACGATTCGTCAGAAAGGTAATGAACTTTCTGCCAATCATATTCGTGTTACTATTCGTTAGCGTCACATGGGGATACGGATCAAAGAATTATGTTTAATTTTGGCTGCAAAAAGAATGACAAACAGCAAGACTGTCGTGTTGTTTCCGGCTTAACGAAGAAACAACAGGCGATTGCCGATCGTGAGGTAGAGTTGATTCAGCTTGCGAAGTCATTGGTGCAAGAGCAGGGGTTTGCAAATCTCACGATGGATAAGCTAACCGCAGCGAGCCCTTATTCAAAAGGGACCATCTACAACCATTTTTGTAGCAAAGAGGACGTGATTCTTGCTTTATGTATCCATTCATTGAAGAGTGAAGCCGTGTTCTTCGAGCGTACGGCAAACTTTGATGGTAATACTCGCGAGAAGATCATTGCGATGCATGTTGGGTATCGTATTTATGCTCGCATGGAGCCTGTATTATCAACGTGTGCAATTGTTGCTAAAACGCCGTGGGTGATAGAAAAAGCATCTCCAACGCGCCTTAACGAATTAAACCAGTTGGAAGAAGAAGTGATATCCGGTGCGGACGCTTTGGTAAACCATGCAGTAGAAATAGGGGATCTTAAGTTTTCTCCAGCTGTTGGCTCAGATGCTATTGTGTTTGCTAATTGGTCTATTGCGTTTGGCTCTAATGCGCTGGCGCAAAATGCATCGAACAGTCGTTGTATCCAGCGCCTACAAGACCCCTTCTCTGTGCTTCACAATGCGAATATGTTACTTGATGGCCTAGGATGGTTGCCGCTCTCAACAGAGTGGGACTACCGTAAAACTTGGCGTCGAGTGGAGCAGGAATTGTTCAGTGAAGAAGTTGCATTCTTAGACTCAGTGAATCGCTGATTCCCATGAATGCAAAAAACCAATCCAATAAAGATTGGTTTTTTAATCACACTATTTGACGGATCGTCAATAACGATTGTTTTTGCATCAATAATTTTATAAACGTGATGCAACAACAAGGTTTAAAGCGAATCTGGATCGAGAAACAGTGAAAGCTGCTTTTTTGTTCCGTCTTTTGACGAAACGTCACAAAGGGAGAGTGTGATGAAACACCGCCAAGCTCAACAAACTTCCACCGGACAATGGGGGAAGATTCCAACCAAGTATAGTATCTGGGTATTGCTGGCAACGGTATTACTCGTGATTTTCGCGACCATCGGAGGAAAGAATCTCTATTTCCGTGGTGACTATAATATCTTTTTTGATGGCACTAATAAGCAGTTGCTTGCCTTTGATGAAATTCAAACGACCTTTGCTAAAACCGATAACTTAGCCATTGTTATTGCACCAGATAACAATGATGTCTTCACCCCAGAAACCCTCCAACTTGTCCAAAACTTAACGGTTGACTCATGGCAAGTCCCTTACTCAAGTCGTGTTGATTCCATTGCGAATTATCAACATACCGAAGCAATCGAAGATGATCTTCTTGTCGAAGACCTACTTTATGAAGACTATGAATTAACGTCGGCGCGCATTGCCAAAGTTAAGCATATTGCCCTGACGGAACCAGTGATTAAAAACGCTTTGATTTCTGAGAAGGGCGACGTAACGATTGTAAATATCACGGTTCAATTGCCTGAAGTTGATAAGACCGCTGAAGTTCAAGAAGTGATGAACCACATCAATAGGATGATTGAGCAATACCAGCAGAATTACCCAAATGTTGAGTTTCATAAAGCAGGCATTATCGCGATGAACTACGCCTTTATGACGGCTGCGCAAGAAGACAGTTCTACGCTGGTCCCTACGATGTTGCTTGTTATTCTCGTGTTCCTAACCATTATGTTACGTTCTTTCTTGAGTGTGATTGCGACCTTGGTCGTGATTATCGGGTCCGTGATGGCAACTATGGGATTATCTGGTTGGGCAGGTATGTTCCTGAGTACGGCGACGGTCAATGTCCCAACTTTAGTCATGACACTCGCGGTTGCAGATTGTGTTCACGTTATCGCCACGATGCGTCAGTCTATGCAAAATGGATTTAGCAAAGCGCATTCGATAGAACGCAGTATTGCACTCAACTTCATGCCAATCCTTATTACTTCAATAACAACGGCGATTGGCTTTCTGATGATGAATATGTCGGATTCTCCAGTGTTACGAGACTTCGGTAATTTATCCGCGCTGGGCGTCATGATTGCCTGTTTCTTATCTGTTACTTTGTTGCCAGCCTTATTAAAACTGTTACCGATACGAGTCAAACAAAATACATCGAAAAACGGTTCTGATTTTATGGATAAGCTAGGTGATTTTGTGGTGGCAAATCGAAAAGCCTTATTACCCCTTTCTGTTCTAGTGATCGTTGTCAGTGCTAGCTTAATCCCGCTAAACAAAGTGAATGATGAATCTGTGAAGTACTTTGATTCACGAAGTGACTTTCGCCAAGCCGCTGACTTTATGGAAGAGCGAATCAGTGGGATGACAAACATCAGTATTGCCATCAAAACTAATGAGTCGCAGGGAATAGCAGACCCAATATTTTTGAACTCGATTGGTCGTTTCACCGATTGGTTGCGTGCTCAGCCGGAAACTGATCATGTCGCAACTCTGGCGGATGTGTATAAGCGTTTAAATAAAAACATGCATGCCGACGATGATGCTTATTATTCACTACCACAAGATCGCGAATTAGCCGCGCAGTATTTGCTGCTTTACGAAATGTCACTGCCTTATGGGTTAGATCTCAACAATCAAATTAATGTTGATAAATCCTCAATTAAAATGGTTTTGACCGTCGATAACTTAGGCAGCGTTGAATTGGTTGACCTTGAGAATCGTATCTACGCTTGGTTTGCGAATAACGCGCCTCAATATGAAGTCGTTGCGTCGAGCCCTTCGTTGATGTTTGCCCACATTGGTGAAACCAACATGGCAAGTATGCTTTCTACCTTACCTATCACATTGGTGCTTATTTCAGCACTGCTCATCTTTGCGCTTCGCTCTCTCAAGCTGGGATTGATCAGCTTGGTGCCAAACATCGCACCAGCCGTCATTGGGTTTGGTTTATGGGCGCTGATTTCAGGAGAAATCAACCTAGGATTGTCTGTCGTAGTGACGTTGACACTCGGGATCGTGGTCGATGACGCCGTGCACTTTTTGTCAAAATATCAACGCGCACGTAAAGAAGGGCAAACTGCCGAGCAAGCGGTTAGATATGCGTTCCATACGGTGGGGCGAGCACTCTGGATAACGACTGTCGTTTTAGTCGCAGGTTTCTCTGTTTTGGCAATGTCGAGCTTCCGTTTGAATGCTGACATGGGCCAACTGAGTGCGATAGTCATCTTTATTGCCTTAGTTGTGGATTTCTTATTCCTACCAACGTTATTGATGTTATTCGATAAAGAAGCTTATGCACAAAACAAGACAATAAATAACCCGGATACGGACTCACAGAAAAGTGTTACGGCAACTCAGTTGTAATTCTGAAAACAGACAAGGATAGAATGATGAATTTACTCAATACACGATTGAAAGTAGCGGTAATAGCAGCCTCTTTTCTCATGACGCCATTTTCTTGGGCTGACGAAGCCAAAGGTTTGGAAATTGCACAAGAACGCAAGGCTCGTGACGAAGGTTGGCGTGATTCTGTTGCGACAATGCAAATGATCCTGCGAAATGCTCAAGGGGAAAGCAGTACCCGAGCGATGCGCTTAAAGTCTCTTGAGGTAGTTGATGATGGTGACAAAGGGTTAACCATTTTTGATGAGCCACGTGATGTAAAAGGCACAGCATTCCTGAATCATTCACATACAGTGGGTTCCGATGACCAATGGCTCTATCTACCTGCATTAAAGCGCGTCAAACGTATTGCATCACGTAATAAGTCGGGGCCATTTATGGGCAGTGAGTTTGCGTACGAAGATCTAAGTTCGTTTGAAATTGAGAAGTATCGATTTAACTATCTCAAGGATGACGCTATCAAAGGGCAAGATACGTTTGTTTTAGAGCAAATTCCAACCGATAAAAATTCAGGTTACACCAAGCAAGTTGTGTGGTTGGACAAAGCGCATTATCGTCCAATGAAAGTAGAGTTCTATGACCGTAAAGGCGCGCTACTTAAGACTTTGGTTTTCTCTGATTACAAACAGTACTTAAATCAATATTGGCGAGCGCACACGATGGCGATGACCAATCACCAGACCGGCAAGAGTACTGAGCTGACAACAAGTGAGTTAACGTTCCAAACTGGATTAAAAGACTCCGATTTCAACAAAAACATACTTAAGCGCGTTAAGTAAGGAGATCGAATGAGTAGGGTAAACATGGCCAGTATGATATTCGCTGGCCTAACCATTATGCCTTTCTCTGGCTCTTTATTGGCGGTTGAGTTAGCAGGACAGGTCAACATCGAGCATCGTCAGTTTTTCTCCGATGGTGCTCAGGGGCAGGGGAAAGGACAAGCTTCACTGGTTTTGCAGCCGGAGTTTTACTGGGACCTAAAAGATGGGGAAGCCAGTTTCACGTTCACTCCCTTTTATCGTTTAGACAGTATGGATGACGAGCGGACTCATGGTGATATTCGCGAAGCGTTGTATTTAACTTATTGGGATGACTACGAGCTACGTGTCGGCATCAGTAAAGTCTTCTGGGGTGTGACCGAGTCAGCACATCTGGTTGATGTCATAAACCAAGTCGATGCGGTAGAAGCCGTTGATGGTGAAGATAAACTCGGCCAACCTATGGTCCATTTTACGTCAGTCAAAGACTGGGGAGTGGTCGATGCCATGGTGTTGCCTTATTTTCGCGAACGAACATTTGCAGGCAAAGATGGACGTTTGAGGATTGATCCCGTTGTATCTGATGATGCGCTGTATGAATCTAGCCGAGAAGAAAAGCATGTGGATGTCGCTTTTCGGTACGCACAAATGTTTGGCGATTGGGATGTTGGCTTAAGCTATGTTTATGGAACAAACCGTGACCCGTATTTTCGGTTTGATCAAGGAGAGTTAAAACCTTACTACGCCCTAATGAGCCATGTTGGGCTGGATGTTCAAGGCATCGTGGGCGATTGGTTATGGAAGCTAGAGAGTGTCTACCTCGATAGCTTCGACAATCATGTCGGCGTCGTGACCGGTTTTGAATACACGATAGTAGGCGCTTTTGAGACAGTATGGGACGTAGGCATTATTGGTGAGTATCTCTATGATAGCCGTGGGAACAACGCGCAAAATATCGGTCAAAATGATGTCTTTGCAGGCATTCGTTTAGCGCTCAATGACGAAGACGGCACAGAAATCTTAACGGGTATAACGCAAGATCTCGACAACTCCGATGTGTACAACGCAAAACTTGAGGCTTCCAGCCGCATTTCAAATCATTTCAAGTGGCAAATCGATGCTTGGTTGTTTAAAAACGAAACGCCTACCGATCTGCTTTACTTCGCCAGAGACGATGACTTTGTCGAGCTATCTATTCAATACTATTTTTAGCATTGTCGACTGACCTAAAGTGTTTTCACTTGGGGACGAAACTGCAGTATTTATGCACAAAGCAGCAAGCCATAATCCTAGGGATTTACGTGCGAAGCTGCTTTTTTTGCGTTTTTGTGTTCTTTTTATTCAATAACCTCTTCTTTTCATAATTCAATTTGGCTTTGGTGGCGGGTTTGGCTACTATGTACAGCTATCAAAAAACCAATCACTCCCTTATGGATACTACCAATAGGTAGATGAGGAAACGATGCAACATCTAGAAGAGATCATTGCTAACGCGAGTGCAGCAATTGAAGCCGCAGAATCGCTAGTCGTACTTGATGAAGTGCGTGTTCAGTATCTAGGTAAAAAAGGTGAGCTAACTGCTCAACTTCAAAGCCTAGGTAAACTACCACCAGAAGAGCGCCGTGAAGCGGGTCAAGAGATCAATAAAGCGAAAGGCGTAGTTCAGCAAGCTATCGCAGCCCGTAAAGATGCACTACAACGTGCAGAGCTTGAAGCGAAGTTAGCAGCAGAAACGATTGACGTAACACTACCAGGTCGTCGTATCGAGAACGGTGGTCTACACCCAGTTACTCGTACTGTTGAGCGTATTGAGAAGTTCTTTGGTGAACTTGGCTTTAATACTGAGTCTGGTCCAGAAATCGAAGATGCATTCCACAACTTTGATGCACTAAACATTGCCGCTGATCACCCAGCGCGTACTGACCACGATACTTTCTTCTTCAACCCTGATTTGATGCTTCGTACTCACACGTCTGGCGTACAGATCCGTACAATGGAAAATGGCAAACCACCATTCCGTTTCATTGCACCGGGCCGTGTATACCGTAACGATTACGACCAAACGCACACGCCAATGTTCCACCAAGTGGAAGGCATGTTAGTTGATGAGAACGTGAACTTCGCTCAACTAAAAGGCATTCTGCACGACTTCCTATGTAACTTCTTTGAAGAAGAAGTAGAAGTTCGTTTCCGTCCATCTTATTTCCCATTTACAGAGCCTTCGGCTGAAGTAGACGTAATGGGTAAAAACGGCAAATGGCTTGAAGTTCTAGGCTGTGGCATGGTTCACCCGAACGTACTACGCAGTGTAGGCATCGACCCTGAGAAATACTCTGGTTTTGCATTCGGTATGGGTGTAGAGCGTCTAACGATGCTTCGTTACGGCGTAAACGACCTACGTGCGTTCTTCGAGAACGACCTTCGTTTCCTAAAACAGTTCAAGTAATCCAGGGGATAAATCACTATGAAATTCAGCGAATCATGGCTTCGTGAGTGGGTTAGTCCTTCGATTACCACTGACGAACTAACTCACCAAATTACAATGGCGGGTCTAGAAGTTGACGACGTACTACCTGTAGCAGGTTCGTTCAACGGCGTTAAAGTTGGTCACGTTGTTGAATGTGGTCAGCACCCAGATGCGGACAAGCTACGTGTAACGAAAGTTGACGTGGGTGAAGAAGAGCTTCTAGACATCGTTTGTGGCGCACACAACTGTCGCCAAGGTCTGAAAGTAGCAGTAGCAACAGTTGGTGCTGTTCTTCCGGGCGATTTCAAAATCAAAAAAGCGAAATTACGTGGTCAACCATCTCACGGCATGCTTTGTTCATTCACTGAACTAGGTATCGACGTTGAGTCAGACGGCATCATGGAACTAGCAGAAGACGCAGTAATCGGTACCGATTTCCGTGAATTCCTAGGTTTAGACGACGTAACGGTAGACGTAGACCTAACAGCAAACCGTGCTGACTGTTTCAGCATTCGCGGTATGGCACGTGAAGTAGGTGTACTAAACCGCGCTGACGTGACTGAACCATCAGTAGAAGCAGTAGCGACTTCAATTGAAGACAAAGTGTCTATCGAAGTGAAAGCGCCAGCTGCGTGTCCACGTTACCTAGGTCGTGTGGTTAAGAACGTGAACGTTCAAGCTGAAACGCCACTATGGATGCAAGAAAAATTGCGTCGTTGTGGTATTCGCTCAATCGATCCTGTTGTAGACATCACTAACTACGTGCTTCTAGAACAAGGCCAACCAATGCACGCATTCGATCTAGCGAAGATCGAAGGTGGCATCGTAGTTCGTATGGCTGAGCAAGGTGAGAAGTTAACTCTTCTTGACGGCAGCGAAGCAGAACTAAACGCAGATACACTAGTTGTAGCAGACCACAACAAAGCACTTGCAATTGCAGGTATCTTTGGTGGTGAGGAGTCTGGTGTAACAACTGAGACTAAAGACGTTCTACTAGAGTGTGCATTCTTTGCACCTGACCACATCCGTGGTCGCGCACGTAGCTACGGTCTGCATACAGATTCTTCTATGCGTTTTGAGCGTGGTGTGGATTACGCACTGCAAGTAAACGCAATGGAACGTGCAACAGAGCTTCTTGTTGAAATCTGTGGCGGTGAAGTTGCACCTGTTGTTGCTGTAGAGTCTGAAACAGACCTACCTAAGCCAAACAAAGTTGCTCTACGCCGTACTAAACTAGACAACCTACTAGGTCACCACATTGTTGATGCTGACGTAGTAGAAATCCTTGAGCGTCTAGGTTTGACTGTTGAAGCTTCAGAAGAAGGTTGGATGGCAGTAGCGCCAACATGGCGTTTCGATATCGCTATCGAGCAAGACCTGATTGAAGAAGTTGGCCGTATTTACGGTTACGACAACATCCCTAACCAACACCCAGCAGCAGCGCTTAAGATGCACAATCACGTTGAAGCGGATCTTCCACTGAAACGCGTTCGTGATCTTCTTGTTGACCGCGGTTACCACGAAGCAATTACATACAGCTTCGTTGAGCCAGAGCAACAAAAGCTAGTTGTTCCAGGTGTTGAGCCGCTAATCCTGCCATTCCCAATTTCAGCGGATATGTCAGCGATGCGTCTTGGTCTTATCCAAGGTCTGCTGAACACGGTTGTTCACAACCAGAAACGTCAGCAGCCACGTGTTCGTCTATTCGAATACGGCCTACGTTTCATCCCATGTGAATCTGCAGAAAACGGTATGCGCCAAGAGCCAATGCTTGCAGGTGTTATCGCTGGTACTCGTGGTGAAGAGCACTGGGATATCGAAACTAACACGGTTGATTTCTTCGATCTTAAGGGCGATCTAGAAGCGATTCTAGAGCTATCTGCGAACGAAAAAGCATACTCTTTCGCTGCACTGTCACCTGAAAGCAAAAAAGCTAACCCAGCACTTCATCCAGGTCAATCTGCGACAATCATCGTAGATGGCAAAGAAGTGGGCGTGATCGGTACAGTTCACCCTGAGCTTGAGCGTAAGTTCGGTCTAAACGGTCGTACTATCGTATTCGAAATCGAATGGTCTGCAATCAACAGCAAAGTGATCCCAGAAGCGGTAGCACTTTCTAAATTCCCTTCAAACCGTCGTGATATCGCGGTAGTCGTGGACGAAGCTGTTGCATCTGGTGACATCGTTAACGCTTGTCTAGAGCAAGGTGGCGAGTTCCTTAAAGATGCGAAACTGTTCGACGTTTACGTAGGTAAAGGTGTTGAAGAAGGTAAGAAGAGCCTAGCCATTGCTCTGACTCTACAGTCACTTGAGCGTACGCTTGAAGATGCAGATATCGCTGGTGCGGTTGACGCTATCGTTGCTCACGTTTCTGAGAAGTTTGGTGCGTCTCTACGTGACTAATCTTGCGTAACGCATCTTCTTAAGAAATGAAAACCCTGCCAGTTTGGCAGGGTTTTTTGTATTTTTGGAATAGGGAATAGGGAATAGGGAATAGCTAGAGCCAAATTGCCTCCACTTTGATCCTCTCATCTTCAAAGAAAATCTTATTCACACCAATCTTTTCACTTCGGTTGTATTCGTCAATACTGTGGTCAAAGCCGTAAGCGGTGGCGGGGGCCATATGTTGAGTCACACCTTGCTTCGTCACCGTTAGTGCATCATGACCATGCCCGCAAATTACATCTTGAACTCGATGCTTAGCCAAAAGCGCAAGTAAGCTTGCATCGTTCTCCAAACAAATCGCTTTCATCCAGTCTGAGCCGACAGGAATAATGGGATGGTGGACAACGACAATCGGGTTGGTTGCATGGCGAAGCTGCCGTTTAAAGCGGGCAACTCCACGGTTATCAACTCGGCCAGAGCCAAGAGGATGGTGTTCATCTAATGGTTTAGCGCTCGAATCTAAAAACAATACTTGTCGCCCATGAATTTCCGCTTTTTCAACAACATGAATGCTGCTATCACGAAATTCTTCTTTCATTAGGATGAAGTCATCATGGTTACCTGCAATGGCATAAACGTGTTTGTTTTGGATATGTTTATTTAAGAACGCAAGCAAAGCTTGATAGTCGCTAGCCCTAGGGTTGCAGCATAGGTCTCCAGTCAGTAGGAGAGTGTCGCAGGTTGTTTCATTTTGAGCCGTATTAAGGGCTTTGCGAAGGCGGTTAAAGCTGGATTCATCGCTTAAGTGGCAATCACTAATTTGGATAACGGTACGCACGATTATGAAATAGCCTGACATTCTGTTGAGTTATTTAGTGCAGTGTAACATTGTTAATCGCTGTGTGGTCCGCGAGCTTTGATGCCTTTATGTCAATGAAAGCGTAAACATTAACAGTAATGGTAGCGTGAGAATGCTAAAGAAGTTACCAAATAGCACCATAGAGGCGACGGTCATCGGCTCTATGTTCAATCGTTCAGCAAAAAGATAATTCATCACTGCTGGTGGCAACATTGTAAATAGCACCATCATTTGCAATTGCATGGTTGGAAGTGGGATAAGCCAATAAATTACCGCAAACGCGACCGCACCAGTTAACAACGACTGCACTGTACAAAGCAACCCTACTCTCAAACCACCAAGTCTTAAGTTACACATCTGAGCACCCAGAGAAAGCAGCATGACAGGGACAGCGGCTTGTCCAAGTAAAGCGGTCGCTTCGTAAAATGGTGGCCAAACGTTGAATCCAGAAAGGTTGATAATGAGTGCTAAAGAAGCAGAGATAAAAATAGGCATTTTAAACATTTGCTTCAATGGGTTGCCACTACTTAGAAGCATCACGCCCAAACTGATATGTAAACAGGCAGAAACCACAAACAACAATACTGCAGAAGGGAGAGCTAGCTCTCCAAAAGTATAGGTGAACAACGGAATTGCAAGGTTTCCGCTATTTCTAAACATATGTGGTGGTGCCCACGCTTTGAAAGAGAGTCCTGTTAACTTGGCTATGGGTAGCATGAGTAATCCAGGGACGATAACAGCAATAATTGCGGCCAGTAGGAGGGGGGCTTGCCCAATATCAAGAGGCATGCTGACCAAAGACGAAAAGACCAATGCAGGAGTAAACACATCCATGTTGATGCGATTGATCGGCCGAAAATCTGGTTTGATATAACGCCCGACTAAATAACCCGCACAAGCTAAAGCAAAAACAGGGAACAGAATACTGATGACTTGGTGAAACATTGGGCGCTCTGAACGGGAGTTATTTATTTGCAAACAGTACCAATGTTTCTCTATGTCGTCATTGTTATCTCATCAGAATATTGGCACCGTTCAAGCTTTCTTTTTATGGAAAAATCAGCAGTATCTGCATTAAAAGTAACTTGAATGGTACTGGTCAGATCTATATTGCTCATCACTCAAACCACTGAAAAATTGGAAAGTTTTTTGTCAATTGTTTGTAAAGTGACCAGTATCTGACATTTTTGTTAAATAGTGATTAATGTTGTTTTTTGTTTTCAAACTAGTAATTTGAACTGGATATTTTTCCTTGAAAAGAGAGAATTAAAGTAAAATCTCGAAATATTGGTGGGTAAAGTAGCTTCCTCTTCCAGTGAACGATATATTAGCAAAGAAAAAAGTTGGCGAAAATCATAAGCTTGGCATACACTTCCTGATGTAACCCCGATATGTTGTTGAATTGGTAGGGTAAAACTGCTCTGGCGCTACACATAAGGTAGCATTGTTTAACATAGCTTTGAGGAAAGTTTTATGGCGCTCACAAAAGCCGAACTTGCAGAAAACCTGTTTGATAAATTGGGATTTAGTAAACGGGACGCCAAGGAAACGGTGGAAGTGTTCTTTGAAGAGATTCGTAAGGCACTGGAAAGTGGCGAACAGGTAAAACTGTCAGGTTTTGGTAACTTCGATCTTCGTGATAAGAACGAACGACCTGGTCGTAACCCGAAAACTGGTGAAGATATTCCAATTACTGCTCGACGTGTCGTTACGTTCCGCCCGGGTCAGAAGTTGAAAGCTCGCGTAGAGAACTTAAAGGCAGACCAGTAAGCCATGTAACATGGATTGAGACCACGCTTTGTCGTGGTCTTTTTGTCTGTAGGTTTCGGTATTTACTAAAGAACAAATAAAAAAACCACCGCAATTTCGGTGGTTTTTTAGTATTAAGTACATCAGTTTATGTCAATTATGCCGCTTCTAAGTGTGTCGTTAGGTATGGATGCCATGCCTCTTGATACAAGTTTTTAGATTGCGTACGCATGTTTCTAATTGATGCCATTTCTAAGTCATTCAAATGGCGATCCTCCACTAGAGCTTGACGCTCTAATTTCTGAATCTGTTCATATAAGTCGTGTTCTGGACCGTTTTTTACATCCGCAATAGCTTTTAAATGCAGCTGCACTTCGGCAACGAGGTTGGTCTTAGGTAAACGAACTAAGAGGTTTAGGTCTCGATAACCGGAAGCTGTTGGTTTTTTAAAGCGGTTTTTCACTTTCACTATCGTTGTTTCACGCTCTAACGCTTCGTATACCGAAACCAAGCTTGCTACATCGTCAGCAACAATGGTTGCACGTGCTAAGTCAGTGATTCGGTTTACTTGACCGTCCAATTCGTGAACAATTTTCTCTTCGGCACGGTGCTGAGATTTAACGCCAGCAAAGTAAGGCTGAGCATCAGTAAGAAGGGCAGTACTTTTACAGATAGTCTCTAGCTCGAACTGCGCTTGGTGAGCTTTGCTGTAAAGTACGTCGAAATCTGAATAAGGCTGAGTTGGTTTGGAGTCGATTGACTGAATACCATACAAACCACTAAGGCTATGTTTGAACAATTTTGAACAAACTTCGTTTTGACTAGCTGAACGATCTTGTTCGTTATTTGTGACATTTGGAAGTGCGGCGAACGCCGGCGCACGGCTTAGTACTAGAAGCATCAATGCTGTAGTACGTAGAAATAAGCTCATTCACTCTCCTTAACTTGCTTGCACTTAGAAAATGGGTAACGAAAAGGTCACTAAGATTCGCAAATCAGGTACTACCTATTTAATGGGGGCTCTGTGAAAGATTCCAAGGCTGAGTTTTAACCTAATAGTAGAATCGTGTTCCAGATCACCATTTCGCTTGCCTTTATTCTGACAACCAGAAAAAGGAAGGGTTCATTCTTGAACGATAGCTATTCTACCAATGCTGTATTAACCAAAGATGAACAACATAGACAAATTTGAAAAAATCATTAGTCTTAGCCCACAAAGTAGCGTTAATGCTCATTGTATTTATCAGCCGACAAGTAGAAGTAAAATGAGAGATCAAGAATTTTGGCACAACAAATGGGCGAGTAACCAAATCGGTTTTCACCTAGATGATGTAAACCCACTATTGCCAGTATTTTGGCAACGCACCAACCCAAAACGTGAAGACATAGTGTTGGCTCCTCTGTGTGGTAAGTCTGAAGACCTAATTTGGCTTGCGACGAAACATGACGAGGTTCAAGGTGTTGAGCTAAGCCAAATTGCGGTAAGAGCATTTTTTGCTGAGCATTTCTATACCCCGACCGTTACGTCGATTAACGGCATGCATGAGCTGTATCAGTTCGACGAGCTGTCCATTTATACAGGTGACTTTTTTACTGCGCCAGTTTCTAAAGCCGATATCATTTATGATCGTGCAGCCTTGGTTGCATTGCCTCAAGAGATGCGAGAAGAATACGTAGTTCGTCTTAAGCAACTGTTGAACCCTGGCGGACGTATTTTACTTGTGACTCTTAACTACCCACAGGATGAGATGTCAGGACCTCCATTTAGCGTGCCAGTCGAAGAGATTGAACAGTTGTTTGCGGGTGATAAGGTAACTTGTTTGAATGTCGACCAAGCCGACGAAAACCATCCGAAAATTGCGAAGAAAGGTCTAAGTCGCTTCTCTGAAGAAGTGTACTTAATAGAGAGCGAATAAAGGGCTTTCGAACCCACAGAAAGAAAAAGCGCAGCCAAATTGAGCTGCGCTTTTGTATATATTGAGCTGATTAACGAAATCAGTAAACGATCTTTACTTTAGATGCGCTGTTCACTGCATCTTCAATCGAATCTTCAATCGTTTTACGGCGAGTTAAAACGACACCTAAGCGACGGCGACCGTCGATTTCTGGCTTACCAAACAAGCGAACTTGTGTTTGTGGTTGAGCCAGTGCTTTTGCAATATTATCAAAGCGGATATCGGTGGAGGTGCCTTGCCCAAGAATGACTGCTGATGCTGAAGGACCATACTGAACGATGCTGTTAATCGGCATACCAGTAAACGCGCGAACATGAAGTGCAAACTCAGACATTTCTTGAGAAATCATGGTTACCATGCCAGTGTCGTGTGGGCGAGGGGAAACTTCATTAAAAATAACCTTATCGCCTTTAACAAATAGCTCTACACCAAAGAGGCCGTAGCCACCTAGTGCATTAACGACTTTCTCTGCTGTGTATTCAGCCGCTTTGATGGCGTTGTCTGACATTGCTTGTGGCTGCCATGATTCACGGTAATCACCATCCTCTTGGCGATGCCCGATCGGAGCACAGAAATGCACTCCGTCAGCTGCGCGCACGGTTAACAGTGTGATTTCGTAATCGAAGTCAATAAAACCTTCAACAATCACACGTCCAGCGCCTGTACGCCCACCTTCTTGTGCATAATCCCACGCGGTTTGAACATCTTCTTCTGATTTGATAACGCTTTGACCTTTACCTGAAGAGCTCATCACTGGCTTCACAACACATGGGATACCAACATGTTCTACTGCCGCTTTAAAGTCCTCAAAGCTATCAGCAAACTGATAAGGGGAAGTGTTTAGCGCCAACTCTTCAGCAGCAAGGCGGCGAATGCCTTCACGGTTCATTGTTAACTTAGTTGCTTTCGCTGTAGGAACAACATTCAAGCCTTTCTCTTCTAATTCGACTAATTTGTCGGTCGCGATAGCTTCAATTTCAGGAACCACGTAAGCAGGTTGCTCTTTGTTGATGATCTCTTCCAGTGTCTGACCATCAAGCATGTCGATGACGTAGCTACGATGCGCCACTTGCATCGCTGGAGCATCGGCATAACGGTCGCATGCGATTACTTCCAAACCAAGACGTTGGCATTCAATTGCCACTTCTTTACCAAGCTCGCCAGAGCCCAAAAGTAATACACGGGTAGCATGAGTGCTAGTAGCAGTACCGAACATAGTGTTCCCTTACAAAATAAAGTGATGAAACAGAAATTGCAGAGGATCATACTGATTTTTACGGATGAAGCAAACGTTTGCGCATGGTTTTTGATAATAAAAAAGGCCCTACTTCAAGTAGAGCCTATCTCTTAAGCATCGTATGAATTAAACGTTCACAAAACTCACTGGAATATCAGGATTTAGTGCTTCTAGCGTTGATTGAGTATCAGCTAGGTGACTGATCTTGCCTTGTGAGTTTTCAACCAAGGCTGCTGCTTTGATGTCTTCAAGCTGCTCACCCGACATCAAGATCTGAATCAGAGCAACTTGAAGTGGAGGAAGGCTAGGGTTGAACGCTGCATTCTCTGCATACGCGCCTTGGAATACGCGACCGCTGTTCATCTCAAGCGCAATACCGCTTAAGTTGTTAGTGTATGGCGCGTGGCTGATGTTCATCGCATTGACGGCTTTTTGGATTAAAGCATCGTCTTCATCACAAACAAACTCGTGCTTCACCTCAGCCATAAGACCTGACTCAATGCCTAGATCCGCTGGACCAAACGCTTCAGGAAGGTAGTGATGAAGTGACTTTTCTTCACGTTCTGGTAATTGGATCTTCAGTTCTTTCGCGGTGCTTAGTTCATTCATGAACTGACGGCAGTGACCACAAGGGCTGTAGTTGATGGTAATGTCTTTTACGCCATGTTCGCCTTTCATCCAAGCGTGGCTAATCGCGCACTGCTCAGCATGAACGGTTTGACCTAGTTGAACACCGAAAAATTCCATGTTCGCGCCAAAATAAAGACGACCTGATAGGCCGCGAACAATCGCACCTACATAAAACTCAGAAATCGGAGCGTAAGAAAACGCTGCGGCAAAAGGAAGTAGAGCAACACGAAGCTCTTTGTCTGAAAGGTTGGTAGCGTTCAGCAGCTCATCAAACTGTTGCTCAGAAATAGTGGCATCAAAATCGTCAGCGAGAACGATAGGAGCAAGATGTGTTGAAAGTGCTTCAGGAGCGCTTGCTAGCGCCTGTTCAATGCGACTTTTCATGTCGAATCCTTGTTATTGCATGGACAGTTATTCTATGCGAAAGATGGAAATGTTCTGTGCTTTAGATCACGTTAATGTCTGTAATGATAATTTACGTTACATAGTTAGAGTGAGCTCACACATGTATTCGATTGCACAGAGGCTTAACGTTATCTCTGTCCCATAAATAACTATATCAACTCAGATTCATACTGCGAATTTTTTGGAAAGGAGTTAAAGCCTGCTCAGTCTATTTACGTCAAGAAAGAGCAGGCTTTGGCATTTATCTTTATTGGTATAACCAAACGGCTAAAGCAAAGAAGCTTGGCGCAAGTATCGATGTGATAATACCGCACAACACGAGTGCGAGTGATGAAAAGGCAGCATCACCGGGTTGTTTCTCTGCGCAAGTTGCCGTACCAAGCGCGTGGGAAACAGTACCCATTGTTAATCCGCGCGCAATAGGGTGTTTGATGCCGATAAGATTGAAGATTGGATACGCCAAAATCGCACCGAATAAGCCAACAATAAGCACAAGAATGGCGGCAACAGCGGCTTCACCACCTAAGTGGCTAGAGATTTCCATCGCGATAGGGGTAGTTACCGATTTGCCTACTAAGCTTGCAATGAGACTGATGTCTGCTTTGAATGCAACGGCAATCAGTGTCGCTGTTAGCATCGACATCACGCTGCCTAAAGAACAAGCCAGCGCGATAATGCGCCAATTGGCTTTGATTTGAGGCAGTTGCTCATAGAGCGGATACGCTAGCGCAACAACAGCGGGTTGGAGTAAGAAACTGATGTACTCGTTATCGGCATAGTAAGTCTCGAACGGTACCTTCAAAAAGGTAAGCAATGGAATTAACACAGCAATACTGATCAGTAGCGGATTCGCGATAGGATTATTGACCTTAATGGCGATTTGACGTGCTGCGAGGAAAACAACAATAGTGACAATTAACCACATATTAATGCTTCTCCTTTAGCAAGTAATCTAAGAACCATGCCAAACTGACCAGTACAATCAGTGAGCCGCCAACTGCACTCGCAATAATAGGGAGCGCGTTTGCCAACAACATATCAAAGTGTTGCATCAAACCAACACTGATTGGGACGAACAATAAGATCATGTAACGAATAAAAAGCGTTGCTCCTGGCTTTACCCATTCAACTTTAACTAAGCCAAGGGTCATAGAGAAAAACAGCACAAGCATGCCAAGAACACTTCCGGGAACGGAGATGCCAGCGAATTTTTGAATTGTGTTGCCGATACCAAGTGCTCCCATAATAAGTGCGAGGGAAATAAGCAAATGGATCAGCTGTAGTAATCGGTCTTTAATCATTTTGACAGCATATAAAACAACAAACACACCCGAAGGTGCGTTTGAACAAGGTAAGAAATTAGGAGGCTAGGCTCTCTACGTAACGATAGACAGATTTTAATAGTGCTATCTTCTTTTCGTCACTTTCATGTTCGTGAACTAAGTTTTCTAAATTCAGCATGTACTCTTCAATTTGGCTTTCGAAAACTTCACGACAGTGTTGTGCCCAACGTCTTTGTTCTTGTTCATCCAGTGTGCCAGCGTAGTGACGGGCACGGTAACGGAACAACAGTGGTTTAATTCGTTTATCGTCGAATTCGATATCAAGCGCTGCGAGGTTGTTTGGATCCGTTTCTCGGATGATATCCATTGCTGCTCGATCGGCTGGGGAGAAAAATCCATCGTACAGCTGCGTATCAACGTCATCGCTCTTTTCGAATTCACGCTCAATAGAGAATAGACTAATAAGTTTGTCTCGGATCTCTGGATGCTGACGAAGTAAAGCAAGATTGCTTAAGCATTTTTGGCGATCAATACCAATCAACTCTGCGTTTTCGGCTGTCAAAGTCTTTGCAGGAGCAAGAATAGGGCACTTATTCAAATGCACCAGTTTGACAGGAACAGGAAGCAAGTCTCCTAATTCATCGCGTTTGGTGTACAAGCGTTCTTTTAGCTCTTCTGCCGAAAGGTCGAGGATCGGCTGAGGATCTTTTGCCAAGTCGATCGTGATAACGGCGTTGTTGTTTGTTGGATGCCAAGCGACAGGTACGATCCAGCTTGTATACTGGCATTCACGTCCTAACATGCCAGAAACGTGCATTAACGGTGTCATGTTGACGATATCAACAAGGTCGTTCAGCTTGCGTTTGTTACGCATAGAGAAAAAGTAATCAAACAGCTTTGGTTGTGCCGCTTTGACTTTCTTCGCCATTTCGATGGTCGCGATGACGTCGGCCATCGCATCATGGGCGTTACTGTGCTCGATACCGTTGGCTACCGACAAGTGCTCCAATTTAAAGCTGGTAAAGCCTTCATCATTTTCTGGCCATTCCACGCCTTCTGGCCGAAGCGCATGACATGCGCGCATTACGTCCAACAAATCCCAACGTGAGTTGCCGTTTTGCCAGCTCCATGCGTAAGGGTCGATAAAGTTACGATAACAGGTGTAGCGTGTTACTTCATCATCGAAACGAATACTGTTATATCCAAGGCTAGTGGTCTTTGACTTCGAAAGCTCTGCGTGAATTTTTGCAATAAATTCTGGCTCGGGTAAGCCTTCTTGCATTGCTTTTTGCGGCGTGATACCGGTAATCAAAGCTGCTTCGGGAGAAGGGAGGTAATCAGCAGGTGGTCGGCAATACATGACTAATGGTTCGCCGATGATATTGAAGTTTTCATCTGTACGAACACCAGCGAATTGGCTCGGACGATCTTTGGCTGGACTTGTACCCCAAGTCTCGTAGTCAAAGAAGAAAAAAGTGGGCTGATTATCTTGGTGCATTCTGCTTACCGTTTACGGAACCGATGGGAGTATTAGACCATTCAACGCCTTGACTCGCAACGAAAGATGCAAGGTGAAGTTGTGAAAATGAAAAAGAGGTCGTATAAGCATCAGCTCGATAATTTATGTCTGGTTAGCGTGTAAGCAGTAAGGCATTTCTTTATCGAATAACTGGCGCTATTTGAGCGCTGTGTATTTTCCTAACCAAAATCCAATGTCATTAATAATCGGGTTTCGTTAGACATAATGTTCGGTGAGCGGTGTACCAAGCCCGTATGCTCATTACCTATCCAGCGTCCACCCTTAAGAAGGGCAACATCACCACAAGCAAGTTGCTGTATATCAGACTCTACGTCATATAAGCCCGACTCTGAATCTGGCAATCCGTTACTCCCGCGCCCCAATTTAGAGCGATCGACAGTACTATTTTGAAGCCATTGCGTGCCGCTACCAAAATAGCTCGTAACCAATCGGCAAGGTACTTGGTCAACGTGAAAGCGGGGACACATTGCGCTATTAAGCGTTGCGAGGCGTAATCCTGCATCTTTTAGTTCAAACAAATAGCAGAACATATCAACCAACTCAGCAATATTTCTTAGTAGCACTTCTGGCGCTTTTCCGTCAGTTGCGAATTGCAACGTTTCTAAAGCATTTTCTGGGGAGACGCTCAACGACTTACCAAAGTTGGGGTTTGATGTAACAAACACTTTGCTTGCATCAATAAGTTGTTGATCAAATTGACGCTGCCAAATCGCGATATTTATGTCTTCTTGATAAATGTCTGCCAGCACCGTCGGTTCTTTCCGTGCACTGAAACATGCAGTTTTGTGTGTGTTTCCCAAGGCTTCAGTTGTAATGGACTCGGTTAAAGTTGAAGTCATGATATAACCTCCGATGTTATTCGTATGCGGCTTTAGTTTGTTGAAATGTTATATCATAACAAATATGGCTAACAAACCTATTTGCCGTAAATCTTATTTAGACTCTAGTAAGTCTTTGAAAGAGGTTAGGGAGATTCGCCATGGTTTTATTTTAGCGAGTCTGAAAACCAAAAAAGCCGACGGGAAAACCATCGGCTTGATTATTTGAGTGGTTGAAACAGTGAGTGATCTACGCTTTTTGTTCTTCCAATCGTGTCTCTTTTTCAGAAGACTTCAATAGTCGACTAGTAATCGTACCTGCTGTCATCGCGCCAGAAACATTAAGTGCAGTACGTGCCATATCAATTAGTGGTTCGATAGAGATAAGTAACGCGGCAATCGTTACTGGCAATCCCATTGCAGGGAGTACGATAAGTGCAGCAAACGTTGCGCCGCCGCCGACACCGGCAATGCCAAATGAGCTGATGGTGATAATCGCAATCAATGACAGAATGAAGTTAATTTCTAAAGGGTCAATGCCTACTGTCGGGGCAACCATAACTGCTAACATCGCAGGGTAGATACCAGCACAACCATTCTGACCTATTGTTGCGCCAAACGATGCCGAGAGGTTAGCAATTGCAGGTGGCACATTAAGCTTAGTGATTTGCGCTTCAACGTTCAGTGGAATCGTTGCCGCTGAACTGCGTGATGTAAATGCGAAAGTTAGTACTGGCCAAATCTTCTTAAAGTACTCTGTTGGGCTCACACCAACGAAAGACACTAGCAGTCCGTGTACAAGGAACATAAGCAAAATAGCAACGTACGATGCTACGATGAAACCCAACAAGTTAAAGATGTCACCAGCACTTGAGGTTGCGACCACTTTTGCCATTAATGCCGCGATACCGTAAGGCGTTAATGCCATGATCATCTTAACTAAACGCATCACGATAGACTGAGCGGCTTCAACGAAAGTACGAATAGGAGATTCCAATTCTTCTTTTTCTGCCATGACTTTTCGTGCGGCGATACCTACCAAAACACCAAAAATAACCACAGCAATGATAGAGGTCGAGCGTGACCCCGTTAGGTCAGCGAATGGGTTGGTTGGAATAAAGCTAATTAGCATTTGGGGAATAGTCAGGTCACTCACGCTGCCTGCTCGGCTCTCTAATACAGCAATACGAGCGGTTTCGCGCGCACCCTCGGTCAAGCCCTCTACTGACAAGCCAAACGTTGAGGTGACAACAATACCGATAAGTGCAGCAATCGCGGTAGTTACTAATAAAACAGAAATCGTTAGGCCAGATATTTTGCCCAGTGAGCCGCCTTTCTCCAATTTGACTACCGCAGCAATCATAGAGACAAGTACTAATGGCATTATCACCATCTTCAACAGGCCAACATAACCACTGCCAACGATGCCAACCCACTCAAGCGTTTGAGCAATCACAGCGCTGCCCTCACCATGAATCAGTTGTAGAGCAAGACCGAAAAGTGAACCGGTAACTAGGCCTACCAGAACAAGACGAGATAGGGTGTTCTGTTTTTGTTGCTGGCTAAAAAGTAAGAATAGTATGGCGACAAACACCGCCAGAGAGGCAACCACTGAGAAATTCATAATTTGACCTTATCAATCAGCGCTAAATGCTGACTGTTTTTTTATATAGAGCTATAAACTGATGGCGTAAGATAACGCTCGGGATATAACTTTAAAAATGAAAAACAGGTATTAGATAGATCTAAAATGAATATAAATACGCGACGCACTTCTCGTTAATCATTGATTTAGAGCGAATTCCAACCAGATTTCTAATCGTAGTGCTTTATGAGGTCGAGCATTTCTCTCCGATGCAAATAAACGATAGGGTCTTGTTGATAGCTGAAAACTTGGTAAATCATCGCTTTGGCTACATCTTGGGCATGAATTGGCACAAAGTTAGCCAAATTACCCAGCATAAGTGGCCTTATGACTTTGAAAAGCGTTTGAATGAGCTTTTCATCAGTTCGAGGGTTTTCACGTTGACCGACTAAGGGGCCAGGTCTTGCAAACACCACTTCATCAAAGCCCATTTTCTCGATGTTTTTTTCCATGTGGCCCTTACAAGCAAGATAATGAGATGATGAAGAGGCTTTTGCACCTAAGCTGGAAACCACAGCTAGGCGTTTCACACCGATCATCTTCATTTGTTGCGCGACTTTACACACCAATTCCACATCGATTCTGCGCAAAGCATCTTTACTACCTGCTTGTTTTAGCGTCGTTCCTAAGCAAATAAAGCCGACGTTTGGGGTAGGTTGTTGTTCGTCCCAGTCATGAATGGCTAACTCAGCATCTAAGATGGAAATAATCTTGTTGTCAGGATCGGCGACATCAGTCAACGATTTTCGAGAAAGGGAGTAGAGCGAATCAATACTTGGTTGTGAAACCAATTTATTGATGACAGCTTTGCCGACAAGCCCCGTCGCACCAGCAATGATGACGCATGCGTTCGTGTTGTTACTCATTGTCTTCTTCCTCATAGAGAACAAATGCTTACGCTATTGTAGCTGATTTACCTGAACAAACATTAGGCATGAATACAATGTTTGATATTTAACTTGTTTGTTTTGTCTTTTCAAAAATAAAAAGACCCGCGGGACAAACGGGTCTTTTTTATTAGGAGAATGATAAGGGTATGGATCGCCGAGGTTGGCGGGTTGGGTTAGGCTTGCCTCTCTTAGCGGGGCGACGACTTTGATTGGCAAACATAATTTCTCGCTTTTTTGTTAAGGACGATTTCTTTAAAGCATCACACGTGCCAACTTTCAAAATACAGACGATGAGGCAATCAGCTCTCGCTTCATTTACGCCTATTTTTTGTTGGGTGATCTATTGGATAATTTTATTTATCAATACCTTAAGTTGTTTGGTTAGACTGATTTTGACCATCGGACGTTATCAATTAGAGCGCTGAAAAATAAATGACTGAGACTGAGTTGGTTTAAGTTGAATGCTTTCCTTAGTGGAACAAGCTTGTTGAAATAACATTTTTATCAATATGACAGTCGAAATGACAACAATGCCAGTCAAAAAGAGAAAATTAGGTGAAATTGCACACAAGAGGCGTACACTTGTTGTCTTTAAAAAACGAGCCATTGGCTCATTCGAGACTTTTCAGACCAAGGACGTCGTATGAACATAGATCTCAGTACGCTTGCGCCAACGCAGGTGTACCATTTGATGACTCAAACTGTCATTCCTCGCCCAATCGCTTGGGTGCTCACAGACTCAGGTGAGAAAAACTTCAATCTCGCTCCATTCTCCTACTTTACTGCAGTCTCCAGCCACCCACCTTTATTGATGATTTCTGTGGGGAAAAAGCCCAATGGTGACATCAAAGACACCACGCGAAATGCATTAGAGACAGGTAAGTTGGTTATCCATATTGCACCC
Source organism: Vibrio sp. ED002 (assembly GCF_023277445.1). NCBI lineage: Bacteria > Pseudomonadati > Pseudomonadota > Gammaproteobacteria > Vibrionales > Vibrionaceae > Vibrio > Vibrio sp. ED002. The sequence goes on along the minus strand of NZ_CP080238.1, from coordinate 815,843 downwards.
AGCGATCTCGCGGATAAAGTCACTTTATCTTCTGCCACATTAGAACATGGGGAATCTGAACTGGAGATGACTCAACTTGAGACGGTTGATTTCCAAGGTTTCGAATTACCACGCTTAGAGGGCGCGCCAATTGCATTCGGCTGTAAGTTGCATGAAGTGATAGAGATGGGGGAGACACCACAAAGTTTGATCTTTGCAGAAATTGAACTCATTTATGTCGATGAACGGGTCATATCCATGGAAGGTGATCGTTTAAAAGTCGACGCTCTTGCGGTTGACCCATTAGCAAGGCTTGGTGGAAATGAGTACGCCACGTTAGAAAAAACTTTTTCTGTCGCTCGTCCAAAATAAAGCATAAGGAATCATCATCATGGATCGCTCTTTTGCCTCAGAAATTCAAGCTCGCATTGATAACAAAACCAAACCAGTAGGCGCTCTTGGTTTGCTCGAAAAAGTGGCGCTAGAACTGGCGTTAATTCAAAGCCAAGATAAGCCTCAAGCGGTTGAAACAATAGAAATTCGCAAACCAACCATGTTGGTATTCGCTGGTGATCACGGTATCGCCGAAGAAGGGGTGAGCATTGCGCCAAGCGCTGTGACTCAACAAATGGTGGCGAATTTTCTCGCTGGTGGCGCCGCCATTAACTGTTTCTGCGATCTCAACCAAATTGACTTTAAGGTCATTGATTGTGGCATGTTGTCACCGATCGATACCTTAGTTCCTGACTTTAAAAATCATCCCAACTTGATTGAGAAACGTCTGGGAAATGGCACGGCAAACTTTGCTAAACAAACGGCGATGTCACTAGAACAAGTCGCGCTAGGTTTGGAATATGGTGCCCAAGTCGCGCAGCAGGCGATCCTTAATGGCTCGAACTTATTGATGTTTGGTGAGATGGGGATTGGCAATACCAGTTCTGCATCGGCATTGTTAACTGCTCTGAGCCCATTGGAAGTCGACCATTGCGTTGGCTATGGTACGGGTATTACGCAAGAGCAGCTAAACCGTAAGATCAAGTTAGTCGCACAAGGTGTGAATCGCTGCCGTGACCTTGATTGCAAAGGCGCACTGGCACAAGTCGGTGGGTTTGAAATCGTGCAAATGGTTGGCGCATTCTTAGAAGCGAAACGCCACAAAACGCCTGTTTTAGTCGACGGATTTATCGTCTCTGTAGCCGCTTACGTCGCGACTTTATTGGATGAAGAGACGCGAGATTACATGCTGTTCGCTCATAACTCAGAAGAGAATGGGCACAAGTTTGTGCTGGAATGTTTGCAAGCGGAGCCTCTCTTGGATCTTGGTTTGCGTTTAGGTGAAGGAACTGGAGCAGCGCTTGCTTTGCCACTGGTAAAAGCGGCGGCTCAGTTTTACAACAACATGGCAAGTTTTGAGAGTGCGGGAGTGACGGTTTAGTGTCTGCTTCGGATAATACACTTCATTCAGAGACTTGTTCTTTGCGCTATCAGAGTGAGCTTTTCTTGCTCGCAGTAAGCTTTTTTAGCCGTATACCAGTGCCTTCTGATTTACCTTACAGTGAAAAGCGCATGAACCAAGCAGGCCGATATTTTGCTTTGGTCGGTGTGTTGCTTGGGCTACTGTGCGCAGCTGTGTTTTCACTGGCAAGTTTATTGTTCCCAAACTCAGTTGCCATCGTGTTAACTATGGCTTTTAGCCTATTGCTTACCGGCGCGTTCCATGAAGACGGTTTAACGGATATGGCGGATGGCATTGGCGGTGGTATGACGTTAGAGCGCCGCTTAACCATCATGAAAGACAGCCGCATTGGGACGTACGGCGCGGCAACGCTAATGATGGCGCTGCTGGCGAAGTTTGTATTTTGGAGCGAGTTAGCCAATGAACCTCAATTTTGGCTGATGATTGTTGTGGCGTACACCGTGAGCCGAGCACTGGCTGCCACTCTCATATACGACATGCCTTACGTTAGTGACGCTGACACCTCGAAAAGCAAATCGTTAGCGAATAAACAATCGAGCTTAGAGGTCGCGATACTGCTCTTAACTGGTGGGGTTGTCGCGTTGTTATTGGGCGTGACTCAGGCTGCTGTGGTTGTATTGGTATTGGCACTGTTTCGTGTCGGCTTTAAACGCTGGCTGACCAAACGTATCGGCGGATTTACTGGCGATTGCCTTGGTGCCGCGCAGCAGCTTTCAGAGTTGCTTGTTTATCTCATTCTTATCGCATTTAGTCATTCATTATGAAGCAACTTATTCTAGGTGGTGCTCGCTCAGGAAAGTCGAGCTTAGCAGAGAGCAAGGCGCAACAGTGGGCAAAAAATAAAAACGGAACGCTTCACTATGTGGCGACGGCATTGCCTTTTGATGATGAAATGAAGCAACGCATTGCTCACCATAGACTGCAGCGAGGGGCTGGGTGGATTGAACATGAGTGTCCGCTTAACTTGCCTGAGCTCATTTGTGAATTTTCGTCTCAAGATGTCGTGTTAGTTGATTGCCTTACGCTTTGGCTCAACAACTGGATTTTTGAACTCGGTGATGACTGCTGTAATGAGCGGTTAGAGGAGCAAATTGAGTTGTTGGTGAATGCGGCGGCGCAATCTGACGCGACGCTGATTGTTGTTTCTAACGAAGTCGGTATGGGCATTGTGCCGCTCGGCGCCGTCAGTCGTTATTTTGTTGATAATGCGGGACGGATGAATCAAAAGTTGGCGACAGTGTGTGAGCATGTCACGTTTGTCGCCGCAGGCTTGCCGCTTGAGCTCAAACCACAGGAAGGGAAAAGATGAAAACGTTGAATATCTACTTACTGCGACACGGAAAAGTGAACGCCGCCCCAGGTTTACACGGACAAGTCGATTTAAAAGTGGATGATGTTGAGCAACGCAAAATTGCTCAAGCCTGGCAACAAATGGATCGAGAAGTCGAAGGGGTCATCAGCTCTCCTTTGTCACGTTGTCACGACCTTGCTGAGATACTTGCTGAGCAGCAACTTTTGCCTTTAAGTGTGGAACCACAACTTCAAGAATTGGATTTTGGTGATTTCGACGGCATCCCATTTGACATGCTTTCTGAGCACTGGAATAAGCTTGATGCGTTTTGGAAAGCACCGGCACAACACACCTTACCGAATGCCGAGAGCTTGGATGATTTCTCTCATCGTGTAACTTGTGCTTGGTCTCAAATCATCAACGATATCAATGACAACTTGCTAATTGTCACGCATGGTGGCGTAATTAGAATGATTCTTGCCCATGTATTGGGTGTAGATTGGCGCAATCCGCGATGGTATTCGACATTAGCGATAGGAAATGCGTCAGTAACACATATAACAATTACCATCGATGATCAGATTTACGCCTCAGTTCGTTCGATAGGCGTACCACTATTTGAAAATTAGTCACGGAAGTAGCCAACGCTTGGATCTCTACCGAGTTTAAGAGAGAAAAGGGCTGGCTCGATTACATCAAAAGGAACCATAAATGACCGCTCCTAGCTGGGATTTATCCATCGTTTATAACGATCTCGCTGACCCACGAATTCAAGATGACATTGCCCTTGTAGAGCAATGCATTGACCTACTCAATAAACAGTCTGCCGATTGTAACTCTGTTGAAGTGATGCAAAACGCAATCTTAACCAGCGAGGCGGCAAGCCGTTTGGCTGGCACTATTGCGAACTTCGCTAACTGTTACGCGTCAGTGGATGCGACAAATGCAGAGGCGAAAGCACTGCTAGGTCGTATGACGCGTATCTTCTCCGAGCTTTCTCAAGCTTACAGTGCCTTTGAGCTTAAATTGACTCACGCTGATGAAGAGTTCATTACTCGCGTTTTGGATCATGAAAATCCAGACATTAATGGTCAGGCGTTTTCAATCCTGAACTCTCGCAAACTGGCTGACACACGCCTAAGCACCGAAGAAGAGAAGTTATTAGCGGCAATGAGCGTGGATGGAAAATCGGCGTGGGGTAAGCTTTACAATAACCTTACAGGTTCATTAAAAGTTCAATTAGAACATCCGGATAGCGAGAGCGAAGAACTCGGCTTCTCCCAAGCGGCAAGTATTCTTTATGGCTCGGAGTTTGAGCGTCAAGAAGGTGCATGGCGCGGTGTGCAAAAGGCGATGGCCACACATCAAGAATCGTTCGCAGCGATTCTCAATGCACTTTCAGGCTGGCGTTTAACGGAAAACAAAAAGCGTTCTGTTAAACGTGATGTTCATTTCCTTGACCCAAGTTTGCACGGTAGTCGAATTAAAGCTGAAACGCTTGATTCAATGATGACGGTTGCAAAAGACAGCCGTGACATAGGCCAGAAAGCGGGCTTACTAATGGCAAAAGTGCACGGTTTTGATGAGATGAAACCGTGGAATCATCTTGCTGCGATGCCTGCTTTGAGTGGTGAAGCGAAAGTTTACCCTTTCGATGAAGCAATCGACGTCATTTGTGAAGCGTTCGAAACCGTGAATCCAGACATGTCCGAGTTTGTCCGCATGATGGTACAAAACGGTTGGATTGATGCAGCACCCAATGCCAATAAACGTCTTGGTGCGTACTGTACCAAGCTGCCAGCGACACGTACGCCACTTGTCTTTATGACGTGGAGTGGTAGCCGCTCAGACCTGATGACGCTTGCTCATGAGCTTGGTCATGCGTTTCACAACTGGGTGATTCGTGACTTGCCGCTTTGCCAAACGTACTACCCAATGACGTTGGCAGAAACTGCCTCGATTTTCGCTGAAAACATCGTTCGTGATCATCTGATTTCAAAAGCAGAAAGTGTGGATGACAAGCTCGAAATGTTGTGGGAAGAGCTTTCTTCGGCGTTGGCGCTGATGATCAATATTCCAGTTCGTTACGAATTCGAAAAAGCGTTCTACGAGCGTCGCCAAGAGGGCGAACTGACAGCAGATGATTTCTGTGAGCTAATGTCAGAAACGTGGAAAGATTGGTATGGCGATGTGATGAGCGAAGCTGACCCCTATTTCTGGGCGAGCAAACTGCACTTCTCAATTTCTGGAGTGAGTTTCTACAACTACCCATATCTGTTCGGCTTCTTGTTCAGTAAAGGCATTTACGCGCAGCGCGCTTCGAAAGGTGAGAGCTTCTACAGTGACTATGTGGAATTGTTGCGTGATACTGGCAATATGATGGCAGAGGACGTAGTAGCCAAACACTTATCGATGGATCTTACGCAACCAGAATTTTGGCAGCAGAGCGTCGAACTCGTTCGTGACAAAGTAGACGAATTTGAACGTTTACTCGCACAACGTAGTGAGTAAGTACGAAAAGTTGATCAGATCGTGATGATCTTATTTAGGGCTGTGGTAAAGTTCACAGCCCTAACACTTTGTAATTGTTCAAAAAACATACGCCTCAATGCTTGGTTTGAGTGCATGGTCCGGAAAGGTATGGGATTTTCGTGAAAATTGACGGTTTCTACTCATAAGTGGGATCGCAACAACAAAAATCCTTTGTACAATTTATTAACATACCTGCCGTGCTATTAAGGAGTAACGCATGACGAAGTCTCTCTTTCGCCAATCGTTTTTAACTGACACGTTAGATGTTCATATTGATGTTGCGCCAGCGGAGCAGGTGCTGACTAACGGTGTAAAACTGAAACTCTATCAACGTGGTGTGCTCGAAGTAATTCCTGATGACTACACTCAGGAGACCAAGAACATCATCATTTCATGCGGTGTCCATGGGGACGAAACTGCACCGATGGAGTTAGTGGATTCAATCATTAAAGACATTGAATCCGGTTTCCAAAAAATCGAAGCTCGTTGTCTATTTATTATCGCCCATCCAGAATCAACACTGGCCCATACGCGATTTCTTGAAGAAAACCTCAATCGTCTCTTTGACGACAAACAACACGAACCAACCAAAGAGCTAGCTATCGCAGATACACTCAAACTGTTGGTGAGAGATTTCTACCAAGACACTACGGAAAACACTCGTTGGCATCTTGATTTACACTGTGCGATTCGTGGGTCAAAGCATTATACCTTTGCGGTGAGTCCGAAAACGCGCCATCCGGTACGTAGTAAAGCACTTATTGATTTTCTAGACAGCGCACATATTGAAGCGGTGCTACTGTCTAACTCTCCATCGAGTACATTTAGTTGGTTCAGTGCAGAGAACTACGGCGCTCAAGCTTTGACGATGGAGCTTGGTCGTGTTGCTCGCATTGGTGAAAACGATCTCGATAAGATGACTGCATTTGACCTCTCTTTACGTAATTTAATTGCAGAATCAAAAGCAGAGCACTTATCTAAGCCATGTATTAAGTACCGCGTAAGCCGTACGATTGTGCGCTTGCACGAAGATTTCGATTTCATGTTTGATGACAACGTCGAGAACTTTACCTCATTCGTTCACGGCGAAGTGTTTGGTCACGATGGTGACAAACCGTTGATGGCGAAGAACGATAACGAAGCCGTTGTTTTCCCAAATCGCCACGTCGCGATTGGTCAACGCGCAGCGTTAATGGTGTGTGAAGTGAAAACACGCTTTGAAGATGGCGAATTAGTCTACGATTGATGCGAGTAAGCCCTAAAATAGGGTAAATAAGCATACTAAGTCATTTGCAATTTACCGAGGCTTAACTGTAAGGTTAAGCCTCGTTTGTATTTATCGGCCACTATGGATTTTCAACAACTTATCCTGAACAAGGAGCGACGCTGGCAACGCAATCTTTTGATTATGTCAGTGATTCTCGTGCTGCTCTCTGCCATTCATTTGATGGTCGGAGAGGTTTTCCTTTCTCCTTTTCAATCTCTTTCTGCGTTTGAACAAAAACTGTTATTGGATTTGCGTCTGCCACGTTTGGTAGCCGCTGCGATAATTGGCGCCGCATTAGCGGTCTCAGGGGCAACATTGCAAGTCTTACTTGGGAACGTATTAGCCGAACCCGGCGTTCTCGGGATCTCGGGGGGCGCGAGTTTGGCGATGGTGCTAGCTATGTTTGCTTTGCCTGTTTTGCCTTCCCCAATGATTTTTATGTTAGCCGCGATCGCTGGCTCGATGCTATTCACCGTCATATTGGTTGGCATAGCGCGGGCGATGCATCTCACTACCGCAAGGCTGCTGCTTGTCGGTGTTGCTCTGGGTATTCTGTCGAGCGCCATTGTGACTTGGGCATTCTACTTTAGCGATGACTTAAGCCTCCGTCAGTTAATGTACTGGTTAATGGGCAGCATTGGTGGTGCAAGTTGGTATCAGCACACCGTCACTTTAGTCATGCTACCTGTGCTGATTTGGCTCTGCAGCAAGGGCAAGCCACTGGACAAGTTGATGCTTGGGGAAATCCATGCCACTCAACTAGGTATTGATGTTCATCAGATGCGTTGGAAGCTCATTTTTGCAATTTCCATTCTCGTTGGTGGTTCTGTTGCATTGGGTGGGATCATTAGCTTTGTGGGCTTAGTCGTGCCGCATTTGCTTCGATTAGCGTTTGGTACAGAAAACCGTTACCTGTTGCCTCTGTCGGCAATATCTGGCGCAGCTTTATTGGTGTTTGCGGATATCGGCGCGCGTTTGTTGCTCGATTCCGCAGAGCTACCTCTCGGAGTGATGACCACTTCTATCGGTGCGCCTATCTTCATTTGGATGCTGGTGAAAAGTCATGATGCACGTTAAGCACATCGCAGTTGGAAGTCGACTGCTACCGTTGTCCTTTGAATGTAAGCCGGGTGAGGTTGTGCATGTCGTGGGTCCAAACGGCTCTGGGAAAAGCACATTACTTGGCGCGATATCTGGAACCTTAAATCAGCGTGAAGGTGTAAGTGGGGAAGTACTTGTCGACAATAACGACCTGCTCACAATGCCACTTTCAGAACAAGCGCATATCCGTGGTTATTTGTGTCAACAATCAAGACCTGCGTTCAATGTTGACGTCTTTCAATACTTAGCACTTTCACTGCCAACGGGTGCCAATATCGGCAATGAGAAAGTACGGGACGTAGTCAATATCGTTATTGAGCTGGTGCAATTGCAAGACAAGCTTCATCGAAGCATTCAGACATTATCCGGTGGTGAATGGCAGCGTGTCCGTCTAGCTGGAGTGTGCTTGCAAGTGTGGCGCACAATTAACCCATACTCTCAGCTATTGATTTTGGATGAACCCGCAGCGCCGTTGGATATTGCCCAAGAAGGACTGCTATATCAGCTCATTAATGCAGTCGCTGCGCAAGGCATCGGGGTGTTGGTCGCAAACCACGACCTAAATCGAACGCTAAGGCATGCTGACAAGGTACTACTGCTCAGTAACGGCGTATTGCATTCTTCTGGTGATGCCGATGAGGTGCTATCAGAAGAAGGATTAGCTGCGGTGTTCCAAACTCAAGTTAAGAAAGTCTTAGTAGAAGAAAGGCCGTATCTAATTTTTGATTAGTATCCTAAAGGAAGACAGAGCATCCAGATGCCAAGCGTTTATTTGTTGCGAGACTAAAACAGAGGCATCTGATGTGAATGGGACTTCTTGATATCTAATGGGTTATCGACCTCCTTAAAGTTCTCCACCCAAACTTTATTACTTCTCGGAAACTCTCGTCGGAGGGCTTTCTTAACGTGTTTACGCGTACTGACCAAATCTCCCGTCATCGTTTGATTGTGATACCCCGTTTCAACAACTTGGAACTCGCAGTCAACTAGGCAACAAATCAGAAAGCCGCGATCTCTTTTGTAAGTCTTAAACTCTACCGCTTCTTTAGGCTGCAATTCTTTGAGCTGTTTTTCGACTAACGGCAACACCTGAGATATATGAATCATAGGTAATCCACGATATGGTAACTGAGATAAGGTTATCAGAGAGATAGACCTCAGAAATATCAATAAATACTGAACAGGTGTTTAGTTTGAGCATAACAATGCAGCTGGGAATGCAACGCGCAGATTCAATTTGGATGAATTCTCGAAAGTTGTCCAATAAAGCTCAGAATAAAAAAGCGCCCACAATATCGAGTATTGTGGGCGTTGAATTTTATCTGTAGTGCCTTATGGACGACTTACTGTGTAAGTGGCTTAAGGTCGGCAGGGCGGTAGTAAACCGATTTTAGAACCTTGCCTTTACGTACCGTTTTGCCTTCAGATACAAAATCTTCTGCGCATTTCGCAATGATGTATTCGCCTTTTTGAACTGCCATCAGCTTGATGCCTTGTTCAGCGTAGAACGCTTCTGTTTCTGCGTATTCCTGTTCGTTGCGACACACTTTGCTCATGTTGCTTGAATGCACTTCGTCCCAGCAAGGGATAAAGTCGATACCACGGTTCACCGCTACGTTAAGCAGTAGATCGATCAGGTAACTGATCGCTAGGTTATCTTCAACTTTGCTTTCACCAAGGTGTACTAGACGACCCATTAGAACGTAAACGCTGTCAATGATTGCGTCTGCTTGCTCTGTTTTGCAATCCGCTTCCGCTAGTTCAGTAAGCTCTTCGATCGCAAGAGAAGTGTGTAGCGTATCTGCTTGTACGTCTAGGCTTGCAACATCCGCCACTGGTAGGTCGAAAGTGCTACGGAACTCGGTGATGTCACGGTATAGGTGATCAAAAATCTCTTGGGTTAGCTTTGACAGTTGCATTCTAATGTCCATTGAATCGATTGAAGTCGCAATCATATCAAACCGAACTTTAATCCCCAAGCGATCCCATTCTAACTGGTTAGAATTCTGTCTCTTGGGGAGTGAGTTTTAGCGGAAGAGGTAAGGGAAGAGCTTCTTACGTTCTTCTTCTGAAAGCGCTGAGACACGTGCGATATTAGTATCTGGAATAGACTCTGGATCAGGGTAGTGCTTAAGTACCTTTTCCATGCTCTCCTCACGGATCAAATGAAACACTGGGTATGGAGAGCGATTCGTCAGGTTTTCATCATCTTCTGGTTCTGCACCGCCAAAGCAGTAATCAGGATGGAAGGTGGCAACTTGGAAAATGCCTTCCCAATCTTGCTGTTTGATCAAGCCTTCAACCCAATCAATGAAGAAGTTGTAATCCCAGAAATCTTGCAGCATGTTTGGAACCACAACCAAGGTTGTCTCCAGTTTTTCTGGCTCGGTACTACTGAGTTCGATCAGTTGCAGCAAAATGTCTTCAAGTAGAGCTCCTTCTTGCGAGGCTTCACTAACGAAGATTTTGATTTGTTTATTGCGCTGTGGCTTAGCGGCGAACGGGCAAAGATTTAACCCGATCACGACATCATTGAGCCATTGATCGACTTGCTCTGTGATCGCATTGATATCGGTGTTTGGTGATTCTTGTGTTGAGCGCGTTGGCATACGACTTTCTTGCTTTTATGAATGTGGCGCAAGCATAGCAGACCGGTGCCACAACATAAAACCAATAAGGTTTAACGCTTCATTAAGCCGCTATGTCTGCGTTATCGCCAGCGTCGATTCGCTCTATGATGTGTTTTAAGAATGCGATAGCAGCGAACATGGCAATGTACAGTGCACTGCCACCGATGAGTACACTCGACCAACCGCCGTTTTGCCAGCAATAGAGCAATAGGAATCCACCTAAACTGCCACCAATGTAGTAATGCACGAGATACAATGCGGTCGCCGTCGCTTTTGCTTGTGTTGCGTTTTGTCCAACCCAGCCGTAAGCAAGTGTGTGAGTGAAGAAGGCACCAAAGCTGATCAATAACAAACCTGTGAGCATCGCAGGTATGCTTTCAATCACTGCGATCCACATGCCAGCCATACTCACGATAGAGCCCAAAAACATGCCAAGTATCGGCGAAAAGCGTTTACTCCAATGACCGGCGCAGCGGGAAGAGAACGTACCACCCAAATAGCAAACAAAGATGAGAGAAGCTAACCCGACAGGCACATTATGTGGCGCACTGACCAAGCGGAATCCCATTACCGAATAAAGATTAACGAACAACGCAAAGTTCAAACCACCAATCAGCATGGCGAACCACACACGTTGATTTTTGAAGTGTCCGATAATAGCTCGATTGTGATGCCTTAAACTGCTCGAAGAAGGGGTGAAGTTTTTCTGCTTTGGTAGTAAGTAATGGACGCTGACCACGCCGATAAGAGTGAATAGCATCATGACTTCGATTGCAACGTCGATGCTGAAGTTGTCTGCCAACAATCCTCCGCTGATACGTCCTGCGATTCCTCCCAATGAATTGGCTGCAATATAAGTACCGATCGCCATTGAAAATGCGTGTTTATCTAGCTCTTCTGCCATATAAGCAACGGCAACTGCAGCAAACGCGGCAAGTGCAATACCGATCAAAGCTCGGCACACGACTAAGAATAAAAACGAATCACCAAACAGCATTAGTGCGGAGATAGCAGGGATCGAGAATAGACCAAACATCATTACGGGTTTGCGGCCAATCGATTCAGAGAGCACAGCCATCGGGACCAGGCTAAAGGAGAGAGCCAGTGTAGTGGCGGCGAATAACCAGTTCACCTGAGTTTCCGAGATCTGAAAGTGCGCCGCAAAGCTTGGCAGCATCGGCTGAAGGAGATAAAGGTTTGAGAAAACCAAAAAAGAGCCGAGCGCCAGAGATAGCGTAATGCGTTTGTATTCCGGAGTGCCGAAACTTACCATGAGTCCTGCCTAATGCGAGCGAGCAAATATAAAGAAACTGTGATCAATCTATCAGTTAGTTGTGGATTGAAAAAATATATTAAAAATATGGTTGGTATATATTTTTGATCTAATGGAATCTAAACAACTCAAACACTTTTTGGCGGTCGCGGAACACGGCAACATTACTCATGCAGCTAAGGCTTTGCACATTGCTCAGCCAGCATTAAGTATTTCAATTAAGAAGTTCGAACAGTCTCTTGGTGTGACGCTGTTTCGCCGAGAAGAAAAGAAAATCAGCTTAACCAAAGAAGGGGAAATCCTGTTGGTTCACGCTAAGCGAGTAATTCAGCAGTTACACGATGCGCAGTTAGCGATTGATGAACTCAAGGGTTTAGCCAAAGGGGAAGTTCGCCTTGGCACGCCTTCAATGATGGGCAGCTACTTCTTTCCCCGAATTGTCATGGCGTTTAAGAGCCAGTATCCAGATTTAAAGCTGACGCTGGTGGAGGCGGGCACTCAGTCTATCCGTCGAATGTTACTTAATGGTCAGCTCGATATTGGCGTGATCAGCTGTGATGATGTACCAGAAGACTTAGAAACGGATCATCTGTTTACTAGCCAAATGGTTGCCGTCGTGGCTCCGGAACATGATTTAGCTCAGCGTAATGCCATCACATTTGATCAGTTTTTCGAGCATGACTTGGTGATGTTCCAACATGGCTACTTCCACCGAGAATTCTTAGACCACGTGAGTGAAGAGCATGGCTTTACGATGAAGTCCTCATTCGAAACTAACTTGCTGCCGCTCATTCTGAGTATCGTTAAACAAGAATTTGCTATTACCGCGCTTCTCGAATTGGTGACACAACACGAGCAGGGTGTAGTGGGTATTCCATTTGAACCGAGCGTTAAGCTCGACCTTGCACTCGCGTGGCGAAAACAAGGCTATCTATCCATCGCCGACCGTACGTTCATTGACTTTGTGAAGCGGTATGTTTGATTCGTATGTTGAATCTTTATGACAAAAATTATTTATCCTCATTGAATACGGTATGTCGTTCCGGTATATTGTTCTGTAAATTTAATGAGAGAGTAATAGTATGAATCAAAGAGGTTTTAGTCTGATTGAGCTGGTTGTTGTGATCGTTCTGCTTGGGGTACTTGCTGTAACAGCTGCGCCTAAGTTTTTGAACTTACAGGATGATGCAGAAATTGCTGTATTAGATGGTTTCAAGGGAGGGCTTGAGGCGTCCTTGGGTATTGTTAAAGGCAAACACATCATTGAAGGGGAGCCAAAAGAGCTCGTACTTGATGACAACACATCTATTAGCTTTTTCCGTGGTAATACCATTACTGAATATCCAACAGCATTGAATGAGGGTGATTGCGCGAAGTTGTGGAATGCGCTTATTGATGGTTCTCGTGTAAGTGAAGATGAGTCATTAAATACAGAGTTGGTCGCAACGTACGAGAGCAGTGGTGACCCTGAGGTAGGAGGTACGTGTCAATTCACCTACCGCAATGCTGGCTCAGTAGACTACGTGAGTGGAAAAGGTACGGTGACAGTTACCTATTAAAACCAAACTATTCAATGGAAAGCCTCCCTTTAATTGGGAGGCTTTTCTTTTTTATGCAGTTACCTCTTTCTCATTCAGTGGTATCAAAACCCCAAGAGCCACCATGGCAACGCCACCAATTACCGTGAACAATACTCGCTGCGAAAAGATAAATTCAGCCATTTCCGGATTAAAAGGACCTACCGATACAGTAAGAATAAGCAGCATGATACAAGCTGTGGCAATGGTGTAGTTGTGTTCGAGATACACAAGGATGCCGTATAGCGAAGCGATGACCAAACCCCACATGGTTATTGTCATTGCCATGTCGGCGTTGAACGAGCCCAATAGCAATCCCACAGGCAAATAAACTAATGCGCCAAGCAAGGTTCCTGATAACCGTTGCCATGCTTTCGGTGCTAAGTCTTTACTAAATGGGCTATGGATCATCATAAATAGGTAAGCACCTAAAACGGCTCCTGCGCCACCCCATATACCTAACGACAACACTAAGCCGATTCCTAGCGCTTTGCGGCTGGAGTACTTAAGATCAAAACGACCAATTTTATGTGTGGTGTTCATCGAGCCATTCTGGGCATTGGTGTTTCTCCAAACCAGCGTACTAGCAATGATCGCCACAGTGATGCCAAGCACAACCGATACTGAACGTTGAAGCATAAGTTCTGTAGCTGGCATATCTACTGGCATCATCATCGATAACAACATAAACGTCAGCGGCAGAATGTACTTTGGTACTCCTTGGTGGTGTTTATCGCGCTCTGTTATGACGAGTAAGAAGGCAAACAGCGCACTAGTAAAAGGCGCATAAGTGATAGGCACCATGGAAAGTGGTACCGCAGTTAATGTCATGACCAAAGGATGAAGGCTACCTAGTAGGGTGTCTTTCGTCGTACTGAATTTGAGATTGTATAGGTAGTGGATGATTCCCACTTCCACCGCCACAAAAGCTTCTCCGACATCATAAAAATACGCACTGATGATAAGCAGCACGATAGAAAGCAAAAACATGCGGTTGCCTAGGACAAGGTAGGGCCTTGGTGGAATGAATTTTTGAGCGAGTGAATCGAGCATGGCGTATTTCCCCATCCTTCAGTGAATAACAATATGGAAGGTATGAGATTACCAATTTGATGAAATATTCATTGCCAGTTTGCGACAATAGTGATGAAAGCTTGAGCACCATAAAGTGCCCAAGCTTAATGTGACTACGCGGCCTTTTTGTCGCGAGATTCAAAGAAATAGGTCACAAATACCATGTAAGCAACGACCAACACTAACTGCCATATTCGAACGTAAAACTTATCGTCTAGCGCCCCGCTGCTCATGGAGGTGCCCATTAACACCATAAAACCCGTAAATGCGGTGGCGTAGACTGGGGCTTTGGCGGGCTCGGTGTAAATCTTGGTCCCAAGTAACGTAATAACCACCAATATCACAAGCATGTAGATGTACATATTTGGCACCAGAGAAATGGTAACGAAAGCGGCGAAAGCGAGTAGTCCTCCTAACACATTACTGATAACGAAAAACAGTGATGTTTTGCCCGCTTTGTCGCTGGTTGCCATCAGAGAAAGCAGCATGACAAACGCAACGGTGAGCAATATTTGTGACAGTTGGAAATAGAAATAAAAACAAACCAAGGGAAACGACATCATCCAAGCTCGAATCGCAGCATTCCAACGAACTTCTTTGCTTAAGGGGGAAGGAGGAAAGCCTTCAAACTCAGTTCCATCTTCTTCAGGGAAGTAAATATGCGACACGCCGTAAAGCGCTACGGCAACGATACCAGAAAACGCAAAACCGATGCCCACGTCTAACGCGGCTTGCTTGTCGATAATGGTAACCGATGGAATCAAAATCAGGGCAATCATCAAGAAAGTGGCAAACATTACCCATTTTGGATCGGTAAATAGGTAATAGCTCCACAACATGCCCAACGACAGTACAGCCAGAAAACCTATTTTGTACTCTGGCAAGCCGCTCGATACCAAAAAGCCAATGACCGCGGTGGAGATCAACGCATAGCCAAGTTGTTTGACATGCAGGATATGAAAGTGCGGTTTATCGACGATGAATTTTGCAGTCAAAAGAGGCGTACAAAATGCTAAAGGCCAGTTAAACCATAACGCCATAAAAGTAGCCAAACCTACAGTGACAACATAGCGCAGGATTCGACGTTCTTGTTCTTGAGTCAGACTATCTAACATAAGAGAACACGCTCACTAGATTGATCCAAATCTTGCCAAGAAAGTTAAATAGAGCGTTGCTCTCTGTATAGATCACCACATCTGCTTGTCCACCGATGCGCATGAAGTCAACCGCATGTTTATCATCGAGCTTAATGGTCACGGGCATACGTTGTGTATCACGTAGCCAACCATTTTGATTTTTTACGGTGGCTAAGGTGCCTGGCTGATTATTCGCGCCCCATGCAACCCCTAAATCTACGGAAGATACCGTACCAGAGAAGGTTTGTCCGGGAGCATAATCGAGCGCAATTTCAACTTTATCTCCGGCGCTAATATTACCCATGCTGTTTTCGCGGAAGAAGGCTTCAAGCCATAAGCCTTCGCTTTCAACAAACGTCATCAAGGGAGAACCTGCTGTAGCATAAGCGCCTTGCGACAAATTAAAATTGGTCACAGCGCCATCAGAAGGTGCTCGCATTGTCGTGCGTGATAAGTTCAGTTGCGCTTGTTGCAGTTCCAGTAAAGCCGATTGGATCTGAGCGTTCTCTTCACCTGCCGCTCCCACCTGAGCTTTTGCTTTTTCTAGGTTCGCTTTTGCGTTAACGACATCGGCATTTGCTTTATCAATGGCTGCACGAGTTGTGTCTGCATCTGATTTTGAAACCACGCCTTTTTCTGCCATGGCTAAAACTCGCTGCCCTTGGCGTTTAGCATTTTCTTGTGCGACGAGCGCGGTGGTCAATTGAGCTTGTGCCGACATCACACCTGCCATTTGCGAGCCAACATTCTGTCCTGCGATTTTGAGCTTTGCTTCTGCTTGCTTGACCGCAATCTGGTGATCGGTCGTATTAATTTGCAGTAGCACATCGCCTTTTTTGACTTCGGTATTTGGCTTAATGCTGACGCTGTCTACTTGGCCAGAAACTTGTGGGATCAATGAGACGACATTGCCTTCCACGCGGACATTATCGGTCGTCGGAATGATGCGATCTGCCACAATCGCAGTACCAATGGACACCATAGTGAGTGCCAATAATGCATTGGTGGTGCGCTTGACCTTATTAACCGATTGCGGCGTCTGGTTTACTTGGTTTTCTGCTGCTGTCTCTGACATATTCACACTCACTGATGATAGAAAAGAACGGTCAGAGTTTATGAACGACGCAAGATAAGGCGCGAATTAAACTGAGACCGGTTGACTTGAGTGTAAAAATACAGTGTGTGAGTAACTAAAAATTGCCATTACACGACATTTGCTAATTTGAATAGTCGTCGGATTGAGCTGAGGAGCGTAGAGGCTCAGGCGAGATAGGTGGGGGCAGATACAAAAAGAGCCTCTCTTTGGAGAAGCTCTTCAGTGTGGACTAAGTAACTGGGCAATTGGATTGGTTCGTCTCTTAGTTACTGTACATTTTTTCAAAGTTCTTTGGGTTCCAGCCAATCATGACTTGATCGCCAATCTTCAGTACAGGTACAGAGCGAGCCCCCAGAGCATCGAGCTCTTTGCGACCGCGCTGCATCTTTGCGTTGCACAAGCGGTAGTTAATATTTTTCGAATCAAGATAACGTTGAGCATCTTTGCAGTGTGGGCATTTGTCTTTGACGTAAAGAACGACACGTTTCATTCAATTTCTCTCCATTATCGTCGGGAGGCGAAGTTTAGCGAGGTTTCGCAACAAAGGAAAGCTCGAAACCTAAGATGAAACTCTTGCTCATCTCGGGTATATTTAGCGCCTTTCTTTTGTCATAGCAGACTTAATACGCATGCATCCGTCACTTCGATACATTCAAGGTTATCCGCAGAACATTGTCGAGCAAGTCAGTTCACTCATCGATAGCGGTAAACTGGTGCCTTGGTTCGAAAAACGCTACCCAGATAGACACCAAATCAAAAGCGAAAAGGCACTCTACGAATACGCTATAGCGATCAAAAACCGCTACATGAAGAAAGCCGCGCCAATTAGCAAAGTGGTCTACGATAAGAAAATTCACGCCGTCAACAATGCACTTGGTTTGCATAGCGTGATAAGCCGTAACCATGGCGGCAAACTAAAGTCGAAAAATGAGATTCGCATTGCGAACGTGTTTAAAGATGCACCTGAAGCGTTATTACGTATGCTGGTGGTGCATGAGTTGGCGCATACTCGTGAGAAAAACCACGACAAAGCCTTTTACCAACTGTGCTGTTATATGGAACCTGAGTATCACCAACTCGAATTTGATGCTCGTCTGTTTATGATTTACCTCGATTTAAAAGCGAATTCGAATGAAGACCAATAATCACAACGCGAAACAAGCTCAGCCAAAATCGGCGAAGTCTAAGCCGAGCAAAGATGCCACCAAGATCAAACCAAGGCGTGTGAAAAATAAACCGACGGCAAAAGCCGCAAGTGCTGTAAAACGCACTGATCTGAAAACTAACGCCGCTAACCTAAGCTGCGATGTAGAAGTGATCAAAATTGCTAAAAGTGGATTGCATGAACGTAATGCACATCGAGGTCGCTACGATTTCAAAAAGCTGATCACAGCAGAGCCTCAGCTCAAATCATTTGTGATAAAGAATCCGAAAGGCGAAGACTCAATCAACTTCTCCGATCCAAAGGCCGTCAAGATGCTCAATAAAGCATTGCTGGCAGCGCATTACGATATTGAATATTGGGATATCCCTGACACTTACTTGTGTCCGCCGATTCCTGGGCGTGCGGATTACGTTCATCGCGTAGCAGAGTTGCTCGATGGTGAAGTAAAAGGCAAATACGTCCACCATAAAGTGCGAGCACTTGATGTCGGTGTTGGAGCAAACTGTATTTACCCAATCGTAAGTGTGACTCAATATGGATGGCATTACACCGGTAGCGATGTTGACCCAAAATCAATTGAATCAGCACGAGCAATCACAGAACGCAACGCCTCGTTAAACGGTAAGATCGAACTCGTACAACAAACCAGTGAGTCCAATATTTACCGCGGTATTATCCAGCCAAACGATCGCTACGATATTACGACTTGTAACCCGCCATTTCACCGTTCTGCTGAAGAAGCTGCGATGGGCAGTCAGCGTAAGTTAGACAATTTAAAAGCGAATCAGCGTAAGAAGGGCGTGAAGGTTCAAGCTAATCAAGCGAAAACGCCTCAAGTAAAAGCCAATAAACCTGCGCTTAACTTTGGTGGTCAAAATGCTGAGTTATGGTGTGAAGGTGGTGAAGCAGCGTTTATCCGTAAGATGGCGAACGAAAGCCAAGCATTCAGTGCGCAAGTGCTCTGGTTTACCACGTTAATCTCAAAGAAAGACAATGTTCGTCCGATGCGCAAACAACTTGAGAAGTTGGGTGTAAAAGCGATCCGAATCGTGGAAATGAGCCAAGGACAAAAAGTCAGCCGCTTTATAGCTTGGTCCTACATGGACAAATCGCAGCGTAAAGCGTGGATTGAATTAAAGTAATTATTCACAGCATACTGTTCTAACCATTAAAATAGCGCCACTCTGTTGGTGCTATTTTTTAACAATAAATTTATTGATTTAATATTTATAACAAATCTGGTTATTTTTCTGCTTAATAGATTTGTTTATAAGGGCTATCAACTTTAAATAACATGGGGTACTATTCCCCACAAGAAATAGTGTTAATACATGAATAGTTATGTCTGATAATGAACTGATCATTTTTCCTTGGAATCACAATTTTGAGACAGGGATTAAAAAGATCGATGAACAACATTACCATCTCTTTTTATTGGTAAATAAATTAGCCAATACGTTGATTTATGATGACCAAATAGAAGTTGATGGCGTGTTTAGTGAATTAAAGGACTACGCTCAATATCACTTTTCTTTCGAAGAAAGTATCTGGAACGAACACTTTCTCGATGATGTTTGGAATGATGATCACAAGAAAAGTCATGCGTCGTTCGTCAACGAAGTCATCAAGATTCAATGTGAATCTAAAACCCTCAACTGGCAAGAATCTATCGAACATATTCTGCAGTTCTTAATTCGTTGGCTCGTATTCCATATCATCGGCGACGACAAGAAAATGAGTGTCGCATTGAAAGAGTTGGAATCTACCGATTCTTTAGAGACGGCAAAAGTGAATGCGGTAGATACACTGCAAGGTATCAACGGTTTAGTCGCAGATACCGTGCTCAAAATGTATTTTGAAGTGTCTACTCAATCCATCGAGCTTGTTAGAGAAAAATATCGTCGTTTTGTGGCAGAAAAAGAGTTGAGATGTCTCAACAAAAAGCTGCAAGAACTTGCGATAACGGATGAATTATCGGGTCTGTACAATCGTCGATACTTCAACATCATGACGCCAGACATTCTTTCTAAAGCGCAAGCAGGAAAGCAAACTGTCAGCTTTATTTCCATTGACTTAGATTACTTCAAACAACTGAATGACGAGCTTGGTCACCTAAAGGGCGATGAGGCCATCACCAAGGTTGGGACGTTATTATCTTCGCAATTCAATGGTGTTGACGAAATCGCTTTTCGAATGGGTGGGGAAGAGTTTTTGATTGTGCTTGTCGACTCAGAGCATGAACATTGCGTTGAGCGCGCAGAGTCATTGAGAGAATCGATCTCTAAACTTTCAATCCTATGCGAAAATAATGCTCAGGCTCACTTGCTAACGAGCTCTATTGGCGTATTTAGTCAACGGGTAGAAACACACTTAGACATTCGATACTTCTTAGATAAAGTAGACCAGTGTTTATATAAAGCAAAACTGAGTGGAAGAAATAAGGTTGTTGCAGAGTCTATACTCATTATTGAATCTAAATAAAAACTACAGGTGATTTTTATAAATATAATAAAAAGGAAAAGTAATACCATAATTACCACTTTTCTTTTGAGAGGCTCTTAAAAATCAATAACAATGAATCTGATTTATTGAATGAGTTGAAGTTATCAGCGGCCCTCTGATTAAAAAGCAAACCTGTAAACCTTCATGACAGAATTTGTAATCTGTTTTTATATTTCTTTCTTTACCGTAGCTATTTCAGTCATTAATGATCATTCGCTTCGAACCGATGCAACTTCGTCGGTTTATCTGTTGAACCGACCCCATATTTACTGTTTGCTCAGTTATGAGAGCTCGCACTTTCAAACCGGACTTTTGTCCTGAAACTTTGCCCTGTTTCCTCATTATGATTGCGCCATCAGAACGAAAGAGGAAAACACTATGACTGCTCATATCGCAGGTTCTGCAGAAGATTTTGCTTCAACTGTTATCATGCCGGGCGATCCGC
This sequence comes from Vibrio sp. ED002, assembly GCF_023277445.1. Classification (NCBI taxonomy): domain Bacteria; kingdom Pseudomonadati; phylum Pseudomonadota; class Gammaproteobacteria; order Vibrionales; family Vibrionaceae; genus Vibrio; species Vibrio sp. ED002. Next base: position 795,298 of record NZ_CP080238.1, on the reverse strand, counting down.
TACGCGCGAAATATATCGCTGAAACCTACCTAGATGATGCCAAACTGGTTACGGACATTCGTAACATGTTGGGCTACACCGGCTACTACAAAGGTCAGCGCATTTCAGTGATGGGGCACGGCATGGGCATTCCATCAATGGTGCTTTACGGTCACGAACTGATTAATGACTTTGGTGTGAAACGCATCATCCGAATCGGCAGCATTGGCGCGACGCAAAAAGATGTTCACATGCGTGACGTTATCCTAGCCCAAGCGGCAGGCACAGATTCACCGACGAATGCTAAGCGCAGCAGTGGCTACCATATGGCAACGTCTGCTACGTTTGAACTGCTGCACAACGCTTACATGTCTGCGAAAGAGAAGGGTATTGATGTCAAAGTGGGTAACATCTTCACAGGCGATCTTTACTACGATCCGGATGAAGACATGATCCCAGCCCTAGAGCGCTTTGGCGTGCTTGGTGTGGATATGGAAGTAGCGGGCTTGTACGGCTTGGCACACCAATTCGGCATTGAATCGCTGGCGATTTTGACCGTGTCTGATCACTGCATTACTGGTGAAGAAACCACAGCAGAAGAGCGTCAACTTTCTTTCAACAACATGATTGAAATTGCGCTAGAAACTGCGATTAAAGCTTAACCCTACAATTAAGTTTTCTTTGAGAGCTGGCTCGCTGGCTCTCTCTAATACTAAGAACATCTATCTCATGAGCCCTTGGAGTGAATTATGAAAAATAAAATAACACTCACCGCAATTAGCTTTCTCGCTAACTTCATTATGGCGGGTTTTGCGACCCAATTTGGTATGTTGGTTGAACCGCTAGCCAACACCTTTGATGCGAACGTTAACGAAGTCGCATCGATTTTCTCGCTATTAAACGGCGGCGCACTTGCCGGTACTATCGCGGCTTTCTTTCTGATTGAAAAAGTCGGCATCAAACGCATGACCGTATTGTGTTACGGTGCGATTGCCGCTGCGGCACTGAGTCTATACGTTGCGCCATCTCTGTTTATCGTAATGCTTGGCATGACCGTAATTGGCTTCTGTGGCGGTGTCGGTCTTTGTATCGCGGGTACTATCGTCGTATCGGTATGGAAAGACAAAATTCAAAGCACCATGCTGGTGGTTCAAGATGCGACCTTTAATGTTGCGGGCGTTGTTTTCCCTTTGATTACGACATATGCACTGACTAATGCCATGAACTGGAGCATCAGTTACCTAAGCGTGGGTGTAGTGGCGTTGGCAACCATGTTTGTTGCTCTGCTGACCAACTTTAACCAATATGGTGGTGAAAGCGGCTCTGAGCAAGAAGCAAAATCTGAATGGAACTTCGGTATCATCAGTGGTGGCGTAGGTTTGTTCTTAGGTATGCTTGCGCTATACACCTTTTTAACTTGGGCGCCAATGTTCGTAAAAGAGAAGTTTGATATCCCATTTGAGCAAGCAGGCAACATCATCACTCAATACTGGTCTGCTGCTCTGGTTGGCGCGTTGGTTTCTACCGTGATTGTTTCGCGCATGAAGATTCAAACTTTCCTAGTGACTATTATCTCTGTTGCTATGGTGATCACCAGCGTTATCGTTACTACGGATAAACTAGAATGGTTGTCATACCTGACTTACGGTTACGGCTTTGCTTGTGCTGCGCTTTACAATGCTTTCATCGCTTACGGTGTATCGTTTGTGCGTAATGCAACCAGTAAGAACGTGTCTTACATCTTAATCAGCGGCAGTGCGGGTGCGATGTTTAGCCCAGCTATCAGTTCGGTAATGGAAAGCGTGGTTGGTCTGCAAACCGTGATGTACGCCATCCCAGTTATCTACGCAGTAGTCGTCGCAATGCTGGTGGTTTCAATGAAGTTTAAGGCAGTAGAGCAAACGCAAGCCGCTTAAATTAATTAAGTGACCCGTCCTGATATGGGTTGACACTTTTAGTTAAAACGCTCGATGAACTTCATCGGGCGTTTTGTATTTTAGAGCTGTATGTGGCCTCTGTTCATTATAGAGTTTCACCGACTCAGCAACCATTTTCTTAGCTTCATTCAAGTCGTTCGGCTTAGTCAGCAAGTACTCCATCTTTAAAATACCATTTACTCTTTCAGCTAGAGCATTTTGATAGCAGTCGTATCCATCAGTCATAGAGCATGTCACGTGATATTTTCTGTGTAGTGACTGATATTCCTCAGAACAGTATTGAATACCTCGGTCAGAGTGATGAATAAGCTCGCCCTCATATAGCCGCTCTTTCAAAGCCTTCAGGAATGCACTTTTAACGGCTGGCGTCTTCATATTATCATCTAGATGATACCCAACTATCTTCCTCGAGTAGGCGTCAGTGATTAAGCTGAGATAAGTATTTCCCGCTCGTGTTGCCAAGTAAGTGATATCAGCGACCCATAACTGCTCCGGTTTATTTGGAACCATGCCCTCTTTGATTCGGTTTGGATGGCAGTGGAACCGGTGATGGCTGTTTGTTGTTCGATGATAAGCCCTTCGGTTTACGACCAATAGGCGATGCTGTTTTAGCAATGAAAACAGACAGTCTCGCCCTATATAAATGTTATTCTGACTGAGTAAGTACTTGAGCTTTCGAGTTCCTAATCGAGGATGTTGAATCCTTTGCTCTTTGACGAACCCAATGACAGATTGCTCTTTCTGAGTTCGCTGAAGCTCGAGCGCGTAGCGTTTGTAAAACGCCTGCCGAGTAATCCCGATGAAGTGGCAAGCTTTAGTTACTGTGAGCCTTTTGACCGTTTTTTCCTTAATAACTCGGCTTTGCGCTTCTTTGAGATTCGGACACCGAAATCCCTATCCATTACTTTTACGACAGCCTCAAAGAAGTCCGCTTTCAGTTGAGTTTCTTCAAGTTGTTGCTCGAGTTCTTTTATCCGTTGTTCTGGAGTTTGAGTAGAAGGAGAATCAGGCATGCCATTACCTACTGTGTTTGGTTTCTCTATTCCTTTAGACCAATTTAGCTGACCGTGCTTACGAAGCCAAACTAAGACAGTAGACCGGCCTTGTATCCCGTATCGCTCTTGAGCTTGTTTATAGGTCATCTCACCTTTTTCTACTTGGTCAACAACCGTCAATTTAAAGGCAAGAGAATAATCTCGTTGGGTTCGTTTACTCGTTGATTTCATGACATTCTCCAATTTCATGTTGGAAATGTGTCAACCTTATTTAGGACGGTACAAAGAGAACAAAAAGGTCTGCACTGTGCAGACCTTTTCTCATTTACGATTGAAGAACTCAGCTATTCTTCAACAAAATTACGTAGTCCGTCCAAATCGAGAATACGTAATCCTTTCTTTTCTTTGGCGATAAAGCCTTTGCTTTCAAGCTCTTTCACCGCGCGGCGATAAACACGGTCTGAGGTGGCAAATCGCTCCGCTTCCAAATAGTTCTTTTGGAACCCATCCACTGGCAGGTCATTTAAATACTGATGATAGATGTCGTACGCTACGTTATAGGTGATTGGGTAGAGTAATCGGCGAGAAAGAATCTCCACCGTATCTTGGTAATCAATCGCGATGGCGCTGGCAAAGTAAAGCGACAGTCGAGGCTGTTCTAACAAGCATTTTTGCAGCTTTTGCGCGTCAATAATCGCAACTTCAACCGGTTCTACCGGAACGATGTCCATTTGGCAGCGATAGCCGGTAAAGAACTCCATCTCACCAAAGACTTGTTGTTCACACTCAAGCGTACCAAGCAGAAAGGTTTTGCCGTTTCTTGCCGTGACACCCATGGAGATACGACCGGAATCGACCAGATATAAGTTTTCGACATGCTCACCTTGGGTAAGGAGCTTTTCGTTTTCATCAAAAATTCGGCGCGTACAGATGCAATCTCGGATCGTTTTTTCGATGAGATGTTTATCTTCACTCCATTGCGCCTCAAAGCGTCCTTTACCTAGGGTTTGTAATTGCATCGACGTACCTTAAATGACAATTCCCGTTAGCTCAAAACGTGCCATTAATGGCTTGCTCTCTTGCTGATACCAACTTGCTGGCATGTTGGGTTTAAGCTGGGCTTTTTCTTGTTTGCTGATCACAACATAGCGCAAAAACGTGTCGAGTGTGCTCGCCATCATTTCAAAGCTCATATCGCCATCTTTACTGATGGTTTTTAATAGTCCAACGACCGTATCTTCCGGTATCAATGGTTCGATAACCGCATGTTTGCGCTCGGTAATTGTCTTAGAACAAGGTAGTGATACACGGGCTGTTTCCCAACACACTTTGTTGGTTTTACTCACGAGGTTGTGTTTGTAGCAGTAATAGCTAAACAAAAAGCGTGACAGGTTCTGCCAGCGCTCAGCTTGGACTTCTAACCAAAGGTGTTGCAGCTCGATATCAGCGTCAGTCATGGGAATGAATCAGAAAAGGAAAAGAGGGCGTAGTGTAACTCGGTTTGAGGGCTACGCCAAAAAGACCGCAGAAATAAAATAGAAAGAAGCCCTACACAAGTCTGAGCTTAGGTAGGGCGTTAACGTTAAATGATCATGCTACGAACATTTTTACGAGTTAGAACTGACCGAGATATTGCCAATCAGCGTTGTTTGGGTTTGCCTCCGTTGGCCAAGGGAAGTACCAATACTTGCCGTCAATGAGGCGGTAGTAATGGTAACCACCACGGAAGTGGTACACGTAAATATCGTTGATGGTTCCCGTGTTGTTGTTCTCACCCCAAATTCCCATGCGATCTTGTTTGTGCCACGTCAAGATTTCCTCTTCAAACTTAGCTAGGTCACTGTTGAGCTCAGCAATGTACTGTTCAATATCCGTATCGCTACCAATAAAGCGCCAATCAGCGTCAGAGGTGTTTTGAACTGGCAACGCGCTGTTCACTCCCGGACGTTTTTGCATAAAGTAACGGCGCTCACCACTTTCATCGGTATCAATGAAAATAGCGTTCTCAGATTGTCCCCATGCCGTTGAACTCGCTTGTTCCCACGTTAGCAACTGCGGTTGATTGAAGTAGCCGGCAATGCGCTGTGCATTGTCGATGTTACTACGATCGACTTTCAGTGGGTTAAAATCAAACTGGACATGGTTTTCCGCTGAGCCTAGGTACTTCCAGCCTTCATTGTCTGCTTGGTTGGTTGGGAAATCCGCCGCAGAGATGTCACGCATTAGGAAGTAATCGCGAGTGCCGGTGACTGGGTTAGGGTACACGTAAAGTGCACCAGCGCGGCGTTCTGCGCTTGTCTCACCATTGTTCAGCACACCCGCTCCGTAGTTGTCTGCTACGAACTTGTCGAAGTCAGCCACAAAGCCAAAGTCGACGCGGTTTAACGCTGCGTTGTCGGCAAACATGACTTGTTCATCAATGTATTGTTTGTAACCGTGCTCCTGACCAACAAAGATAGGACCAACAAGCTTGTCGATCGCTGGGTTTTGATCAGGGATCAAACTATCTAGCACTTGCTCACCATTCACGTCAGTACAACTTAAGGTGACACGAGTCGGTAGTGGCAGCTGCTCTAGGTTAAAGTGGAACTTATTGCTTTGTGAGTCGTTTAATCGGCTACTTGCAACCGCAATGTTCTGTACTGAGCCATCCTGACGCTCCACCGTAACCGCACAGCTACGTTGAGAGATCATACTCGGTTGATGCATTCCACCTTGATGTCGAGCGTAACGCCAATCCGCTCCGTTGTTGTGTTTCACGCCACTAAACTGCTGGCAGTGGGAAGAGGTAAAGTAGCCCGCACCGTCATGGCTCGTGCCAGATTTATCAAGCACGCAAAGTGGCACTTCGCCAATTTCGGTGTTCGGCGTGTAAGTCACAGCACCTTCACCGTATTTAGACAGCAACGAGTAGTCATGATCTTGAGAAATCATGTGCTCACGCTGACCATTGATGTTCCAGTACATGTCTTCGCTGCTTTCACAGCGCGCCATATCCGCACTGATCGTACCAACGAAGTTTGCACTTTCGCCGTTGCTTGCCGTGTAGGTGAACTGACAAATACGAGCTTGCTGATTGTTGACCTTCATCGTCTGCCACAAATCTTGTTGAATTTGCTCGTTAGACAAAGAAGACACAGCTTGCCAACCCTCCGGATGATAAGTTACGTCTGGTGCAGAAGTCTGCTCAAACACGTTGCCGTAGTTGGAGTAAATCAGCGGGTAAACTTGGCTTGCAAGTTCGTTACGCGGATCGTAAATGCCTAACAGGGTGACAACAGGCACGCCTGCTGCAGTAGGTACTGGCGTATCGGTTTGTGCTTCTTCGTAACTTTGGCTTTCTTGATTCCAACGAGCATAACCAGTCGAGCTGTTTAGGTCGACGTTAAAACCGTTATTGAGCCAAGTTTGTACGCGGCGAGACTGAGAAGGGTGCTCTAACGTGTAATGACTAATGGTGCCTAATAATGCGGCTTCGCCACCAGCTTGAGCGTCACGCATAAAGCGGAATTCACCCGCAAATGGTGGTACCACTTCACCACCCACATCGTTAGTCGTGGCTTCACCTGTCCAGTGTAAGTTACCGATAAAGCGGCGATGCAGAGCATCCCAACCCCAGCCAGATTCTAAATCGTGCGTAGAAGCATACCAAGGGTAGTGACCCAGACCGTAGTTATGACCCAGCTCATGCGACCATTCGTTACCTGTTGTTGCCGTTAACGTCACGATGCCACCGCCGCCACTGCCGCCATGGTCAATAATACCGTTGGTGTACACGCCGCGGTTGGTGTGCGCAGTAATGTGATTGAAGCGTTTATTGTAAGCTTGCGAATAGCCAGCACTATCGGTAATGCCAACGTTCGCATTATTCACACCTGTAGAGACCAGTGCTTTACCAATGGCTTCACGCATGTCACCACCGTGCCAGCCACCTTCACCATCGGAGCTTGTGGTGTAAACCTTACCGTTTGGCAGCGTCACTTTCGGGAAATAAGCTGCAGTGTAATCCGCCATCACCAGTTTAGATGCTGGGATTTTCTGGAAGTAATCGGCGCTGAGTTTTGCCATATTTTTGATCATGGTGTTGCCATCACGCGGCGCCGTGAGCATACCCATGTCGATGTTTTGGATGATAAGCTCCGGTGCGCCGCCAAAGACAAGTTCATTGGCAGCTAAGTCGCCTTGGCGATCAGTGTTATCGGTTAAGCGCAGCGACAAGCCGGGCTTCATCCAATCCCATTGCAGCGGTAGTGACCACGCGTGATGGGAGAATACCACTTTAGAACGTCCATTATCTGGCTGATCGGAAGCCGCAAGCGCGCTTGGTGGCAGCATTGGGAGCCGAGTGATGACAGTGCCTTCAAAGCTCACTTCTACCCAAACTTTTTGAACGGTTTTGTCTTCTGGCGTGAATAAAAGCAAAGCTTCACGGCCTATCACCAAGTCAGGGAACAGGTTCACATCGTTTTGATTCGGGGCGGTGGTAGTATGGGTTTGAGCAAAATGGATAGAACCAGTCAAATCGCCATTCAAGTGATTGTCTAGCGGCAATTCGTCTGCGTAACCAAGGCGTGCAGCACTTGTCGTGAACTCAATCTTTTGTGGCTCGATACAATCGATCGCATTACATGACGAAAGCTCCGCCGTGTACCGAGTGTCTGGTTTCAGGTTACCAATGAACAAGCCAGATTGAACGTTGTCATAACGAACGGGCTCTGAACCTGATTCGGTCAACGTCAAAACCACATTGTCATTCGCGTTTTGCGTAGCCCATTTTAGCTGAACACCTTGATCTGAAACGCTGGCTACGTTCAATGCATTGATGCTTGGCGCAGATAGGTCGCCACAATCAGAAGTCTCGATGTTTTGAATCATATCTGACTGCCAAATGTATTCGCCATTTGGACGCATAGAGCCGCGGGCAGCAGGGATATATTCTACGTAGCAACCTGTGTCGTCTGGGTTCATCACACCAAACTCTTTGTGCATCAGATAGAAGCCGCCGTTGTACATGATGAACTCCCATTCAGGACCGACGAAGTTCACCACATTGCGGTAGGCTTGGTCTTGATCGCCGAATAAGAATGGGAACTTAGGGTAGCCATCAAAGTTCACCCAGTATTCATAGCCTTGGAAATCAAGGTAGGTTTCGCCATCGCGTTGAGATGTACCTTGACCTTTGTCTGCTAACTGCTTGAGCATTTCTATGCGTTCAAAGGTTTGGTTTCCGATTTCGACCAAGGTTAGGTCGTGGTTCGCGTTTGCGAAAGTGGCTGTACTTCCTAATAAGGATGAGATCAGCCAAGCGAGCGTGTTTTTCTTCATATTAGACTCTACTTTTGCCAATTGAATAGACATTTATGTGTCGCCAGAAGCTCGACACAGTATGGAGGGGGATTACATAAGCACTCTTAATGCAAGTGGCTTATGGATTTGATTATCTGATGGGAACCGCCGACGAAATAGATAGCATGAATTATGCCTGTGATTTTGCTTCCAGCTCTGATTTGATCACGAAAGCAGATTGGTACCTTATGTCCAAATTCACATTTATCCATCTATACAAAATGACGTTTTCTATGTATGCGTACGCCATATTGCTCTGGGAAATCGTTGTTTTTTGGTGGCTTAACTGCGTAATAGAAGGGGACGTTACTCAACGGAAATAAAAATCCCCTCCATGCGTAAAGCAGGAAGGGGATTTAGGTTACGTTTTAGACTAAGCGCAAGTTGTGCTTACTTAGTTCGCTTATTTGACGAGGAAGTGCTTAACGAATTCCGTGATTTTCACCATGTCGTCAACCGCGATGAATTCTTCAGTTGTGTGTACTTTCGCCATACCAGTAGAAAGGTTTACCGTTGTTAGACCTTTCTTGTTGAAGTTGTTTGCGTCGCTGCCGCCACCAGTGCCTTTTGTGAATGCATCGATGCCCATGTCAGCGAATGCCGCTTTGATTGCTGAGACGTGAGCGTTGTCTTCTTCGATAACAAATGCGTCGTATGCGCGGCTTGATTCGATTTCAACTTCTGCGCCGTGTTTTTCACATACTGACTCGAAGGTAGAGATCATATGGTTCACTTGCGCTTCTAGCTTCTCACCGTTTAGAGAGCGTGCTTCAGCAACGATTTTTAGTTCTGGCATCACGATGTTTGTCGCTTGACCGCCGTTTACCATACCGATGTTTGCTGTGGTTTCTTCGTCGATACGAAGCAGCTTCATGTGGTTGATTGCATCTGCCGCTACCATGATTGCGCTGATGCCTTCTTCAGGTGCTAGACCCGCGTGTGCTGGGCGACCTTTGATTGTTGCAACGATTTTTTGCTGACCAGGTGCTGCTGTCACGATAGTGCCGATAGGACCGCCTGTGTCCAGTACGATCGCTTCTTTAGACGTTACGTGTGTCATGTCGAAGTACTCAGAGCCGAACAGACCGCCTTCTTCATGCACAGTGAAAGCAAGCTCTAACGTTTTGTGCTCTAGGTTTTCAGCTTGGATGCAACGAACCGCTTCCATGATTGCTGCAATGCCAGACTTGTCATCACCGCCAAGGATCGTATTGCCTTTAGATCGAATGATGCCATCTTCGATGATCGGCTCAATGCCGATACCAGGCGTTACTGTATCCATGTGGCAGCTCATGAGGATAGAGCCTTCTTTCTTACCTTCTAGACGTGCATAAACGTTGAAGCCATTAGAAATTTGTTCTGGTACAGGTAGTTTTTGAACCGTAAAGCCTAACTCGCCCAGTTGCTCAGCCAGAGTTTCTGCGATTTGTTTTTCATTCATAGATTCGCTATCGATGCGAACCAGTTGGCAGAAATGTTCAACTAGACGTTCTTGATTAATTTGTGTCATTTGGATGTCTCTTTCTTTCTTGGTCGAGACCGCAGCGGTATAGAGTGCGAGCCCGAAAGGGAACAGAACACCTCTTATTACATACCTAGTCCGTGTCAAAACTGTCTTGAATCAAAAAATACCGCTGCCTGACATTCTCTTGACCTACGAATTACCGGATCTGATGCGGCGGTCACGAAAGTAAAAATGGGCTAGGTAAATATGTAAACAAGACTAACACCCAGTTTTTTGGGGTGATAGAGAAAAACTAATCGTTTGTTATGAGCTTTTAGCGAATCTTTACAAATATCGAAAGTGACTGATTTATATAAGGGCGAGTGGTATTTATGTACAGAGTCGAGCTATTTATGTAATTGATGAAAAGTTAACAGTATAACTGCATAGTCGATTGTAATTTAACGGGTAATTATTGAAGCAGTATCACATCTGTGGGTTAATACGGTCTCTGTTTATTCATGTCCTCTCGCACTGCCTTTCTGGATAGGCCGAACTCTGCAAAGGGTTCGGCCGCTATACTTAAATAATAATCAAATCCAAGTTTTCTGAGTATAAAAACGCAAAAAGCCGAGTCGCTGACTCGGCCTCGTATCCAGATAATTGGGTTAACTTTTTTGCAAGCTCAATAAAGTTACACCTATCAACCATTCAATCGTGCGTTGGCATGACTTGTTAAGCTTGAACGATGCAACAGTCTCAATCTGCGTTTGAATCTCATTGAGATAAGGTGTGTGATGCTCACAAACTGTCATCAAAAATGCCAAACGCCAAATCGCCATAAACGCTTCATCGCCAAACGCATGTTCCCAACTGTCAATGAAGTCTTTTTCATTACCTGACATGTTCAACTTATCGGCCATGATTTTTAGTAGTCGGCCTTGTAGAGCGCGAGGAATATCGGCTTTCTTTGCAAAGTGATGGCTTATGCCCGTCCTCGATATTCCCGATTGCTCACTCAACGTCGTGTAGGACATCTTCTCGTAACCAAGCTTGATCAACTGCTCTGTCGCGACATTGAGGATGGTGTTGATGGTAATCTGGGTATCTTCTTGAGTTCGGCGTGCCATAACTATTTGCCAGTGTAGTGGTTAAAAAATGATACTACCACTTATCGGCACTCATTCCATATATTATCAGAATAATTGTCCGTATATTGACACTGTTTGAATGAGAATTGCGCGTTACTGCCCACAAAAGTCATTGCGGTAACAATCTGTTTACATCTTAATTGGGCGTGTAAATTTAAAAACGATATGCTAATACATTGATATTATGTGTTTTCCTTATTTTTCACGCAAACGATTGCGGGCGAATAATGTCGTGTAACATATTTTTTACATTACGTTGCAAAAAGTGCATGAAGCTAGATTTCCTCGTATGTATTCCAATTTTTCTCCTCCTGCGCCAAGTTAGAAATATCGAACAAGAACGTATGTTCAAACACAACAATGACATAAGGAGAAAGTCATGGTGGACACCTACAACCCATTAGGCACGGATGGATTCGAATTTGTGGAATACACAGCGGCGGATAGCGAAGGTATTGAACAACTGAAAGCGCTGTTTGTTTCGTTGGGTTTTGCAGAAATCGCAAAACACCGTTCTAAGAAGGCTTGGCTGTACCGACAAGGTGACATCAGCTTTATCGTTAATGCTCAGCCGCACAGTCAGGCAGAAGGCTTCGCTAAAGTTCATGGACCTTCCGTTTGTGGCATGGCATTTCGCGTGCAAGACGCTAACGTGGCGCTAAAGCAAGCGCTGGATAACGGCGGTGAAGAGTACAAAACGGAAATCGGTCCGATGGAGCTAAGCATTCCGGCAATTTACGGTATCGGTGAGAGTCTTCTGTACTTCGTTGATCGTTACGGCAAACAGAGCATTTACGATGTCGACTTCCGCTTCTACGATGATGCAGAGGAACGTCTAGCGAAAGCAGACGTTGGCATGTACGAAATCGACCATCTGACTCATAACGTGAAGCAAGGCAACATGGATGTGTGGTCTGGATTTTACGAGCGCATTGGTAACTTCCGCGAGATTCGCTACTTCGACATTGAAGGCAAGCTGACAGGGCTTGTTAGCCGCGCAATGACCGCACCGTGTGGCAAGATCCGCATTCCAATCAATGAGTCTTCTGACGACAAATCGCAGATTGAAGAGTTTATCCGTGAGTACAACGGTGAAGGTATTCAGCATATCGCGATGACCACCGATGACATCTACCAAACCGTTCAAACACTGCGTGATCGTGGCATGGACTTTATGCCAACGCCAGATACGTACTACGAGAAAGTGGACGAGCGCGTAAAAGGACACGGGGAAGACGTCAGCAAACTGCGTGATCTGCAAGTTCTTATCGATGGCGCGCCAACTAAAGACGGCATCTTGCTACAAATCTTCACCCAGACAGTAATTGGCCCTGTGTTCTTTGAAATCATTCAACGTAAAGGCAACGAAGGCTTTGGTGAGGGTAACTTCAAAGCCTTGTTTGAATCGATTGAAGAAGACCAAATCCGCCGAGGAGTACTAAGTGATGCATAAATGGATCACATTCCCTCATCGGGAGGGAGTGTGCTCCAAGCAAGCACATGCTGATTTCCCGGAAGAGGCAATTTACGAACGTGAAGCAGGCCGAAGTGGATTCTTTGGCCCTGCTGCACACTTTCATCATCAACACGCACCGACAGGTTGGTCGGAGTGGGGAGGCGATTTGCGCCCGCGCGCGTTCGATTTCAACCTAGTCGAAACGGCAAGTCAGATTTCGCCTTGGGCAGTGCCGCATCTTCTACACAACGCCAACTGTAAGATTCGTGTATGGCGTATGCACGAGAAGATGGACTTCTTGGTGCGTAACGCCGATGGCGATGAGCTGCTGTTCATCCATCACGGCACGGCAGATCTTTACTGCGACTATGGTCATCTCAAAGTGAGCGAAGGTGATTACGTGATGATCCCACGCTCAACCAGTTGGCGCTTAGAACCAAGCGAGCCAATGTTTGTCCTAATGATTGAAAACACCGATGCCGCTTATTCTTTGCCAGAAAAAGGCATGGTGGGCAATCATGCTGTGTTCGACCCAGCCGTTCTGGAAACGCCGTCAATTAACGACGAGTTTCGTGCGCAGTACTCAGAAGATCAAACTCAAGTTCATGTGAAGCGTCATGACAAAGTCAGCGTGATTACTTACCCATTCAACCCGCTTGATGCGATTGGTTGGCACGGTGACTTGGCTGTGGTGAAAGTGAACTGGCGTGATATTCGACCTTTGATGTCGCATCGTTATCACTTACCGCCTTCTGCCCACACTACATTTGTTGGTGCTGGATTCGTTGTGTGTACGTTTGTACCTCGACCAATCGAAAGCGACCCTGGCGCACTAAAGGTGCCGTTCTATCATAACAATGACGATTATGACGAAGTCTTGTTCTACCACGCAGGGGATTTCTTCAGCCGTGACAACATTGAAGCAGGAATGGTAACTTTCCATCCGGCAGGCTTTACTCATGGCCCTCATCCGAAAGCGTTCAAAGCGGGTCAGGAATATAAGAAGAAGTTTACCGATGAAGTGGCAGTGATGATTGATACGCGCCACGCGCTCGAGTTTTCTGACGAGCTCGATAAGGTTGAAAACAAAGAATACGTCTATAGCTGGCAAGAGAAGTAAGGGGCAAGGATGAAATTAGCAACCAAGAAAAATGGCACTCGCGATGGTCTGTTGATGGTCGTGAGCAAAGACCTGACACAATGTGTTCCGGCAACCGAAATTTTCCACGCGATGCATCTCGCACCGACCATGCAAGTGGCATTGGATAACTGGGATAAAGTTGCTCCACAACTGGAAGAGCTTTATAACGCGCTAAACAATGGTTCGGTTTCAGGAAGTGAAGCGTTTGAATCCCACTATTTAGAGTCACCATTGCCTCGCGCCTATCAATGGGCAGATGGTAGTGCTTACGTCAATCACGTAGAACTAGTGCGTAAAGCGCGCGGTGCGGAAATGCCAGAAAGCTTCTGGACCGACCCTTTGATGTATCAAGGTGGTTCTGACGCATTTATTGGTCCTTGCGACAACATCGAATTTGCCAGCGACGAGTGGGGCATCGATTTCGAAGGTGAAGTTGCCGTGATCACTGGTGACGTGCCGATGGGAGCAAGCATTGCAGAAGCACAAGAATCCATTCGCCTTATAATGCTAGTTAACGATGTATCGTTGCGCGGTTTGATTCCGGCAGAGCTTGCGAAAGGTTTTGGCTTCTTCCAATCAAAACCATCGTCGGCGTTTTCTCCTGTTGCAGTAACGCCAGATGAACTGGGTGAAGCATGGTATGAAAACAAAGTTCATTTGCCTTTGGTTTCAACCTACAACAATGCACCATTTGGCTGCCCAAATGCAGGCGTAGATATGACGTTTGATTTCGCTGATTTGATTGTCCATGCCAGCAAAACCCGTCCACTTTCTGCAGGTGCAATCATTGGCTCGGGCACAGTATCGAACAAGCAGGGCACGGAGCATGGTACCTCTATCAAAGAGGGTGGCGTAGGCTATTCGTGCATTGCAGAAGTGCGCATGATTGAAACCATTCGTGATGGCAAACCGTCAACGAGCTTTATGTCGTTTGGTGACTCTATCAAGCTTGAAATGTTTGACGCAGATGGCAACTCGATCTTTGGTGCGATTGATCAGCAAATCAGCCAATACCTAAAACACTGAGAGTGAGGGGCAAGGGAAGTATGAGCGATAACATCACCCTCTATGGCTATTGGCGGTCTTCGGCGGCTTATCGAGTTCGCATTTGTTTGAACTTAAAAGAGCTGAACTATGAGCCCAAATCGGTTCATTTGGTACGTAATGGCGGCGAGCAGCATAGCGCGGAATACCATGAGTTAAACGCCTCTGAGCTTGTGCCAGTGCTGGTGGATGGTGATATTCTACTCAACCAATCTCTTGCCATCATTCAGTATCTTGATGAGCAGTATCCACAAGTTCGAGTGATTCCAGAACCATCGCCACTTCGTTACCAAGCTTTGGCTATGGCTCAGGATATCGCGATGGAGATCCACCCACTCAATAACTTGCGCGTGTTGCAGTACCTAGAAGGGCACCTGTCGTGTGATCAAGAGGCGAAAGTCGAGTGGATTCATTATTGGGTAAATCAAGGCTTTATGGCATTGGAAGAGAAGCTAAACCAGCATCGACAACAACATGGAAACTGTATCTACAGTGTGACTGACTCTCCCTCTGTTGTTGATATTTGCTTAGTGCCTCAAGTGTACAATGCGTTACGTTTTGGAGTGGATATGACTCCTTATCCGGTAATTAACTCGGTTGTAGAAGCATGTAATCAACTGCCAGCGTTTATTGGTGCCATGCCTGAGAACCAACCCGACGCGAACAGCTAGCATTCTCTCTACATCTTAATGATTAACAAACGGGCTCTTAATGGAGTCCGTTTTTGTTCTCTCAACTTGACGTAAAAATCGTGTTCAAAACGTTGGCTACTGTTATTATCACCCCGCAAAATTTATCGGTTTTGTTGCTCTGGTTAAAATTTCCATTTAGGCTTTGAGCAACTAGTTGTTTTGGGCGCACTTTATCTATGACCAACATCTTTATCATTGTTGTTCTACTTGTTGTTTTCTTCTTTATCATTCAAAAGTACGTGATCAAAAACGATGACACGCGAGACTTCCCATACCGTTCGAAAGGTCCTTTATTAAAAGGGCAGGAAGGCGCGTTTTTTAATGCGTTAAGAGCGGCGGTTGGTGATCATGCGGTGGTGTTTGCTAAAGTAAACATGGCAACGTTGATCGCACCAAAAGAGATTAAGAATAAAAAGCAGTTCTTCATTGCCAGTAACCGAATTTCACGCAGCTACTTTGATTACGTTATCTGCGACCCTAGAACGCTTGAACCGCGCGTGATCATTGAGCTTGATAACGGTCAGCAGCTACATAAAGGCAAAGTCGAGCGCCAAAAGCTGCTCATGCACGTGTGTAAATCGGCGAACCTTCCTTTGATTGGCGCATCAGTAAAACACAGCTACCAAGTGGGGCGTCTACGTCGTTTATTAGCAGCACACATTGATCTGATTGAACCGGATAAAGAAGTCCGCTTTTGTAAAAAGTGTGGCAGTCCGATGATCATCAGAACAGCGAGCCAAGGTGAGTTTAAAGGTCGACGCTTCTTTACCTGTAGCCGCCAACCAAACTGTACCTACACAGAAAACTACAACGTGGTGTTTGATACCGAAGACGAATAAGCATTTCGTTCCCAGATAATGAAATAGAGAAAGGCTTCAACTGGATTGGTTGAAGCTTTTTTCTTTCTTGGTAGTCACAAGTTCCGAGCTTCGCTGCAGTTACCCCGATAGCTCCTATACTTTGATAAAGAAAGAAGAATAGGGACGTACGATGCGATTTGGATGGAGTCTATCTGCATTGCTAGTGGCATTGAGTGTGCAAGCTCAGCAGCCTTTAAAACCACTAGAATGCCAACTTACAGAAACACCACAAGACCATTTTTTGTTCTACCGAGAGCAGATGGTGTACCACAGTGAACAATTTGCGATTTTTCAAAACCTCAAGGGAAGGGTGAGTACGCAGGTGGACCTAAAAACTGGCAAACTGATTCGTACCACGTTTATCGGCGAACCTTTCAAACCAAAGTACCAAATCTTGTTCGGCTATTGCCCCGATGTCTCACAGATTTTGCAGATCTGGATGCTCAGCGAAGTGCCCTACGATAATTAGCTGAAAATATAAAAGTTAAGTAGATCACACTTTTAGCTCGTATCTGCCAATGCTTTGTCGATAAAATCGTCTAAAAGCGGGTGTTGAGTTTAGATTTTCGCCAAACGAATCAAAGTTAGTGAATTTATGCTTGCACCCCTCATAGGATATAGCTAATATCCATCTCGTTCTTAAGGAATGGGTCCGTAGCTCAGTTGGTTAGAGTACTACCTTGACATGGTAGGGGTCACCAGTTCGAATCTGGTCGGACCCACCATTCCTTAAAGCCATGCTAAAACCAAAGTATGCTGAACATTAAATTTGGGTCCGTAGCTCAGTTGGTTAGAGTACTACCTTGACATGGTAGGGGTCACCAGTTCGAATCTGGTCGGACCCACCAAATTTAGTCCTTCATGGACAAACGCAAAGCCCGCTATTATAGCGGGCTTTGTTGTATCTGAACCGTTTGAATTGTGAGTTTGAGCTGTCGCAACTTACTATAACTGACGCAAATTGAACATATGTACCCAGTGCAAATAGTCACTTGGTTCATGGAATCAGCCACTAAGTCGTTAAATAAACTCAACAACACAGTAAAAACGTTCAGGAAGATACTTTTCGCAAGCTTATAAACCCCACTCAAGGCTTAGCCTTTAATAAAATTCCTTTCAACAAAACGATATCAATTGAGAGGCCTTTATGTGTAAGTCATCCGGTTACAGCAAGTATCAAAAACGAGTCATTAAATTTCTAAATGACTTGCTTGGCGCCGACACTCCTTTCTCTTATGAAAGAACACAGACGAATCATCTTAAAGTGCTTATCGATGGTGTACCAAAGCCAATTTTTACCGGTTCGACTCCATCTGACTGTAAATCAATTAATAACTTTATGGCGGAAGTAAAGCGTGAGCTTAGAGCAAGTAAAGTTAAAAAAGACGACTTTCAGTCAAAACCTAAACAGGTTCATTCAATCAGGTCTTCGAACGATAAATTAATCCAGGGGTGTATCAAATCGCTTCGTACACGTCTACCTATCTTGAAATCTCAAGAAGAGTCTCGTGTTTTAGAAACTCAGGAGCTAGGCGATATCAACGAGAGCCGTTTAGACGTAGTGAAGCACTCCATCTCATTCGCACTGCAAGCACGCAAAGACGGCGTGTATATCAAACGAAATGAGATGAGAGGGATTGAGCAAGCTATTTTGAAGCATCTGAATTTCATGTTGCCAACAATTGCTTACTACTCTGAGCTCTTAGTAAGTAAAAACAAATACAACCAGAAGAGTTATGAACCTTTGCCTGTAGAAACAGTGATGAATGAGTTTGATGTTCGAGAGTTTAGGGCTAAGAGCGTTGTAAGTATTGATTCTTCGTCTAAAACGGTGCCGAATGTAGAGAATTTGGTTGTTTCAAAGATCAAGAAAAGCACAAGCACAGCCCATTCTGTGAAACAAGATAAAGACTCCGTAGCAGAGTTAATGGATATGTCGTCAGATAGTCGAGTGAGCTCGCTGCGTAAACTAACTAGAGTACAAGCTCTAACACTAATTGACGATTTAAACCACGCGTTAGCTTTGAACCGCGAACAAGATATAGATGCAGTTGTTGAACTGATTCGTGATAAAGATCTGCCTCTAGAGGCTATTATTTCTCGTTTAGAAGCCGCGTAGACCCAAACAATCACACTATCGCTAGCTGTTTAGTGTTGGCGATAGTTATTAGATTCGTGCCAAGGAGCTCATCATGGTACAGAACTTGATTCGATGTATTGCCACACAATTAGTTGCTGTGATGCCTAGCATCCTAGAAGCGATGTTTGATGAGCTAGTTAGCTTTATTAGGGGAGTTGAATAGTTGGAATTATATTTGTTATCAAATTGTTTAATATATTTTTGTAAATTAAAATTGATGTTGAGTTTTTCACGTCTCATTCACATGGTGTATTAAATCAAATAACCTTGCTAGCTCTCTTATTTATAAAAATGATCCAAATCATTGTACAAATAGATATTTTATTAAACTTCCATTTGAATGTTTGAGAATGGCGTTCTGTTAATATAGAATGCTGCCGTCCAATTACATACTACCGAATTACTTATATGACCGAACTATTAGCATCACTTATCGCTTCATTTTCTGCAGAGTCCATTTCAAATGGTTTTATCTACCTTATTTTATTGTTGCTAGTTGGTTCGATCTTATTGGCAATATTAGGGAAAGCACCACGCTTTACTGCAAGTACAACTAATATTTTAACATCATTGGGTATTCTTGGTACGTTTGCAGGCATCGTAGTTGGTCTGATGGACTTCGATCCCCAAAACATTGATGGCAGTATCGAATCACTGCTTGGTGGCCTAAAGACTGCATTCCTGACAAGTTTAGCAGGTATGGCTGGTTCTATTTTTTATAAAGCTGCGTTAGGTTTAATTCCTCAAAAAGAACGCGAAGAAACGAAGTCTGTAGGTCCTGAGGAAATCTTCTCAGTTATGTCACAACAACTGAAGGCTTCTACAGAGCAGTTAAACGCTTCGAATGAGTTGCTATCTGCGATTAAAGGTGACGAGGATTCGTCATTGACCTCACAAATTAAGAACCTCAGAACAGACATTAATGACGGTCAAAGAACATTAAACGACCAGTTTAAGCAAACAACAGAGCGTAATGCTGAATTCCAGAGCACACTATGGAAGAAAATGGATGAGTTCGGTGAACTTCTGTCTAAGTCTGCAACAGAACAAGTAATCAATGCTCTAAAAGAAGTAATTGTTGATTTCAACGAGAAGTTGACGGAGCAATTTGGTGAGAACTTTAAGCGTTTGGATGAATCAGTTAAGAAATTAGTCGATTGGCAAGAAAACTACCGCCATCAACTAGAGGATATGGCGACCAAATACCAGTTGGGCGTTGATGCAATTTCATCCACTGAGAAATCTGTAGCGCACATCAATGAGCGAGCGGAAGCCATTCCTGTAACAATGGAGAAGCTGCATCAAGTTATGGAACTAGGTCATGGTCAGGTAACCGAGTTAGAACACAGACTTGAGGCATTTAAAGACTTGAGAGATAAGGCTGTTGAAGCTATGCCTCAGATTCGTGAGCAAATGGATACCACAATGGCAGTAATTGGTGACTCAGTAAAAGCGGCCTCAACGCACTACGAGTCAATGTTGGTTGAATCTCAAAAGATCATTGATAATTTTAGTGCGACTGCGAACCAGAGTGTTGAATCAATGCGAACTAACCTTGAGGAAGGCGCGACTAAGGTTTCACATGAGCTAGAGAGTCGAGCAGTAGAAATTGGTGGCCGCTTAGCTGAAGCTTCTAACGATATTACGGACAACGTAACAACAGCCTCAGGGGCACTTCAGAATAGTGCAACCTACCTCACAGACAACGCTGAACAAATTAAGCAACAGCTTGAAGACTCTATTGTTGAGCTAAATAGTCAGCTTCGTGTTCTAGTGGCTGAGATTAAAGATGATGCAAAAGATACGGGAACAGTATTAAAAGAAGCAAACCAAGAGCTTCTGGCAAGCACTAAAGAAATTCAGCAGGAAACAACAAACGCTATTTCTAAGCTTCATGAACGTCTAGAAACAACGTTAGAAGATGTCTTCCAAGTACAAGCTCAAGCGGTGCGTAGAACCTTTGATAGTTTAGAAGACCAAATTACAGACTCTGTTGGTAAGACAGGCAGCGCGGTAGAGAAGCAAGTT
Source organism: Vibrio sp. ED002 (assembly GCF_023277445.1). Lineage (NCBI taxonomy): Bacteria > Pseudomonadati > Pseudomonadota > Gammaproteobacteria > Vibrionales > Vibrionaceae > Vibrio > Vibrio sp. ED002. The sequence continues at coordinate 775,085 of NZ_CP080238.1, read as the reverse complement.
GAAGTGCTTGACCTTCAAATGCAGCAAGAGATTAACCGTACCATGAGTGAAATGGGTGAAGCTTTAGCAACGATCACTCAACAGTTCACTCGTGATTACCAAAAACTTGTTCGTGAAATGAACAACGTTGTCACGACTAGCAAAATGGCTGTGTAATCATGGATAAGGTTTTCGGAAGCTCGAAAAAGCACAGCGACAGCGGTGAGCATTGGATGTCGGTATCAGACTTAATGGCAGGTTTGATGATGGTATTCCTTTTCATCTCCGTTGCTCTGATGCGAGATGCAATGGTCGAGCGCGACAAAATTAAAGAAGTTGCTGAAACTTATCAACAAACCCAACAAGCAATTTACGTTGCCCTCTACGAAGAATTCGAAAAAGATTTGATAAAGTGGGGGGCTGAGATAGATCGAGAGACATTGAGCGTAAACTTTACAGCTCCTGATGTACTATTCGCAAATGGTAGAGCTGATCTAAATGAAAACTTCCAATTGATCTTGGATGATTTCATTCCTCGTTATCTTTCGGTTCTGGATAGCTATAAGCCAATCATTCAAGAGATCAAGATAGAAGGTCACACTTCCAGTCGATGGAATCACGATTCGACAGATTATGAGGCGTATTTCAACAATATGCGATTATCGCAATCACGAACGCGAGCGGTACTAGGTTACATCATGAGCTTGGAGCCTGTTGTTGACGAACATTACCATTGGGTTAAACAGAACGTAGCTGCGGTTGGTTACTCTTCATCAAAGTTGACGCTTGATGAGCTTGGTAATGAAGATGAACAGAAATCTCGACGTGTATCTTTCCGCGTTATAACTAACGCAGAAGAACAAATTCGTAAGATCTTGGAAGAGGTTTAACTTGAAACTGAGTATTAGCTTCAAAAACTTAAATGCTGCCATTGAGTTAATGGAGCCCAAAAAGAAAGGCGAGTTTAATCTAGCGTTTGTCGAAACCAGTATTGAAAAGCTAGACTTGGAGCTGGCTAAAGGTAAAGACGTTGAGCTCAAAGATGTTGATATTGACTCTGGCCTACTTAGCTATAAAGGGCGTAACGTTTCTTTATACATTAAAGATAATGGTACAACTGCGCGTTTCCATGTAGCTGATTGCCGTACTCTCCAGGGAATGCGGGCTAATGGCAGGTTCGAACGTTATGTTGTAACTAATGACACCTCTGGTGAATTTACTATTGCTACAGCTTATGGCGAACGTAAAGCGCCTTTAAAGGTTTGTCAGAACTGCTTACGAATGCTGAACTATAAAGGCTGTAATACAACGACCAACATTCAATCCGTTGTCAACGAGTTTGATATGGGAGAGTTCTTCGCAACATACAGCTCTTTCTTCCCTCATATGCCTTCGCGTCAGGCAGAGACAGCGGAAACTGGGTACAGTGAAGACTGGACAAAAGTTTCTTCACATTATCGTGTTGATAAGGATTTCACTTGTGAGCAATGTGATGTAAATCTTCGTTCACATCGCCATCTTCTTCATGTGCACCATGTAAGTGGGGTGAAGTCTGACAACCGTCCCAAAAACCTTAAAGCTTTGTGTATAGATTGTCACAGTAAACAACCTATGCACTCGCATATGGCAGTTAGTCATTCAGAAAGGCAGTTAATTAACAAATTACGAAACGAGCAAGGATTACTAGAAGATCTAGGTAATTGGCAAAGCCTATTTGATTTTGCTGACCCAGGCTTACATGGTGTTTTGCATGCTTGTAAAGACTTTGGAACAACATTGCCAGAAGTAGGGTTCTATATCTCTGATTCTTTCGGTGACTTAGCGGCAAAAATTGAACTAGCATGGCCTAAGCACAAGTTTGGCATTGCTATATCAGCGAATGATATTGAAGATGCAAGCAATGAAGGTTGGCACGTGCTCACAGCCAATGAGTTTTTAGCAGACTACAGATCTCAAGCAGGGAATTTACGTTGGTAGGATTGGTATTAGGAGAGATAACTTGAGAATACGTTTTGATGAGATCCTCGAAAGAATAATTACCATCAATCATGCATGGAAACTATCTCGTGATGAATTTGGAAACGATTTTGTTGCTACGAAATCTTTTCGCGATACAAAGTCATCGTTGCAAGCAACCTTGCTACGTGAGTTCCCAGAATACGCCTATTTAAAAGTGGCAACTGACAGCGATGACCATGGTGAGGCCATGTATAGCGTCAGGCTCAGGAACCCTATACGTATTAATGACACATTGCGCACCGATGCTGAGCACCTTCCGATAAGAATCGCTGAAGAGCTGTTTACTCCCCAAGAATTACAAAACTTACTAAATCAATAGGCTTATCATGTTTCAATTTATTTTGAATTTATTCAGCGAACCCGTGACTGCAGTGATCATCGGTACAACTATAGTGTGCTTTATCTTTTTTCTTTACAGAGAGTGGAAGACCAACTCTGATGAGAAAAATAGACTATCTTCCATAGCATCGCTTAGCGACAGATTCATTGGTGGTCAGCTACCAATAGCTCAATTGAGTAAAGATGAATTAATTTGGGTGACAGATCACTTAGTCTATGACGTTGAAGGTGAGTCGCTTTTAGTTGAGTCTAAACAAGGCAAGTGGTTATCTAAATCTCCAGTAACACAGATGCTGCCAAGCTTTGACGCTAGTCGATACAAATTAGTACCAGCACTTCTTACGAGCTTAGGTATTACAGGCACATTTTTAGGTATCACTCTGGGTCTGAGTGAGTTCTCCATGACTGGTGAATCGAAAGCCCTTTTGGCATCAGCTGCATTGTTACTGGAAGGTATGAAAACGGCCTTTTACACGTCGTTGGTAGGCTTATCATTATCTGCTGTGTTCATGGCTGTTATGAAAGTGTCTTCGAGTACGATTGCTAAAAAACAGAGTGATTTTATTGCTGCTATCGCTAGTCAATATCTAGAAGCTAGCCCAATCATGTATTTGAAAAACATTTCCAACGAAAACCAACAAGAAGTGATTGATGCTCAACTAAACTCTGCGCTTGTAATGGAGAAGCTGGGTGGGAGCATGGACTCAGTTGTTACTCAATTGTCTGCTTTAGGGCAATCATTTAATGGTGAAATCATAGCGAATACGATTTCAGCAGCAGTGACAGAGTCAATCGAAAAACAAATGTCACCAGCTTTAGAAGGTATCAAAAATGAACTTTCACTTCTTAAAGATATAAAAGAGCAAAATCAGAAAGAACTGATGGAGCTTATGATCGGTGAGATGAAAACTCAGCTAATCGAACCTGTCGTTTCAGAACTAGAGAAAACGGCGAGCGCGGTAGAGAAAAACAACGAAGTATCCGAGCTACTCAACCGCAACGTTGAACAAGTAATGACGCGCACAGCTGAAACAGTAGAAACCATCGACAAATTCCAACAAGAAACCATGGTTAAACTCCAAGGTTTTGCTGAGTCGCTAAAAGATATTTTAAGTAGCTTTAAAGACGACACCCAAGGCGCCATGGGAGCAATTGCTAACGAAGTTCAGCAAATGCTAAATAGTGCAACAGAGGGAATGGATAAACAGCGTGTTGCTTTTGAACATAGCTCAGAAACTGCTGCTTCTGCTTTCGAAGGCATTAAAGACTCAATGGATAAAGCGCTCTCAGAACGACAAAATGCAGAGCAAGCACTATTCAACAATGTTGAAAGTCGAATTGCTTCTTTGTTGAAAGAGTCACAAGACATTTTTGATAACCAAACCAAAGTATTGGAAAAGGTAGGCGAAGAGGCGAGTGGCCTGATGTCATCTGCAAAAGATGAGTTGATTTCAGGGCTTGGTGATATTGATAAGAAAGTTATCTCAATGTCACAAACAGTACAAACTGAGTTAGAAGCGTTCCGCGAACAGTATCAGCAAAACTTAACCAATTACTTCAGCCAACAAAACACGTTATTAGAAGAGAGTCTTGGTAAGCAACGTGATGGTTTAAATGGCGTAGTCGAAAACTTTCGTAAAGTCTTTGAAAGTGAGTATCAGACTCGTCACAACTTGCTGCAAGAACTAACGGCTCAGCACACTGAACTACAAAAGTCAGCGAAAACGATTGAGCAAGTCGCTAAAGCTATTGGCCTGAATGAAGCTTCGAAAATGGCAGAGCTCCAAGATGCAGCGCGTACCATGGGTCGAGAGATTGGACAGCTTAAACTGGAGTACTCAAAAGCGGCAGCTACGTTTAATGATGTTACCGAAAACCTACCTAAAGCAATGGATGAATATTTCACAAGAGCGAACCAAAGTTTTGAAAGCTTCTTTGGTGATTTTGATACAGCAGCAAGTTCTATTCATAACAAGTTATCGCAAGCTGCAGGTTATTTGATTAACTCTCAAGTACAGCGTCGAGAGTTTGAGGCTGATGAGCGAGCTGTTGCTAGGGCGGAAGCGTAATGCGCGGATTAAGAACAAGCCCGCGAACAGCCGACGCTGAAGAGTCTGGGGTTTGGTTATCGATAGGCGACTTGATGTCCGTACTCTTGATGATCTTTGCATTGTTATTGATTAGTGCGTTAGTACAGATCTCGGAAGTTCATGAAAATAGCCAAACCACCCGAGTTGTTATCATTAAAGGCATTAATGACGCTTTGGAGGGGGCGGGTATTGAAGTTCAAGCTAACTCTGAAACTGGTGATATCTCAATTTTAGATTCAATTCTATTTGATAGAAATGAGTACCGCTTGAAGCCGTCTGGCAAAGCGTTTCTCGATCAGTTTATCCCTATTTATTCCGACGTGATATTTCAATCTAAGCAAACGTCTGATGAAGTAAGCCGCATTGTGATTGAGGGGCATTCAAGTTCAGAAGGTTCATTTGATCGCAATATGGAGCTTAGCGTCTTAAGAGCAAATAGTGTAGCGAAGTACATAAACAGTATGGATTTTGAACATAAACTTCCTTTTTTTGATAAAGCGATGATCTCAGGTCGTGGACCAATAGAGGCCAACCAAGAAGCGACAGATCCAGCAGACCGTAAAGTGAAATTCAGATTCCAGTTTAAAGACGATGAGTTCTTAGGTTATTTCTCTGAGGTGAAATCAGTTGAGTAATAAAGGTTTTACTTTTAATCAGCCTGTCGTCCCTGGCGCAAATAGCCTCGACAGAATGTCATTTGATGATTTCTACAACATGGGTGATCTAAAGGGTAACTTACCGAGCTTCCCTCCCAAAACGATAAAACAGATCATCCAATTGGTTGACCAAGGAAAAAGCGAGCAAATTTCAATCTTGGAATGGCTAGATGCAGTAGATAACCATAGCCAATGGAATGATCTCGAAGCGAGTGAGGTTAACGATGCTTGCCGTGCTATTTGGTATGCAATGTGTACCAATGTCGCATTGGGAGACATTGCGTTCTTTAAAGTAGCGCTAGCACTTGACGGCAAGCCAACGTCTATTGTCCCCGATTTGATCCAAAGTATGGATATTGTTCAGGGTGTGTCTGAACTTGAAGACTTAGAAAGGAAAAAGATTGATTGGCTTCAAGCAATAAGAAGTCAAAGCTATCAATCAATGAGTCAATATTGCTTTGATAACAATCGAACACCTAGGAGCTATGTGAGGTATCTACGCCTTCCTAAAGCGAACTCGTATGAACGTCATTTATCATCTGAGCTAGTTAAAGCCGCTCCGAGGCCGCTTACTAGCGCAGCGGACTTATGGCTGCAAGAATGTTTTCGTAGCCTAAAAACGACCAATGATAAGTTGGCTTTTTGCGATACCGCTATCAACCACTTCAAAGACTTTGATTATGGTAAGCACGTCGAAGACATTCTCGAAGAAAAATGCTTACCAACAGGTGATGACTCTTTTTGGTACTCCTTGTCTGAACAAACTAAAGGCATACTCAAAAAGAAATTCAACATTTCAAGCTATTACGAACTTAAGAGTATATCTAGATTATTAACGTCAGATCATGGCAAAGAGAACCTTGAGTTTGAGGAGCATGAAGCGAGGCAGATTCATAGCCGAACTATGTTTTGGTCTAACTATAGTGCTCGATTTAATCGAATAAGAGCACTGTTACCTACGCAAACTCTTCAATACCTGATGAGCCAAGGGTATTCACCTTCTGGTCAAATTGAGGCGTTGTCTGATAAATCTCATTATCAATGTGAAGTGCTGATTTTCGAGTTAGACAAAATTATCGCAGTTGAGTTTTTGAGAGGAGATCTGAGCGAAACTCGCTTTTTCAAAAATACAGAGTGGAACGCTAAGCGTCTGTTTGAATCGTCAGACCTGACCATTGAAGCCATAAGAGAAATGTCGCAGCTCGATATTCATGACCATTTGACGTCGTGGCAGTATTTCTGTGAAAAACTTTTGCGAACCAAGTTTAAGCTGTTACCAAATCCCGATATTCCTTATTTCAAAGGCTTACCTCCTGCCGTTAATAGTTACAGTGAAACTCGTGGTTTGCCAAAGCCTGAACAAAGCTATCTGGATGAAAGGGCTAGGAAACTAGAGCGTTGGGTGGAACATTTTTGGGAAACTGAATTTAAGACATCTAAATATGGCGAGCAGTCAGGTTTACGTCAAAAAAGTAATATTTACTTATCCAAAGCTCAAGTGGCGAAGCAGCTCGGGAATGATGAAGATCATGAGCTGTATATTATGAAGGCAGCGAACCAAGGCAATGCAGAAGCTATGTGGCAATTAGGTCAAAAACTGATGCTTGGTTCTGAATCAACACCCAAGAAAAGGCAATATGGTGAGAAGTGGATTGCTAAGGCGGCTTCTGAAGGACACGAAGTGGCGCTTGAAACAGCTAAAAGGTTCAACATTGTCCCTAGTGATTTAGCGGCGAGGCTGTTGTCAGCAGTAGAGACACATATACCTGCGAATCAAGAAGCTGCAATGGCAAAGGAAGAGAGACTTCAGCATTGGAGCGATGTAAGAGTATTAGATAAGGTAAATTACTTCTTTACCCGAACTCAAAATGTAATCAACGCAGCGAACATTATGATTTTACTTAATGAGCTAGAGCGTCGTAACACCACCAGTGCGGATAAAATGCTTAAACCATTGCTACCTAAAGCTAAAGCTTTGCTAGATGAATTGAAAATACCAAATTAGTAGGCATTTTTTGTCATTTATTACGATTGAGCCTTTACTTTCACAAGCTTACAAAACTCACAGTTTCTTACGCATGTCGTAGGATTCACAAATGATCAAATTCAATGAGATAAAGCGGTGAAGAACAAAACGATAACAGCACTTTCAGAAAAGTTGGGCGTGCCAACGCGAGAAACGAAAAAAGCATTGGCATGGGACATTACCTCAGGCTTTGGTGTTGTTGTGCAAATAGATCAGCCTAGCACTGGCGAATACGCCTTGGTTTGGCTCCCTCACAATATGGACGCATTGGACGAGCTTTCTTGTGAGAAAGTTATGTACTCAGAAGGAAAGGGTCGGCACAGTAACACGTACGCTTCTCCAGGTTTAAAGCGTGGTGAAGCGGCTATCCGTGCCAAGATAAAAACAGAACGAGAACTCAATGAGCTGTTGAGCTTCTTATTTGACCCGTTTTGTGAGGTCAGGGATGTTTGGCGTTGTGGACGTTTATAGCACCCTGACTTGAACGCAAATTGTGCAATTGCACGAATAAAAAAGAAGCCATGTGAGCAATGGTCACATCTTGTAAAAACTAATGGGTCGTGTGCTGCGTATTTCATCGTTTTATATGAGGTTTTTATTGTAAGATACGATTTATCCAATAAAAATTACATGCAAAACTACGACGAGTCGGTTGGTATTTAATGCAAAAATCAAACTTCGAATTCCTCAAAGGCGTTAACGATTTCTTGTACGCTATTGCTCGCGCAGCAGAAAAAAACTACCCAGATGATCCAAACACCACGTTAGTTAAACTGCGTATCTTTGGTGAAGCGACAGCCAAGCACTTAGCTAAGCTATTAGATATCGAAATTCCTGAAAACCAGCACGAGCTCCTACGTGAACTCGGAAAAATTCCTTTCGTGGATGACAGCATTCTCAACGTCTTCCATAAGCTGCGTAAAATTGGTAACCAAGCCGTCCATGAATACCATGATGATCTCCAAGATGCAGAAATGTGCCTACGCTTTGCGTTTCGCATTGCGGTTTGGTATTACCGACTTGTCACTAAGAAATACGACTTTCCTGTCCCTCAGTTTGTTTTACCAAGCTCTGATAGCGGTGAACAGTTTGAACAAGAAGTGCTGTCGCTAAAACATGAATTGGCATTAGCTCGTCAAAGCGAAAGCCAAGCGAAAGAACAGTCGAAAGCCGAGTTAGAAGCGCAACAGGCGAAACTGACAGCGCTGAACGGCTACATCTCCGTTTTAGAGAGTAAGCAAGAAGAGACACACGAGCAGTCTCAAGCTCGCATTAGTGCGCTAGAAGCCAAGCTTAAAGAGCAAGAAGTCGAGCTTTCTAAGAAGACAGAAGTCGAACGCAAAGCTTATAAGAAACAAATCATCGAAGAGGCGAAGTCACGCCCTCTAAACCTAAGCGAAGACGAAACTCGTTATCTAATTGATAACCAGCTGCGCAAGGCCGGCTGGGATGCAGACACCAAAAAGCTAAATTTTGCCAATGGTACAAGGCCACAAGTTGGTCGTAATATTGCGATCGCTGAGTGGCCAACAGGCAAAGATGAAACAGGTAAAACAGGTTTTGCCGATTACGTATTGTTTGTCGGTCTAAAGCCGATGGGCGTCATTGAAGCGAAGAAGAACAACAAAGATGTTTCAGCGAAGCTGACCGAGGCTTACCGTTACAGTAAGTATTTTGATAACGACTTTCTGCGCTCAGAATTACAGCAAGCCGCGAACGGCCAAGATGAACTTGATCAAGTCGCTGAAGCTTTACCTACTTATTTGCCATCATGGGCGGACTCTCAAGGCTCCTCTGCGCTTAAAACGCAAGAATTTAAAATTCCATTCTGCTTTTCTGCCAATGGTCGTGGCTATAAAGCGGCGGCGAAGACCAAAAGTGGTATCTGGTATCGCGATGTCCGTCATGCCACAAATATGCCCAAGGCATTGCCTGAATGGCACCGACCTGAAGAGCTAGTTGCCAAGCTAGAAAGTGACGACCAGCTAACCAATAACTGGTTTAGCCGAAATGCAGACATGAGCGACCTCGGTTTGCGTTACTACCAAGAAGAAGCGGTGCAAGCGACCGAGCGAGCCATTGTTAATGGTCAGCAAGATATCTTGTTAGCCATGGCGACAGGTACGGGTAAAACACGTACTGCGATTGCCTTGATGTATCGCCTTATTCAGTCTCAACGTTTTAAGCGTGTTCTATTCTTGGTCGATCGCACCTCTCTTGGTAAGCAGGCGCTAGATTCGTTTGAAGACACTAATATCAAAGGGGATACCTTTAACTCGATCTTCAATGTGAAAGGGTTAACGGACCGCTTCCCAGAAGACAGCACCAAGATCCACGTTGCCACTGTGCAGTCTCTCGTTAAGCGTACGCTACAAAGTGATGAGGTAATGCCAGTAGGGCGTTACGACTGCATAATTGTTGATGAAGCTCACCGTGGTTACATTCTTGATAAAGAGCAAACAGAAGGGGAAGAGAAGTTCAGAAGCGAACAAGACTTTATCTCTTCCTATCGCCGTATCATCGATCACTTCGATGCAGTAAAAATCGCGTTAACCGCGACACCTGCGTTGCACACTATTGATATTTTTGGTGGAGAGAAGAAGAAACCCGTTTACCGCTATAGCTACCGAAAAGCCGTAATCGATGGGTACTTAACCGATCAAGAGCCACCAATCCGCATCATCACCAAACTCAGTGAATCTGGGTTGTATCTCTCTCAAGGTACCGAAGTTCAGCGACTCTCTAATCAAGGTGAGCTAATCAACGACACCTTAGATGACGAACAAGGCTTTGAAGTCGCGGATTTCAACCGTGCGCTCATCGCTTCAAACTTCAATAAAGTAGTGTGTGAAGAGTTGGTCAATCATATTGACCCAACCAGTCCACAAAAGACCTTAGTCTTTTGCGTGAACAACACGCATGCTGATTCTGTGGTCGAAGAGTTGAGAACCGCGTTTAAGGCTAAGTACCCTGAACTTGAACACGACGCGATCATCAAAATTACCGGTGATTCAGACAAAGATTCCACCAAAGTCCAGTCGATGATCACACGCTTTAACAAAGAGCGCTTACCGAACATCGTGGTAACGGTAGACCTACTTACAACGGGTATCGATATACCAAGTATCTGTAATTTAGTGTTTATGCGCAAAGTGCGTAGCCGTATCTTGTATGAGCAAATGAAAGGCCGTGCGACGCGCTTATGCCCGGCAGTAGGTAAAACATCATTCAAAATTTTCGATGCGGTTGACCTGTATTCCACATTGCAAAGTGTCGATACCATGCGCCCAGTCGTGGTTCGTCCAAAGGTAGAGCTGCAAACCTTGGTTAACGAAATTACGGATTCTGAAACCTATAAGGTCATTGAGGCGGATGGTCGCAGCTTCGCCGAGCATAGTCACGAACAACTGGTTGCCAAGCTGCAACGCATCTCAAGCCACGCGGAGTTTAGCCGTCTTAAATCACGCGAGATAGATAACCAAATCAAACGTTTTGATGAGATTTGCCAAGACTCAGCAAGCTGTAACTTTGCGAGCCTTGCGAAAACACTCAAACAAAAAGGTCCCAAATGGTCGGCAGAAGTGTTCAACAAGGTGACCAATATGGTCGGCCGCTTAGAGCAGCTAAAGCAAGAGATCAACGATTTGCGTGATATGCCAATCTTTACCGATGTGGATGATTCGCTGTTACGAGTAGAAACCGTGTATGGCGAGCATAAAACTGCCCAAGATTTCTTAGAAGCCTTTGATGCGCTGGTGGACAAATCATCCAACCAACAAGAAGCATTAGATGTGATCATTAATCGACCAAGGGACTTAACTCGTAAAGGTCTGCTAGAGCTGCAAGAGTGGTTCGATGCTCAAAACTTCAATGAACCAACGCTGAAAAAAGCGTGGAAAGAGACTAAAAACCAAGATGTGGCAGCGCGCTTAATTGGTCACATTCGACAAGCGGCGATTGGTGATGCATTGCTGCCGTTCGAAGATCGAGTGAATCAAGCGTTAGATAAAATCAAGGCTCAAAAAGAGTGGAGTGACGAGCAGCTTAACTGGCTCGACCGCCTAGCGTCATCCATTAAAGACAAAGTGGTACTCGACGATGACACCTTTAAAACGGGTAACTATAAACGCAAGGGTGGCAAACGTAAGCTTATGAACGTCTTTAATGATGAATTAGACAGCATACTCACCCAATTCAACGAGTTTATGTGGGACGAGCCCGCTTAACTCAGTACAATCGAACCAAATGTAAAATGCATACTCAGTAAGAAGTGTGCGAATTAACAAGTGCATATCGCATCGTCATTCCAAAAGTAAGGAACGAACTGTCTGGAATCTTTAGTCGGTGCCTTTGACAATTTAGGCCGCCGTATCGTCATTCCAGAAGTGAGGAACGAGCTATCTGGAATCTCTGGCAGGCACTTGTCTTAAACGAATTATCTATCTGGCACGAGTCAGAACAAACAAGAGAACAAGCATGAACAATAATGATCTGGTCGCCAAACTGTGGAAACTGTGTGACAACCTACGTGATGGTGGTGTGTCTTACCAAAACTACGTAAATGAATTGGCGTCGCTACTGTTTCTTAAAATGTGTGAAGAAACGGGCCAAGAGGATGATTTGCTGCCAGAGGGCTACCGTTGGGCAGATCTAAAAGCCAAACTAGGTCAAGAGCAGCACCAGTTCTACCGTAACATGCTGGTTCAGCTTGGTGCTGACGACCATGCCATTGTTCGTGCTATCTTCCAAAACGTAAACACCACCATTACTCAACCTGCTCAATTGACCGAGTTGGTGGACAACATGGACAAACTAGAGTGGTTTGACGGTGACACTGGTAAATCGCGTGATGACTTTGGTGATATGTACGAAGGTCTATTGCAAAAAAATGCGAATGAGACGAAATCGGGTGCGGGTCAGTACTTTACACCGCGTTCACTTATCAGCACCATCATTAAAGTAATGCAGCCTCAGCCACGTGAAGTGATTCAAGATCCAGCAGCAGGTACAGCTGGCTTCTTAATCGAGGCCGATAAATACATCAAATCACAAACCAACGATTTAGATGATCTAGACGATGATGATCAAGAGTTCCAAATGACCAAAGCCTTTGTTGGTTTGGAGCTAGTACCAGAAACTCGCCGTCTAGCACTGATGAACTGCCTATTGCATGATATCGAAGGTGATGCAGAAGAGGGCGCAATCCGCCTTGGCAACACGTTGGGCAGTGCAGGTGAAACGCTTCCACAAGCAAATGTGATTTTAACCAACCCTCCGTTTGGTAGCGCAGCAAGCACTAACATCACTCGCACCTTTGTTCACCCAACGGGTAACAAACAGCTCTGTTTTATGCAGCATATCTATGATGCGCTAGAGCCAGGCGGCCGTGCAGCAGTGGTAATCCCAGATAACGTGTTATTCGAAGGCGGTAAAGGTACCGATATTCGCCGTGACCTGATGGACAAGTGTAACCTGCACACCATTTTGCGTTTGCCGACGGGTATCTTCTACGCTCAAGGCGTAAAGACCAACGTACTCTTCTTCCAAAAAGGCACTCCAGAGAACAAGAACCAAGACAAAGGCTGTACTAAAGAGACGTGGGTATTCGATATGCGTACCAATATGAATACCTTTGGTAAGCGTCGCCCACTGACTGAGAAGCACTTTGAAGCCTTTATCAATGCTTACGGTGCAGACAAAAACGGCCAATCACCTCGTGAAGAGGGGGTTTACGAGACTTTGGGCAACATCTTTACTGAAGGTCAGGACAGTGTTGAACACATCACCGAAAACGCTCGTTTCCGCAAATTTAGCCGTGAATACATTCGTGATCAGAAAGGCGATAGCCTAGATATCTCTTGGCTAAAAGACCTAGAAGCCACCAGCGCAGAAAACCTGCCAGAGCCAGAAGTACTGGCAGGTGAAGCGATGGCTGAGCTAACAGAAGCCATGTCTGAAATTTACCAACTGATGCAAGCACTTGGCGCGAATGACGAAGCTGCAGGACAAAAGCAGCTACTTGAGGAAGCGTTTGGCTTAGCAGAAAAGCCGGAGGCAGAGTAATGAGTGAATTGCCGAAGGGGTGGATAGAAAGCACAATTGGTGAAGCTTGTTTAATTGAAAATGGTTTGCGTAAACCTATCTCATTGAAAGAGCGTGCGAGCTGCCAAGGTGATTTTCCCTACTATGGTGCAACTGGGATAATAGACCACTTAAATAGTTATACCCATGAAGGCGAATATGTTCTTATTGGTGAAGATGGGGCAAACCTTTTGTCTAAGTCTAAACCTTTAGCATTTATTGCTAACGGGAAATACTGGGTAAACAATCATGCACACACTTTGAGATGTCTTGCTGATAGTCCAAACTTGTATCTGGAAAAATATTTCAATTCTTTGTCTTTAGAGTCGTGGGTCACAGGCTCTGCTCAACCCAAGCTTACTAAAAAGAACCTAGAAAGTATTCCGTATCCACTTGCCCCACTAGCCGAACAAAAACGCATCGTTAAAAAACTCGATGAGGTATTGGCACAGGTTGACACCATCAAAGCCCGCCTAGATGGCATCCCAGATTTGCTAAAACGCTTCCGCCAATCGGTACTCGCTTCTGCGGTGTCGGGGAAGTTGACGGAAGAGTGGCGAGGGGAAGAGAAGCGAATTCTAGGTGAAGGTAGCAATTTACCTCAAAGTTGGCAGATTAAGGCGGCTAACGAGGTTTGTACTAAAGTACAAAGTGGCTCTACTCCAAGAAACGATCCGTTCAATCAAGATGGAACGGTTCCATTTTTGAAGGTGTACAATATAGTTAATCAAAAGATTGATTTCGACTATAAGCCTCAGTTTGTTACGACTGATACACATCAAGATAAACTAAAAAGATCTATTGCCTATCCAGGTGATGTGTTGATGAACATTGTCGGTCCACCTCTGGGGAAAGTTGCAATACTCACGGACCAATATCCAGAGTGGAACTTGAATCAAGCGATAACTCTTTTCAGAGCCAACGATGAGCTATTGATAAACAAGTATTTGTACTTTGTTCTATGTGAAGGTGCATTGGTTCGTGATGTTATGCCTGAAACCAAAGGCTCTGTTGGACAAGTTAATATTTCCTTAACTCAATGTAGAGAATCAAAAGTACCACTGCCTCCATTAGGTGAACAAAAAGAAATTGTTCGCCTAGTCGAACAGTACTTCACTTTTGCAGACACCATCGAAGCGCAAGTGAAAAGAGCGCAGGCGAGGGTAGATAACCTCACCCAAAGCATCTTAGCTAAAGCCTTCCGCGGTGAATTGGTAGAGCAAGACCCAAGCGATGAACCCGCTGATAAACTGCTAGAGCGCATTGCCGAGGCTCGCAAAGAGGCCGAAGCCCTAGCCAAAGCAGCCAAAAAAGCCGAAGCGGCTAGGAAAAGAGCCGCGAAAAGCGCGTAAGTTCTAAGCTTTACTTTGTTGTTTTAATAAAGGGGCGAGAGCCCCTTTTTAGTGCCTGTCATATGAGATTTTTAAATGTTTAAAGCAATATCTGCGTTGTCTAAGTCAATCGTTGAGATTGTAAAAAGTCTTTTCTTAATTGTGTCTAGTTTATTCTCTATCGTCTGCAATTTAACCAAAGCGCTATGCCATATTTTCTCTACTTTCTACATCCGACATAAAGGAAACAAAGAAATCGAGAAACTGAAAAGTGAGATCGAACAACAAGAGCACAGTTCTCTAGGTCATAAGTAGAGCTGATTTCTATAAAACTGAATCTGATTTGTTCTTGGTCAAGAATTCTATCTATCCATAATTGGAATGTCATACTGTTTGTGTTTATAATAGCGATGTGCATTTCGGTGCAATCTAAATGTTGCTAGAAACACTAGTAGCTTGACCGCTCGAGTTACTGCTTCAAACATATTGATTAAGTTATCTTCAATGGAGTTCGTGAGTGAAATCTTCGAATTTTTCTTTTCTAAGCTCAGGTTACCCAAAAGCACAAAAACTGGGCGAGCAAGCTGAAAACAACATTTATCGTGACCCGCAAACAGCAGCCTTTAAGCTGAGAGCATTTTCAGAGTTGTTGGTAGAACACATATTTCACCACCTCCAGCTTGAAGTGGAACCGAATCAATCCCTTCTTCAACGTTTGCAAAGTGAAAGTTTTAAGAAAGCAGTCCCTCAAGAAATCTTAAGTAAACTGCATGCAGTGAGGAAACAAGGTAACAAGGCGGTTCATAATGAACTCGAACTGACGGCCTCTGATGTTCTGTGGCTTCTAGAAGAGTGCTATTTGATTGGACGTTGGTTTATCCAAACGATGCAAGGTAGCTATGTCTTTGTTCCGGCTTTTGTAGCTCCTATCTGTCGTGATGAGGTTTTAGAGAGCTTACGCTTAGATAACTCCAAACTGCAAAGCAAATTTAATGAGAGAGCGGCCATTCTTAAGCAAACTGAAGACGAGCTTGCACAGTTAAAAGAAGAGCTAACGCAGCGTCGTACCGGACAGTTATCAAGCGAAATCTCTGAAGCGTCGATCCGAGAGTTTCAGAGAGCAGGTCAAGAAGCGGTCAGCAGTTTTGACCTAAAGATGGATCAAACGCGGGCAAGAGTCTCTATTCATGATGAGTTTTCTGGGATCACTCTTACTCATGATCAGCAAAGGGCGCTTAACTCAATTGAAAGCTTCATTAATTCACCTGAGCCAGATGTTTTTATTCTTCACGGTTATGCAGGTACAGGTAAAACCTTTATCACCAAAGGGGTAGTAAACTATTTAACCAACCTAGGCAGGCATTGTGTGTTGTTGTCGCCTACGGGTAAGGCAGCGAAAGTACTTTCAGAAAAGACGATGCATAGTGCATCGACCATACACAGTGCAATCTACGATTTTCGAGATTGTTACCTGAGAGATGAGCATGACGACCGTTTGCCTGTTGCGTCTTTAAAGCCCAACTTTAGCAGTGAAGAGACAGTTTATATTGTCGATGAAGCGTCGATGGTTGCAGACATATATTCGTGCACTGAAAATTTGCAATTTGGTTCAGGTTTTTTGCTGAAAGATCTTATCGATTTTTCTCAGCAGTCTAATGGCAGCGCAGAGGCACAGGTACGCCGAAAGGTTATCTTTATTGGTGATCACGCACAGCTCCCCCCTGTAGGAATGAATTTTAGCCCAGCATTGTCGAATGAGTACTTATCCGATGAGTATCAACTAAAGACCGTTGAGGAGACCCTTAGAGAGGTAGTGAGACAGAAGTCCGAAAGTGGGGTCTTAGGGAATGCGACAATGCTGAGAAATGCCATCGAGAAGAAGGTGTTCAATCAGTTAGATTTTGACTTAGCAAAGCCAGACGTCGAATCCATCGAGGCAGACCAAATTGTTCAGCGATTTATGCAGTTATGTAATGGTTCAGTTGCTCAAACGAAAGAGGTGATGCTGGTTGGCTCTTCAAATCGCATCGTGGCAGGCTACAACAAACAATGTCGTGATTATTTCTTTCCTGGGCAATTGGAGTTGTGCACCGGAGACAAAGTTATCTCAGTTGCCAACCATTATCGAGATGATATCGATGTGACTAATGGTGACTTCGGCTTAATCAGACAAGTGCTTTCTGGTGTGGAGTCGAGGCTAGTCACTTTTAATAAAAAAGTGGATGGCAAAACAGAAAAAGTCTCAGTTGAACTGGCATTCCGCGATGTTGAGCTAGTGTTTAGAAATCAATTCAACAACCCCCAGATTGTTAGAGCGAAGGTGATGGAAAAGCTATTGTATAGCGATGAGCCATCGTTAACTGCTGATGAATCCAGAGCTCTTTACGTTGATTTCTTGAACCGCCATCCAGAGTTAACTCGCAAAGGGTATGAAGAGCAATTAATTCATGCTCGAAGAACGGATGAATACCTAAACGCATTCAAGGTTAAGTTTGGTTACGCCATTACTTGTCATAAAGCCCAAGGTAGCGAATGGGAGCATGTTTTGGTTAATTGTAAATCTCATCATGCGCCACTGTGCTTAGATTACTTTCGCTGGCTATACACGGCAATTACTCGAACCTCCCAAACTTTGTATGTGGTAAATCAGCCAAAGATTAAGATTGGTGGCGGCCCAGTGATTATTGGAAACGGTGTTGGTGAGCAGAAGCCTGATACTGTGATTCAACCTGTTGCTATCGATAGTGAAGAGTTAAATCGTTTTGGTATTGGAGAAGGGCAAGCAGTATTAATTGGTTTGTTAGGGCAAGTAAAAGCATGTCTGGAGGGGACGCAAGTAGAAATTATTGATATACGCCATTATCAATACCAAGAGAGATACCTTCTTCAGCTTGGGGATAGCACTGTAGAAGCTCACTTCAACTATAACGGCAAAAATAAAATTTCTTCGATGCAACTCAAGGGGCAGGGTGAACTTCAATCTGACCTTAATTCTCGGTTTGGCAAAATTATTGGTAGCACAGTCGCAAATAGCTCAGCCGTTGCTACTAAAGGTGATTTCCACTTTGATGAAGATTTTTTGTCTGATTTTTATCAACGCGTACGTGATGTTTTTTCCCCACATGGGATTAAGGTTGCAGACATTGATCAAAAGCCATGGAATCAACGCTATACGTTTTCTATCAACAACGAAAGTGCAGTAGTTGATTTCTACTACAACGGTAAACAACAGTTTAAAAAAGTGATGCCAATGCCTCAACTAAGTGGGTCTAAAACACTATTAAGTACAGTTACAGAAATCTGGAGTCAGTCATAATGTCAGAGCAGCCATTCCGTACTGTCACAAACCTCAGAAAGTCGGGACAGCTTCAAGAAGCGTGGAATGTCGGTTTTCAAGCGCTAGAGAGTAATCCTCAAGATGCGTATTTGAAAGGCGCTCTGTTTTGGGTTTGTTACGAATTTCTTAAGCAGCAGCAAGAGAGGATTACACATCGTGCATCATCATCGGGAAACCATAGACCAACAGATTTTGAATTCGAGCAAATAGAAAATTTACTCCAAACCATTATGAACTTGGACATACCGACAGGTGGACTTGAATATAAGATGCTCTTAGTTCAGTTTCGTAAAAATCTTGAGTGGTTCCCTACACTGATTCACTGCGTGTTACGTTTGCAGGGGGCACTGTTTGATCATGAATCAAAGCAACCTTTTCAAGCTGAAAAGGGCGAAGTCCCGAGTCTAATGTTATCGTCTACAAGGCAAATTGTATCGGCATGGTTGCGTGCTCATAAACATTGGCAAATCGACTTACAACGAGTAGTTGAGTTGATCAGTCTCACCAAATCTGCGGTCGCTGATACAAAGCACCTAGTGTGGTTAGATTATGACTATGCAAAGTGCTTGATTGTTACTGGGCAGTTTGAACAGGCTCGAGCACTGATTCTACCAATCCTCAGAAAAAAGACTAAAGAGTCTTGGGCTTGGGGGGCACTCGCGGCGACTTATCGTTCACAAGATAAAGCTCTAGCGATCAAGTTTTTTGCGAAAGGTATCGTATCTGCCCATGACGTTACATTCAGTCTTCGATTACTTAATGGGATAGTGCCACTACTCGTTGAGAATCAACGTACAGCTGAAGCTTCTATGTGTGTAAAAACTGCGCTTGTTACTTACCAATCTAATGGTTGGAAGGTTAAGCCAGAGTTAGCTCAGTTGTCGCAAAGTGCTTGGTATGACGATACGGTCGACCAAAGTCAGCTTAATACCTACCTAAACTCTATTTGTAGTGATGCCACTGACTACCTTCATGGCCCTGTGACTAAGGTGAAAGGTTTAGTCGAGAACATTCACAAATCTGGTAAAGGGTTCCATGTGTTTGTTAATAAATCGACCTCACACTCTGTACGAATGGGGGCTCATAAGGCGAAAATTAAGCCTGAAGTCGGCAGTTACGTAGAACTCTCACTGTCTCAAAAAGAGGGTGAGGTTGAAGTGGTGGCATCAGAGCCTTGCCAAGACGTTAGCATTGACGATGTGTCATACATAGAAGGGGAACTAAGGATTGCGCCCAAAGGTTTTGGGTTTGTAGAAGATACTTTCATTCCACCTTTTGTTATCAGCGATATTCCAGAACAAAGTCAGGTGAAGGCATTACGCGTGATGACATGGGATAAGGTTAAATCTCGTTATAGCTGGAAGGCAATAAAGCTAACAAGGGTATAGAAAAGCTCTATTTCAAGGGCGCTAATAAGTAAATTCGATGTAAAACATCTTTTGGTTAGTGGAATGAACAATGAATCAAATTAATTCACTGCAGCAACTGTGGGATAAGTTTTTGGCCGAGTGGCCACTTGAGCGTATTAAAACAATGACACTACAAGAATACGTTTCAACTCAAGATAAAACGACGTTTACATATTGGTTGGAAACCAAGACTCAGCCTTTAGCAAATATTAAAGGCTCCCCATCTCCCAAGTTTGGTATTTATAAACGCAATAGTGGACCGAAGGAACGCTCCGGGATGGCTCATGGGGCGGAATACTCATGGTGGGAAAAGCTTGGTTCTACCGAGCAAAAAGCTTTCGAAACTGTTCGAAGTGAAATTATTCGAGTCATAAATGCGGTTCAAGTTGGCGATCTAACGACGGTTGATAATGCGAAACTTGCTCCTGTATATAAATGGAAAATCGCATTTATGTACCAAGTACAAAGTGTGCCTACTATCGTCAATATATTCGCGAAAGATAAGCTGTCTGAGTTAACTGGGCTGCCTAAGTCTGCAAGTTATCCAGAGCTCTATCGCTCTTTGATGAATAACTACGACACAGAACAACACGCCAATATTGCTGAGTATGGACGGATGTGCTGGTCTCAGCTTGAGCTTCTCGATAATGAAGAACAACCATCGAATGAGCCACTTAACACTTCTGCAGGGAACACATTAATGTCACCGCTTAATCAAATACTCTATGGCCCTCCTGGAACAGGTAAAACCTACCATACTATCGAAGCAGCTGTTGTAGCAGCAGAACCGACTTTTGGCTGGGCAAATCGTAGTGAATTAAAAGAAAAATATGACCAATTAGTCGCCGACAAGCGCATCCGTTTTGTCACTTTCCATCAAAGCTATGGCTATGAAGAGTTTGTTGAAGGGCTCCGCGCTGAGTCGGATAATGACGGTAACCTATCCTACGTAATCAAAGATGGTATTTTCAAGTCTATCTGTGATGAAGCTGCTGCTCAGAAAGTTGAAAAACCCAAATTACTAAGTGAAGACGCACGAATTTGGCAACTATCTATTGAAAGTAGCGGTCAAAGTGAAGTTAAGAAGTATTGCTTGGAGAATGATATAGGGGCGATTGGCTGGGGGCATGTTGGTAATATGAGCTCTGCCAACCGGACTCAGGAAAGCGATGACTTACTTGCCTCTGAAACTCATCCAAATCAAGCAACAATAAGGCATTTTTGTAATGGAATGGCCATTGGTGATGTGGTTTTTTGTGTTAGTGGTCAAAAAACAATAGAAGCCATTGGTGTTGTTAGCGGAGATTATGAGTTTCGACCAGATGGTGTTCTTATGCGTGAGGACTATTGTCATGTTCGTCCGATTAAATGGTTAGCAAGAAACCTCAAACTCAATGTTTATGATCTAAATGGTCAGACTCGCTTACCAATTAAAACTTGCAGCGAGTTGACTCGTTTTTCTGTATCAGAGTTACTTACTCTATTGAATAAGAACAATATTTTGTTAGATAAAGGAGTTACTCAAGGTGCACAAAGATTTGTTCTGATTATTGATGAGATAAATCGAGGCAATATATCCAAGATATTTGGTGAGCTCATTACGTTAATTGAACCGTCAAAGCGGGCAGGTAAGCAGGAAGCTCTAGAGCTTGTATTATCTAACTCAGGTAAGGCGTTTTCTGTACCCGACAATCTACATATCATCGGAACTATGAACACTGCTGACCGCTCATTAGCGATGATGGATACAGCGCTTCGTCGTCGTTTTGATTTTGTTGAAATGATGCCAAAACCTGAGTTATTGAAAGGTGCAGTAGTAAAAGGCATCGATCTTGAGCAATTACTAAGTGTGCTCAACCAGCGTATTGAAATTCTTTATGACCGTGAACACACACTTGGCCATGCGTTCTTATTGCCAGTTAAGGCGCTTGCTGATGTTGGCGAAGAAGATAAGGCATTTAAAGTGCTTGTCTCAGTATTCAAAAACAAAATCATTCCGCTACTTGAAGAGTACTTCTTTGAAGATTGGGGCAATATTCGTTTGGTTTTAGCTGATAATCAAAAGCTAGATCATTTGCAGTTTGTTGAAGAAAAAGAGCAAAAGCCTGAAGCTCTGACAAATCTGTTTGGTAAGGGGCATCACCTAGACCAATACGGACAATCAGTAGTGAAATACA
The DNA here is from genome assembly GCF_023277445.1 of Vibrio sp. ED002. NCBI lineage: Bacteria > Pseudomonadati > Pseudomonadota > Gammaproteobacteria > Vibrionales > Vibrionaceae > Vibrio > Vibrio sp. ED002. The sequence goes on along the minus strand of NZ_CP080238.1, from coordinate 753,641 downwards.
CGCTCGCTGCGGATAATGCGGCCGTTTGGAGTGATGTTGAGGCTTATACAGGTATTTACCAAACGATGGTAAAAACCTCTGAGAGTCAATCTGATTCAAACCAAGAGTAATCTCAATGCATACTACGGTTTTTGAATATGGCTACCTAACGCATGTGCAAGCTGCGTGTGATAACTTAAATGCCCAGCTTATCTCTAAAAGTGCTTTCGAGTATTTAAAAGAAGTCTGCTTGAGTGCGAGCGAATCTGAAACCAGTAAATGCTTAGGTTTAACTAAGCGTTTTGGACATGAGTTGCTTCAAGTTAAAAACTACGTCGGTGTAATGTTTACACCGACAGGCGAACATATTGAAGTATTGCCCAAAACAGGCCGTAAATCGGAAAGCACTGAACAGGCGATAACAGAATCGCGTGAAATGTTGCTGATGATGCTTCAGCACTTAGGGGCTTTTCGCTATGTGGCATCGAACCAAGCGAGTGTGGCTAGCAAAAAAATGCCACTTCTAGAGGTCTTTATAGCCCAGTTTCTTCAGTCGGTGAATACGCTGGTTAAGCGAGGGTTGAAAAGTGACTATGTCACACAAGACGATAATCTTCACTTCCAAAAAGGCAAGCTACAAGTTTCTCAGCAAATCAGGCACAACCTGGTTAATAAACACAAGTTTTACGTTGAATACGATGAATATTTGATTAACCGTCCGGCCAATCGAATTCTCAAAATGGCTCTATTGAAGTTAGGTAATTACACAAGGTTAGCGACCAACCAAAAGTTACTGCGTGAGCTGCAGTTTGCTTTTGCTGAAGTCCCTAACTGCAAGTCGGTTAAACAAGATATCAACGCCCTTAAGTTGGACAGGGGAATGAGTGATTATCATCGACCTATTGAGTGGGCGAAACTGATACTCGACGGCTTCTCTCCGCTAAGCATGAAGGGCAAAAGTAGTGCTCTTTCTTTACTGTTTCCGATGGAGGCGGTTTTTGAGAGCTATGTTGCTTCAGTGTTAAAGAGGCAACTCCCTGATGATGTGGTTCTGACCACACAAGCTTCTTCGAAATATCTTGTAAGTCATAATGAGCAAAGCCAGTTTCAGCTCAAACCGGATCTATTGTTAACACTACCGGATAATTCGAAGCTGATTCTCGATACAAAATGGAAGCTGCTCGACCTCGAAGAACATAATTATGGGCTTTCTCAATCTGATCTCTATCAAATGTTTGCTTATGGACATAAATACCTAAATGGTATGGGGGATCTTTTATTGATCTACCCCGCACATAGCGGCTTTAAAAAAGCGATAAAATATAGTTTTGATTTCAGCGAATCATTGCGGCTTTGGGTTGTCCCGTTTGTCACTGACTTGAAGGGGGGAAGTAGACTCATGTGGCCCCGCGGATTTCCAAATACTGTGTCAACGCCATAAGCTTATAAAAATCACAACTGGCGCATAATGGTAATAATAATTACCAGAGTTTTAATAGAGTCTTATCTCTAAGTACGAATCATAAATACTGCGGTTTTTTGGAAAATATACCTGTTTATGAGTAAAGCCTCTTAAAGTAATAAGTGAATTATAAATAACGTTTAACAGTTAACCGAGTTACCTAATCATTCATTAATCTGTTGGTATTTTCATCAACAGTCAATCATTTAATAAGCGGTCAATATTGTGATACCTACTACCTCTAATATCCCAACACAGTCGGTCTCTGACTGGCTGAAACAATTTTGTCTGACTCGGAGTGATAAGATTCATTCTAATCAACCACTTTATCAGCTACACATGACTCAACTGGAATATCGCGAGTTAGAGGCTGTGCTATCGAAAAGCCGAGATTTTCAACACACGTTACGTTTTACTAAGGAGTGGTGCGGCGCATTCACTCTTTATTGTGCAGAGTGGTTTAGGCGAGAGTATACCCAGAATTGGAGTTGGGAACCTATCTTCGAGCGTCTGAAGTTTCGCCTATCGCCTGGCGACATTAGTGAAGCGATCCCTATGGGGCTTGAGGATTATTGGGGGAAAACGTTGTCGCGTTACAGCCAATCTAATCGGAATGATTATTTAGGCTCTTTATTTAGAGAAGGGGGGTTGCCTTCTAACTTGCTATCGCAGAATGACAATCATTATCAATGGACCTTTAACTCGGTGTTTGACAAGTACCAAGTTGTAAGAGAATTTGGTGAGAGTGCGGTCAATGCATATATTAGCAGTAAGGTTGTGTACCTTCCTGAGTCGCTGCAAGGTGAAGAGTCAATAGAACTGATTCGAAACATGGTAGAAAAGCTAGACAGTTTTGTACACACCTACAATCTAGATGAACAAGCAGACCCAGTTGCCTACCTCGAGCAAAATTACCCTCAGTGGCGTGAAGTGTTTCCTTTACCACTAGACAGTGCTACTGGTACTTTGTTCTTAAGTCAGTTGCTTTCACGCGCAACGGAAGAAGTACGTAAGGTAGCAAAGAAACGCCGCGACTTACGTTGTAAACACTATATCGACTTCGCTAACCAAAGTGTGATTAGTGATGTTTTATTACCGCTGAGCATCACATTTAATATAAACCCAGTTCAATTGAGCAGTAGTCGAATTGAATTGGCTATCTTTGAAGGTGAGCGCCACTTAGCATCCCTTGGTACCTGCTTTGCTCAGTTTGATAATGACAAAACAGTTGTTCGAATTCGTCAAAGTTTAGCATCAGTAGTGCGTGATTCGACAGACAGCGAACTGTATATAGTCGCATTGCAATCTGGTAGACAACTAACTCAAGAAAGGCTGACTGCCAGTACAGTGGATTGTGAGGATGCACCACTTACTCTAGTGGAAAACGATGGTCGGTTTTTGGTGGCAGGACAGGCGACAGTTCGCACTAAGGTGAATAAAGTACTCGTATTGGTACCTAATAAAACGTTGTTCGAGATACAACATGGTCACTATGAATCCACTCCTTCATTTTCTTTCGGAAATTTAGATACTTATAGCCTTGAAGGAAAAGTTTCACTGTCGTTTGAAAATGGAGATAGGTTTGTTATTACTACGGGGGCTGAGCACTATGCCGATGAGATCTTTACTCTTAAGGGGGATCTTGTCCCTTGGAAGTCTATCCCATCCCTAGTTTTTAAAGGTGTGCCGAAAATTGCAACGCAAGACACTGGAGATATTAGCCTCGGCTTGAGTACTTATTTGAATGGTGATGTTGCCCATCGGCTTGCTCCATCAGAGGTACACGGTCGCCAACTTCTGTCGGTCAAAAACCGTGATAATGAAGTATTGCTAAGAAAGCGGATCGGTATTCTTCCACAAGACTTTAAGCTGGATCTACTTCCAGGAGCTACGCCTACTGAAGGTCGAGTATTGGTATCTAGTCAGTCACCATTGGTTGCTCATGTTATCGATAAGGATCTTCGTACTTCAATTACAAAACCTAAACAAGGTGTCACAGAAATTTCTCTGAATACGAGTGGGATGCCACCTGCAACTTTCACCTTGAATATTCAGGCTTCGTTGCTGTCTGATCCAATTACTTTGATTGTGCCATACCCATCCACTGGTGTAACTGCGTTCAATGGAAACGGACAGCCTTTACAACGTCGTTTGTCGCTCGAAGATTTAGTCGGGAGTCGTATCAACCTTTTCACTCAGCATGGAAGACCAACACGTTACGAAATTACATTGCTGAATTTATCTAAGTACAGTTCAGGACGCCGAGCTGCAAGCTTCAATTGGGATTACCGTGTTATTGACAAACCTGTGGAGGTGAGCCTATATGGTCTTCGAGATTATGTTCTTGAACTATTATCGTTGAGCGAAAACTTAGACAGTGAAGTTGAACTCTCAATCAAAGGCAGTGGGCGTACGGAGCGCTTCGTCATCAGTTACTACTCAACGACGGTTAGCTATGATACAGACAACAACTTAGTGAGCTTAAATAGCCGTACGCTCAGAGACGCATCAGGGGTTAAGGCGATCCTAACGGATCTCACCAAGCCTGAACAAGCACCACACCCGCTAGTTAGTCGTGTTAGCGAAGGTGTCGATACGGGAGAGTATGAACTCCCGAGCTTCCTCAATGACGGTGGTCCATGGTTAGTCTTACCGGCTGAAAACTCCGAAGTTGCATTTCGAGCTCGCTTTATCCCTAGCGATAAAAATGATAGTGATGTTTTAGATATCAATACATTGCAAAAAGCCGCCCGAGCATTTAATCCTCGTGATGAAGTGACCAGTATTGCAAAAGTCATTTCGCAAATGGCCGATGATTGGAATCATAGCGGTTGGACATATTTGCAAAGCACGTGGAAGCAATTTCAATATTTACCAATGTCGACTTTTGAAGTGTGGCGTCACTTAGTGCGAAACCCTAAAGCGCTTGCCGTCGCTTTGTTTAAGTTTGATATGGACGCACAGCTTATTGCAAAACTTGAGACTCAACTGCCAGTAGTATGGGAGTTTGTTCCAATTCAATGTTGGTTGGACGCGAAGCAATTATTTGGTGATGCTTTGGAAAAGCTCGGCATAACTGGTGAAATGCAAGCAGATCTGTTGAGCAAAATGATAGACAAGTTGACTCAGGAAATTTCTTCACTGTCAGCCTTAGCACAATACATTAAAGACGAAAAGCTAACTCAGCCATTCCCCCCTCAGGTTATGCAACCAATGATTCAAGGGCAGTGGTACCAAGATTTACTGCGCCTGCATAGTGATAATGATCATTGGCCAAATGATGCAGGGGACGATTTGCGTCAAATGTGTACCTCACTCGGCCTCATGCCATTCGATTTAACCGTAAATGCAGGGTATCAAACTGGTGTTGTGTATGCGCCAATCTTTGCAGCTGGCGTCGCATGTGGTCGAGTACCACAAGAAATTATTTCACGCTTTGAGCACAAAACTCTATTCGATTTTCGCCAGTTAAAGAACTTTGACCATCAATGGTTTGGCCCTTTATTTTGCTACGTAGTTAACTACCTAACATGCAACGCTTCTTAGGAGCATAGAATATGAATCGTTATTTCTCTTCTTTGGTTGAGCAGTCAATTAATCGCTCGCAAGAGGCTACTCTAGGCGTACTCGGTGTCGCAAATTCAAGCTTGCGTGAACACTTGAAACAAGTGATGTCTGCCGAGAGTGGTGAGCCCCAGTCTTTTATGGCACCACCGTTGTTTGAACACACCTTTGGTTGGGAGTTCGCCGAGCCCAATATGAAAAACTTAAAGGGTGGTTTACTTAATAGCGCAGTGGTTGACTCTCTCGATGACAAATCTAATGGACGTTATCGTTTTGGAGCCGAATTCCATCCTTTCAAACACCAGCTTACAGCATGGAAAACCTTACTTGATGAGAAACCGAAATCAGTAGTGGTTACTTCTGGCACTGGTTCGGGAAAAACTGAGTGTTTTATGGTTCCAGTAATCAATGACTTATATGAAGAGTATGCACAAACTCAACAACCTCTTGTTGGTGTCAGGGCGCTATTTCTGTATCCGCTTAATGCGTTGATTAATTCTCAACAAGAACGTTTGGATGCTTGGACGCAACACTTCGGCAGCAACCTTCGCTATTGTTTGTATAATGGCAATACAGAAAACAGTGAAAACAAAATGCGCTCGGCACAGAAAAAACGTCCAAATGAAGTGTTGTCAAGGGAGTTACTGCGTAAAGAACCTGCTCCTATTTTGGTTACCAATGGCACGATGCTTGAGTACATGCTAGTTCGCCAGGTTGACTCACCAATCATCGAACAATCTCGTGCACAAAAATCCCTTCGTTGGATTGTACTTGATGAGGCTCATACTTACGTTGGTTCACAAGCTGCTGAATTATCGCTTCAACTTCGTCGCGTGTTGCAGGCTTTTGGGGTTGAAGCGAAAGATGTTCGCTTCGTTGCAACTTCTGCGACGATTGCAGGGGATGATGCGGCTGAACAACTACAAAAATACCTTGCCAATCTTGCTGGGGTGGAAACCGAACAAGTCAAAGTTATTGGCGGACGACGTGTTATCCCAAAACTTGATTTTGTAGATCAAAAATTGCTTAGTCTCGAAGAGGTTGAGTCAATCGAACCAGAAGGCACTGAAGTTAAAAAGGGCAAGTATGACTCTGACGTAGCTCCAGAGCGATTTAAAGCGCTGTGTGCCCATCCAGTCGCACTTAGGATACGAGACGTTATCGTTGATAGTGATAAACCACTGACTTTAAGTGATATTGCTCAACAAGTCTCAATAGCATTCAATGGTGAAGCTATATCTCAACAGCATTTGTTGCGATGGATAGATGTGTTGACTGGAACTAAACCAGACACATCAAGTGAAGCTTTTTTGAAAGTAAGAGCACATTTTTTCCAACGGATGACTAATGGGTTGTTTGCGTGCATTGATAAAGACTGTAGCTGCAAGAAAAATACGGCACTAGAACAAGACTGGTCGTTTGGTTTGGTCTATGCGACTCATCGTCAAAAATGTGGTTGCGGTGCTCCAGTGCTAGAGCTGAGTTTTTGCATCGAATGTAACGAGCCACATCTTTTAGCAAGAGATAATAAAGGCAAGTTGGGGCAATGGAATGGAAGCGTTGGCGACGAGTTTTCACTTCAACATGAATTTGCTGAGGATGACAGTCAGCAAATCCAAGATGTTGAAGAAAACTCTAACACTCCAGAAGTTTTTGGTAGTCGACTTGATGACGAAGGGCATTATGGTTCAATGACTATAAGTCCTGAGGGTAATCTAGGCTCATTGAATGGTGAAGGCTATACACTGACTCATGATATGTCAGGGCTATCCCACTGTTGCAATTGTGGTTTCAGTGGCTTTAGTGGAAGTATGCCTCTAAGGCGTGCAATGTTAGGTGCCCCATTTTACATCGCTAATGTTGTGCCAACTCTATTGGAGTATTGCCCTGACTTTGAAGGGGAGAGCAATCAAGTTGGGCCACAATCCTTACCAGCTAGAGGGCGTCGATTAATTACGTTTACGGATAGCCGCCAAGGTACAGCTCGTCTTTCAGTAAGAATGCAGCAAGAAGCAGAGCGTTCAAAATTACGTGGTGCTGTCGTTGAGATACTGAAGAACAAGCAACTCGATAGCATGGCAAACCAAGAAGTGGTTAGTGAAGGTATTTCACCTTCAGAGCTACGTGAGAAGGCTGCAGGTCTTCGTGCACTTGGTATGGCAAGTATGAATGAAGCTGCAGAACAGCTAGAGCGTCAAGCTGATGCACTTGAATCAGGAGCTATGGCATTCAAGCCAGTTTCTGTTTCATGGGTTGACATGATCAATGAATTGGCCAGAAAGAGTGACTTCAAAGGTGCAATGAAGCTTTACAACCAATACTTATCTCCTGAAGTCTTTAAAGACAGTGACGGTAGTTTAAAGCTAGCTGATATGTTGCTGTTTAGAGAGTTTTCTCGCCGACCAAAACGTCAAAATAGCAGTGAAACTCAAGGGTTAGTTACCGTTAATTATCAAGGAATTGAGACGTTAACTCGTTGTCCTGAGAAGTGGGAATCATATGGCCTGTTACTTGACGATTGGAAAGACTTCATTAAGGTAGCTCTTGATTTTTACGTGCGTGAGAACAATTTTATGCGTATGGAGGATGAAGGGTGGATCAAGTGGATTGGTGGTCACTTTTCTGCGAAAGCTCTACGCAACCCAGAATCTGAAGAGAAAGACGAATGGCGTATTAAACGTTGGCCGCAAATAAAAGGCTCACAACTCCAGAGGTTGGCGAAGCTATTGAGTTTGGGAGCAGGGCTTGATGCGAGTTCTAGCCATGGGAAGGATATCATCAACGGTTGGTTAAGGGATGCATGGAAAGTACTAACTGTAGATGCACGTGTGCTGACCAATGATGGAAACCAATATGCACTTGACCGTCATAAAATAGACTTTTCTTTACTCGAAAAAGCGTACGTGTGTCCGGTAACTAATAAACTAATAGATAGCACATTTAAAGGTTTTACCCCTTATCTTCCACGTAAGGTCGAAGACCCTAAACAATATATTTGTACCGAAGTTCCATATCCACACATTTGGGAATACGACGTTAGCCAACTCGATTATGAAGAGGGTCTAAAGTCGGTGCGTAGTCAAATTGCTAAGGATGATGCGATTCAAAAGTTACGTAGCACCAATTTGTGGACTGATGTCAACGACCGAGCTCTAGAAGGTGGTTTCTATTATCGAACAGCAGAGCACTCAGCACAGCAAAGTGCTGACAGGCTGAACGATTACGAAGACATGTTTAAGCAAGGCAAAATCAACGTTTTAAACTGCTCAACGACTATGGAGATGGGAGTAGATATTGGCGGTATTTCGGCGGTCGTAATGAACAATGTACCACCACATCCCGCTAACTACTTACAACGAGCAGGGCGTGCGGGACGTAGCAAAGAGTCGCGTGCTATTTCGTATACTTTGTGTAAAGGTAATCCGCACGATCAGCGAGTTTTTGATAATCCTAAGTGGCCATTTGTAACCCAGATTCCAGCGCCCTATGTGGCATTTAATTCGGAACGTTTGGTGCAAAGGCATGTTAACTCTTTATTGTTCTCGCTTTTCTTAAATCGCCAGGTTGGGACAACGAACAAAGAGAAAACGAAACTGAATCTTGAGTGGTTCTACTTGCCAGAACAAGATTCAGTGTGTGACCGTTTTGTGGATTGGTTAGGAAGTGATGCGCTGCAGTGGTCTAAGTCGTTGGAGAGTTTAGTAAAAGGCACTGCGTTAAATGATCACACCTGCGAGACACTATGTGATATCTCAGCGGATACAATTCGCAAATTGCGAGATCGTTGGTTTGAAGAATACCGCTATCTAACAAAACAACTGACGTCCGCGATCAGTGATTCCCCGTATGAATATCGCATTAATAAAGAACTCTATCGTTTAAAAAATGAGTTTGTTCTGCGTGAATTAGCGTCGAAATCGTTCTTACCAGGTTATGGTTTTCCAACGGATGTAGTGAACTTTGACAACAATAATATCCAGGACTTTATTCGTGAAAAGCAGAATAATAAAACACCTAAGTCGGACCGAATTGACAATGTTTCGCGTAGCCGTGGTTTACCAAGCCGTAACCTTGCCGTCGCGATTCGTGAGTATGCTCCGGGTTCAGAAATTGTTTTAGATGGTCGAGTGTTTACTTCTGGAGGTGTGTCACTGCATTGGCAAAACGTACACGCAGATACCAATGAAGCACAAAAATTTGATTTAGCATGGCGTTGTGATTCTTGTGGTCATACAGGCTATGAGACTCAAGCGTCAGTGATGGCGGAGCTGAATTGTAGTAACCCAGAATGTGCTAAACCAATTAAGCAAAAGCATATTCGCAGGGTGTTACAACCAACGGGCTTCGTGACTGATTTTTATGCAACGCCGACTAATAACATCGCTATGCAAAAATTCATCCCAGTTGAGCCGGCTTGGGTGAGTGCTGGGAACGCTGCGAGAGTTAGCTTACCGAATGAAAAAATTGGGCACATGTTATCTAACACCGAAGGCACAGTATTTAACCACACCTCTGGTGAGAACGGCACAGGCTATGCGTTATGCATGACATGTGGTCGAGCTGAATCAATGGACAAAAATGGACATTTCCCTAAGACCTTGAATCCGACAAAGCCTCATCGTCCGCTCAAAGCACCGCAACGCGACAGAAAAGGTGATGATTCGGTAGAGTGTGATGGTTCGCCTACGTTGATGGAAGCAATTCACCTTGGTGCCCACACTAAGACTGATGTGTTTGAATTGAGTTTGAAAAATCCAGTTAGTAATGAATACATAGCAGATGACGCTGAAGGGAGAGTGGTTGCAACGACTCTTGCGGTCGCCCTACGAGCTGCACTGGCTGAACAACTTGGTATTTCTACATCAGAGTTGGGTTATGCATTGCGTCCTGCAATCGTGTCTGAAGGCGAAGTCGCGTTGGTAATTCAATTGTTTGACACTATTTCAGGTGGTGCGGGCTTCGCGAGCTCTGCGCACTTGCACGTTGAATCTATATTACGAAAAATGGTTCGTAATCTTGAATGCCAAAGCTGTGAAACGGCTTGTGGTGATTGTTTGTTGCAATCCGATACTCGCCAAGACTCTGATAGTTTAGATCGTCAAGTTGCTAAAAATTGGTTAGGCGATGGGTTTCTCAATTTTGTCGGCTTGCCTGACGACGTTCAATTGTTAGCTGGCGGTTATTATCAACCAAGCTCTATTGACCAAGCTGTGCGTCATTGGATTAACCAAGGGGCAACTTCGGTGCTGTTTCAGTTGCCGAACGATTTCAATAACTGGGACCTTTTAAACCCCAAGTTTAGAAATAACTTGGTGACATACCTTGCTAAGGACAACGTTGACGTTACGATTGTACTGCCTAATGTTGAATTAGACAGCGAAACGGAAATCGAGCTGATTGCTCTACAAAACCTTGGTGTGAATTTCGCGTTATGTCAATCACAGACAGAACTGAATTCGAATATCGCGGTGCAGTTAAAAACTAGAAGCAATATAGTTTCACTCGCTACTGATACATCTGAAAATTTAATTCCAGGAGTAGGTTGGTTAAATGCGGGTGGGCTAGTGGTCGAAAGTGTCCAACTTAATTTAATAGATACGGAGCTTAAGCTTTTTGAAGTAAGTTCAGCCAAACAAAGTGTGAAGAATGGCGAGTGGGAAATTACTACCCAACTAAACGGCAAGTTAACGGACTTTGGCGAACGATTTTGGATGCATCTATTTAAAAACGATGGTGACGAACTGCTCAAGCTATTGTCGAATGATCCTGTTGTCGAAGTCGCGTACAGCGACCGTTATCAACAAAGTCCAGCTAGCTTGTTGCTCATTACTCAAGTGCTTGGGTCATTGTGCAACGTGCTTTCTGCAAAACCAGTGTTGAAAGTCGCGACCTTGTTTAACGAAAAGGAACGTTCAGGTCAGTTTTTACATCAAGATTGGCTTTATCAAGATGATCACTTTGCAGTGTTCAAAACATGGATTGAGCATAAAGCCAAAGTAGAGCCGCTTCTTACCGTAGTTGATAGCCGAACAGACATTGCTCACCGTAGGCTTCTTACTCTGACGTTAGCGTCTGGCCAGAAGATTAATCTCAAGCTAGATCAAGGGATGGGTTATTGGCGTTTGTTCGAACCACAATCACACTTCCAAAGTATCAAATTTGGTTTTGAGCTCGATCCTGCTCATCAGTTGGCACAATTACAAAAACTTGAAAAAGAGGTTACAGTAAGAAACAGTGAAGACTGGAGTACAGATATTTCGTATTCAATTCACGGATAATCCTGCTTAACTGCTAACGCTGTCTGATGTCTCGACAGCGTTAGTTTCGTTACCTGAAATATGTACAAGTGGTTGAGTATGCCTGGGTTTCAGGGTTACTAAGCTTTCAAAGCTCTTTCTAATAAACACCTAAATTAAAAGATCTATCGTCAATGAAGCCTTCAGACAGTTACTTTTTTCTAACTCACGATGACTTGTATGATTTGGATTGAACTCCACGTGTGACAAAGGCTTACAAATAACGGGCACTATTTCTGGGTTTTACAAAATAAAAATAACTGTGTTGAAAGTGAATGTTGTGGGATTGTTCTTCGTTTGATTCAGCTTGAAACTGGAGGGCTTACGAGTCACTAACTGCTAATGTAGAGTTAGGAGTTTCTTTGAATAGTTTCGAAACACAATATCGGATTCAATTTACCTCAGAATTGAAGCAAAACTAAACACTATTGATTTCATATTGATTTTGTAAGCTTACTAACTCATTTCCTTTTGCTTCTCCGCTATCGTTTAACCTACACAACGGCTTGAATGACAACAGCGGAGACAGTAATGGAAACTCAACTTATTTCAGTTAACGATCTTGGTTACATGCGTCACAATCGAGCTTATGCAAATCGATACCGTCATTCTCGCCGTAATCAAGGTGTAGACACGTTAGCTAGAGACTTTTATAAGCATTTAATGCTAGTTGAAAGAGACATCACATGTTGGTTTTTTCGATTGGTGAACTCAAAGAGTGAACGCATCCTTAGATACAAATCCTCCAACGGTGTGTTGAAGTACCAAGAGATCGATTTTATTGCTGAAAATGAGTTCGGGCTGAAGTTTTGTGAGCTCAAATTAAAAGAGCGTTTTAGTGAGACTTTAAGTGAACGTTCGTCGGGTATTGCTCAACTGAAAGCGACCACTGAGGCCGCTTCATCTGTGTATGAGCTAAATGGCTCACTTGCTATCTGCATCGACATGAGTTTTATCTACACTGGTGAAGATAGTGTGGGGCGAAACTTCACAAACGTTGCTGAGCTACCGGACCACTTTAAACGGGAAGGTGAAGGAGAATATATCTGGTTAGATATCAAAGATGTATTGGTTGTAGCATTAAGGGAAGGATGGTTTACACAGGAGCGAGTTGAAGAGATTAGAGAGCTTTATGAAATGATGTACAACCCAATGGCCATGATGCCCAAAGTACATCAAATCCCTTTGAATAGTCCCTTTGCTCAGCTACAAGCTTAGCTTGCCAAAACTGAATGTTGGATAGAAAAACAAACTTGATACTAGATCAAGTAGCTGGTTTTAGAGAGAAGATATCAGAAGAAGAGACTCGTGAAAGCGTTACTTTTTTGTCTTTGGTAACTTCAGACTTGTGGCAAGCTCAAATACTCAAGTTGAGGGTAAGGCGACTGGCTTTAATGCAGTAAGTTGGCAGTAACCTTCTCTCACACAAGAACCTAGCTCCACACAATATACTTCCATAGGTGAAACTCCAACTTGGGGTAATATGTCAGACGATGATATTCCGTTCTAAGGTAAGCGCGCTCGAGCCTGAAATAGGTATGTCTAAATCCACTCTAAATGAACGTAATTTCCATAAGGAAAACAAAGTGAAAAACATCTTGGTAGCCGTAACAGGCGCGAGTCCTCAAGTCCTAACTGAAACGTTGTTTGCATTGAATCATCAAGGTAAAACAATGCCAGATGAAGTGTTTGTGATTACTACCGCTAACGCTAAGCAAACGTTAGAGGAAGGGCTATTTCAAGATGGTCATTGGAACAAGCTAATAGAAGATTATCAACTCCCAGAAGTTAAGTTTAGTTCCAACAATATTTGGTTGATCTCCGATGAAGAGGGTAATGTCTTAGAAGATGCAAAGGCAGAAGCTGACCAAATTGTAATGGCTGACTTTATTACACAGAAAGTAGAGGAGCTGACTCGTAATGACGATGTTGCGATTCATGCTTCAATTGCTGGTGGCCGAAAGACAATGGCTTTTTACATGGGATACGCAATGTCTTTGTATGGTCGTGAGCAAGATGTGCTCAGCCATGTGTTTGTTGACGATGATTTTGAGTTTGTGAGCGAGTTTTATTACCCAACTCCTTACGATAAGTACATTGTCGGGAGGGACAAAAAAAAGGTTGTAAACACTAAGGATGCCAATGTTACCTTAGCGGAAATCCCGTTTGTAAGAATGCGTCGTCAAGTTGATGAGTCAATTTACAACCAAATGCAAAACCATTCATTTTCGAAAACGGTATCGGCTCTAAACAGTGCGCATAACTCTGGCGTTAAAGTGAAAATTTCTACCAAGGATAAGACTCTGGATGTAGCAGGTGTGTCTGTAAAACTAACAGCTAAAGCGTTATCAATTTATTTATTTTTCGTCAATAAAGGAATGAGAACGGAAACGCTAGGACGATCATTTGAGGAAGATGTTGAGCAAACTCGTGAATATTTAGAGGTTTTAGACTCCATGAAAGCAGACGTACGTTTGTATAGAAGTATGGGTCTAGAAGATGAAGGCCAGTGGCGGCAAAACGATTTCACTTTGACTCCTAAATTGACCAAAGACTTCGTTCGCCAATCTCTGAGCGCTTTCCATAAAACTCTAGAGGAGCGCCTAGTCTCTGACATCGTAGCAAAAATCAAAGTGCATTCTGATGGAGCTAAAGCGGGAGCCAGCTACAGCATATGTAGAGACCTTATGATTGAGGTTGACGGGAAGCTCGTTTAGTATTCATTGCCTTTGTTAGTTTATTGAACATTGAAAACGCAAAGCCCGCTATTTTAGCGGGCTTTGTTGTATCTAGAGCCTATCACGCTGTATTCAAATCCCTTTTAGAATTCGATAAATTCCGCCAATACAAACAAAAAATGTGATTGTCTTTTTTAATCTTGCTTGGAGTCAGTTGAACTCAACGCACCGTACACCCAAAGTACTCCTCTTTTTAATATTAGAGAGGTATACAAATGTGGGAAAACATTTCTCTAGAAGCATTGTATGAAAAATGTTTGGAGATGCTGCTGACCTTTGGGCCAAAGTTCATATTAGCTTTGATGGTGTTGTTTGTTGGCTGGTGGATTGTAGGCAAAGTCAGCCGAGCGATAGAAGTCACGTTAGAAAAAATGAAAATCGAGCATGGTTTGAGAGGCTTTCTCTCGTCTCTTGCCTCCGTCATTTTAAAAATCCTTTTGATCATTTCTGCTGCATCCATGATTGGTGTCGAAACCACGTCCTTTATTGCAATGCTCGGTGCAGCTGGCCTTGCTGTAGGTATGGCTCTGCAAGGCAGCTTGTCTAATTTCGCCGGTGGCGTGCTGATTCTGTTTTTCAAGCCATTTAAAGTCGGCGATGTGATTGAAGCGCAAGGGCACATGGGTAAAGTGGTTGATATTCAAATCTTTGTGACTGTCTTGCTGACCTATGACAACCAAAAAATCATCATTCCTAACGGCTCATTGTCTAACGGAACGGTAAAGAACCTATTTTGTGAAGATAAGCGCCGTATAGATATCGAATTCGGCATTAGTTATGGCGATGATATCCATAAAGCACGACGCGTTCTCATGCAGGTGATGGAAAACTATGATTTGATCATCAATGAGCCTGAGCCTACGGTGCATGTGAGCCAACACGGCGATAGCCATGTCGGAATGTTAGTGTGGGCGTGGGTTGATTCTGAAAATTATTGGCCGGCGTATTTTGGTCTTTATGAGCGAGTGAAAGATGCCTTTGATTCCGAAGACATCACGATTCCATTCCCTCAAAGAGATGTTCACATTCAACGATAAAACGAAAGGAGCGCCAGCTCCTTTTTTCTTTTCTAGACACAAAGATTATTTGCAAGATAAGAGCAAAGTGTTGTTGTCTTTCTATGTTCGTTTTATTAGCAAGAGTAAATATAATAACAATGAAATATGAGGTTCTTTATATTTTGTTTATTTATATTAGTTCTTATTTGATTATATTTTTCAATCATAATGATAAATAATTTGATTGGAACGTAAGTCACAAGAAATAACTATACATAGCTCTGATTGATTGGTGTTCTGTTCTGGTATATTTACTCTACATTTCTATTGGGTTATGGATGGAAAATGAACTTATAGATATGTTTTTTAAGGAAATTGTTTGTTTGTGTTGGTTTTGTCATATATATCTGAATTATTTAAAATTGTGATGTTAATTCCTATCAATAACCATAGTGCTTTTATTGATTAAACTTACGTATATTATTTTTCACTGTTTTCTGATTAAAATTATAAACACGCAATAGGTAACAGTGGTTATAAAATATCCGCTGAAGCTATTTTGTACAATAAACGGTAGAGAGTGAAAAAGTGAAAGCAAATAATAACATTCTTAAAATCGCGGTGGGTATGGCGATGCTATCCGGGCTACCTACAGCAGCCAATGCTCACGGCTGGTCTGAGTTCCCGAGTGCTCGTCAAAACACGTGTTACGAACAAGGTGGAGTTTGGTCTGGTACGCCACCAAATGCAGCATGTGCTCAAGCGAAAGATATCTCTGGTTCTTATCCTTTTGTTCAGCGTAATGAATTCGCTAAGAACATTACTGATTACAACAATATGGCAGCAGTGAAAGCGGCGATTCCTGACGGCACATTGTGTTATGCAAATGACTCTCAGAAAAAGGGAATGGGTGCGCCACATACGGCTTGGACTCGTACTGAACTAAACACAGGAACATTTGAATTTGTGTTTAATGCGACGGCTCCTCACAACCCTTCATTCTGGGAGTTTTATCTAACCAAACCTGGTGCGGATCTAAGTAAAGCACTGGCATGGGGCGATCTAGACTTGATTCAGACGGTAGGTAATGTTCCCGTAAATGGCGGCAAATACCGCATGGACGTTACGATTCCGTCAGATCGTTCTGGTGACGCGATTCTATTTGTTCGTTGGCAGCGTGATGATGCCGCTGGTGAAGGCTTCTACAACTGTTCTGATATCACTATTGCAGGTGGTGATACTCTTCCTCCTGAAGCTGATCTTGTTCGCGGTGACCTGTACATTCCTCAAGGTTTTGTAAATCCTGAAATCGGTGACACAGTTAAATATGACATCATCAACAAGAATGGCGATGTGGCACGTAGTTTTGATATTAAGGTTGAAGCTTCGAACGTAAATGATTGGGCACGTCTACTTGCTTCAGAAATCAACGGTTGGCACGCAGAGTTCAAAGACGGCGCAGTCTTCATCGGTGATTGGCATGAAGAAATGTCACATTACATGTATTTCCAAAATGATCCATCACGTAACTTCTTTAACTCAAAAGATAGCCGCGCATCTGGCATGATTTCAGTTATTGATGGTGATGATGGTGGTGTAGAGCCACTGACTGGCGATATTTATGAACTTGTGAAGAGCGATAAAGTCGTCAATGCTGGTGACAGCGTAATTATTGCCACAAGTGAAGCCGCGAACCTAACACAAACTCAAGGTTCATCGGTGAGCATTCAGAACAACGGTACTTCGTCTATAGTGGTAAACACTAGTGCAATCACGCAGAACGAAACACTGTCATTTGTTGCTAACGCGGTAAACAGCGCACGTGCTGAGACGTTTACTTTCGAGGTTATTGCAGGTGATGACGAAATTACGCCACCAAAACCTGAGCCAGACCCAGATCCTAAACCAGATCCAGATGAGAATGGCACTTGGGATGCTGCTAAAACATACTTAGGTGGTGAAGTGGTTTCTTACGCTGACCAAAACTGGAAAGCACAGTGGTGGATTCAAGGTGGTGACAACCCTGAAGCGACTTACCAGAAAGACCAATGGGGTGTTTGGCGTCCAACTAACTAATCTCGATTCTCATATTGAGAGATATCAGTTTACGCGTTTATTAAATTGATAAATAAGAAAGCCACCATGGTTGATGTATGGTGGCTTTTTTGACGATGAGTAATTGAAACTCGACGTCGAATGCAATAAGCAATTCTAAAAAACTCGAGAGTTCAGATGCTTATTCCTAATCATTCTGGTGGGTTAATATGCGTCTGAGCGTTAACACCTCCTATAGTCTTGACCTCACCTTAAAATGACAATAATGCGAAATTTTACTTGAGCCCCATGGATGTGAGGGCTCTTTTTTCGTTTGGCGCCTTTGCATCTCCCCTTGGCTTTGTTATTGCATAGTGAACAATAACCGGGGGACAGCGCATCTCTCGTTATCAAATTGAAAATAGGTACTCGGTTGGCTTTCTAACTTACGACCAATGAGCATTATGGGGCGACCTCTTTGCTCACGGAGATAGTGAAGGAGAAAGCAGTGAAAGATTCCAATGATTTAGTATTCAAACCAACAGTGTTTTGTTGGGCGTTAATCTCACCCCAAAAACAAGGTTCTTTTGAAGACTACCTATGGTCAATGGGAAAAGAAGCCCAAAAGCGTGGTTGGACTTACATTGTCTGCGTTATTGAACCCATATCACCGACTCTGAAGACATGGCTGCTTGAGTCAGGCTGTGAGCTTATTTGCTTAGATTATGACAAAATCACTAATTCAGGCTTCATTGTGCGTTTATTGAAAGAGCGTAAAGTCGATATTCTTCACACCCACTTTATTGGTCCAACAGATCCGAGTTTGTTGTTGTGTAAATTGAGGTGGGGCGGAAAAATTGTTTTTACGGATCACAGCTCCAATCCTCTTGGTATGCCCAGTAAAGATTATTTGGTCTTAAACCAACTCCGTTCTATGCGGCAAAGTATTCTGAGTCTCGCGATTGACGCATATCTGCCTGTCTCTGATTTTGTTGCATCACGCATTGCTCGAAACTTGCCAAATGCTCACCACAAAATACATCGCCTCTATAACGGTATTGACCTCGCGCGGTTTCAATCGGCGATATCTAAAGAGAAAGCAAGGCAGATTAAGTCCGCGCAACTTGGCGTATCCGACGACATCATGATAGTGGCCTTCATTGGTCAGCTGACACAGGAGAAGGGCATCGACCATTTTCTCAATGTTGCCAAACGTTGTGTTGATGGTGGTATCGAATGCCAGTTCTTGATCATTGGCGATGGCGCATACCGTAAAGAAGTGGAAACCCTTTGTGCTCATCAGGATTACCAGAGAGACATTCAATATTTAGGTTTACGCTCTGATGTTCCGGATATCTTGAGTGTCACGGATGTTTTTGTTATGCCGTCTCTTTGGGGAGAGGCGTTTGGTCTTACTGCGATTGAAGCGTCCGCATGCGGTGTTCCTGTTGTTGCTTCTAATATAGGTGGTCTACCAGAGGTCATACTGCATCATCACAGTGGGATCTTAATTGAAGCTGGGGATGAGACTGGTTTATATGACGCTATCTGGCGATTAATCGAAGATACGGACGCTAGAGTAGAGTTTGGCAAAAACGGCCGACGTCATGCAGAACAGAACTTTGGCTTGGACAATATGGTGTCTAAGACTTTTTCGCATTATCAACGTTTGCTTAATTCGAATGAAAGTTTGTGGGAGAGCATGAAAAAAATGCTCGAATTGAGAGGTTAGGAGAGAGGGAGCTCTAATGCTAAACGTAGAAGATATTCTCAAACAATTACGTGAAAACGGTATTGTTGTGCTTGATGGTTATATTCCGCTACCTAAGCTCGAGCAAATGCAGCGATGCTTTGATCAACACCTTACCCATCCACAGTTTAATACTTGGACGGGATACCAACAAAATGAACGATGGCGATTACTCATTGAAAACTTACTTACACTGTCGCCTGCTTTTTTGTACCCAATCCAACATGATGATTTGATGCATATATGCCGTGACTACATTGGCGACCGATTTCAAGTGACTGAGGTTAGGGGGTGGAAAACCATTCGTACCACTCGTAATTTTCATGGATGGCATAACGACGCTTGGTATGACGTTGACCGATGCCAAGAGCCACCACCCCAGATAAAGTTGGGTGTGTATCTTACCGATGTAGACAGTGGTGAGTTTGCTTACGTAGAGCAAAGCCATCGGCAAAAATTGGCTCCGGGTCATTGGAATAAAGCGCAAGTCGACGAAATGAACTTGCCAATAAGACACGTGACCGGCAAGGCAGGAACCGCCTTTTTATTTGATACGAGTGGGGTTCACCGACAAAACTATCCGGTGCTGACATCTCGTAATGTGGTGTTTTACAATTTTCACGATCCTGCTTTCCCTATTCAGAGTTTGGATAAGGAGTATGATCGGTACGCGCCGCTTTTGCTCAACGCTGCTTTTTTGAAAGGTTTGACCAAAGAACATGAACGAATCTTAGGGTTCGGCGATGAGCGATATTTTGAAGATGGCTTTATACCGAAACAACGTTATCCAGCTCTGCATAGTTTGGTTAAAGCTGGGTTATTTACCCGTCTTCTTGGACAAGATTGCCAACAATTATTTAATCGAGTGGCGACAAAGATCTTTTGAGGACGTTATTCTTAATCGTCTAGCGTAGGCAGAATACAGTGATCTTGTTAAAATGCCGATTCGCGGCTGCACATTGAACTTCAGTCCACTCAAAGAGAGAACACCTATGACGGTAGAAAATGTGCTTCCTGAACACTATGCGGAGCTGCTAGTAGTTTGGGAAAACTCAGTCCGAGCGACGCATGACTTCATCACAGAAGAAGATATTGAGTTTTTTAAACCCATCATTATTGAGCAAGCATTTCCTGCAGTCACCTTAAAGTGTGTAAAAGACACTACAGGTGCAATACAAGGTTTTGTTGGTGTTCATGATGAAAAAATCGAGATGCTGTTTCTTCTAGATCAAGCAAGAGGAAAGGGCATAGGTAAGATGTTGCTGCAACATGCGATCAAACATCTCGGCGCAGTAAAAGTCGATGTGAATGAGCAAAACCCACAAGCCGTCGGTTTTTACCAACGTATGGGCTTTAAAATCGAATCTCGCTCACCACTCGATGATATGGGTAAACCATTTCCAATTTTACACATGACGTTGTAACGCTCGATATGTCGTACATCCGCCTTAACAAGGTTTTGCTAGAAGAAACGCCCAAAGCTAATAACTTTGGGCGTTTCCGTTTGTAACCGTTGGATATAGGCAGTCACTCAAAACAGGTATAGGAAAGAAAGTGTTTTTCACGACAGGTTGCTTTTACCGTGAGAATCAATATAAGTAACAAACAGCTCGACGAGATTCGGATTAAACTGGCCTTTATCTTTTTCGGTTAAAAGGATATTGATTGCTTTCGAGTTAGGCATGCCTTTTCTGTAAGCTCTGTCTGAAACCATTGCGTCCCATGTGTCGACAATCGCGAGCACTTGCGCGATAAATGGAATCTCGTCGCCCTTAAGACGAAATGGATAACCATTCCCATCCCAACGTTCATGGTGAAGACCACCAACCATTGTTGCTGTTTCTAGAGCTTTAATACCTCTTGCAATCTGGTAGGTGTACTTTACATGCTCGCTCATCACTTGACGTTCAATTGGTTCAAGCTTGCCATGTTTATGGAGGATCGCCGTTGGTGTTTTTAGCTTGCCTAAGTCATGTACTAGAGCTGCATCAAAAATCAGCTCTAACTGCGCATCTGTAAAATTCAGAAACTCACCAAAATCATGAGCGACTAGGCATACATTGAGCGTGTGTGTATAGGTTTCCGGAGAGTGCTCTGCCATTTCTTGCAGCAATTCAAGTGCTGTAAATGAATGTGCGTGGTTCAATGCCATTGCATACACATGATTGAGTTTGACGTTTTGCATACCTACACCTTAAGTCGTTCGTTTGGGCCGGCAAGTATGGTGAAGGTTAGTGCTTGTGTTAAATGAATGGTCGTGAATCGAAATTAATAAGGGTTAAATCGGTGTTTTAGAAGTTTTTATAATGGCGTAATTGTTTGGAATCAACGAGATAGCATCGTATAAAACTTATAGTGAAAATCTATGGGATAATGGGTTTTAGATTGTAGTTGCGTGGGCAAAAATGGTTAACAGCCATGCTTCTTCAATCTGCGATTAATGGCATTATTCACAACCATTTATTGGTAACTGATTCCGCTCGTGTGGATGATAGCCGCTCGAACAATCAGTATTAATTATCACACCATGACCCGAACACTATTTCACATAACGCTATGGCGCACGGCGATAGCTGAGTTTTCAAAAGAAGTTGGTTATGCCCAAAGTCCCCAAGGATTGGTTAATAACCGAATTACCATTCAACTGACACCCGAAAGAACGCGGCTTGTCGCTACCGTTCATTTGGACTTCAACTCTCTAAACTATGAAATTAGCAGCACTCAAGATTGCTTCGATTTTTGCCAACTACTTAAGGCAATAGAAAGTGTCAAAAGCTTCTAACCAGCCTTAACGCTCTGGATTTCATGAATTAAAAACAATTAATTCCCAATTAATCATTTTAATATCATAGTCTTAATCGTTAATAACTAATCATAGTCATTTAGTGGTTACTTTGAAGTGTTGCAGCCAAAATGGTTGAACCTTCAACAACCGAGTGACATCAATGAAACTGTTCAACATGTATCTGTTGAAAAGGAATTCATCTCTATCTTTACTAGCAAGCGTCTCCCTCGCAACACTTCTTACTGCGTGTAATGGTGGTAGCGAGGGCGGCTCGGGCAATCCGGTAATTACTTCACCTGTCGACAATACGGCGATCTTCTCTGCCAACATCGGTAACAATGCTATTGTTGGTGAGCGCACTTCTATTAACGTTACTGGTTATGTCAATACAAGCGATGATAGCGAGTTTGAGATTACGTCTGTCGAGTCATTATCAGGGGATGCTTGTCAGGTCGTCAGCTCTGGCTCAACGTCGTTTGATGTAAGCTCGAATGAAACGCAAGATTGCCTGTATCAATACCGAGTTTCTCCAATGAGCAATAGCGCACAGTCAGAGTCTTATGTTCGTGTTGCTTCTGCTTCAACATATGCATCGACATCGCTACCGAGAATCACAGCTTCAACTACCGAGAATCAAGAAATCATCATTGACCTTGAAACGGAGTTAGGTGCTTCGATGCCAGATAGTAGCTACAAGTTACAAGAACAGATGGTTGTTATTGGTAACGGAAGTGCCACTTATCTCGACTCACAACGCATTCAATTTACGCCGACAGGAAAAGGGCAGAGTGAGATTTTCTACAGCTACGAAAGCGACTCTGCCATCAAACAAGGTACGATTTCGGTTTCTGTCTCGGAGTTGACTGAAAACACTCCGCCAACCGCCAATGCTTTTGCTCATCAAGAGCTCATCAAACTTGGTGAAAGTACTACGATAGATGTTGCGTCATATGTCTCCGATTTGGATGGAGATAACGTTCAGTTAGTCAGTGTTGAAGATTTTAACTCTACGATCGCATTGTTGTCGCCAACGGACGTAATGAATACTCAATTTACGTTTGAGTCGACAACACCTGGTGCTCACGATGTGGCATATACCGTCAGTGACCACATGGGAGGTTACACAACATCGGTTGCTCGAATCGAAGTAGAGCCTGATTTTTCATTGATTCAAGATTGGGAAGATATCGTCACTTACGACCCAGTTATTGATACAGAGATCCGTTTCTTTGCGCCAATGACAAAAGTATATGCAGACTACGTAAATGCCTCTTACACCTCAACCTATACAGAAAATGGTGAATATGGTTTGAAAGATGCAGAGGTGGTAACGCAAACACTCACCCAAGCACGTCAATACTGCAAGGTGCGTGGTGGTCGTTTGCCACTCCAACGTGAACTTGAAACCTTAATTGCAAATGAAACCAGTGCGTTCAGTAACCACAATTGGCCAACGAGTAATCAATATTGGACAGCAGAGAACGTTAGTGAAACCAATGCAGCGACGGTTAACTTGAATGATGGTCTGGTTGGCAATCAGTCAAAAACTGTGGCTATGTACACAACTTGTGTTGATCTTAGTGATGAGGCGGTTGGTGATTTCTCAGTATCGGCGATAGAGCAATCGGCTACAGGAAATGAGTATGTTTATCAGATTGAAGTTCTTCACCCTGATGGGGGGATTGCGTCATATCAAGATGTTGAAGTAGAGGCATTAAGTGAAGCTGGTGTATTTGACTCTGGAAGCTCTTCAATATCTCTTGTTATGGATTCCAATGGTTCACAACAGCTTTCTTATTATGATACATCGTTTAGTAAATCAGTAATTGCTGCTGAAGTTGGGTCTGTAAGGGATTTGTTTCCGTTTGTCCCAGATGAGGGAGCATCGGCATTAGAGACTACAGATGGAACTAAATGGAATCATGTCGATATTAGATATGGTCTCATTCTACCGTCTATCGGTGAAAGTGGTGTACCTATCCTCTTTAGTTATGACTCTCCGGATGGAATGGGTAGCAGCACTGTGTATAAACAGAGCTTTTCAGGAAATGATTTTGTTATGGCTCTCCACATAAAAAATACAGGGCGAATGGGTAGTGGTGCTGTGTCGTTTTTTATCCAGCAACAAGGAAATCTACCTGATCAAAGTTGGTTCAATGAGGAGGAAGATCCTGAGCGAGATCAGCCTGGAGCGCCGCACACATCAGATACCTTTAATATCGTGACCCAGTTTTCAAAAAACCAATTCAATTTTTATCAAGGTTTTGACAATTTTGTAGGAAGTAACTCAGCTGATGTTCGGTATGAAGATCGATATTTATGGTTCCAAAAAAAGGGAGATTTTTTGTACCACTATTCGTCGAATACACCAATCAGACCGAGTGAACCGGACTTTTCAAAGCCTTTCGATTGGGGGGATATAGATCCTACCAAGCCTTATTGGGTCGGCACTGGCGGAAGTACAAACTATGAAGATTTAGAGGCATTCCTCGTTGATGCTAACTTTGCAAGTTATTTATAAAGGTATGACCATGAAAGTACTTGGAAAAATTAGCTTTATCTTCTCCTTATCTTTAATTTTATCCGCATGTAATGGTGGTTCTGGTAATGATTCATCATCCAACAGTGTTGAAGGAAGCTCTCCTGAGACAGTGAACATAGAAACTTCTCCTATCCAATCTAAAGGACTGGTGAGTGAAGAGGTTGCTATCGACGTTTTGGCTACAAATGAAGTCAGCGCGGCGATGAAGGTGACATCTGTGCGCTCAATATCAGGAGATAGTTGTCAGGTTACGTCCATTGGTGAACAGTCATTTACGACAAGTTCTGATGAAGTAGGCGAGTGCCAATACGAATACACAGTCGCCCCAAAAAATAGTGAGCTTTATGTGGGTGAGGAATCTTCAATTGCTCGTGTTTCTGTGTCTGAAACAGCAGCTGATAATACATTACCCAACCTTGCAGAAACGACGGATATTGATACGCCTGTTGTGATTGACCTTTCTCAGGAATTATCCGAGGAGCTTGATACATCAGTGTTCTATCTATCGTCTGATGCATCTGTGCTTGGCGCCGGTATCGTGGATAGCGATGCGGCGAACAACGTGCTTACTTTTACTCCATTTGAGGTGGGCGTTTCTCGAGTTACTTACTCAATGACAGATGGTTCTGTCACCAAGCTAGGAACGATTGATGTTGCTGTTTCTGATACGCAGAATACGCCGCCAGTTGCCCTTAACTATGTCCGTGAAGGGAAGTTAGATAAAGGGATGTTGGTGACGATTGATTTAACGGACTATATCTCTGATGCAGAAGATGCGGTGATCCTCGAATCCGTGAGAGCTTACAATGCGGAGACCGAAATTACGTCCGCTTCTGAGCATACCTTTACTTTTCGTTCCTTAGAGCCGGGAGCGCATGAAGTTGCTTACACCATTAATGATGGTCGCGGTGGATACGCGGTTGGACAAGTTTATCTTGAAGTAGAGCCTGATTTTAGCCTGGTTCAAGACTGGGATGATGTAACGGTTTACGATTCAACTATTGGTGCAAACATTACGTTTACGGCTCCTGTAAGTAAGGTGCTAGCGGACTATACCAATACAGCGTATACAAATTATCTAGCACAAGATGAGGTTACTGGGCCGAAAGGAGCGGACGTGGTCACCATGAACCTTGAACAAGCGCAAAACTACTGTGCGACAAGGAATGGACGTTTGCCAATCAACCGTGAATGGGAACTACTCATTGCAAATCAAGGTAACCTTTTTTCGTCTCAAAACTGGCCTGCAGGTGCAGATTTTTGGAGTGCAGATATGATCTCCGAAACTGCTGGCAAGAGCATTAACGCGACAGATGGGACGATTTCTGAGTTAGCGAAGTTAACAGGTGAAGGGTTCGTTACCTGTGTGTTGTTAGATAGCGAGGCGGTAAAGGATTTTTCAAGTGAAATTGAATATGTTACGCGCCCTTATAGTAACGTAAGTGATGTGTCTTTAAAGGTAACTGACCCAGACGGAAGTTTAGCGCCATACCAGAACATTGAAATCATATCTGAACGTGAAAAAGGCGTGTTCAGTAATTATGAAACAAGCGAAACTCTTTTGTCGGATGCAAGCGGATCAGCAGTTACCACATACACAGACTTATCTTTTAACAATGAAGTGATCAGTGTTACAAGTAGTTCAAATGCAAAATCTTCAATTGCTTATTCGTCTAAAGACGCGGTTACGGCCTCAACTTTGCCTGTGAATGAAAGCAATAAGTGGAATCGTGTTGCAGCGGAGAGTGGTACGATTTTGCCGATCGATGATATCGGCATTCCATCACTCTATTATGGAACAGGCGGATCAATAAGAGCACTATCAGTATTTAATGAACGCTCTTTTACTGGTAGAAACTTTATTGGTTACGTTAAAGTCAAAAACTTTGGAGAAAAAGATGCGATATCCGGTAAGTTATCGTTTATCGTTCAGCAAGAATCTATTGTGCCTCAGTCAGGTTGGGGGGATGCAGCCAATCAACCGGGTTCACCTCGTAGTAACAAAGCGTTTGAAATAGTTACCAACTACTGGAATGAGAGAACGCAAGTTTTTTCTGGCTATGGAAACTCGGTAGGCTTAGCGAATATGAATGTTGCCTCTCATGAGAGACATATTTGGTTTGAAAATAACAATGGCCACTTTATGGTTTACTCTTCAGAGACTTCAGACAAACCGCTAGAACCAGCAGTATCATTTAACATGGATTGGGCAGGGATGGATCCAGGCCTACCTTATTGGGTGCAAATCAGCAGCCGAATTAGTCGTGATGGTAACTCTGTAGGGGTTATGACATACGTTACTGATGCTAAGTTTGCGTCTTTTGATTAATGAAAAGCTAGCCAATCTTGGCTAGCTTTTTAATACCACATCAACTGCCCGTACATTCTGGCAAGTTGCTCCTGTGTCCCTTCCGATTCAATCTCTTCATCATAGGTAAGCAAAAACTCTTGTTTACTCAGACGTTTAATTCTTGCGGCAAAATATCGGTTGTTTGCGTTGATGAGATCCCTTTTAAACGCTTGTGAAGAGTGATCAGCGATGTACAAGTACTGACTGCTCAGCGTCAAGAAGTAAAAGCTGTTGTTTGTGTAACCAAGAATGCCGGAGCTCTTTCTCATTGTTCCGTTTTCTAATGTGGTAATGAAGGTAAACAAACCGTTGTTTACGTATACGCTGAGTTTTCGGCTGGGGTTGTTCAATTGGCTTTCTATGGAGAACTTAGAGCCCAGCAAACTTAGCCATGGGCTCAGGATTACCAAGGCCCCTATAATTATCGACACCTTCCACAAAGAGAACTTACCAGAAGCCCATTTGACCAGTAATTTCGACATTATCGAGCCTTTCATATTCAAACCTCTTGCTGAGATAAACGGTGTTACTTTTTTCATCGAGTTGAGCGACGTTGATTTGAGAGAGGTAATCTTTAGCGTTGAGCGTTATTGTTTGGGCTGCATTTTGATTGCCATTTAAAAATTCATAACTCTTGTTAAAAGACAGCATAAATACCGTATCGTTTATCACTGCATAAAGCCCTTGGCTATGACGAATAACGTCATAGGGCATGAATTGGAGTGATGAATAAAAGCCATGGGAAAATTGTAAATGCGTTTCTAGTCGTGTTGAGGTCACGGGCGAGTACACGGTGAAATCGCCACCAGTAGCATTGATAAAAGGCATCGCAACAATGAGCGAGGCAATGCCAATCGTTCTTTTGAAGTTCATAGTCAGTATAAAGAGTAATAAAGCGCGCTGCTGTAAAGCAAAATGAAAACGCTAAGGAAAATATCTCCCCAGCGAATTGAGGGGAGGTTAGCTCGAGTTGGGTAAGACCGCGTTTGCAATGGTCCTGCTCTTTCTCCCGTTTGTTTTGAGTCGGAGAGAGAAGCAAAGTCGTTGGTTGCCCTTGATTGCAATGACATTAGGTTTACACCAACAGGCAAAACCAGTTTGTAGCCTAGCGTTGGATAAGCCCGGATTTCAATGTTTGAGTTTATGGTGGCCAGTTTTCTACGCAGTTTCATGATACTCACGTTCAGGGAGTTAGAACCGATAGGCTTATCTGGCCAACCCGCCGCGATGAGGGCATCTCGGCTGTAAATTTTGTCGGTGTCGTCGAAGAGTGTTTTCGCGATGTTTAAGCTGCTTATGCTCATGGATACCGACATGACTAAGCTTTTTGTTGAGTCGTCATAGGCATCAATGGCGAGATTAGCCTCATTGATACAAAGCAACATAGTTTATTGGCACTGCAAGTTTGGGATTATGACGGTATCCTTTGGATGAATAACGTCTATATCACGCAGGGTTTTAAAGCCTTCGTTGGCTGACATCAGCTCGGTAAAGGAAATGTGATGTTGGCTTGCGATTTTGTACAACCAATCCCCTTCTTTTACGCGATATATGTTGGCCTTACACTCTGTGTCGCGATCTGTGTATTCCATAACCGATATAGCTTGCTTGTCTGTTTGTGTTTCAGAAGCCACTTGAATCTCATCATAAACAGGAGAGGGCACTTGAGTGTTGGTATTTTGGAATCGATATTGAATCCCGAAACCCAATGATTGCAATTTATAGTCTGGCTCCTGACTGGAAAGGAACTTGTAGCCAAAGTTGAACGCCCAGAGCGGGTTTAGCTCATATCGAATGCCAATTTGTGCTATGGGTGAGAGCTCGTCGTTTTCCGATATCATGCCCAACCCACCGTAAAGTTTGTAGCGTTTAGAGAGAGGCAAGGTGCCCAGCAACGACAGATCGGTTCCATAGCGAGAGATGTTTTGAGTGGTGTTTCGGTATTCACCGACTTTGAGCATATCTAGCTGGCCATATGTACCGGTTGACACTTCTATTGCCCAGGTTGGAGAGAGTTGATAGCCAAGCTTTATCCCTCCTCCAAAAGAGGAATCAGAGAACTCGGTATCCGTTTTGCCGTTATGGGTGAGGGAGCCTCCCACGTACCAGTTGGTAGGCTCTGCAATAACAATAGAAGAGAAGCCTGCAATAATTCCCATTATGAACGTAGTTCTATTCATTAATACAACTCCTCGAACATAACGGTGAAACTTCCAGAGTAAGTGCCGGATTCAACTTCGGTTGAAGGAATATCTTGGTAACTCACCATTAAATCAAAATTAATCACATTGGTTGGCGCATCGAGTACATAACTTGTTTCGTCATTCGTCAGTTTGTTTACACCATTTTCTACCCAAATAGGGTCGTCACAGTTGGTGGAAGCACATTCAATACTAAACGGGATTTCTGTCTTCCCAGTGTTGGACGTCAACGTGAAATCATGGGCTAGCAAAGTCATAGATAATCCCGTGCTAAAGGTTCCTGTTGCGGTAATATTGAACATGGTTTCAGCTGACACAGTATGGTTGGTTGTGTCATAAGTAGGGTTCATTACACCATCACCAGCAACATCGATGTTTTCCAAGCTGTTAGGGACATAGTCGATATTGACAGTGAAAACGTCAGATAAAACACGATAGGTGAGGGCGCCACCTGACGACTGATAGTAGTATCGAATGTCAGCAGGAATGGTTGCCGTGTACACACCTTTCTCTTGTCCCTGCAAAGCGGTTAGGAGTGCGGTTGTATCCAAGTCAAAGGTTGGTCTGTAAAAATAAAAAGGGGTAACCTCACTGCTGTAATCAAGAGAAAAGCTAGCGCTACAACTTTGCGTGCTGTCATCGGCAAGAGTGACAGTATTTCCAGATAGCTGCGATGTTGCGCAGCTTGGGGTTACAAGTTGAGTGTCATTACGAACATAATTGTTAGATGACATGTTGTATTGCACGCCTTTCAGCCCGATAGGGGCATTAACGTTTGCCCCAGTCGGTCCAGTTAACGTCAATTCATCTGGCTTGTTGGTTAGGTACGCGCCCGGGAGAAAACGATCTGTCGGAGTAAGACCACTTGCCACTGTCCAGTCACTTAAGGTGTATGTGTTGCCACCTAAAGCTATGGCGTTCTCAAGTCGCAATTGTTGACCTTCAATGTGAACATTAAGCGTGGCACTATGAACCAGCGGGGCTGCAAGCAACAGTAACCAAGAAGCAGAACGAATCATTACTTGCCATCCTTTAACGTTATCTTTTTATGGTAGCTTTCGTCATGGTTAATAACGGTCACTTCTACTTGATCTTTTGAGATGTTTTTAGGCAATTCATACGTGCGCTCACGGCCTGACAAGGACATAGCGGTAAATTCGCAGTCTTCTGTTACCTTATCTGTACATTGGTCCACATAAGCGCGGATGAAGCTGTTACCCGTGTTGTTGATGTGCAGTTTCCCGTTCGACAGTGATACTGAGTAGTCGATTTTCTGTGTTTTCGCAGGTATCACAAAGAGAGGACGATAGCCAAAGTTGATCGTCACAGCAGACTGTGATTTTCCTTCTGGGTCGTAAGGTGATGGTTCAAAGCTAACTAGGTAGTATTGGTCTTCGCTAAAATCACATTTGTTACCACACAAGGAACGCACACCAACTTGCTTTTGGCGACCTGATTCAAGGATCATCTTTGGATGAGTTAACGTTACGCGCCAATCAGAGAAGTTTGACTCTGTATAAGGTGTGCGCGTCAGTTCGCCATTTTTAACTTGCAGCTGAGTGATATTCGATTGAATGAACTCAGTGGTCGATTTATTGTTTGAGATCGTGAAAACGCCGTTTCCGTATTCATCACCTACTAACAACATAGTATCTACGTTCATTGCTGAAGTTGCCGTTGAAATAAGTGCAGCAGCGAAAATTGGAAGTGATTTCATCATCAGTTACCTTCTGGTCTATTAAGTACAAAGTCGCGCTCTTGTTGCGTTTCCGAGTTGGCGTACTGAGCGACGTTTTCAATGTTTTGACGTTGTTGATGACTGAGTTGAAGATCCTTATCTCCAGTCAGGTAAACAAAAGACTTACGGCCCAAACGCGTTGTTAGCAGTTCAGCGCCATTGTTGGTCATTGCCTTAAGTTGTTGGTTGATCTCTGTGAGGTCATCAAATTGACCGATGTACATCACATTGATTTCTCGATTATTTTTGACCAGAACCATTGACTCCAATGGTTCAAGATCTGGCTGGCAGTAATTTGTGCCAAAGTTTAATTGTTTTGCATCGTCTACCGATGGTAAATAACATTGCTGGCCACCGCTCTTGAGTGAGAAAGTTTGCCCTTCTTGAACATCAACTTTGTGAATACCTGAAGTAATGTTTGAGATAGACAAACACGCAGGGCCTTCACATTCGATAGTCTCAATGTCGTTACCGAAAATATCTTTGAATTTACTTACAAAGCTGATGACTCGGCTGACATTTGAATTGAGTTCAATTACCGTTCCTGGGTGCGTATAACCCGTCGCGTTTTGCTGACCTGTATTGTGCAGCGCAACACTCTCCACATCTAATTCGATAGTGCTGGTTTGATATTTATCGAGTGAAATCAAACCAGAATCACCATAGATGTATTCTTTATGCTTCACTTTGTCGTCAGCTTTTACCACCAACAAACCTTTTGTTTGGTCCTCTCCATTGTCAAAACGAATGTTGTTTTTCGTATCAACAGAGACGTACGCATCACTCTGCTTCGTAGTGAAGTGAATGCTATTCTTACCAATAACTTGTGTACTGCTTAGTGACGCGTTAACTGACTTTTCACCGTTGTCAGCAAGGTACACAAAACCATCTGCCTGATAATGTTCGTTTCGGTTTGCCGCATAAGCTGTCACATTATTGAGTGAAGATTGCGACGAGTTTGCATAGTAGCTGTTGCTTGCCGTTAGACGGAGATCCTTCTCTTCACTGTCTAGCAGATCTCGAGTTTCTAGACTGTTGGTGTATTGGCTAAAGCCATCTTGATCTATGGTGACACTTGACTTGCCTCTTAGCTTAAAGGACAAGGGGACAGACCAATTAATAGCAAGAGTCAGTTCGCCTTCATCAAAGTCAGAAGCCAACGATTCGTTGTTGTAACTCAGGTTGACATCAAGATTAGAATCAAGCATGAAAGGTGCACTTAACCCTGATG
This sequence comes from Vibrio sp. ED002, assembly GCF_023277445.1. NCBI lineage: Bacteria > Pseudomonadati > Pseudomonadota > Gammaproteobacteria > Vibrionales > Vibrionaceae > Vibrio > Vibrio sp. ED002. The sequence goes on along the minus strand of NZ_CP080238.1, from coordinate 721,973 downwards.
ATAAGAACCAGTTTTTACGCTCGTTGTTGTAGATATCTGCCTGATTTAAGTAGTTTACCGACCCATATCCACGGATTTTTTTACCTAGTGTGAAGCTGCTCGATAGGCTCAGTTGCTCCTTACTCGCGGCGCCATACAGATACTGAGCAAAGCGGTTCTTCTCTTCGTTATCAAGCTTTTCATAGGTGACGCCGATGCGGCCCATATTTAAGTAGCCAGATAAGTAAGAGGCTTCGCCATCAATTGAAGAGGCCGTCACCTCATAGCGGCTCTCAAATGGTAAATACCCTTTGAGGCCAACTTGCCCCATGTTGTGCTCTTCAGTCACAGTAGAGCCTAAGGCGAGGGTTTGAGTATCAGACCATTTATATGCCACTATGCCTTGAAGATAAGGCTTTGCTTCGAAAGACTCAGTCTTCTGCGCTTCAAATTCATCGTCTTCATTGATGACCTCTACATCCGCTCCTTGGAATTGACCTGCTGAAATAAAATAGTCGAACTCTCCGGTGTTAAGCGTATCGGTTTGTGCGTTATAAACACGGACTGACTCTGTGGAAACCACTTGAGAACCTGCAGTGATCTCTACCATCACGTCGTAAACACCACTAGGAAGCTCTGAATAGCGAATACTGCCTTGGCCTTCTGTTACCGACTTTTGGACGATGATCTGTTCGTCTTTGTAAACTTTTAGAACGCCACTAGAAGGGGCATAAAAAAACAAAAACTGGTCATCATTGCTATTTGCTCGACTTAGATTTTTACTTGAAGATAGATTTACACTAGCTTCATGGTACTGAGTGCCGTTCAATAAAAACGATGTGCTGTTCAATGCCAAGCGGTCTTGATGATAGCCGGCGGTTAGGCGCAAGTTTTTGTGTTCGATATTGTAGTAACCGTAATTAACCTCGGAGGTTCCTTCTTGGTTGCTAACATAAGTGTCAAGGTGTACCGAGCCATAAGGTAGACCCAAAATGAGTTGGTCACTGAGTGACAAGTTAGGGCTACCGTTAAAGCTTGACGTTGTGTATACATTTGCGCGATTGATCAAACCAGGATTTGCATTGTACGTTGACGCGTAGTCTTTCTTTATCGCTCCTGGTTTTGTATCGGCAAGCAACGTTTTGTTGACGTAAATGTAGAGCTTGTTTGTGTGGTAATCGTAGAAAACATCGTATGACTCAGGATTAAGAGAACACAGGTTCAAGTCACCCACACAATCAACGCTGTTTTCTGCGCCAAGCACCAAATCATTACTAATTTTCGTAGCCGTCACTTTGGTTAAGCCAGAGTGCACTAAGTGTTCCACTAACGTTTGAACGTCATTCTGATCTTGAAGTTGCACAGAGTTGTATGTGACTAACATCGGCAACGTGATGAACGAACCATTCAGCCCTTTGATTTCTACATCTCGAGCTTGTTGCTCGTAGAAATCCTGAAAACCTTGAGGGATCGGTGCCGCAAAAGAAGTGTCACTAAACGAAAGTGTTACCAAAATACTGGTAGCAACGGTGGAAATTCTATTCACAATGAAAGCTCCGCTAGCACAGATAGTTCGCCTTGACATAAGCTCGCGCTCTCAGGCAAGGTCCCGAAAGAAAATTTGACGTCGTATTCGCCAACCTTTACGCCATCCGAAGCTTGATTGAACTCCATTAACATAGGTTCAATCTCTGTTAATGGTTGTCCCTCAATGTAAACTTGAGCAAAATCTGACGGTGTTACTAGGGCCGTCTCATCCGCGCTGTAACACTGTGAAGTGTTGCTCTTCATAAAAAGTTGAAACTTCATTGACTGGTCAGAACTCGGAATGTCTGTCATGACCGTCAACAAAGTGAACGCATCATTAAATGTGTTCGTTTTCGTATTTGTTTTTAGTGTTAATGAAGAAGGGGAAAACGCGATGTCAGTAATCTGGTGAGAGAAAAACTGACTTTTATCGATTTCACTGACCAACTGAAAAATGTGTGTTTCTGCTTTTACGCTGAAAACGAATGTTCCAGTCAACATGCAAAATAACGAACGAATCAAAGAAAACTTCACGTTTCCCCCCTTTTGTCAATTAAAGGCCGTCTTCGTAGCTAGCGGTCATTTGAACACTAACTTGACCTTCGCCTTGTACAGCAATATCGGTGATTGGTTGTTCATTTTTAACCGTCAGAGCAACAACGCCTGTTTGAAGTTCATTGAAATTACCCTGAGTGAATGTCGTGCCTGATAGTTGATCAGTTACCGCTACGTCAGCTTCGTATGACATTGAACCATCCATCATTACTTGAGCGCTGATGTATGACCACGTTGCGAGAGGCTGACGGTCACCAACGGTTTCTAATGCAGAGTCATAGTCACGAGCTTCAAGAACCACCTCTGTAGATGTGAACTTACCGTCTTTCTCAATGAAGAGAGTTCCGGAAGCAATCTCGCCGCCGCCTTCACCTGTAATCTTTAGGTTTGTGCTAGGAACAGAGCTACCAATTAGGCCACTCCAGATAACTTCGGCACTTGCTTCATCTGCTGCATTTACCGCCCCAGAAGCGAAAGTGATTGCTGTCGCACCCATCAAGAAAAATGTATTAAGTTTCATGTTTTTCACCTATGTTTAAAAAAGTTGTTGGTTCGTATCCAATATGAAATCGAGCCGTTTTTCGTCGACGGCAATTTGAATCGATTGAGCGAAAATTTGGAAATAAAAGGCTGTTAATAGTGCTTTATCGATGATTAAAAGAGATTTAATTCAGTTGAATCTCTTCCATAAGGCCATGAATAATTTGAATTTATATTTTTTTATACAACAATTAATGCTAATGGGGTTGCACGAGGTTAAAGATGTACGAACGACTATCTATTGATACGGTTAGAAGAACGATCACCTTGGTCGATAGTGAATCGGGAAAGGAAAATCAACCACTTGAAATGAATCGGAGTGAATATAATTTGCTTCTCGCTTTTTGTGATTCTCATGGCGAGGTTATCGATAAACAGGCGTTGATTGAATTGGGGTGGCCCGGACGAGTTGTTGGAGATAACTCGCTTGCGGTTGCGATTATGAAGTTACGCAAAAAACTCGACAGTCTGGAATTGGGGTTCGAGATAAATAACCTTCCTGGTGAAGGGTATGTATTCATCAATGCAAAAAATGTTGGGATAGAGCATGAAAATGGCGCTTCAGATGCAAGTAATCCAAAAATAGAAGCAACGGTAACAGCGGAACCTGTTGTTGTAGAGAATCTAGCCGACATAAAAGAGGAGACTGACAAATCGGAATCTCGACATGTTGAGATTCAATATACAGGGATAAAAAAGCTGGTCAGAAAGCCGATTTTTTGGGAGGTTTCACTTGGGATAATTGTTGGCATCGTCACTTTCTACTTTGTTTATCGCGAGGCATTTGAGTGTTTTGATTGCTTTGGAGGAGTCGGTGGCTAACGTAAAAAGACTAAGCTTAAGATTACTCGTTGTAATCGGCATTGCGTTTTTTCTCCCGTGGTTCTTTTCTCTTGGTACTTATTTTTCTGGTTATGCCCACTTTCAAGATGAAGAACATGAGATCTTATTGACGGCCAAATCGGGCTTCTACAAAACCATCCATACTTTTGATGGCCAAGTGTACCGAGTTCACACTGGTATCTATGCGTCTTTAGGCAGTTCAATGTATTTCTTTTCACTTGATGGGAATTACATCGAAGGTCTTGAGCCCGAGTTTGCTGAGAAAGTGATCAGTTTAGATTTATCTCGTTATTTCCGAGGGCTCACTCACGTGAAGCTTGCAGATCGAGGCGATGGTAAGTGGATCGGTAAGATGCAAAAATCTGAAAGTGAACATCTTTTTGATGAAGTTGTTTTTAACGGACGCTTGGTAGGATGGTGAAAATGGGAAGAAAGAAAAAGGTGCTCATCTACCTAGCACTACTTATTACTCTATTGTCCATTCCTTGGTTGAATGCTTTGACCAGTGTATTTCTGTTGGAAGGAGACTTCGGCGACAGAAACGTTAAGCTTATTGGCTCTCATGGCAGGTATAAGATGGACGTGAATTACCTTTCGAATACTCATATCGTTAATACTGGGTATTATGCTTCCTTTTTCGATACTCTCTATTTGTTTCAACTTCGCCGAGATAAAGTCGCCAATGATGATGCGTTTGATATTAACGAGTTTCTCAGGGGCCATCGAATTGTCATCGTTTTTAAGCTTAATCAAAAGTCCGATAAAGAATACTTGGTCAGACTTATCGAAGAAGACCCGCGGAAAGGTATCTCTGAGTACCCAGTAACTATTGAAGGTGACTTGGGGATTCTATAGTAAGCAATGAGTAGTGCTCTAATCACTAGAGTGCTATTTTGTGTCTACATGAGCAATTTTATATTCCACCATTTTAATATCTTTTCGATTGTAAGTTACCTAGAAAGTACTACAATCGCGAAATGTTACTCCTCCTTGGTGGATCTAAAAATGATAAAGAAAACCCTCCTTGCTATGGCACTTTCTGCGAGCATTATCGTTCCGGCGAGTGCTTGTACTGGCATCTCTCTTTCTACTGTGGCGAATGACCACATTCATGCCCGCACAATTGAGTGGGGCGAAAACGATCTCAACAGTAAGTTGATTGTTGCTCCCCGTGATTACACGTTTACCTCGACTATGCCAGACCAACAGCAAGGTTTGAGCTGGAAGAGTAAGTACGGCTTTGTTGGGATCTCCGTCAGTGACGATCGCTTCATTGGTGAAGGCATCAATGAAGAGGGACTGACTGCTGGTTTGTTTTACTTCAAAGGTTACGGCTCGTTAAAAGCGTACGATGCGAAAGACCGTGCAAACAGCATCGCTGATATGGACTTTGTTCGTTGGATGCTGTCGCAGTTCAAAACCGTCGATGAAGTTAAAACAGCGATGAAAAACATCGATATTGTTCCGGTTTATATCGATGAGAAAGGACAGCCTTCACCAACTGGGCACTGGCGTGTTACCGACAAAGCGGGCAACAACATCGTCATTGAAATCATGGATCATGGCCAAGTACACATCTACGATAACGAAGTAGGTGTACTAACGAACTCACCAACGTTCCCATGGCAAGTGACCAATTTAAATAACTACATTCATTTGCAACCGGGCACTAGTGCGCCAACCAAGTTTGGTGGTGTTGAGGCGAAGTCGTTCGGTATTGGCTCTGGCTTCTTGGGTATGCCTGGTGACATTACGCCACCATCACGATTTGTTCGTGCGGCGTTTTTCGTCAACACGGCGCCAGAATCAAAAACGGGTGAAGAGGCGGTGTCACAAGCATTCCACATTCTGAACAACTTCGACATTCCAATTGGTACAGAATTTGGGCCCGAATATCGTGAACATATCCCTGATTTGCCGAGTGCGACGCAATGGACCTCGGTGATCGATCAAGGTAACAAGGCGCTGTACTACACCACGATGCACGACAGTCGAATCAAGAAAGTTGACCTGACTAAGATTGACTTTGACAAAAAGCAAGAAGTGAAACGCGAGTTGGATAACGGGACGTTTACGTTTACAGACGTGACACCTTAGTTTTCCCTCGAACGTATAAATAACGCACTAAGCGGAGAAGGTTTTCCTTCTCCGCTTTTTTATTTCCGAAACATCATGAATTTCAAATAGAGTTTTGAAAATTGAGGTATTGATTCAGTAAGTTATGAAGCACGAGTTATTAGCTAATGAATTTCATGACTCTTATTCCATATTAAACAGACTTTATGCGAGATTTTTTAATCTTCTTATTTATCAGTCGGATGAAAATAATAGTGCTGTAGTAAAAGTCTGATCTTTTCAACAACAAGAGGTTGGTTTAAAACTTATTTATTTAACTTTTATTTACAGAAATATGCTGCTAAATATTTAATTAATTTATGACTTCAATAATTTAAACTAATTTAACATGTTGAAATTTATTGTCTTTTTTCCTGAGCTCTTGGTTTTATCATTGTTGTCTTGATGACTTTGAAAGCGGTGTTAATTCTCAGGCTAGAGCATTAAATTCGCTAAAGCTAATTAAGTAATTTCTAAATCCATGAAATGGAAGCTCTGTTCGCGCTTGCTCAATAAGAAATATTTTAAGGTTTTAACCTGATCTTTCTCGGGAAAAATCTGATTTCATGAAGTTGATTTTTACAATTGCTGGGAAATAAAAGTAATAAACAAAGTGGTTGAAATACAAACATAAGGGAAAGGTATGAAAATAAATAAGGTCAGTATAGGGTTAAGTGTCGCTTGCGGATTATTATTCACGGGCGTCACTCACGCTCAGGTTATTCCGTTCAATAATAATCAGCCAACTAATGACTTACAGGGTGATTTTGAGGCGATGGTCATTTATGCGCAAAACATCACGGTTCCTCATCACAACGATAAAGGCGATCCTAGGCCGCACCTCACTGCATTGCGTGATACTTTGTTGCTTGTTAAACCTGTCGAGCATGCACTGGACTCGACGCAAGTGAGAGTGATTGGGCGCGATGTTAAAGGTGAGCAATTAGGTGTGCTGTCACTGAACCCACCAGAGCAACTTCCGAGTCACGATGGTTCAAACCTCGATATTACGTATGCGCAAGATATGTGGTCAGTGGCACTGCCAGCGACTTGGATACAGCCCGGCCTTACTCTAGAGCTCCTGAATGGAAGCACATCAGGCGTCCTCTCCGGTTTGGATATTGGTGCGCCGAACGAATTGCTGATAAACACGATGGATTTAGGGATGTTAACCAATCCAAGGGGGCGTTTTTACTTCGCAGATAATCCTGAAAGACATAGAGACTACTTCCAAAAAATTCCGGTAAGCAAGTTGATCGTTAACCCGTACGAAACAGTGAAACTCAATAAAGTGATGCTGCCAGATGGTCGCTTGTTAACCGAGTTAGACCCGAGCACGGGCACTTGGCACAAAGGGGATATGCGTGCGTATACCACCAAGATTCTGATGTCGCACGGCATCAACCTAGCAAACTATGGCATCAACTCTTCAACAGCGATCTCAGAGAGAGCACATCCATATACGGCGAATCAAATTACAGCGATTGCCGCAGTAGGGCGTTATCAAAATGGTGTGGTTGCTCACGGTGGCAGTGGTGGCAACGGTATGGTAACTATCGACTCATCGTTAGGTAATGAATGGAGTCACGAAGTCGGACATAACTTTGGCCTTGGGCACTGGCCGGGCGGCACGGATGGTACAACGCATCGGCCATCTACAGACATAAACTCTGCATGGGGTTGGGATCAATTCCAACAGCGTTTTATTGCTAACTTCATGTGGAACAAGCGCAATGGTCAGGATCAGGTTTGTTGTACCGACGGCATAGGAATCCCAGCTTTTGAAGGCTATAAGTTCAACAGAGATGCAATGGGGGGCGGTGAGCCAACTTCACCGATTTCCAAATACACTCTGCACACTCCGTTTGTACTAGAAAAGATTCAGACCTTTATGGAAAAGAAAGCGGCGTTTGATGAGGCATCGTCGACTGGCTTTAGTAAATGGAACGATGAAACGAAAACGATGCAAGAGTTTGAACAACCAGCGCTCTTGTTGGCCAAATCTATCGCCTCGCAATCTCAACTAAATACGATCAAAGACGACACGGTAGGTTCTGTGTTGTTGGGTTACATCAATGACTTTGATATCACAAAGGTAGAAACGGGAGACGGCCGTTGGATTCGCGATATTTACTTGCCGAGTGCTGCAAATGTTGTCGCGGGTAAAGTGGTGAACGTCGCACGTTACTCTGGGTATGGCGTGACCGTTCATATTAATGGCCAATCGGTGAACTTGAATCGTGGTGACAGCAAGTTTTACATCAGCGACGGTAAAGGTTGGCAAGAAACCAGTGAAGCGCAGGTAGCGGAAAATAACCCGACACGTGTCCCTACGGATAGCGGTGTCGCTGTCACAACACTTGTTGGTTATTACGACCCTCAGCAAACACTTAACAGCTATATTTTCCCAGCGTTACATGGTGCGTATGGCTTTGTTTATCAGCCGACTCCGGCAGAGATCCTAAACACAAATGGATGTTATGTCAGGGTGTATAACGGTAGAAACTACCAAACGGACAACTACCAATTGGTTGGATTCCGTTATGACGATAACGTGATGAACAAGTTCCACATCAACCTCAAGCAATCGGATGCACCGACAAGAGCAGAAGTTGTCTGCGATAACACGGTGTTGAGTTCGTTAGACATTGAGAAACCAAAGCAAGACCTCAAAGTCTCTATTGTTCAGTCTGATTCCTTAACCGACTCCACTCCAACGGAGAATAGCGCACCTGTTGCTCACGCTGGTGAAGATCAGTCTGTACTGTCAGGCACAACCATTACGCTATCTGCAAACCAGTCGACGGATGCCGATGGTGATGAGTTAACCTATTTTTGGAAGCAAATCTCGGGTTTACCTGCGACCATTCAGTCGACCGACAAAGTTAACACCAGTGTCATTTTACCGGAGTCTAACAAAGCGGAGTCGTACGTTTTTTCCGTCACGGTCTCCGATGGAAAAGCAAGTTCTGAAGATACGGTGATGATTAGTGCTCAGCCTCAAGTAAACCAAAATCATGCGCCGCAAGTGTCTCTCCCGCAAAGCATGGAGGCAAAATCTGGTGCAGTTATTGAGATTGCCGCAACGGCATCGGACCAAGATGGTGATGTGCTTTCATATCAATGGCACACATCGGGCCTAGCTTATCTGCCTGTGTCAGTAGGCACTATTCGTCTGACGGCTCCAGAAGTCACGGTCGATAGCCAATTTACGGTTCGTGTGATCGTCACTGATCCAGCAGGGGAAAGTGCCAGTTCAAGCACGATTGTGAAAGTTAAAGCCAACAACAATTCCTGCAGCATCAGTGATCCAAATGCGGCGAACTACGCTGTATGGTCTGCAAGCAAATCGTACTCGGGTGGTGATCTTGTCAGCCACAAGCAGCTCGCTTGGAAGGCAAAATACTGGAGCCAGAACAATCAACCTGATAACAGCGATGCCTGGGAGCTCGTCAGCGATGTAGCGTTGCCGTGGTCAACTCAAAAAGCCTACTCCGGCGGTGATCAAGTGACGTACAACGGCGTTAAGTATGAGGCGAAGTGGTGGACGCGTGGTGATCAGCCGGATACATCAAGTGTATGGAAGAATGCTGGCGTAGCATGTCCATGATGCTTTTCCTTCGTTAATTTGTCGGGAGAACTGCCTCCCGACTTGTCTTTCTCATTATCAATAAATGATCTTTTCAATTGCCGAGGCCAATGCCTTTGGGCAAGGGCACGTTGTACTTGTTAGTCAGGTAAACGCTAGGAAACAAGGAGAAAAATATGATTAAACCAAAATTGAAGTTACTTGCTGTAGCACTATCGTGTTTCAGTGCTGTTCCGCAAGCCGCTTTAGCTGATGTTCACATCGGAAAAGAGTTCCAGATCGAAGTGATGAGAGATGCCTCAAGGGTGGCATATACCGCAGAAGAACTGGGGCTAGAAACACCCGCGCTTATCGCGATCGAAGTCCTTAACGACGCTCATCAGCGTGTTGGGCTACTGCATATTAAAAGCCCTTTATACTTGCAGTTTGAAGAATTTGAAGAGCAAACAGGCGAATTTGTCGCGGCCCATGAAAAGTGGTTTGAGCAGGGAATGGTGAGTTTAGATCATGCTCAGCAAGCGACGTTAGAGAGAGGAAGTTCTGTTCGCTTCTACAGTTTAAATGAGGCTGGCGAAGTTATTGAACTGCTCATGGTCCAGCCAAAGCGTTTGGCTTCCCTTCGAACAAGCAGTGTTTCCACGTCTGCCTATAAATTTATTGATAATGGGTCTCCAAATGAAAAAATCGATTTAGTTTTGTTAGGAGACGGGTATACCGCTGGAGAGAAAGAAAAATTCCGAAGCGATGCAAAACTGATTACCGATGGTTTTTTTGCTAAATCACCTTACAGCGATTACCGAGACTATTTTAACGTTTGGTTAATCGAAAAAGCTAGCCAGCAATCAGGTATCGGTATTGGTTCTCCACTCGACGGCAGCGCGTTCAAAAGCTATTTCCCTGACAGTTCAAGCCGATTGTTGCTACTCAAAGATCGTTTTATTTCGTTGAATGAAGCTAAGGCTGCCTTGCCGGAATCCGCGACTGAGATTTTCCTTGTTGTCTCCAATACAGAAAAATACGGTGGAGTAGGTTACGGAAATGTCGCAACCATGTCGACTCACAGCAGTGCGGTTGGACTTGCCTTACATGAAGTGGGTCATACCTTCGGCAAGCTTGCGGACGAATACAGCTACGGCAACTGTAATCTGAATGGTGAACCCTCTGCAAAAAATGTCACGATGCAAACCAGCAATGTTAAATGGTCGCATTGGATGGCACATGATCATCAGGTTGGTCTGTTCGAAGGCGCGCAATACTGTGCGACTGGAAAATATCGTCCGACCAAAAACTCCTTGATGCGCGCTTTAGGAACAAACCTTGAGTTTGGCTCAGTGAATAGCGAAGCTTTGATCCTTAAAATGTATGAGACGATCAACCCAGTTGCTTTAGTTTCTCCTTCTTCGAGTACGGTCGCATTGGAAAGCGAACGAGTTTTCAGTGTATCGACTCCTATTCCAACTGACAGAGTAGCTATTCAATGGTCCTTAAATGGAGATGTTCTTTTAGAAGGTGATCAGGCTGCAATAACGGTAAACCCGACAAACCTCGACTCTGGAAGTCATGTTCTAAAAGTGGTCGTGAAAGACACGACTGAAAAAGTGAAACGTGACCCAAGCAACCGTCTTATGAGTGAACGTCAATGGCAACTGAATGTCGCTGATGATCCTCAACCAGAGCCTCAAAACCGTTATCGTTACGCACGCTTTGTTATTGATTCAGAGATTAAAGGACAAGACTTTGCTTCTGTGGCAGAACTGACTTTTGTTGACCAAACTGGCAGCACAGTGTCTCCGGCGAACATTAAAATTGTCTCGGTTTCTAGCCAAGAAACTCAATATCCACGTCCGGCAAGCAATGCCATTGATGGTGACCCTGACACGTTTTGGCATTCACGTTGGAGTCAATCTCCTGTGGGTAAAGCTCCACACGAAATCATCATCGACTTAGGTCAAAGCGTCGCGTTATCCCGAGTTGAATATCTACCGCGACAAGATGGCAACGTAAATGGTACGGCCAAAGATTACAGACTGTACCTTAGTAATACCGTTGGGCAATGGGCATCACCGGTGGATAGCGGCTCGTTTGCACCGAATACGGAAGAAAAGGTGATGTTGGTGGAGTCAAAAGGTGAGGAAAACCAAGCGCCTAACGCTATTGTTTCTCGCTCGCAAGGTGAATTGACAGGATCGGGAACCGTGATGTTAATAGGTGAAAAGTCTAATGATCCTGATGGTGACGGTTTAGTGTATCAATGGCAGCAGACTTCTCCTAAATCTCCCCTCGCAGTTATTGAATCTCCTAAAGAAGCAAACACCCAAATGCGGTTTGCTGGCAGTACGAGTGAAGTCACTTATCGATTTACCTTAACCGTCAGCGATGGTGAGCTTTCGGACTCTGCAGAAGCAGTGATTACGCAGAAAGCGGAAGCGATGCAATCAAGTCCAAAATGGGACGCAGGTAAAACATACGCAACGCCGTGTGAACGCGCTTCTTGGAAAGAGAATGAATGGGAAAACCAGTGGTGGACTCAAGGCACGGAGCCGAGCTCGGATGGAACATGGGGTGTTTGGCGAAAAGTTAATACTTCGAACAATCAGTGTTCTTAAATGCAATGTTGCAAGAAACCTAAATTAGAAATACTAGCCATAAATTACGTATTTCATGGAATCTCATAAGGGTGAAAACATGAATAATTACAAGAGATTATTTCTTTGCGTCTTGCCTATTGCGCTGCATTTACCAGCCAATGCATCTCAACGTGAAACTTACATTGTCCTCCTAGATGATGCGAGTTCACCAAAGAAAATGACGCGAAGTACACAGGTTAATTCTGTCAAAGAAAAAGCAAATCAAGTATTGCAACGTTTGGCGAACGTGCCTGAATCGGTTCACACACGTTCGTCCCGAACTCATGCCCCCTTGGCTGATAGTATCTACCAAAACCTCAATAGCTTCTCTGTAAAACTATCGACAGGTCAAGCCGAGAAGCTAAAAGAGATGACGGAGGTTAAAGGTGTTTATCCAGACGTTATCTTTAGCGCGGACGGTGTACATCGCCAGAATTCACAACGAGTCGCTTCTTGGGGATTAGACCGTTCTGACCAACGTGAGCTGCCTTTGGATGGAGAATACGAAGTAGGGCCATACACCGGAAAAGGCGTATCAATCTATGTTATCGACTCAGGTATCGATTTTTCTCATCCGGATTTTGGGGGGCGTGCTCAATCTGGTTGGGACTTTGTTGATAACGACAGCGATGCTTCTGATTGTCATGGCCACGGCACTCACGTTGCGGGCACAGCCGCTGGGCGTCAATATGGTATCGCACCGGGAGCGGATATTTATTCTGTGAGAGTCTTGAATTGTGAGAACAAAGGTTGGGGAAGCCAGATCCTTAACTCTTTTGATTGGGTCATTGAACATGCTAAGCAACAAGGTCAGCCAGCTGTCATCAACTACAGTATTTCTCGAAGTACTCGTTGGGCTCCACTCGACCAAGCGGTTGATAGGCTTATTACTGAATACAACCTGCCATTTGTACACGCGGCGGCGAACAATAACACCGATGCCTGTACCAAAACACCTCACTCTGAATACTCAATAACAGTTGGGGCATCCACCAACGACGATTACCGTTGGTATAGCTCTAACTGGGGGGAGTGTGTCACGTTGTTTGCTCCAGGAGCAAACATTATTTCCGCCCGCAACCATGGTGGTTATCAATCAATGTCCGGTACCTCAATGGCAGCACCACATGTAGCTGGTCAAGTTGCACGATTGCTAGAAGTGAATCCTAAAGCATCGCCGAGTGAGCTAAAACGCTTGCTGATAGAAAATAGCACGGCAAATGCTCTGTACAACGTGGGCGACGGTTCTCCAAATCGTTTGTTGTACATCAAGAGTGAAGACAGTACAGACGTAAACCAACCTCCGGTCGCTGTCGCAACCAGCAACCAATACGAACTGACAGGTGCTGGGACGATAAGTCTAACTGGGGATGCTTCCAGCGATCCGGATGGCGACCAATTGATGTATCAATGGCAGCAACTCGCTCCTTCAAGCCCTCTTGCTATTATTGCATCACCTTCCGCCTCGAAGACGAATGTAGGCTTTGATGAACATGCGGCCGACATTACTTACCGCTTCTTATTAACGGTCAATGATGGCGTAACTTCTGATTCCACTGAAGTGAGAGTGGTGCAAAAAGCAAAACCTATCACCCCCAACGGTGTTCAATGGGAGTCGAGCAAAACTTACGCTTCTCCTTGTGAGCGTGTCTCGTGGAAAGGGAGTGAATGGGAAAACCAGTGGTGGACAGTCGGTAACGAACCGGGTGCTGGAGGCATATGGGGTGTGTGGCGAAAAGTTGGAGGTTCGAATAATCGATGTGGATGAACGCGATTTTTCAATAATGAATTAAATAGCGGTTGAGCCAATTAAAAAAGGATGGTCGTTTACAGCCATCCTTTTTATAGCTTAAGTGTTAAGCACTATTTGTGTTCACAGATAACAAATGCATGCGAGTCAGGGTCTTGTCCTGAAATCTCGAATTTCGCTGTATCATCGTTAAAGAACACAGAATCGCGGTATTTAAACCAAGAGTCGGGCTCACCGGTACTCATTTTTGTCGTCCAGAAATAACGGAAGTTGAGTGGCCAAGTTGATGTTTCATCATTGCCTTCATTCAAGTAGGCCGCTAGCGATGTTGGATTTGATACCAAATCCTCACCTCTCAGTTGACACTCAGCAATGGCTACTTCAACTCCTACCGCAGCATAACCATAAATATCAGGGCCAGGTCCTGGCATTTGAGTTGTACCTGTACTATCGACATAGACGATCTCTTCTTTTGTATCTTCCTCGTATGTGGTTTCATCTGCTAATAATGGACGACGATATGGGCCAACTACATTCAATGCTGTTGTTGCATCTAGCGTTAAACCATCAAATTCTCCAGATACGGTAATATTGGTGCTACCTAGCTTAATCCCAGTAACTGTGCCTTTATCCTCAGCAGCGTTAGAGACAGAAGCTAATGAGGTATCTTCTATTACCCAAGTTGAACGGTCATCTGCAGTTAAATCAGTAGTGTTGCCATCAGATAGTTCTCCAATCGCCTTCATTGCTAATGTTTTTCCAACAGCGACTTCGTTATCTGTCGTGTCTATAGAAATACCAACAATAGTCGCATTGTTAATGGTGAGTTCTCCTGATGATTGCCAGTTCTCTCCGTTAACGCTTGCTGAGGCTGTGATGCTGGTTACACCGACAGCAACGCCGGTAGCAACACCATTTCCGTCAAGTTCTCCGTTTGTTACTGTTGCTACCCCGGTGTTGCTAGAGCTCCAACTTACTTCTGGGTTATTCGTTACATCGAGTGATGTCGAATCGGAAAGCGTTGCGGTTGCGATAAAAGAAGTAGGCAATCCAAGTGCCGAAGCGCTGATTGCAGGTGTCACTTGGAAATCAGTAATGACAGCCTTAGTAACTTCTAAATCTGCCGTTGCTTGTAGGGATTGACTACCTAATACTCCGGTGGCAGTTATCGTTGTTTTGCCTACGGATTCACCTTTTACTATTCCTTTGCCATCCGCATCATTGCTTACTGTTGCGATAGTTGCTTCACCTGTAGTCCAGCTAATTGCGGCATTGTTTGTAACATCCAATTCACTGTCGTCAGAGAAGACTGCAGTTGCGGTAAATTGCTTGGTTAACCCAACAGGAGTGTTTGCTGATTGCGGTGAAATAATAATGTTCGTTACGACCGTCGGTGTGACAGTCAATGTGGCACTGTCTGAGAATCTCTGTGCTCCAACCACACCAACGGCTGTTACTGTTACATTACCTTCTGCTACCGAAGTCACTATCCCTTTATCAACCGTCGCAATAGAACTATCACTGGTTGTCCAACTAACAGCTGTGTTCTTTGTTACATCGAGAGATGTTCCGTCAGATAATTCGGCTTGGGCAATGAACTCTTGTGTTAAGCCTTCCGGTAGGGTGGCTGTTTCTGGTGTTACTGAAAGGGCAGTTACTGTCGCAGTAGTGACTGTGATAGCCGTGCTGTCGGTATACTCTCTCCCAGCGACGGTAATTGAGGCTATGACATCTACTGGCGACGTGTTCGTTTTTTTAGCGTGGATAGAACCCTTGTTGCCCTCTGTATTATTAACGTCGAGCACTGTAGAATCTGTTGTTGTCCAATCTGCTTCTTGCGTTACGTCCTTTACTGAGCCATCTGTCAGAGTGACTTCTGCTTTTAATACTGTATCTAAACCTACAGTTATGGAAGTTGCGTCAGGGGAGACATTGAAGCTTTGAATTGTGGCTTCATTCACTGTCAATACTGCTGTGTCGGAAAACTCTTTGTCACCTACCATACCTTGCGCTTTAATCTCAGACGTACCCGCAGTTAAACCCAAAGCTTGTCCTTTGTTGGTACCATCATCATTAATTGAGGCAACTGCTGTATCGCTGCTACTCCAAGTTAATTCGGGGTCTTTGGTAACATCAATGACTTGCCCGTCAGACATAATGGCTTCGGCTTTAAATGCTTGGCTTAATCCCTTCGCAACAGAAGCAGTTTTTGGTGTCACGAGAAGCTCGGTGACCGCAGCATTTGTGACAGTTACATTTGAGGTATCCTCAACGATAGAGCCATCTTTGTTGATGCCTTTTGCAGTAATAGTTACTTGCCCAGTTGAAACACTGGTTAATAAACCTTGATTGTCGATAGTTGCAATGTCGTTATTGGAAGAGGACCAACTTAGTGAAGGGTTGGACGTTACATCGACAGTTGTACCATCATCTAACGTAGCAATTGCCTCGAATTGAAGTGGTAGCCCAACAGGGATCTGAGCATTTTTAGGAGTGACAACGATGGAAACTGCTTGATGAATTCCCCCGTCTGGTACATCGACCAGCCCTTCATCTCCATTGTTACATCCTGCTAAAAGGATGCTGCACAATGAAAGGCCAAATAGCCATAACTTCTTCATTTTGTTACCTCTTAGTTCGTCTTATTTGGCTTGTCAGTAGCTTCTAGAGTTTGATTAATTGTTGTGTCGAATCGTATTTCAACACGACGGTTTTGAACTCGCCCTTGTTGCGTATCATTTGAAGCAACGGGATTTGCTTCACCTTTACCGACGACGGTTAAGCGAGATGCATCAATGCCTTTTTCTGTTAGATAGGCAGCAACTGCTTTAGCACGTTGCTCTGATAAGCGTTGGTTGTAAGCTTCAGAGCCGTAATTATCGGTATAACCTAGGATTTGTACTTTATCTTCAGGATAGGACGTGAGTTGTTCTACGAGTAAATCTAGCGACTGATTCGTGACAACAGTAGTAGAGTCAAACGCAAATAACGTTTGTGCACTGAGAGAGAGCGGTTTCTCAATAGTTACATAACGAATCGCTGGTTCAATTGATGTAGGCTCAATGATGGGTGCCTGCTGATTGAAGTGATACGTTAATCCAATAGACGTGAAGTGGGAGTCTGCTTGTCCCACGTTG
Organism: Vibrio sp. ED002; assembly: GCF_023277445.1. Taxonomy (NCBI): domain Bacteria; kingdom Pseudomonadati; phylum Pseudomonadota; class Gammaproteobacteria; order Vibrionales; family Vibrionaceae; genus Vibrio; species Vibrio sp. ED002. The sequence goes on along the minus strand of NZ_CP080238.1, from coordinate 705,311 downwards.
CTATCTCCAATTCCATCAATGAATTGATATTCGCCTCGTACCGACCAGTTTTGGGAAAGTCGATAGCTAACCCCTAATGAAGAGAGTACGTTCCAGTCGTGACTACTTGAATCTCCCTGAATTGTAGAGATTTCTTTCTCGATATATTGGTATGCACCCCCTAATCGGGTAAACACATTTATACGTTCGGTTAGAGGATAATCTAGCTTGACTGCAATTTCTCCGCCATAAACGTCTGCAGAGACATTGCCTATGGAATAACGAGCATCTGGTGAACCATAAGATGTTGCTCCACCTTCAAGAGCAAACCAAGAATTGAATTGATAGCCCCCGTATAAGCCATAGCCCAAAGTATCATCGGTGCAATCTAAAGCAGAAGTGCCACATGCGCCATCATAAGCAGCCCAGCCAAGACGTCCACCTAAATAAAAATGTCCGTTTTGAAAAGGCGGCAACTGGTTTAAATTTTGGTTCGAAGCTGCCAAGAGTGTTGTATCGGTAGAATCTTGTACAGAAGAGCTGGGGGAAGCGGTTGATGGCTCAGCGTGAAGCATTGGTATGTAAATTACCCCCGTAGCGACCACTAAGCTGCGAAAAATTAAGTTCATATTCATCTCATTTATATTAACTGCGACTATTTGTGGAAAGGGTTATCGTTTGCTTAATAAGGTCGAGTTAACTTATCTATGTATCTCAAAACTTAAAAGCAGCAAAAATAAACCCTTACTTTTATGATGGTGAATTATAATCAACTTAATGAATAGACTCTGGATCGCAAAAAACACAAAAAAAGAACATCTGGTGATATTTAGGAAAAAACCTACACTTAATTGTGGAAAATTTGTTTGAATTTGTAGGGGGTAAATTGAACCAGCCCAAGCCAGGCTACATTACAAATTTTATTAAGCTTTAGTCTGTTAGCAATGTTCAATTAACTCGGTAGTGCCATTTGAGCACATTCATTTAGTATGCTTTAATTTTCTTCTATATTTGTTGCATATAAAATTAGCATGATATTTTAAGTTAGATATTTATTGAAAGATCTGGGAAATGGTTTTTAACGCTAAACAATAAATTTGGGAAATGAATCAAATAACCAACAAGGTAAGAATTAACTGACACTTTTCTGCGCTCAGTCTGATTCTGCACAGAGATTAAGTTCAATAAAGTGGCAAGAGTTATCGAACAGGGATGTGATTATATTCCGTTATAGGGTGAATGATCCCTTCCGGCGGTGATGACAGCTTCTTTAACTCACCATTACAACTACATTGAGCGAGCGATCTCCTATGTTTTTTAAAAAGAAAGAAGAAATAAATATTGTCGATGTGAATATGGACTTTGTCAGGTCGTTGTATTCATCGACTGCCGTCATTGAATTTGATCTTCAAGGCCATGTTTTAGAGGTCAGTGACTCTTTCCGATCTTGCATGGGATATGAAAGAACAGAGGTGCTCGGTAAGCATCACTCAATGTTTTGTTCTCGAGAATTAGTTTCATCACAAATTTACTCAAATTTTTGGGATGACTTAAGAGCTGGAAAAGAAAAAAGCGGTGTGTTCTCTCGAAGAGATAGAGGAGGAAATGAGGTATTCATTGAGGCCACATACTTTCCTATTATTTCTCAAGGTCGGGTTGATAGAGTTGCCAAAATCGCTTCGGATATTACCAAAGCGCATACAACTAGTATGAATAACCAAGATCTCTTAACAGCATTAGACAAAACCTTTGCAGTGATCGCCTTTAGTCCTTCTGGGGAGGTGCTAGATGCCAATAAGGCATTTCTAGATACTTTGGGCTATTCGAGAGAGCAGGTGATTTTGAAACATCATCAAATGTTTTGCTTTGATGAGTTTTACAAAGAAAACCCAGACTTTTGGAAAGACTTACAAAATGGAAGATCCTTTAGCGGCCGGTTTTTGAGAAAGTCATCTATCGGAGAGAAGGTTTGGATTCAAGCATCTTACAACCCAATTTTTAATGAGAAAAATGAGATGTATAAGGTTGTTAAGTTTGCTACGAATATCACCTCAGAAGTGATGAGAGAACAAGAGTCAAAAGACGCATTGTCGATTGCTTGTAGTACATCTGTTGAGACAGAACAAGTTGCAACGGATGGTAAAAATTCAATCCATCAAGTTCAAAAGCAATCATCTGCGGTTGTGGAACAAGTGGCAAGTTCTGTTGCTTTGATTGATACGCTTAATGAGCTTTCCGTAAGTATAGAGAATATAGTCCAAGTCATCGGCAGTATCGCAGACCAAACCAATTTGCTTGCTTTAAATGCAGCAATCGAGGCCGCGAGGGCTGGGGAGCATGGTCGCGGTTTTGCCGTAGTTGCAGATGAAGTTCGTGTTCTTGCGTCGAAAACATCGAGCTCGACAAATGAAATAAGTAAAGTGGTTTCGGACAATCTTGCACTTACCAGTCAGATCTCAGCATCGATGCAGTCTATTCGTCAATCTTCTATTGAGACTGATGAGCAACTGTTACTGGTCTCTTCAGTCATTGATGAAATACAGAGGGGAGCAGAAAATGTGGCAAAAAGCATGTCTAATCTGACGTAACTTTTGTAATGAAAGTAATAGTCAAAATCTTCAAATTAGACCTGCATATTTGGTCGATGGCTGTTCACTAAACAAGGGGGACGATCACAATGGCGACGTTGAGGTACTTGTCCCTGTTGCGAAAACATGTGGTCGAATGACTCATGCACATCGGTGTGAAGGACGAAGAGATTGTTGGTAATTAGAGCAATCGATGCAGATTAACAGTTAACACTTGCTCTGGTTTAAGAGGGTTTTTCAGAGGTTAGGCGCCTCATTTTTACTTACAGAAGCGTATTTATTACCGATAACTTATCAATTTTTATAGAATTTAATCATTCTGTTTATCGTAGGAAAAATCAGACAGAAACCTTTATTTTCAACGTATTAATGATTTTTCACACAATAATTTTGCGATTCTCGTAGGCATTCCGTTAGAAAAGTTCTGTCGTATGCTATCCAGACCACAGGAAGTATTTGCAAGAATTCTCGCTAACGCTAGTTAAGATGTTGGTCGGGAAATCATAATGAAAGATAAAATGGAAACGTATTGGGTTCAGCTTGTTGATAAAGCAAGTACGGCATCCGATCTGTCGGATTTGACTCGCTCGAGACTGCGAGGGTGTATAGGGAAGTATGGATTGCGTTACAAGGTGGAAGGGGGTGTATTGAGTGAACATCGCTACAACCGTAAAAACCTGGTGAACAGCATGGAAGGTGAAGCCGAAACTTCACCATCCTAAGCGTCTTTATTTTGAGCGGCTCTTCGTTTGCTCCAGCGTGATATGAGTTGCATCATTGCTGGTCAGCATTTGATACGGCCTTAGGCCAAAGAGTGGCATAATAGAGTAGATGTGATCAAACAAGTCCGCCTGAACGCCTTCGTAATAAGCCCAGTCGGTGTTATTCGTGAACGCATAAACTTGGATTGGAATCCCTTCGGGTGTCGGCTCTAACTGCCTCACCATAATTAACATGTATTGATGGATGTCCTTGTTCGCTTTCAAATAAGCATTCACGTACGCACGGAACATTCCTAAATTGGTCATTTGACGAAGGTTACCCAACGCAGGTTCCTCGCTCATTTCATCATTGTAGTCATTGATCTCACGAGACTTTTCGTAAATGTACTGACGTAGAATTCGAATGTTCTTGAGCTTTTCGATTTCTTGCTCAGATAAAAATCGAATTGAGGTGACATCAATATTGACGGCACGTTTGATGCGTCGACCGCCGGAGTCGGACATGCCTTGCCAGTTAATGAATGCATTTTGAACCAGTGCGTAAGCTGGAAGCATACTCACTGTGTTGTCGAAGTTTCGAACTTTTACTGTCGTTAATGAAATCTCTTCTACCGTACCGTTGGCGCCGTATGAGTCCATCTGAATCCAATCATTCAAGCTGATCATGCGGTTTGCAGAAAGCTGAATACCCGCGACAAACCCTAATATCGTGTCTTTAAACACCAGCATGACAAAACCTGTCGCGACCCCCAATCCAGAGAGGAAGATAACAGGGGATTCATTGGCCAATATCGACATCGATACGACAACACCTACAAAGAAGGTAAAGAGCTTAATAAGCTGAACAAAGCTCTTGATTGGCATTTTTCTCGTAATGCCTTTAAAGGTGGCAATGTCATTCAAGGCATCAAGTAGGGCGAAAATCATCCAAATAAAGATGACCAAAATCGAAATACTTAAAATGCGGTCAAAGATGTTGGCTAACCAGTCATAATGACCAACGGCTAATGGAATAAAGACATCCAAAACCATAATTGGAATCAGCAGTGAGAGTTTTTCTAAAACATCGTATTTCGTAAAGCTGTCTGCCAAGGGTTTATTGGTTTTTTGCAATACATTGTTGGCAGAGCGAACGATAAGGTGGTGAACAATCAAATAACTGATCGCAGCAGCAGCGAGGCTCGACAAAATAAAGACACTGGTGAGCTCTATTCCGTATGGATCGCTATTGATGCCAACGGCACTCAGCTTTTCTGAAATGAAAGTGCGAATATGATGATCGAGCAAAATGTCATCCTCAAAACGGGCCTGAAAACTGGGAGTGAGAATCTCAAAACAAAAAATCAAGCAGCAAGCGTTAGAAAGCCGCCAATCCTACTCCCCATCTCTTTGTTTTGCACTGCTTTAATCTAACAATCGTGAATCTTATTATTCAAAAATAGTGTATAGGCGATGATGTGATACGGGTTTAACATCCAATTCTGCAAACGGGACACGTATTTCTGTTAAGTCTGTGAACTCTCTACGGTTTTATTAGACTAGACTGAAAAGGCGGCTTGCGTTTAATTTAAGAGGCATTCAATGGAAAATTCTAATCAATCACAACAGCCTACATTCCTATCTAAAGGCTGGAAATACTTCGTTATCGTTGGCGTTATCATTGCACTAATGGGCATTGGTGCAATGAGTTTGCCTGTTTTGGCTGGCGTGACGATCTCGACCATCGTTGGTGCGGTTCTGTTGTTCAGTGGTCTGGTTCAGGCATACCACACGTTTTCCATTAACGTTTGGAAAGAGAAACTTTGGTACGTCTTAAGTGCCGTTTTATATATTGTTGGCGGTTTGTTTATCCTATTTAAACCACTAGCAGGCTTAGTAACCATTACAATGTTGATGGTGATTGTGATGATCTTAAACGGTTTGACTCGTATCTTCTTTGGTTTGAGCAACCGGAGCCTACCAAGCAGCAACGTGATTGTATTCAGTGGCGTAATTTCAGTGCTTATCGGTGGTTATTTCTTCATGTTGCTCGATGATCCTGCATTCTCAACTACGCTATTGGGCACATTTGTGGGTATCTCGCTACTGATTGAAGGCATCAGCTTCATCTTTATGGGCTTACAAATGAAAAAGCTTTCCCAATAAAGACGCTATCTAGCGCTAAAACTTTGTGAAATAGAGAATGTCTGCCGATTTGGTGGGCATTTTTTATGGGAAACATAAGGTAATTAAGCTAGCTCACTCTGATTTATCTGGTTGCGTTTTATGTTGGAGGGCTGAACAGACTTTACTCTTGTATGCGAAAACATTCAGGAGGCACGATAAGATACAAAAACGGTGAGTCACATCGAGGAGTAAGAAATCGAGAAAAAGATAAAAATGACGTAACGCATTGTATAAATTTCAGAATGAGAAAGATGGCCCCAATAAGTTCGACTAAAATAAAAGGAGGATGTGACTGATAGGATAAAAAGATGAAAAAGAAGATTTTTATACTAATGACTCTTTTCTCACTGATACCGATAACAAACGCTGAGCTAAATGTTTACGACAGTTCCGGTGAAAAACATATACTCAGTACAGAAAAGCTATTAAGCATGCCGCAAAAAACAATAACCACAAAACTCCCTTGGAATGAAACTGCTTCTGAATATCGTGGTATAACAATGGACACTCTTTTAACTGAAGTCAATGTGTCGATTCATAAACAAGTTACATTTGTTGCTTTAAATGACTATAAAATTTCAGTGCCAAAGGAAGATTTCAGTGAATACGAGCCAGTTATTGCAATTAAAGAAAATGGCAAACTTATGTCAATCAGAGAGAAAGGACCATATTGGCTCATTTTTCCCGTGTCTACTCACCCTGAGATAGACAACACCGATTATCATGCAAAAATGATCTGGCAAATCAAAGAAGTGCACTTTTAGGGGGTGGAATGTTTAAATTTTTATCGTTAGGAATGTGTAAAATTATATTGTCTATAACAATATTAATTACTCTTTCAATCAACATATACACTGTTGATCGAATCAATGAAATCAATGAAAAGTTTTCAAGTCGTCAGAATGAGGCGACTTGGTTCGTTTTTCAGTTAGTAAAGGAATATTCAAACTTTTTAATGATGAGCAAGGTAGATAACATCGACTATCGAAAATTATGGATTTCTTATGATATAACTTGGAGTCGGTTCGATATTCTTTTGAATAGTAATGAATCATCAAACTTCATCAAATCAGCGAATTTTAAAGAGCACTTTAGAACAGAGTTCGATAATTTTAAACGACTTGAAAGTTCATTGTCGCTTCTGAAGAGAAATGAGATAACTCAGGATGTTTTCCACAAGAAAGTAGATATAACATATCATAATCTAGTTCAGTTTATTAATGAGAAGTTCAGGCTTCAAAGTCCAGTTATCGAAGAAAATACATTAGCACTATCAAAATTAATATTAATTCATAAGGTTAGTTCCATGATACTTGTAGTGTGTTTTATTTTTGTTATTTTATCTTTTTATGCTGATTTTTCGGTGAAAAAAAGTCTATCGACCAATGATCACCTTACTGGTTTTCGCAACAGATCTTCTTTGATGAATTTTCTTAAAAATGACAACCACAATGTTGATAATTATGATTTGTATATCGTAAAGATTAGAAATCTAATGGATGTGAATCAGAAGTACGGAGCGGAGTACGGTGATTTGGTTATCAGATCAGCAGCTGATTCGTTGTCACCATTAATTCCCAAAGAGTCGTTTTCATTTCGAAGTAGTGGTAGTCAGTTTATGTTTTTTGTGCCAAAGAAAAAAAGTGACGGTAAAAAAATTCAAGAAGCAATAAATAATGTTTTGGATAACTATATCCCAGTAGGTAATTTAGAGATTATAATTGATTCGATAGTAAGATATAAAAATGACATAAATAATCAAGATATGATGGAATACATATCCAACATGAGAGAGTAGTGATGTCATACCTAAGGTTTACTTTTACTATTATTAATTGCGACTACAGTTTCTTTAGATAAACTTTTAATAAATTTATCAGGTTTATGATCAGAAATAAAATTGATAAACTCTTGCATTGTTAGTGGCATGCTAAAATAATAACCTTGAATCAAGTCACAATTGATCTTTCTTAAGTATTCATATTGTTCAAATGTTTCAACCCCCTCTGCAACTACCACCGTTTTACATGAATGACCAAGGTTGATCATTGAGTCGACCATTCTTCTATCTGCTTGATCAGTTACGATTTTATCGATAAAACTTTTATCAATTTTCATCTCATCAACTGGATAATGAAGTAATTGATTGAAAGCAGTGTAACCAGTACCAAAGTCGTCCAAAGATACTTTGTGCCCAATAGCGCGTATATTTTCGATGGTTTTAACAGTTAAGTTTGTACTTTTGACGTAACTGGTTTCTGTAATTTCAATTGTAACATCACTAGCAGGGATGCCATATTCTTCGACGATCTTCTTGAGATTGCCAGAAAAGTTGCGATTATATAATTCCATCGCTGATATGTTGATGGAGATAGTACCTTGGTACTTGTATCTGTCCTTGAGCGTTTTTAATGATTTAATTGCATTTTTTATTACCCAAATATCTATTTCTGAAATGAGATTGCTTTTTTCAGCAACAGTAATAAATTCATCCGGTCCAGCATTGATGTCAAACAAAGCAGGGCAGCGTATTAATACTTCTGCTCCATCAATGCTTAGCGTATTGGCATTAAATATTGGCATGAAGCGTAACTCAAAGTTGTTTGACTCACAACATTCTATTAAGCGTTTCTCTATTGTATCTTGACGCTCTAGTGCATGCATCAATTCTTCCCCAAAGACTATTCGACTGTCTCCATCACTTTGAAATTTTGCTTCATGTAAAGTTGCATCGATGCAACGATGCCATATTGATATGAAGTTTTTAGTATCAAAGTTTATTATGCCTGTTGCTAGCGAAAGTTTAAATCCGTAGTAATCTAGAAATGCAGTTCCTGTTAATTTATCATTAATTTCTTTTATGACATCATTAATTTTATCGCCTTCTATTGTCTCAATGACTGCGATGAATTGGTTTCCGCCTAGTCTAGAGATTGAGTAGTCACTATTACTGAATCCAGTTTCGTTTTGTTGCAGTTGTAGAACATCTTTTAAAATGCTTGAAAAGTTTTTCAATACATTATCACCTACTTTAGAACCATATAGGTCATTTATTTTTTTAAAGTCTATAATATCCCAGCAAACTAGATAACAATTTGATGTGGTTGAGCTGTTCAATCTTACTTCAAGATATCGAATAAACGAGCGTCTATTTGCTAATTTAGTTAACTGGTCAAACTCGGCTTCAAACTTTAGTTCGGTTAGAGAGTCAATGTAAGCATTTTTTAATGTGTCAACCTCATTCTTGCCGGATGAACGCTTAAAGTATCTCAATCTCATACCACCAATGGAGATGTCTTCTAACAGTTTTTCTAGAGGTTTTATTAATCTATTTTTTATACTTAGATGAATGACTATGAAAATAAGAAACAATGAGGTTGAAGTAACCGTAATTATTTTTATCGCAATGATTTGGTTTTCTTTTTCAAATAACTGATTGTTTATTATTATGTTAGATTTAAAATGCTCGCTTGTCATGGTTACATGAGTTTTATCATCGCTATTCTTAATCGACTCAATGATAAATTTTTCTCGACTTTTTTTTTCTATACTCTTAGATGGCTCAAGAGAAAATATAAAGTGGTTATTATTGTATTTTGAAATTAAGTTAGATAGTTGAACCAGAGGTCCGTCAGTGATCAAAATATACCTGTTCTTACTTTCTTTTACACGTTTGTCTTGAGGTGATAAATATGGGTCTATCGCTGTTACATAAGCATATCGTAATCGGCCGTTGAACGATATGTAAGAGAAGCCTTCACTAAAATATTTCTCTTTATTTAACAATGATGTGTATATGTCAAAAACCTTGTCATAGACTTTATCAGGCATTTTTAATGGTTCAAATGGGTCGCTTCTTAATGTTGAAAGAGTGAGTTCGAAGTGTGGGTCGATGACGTATATATTTCGTTGGCCAAATTGATTAACGTCGCTTTGATTTAATAATCTGAGAATTCTTTTTTCTAGAAGAGAGAATGTTGTATAGTCGTCTGAGTTTTGAATATAACGCAAGAAATGCATTGAACTTCCAACTTCTTTTGATAGTAATGAAAGGCCTAACTGTTCATACTCTGCAGCTACCAAGGCGGTGTTTACGTCAAATTCAACTTTATCTAAGTACATATGCTTAGCATGAGACGTCGCAAGATTATAAGTGACAAAACCAACAAGCATCGCGAAGAACAATAAGGTTGGAAGTAATATTAAATACAACTTTATTAGTATAGACATTTAATTTCTCAAGCTTTCAATTATTCGATTTCGTATTTGTATACTTTTCGGGGGCAATGTTTTGTATAAGTGGCTTCTTTCAATAATGCTTTCTCCAGGGAACAGCTCCTTGTCATTTTTATAAGCATCAGTTGTCAATGATTTGGCTTTTGAGCTTGGCGTAGCAAACCAAGCATCCATTGCATTCTTAGCGGCGATTTCTGGTGTTGATAAGTAGGAGAGGGTCGTTTTAACTTGTTCAGACAATTTACCATTATCGATGGCGGCGATGCATTCTAACCAGAGTGTTGTACCTTCTTCTGGGACTGAGTATGCCCAACTGTCGTTTTCAACTTCATTGAGTACATAGCTGTCGCCAGAATAACCATATGCTAGATCTATATTGGCTAATCGCTTGGGGTCATCGATGTAGTCTATAATGTACTTATTACTATCAAGAAAAGTTTTCTGATTTATAAGGGTTTGATAAGCGAGGCGTAGTTCTTCAATGTCGTTAGTGAAGGGGTCGAGTTCATGAACTAGTAATGCAGCCCCAACGAGGTCGGTGGGCTCATAATACATACTAATTTTGCCTTTGGCTTCTGGTTTGGGTTCGAGAAGAGTTTTCCAAGAGGTTGGCGTATCGAATGAATCGACACGATAGAGTATACCGCTCGTTCCCCATGCGTAAGGAAGCCCCCAAGGTCCACAGCCATCAAGCCATTTTTTGTCAAAGTTTGATGCGAGCGTCTCTTTGAGATCTGATAGATCGTGAAATATATTCTGATTGGCTAACTTTTTGAGTTGTATGCTTTCTATAATAACAAGTTCAAAAGCACCTCTTCGTTCACTTAAGAGAACTTCATCTCTGATTGATTCATCGGAAAAGAATTGTTGGTTTAGCGTAATATCATGCAGGTCACTGAGTTGAGAAATAACTTCTTCTGAAAGGAACTCATCCCAGTTGTAAAGGTAAACTTCATGCTTCTGCGCTGTTGATTGATTTGCAAAACACAAAGATAGGATGAGTGCTACTTTGTTTAGTTTCATTTCACCTTCCTCTGCCTGACAATACGTGCCTATATTAAATCGTAGTCTATTTTGGCAGTTGCACTGAAATGTCTCACACTTTTTAATACCAAACTGAGCATATACATACGTTTCGCTTCTGTATGCTTACTCAAAGAGTCACATTGGGTTTTATCAAAACCTTATCGCGTCTTTGCTTCAACGACATCACCAGTTGCGGAACGAGTGACATCAGGATCATGCCTAGCATTAGGCTGTATTGAACGGGAGTGAAGCTTTCGCCCATCAATACTAAACCAGAAACAATGCCAGCTACTGGGTTTGCGATACCACCGAAGGTAAAGTCCACCACAGACATGCGTTGTAATAGCCACACGTACATGCCGTAACCAAGTGCGGTGTTAAGGACGATGACCCACAATAAACCACCGACGTTTCTTAATGATGCGTTTTGTAGGGCGCTCACATACGGCTCTGGATTAAAGCTCGCAAAGATGGCTGCGGCGATAGAAAGAATGATGCCGCCTAAAATGAGCTGCCATGTTAGCACCGTCCACCAGTGCATTCTTGCACCAAGCGACTTAGTGACACTACTGCCGATAACGATACACATGATTGCAGATAGCATAGCGATTAAGCCAATTGGGTTGAGTGTGATCGAACTAGGATCAAACAGGAACCACGCCAGTGCGATCAGAGCTGCGCCGCTTATCCCTTGAATCAAACTTGGTTGTCGCTTGTACACAACCCAGCCAAACAGCATCGCGAACACAGGGACAGAAATCATACCCACTCCGGAAATTGCAGAAGGCAAGGTCAACGCCATAACAAAGATGAGTCCGAAGAAGAGGGCGATATTGATTGTGCCGAGTACCAGTAAGATCTTCCAATCTTGTTTCTTTGGTAATGTTGGTTTGATAGCAAGCAACAAAAGGCCTGCCGGCAAAGCGCGCAGGGCGCCAAGCAACACTGGCGGCCAGTCTGGCAAAGTAAATTGTGTCACGGCGTAAGTGGTGCCCCAAAAAAACGCCGGAATCATCGCGAGTAAAATGTTCATGTTAAATATCTTTACGTTGAGATAATTTATTGTAAAGGTACGCTCGAGATGGCTTTTTGTAAAGTATCTTTATGTTAAAATAAATTCGTAAATCAAAATGTCTTTGGAGATGAAAGGGTAATGGACGCAATTGACAGAGTGGTAAGCCAGTGGGCTAAGGAAAAGCCGGAGCTCGACACCGAACCGATGGCGATCATGGGGCGTTTGATGAGAATCGCAAAGCACATGGAGAACCACGTCGCCGAGCTGCACAAACGTTACGACCTCAAAATGGGCGAGTTTGATGTATTAGCAACGCTGCGACGCAGTGGTCAGCCATATCGTTTAACGCCATCGGAGCTGATTTCATCCATGATGCTGACGTCCGGTGCCATGACGAATCGGCTTGATAAGCTAGAGAAGAAAGGTCTGATTGCACGTGAGCACAGTAAAGAAGACCGCCGCAGCGTCACTGTCGAACTCACAGAAAAAGGTTTCGAGTTAATTGACTCACTGATAGAGCAGCACCTTCAAGCGCAACATGAGCTGATGGGGTCTTTGAGCAGTGCAGAAAAAGGCCAGGTTAATCAGGCGTTAAAGCTTCTCTTGCCGCAGTATGAGTAATCGAGAACCTATAACCTAGTGGTTGCTAAACTAACGAAAGCGCAGCGTATTTCATTGGGATATCAGTAACATAGTTTGTGCTTGGTCACAGATACTTTGTTTATTATCAATATCTTCGGACAAAAACTCGCACCTTTAACTCGTACCGACTATATAAATGTTATAGCGATGTTAAAGGTGAAGTTATGCGTGAACTCTCTGAATGGTTAGAAGCCTACGGTGAAAGCCATCAAAACCCAATCAATCAAAAGATTCATAAAGTGGCGGTGCCGGGTATCTTTTTATCCGTGGTTGGGTTGATTTGGTCTATTCCGCAAATTCCTTTGTTTGGATTCAATCTCAATTGGGTGTGGGTCGTTGCTTTACCCGCTTGGATCTTCTACTTCCGGTTGTCTCTTAGCGTATTCATGATGATGATTGGCGACACCGTTGCGTGTATTGGGCTAATCTGGTCGATGGACATACTCGGTTGGCCAGTTTTACAGATTTCGATGTTACTGTTTGGTGTGCTTTGGATTTTCCAGTTTATCGGGCACAAAATCGAAGGGAAGAAACCATCGTTTTTTGAAGACGTTCAGTTCCTTTTAATCGGGCCAATTTGGGTGTTTCGTAAGCATTAATTAAATGGGGAAGCGTTGGCATTTTATAGCGCAACCAATCTTGTCGTTAGTTTGAGTGGTGTTCCATGGTCTGATCTCTCCATGCCTGCGATTGTGTTTGCTTTTACCCGAATGACTCATCCCGTCATATACATTGCGGATGTTGCCATCGGCAGGACTCTGGTCGTTATCGCTGGCATCGCTAGTTGTGTGTATATGCGTTCTCTCGCGTTTTAAGTTTTGTGCCACGTTTTGCACAAAGTTATCTTGTGTTTCAGACCTCTCGCGGAACTCATGCTAATCTTTCGCCAATTTTAAAAGTCCTTTCACCTTGTGAAAAACAGAATAAAAAGTCGAAGCGAAGAGTTGTAGAGAGGTAGTCGCGTGAGTGCACAAGATCATTTTCAGGGTCAGTTTGAAGTTGAATTGAAATACCGAGTGAAAGACAAGCGAGCGTTTTTAACCGCGCTAAGCAGCTTACAACACGAGGTGATGTTCGAAGACAACCAAGAATCAGATTGGTTTTACGATACAGCTGATCGCAAACTAACCAACGAAAACAAAAGCTTGGTGATTCGTGAAATTGAACCATCTGGCATTAAGCTTTGGATTGTTAAAGGGCCGGAAGAAGATCGTTGCGAAGCGACAGACATCACCAAGTCTCATGCAGCAAAAAGCATGTTGGAGAACATGGGTTACGAGGTCATCCTCCATACTAAGAAGACTCGCAGTATCTACTTTGTCGGTGAATTCCATATCACACTTGACCGCCTTGAAGGCATCGGTTATTTCGCAGAATTCGCGATCATGACTGATGATGAAAGCGCACTAGGACGCTACAAACAAAAACTGCAAGCACTAGCAGGCATGTTTGGTTTGGATGAGTCCAACAGAGAATTGCGCTCATACAAACAAATGTGGACCGCTCAGTAAAATCCCCGTCATATCTTGTTGGTCTGACAAGCAACTCCCTCCAATCGCACTATGATTAAAGTAGTGCGAACTTGCCGTCTCGCACCACCATTCCATTTCGCAGACTGATGGTGACAATGTCACTTAAACGGAGGGGGAAATGTACAACCGCGAGCACAAATACGTGTATTGGCGAGAAGAGCGCAAGAAAGGCAAATGGCACTACATAATGAAGTCTTTCTTGATGATTTGCTGTGCGTTGTTGGTTGGCAAGGTTATAGGCTTGTTTATCTTTGGTGAGCTGCAAACGGTAAGGGATATTACAGAGCAGTTTCCTGCCGATGTTTTCATCATGATGCTGGTGGGGGTCCCCATTAGCGTTATTGGTTGGTATCACGAAGAGTCGAAATTCTTCCGAGCCTTAAAGCGCCGAAATAAGAAATTTAAAGCGCGCTTGGAAAATCGCAAGAAAACCAACAAGCCAGTTTAGAAAGATGCCGCAAGATTCGAACTTTGCGGCATTTTTGATTTTTGTTCGCATTTCCAATTGTGGCTCGAATCCCTTTATCTTCGCCCATGTTCCTTCGCTAATAATTTCTTACTTTCTTTCTTGGATGACGCATGAATTTCATGACTTTTGGCAAGCCTTTCTTATCCTCACTCTGCTAAATTTCAACCAAGAACGTCCCCCTCAACAGGAATAATAATGGATAAGAAAACCATGTTGCACAGCCAAAAAGTCTACTTCTGTAATGATGAAGAGTTGGCGGCAATGCAAACCGAATGTCTTGAGACCTTATACGATTACAACCACACACGTCCTTCGGAATCAGAAAAACGGGGCGAGATACTCGGGCGTCTGCTCGCGTCTGTAGGTGAGAATTGCTACATCGAACCGCCTTTAAGAGCGAACTGGGGCTGTCACACTTACCTTGGCGACAATGTTTACGCGAACTTCAATCTGACTTTAGTCGACGATACCTACATCTACATTGGGAATAGCGTGATGATTGGACCTAATGTAACCATTGCAACGGCAGGGCACCCAATCGATCCCGATTTGAGACGAGACGTCGCGCAGTTCAATATGCCGGTTCGAATTGGAGATAACGTATGGATTGGTGCGAACTCGGTGGTATTACCGGGTGTGACGATCGGAGAAAACTCGGTGATTGGCGCGGGCAGTATCGTAACTAAGGATATTCCTGCCAATGTGGTTGCCGTTGGTAACCCGTGTCGTGTGCTCAGAGGGGTCGGACAACACGATAAAGAGTACTATTTTAGAGATCGTAAGCTTGAACAAAATATGTTCAATGGTTAGTCTGAACCTTCTACCCGAATAGGAAAGTAAAATGATCATCCGCACAACCAACCTCTGGTGGCTCCTCCTTCTAATGCCAAGCAGTCGGTAGGTTGAGTTGTGCCTGGCTGCGAGTAGATGCAGCCAGAATCGTATTCTATCTCGTAGCCTTGTATGAACAGAAAATGTGTTATCAAGGAGAGACAATGAATACGGCATCCGAATCCAATCCACATTCAGAAAACAAGCCAACTAAGCCCTTCAAACAACCGATCAATTCGGTCACATTAGGCGTATTGTTTGCACTCGCGGGAACATTACTTTTTTCTATCAAGCCCATTTTCGTCAAAATGGCCTATCAGCATGGTGGTGATGCCGTTAGCATCATGACGCTGCGAGCGATGAGTTCATTGCCCGTGTATCTTTGTATTTTGTTTTGGATGCTGCGTAAATCTGAACATCGGACACAAGTGAAAAGCCACGGATTAAAAGCTGCGGCAATTGGTGTGTTGGGCTATTACTTAGCTAGCTATTTAGACATTACTGCACTTAACTATATTTCCGCTCAATTGGAGCGCTTGCTGCTTTTCCTATTTCCAACGTTTGTTGTGTTGATCATGTGGTTAACGCAAGCTCAAGTACCTAATCGTAATATCATCATCGCGGCTTTGGTTGGTTATGTAGGCGTTGGATTGATTGTTGCCCACGACCTTTCTCAATATGGGGTTCAGATATGGTTAGGTGGTGGATTAGCAGTATTGTCTGCGTTTGTCTTTGCAGTTTACTTAGTGATGAGTAAAGGGAGTATCGCCAAGCTTGGTAGTACAATCTTTACTAGCATCGGGATGGGCAGTGCGGGTGTAGCGATTCTAGTTCACCTGGTTTTCAGCGACTTAGATCTACAAACATTGAGTCATGAACTTATCATCATTGGTGTATTACTTGGATTGTTTTGTACTGTGATTCCGTCTTATTTGATTGCTGCCGCGATGGCGAGGTTAAATCCGGCGCATTTAAGTTTGGTGAGCAATGTTGGCCCTGCAATGACTGCGCTTTGCGCGATTCTGATACTGGGTGAGTCTTTTACTTGGTTTCATGCCGTAGGGATGACTTTGACGATCCTCTCCGTGGTGATGATAAACCGAAACAAGTGATGTGTTGAGTGAATAAATCAAGAGACTTCAAAGCAGAGCAGGTCGAGAACGTTCGACCTGCCTTGTAGTTAACTGACTAAGGTTAGAAGACGAAGTTAACCATGATGGTGTAAAGATTGGCTTCATCTTCCGGTGGTGTGTTAACAAACGCACCAGAGGCATTGCGATAAGCGTTGAAGTGTTGCCACTCTGCATTGAGTGAAATGTTGTAATGAACATCGTATCTCACACCGAACAGGTAACTGTCACCGACACGATGTTCGTGGTCATCAAACTGTTGGCCGTAAGTCACGTATGGTGTGAATCTGTTGAGATTATATGTCCCTTGAACGTACCAGGCAGAAGCGATGTCGTTGGTTTGGCCCTCAACGGTTAACGTTAGCGCATCAAACTCGTATTCTGCCCCAAGAGAAAACAGCTTGATGCTTTGGTCTTTAGCGTTCAGAGTTTGATCTGGCACTTGCACTACACCAACCCCTGGGATATTCGTAGTGAGGTTGGTAAGTCTCGTCTCTTGGTCGTAGTTGGAGTCTAAATAGGTAAAGTTCCAACGGTAGTAATCACCACTCAGAATGAAGTTAACGCCGTACATTTCATTGGTCTTGAACGTCAATTCGGTATTGGCGTTAAAGTCGACCGTGCTCTCATCATGGAAACCGATGAAAGGTGTCGTGGTTAACGTCATGCTGTCGTTCAAGTCGTAATTCCAAAGCACCGACAAACCATTGTAAGCGGTGATGCCTAAGATGCTGTCGTAAACCTCATTTGGTGGGCGAGCAGGGGTAAAGGCATGTCCCACGTAGTAGTACTCCGAAGCGAGAAAGACAGGCATTCTTAAGCGGCCACCTCGAAACTCAACGTTTCCATAGGTGTACGCCAAGTATGCCCATTCTAATTGCGGCTCACTCCAATGATCTTGTGGACGTTTCACCACTTGTGCAGAAGCTTTGAAAGCATCGTAAAAGAAGTCGAGTTGCACACCAAACGTTGTATCACAGTCGTAACAGTTTTCGTCATCGATAAAGCGATTGACCAGCAGTGGTGTTTCGTTATCGGATGTCGCCCACGAGGTTGAACCAAATCCGCTGAGTGATAAATTATCGGTAATTTCTATGGTTGCGAAGCTCGGAAAAGCCAGACCACTTAGTGCAATTGCGATGAGTGATTTCTTCATATTATTTCTCCGAACTGACTACGTAGAGGATTTGTGCATTAGAAGGCAGACTACTCACCGGTGCGTAACCTATGCGATTAGGTTTTTCTTTCATCCATTCCAATAGAGCGTTCATATCTGAACTATCAATGACTTTAGGCGGACGTGCTTTGCCAGAAAAAGACAAACTCGCCCAATGCGCATTCATCTGTGCGACGTTCTTGTTAAGTAAATAGCGATAAAACTCAGAGCGCTCTGACGATGTGTCTGGCCAGTCTGACAGTTCAATTCGTTTCCCTTGTAAGCGTTTGGTTTTTCCACGGTAGAGTTTTCTCGCTTTGGTAATATTTAATTCACTAAACTCTGAGTCGAGAGAGAATATGGCGTATTGATCCGCGGCTAGAGCCTCGCTATCGAACGACATGAGCAACGCGAAGGCAATCAGCGCAGTCGTCAATCCTCTCGCCATGCTGTTTTTGGAAATAAAGAAATCGGTATGCATATCCATCAACCTTTTCGTTAAATCACGCTTTCAATTTGATGAAGAAGTTTCTCTTTCCGCACCGGTTTCGGTACATAGGCATCCATACCTGAGTCATAGCAACGTTGAATATCGTCATCCACAACACTGGCGGTTAATGCAATGATCGGTGTTTTCGGTAGACCAGAGTTTCTTTCATATGCTCGGATTTCTTTGGTCGCTTGGAAGCCATCCATCACCGGCATCATGCAGTCCATTAAAATGATGTCAAAGCCATTATCTTGTTGGAACATATCCACGGCAATTTGACCATTTTCTGCAATCTCAAACTCATAACCAGCTTTACTTAACAACAATGACGCTACTTTTTGGTTTACGGTATTATCTTCAACTAACAGAATACGCTCGGAGCGACTCGGTAGGATCGTGATTGAAGGCTCTTCTTTTGGATCTGCTGCTTGATGGTTATCCACATGACTAACTGGGGCTGGACTGATGTTGTTAATCGTAGCGTCGACAACTGGTACGTTAGCAGCTTTTGCCAGTTTCTCTTTCAACACATTCGCTTTGAACGGTTTCGGGACGTAGTCGTCCATACCAACATCAAAACACTTCTGAATATCGTCATCCACCACACTCGCGGTTAAGGCGATAATAGGGATGCGGTAGTTGCGGTTTTCATCTTGCTCGATCTGACGAATTTTCTCTGTCGCTTCAAAGCCATCCATGACAGGCATCATGCAGTCCATTAAGATCAATGCGTATTGGCTCTTTTTGAACATTTCAACGGCTTCGGCACCATTTGCAGCTAAATCGAAAGGGAAGCCCGCTTTGGTTACGTGCAATCCAGCAATTTTTTGGTTTACTGTATTGTCATCAACCACCAATATTTTAGCTCTGGTATTCGCGACACTGGTTACGGCTAGTTGTGCTTTTTGGGTGAATTTTGCTTCGCAGCTTTCAAGTGCTTTCACTAAACGTTGACCAAGCAGCGGTTGAGTAATGATGGCACTCACGCTCTGACCGAAGTCAAATTGACCGCTATGTAAATGCTTCACTAAACACAGACGAACATTCTGTGTTTCCAGTCTGTGGAAGATGTCTTCATTGGCTTTGGCTGCATTAGGACGAGTCTCGGCATAGATCACAACCACCTGTTCTTTGTCATTGATCCATGTCGGTAGCTCATCTAATGACGTTACGGATTGATGCATCGCGATGCGATAGAAATTAAGCTCATCACGTAGGGTACTTTCCATATTCGGGTCGTCACAAACCAACCAAATCTGACTGTTATGAGCGGTATGTTTTGAGTCAAAATCTAGTTGGACTACGGAAGAAGTCAGTTGGAAGAAGAAGCGGCTCCCTTGGCCTTTCTCAGATTCCAATTGGATCTTTCCACCCATCAGCTCTACCAGTTGCGTGCTGATCGCTAAGCCAAGCCCAGTGCCTCCAAATTGGCGCGTTGTAGAGTCGTCTTCTTGTGCGAAGGGTTCGAATATCTTTTTCTGCTGTTGTTCATCAATACCGATGCCGGAATCTTGCACTGAAAACTCCATTATCGCGTAAGAACCCGACACGGAATGGGTTGATACCGACAGGCACACAGTGCCACTTTCGGTAAACTTCACCGCATTAGACATAAAGTTCATGATCACTTGGCGTAAACGGTGATCATCAATCATCAAGCGGAATGGAGTATTACGGCTAATGTTTACCTTAAGGTCGATGCCTTTTTCTTTGGCTTTTGGAGAAACAATAGAAGCAATGTCGTAGATAGATTCACGCACACAGGTTGAATGTGGACTGATAAGCAACATGCCCGATTCAATTTTTGAGAAGTCTAGAATGTCGTTAATCAAGCTCAACAGTAGTTGCGATGAAGTCTCGATAGTATCCACATAGTCGCGTTGCGTGGCAGTGAGGGAGGTATCAGACAACACTTCTGATATACCGATCACTCCATTAAGTGGTGTGCGAATTTCATGCGACATGTTGGCCAAAAAGCTGCTTTTTGCTTTGCTGGCTTTAATCGCGTCGTCTTTCGCACGCTCCGCATCCTCTTTTGCTTGGGTTAATTTCACTTTTGCTTGTTCGCGTTCGTAACTCAGGCGCTCTACTTCCTGAGCGAACTTGCTCAACTCGTCTTTGCCTTTGACTAATTCTGCGAGCGGCGACTCTTCGCTGTAGCTGTCGCGGCGTAAAAACTCGAGAACAAGGTTTAGGTTGCCTGTCACTTTACGTACTAAACGTATTGCGAGGCTGATGACCAAAATGGTGATTAACGACATCACGCCGATGAACATGAGTCGCTGTTGGTTGGCAATGGAGATGGCATGATCAACGTCAGCATTAAGTTGGTCAGTCATTTTATTATCGACATTTTGTAGCAGTTCGAGACGGCCGTTTAGAGCAGTCAAACCCGTCGCGACTTCTTGGGGAGGTAGGGTACTCAACTCTTGTTCACTGAACAGATAAGTGCGGAATTCTTGGCTAAGAACGAATACTTCATTTGTGAAGGTTTCGATTAACAACTCAACTTGTTGTTGATTAGCATTAAGGGTTACAAAGCGCTCTAAAAACAGTTGCTGATTTTTGACTAAGGATTCAATCTCGCTACCGATGTCTGTGTCGTAGTACTGGTTTTGTTCAACGGAATAAATTAGGTACTGGCTTAAACGGTTTTCTTCTTTCGACCAGAACATTAGCCACTCAATTTGCATTAAAGCAGACAGATGGTTTTGGATTTCAACCGTGGCATTGTTAAAAGGGACTTTTTCTAAAGCCAAAAGAATCTGTTTGTAAGTGTCGGCGCGCCATTCAGCTAAGTCTAGACGCTCATCCATGTCTGTACTGGTCGCGAGAGACAAACTTGCTTCTTCTAGGCTTGACAATAAGTCCGCCATTTCAACGCCTTTATCGGCAAAAATGAGAGTAGCGGTGGCATTGAGTTTCTCAGTTGTACCTTTGATCATCACCGCTTTATCGGTTACGTCTGGATTGCTAGGCAGGTTGTAAAGATACGAAACCTGATCCATGTAGTCAGAGAACAAATGTGCTCTTTCAAGATCTTGAGCCTGAGTCGACAACCTAACGACTTGCTGCCCCGCCAGAAAGAGCAACAAAACGATGGGTAAGAAAACTAAGCAAAACAGCTTGTGTTTTACGGAGAGGTTATTCCATGAAAGCGATCCAGCCACAGTGCACGTCCATATCCAAGAGATTGATATGAAAAGTGTAGTTTATGTATCTCATTTGTTAGAAATGGTGTAGAAAAATTCATACTTATACAATCCAAAAAGTGTGACTCTTGCGACAAAGGTGCAGTTTGTTAAGAGAATATGGTTTCAAAAATATCAATAACTCCCTTCCTATTAGATTTATATCGTTTATTTAAAGTAATGAAACGTATCGATAAAAACCATTTGTTGTACATGGAAAATGTTTTGTCGTAACTCGGGAGAAAGTTGCTGTTTCGATATACAGGGGTAGGTATAATTTGTTTGCTTTCTTGCTAATGAGAATGCCAAACGTCAGCGCTTGCATTTTGTGTAATCTGTACTCTGATTACAGCTAAAGGGCGCAAATAAGACGTGTCATCCATCGATTAGAATACGTATTTTAAAATACGACAATGTCACAACAACAATTAAGTCATGAATGTATCTCGAAGTCTTCAAAGCGTAACGCTCCGCTACACCGTCCCAATTGTCTTTATCGCTTTATTTACCAACTTTACCTATTGGGCCTACCAACAAGTCGATGAAGCAAAGAGTCTTGCTCGCTACCACGTGAAATCGGCTGAAGTAAACTTAGGAACCATCGTTGGTGGGTATCGTGATTTGTTGCGGGCTATGAGCAATGATGAGCATTTCATCGAATCAGAATTGTCGCTGAAAGAGCGAGCCTCTCGCGCTGTGTCCTATAAAGAAGCGTTTGAATTGGCAGGGATCGGGTTCAGTGATGGAGTTGGGAATATGGTCAGCACGCACAATAACAAAGTCCATTCCATCGCACATCGAGACTATTTTCATCAAGTAATCCGAACCCAAAAGACCGTCATGACCGATGTACTTACAGACATCAGTAATGGCAACATTGTGTATGTCCTATGCCGTCCAATGTTTGACTTGTTAGGGGATTTGCAGGGGACCATTTCAGCATCGATTCACTTTAGTGAGATTCAACATGCGTTAAAAACGGACAACGAAGATGATATTTATAGTGTCTTATTGGATGATGAGCTGAATGTCATTAGTCATTCCAGAGATGCACAATATGTTGGTGTCAATCTGTTCAATTATGGTTATGAAAAACTATTTGATCGGGAAGCCAATTTACACGCTTTATCGAATTCTTCTTCCGGTGGTTTCTTCACTTATTCTTCGCCATTTGATTTGTCATACATTGAGTTCCGCAAGATCGAGGACACGCCTTGGATTTTACTTTCAAAAGCCAAGTTCAGCAGTTTACTCGGTGAAGGGACAACGATGTTTGGTGTTAACGTCCTGCTTATCATCGCGATTTATCTTGTGATAACACGATTGATGGGTAAACAAGTCGTTGGATTAACGCAGCCTCTAGACCGATTCTTAGAAGAGAGCCAAGTGGTTCTCAATGACAGTTCTATGGAGCTGAAAGAGCATTTTGAGTTGGTATTACAAGCCAGTCGCAATGGCGTGTTTTGTTCACGCAGTGGCTTGCTCACGCGGGAGTATTTCTTGCGAGGGGCAGAAAAGTCGTTGTCTCTTAGTAATACGCCCAAAGCTTGTATCTTCTTTGATATGGACGATCTAAAGCACATTAACGATAGTTATGGCCATTTAGCGGGTGACAAGGTGATAGCTTTGTTTGTGGCTGTATTGAGAGAAACGTTCAACCATAAACGTGACATTATCGGACGTTTTGGTGGTGATGAGTTTGTGGTGTTGACTCAAGAGTTTCGAACTAAGCGTGAGTTAGAACTTAAGCTAGACAAATTCCTCGCTAAATTGCAAAGCACGGCGGATCGTTTAGGCATTGATATCAGTTTAACCGCGTCAATTGGGGTTGTTCTCACAGAGGGCGTGGGGCGCGATATTGATATTCTGCTGCACTGTTCCGATATGGCGGTGTACAGGGCGAAGCAGTTAGGTAAAGGGCGTTACGCGTTTTATCGTACTTCGATGGTCGAAGTGCCGATATTCAGTTAGCAAAAGGGAGGTGTGAAGCCTCCCTTTTTTATTGTGTCTCAGCCGCTGGTGGTGAGTTAAGCCGTAACCGCTTGAGGCTGTTTTCTCAACACATAGATGTCATGATCTCGCAATAGGTAGAGAGCGAAACACGCAGCAAGCATCGGCCACGCCGAGAAGAATAATAGGTTGTTGAACGGGTCTAGGTACTTCGCAAACGAAGAGAAAGTCGAGCCAGCGTGTAATACCAGAATCGCAAGATAAGTCAGGTTCTTCCAAAGTCCAGCCACAAAAATCCCGATGAACACCAACTGGGCAATACCTAACGCGACAGAAAATCCACTCGATATATCTAAACCATAAAAGCCAGAGAACACTTTCATTGCATGCTCTGGTACCAGCACTTTATCTAGCGCCCACATGATAAATACCAACGCGATACTTAAGCGCAGTGCTAACAGCCCTAATCCCAATTGACGTTGAAGCTTTGGTTGGAGCGTTTCTTTCATTTTCATTCCTTTATTGAGTAGTGAAGGTTCCTAATGGCAGACCGACTCTTTCTTAAACTGATTACAACGAGATATGTAAATATTCGTGTCCCGTTCCAATTTGGATTCTCGTCAGCACAATACATAAACCACGGAAATATGACTGAATTGGCAAAAATGAAGTATTCGAGGACTCAAGGTGGATGTGGCTGATAGAAGATGTCACTCTTTCTTTGAGCAAGGCGTCGCTACCAAGCCTAGAAGAAGGGACATATGAGCAAAGTTGATTGGCATAAAAACCATATTGAAGACAACACGTTAATTACGTCTTCCTATAAGAGCACTCAAAATGTACGTCGTTACTTCAAATCCAAATGTGGAGACGATTTCAAGTTTGACCGTAGCTTTATGCAGTGGATGAACGACGCAGAAGGAACAAGCATGGGTGATGCAGCACAAGAGTGGCTACACAGACAGCAAGCAAAATAGCTCACCAATAAAGTGATTCACGCTAAACGTATCGAAATGGAAGAACAGAAAGAAAAACAATGAGTATTGTAGAAACGTTAACTCAAAAGTTAAGTGAGATTGGGTACCCAGAGAAGCGAGTGCGCACCGGCTTGGTGAGGGCGATCTCTGCCGATGGTTTTCGAAGTTTAGACATAAAGCAAGCAGACTTCGTTTTTGAGCAGTGTGAAACATTGCTGGCAGAGCGTGATTGGGCATTAAGCGTGATTGCGTTTGACTGGGCGTTCAGATTGAAAAAGCAGTATGACGCCGCCACGTACGATCGATTCGAATCTTGGCTTTATCACTACATTACCGATTGGAATGATTGTGATGATTTTTGCACCCATGCACTCGGTGCGCTTATTGCTCAAGACAACAGCCTGTTTACTCGCACATTGGAGTGGGTTAAGAGTGATAACTTTGCCGTGAGGCGAGCGGCGGCGGTAACGCTTATCTATCCGATCAATAAAGGTCTGTATAAAGGGACTGAGCCTTTTCACATAGCAGATTTGTTGCTCGAAGATGATCATTACTTAGTGCAAAAGGGCTATGGCTGGATGCTCAAAGTGTTGGCCCAAAAAGAACCAGAGCGAGTGGTGGACTACTTAAAACGTCACCATAGCAAGATGCCGAGAACGGCGTTTCGATATGCGATAGAAAAGCTGGATAAGCAAACTAAGCGAGAGCTCATGGCCCTGTAGATTACCTCTTCGGTATTTCGCCAAAGCAAACAGAGTGATACAAAAAAAGCCGACAGAATCGAATTCTGTCGGCTTTTATCGTCTTACGGGTTACTTAACAGACAAATACTCAGAAGGAGACTTATCTGGTTTCGGTAAATCCATCGACGCAACCGTGTTGAAACCTGCAGGCGTTAAACCATCAGAGTAATCAACAGTGCCATTTGGCAGGTTAGCTTTGGTTTCTGATGGGTTCCACATACGGAAGTAATCTGTCAGATCATATCCGGTCAGGTATGAGGTACATGCCATCATGAGATCGCCTTGGCTTAACTGGCTGCTTTGTGCAGAACAGTAGTTAATGCCTTGGTCGCCAATACTGTCACCACGTGCTTTACGGTGTGCGAGTTTGAAGAAGTTCCAGCCTTGGTCTTCACCAAAGATGCTCGGCTTTTCTGCTTGATTCGCATACCAATCATCGATGTTGAAATGGTCTTCTGCCCAAAGCTTTAATTGGCCGAACATCGCTAAACGCATGCCTACATCCGCTTCACTCCAAGCATGCCCTTCAAAGCGATCGAGCCATAAAGGTGACTTGGATAGATCACTCGCAATGCGGTCCATGTATGGCTTTGATTCACGCTGTTCTTGCATGTAAAGGGCAAGAATGTTGTTGGTGACCTCAGTAGAGCCTGCCATCATAAACGGTGCTGAAGCAAGGTTGTGTCCGACTTCATGCCATAGTAACCAGTCATTGGTTGGGTTTGATGGCACGACAGTCCATGTAGGCCAGTAGCTGTTACTTTGAACTGGGTAGCCTGAGTGCGCCGCACCAATCGAGATTTGCACATCATTCACGAAGCGATGTCGGTTGGCGAGCAGGGCATCGTAAGTAAATCGACGGTGTTTTCCTTCTACCGTGACTTGATCACGCCCGTAAAAATCACTCGCATGGTTCGCGAATGCGTTCAGTTCATCGGCAAACTTAGGTACGTCTGTGTCCAGTACGTTTTTCACTGGCGTCGTGTAGACGAAATGACCAGAATCGACTTCTGCCAATGGCACGTCAGTGTTGATTGGGTTTAGCCAAGCACCGTCTTTCCACCAAGACGCACGAAGCACACCAGTGAAGTTAAACGTCACAACGTCACGAGAATCTACTTCTAACGGTTGAATGTAAATCAAACCACCGTAAGGTACTTTGAAGCTCAAAGACGAACCATCATATTGGAAGGTCTTTTGCACGCGTGGCGGGCGTTTCAAGCTCTGTTCGTGGTTTGTACGGCCCGTCAGGTCATCAACCAAAGCAATATTGATAGACGCTTTCACACCACCAGAGATGGTGACTTCTTCAAGTTGTGGCGCCCATAAGCCTGTCGATTGCATGCTGCCAGCGGTACCAATCACGGTTTTGTTGTCGGTATGAATCGCAACGCTCGCTGCACTGCCTGATTGCGCAGGGCGACCTGGGTAGCCAGTCGAATCGACACTGATATCCAAATCCCAGTAAGAGCGACCCAACATCATGCGTGTTAATGGTTTCTCCATCCAGTTCAGAGGGTAAGACGGGTTCAGCTCGCCTGATTCGGTAATCATTGACCACTTAGCAAGCTGAGCTCGTGTCTCTTGACCACAAACATTACCGCCTTGATGTGCGTTGCTCGTGTAACAGTTCAGCATTTCGACCGCACGTTCGAAGCCAAGCTCATCTTGTGCGTTTGGATTGAACTCGTATTGCTCGTCATTCCACAGCCAAACGGATAGGTTATCGTAGGTTGAAGTTAGCTCAGCTTGCGACAAGCGTTCACCAATTTCCCCTTTACTGCGGTAGTAAAGCTCGTGAGAAAGTAGGCGATCAATGTTGGCACCTAAGTTCGCCGCTTTTACCATGCTATCGACGACTTCAGGGCTCATTTCGTAACGAGTAAAGTCTGGGCGATGGTGGTTACCACGGCTTGGAATGCCATGACCTTCGCGCACTTCAATACAGTTTACTTCGTATTGGTAATTGTCTTTACAAACCGGAACGCCAGGAAACTCGCGTTGAAGCTCTGCGATTGCTGCTTGTTTCTCTTGTTCCGACTTCACCATGTGGAATGCATAACGTTGATGCTCTTGTCCATCAATGGAGACGTTGTATAGCGGTATCTCAAGGGTAGGCATGTCGATATTGCCCGGCCATGTCACCGTACCGTTGTCATTGATCTCAATCTTAGTCGTGTCTGCATAACGTTCATAAACCACGAGGTCATGCTCTGCGACGGTATGCAAGTTAGGTACGTTCGGGCCTGATGTACTGTGACACCAATAGCTATCAGTACACAGAGATTGGAACGTCTTGGCAACGTTCGCACCACCAACAGAAACGCCTGCCGCATCCGCTAAACGAGCAATTGGCTCTGGGTTACTTTCTTCCAAAGCATCAAAGAAGATGATGCTACCGCCGTTGTTTACGTATTCGATCAGCGCTGTAACGTCATCTGCGTCCAACTTAGGTTGGTTGATGTCAGACACGACAGATTTTGTCGCGTAGCCATCGGTTTTGATTTCGTAAGACTGAAGCAAAAGCAGTGGTGTAGAGGTTGGATCTAATGAATCAAACTGGCCACTGCTTAATACGTCCATTTCACCCAATTTATAGCTTGGATTGACAAAGAAATCGTAGATTTGACCTTCTTTGCGATCCCAACGGAATGCATGACCTTTGTTGATGTTGGTGGCAATCGCGACAGAATCTTGTGTTGCATTCGGCACTAACCAATCAATCAAGTTGCTGAACATGATTTGCATGCTGCCGTGATCGGTACGAGTATCCGCATCTTGCGCTTCTTGGTTGTGAGGCGTGCTATAACGACATTGCTGCGCTTCGCTGTCGATGCCCAGATCTGCGCCTGCCCAGTAGTTTTCTGGACAAGAGAAGATAGAGGTGTACATCGCGTTACCCAAGAACACCACTTTACCCGAACCAATCATACCTGCCGTCATGGTTGGTAGATTAAAAGTCGCGGTTTGTTTGGAAATTACTTCTGGGCGCTGCATAACCACCGTTGAGTTTTCATCAATGGTTGTGGCATCCACAATGTAGGCTTTTTGATCTTTGCCTGAACCACGAGTCCATGCTGCTTCTTCACCAAACGGGAGCCAGTAGCTGTTGTCGTTACGTGGCATAAGAACAGGGAAGGCTTCATTAGTTAGGTTGAAGTTACGCATTGCTCGTGTGTAACCAGAGCCGCCCCAACCATGGTTATCATGGAAGATGTGCACGCTATCCACACCAGCATAAATCTGATGCAGAGACTGCGTGACATAATTACTACCAGAAGCACGAATCGTACGCAGCATAGGCGCAGTAAAGCCTGACCATTGAGGCGTTTGCTTTAGTTGCCCATCAATGATTTGTGTTAAACCTTGGCTGAATTGCGCTTCGAACTCATTGGGTGTGGTGAAGTTCGTGCCTTCAATTTTTGCGCCGTTTGGTAGGCTCAAATTGATCAGCTCGTTAATAACGTTCGGGTATTGTGCAAACACTTGACGAACGGTATCGCTGATCTCAATGTGGTTGCCAGAAGACACACCATAACGATGAACGAACGCATCAAGGTTCTGTTTCACCAATGGGTTGTCGCTTAAATCTGCAAGTTGGTAATTGACCTTATTGCCTTTCACTTGGCCTAGAGTGAAGGTGTCGATACCAAAGATCAGGTTCTCACCCCAAAGGTATTCAAATTCACCGTTGGCATCCGTGATTCCGCGTGCGGATTGGCTGAAGAACTCGACGCCAGCAAGCGCATTTCCTTGCGAGTCGGTCAAACGGCTTTTGGTCAACGGTTTGTTGGCTGCACTTGGTTTGTATTCGTAAGTCGCCTCTGCATTGGCAGACACAAACGACCCCGTTAAGTTGTTGCTTGCGCCCGGAGTGACTTCTGGTTGAAGTTCTGGGTCAACGTGCGCGCTTGGCTGCTCACCTTCGTTTGCGACACTTGGATTGAGAAACGCATCAATCGCCGCTTGATCGTCACTTTCGTACAAGTCTTGGATGTCATAGCTGTTGATTTCATCCAAGCACACTTGTGCGTCCTGAGTAGGGCACGTGTCGATCTTGTTTAACAGCTTAGTGGCGTTGTTTGCGTGTTGGCCGAGTACGTCTTTTAGGTCATAGGCTTGCGTTAATTCAGCTGGCTGTGAACCCATACGAGTTCGTTCTGGGATCTGATAACTGAACTCACCTAAAGTTACACCACCAAATTGACAATCAAAATGGCCTTCTGAAGCTGCGTAGGTGAAGTAACCAGACTCACTGATGTCTTGCCCATCACATTGAATATCGCCAGTGATCTGTTTACCGTTAATGAACAGCTTACCTTGGTAGGTCGTTACGCCAATATCTGGTTGTTCAGGTGGTAAATCTGGTTCGACCGTTGGAGGTGTGGTGCTTGTTGAGTGTTTGTTTTCATCGCCTCCGCAGCCAAACAGCAGCGAAGCGACAAGGATTGAAAGAAGACTTCTTTTCAAAGACTAAACCCTTATGAAATGCCATCGAACAATGGATGGAGTATTGGTTGAGAGTGACTTTATTTAAAAGCTCAAAGTTTTTGGTTGATACTAAGTAAGTCGTTAAGTATTAGTGATTTTTTTGAGCTCAATAAACGCGCGCGCATTCTAGATTTAAATGCGACTGGAGGGAACATAAATTAATGCTTGAGCTCAATTATTTACGCTTATGAGAGCAAGGTTACGAAGACGAACGATCCTAGTGGCTGCTTTCCCTTTCATTTCCTCAAAAATAGCGTACAGTTTGCTGGTTTTTCACTAAAATCCTTCCATTATGTCTAATGCAAAACTCCTTCTTGTTCGTGGCTTGCCGGGCTCTGGCAAGACAACGCTGGCCAAGCAATTGTCCAAACAGCTCAAAGCAAAGCATTTTGAAGCTGACATGTATTTTGAGAATGAAAATGGCGAGTATGTTTTTGACGGTACGAAGCTGGCAGAAGCGCATGAATGGTGCTTTCAACAAACGCGCAAGTGGCTAAGTAAAGGTAAGACAGTGATTGTGAGTAACACGTTTGTGCGTCGCTGGGAAATGAAACGCTATGTAAAGTATTGTGAAAAGAAGGGGATTGAAGTGGAAGTTCAGGTCTGTCGCGGTGAGTACTCAAGTGTTCATAATGTACCACCAGCGACGATTGAAAACATGCGTCGCCAGTGGCAAGAGTAACGCTTCTACCTTTGTGAGCTCATTGACCTCGACCGTCGATCATGACGACTAAGGTTTTGCTCATAATGGTAATGTCCATGGAAATCCAAGAATAGAAAGAACTTAAGCTCAGTGCATAACTGTGGTCAAAACCTACCTTGCGACGAACGTCCTCGATGCAAGAATCGTAACCTTGATTCACTTGTGCCAATCCAGTGATGCCTGGTAAAACACCGTATGTTCGTTCGACAAAAAATGGGATTTCGTCTTCCAGTTTTTGATAGAAAGCAGGGCGTTCAGGGCGTGGGCCAATCAGTGACATTTCACCTTTCAATACGTTGAACAATTGTGGTAGTTCATCCAATCGTGTCTTGCGTAAAAAACGGCCAACGGGCGTAATACGTGGATCATTTGCCGATGCCCAAACTGCGCCAGATCGTTGTTCTGCGTCGACATACATGGTGCGAAACTTCATGATTTCGAATAAATCCATTTTTTCTGGTGTGCAGCGTCCAACACGAAGTTGACGATAAATAATAGGGCCACGCGAATCGATGACAATCGCCAAAGCAATCAAAGGCATGATTGGCGCAGTCACGATTAAGACCAATAGCGAAATGAGAACATCGAAAGCTCGCTTAGCTAGGTGAATGTTTGAATCGTAGCGTGATGTCTTCATGATGACTTCCTTATTGATTAATGCGTTTCCAACGCCCATTTTCCATTCCGAGTAGGTAACGCAATCCACCTGCAAAGTTGGCGATATGTCCTACGACCATGTAACTGATTAATTTGAACGGTTTGAATATATTGAAAACCGGAACAAAGTAAGTGATCAGCGCGACGAGATATACCGTTAACTGCCCAAACATTAGAATCTGAAATGCTGGATAGTGATCAAGCAGCAATGAGCTCACCAAGCATAAGATCATCAGATAAGGCGTCGCGAGACGCAGTACCTTTCCCGATAGAAATGCAAATGCGGTGCCACGATAACGGGGAAGCAGCAGCTTTTTTAGCTTTAAGAATTGCTGCATATTCCCGGCAGAAATACGCAGGCGACGTTGGAAGTCCGAACTGTCTGAGCTTTCTTCCAGTTCGATGGCTAACATTTTTGGTTCATAAACGGAGTCATAACCTTGAAGCACAATGCGCATGGGCAAAATGAAGTCGTCATTGATGATCTCAGGCTCTAATGGCGAAAACAGTTTGGTTCTAAACGTATAAAACGCGCCATGAGAACCGATGGTCGATCCAATCAACGACTCTTTGTATTTTACTTGAGATTGATAATGCCAATATGCCGCTTCACCTTCGTTTTGGGTTGTCATGATTTGATAGGTTGCATTAACGACGCCGACGTTTTCATTTTGGTAGTGCTGGCTAGCAAGTAGTAAAGAGTCACACGACACCAGCGCGGAAACGTCACTCAAAGCAGTAATGTCCGAAATGACGTTTTCCATTTCTGCGTTGAGAAGTGCCACTTTACCTCGGTTGATTCGATGATCGTGGATGATGAACAAGGTATCGGCACAAATGGCTTCTTGAATGGTGTCTTGCGCAATATCAGCGGTATTGTCAGAGCACCCGTCACAAGCAATTACCACGGTAAGCTTATTTCTCGGATAATCTAAACTAGCAAGGTTGCGAATTTTCTCTGCTATCCACTGTTCTTCGTTATAAGCGGGAACGATCACCGTAATGGAGGGTAAAGTACCGTCGCTTTTTGACGCTTTATAGTTACCTTCGCCTCGTTTCGAGGAAACTTTACTTGTTCTGCGATGAGCAGATAACCAGTTGAGAATAAGGGGGTAGCCAACGTGGTGGTAAATAATCAGTAGCGCAGATAAAACGAAACCCGCTGTCCAAAGTAAATCACTCATAAGAAGTCTCCCCAGATAAAACAGCATAGCGATTAACCATATCGCGAATATCAAAGTGCTTAAGAATGTGTTTTCGTGGTGAACGAGATTGTCGTGATAAGTAGTTTGTTAACGCTTCCGTGAGCATTGGGACTCGGTTTGGTTCTACCAATGCACTGGTGTGAGGACATAATGTTTCCTTTACCGCGCCGACATTGCTGGCGATACAAGGTACGCCGCATGCTTGTGCTTCCAGTGTTGAAAGTGGAAAACCTTCTTGTAATGATGGCAAGCAAAACACATCGAGGCTTTGATAAAAGCTTGGCATGTCATTGACTAACCCGAGAAACGTCACTCTTTCTTCTAGGCCGAGAGTCCTTACTTGTGCCTCAAGCAAATCTCGCTGGCTGCCACAACCAGCAAGCGCGAGGTGTGTGCTTTCTGGTAATTGCGAAAATGCTTTGATTAGGATTTCTTGTCCTTTGACGGCCTCTAAGCGGCCAGCGGTTCCAATGATAAACTTGTCGGTTGGTAGCGAGAATGTTTGTTTAGCTAACAGCCCATTGCCGTCTTTGAATTTTTCGCAATCGATGCCGTTGTGGATCGTTTTTACTCGTTCATAACCCAAGTTATTGATGATTTGTTCTGCGACAAAATCGGCGTCTGCGACAACCTGAGGACGAAGCAATTTGAGCAGGGCGGTTTGCAATCGTGCGGCTTTTCTGTTGTTAAGATGCCAAGCATCGTGCTCGGTATGGATTAAGGCCTTCACTCCGTGAAGCCGAGCGGCGATGCCTCCGTAGAGAAGAGGCCCGATATGATGGGTATGTACCACATCGGCATGCAGTTGTTTTAATGTCTTCTTCAACGCTTTGAGTGTGACAAGATCCAAACCAGATTGTTTGTTGAGAAAGTGGAGTTGGTCTTGATAGTCTGCTAACTTTTCCCAATGGTTTAGCGCGGTGTACCGGTTTCCCTCTAGACTAATGACAAAAACGGAGTCTTCTGCTTTGGCAAAGCGAAGCATCTCAAGAACCAAGGTTTCTAAGCCTCCAGGTGCGAGATGCTGAACGACATGAACGATCACTTTGCCTTTGCTCTTACTATTACTTTCTCGGGTCTTAACGTTTTCCATTCCTCAGCCCTCGACGTCAGTTGTTATCAGTAATACTGCACAGTGCATGCCAATCATTAAATTCAGTTAAAACATATGGTTAGAGTAGACTTTGGTGAGGTGCTTAAAATGACACAAAATTATTCTCAAATTGAAATTCATATTCGTTGTGCACTTTCAAATAAGTAAGAAGTTGATAAATAAGAAAAAGCA
Organism: Vibrio sp. ED002; assembly: GCF_023277445.1. Classification (NCBI taxonomy): domain Bacteria; kingdom Pseudomonadati; phylum Pseudomonadota; class Gammaproteobacteria; order Vibrionales; family Vibrionaceae; genus Vibrio; species Vibrio sp. ED002. The sequence goes on along the minus strand of NZ_CP080238.1, from coordinate 672,127 downwards.
CCCGAAGTTCGAGTGCTTTGATTGTGCTGAGGGGGCCGTCAGTGAAGAGCTAAAATGTCACCTTTGGAATCGTAGTGATGACAGCGACGCCTAAGTGATTTTCTAATGCCTTACGTGAACGGATAGAGTTGTCAGCCAGCTCGATAAGAGTTGCGATGCCAATTCCTAATCCCGTACCGCCAATGAGCCCCAGAAGGACGAAAACAATACTGGGTAGATTAGAAGGGAGGGTTGGCGTGTAGGGTTCATCAATGATTTTTACCCGTTTGTTTTCTTCGAACACACCGAGAGAACCCGTCAATTGAGCCATCTCATAACGCTCAACCAAATCATCGTATAATTCGCGTTTGACTGCGACGTCTCGTGCAAGCCTGTTTATCTCAGTCGCGGTACTACCAAAACGGTTGGCGTTGTTTTCCAGATCTTGAATCATGTTGTAGAGACTATCGGTTTCTTCTTCTAGCGACTCGTATCGACCTCGCATGATTTGCAGCTGATGGAGTTGAGAGACAAGCAAGGGTTGTGCGTCGCCAAGGTTGCTGACCGTTGCCGTACTGGCAATATCCCAAAGCTGATTACTGTTCATTTCCGGTTGTTTAGAATTAATCAGTACCGTACGTTCTTGCTCAAGTCGATTGAGTTCTCGGACTTTACCTTGAACCAGACTGTGTGCTTCGGTGTATTTAGCACGAAGCAGCGTCAACTCACTGCGTATTTCTATGATCTGTTCTTCAATCTTACCGATAACTGGGTTTGTTTTAGAAAGTTGTTGGTCCAAACTACCCAAGCTGCGTTTTACCCCGGCTAGCTCTGCTTCCTTCTCTGCCAAGGATTGCTTGAGACTGGCGAGTCGAGACAAACTTTGCGCCTGCATCTCGGGTGTTGCGTGGGCGTAAGTATTTTTGTACTCAGCAAATGCTTGTTCTGCTGCATCAAGCTCTGTGCGCCTCTTATCGATATGAATCGTCAGGAAGTGACTGGAATCTTTAATAGAGGAGCGCTCTGGTGCAAGCAATTGTTCGACAAAATGATTACTGACCGACGTGAGCATCGCTTCCATGCCATCTGGTGTCTTGTTGGTAAGTTCGATTTGAATGAAGTCTTTACCCAACTGTTTGACGGAGAGTCGACTGGCGAGATCTTTAATAATGAACTCTTGTTCCTTTAGATCCATCTCATCGTTTATCAACCCTTGTTCTTGAGCGACGGAGAAGAGCACGTGTCGGCTCTTTAATAATGTACTCAACGCGTTGATACGGTCTTTCAGTTGAGTAGAAACGGCCAGATCTTCAAGAAACGGATTCATTTTGGCGGTTTCCTGTACCAGCATGCTGGTGTGCGCAACGTAACTTGTAGGCAAAAGCTTGCTGACAATAAAACCAAGGACGGGCAGCACTAGCATAGGGACCACGATCAGGTAACGTCGACGCCAGGCCCCGTGAAGCAATACAGATAGGTTTTCTCTTAAATCGCTCATAGTGACCTCACGAGTTGTTCAACTTGAAAGGCTCTCGATGCCCAGCTTTGTTTTTCGATCAAAGCCATAGAACCAATTGGAGGAGGCAGTAAATGATTTAAGCTGGCGCATACATCCTCGGCATCCGCTGCAACATGCAACATCTGTTTGTAAGGCATGAGCGCTGGGAAAGTGGTGCTGATAACAGGTGTGCCGGTTGCTAAATACTCCAAAAGCTTGAGTGGATTACACGCTTTAATCTGAGCATTGTTGACGAAAGGTAACCAACTCGCATCCCAGTGCTGTGAGTAGCTTGGCAACTGTTGATGTGCTCTAGGTCCAAGGTAGTGGACATTAGTTCGTTGTGGGAGCGGGTTGTGGGGCAGTTCGTTTGGCCCAATAAAAACGAGATCCCAATCGGGTGCTTGAACCGCTACTTGTTCAATCAATGCATAGTCTAACCATTCGGATAAACTGCCGTAAAAGCCAAGTATTTTTCTGCCATTATCTGGCAAGTCGTTAGCTTTGACTGCGGGAGTTGAGAATAAGGTGAAATCCACACCGTGAGGGAGGGTGACAGTTTTGTCTTGTGGGAATTTAGCCGCCAGTTTTTCACTCGCGGCCAAAATGAGGTCGCAGCAATCAATCAAATCCTCTTCGTGTTCCAAGACCGTTTGATGATCGACGCCGGCGAGTGCACCAAAATCGTCGCCACAATAATAAACGATGCCAGAGTTATCCATACTCTTACACACATCAACGGCAGTCGGCAGAGACGTCCAGAGTACCGGTTTTTCAAAGCCAAGCTCTTTTAGCTTTCGCTTCAGTTGATGTTGCATCATGCTCGAAGCCGCCTTCCTTGCCCATTGAGTCCGCGGGGCAGGGATGGTGAGTAGGTTAATCGTTTGAATGCTGGCGCTCATGTGGCAGTCTTGATTGAACATTGTATTGTTCTGTGTATGTGCATCAAAAGAACGTGTGAGTTTGTTAACAATGCGCTTTACGTCTTTTGTCACCAACCTCGGTTGCCTTAAACCGATGGAATTAACCCACAGGATGCGGTGATTGTCTGTCAGATGTTTAATGATATGTTGAGTGGAAGAAGGCAATCCGCCAAAGTCTTCGCCAAACACTACGATGTCCGTCATCATTTTCTCCTTTGAGCCAACTTTATGATTGTTCTAATAAGTAGACTTATCACATTGCGTGCCAAGGAAATAACTTAATAAAAACAGATGGTTGAACTTAACGAGAGAAAGGGCTATGACGCTTTCGCATTTTGACAATCAGATTGAACGATACGATGTATCACAATAGTCAGCGCGGCTAGGATGTATATTGGCCAAGTAAACCCTTGAGTTAAAAAAGTACCGGAAACAATCGTACCGATAAGACCCCCCAAGACGGCGTTTGCTCCAATAGACAACGTATGGTCACTAGTAGGGGTGAGCATCTGGATGGTCTCACGAGAAGTTCGAATCAAAGACACAATCAGCGCGATAAACACGAATAAACCAACAAATCCAGTTTCAGCTAACACGCCAAACCACGTGCTGTGTACGGCGTGATTGAGTCCATCCCAATGAGAACTGTAGAAGAAGTAGTTATTGTAGAAGTTGTCTATCCCGATGCCCGTTAATGGGTTTTCTATCGCCATTTTTATTGCGGCTTCCCAAGCATAAATCCGTCCCATTGCGGACTCGTCTATCCCTTCTTCCGCGGCACCGCCAGACGAGCGGCCAGAAATCCCTGCAACGGCATAAAGAACGAGCGCCCCAACCAGCCCTAGAGAGATAACTAACGCTTTGCTTTTGATGTGTTTAAACGCAAAGTACGCAAAGACAGAAAGCGCGCCAAGTAGGCCTCCTCGGCTTTGTGTTTCTAATATCGCGAAGAACAACACGACACAGGTGATCAATGCAAACAAGCGAAGAACAAAGCTGGCTCTTTTCTCTAGCAATTGGCTAACAGTAAATGCAAGTGGGAACATCAGTACTAAAGATAAATCATTTGGATCACCAAGTACCGAACCTAAGTCGCGGCTGATGGTCACGCGTGAGCCTTCGACCAATCCTATACCATTACTCGCGTTAGACAGGGCGGTTAAGCCAACCAATAGTCCTGCTAGCATGATGGCTTTCGACATTTGAGCAACTTGTTTTGGTGTGGTGATGAGCCAAGTTATCGCTAGCGTCATTACGATGATCTTCCAATAAACACTGTTGAATTCATCAATCGCAACAGGGCGGTTTGAAGCGAATGCTACGCCTAATGTCACCAGAACCCAAAAAATGGATAGCCATTTCAAGCAAGGGTGCCAAAACGCAATAATTTGACGGCTAATCAATAAATGAAATGACAAGGCCATAAGAGCCCCAAGTGAAAGCAGCAAAGGAATTTTGAAGTTGTAAATCACCGGAAAGGTTTCGTGAATCCGAAAGAAAGAAAAAATCACAAACAGAGTCACGAACCAGAAGGTTTGGTTGAGAACAAACAAGATAGCCAATGGCGCAAAACAAAGTACGAGAATCAGAATTGGATTTGGCATCACCAACCATAACAGCGCGATACACGTCGTGAGCGCGATCGCGATGATGGACTGCTTCATTCTCAATTCAGCGCTGATCATAGCGGTGTTCTCTTCATTTGGCCGCGCCACTTGAGCCAAAAGTGGTGCACGTTACTTTTGGTTTGCGCATCAAAGTAACGAAACGCTATGGTCGCGATGAGCACGCAACTTGTGAAACATACCAGCATGATAAGTGGGGTAGAACCGGCTGAATGAATCAAGAATAACGACGCGCCAGCAAGGATATGTAGTATTACCATTAAGCTCAGGTGGAAAGGGAGCTTCATGCATTGTTGACCAATGCTAAAGGTCAACGCCAGTCGACAAAGCTGAGCATAATAAAGAGCGATAAACACACCGAAGATCCCTAGTGCTGATAAGCTGAACAACATCGCAAGACCAATTGCGGCCGGTATTGCATTAATGCCCATTAACCAGTGGGTCTTCCTTTTGTATAGGATGCTAATACACAGCAAGTCACTCCATTCTTTAAGTAGGGCTATCGGTAAAAGAAACAGAACATAAAGCGACGCTTCTCGATACGCCACAGGCAAGAAATTGTTGATAATGATTACGGCTAATGAGCCTACGACTACGACTAGAAATGTCAGATAAATCATACCTAGGTGGGTGATTCGCGTCGCTTCGTTGGCGCCCTTTTTCTCTAAAATCGAAAACCGTCTTGGCGACCACCACATGGCAAAAGGTTGTGCCAAAAAACACATACCAATTGCGAATTTAAATGCGATTGTGTACACCCCTAGCGTTGCTAACGATGCATTTGCCCCAATAAACCAACGTTCTGCACCATTTAAACAAAACATGATTAAGCCCGAGCACATAATGGGATAGCAGTATTTAAAGAATTGTTTTGTCGAGATAAAACTCGGAAGAACCAATTGATAGCGATTGATGAAGTGTAACCAAATTAATTGTGCCGCAGCAGCGAGCAGCCCACCAAGTAAGACGGACAGCACCGTTTGGCTAAATTGAAGCGCGATGATAATGAACGCCGCTTGAAGTGCCGTGGTCGTCACCATCACATACAACAAGGTTTTCGCCTTGTCGTCTTGTAGTCTTAGCCACGCTGTCCCTATCGCAATCGCTCCCTCGAAAGCAATGGCAACTAAGGCAACCATCCATTCTGTCTTAGTAAAAGGTTCTGGTACGGGCATAACAATGATGATCGTAGCCAAGACCAAAGCGATAGGAACAGAGATAAGCAATGAAAGAGAGTAAATTTGGTCTAGCAGTGACTTCCTTTTCTGCGGGTCGTCTTCCACGCCAGCGAAGCGATTTAGGGCTTCATGCAACGCTAGGCTAATGATTAAAGCAATCACAATACCAACAGACGCGATGATTTCCATTTTACCGATTTGTTCCGGTGTCAAATATTGCGGAAGTATTGGTAGCATGATTAAGCTAATGCTCTTGTTGATCACCAGTGCAATGGCAAAGAGTGACATGTTGGTCATTGCTCTAGACATGGTCATATCCTTTGACGTTGTTGCGCTTTTTCGCGCTGGATTCATTTTGTTGTTCTGGGCCTGAGCACAAATGCTGAGTGATTGGGAAGTAACAACGTTCAGCCGTATAAAGTTGAGCGACATTGAGTGCTTCGATTCCCATCGTTACCTTTAACCATGGATACTCATTGAGTAAGCGAATCGCGTTGTGCAGCGAGGCCGCGTCGTTGGGTGTGTATTTGATGCAATTTTTTCCGTCAGTAAGGATTCGATCCCAGTAACTGTCATCATGTGGAATTACCACACACATTCCTGCGGCTAATGATTCCAAAATTGCAAGACCAAACGGCTCATTCTCTGCTGTTGCAACAAACACACCACATTGTGCTCTTAGGTCATCAAGGTTTGCTGGTGCCTCGTACCAATCGACACTTTTTGCAGTTAAATCAGGGGTTAAGCATTCATCATCAATTAGGTTGGGTTGGATATAACACACGGTTGCTTTGAAGTTTGTGCCGTTTTCCAATTGAATGGCGTCTAAGAGCAAGTCGACGTTTTTGCGTTTTAGGAGAGTCGCTGCCCAAAACACGCGAGAGGACATAGGATTCGCTTGCTTTGGCCAACGCTCTGAAGAGAGACCGTTGACGAATGATGAGGTATTTAGGTCTGCCCAGTAACGTTTAACTGCAGCAATGGGTTGGTTGAGATACGCTTGCAATGCGTGGATTATGGATTCGCGACAACTTGCCAAGTAATAGATACTGGTTGCTTTTGTGACGCAATAACCTGCAGATCGTGATTTACCAACCGATTGGCTGATGATTTGAACGATTGGTTTACGGTTCAATAAGCGCAATAGATACAAAGGCATATCGTTGTTGGGATTAGAAAGGCCGAGTAGCCAATCAATTTTGGGTAATCTGCACAAGATGAACAACAATTGGAAAAGGTAAAATCCATTCATTAACCAATAAGCCAGACCATGCTGAGAAATAATCGGCGACCGACGAACTTTAACGACTTGAATACGTTCGTCATCTTTCAGTAACCGATTCCAGTGCTCTGGGTGAGTCGTTGCTACATAACCGACGACATCTCGCTGATCGCACTGTTTTAAGAGTTCAGCATTTGCTGTTTTTGAACCGCTTTGCAACGGGATAGTGTCCAACATCAGTACGTATTTCATGACCCTATCCTCAATTGTGTTTTAGCCAACGAGGCATAGGTTTAAGACTGTGCGTGGGTGGTATAGAAGCCGTAGGCTCATGTGCCAGCTCTGCATGATAAATTGACTCTATCGCGTTCACCGAAGCCGAAACGGTAAGGTGTTGCGTCGCGTAGTGATAAGCATTGTGAGCAATTTGATTTCGCAGCGGAGCATCATTTAGCATGCGCTGCACAGAATTGAGCAGACCGGCCATCCCATGATTGGAATACAGAAGAGCACTGTGATTGTGTTCGACTAATTCAGGGATAACACCGATTTTTGGGGCCACGATAGGCAATTTTGCTAACGCAGCTTGCCCAATCACCAGACCGTAGTCTTCTTCGTAAGCACCACTGATAAAGGCGTCGACGTTGCCTGTCATCCATGCGTCTTTGTTATGCTGTTCCCCGACAAAATGCACACGGTCTTCAACACCAAGATCCGCTGTGAGTTGTTGTAAGGGGGCTTTTTCTTCCCCGTCTCCAACAATCACAAGGTGCGGATTATTCTGATGATAGTTGTGCATGTGAATCGCGCGAATCAGGCGATCAAAACCTTTACTTTTTATCAGAGCACCAACGGATAGGAAGGTGAAAGCGTTTTTTGGGATACCGAGGTAGTCCTTCACATCAACCGACGGTTCATTTCGGTTTAACGAAACGCCATTGTGGATCACGTGTAAGTTCTCTTTTGGGTAGCCGTCGCGGGCCAGCTCTTGGCTTATTCCCTTACTGACACAGATCAGCTTTGGCGACATGTGCAAGTCAAGTGAAAATCGATCACGGATGGGATAATGGCAATGCAGCTGCGTAACCAAAGGTATGTGGTTCATTCGTGTCGCCAGACACATCCACTGACAGGTCGCACCATTGTTCACATGCACAAGATCGATAGCGTGCTTTTCGATGAGTTCAGAGCCTTGCTTGATAAGGCGATTCCATGCGCTGATGTCCCAGCGGGGCGTACTCCAGCCTCCGACTAACTTGAAGGGAGAATATTGAGTTTCAATCCCCATCTCTCGGCATTTTTCAATTAAAGGCTCACAGTTCGTCCAGACATAAGGCAAGAACTGCTCACGATCAATGCGCGACAAAAGATCAAGTAATACAACTTCGTTGTGGCGAAGCCAGTTGTCGCCATAATGAACATATAGAATGCGTTTTGGAGTAGCCATCGTCGTCACCTCGGTTTGCCCTTTTGTTTACTGGGATACTGCAACCGAGATGCCAAACCTTATCATTTGTTTAAGTTACTGATTTAATGGAGTAAAGATATTTAAGAGTAGGTAGGGGAAAGCAAGTTTTTCATAATGAGAATGCATATGCATCAAGTTTGATTTTCAATTTGATAGCGTTCAATCAAAATAGGAATGATACTTTGTGAAGAATACTGCTCCGAGATGGTCTTAATGGCCTTTTTGCGAATAAGCGATTGGGTATAGGTGCTCATGGTTATCCAATGGTTGAGCTTGTCTATCAAATTGAGAATATCTGGCGCAATAAATCCATTACTGCCATCTTCAATAAGATCATGTAATCGGCCGACTTTTAGGCTGAATACCACAATTCCTCTCGACATCGCTTCTAATGCCGCCATTGGGAGGCCTTCATAGCGAGAAGAGATAATCAATACGCCAATATTGTTCCATACCGCGTTCATGTTGTGTTGATGCCCATGAAACACAACATTACCGGGCGCTTGTTGGGCGAGGTCTTTTCCTTCAGGACCGTCGCCGTAAATAGAAAACTGACGATCAGGAAAATGCCTCGCGATGTCGATAAAGCGATCCGCGCCTTTTTCATGGCTCAATCGACCAACGAATGCGATTTCTTTGTAGCTGCTGTTTTGTGCAGGAAGTGAAACAAAGTTGTTCAATAGCTCGGTTTTTATCGGCAGTTTATTTTGAATACTTTGGCTAACCGCAAAACAATGATCGGACAAACGACCGCTATAACGATCAAGCCAATCGTAAAACCACACTTTTCCCGTTGGTGTTTCGCCGGCATGGTAGGTAGAAATAAGACGAGGGAAGGTACGTGTAAACAGTTCGGCGCTGCGCGCAAGTAAGCTCGCTTTGTAGCCGTGAGTGTGGATAACGCTTGGTTGATGCTCTGCAACCGCAATGGTAAGTCGTTTTACCGCAATGACAGAATGTGTGTCATTATTCTTGGGGCAAAGTTGGTGTAAGTAGCTTACGGGAACATCGGAATCGGCCAACCTAGAAACAAGCGATGCTGGTGGGTTGTACTCAACCACCAATACCACTCTAACGTGGACATGAAATGCTTGTAATCCTTTGGCAAGCTCAAGGACGTGACTTTCTATGCCACCAAAAATTCGGCTATCGAGTAAAATCCAAACCTCGCCAGCGACAGGTATCTCACGATTGTTCGAGATTAGCCTCATCCGCTTCCCACGCTTGTTTTTTACGATAAACAGTAGATGGACTCAGCTCTAACATTACCGCGGCGTTGAGTACGTTACCATCGCAGTAGGCTATCGCATTTTGAATTGCTTCCCGTTCCACCTTCCACATCGGTCGAATGGTGCCATCCGTATTAAAGTACGGCGACGCGACTTGTGCAGAAGCACTCATTGGTATCGGTTCGGGTCTGGTTACCGGTTCTTGAGGCAGCATATCGGTAGCGATATGTTCAACGGGCTGTATTGGAGAAGGCTTAGCAACGGTGGTCGGTGCGGGTTCTACGGGCTGCGTAATTACACGTGCTTTTGATGGCTTGCGAGTTAGCTGCGCGGGTAGATGCGCGACGGTGACTTTGTCTTCATTGTTTAACACCACGATGTTACGGATGATGTTTTGCAATTGACGAACATTCCCCGGCCAGTCGTAATGTTTGATCACGTACTGTGCTTCATTATCGATATTGTTGAACTTCTTTTTGTCCTGCTTGGAGTAGGTGGTCAGAAAATGCTTAGCAAGAGTGACAATGTCACTACCTCGCTCTCTGAGTGGCGGCATATCAATAGGTACAACATGGACGCGATAGTATAAATCTTCGCGGAAGCGGCCTTCTTCGACTTCCGTAAGTGGGTCGCGGTTTGTCGCACAGATGATGCGAACATCCACTTTCATTTCTTTGGTCGCGCCAAGTGGCGTGTAAGTGCCTGTTTGTAGAAAACGGAGCAGCTTTTTCTGCATTTCCAATTCCATCTCACACAGTTCATCTAGGAAGAGGGTTCCACCATGAGCAACGGTTGCTGCACCTTTCCTATCTGTTGTCGCACCAGTAAATGCGCCTTTAACGTGACCAAAAATTTCGCTTTCCATTAAATCTCGTGGAATCGCACCACAGTTGATGGCAATAAAGGGTTTATCACGACGATCACTTTGACGATGGATTGCTTCGGCACAGACTTCTTTACCAGTACCACTCTCACCAACGATAAATACACTAGCAGAGGTTGGAGCGACAGCATCAATGGTTTTGTAGACGGCTTGCATTGGCAAACTAGAACCGATGAATCCATGGTAATTGTGTCGGTCGAAGGTAGATTGAATGTTTTCTACTAAGTTTTCTAACTTGGCACGTTTAAGGTGAAGTGCAACAGAGGTCTTGAGTCGGTCTGCATTGATGGGCTTTTCAAGAAAGTCTTCCGCACCTTTTTGAATTAAACCTACCGCAATGTCTACGCTGCCATGTGCGGTTGCAATGATGACTGAAGTTGGAATTTCATTCTCATTGACCCAATCAAGAACGTCTTCCCCGGACATATCGGGTAATTTTAAATCGAGAATGATGAGTTGCGGTTTACTTCTCTCAATGAATTGGATGGCCTCACGTCCAGTTTCTACGTGAAAGATGTCGTAAGGTTCGTCCTTGACATACTGTTTGTATAGTATGGCTAGTGAGGTAGAGTCTTCTACCAATAACACCCTTGGTCTCATAGTCCTTTCCCAACTTTTATTCGCTTTCCGTTAAAACCTTTAATCAGTACTGACACTGTATTGGTTCTAACGTTGCTTTGTCAGCTTGTGAGTCAGTTCGCGAGAATGAATAGTTGTCGTACTCTCAAGCAGATAGCTTCTTTTCTATTCTCATTTTGAGAATCGTTATATTTAAGTATTAGCACAGGTTGGGAGTCTTGCAGAAAATTCTTTATTTTTTAGCTAATTAAATAAATCAATATATACCCAAGCGTGTTGAAGTTACCTAGGTATAGACCTTAATCCTCAAATCCTTGCTCCTTTCTCTGATTCAAGGCAATAAAGGAATTTTCGGCGAGTTGCGGCAATGATTGGCATAGGAGTAGGGCTTGTTGAGTTTCACCTTCCACGCAGTGTTTCTCAATGGTTCTCGCATGTCGAGAAAGGGTACGGTTCCCTAGAGCAAGTGCGGAGCTGCCTAGAGTGTGCACCTCAAACTCTAGGGTGTTGATATTGCAGGTTTCTAATGCTTGTTTGATCTTTTCTACCCGTTCGCGAGACTCCTCGATGTAGTGCTCAATGAGTGTGGGCATTATCTCAGCGCACGTATCTTTGATCATTTGTTGAAGAATCAATTCATCGACCAATTCAGGCTCTACGGCCACATCTGTGTGATTGTTCATTGGATACGCTCCCTATAAGGTAAATAATTCGCTGTCTTTAATCTGTTGCGATATTTTTGCTTTTAACTTGTCTGGCAAAAAGCGCAGCTTTTTTACCTGACGAATCAATTCGTCTTTTAAGCCTGCATTGTGCTTCATGTTTAATACCGCCCCAAGTAGGTTGGCGTTACTGTTCTCTAATAGTTTTTTTGCTTGGTCAATTTGTGTAGCTGTGGTCGAACCGTAACTGGCGACTAATATGCTCGCATCACAGACGCCTGCAACCACTTGAGCGGGGATGTTATTACGATTTAAGCTCAATAATGGTGAGGTGTCGATGACGACACGATCATATTGGTCCAACCAAGTCTCAATGACTTTTTTAAGCATGGTTGGATCGCGATAAGCGAGTTGCGTGCTGGCCATCGATGGGGCCGTTAAGCCGACTAAGGTCTGATGATCTTCTTCTCTTGCGATGAGCTGTCCGATGCCGTCTTGCTCAGGAAATTGATGCACCGTATTGTATGCAGGCTTGAACAAGTTCAAATCCACGTAAAGTGTGTTATGCCCTGCAAGAATCAAACGTTCGGCCAAAGCGGAAGCCACGGATGTCACGCCGTCTTCGGATTGACAAGCGACGATACATAGGGAGCGATGGCCTTTTAATTCGCCCTGTAAGTAGATTTGTTCGATTTCAGCATGAGTCGCAGGAATAGTCATTACAGCGCTCCTATTAACACAATGGTGGTCGTGATTTGCAAAAGGTCACGTAAGCCAGCCCGTGCTTTCTCTGCAAAACTCTCATCTTTGTGTGGAATATAGATAGTGTCGCCCGCGCGAATAACCGGAAGGTCATAAATGTTAGCGGTTTTACTAAACTCGGTTAGGTCGAATGTACGAGCTTGGCCTTGGCAACAAGACATGTTGACCACGCTAATTTTTTCTACGTAAGCGTTATCACTTGGTCCTCCGGCTTCTGCCAATAGGTCAAGGATTGTCATATTGTCATTAAATACGTAACGACCTGGGTCTCTCACTTCGCCCAACACTCGTACGGTCGATTCTTTTGAGCGGTCAAGCCAGTTCTTATTCTTCTCAGGGATGTAGATGGTGTCGCCCGGGCGAACATCCGGCAAGATGTTTTCATCACCGGTTTCAAAATACATCGATAGGTTTAATTTGCTGACTTTAGCGTAACCAAGACCACGGTGCGTTACTCGAATATTATGAATATCGGCATCTTTCGTTGGGCCGTCAGCCGCAGAAAGAATGTCGAGAAAGTGCATCTCGTTGGTAAAACGGTAGCGGCCTGGAGAGTTGATTTGTCCAAAAACATAAATAGACGCATCTGAACTTTGGCTAACCCATTGTGATTTGTTGTCTGTTGGATCATCTGGCAGGGCATGAATTCGAACCACGGTTCCTGCAGATACGCTCGGTAACTTAGAGGTTGGTGAACCTTGTAGGATGTACTTGTCCAAATCAAACTGAGTCATCTTACTGTTATTCGCCACTTCTATTTTGCTGGTGTCTGCGCGGCGAGTTGGGCCGCCAACATGGGCGAGTAGGTCAATCAAATCCATTTCATTGGACCATTCGATTCGACCTGGACGAACCACTTCCCCCATCACTGCGACAGCTCGGCTTGGTGCGACTTTCAACCATGATTTTTCATTCATATCGGTTTTCTCAGGTACGAAAATAGCGTCTCCTGAGGATATTGCAGGCGGTCTCGCAGAAGTGAGCCCCTCTGTGTGTGCCGTAAGGTCGAATTTGATCACTTGTCCGTTCGCTTTAATCACACGGATTTGGCGGGATTCAGCAAAACGAGTAGGGCCGCCAGCGTTGGCGAGAATGTCCATAAAGCTCGCGCCTTTTTTGCCTTCAAATGCTCCAGGGTTTGCGACTTCACCCATAACATAAACAACATTGGCACCCGCTTTTATCTCTTCCTCTTGTTTAGGCACAAAGATTGTTGCCCCTGGTAAGATGTCTGGTAGTAAGTTGGAATCACCTGAGTCTAGGTAGCGCTTTAGGTTAAAAATCACTGGTGTATTGTTGGTGATCACACGGATTTGTTCGACACTCGCGAAGCGCGTAACACCACCCGCTCGCATCACAACGTCGACGAGTGTTGTGTTTGGCTTGTATGTGAATGAGCCGGGTGCGTTCACCTCACCAAACACTTTGATAGCTTTCGTTTCATCTGCACTGTCGCCAGAGTTGGCCAGTTTAGCAGCGTCAAATTCTTGCTCTATGTTACCAACGAGAGGAGAGGCAGGGACGAAGAGAACATCCAGAGATTCAAGCGTCGGCAGTTGGGTGTCATCACCAGTATCAAGGAAGCGTTTGTAATCGAATTCGATGTTCTTGTTACCGCGCTTGACGATGATTTTATCCAACTGCGCACCAGCACGGAGTCCACCGGCTTCGTATAGGAACATTTGAATGTTAGAGCCGGCTTGTAAAGTGTATTCTCCGGGTTTGACCACATAGCCTTGAACGGATATGAGTAGTTGCTGCTGCTTGATGAAAACGCGCGCGTTGTTCACGTCTCGATAAACGGATTTCAGGTTTTCGATAATCACATCTTGAAGTTGCTTTTCATTATATCCAGCTACAAATACAGGTCCGATTTCCGGTAGGCTGATGCGACCTCGTTTATCGACTTGGAAGCCTTTGTTTAGTGAGGCTTCTCCTGGAAGGTTGATTTGGACTAAATCACCGACTTTAACGACATCGTCTTCCGCAGCCCAACTCGCATTTATGTTGACCATGCAAAGTAACAAAAGGGCGACAATCGATTTGAGGATGCTCATAGCGTGTCTCCCATTTCTGTTGTGCTGTCAGAATTTGAGTTGAGTACTTCAATGCTTACTCGACGGTTGGTCAAGCGAACCGCTGGTGTTTGTCCTTCGTAGAGTGGGAGCTTTTCACCCACGGATTTTGTTTGCACGCGGTCAGAGGTGATACCGAAGACATTGAGGTATCGTTTTACTTGTTCTGCACGTTCTTGTGCGAGCTTTTGGTTGTATTCCGGTTCGCCAGTAACGTCGGCATGACCGGTTACCACTAAGGAGAGAGAAGGGTGCTCTCGTAAAATGTAAGCCGCTTCCGCAAGGTGTCCCATGTACTTTGGATTGATTTCGGCAGAATCGACGGCGAACTGATTATCGATATTGAGCAGGTCATAGACGTCAGCGACGATGTTCAAGTCGCTGCGCAGAGCTTCAATGTCTTGCGGCGGCGAGCATGTGGTTTGAGAGAGCACGTAATCAAGTTGTTGTTCTAGTTGGCTCAATCGACGACGCTGAATCACAATATCGTTTGCAGCATCAAGTAAAAGCCCGCCCTCGAGTTCTCTTGCGATTCGATTTTGCTTTTCTAATGCTTGCACTACGGCAGCAGGGAAACACCATCTTGCGCCTTCATCAATTAAGGCATCTAAATGAAGTTTTGTGAGTTGCCAATCGAAGCGAAGCCCATGCTCTGGGCCAAGAGGCTCATCAGGCATAACCGGTGAAAACTGATAATTCTCGATAGAAATATCTCGGTAACTTTCCGCCATGCCGCCCTGACCATGATCGGGGTAGCTAAACGCTGAGCAACCAACAACGCCGACAACGAGACCGCTCATTACACTTTGTCGTATTAGATTCACCATGCCAACCTCCGTATTAACCGGTGTTTTTAGTGGCCTTTTGAATTGACGGGAATCGCATGATTGATACGTAACAGGCTCATTATCTCTAACGGTTGTCCCGATACGTTTTCGATTATCATACTGCGTTCACGTTCAACTAGGCGCTTATATAAATAAACAATGGCACCAATCCCTGAGGAATCAAGAAATTGGACGTGTTTGAGGTTGATTTCGACTTCCTTGTGATCATCGCTGTGAATTACCTCATCAATATGATGCTGAGCTTGACGACAGCCTTTTGCGTCTAAATCACCAAAAAATTCGATGGTCAATGTGTTTTGGTCGGTTTCCAATTTTCGCAGTTCCATAGTGCATTCTCCGTTAACAAACTGTCTGCTTGGTATAGAGCACGGAACATGCCAAGAATAAAAGTTCATAAAAACATACAGTTACTTATGCAAGTTCTTGGTTTTTATATTGAGAATTAAGGCGATTTCATTTTGAGAATCAAAAACGCATACAGGTCGAGGAATTTATAAATGCTATTTCGATCTGAACTTTATGTGCTTGTTTGCATTTGCTTGCTTATGAGTGTTGCTGTAGATCGTAGAATGCAAAATGTTGAGTAGGTGAATTGATCGACTTACGGTTCAATGGAGATGCTTTTTTGTACAAGGTCCCCGCATGCCATTAAGAATGACATTGATTGCCCTCGCTGTAATTGCTTCTGCTCAGCCACAAGCTGATCCTAATTTACTTCCACCTGTCTCTTTAGCTGAATCATACCAAGATGGTATCGATGTCTCTCAGTATTGGTATAGCGAGAAACTGGATGGGATTCGAGCGTATTGGACCGGTCAACATCTCGTTACACGCAACGGCAACCGCATTTACGCGCCAGAGTGGTTTACCAAGGTATTGCCAGATTACCCTTTGGATGGCGAGTTATGGGCTGGTCGAGGAAATTTCCATCTTGTTCAACAAACAGTATTGGATAAAACGCCAGTAGAAGGCGCATGGCGACGAATCGATTTTATGGTTTTCGATATGCCGTATTCTGCGGGTGATTATCAAAAGCGCTACTACAACATTCAAGATCTGGTGTTTACGATTGACGCCCCTCATATTAAATACGTTGAGCATCGTGCAATTCAAGATGAGAAACATTTGTTCACGCAATTGGACCGAATTTCGCAATCTGACGGCGAAGGTGTGATGTTGCGAAAGGTATCAAGCCGATACCAAGCGGGTAGAGGTAGTGATTTACTCAAACTTAAGCGTTATGAAGATGCAGAGGCCTTAGTATTGGGCTACAAACCAGGAACTGGTCGTTTATTGGGTATGATGGGCGCCTTGTTGGTTAGGTTGGCAGACGGCACCGAGTTTTACATTGGTAGCGGCTTTACCGATGACGTTCGAAAAACTCCTCCTCGAATAGGATCTACCATTACGTTTCGCTACAACGGTTTTACCCATAATGGCAAACCAAGATTTGCCCGATTTTTAAGAGAACGGGCTTCACAATAAATCTAAATAACGGCGTATAAACGGCTTGAGCTAACTATTTCCGATTTTCACACCACAACGTTTAAATAGATTTTTCCAAAATTGCACATGTTTCATTGTTTCCTCACGAAACTGATCGTGTGCTTTTTCTATTCCATAGTTTGCACCATGAGCTTGCATTCTCTTTTCAACAAGGGAAAGTCCCCCGTCGAGTTGCTGATAGGTACTGTCGACGTATGCCATGTAAGGTTGAACTTCTGCAACATAAATTGTTTGGAAGACGTTTCTCAAGTAACGAAATTGAGTGGTATCACGGTTGGCACCACAAATGATTTTGTCTTGGTTTGCTTCGAGCATGTGTGTGGTTTGTTCTAACCAATGAGTCGCATCGAGCAAAGTGTAATAGAGTCGACCAACGAGACGTGTTTTTTCGATCTCTTCTTGGTAGTTCACAATGGTCACATCGGGCAAGCGAGAAAGGGCACGATACGGTGTTTGGTACATTTCATCCAAAGCAAGGAAAGCATCTCGTACGTGTGCAACTTGGTCTTTGCTTTCCAACGGTAACCATTCAGATCCTGTTAGCTGTTTGCGCATGGCATCGCTAGTCAGCAACATATTGTCGAGATGCACTGTTAGATGGTGCCACTTCTGGTCGTACAAACCGTTCAGCTTTGTATTTTCTTCATCACTCAATGGGTAATCACTCATGCAGCCATTCAGTGTTCTCAGCAGGTTGGTTTGATAATCAAAGTCGTAAAAGGCGTCTTGAACTTTACCCAGTTGAGAGTTTTTTTCTGCTAGTAAGTTAAACAAACCACATTGACGCAGTTGGTAGCTTTCGAGTAAGCCAAGTGATAGACGAGGGAGCTCTTGAAACAGTTCTCTTTTATCAGGAATAGTGACAGCGGGAGAGGCTTCTAACTCCGACTCCGACGTATCTAACACGTTGGCTAGGCGTTGATTGTATTTTTCGAATACCGCTTTCTCTGGGTTAAACCAGTCGTTGCACCCACTGAGTAAGGTTGTCGGTAGTACAAGCGCCGCAGCAACAAGGGAGCTTCTTACAAGGGAACTTCTCACAGCATTTCCTTTTTAATCACTTAGATAAGTATACCGCTTAACGAATATGAGAGATCAAAAAAGCCAGCGAGTGCTGGCTTTAAAATTTGGCGGGTTGAAGTTCGAGTTATTGTTGAGAGAAATTCAACTGAACTTCCGGCTCTTGATGGTGCATCCAACGCAAACGAATACCCAATAGGAAAGCCGCTGAAGATAGGCCTATGATGAAGCCCAACCAAAAGCCTTGTGCGCCCATAGGTTCAACAATCCAATCTGTGCGGCCAAGAATGTAACCAATTGGAAGTCCCAATAACCAGTACGCAACAAAGGTACGGTTGAAGATTGCACGCATGTCTTTATAGCCACGTAGTGCACCAGCAGCGATAACTTGAACCGCATCAGTGCATTGGTAGATTGCAGCAAACAGCAATAGCACCATTGCTAGTTCGATAACTTCTGGGTTATTCGTGTAAAGCAAAGCGATTTGCTCACGGAACAGAACCGTAAGAATCGCGGTCATCATTGCTAACGCTAAACCGACCATGACGCCAACACGAGAAGCGACGCGTGCGCCATCGACGTTTTCTTCCCCAAGACGGTGACCAACACGAATACTGACTGCGGCACCCACACTCATTGGCAGCATAAACACCAATGAAGAGAAGTTAATGGCGACTTGGTGCGCGGCAACAATGATTGAACCTAATGGAGAGACCAAAAGCGCGACCACTGCAAACAATGTCACTTCAAAGAACAATGCAGCGGCAACAGGGAAGCCGAGCTTAAACAGACGAATCTGAGCTTTCAGCTGTGGTTTATGAAATTCGCCAAACAGATTAATGCTTTTTAGACGAGCAGACGTAGTCACATAAAGGAAAAGCAGCCCAAACATCACCCAATAAACGATGGCGGTTGCGACGCCACAACCAACACCACCAAGGGCTGGCATACCAAACTTACCGTAAACGAAAATCCAGTTTAATGGGATGTTCAACATTAGGCCGATGAAACCAATCACCATGGCGGGCTTGGTTAGCGACATGCCATCAGTAAAGCTGCGTAACGTTTGGAACAATAAGAAAGCGGGTACCGCAAAAATAACCGCGTGGATGTAACCAACGGTTTTCTCTGTCATCGCTGCTTCTACATTCATCAATCCAAGTATGAACTTAGTTTGGAACAAAACGCCGATAATAGGGATGCTGATCAACAATGCCAAAACGATGCCTTGTTGGATCTCAAAAGGAATTTTTACTCGACGGCCAGAACCATTTAATTGAGCGACAACAGGTACAAGGGCCATCAATAAGCCAACGCCAAATAAAATTGACGGTAACCAAATACTTGCTGCAACAGATACCGCAGCCATGTCAGTAGCACTGACGCCACCAGCCATGACGGTATCGACAAACCCCATCCCGGTTTGTGCGACAGAAGCGATCAACACAGGGGTCGCCAGTTTAATAAGACTCGATGCTTCTTCTTTATAGCGATGCACGAAATACTCCAGAGCGGAACAATAAGTTGAAAATGAAATAAGTTGAAAAGATAGGGAGTACTCGAGGACAAAAGATGTGATGAACTGATCTGATGGTTGATTTTAGTCACTATAAGGTGAAAAAATGCCTCGGAGGAACTCCGCGCAGATGATAAACAATTGTATGCCCAGATGCCATACCCACAAGATAGGGATTTTTGGTTAATTGATAGACAATGGTAAAAACAGCTTGCGAATGTTCGTTCTGGCTATCAGTCGCTTCTAACAAATAGGTAAAGAGAATGTTTACAGGAATAGTTCAGGGTACGGCTAAAGTCGTTCAAATCGAAAAAAAAGAGCGCTTTCAAACTCACGTTATCGAACTTGGAGGCTCGTTAAGCGAAGGGCTAGAGATTGGAGCCTCGGTCGCACACAATGGTTGTTGTTTAACCGTCACCAAAATTGAAGGAACGCACATTAGTTTCGATCTAATGCAAGCGACCTTAGCTCTTACAAACCTAGGTGAATTGATAGAAGGCGACAGCGTAAATATTGAGCGAGCAGCCAAATTTGGTGATGAGATTGGTGGTCACAGTATGTCGGGGCACATCAGTTTAATGGGCGAAATTGTTGATGTGATTGATACGCCAAATAACCGCACCATTTGGTTTACACTGCCGCAAGAATCTATGAAATATGTACTGGCTAAAGGGTACATCGGTTTGGACGGTTGCTCACTGACCATCGGCGAAGTCGAAGAGAATCGATTCTCGGTGCATTTGATTCCAGAAACCCTGCAAAGAACCTTGTTTGGTGCGCGCCAGGTTGGAGAGAAAATAAACATTGAATTTGACCCGCAAACTCAAGCCATCGTCGATACGGTTGAACGTGTATTAGCAGCAAAGCAGTTGTAAGGCGTTTACTTATGACCGGAAACAAGAAAGGAGCTTAACCGCTCCTTTTTATATTTTGTGTCGATGTTTACTTCATGTAGATGATTACTCGGGGGGATTAAAGCTCTCTATTCGTAGTTATCGTCAATGAACAGTTCTACCTTTTCGTGCATCTCATCCACTTTCATGTTGAGGTGGATGGCGTGGCAGCACGCAGGGCAGTCGTCATAAAACTCTTGGTTACCATTACTTGCATCTAAAGTGATACCGATAGAGTGCCCACAGTGAGGGCATTTAACATGTCTTTCAGTGTAATTTTGCATACAAAAACTCCTAGTATTGCAGGGCTTTTAATACTTTGGTGTCTCGAAAATTCAGCCCTTGAACACTCGTCTTCTCTCTGGTGCAGAGATTCAAATTAAGTCGAGTTACTTTGAATATTAGGTGTTGTTGTTGCTAATTGAGTCGAAATAAGTACAAAAGTTGACCCCAAACTCATGATTGAGCTTGGGGTCTTAAACTAGGGTGATATGCGTCGAATTTTTACATTCGGCAATGATCTTTCCCTTCCAGATCAATAAGAAATAATCTTCTTAATTATCGATTGGGCCTGTTCAAGATAGTGACCTCCGAACAAGTTACAATGATTGAGGATGTGATAAAGGTTGTAGATGTCTTTTCGTTCATCATAGCCTGCGGGTAATGGCGCAACGGATTCATATCCTTGATAAAACTCCGGTTGGAACCCACCAAACAGCTCAGTCATCGCGATATCACATTCACGATCTCCCCAATAGCAAGCAGGGTCAAAGCAGATAGGGCCAAATGGTGTCAATGCCGTGTTCCCATTCCACAAATCACCGTGAAGCAATGATGGCTCTGGAGCGTGATTGGCTAAAAGCTGTTTCACAACATCAATAAAGTCATCGATATCGACGAGGGTGACACCTTTTTCTTTCAGCAACTGTAACTGCCAACCTATTCGTTGCTCAGAAAAAAAGACACACCACTTTTTATGCCATTGATTTGGTTGAAGGGTAGAGCCTATGTAATTGTCGGAATCAAATCCGAACTCTTTCTGTTCTCCCCACAAATGTAAACGCGCCAGTTGCTGGCCAAACTTAAAGCTGTGCTTTGCATCTTCAAGTGGTTTGGTTGGTAGGTAATTCAGGATCAAGAATGAGTGGGTTTTGGTTTTGCCCGCTAACACGACTTCAGGGACAAAAACCGTCGAGGTTTCACGTAACAAGTGAAGGCTTTCTACTTCAACTTCGAACTTAGATAAAAAGTCTCGATCATTGAGTTTGACGAAATAGCGCTGTTCTCCGTCATTGATCATGTAACTCTCACTGATGTCTCCACCAGAGAGGCGTGTCTTCTCAGTGATTTGATATTCGAACATCAAGGTATCAGAAAGCTGTTGCGATATTGCTTGCCACATACAAAACCTCGCTTATCTATTTGACCAACAATAGTTTAGGATAAACGGCGGAAGATTGACGCGCAGTTGAGCAAACTTCGACAATAAAACTGCTGCATATAGTAGAAAATGTGCATAAGTGTGAATCATGTCGCCTATAACCCTATGATTTATGGACTTAACATATGGAGCTATTGGTATACAACGAGTATTATTATTTTTTTGACTTTAGTTCCATTGGTGGCATGAAAATACTGATTTGTGATGATTCGGCGGTAGCACGAAAGTTGATATCCCGTTCCATCGTACACGAAACATCATTGCACCTGATCGAAGCCCAAGACGGTTACGAAGCGTTGACGATTCTAGCGGAACAAAATATTGACGTTTTGTTTCTCGATTTAACGATGCCGATTATGGACGGGTTCGAGGTACTAGAGTCTCTACCGGTCAGCAATTATCCCACTCAAGTTGTCATCATTTCTGGTGACGTTCAGCAAGAGGCTAAACAACGTTGTTTAGATCTTGGCGCAATCGACTTTATCGCCAAGCCTCTGTCAGAAGAACAGGTTATCCCGCTATACGAAACGTTAGGGTTGCAATACGCATTTAGCTCGAGTGGAAATGCAGCGCCAGCCCCCGAAATTGAGATTACCCCTCTGGCGAAATTTCGTGAAGTCGCCAACATCGCGTTAGGTAAGGGTGCTGCGATTATGGCCGACCATCTTCATGAGTTCATTCAACTGCCAGTGCCCCACGTTGGTCCATTGTCGTATGGAGAACTGCATATGACGTTAGTGGACGTGATCGGTCGAGACAGTTCAGTTGCCGTTGCTCAGCGATTTGTTGGTGGTGGTATCCATGGTGAAGCTTTAGTTTGTTTGCGTGGTAAAGACATTAATCAAATCGGAGAGCGCCTTGGTTATTTACTTGAGTTCACTCGGCACAACGAGATTATCCTAAATGTGTCGAATCTTTTGGTATCTTCATTCTTAACGTCATTGGGTACACAGTTGGATAAGCAATTTTCGTTGCGCCAGCCTGCCATTATAGAAAACGTCATTCCATACAATGAAGAGAAGAGTGAATCTGGTGAACTCTTTACCATCGAATACACCTACATGGCAGAGGCGCTCGATTTTGAGTGTGAAGTTCTGTTTTTGATAGATAAATCATCCGTAGAAATCATCTATGAAATTATGGAGCTAATCTAATGTCCGAAATTACGCTGGACATAGCAGACTTTCATTGGGTTACCCAAATACTCGATACCATGGACTCAGGGCTCATCGTATTAGATGAAGACTATAAAGTCTGCGTGTGGAACAGTTTTATGCAGTCTTATAGTGGCATACTATCGCAGAATATCCTCGGTGAATGTTTGTTTGACCATTTCCAAGATTTACCCCGAACTTGGCTAGAGACCAAGCTCAAAACGTCCGCGGATTTAGAAACTCGTTCATTTTCAAGTTGGGAAAACCGTCCATACCTTTTTAAATTTAACAACTTTTCGCCGGTTTCCAACAGCAGTCATTTGATGTTCCAAGATATTGTTATCACGCCGTTACGCTCGTTATCAGGCGACGTGAGCCACATAGCCATTCAAATCAACGATGTCTCGGAAACCGCGCGTAATAGAATCCACTTAAGAGAAACCAACCAACACCTGTCTGAAATCAGCCGCAAAGATGGATTAACCGGATTATTTAACCGTGCTTATTGGGAACAGTCACTGAAGGAAGAATTCAATCAACTTAAAGTGATGGAAGGGTCGTGCTCATTGGTTATTTTTGACATCGACCATTTTAAAAAAGTCAATGATACCTATGGTCACCATACTGGGGATGAAGTAATCCGTCGGACGTCCAGTTTATTGCGGAAAACCGCACGCAGTAGCGACGTGTGTGGGCGTTTTGGTGGAGAAGAGTTTACCGTTTTATTGCCACATACCAACCAAGAACAAGCGTCCTATTTCGCAGAGCGTCTTAGAAAACGAATTGAGCAAGAAATTGTGAAAGTTGAAGACTTTTTGATTAACTACACGATAAGTATCGGTGTTTGCGAGTATAAATCTAACTTTGAGAGTCACACACAATGGCTGAAGAGTGCCGATGCAGCGTTGTATCGCGCGAAAGAGAATGGACGCAATCAGACTTGTTGTCATCAAGACGACTAACCTAATTGGATAAAAATTATTCAGTTGGCGCATCAATGCTTGTTAATATGAAATAAGTTAATGAAATTTTCTCGGCATGTCTTACTATTGAAACTAATTCGCTTTCATCTTCGAAGGCTTGCATTAAACGGAGAAAAACAGTGGTTGTAGAAACCGATGGATATCTCGCTCTTATAGAGCACCTGTCACTTAACTTAGATATTTTCACGTCTGAAATTGGTGACACAGGATCAGAAAGCATCGAAGATGTCGTGAATGACATGGTGGCGTCGAACATCATGGCGATTTTCGAACAAAACCCAGAACTGCATTCAAGTGTACGTTTCAAGCTACTTAAAGAAGCGGATGCCGTCGTTGAAGACCTTGGCGAAGTGTTAGCTGGCGTTTGGGGTAAGAAAGCGACCAACGAGCAAATTGCATTCCTTGATGAATACATTGCGCTAGTGAAAAACTTATTTGATACCGCTGTCGCGACTTACGATTGAATCTAGTCTCTCGTCATTTCGATCTAAAGAGGAGTTACATGGTAACTCTTCTTACTTGCCAAAACTTCGATGCCCAATAAGGGTTGTCTATTCTTGAAATGATCACGCCTTTCGATGTAGAAGCGTGCATAAACTGCTTATTCCCTAGATAGATACCAACATGGTAAGTGGTTCTTCTTGTTTTGAAAAACACTAGATCACCCTGTTGTGCATCTGACCAGCTCATCTCTACGCCTTGCTTAGATTGCTGTCTTGTCGTTCTTGGTAATGACATTTGATATGCCTCGACAAAGGCTTTCTGTACGAAGGCAGAACAATCAATACCAGACTTTTTGGTTCCACCCAAGCGATAAGGCGTGCCTTCCCACTCATCATAAAAGTCGAACAGGCCCCGATTGTCGGAGAGCAGTTCAGTAACAGGAAGAGAGACCTCAGCTTGTTTTTCTGGATCGGGGGCGGACGAACATGCACTAAGTAGTACACTGATTATCAAAGGAAAATAAATACGACGCACATCACCCACCTGTCATCCCTACAACTTAAAACTGAAATATTAATGTCATGACCAATACCTAGTATGGGCAGCAAATCACGTTTTGTCTCACTTCTGTGACGAATAAACGGAAAGTTGATTCAAACCCAAGAAAGAACATTAATTGATTATGACAACGCGCAAACGTCTACGCTTTTCTTTTTCACTGATTCAAACGATCAGTGCAACATTTTTAACTATCATCGCTCTTGTTATAGCCCTTTCTGTCTCAAGTTTCAAAGGAATGGAGCAGGTTGGCGAACAATTTGAAGAGTTGTCTCAAAAAGCGTTACCGATGGCGATGGCAAATGCGACACTGACAAGAAATGTTTTAGAGCAAGTAAAGTTGCTTAACTATGGAATGCAAATTTCTGATCCAGATGAACTTCCTCTCATCACCGCCAAAATTGACGCTCTCGCACAGCAAACTGAAGGTTTAATAGAACAAACATCGGGAGTCGCGGAACATTTATCTAACATGTTACAAGTAAATGTTCAGGAGTTGCATCAAGTCACCAATTCCATTTTATCGAAACAATCTGCGGTGATTCAAATGCAAAGCGACATTAACTCGGCCGTTGGTGGGTTTCGGTATGGGTTAAGTTCGATTGGTCCAGAGATGAACCGTATCAGCTCGTTTCTCAGCAACGACAACCCTGAATCGAGTGATGCGGCAAATCGCTTCATTGCATCCGCGAGCTCGATGGAAAGTACTTTCTTGGTCATGATGATGCAAACCGAGCTAGAGAAAGCGGAGCAAGAATACAGAGAAATGCGAAACCGTATCGCTGGTATAAATCTCGCTTACGATGACTTCAAAGAATGGCACCCTGAAGTGACTGAGTTCGCCAGCCTAACAGCACCTTATGAGATGGTACAGGCAGGCTTCAAAGATGAAGGGGTTTTGCGTTTGATTCTGGCGAAACTCGAACAGTGCGAACAGCAAAAAGTGGAGTTTCAACGTGCCTCTCAGCTCTCAAACGAAACCATGTATTTGCTCGACCAAGTATCTGATTCCGCCTCAGCGTTGATTGATGAGCGTGAAACTATTGTCCACAGTACCATTCAAAACGTCAGCTTAATGGTTGTTGTTGCCGCTGGCGTCATCTCGCTTGTGGTGTTAGCGACTTGGTTTGGCCTCCGTACTTGGATCAATCGAGGGTTGAAAAACATCCTTACTCGTCTCTCCGCTTTAACGGAACATGATTTCCGAGATAGAGCGCAAGAGATTGGCCCGTTTGAGCTTAAAGAAGTCGCACGCAAACTCAACCAAGTTATCGATTCAACCCACGATTCGATTTCTACCGTCACGCGTAACTGCGAAACCTTGTACCAAACCGCTGAGATAAGCCACGATGCGGCCGAGCAAACAAATCAAAGCTTAACTTTGCAAAATGAAGCGCTGGCGAGCATGGTGACGACCATTACTCAGTTAGAAGCATCGATTAGAGAGATCGCGACGGTGACAAATGCCTCTTCCGAAGATTCGCATTTAGCGACAGAACACACAGTGAAGGGGGTTGGTGTGGTAGAGCAAAACCGTCAGCGTTTGGAGTCTCTTGAAAGCTCCCTTAATTTGAACGAGCGGTCGATGTTAGAACTCGACCAACGAGTTAAACAGATCCGCGAGATGGTAGACATGATCAGTGGTATTGCTGATAACACCAACTTACTTGCTTTGAATGCGGCGATTGAAGCGGCGCGCGCTGGGGAGCAAGGGCGAGGTTTCGCAGTTGTCGCCGATGAAGTACGCAAGTTAGCGAGTGATACGTCCCAACAAACCAAAAATATTCGAGAGATGATGAATGAGCTGGTGGCTGCCGCAGAACGTTCACGTAAAGCGGTAAGTGAGTCGCGTGAAGAGATGGCGTATGCACTTCAATCGAGTCATGAAGTAAAGTCGGCTTTTTCGGATATCGATGCGGCGGCTCGACATATACAGCTACGTGTCGAACAGATTTCTGTTGCGACAGAAGAGCAAGAACGAGCAACAGCCGATGTATCGCAAGCCATTACACATATTTCTGACCAAGGTGAATACACTAAACTCCAATTAGAATCCATGGTTGAAAGCTCGGAACAAGTCGCAGACATCGCGGGCCACCAACAAGCGATGCTGCATAAATACGAACTGCATCAAGTGAGTTGACCCAGCATTAGGTAAGACCAAACGAACTTCCAATACGACCAAAGGCAGGGCAATTGCTCTGCCTTTTTATTTTTTGACACCAAGAGTGAGTGACCCAAATCGCAAATTGATTAACTGCACAAGAGAAATGTGTTACCAGCATTTGTTAATTCTTTGTTATCGCATCAAGGTTGTTAGAATGTTCCGTTAAATCAAGGGAGTGAGATGAATGCCGGAGCGAGCAAGTTTGATATTAATAAACGATCACCGAGAAGTTTTATTGATTGAACGAGTGAAGGGCGATAGACACTATTGGGTGTTTCCTGGCGGTAGTGTAGAGGATGGAGAAATTCTTTCTGAAGCGGCGAAACGCGAGGCACTGGAAGAAACCTCTATAGAGCTGACATCGCTCACACCTGTGTTTCAGATTCAAAATCAAGGCCGAAAGGATCATTACTTCTTATCCCATATCGGCTCAGCCACCCCTACGCTAGGTAGTGGCCCCGAACAACAAAGGCAATCGGCTTCCAATCAATATATTTTGAGATGGGTGAATTTTACTGAGCTAGCCATGTTGCCTCTCTTTCCAGTCGAGGCGAAACAAATATGCCTTCAGAGCGAGGAGGTACTCTGTGGTCGATAAAGTGTGTCCTCTGGTGTTACGAAAACAAAACCGCGAGATTCTTCTTTTCAAACATCCTATTGCGGGCGTTCAGTTGGTGAAAGGTACTGTTGAACTCTTCGATTGCGACTTCTTAAGTGCGGCAAAAAGAGAATTGGCAGAAGAGTCGGGCATCGAATCGGTCAATCACACAACCTACTTAGGGGCTTGGGAGAGTGGGTTTAAAGAGCAACTTTGGCATTTCGTTTTGTGTGAATGTGAAGCGTTGCCGGAACATTGGGTCTTCCACACTCAAGACGATGGTGGACATGATTTCGAATTCTTTTGGCATGAAGTTGCGAAAGGCATTTCCTCCCATGCGCACCCTGTCTTTCAGCGTGCTTTAGAGCAGGTTCGTGAGTTTATCCGCATTGGGGCAATTAAGTGAAAGTTGAAATCGGTAATCACACGAATGCAGAGTTGCTTCAAGAACTCAAAGAACAACGCATTCAATTCAATCCGTTTGCCTTACAGCTGTTTGAAGATCAATTGATACAAACCAAACAGCGTGTTCAGACTTTGTCTTTATCGATAACAACGCCTTCGGAATTGGGGGCACCTTTTGGCGCAACGCTGGCTGAGCTTCTTGCTCATGCAGCTCTGAAAGGGCTAGAGCCTTGTCCGCTCGCCGTGGCACCATACTTGTTACTTCAAGGTATTTCGCTCACAAAAGACGAATACATAACGCTCGCTTCTTTGCCTCTTGCTCAGGAAGAGACCTATCCCAGAGGTTTGTATTTGCGTAAGCGGGATGATGGTGTTTGGCTAAGAGGTTATCGATGTGATGATGCTTTTATCTTTCCTCCTTCGATGAAGTTTGTGTTCATTGATGCGAAGACTAAAGAGGGGGAGCAATATTGACGTTTGACTATTACTCGTTCCCGACAATTTCACTGGGAGATTTGTTGCAGCTTCTAAACCACATCCAAACGTCACATCTCACGTTTATCAGCAGTAAGCAAAGAAATACGTAAATCATTCTCACGAAGGAAACACAAACAAGGAAAGTTCATGAAAAAACGACTCGTCATATTGGCAGCCATTGTGTTGCAAGGTTGTGCCACGATAGAGACCCTAAACCCAACAAACAATCATGTGAGAATCTCTCATGAGGGGAAACGGAGCTACTGCAAGGAAATTCCAAGAGTTTATAGTGGAGTGAATTACAACATGTGTTTGTTGAATGGTGAGCCTAGCTATTCTGAAAACACGGGTTCCAAACTAGATGGGGTGCCTTTCTTTGTGTTTGATACTGCTTTTTCAGCGTTGGCTGATACCTTATTCCTACCGTACACGATAACGATGCAGGCACAGAAAGGGTCAATAGAGGTTAACTAAGCTTTCAAGCGAACCATCAAACCAAACGCTATGCTTTTATCAGGAGCGAAATGATAAGGAAGAACAGCCATTGTTGTTATTTCAACCTCTCACGTACTGTTTAAAGGCACTGTCGCTCTCAAAAATGGCGTCGAAATTACAATTATTTAGCTGATTTCTATATGCTTTGCGCATTCATTCAGATAAGGAAAGGAAACGATAATGGATAAATTCGTACTGTTTCTCCTATGCCTTTGCCTGACGGTGGGTGGTGCCATCCACATTTACGACAATATTGTCGATGGTTTTTTGCCTTACGATTTTGCCCCAGGCTGGTTAAACATGTATTGGAGCGCGCTTGGTCTCCTTGATTTACTCGCCGTTTATTTGCTGATCAGGCACCGCCGGACTGGGCTTGTTTTACTGTTATTGATTATGTTGAGCAGCGTAGGCTTTAACTCTTATGCGCACTATGGATTGGGCGTGTTGGAGAGCAGTGGACAACTGCAATGGCAAACGTTGTTATTAGGGTTTTCTATTGGAGTATCAATTTGGCTGTGGAATTCGCAAAAGCATCGCCACTCACGTCAGATATTCCGTTAATTATTGTTTTGTTATTAAGTATTTTTACAGGGATGAGAAATGGACAATTTTAAGGATCTTGCGAGCTTCGGAATTTTTGCCGCGCTATCGGGCTTTAGTTTTGGCGCAATCTTTTTTGGTGCTGCATTTGTTTACGCAGCCATCAATAAACAACAGGATGTGAGTGTATTCGCCATCTCTTCAATTGTTCTTGGGATTATCGGTTTGTTTGTTGGTGTGACCCAATCAAACAAAAAACGCGATTTGATTAAAGCCTAACGGTTTCTATTCAATCCGAAATACATTGGGATGAGTTGCGGTCGCGTGTTCGTGATACATATCATCTAGGTAGGTCAGTAACTCGTCTTCATCGAGAAAGGGCGGCACTACAAAGTCTCTGATTGGGCGCTTTATCGAAGTTTCCGAATCGATATAAAGCGTCCAAATCCCATCTTTGCATTCAGCAAGCATGATTTTTCCAAACACATTCACTTTCATTGAACTGCTCATGAGGAAGACTTTTCCTTATAACGAAATGGTTGGGTGATTAGTTTATCCAATCTTTGCTCGTCTTTGTCGCGGATCTCTGGAACACCAATCACAACATCATCATGACCTAACTCTGGTTGAGCGCGGTAGGTGCCAAACAAACGATCCCATATCGACAAGAAGAAGCCAAAGTTTGAATGTGTCTCGCGCACGATGACAGAGTGGTGCACGCGGTGCATGTCTGGCGTCACAACCAATTTGCGTAACTTCGAATCCCAAGGTAGTGGCAGCTTTGCATTGCTATGGTTAAACATCGCGCTAGCATTCAATACGATTTCAAACACCACGATGGCGATAGGAGACACGCCTAAAGCAAACACCGCAGCGATTTTTACAATCATTGAGAGAATGATTTCTATCGGGTGGAATCGTGTTCCGGTTGTGACATCGATATCCAAGTCTGCATGATGCATGCGGTGAAGTTTCCACAGCGGTTTAACGCGATGGAAAACTAAATGCTGTAGGTAGATGATGAGATCGAGTAACACAACGGCTATCAGCACATTTAACCAAGTCGGGAAGGAAAGTGCATTGAGTAGACCCCATTGGTTTTCATAAGCGATGATAGCAGCTTGGAAAGCGGCAATAGGCATGACAACAGCAATAACGACACTATTCAGCGCGACCAGTGTGAGATTGTTAAACCAGCGAAACGAACGGTCGACGGTCAACTGCTTTCTCGGTAGCTTGTTTTCCCACAGAGTACAAAGCAACAAAACACCAATAAAGATGCTGAGTCGTAGCCAAGAAGGGTCGTTAAATGCAGTTTCGGTCACGCTAATTTCCTTGATTGATTCGCTTATTTGTTAAGACCTTAAGACTCCACCGTATCTTTCACCGAGAAGAAAGGAATGTGAATGTCCGTCCGTTTACGAGCATTTCTTGAGACTCACTGGCGATGCAAGTAGAATCGCGCTCTACTTCATACATGCACTTATTCTAACTGGCACTTTCTATCCATGAGAATCCACGCTTTCCATCGTTTATACCAGCACCGTCAATCTATCTCAACGAAGCCGTTTAACGCTCGTGGCTGTAAAGTGGTTCGCTGTCCATATTGTCAGGTTTCTGAGCAATATTGTTTGTGCGACATTCAGCCGAACATCGAATCCAATATTGCCTGCATGCTGGTCGTATCGGAAAACGAAGTGTTCAAGCCAAGCAATACCGGGCGTCTAATTGCTGATACGATTCAAGAGACCTACGTGTATCAATGGAATCGTACCGAGCCTTCTCAAGATATGCTTGCACTGCTAGAAAACGATGCTTATCAACCTGTGGTTGTGTTCCCAGCAGATTACGTGGATGAGCCTGAGCGTTTATTGGATGGTTTGAATCCAGAGCGATTGAAGGCTTCCGATGGCTCAGATAAAAAATGGTTACTGATCTTCATTGATGGTAGCTGGCGAGAAGCGCGCAAGATCTTTCGCCGTTCAGAGTTTCTTAAATCTTTGCCTGTGCTTTCTATTGAGCCGGAATCACTGTCTGAATACATCATGCGCCGCTCGGACAATGAGCAGCATCTGTCTACAGCAGAGGTCGCGACGTTAGTATTCAAACAAGCAGGTGAAGAGCAAGCTTCGGAGTGTCTGCAATTGTGGTTTGAAGCCTTCCGTGAAACCTACATGCTGACGAAAACTCGCGTGAAAACCGACTGGTCTCGACCGCATCTGAAACGTTTCAAAGAGTGGGCTAAAATCGAGAGCTAACTCTAAGGAATGAACTTTTGTTGATGGCTTGTTGTTCAACTGGCTTCAACGAGGGGATAAATCTGCATTCGGTCACGGTTTGCAGGCGTACAGATATGGATAATGCTCGGAGTTTATCTTTTTTGACTCCAGCATTTTTTGGGAGTCGTTTGAGCTTTTTAGGAGAGAATTGCATGTATTACGGCTTTGATGTCGGTGGCACTAAAATCGAGTTTGGTGCGTTTAACGAAAAACTTGAGCGTGTAGCAACTGAACGTGTACCAACACCAACAGACAACTACGATTTGCTGGTAGAAACTATCGCAGGTCTGGTTAACAAATACGATGCGGAATTTGGTTGTGAAGGTACGATTGGTCTTGGTCTTCCTGGGATGGAAGACGCTGATGATGCAACTGTACTAACGGTTAACGTACCTGCAGCAAAAGGCAAACCACTTCGTGCTGATCTGGAAGCTAAAATCGGTCGCAGCGTAAAAATTGAAAACGATGCAAACTGTTTCGCGCTGTCTGAAGCATGGGATGAAGAGCTTCAAGACGAACCATCTGTACTGGGTTTGATCCTTGGTACGGGGTTTGGCGGCGGCTTTATCTACGAAGGTAAAGTATTCTCTGGCCGTAACCACGTCGCGGGTGAGGTAGGTCATACACGTCTTCCTATTGACGCATGGTTCCACCTAGGCGAAAACGCGCCTCTACTAGGTTGTGGTTGTGAAAAGAAAGGTTGTCTAGATAGCTATCTATCTGGTCGTGGTTTCGAGCTTCTTTACGCGCATTACTACGGCGAAGAGAAGAAAGCGATCGACATCATTAAGTCACACGCAGAAGGCGAAGCAAAAGCGGTTGAGCACGTTGAACGCTTTATGGAACTTCTAGCAATCTGCTTTGCGAACCTGTTTACTGCGACTGACCCACACGTTGTAGTACTAGGCGGCGGTCTATCTAACTTCGAACTGATTTACGAAGAGATGCCAAAACGTATTCCTAAGTACCTGCTTTCTGTGGCGAAATGTCCAAAGATCATCAAAGCAAAACACGGGGATTCAGGCGGCGTACGTGGTGCTGCGTTCCTAAACATCAAATAATCGTCTGAGTTTTCAGTAAGCGAAAACACATAAGACCTACATTGAAAGCCTCGTTTTCCTTTAAATTAAGGTGAAACGGGGCTTTTTACTTATAGATAACGAGCAAAAAGAATAGGTATAAAAAACTCGCGACGAATCGCGAGTTTTTGTTTTGGTCTGTGTAGCTTGGCTTATACCAATCGTAGTAAATAACGGGTCATTCTAGCTTGTTAAAATACTCGATAAGTGCGTTGCAATTTTTGATTGTAGAATGACTACTTATCGAAAAATTGCGTCTTGTTCTCAAGCATTTTCCCTATGCTATTTCTGATCACTTATTTACTGTGATTGGTATTATTTGTTCTTTTTGCCTACACCCAAGTTTTCTTTTTGAGCTAGGGTGATTTTGCTAAAGCCAAGTTTTCTGAAATGATTATCGCGGTAGTTACGCACTGCCTTGGTGTCAGATACTGCTTCGATTTGCTGCTCCATCTTTAGGTACTCAGTGATATCGATACCTTCCGCCTCTGCAACCGCTTCTTGAATGTTGCGGTGTTGCTGGTACGAGAACGTCAGTTCTTTGTCTTGGTCTTTGTAAGTGTAAAGAATGGTGCGAGCCATAGCTGTCTCTCTGAAAAATTTTTCTGTTATCAATAAAAAGGTCAGACTCGCTGACCTTTGAATTCTGAATCGGCCTAGATTCTGCCTTGAAGTGGGATGATTGTCACGCTTTCTCCCGCTTTTACTGTATCAACAGCAGGGGAGATTTCGATCAAACAGTTTGCCTCACTCATTGAGCGCAGAATACCTGAGCCTTGTTTACCCGTTGTGCGAACGGTTAGACGACCTGTTTCGTCTAGCTCGTAGATACCACGGCTAAACTCGGTACGACCTTGGCGAGAGCGCAGATTTTCTGTCGCAATAGCACTGACTTTAAGTGGCTTCCAACCTTGTTGACCTTGCATTTTACGCAGAGCAGGTTCAACAAAGTTGATGAATGAAACCATCACAGCCACAGGGTTACCCGGCAAACCAAAGAAAGGCTTATCGTTGATTTGACCGAACGCAAGCGGACGACCAGGGCGCATGTTGATACGCCAGAAATCAATTTGCCCCAGTTTGTCCAATGCCAGCTTAATGTAATCCGCATCGCCAACGGATACGCCGCCAGAAGTCATCACTACGTCGGCTTGCGCAGAAGCATTTTCAAGCGCTTCAATCATCAACAGCTCGTTATCTTCTAGGATACCGAAATCCAAGATCTCGCAACCTAACTTCTCTAACATGCCCATGATGGTGAAACGGTTTGAATCGTAGATTGAATTCGCTTTCTGTTCTGTACCCGGCGCTTGAACTTCGTCACCGGTAGAGAACACTGCAACTTTCAACTTGCGGAACACGTTCGCTTCGCCAAAGCCAAGAGAAGCAATCATACCCATCTCAGGAGAGGCTAGGCGAGTACCCGCAGTAAACACATCGCTACCAATTGCTAAGTCTTCACCCGCTTGGCGAACGTTTTGACCGGTTTTGATGCTCGCACCATTGAACGTGACAGTATCGCCGTCTTGGGAAGCTTGTTCACGCATAACAACGGTATCACCATTGATAGGGGTTGGTGCGCCCGTCATGATCTTAACCGCTTGACCAACTTCCAAAGGCTGCTCGTAAGCATGACCCGCCATCACTTCAGCAACCACTTGGTAGCTTTCACGCTCGACGTCATCACCGCGAATCGCGTAACCGTCCATCGCTGAGTTTGTGTATTGCGGAACATTCACTGGTGACACAACATGATCTGCAAGCACACGACCGTATGCATCTTCAATCTTACATGCTTCGGTTTCAGAAACCGTGTTTACCAACGAAAGGATCTTTTCTTGTCCTTGAACCACAGAAAGGAAAGCTGGAGAAAGGGTATCGCAGCAAGCGGCTTCTTTCTCTTTACTCTTTGGTGCTTTCGCTTCTTGAACATACTCAATAACGAACTGGGCAATCGCCTCAAGATCGTTGATGTTCATTTGTGGCAGTTCAGAGTCCAATTCGCCGCTGTCTGAAGCAATCGCGATGATGTTGTCATCGTTTGGATGAAGCCAAGGCTTGCCGACTTCTTCACGGTGCAATTCGATCTTAGGAAAGGCAATGTTTTTGCAGCCTTCCACTAGAACTACGTCTAGTTTTCCTTCGTCGAAACGCGTCAGAAGGCAATCAAACTCCGATTCTGACTCTGGTGTTTCTGTCATCAGTGCGAAGCGGTTACGAGAAGAGATCAGCATTTGTGATGCGCCTGCTTTACGTAGGCGATGGCTGTCTTTGCCCGGTTGGTCGACATCAAAATTATGGTGTGCGTGCTTTAGCATACCGATGCGTAAACCTGCTTCGGTCAACTTTGGTAGCAATGCTTCAAGTAGCGTAGTTTTGCCCGTACCAGAGTAGGCAGCAAAACCAAGAATAGGGATGTTTAGCGTGTGTTTCATGATTCGAGTTGTCCAAATTGCGCCAATTCTTCAGGCGTATTTAAGTTGACGAAACAGTTTGGTGAGTCGCTAAAGTCAACGTAACTGGTGTTGCACTCTTTGTAGAGTAGGATGATCTTACGATCGCCACGTTCTAAAAACGCGGTTAGCTTTGGCAGTACGCGCTTGTGGTAAAGCGTGAAGACGGGTTGCTGGTGGTCGCCATCATGAGCAACCAAAATATCGGTGTCTTCTTTTACTGCATTGCAAAAACGTTCAACAAGATCAGTGTTGATTTGTGGGCTGTCGCAAGGGACGAAGCCAACCCAATCGGTTTCTGCATGAACCAAGCCCGCGTGGATACCGCCCATCGGACCTGGGAAATCTTTAAATTGATCGCTGAAGACGAAACCAAACGCACGGTAGGCGTCTTGGTTTCGGTTCGCATTGATTAGAATGCGTGGTGTTTGCGGAGATAAACGTTCGATAACGTGTTCGATGAGTGGCTTCTGATTCAGTTCGATCAGACCTTTGTCTTTTCCACCCATACGGCTGGCTTGACCACCAGCCAAAATGACCCAACTAGTTTGTGTTGGCTGAAGCATATGCGTTCTCTTGGGATGTTTCTTTTGGTATGACATACAAGAGTGGAGACTCTACCAAAGTCTTGTCTTTAATCCACCACTGTTTTTTACATAAATCCGTCAACGCGTTCGCTTGGTGGCTAGTCACAACAATACTAGAGCCGCGATCAAGCAGATCTTTCGCCATGATAACCAGACGTTCAATCGACTCTTGGTCGAGAGAGGCACTTGGTTCATCCATCAACAAAATCGATGGTTTTAAGATCCAAGCTCGTGCCATTGCTACGCGTTGCTTTTCACCGCCGGACAATACAGAGATGTGTTCGTCGGCTAAGGTTTCTAACCCTACCATGCGCAGTGCACTAATAGCTTGAGCTCGCTTATCTTTTGCCGTGTCTTGTTGATATTTAACTCCATAAACGACGTTTTCATACACAGTACCGTCAAAAAGGTAAGGAGACTGATGGAGATAAATCACGTCAACACGACCATTGCGACGCGTCCACTTCTTCAACCAAGTGTCTCTTGGTGCGACTACTTTACCCGTTGACGGTTTGAGCAAACCTGCAAGGATCTTGAGTAGGGTGGTTTTGCCAACGCCATTGTCACCTTTTAAGTAAATCGCGTCGTTTGGACCTATGGCCAATTCAGGGATGTGGAAAAGCACACGCTCTTTAAAGCGCATGGACAATTGCTCGGCGGTAATTTTTATAGTCATAATTCACCCTTACATTGGGTCGATGGCGAGTCGATTGCTTGCTTCATGTTCTTAGATAGCCTTTGCCTCTCATGCTCGATAAGAGGAAGTTGAGCGCTAACGCTAACGATAGTAATACAATTCCTAATGCAACTCCTTGCGCAAAAGCACCTTTACTACTTTCCATAGCAATGGCAGTCGGAATATTACGGGTTACGCCCATAATGTTGCCACCAACCATCATTGAACAGCCTACCTCTGTGACGATTCGTGAGAATCCCGCAATGATAGCCGCCAATAAAGGAAAACGTGTCTCCCAGATCATAGTAGCAGCGATACGAGGGATTGACGCACCTAACGTAATCGCTGTTTCAACTGCGCGACGGTCACTTGATTGAAGCGCACCGTGCATCATGGAAACCAGAACCGGAAAACAGACGATCATTTGTCCTAAGATCATGGCTTTTTGCGTAAACAGCATTTGCCAATCACCCAAAGGGCCTGCTCTTGAGAGCATCATGTACAGCAGCAAACCAATCACGACCGTTGGCACCGCCTGTAAGGTGTTCACAATGGACAGTAAGAACCACTTACCACGAAAGTCGGTGTAAGCTAGGACAAAGGACATCAAAATAGACGGCAATACCACTAAAGATATTGCCGTAATAGAAACACTAAAGGAGACCGCAACGATCTCCCATAGGTCTGCATCAAAATTCACCAGTAAGCGCAGGGCTTCTAGTGTTGTATCAGCAAGATTCATATTGCGTTATTTGCTCTCAGCATTCGCAACGAACAATTGTTTACCATTCAGACGGAAGCCATTTATCAGTTCTTGACCGCGTGGATTCACCAACCAGTCACTGAACGCCTTCGCACCTTGGTAGTTGATGGTTGGGTAACGCTCTGGGTTAACCAAAATCACTTGGTACGGGTTAAACAGTTTTTCGTCGCCTTGGAATAGAATCGCAAGATCCAATTTGTTTTGGTAAGCCAACCAAGTACCACGGTCAGTCATGGTGTAGCCTTGCATTTCTGACGCCATGTTTAGAGTAGGGCCCATGCCTTGGCCTACACTGCGGTAGCCACCAAAGTTTGGTTCCATCTTAGTTTGCGCCCAGATGCCCAATTCTTTTTTGTGTGTACCAGAGTCATCGCCACGAGAGATGAAAGTCGCGTCTTTGTTTGCGATCTCTTTGAATACATCTAGTACTGACGCATCATCTTTTACTTGCGCTGGGTCAGCTTTAGGGCCAACGATAACGAAGTCGTTGTACATCAGTTTACGAGGAAGGACGCCGTAGCCGTTCTCAACAAACACACCTTCTGCTTTAGGAGCGTGTGTCATAACCAAATCAACGTCGCCGTTTTCACCCATCTTCAGCGCTTTACCAGTACCAGCAGCGATGATATCCACTTTGTAGCCAGTGTCTTTTTCAAATTGAGGAAGTAGGTAGTCCAGTAAGCCAGAGTGGTAAGTACTTGTTGTTGTCGCCAGACGAATGTGTTCGCCATCTTGAGCTGAAAAAGCAGAGTAGCTTACAAGAGTGATTGACGTTGCAGCTAGAGTCAGCGCAATTTTTTTCATTTTAGTTGTTTCCTTTCCAATGATTCTTTGGCTTCTTAAGTCTTGGGTTACTAAAGAAGTCGCCAGAGCGTCAGTGAGCGCTCAAATCACAAGCCACCTTAGGGTGAGGGAGCGAGAAGCGATGGTATTGCATTGATGTCTCCCACATCCTGAGGTCACTTGGACACTCCATATAGCAAACAAGATGCCAACATTTTACAAGCTAAAAAGGTTTGATTTATGCGCTAATTCATGGACTTATTTGCATAAAAATTTGCGTTGGTACAAAATGTCGCACTTTTTGTAGGGTATCTCTGTTTAAACTTGGTACACTCTGTCCCATTCCAATCCAACTGGGGTAAATATGTCTACTCAATCCCATATTAGTACAAACCAACAATACAACGCTTTTTCAGTACTGGTCGTTGATGACGAACTCGGTATGCAAGCCATCCTTAAAAAGGCTCTGGGCAAACTGTTTTCGCAAGTCGATACAGCGGGCAGCATTGAAGAAGCGGAAGAACTGCGTAATTCACGCCACTACGACTTGATTCTGTTGGATATCAACTTGCCGGGGCGTTCAGGGATTGAATGGGAAGAGGCGTTTGAAGATGACGACAAACGCGCGGATGTCATCTTCATGACTGGCTACGCGGATTTGGAAATTGCAATTCGAGCACTGCAGCTTGGTGCGTCGGACTTTATCCTCAAGCCGTTTAACCTAGAGCAGATGTTGAAAGCGGTCAGCCGCTGTATGGATCGTCGTTTGACTGAGCGCATGCAATACGCGATGAAACGTGACTATCAGCGTCTTCACACGTCAGAAATCATTGGCGGCTCTGAGAAAACCCGTCAACTCAAACAGCTGATTACCCAGTTTGCGCCTTCTCGCGCATCAGTCTTGGTCGAAGGTGAGTCGGGAACAGGTAAAGAGCTCGTTGCGCGCGGCATTCACCAAGCGAGTGGTCGCACAGGACCATTTGTCCCACTTAACTGTGGTGCGATTGCACCAGAGCTTTTAGAGAGTGAACTATTCGGGCATACCTCAGGTGCTTTCACGGGCGCTAAAAAGTCTCGCGAAGGCCTTTTCCGCGTAGCGAACGGAGGTACATTATTCCTTGATGAAATTGGTGAAATGCCGTTATCCATGCAAGCGTCACTGCTGCGCGTGTTAGAGCAGCGTACCATTCGTCCGGTCGGTTCTGAACGCGAAATCAGCATTGATGTGCGCATTGTCGCGGCGACCAACCGCAACCTGCAAGAAGAGGTCAACAAAGGCAACTTCCGTAGCGACCTTTACTACCGTTTGAACGTGTTGAAGATCGAAGTCGCTCCCCTGCGTGAGCGCAAAACCGATTTGTTCGAGCTTGTGCCTTATTTTAGCAACATGCTAACGAGCGAACTGGGTATGCAAGCACCGAAGTGGGCGCATGAGGATATGGAAGCGATGAGTGAGTACGAATGGCCAGGTAATATTCGTGAGCTGAAAAACCTCATTGAGCGCTGCATCTTGTTAGGCAAACCGCCCGCGCACCATTGGCGTGAATTGAATGGAGGACATGCGCTGCCTAACGTGTCGATTACGGTTTCTCATACTGCAGAGCTGCCAACATTCAAAGAGGGCAGAGAGTTCAGCGGTGAAGGTTATCCAAACACTTGGACGCTAAAAGAGGTTGAAAAAGCGCATATACAACAAGTAGTTACTCTTCATGAAGGCAATAAATCTGCTGCTTCACGTGATTTGGGTGTGGCAAGAAAAACCCTAGAGCGCAAATACAAAGAGTGGGACTCTGAGGACGAGGATTATGCCGAATAGTACTTGGCAGCAACGCAAGGGATTGTCTAAATGGGCGTATCGGTTCAAAACAATGGTGCGCTATCGATTATTGATTTTGACCTCCGCGCCAATCTTTTTAACGTCATTGGCATTGATTGGTATCACGATCTATTGGTCGATTCACTATACGTGGCAAAATGCGCTGCTGGACGTATCAGAACGTCTTGGTGTGGCCAATAACAGCATCACCTTACTACAACAAAAACAAGCGAACTACGTGAAATCGTTCGCGGACTCTTATGATTTTCGTACCCGAGTGAACCAAAATGTCCCACAAGCAGAATTGCAAAAGTGGGTGACTGCGCAGAAGAAACGCTACGGGTTGGATTTTTTGTCCTTCCAACGTGTTAATTCGATGGAAAACAAATTCCGCTTTATGGATTTAACTAAGCGCGAATCTTTCTTCGATGTTCTGGACAGAAAAGAACTGGAAAAGCTAGACCCCGAACTCGCAAAACGTGCTGAAGTACCGATTCTAAAAAATGGTGGTGTGGAAGCGCGTGGCTTGGTGAGTCGAACCGTAATACCGGTTTACAGCCAGCAGAATGATTTAATTGGCTTCTTAGATGGCGGTTTGCTGCTCAACAACAGCACGGTATTGGTCGATCAAATTCGTGATCTTATCTATTTGAGTGATAACGACACCCTCCGTCCTGTGGGGACTCTGACGGTATTTTTGGATGATCTTCGTGTTAGTACCAATGTTCCCTTAGACAGTGACCAACGTTTGGGGCGCGCTATTGGTACACGAGTTAGTTCTGAGGTGTACAACAAGGTATTGGAGGAAGGTGAGCAATGGGTCGACCGCGCATTTGTTTACGATGCTTGGTATATCACCGCATATCAGCCAATCAAAGACCAATACGATAATGTCATCGGTATGCTCTACACCGGTTACTTGATGTGGCCATTCGTAAAAGCCTACATGACCAATATCGTCGAGATAAGCTTGATCACTTTAATGCTGCTCTTAGTTTCTGGTGTGATGGTATATCGAGGCTCGCGAGACTTATTCCGTCCAATTGAACGCATCCATAAAGTCGTGAAATTAGTTCAGTTGGGTAAAGAAAAACGTATTGGGCCTCTCGGACTAGACGAACACCACGAGCTGGCTCAGTTAGCTCGCCAATTCGACAATATGTTGGATGCACTTGAAGATCGTAAAGTCGAGCTTAAAAACTCTGCGATGCAACTTGAGGGTAAAGTTCAAAAACGTACGGCGAGTTTGAAGGAAAAAACAGAACAGCTCGAACTCCATATTCAGCTGCTCAACCAAACGCGTGACAAACTGGTGGTCAACGAAAAGCTTGCCGCACTGGGTGAGTTAACTGCGGGTATTGCACACGAGATTAACAACCCAACCGCAGTGATTCTGGGTAACGTTGAATTGATTCAGTTTGAGTTAGGTGAAGAGGCAAGCCGCGTTCAGGAAGAAATTGACGCCATTCACGCTCAAATTGACCGCATTCGTAATATCACGCGTAGTTTACTGCAATACAGCCGTCAGGGTGGTGTGCAAGACGAAATTACGTGGCAACACGTGAACCCAATCATTGATGAGAGTATTACGCTGGTTAAAACCGGTACTAAGAAGCGCGACATCGAGTTTGTCACCGATTTACAGGCTCATACTTCGGTCGAGATCAATCGCCACCACTTGTTGCAGATTCTGGTGAACTTGCAGATGAATGGCATTCATGCGATGGACGGCAGAGGTAAGCTAACCGTCGTGAGTGATGATTGGATTGAAGACGGCGAACTGAAAGGTGCAGCGATTCATGTCACCGATGAAGGTTGCGGTATCAAGCCAGAAAACTTAAGTCGTATCTTCTCGCCGTTCTATACAACTAAGCGTGACGGTACTGGTCTAGGGCTTTCTGTTTCGCAAAGTATTCTTAGCCAAACAGGCGGCGAACTAAAAGCTGAATCGGAATGGGGCAAAGGAAGCACATTCAGTATCTATCTGCCTAAAAAAGCCGAGTTGCTACTTGACGTTATGAATATTGTTTAGCGCTATTCTTGAACTGACTATGAGTCCCAATCAAATAAAAAGGGTCAGTAAATTTACTGACCCTTTTTGTATCTGTTCCTCTCTAAGTGCGAGAGGAAAACGTCGAATTAACCCGTATGCACCGCAATCTTTGGAGGATTGATTCCGTGCTTTTTAAACTCTTTCATTACACGTAGAGTAATGTCGGTTTCAAAGAGCTTCTCGTAGGCGGTATCTACCACATACGCCTTACACGTTAACTGAATTGCTAAGTAGTTATCAGTAATCGTCTGTTTTACGAGAACCGTCACAGGCTTCGGTAGATGGATATAGCGACTTGAAGAGGCCGCTTCCTGAATTAAATCACGTGCTAACGCAATGTCTTCATTCATGCCTACATAGAACGGAATCACCACCTGCATATCCAACGCACCATAGTTGCCGCTGACCACAACTTCACTCAAGAACTTGTTGTTTGGAATCGTAATGATGTCATCGGTTAGGGTACGCATACGCACAGAACGCAAACCAATAGCAATAATATCGCCGTAATTTCCTTCAAACGTGACGCGGTCACCAACTTGGAACGGTCTATCCACCATAACCGTCATACCCGCGATGAACGATGCCGCTAGGTCTTTCATTGCAAAACCAACGGATACCGCCAACGTACCACCAATCAAAGCAAGGATCTGGTCGTTGATGCGAAAGCTCATCATAAATACCACAGAGCCGGCAGTTAAGTAGATAAAGAACTGCAGGAATGATTGGAGCTTTTGCAGCACCATTCGATACTGCACAAATTGGCTACCAATACTTTCTACCATCGAGCTCATGAACTTAAGCAACAACCATGTACATGCAATTACGATGATAGAGAAGAACACGCCGCTCCAGCGAATTAAGCTGGCAATTTGCGAGATATTATCGACACTCGCGATTTCTTCAGTCGCCAATGCAGGGGAGCTCAATAAACATAGAGCCAATACGGTGAGTAGTTTTTTCATCGTTATTTCACCAATAAATGTTGACGGTCGAGAACGTTAGTAATGTGACGGAACCAGTGGTCCGACACGCGAGCTTTGTCTTCGCTCCACTCAATAAAGCCACGGCTTTGGAAGTAGCGAAGAGTACCGATAACTTCCGCAATACTGAGCTGGGTACATTCAGACAACTCCTCTGGCGATGCCACTTCAAGCTGAACAATAGAACGCAGAACGGCCAACATTGGCTTCGGCATTTTCTCAAGCTCTTGAGACTCTGGTGCGTGGAATAATCGAACCACCACTTGCTGCGTCTCTTTATCCTGACGCAGGGACAAGCGGAAAAAGCGTAAGCCAACTGTCGGGTTACCATCTGAGTAATGCCACAGAATACGGTAGAAACCTTGTTTAGCACGTTCTTCTTCCGTGATGTCTTCTTGGTCCCATTGCTTAGGGACGACAAGACCATCAAACGTCACTGGATTTTCAATCTGTTGGTTAATACGTGTATCAAACAGCGCAGAGAGTTGTTTCTCACTCCAACGCGGCATAAATGCCACCCAGTCAAACAACAACCGTTCGCCACGAGCACGGTCAACGAAACGCCAGCTCGCTTTCTCAATCGCCATGACAACGCGGTGGTTCTTCTTAGAGCGGCGAAGTAGGTTAGTCAGCTTGATTAGGCCGCCTAAACCACCCACCATCGGCTTAACTAAGCGTTGGGCGTTATCGACGGCGATAAGGTAAGGCGTATCACTTTTACGAAGATGCGCAAGAACCTGAATTTCAGACGCGTCTTCTTCCAACCCAAGCTGCAGAGCCAACTCTTTTAGCAACTCGCTGTAACCTGCGTATGGACAGTTCAAATAAAGCGGTTCGGCGTTCTTCACTTTGTTCAGGATAGTGCGTAGGAAGGTTGTTGTACCAACGCCACGCTCACCCGAGATAACGCACACGGCAGGGCTGTCTGTCAGGAGATATTTAGACAGATGCTTGATTTCATCAGAGGCGTAGTCCACCAACTCGCTTTCTTCGCTACCTGGGAGAATATAGTCAAACGTTTGCTCGCCTTTGATTCTTACGAGATTAGTATCTGCACCGTTATTTCCCGTTTGTTTTGCGACTTCAATACGGAACAAATACGCTAAAGCTTGGCTAAACATGGTGTAGTTAGACAACATGGCAACAATGCGGTGTTTAAAGCTGTGCAGCATAATCCACACAGCACAAATAGCCGTACCGATGATGCTTAGTAACAAGGTATCTTTACGTCGGATGGCCCAGTTTACCCAAACAGGGCGGTCAGAGAGCTTTTCCGCGACTTCAAATACCTTCTTACGCCATAGGCGCAATACCGACAGTGTCACCAATACAAACCAAAAGAACAGTGCGCTGTAGATCCAAGAATAAATGGTGCCTTTGCCTAGTGTTCGAATCGAGATTTGTAAAATCACGCCTGCGACAATCGCGCTCCATACATAGCGACGAATGGTCGATAGACGCAGCGCAATCACTTCTTGGCTGGTACTACGACTGTTACGGTAAGCAAACTCTAAAATGAAGCTGATGGCAATAGAACCACCCAACACCCACCACGTGAAGATCTCGAGAATGATCAAATGCTGCAAGCTCGGGATTTCTGATAGCACGCGAAGAGAAAGCGTAATTGCAATCAACCAAGCAATCGCCCGGTGTGCACGACTAATGTACCAAATCAAACGAACCCAAATCGGAGGCTTGGCCACATTGTCTAATTGCGTTTCACGGAACAGCGTAATGATGCGCTTGCTGTTGGTTAACCACCAAACCAACCCAAAGTAAATAAACAGTACTTTAATGCCTGCCCAAAGTACTGGGATTGGTGAAATGAACACCTCTTTTATCAGCGATTGGAATGAACGAATCTGGAAGAACAGTAAGTATTCCGCATTCAATTGAGTTTGACGCCACTCTTGCTTGAATTGGGTCACACCATAAGGACCAAAGCCAGTTAGCTTGTCGTGTGTAATCGGATCCGTCAGCGCTAATAATTGCTCTTTGCTTTGACCAAGGCTGTTCAGAGTCAAATTGCTAGACTGAGTTTCAAACCACTCTTTGTCTTCACCAGACTCGCGATAAGCTTTTAAATGTTGGTCAAAGATGAGGGTTTGTTTGCGCTGCTCGTTCATCACTGCATTAAGCAGTTGATTGACTTTGCGTTTGTCTTGGTCAGACATAAACAAAGGTTCAGGCA
Organism: Vibrio sp. ED002; assembly: GCF_023277445.1. Taxonomy (NCBI): domain Bacteria; kingdom Pseudomonadati; phylum Pseudomonadota; class Gammaproteobacteria; order Vibrionales; family Vibrionaceae; genus Vibrio; species Vibrio sp. ED002. The sequence continues at coordinate 627,336 of NZ_CP080238.1, read as the reverse complement.
ATTTGTTTATCTCCTGAGTGATCTCTTGCGCCACTGGCAATACTTGAGGCTCAGGTTGGAATTCGTACTCCCACTCAGCGTGAGCGGGTAAAGAAAGCACGAGACCGACTAGCATTAAAATGCGCGCCATGAAATGCATAAAATTCTCTTAAAACTTATAAGGTTAGAGTTAGTGTAGTTGCTTTATCGCGATATGCGAGTTTTACCCAATGACCGTGCGTGATGTTGCGATTTCCTTTGAGAAACGGATGCTCAATAAAGGAATAACGTACGGAATTGATAAAAGGGGACGCACTATAAACCCAATCTCATGGGGTATGTCAATGCTTAGTCATGACAGATTTATGTCTCACTTTTGAACCCGTTAGGGTAAGAACCTTTAGGAATGGCAAGGTTTATGTTAGCCAAATCTCAAAAAACAACCGAACGAAGAAAGCTTTTTCTCATTAATTAATAAAAACAAAACTTGAAGTGTGTAGCCTTAAGCAGTAACGTTGCGCGGTTTTTCCCAATAAACTTGAATTGCTAAGGTAAAGGTTTTGATTTCCACAGCGAATATTACTCAACAATTTGGCGCTAAGCCGCTATTTGAAAACATCTCAGTTAAGTTTGGCGAAGGTAACCGCTACGGCTTAATCGGGGCTAACGGTTGTGGTAAATCAACCTTTATGAAAATCCTGAGTGGTGAGCTAGAGCAAACTAGCGGTAACGTAAGCTACGATCCGAACGAGCGCGTTGCAAAACTGAACCAGGACCAGTTCGCATATGAAGAGTTCACGGTTATCGACACGGTAATCATGGGCCATAAAGAACTATGGGAAGTGAAGCAAGAACGTGACCGTATTTACTCTTTACCAGAAATGAGCGAAGAAGACGGTATGAAAGTGGCTGACCTTGAAGTTCAGTTTGCGGAAATGGACGGTTACATGGCCGAGGCGAAAGCGGGTGAGTTGCTTCTTGCTGTAGGTATCCCAATGGAGCAACACTTCGGTCTAATGAGTGGAGTGGCGCCAGGCTGGAAACTTCGTGTGCTTCTAGCGCAGGTTCTCTTTGCTGACCCTGATGTGATGCTTCTTGACGAACCAACCAACAACTTGGATATGGATACTATCCGTTGGTTGGAAGACACGCTAAACGCGCGTAACTGCACCATGATCATCATCTCGCACGACCGTCACTTCCTAAACTCAGTATGTACGCACATGGCTGACTTGGATTACGGTGAACTACGTGTTTACCCAGGCAACTACGACGAGTACATGACAGCGGCTTCCCAAGCCCGTGAACGTCTGTTGAACGACAACGCGAAGAAGAAAGCACAAATCGCTGAACTACAAACGTTCGTTGCGCGTTTCTCTGCAAACGCATCGAAAGCAAAGCAAGCGACATCTCGTGCGAAGCAAATCGACAAGATCAAACTGGACGAAGTGAAAGCGTCTAGCCGTCAAAACCCATTCATTCGTTTTGAACAGTCTAAAGAGTTGTTCCGTAACGCTCTGATTGTTGAAAACCTAAGCCAAGGTTTTGAAGACGATCTGTTTGCTAACTTCAATGCGATTTTTGAAGTCGGTGAGCGCGTTGCAATCATCGGTGAGAACGGTGTGGGTAAAACAACCCTACTAAACACTCTTGCTGGCGTACTAGAGCCACGCTCTGGTGAGTTCAAGTGGTCTGAAAACTCAAACATTGGCTACTACGCGCAAGACCACGCACACGATTTTGCAGAAGATATGAACCTGACAGATTGGATGGGTCAATGGCGTCAAGAAGGCGACGACGAGCAAGTGGTCCGTGGTTTCCTAGGTCGTATGCTGTTTGGTCAAGACGACATTAAGAAGTCAGTAAAAGTACTGTCGGGTGGTGAGCAAGGTCGTATGTTGCTTGGTAAGCTAATGATGCACAAACCAAACATGCTGCTAATGGACGAACCAACCAACCACATGGATATGGAATCTATCGAATCATTGAACACGGCACTAGAGCAGTACAAAGGCACATTGTTCTTCGTATCGCACGACCGTGTATTCGTAGACTCACTAGCTACGCGTATCATCGAAATCCGTGATGGTAAAATCACAGACTTCAAAGGCACTTACTCTGAGTTCCTAAAATCTCGTGGTATTGAAGGCTAATCCTTCTACCGAATAAATAAAAAGACCTCATCGCGAGGTCTTTTTTTATGTCTATTCTTTGCTAGCGCTAATTCTTTGCTAGCGCTAGGTTGTGGCGTTCAATCCTTAAATTGCCTCATTAGATAAGCATAAATGCCAACGAGCCCGAAAGTAATGATCATCGAAACGATGATACCGCTTGGGGTGAGTAGATAATTCCACAGTTGATCGTTGTTCATCGTTCACATCCTTTGTGAATCCATATGATTGTTTAAGTCTAACTCATTTGGCGACTTAATGATGAGTTATTGATTTCCCTTTACGTCAAAATCAATTTTCTCTGCGCCTGTGAATACTTGGAAACGTAAACCTTTAGCACGAGCGATAGTGGTAATGCCAAACTTCTTGGCTAGATCTAAGCCCATTTGCGTAACGCCAGAGCGAGACAGCAAAACTGGAATGCCCATTTGAGCGACCTTGATTACCATCTCTGATGTAAGGCGACCCGTTGTGTAGAAAATTTTATCTTCGCCGGTTTCTTGGTTAAGCCACATTTCGCCCGCGAGGGTATCAACAGCATTATGGCGACCAACATCTTCCACAAATGACAGTACTTTATCGCCTTTGCACACTGCACAGCCATGAACTGCACCAGCTTTCTTGTAAGTGTCATTATAGTGCGTCAACGCTTCTAACGAGGTGTATATCTCAGACTGTTTGAGTGGCATTTGTGGTACTTGATAATCTTCAAGCTGCTTCATTACGTTGCCGTACATAGTGCCTTGACCACAACCAGACGTGACGGTCTTCTTCTTCAATGCACCTTCAAGATGTTCTATGTTCTCTTTGGTGATAACCGCAGCTGTGTGCGTTTCCCAATCGATAATCACAGATTCAATCGCTTCAGGATCTGAAAGAAAGCTTTGATTCTTCAAATAACCCAATACAAGCGCTTCTGGGCGAGAACCGAGTGTCATCAGTGTGACAATCTCTTTCCAGTTCAACATGACGGTAAGAGGGCGTTCACACGCAATTTGCTTAGTCAGCTTCTCACCGTATTCGTCAAACACTTCTACTTCGATGGTCTGTAGGGGATTTTCACTGGTTTTAATAATGTTTGGTTTTACCACAGTCATGTCCTGATGAATGAGAGAGCTCATGGACGCTCTCATTGATGGGTTCTTTTGTCTTAACAAGGATTACAAAGCAATTCTCATTCCAAAATAGCGGGTATAAATGAAATTGCGAGGCTTTACGTCAAATGTCTGCTAAAACTGAGAGTTCGCAGTAATGACACAGACTCACACTGACGGCTAGACTAATTTTGTATAGAGAGAAAAGTGAGTTTGATTTGGCGCGTTTATTGCTTTGTAACGCTAAAATGGTTGAAAGCAAAGTACAAAATGTCCTTTTCTGTCTTCAAGCCTACATAGAACAAACTGGATGAGTTATGTCGAATACGAAAGAGTTCGAGAACAAATACGAAAAAACAGAAGATTCATGGCCAATTGGCGTTGATTTGGTAGAGCACGAAATCAGCACTGGGATTTGGGTTACGACTCAATGGCAGCTTGCAGGTTTTGAAATCACGCCAACGGATGAGACTCAAGATGTGTGTTTACTGCAACTGCATAAAGATGAGCGTACTGATTACCGATTTAATCTAAGTTCTCAGCAACCTAAGTTGTTTTTAATTATGGATAATGTGGATTCTGGTGAAAAACCAATAATTCAATTGCTTACTGCCTCTCAAACGGTTGCTGCACAATATATGGATGGCGATAACCTAGTGTTGTCCAATGATATGCCATTACCCATTCAAGCTTGGATGGAAGCCTTTATTGGTCGCCATGGTGAGTTGTTAGAAGTAAGACGTAAGAAACGCAAAGGAGCGGGTAGAGCAAATGGCAACTAGTTTTTTTAGCCGTTGGTCGAAACGTAAATTGGAAGAAACCACTACCGAGTCTACAGACGCTAAGGTAGTGGAGCCTGTTGAATCTACTGAACCAAAAACCGCACTAGCTCATGAAGACTTAAGTACGGAAGCGCAAACATTGGCTACCGAGGCTTCTGTTACTGAGACTGAAGCTAAAGGAGCAATAGCTCAAGAAGCATCAAGCGAAACTACTGATTCTGAAGAGATGTCCGTAGCGCAGCTATTGGTGTCTGAGGCTTCAGAGAGCGTTAAGAAAGCCGCACTGCGTAAGATGTTCTTATCAGAAGAGTTTAACGTTCGTGATGGCTTGGATGATTACGATGATGACTACAGTAACCTCAAGTCGCTTTCTGAAGGGGTGGCTGAAACACTTCGTGATTGGGTAAAAGAGAAAACGGAAGAAGAACCAACAGAAGAAACCGCACAATCAACTGAATCTTATGAAGAAAGTGATATTGAATCGGCTGATGTAGAACTTGCTGAAGGTGTCGAAATTCCCGAAGAACAAAAAGAACTGGATATAAATACAGTGCCTAGTGAGGGTGATATTCCAGAGACAAAACTAGACCCTGAAGAGGTGAGACAAAATATACCACACAAAGAATAGGTACATTTTGACTAAACGCTCAATGAACCGGCTGAGACAAAATGTCCCAGTCGGTTTTTTTATCCCTACAATTTCCAAGATAAATAGCTAACCTATTGAAAATTAGATGATATTTAATTGGCACGACATTTGCTATCTGTTGTTCATTACCATTCTTGTTGAAGTTAGACCATTTGCCCAACAGGCAGTGATAACCCGGGTGGGACTACCTAAAAGGGGTAGTTACTGACGAGTTAATCAGCAGAATCGCCTGCGCTAACTACAATGAAAGATGGAAGAAACTATCCATGCGTATAAATGGAACTGAGCAATGTTGAAACAACTATTAGAACAAGCAACTTCCAATAACGGTAAAGCGCGTCTGTATGCGTTTGAGAATACCGTAGAGTTGACCAATCTTATTCCACCAACGGTGAGCTACGAGAGTGGCGGTAATACACTGATTGTTGGACCGACTGCCATCATTGAGAGTGCAGCCGCGCAGCTATCTCAAATGAACAGCCTGACACTTCTTTCTACAGACGGAGAGAAAGGCACCAATCCAGAACTGTACTTTGCAAACTCAGTTCAGGTTTCTGGTTTCCTAGGCACGTTTGAAGTGCTTATCGAAAATAACGGTCTAACAAGCAACCTAGCAAAAGTCGCTATTAATAGTGATTGTTTCGATGTTGTTCTCGATCTTTGTCTAAACAGTTGCATGTCAGAAGAGGTTCCGGTTCCGGGTTACTACCCAGTAGGACGCGGCTATCCAAAACTGGCAGAAGCGTTAGAAGAAATCCCAACATTAATGGGTACGTTTGATAAGCCAAAATTCTTCCGTCTGGACACTGACCTATGTGCGCACAGTTCTCGTGGCGTAAAAGGTTGTGAGCGTTGTGTGGATGCTTGTCCTGCTGGTGCACTATCAAGTGAAGGCAGCGATAAAACCGGTCATCGCATCGAGATTAACCCATACCTATGTCAGGGCGTGGGTACTTGTGCAACGGCTTGCCCGACAGAAGCGATTTACTACGCGCTACCTAATCCTGAAGATACGCAAAAATTCATTGAACGCACGCTAGCGAACTACGAGCAAGCGGGCGGTCTGGATCCTATCGTTCTTATCTGTAGTTCTCGTCACGAGACTTACAACGTGATGGCACTGAAAGCGCTACCAGATAACGTGATTCCAATTGTGGTTGAAGAGCTTCCTTCTATCGGTATCGATACATGGTTCGCAGCTCTAGTTAATGGCGCGACGCAAGTGCTATTTGCAGCTTCTCGTTTTATGCCTGCAACCATCATTCGTGTTCTAAATAACGAAGTAGGTATCGCGCAAGAGCTATTGGATCAACTTGGTATCGCAAAAGAGACCATCGATATCCTTTACTTGGAATCGCTTCGTGAAGGTCCTCCAACACTATGTACAGATTCATTCGACCTTGCCCTTGGCGATCTTCAAGGTAACAAGCGTCAACGTCTATTTACTGCGCTGGATGCAATGTCTTCTTCTCGTATTCCTGTTGAGAACATTGTTGAACTGCCTGCGAACGCGCCTTACGGCAATGTTTCTTGTGAAAGCAAAGATTGTACGTTGTGTATGAGCTGTGTGGCGGTTTGTCCGACACGTGCACTTCATACTGATGGTGAATCTCCATCACTTAAATTCGTTGAACAAGATTGTATTCAATGTGGTTTGTGTGAAAAGGCATGTCCAGAGAAAGTTCTGACTCTAACGCCACGCATGAACTGGGTGAAAGAAGAGCGCCAAAAAGCGGTTGTGATTCACGAAGAGAAAGCAGCGGAATGTATTCGCTGTCATAAGCCATTCGCACCTCAGTCTATGATCGATATGCTACAAAACAAGTTACGCGGTCACTCTCATTTCTCTGATGAAGCGGCGATCAATCGTATCGCGATGTGTGAAGACTGCCGTGTGATCGACATGTTTGAGTCGATGGCAGAAGACCCAATGAAACAACTGAAATACTAGGAGCTCGCAGTGGATACACAACGAGAACAAGAACAAACACTGAGAACAGAGATCTACTTGGTTTTGTCAGCGCTTTTCCGTAGCGCACCAAGTGAAGAGATGATCGAGTTCCTGACTTCTCTAGAAGTTGAACCATCAGAAAGCGCAATGCAAAAAGCGTGGATTGCACTGCAGCAAGCGGCAAAAGATTCCAACCGTGAAGCGCTCGAAGATGAATACCAAGATCTTTTCATTGGTATCGGTCGTGGTGAAGTGATGCCGTTTGGCTCATGGCACATGACGGGCGCAATGATGGAAAAACCACTGGCTGAAATTCGTCACGATTTGGAACTGCTTGGTTTCGAGCGCGATGAAAATGTGAGAGAGCCGGAAGACCACATCGCAGCACTTTGTGAAGTGATGTCGATGCTAACGGGTGAAGAAGAAGATCTTCAACAAGCGGTGTTTAACAAACACATCGCACCTTGGTTTAACTCTTTCACTCAGCAACTAGAAAACGCAGAGAGCGCGAACTTTTATAAGCCAGCAGCTCAACTGTGTGAGGCGTTCTTAACACTGGAACAAGTGCGCTTTAGCGTGAACACCAAAAGCAGTAAGCACAAATTAAAAATTGATGTGAAAAACGTCACTGATTACGAGTAATCGGGCAGTACTTGGTCATATCGATAGAGGGGCAATAGCCTCCAAAGATCTACCGTAAGGTAAGGAAGCAATGATGAAAGATAATAAAGAAATAAACACAAGCCGTAGGGACCTCCTGAAAGGCTTAACGACTGCAGCCGTAGCTGGTGCGGTTGTCGCTGGAACAACAAAAGTGGCAAGCGCTTCAGAAACGGTTGAGCCTTCTGAAAAAGACGTGAAGAAGAAAGGGTATCGTGAAACTCAACACATTCGCGATTACTACGACACACTTTAGGAGATAACGGATGAAACTTGTCAAACGCTCCGACAGTGTGAGCAAAGAAACCAATCAGCTTGGCGTTTCTCGCCGTGCATTCATGAAAAACACCTCGCTTGCTGCTGGTGGTGCGGTTGTAGGTGCAAGTCTTTTTGCACCGGGCATGATGAAGAAAGCACAAGCTAAATCGGTGGATCCAGAAGCGAAAACAGAAGTAAAACGTACCATCTGTTCTCACTGTTCTGTAGGTTGTGGTATCTACGCTGAAGTTCAAAACGGCGTGTGGACAGGTCAAGAGCCTGCATTTGACCACCCATTCAACGCTGGTGGACACTGTGCAAAAGGCGCAGCACTGCGCGAACACGGTCACGGTGAGCGTCGTCTGAAATACCCAATGAAGCTTGAAAACGGTAAGTGGAAGAAGCTTTCTTGGGATCAAGCGATCGAAGAAATCGGTAACAAGGTGATGGACATCCGCAAAGAGTCGGGTCCAGATTCCGTTTACTGGTTGGGTAGTGCGAAGCACAACAACGAACAAGCGTACATGTTCCGTAAGATGGCGTCGCTTTGGGGTACCAACAACGTTGACCACCAAGCGCGAATCTGTCACTCAACAACCGTAGCAGGTGTAGCAAACACTTGGGGTTACGGTGCGATGACCAACTCTTTCAATGACATGCACAACTGTAAGTCGATGCTGTTCATTGGTTCAAACCCTGCAGAAGCGCACCCTGTTGCGATGCAGCACATCCTAATCGCGAAAGAGAAGAACAACTGTAAGATCGTTGTGGCGGATCCTCGTCGTACTCGTACCGCTGCAAAATCGGATCACTACGTATCGCTACGTCCGGGTTCTGACGTTGCGTTTATTTGGGGTGTTCTATGGCATGTCTTTGCGAACAACTGGGAAGACAAAGAGTTCATCCGTCAACGTGTATTCGGTATGGATGAAATCCGTGCAGAAGTGGCTAAATGGACACCAGCAGAAGTTGAGCGCGTAACTGGCGTACCTGAGTCTGAAGTTTACCAAACAGCGAAACTGCTTTCTGAAAACCGTCCGGGTTGTATCGTGTGGTGTATGGGTGGTACTCAGCATACGACTGGTAACAACAACACACGTGCTTACTGTGTACTTGAGCTTGCACTAGGTAACATCGGTAAATCAGGCGGTGGTGCGAACATCTTCCGTGGTCACGATAACGTACAGGGCGCAACTGACCTTGGCGTACTATCTGACACGCTACCAGGCTACTACGGTCTGTCTGAAGGTTCATGGCGTCACTGGTCAAAAGTGTGGGAAATCGATTACGAATGGATTAAAGGTCGTTTCGATGACAACGCGTACGGCGGTCAAAAACCAATGAACAGTGCAGGTATCCCTGTATCTCGTTGGGTGGATGGCGTTCTTGAAAACAAAGACAACATTCGTCAACGTGAAAACATTCGTGCCATGTTCTACTGGGGTCACGCAGTAAACTCTCAGACACGTGGTCCTGAGATGAAGAAAGCGATGCAGAAGCTGGATATGATGGTTATTGTTGACCCATACCCAACAGTTGCAGCGGTAATGAACGATCGTACTGATGGCGTTTACCTGCTTCCTGCAACGACTCAGTTTGAAACGCACGGCAGTGTGACAGCATCTAACCGCTCACTTCAGTGGCGTGATCAGGTTATCGAGCCATTGTTCGAATCTAAACCCGACCACGAAATCATGTACCTGCTAACTAAGAAGCTAGGTTATGAAGATCTGCTGTTCAAAAACGTACGCGTAGAGAACAACCAGCCAGTGATCGAAGACATTACTCGCGAATTCAACAAAGGCATGTGGACCATCGGTTACACAGGTCAAAGCCCAGAACGTCTAAAAGCGCACCAACAAAACTGGCACACATTCCACAAGACATCTCTGGAAGCAGAGGGTGGTCCTGTGAATGGTGAGACTTACGGTCTACCTTGGCCATGTTGGGGTACGCCAGAGATGAAGCACCCAGGTACGCACATTTTGTACGATACGTCTAAGACGGTTGCAGAAGGTGGCGGTAACTTCCGTACGCGTTTCGGTGTTGAATTCGAAGGGCAAAGCCTACTTGCTGAAGACAGCTACTCAAAAGGCTGTGAAATCAAAGACGGTTACCCAGAGTTCTCAGACAAGCTAATCAAACAGCTTGGTTGGTGGGACGACCTAACGGCTGAAGAAAAAGCAGCCGCGGAAGGTAAAAACTGGAAAACGGACCTGTCTGGCGGTATCCAACGCGTTGCAATCAAGCACGGTTGTATCCCGTTTGGTAACGCAAAAGCGCGTGCGATTGTTTGGACATTCCCAGACCGCGTGCCGCTACACCGTGAGCCACTATACACGCCACGTCGTGACCTTGTAACGGATTACCCAACTTGGGACGACAAAGAAGCGATCTTCCGTGTACCAACGCTTTACAAGTCGATCCAGAAAGAAGACAAGTCTGGTGAATACCCAATCATCCTGACTTCTGGTCGCTTGGTTGAGTACGAAGGTGGTGGTGAAGAAACACGTTCAAACCCATGGCTTGCTGAACTTCAACAAGAGATGTTTGTTGAAGTGAACCCGAAAGACGCAAACGATCTTGGCTTCAAAGATGGCGATGACGTTTGGGTTGAAGGTGCAGAAAAAGGCCGCATCAAGGTGAAAGCGATGGTAACTCGTCGTGTTAAACCGGGTCTGGCGTTCATTCCGTTCCACTTCGGCGGTAAGTTCGAAGGTGAAGACCTACGTCCTAAGTACCCTGAAGGTACGGATCCTTATGTTGTTGGTGAAGCAGCCAACACGGCAACCACTTACGGTTACGACCCTGTTACTTTGATGCAGGAAACTAAAGTAACCCTATGTAACATTCGTAAAGCGTAAGGAGTCTGACAATGGCACGAATGAAATTCCTATGTGACACCAAACGCTGTATCGAGTGTAACGGCTGTGTTACTGCATGTAAGAACGAAAACGATGATGCGCTTGAGTGGGGTATTCAACGTCGTCGCGTGGTAACACTAAACGACGGTGAACCAGGTGAAAACTCAATCTCTGTTGCTTGTATGCACTGTACAGATGCGCCTTGTATGGCGGTTTGTCCAGCTGACTGTTTCGAGCACACAGAAGATGGCATCGTTCTTCACAACAAAGATCTTTGTATCGGTTGTGGTTACTGTCTGTTTGCTTGTCCATTCGGTGCGCCTCAGTTCCCGAAACAAGCGTCATTCGGTGAGCGTGGCAAAATGGACAAATGTACTTTCTGTGCAGGTGGTCCAAACACAGAACCAGGTTCTCTAGAAGAGCGTGAGAAGTACGGTGCGAACCGTATTGCTGAAGGTAAGCTACCTATGTGTGCGTCACTATGTTCAACAAAAGCACTGCTAGCGGGTGATGCAGAGAAAGTTTCTGACATCTTCCGTCAACGTGTGGTTGAGCGCGGTGCGAAAAACGCAGGTTGGACAGACGGTAACGATCTTTCTTACGACGCAACCAAAAGCTAAGTAGGAGAGACACATGTTAAATACTCTTAAACGTGCGTCTCTTGTAATGCTGTCTATGATGACAGCATTACTGCTGACCTTTTCGATGCCAGCGTCTGCGCAAGAAGACACATCTCCAGTGGTACAACAGGAGATGACGCAACTTGCAGGTGCAGACTTCTGGCGTCAGGTCAAAGAGGGGCAAGAAGGCTATACCACGTCGAAATCAGCGGAACACGGTGTGCTGATCAGTACTCCGGGTGAGACTTGGTACATTCTTAAAGAGAAATGGATGTCTCCTGCGGGCGCTGTCGCGATTTTCGGCAGTATCGCAATGGTTATCATGGCTTACGTATTCGTTGGTCCTCTGATGTTAAGCAAGCCACGTACTGGCAAAAAGATGAAACGCTGGTCTCGACTAGACCGCGCACTACACTGGAGCATGGCGTTTACCTTCTTAACGCTAGCATTCAGTGGTTTGATGCTGGTTTACGGTAAGCACTTCTTGAAGCCGTACGTACCAACTGAGTTCTGGGGCTTCATCGTCATGTTGGCGAAGCAGTACCATAACTACATGGGTCCTTTGTTCTTTATCTTGCTGATGTTTGTTCTGTTGAAATGGTGGCGTAAGTCCATTCCAACAATGACTGACATTCGTTGGTTCATGAAAATGGGCGGCATGGTTGGTAAGCATAAAGGTACGCATCCATCGGCTGGTTTCTCAAACGGTGGTGAGAAGGCGATTTACTGGCTGTTGATCTTCTTCGGTGCTATTGCTGCAGTGAGTGGCTTAGTTCTGGATTTCCCAATTTTCGGCCAAACTCGCCGCGATATGGAACTATCTAACCTTGTTCACGCGATTTCAGCACTGATTCTGATCTGTGGCTTTATCTTCCACATCTACATCGGTCTATTCGGTATGGAAGGTGCACTAGAAGGTATGGTTACTGGTGAAGTTGACGAGACATGGGCGAAAGAGCACCACGACCTTTGGTATGAAGAAGTGAAATCTAAAGAAGCGATGGGTGAGGCTGACACAGCTCAAACGGACGTAAAAGGAGCGAAGACGAATGAACAAACCTCATAACGGGATTTGGGTTGCCTACATCCTGAGTTGTTTTACCCCGTTTACGTTTTTGATCTCAGGCGTTATCGCAATCATTTACGCGGGTTACCGTTTGGATAAAGGTGAAGACAGTGACGTAGTGAATTCACATTACTACGGCTTGATTCGCACATTCTTCCTGTACTTCACGTTCTTTGTTGTTCTGATCGTAACAGTGGCAACATCGAATGGTGTATTGGTTGGCGTAAGTGATTATTGGGTGCACAGTACCTTGTTAGACACGGTTGCTTATTTCATTCCTTGGGTAGGTATGCTGTTCGCAACGCTTGCGATTCTCGTGTGGTTCCTACGTATGTACCAAGGTATGAACCAGCTGCGCAACAATATGCCGCACAGACCGTCTACAGGTCCAAACCTTTAAAACGGTCTATCTGTTCAAAAGCCTCGCAAACGCGAGGCTTTTTTATTGTAGAAAATCTTCTTAATGTCACCAGTTTTTAAGCAGAAATTAGAGGCAAATCAGCAGGCTTACGACCATGGTCTAATCCTTATTGCTATTGTTGTTTTTGTATCGGTGTTAAGCTTAATAAAAAGAGCAACAAGGATAGGTTATGAATTTCCCATACAGAAATATTGTCGTACTTACTGGCGCTGGCATCTCGGCTGAGTCTGGTATTCAAACATTTCGAGCTCAAGATGGTCTTTGGGAGAATCACCGAATAGAAGACGTGGCAACGCCAGAAGGTTTCGACCGCGATCCGGATCTTGTTCAAAGCTTTTACAACCAACGTCGTTCAAAGCTTCAAGGCGAAGATATCAAGCCGAATGCGGCTCATATCGCACTAGGACGCCTAGAAGAGCAGTTGGAAGGCAAAGTGACTATTATCACTCAGAACATTGATAATCTGCACGAGAGAGGCGGTAGCGCCAATATCATTCACATGCACGGTGAATTGCTTAAAGCACGTTGCAGTGAATCCAACCAAGTCATCGAACATTCAGAAGACATTGAAACCGGTGAATTGTGCCATTGTTGCCAGATCCCAGCGCAAATGCGCCCTCACATTGTTTGGTTTGGTGAAATGCCACTACGCATGGGTGAGATCTATGCGGCTTTGGAAGAAGCAGACTTGTTTGTTTCTATTGGTACTTCTGGCGTGGTATATCCAGCTGCAGGCTTTGTACATGATGCGAAGATGCATGGTGCACATACGATTGAAATTAACTTGGAGCCAAGTGCTGTCGAGAGTGAGTTTGAAGAGAAGCGTTACGGCAAAGCAAGTATTGAAGTGCCAAAATTGGTTGACGAAATTCTTGCTCTGGAAAACGAAGCCAGCGCTTAATTAAACGGACAGAACCTTCTTTAACAAAGGCATCGAGTGATTCGATGCCTTTTTGTATTTTGAAACGTTGCATTCTGATGCTTTGCAATTTGAGCAGTATGGATTGAGCCACAAATAGCGACCTTCAGATACAAGAAAAGCGGCCTAAGCCGCTTTTCTAAACTATTTCGACAGAGTGATTAGTTGTCTACTTTTAGCTTTTGGAAGTACTCATCGTAAAGCACACTTGCTTCACCAACTTCGTCTTGCCATGTACCGCTGTCCATCACTTCTTGTGGTGGGAAGATGCTTGGATCGTTAGCAAATTCTTTCGGTAGTAGGTCATGCGCTGTTTTCACTGGAGTAGGGTAACCAATCTCTAGTGCAATCTTAGCAGCATTCTCAGGACGTAGTAGGAAGTCGATCATCTTATGAGCTGCATCAACATTCTTCGCGCCAGCTGGAATTGCTAGGCTGTCCATCCAGAAGATAGTGCCTTTTTCTGGCCAGATGATGTCGATGTTCGCGCCTTCTTGACGAGCCATGTAAGCAGAACCATTCCAAAGCATACCAAGTGAGACTTCACCTGCTAAGTATGGGTTTGCTGGGAAGTCTGAGTTAAATACCAACACGTTTGGCATTAGCTTTTTCAGTTCTTCGTAAGCTGCTTTGATCTCGTCTGGGTTAGTCGTGTTTGGTGAGTAACCAAGCTTAGTCAATGCAATATGGAATACTTCGCGAGAATCATCCATCAGCATTAGTTGACCTTCCCACTTGCTATCCCAGAAATCGTCCCACTTAGAAACCGATGACTTGTCTAGCATGTCAGCATTGATACCAATACCGGTCGCACCCCAAATGTAAGGGATAGAGTAGTTGTTGTTCGGGTCGAACGGCTTGTTCAGGAAGTTAGTGTCTAGATCAGCAAAGTGAGAAAGCTTCTCTTTGTCGATCTTTTGCAGCATGCCTTCTTTACGCATTTTAGATACGAAATAGGTAGACGGTACTACCAAGTCGTAACCAGAACCTTGAGTTTTCAGCTTTGCGTACATGCTCTCGTTAGACTCGTACGTAGAGTAGATAACCTTAATTCCAGTTTCTTTTGTAAAGTCTTCAAGAACTTCGTTTGGAATGTATTCCGACCAGTTGTAGAAATACAGTTCTTGATCAGCAGCCATTGCAGGGGAAGCGATTAGCGTCGCTGCACACAGTGCGCTTGCGTAGAATTTACTTTTCATTTTATTTCCGTTTTGTTCAGCAACAGGTCAAATCAATACTAGTAACAGATACCGATTTGAGCCAAGTTGCGATAAGCACAATCCTGTTTATTTGAGCACGAACGTTAAACATCATGTCTTCATCGACGGAGAATGTTGAAGCTGTGTCAAATAAACCTAGCAACGTGTAATTATATCAGTCAATTACGAAAATAGGCAGCGTATTGCTGCCTATTTTCATTTACTAGATGGCTTATTAAGCGATTATTGGCCCGCTTTAAGCTTTAGGAAGTAATCTTCGTACTTCGCTGTCATGTTCCCAACAGAGTCTTGCCATTCAACACGGTCAAGATCTTCTTGAGAAGGGAACAATGGTGCAACGTCTTTAAACTTAGCGTTAGACTCTGCAACAGCAGTCAGGTAACCCGTGTCAGCCGAGATTTGCTCTGCGATTTCTGGACGTAGTAGGAAGTCGATCATCTTGTGAGCAGCTTCTACATTCTTCGCACCAGAAGAGATTGCAAAGTTATCAACCCAACCGATACCGCCTTCTTTAGGGAATACAAGCTTTAGGTTCATGCCTTCGTTTTGAGCAGCTGCCGCGCTACCATTCCAAAGCATACCAACGCCAACTTCGCCAGACATGTATGGAGCGCCTGGGTTATCAGAGTTGAATACTAGAACGTTTGGCATAAGCTTTTGTAGCTCTGCGTACGCTTCGTCGATTTGTTTTGGATCCGTAGAGTTACCTGAGTAACCTAATTTACGTAATGCGATATGGAAGACTTCACGAGTGTCATCCATCAGCATTACTTGACCTTCAAGCTCAGGTTTCCATAGGTCAGCCCAGCTTTGGAACTCGTTTGGATCGTACATGTCAGCGTTAACCGCTAGACCTGTAATCGCAACAACGTGTGGAATAGAGTAGTCGTTGTTCGGATCGTAAGGCTTGTCTAGGTAGTTAGTATCTAGGTTACCGAAGTTTTTCAGTTTAGTCTTATCGATCTTTTGTAGCATACCTTCGTCACGCATCTTCGCTACGAAGTAAGTGGAAGGTACCACTAGATCATAACCTTGGTTATGAGTTTTTAGCTTTGCATACAAGGTTTCATTCGACTCGTAAGTCGAGTAGATGACTTTGATGCCAGTTTCTTTAGTAAATTGTTCTAGGATATTACTGTTGATGTAAGGACCCCAGTTCATAAATACTAATTCTTTATCATCCGCTGCCGCTGTACCAGAGAACAGAGAAAGCGCACATGCACTACCAGCTAATAGAGTAGCCCATTTTTTCATTGACGTTAGCTCCAAACCAAACGTTGTCCAATTTTGGACGATAGATAGAAAAACAGAATGGCATGTAACCATTCTGTTTCGTGATGTTAACGGATGCGGATTCTACTTTACTTTTTCTCTTGCTAGCAACTGAGAAATCACTACCAATACCAAAGAAACAATCAACATGACCGTTGCTAGGGCGTTCACTTCTGGTGAAATGCCCACCTTAACCATTGAGTAAATCTTCAATGGCAAGATTTCGTAAGTTGGACCTGTTACAAATGAGCTAATAATTACGTCGTCCAGAGACAGGGTAAAGCTCAATAGCCAGCCCGCAGCTACCGCAGGTTTTGCAAGAGGAAGAATGATCTGTTTTAAGATTACCCATTCACTCGCGCCTAGGTCTTTCGCTGCTTCCAACATTTTCACATCAAAGCCATTTAGTCGGCTGTACACTGTTACCACAACGAATGGTAGACAGAAGGTGATGTGAGCAATCAATAAGGTAAAGAAGCCAAGCTGTGCACCTAATACAAGGAACAAAGCAAGTAATGAAATCGCCATAACGATATCTGGTGACATCATTACAACAAATAACATGCCGTTGACCGCGCCTTTACCTTTGAACGAGTAACGGAATAGGGCAACAGCCGTTAAGCTACCAATGATGGTTGCCGCTGTTGCAGAGAATACCGCTACGTTCAATGAATGCCATGCAGCCTGCATTAGGCTGTCGTTGTTTACTAAGGTTTCGTACCATTTCGTGGTGAAACCACCCCATTTCATACCAAATTTGTTGGCATTAAATGAGTTAACAATTAAGACGATAATTGGTAGATACAGAAAAGCATATACCAGCGCCATAAAGCTAAATCTAACTGTGCGTCCCATTAGTCTAGCTCCACTTTCTTATTCAATAGTTTGCCTGCTCTGTAGTAAGCATAAAGCATAACAGCCATTGCGAAGGTGAGGGCGATACTGGTCGCAGCACCAAATGGCCAGTCACGAGCGTTCAATACTTGGCTCTTAATTACGTTACCGATCAGTAGGTTCTTCGCGCCGCCAAGAAGGTCAGAGATGTAGAACATACCTAGTGCTGGTAACAGAACCAACAAACAACCGCCGATAATGCCAGGCATTGTTAAAGGCAAAATTACTCGCGTAATGGTTTGAAACTTGTTCGCACCAAGATCTTTTGCAGCTTCAATGTAAGTGTTGTCTAGCTTCTCGATTGCCGAATAAAGCGGCAAAATCATGAACGGAAGCAGGATGTATACAAGACCGATCATCACTGCCGTTTCTGTATACATTAAGCGTATCGGCTTATCGATGATTTCCATTGCCATCAGCGATTTGTTTAAGACACCTTGTGTACCAAGAACAATCTTTAGCCCGTATGTACGGATCAGAGAGTTTGTCCAGAACGGTACGATAACCAAGAACAACATAAACGGACGCCATTTCTCTGGCATTTTCGCTACGATGTAGGCAAATGGATAACCGATAACCAAACACAACAATGTCGCGATGATCGCCATGTAGAAAGAGTGCATCAGCACCTTTGCGTACAAAGGATCAAGTAGGCGAAGATAGTTATCGAATGTAAACGTTAATTCAATGAGGTTCGCTTCATCACGCGTCAAGAAACTTGTACCGATAATCATTAGGTTTGGTACTAACACAAACAGTGTTAACCAACCAACGATTAGGGTAATGATCGCGTTCTGAAGATTAAGCTTCTTGCTTATCATTTAGTACTACCTCCCAGCTCTCAACCCAAGTGATAGCGACTTTCTGGCCGAGTGAGTGGTCCACATCTGGATCATCTTCGTTAAAGAATTCGCTTACCATCACGCGCATGCCAGAATCCAATTGAATAACTGAATCTAGCGTCATACCTTTATAGGTACGCTCGGTCACGTGACCTACGATGCCTTTTTCTTCAGACTCTTTAATCTCTTCGATACGCAAGTCTTCTGGGCGAAGTAGTACTTGAAGTTTGTCACCGGCCTGTGCTTCTTGATCGTAGTAAACCACCGATTCAACACCTTCAATTTCTGCACGGATACGTTTCTCATCGATACGATCTAGCATGGTTGCGTTGAATACGTTGATCTCACCGATAAAGCGAGCAACAAATAGGTTCTTAGGTTCTTCGTAGATCTCACGTGGAGAGCCATCTTGTTCGATAACACCGTCGCGCATAACAATAATACGGTCAGACATCGATAGGGCTTCTTCCTGATCGTGCGTAACGAAGATAAAGGTAATACCAAGTTGACGCTGAAGCTGTTTAAGCTCGATTTGCATTTGCTTACGTAGTTTGTAATCAAGTGCAGATAGAGATTCATCTAGCAGCAGTACTTTTGGCTTGTTGACAACCGCGCGAGCAATCGCGATACGTTGTTGTTGTCCACCAGAAAGTTGGTGTGGCTTACGCTGTGCCATTTTTTCAAGGCGAACCATGCGCAGCGCATCCATTACTCGTGGCTCGATCTCTGCAGCAGGTGTTTTCTGCATGCGAAGACCAAAAGCAACGTTTTCAAATACGGTCATATGAGGGAAGAGTGCGTAACTCTGAAATACCGTGTTGACGTGCCTTTGCTCTGCAGGAACCTGTGTTACATCTTGGTCATCTAATACGATTTGACCGTTGTCTGCCGTCTCAAAGCCCGCGATCATGCGTAAAACCGTTGTTTTACCACAACCAGATGGACCAAGAATCGTCAGAAACTCACCATGATTAACATCCAGATTTAAATTACCGATGATTTCCTTGCCATCGAAACTTTTGCTAATACCAGATAGACGAACTACTGGCTTTCCTGCTTGCTGTTTAGCGTTCAACGTCTGTATTTCTCCCACGTTCAAATTGGGTTATATCCCATTGATGTGACATTAGTCATTCACTTTTGAGGCGCGCATCATAATCACCAAAATTGTGAAATCAAAGCATTTTCTTATCTTGAAACAGAAAAAATTTTGCAGGCAAAAGTAAACATTCCTTACCATACTGTTTTTATGGGGGTATTTACGCTTTCGCTATCGTTTTGTAGGGTTTTAATTTCGCCAGCAAATGTTTTCAATTTCATAGATTTGCGAGTGGTTAATTATCGACCAAATAGAAGATATTGCAAGTATTGAGGCCGAGATCTGATTTTAGACTTGGAAAGATTTCTTTATAATGACGCCCTTATTAATTGGCTGGTTTTCCAGAAAAAAATTTACAAGTTAGCCTTGGATAACATATGAACAACGATTTTGAGAAAGATTTCAATTTAGGAGGGAGTGTAGAGCGAGCTCTTTCTGGCAAGTATGAACTAAAAGCGGGTGCTGTTTTTAGTGAGGCTTGGCGCACGACCATTCAACAATTTTTGTCCTTCTCGCCAGCGATCATCTTGTTGCTTTTCGTTCAGTTGGGCATCTTCTATATCGCATTGCAACTTCAATTAGGTGACCCAGGTGTGATTCTTGATGCGTTGCAAGACCCTGAGTCTTTTACCACTGACATCGTCTCTGCTATTTATGTCGCTAACTTTAGTTACGAAGTGATCAGTGCGCCAATTTATGCGGGTATCAGTTTGATGGCTATGAGCCATGTCGCTGGGTTGAAAACAAAAGTACGTCACGTTGGTAAAGGCCTACAATTCACGGTGCCAGTGATTTTAGCGACGCTATTTAGTCTAATGCTGCAGGGCGTAGCTGGGATGATTTTTCCTCTACTATCGTTATACCTTTCTTTAGCTTTTAGTCATTCTATCTTATTGATTTGTGAGAAAAGAGTGCCACCAATGCAATCATTACTATTGTCTCTTCGTGCAGTCAACAAGAAGATTTTTGTTCTTGCAGGGCTTTACTTGGGCGTGATGTTGATGTTTATTATTGCTGCAATGTTCTACGGAATTGGCTTGATCTTCGTGCTACCGTTCTTCTTCCATTTGAAGGGAATCCTGTACCGCGAAATGTTTGGTATCAAGTTAAAGATCGTAGCGGCACAGCAAAATGATAACGATCACGATGGTAACTCTCAGGTGTTTGATGCCTAAATCTTTAAAATCAATGAGTTTACGAGTGGCGGCTATCACAATAGCCGCCACTTTTGTTTCTGTAGGACCATATTTGCACTACGACCGCGAATATCGCAATGCGATTGAGTCGCAGGTGGTACACGGCCCGGTAACACACCCAGACTTGTCTAACCTCCCTTATATTGGTGACATTCCTGATTTCAACTCGATTAAGGACACGAAAGATAAGAAGACAGCGTTCTTTGACTTCCTTCGTCCGAAAATTACTTTAGAAAATCAGCGCATAGAAAAAGAGCGTGCCTTCTTAACGGCTTTGAAACTTGGCGAGTTGAGCTCAGAACAAACTTCATATGCTAAACGCTTGGCTGCACTTTACTCTTATCCATTGCAAGACGAGACGGTAACGGAAGCTTGGTTGGATGAAATGCTTAAGCGGGTTAATGTTTTGCCTGAGGCTTTGGTGCTAACACAGGCTGCGAATGAATCTGCGTGGGGTACCTCTCGTTTTGCAACCGAAGCAAACAACTTGTTTGGTCAATGGTGTTATAAGAAGGGCTGCGGAATCGTCCCTGCGAAACGCGGTGCAGGTAAAACGCACGAAGTAGAGAAGTTTGACACTGTACAAGAGTCTGTACATGGCTATTTTATGAATGTGAATCGTAATCGTGCGTATGCTGATTTACGTGATATTCGTGCGAATTTAGCAGGGAAACACAAGGATTTGTTATCTGTGGCGACGGCATCAGAACTTACTCACGGTCTGCTTGCTTATTCTGAACGCGGTATCGCTTATGTGAATGACTTGCGGGCGATGATTCGTCACAATAACGCTTACTGGACACAATAAAAGAAATAACGGATCGGATGAAGAAGTTAAGCCTAAGTTTACTGGGTAGTGCGGTACTGATCTTGGCATCGCCTATCACTCACGCTCAAGAATACATGTTTACGTATTCTAAACTTTACACGCAATTAAAGAACAATATTAAAGACGGCCATGATGACGTTAGAGTCGGTGTTTTCTTTGTTGATTCTGATACAAAACAATTGTGTGAAATCGAAAAAGCATGGATGGAAAAGGAAGAGCATTTTGAGGAGTTTGTGATACCAACTTCGAAAGAGCTACCGCTTCCTATAGATAAAAACCTAAAGTCAGCGAATCCACTTGTCTTTGTACAAACGCCCAAAGATACGCGCTGTGATTACTCTCTTGTAGTCATGACGAAAGAACCGTTACAGGGTAGCGTTACGTACGAAGAATTGAAGCCTTTGATGCCTCAAATGCAAGCCTTACTTGAAGATCTTGGAGGTATGTTTGCGGGTTGGTTTACGCCACAAGTACAAGGTGTAACCATGGAGTTCGCTAACGAACTTAATGATACTATTACGTTCTCTAATGGGGCTCAAAAAGCGATTGTTAATGGGAAGGTGCAAGTCGCAATCAGTGAAATTGGCGAGGGTGGTCATATGACATTACCTCAACCAACGACTCGTGTATTACCTTATCTACCGAATGCAAAAAAATAAGCATAAGAAACCGAAGAAGAGCTGCAATTGCGGCTCTTTTTTTGTTTCTAACGTTCATGACGCTGTTTTTGAGTGCATTTATTGATGAGTCCGTCACACAAACATTTAATCCTGCGCAAAAAGCTCGTATAATCCTCGCCCCATAGAAATCCAAGTTAGGAAGCCCTAGTCGATTTATCGGCGATGTGAGAGCCCGCAATGAACCAAGTAGATACAAGAAAAGAAACCCTAGAATTCAACAAGCTTCAGAAACGTCTTAGAAGACATGTTGGAAATGCCATTACTGATTACAACATGATCGAAGAAGGCGATGTTGTGATGGCATGTATTAGTGGTGGTAAAGATTCATTCGCGATGCTTGATATCCTGTTGAACCTACAAAAGGCAGCGCCTATCAAGTTTGAAGTTGTCGCAGTTAACCTTGACCAGAAACAGCCAGGTTTCCCTGAGCATATTCTTCCAGACTACTTTGAAACGCTGAACATTCCTTACTACATCGTAGACAAGGACACTTACTCAGTGGTTAAAGAGAAAGTGCCAGAAGGCAAAACAACTTGTGGCCTATGTTCACGTCTTCGTCGTGGTACACTTTATTCGTTCGCAGAGAAGATTGGCGCGACTAAACTGGCGCTTGGTCACCACATGGATGACATTGTAGAAACAATGTTCTTGAACATGTTCCATGGCTCACGCCTTAAAGCGATGCCACCAAAACTTCGTTCAGATGATGGTCGTAACGTAGTTATCCGTCCACTGACTTACTGTCGTGAAAAAGACCTAATCAAATACGCAGAACATAAAGAGTTCCCAATCATTCCTTGTAACTTATGTGGTTCTCAAGAGAACCTTCAACGTCAATCGATTAAAGCGATGTTGATCGATTGGGATAAGAAAACACCTGGTCGCGTAGAAGCTATCTTCAAGTCAATCCAGAACGTAAGTCCAAGCCAGCTTGCTGACCGTGAACTCTTCGACTTTGTAAACCTACCACTGGACCGTGAAGGAAATCGCGAAGAATACGAATTCAGTGAAGCAGTGGTATCTTCGACAAACATCGACGAATCAATGTTTATCGATGTAACCAACATCTAATTCGAAAAGAGGAGGCGAAATAAGCCTCCTTTTTAATTTGCGTGCCTTAAGGCCGTGAACAGAATAAAAAATCCCCCAACGAGTGGGGGATTTTCATTTCTATATCATTTCAAAAACAAGCGCTGTTATGTCGCTGTATTCGGATCGAGCGGACTGATGTAACCGTTTGGTTTTAATGCCAGTACGTCGCAATTGATTTTATCAATCACATGCTCAGCAGTGTTACCAATAAACACCGCAGAAAGCCCCGTACGACCTGTCGTACCAAGAATCACCATCGCTGCACTTAGTTTTTCTGCTGTTGCTGGGATAATGTCTTCTGGCAAGCCTTGCTCGACGATCGTTTGCTCTTCATCAAGACCATGTTTCTGGCGAAGTGCTTTCATTGCGGTTAAATGATGCCCACGTACAGCGTCTGTATAGGTTGTAGGATCAAATTCCGGCAACTCAATTGTAATGTTGGCTGGCGTAACAGGGTACGCATTAACAAGGTACGGGTCGGCATCAAGTCGGTTACTGATTTCTTTAAGACGCTCTACCATCGAATCATTCAAGTCAATATGTGTTGGATTTTCCGAACCAACATGAACAGAAGCGAGTATCTTCGCATGCTCAGGCCAATCAGCGTTCTTAATTAAAAGTACAGGGATAGGGCACTTACGCAACAAATGCCAATCTGTAGGAGTGAAAATGACGGATTCTAGAACGTCGTGCTTACGCGTTCCTTTAATAACGATGTCGTGACCGCCAGCAAAGACTTCAGCGATAATCGCTTCATAGGGGCGATTATGCCAAACAACACAAACATCAAAGTCGAAGCTATCGTCTAAATACGGTTGGGCTATCTTACGCATCCATTGTTCACGTTGGTGGATAACACCGCGACGCATAGCATCTCTTTCATCGACCGACAGCATTGAGGTCATGTCATACGAAAAATCGTAGATTGACAGAAAGAAAGTGATTCGGCTTCTGGATACACTTTTTCGAGCGAGTTGAACCGCTCTTGCAAGTGCTGGCTGCTCATCATTATTGATGTCAGCAACAACAAGGATCTTACTGTATATACTCATATCTAAGCCCACTTATTATTGTAAAACCAAATACTGAATATAAAGTAAATCAGTATATTGGAGTACACAAGGTACATTTTTACTGTAGCTCAGTTTGAAGAAGAATTTGAGGACTTTCGAAGGGATTTTAGAAGAAATATGATGTAGCTCATTTTCGAGCTACATCAATTGATAGGGCAAATTAGTCTTTGCTAACGCCTGCAAGTTCCATCAATGCATCGTGATCTAAGATGGTGATGTACTTACCTTTTACGCTCAGAATTTCAGATTTCTGGAAGCGGCCAAGTAAACGGCTAATGGTTTCTACCGTTAGACCAAGATAGTTACCAATGTCACCACGAGTCATGGTTAAACGAAATTCACGAGGACTAAAGCCGCGCTGGGAAAAACGTGTTGATAGGTTGTACAGGAATGCAGCAAGACGTTCTTCTGCATTCTTTTTAGAAAGAAGCAGAATCATTTCTTGGTCGCCTTTAATCTCGTTACTCATCAAACGCATGATTTGTTGGCGAAGCTTAGGCATTTTTCCTGATAGGTCATCAAGGATTTCGTATGGAATCTCACAAACCATAGAAGTTTCCAGCGCTTGAGCAAAACTTGGGTGTTGGTCACCTGTTATTGCGTCAAAACCTACAAGGTCACCAGCTAAGTGAAACGCAGTGATTTGCTCATCGCCTTGCTCTGTAATGGTGTAACTCTTTATCGTGCCAGAGCGGATAGCGTACAGAGATTTTAGCTCATCACCTGCTTTAAAAAGCTCTTGGCCTTTTTGGATTGGCTTTTTACGCTCGATGATTTGATCCAACTGATCCAGCTCAGACTCGTTTAGAGTGAACGGAATACACAGTTGGCTAATGCTACAATCTTGGCAATGAATCGCGCAACCACCTGATTGGATACGCTTTGTTGCAGGTTTTTCAGAAATCATAACAACCTTTCACTATTTGATATACATCAATATTTTATCACCGCTTACTTCTAAAGGGTAGCAAAAAAATTATTGAAAACGACTTTCATACTATATGAAACCGAGCATTCGCATAGCTCCGGCGGCAGTATACACGCCATAAGTTATTAAGATTAACGCTGAGATGTTTCTAAATATTAACGACTTTTGCAACTTCTGAAAGTGGCTCGCTCCGTATCCGATCGCGAGCATCGATGGAAGAGTACCGAGACCAAATGCCAGCATGATCATCCCGCCACTTAATGCGCTTCCTGACACTGCTGACCAAGTGAGAGCCGAGTACACTAAGCCGCACGGTAACCATCCCCAGATAAACCCAAACGGCAGGGCATGTAAAGGGTGTTTGAGTGGGAGTAGGCTCCTACCGGCAGGTGAAATCAATTTCCAAAGGGACTGCCCAAGTTTTTCAATAATCAGCAGGCCTTGCCACCATTTAGCAATATATAAAGCAACCAAAATCATGAATATAGCCGCAATAAAGCGGAGCCACGCTAATGATTGGGTTAATCCACTCAGTTCAGACAAGCCAGAAATAGCCCCACCAACCATTGCTCCAACACAACCGTAGCTAGCGAGGCGTCCAATATTGTAGAAGAGAGGGATAACGGGTGAAGGCTTAGTGTTTTTTGTGCCCATAGAGAGTAGTGACGCGATACCACCACACATCCCCATACAATGACCGGCTCCGACCAAGCCAATCATAAAAGCACCGATAAAATCTGGACTCATAGAGTAACGTTACGGTTTTTTGTTATTTGGTTTTTCATCTTCATCGAGAAGAATGTTGTGGCCTTGTCGCTCTAGATCTTCAAACTGATCACTGCGAACGGCCCATAGGAAAATAGCAACCGCCACACAGACCAAAACAATGGCGATAGGGATTAAAATGTAAAGACTTTCCATGTTAGCTCTCTTACTTCACTTCTCTTTAAGCAGTCGCAATGAGTTGGATACTACAATGATAGAACTCGCAGACATTCCAACAACGGCAACATAAGGTGCGACAAGACCTGCAACTGCCAATGGCAAAATTAGCAGGTTGTAACCTAAAGACCAAGCCAAGTTTTCTCGGATTATCTTTCTTGTACGTATCGCAAGTAATCTTGCTTCTAATAGCTTCTCTAAATTATCGCCTAGAAGGGTCATATCTGCAGAAGCTTTGGCAACATCCGTACCACCACCCATCGCAACGGATAGGTGTGCACCTGCAAGAGTAGGTGCATCGTTAATGCCATCACCGACCATCATAGTGATGTCGTTTTTATCTAGTCCTTGAAGATACGCGAGTTTGTCTTCTGGTTTTGCTGAGGCGATCACATGGTCAATACCCATTTCGTTAGCAACTGGTTGAGCGTTTTGCAAAGAATCACCTGTCAATAGCGTTGTCTTGATACCTGCATCCGCAAAACGCTGGATGAATGCTTTGCTCTCTTTACGAATCGGGTCACGGTAATAGAAGGTCGCAACGTGTTTTTCGTCGACGGAGAGATAGACGGCGTTGCTTTCATCTCGGTTCTCACCAACCACAAAAGTAGCACTGCCGATCTTTACTGTCTTATTGTTCCAATTACCTTGAATGCCAGAACCAATGATGTTTTGAACATTACTTACAGTAACGTCTTCTTGACCAAACCCTGAGAATGCCCGAGCAATAGGATGGTTTGCGTGCGCTTCAAGTGCCGATGCGATCGCAAGTGCTTCACCTTCGTTAAAGCTAGCGAAGGTTTGAGTTTGATTAATTTCGATGTCGCCTTTGGTCAGCGTACCTGTCTTATCTACGACAAGATGATTAATCTTACACAACGTTTCGAAAACATGGCCTTTACGTAGCAAAATACCAAAATCACCCATTCGAGAGGTTGCACAAGTTAGTGCGGTTGGCGTTGCTAAGGATAGGGCGCATGGACAAGTCGCTACCAAAACAGACAGCATAATCCAGAACGCATCATCAGGTTTGGTTTGGTGCCAGTAAAGCCACGTGCCAGCTGAAATGATTAGAATCGCGCCGACAAAATAACGTGCTACTACGTCGGCTATTTCAGCGATTTTAGGCTTAGAATGCTGAGCTTCATCTTGAAGACGAACGATATTAGAAATCATCGAATCTGCTTTTGAATTCGTCACTTCGAGATCGAAAGACTCCTCGCCATTCAATGTACCCGCATAAACGGCATCTCCCGCCTTCTTAACTACATGAACAGACTCTCCGGTCAGCATAGACTCGTCGATATGGATACGACCAGAAATCACTTTGCCATCGGCAGGAATATGTTCGCCAGGAAGAACGCGAATGCGATCGCCGACCTTTAGTGTTTTAACTGGGATTTGTTCACCGTCTAACGTGGTGGCAATCGCAGGGATGAGTTTAAGAAGGTTACCGCTAGCAGCCGCGGCTTTGCGACGAGCACGCATTTCTAAGAATCGACCAACCAACAAGAAAAAAGTAAACATCGAGATGGATTCAAAGAATACTTCACCTTGCTCTGTCACCGTTGCGACTAGACTTGCCACATAAGCAAAGATTAATGCGATGGACACAGGAACGTCCATACCAAGCGTTCGTCCTCTAATACTTCGCCATGCATTGAGGTAAAAGGGAAGCGCAGAATAGAGCAGTACAGGAGTTGCGAAGATTAAGCTTACCCATCGGAAGTAGTTTTTAAACTCCGGCTCTAAATCGCCAAAAACTTCCAGATACAACGCCACTGCTAACATCATTACTTGCATGGTTGCAAGGCCTGCAATGCCTAAGCGATACAGGTATTGCTTCATTGTGTGGTGATATGCGGCTTCTTGTTTATCCGCTTCAAAAGGTGCAGCCTTATAACCGAGTTTGTGAATCACAGAGAGCAATTCGCTAAGACGAACTTGTGTTTTATCCCACGCAAGTAAAGCTCGGTTCGTGGTGGTATTTACACGGATAGACACTAAGCCTTTTACGCCCGAGACTTGCTTTTCGATTAGCCAAGCGCAAGCTGCGCAAGAAACGCCATCCAAGGAAAGCGTGACTTCAGAGGTGTTCTCATTATTACGAACAAACTCCGATTGCACTTCTTCATTATCATAATGAATCAGCGCTTGGAGCTGTTCCGGAACTAAATCTGCTTTTTCAGCTGGTGCAGTGCGGTATTGGTAGTAGGAGACGAGCCCACTCTCGACAATGGTCTGTGCCACAGTTTCACAACCCGGGCAACACATGTCGCGAATTTCACCCAATATTTCTACTTTGAAATCCGTGTTGGCTGGTACATCTTCACCGCAGTGATAACAGGATTTACACATAGACTTACTTCATTAATATTGTTGGTTGTGCAGGGAATTCAACTCGACCTTGAATCATCCATTCTTTGTTGTGTGGTTCAAGTTCAACAAACCAAGGACCTTGAATAGAGTCTTCTTGCGTCAAACGATAGTTGCCTTTCGCATCGGCAGTGAGAAGCTTAGTAAAATCACGGTCTGGCAACGTGCGGTGTGTAAACGTCGCGGTTAGCGCAGGGAAGTGCGGCAGTTCCCCTTTGTTAAAAGAGATAACTACCGTGTTATCATCTGATGAAACGGTAGCGTTAAGGCCAAGGTCTCGAGCGACATTCATTTTACTGATGTCGATGTTGATACCTTTGCCTTTTTTATAGTAATCCTCAGCGACCAAAGATACCGAGTTGTTGGCGAATACGACCACAGTAACGATTGTCCAAATCACCACAGTTAGAGGTAGGATGATCAGGAACCACGGCCAAAATTGTTTATACCAAGGCTTTACCATAAAAAAGTTCTCAACAGCTAAATGAAAAAATGTAAGGCTTTAAATTTAAAGGAAAGACAGCCCCTATGAAAGGGGCTGTTATTGAAATGTTACTTATTGTCAGAGTTGCTTAAACTCCAGACGTATGCCGCGACAAGTTGAACTTTGTCTTCGCCTAGAATGTCCTTCCAAGCTGGCATCACACCAGAGCGACCGTTCATAACTGTTTCTGTTACTGCAGCGCGTGAATCGCCGAATAACCAGTCTTGGTCAGTTAGGTCAGGTGCACCTACAGCAGGGTTACCTTTACCATCTGTGCCGTGACAAGCTGCACACACTACAAAGCGAGCTTTACCAGCTTCCGCTTCACGTGCATTCACTTTACGACCAGATAGGCTTAGCGTGTAGCTTACTACTTCTTGAACACCTTGTTCGCCAAGTGCATCTTTCCACGCAGGCATCTGCCCGATACGGCCTTGCATGATAGTAGTAACAATAGCTGCTGGCTCGCCACCGTATAACCACGCGTCGTCAGTTAGGTTAGGGAAGCCTTTCTGGCCGCGAGCATCAGAACCGTGACATTGCGAACAGTTCTGTAGGAACAAACGTTGACCAACTTTAATCGCTTCAGGATCTTGCGCAATCTCAGGGATAGGGCGTAGACCTTCTGCATTATGAGCAAGTGCACGGAACGCTTCTCCGAAGTAAGCATCTGCATCATCAAGCTCTTTAGCATATTGGTTAAGCTGCTTGTTTTCTTGTGCTCGTGCGATGGCTTCTTTAGATTCTTCCAACGTACGTACGGTTTGATCTGAACTCTGCCAGTTGAGGACGCCTTTAAAGCTACCTAGACCTGGAAATAGAGTTAGATATACAGCTGCAAACACAAACGTGCTCACAAATAAGTATGTCCACCATTTTGGCAGAGGGTTGTTAAGCTCGCGAATACCATCGTACTCGTGGCCCATGTCTTCCCCTTCCTCGACGCCCATTTTATCTTTAGCGCACCAAGTCAAGAGGATCGCACAGCCTACCAGCGTACCGACAGTAATCACGATAATCCAGAGACTCCAGAATGTAGTCATTACTTCTTCACTCCTTGGTTATTTGGGGTCGTTTTTTGTTCTTCGTCTGCAAACACCAAGTTAGCATCTTCTTCGAAACGTGCTTTACGTTTCTTACCAAATGCCCACCATACGATGCCAATGAAACTCGCGAAGAGTACTACGGTATAAATACTATGAATTGTACCGAAATCCATGTAACCCCCTTACTTCATTGCATGACCAAGAGACTGAAGGTAAGCGATGATTGCATCCATCTCTGTTTTACCTTCTACATCTTTAGCCGCATTCGCGATTTGTTCATCCGTGTACGGAACACCGAACTGGTTGCGGAATACTTCTAGTTTCTTCTGCGTCAGTTTGCCGTCTAGTACGTTCTCTTCTAGCCAAGGGAAACCAGGCATGTTTGATTCAGGTACTAGCTCACGAGGATCAATAAGGTGAACACGATGCCACTCATCAGAATAACGTCCGCCTACACGAGCCAAATCTGGACCAGTACGCTTAGAACCCCATAAGAATGGGTGTTCCCAAACACTTTCACCGGCTACAGAGTAGTGACCGTAGCGCTCTGTTTCAGAGCGGAAAGGACGAATCATCTGACTGTGACAAACGTTACAACCTTCACGGATGTAGATATCACGACCTTCCATTTCCAGAGGAGTGTAAGCGCGTAGGTTTTCTACAGGCTCCGTCGTTTGCTTCTGGAAAATTAGAGGAGTGATTTCTACGAGCGCACCCCAACTAATTGCAAAGACGATGAAAATTGCCAACAAACCGACATTACGTTCTAGGATTTCGTGGCGATTATTCGAATTATTACTCATTCTTTAATCTCCTTATGCCGGTTGAGGGATAGCTTTTAGGCTTTCTTTAGGCGCCGTTACTGTTTTGTACGTGTTGTATGCCATTAAGAACATACCGAATAGGAAGATGAAACCACCTAAGAAACGTACGAAGTAGAACGGGTAAGATGCTTCTACAGATTCTACAAAGCTGTAAGTCAGTGTGCCGTCAGAGTTAACTGCACGCCACATTAGGCCTTGCATCACACCAGAAATCCACATTGCTACGATGTAAAGAACTGTACCGATAGTTGCCAACCAGAAGTGAACATTGATTAGACTAACAGAGTACATGCGCTCTTGACCAAATAGACGAGGAACAAGGTGATATACAGAACCAATGGAAACCATAGCAACCCAACCTAGAGCACCGGAGTGAACGTGACCAATGGTCCAGTCGGTGTAGTGCGATAGTGCGTTTACAGTCTTGATAGACATCATTGGACCTTCAAAGGTAGACATACCGTAGAAAGACAACGAAACGATTAGGAAACGTAGGATAGGGTCATAGCGAAGCTTATGCCATGCGCCAGACAGCGTCATGATACCGTTGATCATACCACCCCAAGATGGAGCAAATAGAACCAAAGACATCACCATACCTAGAGACTGAGTCCAGTCAGGTAGTGCTGTGTAATGCAGGTGGTGAGGACCAGCCCAAATGTACAGAGAGATCAGTGCCCAGAAGTGAACAATAGATAAACGGTAAGAGTAAACAGGACGTTCAGCTTGTTTAGGGACGAAGTAGTACATCATACCAAGGAAACCAGCGGTTAGTAGGAAACCTACCGCATTGTGTCCGTACCACCATTGAACCATCGCATCCACGGCACCGGAGTAAATCGAGTAAGATTTACCAAGCGATACTGGGATTGCCATACTGTTCACGATGTGAAGTACTGCTACTGTGAGGATAAAGGCACCGAAGAACCAGTTAGCCACATAGATGTGAGACGTATTACGTTTGACCAATGTTCCAAAGAACACGACCGCGTAAGATACCCATACAATCGCGATTGCAATATCAATAGGCCATTCTAACTCAGCGTACTCCTTACCTGAGGTAAAACCTAAAGGTAGGGTGATTGCTGCGGCTAGGATAATTGCTTGCCATCCCCAAAAGGTGAAGGCAACGAGTGGGCCACCAAAAAGACGTGTTTGACAGGTGCGCTGAACAACATAATAAGATGTTGCGAACAGAGCACTGGTACCAAACGCAAAAATTACCGCATTAGTATGCAGTGGACGTAAACGACTGTACGTCAACCACGGCGTATCAAAGTTTAGCTGTGGCCAAACTAATTGAGCGGCAATCAAAACACCAACAGCCATACCAACTATGCCCCATAAAATGGTCACAAGGGTAAATTGGCGAACGACTGTATAGTTGTAGTTTTGTTCAAGCTGCTTTACTTGGCTCATTTGCATGCTTCCAATTTCTAATTAACTACACTTTACTTCCAACACGACTTGCGTCGTAACACCACCCAAGTAAACTCTAGAATTTAAGTGTTATCATCACTTTATTTCCATTGCTGACTTTAATAAAAAGTGGCATTTTCAGCGAGTCACTATACTTGAATTAACAATTCAATGACAGAGTAGTAACCTTACTAGGCCTCTGGAAATCATTTTTTATTTAAAAAGTTTGAAGTTTGTAACAAGGATATTAGGAATTATGGCTGCACAAAAGTTAACAAAGGCAAGACTTGCACAAATCTTAATCATGCTCAGTCTTTTAATTGGTGCATTTTTCTGGAGAACCTTTACTTATGAGACGAGTAGCGTTGTGGATTGTTCACAAAAACAACGATGTGATGTAACAATCGGAACAGAAAAAATCACGATAAACAAGGGTTCTGATGGCTTTTCGATCGAAAGCACAGAAAATGGCAGTATAAAAATTGATCTAAATCAATCTGGTGAGTTTATAGATCTGTCGGATAAATATCGCCAGAGCAATTGGAGTGATATTTCTGAGACTCGAGTAATTAATTTCAAAATAAGCGAAAACATTGTCCAAGTTCATTTATAAATCAGATCTGACGCGAGATAATGACGCTTCTTTATACAATTATTACTTTATTGTCTAGCGCTATATTGTCGTAATGGTATAACGGTTAAAGATCACACAATAATTAAACTCGTATGCAGTGCCAATCATTATTTACTCATATTACAGACGAATATTTAGCGATTAAGAAATTTCGCACGGAACTCTTTGAAGAGAACCTCTCTCACCTCATCTGCTATTACACAGAGGAGTATGACTTCCGTGCTATTCAATCAGCGTTTCGAGAGCTGTTTCCTAAACAGTCTCTCCACGGTGCGAGCTCGTGTCAGGCAATTATGACCAACCAAGGTTACCATCGTGGACCAGCCATCGCCGTTCTGGCTATCTATGATTCGGGACCACATTCCTATGGTACTGGAATTTCGAAATGTGGTGATTCTGTCGATACTTATGTGGATGAAGCGCTGAACATGGCCTTATCTCATGCTAACCGGCTCGGCGAGGTACCCAACCTTATTCTTTTACATGCCACGCCAGGGAATGAAGAGGCTGTAATTGAAGCGATCGATCAGCGGTTTGGTACTTTGGTTCCCATTATTGGCGGCTCTTCTGCCGACAATAACATAGAAGGGAACTGGTCTATTATAACCACGCAAGGAAGTGAAAAAGCTGGCATTAGCTTAACACTATTTTATTCATCTCAACCTGTCGATATTGCGTTTAGTGCAGGGCATTCCCCAACGGATGTTACGGGAACTGCAACGAAAACCCATAACCGATGTTTATTAGAAATTGACGGTGAGCCAGCACTAGATGTTTATCGAAGATGGACAAACCACCAAAATAATCAACCAGATAACGAACAATTTCTGTTTACTAATGCCAGTGCTTACCCGTTAGGTCGTGTTGCCGGGTACTTATATGAAAGGCCTTATTACAAGCTGTCCCATCCCATTCGCGAGACCTCACACGGTGGCATCGAGTTGTTCACAACTATCGAAGAAGGCGAGCAATTAACGCTAATGAAAGGGAGTAGGGAGCATCTAATTGCAAGAGCTGCAAGGGTTGTGAATGCCGCTTTTAATCAAAAATTAGAAGAGTCTCGAAAAATAGGTGTGATCAATATCTTTTGTGCTGGTCCTATGTTGCACTTAAAGCAAGATATAAACAGTGTTTGCGAACAAATTAACCAAGAATTAGAACACCTGCCTTTTATTTGCCCATTCACATTTGGTGAGCAAGGAAGATTCATTGGTGGTGAAAATGGACATGGAAACTTGATGATATCATCAGCGATTTTCCATAAACCTTATGAAAAATAAATATTTAGAGATATATCAACAAGAAGCGTTGCAAGAAGCGTTAGTCGAACTTAAAGAAGCAAGGCAACGAGAAAAACTTTTGGCAGATGAAAATAAAGCCATTCTATCTGCTATCTCTGCAATGAGTGAGGCTCGAAATCGACACGAAATATTTTCCGGCCTTAACAACGTACTTAAAAAGTACATCAATTTTGATGACTTCATCGTGATCACTCGAGACCATACTAGAGACGCATTTAAAACCTTAATCTCAACAAATAGTGTGTTCGATAACTTAGATTGGTTACAGGGTAGCGTTTCCGAGCGAGCTTTAAACGGTGAGTGTATTTTACTGTTTGAGCCGCTAAGGTTACGTGAGTTTGAAAACCTTAACAGCTTCATACAAAGCCATGTTAATTCAGTTGTCTTAACTGGGATTAGAACCGAGGTAACCCAAAATATCATCTTATTGATCGGTGCTCAAAAAGGGCATTTTAGCATCGAGAACAAAGAGACATTAAGACGCTTTAGCCCCTTAATTGAACGCGCTGTTATAGATATTGAAACCAAAGAGAAGTTACAACGTATCGTTGACGTGCGTACATCTCAACTCGCCAGAGCAAGAGAAGAAGCGGAAAAGGCAAACCAATCGAAATCTGAATTTCTTGCCATGATGAGTCATGAGATTCGAACGCCGTTAAACTCGGTATTGGGAATGTTAGATATACTGCGCCAATCCATGCTTACCGATGACCAGTCCGAAGTCCTTGATCAAATGGAATGCTCGGCAGAACTCCTATTAGCGATCATCAGTGACATCCTTGATTTATCTAAGATAGAGTCAGGCAGCTTTCAATTAAATGAACAGTGGGTTGATTTGAGTGACGCTGTAACATTTGTTATTTCCCAACAAAAACAAGTAGCGACCAGTAAAAATTTGAACTTTAATTTAAGCTTCGGATTAGAAAAAAGTAAACAATATTGGATAGATTCCACCAGGCTTTCTCAGGTGTTGTTCAACCTGATCGGGAATGCCATAAAGTTCACTGACTTTGGTGAAGTTAATGTTACGGTCGAAGAACAAAATAACGAACTTAAAGTTTCAGTTATGGATTCCGGTATAGGTATTCCAAAGGCAAAATTGAATCACTTATTTACTGCATTTCATCAAGGTGATGGATCAATCACGCGTCGTTTTGGTGGTACAGGTTTGGGGCTTGCAATTACCAAACATTTAGTGGAAATGATGCGTGGTTCGATTTCCGTGAGCAGTAAAGAAAATGTCGGGTCTCATTTCTCTATAAGGATTCCAGTTCTCACACGTAATAACCAAGAGCGCCCAGTAAAGATTGAAGCGAACAGACCATCGAAGGCCCTGAATATACTTATTGTCGAAGATACCGAATCAAACCAGTTGGTGATCAAACTGATTCTAAATAAGTTGGGACATAATGTTTGTATAGCAAACAACGGATCTGAGGCCATCAAATTCTTGGAGCAAAATAGCCAAGAACTCGACATGGTACTCATGGATGTTTCAATGCCGGTAATGGATGGCATAACAGCGACAAGACTTATCAGAAAAAAAAGGATTTCAATTCCCATCATTGCTCTGACAGCCCATGCGTTGGAGAGTGATAAGAGAATGTGTTTGAAGGCCGGAATGGATGGCTTCATTTCAAAGCCAGTTCGCAGGCAAGATATTTATGAAGTGATTCAGTCACTAGTAGAAACTGCATAGCTCCTTAATATAGATCTTAACAATCGCAAGATTATTAAGATCTATATTAAGTATTTTATGGTAAATCACCATTATGTTTAATGAACCTAACAACCGATGTCTGAATTTGAAATCTGAGAGGGATAGGAGACCAATGTAGAGAAGATTTGGCGTACGTCTATACTGCATTTAACATAATATACATAATGCGCACTTAGGGTGTAGGCGCAAAGTTGTAATGTCACTATTTACCAAAGTTAAAATGTCTCTTTAGCTCGTAGTCACTAAGCTTTGCTTACAACCAGCTAAGGATGCGTTTAAGATGCTAGTGACTATGAATGATTCTGATATCTATCGTTTTAAAGTAATCCAAGATGTTTGCGATCGTAGGATCCGACGAGTCGACGCGGCAGACATTCTTGATTTGAGTGTTCGCCAAGTTCAAAGGCTTATGAATCGCCTGAGAGAATTCGGTGCTGTAGGATTGACTCACCAAGCTCGAGGTAAGCCAAGTAATAACCGCTATCCCAGTGACTACCGAGACACAGTTTTAAAACTGATTCGTGATCACTATTCTGATTTTTCTCCAACGCTTGCTAGAGAAAAACTATTTGAGTTACATAGCCTTCCAGTATCTAACGAGACCTTACGAAGTTGGATGATTGCAGATGGTTTATGGACGCCTCATTCGCAACGCAAGCCTAAAGTTTACCAACCTCGCTACCGACGTGATTGTTTAGGCGAGCTCGTTCAAATTGATGGCTCTCACCATGATTGGTTTGAAGGACGCGCTGACAAATGTTGTTTACTGGTCTTCATTGATGATGCGACTGGCCGCCTGATGAACTTAAGGTTCAGCGAAACCGAATCGGCCTTTGATTACATGCTAACAACGAGAGAATATCTTAATGAACACGGCAAACCCGTAGCGTTCTACAGTGATAAGCATTCGATTTTTCGGGTGAATCAGGAAAAGCAAAAACAAGTCGGTCAAACTCAGTATGCCCGAGTATTAAAAGAGTTAGGTATTGAACTGATATGTGCGAACAGCTCTCAAGCTAAAGGTCGTGTTGAGCGAGTAAACTTGACGCTACAAGACCGACTTGTCAAAGAGATGCGCTTACAAGGAATTAACACCATCGAAGAAGCGAATGCTTGGCTTCCCTACTTCATTGCCGATTTCAATCGACGCTTTGCTAAGCCGGCAATGTATCCGAAAAATATGCATCGAAAAGTGCGCGAAACCCCACAGGAACTCGACGATATTTTCAGTTGGCAGGAAATTCGTAAGCTCTCTAAATCACTGACATTTCAATATGACAAAGTGGTTTATCTCATTGAGCCAACGGAAGAAAACACTCGCTTAGTACACGAGCACGTCAAAGTCTTAGACTATCCCAACGGAGACATTGCGATTGTGTATGGCCACAGAAAGTTGGAATTTAAAATTTTCGATAAGCTTGAGCATGTTCAGCAAACCCAAATTGTCGACAACAGAAACGCACCAGGAGCAAAAATGTATGGTCCGCCCCGTTATTGCAACTACAATTAAGTAATAACGGAGTTGGTTTGCGCTAATGTATTCGGAGTCCACGTTGGGAACATTAACTTCCCGCTCCACGATGATATCCGCGCCAGATTATCCTTAAAAGCCCCAAAGCAACTAGGTGCTATTTTTTGTATCAGGTTACTAATCTGGCCGTTCGACCGTTTTTGTCATCACGTTCATTGGCGTTGCAAACTTGGTTATGGCTATACAGCCTTAAAAGCTTGGCGGTGGTACAACACCGCCCAAGCTATTCTTGCTAGCTTATTGGCAAGTGCGACTACCACTACATTAAACGGCTTTGTTGCTCGTAAATTGACTAACCAATCTCCAAACACTTTTCCTGTTGTTTCTATCCTAGATAGCACGAATCTCGCTCCATGTATAAATAGAGCGCGAAGGTGTTTGTTCCCTCGTTTACTCATGCCTAATAACTTTGATTTGCCACCCGTTGAATACTGCCTTGGAACGAGTCCTAGCCATGCAGCCATCTCGCGACCTCCACCAAAGTTTGAAGGAGAACTGATATTGGCCACACACAACGTTGCTGTTAAATCACCAATACCAGGAATACTCTTCAAAAGTTCGGCATTTTCATTATTTTCAGTAATCGCTTTCAGTTTTCTATCTTGAGTAGATACTTGCTCATTTAGGTATTTATAGTGCTCATGAATCGAGAGCAACTCAGCGACCAGGCTCGGTGGTAACTTTATATCTTGCTCGGCCAACCACTGAAATAGCGCTTTCATCTTGGCATGGCCTTTAGGAAAACTCAGCCCAAACTCAAGTAGTATTGCTCCAATTCGGCTCATACAAGCCGTTCGTTCTTTGATATAACCATCCCTCACTCGATGGATAGCTGCGATTACCTGAGCTTCCTCTGACTTGGCAGAGACAAATCTCATGCTTGGTCGACTCGCTGCTTCTGCTATCGCAGCCGCATCAATAAAGTCGTTCTTATTACCTTTGACGTAAGGTTTTACATATTGAGGCGGGATAAGTCGAACGCGATGCCCATAGGCTTCACACTTTCTCGCAAGCCAGTGAGCACCACCACAGGCTTCAAAAGCGATGATGGTAGGTTCAAGTACAGATAAGAAACGGAGTAGTTGGCTTCGACTAAACTTACGGCGAATAACGTCTTTGCCAGTGTGATTGTTGCCAACCGCATGAAAGCAGTGCTTGCCTAAATCGATACCTAAGATGTGAATGGTAGACATATGGTTCACCTCGTTCTGAGAGCCTACTCTAAGCGTAGGGCTTGAGAGTGAGGCGGACCATATAATTAGCCCCTAAACGCAGAGCTCAACAAAGAGCGCTTCAGGAACAACTAAGGGCGATAAACCCAGTTCTCATCACACCAAAAACTTTCAAAGCTTCTAACAGTAAAACCTAACTCACCTACTCTATTTTGCTCATAAAGGGACATTTCTACTTGGGAGAAAAGAGGACATTTTAAAATGGGATTGACATAATCTGTTAGAGCAATTTAGTAATGTCCGGTTTTAGCCACTTTAAAATGTCCTCCTAAGATTAACAACATTGTTTGCTTTTGAGGCTTTAACCGATGTTGATTACGATGGGTGAAAAAGATATTTATCGATTTAAGGTTCTGTCTGACGTCCGTGAAAAGCGATTACGTCAAGTTGATGCTGCAGTTATTTTAAATGTGTCTGTTCATCATATCCGGCGTTTACTCAATCGACTCTCCACTTTAGGAGCTCAAAGTCTCGCGCACGCAGCTCGTGGTCGTCCAAGTAACCGACGTTACTCAGAAGATTTTAAAATTGAAATACTTAAGATCATCCACAAGTATTATTCTGATTTCTCACCAACGCTCGCTCTAGAAAAACTCTCAGAGCAACACAACATCGCTGTATCTAAAGAGACTCTGCGTCAATGGATGATCGCCGACGGACTTTGGGTCACACACTCTAAACGCAAGCCCCGAGTTTACCAACCTCGTTACCGACGTGATTGTTTAGGCGAGCTCGTTCAAATTGATGGCTCTCACCACGATTGGTTTGAAGGATCGTGACGCCGTAACCTTATCTTATTCAGTTCTATTTATTACGACATTAAAAAAGCGACTTGATATAGTCGCTTCAAACTTTTTGTGACACTGTCGCTTCTTTATATCATAAGAGTCATCTTCCCTGGAGCACTCATTCTAATTGATGATAATGCTTCCGCCGATATCTGGACGTTAGCAAACCAAAATGGTTTGTGCTTTTCTGCAAACACTGCACTTCTTGATAATCCATCATAGATTGCATATGCCCTAGCCTGCGCTAATGCTGCGCCATAGACACTACGCTCTAAGATGGGTTTGCTTTCGATGTCTTCAAGAACAGCAACTTTTATATGTTCTACATTCTTCGGCCATTGAAAGTTTTCTAAAAGTCTTTTAGTCACCAGAGCTTCCATATCGACAATGACTTTAGGCAAGAAAGCGGAATTTGGTCGGACATCTGCACAGGCATAATACTCATCTTTCCTGTTCGTTTTTCTATAGTTCAGCATGACTTCAATGAGTGCGTCTTCAAACGTATCTGTGAAGTGATTAATCAATACGATGCTACCTAAGCTACGAAGCGTTCCGATCAAAACACCACAATCGGGATCTTGAACATCTGCCGATTCCAATCGCATTTTGGTGACGTTGGCAGTCAAAACCAATTGTTGCCAAAACTTGGGAGTCAGGATTTTAGTATTACTATCTGACCATCTCATCATTGGGCGCGCCATTAAAACTGGGAATAGTTTGCGGCAATTTTCAATTCCAAGGCGACCAATCGCGACTCTTGCATCTGAACTGGTTTTAGCCACACTTCCTCGCTCACGCAGTCTTGAGTTTTCAATCAGGTCTATAATCGTTGAGCTTAGCTGATGGCTATTGTTAGCCAAGTCTGTCAGTTTTGAAAAGCTTAGAGATGGAGAATAGGCAAACGATGCGAACAGCTCAAATGCGGGTATAATGCTCAATAATTTATCAATTGGAAGCGTTTCAAGCTTTTTCATTAACATTCGATCGGCGACTTTCGATACATCGCTGATGACTTTTTGCAGTGTTTTCTGCTTGTCTTCCACGATTTGGCGCTTTTCTTTTACTCGCTCTTGTTCGCACATGAGAAGTATTCTTTGGTTGCGCGTGATTCTGTCTTCTTCACTAAAGATCACGTCGTCACAATATCGCCCCTGTAAACTAAGGAGCTTATCCACTTGTGACTGATCCACTTGGTGATTCATACTAGCTAGCCACTTGGCATGTCTAAGTTCGACTTCTTTCGATACCTTGACTGCGATGTCCATTGCTTCTGGTGTATAGTTTTTCTGCGTGAGCAACAAACTGCTATTCCTAACGTTGTTTTTATTTTCCTGTTGGCAAGTTTATCTATAAAGACACAAGCAGTAAATGGAATGTGACATTAATTCCACTTATAAATATATCCAAGTTATCGAAATATTATTAGTGAATGCTAATCACCCGTTGTTATGTGAAGTCGTATGTATTTTTCCGCAAACTTATAACGATATCGTTTACCAATTTTTAAGTTTGATTTTGCAAATTTACATACGCTTTTATCACCACTTCCCTTTACTTTTTTAATCTTCGCAGTCTTACCTTTATGCTCCATCTCAATCATTAGGTCACAATAACCTTCATAGCTATCAAATCGTCTATTGGTCTTCTTTTGCAATTCTGTTTTAATTTTCTTTGCAATGGGGTTCGTCTCTGAATCATCGGCTTTCGCGGCTGATGCCCCAATTAAAAAACAGATTAAAGTGACAGTGTATCGCATGGAGCTTCCTTATGATTCATAAAAGAAAAACTCTAACTTACTGACTTAATAGATATAAAACGGGGCGCAATTAATGCGCCCCATTTAACAAGAATAAGTAACTGATAGTTTTCTTAAGCTCTTTTTTTCCCTTTGCTTGACTTAAAGCCTTGATGAGGGAAGACGTTACGAATTCGCTGCTGCACTTTCTTCGGAACTTGTTTCGAAAAGGTCAAACGCATTCCTGTTCGCTGATTATAAACTTTCATCTCACCATCAAAAGGGTCATGCTCAGCAATGTCTTGCAAGTTGTGTTTAAAGGAAGGAGGAATATGACCTTTCACTTTTGTAATGTGCCCTTTCTCAAACGATATTTTTAAGACAGGTCTATCTACAGCGATAAGCCAAAAAATAACAACAGCAGCAATCAAGATTACATAAAGCATTTGATACTCCATTAACTAGACAATAGTTTATTTAAATCTTCTTTAATCGAGGTTACTTTTTGACTGGCCTTCTCACTGCGAGAAGCTTCTGAGAGTAAATATTCAATTGCGTCAGAGAGTGTACAACCTAACTCGTTCGCACGATTTGACAGTTTCTCCCAAACTCGATAGTCAAGATCAATCGATTTCTTTTTGGTATGAACTTGTTCAGCATTGAAATGGCGTTTACGCTTGGCACGAATTGCCTGTTTGAGTTTATTCTCTAACTCTTCAGACATATGATTTTCAATCCAAGCAAGCACTAAAGTTGGTTCATGTTCTAATTTTCGTAGTTCTGCAACGGCAGCATCCGCTTCACTGGTATCAATATACTTGGTGATCGACTCACCATCTTTCCATTTTTTGATCAGATATTTCCATTTCCAACCACACTCTAGATTTTCAAGCTGCTGATATTTCATCCTTTCGACCCTTAAAACACATCTGGTGACAGCGTAACCCAGATGTTGCTATACAGCAATTAAAACTCCATAAAGTATCGATGTTGATCACTCATTTGTCGAAGGTTTAATCATATGAATATTCAGTATTTTTATATTGCTCAAATTCTCGCTATGGAGTTATAGGACGTTTCGTTATAATGACCTCAACATTGAATTAAGACGATTATTAATGAACCAACTTGACTGGCAAGACGTAACTCCTTCATTTAAGCCATATGAAGCACTATTAGAAACCGCCCCATTTCTCCCTGCAAAGACGTTCACTGACCTACAACCTCGCTTGACGGCAACGTTGAGTCGATTTGCTCGGGTAAATGGCCTCACAAGAGTCCTACTCGTAAACTGCGCAGATAATGCAATTTACCGTGAATTCGTTAGAGAAGCTGTAATCGATATTGCGTCTTTGCCAGTGGTTTCAACAGAGTCTCTAGACGCAAAAGATCTATTTGATCGATATAGCGTCAATACTGAAGGTCAATCAACTTTCGAGAATGGCTTATTATCGAAGGCTCATGGTGGCTATCTAATCGTCCCTGCTAACCTCATTTTGGCAAACGCAGTAAGATGGCCGAGTGTGAAAGCTGCGATACAAGGGGAAGCTTTTGCTCCGATTAACTTAACCCCGAATCGTATTGCATCCTCTCCTTTTGTAGCTCAGCATTATGACGTTAAGTTGATCATCACAGGTGACCGAACTCAATTGGCAGAGATTGAGTTTGTAGATGACGATTTTTCTACGGGAATGACTATGTACACCGAAGTAGAAGAAGATATTCACATCTCTGAGCGTAGCCTCGCTCTTTATTTCGGCTTAGTGAATTGGATATGTAAAAAATATCAGCACCCTAGTTTGGACGATTCGGCATTTAGACGCTTAATGCTTGCCGGTATGCGTTATACGGAAGATCAACATTACCTACCTCTTGGTGTTCTTTGGCACAATCAATTGATTAGTTTAGCCAGTCAATATACTGAATGTGACACTATCAATTTTACATCGATTGATGCTGCCATTGATGACAAATACTATCGTGAGTCATATCTACCACAGCGCGCCGTTGACGACATTCTTGATGGACAAGTGATCATTGAAACTACCGGTGAACAAGTTGGGCAGATCAATGGCCTAACCGTTATTGATATGGCCGGACACCCTGTTTCTTACGGAGAGCCTGCTCGCATTTCTTGTGTGATTCATTTTGGTGATGGTGACATCTCCGACGTTGAACGAAAAGCGGAATTAGGCGGTAACTTGCACGCCAAAGGTATGATGATCATGCAAGCATTCTTGAGCTCGGCGTTAAACCTTGATGAGCCTCTGCCATATTCTGCATCTATTGTATTTGAGCAATCTTACAGTGAAGTTGATGGCGATAGCGCCTCATTAGCGGAATTGTGCTGTTTGGTGAGTGCCCTGTCTGAGTCTCCCGTTGACCAACAAATTGCGGTTACCGGCGCGGTTGACCAATTTGGCCGTGTCCAAGCCGTTGGCGGCTTAAATGAAAAAATCGAAGGTTTTTACCAAGTCTGTAAGCACCAAGGCTTTACCGGGGAGCAAGGGGTTATTTTACCTAAGTCAAACCTTAAACACCTTGCGCTACATAAAGATGTAATAGAAAGCATTAAAAATGGCGAGTTCCATATTTGGTCGGTTTCTACGGTAGATGAAGCTATCCCAATTCTGATGTCGAAGCCGTTCCGTGGTGAAGATGACAGCATCATTGGCAAGATCGCCGAACGTATTGAAAACTTTGAAAGACATGAGCATCCTTTAGGAATTGTGGAGCGCATCAAAAACTGGTTTGTCTAGTACTGATCGGAGTTGTTTAGCGTACACGTGTTCACTAAGATGCAGCTATCAAAAATTGGAGTAATTGATAATGCAAAACAAACGTGATTCTTATAACCGTGATGATCTTTTAGCCTCTAGCCAAGGAGAGCTGTTTGGTCCTGGTTATCCACAGCTTCCTGCGCCGAACATGCTAATGATGGATCGCATCAGTAAAATGTCTGAAACTGAAGGGGATTTCGGTAAGGGTTTGATCCTTGCAGAGTTGGACATTACTCCGGATCTTTGGTTCTTTGATTGCCACTTCCCTGGCGACCCGGTAATGCCAGGCTGTCTTGGTCTAGATGCAATGTGGCAACTGGTTGGTTTCTTCCTCGGTTGGGTTGGCGGCAAAGGTAAAGGTCGTGCTCTAGGTGTCGGCGAAGTTAAATTTACTGGCCAAATCCTACCAACAGCGAAAAAAGTAACGTACGAAATCCACATGAAACGCGTTGTTAACCGCAAGCTTGTAATGGGCTTAGCTGATGGTCGTGTATGTGTTGATGGTAAAGAGATCTACGTTGCGAAAGATTTGAAAGTTGGTTTATTCCAAGATACTTCTAGCTTTTAATCTCCTGCTTACAGATTATTCTTAAGGCTCCTTTTTGGGGCCTTTTTCATTTCTACATTCATCCTCGTTACAAATGTAGAAAAGGCTCTTAAAGAGCCTTTTCAAATCCTTCTGTTTGTATGTGGAGAGTTATTTGTAGAGACCAGATTGTTTTTCATCTCTGGCATCACGCCAACCACCTAACCAATATGACCGAGCATCAATTTGTTGATACGGACAAGCCTCTTGAGACCTCCCATTCAACCCAGCTTTATAGCCTTGAGATTGAGCTCGTTCTAGGCGATCACGCTTTTGTCTCTTCATAGTTAATTCCTCATACAGGTCCATTTACTAACGTACAGCTGATATTGTGAAACTTTGATGGAGCTTTTATGACTCCACTTATAAGAATCGATCAATTTGAGGATTTTCTCA
Organism: Vibrio sp. ED002; assembly: GCF_023277445.1. Classification (NCBI taxonomy): domain Bacteria; kingdom Pseudomonadati; phylum Pseudomonadota; class Gammaproteobacteria; order Vibrionales; family Vibrionaceae; genus Vibrio; species Vibrio sp. ED002. Next base: position 582,983 of record NZ_CP080238.1, on the reverse strand, counting down.
AGGCATAAAAAAACAGAGGCTCATTTCTGTGAGCCTCTGCTTGATTTAAAAAATACTGACTATTTTCTACGGAACCCGAACAAACCTAGCATGGTCAAAGCCAACCAACCTAGACCCGCACCTTGTCGTTCTGCCGAATCTTCTTCAACGCTACGCGTTTCAATATCAGCAGCCGTTGCCCCAGCAATTGGGACTAGCTTAACGGCAACGATCTTCTCTTCACCATCACATGACGAGTTATGCGAGGTCGTTTTATAGCCACCACTACACATCATCGCTGTACCGGAAATTACGCCTGCATCGTTGATGTCCGTAGCATTAATGATACGGAATGCATTGTTCTCATCAGAGTGATCACCACCATTCGTTAAGTTATCTAAGAACCATGGCTTACCATCAAATAGTGTTGTAGAACGATCACTTGTCAGCTGTCCATCTTGGGTATACGGATAAATGAAACCACGTTTACGGCGAGGTTTACCATCATCTTCACGAGTGGCCTCTGCATCTAACTGACCCACAATTTCATTGTAAGCGTTAATACTACCCATGTGACCACCGGCGCCACTGAAGAAAATCCCTGTTGTTGGATAAAACGCACTAACAGACTCAGCACTCACGTTATCAACGATAAACAATCGATTAGGAGCAGAGCCTGTTGGCATTAAATAACCACCGGAACGTTTTGCTTCACCAATGGCGACAAAATTGTCATTGACGTCGGTTAAGCGAGAGTTTGAATGGACTGTATCACCATCTATACGTTGCTGTGCACCACTAACTTGTTTATTTTCCCAAGTAACGCCTGCGATAGAACCTGCTGTCGGCAATGTACCAACAAAAACAGTCGCATTCATGTAGTTGTCATCTTTGTAAGTGTTGTAACCTACGCCATACACCTTGTTACCACTTTCAGCGATACCACGCATGCTGCCTTGCGCTAAACGCTCACCATCTTTCGCAGTTCCGCTTGGCCATTCAACCTGACTGACGGCTCCAGTTTGATCCCAAATCGCTGCTTTTGATGTGTGATGGGTCCCGTTATCGTTTGAGGCTTTCTCTGAGATACTACCTACCGTAAACTTGCCATCAGTACGCCATGCACGGCTAGCGACGACAGTTGCATCTTCATCGCTTGGGACTATTGTTGGAAGAACAGGAGCTACTACTGTGTTTCGAGTTTCCAATTCAGAAGAATCAGAGCTACTCACAATACTTTGGTTACCAACAGCCTCTCCGTCCTCGGTAAGGCTGTTAATGACATTGTTGTATTTGTTTTCGTAAGCGTTTTCATCGCCTTCGACGAATGCAAAAGCATTTGTTGTAAAGTCTTTACTTAGCTCTTTACTCCATGGCTGCCAATGAACTGATGCCCAGGACTCACATGTTGAATAACGACGTTCATTGTAACAATAGCGTTCGAAGTCGTCATATTCTTGTACATAATAGAAGCCAGAGTCCATCGCAAAAGGCACTTCCTCTCGGTAGCTAACACCATCAACGGCTTCACTTGCAGATAACGGTGTTGTACGAGTCTCGAGAGCAAGCTTGAATTGTTCTGGCGTACACCCTGCTGAATCGTTGAAACAACCTAAGGCATACGGAGCATCTGTACCAGGGTTTTCTACATCCCCCTGTTGGATCGCGACACCATAAGCTGTTGAGTAATCAATATTGTCCCCGTTGACTCCAGGATCCACCTCAACCACTTGATACAATGCTGCATTCGCATTCATTGCCGTGCCAACCATCATCGCGACGGCGGTCAATTTGAATTTGTTACTACAATTCATCGAATTCTTAACTGTCCTGTTGCATTGCTTCGAGTTCTTCCCATCTCTCGAATGCGATTTCCAACTCCTGCTCTACAGCAGCGAGCTGTTCCAATACCGGTTGAGTTTCTTCTACAGATTTGGCAAAAAACGATGGGTCATTCACCTGTTCTTGTAGCGCCTCAATATCCGACTCTAATTGTTCTAGTTTAGCTGGAAGAGCTTCTAATTCTCTTTGCAGCTTATACGATAACTTCTTCGAGTTGTTCTTAGGTTGCGTAGTTTTGGGAGTTTCCTCAACCACTTTCTCTTTCTTCGCTGTTTTTTCAACCGAGCTGCGCGAAGCAAGAGCTTGTTCACGTTGCTGTCTTGCATCGTGATAACCACCAACAAATTCCTCAATTATACCGTTACCTTCAAAAATCCAACTGGTCGTTACTGTGTTGTCGACGAACTCACGATCGTGGCTAACTAATAGTAACGTACCCTGATAATTGGCAAGCATTTCTTCTAAAAGTTCCAACGTTTCGATATCCAAATCGTTAGTTGGTTCATCAAGAATAAGTAAATTGTTTGGTTTCAACAATATACGAGCAAGTAACAAACGGTTCTTTTCACCACCTGAAAGTGCTTTAACTGGCGTTCTAGCACGCTTCGGAGCAAACAAGAAATCCTGTAAATAACTCAATGCGTGACGCTGGCGACCACCAACCATCACTTCTTGTTTGCCGTCTGCTAGGTTATCGATAACCGTTTTTTCAGGATCGAGAATTTCTCGGTACTGGTCGAAGTAAGCCACCTCGAGTTTTGTACCGCAATGCAAACGGCCGCCTTGAGTTTCTAACTGACCTAATAGCAGCTTGAGCACGGTACTTTTACCGCAGCCGTTAGGACCAATTAGTGCAATACGATCGCCGCGCATAATGTTGAAGCTGAAGTTATCAACGATATTTTTACCGTCAAAAGCAAAAGAGATATTCTCTGCTTCAAAGACAATCTTGCCTGAACGAGAGGCATCATCGATGTTTAAGTTTACCTTACCCTGAACTTCACGGCGGTCACTGCGTTCTTCACGTAATTTTTTTAGAGCTCTTACTCGGCCTTCGTTACGAGTTCGACGTGCTTTAATGCCTTGTCGAATCCACACTTCTTCTTGAGCAAGTTTTTTGTCGAATTCTGCATTTTGCATTTCTTCAACACGAAGCATCTCTTCCTTCTCTACAAGGTAGTTCTCGTAATCTCCAGGGAATGATGCTAATTGACCGCGGTCGAGATCGACAATACGCGTTGCCATTGACTTGATAAACGTGCGGTCGTGCGAAATAAAGATGATCGAACCTTTAAAGTCTTTGAGGAAGCCTTCTAACCACTCAATGGTGGTCACATCAAGGTGGTTCGTCGGTTCGTCCAAAAGCAATACATCTGGATCGCATACAAGCGCACGCGCGAGTGCTGCTTTACGTTGCCAACCACCGGACAAATCCGTCAATTTTGTTTCGGGACTCAGCTTGAGAGCGCCCAAAACGTTATTAACGCGGTCATCAAAACGCCAAGCGTTCAAGTGGTCGAGTTGCTCTTGCACTTTTGCAAGACGATTAATGTTCTTTTCGCTCGGGTCATGCGTAACAAGATCAAGAAGATCATGGTAGATCTTGAGTAAATCGCCGACTTCTGCCAACCCGCCAGACACAAATTCGTAAACCGTGCCCTCTTGGTTACGAGGGGGATCCTGTTCTAAACGCGAAACCACCACATCTTGAGTCACTTGAATTTTGCCATCATCAAGCAAAATGTCTCCAGCGAGTACTTTCATCAAAGTTGATTTACCAGCACCATTTCGCCCTACTAAACAAACCCGTTCGTTTTCTTGTAGGGCAAATTCTGCTTTATCAAGCAGTGGATGGTCCCCAAATGCAAGTTGTGCATTATGAATGGTAAGTAATGCCATTATTTTCCAACCAATTTTTGAGTTGTTCCAAGTCAAACGGCCAGTTCAACTCAGAATTTTGATATTTTAACACAGGGATTGTGACGCCGTAACGCGAGAAGAGTTCATCATCTAGTGCAATATCGACAATGTTTGTGTGTTCGGCGAGACCTGCCTGACCCATAAGGTCATATGCCATCTCACAGAGATGGCATCCTTCAGTGCTGTATAGTGTGAACGCTTGTAACATCCTTTTATCTTTAATCCTTCGTTTATTCTACGTGAGACACTAACCAACAGTTGTGAATATGTTTATTGCGAGAGAAGTCTAGTGGCAATGTTTGCGAAGAAATATTCTGCGCTTTTAGCCCTAACTCTGCCAACGCAGCTTCATCCATTTTAAAGTGGCGTTTATTGTTTGAGAAAACGATCGTGCCACCTGAACGCAACAAACGCTTGAGATTGGTCATCAGCTTAATGTGATCACGCTGCACATCAAATGAAGTTTCCATACGCTTAGAGTTGGAGAATGTCGGTGGGTCAATAAAAATCAAATCATACTCACCTTTCGCATTCTCTAACCATTGCAAACAATCTGCTTGTTCAAAACGATGTTGACGACCAACACGACCATTTAACTGCATGTTGTCTTTTGCCCAGTTCAGATAAGTATTCGACATATCTACCGTGGTTGTCGAACGTGCGCCACCCATTGCTGCGTGTACGGTTGCGCTACCTGTATAAGCAAACAAGTTAAGGAAGTCTTTACCCTGAGCCATTTCACCCAAGCGACGACGAGTGATTTTATGATCCAAGAACAGACCTGTGTCTAGATAGTCGTGAAGGTTTACGATCAACTTCACGCCGTACTCGTTCACTTCAAGAGTTTCAGACTCCTGACCTAATTTTTGATACTGGCTACGACCTTTCTGCTTTTCACGAACTTTAAGAACAACTTTATTCGCTTCAACACCTGTCACCTGAATTGTGGCACGGATGATATCGGTCAAACGGCGTTTCGCTTTCTCTTCTGGGATATTCTTCGGAGCTGCGTATTCCTGAATCACAATTTGGTCGCCGTAAACGTCGATTGCTACGTTGTATTCTGGAAGGTCTGCGTCATAGATACGGTAACAGTCTAACTTCTCTTTACGAGCCCACTTACCAATCTTACCAATGTTTTTCTTCAAACGGTTTGAGAAGTCAGGTGCGATTTGAACTGTGGTACCGTTCGCTCCCTTCACTTCATCAGCGCTACGCTCTGCAATGCTGTAGTTCTTTTGGTGACACGGTAACGCACCGTTATTCAGTTTAAACTGTTTATCAGCACGCATGCGAAGACAGCTTAATAGTTCGTCTGAACTAGAGAAGATAGACGCGTTACAACCGCCAAATTCTGCTTTTAATTGGCCACCAAATGCTGTGTATAGCGCAATTAGACCTGGCTCAGTTCCAAGACGTTCACCATAAGGAGGGTTAGAAACGATAACGCCCGCTTCGAAACCAGCCGGACGGGTAAGAGTTGCAGCATCACCCTGAGCGAATTCAATCAACTCTTCGACACCAGCTCTGCGAGCATTGTCTTGCGCTACTTTCAGAACTCTTGGGTCGTTATCGAAGCCGAAAAACTTAGCGTCAACTTTTTTGACGCCACGACGAGCTTGTACATTAGCTTCAGATTTAATCTCTGCCCAAAGCTCAAGTTCGAAGTCTTCTAACGCTTCAAAGCCCCACTGTTTACGTTTAACACCTGGTGCCATGTTAGCGGCCATCATTGCTGCTTCAATCAATAAAGTACCAGAACCACACATAGGATCCAAAAGCGGTTGGTGAGTGTCCCAACCGCTGCGCATGATAATAGCTGCGGCTAGCGTTTCACGAAGTGGAGCTCGGCCAGATTCTGGACGGTAACCACGTTGATGAAGACCACTACCCACCATATCGACACCAAGAATCGCTTTGTCTTTATGCAGACGGACGTGAACACGGATATCCGGGTTCTCTTTACTGATGTTAGGACGAGGGAGCCCTTTTTTCTCGAAGCAGTCTACGATGCCATCTTTTACTTTCATTGCACCATACTGGCTGTTGCGGATTTCGCGGTTAGTACCGTTGAAGTCAACCACAAAACGCTTTGAGCTATGGAATTGGTTTACCCAGTTGATTGCAGACGTTGACAGGTAAAGGTCCATGTCGTCGTTACAGGTAAACTCCGATAAAACACGTACAAATCGAGACGCCAAGCGGCTCCACAAACAGCAACGGTAAATCTGCTCATTCGTTGCTTTAAATTTTACGCCTGCCTGTACTGGTTTGGCGTTTTCAATGCCTAGTTTAGTCAGTTCTTCAACCAGCAAGTTTTCCATGCCATTTGAAGTTACCGCGAGATATTGATTCATAGTGTTCTTTCGTCGATAAAAAATGGCTTTGATTATACCTGACTTTACGATCAATGCCTCGTTTTTAAAGGCTTTTTCGATTTGTTAGCGCAATCCATCACCAACCCTTCCCGCTGAAAGTCAAAACACAACGCCTGTCATCAAGAAATAAGTCTCTTTTTCATTACCTAATAAAAACAAGCTCTCCAGAAGGAGTGAATACTTATTTACCTTAAATTTGGTCTATACCAACTGCGAGTTGAGCGCGTAATTTACTTACAAAGTGGGCATATAGGGGAATAAAAGGTTAAATATTAGGCTCCAAGTTGTCTAATTTAAGGAAGCGCTAATGTGAAAAAAGTGAAATAAAAGTGAGCTGCTTCATATATGAGATACGAAATCCCCCTCACCTAGGGGTGAGTTTGGAGCATGTACTAGGAGAGATTTGGAAAATTCTAGGCAAAAAAAATCGACCTAGTACGGTCGATTAATGCAAATAAAGGAACGAAATACAAAGAAAATCAAAAAGGAAACTACCCTACCATTGCCATTGGTGTCATTATAAATAAGTGATTAGCACATGACATTCTGTCATGCATGACTTTGATAGGCTGGCCGAAACCAAGTGCTTTACTTCCATTGAGCAAGAACTCTTCTTGCCCTACATAAGCACAAAGGCTAGAAGTATCACCTGCCTCAAGGACAATAAACACACCTTCGGAGTGTTGATTCGTTAAGAAAACCATATCCCCTTCTTCCGGTTCGTGATCGCATGCTTGAGCATCGAAGAACCAGCTCTTAGGCTGTACAGGTTTGTGGAAGCGTTTGGCGGCCACACAATAAAGTGTTAACTCTGCTTGGCGGTATTCGTTTATGTCGAGACAGCGAATTCGTTCGTTGTATGTTTGAAACGCGCTTGCATCATCAACTGTGAATTCATTTTCTGAGAAGGCGCAATTGACCAACAGCTTACGGCATAGATTGGTTTGGAAAATCATTTCCTCCCCTAAATCCAGCATTAAGCAAGCTTTGTGCTCGTCAAAATACCAATTCCATTTGTCGCTGGGTTTAAGCATTATTCCGTTCTCTTGTGACTAATTAAACAGCAATAAGAGGTAAGACGCTTAATTACCTACTCATGATTTTTAAATTTTACAAACGAACGGACAAAAAAAAAGAGGAAACGAATTCCTCTTTTTTAGTTACAAGCGTCGATTTCTCAACGATTTAGCGATTGATCTTATAGATTTTTAACAATATCGCGTACGAGACCAGGTCCGTGGTAGATAAAGCCTGTGTAAACTTGAACAAGTTGCGCACCTGCCATCATTTTCTCTTTTGCGGCAACGTATGAGTCAACACCGCCCACACCGATGATCGGAAGTTTGTCGCCAAGCTCTTCATGAAGTTTACGCACAACTTCTGTTGAACGTGATTGAACCGGACGTCCGCTTAGACCACCCGCTTCGTTTGCATGTTTCATGCCTTCAACAACAGTACGATCCAGCGTTGTGTTTGTTGCTATAACGCCGTCAATGTTGTTCTTGATCAGAGACTCACAAATCTGGCTGATTTCGTCATCGCTCAAATCTGGTGCAATTTTCAGAGCAAGTGGTACGTACTTGGCATGCTTTTCTGCAAGTTCTGACTGTTTTTCTTTAAGTTCAGACAGTAATTCGTCTAACGCTTCACCGTACTGAAGTGAACGAAGTCCTGGTGTATTTGGTGACGAGATATTCACAGCGATGTAACCTGCGTACTCGTACACTTTTTCCATACAAATCAGGTAGTCCTCTGCCCCGTTCTCAATTGGTGTGTCTTTATTCTTACCAATGTTAATACCAAGAACGCAGTTGTATTTTGCCTTTCTCACATTCTCAACTAGATGATCCACACCTAGGTTGTTAAAGCCCATACGGTTGATGATACCTTCCGCTTCAACTAGGCGGAACAAGCGTGGCTTGTCATTACCTGGTTGCGGACGAGGAGTAACAGTACCAACTTCGACAAAACCAAAGCCCATAGCGTCAAATGCTTCTATACATTCGCCGTTTTTATCCAAGCCAGCAGCAAGACCAACTGGGTTGCGGAATGTAAGTCCCATGCATTCTACTGGACGGTTCGGTAATTGTTGACGATAGAAAAGATCGAGAGGAGTGCCGTTGAAACGTTGGAAGTTTTTGATTGCAAGATCATGTGCCTTTTCGGCATCAAGTTGAAAAAAGCCAGTTCTGGCTAGACGGTAAAGCATTGTGCCTCCGAAAGAAAAAAGCCCCGTGTAAACGGGACAATATTATTTACTGTTTTTCGTCTCAATTCAATGAAAATGAATGAATTCAGCAAAATTGTACTTCTTATTTTAATTTTTCTTATAAAAACAGTCTATTATAGCGCTATTACCTATACAAAACTGATGGCTTTTTCGTTAAAAGCAAACGATTTCACGCCATGAAAACTTAAATTCTAAGTTACATTGTCACTAGGGTTTGTGGTTTCGATTGCTTTAAGCATTAAAAAGCCTCGCATTTGCGAGGCCTTTATCTGAGTCAACTTACCCTATTCGTTCGAGGAACAATTTAGGTTAAGCAAAACCAACTCTCGAAGTGCTACTGAGAACTTCGCAAACTCATGAACTGAACCGACTTTAAATTCGTTTAGAATACTCTCCCAACGATGTAAAGACAGCTCATTCGTTGACATCCAATCCTCTAACGCTTGAATCACATCAAGATCTTCGCTTGAACAACCACAAGTCAACACTTGAGCCGTCAACTGACGTTGTTGCCAGTCTAGATCTTCACGGAATGCCGCTCGCGCCAATGCCTGCCAATTATTATCAACGGCTTGGCTATTGATTTGCTTCAAGAACCAGTGAAGTGATAAACGGTCACCCAAGTTGAAGTACAACTTCGAAGCTTGCTCTACTGTTTTACCTGTTTCGCTTGCTACTGTTGAAATATCCAGTGCTGATTGTAAGCTTGATAGACGAGCAACATGATGTGCTAGCTTCTCTTCTACTCCGCGTTCAACCCACTTCTTCGCAAGTTCGTTGTGCTCTTCTACTTCAGACTCAACTAGCATGGTGTCTAGTGTTTCAGTGATAGTGTGAACATCGTCTTTATACAAAGCAACCAGCTCAGTCACTGTGCTCTTACTGCTACGATTACGTAGTAACCAGCGAGAGATACGACGCAGTGCACGGCGTACGTAGAACATGATTTCGTACTGTGCTTCCGCTGTTGCAACGTTATCTAGAGCACGGGTTTGCTTGAGTATATCTTCCAATTCGAAGATTTCACGGGTTGCACTGTAAGCATTTGCGATATCAACCACACTCGCGCCCGTTTCTTCTTGAAGACGAGTCACGAAATTACAGCCCATTTCATTAACCATTTGGTTAGCTAACGCCGTCGCGATGATTTCTGCACGCAGCGGGTGGTTTACCATTTGATCTTTGTAGTTACGGCGTAACTCACTTGGAAAGTAAGCAACTAGTTGTTTTCCATGGAATTCATCATTTGCAATCTCGTCAGCAACGAGTTGCTCTTTTAGAACCATCTTGCCGTAAGCAACCAACACTGAAAGCTCGGGACGCGTCAGACCAAGACCTTGTTTTTCGCGTTCAATCAGTGTTTCGTCGTCAGGAATGTATTCAAGCGCACGATCCAAGTACCCAGCTTTCTCCATCGTATGGATAAAGCGGATTTGCTCTTTAACAATGCCAACACCTTGCTGTTCGGTCACTGAAATCGATTCAGATTGACGGTAAGCATCGTCCAAAACAATTTCGCCGACTTCGTCTTCCATTGATTCAAGAATCAGGTTGCGTTGTTTAACCGTTAGATCGCCATTTGATACAAGGCCGTTCAAGAAGATCTTAATGTTCACTTCGTTGTCTGAACAATCTACACCACCAACGTTATCCACAAAGTCGGTATTTACACGTCCACCTGTGGTTGCGTACTCGATACGACCAAGCTGAGTCATACCTAAGTTACCGCCTTCACCAACGACTTTCGCTTTTAAATCACGTCCGTCGATACGGAGCACGTCGTTTGCACGGTCGCCAACATCGGTATGCGTTTCGCTAGATGCTTTAACGTAAGTACCGATACCACCATTCCAAAGTAGATCCACTTCCATTTGTAGGATCATCTTAATCAGATCGTTTGGCGGCAAAGATGCTTTCTTGGTGCCCAACATCTTTTGGATTTCTGGTGTTAATTGGATCGATTTAGAGCGACGAGAGAAAATACCACCGCCCTTCGAGATCAAATCCGCGTTGTAGTCTTCCCAGCTTGATCGAGGTAGGTTGAATAAGCGATCACGCTCTACCCAACTGGTAGCAGAGTCAGGATTCGGGTCAATGAAAATGTGCATGTGGTTAAACGCAGCTTGTAAGCGAATGTGCTCAGAAAGCAACATGCCGTTACCAAATACGTCCCCAGCCATATCACCGACACCAATAGCCGTGAAATCAGTGGTTTGACAGTTGATACCCATTTCACGGAAGTGACGTTTTACCGACTCCCAACCACCTTTCGCAGTGATACCCATTGCTTTGTGGTCGTAACCATTAGAGCCACCTGATGCAAACGCATCACCTAGCCAGAAGTTATACTCGTCAGATACAGAGTTTGCCAAGTCAGAGAAAGTTGCAGTGCCTTTATCGGCTGCAACAACCAAGTATGGGTCGTCCTCATCATGACGCACGACACTCTTCGGCGGAATGACTTCACCTTCGATGATGTTATCGGAAACATCCAATAGTGCGCGGATGAAGCGTTTATAACAACGCTGACCTTCGGCAAAAATTTCATCACGGTTAGTTAGAGTGTGCTGACGTTTACATACGAAGCCACCTTTAGCACCCACAGGAACAATCACCGTGTTCTTAACTTGCTGCGCTTTAACTAGGCCAAGAATCTCCGTACGGAAGTCTTCTTGACGGTCTGACCAACGTAGACCACCACGCGCGACTTTACCGCCACGTAGGTGAACACCCTCGATATCCGGTGCGTACACGAAGATTTCAAACGCAGGCACTGGCTGAGGAATGTCAGGGATTTCGCTTGGCTTCATCTTCAATGATAACCAAGGTTTTGGCTGCTTATCTTCGTCTAACTGGTAATAGTTCGTACGTAGCGTTGCTGTGATCATTTCCATATAACGACGGATAATACGATCATCATCTAGGCTTTCAACGCGATCCAATTGCTCGGTTATTTTCTTGATAAGATCGTTCTGACCTTTCTCACTACCCTTGTGTTTTGGATCGAATCGCTTAGCAAATAGATTCACCAGACCTGTTGCTAAATCAGGGTAATGGCTCAGGGTATCTTCAATATATTGTTGACTGAATGGGAAGCCAACTTGGCGCATGTAGCGAGCGTATGCACGAAGAATAGAAATTTCACGACCAGACAGTGAAGCGCCTAGCAACAAACGGTTGAAACCATCACTCTCTAAATTACCTGCCCAAATCGCCGCGAATGCTTGCTGGAAACGATCTCGAGCTTCACGAAGATCAACGGTCTTGTCGCTCTTATGTAGCATTGAGAAATCAAGGATCCAGAACGTTTGACCATTGTTGGTTTCGATCTCATATGGAGATTCGCCGATCACACGTAAGCCTAGGTTTTCCAACATTGGCATCACGTCGGACAGGTGAATTGGCTCGTCGCGGTGGTATAGCTTCAAGCGAACTGCTTTCGATTCAGCCGCCTCTTCTTGCGGACGATAGAACAGCATGCCGAGTTTGTTGTCATCGCTTAACGCTTCTAGACGTTCGATGTCTGCAACCGCAGAACCTGGCATCATGTCTTCTTTATATGAACGTGGGAATGCGCTCATATACTCTTTCGAAAGCGGAAGACCTTTGCTTTCACCGAAGTTAGCAATAATAGATTCTTTTAGGCGATCATCCCATGAAGTCGATACTTCCATTAAGTTCTGCTCAATCTTTTTCACGTCTACATCAATGTTGTTATTGTCTACACGAACAATGTAATGGGTTCTCGCCAGCGGACTCTCTGAGAAGAAGGTTGTGAATTCAACTTCTTGCTCACAGCCAAAATACTGCTTAAGAATACGTTGTGTTTGACGGCGAAGCTCGGTGTTGTAACGATCTTTTGTCACATAAACCATGCAGCTGAAGAATCGGCCAAACGGGTCTTTACGAACAAACAGACGTAACAAGTCACGATCTTGCATTTGCACGACGCCCATCCCCACTTCTAATAGCTCTTCTTCACGAGCTTGAAGCAGTTCATCACGTGGGTAGTTTTCTAGGATGTTGTGCAGGGCTTTATACGAGTACGATCCGTTACGGTAGCCACTCGCTTCTAGAATACGATCCACTTTCTCGCGGATCAGAGGAATACTTTGTACCGCTTGGTTGTATACAGCAGAAGTGTAAAGACCAGTGAAACGGTGCTCACCAACCACTTTGCCATTCTTGTCGAATTTCTTAACACCAATATAGTCAGTGTAAGCTGGGCGGTGAATACGAGAGGCTTGATTGCCCTTAGTGATGATCAGCGCGTAAGGTTTTTTCGCTTCAAGGCGCGCAGAGTCTGACAGTTCAGAAAGCTTGATGCTGCGAACGCGACTGTCATCAGCAAACATGCCAAGGCCTTTCTCTTTCACCGGCTGGAGTTCAGTGTCACCGTTGATACTAACAAGATCATATTCCTTATACCCCATGAAGGTGAAGTTATGATCCCCTAACCAGCGTAGGTATTCGATCGTTTCATCTAAACGATCCGTTTTCATTGAAACACGATCTTTATTCTTCTCAAGGTCGTTGGTAACGATCTTAAGTTTTTCAACCATTTGCTTCCAATCATCAACGACTAAGCGCGTGTCTGATAAAATGGTTAGCAGCTCATTTTTCAGCGCTTGCATTTCATCTTTACTGGTTAAACGGTCTACTTCGATGTGGAATAGAGATTGAAGAACGCCGCCCTCGCCATTTACGTCCGTCACTTGCCCTTTCTTATCACGTTCTAGTTGCGTTGGGTTGTTGAGCATCAAGTGAGAGACAAGGTCGAGTCGCGTTAGCGCCATCTTGATGGAATCCACCAAAAACGGGCTATCCGGTACAACAATTTCAACAATAGTGTGAGTCGATTGCCAACCTTGGCGGCTGACAGTTGGGTTGAATACCCTGACAGAAATATCTTCTGGTTTCTTTTCATTGATATGATGCCACAGGCTAACAACGGCACCATAAAGGTCGGATTCATTTCGCTGAATCAAGTCATCATCAGCAATGTTGCTAAATAAGTGTTGAGCAAGTTTAGTTACAAGCGGTTGGTGAGAAAGCTCGAGTTTGTCTTGAATTAGTTGGTATACCTTTTCAAGCAGAACCGGCACTACATTTTCACGCGCGGTCATATTCACACTCCACATTAGAATTGTTGTTTTGTAGGGGGACTTAACTTCGGGTTTTAGCCTCGAAACTAAGCATAGGTAATGCATGCACTTATTGTAAAAGCATAATTACAAATGTTTAACAAAAATTCGCAGTGGTAAGAGGTGAAATGTCTGATTATGTGACTAAGATTCCTGTTTAACTCACTAGGAATATCAGGCATCACAGAGTTTCTAACTTTAGAAACTTATTATTTTGGTCAGTTGTGAGTCTAAAACGACCTCTAACGCCTAATTGACTAAGAAATGGTCTAAATTTTGATGCATCTAGTTGCACTCTTAAACCATTGTCAGTAATGACTTGTACCGAACTAGCGGCACCGGCATAGTGTGAAAGAAATGTTTGATAAGAGATGTTGAGAGAGAAGTAATACTGGTTCATGAGAATGGATTATTGTCAGAACAAAAAACTAGGGTGATCTTAACGACCACCCTATTCTTTTGTCGATTATTCGTCTAGTGCTTTAGTCACTTTTTCGAATAGGTCTTTCGCTAAATTGTCCATCGCTTTAAGCTTTTCAAGCTCTGCACGGATAAGCGCTTGACGGCCTTCATCGTATTTACGGAACTTCAATAGAGGATCGATCATACGAGACGCCACTTGTGGGTTGGTATCGTTCAACTGACGAAGGATCTCACCAGCAAACTGGTAGCCAGAGCCTGATTTATCATGGAAGCGCACTGGGTTTGCGTTTAAGAAAGAACCAATTAAGCTACGCGTACGGTTCGGGTTCTTCAAGCTAAATGCTTCGTGGCTCATGGTTTCTTTCACTTTCTCAAGTGCGTTTTCAACTGGGTTGCTGCCCTGAAGAACAAACCATTTGTCCATAACCAGACCATCGTGTTTCCACTTGTCGCTGTAATCCGCCATTAGCGCTTCACGACATTCAAGTTGCGCATTGTTCGCAGCACTCATTGCCGCGATCGTATCGGTCATGTTGTTTGATGATTCATACTGCGCTTTTGCTAGCTCGTTACCCTTTTCAGTGTAAGCCAAGAACTGCAAGCACTGGTTGCGTAGAGCGCGTTTGCCAATCGCTGCATGGTCAATGCTGTACTCCGCTTGGTTCAATGCGTGGTAAGTGGCACTAAGTTCATCTTCTAGTTCTTCAGAAAGTGACACTGTAATGCTATTCAGTACCGTATCTACCGCATCAATATCAATCTGCTTGTACCAGCCAGTGATTTCGTTAATTGAAGGTAAAGACAGAACTTGTGCGATAAACGCTGGCTCAAGATTCGCATCAAGTAACACGCCACGGAATGCATCGATTAAGTCTTCTGATAGCTTAACCTCACCACCCGCGTGAACGTTAGTTACGTTTTGACGAATGTACTTCGCTAGCAGCATTTGACTTGCATCCCAACGAGCAAAATCGTTTGTTGCGTGCTTCATCAAGAAGAACAGTTCATCATCGCTGTAATCGTATTCCAATTTAACCGGTGCAGAGAACTCACGAAGCAATGATGGCACTGGTTGTTCTGCGACGTTTTCGAATACGAAAGTCTGTTTGTCTTGCTTCACGTCCAGCACGTTGTGTACTGATTCACCGTTGATAACCAGTGGAATCACGTCACCGTTTTGCGCGTATAGCTCAATATCGAATGGAATATGTAGCGATTGTTTTTCTGATTGGTCGTGCGTTGCTTCAGTAAATTGCTCAACCGTTAGTGCGTAAGTTTTTGCTTCCGCATTGAATTCACTGTTTACACGAAGTGTTGGCGTGCCAGACTGGCTGTACCATAAACGGAATTGCTTAAGGTCAACGCCCGTTGCGTCTTCCATTGCAGAAACGAAATCTTCACACGTTGCTGCAGTACCATCATGACGGTCGAAGTACAGTTTCATGCCTTTTTGGAAACCTTCTTCGCCAAGTAGCGTATGATACATGCGGATCACTTCGCTACCCTTTTCGTACACGGTTAGCGTGTAGAAGTTATTCATTTCAATAACTTTATCCGGACGAATTGGATGCGACATTGGGCTTGAATCTTCCGCGAATTGAGGACCGCGGATAATGCGAACGTTGTCGATGCGGTTTACTGCACGTGAACCAAGATCAGATGAGAACTCTTGATCGCGGAACACCGTTAGGCCTTCTTTCAAACTCAGTTGGAACCAGTCACGACAAGTAACGCGGTTACCCGTCCAGTTATGGAAGTATTCGTGACCGATTACAGCCTCAATACCAAGGTATTCACGGTCAGTCGCGGTTTTTTCATTCGCAAGGACAAACTTCGAGTTGAAGATGTTTAGACCTTTGTTCTCCATCGCGCCCATGTTGAAGAAATCAACGGCCACGATCATGTAAATATCTAGGTCGTATTCAAGACCAAAGCGGTCTTCATCCCACTTCATTGAGTTGATAAGTGAAGTCATCGCATGACCAGCGCGATCTAGGTTGCCTTTGTCGACAAAGATTTCTAGGTCTACTTCACGACCTGATGTGGTTGTGTATTTGTCACGTAGTACATCAAAATCACCGGCTACCAACGCAAACAAGTAAGCTGGTTTTGGGTGTGGGTCTTGCCATTGAACCCAATGACGACCGTTTTCTGCTTCGCCTTCTGCAACGCGGTTACCGTTGCTAAGTAGGAACGGATAAACAGCTTTGTCTGCAATCACTTTTGTTGTGTATTTCGCAAGAACATCTGGACGGTCTAGGTAGTAAGTAATACGACGGAAGCCTTCTGCTTCACACTGCGTACAAAACGCACCACCTGATTTGTAAAGACCTTCAAGTGCCGAGTTTGCTTCCGGGTCGATCTTAGTAACGATTTCTAAATCAAATTCCGCAGGCAAATCACTAAGCACTAAAGAGGCTTCTTTTACTTCATGATGAGCCCAATCTTCACCATTTACTTTTACGGAGCGAAGCTCTAGCCCTTCACCGTCTAATTCTAAAGTTGTTGATTCACCCTTTTGAACTACTTTTGATACTGCGGTCACGATAGTGTCGTTGTCGTAAAGATCAAACGTTAAATCGATATCAATAATCGCATGCGAAGGCGCTTGATAGTCTTTGCGATATTTTGCTTGGGGAGCTTGAGACATGTCCATAAATCCTTGTATATAGAACCACAAAAATACCAGGACCGGAGGCTCAAACACCTCACACTGGTATCACGATATAAGCTATTTGTAGGGGTTGTGGTATCAGAATACAAGTCTTTCTATAAAAAAACGGAGCTTTTAGTGGCTTAGCTCCGCTTTCTGTTTAACATTTAATCAACATCAGAATATTTCACTATTAATAAACCAGCGTGAAATAATGGAAATGAATCATTTAGGGTGTGACTCGATTGAGTACCGCGTACATCTCTCCACTAGAATCCTCAATAGTAAGCTCGTTTTGGTTCAGCTTATAGCGCGTGCCATGCTCACCGTTTTCGTACAAAAGGACTAGGTGTTCACCCTCGGTATAAAAGACACCCTGTTTCACTGATTCTTCTCCAGATTCATTAGCGACACGGAACATAAAGACAAAATCAGGCTGGAGGATAAGGTCCATTTGGTTGATGTTGTTCGCCAACATACCATCTCCTGCAACATGAGAACTTGACCAAATACCAGCTAGTGCGTTGGAGAGTCCTTTGGTAAAAGTCACACCGTTTAGGTCAAGCGTGTTGTGGTTGTTTTGATAGGCGTAGATTTGCGGTTCATCTGTGTTTAACCCAAGAACAATGGTGTCCTCATTAGCGTTGTATAGTCCTTCCCAATGATCGATAGAATAGTCTTTCTTTTGGATATCTATTGAGAAAGTATAATTAGAACCAAGTGTCAGTTTGATTGCGCGAAAATTCTCCGCTGAATCCTCAGGGTTTGGGTTCATTAAGTACCAATCCCCTATGAGAAAAGGAGTATCAAAGTGACTGAGTTCGTCTTCTTTGTTGGTTTCCGCACTAGAAACGCTAAAGCAGCAAAAGCTAAGTAAAATAATGAACCATTTCATAACGGTATCCTTATCGTTTTCTTTTAGCTTAGGCTTTAGATCTCACTTTCGCGAAATATTTGATCTACATCACGTAAATTGTTAAAGAAAATTAAGCGCAGAATTAACTTATTTGCAGTGAATACCCCTAGCGAAAAGCGCATAAAAAAAGAGCGAATCACTATGACTCGCTCTTAAACAACAGAATTGCTAGTTGTTATGACTAAATTTTTAGCCTTTCAACATATCAACCATGACCGCTACTGATTCGTCCAGGTATACGTCTGGTGCTTCGTAGTCTTTCGGCACGTCATCCAAAGTCTTAAATGGTTTTTTGCCCATTGCAACTTGGCGTTCGTTGATGCGCTTCAAACGTAATGCTTCTGCTTCATCAGATTCTTCTTCACGAACTTTTTCGTTAAGAGACAATAAGTTATCATCCTTCTCTTTACGATACTTTTCGATATCTTCATTGATAAAACGGAACTCCATTTCATCAGCGATACGTTTGTTGTGAAGTTCTGTTAGTTTGGTAACCAAAGCGTCATTACTTGGGAACATCTGATATTTCGCTTTATCAATGCTGTCCCATGGTAGTGCATTGTCCTCAACACTCTCTCCAGTTTCACTTGGTTCCACAGGCGTTGGATAAGCAATATCTGGAGCGACACCACGGTTCTGAGTACTTCCGCCATCAATACGGTAGAACTTTTGAATCGTGTACTGAACATACCCGAGTTCTTTATCGAAAAGATCATAAATATGATTCAATGAACGATGTTGCTGAACCGTCCCTTTACCGAATGAGTTTTCACCCAAAATCACGGCACGATCGTAATCTTGCAGTGCTGCGGCAAAGATCTCAGAAGCAGAGGCACTATAACGGTTAATCAATACCGTCAGTGGTCCATCATAGCTGACTTGACCATCAGTATCCGCGTTAACTTTGATGCGACCATAACTATCACGAACTTGAACAACAGGGCCTTCTTTGATGAATAGACCAGTCAGTGCCGTTGCTTCGGTTAGAGCACCGCCGCCGTTGTTACGCAAATCGACGATAATGCCATCAACGTTTTTCGTTTTGAGTTCAGAAATCAGTTTATCTGTGTCTTTCGAGAGACCAACATAGAAACTTGGTACCTCTAGTACACCAATTTTCTTACCGTCTTTCTCTATTATTTCAGATTTGACTGCCCTGTCTTCTAAACGAACTTTGTCACGCACAATAGTGACAACGTAACTCTTAGCTTCTTTACCATCCGGCAAGATTTCTAGGTTAACTTTAGTCCCCTTAGGGCCTTTAATTAACTGAACAACGTCATCTAAACGCCAACCAATTACGTCAACAACATCTTCACCATCTTGCCCAACACCGATGATGCGGTCACCCTCACCTAACTGCTTACTTTTAGATGCCGGACCACCTGCAACAAGTGAACGAATCACTGTGTAGTCATCCGTCATTTGGAGCACCGCACCAATACCTTCAAGAGAGAGGTTCATCTCAGATTGAAATTGTTCAGCGTTGCGAGGTGATAAGTAGCTAGTATGCGGGTCTACTTCTCGAGCGAATGCATTCATGTACAGCTGGAAGGCATCTTCGTTACGAGTCTGAGTGATTCGCTTCATTGCGTTATTGTAACGCTTCTCTAAAACCTCTTTAATTTCTGGCCAGTCTTTACCAGTCAGTTTTAGGTTTAGAGCGTCGTACTTAACGCGTTTACGCCAAAGCTCATTTAACTCTGCTTCGTCTTTAGGCCAAGTCGCTTCAGAACGATCCAGTTCAATAAAGTCTTCAGTATCGAATTTGATTTCTTTATCAAGCAGAGTTAACGCATAGGCAAAACGTTCGAAACGTTTTTGCATCGAAAGGTTATAAACATCAAATGCAATCTTGTTGTTACCAGCTTTTAGCTGATCATCAAGACTGATCGACCAATCTTTAAAAGAATCAATGTCCGCTTGAGTAAAAATATTTCTATTGTAATCAAGCATTTCTACGTAGCGTTCAAAGATCGCTTTAGAGAAATCATCATTCAGATTGAAGTGCTTATAATGAGAGCGGGTAAATCGAGAAGTTACTCGTTTGCTGGCTGTTTCATGCTGAACTTCAGGAGCAAGAACCGGCAAGTCATCTTTGTTTAGTTTGGCTTCGAGAGCCTGAGCTGATGCTGCTAGCCAGAAGCTAGCAGCAATCAGTGTCACTTTTGAACGGCAATTCATGCGTAGGAGTATCTCCCTTATGCGCGCAAGTGCTCCGCTTTCACAACCATTTGCAGGCCGTTAGCAAGTTGAACACGTACATCTTCCTTATTGACTTCAACAATGGTCGCTGCCATGTTTCCTTTACCCATGTTCACGTTTACTGCGTTGCCGATTGTGATTTCATCAGCGTTTAGCGCGCGTGTTTCAACAGGCTTACTTTCTTTTTGTACTTTTGGTTTGTTAGTACGACGAGGCTGTTGTGGCTTTTTAGCCGCAGGTTTCGCTTTCGCCTTACCCTCTTCACGAGCTTTTTGTGCTTGTTCTTTACGACGAGCCTGAACTTTCGCTTTGCTTTCAGCTAGTGTTGCTTTTGCGTGTTCTACGTGTTCTTCCTCTAGCTCACCACATGGGTTGCCATCTAGATCAACACGTACTGCACCTGGTTTTACACCGTGTAGGTAACGCCATGATGAAGTGTACTGTCTTAACGCTGCACGAAGCTGAGTTTTGCTTACTTTTTCGTCTTCATTTAGACGTTCCGCAAGATCTTGAAAAATACCAATTTTCAGAGGCTTTGCTTCACCTTCTAAAGTAAAGCACTTAGGGAAACATTCAGCAATGTATGCGATAACTTCTTTGCTGTTTTTTAACTTTTCAGTCATGAGGGTTCCTGGTTTGAGCGGATTTCCGCGAAGCATTAAGAAAAAATATTCTCGTATTATAGTGACATGCCAAGGAAAAACCACACTAGAGGACGAATTTATGCGTCGTTAGCGTGCGAATTAAGCAGCTTTTCTACTTCTGACATAAAATGAGTGAGTCCTTCTTCGTCTGTTTCATCGAATCGGCCGATATTTGGGCTATCAATATCCAATACGCCAGCCACTTCTCCATTGATAGTAAAAGGAATAACAATTTCCGAATTACTCGCAGCATCACAGGCAATGTGACCTTCAAACTCATGAACGTCGTATACTCTTTGTACGGTATTAGTTTGAGCAGCTGTACCACAAACACCACGCCCCATTGGGATACGAACGCAAGCAGGTTTGCCTTGAAATGGCCCAAGTACCAGTTCATTTCCTTTTTTAAGGTAAAAACCCGCCCAGTTGAGCTCGTCAAGCTCCATAAATAGTAGTGAGCTGATGTTGGCAAGGTTCGCGACGTAGTCTTTTTCTGACTCGATCAGCGCTACGGCTTGTTTGGTAAGTCTTTGGTATTGTTCTATGTTCATATTAACTTCCTACTTTTTATTTAGGCTTCCATTCTTACAGTATGGCGCTACAATGCAGCCCTACTTTTTAATAGGACTTATTCTCAATTACAATGAATCCGAAAAACGACACTATTAGCCGTTCTTGGTTGATAACACAAGTCAAAAAGCACAAGTCCAAGTTGATTGTGGCGAACTTGATTGCTGTTCTTGCAACCTTGATTAGTGTTCCAATCCCTCTTCTTATGCCTTTAATGGTGGATGAAGTCTTATTGGACAAACCGGCATCAGGCCTTGCGGCAATGAATGCAGTCTTACCTGAAACGTGGCATACACCTACGGGATATATTTTCTTTACTCTCTTTTTGGTTGTGCTCATGCGGGCAGGCAGCCAAGCGTTCAATATTCTTCAGAGCCGACAATTTACTTTAGTCTCCAAAACCATCACGTTTGAAATGCGAAGTAAAATGATCGACAAACTCGGTCGCATCAGTATTCGACAATACGAGACAAAAGGCAGCGGTGGCATCAATGCTCACCTTATCACCGACATTGAGACTATTGATAAATTCATTGGTTCTACGTTAGCTAAATTTGTTATCAGTTTTCTAACGGTGATTGGTACCGCCATTGTCCTTCTATGGCTCGACTGGCGTCTCGGCCTCTTTATTCTTTTGGTTAACCCTATCGTTATCTACTTCTCTCGCAAACTGGGGAGCATGGTTAAACACCTAAAACGTAAGGAAAACCATTCATTCGAAATCTTCCAGAATCGATTAGTCGAAACGCTAGATGGTATCTATCAATTACGCGCAGCAAACAAAGAACGAGAATTTCTACAGCAATTGAAGAACAACGCTGACCAAGTTCGTATTGATGCGGACAAGTATGCATGGCAATCCGAAGCCGCGGGTCGAGTTTCTTTCCTCTTATTTTTAATTGGCTTTGAGCTGTTCCGTGCTGTTGCGATGTTAATGGTGATGTTCAGTGACCTCACCATTGGTCAAATCTTCGCAGTATTCGGTTACCTTTGGTTTATGCTCTCTCCAGTCCAAGAACTACTGGGCATCCAATTCTCTTGGTATAGCGCAAAAGCCGCACTAAAACGCATTAACGACCTATTAGAATTGGAAGAAGAACATAGACCTGTCTCTAAGGTAAATCCTTTCAAAGAAAATAAAGAAGTTGATGTAAAAATCGAACATGTTGATTTTTCATACAATAATGAAAACAAAGTGTTGGACGATCTCTCGTTACACATCCCAGCTGGTAAGAAAGTAGCCTTGGTCGGTGCAAGTGGTGGTGGTAAATCGACGCTGATTCAGCTGTTGATTGGCGTATACAGACAAAACGCAGGTTCAATCCGTTTTAATGATGAACTGACAGACGACATTAGCTTTGAAGTGATACGCGACAGAATTGCCGTGGTTTTACAACAACCTATACTATTTAATGACTCGTTGAGGCATAATCTGACCCTCGGTGGGGATTTTGACGAAATATCATTGTGGCGCGCTCTAGAAGTTGCGCAGTTGCAAGATGTAATTTCTCAACTAAACCACGGTTTGGATACGCAAATCGGACGCAATGGTATTCGCCTATCTGGGGGCCAACGTCAACGTTTAGCTATTGCACGAATGGTGTTGAGTAATCCACAATTTGTTATCCTAGATGAAGCAACGTCTGCATTGGATACCGCAACTGAAGCGGCTCTTCATAAGGCGTTAACTGAATTCTTACGTGGTAGAACGACACTAATCGTCGCGCACCGCTTATCTGCCGTTAAGCAAGCTGATTTGATTTATGTGCTTGAGGACGGAAGAGTGACGCAAACAGGAACCCATGGTGAGCTTGTTGAGCAAGAAGGCTTATATCAAACCCTATACGGGGGCATTCAGTCCCACGCTTAAACCATTCTTAGTGGAGAGGTCGTTGTGACCTCTCTGTCTAAACATGCGTCGCAACCCAATAATGTTCGCTTATGCCAAGGTTGCGAGTTACCTGTCGATATTGTCGATTTACCTAATCGAAGAAATGCGCACTGCCCACGCTGCGGTACTGAGTTGTATCGAGGTGGCAGTCCAAGCTTGTCTGGTAATCTTGCTATCGCGGTTACCTGCATTCTCCTGTTCATCCCTTCACATTTTTTTAATTTCATCAGCATTCGTCTGTTCGGTGTAATGATACCGGCAACACTGCCATCTGGGATGATTACGCTGTTTCAAGAAGGCTTTGTCCTTCTTTCTATCTTAATTCTGTTTTGCAGCTCCCTCGCCCCACTGATCGTATGCAGCTCTGTCGTAACCGCACATTGGTCATTACACAAGCGTTGGTTTAAAGGACTTAGGGTTTCACTGTGGCTAATCCAACACCTTAAACATTGGGTCATGCTGGATGTATTTTTGGTCAGTATCGCAATCTCCTGTTTCAAGCTTCAGGACTACTCTGACATTTTCGTCGGACCAGGATTAATCGGCCTCGTACTACTGCAAATCTTCACTGTTTTGTTGATTTCTCGTATTAGCGTCCGTCGCTACTGGGAGTCATGGCAGTCTGAGACGAGCTATGACTTTAAACACAAGGACGTACATTGTCACGAGTGTCACCTTTCTCAACCAGAAAGTGATAAATGCCGCCGTTGTAATCATGCGCTTTACCATCGTAAGCCAAATTCAATCCAAAAAACTTGGGCTTACCTAATCGCAGCAACCATTGCTATTTTTCCGGCGAACCTAATCCCTATCTCTATCTTGCTTACGAACGGCAAACGTTTAGAAGATACGATATTTTCGGGCGTTGCTGGTTTAGTCAAAAATGGGATGTACGGTATCGCAGTGATCATTTTTGTTGCCAGTATTGTCGTACCTGTGGCAAAAATCCTTGGTCTCACCTACATCTTGCTATGTATAAAATTTAAACGTTCGGTGTTTCGAAGACAGCGAATGATGGTTTACTTTGCAGTAAAGTGGATCGGTAAATGGTCCGTGATGGATTTGTTTGTTATCTCTATCATGATGACATTGGTCGATCGTGGACAAATTCTCGATTTCACACCAGGCTACGGTGCGGTAGCGTTTGGTGTAGTTGTCGTTCTTACAATGCTCGCCGCGGAGAGCATTGATCCAAGGCTTATCTGGGACCAAGCCCCAAAACAATCAGAAAAAGAGTCAATTAATGAGTGATCAGAACAGTTCTCAAACGTCATACGAGCCAGAGATAAAGAGGAGTAAAGGCATTTCTCCCCTTTGGCTCCTGCCGATCTTGACGATGATTTTAGCCGGTTGGCTCGTCGTTAAGTCCATTCATGACGCTGGACAGCGGGTACAAATCCACTTCTCTGATGCAGCCGGTTTAATTGCTGGCCGTACGACGATTCGCTATCAAGGCTTGGAAGTGGGTATGGTACGCGACATCAACTTGTCTGAGGATTTAGGCAGCATTTATGTCGATGCAGACATTTACCCAGAAGCAACCAAATTGCTTAATGAGAAAACACGCTTTTGGCTCGTTAAACCGACCGCAAGTTTAACTGGTGTATCTGGGTTAGATGCTCTTGTCTCCGGTAACTATATTTCTATCCAACCGGGTGACAGTAAAGAGTTTGAAACGTCGTTCCACGCACTTGATTCCGCACCGACTGATCTTCGTGTCACTCAAGGGCTCAATATCAAACTAAAAAGTCGTGACTTAGGCGGCGTTTCCATTGGTTCTCAGATTGTTTATAAAAAAATCCCTATTGGTGAAGTTTACAGCTACCAATTAAACGAAGATGCGAAATCCATTACGATCCAAGCCAACATTCAGGATCAATACCGACACATCATCAACAACCGCAGTCGTTTTTGGAATGTGAGTGGTATTGGTGCAAGCATCGGTTTTGAAGGCGTTGATGTCCGCCTAGAAAGCATGAGCGCCCTACTTGGTGGTGCGATCGCGGTCGACTCACCAGACGATGGTGAGCCAGTCGAAGATTATAAAGAATTTCGTTTATATAAAGACCTTAAAACCGCAGGCCGTGGTATCGCAATCAAAATTGCCCTTCCAGATGACAACAAAATCAGCGCTGAAGGTGCTCCGATCATGTATCGTGGGATTGAAGTCGGCCAAGTCACGGATTTAAACCTATCTGAAGGTCGTGAGGTCATTCTTGCTTCTGCTGCAATCCAACCCGCATTCAGTGACATGCTTACCTCTGGTACACGTTTTGTTCTTGAAGAAGCAAAAGTATCACTTTCTGGTGTCGAAAATATCGCTAACCTTGTTCGTGGCAATTTCTTAACCATCGTTCCAGGTGAAGGTGAACGTGCACGTCAGTTTACTGCTATTCGTAAAAACGTCTTTAATCAGCAGCAGGAGAAATCGATCGCGATTCGCCTTGTTTCGGATAACTCATTCGGCTTAGATAGCGGTGCAAACGTCCTCTACAAAGGCATTGTTGTGGGTTCAATCATTAAAGTAGGGCTACTCGATGAAGAGAAAGCTCAGCAAGCGAATCATGAAGTTTTCATGGATGTGTTGATTGATCAAGAATACAAACACCTCATCAAATCCAACAACCGCTTCTATGTAACAGGCAGTGCATCGGCCGAGCTCACCGAATCGGGCCTCAGTGTGACGGTCCCACCGGCCAAACAACTGTTAGCAGGTTCAATCAGCTTTGTTAGCCAAGGCGCGGAAAAGATTCAAAAAGAGTACCAACTATTCCAAAGTGAATCTTTAGCTGAATTAGCGCAATACAACCAGAGTGGTTCGAAAACGCTTAACTTATTTGCTTCTGAGTTGCCTCCGATTTCGAAAGGCAGTCCTCTGCTCTACCGAAATCTGCCCGTGGGCAGCGTGTCTGATTTCAATTTAGTCGATGGTGGCGTCATCGTAAAAGCCACGATTGAAAACCGCTACGCACATCTGATTACGGCTCAAACCGTATTTTGGAATCGCTCAGGCGTTGAGGTCGACGCTTCACTTGCTGGAATCACCGTTAAGGCACACCCGCTTAAATCCTTAATTAAAGGCGGTATCGCGTTCGATTCAATTCCAGGTATTGAGAACAAAATTGGCCAACGCTGGAAGCTCTATCAAGATCAAAAGCAAGCGCGTAAGTTTGGACGTGTCATCGCTTTGGAAACAGACGGTTCTCAGGAAGTAAGCAAAGGGATGCCAATAAAATACCAAGGTGTCAAAGTCGGTGAAGTCACTTTAGTGGTCCCTAACTTCCGCCGAGAAATGGTTGAAGTGACTGCCCGTATTTTGCCTGAATATGTGAAAGATATTGCCGTTACCGGGTCACACTTTTGGCTAACTGAACCAGAAATTGGCTTAGGCGGTGTTAAAAACCTAGGCGCATTAGTGTCTAAATCCATTAGCGTGGAACCGGGCCAAGGTGCAGCAGCATTCAAATTTGATCTAGAGAAAGGTAATGCGCGCTCACAAGGGATACGTTTTACCTTACAAAGTGAACAGCGTGGCTCAGTACAGATTGGCACCCCTATCCTATACCGTCAAATGGAAGTTGGTCAGGTAACGGATGTGCATTTAGGAGAATTCGCTGATCGTGTGATTACCCAGATTGAAATTCAGCCAGAATATGCCTACCTAGTTCGTCAGAACAGTGTATTCTGGAACGTGTCTGGCGTTGATGTTTCGATTGGTTTAGGTGGAGCAAACATTAAAGCAGGTACAATTGATAGCCTTGTACGTGGTGGTATCGCTTTCTCAACACCAGAGCAATCTCAAATTCCACCAGCAGCAAAAAAAGGTCACTCTTTCTACTTGTACCCTCAAGCTGAAGAGAGTTGGTTGGAATGGCGCACAGCGATCCCCAAACCATGATTCATAGATAACCAAGATAGACTAAAGAGCAGCAATCGCTGCTCTTTTTATTACCGTAGCCTTTGTGGCTATTCGTTTCTAACCCAGTTTCGTATATCATTTGCAGCAAATTCTGCAATCGAGATTCCACTTTGCATCCTAATGTTTACATCCCAGAAGCATTTCTGGAAAAAATCAAAACTATTCTTCCTGCTCACCTCAACATGGATGACTTCGTAGCGTCGTGCCAAAAGCCGTTGCGCAAGAGTATTCGCGTTAATACGTTGAAAGTCAGCGTAGAGGCGTTTTTAGAGCGAGCAAAGGCAAAAGGTTGGAAGTTATCTCCTGTACCCTGGTGTGAGACTGGTTTTTGGATCGAAGCAGATGAATCGCTCGTACCATTAGGCAATACCGCAGAACACATGTCTGGGTTGTTTTATATTCAAGAAGCCAGCTCAATGATGCCGGTATCCGCCTTATTCATGAATGACGAATCGTATGACGCAGTGCTCGATACCGCTGCGGCTCCGGGCTCTAAAACAACTCAAATAGCTGCCTTAATGAACAATGAAGGCGTTTTGGTCGCGAATGAATACGCGGCAAGTCGTGTAAAAGTGCTACACGCAAACATCGAACGTTGTGGTGTGCGTAACGCAGCATTAAGTAACTTCGACGGTCGTGTGTTTGGTGGCTGGCTACCAGAACAATTTGATGCCGTTCTGTTAGACGCACCATGTTCCGGTGAAGGTACAGTGCGTAAAGATGAAGACGCAATGAAGAACTGGACGCAAACATCAGTCATTGAAATTGCAGACACTCAAAAAGATTTGATCGAAAGTGCGTTCCACGCTCTTAAACCCGGCGGCGTGATGGTTTATTCAACCTGCACGTTGAGCACGGAAGAAAACCAACAAGTTTGCCATCATCTTAAAGAAACATTTGGTGACGCGGTTGAATTCGAGAGCTTAAAAGATCTGTTTAATAATGCCGAGGCGGCGTTGACTGAAGAAGGCTTCTTACACATCTTCCCTCAAGTGTATGACTGTGAGGGTTTCTTTGTTGCACGTATACGTAAGCTTGCTGCCGTAGAAGCACCAAAAGTCAAAAAACGCATGGGTAAATTCCCATTTGTTAAAGCGTCTAACAAAGAATCCACTGATATCGCTAACCAGCTTCAAAGCGCAATGGAAATCAAGTTACCTGAAGACAGTACGGTTTGGATTCGTGATAAAGATGTGTGGCTTTTCCCAGACGCACTAGAGCCGATGATTGGCGAACTGCGTTTCTCTCGCATGGGTATCAAGATTGCCGAAGCGCATAAGAATGGCTACCGTTGGCAACATCAAGTAGCAACGGCGCTGGCGACAGGTTTAGAGAAAAATGCGATTGAGCTTACGATCGACGAAGCTCGTGAATGGTATATGGGCCGAGACGTTCGCCCTCAAAACATTCCAGCTGAGATGAAAACCGGCAAAGGCGAAGTATTAGTGAAGTACGAAGGCGCGATCATTGGCCTTGGTAAATGGGTAAGTAACCGCATTAAAAACGGCCTTCCACGAGAATTAGTGCGAGATAAGAACTTATTTTAGTAGCAAAGTGAAATGCTATAAACAAATGAAAAGCCATCGTATTTACGATGGCTTTTTGGTTCTAAGGCATGATTGGAACTGGGTTCACTAGCGATTCGAGTCCCCTGTACTAAACTGAAGATATCAAAGCATCGCTTTGAAACGGCATTTCTCTCTATGTTCACCAACAAGATGTGTTGGTCAAAAGTTTAGCGCAGGCTCTATGAAAGGAGCCGTTTCCCCTAGGCCCAAAATAAGGACGAGTTTGGGCCATTTTTTTGACTGCTATTTTCGTCCAAATCGAGTTTGAACTTGATGAACCTCCGCCACCAGCAACTTAAAGCTCTATTCAGCGAGACGAATACCGTCTTTTTCAATCACGAGCTTACCTTGCTTGTACAAACCGCCGATGGTTTTTTTGAACGTGCCTTTACTTGTACGGAAAGCTGCAAAAATCGCTTCTGGCGTAGATTTATCGTTTAGAGGTAGGAAACCACCCTTCTTCTCTAAAAGCTCTAGGATTTTACTCGAAAGATCATCCATTTTCGCCACGCCTACTTTTTGTAGCGCAAGGTCGATTTTGCCGTCTTCGCGAATTTGCTTAATGTAGCCTTTCAACTTTTTACCAATAAACAGCTTACCGAACACATCCGATGGGAAGATCATTCCCCAATGCTCGCCGTTCACAATCGCTTTATAACCAAGTTGGCTACGTTCTGCGATGATTAGGTTAACTTCTTCGTTCACTTCATAGTTTGCTGGCGTTTTATCCAGCCACTTATTGAACTTAGTTGTACCGACAATACGACCAGATGCTTTATCTGTGTACACGTAAACCAGAATGTTTTGACCAGCGGTAAAGCGCGCACGTTGCTCACTAAACGGGATAAGAAGATCTTTTTCTTTGATGCCCCAATTTACGAAAGCACCAGTGCTACTGACACCTTCGACTTGCATTAGGCCCCACTCGCCAACCTGAGCAATGGGTTTATCAATGGTCGCAGCTAGCTGACTTTCTGAATCAAAGTAAAGAAATACGTCAATATGATCGCCTACATTCGTACCTTCTGGTACATATTTATTAGGCAGCATGACTGAACCGTAATCATCACCATCCAAAAATACGCCAAAATCAGCCGTTTTAGTGACTTCTAAGCTGTTAATTTGACCAATTTTAATCATTGAATTTGTCTCTTTTTAAATTTACTGGGAATTATACCCAAACTGACAAGAAAATCAGAGAGAAATACCATCCTCTCTGCTATGCTGTCGTCGTTCAACTACTTATCCTAGTCGACCTTAAGTTATTGTGCTTAATGGACGCTTATGGGTATAGGATGCTTTAGCAAAATCAGGAGCCTTCCTTGGTCACCGTCGACAAACAGGATTCGATAACCTTAAAAATTAGCCACGCATTGGCAAAGAGCAAAACGCTTGATCTTGATATCTATATTTTTGTGCCTGGTGAATTAGGTTTAAACTCCGACATCATCAGCGAGTCTGAGTTCTATTACACTTCCATCACGCAAAAACGTTCTTACTACAGTACAGAAGTGCTACTCCCTCTCGTGCATAGCCGCTTGGCCAAACGAGGGCGCCTATCTAATCGACAGTATCGCGTAAGTTTGAGTTTGTTTGCGTATCAATACGTCACAGCTCTGGATAAGGCCGTTGCAGCATTGAATAAGCATGACAACGACAGTGTTACCGCAGAAGAAGTGGATGAAGTCATCGAATTGACTATCGACATTCTTAAGCGTTTGAGACGTTCCATTCCTTATGAAGAAAATCTCAAGCGTTATTACGTGAACATTGATAACTACTTGTCTTGGTACACTGAGCAAAAATTTTTGTCTCTTGTCGCGCACCTTCCTCGCGAAGGCGATTACAGCACAATTAAAGATCGTCTGATTACTTTATGTGAGAAAGAGCAAGCCCACCGTAAACTCAACAACTATAACTCGCCGAGTGTCGTTGAAGATGTAACTCGTTTGTCGAATAAAATGCGTTTGCTGAGACGTTTGATTGAGCACCCTATCGTTTTAAGCGAAAAAACGATGTCGATGGGAAACAACATCAAGCGTGCGATTAAAGGCATAGCCACGGGCTTGGTGATGGTCGTGGTCACAAGTACCGTTATTCTTGCCCGAGATTACTTAGGAGAGATTTCTGCATCTTTTATCATTGCGATGTCGTTTATCTATGCTCTACGTGAAATCTTTAAAGATGACCTACGCGACGCGATGTGGCGTTGGATCCGCAAAGGCAAACCGAAGTGGCGTAAGAAGTACATGGACCCGACAACAAAGAAAGTGGTGGGTCGAAAATTGGAATGGTTGGACTATCGTTCCCTTTCGAGCTTGCCTGATCGCATTCAGAAAATTCGTAAGAAACGCGTCGTGCAGCGTGAAGAACAAATTCTTCATTACCATGCAAAAACTGAGATGGCGACGTCGTTATTTTTGAGTGGCTATGAACAAACTCGTGAAACGCTAAACATCAGTTTACGCCCAATTATCCGTTTGATGGACAAAAGCTCTAACCGCGTATATCGCCTGAACGAAGGGCAAGTGAGTAAAGAGTCTGTAGAGAAGCGACACTTGGTCAACGTGATTGTGAAAGAAGACAACCACACTGACGAGCCTGTCTTCTATCGTTGGAAAGTCGTGTTAAACCGTTCGAAAATCGTGTCTATTGAGAAAATAGAATTGAATTAAACTAACGTCAGTCACCATTCTTAAGTTAAGCAGCCTGCTTTTGGGCTGCTTTTTTGATGGAGAGCGTTAAAGAGAACTCGGCCATTGGTTCATCACCATTAATCTTTGGACACAATGCGGTGATCTTCACATCTCGATTAACGCGTTCACCGGTTTCTAGCGTGATTTTGAGCATTTCATCAATCACAGGGCCATCATGACAGACAAAGTGTACGTCACCCTCAGGACGTTTTAAGAATTCAGCACTTACTCCTTTAAACGCGAGTGAAATCTTCTCTCCTTGCTCTTGTGCTTTACTCATAGCAAGAAAGCCACCAGCAACATCTGCCCCAACAGCCAATGCGCCAAAATACATACTATTAAGATGATTCTTGGTTCTTCTCTTGAGCGGGATTCTTACTTCGACATGCTGATCATCAATCGCAAGGATCTTCGGTCGACATAGCCAAATTAAAGGCACTTTTGAAAAGCCAAACAGATTGAGGTAAAGGTTTGCACGACGAACCGCTGAAAACATTTTTAAACTCCCTTTAAACTAGTCTGACCAGTCAATCAACAAACTTCAAAGATGTCAAAGAAATGTTAACGAGAAATCGATCTTGGTTAAAAAACAAATCGTTTGCGCATTTTCGCGTGACATGGTCACAATATATGAAACTCCCAACCTA
Organism: Vibrio sp. ED002; assembly: GCF_023277445.1. Classification (NCBI taxonomy): domain Bacteria; kingdom Pseudomonadati; phylum Pseudomonadota; class Gammaproteobacteria; order Vibrionales; family Vibrionaceae; genus Vibrio; species Vibrio sp. ED002. The sequence continues at coordinate 551,358 of NZ_CP080238.1, read as the reverse complement.
CAACGCTTTGCTTACGATTTGGCACAATTATTCTGTTAGCAAATAGAAAAAACGGTTATAAATTCAAACAACTATGTATTGATATCCAGAGCATGTTTTGTCATTTATATATAAGCAACACCAATGAATACCAACAGCAGTACATACAATTCGGTATTTACTAGATAAGAATCCCGTGAAACGGTTTATTCCTAACTATAATTCCGTTATCTTTACCGCTTCGCAATAGAGAATAAAGCTATAACATGCCTATAAAAACAGATGAATTGAGAACCCAACCTTTGGGTCCAATGCCGACACCCGCAGAGCTAGGTAGTGTACATCCAATCACTGATGATGTAGCTGACCGTATCGCTCAATCTCGTCGACAAATTGAAAAGATTTTAACTGGTGAGGATGACCGTATCCTTGCTATCGTTGGCCCATGTTCAGTGCATGACACTGAAGCGGCAATTGACTACGCGACGCGTCTTAGCGAAATTCAAGATCAGTACAAAGACGAACTGTTCATCGTTATGCGTACATACTTTGAAAAGCCGCGTACAGTAGTTGGTTGGAAAGGTTTGATTACTGACCCTAACCTAGATGGTTCTTATGCGCTTGAAGCCGGTCTTCACAAAGCGCGTAAACTGCTACTGGATATCAACAAGCTTGGTCTTGCGACTGCTACTGAGTTTCTTGATATGATTACAGGCCAGTACATTGCTGATTTGATCACATGGGGCGCAATTGGTGCTCGTACGACTGAATCGCAAATTCACCGTGAAATGGCGTCTGCCCTATCTTGCCCAGTTGGCTTCAAGAACGGTACTAACGGCAACGTGAAAATTGCCATCGATGCGATTCGTGCGTCTAAAGCATCACATTACTTCTACTCCCCAGACAAGAATGGGCGTATGACGGTGTACCGCACTAGCGGCAACCCTTACGGTCACATTATTCTTCGTGGTGGTGAGAAAGGCCCTAACTTTGACGAAGCTTCTGTTAAGCAAGCTTGTGACGCGCTAGCAGAGTTCGATTTGCCGCAGCGTTTGATCGTCGATTTCAGTCACGCAAACTGCCAAAAACAACACCGTAAACAAATCGATGTTGCTCAAGACATTTGCGACCAAATTAAGTCAGGCAGCACACGTATTGCTGGTATTATGGCAGAGAGCTTCATTATTGAAGGCAATCAACCAATGACTGATATTAACAACCTAACTTACGGTCAATCGATCACTGACCCATGTCTAGGTTGGGATGATACTGTAACCATGCTAGATATGCTGGCAGCCGCAGTTAAATCCAGTAAGTAATTTCCCTATAACAAGATAATCAAGGAATCTTCATGCCATCGTTTGATATTGTTTCAGAAATCGATACCGTCGAACTACGTAACGCGGTTGATAACGCTAACCGTGAACTGTCTACTCGTTTCGATTTCCGCAATGTGAATGCGAGCTTTGAGCTAGTAGAAGAAAATGTAAAAGTGTCAGCAGAAGGCGAGTTTCAGCTTAAGCAAATGCGTGACATTCTGCGTAGCCACTTGGCTAAACGCAACATTGATGCAAATGCTATGGACGCAAAAAATCCAGAAGCAACAGGTAAAAACTGGCACCAAAACGTTGCTTTCCGCCAAGGCATTGATACACCAACCGCAAAGAAAGTGGTTAAGCTAATCAAAGACGCAAAGCTTAAAGTTCAAGCTTCTATCCAAGGCGACAAAGTTCGCGTAACAGGTAAGAAGCGCGATGATCTCCAAGCGACGATTGCAGCGATCCGTGAAGCAGATATGGGTATCCCATTTCAGTACAACAACTTCCGTGATTAATTCGGTTCCTCAATTAACACCTGTCGATTGAGGAAACCGAGAATTGAAAACGCCGACGAGTTATTCGTCGGCGTTTTTTATGTCCGTAAACTATATGCAAAATAATCAGATAACTAGGTCTTGCCCTTGCAATAAAGAGAATTCACTCGTCCCTGAAGGTACAAACACGCACACACGTAAGTTTTCTTTTCTCGCTTTAGTCAACATATCAGAAAGTTCGGTGGCACTTCTAAAAGGTTCACGTTCAGCATCCCTTCTTACCAACTCCATGACGTCCACTTCGCACATCGTCGAATACAAGGCAAGTTCGGCTTGCTGCATGTAACGGACTGCTTTGATAGGCAGCATTTCGACATCTTGCCCAACTTGAATCCAGGTACAGCTTCCCTCCTCGTCCAAAGGTTTTGCCATGGTTTGTTGATAAATGATTTCCAATTCGCGATTATCGCGAGCGTTCTCTACTTCTGGATGAGAGAAATAACTTTCCCAAAATTTCCTGCGTAAGTCGACGCTCGGTAGTGCCTCTTTAATCGAATTGCGTTTGGAGTTAGCGAACTCCGCCATCAATCCCATATTTTGCGGAAGAATAGCTTCAAGCTTTTCACGAATATTTCGAATCAAAACAGGAGACGCGCCACCACTTGAAATGGCAATTTGAATGCGGCCACGATTAATCATTGAAGGCGTAATAAAATCACAGTACGGCTTGTCATCAACAACGTTAACTAATATGCCAAGCTCTTTAGCGTCTTTGTAAACCTGATGGTTTAACTCTGGATTATCCGTGGTTGCCCAAACTTGAATGAACGATTTCGTGACAATGTCACTAGAATAAAAACGTTGAATCCATCGCACTTGTTGCTCTTGCGCAAGCTTATCAAGAAAGTAGACAAGGCTTGGGGAGACAATCGTAACGTCCGCGCCAGCTTTAAGTAGGGCTTCTACTTTACGGCTTGCTACTTCACCACCGCCTACAACCAGCACGGGTTTATCTACTAAATCTAAGAACAGAGGAAAATATCGCATTTCAATCCATGATTACTTCAAATAACTGTCGAAATTCATGCTACCAAAAACAGGGCAACCTGTTCACCTAGTTTCGATGTCACAAATAATTTTTGTTCAAATTTTCGGCTTACTCAGCCCGCCTCTACTAATGATACTTTTAATAACAAATTATTATCCTTTTGTTTTTGACACTCTTTTAGTGATTGTTCTGATGCACTAATTTGACAACCAGTTGCACTATTTACAAACATTTAACATTTCGCCATTCTAAATCGCAAGGTTCTTTGTAAGTTCTCTCCAAAACTCTTTTTAAATTATATATTTGAGAATTAGCAGATCCTTACCTACGCTTATAACTGGTTGATTTGTCGATTACCGTTTCATTGAAAATCAACCAGATAGGACGATAACACAAATAAATTGGACACGTTGTATCAGGTCGCTCCTGATTAAACATGGATCATACAGGAAGGATACAAATGGCAAATAAACTCACAGTTCTTGCTTCCGTCGTAGCGGCTTCTACTGCCATGATGACGACATCAGCGCAAGCAGCAGACACGACTCTGGACAAAGTCACAAAACAAGGTTTTATCACTTGTGGCGTAAGTACCGGTCTACCTGGTTTCTCAAACCCTAACTCTAAAGGTGAATGGGAAGGTATCGACGTAGAATATTGCCAAGCACTGGCCGCAGCCGTTCTTGGGGATAAAACGAAAGTTAAATATGTACCCCTAACCGCGAAAGAACGTTTCACAGCTTTACAATCGGGTGAAATCGATGTGCTTTCACGTAACACCACCTGGACACTTCATCGCGACACTGCTCTTGGTTTGAACTTCGTAGGCGTTAACTACTACGATGGTCAAGGCTTTATGGTGAAGAAAGATCTAGGTATCTCTAGTGCAAAAGAACTTGATGGCGCTTCTGTATGTGTGCAATCAGGTACAACCACAGAGCTTAACCTAGCTGATTACTTCCGTAACCAAGGTATGGCTTACAAGCCAGTGGTATTTGATACCGCCGCGCAAACCTCTAAAGGTTTTGATGCTGGTCGATGTGATGTTCTTACTACTGACCAATCTGGCCTTTATGCCCTTCGCTTAAACCTTAAAGACCCTTCTTCAGCAACCGTACTTCCAGAAATCATTTCAAAAGAACCACTAGGTCCTGTTGTTCGTCAAGGTGATGATCAATGGTTCAACATCGCTAAATGGACGCTATTTGCAATGGTGAATGCGGAAGAATATGGCATCAGTTCTAAGAACGCCGATGAAATGTTGAAATCTAAAGATCCAAACATCAAACGCATTCTTGGTGTTGACGGCCCTAAAGGTAAAGGTCTAGGTATCCGTGACGATTGGGGTTACCAAGTTATCAAGCAAGTCGGTAACTATGGTGAGAGCTTTGAGCGTACGGTAGGTACTGGTTCGCCTCTTAAGATTTCTCGCGGCGTAAATGCGCTGTGGAATGCAGGCGGCTTTATGTACGCACCACCTATCCGATAGAAACGAGTTAAATAAGGGCGGTGCATGCCGCCCTTTTTCTTGGCTGAATCTATTCTATATAAGGGTTTGAGGTTATCGCTGTATGAAACCGACGAATAATGCATCGCAAAGTACGATGTCCAAACCAAGCGGAAGCAAGAGTCTGATTTATAACCCAGCTTTTCGCTCTGCTATTTTCCAGATCATTGCCATCGCCGCACTGGTATTTTTCTTTTACACAATCATCAACAATGCACTAACCAATCTCGACGCTCGTGGTATCGCCACCGGCTTTGGTTTCCTTAATCAAGAAGCGGGCTTTGGTATTGGACTCACACTCATCGAATATGACGAAACGTTCTCTTATGGGCGTACGTTTGTCATTGGCTTACTTAATACTGCACTCGTGTCTGTGTTGGGTATTATCCTCGCAACCGTCATAGGTTTCGTTATGGGGATTGCACGCCTTTCTTCTAACTGGCTGGTCAGTCGTTTGGCGGCTGTTTACATTGAAACGTTCCGAAATATCCCTCTACTTTTACAGATCTTTTTTTGGTATTTCGCGGTTCTACAAGCCCTTCCATCTCCAAGACAAAGCTTAAGTCTTGGCGAATCCGTTTTCCTGAATGTGCGCGGTCTTTACTTCCCCTCACCGGTAATTGAAGCTGGCGGTGGTCTTGTGGTTGCAGCACTCATCATAGGTGTCATTGCAAGTTTCTTAATCAATCGTTGGGCTAAAAACAAACAGCGATTAACAGGCCAACAAACACCAATGGGACGAATTGTGTTCGGTCTAGTGATTGGTCTGCCTTTGGTGGTTTACTTTGTAACAGGCATGCCGATCTCTTTGGAGTACCCAGAATTAAAAGGCTTCAACTTCCGCGGTGGTATCAGCATTATTCCGGAGCTCGCAGCCCTTCTGTTAGCGCTAAGTGTTTACACTGCATCGTTTATTGCTGAGATTGTTCGATCTGGTATTAATGCAGTGAATCATGGTCAGACCGAAGCCGCTATGTCGCTGGGCTTACCAAGAGCAAAAACATTGAAACTGGTGGTGATTCCGCAAGCATTGCGAATCATTATCCCTCCTCTAACAAGCCAATACTTGAACTTGACGAAGAACTCTTCGTTGGCAATGGCAATCGGCTACCCAGACCTTGTTTCGGTCTTTGCCGGTACAACGCTGAACCAGACTGGACAAGCGATCGAAATCATCGCAATGACGATGGGTGTATACCTAACATTGAGCTTGATAACGTCGGCGTTGATGAACTTGTACAACCGAAAAGTAGCGCTGGTGGAGAGATAATATGAGCACACATCAATTTCAGCCTGATCTCCCACCTCCGTCCAATACCGTCGGTATTGTGGGATGGCTGCGCAAAAACCTATTCAATGGTCCAGTTAACTCGGTTGTTACCATCATCCTTGCCTACATCGTGTTTTCTGCACTTTGGAACATTGCGGATTGGGCATTCATTAATGCCGATTGGGTTGGCACAACGAGAGATGACTGTTCCCGTGAAGGCGCATGTTGGGTATTTATCAGTGTACGCTGGGAACAGTTTATGTACGGTTTCTATCCAGAAGCTGAACTGTGGCGGCCACGTCTGTTCTACATTACCTTGGCGATATTCACAGTACTCCTTGCTTACGAAAAGACTCCAAAACGTATTTGGATTTGGTTGTTCTTTGTGAACATTTATCCGTTCATTATCGCAGCATTGTTGTATGGCGGGGTATTTGGCTTAGAAGTGGTTGAAACACACAAATGGGGTGGCTTGCTGGTTACTCTGATCATCGCCTTAGTCGGTATCGTTGTCTCCTTACCTATTGGTGTGGCGTTAGCGTTAGGCCGTCGTTCCGATATGCCGATCATCCGCAGTATTTGTACTATCTATATTGAGGTATGGCGTGGGGTACCTTTAATTACAGTACTCTTCATGGCGTCCGTCATGCTCCCGCTCTTTCTTGCCCAAGGCTCAGAAACAGACAAGCTCATCCGCGCCCTAATTGGTGTTGTGATGTTTAGTGCCGCTTATATGGCAGAAGTGGTTCGTGGTGGCTTACAAGCCATTCCAAAGGGCCAGTACGAAGCCGCCGATGCGTTGGGTTTAAGCTATTGGAAAAAGATGGGGCTGATCATCTTGCCTCAAGCTCTTAAAATTACTATCCCTTCTATCGTGAACACCTTTATTGGTTTGTTCAAAGACACCAGCCTTGTGCTTATTATCGGTATGTTTGATGTACTGGGTATAGGACAAGCAGCGAACACTGACCCTGAATGGTTAGGCTTCGCTACAGAAAGTTATGTATTTGTCGCGTTAGTGTTTTGGGTATTCTGTTTTGGCATGTCACGCTACTCGATATGGCTCGAAAATAGACTTCATACCGGTCACAAACGATAACTCATCAAGATCAAGGACGTATTATGACGCAACAACAAGACTATATGATCCAGCTGAAGGACATGAATAAGTGGTATGGTGAGTTTCACGTACTAAAGAACATCAACCTCGATGTAAAGAAAGGCGAAAAGATTGTTATCTGTGGTCCTTCTGGCTCTGGCAAATCGACCATGATTCGTTGTATCAACCGCTTGGAAGAACATCAAGCAGGCAACATCTATGTGTCAGGCACCGAATTAACCGAAGACCTAAAGAACATCGAAGCCGTTCGTCGCGAAGTCGGCATGTGTTTCCAACACTTTAATCTTTTCCCTCACCTAACGGTCCTCGAGAACTGTACACTTGCCCCAATTTGGGTGAAGAAGATGCCAAAGGAAGAAGCGGAAGCCATCGCGATGCAGTACCTAGAGCGTGTTAAGATCCCAGATCAAGCAGATAAGTATCCAGGTCAGCTTTCAGGAGGTCAACAACAACGTGTAGCGATTGCACGCTCTCTTTGCATGAGCCCAAAGGTAATGTTGTTTGATGAACCGACATCAGCGCTCGATCCAGAAATGGTACGCGAGGTTCTTGATGTAATGGTTGAACTGGCTGAAGAAGGCATGACCATGCTTTGTGTAACACACGAAATGGGCTTCGCGAAAGAAGTTGCGGATCGAGTTATCTTCATGGATGCAGGTGAAATTATCGAAGAGAATAACCCTGTCGACTTCTTCGAGAATCCGCAATCGGATCGAACCCAGAACTTCCTCGCGCAAATTCTTCATCATTAATTAGTCGCAAAAAACGCTAAAAAAGTGAAGCGTCGATTCGAAAAAATCGGCGCTTTTTGTTTGCCTCAGGTCGATGTTACTAAAATCCAGTTGATTCAATACGTTGTAAATTTGTTCGATTTTACAAAAAAGTTCGTGAGGTAACCTTCATCCCTTTGATTGCCAAGCCCTTCCTAACTATGCAAGGCAGTAATATTGTGTTACAAGTTGCCACATACATAACACACTATTTCTATTATTATTTTGTTCTAGAGATAGACGTGTCGGGCTTGATTTTTTGAACTTTCGGGCCCATATATGTCTATATATCAAAGATAAGACGGTCCCTTATAGAGGAAGATTATGAACAGTCCTATGTTTTCACGCACTACTACTCAAGAGAGTGCTCTACAAACCAACAAAGTATTGCGTAATACATATGCACTACTTTCAATGACTTTACTATGGTCAGCACTGGTTGCTGGCGTTTCAATGGCGTTTAACTTGCCACGTCCGGGCATTATCCTGATGTTGGTTGGTTTCTACGGCTTACTATTCTTGACTGAAAAGAACCGTAACAACAGCATGGGTTTGGTATTCACATTCCTATTTACTGGTTTCTTGGGTTACACCATCGGTCCAATTCTAAACATGTACATCGGTGCTGGTATGGGCGATGTGGTTCTTACTGCACTTGGCGGTACCGCACTGTCATTCATGGCAGCTTCTGCTTACGCTCTAACGACCAAACGCGACCTATCTATGATGGGTGGCCTGATGTTGTCTCTATTCGTTGTTCTAGTAGTGGGCATGATTGCGAGCATCTTCATCCAATCAACTATCCTGCACCTAGCAATGAGCAGCTTGTTTATTGTTTTCTCTACCATGGCTATTTTGATGACTACGCAAGGCATCATCCGTGGCGGTGAAACAAACTACATCTCTGCAACGATTACGCTATACGTTTCAATCTACAATATCTTCATCAGCCTACTAAGCATTCTAGGCATCATGAACGACGACTAATTCGTTAGATTGAATCCAAGACTCAAAAGCCCGAAGTTATACTTCGGGCTTTTTCTTTTCACTTTTTAGCAGTGTCTATTCTGGTTCATAGATGGGCGCATCGTAGTCATACCCTTCATCGCTGTATGCCGTAACCATCGCGTCTTCAACTAATCCTGTCTCGGCTTTCACTTGAGTTTCAAAGAAATGTTGAATCTGCTTTCTTCGCCCATGCGCTGCCCAAGATTCTGCATCTTCCCAAATTTCATTAAACACAATCGGATAGTCATTTTTCATCGCACTGGGGTGATCAATTTGCCGAGTGAGCATATATTGGATGCATCCCTCTTCTCGATAGGAGTCTGGCTCTAGTGCTTTGAGTACTTCAAATAACTCGGCTTCTTTTCCTTCTTTTGGTTTAAATTGAGCTAAAACATAGACACGGCTTGTCATTCGATTTCCTTCATTGTTGAGTAGTGCTATCAAAAAGGTAAACGAACAATGAAAAAGTTCACGTTCAGTAACGATAAAGTGCGATACACATCGCCAGCAATAGCTGAATAAAACAAAAGGCAGTGAAATAACGATAACTCTGCTCTATTCCCACTAATAAAACAGAGACATTATTCCAAATTCAGCATAAAAATGCAGATACCAAAATACTCACCCCGATAATTTTCCAACAACGTGAATAAACTTACATTTTTGTGAATAATGAAAAAGTAGTTAGGCTCAACGCCTTTACCTTTACGTGAGCTCTCGATTGTGTAAATTTACTTCGCTCAGAAGCTTTCATAGATTCTTTTGTTGAGTCTAAGCTTCGCTCTACGCTACCCTATACACACCAGTGTTTACTTAGCGGATACAAAGCGATGTTCGTATACAACGGCAAAGAAATAGAAACCGATTCTCAAGGTTACTTACTTGATCACACCCAGTGGGAAGAAGGTATGATTGCGCTTCTAGCAAAAGATGAAGAAATCGAACTTACCGAAGCTCACTTAGAAGTAGTTCACTTCGTGCGTAATTTTTATGAAGAATTCAATACATCACCAGCAGTTCGAATGCTTGTGAAGGCAATGGAAAAAGCGCACGGCCCAGAAAAAGGTAACAGTAAGTACCTATTCAAATTATTTAAAAAAGGCCCTGCAAAACAAGCGACAAAATTGGCAGGATTGCCAAAACCAGCGAAATGCTTGTAGTACTCTAGTTTGCAAAAACACGACTAAAAAGATCACTGCTTATAAAACTATAAGATCTTAAATCCGCGGAAAGGTTTGTAAGATACACTCTCTTGGGTAACGCTATCTACTGTTGCCGTCCGCGGTCCATCCTCCAACCACGCCGAAAACGCTGCGATTTGCGCCTCTGTACCACAAGCGATTACCTCAACATCACCATTGTTCAAATTCTTTGCATACCCTGTTAAACCTAACTTCAAACCTTGATGTGACGTGTGGTATCGAAATCCTACCCCTTGAACATGCCCTACTATCAGAAACTTCTCACACTTTAGTACCATCCGTATACCGCTCCCTATATTTGAGTGATATATTATTTGCGTCTATTTACCCCACTAAGGATAGTGGGTTTTTATATGGTTATAATAATTATGAAAGAAATTCCCTTCCGTTGGATTGATAAGTATCTCATCCATCTAAAAATTCAAGAAAAGTTCTATTTACTCTTCTTTCTTCCTCTTCTTGCATTGGTCATTCTCACTTTAGTCTTAAACAGTGCTGCTGACTCCATGATTTCTGGTTTGTATCAGGAAGAATTAATGCTGATGAAAGGGCTAATCGAGGCTGGTAACCTTTCGCAATCTCAAGTTGCAAACCTTATTGCTGGCTCAGACACCATTACCTTTGGTACTGGTCCAGATTCCGTGTCCGTGCTGAATGGCGCATTTAGCCTTGTAGCAAACCATGAGCAGTCTTTATGGACCGCACTTTCTACAACGCAAGTCAGTATTATTCTTGTGACTCTATTCATCATCGCGATGGGTGTTTACTACATCATGACTTTCATCGGTGGTGCGATGTTTACGATGAACAAAGCGCTCAACACGCTGGCAGATGGTGATCTAACCGCGCGTATGAATTTCTTCCGTGTTCGTGATGAGTTCAGCGAAATCGCGATTACTATCGACAAAGTAGCGGATCGCGAACAAAAGATGGTTCAGTCGATTCAAGAATCCGTAGCGCTGATGCAGCAAATCAGCTCTGACCTTAACCTTTCGATTCACAACAGCTCTGAGATCTCTAATACCCAACAAGAGCACCTTAACTCACTAGCAAGTGCAACAGAGCAGATGGCTTCCACGATTCGTGAAGTAGCAACACTGGCTCATGACTCAAGTACACAAACTGATGATGCTCGCAGCGTCGCGCAATCAGGTCAGGTGAAAGTGGAAAATACCCTTCACTCTATTTCGAACCTTTCTACTGAGATCCAATCGGCATCTCAAGCGGTTGAAGAGCTAGATGCAAACGCAGCGCAGATTGATGAAGTGGTTACAACCATCAACGGTATCTCTGGGCAAACTAACCTACTCGCCTTGAACGCTGCAATTGAAGCGGCGCGTGCAGGCGAACAAGGTCGTGGCTTTGCGGTTGTTGCTGATGAAGTTCGTGCTCTTGCAGGCCGCACTCAACAAGCGACAGTAGAGATTCAAGCAATGATTGAAGCGCTACAACGTAACAGCCAATCACTGACTAAACTGATGGAAGTAACGGTTCACAATGCGAACGAAGGCCAAACTCTGATGGCTGAAGTGAACCACGAAATCGGCTCACTAGCAGACAAGAACCAAACTATCTCAGACAGCAGCATTCAAATTGCGACAGCAGCTGAGGAGCAAGGTGTCGTGGCAGACAATATCGCATCAAGCGTTGAAGAGATTCGCATACAAGCAAACAATGTATGTACGATGATCAGCACAACGTCGCAAAACGTTGAGCAGCTTCGAGCTCAAAGTGACACCATGGAGTCGCTACTGACTGGCTTAAAAGCGTAATCGCTAAAACGAATAACTAGGGTCACTTCGGTGGCCCTTTTTTGTGTCTGGAAAACCCATCCGTTACTCCACTCATCAGTTTATAATTAAAGCCTCTACAAATGATTGGATTGTCGATGGATATTGCTTTTGCGGGCAACATCCCGGACAATACGCCCCTTTCAAAATTCAACAAGAGCTAAAGAAATGACAGCTGCTATCTATTTGGTAAAAGGTCGTGAGAAATCGGTTAAGCGCAAGCACCCTTGGATCTTCTCTCGAGGCATCAGTAAAGTTGAGGGCGAACCAGCGCTCGGCGAAACCGTTGATGTATTCACTCACGACGGAAAATGGCTAGCTAAAGCAGCGTACTCACCAGAGTCTCAAATTCGTGCTCGCATCTGGAGTTTTGAAAAAGAAGAAATCAACAAAGCCTTCTTCGTTAAGCGCTTCAACAACGCTCAACTTCTTCGTGAAGACATTATCGAACGCGATGGCCTAACTGGCTACCGTCTTATCGCGGCAGAATCTGATGGTATGCCTGGGGTTACCATCGACCGTTACCAAAACTTCTTTGTGTGTCAGCTTCTAAGTGCGGGCGCAGAATACAACAAGCAAGTGATTGTTGATGCTTTGGTTGAGTGTTTCCCTGATTGCAACGTTTACGAGCGTTCAGACGTCGCGGTACGTAAGAAAGAAGGTTTGAAAGAAACCACTGGCGTACTGCACGGTGAAGAGCCACCAAAATCAGTGGTGATTGAAGAAAACGGCGTGAAAATCAGCGTAGACATCGTTGGTGGTCATAAAACGGGTTTCTACCTAGACCAACGCGACAGCCGCCAACAAGCGATGAAGTACGTGAAAGATAAAGAAGTTCTGAACTGTTTCTCTTACACTGGCGGTTTTGGTCTGTACGCACTAAAAGGCGGCGCAAAACGCGTTATCAATGCGGACGTATCACAACCAGCTCTAGACACTGCTAAGTTCAACGCAGAACTGAACGAGTTTGATATCTCTAAAAAACGCGCTGTGTTCCTAAACGCTGACGTGTTCAAACTACTACGCGAATACCGTGACCAAGGTACGAAGTTCGATGTTGTGATCATGGACCCACCGAAGTTTGCAGAAAGTAAAGCACAGCTAAACGGTGCATGTCGTGGCTACAAAGACATCAACATGTTGGCGATGCAAATTCTAAACCCAGGTGGCACACTACTGACCTACTCTTGCTCAGGCTTAATGGACCAAGTTCTGTTCCAAAAAATCATTGCTGACGCCGCAGTAGATGCAAACCGCCAAGTTAAGTTCGTAGAGCGTTTTGAGCAAGCTGCCGATCACCCAACGGATACGGCTTACCCAGAAGGTTTCTACCTAAAAGGTTTTGCGTGTAAGGTCCTATAATCGGGCTTAGTCATAGCCAACGATAAAGAATTGAAACATAGAAAAAGGGCCTGTTGGCCCTTTTTTATTATGAATCTAAATTAACTTTCGTGAGAGCCGATAAGACATCTCTTTCAAAGTCCATATTTCCGATGATCAAGTCGCTAAACTCGGAAGCTCCTTTTTCAATGACGATCGTTTGGATGGAATTACCCTCTTTGTGGGTGATTTCAAGCGATAGATCTTCGCCGTCCACATTTAGGTCGATACTATTGAGCAGCTCTTCAATGGTGTTATGCCCTGCATCTTCGACAACTTGGTTTAGATCTAGAGTATCGAGGTCTCGTTCAAAGCCACGCACCAAGTCCGTGCCGGAATCTAGTGAGTCATTAACCCATCTAAATATGTCCGCTTCGTTGTCATTACCAATTAAAATGTCATGGCTTACATCCACTTCCGCTTCGATGATGTTCGCAGTACCACCGCTCGCCGCGTTTACGCCACCATTTTCGTCAATCACAAACTGAAGTGTATTTTCAGATTGGTCACCATCGTTATCGGTCAGTACGTAATCGAAGTCTAACGGTTCTATTGTGTCGCCTACCGCTCCATAGAAGGCATATGCGCCATCATTCAAATCGACTTCCAACGAGTGCTTACTATCGATGTAGATAGTGAGCAACTTCGTGATATCGTCAAACGCATGTGAGATGTCGTTGTTGTTGTCTACAACCGTCAAGTCTGTACCGTCAAATGAATAAGTGACACCGTCATGTTCTATTTCGCTGATGTAACCGCCATCTGCACCAATACCTGTATCCGGTGATGTGGTGTACATGAGGTTACCACCAACAGGTTGAATCACAGACTGCAACATTACTGGAGGCAGCTGAGTTACGTCAGGCACGACTACACCATCAAGGTCTTGGTTCAAGAAACCATCGTAAGCAACACGGTCTAACTGATCAGGCATCAGGTTCACGCCCATGCCATAAGCCAGCGCTGTGATCTGATTATCAGAATCGGTCAAGTGATCTATCCAGCTGTTCTCACGAGCATCGTTGATGAATGATGAGGCTGGATTTGGTTGACCATCAGATAAGAAGTAGCTCACGTTTGATGCACTAGGTAATTTACCCGCATCATCCCAAGAGTCCTTCGCTTCATTAATTGCGCGATTGTAGTTAGTTGCACCGCCAGCAGTGAGTGTATCAATGTACGCTTTCGCTTCATCTACGCTTAACCATGTTGCCCCAGCAATAGCGTACGTTGTTGCCGAACCGCTGTATTTGATGATTTGAACCCGAGTCTGGCCAATCGATTCGTACTGATTTAATAACTGAGTTGCCGAGTCCTTCATTATTTGAAGGCGATTACCCGTACGCATCGAGCCTGAAACATCCATAATCAATTGAACGTTAGCGCTCTCTTTTGTTTCCGCGACCACATCATGAACAATGGATGTCGAATCAGGTGAATCATCTTCAATAACAACATTTGCTACCGCAGAGTTCGTCAAGCCAAGTGCATTCGAAACAACGACAGGAACCTCAATGTTTAAAGAGTCCTCGCCAGAAGTATCTGGGTGATCTATTGGACCAAGGAGTTCAGTAGAGATTGCCCCCGTATCACTAACCGAGATCTTAATAACCTCTTCTCCATCCGCTGAACCAACAAGCAATTGGTCGTTGTTGGCCAAGGTCCATGTGATTGCCTCACCGTTACTGGTTAGGTTCGCAGTTGGGACATTCAGTGCGACAGAGTCAACGGTTTGACCAAGTGTTAACTGATCCATATCTAACGTTGAATCTGTGGTGTCCATAAATCCATTCAACGCGAAGTCATCGGCAATAGCATTACCCAAACCCTCTTCAGAAACATTAAGCGTGACGCCTTCAACAATCTGAGGCGCATATGGATTAACCGCAAAATTCCCCGCTTTACTGTCACCATCGTTATCGGTAATCGTGTAACTGAAGTCGATATCACCATCACCACTTGGAGCGGTCAAAGGTACGTACTGGAAGAATTCCCACTTCCCGGTACTTGGCGTTAATTGAACTTCAAATGCCAACTCGCCGTTCGCTTCACCGACTAACCTGTTTGGGTTTTGAGGATCAATCGCAACACTAATAGCCATGCCATCAAGCGTTTCTAGACCACTCTCTGCACCATTAAGAACGATACTTCCTGGGCCATCAGCACCATAGAGTGCGCCTAAATTCCCCTCTGCTGTTGCAATTGGAATGGAGGAGTCAGCCCCAGTAAAGGTGATAGATTTGACGGTAAAGTCACTGTTGTCTGCGGTATTTGGCCCGTTCCCGTTGCCAGTTGCTTCAAGAATAACCTTGTCAAAACCACCCTGTTGAACACTAAAGTTAGCCGCATAGTCACCACTTGCCGCATCAGAGTTAAACGCTTGCTGTGCGATCAAAACACCATCTCGATAGAAAGACGCAAGACCTTCTTCTAGCTCCCCACCAAACATCTTCTCGAATTCGATCTCAGCCCCAAATGCAATCTTGTCGCCCAAGTCGATGACCAATTGCTCTGAGACACCAGTATCATTGGCAAAACGATAGTCCACTTCATTAGCAAGTGGATAGCCGTTATTACCGACACTTTTCACACCAATACCTGATGAAGTTTGATTAATCTCTGCGGCGCCAAGATCGGTAGACTCATTAGACAAAAATCCCAAGGCAGTCACTTCGACATCTCCGAAAGTTCGGCTTAATGCATCGGATTCATTACCAACAAAACTAATATTGCCGGTGAGAATTTCCGGGATATCTGCCAGCGACACATCTACGGCTTGAGAAGACGTTGGAACATGTGGACAATCATCCTCGACAACCACGCTCATACTTTGGGAGCTCGTGGTTTGACCATCACTCACTGAGATCTGCAAATCAAAGTCGATCAAATCTTCGACGTCATTAACTGGGTGATCGAGTGGCTCTAAGAGTGTGATGGTGTAACCCCATGTTCCTTGCCCTGCCGCATTTGGTTCTGTCAACACGACTGTTGCTATACTCGCAATACTTGCCGTCGATGCGGTGAGTGTTTGAGTATTGGCGTTCCAAGACCAAGTAACAGGTTCACCTCCAGATGCCAGTCCATTGGGGCCGGAAAGTACAACACTGACGTTCGTCGTATCAGGATCACTGACGGTGAATGAACCAACAAAACTCGCCGAGTTCGTGGAGTCTGAAGGAGTTCCCATAGTATCGGCGATACCATCAGGTAACCCTTCTTCAGAAACAATCGCATCAACCACATTACCGATGGCCGGAGGCGCGTCGTTATCTAAAATCGTACCAGTACCTTGCACTGGCGTATTTTGGGTAAAGGTTGCACCATCAAGCGTGAAGGTTTCGGAACTCTCAAAATCAGTGTCATTGATGGTGTTTACAGTAACGCTGTAGGTCGTGTCATTGGCTGGCACAGTTACATCAAATGTACCATCCGGATTCACAGCTACGACTTGGGTTGAGTTATCTGCATAAGTGATAGTCACAGAGCTGTCGGTGTAGTCCACACCACCATCTGCTGTGCCATCAGCGAGTGTCATGCTCACAACTGTATCGGTCGTACTTGGGTTACTTAACGTGACATCTAATGTGGCTGGATCACCTTCATTGACTGTCGCGCTGCTAATTGAAGCAATCACTGGACGGTCGTCATCTGGGTCAGGCCCCGGGCCGCTGCCATCATCGACAATCGTACCTGTGCCTTGCGCTGGGGTATTTTGAGTTAAGGTAGCGCCTGACAGTGTGAAGGTTTCGGGTCCTTCAAAGACATCATCATCGGTCGTATTAACGATAACACTGTAAGTGGTGTTATTAGCTGGAACAGTCACATCGAATGTACCATCCGGGTTTACAGCCACCACTTGGGTTGAGTTGTCTGCATAAGTGATAGTGACCGAGGTGTCTGTGTAGTCCACGCCACCATCGGCAGTGCCATCAGCAAGTGTCATGCTCACAACTGTGTCGGTCGTACTTAGGTTACTTAACGTGACATCTAATGTGGCAGGATCACCTTCATTGACTGTTGCGTTGCTAATTGACGCGACAACTGGACGGTCGTCATCTGGCTCAGGTCCCGGGCCACTACCATCATCAACAATCGTACCCGTGCCTTGTGCTGGAGTATTTTGAGTTGAAGTGGAACCTGACAATGTGAAGGTTTCAGGGCCTTCAAAGACATCGTCATTGGTAGTATTTACAGTAACGCTGTAAGTTGTATCGTTCGCCGGTACGGTAACATCAAAAGTACCATCTGGATTCACAGCCACCACTTGCGTTGAATTGTCCGCATAAGTAATAGTTACTGAGGTCTCAGTGTAATCAACGCCACCATCTGCTGTACCATCAGCGAGTGTCATACTCACAACAGTATCTGTCGTACTCGGATTGCTTAACGTGACATCTAATGTGGCAGGGTCACCTTCATTGACTGTCGCGTTGCTAATTGAAGCAACAACTGGACGGTCGTCATCTGGCTCAGGTCCCGGGCCGCTACCGTCATCAACAATGGTACCCGTGCCTTGTGCTGGAGTATTTTGAGTTGAAGTGGAACCTGACAATGTGAAGGTTTCAGGGCCTTCAAAGACATCGTCATTGGTAGTATTTACAGTAACGCTGTAAGTTGTATCGTTCGCCGGTACGGTAACGTCAAAAGTACCATCTGGATTCACAGCCACCACTTGCGTTGAGTTATCCGCGTAAGTGATAGTGACTGATGTATCAGTGTAATCAACGCCACCATCTGCTGTACCATCAGCGAGTGTCATGCTCACAACTGTGTCCGTCGTACTCGGATTGCTCATGGTGACATCTAATGTGGCAGGATCACCTTCATTGACTGTCGCGTTACTAATTGAAGCAACAACTGGACGGTCATCATCTGGATCAGGTCCCGGGCCGCTACCGTCATCGACAATGGTACCCGTACCTTGTGCTGGGGTACTTTGGGTTGACGTAGAACCTGACAATGTAAAGGTTTCAGGCCCCTCGAACACATTGTCACTGGTGGTGTTTACGGTAACGCTGTAAGAGGTGTCATTAGCTGGCACAGTCACATCAAATGTACCATCTGGATTCACAGCCACGACTTGGGTTGAGTTGTCCGCGTAGGTGATGATCACTGACGTATCAGTGTAATCCACACCTCCATCAGCTGTACCGTCAGCAAGAGTCATAATCACAACCGTATCGGTCGTACTTGGGTTGCTTAACGTGACATCTAATGTGGCAGGATCACCTTCATTGACTGTCGTGTTACTAATTGAAGCTACGACTGGACGGTCGTCATCCGGATCTGGACCCGGACCAGTGCCATCATCAACAATGGTGCCTGTGCCCTGCGCGGGAGTATTTTGAGTTGAAGTGGAACCTGATAACGTGAAAGTTTCAGGACCTTCGAAGACATCGTCACTGGTGGTGTTTACGGTAACGCTGTAAGAGGTGTCATTAGCTGGCACAGTTACATCGAATGTGCCATCCGGATTTACTGCTACAACTTGCGTTGAGTTGTCTGCATAAGTAATGGTGACTGAGGTATCGGTGTAATCTACGCCACCATCTGCTGTGCCATCAGCAAGCGTCATACTCACAACAGTTTCTGTCGTGCTCGGATTGCTCAGGGTAACGTCTAATGTCGCTGGGTCACCTTCATTGACTGTCGCGCTGCTAATTGCAGCAACCACTGGACGGTCATCATCCGGTTCTGGGCCTGGTCCACTACCATCATCAACAATGGTACCCGTGCCTTGCGCTGGGGTATTTTGAGTTGAAGTGGAACCTGACAACGTGAAAGTCTCAGGACCTTCGAAGACATCGTCATCGATAGTATTCACCGTAACGCTGTAGGTTGTATCATTCGCAGACACAGTCACATCGAACGTACCATCTGGATTCACGGCCACCACTTGCGTTGAGTTATCTGCATAAGTGATGGTGACTGACGTATCGGTGTAGTCCACTCTACCGTCAGCAGTACCATCAGCAAGTGTCATGCTCACAACTGTATCGGTCGTGCTTGGATTGCTCAAGGTGACATCTAATGTGGCAGGATCACCTTCATTGACTGTTGCGTTGCTAATTGAAGCAACAACTGGACGGTCATCATCTGGATCAGGCCCCGGGCCACTGCCATCATCAACAATGGTACCCGTGCCTTGTGCTGGTGTGCTTTGTGTCGATGTTGTACCAGTCAGCGTGAAAGTCTCCGCACCTTCCAAAATATCGTCATCGAAGGTATCGACCGTAACACTGAAAGTCGTTGTGTTTTCGGGTACATTTACCTCAAACGTACCGTCTGGATTCAGTAACACGACTTCGCTGGTATTATCTGAAAACGTGATCGTGACGGTTGTGTCCGAAAAATCCACACCACTTGTCGCAGTATCACCTGCAAGTTGCATGGTGACTACGGTGTTTGTTGTACTCGGGTTACTGAGATTTACGACAAGCGTAGCCGCCTCGCCCTCATTTACCGTTGCATCCGTAATAGATGCAACATTAGGTCGATCATCGTCTGGATTTTGCCCAGGACCATCACCATCATCGCTTATGGTTGCTGTTCCTTCTGCGGGCTCTTCTTGAGTAGGTGTACTTGCAGTGAGCGTAAACGTTTCATCCCCTTCAAGTATTTCATCATTGTTCGTTACGACCGTGATAGAAAAGTCAGTATCATTTGCAGGAACCATCACTGTGAAAGAACCGTCCTCTGCAACGCTTACAGATTGCGATGTACCGTCTGAGAAGGTAACCAAAACAGATGTGTTATCGAAGTCACTCCCTCCTGTTGCACTGCCGTCGGCAAGTGTAAGAGTGACAGACGTTTCAGATTCACTTTGATTGCTTAAGACGACCTCAAAAACCGCAGGCTCTCCCTCATTAACGGTGACATCTGAGATAGAAAGCACAGTAGGACGATCATCATCAGGATTCTCTCCCGGACCATCCCCATCATCGCTGATGGTTGCTGTGCCAGTGACGGGGGCTTGTTGATTTGGCGTTGAACCACTGAGAGTGAAAGTTTCATCACCTTCTAAAAGTTCATCATTAAACGTTCGTACAGTGACAGTAAAAGTGGTCGTCTCGCTTGGTACAACAATAATGAAATCACCATTTTCATCGACGCTCACTTGCTGCTCTGTGCCATCTTCAAAAGTAATCGTCACGATGTTATTGAGGAAGTCAACGCCACTGTCTTCTTGTCCACCTGACGCACTGCCATCATCCAAAGAAAACACTAACTCGGTCTCGTCGCTTGTTGGCCCATCAAGAGTGACATCAAAGTTTACATCTTCACCTTCGCTTACCGTTGGACTTGATATGTCCTGTATGATGACGTCAGCAATTTGACTCGGTTGTGAGACAAAACCACTAAAATACAACTCTAACAAGGTTAAGATCTGTGTTTCTGAAAGGCCAAGAGAGGCCAACCCTACTGTTTCGAAATCAGTCGCAGCAAGACTTTCAGCACCAGTCCGATCGATTACGCCACTCGCCTGGGGACTCGAACCCTCACTCTCACCCGCTGCTGGTTCAAATTCTGTTCCTAACAGTGTTGGGTCATCACCTTGTGCTATCGCCTCTACAACTCTCGCAACGTCGTCTGTAATTTCTATAGGCTCCTGACTTTCCTGAGTCACAATCCGCACGTTAGGCGTAGATTCATTCGATAAATCAGAGACTAGCACTTCACCTTGAGCCGGAGCTTCGCCCTGTTCCAACTCTCTTAAATTACCGTCTAAACCGATAACCACTGTCTGGCCCAATAATGAGCGTAAGGTTGCATTATTCATAGTTACCTCGACTCGCATCGTGCTGCGTCAAAAGTTTGTCACCTCATCATTTACGACTATAGTTTAGTCAAAATAATCGCAAATTTTGCTTACCTACACGGTTCTCAGAGCTTTACTTTCCTAGGGGCGGGACAAGTGAAGATCGATAAAGCCAAACGGTTCAAAAGCGCTATGACCTTAAAATATCAGGATTTTTTTTGAGGAATTTCGCTTAAAAAATAAGCAAACTTAGTCATATGTGCTACGGTGTTATAAGGGGTCAGGCTGAGAATTAACCTCAAAAGCCTAGGGATAACAGTGAGTTGATAAATAATGCATTCAACCGCTGTTTAATGTCGTTGAATCTCATTTGTGAGAGCGGCAAATTGTATGGATTTTTCTGGGAGAGTCGCCGTGAAGTGGAGCCGACTAAGCATAGCGTGCTGCAGTTGCCTAATAGTGTCATTTCCTATTTTCGGTCAAACGTTAGAACAGGCTGTAGCCTTAACGCTGAAAACAAACCCTGATTTGAAAGCTGCATTTAACGAATTCACAAGTAGTCGTTACGTTAACGACGCTTCATCAGGCGCATATTTACCACAAATTGATTTAGACGCTGGTATTGGTTACGAGGGAATTGATCCAGCCGAGAGTGTCGGACGTGGACAAACCGACTTAACCCGTAAAGAAGCGGCCGTGACCTTAACTCAACTTATCTGGGATGGGTCTGCGACTCTGAATGACATCGATCGAACTGCGGCAGACGCAGAGTCACTGCGTTATCAACTCCTTGCTGATGCATCAGACAAAGCGCTAGAGGTGACAAAAGTTTATTTAGATGCGGTGAAAGCCTATGAAATTTTGACCTTGTCTGAAAACAATCTAGCGGTGCACAAACGCATTTACTCAGATATTAAAAAGCGTGTGAACTCCGGTATCGGTTCCACCGCGGATTTGACGCAGGTAGAAGCACGTTTAGCAAAAGCACACGGCAATCTTGCTGCTGCACAAAACAACCTCTATGACACACATACCATGTTTACTCGGTTAGTGGGTCAATCCCCACAAGGCTTAATTTTCCCTAGAGCTGATGAGAACTTCATTCCATATACTGTCGATGAAGCTGTAGGAATCGCTTTTGAGGAACACCCAGTGGTAAAAGTAGCGGTTGCTGATGTCGACTCAGCTAAGTTCCAGTACAAGCAATCCAAAGGGGTTAACCTCCCTACTGTCTCTATCGAAGCTTCACAGACTTGGCGAGATGATGCAGATGGTATTGAAGGTCGAAGTGACGAAACACTCGCAATGTTGCGTTTGAGATACAACCTTTATAACGGAGGCAGCGATGCGGCAAACTCAGAAAATTTCGCCTACCAATTAAACAAGGCGAAAGATTTACGCGCGTCCGCATACAAGAATATAGAAGAAGGGTTACGACTTTCTTGGAGTGCTTTAGATTTAACCTTGCAGCAAAAAGAATTCTTATCTGATCACGTAGACTCCGCAGCAGAGACCGTAATTGCCTACGAAAAGCAATACCGCATTGGCAAACGAACTCTCTTGGATTTGCTCAACACTGAGAATGAACTTTTCGAAGCACGTAAGGATTATCTGGATTCAAAATACGCCGAGCAATACGCAAAATACCGCGTAATGAATGCTACAGGACAACTGCTCAACTCTTTGCGCGTCGATATTCCGCAAGAGTGGCTAGAGAAAGTGGAGTATTAATATGAGAGTAATACCTATTTTTTTCATGGCGTGTTTGATTTCAGCGTGCAGTTCTAATTCTAATACCGAAACGGGCGATGAATACGAGTACATTGAAACACCCACCGCCAATCAAATTGCCGACCTGATCGATGATGATCGAGATGGTGTCATCAATGCTCGAGATTTGTGTCCTGGTACACCGATTGGTTCAGAAATCGATAATGATGGATGTGGGGAATTCTTAAAAACGTCCCAAGAAATGCAAATTCGAGTCTTGTTTGCGAACGATTCAGACGAAATCAATCCTATCTTTTCACAACAGCTCCGTGAGTTATCTGAGTTCTTAAAAGAATACCCAAGCACTTCTATTGAACTTCAAGGATATGCGAGCCGAACAGGGACTTCGCAACATAACTTAGACTTATCCAAACGCCGAGCTGAAAATGTAAGAAGAATCTTGCTTCAAAATGGCATATCACCGAACCGAGTAACCATTGTCGGCTACGGAGATACGATTCTGGCGTCTACTGGCACGGATGAAACAAGTCATGCGCTTAACCGACGAGTCACCGCTACCGTCGTCGGATACAAAGGAGAAGTGAAGAAAGAATGGACCATTTTCACCACTCTTCCTAAAAGCTAGCTAAGCCCATACGCTCACATAAACTAAAAAGGTCTAGTGTTTACTAGACCTTTTTGATTGATAGTACTGCCTTACGGTTTACCTAGTTACTAGATAAATCGTTGATCTTAAGCAGATCATTCAAGATTGCACTGCCATCTATTGGGGATAATACGCCATCGTTAAGGTATTCACCGTACTGACTTGAGCCTCCCTCAATCACGAGTTTCTGGCTAGATGAACCATCCGATTCTGAAATCGTTAGGATCAGGTTCTCTCCATCGGCTTCCAACCCAATCTCATTGTTCGCAAGTAGTGAATCAATAGAGTCTGAATTATCAGTATGAAGCAAATCAGAAATATCAATCTTATCTTCGCCTTTAGTGAAGTCTGTGATCGTATCAATCTCACCATCTCGAATTCCGGAACCGTCATCGACAAGTTTAAAGATATCATCACCAGAACCACCTATAAGGATGTCGTCCCCTTCGCCACCGACCAAGATATCGTTCCCGCCGTGACCAAATAAGATGTCGTCACCTTGTTCTCCATAGAGTGAATCTGCTTTATCTCCTTGGTGGTTTTGATTAAATTCATCGATATGATCTTTCACATAAGTATGAATAGCTTCGGCATCAACTTTAGAAATATCTTGACCAGTTTCTTGTGCGACATGGGATTGAATTGCACTGATTCCCTGTTCATTGCCACCAAACTCGATCAAGTCACCAAGAAGGATGTCATCACCCTCTCCACCGCGGATGATATCCGAACCTTGTTTCAATGGAACATCTTGACCAAGTATCGTTTCTGCAAGTTTCGTAACATCAATTTCTGATTCGACAACGCCATCGGTGTCGTATTGTTGCAGTATGCTTTCCGATACGCCGCTTCCCAGACCGATTGCCTCCACACTCGAAAGGAGAGCTAGAACTTGATACATATGCTGAGCCTGAACGGAACTTCCACCTCTGTCATCGTATTCAAGGATTCCATTCTTACGGTCTATATCACCGATTTTCTGCCCCGTTTGAGGAGAGAAAAGATGCCCATCACTGTTGATTAAGACGTTACCTTTGTAACTAACGGTTTGACCAAAGCTATAGCTGTTATCATTAACCACATCTTGCAACGTAACAAGCTGCCCATCGTCACCCACATCAAGTATGACTTTAGAGAATTCAGGACGCTTTATATTGTCGAGGTTATCGTATGTATTTGGCTGACCGTCGGTAATAAAGTATGTGATATTTTCTCCATTGACGTTTGGCTGAGTACCAAACCAATCGACTGCCGATTGCAAACCAGATTCATAGTTCGTATTACCACTACCGTAATCACCGATCTTATTGAGTTTCTCGACAAAATCAGTTCTTGCAGTTGCAGAACTCAGATCCACTTCAATCACCTTCGTCGCCCCAGTAGCAAACTCAGAAAGCAATATGTTTACCGTACCAGGCTCAACACCTTGGTTAACGGATGCAAGTAGCTCATCAAAAACGTCCAGAACTTCATCTTTTGCACTACCAACCCAGCTGCCCATGCTGCCAGACGTATCAAGCACAAACGCAATGTTGTAATCCTGTCCTGCGATGATTTCTAAACCTTGGACATCACCAACAATGAGGTCATTGTCGGCATTACCTTTGATCGTGTCATCGCCGTGCGAACCTGACTTAAGCTCAAACTCACGAGCAGTAATGTCAACCGATTCCGTTGTCGTTGCGGCATCATTATTTGATGCTTCTACAGACGTTGCGGTAACACTCATAGGAAAATCAAAGCTGCCTTCATAATCGAATGGTACTTTAATCTCCAACGATGCGTGGCCTTGACTATCGATATTGACAAGGTAACTGCCATTGAGCTCTGGAGTAACTATCAGGTCATTTACGTATAGCTCTACGCCCGACGGTAAGCCGTCGATGAGAACAGTTTGGTTCAAGCTCTCGCTGCTATCAGCGTCGACTAAATCGACATTAATATCGATAGGAATCCAACGATCTTGCAGTATCTGATAAGTCCCGTCAGGGTTAAGTTCTACTACTTTGTCGGCAAAGACGACACGCTCGATCTCATATAAGTGATCTCCACGGTCTTCTTGCCCTGTATTGTCATTAACCGAATCGATGGAGCGGTTATCCAAGAAGATCCAGTATGGAACATCACCACCGTGGTTATTCTTGAAGGTAAACTCGTAGTCACTAAAGTTACCTGTTAAGTAAACCGTATCTGTCCCATCGTGTTCCGTGATGGTTGAAGCATCATCACCATAGAATGAGTCATTCTGCCCACCTCCAACAAAGACATCGTCACCGCCACCACCATAGAAGGTATCGTTGTAATCGGTACCAACAAACAGACTATCTGTATCTGAAATGTCGTTATTATTGCCGAGCATTACGTTTGCTGGTGGATTGTCTTCTTGATAAACACTGTCTAGCCCCAGCCCAGCAGCAACTGATGCATTCTGAGGTTTGGTACTATCAATCGCTGATGTAACTAGGCTGTGGTTTGAATCAACCGCATCGTTCTTTGAAATATCGCCAACTGAAATCGTAACTTTTGGCGCGTCTGCGACAGCAACGACCTCAATATCCAATGTCTCTGTTGCGCCAGTATTCGTGGTGTATGTAATCGATGGAACATCACCAGACCAATGTTCAACCGGTTCGAACTTGTAGCTACCGTCTTGGTTTACCACCAATGAACCACTATCTAGCGAGACCGTTTCACCAACAGCGTAGTCTGTATTGTTAACGGTAATATGGTCGACCAATAGGACATTATCGCCATCAGTATCATTCAATAAAACGTTACCCTGTAGCGACACATCTTCATTCGTGATGCCAACATCACTAGTTGTGTTTGTCGCTAGATTTTCATGCACGACGACATTAATCGTGGCATGTGAGTTTTCAGTATCACCATTCGAGCTTTCTGTACTTGTCGCCGTTACCGTAATGGTAAAGTCATCGTGCGATCCCGTTGGTGGTGTCACCGTCAAAGAGTCAAGTGACCATCCTGTAACATCCAGTGCTTCGTTCACTGTCGCTACCGTAATAGAATTCACTCCATCAGAGAGCACCGCACCAATTGGCAAACCTTTTAATGTCACTGCAAGTGATTCAGAGCCATCAGTATCAGTCAGACTTGCTCGAATTTCTGAAATTGGAATAGCGGTATCTTGCAACCCTTCATTGACTTCATACGTCTCATAGAACTGAACGCCGTCCACTTCTTTTAACTCAGAAGTTCTTGCATCGATTGCATCCAAAGCAACTGAGTCACTCACCACATACAAGTTGCTGTTACTTAAATTAACTGGCGTTTGGCCATTGATAGAGACATCTACATTAAAATTGCCAGGCCCACTCTGGTTGTGATGATAAATCTCTATTGCGTAAAAGCCGGAAACAGAAGGTACAAATTCACCACCTTTAATGTCGCCACTCCCATTACCCCAGCGAGCCTCATCAACAAGTGTTCCACCAATTTTAATTGCTAAACTATCATCAGCGGTACCTACGAAGTCGTAGCTTGTACCAGCTTCTAGGTAGACTAATGCTGTCACTAATACGGCTTCATCCGCTGCTGTTGCACCTGACGCGGTATCCTGAACATTGGTGGTGGTCGATTGGCTGCCATCTTCTAAATCTAAAGCTTCAATAGCATCAACCAAAACTTGTCCCGCAACACCTTGACCGTTATCAGAACCAATAATGACATTTGTCCAAGAAGTCACGTTGAAATCTTGTTGAGGAAGAGATAACCCTGGAGTCACTGTAACCAAATTCGGCGCATCTGCATCTGGGGTAACATCAATCGTCAATACAGATT
Organism: Vibrio sp. ED002; assembly: GCF_023277445.1. Classification (NCBI taxonomy): domain Bacteria; kingdom Pseudomonadati; phylum Pseudomonadota; class Gammaproteobacteria; order Vibrionales; family Vibrionaceae; genus Vibrio; species Vibrio sp. ED002. The sequence goes on along the minus strand of NZ_CP080238.1, from coordinate 524,537 downwards.
CTTGCCCCGTATCTTCCCCATCCGTTGGTTTAAAACCAATTTGCGCATAGCTCCCTTCTTGATTACCAACTCCATTTCCAGTGAAGCTGTCATCACCAGATTCGTTTACCTCTGGAGTGAAACGTACACTATCGGCATCAAACTGCGATTTACTCAATACTTGGTCTGTTTGAACCGTCTGCCAATTTCCTTGCTCATCTTTGTACTCAAGTACACCGTCGCTAGGAAGCGACGTAATTTGGACAGACAGCGTCGATGTTTCTGAGTCGGCATCCGTGACGCCAAATGATGCCCAATCCAGAGTGACTTGGGAATCTTCTAGAGTGGTAACTGACGAAGGCGAAGCTTCTGGTGCATCATTCACGTTTACAAGTGAAACATTAACCTCTGCAGTGTCTACGCCACCCGTACCATCGGCAACCTTCCCCTGCAATGTATATTCGCCTAAATCAACATCATCAATAGTCTTGTTGAGTGAAACCTCACCCGTCGATGGGTCGATATCAAATAGGCCGTTCGTTGTTGTTCCATCAGCAAAACTGTAAGTAAGTTCATCGTTATCTAGATCTTCAGCAACAAGCGTACCCACAACAGTGCCACTAACACTGTTTTCATTTACGGTGCCAAAGTCATAAACATCATTGTTTGCTGCATCGCCAGGAAGATCACCGTCAGAAATAAACTCCGGTGCGTGCTGAGCGTCTGCGATAGAAACCGATGCCTCTTTCGAAGCCGCATTCAACGAAGAATCTGCACCACTCGTTCCAATAAGCGTCACTGTCAGATCTTCAGCACCTTCATAGATACCGTCATCTAGCGTCTCAATATCAAGGTCGACTGAAGTTTGACCGGCAGGAATAGTCACGGTGTAAGTGTTTGGCGCGGTGTAATCATCGCCGTCAACGTCACCACCAATCGTGAATGTCACCACGACATCTTCATCCGCTTTCTGGTCGATGCTTACAGTAAAGTTCGCATCATTACCTTCTGCGGTAGAGCCAGTGTCAGCGACAATGCTGACTTTCGGTGCTTGCTGAGCGTCATTGATAGTCACGCTCGCACTGTTGTTTGTAGAGGCAGTTGCGTCCGCACCTTCCACGTCTTTAATGGTGACAGTAAATGACTCTTCACCTTCGTAAGTTCCATCAGTAAGCGTAGTGATGTCGAGGTCAACTGAAGACTGGCCTGCCGGTACTTCAATGCTTGCTACGCCAGTAAAGTCAGAGCCATCTTGAGCAACACCAGAGTATTCGAACTCAACCGTTACTTTCTCATCAGCGACTTGGTCCAAGCTCACAGTAAAGCCAGCGGTTTGACCTTCATTGACGCTGTCTTGGTCGGCGACAATACTCACTTTCGGTGCCGCCTGTGCATCTGTTACTGAAACCGATGCCTCTTTAGAAGCCGTATTCAGCGAAGAGTCTGCACCACTCGTTCCAGTAAGCGTCACTGTCAGATCTTCAGCGCCTTCATAGATACCGTCATCTAACGTCTCAATATCAAGGTCTACTGAAGTTTGGCCCGCAGGAATAGTCACGGTGTAAGTGTTTGGCGCGGAGTAATCATCGCTGTCAACATCACCACCAATTGTGAATGTCACCACGACATCTTCATCCGCTTTCTGGTCGATGCTTACAGTAAAGTTTGCATCACCACCTTCAGCGGTAGAGCCTGTGTCAGCAACAATGCTGACTTTCGGAGCTTGCTGGGCGTCATTGATAGTCACGCTCGCACTGTTATTTGTAGAAGCGGTTGCGTCTGCACCTTCCACATCTTTAATCGTGACAGTAAATGACTCTGCACCTTCGTAAGTGCCGTCAGTAAGCGTAGTGATGTCTAGATCGACAGAAGACTGGCCTGCCGGTACTTCAATACTTGCTACGCCAGTAAAGTCAGTACCATCTTGAGCAACACCTGAGTACTCGAACTCAACCGTTACTTTCTCATCAGCAACTTGGTCCAAGCTCACAGTAAAGCCTGCGGTTTGACCTTCGTTGACGCTGTCTTGGTCGGCGACAATGCTGACTTTTGGTGCACTTTCTGCGTCTAAAATTGTTGCCTGGCCAGTTGCTTGACCATTAGTCGTCACCCCATTACTTTCTATCACAGTGAGGCCAAACGTTTCATTTCCCTCGTAGATATGATCTTCGTTAGTCGGCACAGTAACCGTGATATCCTGGATTCCCGCAGGTATTGTTACATCCCCATTTCCATCAACATTCAATGATTGTGTTTGGCCATTAGTGTCTACATAAGTCACAACTAAATCGCCAAGGTCATTATCCCCTGCTGAATAGTTTCCGTCCGTCTCTACCGATAGGTTAACAACAACAGCACTTTCAGTTTGATTTGATAACGAAACCGTAAAGACTGCATTTTCACCTTCATCGACAGTCCCGCCACCATCTACGATTAGCGTAGGCTTGTCGTTGTCTGGTGTTGTCGGCCCCACAACAGAGCCGTCATCTTTTATGTTCGCTTGACCAACGGCAGAACCATTTGAAGTGATGCCAGCAGACTCCGTCGCGACTAAACCAAAGCTCTCAGAGCCTTCGTAGACATCATCCTGAGTCGTAGGAACAGATACTTCGATTGCAGTAATACCAGCAGGAATAGTGACATCACCATTGTCTGAAACGGTTAGTGATTTCGTTTCGCCTTCACTGTCTTTGTAGGTTACGACAAAATCTTTAATGTCAGAGTTTTCTGCTGTATATGCGCCACTCGTGTTCGTGGCCAAATTGATAACGACTGGTGATTCTATTTGATTAGACAGAGAAACAACAAATATTGCTTCTTCCCCTTCATTAATATCACCACCACCGCTGATAGATAGCAGCGGCTTATCGTTATCAGGCGTTGTTGGACCGACAGCTGAGCCATCATCCTTTATCACTGCCTCACCACTCGCCACGCCGTTCGATGTAATACCGCCAGATTCGGTCACCACCAAGCCAAAAGACTCTGCACCTTCGTAAACATCGTCTTGTTTCGTTGTTATTGTTACCGTGATATCAGTAACTCCGGCAGGAATAGTAACGTCTCCACTTGGACTAACATCCAGAGTCTGCTCTTGCCCTTCTCCGTCAATATAAGTCACCGTCATGTTACCAAGATCTTCATCTTCAGCAGTGTAGTTGCCATCTGTCTTTGGACTTAGATTGACGACAACAGGACTTTGAACTTCGTTAGACAGCGACACTGTGAATACTGCGTCAGAACCTTCACTCACGTCGCCAGCATTACTCACTGAAAGTGATGTACTATCATTGTCTAAGATTGTTGATGAGCCCGACTCGCTACCGATTTCAACTTCCATCGTCTCGTCATTTTCAACAACAAGATCATCAATCGTTGGCACAATGATTTCGAAGCTACTAACACCGGCAGGAACAATCAGGTAGCCCCCGGCAAAAACAACACCATTCGTGTACGTTGCATTAGATAGGTTGACGTCTGAATCATTTGCCGATGAGCCTGGAGCCAATGTAGTTATTGGATACTTAACCGCCGTTTCTGTCGCCTCATCCAGTACCACAGAAAACGTAACGTCTTCTCCTTCTGTAACAGTGTTCCCTGTTAAAGATAGATCCGGACCGTTCTCCGACACGTTGCCGTCTAGAACCTGATTAGCAATAGTAACCGTTGCAGGGTCACTTTCAGCGTTACCAGAATCAACTACAACGTAGACAAAACTATCTTCAGGTGGGAAGCCCTCTACATAACGCAACTCCCAATTCCCAGATGTTTTGGTCGAGAGGTCTAATTGAGTAATTACCGCCCCTTCAGGTAGAGGGTAATCCTTACCGAAGCCAATACTAGTCTCCTGGAATAGCATGTTGTTGCCTTCTGGCTTCAAGAACTCAATAACTTGAGTTTGCTCTGTGCCGTTAGCATCAAGGTATGTCACCGTGATAAGAGCAGCATTGTTGTCGCCGTGCTCAAACAAGCCTCCTAGGCCATCCAGACCAAGATTCACGCTGCCAACAGGGTTCTCAGACAAATCAATGCTGATGGTTTCGCCGCGCTGAATGCCTTGGCCATCGTTATCAGCAATACCATGACCAATATGTGAGACTTCTCGGTTGTATTGAGCTAGCACACCACTATCGGAGGAGATATCAATAGACGCTCCATTTACTAGATATTCGGTTCGACTGTGTGACTCACCACCGTCTGCACTTAAACCCCAGTTGTAGAAATCCGTCGTTGACTCTTCTCCATTTGGAGAATTAGGTCTGTCTTTGATACCAAGCAAGAACCCAACATTATCCGCTTCGTAGTAGATGCTGTCTTTGTTGTACAACGAGCCATCGGCCGATGTAATTTCTTGAAGATCGCCATTTTCATCTTTGAAATACAAGGTGCCAGATGTAGGTAGCTCTGTTATTCGGATCTGAAGATCATCACCATTTAAGTCATCCTCAACGTCAGAAATATGATCGCTTTCTGAACCTTGGTCCAAAGGCTTATCATCAGTATCAAAAATTACGTTAGTAATAAGTTCGTCAGCGCTATGGTCAAAGTCTTCGTTAAGTGGCTTGTCGTTAACTGGTGTGACGTTCAGCGTAACTGTTGTGGTTTCGGTTACACCGCCGGAGGTGACTGTATAAGTGAATTCATCTGCGCCGTTGTAATCTTGATTAGGCGTGTAAGTAATGGTGCCGTCGTTGTTCACAACCGCACTGCCATTTGCTGGGCCATTGCCCGCTTCTACGGATACAACTGGTGATTGCCCTTCGAAACTATCATTGTCTAACACATCCAAAATTGTTGGTGTGTCTTCAACGATATCTGCACTATCAGCGACAATATCGGCGACGGCATTAACCGTGAAATCAACTGTCTGGCTCACTTCCAAACCACTTGGGTCTGTCGCGGTAAACGTCAGCTCTTCAGAACCATTCCAGTCTGCAGTTGGTGTAATCGTCGCAATACCATTAACAATCGAAACTTGGATATTGCTGTTACCAGAAACACTAAACGTCAATTCGCTGTCTGCGTCGTCAACATCACTAAACGCGTCATTTAAATCGATGGTATAAGGCGTAAAGTCCTCTGGTAGAACTTGGTCTGCAATGGTGTTTTCCACTACTGGCTTGTCATTGACAGGAGTAACGTTTAGAGAGACCGTCGTAGTCTCAGTTACACCACCAGACGTGACTGTGTAAGTGAACTCGTCAGCACCGTTGTAATCTTGGTTCGGTGTGTAAGTGATTGTTCCGTCGTCGTTCACAACCACACTGCCGTTAGTTGGACCATCTCCAGATTCCACTGTAACAACTGGTGATTGGCCTTCGAAAGTATCGTTACCCAACACGTTCAAAACGGTTGGCGTATCTTCAACGATATCTGCACTATCTGAGACGATATCGGCAACGGCATTAACCGCAAAATCAACCGTCTGACTCACTTCCAAACCGCTTGGATCTGTCGCAGTAAACGTTAACTCTTCTGAGCCATTCCAGTCTGCTGTTGGGGTGATAGTTGCGATACCATCAACAATCGATACTTGGATATTGCTGTTACCAGAAACGCTGAACGTCAGATCGCTGTCTGCATCGTCAACATCGCTAAACGCGTCATTTAAGTTAATCGTGTACTCAGCAAAATCTTCCGGTAGAACTTGGTCAGCAATGGTATTCTCAACCACTGGCTTGTCGTTTACAGGAGTAACGTTCAGCGTAACTGTTGTGGTTTCAGTGACACCACCAGACGTGACTGTATAAGTAAACTCATCCGCACCGTTGTAATCTTGGTTTGGTGTGTAAGTGATCGTGCCGTCGTTGTTCACAACCACACTGCCATTCGCAGGGCCATTGCCAGCCTCTACTGACACGACTGGCGACTGACCTTCGAAGCTATCGTTGTCTAACACATCCAAAATGGTTGGGGTGTCTTCAACGATATCTGCGCTGTCAGCGACAATGTCGGCAACGGCGTTGACTGTGAAACCAACCGTCTGACTCACAGCCAAACCACTTTGATCTGTCGCGGTAAACGTCAACTCTTCTGAACCGTTCCAGTCTGCAGTTGGTGTGATCGTCGCAATACCATCGACAATCGATACTTGAATATTGCTGTTACCAGAAACACTAAACGTCAGTTCGCTATCTGTATTATCAACGTCACTGAACGCGTCATTTAAATCGATGGTATAAGGCGTAAAGTCCTCAGGTAGAACTTGGTCTGCAATGGTATTCTCAACCACCGGCTTATCGTTTACAGGAGTAACGTTCAGCGTAACTGTTGTGGTTTCAATGACACCGCCAGAGGTGACTGTGTAAGTAAACTCGTCAGCGCCGTTGTAATCTTGGTCTGGTGTGTAGGTGATCGTGCCGTCGTTGTTCACAACCACACTGCCATTTGCAGGGCCATTGCCTGCCTCTACTGACACAATTGGCGACTGACCTTCGAAGCTATCGTTGTCTAACACATCCAAAATTGTTGGTGTGTCTTCAACGATATCTGCACTATCTGAGACGATATCGGCAACGGCATTAACCGCAAAATCAACCGTCTGACTCACTTCCAAACCGCTTGGATCTGTCGCAGTAAACGTTAACTCTTCTGAGCCATTCCAGTCTGCTGTTGGGGTGATAGTTGCGATACCATCAACAATCGATACTTGGATATTGCTGTTACCAGAAACGCTGAACGTCAGATCGCTGTCTGCATCGTCAACATCGCTAAACGCGTCATTTAAGTTAATCGTGTACTCAGCAAAATCTTCCGGTAGAACTTGGTCAGCAATGGTATTCTCAACCACTGGCTTGTCGTTAACAGGAGTAACGTTTAGCGTAACCGTTTTGGTTTCGGTGACACCACCGGAGGTGACTGTATAAATGAACTCATCAGCGCCGTTGTAATCTTGGTCTGGTGTGTAGGTAATGGTGCCATCATCGTTCACAACCACATTGCCATTTAATGGGCCATTGCCCGCTTCTACGGATACAACTGGTGATTGGCCTTCGAAACTATCGTTGTCTAACACATCCAAAATGGTTGGTGTGTCTTCAACGATATTCGCGCTGTCCGAAACGATATCGGCAACGGCGTTGACTGTGAAATCAACCGTCTGACTCACTTCCAAACCACTTGGATCTGTCGCGGTAAACGTTAACTCTTCAGAACCATTCCAGTCTGCTGTTGGTGTAATCGTCGCAACACCATCGACAATCGAGACTTGAATATTGCTGTTACCAGAAACGCTGAATGTCAGCTCGCTATCTGAGTTATCAACATCACTAAACGCGTCATTTAAATCGATGGTATATTCAGCAAAATCTTCCGGTAGAACTTGGTCTGCAATGGTATTCTCAACCACTGGCTTGTCGTTTACTGATGTTACGTTTAGAGAGACCGTCGTAGTCTCGGTTACACCGCCAGAAGTGACTGTGTAAGTGAATTCATCCGCACCGTTATAATCTTGGTCTGGTGTGTAGGTAATGGTGCCGTCGTTGTTCACAACCACACTGCCGTTCGTCGGACCATCTCCAGATTCAACCTTAACAACTGGCGATTGGCCTTCGAAGCTATCGTTGTCCAACACGTTCAAAATTGTTGGTGTGTCTTCAACGATATTCGCGCTGTCAGCGACAATGTCGGCAACGGCGTTGACTGTGAAATCAACGGTCAGGCTAACGCTTTCACCATCAGGATCTGTCGCAGTAAACGTTAACTCTTCTGAACCATTCCAGTCTGCTGTTGGTGTAATCGTCGCGATGCCATCAAAAATCGATACTTGAATGTTGCTGTTACCAGAAACGGCAAACGTCAATTCGCTATCTGCGTCGTCAACATCGCTAAATGCGTCATTCAAGTTAATGGTGTATTCAGCAAAGTCCTCAGGTAGAACTTGGGATGGGATAGCATTTTCGGTTGTCGGAGCATCATTAAGTGGATTAACTGTTACCGAAACTTCTGCTTCATCTTCTAATGCACCATCAGAAACTGTGTAGCTAATGGTTGCTTCACCGTTGAAGTTTTCTGCAGGAGTAAAAACAAGCTTACCGTCTACGATTTCAACGGTGCCTTGCTCTGCAGGAACAGACGCATTCACTATGGTCAGTGTGTCACCGTCAACATCGGTGTCGTTTGGTAGCACATCAATGGTGACTGGCGTATCTTCGTCCGTCGTAGCGCTGTCATCATTTGCTATTGGTGCATCATTTACAGGGTTAACAGTAACCGAAACCGTTGCTTCATCTGTTAGTTCACCATCGCTAACAACATAAGTGATAGTTGCTTCGCCGTTGAAATTCTCCGCTGGAGTGAAAACAAGTTTGCCATCTACGATCTCAACAATACCTTGTTCAATAGGAACAGATGCACTCACGATGGTTAACGTATCGTTATCTAGATCAGTATCATTTGGCAAAACATCAATCGTAACCGGAGTATCTTCATCGGTGGTAGCGATATCGTCTACTGCTACTGGCGCATCGTTAACAGGATTCACACTGATTGTCACAGATGCTTCGTCTGTCATTTCTCCATCAGTCACTACATAAGTAACCGTTGCGTCACCATTGAAATCCTCAGCAGGAGTAAAGATCAACTCACCATCAACAATTTCTACTGTTCCTTGCTCATCAGGCACGGTAGCAGATTCGATAGATAAGTTTTCACTGTCTTGATCGGTATCATTAGCTAGAACATCAATTGTGACAGGTATATCTTCGTCGGTTTGAATATTGTCATCTTCCGCAACAGGCGCCACAGGGGTAACTGTCGGAGATGTTTCGTCAGAGCGGATATTACTTAAGTAGAGCTCAGCTAATGACAAATTCTGAGTTTCAGAAAAACCTAGCGCTGCCAACCCGGTCGTTTCAAAATCCGTGTCGGCTAATAATTCTGCAGCAGTGCGTTCAACAGTGCCGCTAGTTTGCAAACTAGAACCGTTACTTTGACCTGCAGCTGGTGCAAAATCTTCGTTTAGCAACGTTGGATCTTGCCCTTCTCGAAGAGCGTCAATAATTTGAGCAACATCGTCAGAAACGTCTTGCACCCCTTCTTGTTTTGCAACTAAAACCTGAAGCTTGGCTGGTTCAGCTCCAGTTTTAGAAACAATCAACTCACCAGGTGACGGTTGTTCGTTTTCGGCAAGCGCTCTTAACTGCCCATCCAAACCTATTACGACTAATTGCCCACCAAGTGAAACTAAGGCTGTACGATCCATATAAACCTCTGACCTAAAATTACTGTCAACATTTTGACCATTGATACTTATTCGTTATATATTGCCCGAATATATAACGCAATGACAGTGCATTAACACTAAATTACAACTTCTAAGTCACATATTACTCAGAAGGATGTGTCATGTGATAAAAAGAGACTACCGTCACTAATATATAGACACCCATGCTGAATAAGGCATTGAAAATATGATCTTTATTCAGAATATAAAGTGCCTTCCGTGCGGTAACTGAAGATTTACTTACACATCGATAAGTATAGCAACTAGTTCCATAGTTGATTGTTAATAGCTTTGTACGTTAAATTATTGACGCCTATAGAGGTGTCGCTATCTATAAGAACGATTTCTCACCCCAGACAATTCACAATCTAGGAGAATCACAGTGAAGTGGACTCGTGCCAACGCCTTTTGCTTGGGTGTGCTCGCCGCTAGCCCTGCTTTAGGGCAAACATTAGAGCAAGCGGTTGAAAATACGCTTAAAACAAACCCAGACATAAAAAGTGCGTTTAATGAATTCGTAAGTAAGCAGTATGTGAATGAAGCCTCGAGTGGTGCTTACCTTCCCTCTGTCGACCTTGACGCGGGTATTGGATACGAAGGTATCGATCCTGCGGAAGCGGGCCGCGAATCAACGGATTTAACGCGTAAAGAAGCAACTGTCACGCTTACCCAGCTTATTTGGGATGGTTCGGCAACATTGAATGATATTGATAGAACCGCAGCTGATGCAGAATCAGTACGCTATCAATTACTTGCTGATGCTCAAGATACAGCGCTAGAAGTGACTAAAGTTTATTTGGATGCAGTGAAGGCTTATGAAATCCTGACACTCTCCGAAAATAATTTGAAAGTTCACAAGAAAATTTATCAAGACATTAAAAAGCGCGTCGACTCTGGTATTGGTTCAACAGCTGACTTGACTCAAGTTGAGGCCAGACTGGCAAAAGCCCACGGCAATTTAGCGGCAGCGCAAAATAACCTGTTTGATAGCCATACCATGTTTACTCGCATTGTCGGCCAATCTCCACAAGGGCTTACCTTTCCGCGTGCCGATCAAAACTTTATCCCATATACGGTAGATGATGCTGTAGAGTTGGCATTTGATTCCCATCCGGTCATTAAGATTTCTACTGCAGATGTTGATTCAGCTAAGTTTCAATATAAGCAGTCAAAAGGTAACTATTACCCAACCCTTTCGGTTGAAGCAGCTCAGACATGGCGTGACGATGCTGGTGGCATTGAAGGGCGTGGTGACGAAACAACTGCGATGTTGAGAATGCGCTACAACCTTTACAATGGGGGCAGTGACGCAGCAAATGCAGAGAGTTTTGCCTACCAACTAAACAAAGCAAAAGACTTACGTGAACGCGCTTATAGAAACGTTGAAGAAGGCTTGAGACTCTCATGGAGTGCTCTCGATCTGACGTTACAACAAAAAGAATTCTTATCAGATCACGTTGACTCTGCTTCACAAACCGTCATCGCGTATGAGAAACAGTACCGTATCGGTAAACGTACCTTGCTGGACTTACTTAATACAGAAAATGAATTGTTTGAAGCGCGAAAAGATTATTTAGATGCTAAATACGCTGAACAGTACGCAAAGTATCGAGTCATGAACGCCACTGGCCAGCTATTAAATGCATTACGTGTTGACGTCCCGACCGAGTGGAATCAGAAGGTGGAGTACTAAACCATGAAAGTAACAAAGGTTCTATTCACTCTAAGTATTTTTGCTTCTGCCAGCTTCGCAGCAACGAATGATGAATATGATTACATGCCAACCCCAGATGCTCAGCAAATTGCCGATCTGCAAGATGATGACAATGATGGCGTGATCAATGCTCGTGACTTGTGTCCTGGCACTCCGGTAACGTCAGAGATCGATAATGATGGGTGTGGTGAATACATTAAAGCATCCGAGAAGATGCAAGTCCGCGTTTTATTTGCCAATGATTCAGACGAAATAAACCCTGTATTTCGTCGTCAAATTCGAGAACTCTCAGAATTTCTGAAAGAGTACCCTTCTACCTCAATTGAACTGCAAGGTTACGCCAGTAAAGTGGGGGGTTCTTCCCACAACTTAGGCCTTTCAAAACGACGCGCAAATAATGTTCGCGAAGCGCTATTGCGTTATGGTATTGATACTAATCGAGTTCGCATCGTCGGTTTTGGTGATACCCATTTAGCGACAGAGGGTACCGACGAAGTGAGTCACGCACTGAACAGAAGAGTAACGGCTTACGTTGTCGGCTATAAAGGTGAGATAAAGAAAGAGTGGACCATATTCACTACTCTTCCAAAAACCTAATAAAAGGAGCTTCGGCTCCTTTTGTTTTTTCAAGCGTACGAAAACCGTATTATGCTTTAGGAATCGACACTTTAATGGTAATCTAGCCGCGTCATAACAATGAGAGTTTTGAAATGAGCAAACTTACAACAGATATCCAAGCAAACCTTGATCTTTTTGTTGCTGAAACAAAAGAAAACCAGCTAGTTTGGGGTCTACGCAATGAAGAAGGTTGGTTATCTTGCGATTCAACTGAATTCGAAAACAGCGAAGTCATGCCTTTTTGGTCTGCTAAAGAAGATGCAGAAGCACACAACGTTGAAGAATGGGCAGATTTTGAAGTACTAGAGATTCCTCTGGATATCTTTGTTGAAGATTGGCTTTTAACTCTTGCTGAAGATGGTGTTCTTGTTGGTGCTAACTGGAACGCACAGCTAGAAGGTAAAGAGCTTGAACCTCAAGACCTAGCTAAACTATACCTAAGCTAATTCTTTAAGACCTCAGCACCAAGCTGGGGTCTTCCTCTTTTCACTTACCTTTTCGATATAAAGCTCGACCGAGCGCATAGTTTTCTTCATTTCATTATCTATACCCTTCGTGTTTTGTCACAATGACTCAACCTCAATTGGTATATCATACCGAACAAACTATATTAGAAAGAACATAAGGTTACATCACTATGCGTACGCTGCTCTCTTTGCTTGCGTCACTATTTTTAGGTAGTCAAGCAAACGCAAGTGACACTCAAAGCATCACCCAATGGCATGCTGTCTATCAATCGACTTTGAAGACGAATGTCGAATCGGCTTTGAGTATGCTCCAAGATCGCTATCACACGGCAAATACCGACAGTGAAAAGCTGTACGTGAGCGGGCTCATCTATGAATACATGGGCAACATCGATCAGCCCTACTTTGGCAGCAGCCAAATTTTAGACAACCGTTTCGCGAAGCTAGAATCTCGATACATTTTAGCGCTAAAAGAACGTAAACAAGGCAACTATGATGATTCTGTCAACCTTTTCACCGCGTTGCTACAAAGCACCAAGCAGCATCAGGATGTAGAAAGCAAAGCCTTAATGAACTATCAATTGTGCTACACCTTGAATCAACAAGGTCAGTACCACAAAGCCAATTTCTTCTGCTCTTCTTTGAACAATCATTTAGCAATCGACCACCCAGAAAGTTTCCCAAGTGATCTAGCTCTGCGCGTTATTGCTAATAACTTCGATTACCGCGGCGAATACGATGTAGCTCTAGAGCTTTATCGTCGCTTGTTAACCAAAATGCCAACGCAAAGCGATCCTTCAGGAGTTTACAATGATGTAGGCAATTTGTTGAGTGTACTTGGGCAGTACGAACAAGCAGAACAGTACCTTATTCAAGCGCTCCTCGCTCGACAGCTTGAAGCCTCCCCGCTTGAAGTTGCTCAGGTCGAACACAGTCTTGCGGCTATGTATAACAAATCTAAAGACTATGATAAGGCCATTAGTCACTACAAAAATGCACTAACTATCTTAGAAAACATGGACTACCCATACGGTAAGGGCTTGACCTATCTTGGTCTTGGTTCTGCGTACGTTGAATCAGGAAACTTACAAAGTGCTGTACCTTACATCAGGAACGCACTAGAGCTCGGTAAACGATATGAAAACAAACGCTTAGAGACAGAAAGTCATTTGGCGGCAGGGTTTGCATACTTAAAAAACACAATGCTCGCAAAAGCGCTAGAACATGGTATTGCCGCACTTGAACTTGCGACAGAAAACTCAAATTCAGCATTGCAAGCTAAGGCCCAACTTTTGCTTTCGCAAACCTATCGAGAACAGGGCAACCATCTTGCCGCCCTATCTCATTATCAAGATTACGCCACGCTAGAACTTGCGAACCGTGATGCAAACAATGTCAAAGCAATAGAGGCACTCGATTTAACCAAGAATGAATATGAATACGAGTTGCAGCTAACAAAAATAAATAATGAGCGCAACTTAAAGTTACTCGAAGTCGAAAAGCTTGCAGAACAAAAAAGAGCATATAACTTCGTCATTTTCTGCTTACTGACTTTGCTATTCGTCGCCCTATTTATTCAACGAAAAACGAACATAAAATCGAAATTAGATCGTCTTACCGGTTCACTTAATCGAAGTACAATTATTGAGAAAATTAGAGCACAAACAATCAACGCGCCCGAAGACATGCGTTATGTTTTAGCGCTTATCGATCTCGATAACTTCAAGTCTATCAATGATCAATATGGCCACCCTACTGGCGACATCGTATTAAAGCACGTATGCAAAGCGATTAGAGCTAAGTTGAATAGAGGGGAATATCTTGGGCGGTTAGGCGGTGAAGAGTTTATTTTACTTCTGAAGAATGTCGATGAGATCGACGTGCCATTTCGTGTTCAAAGCCTACACAAAACGATATCTGATAAGCAGATCAAAACTGAAAATGCTACGGTACTGAGTGTAACAGCAAGCTTGGCCTATTTGTCTACATCAAAACCATTAACGAACTTTGATGAACTGTATTCGATACTAGACCAAGCTTTATATCAAACGAAGCAAAGTGGGCACAACGTTATGATTGATGCTTACAACGAGCCTATTGACCTTCCGTCTTCTGCTTTTGAATCAACGACTGCGTAACTGCGTCTTTGTTGTTCAGATAGTCATCTAAGCCCGCTTTGCGCAGGTCGCATGACGGGCAATCACCACAACCATCACCGATGATGCCGTTGTAACACGTTAGCGTGTTTTCACGGACTAGTTGCAACGCATCATATTGATCTGCCAGCGCCCATGTCTCTGCTTTGTTCAGCCACATTAGCGGTGTTTTGATTTCAAACTGGCGATCCATGCCCTTTACAAGAGCACTGTTCATCGCCTTTACGAAGTCATCACGACAATCTGGATAGCCACTAAAATCTGTTTCACAAACGCCCGTGATGACGGTTTCTGCGCCAATTTGATAAGCGTAGATGCCAGCAAGCGTTAGGAACAAAATATTGCGGCCAGGAACGAATGAGTTCGGCAAACCGTTTTCTTGCAGTTCATGAGAAACTGGAATGTCATCACGTGTCAGAGAGCTTATCGCCAGCTCATTCAGCAGGCCAACATCCATCACTTTGTGTGCAGCAACGCCAAGATCTTTTGCAACTTTTTCAGCCACTTCAATCTCCAGCTTATGACGCTGACCGTAATCAAATGTGATGGCATGTACTTCGTCAAACTCTTTTAATGCTTGAACCAGACATGTTGTAGAGTCCTGCCCACCACTGAAAACAACGACTGCTTTTTTCATCTTTCTCTCCGAGCTTAAGCAATACTAAGGTATTTATGAGTTTGAACCGACAAACGCCAGTTGCGAGCAACACAGGTATCAATACACAGTTGTGTAGCGCGAGGCTTCTGACTGATAGGCTGAAGTGCGATTACAGTCTTCTCTGCAATTTCTGCTGACGCCAACAATGCATCAAGCTGATCAATGTCTTTTTGAGTGCCAACCGGATGCTTAATTTCATTCGCTCGCTCCAAAGCACTCTTTAATACTGGCAACTTACCCTTCATCGCAATTTTAGGTGACACCGTCACCCATGTACTTTCTGAAGTCACGACCTCTGAAGTGCCGCTGGTTTCGATTTGGCATTGGCAACCCATTTCTTCAAATACAGCCGTCAAAGCACGTAAATCATAAATGCATGGTTCGCCACCAGTGATCACAATATGCTTCGCATTAAAGCTCTGCTTTTTGTATTCAGCTACGATGTCTTCCGCAGATGCGAAACACCACGTTGGAGAATCTTCTGTTTTCACCAAGATATCACCGATCTGGCGCTGGTCTTCTTCTTCTGCGTACCAAGTCTGTTTCGTATCGCACCAAGAACACCCAACCGGACATACTTGCAAACGCACGAAAACCGCTGGCACACCGGTGAAAACCCCTTCCCCTTGGATGGTTTCAAACATCTCATTTAGCTTATACAACGTAGAACTCACTCAACTCACAATACTTCGAGGCGAAGACCTTAATGGAGAGGCGCACTCAGGTCAATTTAAACCAAAAATAAATTGTTAAAATAGGTCTTTTTGTAGTTTCATACACGGGTTCCCCAATTTTAAGGTAAGTAAAGATGTACAAGCTGATCGCCCTCGACATGGACGGTACGTTGTTAAACAGCGACAAAGTAATTTCAGATGAGAACAAACAGGCAATAGCCAAAGCTCGCGAAGCCGGTGTGACTGTCGTATTGGCATCTGGTCGCCCTCTTGAGGGTATGCAAGACAAACTTGACGAATTGAACATCAATTCCGATAAAGACTTCGTGCTTTACTACAATGGCTCAATGGTAAAAAACATTGGTACAGAAGAAATCATCCACCAGCAGATCATCGATGGCAAAGCAGCAAAGAAGATCGCACGTAAAGCACGAGAGCTTGGCGCTTATGTTCACGCATTTAGCCAAGAGCACGGCCTAATCACAGAAGAAAGCAACCCTTACACAGACATCGAAGCGAGAATTAACGGTCTTGAAATTACCGAAATGAACTTCGACGCGCTAGAAGATGATCACGCGATCATTAAAGCAATGATGGTTGCAGAGCCAAGCAAACTAACTGAAGTTATCTCAGCCCTACCAGCAGAGCTAAAACAAGAGTTTACAGTTGTGCAAAGTGCGCCTTTCTTCTTGGAGTTTTTGAATCCATCAAGCAACAAAGGCGTCGGTGTTTCGGCAATCGCAGAATACTTAGGCATCAAAGCTGAAGAAGTGATTTGTATGGGCGATGCCGAGAACGACCACCACATGCTTGAATACGCAGGTCTTGGTATCGCAATGGCGAACGCAATGGAAGAAACCAAACAAATCGCAGACTACATCACAGTAAGCAACGATGACCACGGTGTAGCAAAATCGATCGAGAAATTTGTACTTAACACATAACGCTGCCCAAACAACAAAGCCTCGCACTTAGCGAGGCTTTGTTTTATTAAATGTTGCTTAAGCGTTTTTGCTTCGAGTCGTGAGCTTTCTCGCAAGTACTATAAAAATCAACATCAACAACGGATAGTGGAAGGTTTTAAATACTAACGACCAAAAGCCGCTGAATGACACAACCGTTTCAGAATACAAATACAACTGGTCCACAAGAAGTAATGCCAAAATCACAAACAGCATCTGTTGGCGCTCAAATCGAATTTCAGACTCTTTAAACGTCAGTACTAAAGCAGAAGCAGTAATCAGAATAGCCAACCAACTTGTAAATACAGGGAGGGGCCAAATTACCGCGATAGCTGCGGTGATTGCTGTCATTACAAACCAAATACCCTTCGAGCTTAATAGGTGGTCCACGTTAACTTCTGGGTTGCTTTCCAAACGCAAAATGTGCCACGCCACAAGTGCCCCCATTAACGCACCAATTAGCATGTCGAGAATGAATGCAGTACCCAAGAAGAACTTACATACCATAACCGCCAAAGTTACCATTGCAACTAAGAAAGTGATGCGATTCAATCCAAAGCTTTTTGTTCTTTGGAACATAAATGTCATGACACAAAACCAAATAGCGATCGGCAAGCTTGGGAAGCTAAAGCCAAAACTGTGCGTTAATTCCGCCATTGGCATATAGACGTGTGGCCTAGGTAAAGAGAACCCTTGTTGAGCAACTAACGTCATCAAAGACGTCGCAGTGATTGCAAAAAACAATCGATATACAAATCGACTGTCAAACTTCATCATGACGAACGGGAACAAAAACAGCAAAAATGTTGGATTACTTAAACTGGTCACGAGCTTCGCAATTTCACATGCCGTATCGCGACTTGTCATTGAAAACGAGCTGACCCAACTTTGAAGATCTACCATCCAAGAGAGTTCTAACTGGCGAAATTTAGGTGCTGACTCAATTAATTGGTTTACATAAACAACGGGTTGATCGGTCGCTTTTGAATAAAAGCCAGCCACATCTTTCCACTGTGATGGATAGCGATACAAAGAAGACGCCATATCGCTTGGGTTCAATAACATTGCAGACGCCACTTCGACGCCATAATGCGGAGCAAACCATATAGGCAGTTCGTTCCCATCCATAGCATTAGCCATCGAAAAAGCGATAACTTCAGAATCAGAGACGCAATCGTAAAAAATCGCCGTATCTGTTTTGCCGAGCTCCTCTCCAACCGTAACAACTAACCCCGTCTCTTCCCACGTTTCTCTTTGCGCGGCCAGTTTAGGAGATTCACCTTCTATAATGGTGCCACCTGGAAGCGAAATTTTATTCGTCAATATTTCATGGATAAGTACAAGTTTGTTATCTGCTCGGACAACACATAGCGCCCCTTTTACGTCTTCAGGAAGGGGATTCGCAGCAGATATAGGGGAAACAAACAATGAAATGGAATACAGGATGAGAAAAAACAACTGTCTCAGCACAAAATACAACCTTTAATGAAGAAGAGAATCACGCGCAATGATGGCAGGATTACCAATATTTTTCGACATAAATTAAGTAACCAGTTGTACATTTAGCACACATGTCAAAAAACGCTTTGCGACACTCTTCAAAATAGTTCTGACAAAAATCAGACATAACTCGAAATATTGGCTGCGATTTTGCCAGTTATATTAAGTTAACGTCAGAGGAATTTACGTGGATTTTACGCCTTCTCAGAATTGAAACAAGAAAGAGAGCTTATTGTCGACAACAAATAAACTCTCTTTATGATTCATTTATACTTTTACAGCTTTAACCATGCATCTGTCCAAGCTGAGCCCACGCCCGGCTCATAAGCACTTGGAGTCGAACCACACCATAAACTGTTTGGCCAAGGCTTACATTGATAACTTGAACCATTATTTGTTACCACATCTCCCGCAGAGTAGTTAGCACCAGCTTGATATGCACCACCCGAAGATGGCGGCGTTGGTGGTGTTGGCTCTGTTGGAGGCTCTACAGGAGGATTAGTCCCAGAACAATCTGAGCTACCAATTGACTGCCATACTCCCCATGGACCAGATTCTGATGGGTTATCACCTTGTGTCCACCATTGCGCTTGCCATAATTGACCAGCCCAAATAACGGTTTCACCCGTGTTGTATACGCCACTCGCTTTCCATTCATTGTCACAACTACCAGGAGGCGGTGTCGTTGTATTAGTAGCGGAAGCTGTAGCCACTGCTTGGTATGTAGTACTCGTTTTATCGATACCAAAAGCCAAAGCGACGCTCGCCTCACCTACTTGAGAAGCGCCAAACTCCACATCGACACGACACGAGCCGCCTGCATTGAGTGTCGATTGTGCACATTGGTCTCTGGTGATCATCGCAGATTTTGTGACACCAGAACTTTGCAGTCCCACATTTTCTACAGTAAACGCGACATTACCGATATTTTGAATACTGAAACTGTGTTGCTTCAGCTCGCCCACTTTAAAAGAACTCAAAGTCTGATTTGCCGTGTAACCAACAGAAACATTATCTGTCGGAGGCGTTGTCGTACCTACTACGCCATCAACAAAACTGCGTAACGCCGCAATGTCGCTATACACGCCGTACTTACCCGGTCGGGCACAACCTATACCCCAACTGACGATACCTAGCTGAGTGACGAGACCGTTGTTCTTAATGACGATGGGACCGCCGCTGTCTCCCTGACAAGAATCAATGCCACCTTGTGGAACACCCGCACAGAATGATACGGAGCCAACCGTGGTGTAATTACCGCCAGCTTGTCGACAAGTCGCATCAGAGACCAGAGGAACATCCACTTCTTGCAGCGCGGTTGGTGAACTGCCCCCCTCCGAAGTTCGGCCTAGGCCAGCGACGGTTAACCAATCACCGACACCTGCATATTGCGAGACACTGCCTGTGGCTATATCCACTTTCGCAACACCAGAGGGAATTGAACTGAGCTTAAGCAATGCGATGTCGTTAGAAAGCGTAGAAGCATTATAAGAAGGATGAATATAGATCTGGCTGACGTTGGAACGTACACCATCAGTACCGTTATAAATCACACCACCAATTTTTACTGCTATTTGATTTGGTGTGTCACCGTCAACACAGTGAGCAGCAGTGAGTACGAAACCATCCCCAATATAACTCGCCCCGCAGAAAGAACGATTACCGTTGCGGCTGACTATCTGCGTATAAAATTCCCAGTCATTGGGGTTAGCCGTGATACCACCCACGATATCAGGCTGAATTTCAATGTTTTGTGTATCCGTGACTTGATCTGCGCTTACCGACATTGGCAATAACGCCGTTGCAAGTAAGGTTTTTGATAGGTTCAATGTTATTTTCCTCTTGTTTTATGAGGCACTATTCATGTGCCACTTACAAAACAAGCAAACAAAAACAACATCACCAATTTGGATGAGAATGAGTCGCCGCACATTGCGACGCAACTAATAGCAAATACTGACTAGTAGACTCAACTTTTGCACCGTCAGATTACATAAGTCACTAAGTTACCGTCTTAGCTACGCATTAATTAACGTTCAGATAACGACTTTCTTAACCAATGAATATGATGATCAAACCCTTGGTTTTCATAAAGAGAAATTGCGGTTTGATTGAAATCCCACACCTCAACGAACATTTGTTTTACGCCATAGTCGACGAACGTCGCTTCAATTTTTTCAATCAAAGCTTTTGCCACACCTTGTTTACGGAATTCAGGTAACACGTAGAGCTCGTCAACGCTTCCCATCATCACAGGTTTGCTAACCGTAGAAATAAGCTCGCAGAAATGCCCGGACACAAAGCCGATGAGCTCATCTTCTACTATAGCGATATACACCAAACATTCAGGATTATCGAGATAGCGAGCAATGCTCTTTTCTTGTTCGATTTCTTCTGCGGTTTTAAACAGCTCTGGGGATTGAATATGGTGCTCATCATGCAGCTCGAACATCAAATCATTGAGTTGTTCAAGATCGTCAAAAAGCGCTGGTTTGATTACAAAAGTAGACATAGGAAAAGAAGCCAATAACAGGAATCCATATAGTGTGTGTTTAAACATGCATTTAGGCAAGCAGGAATGCAAAAGCCTCTTGCTGACAAAGCAAGAGGCCTCGATGTTTATGCTTGCTCCTAGGTAACCTAAGAGCGTACTTAATTAAGATCGTACTTAACTAGCCACGTTTAAGCACTCGTTCGATTTCGCCTAGACTGGATGGATCATCAATGGTTGATGGCACCACGTATTGCTCACCATCGGCTATTTGACGAATGGTTCTTCGCAAAATTTTACCTGAGCGAGTCTTTGGTAAACGGTCAACAACCAGCGCATGTTTAAAGCAAGCCACAGCGCCAATCTCGTTGCGTACTTTACCCACCAACTCACCTTCTAGCGTTAGATCATCAATCTTCACGCCATCTTTTAGAACCACGAACCCAAGTGGTAGCTGTCCTTTTAACTCATCATGGATACCGACTACCGCACATTCCGCAATCGCAGGGTGACCACCAACGATTTCTTCCATCTCGCCAGTAGACAGACGGTGACCTGCGACGTTAATTACGTCATCAATACGCCCCATGATAAACAGATAACCATCTTCATCTAGGTAACCGCCATCTCCCGATACGTAGTAACCCGGGAATTGACTTAGATAACCTGTTTCAAAACGATCATGGTTGCGCCAGACAGTCGGTAGGCAGCTTGGTGGTAATGGGCGCTTCAGAGCCACAAAACCTTGTTGGTTTGCACCTACTGGCATGCCCATTTCGTTGAGAATTTCGACCTGATATCCAGGTATCGGCTTGGTAGCAGAGCCTGCTTTTACCGGCATCATCTCGATACCGGTCGGATTGCCCGCGATAGCCCATCCAGTCTCGGTTTGCCACCAGTGGTCAATGACCGGCTTATCTGCTTTGCTTTCGACCCATTCTAGCGTTGGTGGGTCAAGACGTTCACCTGCCATGAAAATAGAATCAAGATTCGACAAGTCGTATTGCTTAATGAACTCGCCTTCTGGGTCTTCTTTCTTAATTGCACGGAAAGCGGTTGGCGCGGAGAAAAGCACATCCACTTTGTATTCATCACAAACACGCCAGAATGCACCCGGATCTGGTGTTCTTACCGGTTTGCCTTCGAATAGAATTGTTGTACAGCCATGAATCAACGGTGCGTACACAATATAAGAATGACCAACGACCCATCCTACATCCGATGCAGCCCAGAACACGCCATCTTGGGGGATGTTATAAATCGACGTCATCGAATATTTCATCGCCACGGCATGACCACCATTATCACGCACCACGCCTTTTGGTTTACCTGTTGTGCCAGAGGTATACAAAATATAAAGAGGATCTGTCGCAAGCACAGGGACACATGCATGAGGCAAAGCTTGCGCGTATTCTTGCTGCCAATCTAAATCACGCTCAAGATTAAGTTCGGCTTCGCACTGTGGGCGTTGAAGAACAAAGACTTTCTCTGGCTTCCAACGGCTGTCCATAATGGCTTTATCAACCATGGGTTTGTATGGAATTATCTTATTGATTTCGATGCCACAAGACGCCGTCATGATGACTTTGGGTTCCGCATCTTCAATTCGAACAGCAAGCTCGTTCGGAGCAAAACCGCCAAACACCACCGAGTGAATCGCACCCAATCGAGCACACGCTAACATCGCCATTGCTGCTTCTGGGATCATCGGCATGTAGATGACCACACGATCGCCTTTGGTTACACCTTGATTAGAAAGCATGCCCGCGATTTTCGCCACTTGGTCACGCAGAGCTTGATAGCTGTAAGTTTGTTTTTGACCCGTCACTGGCGAATCATAAATCAGGGCGGTTTTATCGCCTTTTCCTTGCTCGCAATGATAATCCAACGCGAGCCACGACGTGTTCAATACCCCATCAGGAAACCAACGTTCAACCCCATGTTCGTCAGCTCGTAAGATGGTGTTTGGCGCTTCAAACCAATCGATGTTTTCAGCTTGAGCACGCCAAAATTTTTCCGGTTCATTTTGTGCCCAAAGGTATTCTTTTTGATATGCAGACATATTGCTTCCTCCAGTATGTCCTGACATTGCTTTTCTTAAGTATCACTACCATGCAATTGTGCTATTCAAAGACATTGGAGGGAACACGCACAAAGCCCTCCATCAGTATTCTCGCGCTTCGGCTCATGATGGCTTTCTCAACCACCCAACCTTGTTCTGTTTGTTTGGCTTTTGCCCCCACCTTAAGTGTTCCTGATGGATGCCCAAACGTCACAGATTCTTTCTCTCCGCCACCAGCCGCTAAATTGACCAAAGTACCCGAAACGCATGCTGCCGAGGCAATGGCGACCGCTGCGGTACCCATCATGGCGTGGTGAAGTTTGCCCATAGATAACGCTCGGACGAGAATATCGACCTCACCTGCTTCTACGGTTTTACCACTCGACGATAAGTAGGATTTAGGCTGGGAAACAAACGCAATCTTAGGCGTGTGTTGACGCGTATGAGCCTCTTCCAGCGAATCAATAAGCCCCATTTTTAGCGCGCCATGAGCACGAATGGACTCAAACCTCGCGAGCGCAAATTCATCGTTATTGATGTCATCTTGAAGCTCGGTCCCTTGGTAGCCGAGCGCTTCTGCGTCTACGAAGATTGTCGGTATGCCTGCGTTAATGAAGGTGGCGTTGAACGTCCCAACATCTGGCACGACTAAGTCATCTACTAGATTGCCGGTTGGAAACATGCTGCCTTCACCATCAGCAGGGTCGACGAAATCAACTTGGATTTCAGCAGCGGGGAACGTCACTCCATCAAGCTCAAACTCCCCTGTTTCTTGAACGAAACCATTTACGATTGGTACATGAATCAAAATGGTTTTTCCAATATTTACCTGCCATACGCGAACAGTAACGATGCCGTTTTCGGGAATACGATCTTCATCGATCAACCCTGAATGAATTGCGAAAGGCCCGACTGCGGCAGAAAGGTTGCCGCAGTTACCACTCCAATCGACAAACGGCTTATCTATCGATACTTGTCCGAACAGGTAATCAACGTCGTGATCGGCTCGCTCACTGCGCGACACAATCACAGTTTTACTGGTGCTGGAAGTCGCGCCGCCCATGCCATCAACCTGTTTGGCATACGGGTCAGGGCTACCAATCACACGAAGTAGCAGTTTGTCTCTTGCCTCGCCTGCGACTTGCGCTGGCTGTGGCAAATCTTCAAGGTTGAAGAACACACCTTTGCTCGTACCGCCGCGCATGTAAGTCGCCGGGACTTTGATTTGGCTTTTCTTGCTATCCATATCTTGCTCCGTTATTGCGCTATCTATTGCGAGAGGAAGTCTTGAGCAAAACGCTGTAACACACCGCCCGCTTTGTAAACGTGAACTTCATCTTCGGTGTCGAGTCGACAAGTCACTGGCACATCAACCTTGTCGCCATTAGCACGGGTAATCACCAACGCCAAATCAGCACCAGGAATGATATCGCCGATCACGTCATAAAGTTCAGTGCCATCTAATTCGAGCGTCTTTCGGTTCACGCCATCTTTAAATTGCAGAGGAAGTACGCCCATGCCAACTAAATTGGTACGGTGGATACGCTCAAAACCTTCCGCGACAATGGCTTCTACACCCGCCAAGCGAACGCCTTTCGCCGCCCAATCTCGCGACGATCCTTGACCATAATCCGCACCTGCGACCACGATAAGCGCCTGCTTACGATTCATGTAAGTTTCAATCGCTTCCCACATGCGTGTCACTTTGCCTTCAGGTTCGACTCTTGCCAGCGATCCTTGCACGACTTCGCCATTTTCCTTGACCATTTCGTTGAACAACTTCGGGTTAGCGAAAGTGGCGCGCTGCGCGGTTAAGTGATCGCCTCGGTGAGTCGCGTATGAGTTAAAGTCTTCTTCTGGCACGCCCATCTTCGCAAGGTACTCACCTGCGGCGCTGCTTGCCAAAATCGCGTTCGATGGCGACAAATGGTCGGTCGTAATGTTATCGCCTAAAACGGCAAGAGGACGCATTGAAGACAGAGTTCGCTCACCAGCCAGTGCTCCCTCCCCCTCTTTTTGCCAGTAGGGAGGTCTTCGGATATACGTACTCATCGGGCGCCAATCGTAGAGCGGATTTGGGTTACGAGCCTCATCATTCAGTTTGAACATTTGAATGTAGACTTGATTAAATTGCTCAGGCTTAACGTACTCACCCACCACAGCATCAATTTCTTCATCCGTTGGCCACAAGTCATTGAGGTAAACCGGCTTGCCGTCTTTGTCTGTGCCTAAAGAATCACGTTCGATATCAAAACGAATCGTACCGGCTAACGCGTAAGCAACGACCAAAGGTGGTGATGCTAAGAATGCTTGTTTTGCGTAAGGATGAATTCGACCATCAAAGTTGCGATTCCCAGAAAGTACTGCCGTTGAATACAGATCTCGGTCGATGATCTCTTGTTGGATTTTCGGGTCAAGTGCACCACTCATACCGTTACAGGTCGTACACGCATAAGCCACGATACCAAAACCAAGCTTCTCCAATTCGGGGAGTAAGCCAGACTCTTCAAGGTAGAGTCGAGCAACTTTAGAACCCGGAGCAAATGAAGACTTCACCCAAGGTTTGCGCACCAATCCAAGCTCATTCGCTTTCTTAGCGACCAGACCTGCTGCCACAACGTTTCTTGGGTTACTGGTGTTGGTACAAGAAGTAATCGCCGCAATGATCACCGCGCCATCTGGAAGTTCGCCTTCTTTCTCTTGCCATTCACCAGAAACACCGCGTTCAGCAAGCTCTGAAGTAGGTAAACGACGATGAGGATTCGATGGGCCAGCCAGATTACGGCCGACTTGGGACAAATCAAACTCAAGTACGCGCTCGTAAACTGCCGTGTCTAAATCATCTGCCCATAGACCGGTTTGCTTGGCGTACTTCTCGACCAAGTCGACCTGCTGTTCATCACGCCCCGTCAGTTTGAGGTAATTAATGGTCTGCTCATCAATGTAGAACACCCCAGCGGTTGCGCCGTATTCTGGCGTCATGTTTGAGATGGTCGCGCGGTCGCCAATAGTTAGATCTCGAGCCCCTTCACCAAAGAATTCGAGATAGGATGAAACCACGCGTTCATTTCGCAAAAACTCAGTAATCGCTAGTACGATATCGGTGGCGGTAATACCCGGTTGACGCTTACCAGTCAACTTCACACCAACAATGTCTGGCAAACGCATCATCGACGGGCGACCAAGCATAACCGTCTCCGCCTCTAAACCGCCGACACCAATCGCAATAACGCCAAGTGAATCAACGTGAGGTGTATGACTGTCTGTGCCGACACAGGTATCTGGGTAAGCAATTCCTTGCTTGGCTTGCACCACTGGGGACATCTTCTCCAAGTTGATTTGGTGCATGATGCCGTTACCTGCAGGAATAACACTGACGTTCTCAAACGCCGTCTTACACCACTCGATAAAGTGGAATCGGTCTTCGTTTCTGCGCTCTTCTATCGCACGGTTTTTCTCAAACGCCTCTGGGTCAAAGCCTGCGTGTTCAACTGCCAGTGAATGGTCAACGATCAACTGCGTTTCAACCACAGGGTTTACTTTCGCTGGGTCACCGCCTTGTTCGGCAATCGCATCACGCAAACCAGCGAGGTCGACTAATGCAGTTTGTCCAAGGATGTCATGACAAACCACACGCGCCGGATACCAAGGAAAATCGAGGTCACGCTTGCGTTCAATCAACTGTTTTAAGCTATCAGTGAGCGTATTTGGGTCACAGCGACGAACCAACTGCTCGGCTAAAACGCGTGAGGTGTATGGGAGCTTTTCATAGGCTCCTGGAGAAATATCGTTTACAGCTTCTCGGGTATCAAAATAATCGAGTTGGGTTCCCGGGAGCGGCTTACGATATTGAGTATTTATATTTGTGGTGATGCTCATGGGCTTGCTTCCGCTTTAGTGTACATCTTGTGCCTGAACGCACCGCGATACTGTTTTTGAAATGGATTCGCGGTGAAAAAGACGCCCCTTGTGAATGCCATCAAGACAAAACTCACAAAGAGGCATCACGCGCTAGCGTTGTTCGATTGGCACCCAGTCTTGATGATCCGGTCCGGTATAATCCGCACTTGGGCGAATGATTCGGTTGTTCGCACGTTGTTCATACACGTGCGCCGCCCAACCTGTCAGTCGGCTCATCACAAAGATTGGCGTAAACAATTTGGTCGGAATATCCATGAAGTGGTAAGCCGAAGCATGGAAGAAATCGGCATTACAGAACAGACCTTTCTCACGCTTCATGACAGATTCCACACGCTCAGAAACAGCGTAAAGGTGTGTGTCACCCACCTCTTTCGATAACGCTTCAGACCAACGCTTGATCAGTGCATTACGAGGGTCACTTTCGCGATAAATAGCATGACCAAAGCCCATGATTTTGTCTTTGTTCTCTAGCATCTGCAGAATATTGGCTTCTGCTTCATCTGGCGTTTGCCAATCTTGAATCATTTCCATCGCTGCTTCGTTTGCACCGCCATGAAGTGGACCACGCAGTGTGCCGATAGCAGCTGTGATGCAAGAATGAAGATCAGAAAGCGTAGAAGCACACACACGCGCCGCAAATGTTGAGGCATTAAACTCATGCTCTGCATAAAGAATCAAAGAACAGTGCATCACATTTTTGTGCGTTTCACTTGGTGCTTTATCAGTAAGCAGTTTTAGGAAGTAGCCGCCAATGCAGTCTTCGCTGTTATCGTGAGTTTTGATTCGTACGCCATCGTGGCTGAAGCGATACCAGTAACAGATAATGGCAGGGAAAAGCGCCAGCATTCGCTCAGTAGCATGAAGCTGTTGCTCAAAGTCCATTTCCTGCTCTAAGTTACCCAGCATAGAACAACCTGTGCGCATGACATCCATCGGGTGAGCATCAGCCGGAATCAGTTCTAACGCCTGTTTAAGCTCCGCTGGTAAGCCACGCAAGCTCAATAGATGTGTCTTGTAGGCGTCTAGCTCTTGTTGATTAGGTAAGTGACCGCGTAACAGCAAATGCGCTACTTCTTCAAATTGAGCATGATTTGCCAAGTCTGTAATATCGTAACCACGATACGTTAGACCTGTCCCCGTTTTACCGACAGTGCATAAAGCTGTGCTTCCAGCGCTTTGACCGCGTAGACCTGCGCCACCTATCTCAGCTTTCTTTTCTACAGAATGAGGCATTGTTGAACTCCTTTTCTGTCTGATTTGGCTCTCTTAATGGGCTCTGTTGAATCAGACAATTTTCACGTTATTGGATTAGAGATTCTTTTCTTGGGCTTCCGTTGTTTCTTTGTTGACCTTATTTACCCTCCGAGAACAGCTTGTCTAACTTATTCTCGTAGTCGTGGTAATTAAGGTGCTCATACAGCTCTTTTCGTGTCTGCATCGAATCAAGTAGCGCTTCTTGGTTGCCAACTTCTAATAAGTGTTTGTAAACCATCTCGGCAGCTTTGTTCATTGCACGGAATGCACTCAATGGGTACAAAACCATGTCCACTTTGGATTGCGCCAATTCTTCACAGCCGTACAGAGGTGTTTGTCCAAACTCAGTAATGTTGGCAAGAATCGGCACGTGCTTCCCTGTTGCGTCTTCGAGCGCTGTTGAGAACTGTTGATATTGGTCGAGCTGATTCATGGCTTCTGGGAAGATCATGTCTGCGCCCGCTTCCACACATGCAATCGCACGTTCAATCGCACTGTCCATACCTTCAACCGCTAACGCATCAGTACGAGCCATAATGACAAAGCTCTCGTCATTACGCGCATCCACGGCCGCTTTCACTCGATCGACCATTTCTTGTTGGCTAACAATCGCTTTGTTTGGGCGATGGCCACAACGCTTCTGCGCCACTTGGTCTTCCATGTGCACTGCCGCCGCACCCGCTTTTTCCATCGCTTTGATAGTGCGTGCAATGTTAAAAGCACCACCAAAGCCCGTATCGATATCAACCAATAAAGGCAAATCACACGCGTTGGTGATGCGATCTACATCCACCAAAACATCGTTCAATGTTGTGATGCCAAGATCTGGCAAACCGTAAGATGCGTTGGCGATGCCGCCACCCGACAAATAGATAGCTTGGTGACCCAAGTTTTTCGCCATCATGGCGCAGTATGGGTTAATGGTGCCGACGATCTGCAGCGGGTTGTTTTGCTCAATGGCGAGTCTGAACTTCGCCCCCGGAGATAAGCTCATGACAATTTCCTTCTAGTCTGGTTTTACCCTTCATACTTGAAGCTGCAGCTTTGTTAACTGCGCCAATTCACCCTAATTACATAGTGCACCTATGCTCATAGGGCTGAATTGTCTTGTTGCCGCGCCGCAACTACAATTATTTTGGGTAAAGTTTCGAATCTGAAATCTGTAATTCGATAAGTTTTCGGCTGCCTGAGATGTGCCTTCTCATCAGCATTTCTGCCAGCTCTTCATCACGGTTGCGAATCGCTTGCAGAATGAATTTGTGTTCGTTGAGTGCTTCATTAGGACGAGATTGCGCACGTGGCGATTGGTAACGGTACATGCGCAATAAGTGATACAGCTCGTCGCAAAGCAAAGAGATAAGCTTGCTGTTTCGGCTCGCTTGAATGATTCGATAATGGAAGTCGAAGTCACCATGCTGGTGGAAGTAAGACGATCCTTCGACTTCGTCAATATGTTTGGAATGTGTCGACAATAGCATTTCCAAACTCAGTAACTCTTCTTGAGTGATATAGCGAGCCGCGAGCCTCGCTGCCATGCCTTCTAATGCCTCGCGGACTGAATACAGTTCGATGAGTTTTTCTGGAGAGAAAGTGATAACACGAGCGCCAACATGCGGAATGCGCTCAATCAAGCCAAGCCCTTCAAGACGCATCATGGCTTCACGTAAAGGACCTCTACTCACTTGATATTTCTTGGCTAATTCAGGCTCTGAGATTTTACTGCCCGGTTCAATTTCACCACTCACAATCGCTTCCACTAACGATTCGGTCAGCGATTCAGATTTAGTGTGCTCTTTTTCAGAGACAATCACTTTATGACGAGTTTTCAATTCTGTATTCATATTCAAGGCACTCGTATTTAGAAATCAAAGTGTCAACAACTTGTCAACTTGAATATAAAATAGACGATCAGATTGTCGACAATCAAGCAAATTGTCGACAATTTAGACTAAGGTATAGTGTTATTGAGTGATTTATGAGTGAAAAAACATTCAGTTCGATAAGGGCAAGCTGAAATTGTCGACAATAAAAACCCAATAAATTCAGCAAGTAAAAAGAATTAGAGAGCACAACAGCTCCCTACTTGGGTTTAATTTGCTAACGAACGGTCGGATTTGCCTAGTTGACCAGCTTGTAGGTTAAGTCTTTTTCATCCAACAAACCGGATTCAACTAGGTTTCTCTCCAACATCATATCTTGCAGTTGTTTCAGCGAATTGATGTTGCCGTAACTACGGCGGAGCTGGTCAAACGCTTCTTCCAGTTGCGGTAAGTTTTGTGCATTCATCTGATCAGTCGTTGCTTCAGAAGCCGCCAAGAACCACTCCACATCCTTGGTGATTTCTTGCACTTGAATCAGGCTTTCACGCAATTTCGCTTGGTAGTGCTCCACCTCTTTGATAGTAGAAAAGAACTCCGTCCAAGCTTGCATGTTATCGATAGCCGATGTGGAAGACATGGTGGTTTTGTTGAGTTTCACACGGGACTCATTGATCGCCTCTTTAAGCTTGAACAAACGTAAACTGAGTTCATCAGAGCGCTTTGGCAACAACTTCACCTCGTACTTCACCAGCTTACGAATTGCATGAATGTGTTCATCACGCTTACGCGCAGAAAGCGCCAAGAACTCGTGATCGACTTTTCCTACCGAGTTAGTTTTAAGTTGCTTGCGAGCAGATTCAATTTTTTTGTTAAGAAGAGATTTAACCCCTTTCTTTGAGCCTTCTTCCCAAGCTTTGCGAGAAGCGGCTTTTAACGCGGCACCACCTGCAACTTCAAAAAGGGCAGCCCCCTCTTTCGAGCCGGGAAATGGAATCATCCCGATACCAGTCCTTACCCCTTTTTGCGCAATATCCATCGCGACCATTTTCTTGTCACGTTTTACCCAGTTCTTTGCAGATTGGTATTTATTACCGAATTTCCTCGCCCAACTTTTGTGATATGACTTACTGTCCTTTTCTACATTTTGCAAAAATTCTTTCGCCATCTTTTTTGCATTTTGACTCGCCATAAAGAACTCCTTTTCTTTTAATAAATCGAATAGCGAATAAGATCTAATACTGCTATTTTTTGAGTAATTTGATTAATAATAGTATTTATATTTCAAATTTTTATTATTGAAAAGTTCAAGCATAAGGATATGCAATGGCTGATAAATACAGCAGTTCGGCTAGTTTGATGTCTGCAAAAGACTCAAGTAATCAAGAACATATCATAAGTAATGCAACAATAAAGCAAACCTTGTCAGAGCCTTTTGAAATCAAAGCAATGCTGGTATCCAGCGGCTTTGACATGCAAGATCAACTAGGTCAGTTCCTTACCATAAATCGTTATTTCAACGAATCTGGCAGCAATACACTCAATCGTTCCTACAATGGAGTTGTGACATTGATCCAACATTTAGGAATGGATTCTAATTTGCAGAATCACCAATACGAAATAACGCTTAAACCTTGGTTTTGGTTATTAAAACACACACATTCTTTCCGGGTTTATCAAAATCAATCCACACAAGAAATTGTCAGTGATATTTTCGATAACGCAGGTTTCAAAGGTAACTATAAAATATCCAGCATGCCTTCGACCAAGCGTGAATATTGTTTGCAATATAACGAATCGGATTTTGACTTCGTTTCTCGTCTGCTCGCTGAAGAAGGCGTTCATTATTATTTTGAGCATGCGAGTGGTTCACACACCATGATTTTGCAAGATGCTCAAACCCCATTTGATAAAGCCAGCACAGCGAAATTTGATATGAAGGAAACGCCGACAGGCTCACTTCCTTTGCTTGAAGATTGGTGCCCTACCGTTGCCTTTCATGGCGCGAGTGTTGAGCTATCAAGCTACGATTATTCGCAGACGAAACTCATCACCAGCGGCAGTAAAACCTCCAGCAATACCATTGCCAACAACACTAAACTTGCCAACACGCGTTACCCGACTTTGGGTATCAGTGGTGACATGACGGATCTCTCAAGCAATCTTGCCAAACGTCGAATCGAGTATGTTGAGCAGGATTACCAAAGTGTCATTGCCAGCGCAAAACATGATCTCTTCGAGCTCGGTACTTACTTCTCGCTTTCAAGCCATCTAGATAAAGATCAACTTGGTTACTTTTCGGTCATCAGTATGGAAGTGGAATACACTGAAAGTGCACAGAGCAGCACCAGACTGAAATTGATCCCAAAAGATACCCCTCACTACCCTCAACCTCGCTCAAAACAAGTAGTGCAGGGCTTGCAGAGCGCAGTCGTTGCTGGCTCAACCGCGGGTGATATTAATCAGGATGAACAAGGTCGTGTGCGTATTCAGTTCCAATGGGATACAGACGCAAGTGGTGACAAAACCAGTTGCTATGTTCGTGTCGCACAAATGCTTGCGGGAAGTGGTTACGGTGCTCAGTTTGTGCCGCGTGCCGGGCAAGAAGTTCTGGTCTCTTTCATCGACGGCGATCCAGATAGGCCAATCATCACAGGCAGCGTTTACAACAGCAAAAATGCACCGCCATACGCAGAAGCCAATACAACAAAGTCTGGCATCAAAACCCAGCTTTCCGGTGAAAGCAATGAGCTCTACTTCGATGACAAAAAAGACAATGAATTACTTTACCTTCACGCAGCCAAAGACCTGACACAAGAAGTTGAAAACAACCAAACCGAAACCATCAAGGGTGAATTGAGCCAAACAGTCACCAAAGCGGTATCAGTGTCGACAGAAGACAACTACTCGCTGAGCGTAACCAAAGCATTAAGCGAAAAAGCCAAGTCGATTTCGATTGAAGCTGACGATTCTATCGAGCTCAAAGTTGGCTCAAGCAAAATAACCCTGTCCTCATCATCCATTGCCATTGAAGCAACCAATATCGACGTCAAAGCCAGCAGCGCGCTGAATTTGGAAGGGACCAACGTCACCAGCAAAGCCACTTCAGCCAACAAGGTTTCAGGCACCACGACGGCGCTTGAAGCAACCAGTTCAAACAGCATTTCTGGCCTGAGTATTTCCATCAAAGCGGACACCACGCTCTCTGCTGAAGGCTCTTTGAGTGCGGAGTTTAAATCGGGTCTCAAAGCGACATTTGATGGCGGTGTAATGGGTGAAGTAAAAGGCGCAATTGTAAAGGTTAACTAATGAAATATAAGAAGATTCCATACCAAACGGCAGAGCAAATACTACCGAGATTCCAAGCCAGTGACGAGGCTAAAGCGCTACTCAACGAAGAAACCAGCATCAACGATGCAATTCAATCACTCACAGACAAAGAGCTCTACAACGATCTCGTTCAGTTTTTGACGCACGCTCTGCCAGTACGGGAGGCAATCTGGTGGGGAGCATTGTGTTTAAATCAACGCAATCAGGAATGGTCACCCCTTCAAAAACAGAGTGTCGAAACTTGTATGGCTTGGGTGCGGTCACCCTCCGAAGAATTGCGCCGCAAAGCCGAACATCTTTCTCATCGATTGGAACTGAATTGTGGCCCATCTTGGCTTGCTCAAGCGGTATTTTGGAATGGTTCTGGCAGCATCGTTGCACCAGATATTCCACCCGTTATGCCTGATCCATTTCTGTACGCAAAAGCGACTGCGGGAGCGATCAATCACTCAGCTGCCCTTCCCGAATGGGACAAAACGAAACCTTACTATCAAGCCGCAATCGCAATGGCGCTTGATATCGCTGCAGGCGGTCAAGGCACTTCAGATAACCAATAACAAACTGCAGTACAAGGAGAAGTGCGATGACGTTACCTGCCGCTCGTATCACTGACATGCATGTATGCCCAATGCAGACACCAGCAACCCCACCAATTCCTCATGTGGGTGGTCCGGTCACCGGTCCTGGAGCTCCAACCGTACTGATCGGTAGCTTACCTGCTGCCACAGTGAGTGATGTTTGTGTATGCGTTGGAACCCCGGATTCTATCGCGATGGGAAGCACGACCGTGCTATTAAGCAATAAGCCTGCAGCCCGAATGGGAGACGCGACGTCTCATGGTGGCAGTATTGTTGCCGGCATGCCAACCGTATTGATTGGAGGATAAACCCTTATAATATTCATGGCTTTGTATTAACAGTTTTATTCGTCCTACCAATTTTTTGGATCAACCTCTTAGTTTTTATTAAATGTTTAATTTACTTCAACTAATTTAGAAATCTCTCCTAGACTCAAATTTACCAACTATGAAACCAGAGGAACGGAATTATCTCTGGCTTAATAAAACAATAATTCATGGATTGAATATGGTTAATATTGATAGTCTTTTGGCTCCGATCACAGATGGCTCGCCAAGTGGTGTCTATCTGAAGCTTGATAGAAGTGCCTATCGAGCACTTAGAAACAGTTACAATGCCGCGCAATCATCGTTTCGCCAATTGGTCGAAACTCCTGATGCATCCAGTGATCAAGCACTGCTTGAAAGCAATGATGACAACTGGGCACAGTTGCGTACCGCGACATACCACGCCCTCACCCAGTCGAGCAAAGACTTGGAGCTGCTCGGTTGGTATATCACCAGTCAGTTGTTCACCGACGCTCCCTATCGAAACCTTGCCGACGCGACGCAAGTGCTTCTAAGCACCGTGGAGCAGTTTTGGGACTCGCTCAATCCGTTCCTTCCTGAAGACAAATTAAAAAGCGCAGAAGAGTCTGGCATCGCTAGAGAACGGGCCGAGTTCCGGATGAAACCTCTGCTACAACTTGTCGGCGAAACTCACGATACCACTGCCCTGTATATGCCTTTGCAGTTAATCCGCTTGATTGACGATGTCACCTTTGGCGATTACCTACGCGCAGAGCGCAACGGTTTGCTTGGCGAAATCAAAACTAAAGCGCAAAACCTATTCAACGCTGACACGCAAGACAACTTAATGGATTTGGCGCAAACCTATCAAAGTCTTGATGCTATAGAACAAGCTATCGCTCAACAGTGCCAACCCGTTAATGCAACTCCTGTAAGTTTCAAATTCATCAAAGAAAACATCGCGGAGCTGATTAACGCGATCCGTTATCTCACTGAAGACAAGTTTTCTAAATGGCCGCTAGATGATCAATTTAGATTGATTGCCGAAGAAGCTCATACTCCCCCCATCGTATCAAACTCTCCTGAAACAACCTATCAGGCAACTGAAAATGCAGAAGTAGCACCAACCTCATCAGAGCCAGAAGCAGAACACATTACGACGACACCGTTGCTAGATTCGATTCCTTCAAATGAAACACACCAGCCAGCGGCACCAACTACGATGAATATCGCTGGTCAGATCCAAAATCGCGACCACGCTTTTCATGAACTTAGAAAGCTCGCCGATTACTTCAAACAAACCGAACCACACAGCCCTGTTCCGTTCTTATTAGAGCGCGCGATTCGATGGGGTTATCTAAGCTTGCCAGAACTACTCCAAGAAATGACAGGCGGCAACAGCCAAGTTCTGAGTCATATCAATCAACTCACCGGGATGGACAACTTAGAACAAACCATTCTGAAGACAATTCCTGAACCACAATCAGTGCCAGAGCCGATTCCAACCGTTTCTGTGCCTGAGGTTCAAAACACCTCTAATGAGGAGTCTCAAAGTGCAACGTCAATTGAACCTACAACGTCAGAGCAAAGCGACACTCCTAATACAATCAACCAACCAGAAGTAAAAACTACTCAATCGTCGAGCGGTATTACCGATTTCGAGTGGTGAAGCAAAAAATGCTAATAAGCAAAGGAGAACCAAATGGCTTCTATTTACATGAGAATTGATGGCACTACACCAAAAGGTGCTGCAACGGTAGATAAGATCGGTGGCAAGGATGGATTTTTTGCTATTGATACAGTGAACTGGAGTGCCGTTCGTGGCGTTGGCATCGACGTCGGTAATGCGAACAACGCAGACCAAGGCATGGTAGCGCTAGGTGAAGTGAACATCACTCGTGGCTGTGATGGTGCAACGCCATACTTAACGACTTTCCTTTACGCACCAGGTGGTGAAGGTAAAACTATCGAGATCGTGATGACTAAGCCAAACCGTGAAGGTTCTGGTGCGGATCCATACCTAATCCTGACACTAAGCGCAGCACGTATGTCGAGCTACAACATGGGCGCGTCGGATGGTCACCTGCCAAATGAATCATTCAGCCTGACATACACCGAGATTTCGAAAGCGTACTACATCGAAGGCGAAGGCGGCAAAATCGAGAAAGGTCCTGAAGTGGGCTTTGACGCAACGACAGCGAAAGTTACTTCGACAGCTTCTTAATGGAATAAGGAGATATCATTATGGCACTGAACTCCCAACACAAGCGAGTTAGCAAAAACCGTGTAAGTATTACTTACGATGTCGAGACGAATGGCGCAGTAGAAACCAAAGAACTCCCTTTTGTGGTGGGAGTCGTCGGTGATTATTCGGGTCACAAGCAAGACAAAGAAGACGTGGAAGATCGCACCTTCTATAACGTCGATAAAGACAACTTCGATACTGTCATGAAGCGCGTTGGCCCTGAGTTATCACTCAAAGTGGACAACGTTTTGGTTGATGACGATAGCCAAATCGAAGCGAGTCTGAAATTCTCATCAATGAAAGATTTCGAGCCTGAAGCCATCGTTGAGCAAGTTGAACCGCTCAAGAAGCTTGTTGAGACTCGTAACCAACTCAAAGTACTGCTTTCAAAAGCGGACCGTTCTCGTGATCTAGAGAAGCTACTCAAGGAAGTGCTGCAAAGCGCAGACACTATCAACGCCCTTTCCGATGAGCTAGGCATCCAGAAAGAAGGAGCAGAATAATGACGACGGAAGTTGAAAACCAACCACAAGCAGAAGCGGCTGAAGCTTCGCTGAGCTTTCTGGATCGTGCAATCGAAGCGACCACACAAACGCCAGCGGACACGACAAAAGAACTGTTCTCAGTGTTGGCAGAGCAAGCGCTAAGCGGCACAGTAACATGGGACAAGAACGTCACCAAAACGATTGAAAATGCCATCGTAGAGATCGACAAAAAGCTTTCTAAACAGTTATCGAAAGTCATGCAAGAAAATGACTTCCAAAAGCTAGAAGGTTCATGGCGTGGTCTGCAAAAACTGGTTAAAGAGAGCGACCTAGGACGCTCACTGAAAATCAAAATGGTCGACTACACCAAAGACGAACTGCTTGATCAGTTTGAAGATGCCCCAGCCATCGACCGTAGCCCATTGTTTAACGCGGTATACCAAGGCGAATACGGCACAGCAGGTGGTGAACCATACGGCACCTTCATCGGTGACTACGAGTTCAGCGCAAAAGATGAAGATGTCGCCCTACTACGCTACATGGGTGAAGTAGCGGCTGCGTGTCACGCTCCGTTCATTGCCGCAGCAAACGCAGAAATGTTTGAGTTCAATGACTTCACTACCTTCGAAGAAGGCAAACCTGTCGCGGCTGGTTTTGATTCTCCAGCTTATGCAGCATGGAACTCGTTCCGTGAAAGTGACGACGCGCGCTACGTAACTCTAACACTACCTCGTACACTCGCTCGTCTTCCTTACGGTGAGAAAGGTCTTGGCACCAAACTGTTTAGCTATGAAGAGTTAAACACTGACCAAGATGGCAACCCTAATCCGTCAAGCAATGATGAGTTAGTTTGGTCAAATGCCGCTTACGAGTTAGGTCTAAAAATGACGCAAGCGTTCACTGCATACGGTTGGTGTACAGCAATTCGCGGTCTGGATAACGGCGGTAAAGTAGAAAACCTACCAAACCTAACTTACAAGACCGAAGCTGGCGACTTGGTTCAGCAATGTCCAACAGAAGTGAACCTAACCGACGAACGCGAAAAAGAGTTAAGTGACCTAGGCTTCTTGCCACTGGTTCACTACAAGAACTCAAACTACGGCGTGTTCATTGGCGGTCAAACAACGCAGCAACCGAAGACCTACACAGATCCAGATGCAACAGCAAACGCAGCCATTTCAGCGCGTCTTCCTTACATCATGGCAAGTGGTCGCATCGCTCACTACTTGAAAGTCATGGGCCGCGACAAGCTGGGTTCAAACCTTGAAGCGCCAGACATTCAACGTGAACTTCAACTGTGGATCGATCAATACACCAACGCAGGTGCAATTGGTAACGATCAACGAGCGAAAACACCATTGGCAGAGTCTCGCATTGAAGTGGTTGAACAACCGGGTAAACCGGGCGCGTACTCAGCCGTTGCTCACCTAAGACCTTGGCTACAACTTGAAGAACTGACTACGTCGGTTCGTATGGTAGCGAAGATCCCAGGTTAATACCGATCACAGTAAGTAAGTGGTCAGAGTTAGCGCAGGAATAACGCTTGAGAGCAAGGCTAAAATTTTCGGTAAGTAGTTATTCTACAGCCAAAATTTTAAACGAAGTTATCGAGCGTTATAACCAGCTAGAATGACCAGTTATTTACTACGATTGGTATACGCACGATAAAGCTTGGTCGAAGTAGGATGCTTCGACCAAGCCAATTCGATTTAGGTCACAAGGATAGTATGAGTAAGATTTATCACTCAGGTTGGCAGACCCAATTTACACAGCTAGACGATAAAGACAGCGACTTTTTACAAGAGGCGCTCTCTTTACTGTCTCAAGTGTCTCGCTCCGCGCTAGACAATCCCGATGCGCTTATTACTCATGTTTCGCGCTTGATTGCAGAGATTGACAATAAGCTCTCGAAACAGATGGATACATTACTGCATCATCCTGAATTTGAGGCATTACAAACCAATTGGCTTGGGCTTCAAGGCTTAGCCACCCTGCCCGTTAATTACCAACGTACTCAACTCAAGCTACTCAATATGAGTTGGGAAGAAGTGTCTTCCGACGTCAATCAAGCCTACAGCACCAAAATGTCTGAGCTGTACAACAAGATCGGCAACCAAGAGTTAAACACCTTAGGCGGACATCCATTCGGTTGCTTGCTGTTCACACAACCTATCGCGGCAGATATGAATTTCGAATCCGACTACGATGATTTGTTCACCGTAGAACTATTGAGCCGCTTAGGTGAAGCAACGTTATGCCCAATGCTATTTGCTCCTAATCGCGATTTCTTTGTCGAATCCGGCGCAGACTGGCTGTCTGATATCAACCGAATCGAGAAGATCCTTGCTAGTCCTGATTACCAATCGTGGCAGTCTTTACGCAGTAAGTCCTCTGCGCGTTTTGTCGGTTTAGTGATGCCAGAAATGTGTATGCGTACACGTTATCAAAACGCCAAAGTGGGATTCATCTACAACGAGAAACAAAACGGACTTTGGGGCAATGCGGGCTTTGCGTTTGTATCCACCATTATGCGAGAACATCAACGTGTGAGTTGGTTTGGCTTCTTGAAATCTCGCTGGAACGACAACAACCAAGGTGCCGTGGTCAATCAAAGCCAAAGCGATAGCCATTTTCTGATTCAACCACAAACCAAAGTGACCTTGTTTGGGCAACTGTCGACCTTCTACAGTCGAAGTGGTTTTATCCCTCTTACTAAGAGCCCTTTGAGCGATAAGTTTTACTTCAATGGTAACAATTCGATTTGGCACAACAGCGAGTCTGATAACGAGAAAGTCCTCACTCAAATCCAAACCTCGTTGATGTCTTGTCGTATTGCACATTATCTCAAAGTACAAGTACGCGAAATGATCGGTAGCTTCAAAACAGCTGCTGAGTGTGAGTTATTCCTCTCCCAATGGGTTGAAAAATTCTCTAGTAACGTTGCGTACGCCAACGAAGAAACCCTATCAAAATACCCTTTGAGTTTTGCAAAGATCAGCGTGCGCGACTCTGACCATCATCCGGGCAATTTCGTCTGTACATTGCGTATCGTCCCGCAGTATCAATACGACCATTTCAGTGGCGAAGTCGTGCTGACAACAGAACTGGATGAGGTGGCGTAATGAGTTTTTGGCGTACCTTTGTGCAAACTGCCCCTACGACTCGTCGAGATGATATCGAGGACATCAAGTATCACCTGACTCGCCTGTTTGATTCGGAAGCGTCACTGATGAGCATTGATGATCGGTTAACCGAAGTGCAGCGCTCTAACTATCGTTTTGGCATCGAGGATGTGCACCTGTTGAGTGCCAGTCTCGACCACCAGCAATTAGCCCTCAAACTAGAAAACTACATTCGACATTTCGAGCCTCGTCTTAGCCAAGTCATGGTTGAACTTGTTGAGCGTAAAGCGGGAGAAAACACCATCGCTTTCAATATCGTCGCCAAAGCCAAAACGGCACAGGGCGAAAAAGAGCTGATTTTTGATTCCAAGATTTCATTGAGCGACATGACCACCGATATGAAGGAGGATTTGTATGAGTGATCCTCTACTGCGTTATTACGAGCAAGAACTGACTTTTGTTCGCCGTGCTCTCGGTCAATTTGGTTCTGAACATCCAGAACACGCACAACGCCTAAACATCCATCAGGGACAAATCGAAGATCCAAGTTTGGCTCGCTTATTGGATGGCGTGGCACTGTTGAATGCCAACGTCGAAAAACGTCTATCTGAGCAAGTCCCTGAAGTTGTCGAAGGATTACTTGGCGTACTCTACCCAAGTTACATTCAAACGGTACCGAGTGTAGCGTATCTAGAAATGAACACAGATGCCCCTTCCACCGACAGCACGACGCTTCCAAAAGGCACACGCTTTTCTTCCGAGTCACAAGGCAAAACATGTTTGTTCACCACAACGGATGAACTCAAAACGACACCATTTGCACTGATTGACACCAAGGCAAGCAGCGCGCCCTTTGACTTCAATCGCCCACAAGGCAGTGAACAAACTACCGCCGTTATTCAGCTCACTCTGTCTACTGGCGATGATGATGTGCACTTCAGTCAATTAGCGTTAGAAGATCTCGACTTTTTCGTTCAAGGTTTCGAGAACAATGCGGATTCCTTGGTTGAACTGCTGCTCAGTGAAGCGCGTGCAATATCGATTTCCGACATCAATGGTGAGAATCACGCTGTCTTGGCTGCCAATCAGCTCAAGAGCCGAATCAGCGATAAGCAGTTTCAATTTCTGCCACAAAAAGGCAATCAATTTTCTGGCTACCATTTGATGAACGAATTTTTCTTCTTCAAAGAGAAACGTCAGTTCTTCCGTCTTAAAGGCTTTGGTGAAGCGTGTCAGCAACATGATTGCTCCACTGTGGTGTTAAACCTGTTTATGCACTCTTTACCGATGGAGTTTATCCGTCTTTTCGACAACCAAGTGTTTAAGCTCAATGTCGTGCCTGCGGTGAACCTCTTCGAGCAAACGGGCGAACCAACGAGTTATGACCAACGTAGCCTGACCATTCCCGTTAATGCCGATGCTCATACCGATAATGAAATTCAAGTGGTCGACATTTTGGATGTGTTTGAGATTACGTCGAGCGGTCAAAAACTGCTGACACCACTGTTTAAAGACAGTTATCAAAGCGACCCACATTGTGATTACTGGCAAAGCCGAAAAGATTCCACAGGTGAACTGCGATTGGCGATCAGCCTGAACGCCAACCAAGAGCTCGAATTCAACAAACTCTATGGCACTCGCCTTCTTTGTACCAATGGCAAACAAGCATGCACCATCAATGGTGAGATGACATGTTTAGAGCCAATCGATTTACCCGGCGATTTTCATTCGCTCTACCCGCCGTCGGCTCCGATAGAACGTGAATCTGACGCCAATATGCACTGGCAATTTATCGGGCTTCTGAACAGTAATTTCTCGTCTCTGCTGCACTCAGAAGATCCTACTCAACAACTTAAGCAAATGCTGCAATTGTGTAGCCGCAATCAGTTAGTAAGCGATGAAATTCAGATGATTCAGTCAGTAAAAGTGCGCTCACAGGTTTCATCAATGCGTATTCTAGGCAAGAACGTCTTCTCTCCGGGCACAGAGATTGAAATCACTCTCGATACGTCTGGCAACTATCTGACTTTCACCGATGTGTTGAATCGCTTCTTCCAACAGTTCTGTAGTTTTGATCGCTACATTCAGCTCACAATTCGTCTTTATGGCAAAGATGGCATTGCGAGGCGTTATCCAAAAATCCACGGGAGCCAGCGCTCGATGTAGCGTGGAAGATAGATGATGTCGATGTCACTGATTAACGATTTAAAAGCGAACCCACATGAGTACGACTTTGCTCAAGCAATGCGATTGCTGATGCAAATGGCAAAACGCTCCGGGCACAAGCTGAAGTTAGAACTCAAAGCAGAGGCCATGCCCCATGGTGATGCCGACGATAT
Source organism: Vibrio sp. ED002 (assembly GCF_023277445.1). Taxonomy (NCBI): domain Bacteria; kingdom Pseudomonadati; phylum Pseudomonadota; class Gammaproteobacteria; order Vibrionales; family Vibrionaceae; genus Vibrio; species Vibrio sp. ED002. Next base: position 482,655 of record NZ_CP080238.1, on the reverse strand, counting down.
TCAATACTTTTCGTTCAGTGACCATAGCGCCAAAGTTCGTATTGCGCAGCAAGCACTATCTGGCGCACAAGGGGTTATCCCAAACTACATCTATGAGGAATTGTTGTTTGCACTGCATAACGACGATCACGCACTGAAAGACTTTTTAGACGTATTTAACCAACGCCATTTCGAACTTGCCGCGCAGCTAGAACTCGCTCCTCATCTCTTGGTGCAGAAAGAGCTGGCAAAAGAAAAAACCGATCTACTCAAACAACTGGCGAACCTAAAACACGAACACGGCACGCTGTTCCAGTATTCGCTGTTGTTCGCTCAAGGACATCGTAACTTAGAAACGTTAGAGCAGATCCTTAACGACTACTTCCCTTACCAAATCGATGTGTCGACTAAGAGCCATGAACGTCGCCAGTTACCCGCTAGTTCTCTTACCCGTTTAGGACAGAAAGACGACTATAACAGCGGAATCGGACAGGGTTTCCTCATTGGCAAAACGTGCATGACTTACAACCAACATCTTGTAGTGAGTATCCAGCCTGCCAACCGCAAAGAACTGCATCAAATTCATCGAGATACTCAGTTGGCGAGCCACATGCGCCAGCTCATTCAACATTATTTACGAGACGCCACGCCGATTTCTATTTATCTCAACGTTAAGCGTGCGTATCTCGAAAAACCAAGGCTGTCTGCTCAACCAGATCAAGCCGCGAAATTGGGTGAAGTGGATTGCCTCGCCCCAGAACGTAAACCTACAGAGCGGATTCGGATTCTTCTGAAATAGCTAGGTAGACACCGCGACGACAAAGAAGGTTATCGCGCAAAAGACAAGGATAAGGTTATGACACAAGTAACGCTGACAAATTTAGTCGCCAAGTTATCGCCAGAATTAAAACGCGCATTGGAAGCTTCTGCGGGTGCAGCTATGAACCAAGGCGTTGCTGCCATTGAGCCAGAACATTGGTTGCTCACGCTATTGAATCAGCAAGACGCGCACTTAAAAACTTTGATTGAAAGTCAGAAGATCAACCAAGATCAACTTGCCAGTGAACTAGCAAATCGCATCGAGCGCTTACCAAAAGTGCAAGACAGCCAACCAACGCTCAGCCATGCACTGACTGAACTTCTCAAAGACGCTTGGATGATTGCCTCCGTTAACTATGGGCATGGTGAAATCATCAGCCTGCATCTCGTTCAAGCACTGTTGCAGCAGAACGTCATGGGCGTATCGAGCAACAATCTCGAATCACTACAGAACGTGTCGACCGAGTCCCTGCAAGGTTTAATCAACAAAACGCCGGTTAAGCGAGCAACACAACAAAGCACAGGTGAAGCAACTTCAGCCGCAAATACAGCAAGCGCGAACGACGCATTAAGCAAGTACACCATCAACCTGACTCAACAAGCGATTGAAGGCAATATCGACCCGATTTCTGGGCGTAATTCTGAAGTGAGAAAAGCCATCGACATTCTTTGTCGTAAACGCCAGAACAACCCTATTTTTGTTGGTGAGCCGGGCGTGGGTAAAACCGCTGTCGTTGAAGGCTTGGCGCTGAGAATCGCAGCAGATGAAGTGCCAAGTGCGTTGCAAGGCGTTCAACTCCATTCGCTTGATTTGGGGCTTTTACAAGCAGGCGCAAGCGTCAAAGGCGAATTTGAAAACCGCCTTAAAGACGTCATCAATGAAGTTAAAAACAGCGATGTGCCAATCATTGTATTTATTGATGAAGCACATACGCTGATCGGCGCTGGCGGTGCAGCAGGACAAAATGATGCTGCCAACTTATTGAAACCCGCCCTTGCACGTGGTGAGTTCAAAACCATTGCCGCAACAACATGGGCAGAGTACAAAAAGTACTTTGAGAAAGATCCAGCTCTGACTCGCCGTTTCCAAGTCGTGACTGTAGAAGAGCCAAATGCAGAAGATGCCAAACAAATGCTGCGAGGCATTGCGGCTTCATTGCAAAAGCACCACGGCGCGTTTATCACTGAATCCGCGATCGATGCCGCGGTCAACCTTTCTATTCGTTACTTACCTTCTCGCCAATTGCCAGATAAAGCGATCAGCCTGCTAGACACGGCTAGTGCGCGTATTGCATTAACTCAAGGTGCGAAACCAGAAGTGATTGAAGCGTTAGAGCAAACCATTCGTTATCAACAAAACGAGCAGTCTGCTTTGGAGAAAGAGTTTGATTTGTTTGGCACAGGCGCAGAAGAGATCACCGAATTGAAGCAAGAAATCACCACCAACCAATCTCAATTAGCTGACTACCAAACTCGTTGGGAGCAAGAGATTACCTTGGTTGATGAGATTAAAGCGCTTCAACAAAGCATCACAGAAAGTGAAACGCCGGACGACACTCAGCAAAGCCAGTTAAATGCCCTTCTCGACCAATTACGTGAGCTTCAAGGCGAAGAACCGTTAGTTAATGCGATGGTGGATGACGCGACCATTGCTCAAGTCATTTCCGGTTGGACAGGCATTCCCGTCGGCAACATGATGAGTGACGAAATCGCTCGCCTATTGTCACTAGAATCCGAGCTGGATAAACGCGTTATCGGTCAAAACGTGGCGAAGCAAGAACTGGCAAAAGCGATTCGAATCTCACGCGCTGGCTTAACAGATAATCGCAAGCCAATCGGTGTGTTCTTGATGTGTGGTCCAAGTGGTGTCGGTAAAACGGAAACCGCTATGGCGCTCGCTGAGCAGCTTTACGGAGGCAGCAACGATCTCACGGTTATCAACATGACCGAGTTTAAAGAAGAACACAAAATCTCAATGCTACTTGGCTCGCCTGCCGGCTATGTTGGCTTTGGTGAAGGTGGCGTGTTAACCGAGGCGATTCGCCGCAATCCCTACTCTGTCTTGCTTTTGGATGAGATGGAAAAAGCGCATCCGGGCGTTCATGACCTCTTCTATCAAATCTTCGATAAAGGACACATCAAAGACAGTGAAGGTCGCACGGTGGATTTCAAAAACACCTTAATCATCATGACTTCTAACGCTGCAGATCAAGCAATTTGCGATGTGTGTGATGAAAACGCCGAACGCATCAGCAACGATGAGCTACTCGAAGCAATTCGTCCCGATCTCCAACGCTACTTCAAACCAGCGTTCTTAGGGCGTACCACCATCGTGCCTTATTACCCACTCAACGATGATGAACTAGCGAAGATCACCGAAATCGCACTAAACCGCATTCGCAAAAAACTGGCAGAACAGTATCAAGCGAGCTTTACGTGGGATGCTGGTTTTGTGGATTTGGTTGTCAGCAAAAACACCGACCCTACGACAGGTGGTCGTGCGGTTGAGCAAATCATTAACCGCTCTTTGATGCCGAAATTGGCAGAAGAATGCATCGCGCGCCTGAGCGCACAACAACCGATTAGCCAAGTGACGGTCACCGCTGCGTCGACGCCACAGGGCTTTGAACTGGATATTCAGTAGTAACGAATCATGATGTTTAGAAGCGTACATTCACCCCATCTCGTCACCACCTCGATTCTTGTTCAAGAGGCGGCGGTCAGCTGTGGGGTGAGCTTTTTCCGCAAAATAACCAAGCTGGTTTCATCGCTGTTTATTTTGCTTGGTGCCCTATTCTCGTTCGAAGCATGGGCGCAAGTTTGGATTGGTCCCGACCGATTACTGCTTGCGACCCACAAATGGGCACCGTACCAAACTCACCAGAATCAAAACATGGATGGGTTTGCGCTCAATCGCGTCAAATGCGCGCTGGGCGAAATGGGACAACCTTACCAACTGACCATGACGGAATGGTCTGACGCACAGCTCCACGTGCACAGTGGTCAACAACATGGCTTTTTCGTCTCGCCGAAAACCAGAGAACATGACAGCTACGCAACGTTGTCTGCTCCCATTACCGAGCAAAAACTGCGTTGGTATTTTGGTCCCGGTGTAGAGCCTAAGCTTGATGATTTGTCAAAGTTGAACCTTAAGTTCTCGGCAGAATTTGGCTCAAGCACATGGTTTTGGCTGAAACGTAATGGATACAACGTCGTTAAGCAGCCACGAGATGCTAAGGTTTTACTAAGGCTTTTAAAACAAAGAGAAATTGACGTCGCACTGGAAGATGAAAGAGTGTTCCACACGGAAATCAGCCAAGCTTCTCTTCCAAGCGATTACTTCTATTCTCAAGTATTCGAAACCAAGCCAATGGGCGTGTATTTCTCTAACCGCTTTTTGGACAAATATTCTGGTTTCTTAATCGCTTTCAACACAGCGTTGGCTAAATGCGAGGGATAACAAGTGGCGATCAGCATACATTTGATTTCTGTACCCTCTGAAGAGGTGGTGACTTCAAGAGTCATCTATTTGCCCGAGTCTGGCGGGCAGTTTGGGCGTTCTGCTTCTTGTGAGGTGGCATTGCCCGATCAATCAAAGCGCATCTCGCGTATTCACGGACAAATTCGTCTCACTGAAACAGGTTATTTGGTGAAGAGTACCGGCAAGAACCCGGCTCGCCTCAACGATAAAGCCATGGTGAGAGACAAAGATTACCCACTCAACGATGGCGACATTTTAAAGATCGAAAGCTATTCGATGTTGGTATCAACACTCACGTCGAGCAAAGCGCCTGTCGAAGAGCAATCCGATGACCTCTTTGCGACCAAGTTCGACCTGCAACTGGAAGACAATGTCGATTTTCTCGATGAAGGAGATATCGTCGAACCCGTGAAATCGGAAGTTCATTACTCCCATCAGAATGTAATGAGCGATGACCCCTTCTCCTCCGACCCGTTTGAAGACATCGACGATGACGAACTGGCGGATCACTTTGAAGTGGATGAAGTGTCGAAACAGCAGCAAGCCATGGAGCGTTCTACGGAGATTGAGTACCTTCCGGGAGACCACCTTCCAACATCAGAGCTGGAAGCCTCCATCGAAAAGCTGATTACGATTACCGAGAAGAATCAGCAATATCTTCGCAACCCACCGCTTGCACATGATGCTTTGTTTGATGCATTGGACAAAACACTCGAACAGTTCCTCAATGAATTCGCGCCAAACCAACTAGAGAATCAATTTAGCGAATTTGTGTCTGGTGGACTGTTCAGCAGCAAAGACAAGAAGTATTGGAAAATCTACCGCAAACACTTCCAACATCGACAAGACAACGGTGATTTTCGTCGCCAGTTCAAAGCGATGTTTATGGAAAACATGCAAAAGCAAAGCGAGGAAAGCTGATGAAGATTTGGCTAAGTTTACTCGCTTTCGCTTTGGTGGGGTGTTCATCCGACCCAACACCGGTTGTAACGCAATATCAACTAGCGGTAAGCGCCGAGAAAACGATTAACCCCAGCGTTAACAACCATACCAATCCCGTGGTGGTGCGCTTGTATCAACTGACCGATGCCCAGCTGTTTAAGCAATTGCCGTTTATCGATTTGTATAACGATGACGTGAGCCTATTAGGCGCAAACTTGGTGTCGAAACAAGTTCTGCCCGTGGTGATGCCAGACAGCAATAGCAAACAAACCTTAGACATCAACAAGACCACTCAATACATCGGCGTATTGGTGGAATTTGCCGAATATGATGCAAGCACGGCAACGGTAGTGACAACCACGCCTCAGGAAGAAGAACAATATATCCAGTTAAAGATCAGCGGTAACAAAGCAGCATTGCAAACCGTGACACCAGATTCACCTTGGTGGGATGTCTTTTAACTCGATTCAGTAGATAGGGAAATCTCGTGGACGCATATAAAAAAGTCGTTTGGCAAGAAGGCATGTTCATTGCCCCACAACACTTTCAACAACAAGACAGATACACACAAAACTACGTCAGACAAAACGTCGAAACGCTTGCTGGTTATGCCCCTTACTTTGGTGTGACCGACTTGGTGATCAATCACGATCTGCTTAAAATTGGCAAGCTTTCCGTCTCTTCTAGTGCGGGTTTGTTCCCAGATGGCACGCATTTCGAACTGAAACGCGAAGTTGCCAGAGATGTGCCGCACGGTACGATTGAGAAAATGGCTTACTTAGCGCTGCCTGTTTCTCTGCAAGGCAATAATGATTACGCCAATGATGAATCGGAACAAAGCCGCTATCTCACACGCACCATCAATGTGTTTGATACTTCAACCTCTGAAAATGCCAGTGTTGAAGTGGACGTCGCGCAGCTCAATATAGCGATTAAACTCGAAGGCGAAGACACTTCGGGCTTTACCCTGATTCCTTTCGCCAAAGTATTGGAATGCAGCGAAACGGGGGAAGTGATGCTAGACCGTTCCTTTATTCCTGCTTGTTTGCACTATGGTGCATCACAGCTATTGGTTGAACGTTTGAAAGAGATTCATGCCCTCACCTCCAACCGCGCCACCAGCTTGCTCAAACGTATTCAAGCCGGACAAGGGCAAAAGAGTCCACAGTCGATGATGCAGGATTACCTGTGGCTGCAAACACTCAACACTTGGCTTCCGTGGTTTGATTTATCTTTGTCGAATCCAAAGTTTCAAACCCATCAGCTTTATTTGGAGCTACGCAAGTTTGAAGCGCAAGTAATGGCATCTACACCTGCAATTCCAGAACCGTGTCAACCGTTGGATTTCCATCGTCTGTACGATTGCTTTAATCCGCTTTTTTCGAATCTGCGCAATATGCTCACGCTGGTTCAACAAGACTCGGTGATTGAGTTTGCGTTCGACACTTCGTTGTTTGAACGACGCCGCTTGCTTCGCACCTTGGTAAAAGATGGTCACAACCTATCCGATCGCCGATTCGTTCTCAGTGTCCGCTCTAATATCAGTAGCACCGAGCTCAACGAGTTGTTCCCTGCAGCAGCCAAACTCAGCAGCAATAACAAGATTGTCGAGATAGTGCGTAATGCCCTTTCTGGCGTGCAACTGACACCGCTTCCTGTTGCACCAAGCGAACTAAAACCGATGCAAGGCACAGCGTATTTTGAAGTGGATACGTCAGACCGCAATTGGTTAGAAATGATTGAAAACCGCGATGCACTGGCGCTGCACGTCGATACACGTGTTGGCGACCTAGAAGTGATGCTGTACGCACTGAGGTAGTAAGTTATGAACTATTTGGATGAAGATACCTTAGTTTGGGACAGCAGCGAAAACGACTTCGTGAGTAAAGATACCGACATGCCGGACGTAAAATGGCATTCGGTCAACGCTGCGCAAGCCAACATTGGGTTCTTACATCATTTCGATAAAGCCGAGAATCAGCTGATCAACATCAGTTCTGAGTTACTGGTTGTCACGCTCAAGATCAACACCTTGCCGGAGCCCGAAGACATCACCACGCTCAGGCATCAACTGGTGGCTTCCATCAATGAAATCAAAACCAAAGGCGCAGAGCTGACCTACCCAGTCGCCGTGATCGACAAGCTGTGCTTCCTGTATGCCGTGGTTTTGGATGAGTTGATTGTCTACACCGACTGGGGTGAAAAACGCGGATGGGAGAACAAAACCTTACTCAGTGAACTGTTTGGTATGCGCAACGGTGGTGAGCTTTTCTTTACTGTGGCAGAGAAAGCAGCGCGCCAACCGCACAAGCTGATCGACTTATTAGAAGTGGTTTATCTGTTTCTCAATATCGGGTTTAAAGGTCAGTACCGCGAAACGGGCAGCGAACAGCTAAAGAGTTTTACCTACCGCTTAGAGCAGATTTTAAGTCAGTACCGACAAGCCGGTGGAATCTATTGTCATACTAAGGTTTCGGTGCCTAAAACACGTAAACCAACGCGCAAGAAACGTTACCTTGTCACCACATTATTTTTCCTAACTATCATTGGTTTGAGCGTTGCTCTGACCTATTTCTGGTACAACAAAACCAAACCACAGCGGGCACGAGATTTTGTCCAGCTTGGTGAGTACAGCCAACGCTATATTGAATCTGGTCGTGCGGAAGACATCGTTTATGTCAGCACTGACGACGATTTAAAAGGCAATAAAGTCGCGGTAAATACCACCCAACCACCTCGTCCAATCCCGAGCCAACCAAAAGCCGTGACGCCACAAGCGAAAACTTCAACGCCAGAGACGACGAGTGCTCTAGTCACGAGCTCTGCAGCGGACACTGATTGGCTGGTGCAACTTGCGACCTTCTCTAACCTTAAAAACGCCGAGAAATTTATCGCCCAACTGCCGACATCCAACTATCAACCTGTCGCGGATAACATCAACTCCTACGTTCGCGTCATCGTTCGATGTGACAACTCAGAACAAGCGAAATCCATCAATAACTGGTATCGAGAGAATGCCAACGTCAACGGCTTAGTGGTGCATAACAAAAACAAACAAAGCGAGGTTGAGTCACGATGACGCAAGACAACCCAAACACACCAACAAGAAAAAAGGCAATCATTTGGGGCCTTGTTACCCTTCTGCTTCTGGCAATCTTAGGCAGCTTACTGACTTGGTTTGTCGCATATCCTGATTTCTTATGGACAGGCGTCATCACGACAACCATTGTGGCACTTCTGTCTGCTGGGCTTTGCTTTTGGTTAATCAATCGCAAGGTGAAAAAGAGTCTTGAGCAAGACCAAGAACGTGCACTAATCATCAAACGCTCCAAGTTACTCGCTTTCCACTTCAAGAAAATGCTCGGCGTACAAAAGCGTAAAAAGCGCTTAACCAGCCGTTACGATCAGCCGATTTATCTGTTACTCAGTGATAACCCAAGCAAAGACAAAAGTATCATCACGCAGATGGGTTACGAAGCTTATAAGGTGGATGACTTTGGTAACGACATTGAGTTTCCAATTCTATTTTGGCTCAGTGAACACTCAGTTCTGATTTCCGTCAGCATGGGCGAAGATCAACAACCGCTTTACTTAAAAACACTGTGCCAGTGCCTAAATAAATGGCGTCCGAGACAAGCGATTAACGGCTTGTTGCTCACCACAGAAATTGAACAGTTAGTTGGCAATAGTGAAACCCTTTCACAAAAAGCCGACCAATTGAAATCGCAAATCAAAGCATTCAATCGTTCATTTGGTTTGAACCTACCTGTCTACAATGTCCTAACCAACATGGGTCAAGTGAGCGATTTCTGTCAGTTCTTTTCTGCGTTTGATGAAGCGAGACGCAATGAAGTGTTCGGCGCCACCAGCCCAGTGCAAAAACATGGTGGCATTGATGCCGATTGGTTCAATGACGAATACGACCACCTCATTGGTCAGCTGATTTCGAACATGAGTAACGCGTTGGGAGCGCAGCTTAACCAAGATTTCCGCAATGCCATTTGTGGGGCTCCTTACCAATTTGGTTTGCTTAAACAGAATTTGTGGCATTTCTTACAACGCTTGCATCGAGGTGACCAATACACAGATGGGCTCAACTTCCGCGGCTTCTACTTTACCCACAGTGGCAGTGATTTCGCACAGCATGATTTACTGGCGAACGTGGTCAATCAGTCCCTCGGCAATGAGCAATATCAGCAACACCAACAAATGCCCGTTCAACAAACCTTGTTTGCCCAGCATTTGATGTCTCATGTCGTGCTAAATGAAAACACTTTAGTCGGGGTTAACCGCCATAAAGAGAATTGGTTGTGGTTCAGCCAAACCTCATACACCCTAATTTGGCTCAGTTTATTGATTGGTACACTGACGATCCTCAAGCTCGACTTCGATTATCAAACCAATCGTGAAGCCAAAGCCGATGGTATGTTAGAGCGTTACAAAGAAGCGATCGCAGCACAGCCATACAGCAAAGAAGATTTGGTGGGCAACATTCCGAACCTTTACACCATGCATCGCATTTACGCGCTATATCAGGAGCCTGAACCTTGGTATACATTGCCATTCCTACCGACTGCGACCATCAAGCCAGAAGTTGAAGCGGCTTACACCAAAGAGCTGCAACAAGTACTGATCCCTTCCATGGCACACACCATTGAGAGCGATTTGTATGTGTATGTGAACTTGGAAGATCAAGCCAGAACGCTCGAATTGCTGAACGACTATCGACTGTTGTTTGATAAAAATCGCACCAACATTGAAGAGCTCAAAAGCTACTTCCTAGCAAACTTAGAGCACCAAGGCGAAGCAGACAAAACTAACGTCGCTCAGCTTAAAGTGTTGCTCGACGATGTGTTTAACCAGCACTTGGTGGCGACAACTGCCAATCAAGAACTTGAAGGGCTGGCGAAGCAAGTCATCAATCAGTCCAACATAGAGACGCTACTCTACCAACACATTTTGAACGATCATGCGTACGAGAAACGTATCGATGTGCGTAAAGAACTTGGCTCCAACTTCAACCAAATATACCAATTCAAACCTGGTTACGTGGGTTACTTCGTGCCTTTCTTGTACACACCGACTGGCTTTAACGAGTTGGATCTTTCGGTGGAATCCCCTCTTCTTATCGAAGCGTTATCCGCTTATGAGGGCATCGCAGGGCAAGCACCAAGCGCGCTAGAGATGCATAGAATCAGCCACGATTTGAAGCGTATGTATCAGAACGATTACATCAATTACTGGCGAGATTTTATTAACAGCATCGAGGTGAAAACCATTTCCGGTTCTGAGCAGTTAAATGCAAGCTTGAACGTGCTAAACAATGCCTCAAACAATCCAATGTCTAAGCTGTTCACCACCATCAGAAACTATACTTCGGTTCTTCTACCTGAGCCAAAAGATGCGAAGAAGAAAACCGATGAAGAGATTGCCGATGCTGCGCAAGACAACGAGAAGAAAGAATCCGCCCGACAAATCACACTGACGTTTAATGATTTCCACAAACAAGTGACGCCAGACGATCAGGGTAAGAGACCAATAGATACCGTTCTGGAAGGTTTCGCTAACACGGCAAAATGGCTCGATCAGTTTTACAAATCCAACACGCCAGACAAAGTGGCTTACGAAACGTTATCTGCAGGTTTAAAAGCGCAAAATCCGGTCGCACAGTTGGCGTCATTGACCGATTCCCAGCCACCGCTATCCGGTGAAGTGATTGGCTATGTGACAGTGCAAACCAATGAGTTGGTGATGAACTTAGCTCATCAATATCTTAATAGTATGTGGAACAGCGAAGTCTACCAGCCTTATGAAAACACCATCGCGGCTTTCTACCCGTTTAAGAAAAGTGCCAACAGCGATGCAAGCACGGCGGATGTTGCTGCCTTCTTTAAAACCGATGGCACATTGGACACCTTCTATCAAACCATGTTGAAAGGTTTCTCAACAGAGCAACGAGCGCCGTTTATGTCCGGCTTATTGCCAAATACTGGCTTTGCGTTAGATCCTGCGATTTGGCTGATGTTTGATAAAGCCAAAGACATTCGCTCTGCCCTGTTTTTAACTGACCCGAAAAACGTTGCGATTCAATTCCAGATGAAACCAACAGAAATGAGCTCGGCGCTAACTGAGTTTTCCATTCGTGCTGAAAAACCGATTTTCACCTATCAACACGGTCCGATGCTGTGGACACAGCAAAGCTGGAAAGGTGATTCTGTCGCGCAAGATGCACTAACGGTGCGTCTACAAAAACAAGCAACGCCGATTGCCAATGAGCAGTTTAAAGGCAGTTGGGCATGGTTCCGCTTGATTGAGCCGCGCGTCACTTCAACCTCTTCGCAAAGCACCCAACTTGAGTTTGATTACAATGGCGATAAGGTTCGTTTAACGATTAAAACTCAAGGTCAGAACAATCCGTTCGTGCCGAACTTCTTTGCGGGCTTTGTGTTACCTGCGAGCATTTAGTGATGAACACGTTCGCCAACCAAACCCTGTTTAGAGCCTGTGGCGTTACTTATGTAGCGCCTTTGAGCGAAAACGTGTTTCAGTGCGAGCACAAACTTTATGGTTCTGTGGTCATCAAGGTAGCGCGCAGCTTGGCTGAGAAACGGGCCTTGATGGCTGAAGCGGACTTTCTATCTAAATACGCGTCGGATTACTGGGCAAACTTTCACGGTTATGGCTCGCAAAACCACGCCGACTGGTTAATGAGCCAATATCTGGAAGGCAAAACACTTAACGCAATAGAACCTGATTTATTACCGCAAGACTTAATAACCAAGCTTGAATTCGCTTTACTAAACCTGCATAAAACCGGTTATCTGCATGGCGATATCAAGCCACATAACGTCATCGTGACGTCAAAGAACCAAGTTCGGCTTATCGACTTTGGCAGTGTGATTCAAATTGATGCTAAATACCGAGAGCATACACATACAACCGTTAGCCGAGCCTATAGTGCGACCCGCCCTTGTCTGCGAATCGGTCAGGCAAGTAAGAACGATGATTTCTATGCCTTGGCAATGACTTTGCTCAGCTGCCACGATCAACATCCCTTTGCTGGTCTCTCGTTACAAGTAGCGGCAGAACTGCTGCCTACCCCAAGCAACATTGATTTACCAACACGCTACCAAGTTCTGATACAAAAAGAGTGGCAACAAATGCGCCACTCTTTGAAGCTGTAGGGATTCAAGGCTCTAAGCTCGCTGGCTTACGCGTCTGATGATTTGGCCTTCAGATATTTCTCAATATCCACCTCATCAACCTGTTCGGCTGGCATAAACTTGTTGGCATAGTCACGGTAAACACCGCTTTCTAAGAACAACAAGAACAAGTCCATATCCAAATGCTCATCCAACGCCATCTTGTACATGATGTCGACCGCAACACTTACTGGCTTGGCTTTCTTGTAAGGTCGATCTCCTGCAGTTAATGCTTCGAAAATATCCGCAATCACCAAGATGCGTTCTGGGGTTGATAAATCTTCTGCACTCAACCGACGCGGATAGCCAGTGCCTTTCAACGTCTCATGGTGAGTCGAAGCGTAACGCGGCACGTTACTTAACTCCGGAGGGAATGGCAGTGCACCGAGCATTTTGATGCCGCTGATCATGTGCTCGTTAATTTTGAAGCGGTCTTCTGGTGTTAACGTACCGCGAGAAATGGTCAGGTTGTACACTTCACCCAAGTTATATTGATGCTCTGGCACTTGCACCTTAATGCCATGCTCAGGTGCAAATTCCATTGGGCGAACGCGCTCAATAATATGGTCAGGCTTATCTGCTAAAAGGTTTTCAACCACGGGCAGCGTCACGTCAGATTTTGACTTAATCATTTCTTCAAACGGAGAAAGACCAAGATGATCATCGTAGTGACGTAACCAAGTTTGCTGCGCGATATGTTTAATGCGCTCAATCTTATCGTCGCTCATGAACTCGCCACCCACATTGGCGTTGGCAACAAATCGGAAGTCTTCGTCCAACTGCGCAACTCGTTGGGCGAACTTGGCTTGCGCCTCTTCTTTTGACAGTTCACCAGTAGATATCGACTTCCACATTTCCACTTCAGCATCTCGTCTTAATACCTCGAAACGAGTGCGAATTTCATTGATGCGGTTGTAGTTGGCTTCCAACTTAGTACCTTTATCAACGATGTGCTCTGGCGTGGTGATCTTACCGCAATCATGTAACCAAGCCGCGATACGGAATTCTCGTCGTTCATCGTCATTGTTGAACTTAAAGTCTTTAAACTTGCCTGTGTCGCACTTCTCTACTGCCTCTGCCAACATCAAGCCAATTTCTGGAACACGATTACAGTGCCCCGCAGTATAAGGAGACTTGTCATCGATCGCTTGCGCAATAAGGCGAATAAAAGCTTCAACAAACTCTTCTTGCTGTTGCTCGTGATGCTGAATCTCTTGCGTCATTTCGGTGACCGAATCGGACAAGTCAGAGACTTCTTTGATACGCGTTTCTACCGGGACGAGTTTATCAAACTGACGGTCTTTGATTTTGATGGTCTCTTTTCTCAGCGCAACAATTGGGCGCACAATTGGCGAACCCACCCTCCACGCCAATGGGAAGAGAATCATCATTGCGAACGCCGTAATAGCAATCGCTTTAGACAATCTACTTGTCACCGCATCCGTCACTACTTGGCCAGAAACGATCACAGCAAAGTAATCGATCGTGCCACGAGTCGAATACAACTTGGTGATGTAGAGGAATCGACTTTCACCATCAATGGTCACTTTGTTCATCGTGTCATGTTTGTCTTTCTGAATCACTGCCTCATAGACCTCTGGATAAGGGACAAAACTCCCCCTCCATTGATGTGGCTTGAGCCATTTTTCTTGCAACGCCACTTTTTGCTCGGGTGAAATAGCTGTGATCGCTTGATTAATCAGCTCGACCACATCTTTATCTTTCTCCTTCATAAACAGAGAAAACTCCAAAGGTGGCGCGTTGAGCAACCCGACATGAACATTGGTCAGTTTCACTAACCGCTTCATCTCAACCATGGTTAAGTAACTGTCTACAAGGTACTGAATATCCCCCATATGCAGCGCTCGCTTCGCTAAATCGAGATTCGGCTGCTCGACAATATTCAGTGACGGATAGCGTTTAAGCAGCCACTCTTTCATACCAAAACCCGCCACCACACCAACGCTTTCATCACCTAATTCCCTTAATGATGTAGGCATTGGATTGGTTGTTTTAGTTGCAATTGCGAGCTGCCCGATGAAAAGAGTGTCACTTTTGATAACTAACTCTGCCGGAGTACCAAGCACTGGCTGGAGGATATCAATCTCTCCCCTGCGATATTTCTTTTCCAACTCTCTTGAGCTGAAACCATTAACGAACTCTAACCTCATGCCCGTTTTCTGCGAAATCAAGTTGAGTACATCAACAACATAACCACTAGGTTCGCCACTTTGGGTGTAGTCGTAAGGTCCCCAGTCGTTTTGATTCGAAACCACAAACTCTCGGTCGTCTAGCAAGGCTTTTTGCGGTTCGCTTAACACCAAAAGCGATGAATCAGGAATATCCACTTCATGAAAAACATTGATGTTAGATGCAACAACTTCACCGCGGTTATTAAAAATAAACGCTTCAACGCTGTCGTCCTTTTTCATTCCAAGTTCGGTGGCACTGATCTTTTCGCTCAACGACGAGAGGACTGTATCTACACCAATAACAGCGCCTTTACTACGCACAGAATAAGACTGTCCGGTGATCTTTAGATGCTGAAAAAGGTAAGGATCGGTTTTGTAAACGCTGTCTCTTGATGCGCTAGCAAACCAAGGTCGGCGAGTTGGATAAAAGTTACTTTTCTGTTCTGTTTGGCGGACAACCTCAAGCGACTCGGAGTAATACATGGTTTGTCGCATTCGTTCTTCGCCATCACCTTTGATGGTAATGATGACCCAACGTTCGTTAGATGTTGCCCCAATCCTCCTTCGCACTTCCGAAGATGATTCTAAATTAATGACTTGAAAGAAATACTCATTGTTATTGGCAAAATAGATGCTGTAAAAAACGGGATTGTCGATGAGCGCTTGAACGAACACTCGTTGGATTTCATCCACGCTGAATTGCGTATCACTGAAGTCCGCGACACTGCGCAAGATACCCGCGCTGCTGGTCGCACTGGCATCTATTTGATGGATATGATTGCTGACGTCTTTGGCTGTCATGGTTAAATGCGTCAGGATATGTTCTTCCGACATCTGTTTGCCGAAGTAATACTGCATTCCGAGTCCAAGCAGCGCCGTCACCGCTGTCGCAATTACAAACAAACTCCCGACGGTGAACTTAATCGAAAATTTACGAGAGGTACCAGATTTAGTCTTCACGCGATAAAGCCCTCCGATGGCTTCAACAACAAGCTCAGCAACTCGCTTTATCAAAGCAACCTGAAGCATATACTTCTCAAGTCTAGTAGATATTTTTCAGAGACTTGCGTCGCATACAAGCCAGAGATCACTTTTACGCAATAAAAAAGAGCGATACCGAAGTACCGCTCTTAGCTGATGTTTTTGGGAGGGTTAAACCATTGTGATTCAGTGAGAGAGATACTTTTGAATATCAACCTCATCCACTTGCGTTTCTGGCATAAACTTCTTCGCGTATTCGAGGTAAACGCCACTCTCTAAGAACAACAAGAACAGGTCCATATCCAAGTGCTCGTCCAACGCCATCTTATACATAATGTCGATAGCTACACTCACTGGCTTCGCTTTCTTGTAAGGTCGATCTCCCGCCGTTAATGCCTCAAAAATATCGGCAATCACTAGGATCCGCTCTGGAATCGACAAGTCATTCGCACTCAACTTACGAGGGTATCCCGTCCCTTTCAGCGTTTCGTGGTGAGTAGAGGCATAACGCGGAACATTGCTTAGCTCTGGTGGGAACGGCAAGGCCTCTAGCATCTTAATGCCACTGATCATATGTTCATTGATTTTGAAGCGATCTTCTGGTGTCAACGTACCGCGAGAAATCGTCAGGTTATAGACTTCACCCATGTTGTACTGATGCTCTGGCACTTGCATTTGAATGCCATGTTCCGGCGCAAACTCAACAGGGCGAATACGCTTGATGATATGTTCTGGCTTGTCTTCCAACAGCTTTTCCCTAACCGGCAGTTGCGTGTCGGAAGTTGGCTTGTTCATTTCTTCAAATGGTGACAAACCTAAGCGGTCATCAAAGTATCGTAACCACGTTTTCTCAGCGATTTTCTTCACGCGCTCGATCTTATCTTCACTCATGAACTCACCACCAATGTTTGCATTGGCGATAAACTCAAAGTCATCGTTGAGCTGACGTACTTTTTCTTCAAACTCGGCTTTTGCTGCGTCTTTGTCTATCTCGCCACGCAACAAGGCGTTTAGGTATTCGATCTCTAGGTCTCTGCGTAACACTTCAAATCGAGTGCGAATTTCATTGATTCGGTTGTAGTTCGCCTCTAGCTTGGTGCCTTTATCAACGATGTGCTCAGGTGTGGTGATCTTGCCACAGTCGTGCAACCAAGCCGCGATACGGAACTCTCTTCGTTCTGCGTCATTTTGGAAGGCGAAGTTTTTGAATTTACCGCTTTGACATTTTTCAGCCGCTTCCGCCAGCATCATGCCGATTTCTGGCACTCGGTTACAATGCCCGGCGGTGTATGGTGACTTGTCATCGATCGCTTGTGCGATAAGGCGAATAAAGGCTTCAACAAACTCTTCTTGCTGCTTCTCGTGTGACTGAATCTCGGCCACCATTTCCATCATTGCATCTGAGAGTTCATCAATCTCTTTTACTCGCGTCGTCATCGGCCACACTTTATCGAAGCGACGAGCACGGATCTTTCGCGTTCTTGCTTTCAACGCGTAAATTGAGCGCGTCATTGGTGTGCCAAGTCGCCAAGCAAGAGGGAAAAGACCTAACATGACCAATGCTGTAAACAACAGCGAGTTAAACAGACGCTTTGTTACTGCATCGGTAACGATTTCTTTCGGAATCACCACCGAAAAGTAGTCATCACCGCCGCTGGAGCTTGAGATTGGCGTGACATAAACAAAGTAGTTTTGCCCTTCAATGCTTCGTCTTACCATGGTGTTGTAATTAGACGTGTCTTTCGAAAGTTGAAATACTTCAGGGTATGGCACAAACGTTCCGCGCCAATGGTTTGATTCCAGCCATTTTTGCGTTAATGCTTCTCTTTGCTCCGGTGTAATCGACTCAATAGCAAGGTTGAGTACCTCTAACAAACCCGCGTGCTTTTGGTTTATGTAAATGTGATAAGGCACTGGCTTCGCATCCAGTTTTCTTACTGTGACGGTCGATGTTTTCTCCAAGCCATTCAGCTCATCCAACGTCAAATAGGTGTCAACCAAATAAGGTATCTCGCCTTTCTCCAGCGCTTCTTTTGCATCACTTAGACTTTCAAATTCAACGATGTTCAACTTAGGGTAGTTTTCTTGTAACCACTCCTTCATGCCAAACCCGCAAACCACGCCCACTTCATCAGTAAAATTTTCAAGTGAAATAGGAATGAAACGTTGGCTTTTCCCTGCTATCGCCAAGTCTGCGGTGTACATGGTAGCGCTTTGCTCGCCGTACTCAGGCACTTCTCCAGACACGGAATGCAGGACATCAATGGTGCCTCTCAAGTACTTTTTCGACAGCGTGTTCGATTCAAAACCATTGATAAAATCGAACTCTAAGCCGGTTTGCTGAGAGAGTATTCTCAACAAATCGACGGCATAACCCTGAGGTTCACCAGCTTGAGAAAAGTCATAAGGTCCCCAGTCGTTTTGGTTCGAGACCAATAATGCGGGAGAGTTCATCACAAGCGCACGCTGAGGCTCAGTCAGCGTCAATGGTTCGGACGGTGGCACTTCGATATCGCGTTCTAGATCGATGTTCGATGCGATCACTTCACCCTTGTGGTTGAAGATAAAAGACTCTGCCCCACTTTCTAAACTCATACCCAGCGCGGTTGAAGCGATTTTTGAGTTCAGTGTCGACAGTTCAATATCGATACCGATAACATCTTTACCACTGCGGATCGCATAGCTCTGCCCCGTAACCTTCATATTTTTAAACAGGTAAGGTTCGGTCTTATAGACGTTTGTTTCTGTCGCCCCGATAAACCATGGTCTGCGGGTAGGATAAAATGACGTTTTGCTCGCAACGGTTCGATTCACATTAAAGTTGCTATCCACGTAAGACACGATCATTTGTCTATCCGGACCAATCCCAGTGGCTTTAGCGATGGCCCAGCGATCTACCGCATCGGCGCTCATCTTATCGCGAATCGTTACCGAGGTTTTTAGGTTGATGATTTGAAAGAAATCTTCATTCTCGCTACCCACATACAAGCTTTGAATGAACGGGTTTTCATCCAAAACCTGAGCAAACAAGGTGAGGATTTCTTTTTCAGAAAAGTTGTGGTCAGACATAGAAAGAAAGCTCTTGAGCATTCTTGTACTGCTGATCGCATTGCTATCGACTTGGTGAATGTATTCACTTACATCTGCCGCCGCCGTACTCAACCTTGAGATGACGTGCTCCTGCGACATTTTCTGCCCAAAGTAATACTGCATACCCAAAGCGAAGATCGCCGTAAGTGCCGCCACTAACATGAACATACTACTTACGATGAACTTGATTGAATATTTACTTTTTAGCTCAGCACTGCGTTTCATTCTTGCACCCCAGCATCACTATAAAGTGCCAAAACTGTCGGCTTTACATCACCATTTACTATCAAAATACTAAATAACCCCATACATAAGCGTAGACTTATACAACGTAATATTTGCTATCAATTTTGCAAAACCTATGTTTAAAACGATCCAATAAATAAGATTGTCCTTCACAGAACCAAATTTATTACTTGTTAATTGACTCAAATTGATGGTTAACAGCGATTATTTTTTGATGCATATCACAAGCAAATCCATTCTTCAAAAGGCATTCACAAAACCAGACAACACCTACATCGACACCACCTTTCTAATAAGCTCAATATTTATACTAGTGGGAATAAAGACACACTGCTTGTCGTGAAAATAAGAAAAAAGCATCGCTTGTATTTGGGTGAAAAGAAGCCCTGATAGGTTTTATCTGTTGAAACAATCGTTCATCTCAAATTTATCCCGAGCACCTCGCTCGGTACTATGACGCCTCTTTTGTGTTACTCCCCATTTATAAGAAATCTCTATGAAACAAAAAGGATTCTCCCTAACGGAAGTGGTGGTTGCGGTTGTGGTACTGGCGATCATTGGACTGTTTTCTGCACCTAAGATGATGCAAATGCAACGCGAGGCTCGAATCAATACCCTAGAAGCTTTCGTTGGTGCTTTTCATGCCACCAATGAGGTCGTGATGACCAAGGCCAAAATACAAGGCGTTGAAAAGGAATCTTTGGCAAAACTGTCAGATCATGACATTTATATTCGAATGGGTTCACTCGCATTGGATGATTTTAACGTGGCGAATGCAATGCAAATCGATGGGTTTAATCTTGCCAATATGGGCTCGACGGAAACACCCTCATTGCTGGTCTATTTAGGTAAGGAGAAATCCCTGCAACAAATCCGAGATGCAGGCTGTTTTATCAATATTCATCGTCCTTTCACGGCTTTCGATGTAGAAGGCATCGTGGCCATGGATGAGCTGAAAGTGAGTAAATTCTACGACTATTGTTAGCTCATCATTTTAGAGAGATTAGATTACCGGAAAGCCTTACTGCACATTAGGCGTATGCTTGCTAACGTCCTGTATGCCTTTGAGGTTTTATTATGATCGTTGTAAAAAAAGCAGACGCCTCTGACGTTGCGAAAATTGCCTCTCTTTACATGAAGTATCTTGAGTTCTACCAAGTCGATGTTTCAGGTAAAGATCCCGAGGCTTTTATCAAAGCTCGTATTGAGAATGAAGAATCAGTCGTGTACTACGCGACTGATGAAAGTGGGCAAACGCTTGGTTTTGCGCAGCTTTATCCACTCTTCTGTTCGTTAGAAATGAAAAAGATTTGGCTTCTCTACGATTTGTACGTGGATTCATCCCAGAGAAAGCGAGGGATTGGTGAACGCTTATTGGAACAAGCAGACCAACTGGCAAAAGAGACTAACTCTGCCTTTGTTATGTTAAGCACAGGCATAGACAACAAAGCCGCTCAATCTGTGTATGAGAAACACGGTTACGTACGCGATGTCGAGTTTTATAACTATGTTCACATGCTTAAGTAATCAAACGTACACGTGAGCAAAAAGCGAAAAGCCGAGTTCACTCGGCTTTTTATGTTCAACTTACGCCACTTTGTACTTGCTGATAGACAATCAAAAACAAACCAGCAAATACCGCTACCGTCAGTAATATCTTTAACCAAAGAAACTTCATGATTACCTACTCTTCTGGCGCATATTGGTCAAACACTTCTTGAGCTGTCATTTTCTTGCTGTGTGGCTGCAGATCATAGTACGCGGGCTTCTCATCGGTGAATATTTCTAAACTCAATTTGAAATCTGGCTCATTAAATAACCCGGCGGAAAGAATGTATTCATCCGTTGCCAATAAATGGTAATAGATGTTCGTGCCGCATTCAGCACAAAAACCTCGTACTGCCCATTGGGATGATTGATAACGTTTAGGCTCAGCACCACTAAATGTCACACCGGGGCCGCAATGCACCGCATGCAGAGGCCCACTTGACCACTTTCGACACATATCGCAATGACAAAAGCTCACTTCATTGTGTTGAGGTGCGGTCACTTCAATAGCGCCACATAAACATGTTCCTTTCATCGCTGTTCCTCCCTATTCAATCTCCATCATTATGGCGGTTTTAGACTCTTAATTGATGTGACCAACCTAGTCTTTCACCACATTCTCTGGCCGCATGTTTGCGTGAACTTTATGAACAAAATGTCGCTTATGCTCAATATTCTCTTTATCTACGCATTAGAGACATCACGTTAACACCTTATTAACCTTTAGCTCATCACTAGCGAGTCTCCCTACCTCGTTAGGAGAACAAATAATAAGACTCTTCAAAACAAGAGAGTCACCAACATAAGGAACGTGAAACATGTTAAAGGTACTCAAACCAACGCTCGCCGCATCCATCATTGCAGCCTCATTTTCTTTCCACGCTTTTGCTGCTGATGTTGAAAAACTCCATTTCCTAATCCCTGGTGGTGCTGGTGGCGGTTGGGATATGACAGCTCGTGGCACAGGTGATGTTCTGGTTAAATCCGACATCGTTGAGAATGTCTCTTTCCAAAACCTCTCTGGTGGCGGTGGTGGTAAAGCCATTGCGCACCTCATCGAAACCGCTGAGCGCCAACCTGACACGCTAATGGTCAACTCCACCCCAATCGTTGTTCGCTCACTGACGGGGATCTTCCCGCAATCTTTCCGAGATCTAACGCCAGTAGCCGCAACGATTGCTGACTACGGCGCTATCGTGACTTCCGCGGAATCGAAATACAACACATGGGAAGATGTGGTCAAAGATTTCGAATCTAACCCACGTAAAGTAAAAATCGCTGGCGGTTCTGCTCGTGGCTCGATGGATCACCTAGTCGTCGCGGCCGCATTTAAAGGTGAAGGCTTTGACGCGCGTAAAGTTCGCTACATCGCGTACGATGCCGGCGGCAAAGCAATGGCTGCACTTCTATCTGGCGAAACACAATTGCTTTCAACCGGTCTTGGCGAAGTGCTAGAGATGTCGAAATCTGGTCAGGTAAAAGTACTGGCGATTACGGCACCAAAACGTCTAGACGCAGCACCAAACATCCCTACCCTGAAAGAATATGGCAATGAGACTGTATTCGCGAACTGGCGTGGTTTCTTTGCAGCTCCTGGCACAAGCCAAGCCAAGCTCGACGAATGGAACGCAGCTCTGAGCAAGATGTACAAAACGGACGAATGGCAAGTTGTTCGTGACCGCAATGGTTGGATTGACAACTACAAAGCGGATAAAGAGTTCTTCGCGTTCCTAGAAGAACAAGAGCAGCAAATGGGCGATCTAATGCGCGAGTTAGGTTTCCTGAAGAAGCAATAACTCCCATCCGAGTTTATGGGGTTAGCTATCCCTAGCCCCAGTTGTATTTGCACTCTAATTTCACCGTATATGGGCATTGTCGATAATCGACAAGTAAAAACTCCTTTGTTTATTGATTGGTAAACACTAAGTAACTCGACTAGCAGCGATGCGCTTAATTGTTAATGACTTAGTCCTTCTTCATTAACGCCCATATACGGTCTTTTCCTGTTGTTCTAGGAGTTGGATATGTCTCATTCAACCAATATTTTTACCAAAGAGAATTTGTTGTGCCGCGATCGTGTCGGCGCGATGATCTTTTTGTTGTTTTGCCTATGCTATGGCTACCAAACTACGCAAATCCCTCTCTTTCCCGGGGATGAATACGAACCCTTCACGGCTCGCACCTTACCGACCATTCTGACCTACGTCGGGATTGGTTTAGCGCTAATGCTATTGGTCACTGGTCAGCCCGATAAACAAAGCGGCGCTGTGATGTCATTCAACTGGAAGCTGCTCATCGCCTTTTTAGTTTTGATGGCGCTTTATGGCGTAGGTTTGACTTACATCGGCTTTGTATTAGCGACAGGATTCTTCCTGCTTGCGGGCTTTTACCTTCTTGGCGAACGACGTAAATCTGTGTTGTTTGGAGCCTCATTCCCGTTCGTTATCGCGTTTTATTTGTTGCTCACTCAAGGTCTGGATATCTACCTTGAGCCTGGTCTGATTTTCACCATCTGGTAGTCAAAAGAAAGGACTGAATTATGTTAGATGGAATTCTACAAGGTTTATCCACCGCCGTGATGCCAATGAACATCATGATGGTGGTTGTTGGCTGTTTTGTCGGTACGTTTATCGGCATGCTACCGGGGCTTGGTCCTATTTCTGCCATCGCTCTGATGATCCCTATCACCTATGGTTTGGATCCGTCTTCGGGTTTGATTCTGATGGCAGGTGTTTACTATGGTGCGGTATTTGGTGGCTCAACTTCCTCTATTCTTATCAACGCGCCGGGTTGTTCTTCAACCGTAGTCACCGCGTTTGATGGCTACCCAATGGCACAGAAAGGACAAGCAGGTAAAGCACTTGCGCTGGCGGCTTACTCTTCTTTCACTGGTGGCACGCTTTCAGCAATCATGCTGCTTGTGGCTGCACCAGCATTGGCTAACGTCTCGCTAAGCTTCCAATCTTCAGACTACTTTGCGCTAATGCTTCTTGGCTTATCCGCAGTGGCTGCCTTCGCTGGCAAAGGACAAGTGATCAAAGCATGGATGATGACAATTCTAGGTTTGATGTTGTCTACTGTCGGTATTGATAAAGGCGTCGGTGTTGAACGCTTCACCTTTG
This sequence comes from Vibrio sp. ED002, assembly GCF_023277445.1. NCBI lineage: Bacteria > Pseudomonadati > Pseudomonadota > Gammaproteobacteria > Vibrionales > Vibrionaceae > Vibrio > Vibrio sp. ED002. The sequence goes on along the minus strand of NZ_CP080238.1, from coordinate 459,053 downwards.
GTCTAACGGATTTAATGGACGGCTTCAGCTTCCTATTGTTAGCAATGGCGACCTTTGCGCTGGGTGAAACGTTGATGGGCATTTTGAAGCCTTCTGAGGACACTCGTGATGAGGAACAAGATAAGCTGAGCAACATTGGTTCGATGAAAGTCACCAAGGAAGAAATCAAAGAAGTGGCACCGGTTTCTATTCGCTCTTCGATCCTTGGCTTCTTTACTGGTGTGCTTCCGGGCGCAGGTGCAACCATTGCCGCCTTCTTAAGTTACGGCATGGAACGTAACCTTGCTCCAAAGGATAAAAAAGAACAGTTTGGTAAAGGCAGCATCCGAGGTTTGGTTGCTCCGGAGTCAGCGAACAACGCAGCATCTAGTGGTTCTTTCGTTCCTCTTTTAACCCTTGGTATCCCGGGCTCTGGTACAACCGCAATCATGCTAGGAGCGTTAATCGCTTACGGTATTCAGCCGGGCCCTCGTCTGTTTGTTGAGCACCCAGATGTGTTCTGGTCGGTAATTATCTCCATGTACTTCGGCAACATTGTGTTGGTGATTCTTAACCTACCGCTGATCCCATACATCTCAAAGCTGTTGGCCGTACCAAGAACCGTGTTGCTGCCGATGATTCTGTTCTTCTCTATCACCGGTGTGTATCTGGTTTCTTTCAACACCATGGACGTGTTTGTGATGTTGCTTGTGGCAATGGCTGCCATCGCACTAAGGCTGGCAAACTTCCCTCTCGCACCGCTGTTGCTTGGCTTTATCCTTGGTGGATTAATGGAAGAGAACCTGCGCCGTGCATTGATGATTTCCGACGGTGAACTGAGCTTCTTATGGGAACGCCCAATCACACTCACATTCACAGTGCTTGCGGTATTGGTACTTGGCAGTCCACTGCTTGTAAAACTCTTTCAAAAGCTTAAAGCACAGCCAGTGAAAGTTGAGCAATAAGCATTCTATCTCTCCCTCAAGATAGACCTTTGAAACCAAGCCACCCTCTGCGGTGGCTTTTTTCTTGGACTAATCGCTACTTTATTTCTTTGGGTGAGTTGCGTAGTGTTAACCGTTAAGAAACAAAAATTATAAAAACAAAAAGGACCTTTTATGCTGCTGGAATTTGCTCTCTTGTTTGCTGCTGGCGTCGTTGGTGGGATCATGAACTCCGTCGCCGGTGGTGGTAGCTTCATTACCTTCCCTGCATTGATGGCGGTTGGTGTGCCTCCCATCATGGCGAACGCGACGAATACTTATGCTTCTTGCGCAGGTTACATCAGTGGTGCAATCGGCTTTCGCGAAGAAATCATGAAGAACAAGCAAGAACTGGCTTTCACTATCTCTTTCAGTTTGATTGGTGGCGCTGTCGGTGCGTATCTTCTGCTGAATACGCCAGAATCTGTTTTTCTTGAAGCAATTCCATGGCTACTGTTATTTGCAACCGTACTCTTTTTAACTGGCTCACGCATGACTGCGTTGATTAAATCTCTGACCAAGGAGACCAAACACGCTGGCATTTTAGGCGTAATAGCTTTGAGCCTGCTTTTAGTTGGAGTTTCGGCCTACGGTGGTTTCTTTAACGCGGGACTAGGCGTGATCGTGTTGAGTTATTTAGTGGTTGCAGGACACCAAGACATCAACTTAATGAACGGGCTTAAGCTGCTGGTTTCGACCTGTGTTTCCCTGATTGCCATCGTGATTTTTGTGGCCAACGGTTCAATCGATTGGACCAAAGGCAGCGTTGTTATGGTTGGCACATTAGTGGGCGGCTACTTGGCAGCACGTGTGTCTCGCCAGTTGAATCCCAGCCACGTAAAAGGCTTTGTTGCCCTTTCTTCTATCGCCATCACTATCTACTTTTTTATCGATGTATATATGTAAAAAGAACATGGCTATTGCTAACATTTTAATACGCAATCAATTGCTATTTCTTTAGAAAACATTAGAAACAAGTTAATTATGTAAACCTTAACTACTCATTAAATTAAAGTTGTTCATACTAAAAAACACCAACTAAAGCATTATAAGTTAAAAAATCTGGATAGAAACTCCTTGCATAATCACGGATTTATTATGTGAACGTATATAACATTTTCTCAGTATATACATTAACAACCTCACAATTATTGCACGTTTACATTTTTAATTTATATTAGTTATGTAAGCATAATAATGTGTCTAACCACTATAACTCACAGGATTAAATATGAAGTATATTCAGATCCAAGAAAAGTTATGGTCAAGCTCAATAGCTTGGTACACCAACGACTTTAAACTATCTGTCCTACCTCTTTTTTCTATTCTCTAGTCTCATCTTACTAACCATCGGTAAGAAGGTTAGTCGATCCTTATTACATTTATTTTCTTAGCACTTCCTTTATTAAATATAAAAATATTAAAGGCTAGCTTCGCACGTCTATATAAAATAAGAGACTTAATTATGGAAAACTTTAAACATTTGCCAGAACCATTCCGCATTCGCGTCGTAGAACCAGTAAAAACCACCACACGTGAATACCGAGAACAAGCCATTCAAAAAGCAGGCATGAACCCATTCCTGCTCGATAGTGAAGATGTGTTTATCGACCTACTCACCGACAGTGGTACTGGTGCTATTACCCAACAAATGCAAGCTGCAATGTTGATGGGTGATGAGGCGTATAGCGGAAGTCGTAGTTACTATGCCCTAGCCAACGCGGTTAAAGACATTTTCGGCTATGAACTGACCATCCCGACCCACCAGGGCCGCGGTGCAGAGCAGATTTACATCCCAATACTCATCAAAAAGCGTGAGCAGGAAAAAGGCTTAGATCGCTCAAAAATGGTGGCCCTATCCAATTACTTCTTCGATACAACGCAAGGCCATACGCAAGTGAATTGCTGCGTTGCCAAAAACGTTTATACCGAAGAGGCGTTCGATACGTCCGTCACTGCTGACTTCAAAGGTAACTTTGATCTAGAGAAATTAGAACACGCAATATTAGAGGCGGGAGCAGAAAACGTCCCTTAAATTGTCAGCACTATTACATGTAACTCAGCCGGTGGTCAGCCTGTTTCTATCGCCAACCTAAAAGCCGTTTATGAGATAGCTCAACGCTACGACATCCCTGTCATCATGGATTCTGCACGTTACGCCGAGAACGCGTACTTTGTACAACAGCGTGAGCCTGAATATAAAGACTGGACCATCGCAGAGATCACCAAAGAAACTTACAAATACGCTGATGCCCTTGCGATGTCTGCGAAAAAAGATGCAATGGTACAAATGGGAGGTCTGTTGTGTTTCAAAGATGACTCAATGATGGATGTGTATACCGAGAGCCGAACTTTGTGTGTCGTGCAAGAAGGATTTCCTACTTACGGCGGCTTAGAAGGCGGTGCCATGGAACGCCTTGCCGTGGGATTGTATGATGGCATGCGCACTGAGTGGTTGGAATACCGCATTGGACAAGTCCAATACTTGGTGGATGGCTTAGAAGCCATTGGCGTAGTCTGCCAACAAGCGGGCGGCCATGCAGCATTTGTTGACGCCGGAAAATTACTCCCACACATTCCTTCAGAGCAGTTTCCCGCTCATGCGCTCGCCTGTGAACTGTATAAAGTAGCGGGCATCCGTGCGGTTGAAATCGGTTCTTTGTTGCTTGGCAGAGATCCCGCTACCGGCATACAACATCCGTGTCCCGCAGAACTGTTACGTCTTACCATTCCTCGCGCTACTTACACGCAAACCCATATGGACTTTGTCATAGAAGCTTTCCAAAAAGTGAAAGAGAACGCTCAAAACGTAAAAGGCTTGAATTTCACTTATGAACCAAAAGTACTACGTCACTTTACTGCTCGCTTAAAAGAGGTCTAAAAGACACTCGCGCATCGATAATTAGATGCGCGAGATTCCTTTCTTACACGTTATTTGGTTTGAGTTTATTCATTTCATTTACAGGAATATAAACATGGAAAAGAAACCGTCCTTATTTGGCGGCGCTTGTATAATTGCAAGTGTTTGCGTAGGTGCAGGAATGCTCGGATTACCAAGTGCTGGAGCCGGCGCTTGGACAACCTGGAGTATTATTGCCATTTTAGTAACCATGATCATGATGACAATATCAGGATGGATGCTTTTAGAATCTTTTAAGCGATATGATTTAAAAGTATCTTTTAATACTGTCACGCAAGACGTTCTTGGCAATAGATTAAATATTTTAAATAATATCGCAGTTTATTTTGTTGGAGGCATATTACTTTATGCTTATATAACATCATCAGGTCTGATCATTGAAGGTATCCTTGGTATTAACAGTAAAGTTTCCTCTGTTTTATTTGTCGCTATATTTTCTTTATTTGTTTGGCATTCAACACGAGCGGTAGACAGAATTTCAGTCATTCTGATTATCTTCATGATATTGAGTTTTATATTTGGTGTATCAGGTTTAGCGATAAATATTGATACCAACATATTGTTTGACCATATCAGTAAAGAAACAAATTACGCGCCTTTTGCTTTAGCGATGCTACCCGTAGCGTTAACCTCCTTCGGTTACCATCATTCGGTAGCGACTATGCGTGCTTATTACAAATGTGAGTACCACGCCAAGTTGGCGATTCTCGGCGGTACAAGCATCGCGTTTACACTCTACGTGCTTTGGCTAGTGAGTATTAATGGCAACTTACCTCGTTCTGAGTTTATTCCCGTAATCGAGCAAGGCGGAAACGTCGAAACACTACTTGCCGCGTTAGATTCCGTCATTGACTCAGATAAGGTGTCCAACGCGATTAACGCCTTTTCAATGGCTGCGATTCTTTCTTCTTTTATCGGTGTGGGACTAGGGCTATTTGATTACCTTGCTGACTTTTTCAAGTTTTCAGATACGCGGCAAGACCGAACCAAAACGTGTCTCGTAACCTTTCTTCCACCACTCATCTTATCCCTACTATTCCCATTTGGATTCGTCATAGCAATTGGATACGCAGGCGCTGCCGCAACCATATGGACTTGTTTTATCCCGGCCTTACTTGTTTATAAAACTCGTCAACTCGAAGGTGGACAAGAAGGATTTAAAACCCCGTTTGGCAACACAATGATCGTCATGGTGCTTCTGTTTGGTCTGCTTACTGCCACCTTCCACTTCATGTCGATGATGGATCTCCTACCCACCCTTATTAACCAATAAACAGAGATTTTGAAATGGAGTTTAAGATGAAAACTAAGTTACTTATTGTCGCTTCTACGGTTCTACTTTCTAACAATGCTTATTCGGTAACTGTTTATGAAGACGAAGTAAACAAAGTCGATATTGGTGGTGCATTTCTCATGGACTACTTCCAACCTGTTCATTTTCTTGACCACTTCTTTAACACAAGTCGCAGTACATTGAACATTGGTGTAGCACGTACCCTCAATGACAAGTGGTCTACGGACGTTAAGTTCGAATGGGACACGATTCTGAATCCACCATCGAATGAATTTGGAAATAAAAATGGAGATAAATTCCGTAGTCGTTTGGGTTACATATCCGTCAACCACACTGAGTTGGGTAGCTTACGAATTGGTAAGCAATATTCTGCTTATTACGACATAGCGGGATACATGGACAACCTCATTGTTTTTGATCCGGACGCAACACCACTATTCAGCGATGGAAAAGACGGTGGTTTTTTAGCGACGGCACGCGGTGATAACCTTGTCGTTTATCGTAATAGCTTTGATGCATTGAACCTATCAGCTCAATACGGCTTCAATAACGTGAGCAATCAAATGGGTGGGCTGACTAGGGATAACAACCTAGCACTCGCGCTAAGTTACGATTTTGATTCCGGCCTGAGCCTTGGTACTACCTATATGCGCAACAAAGTGGAAGGTAGCTCTGGTGGTTTAAATGATGGTGATTCGCAAGAACTAACGACTCTTGCCGCAAAGTACGTAAACCAAGGCTTCCAAATATCGGCAGCCTATACGATCGGGGAAAATGCACACGAAACCGATTTGTTTGGTTACGGATTTGATGGTACAGCGCCAACAGGTAAACCCAACCTTTACGCTGATGCAAATGCCTATGACGTATACGTACACTACTACTTCGCAATGGGTATTCGTCCTTACATTTACCTATCTAACGTAGATTTCGATGACTCAACGCTACAGGTAAACGGCAATCGCAATGTCTACTCATTCGGCATCAGCTACCACGCGACACCACAATTCATCATTTCAGGGGAAGTAAGAGCAACAGAAGAAGATGGATTAGGAGCAGGAAAAAGAGACGACACGCTTAGCGGAATGACGATCATTTACGCATTCTAAATAGCGTTCGAGAACCCACCTCTAAAGGTATTGAATATTAGCCTCTACTTTATACTTCAATAACAACAAGTTCAGATAGCACACAAACAAAAACGCCATCGCAAATTACGATGGCGTTTTTATTAGTTCTAAGTGAAATTACTTAATCAAACCCACTTCTTTGTAGTACTTCTCAGCACCTGGATGAAGCGGCGCAGATAGACCATCTTTCACCATTTCTTCTTTCTTCAAGTTGGCGAATGCTGGGTGTAGACGGCGGAAATCATCAAAGTTCTCGAATACCGCTTTCACTACGTTGTAAACCACTTCGTCTGGCACTGCCGTTGAAGAAACAAACGTCGCACCTACACCAAAGGTTTGTACATCGCTTTCTGAACCGCGGTACATACCACCCGGTACGTTTGCGATACGGTAGAAGCTGTTATCAGAAACCAACTTCTCAACTTGTGGGCCAGCTACCGTTACGATGTTACTGTCACACGAGGTAGTCGCCTCTTTAATCGCACCACTTGGGTGACCTACTGTGTAGATCATCGCGTCGATCTTGTTGTCACACAGTGCTTTAGACTGCTCTGATGCTTTTAACTCAGACACCAGTTTGAAATCGTCATTCGTCCAGCCGTACTCTTTCATCAGCACTTCCATCGTGCCGCGCTGACCAGAGCCAGGGTTACCGATGTTAACGCGTTTACCTTTCAAATCATCAAACGATTGAATGTTCGCGTCTTTACGAGCCACAACGGTGAACGGTTCTGGGTGTACAGAGAACACAGCACGAAGCTCTTTGAAAGGTCCTTTATCTTCAAACTTGCTCGTACCGTTATAAGCATGGTACTGCCAGTCTGACTGAGCGATACCTAAATCCAACTCACCTGCACGAATGGTATTGATGTTGTAGATAGAACCACCGGTACTTTCTACTGAACAACGGATGCCATGGTCAGCACGTGATTTGTTCACCAAACGACAAATAGCACCACCTGTTGGGTAGTACACGCCAGTTACACCGCCCGTACCAATGGTTACGAACGTATCTTTAGCAGAAACTGAAAAACTTGCACTTAGTGCAGCCAGAGAAGCCGCGACAGCAATTTGCTTGAGCTTTAACATTGAACGTCCTTATTTTTTCCTTTGTTTATGGCCAGATAAGTATAGCAACCGTTAACAAGTTGATAACGTTCGAGATCACATCCTGAGAATTATCACCACGTCGTAAAAGGCATTGATCGGTAAGCAATTATGAACCGCGTACGACTTTAGTTTTAGTCCAAAGTAAAAAGCCCGCAGAGTTTGCCTGCGGGCTGTTCGGTGTTTCAAGCGTACTTAGTCGGTCGCTAAGGTTCTCTCCTTGCTGTTGTCATTGACTGCGGATGCACTTTGATTCCCTTTCCTGTGTGTCCATAGATAAATGGATGGAATCACGGTAAGCGTGACGATCATCGAGATCACGCAGCCCCAACCAACCACCAGCGCCATCGGTGACATGTAATTATCGTAACCACCCAAGCCATACGCAAGTGGGATAAGCCCTGCAACGGTTGTGATTGTAGTTAAGGTGATTGGCCTTACGCGGCTTTGCGTTCCACGAATGACAAACTCCAACAAGTTAGTGTCGTTACATTCCGCTTCGTGTTCTTTGAAATGCCAAATCAGCACCAAGCTGTTGTTCACCATAATACCAATCAAGGCAATCATCCCGATTATCGAGAAAAAGCTCAGCACCTGATTATGTAAACAAAGAATGAACAGCGCGCCTGCGATGCCAAATGGAATCACCGTCAATACAATCAAGGTTTCGCGCATTCGGTCAAACAGAAGAATCAGAAGCAACGCAATACCAATAAACGCCACGCTAATCGCGATCATAAAGCCTTGTTGCGCTTCTTGTGTTTCTAAGATCTGCCCTGTCGCGATGATAGAAGCGCCGCCGTATTCTTTATTGGCAAAGGCTTCTTGAACCGCAGAAAAAACGGCAACAGGATCGGTCACAGTCGAATCGACACCGGACGACACACGAATCACTCGCTCACCATTGAAGTGTTTGATTTGCGCTTCTGCATCGGCATTTTTCCAGCGAACCAACTCACTTAATGGCACCAGCTTGTTATTGCTGGCACGAACTAGAATGTTATCCAGTTCTTTTAAGGATTTGTCGTCTTCTTCTAGCGCGACTCGGAAGTACACTTCTTCTTCACCATTAAAGATCCGCGTCACGCGTTGACCGTCAATCGCAAACTTTATGATATCCCCGACCTTGTTGGCACTGATGCCGTAGTACTTGAGCCAATGATGCTGCAGCTCAGCTTGAATCTGTGGTGCTGGTGCATTTAAATCACGTCGTACTCGGCTCGTCCCTTCTAATGATTCAATGTACGCTGTCAGGTCATTAGCAAGCTTTTCGCGCCCTTCATCCGTACCGCCAACAACACGCAAATCCACCGGACGCCCTACCGGAGGGCCGCCGCCATCAATATCGAACTCAATTTGAGCCAACCCAGTAATTTGCGTGGCTTTCTCTTCCCACTCTTCGACGATTTGTTCTGCGGTTCTTGTTCGGCTGTTTGGTGGCGTCAATGAAATCACCCAATAGCTATTTGGTGAGCTCACTTCGCCATACCAATAGTTCACCTCTTCAGTGCTTTTGATCAGCGCTTCGAGCTGTTGTGTTTCTTTCCAGACGTCATCCAAATCTAACTCTGGATTCGACTCAGCACTGATTTCTATCAAATACGCGCCGTCTGTTGGGAAGAATAAGAAGCTTAAGCTCTTATATGAAATGGCTCCTAAAGTCAGAATCACGACTGTAATGCATGGCAACGCGACCTCGCTGTTTCGAATGACAAATTCAATTAAACGATTCAGTGCGCTTAAATCTAAAAATGGCTTTTTCTTTACCTGACTCTTCTTACTCAAAATGCCTTTTAAATGAGCAGGAATAAAGAACAGCGCGTCGATAAACGAAAAGCACAACGCAATGATGACCGTAAGCGGAATCACATACACCAATTTGCCGCTGTTTCCCGGCAAGAAAAGCAAAGGTATAAAGGCAATCATGGTCGATAAAATGCTTGCCAACACCGCTGGGAATACACTCTTCACCCCTTGTGTGACGGCCTTATCAACCGGATAACCCTCTTCAACTAATGCCACAATTTTATCGCTCACCACCACGGCATCATCGACAATTATTCCGACAATCAGAATTAAGGCGGACATCGTGAACACGTCGAGTATCTGGCCGAAAGGAGGCAGCAAAGCCAACGTGCCAAAGATACATACTGGAATAGAAACTGCGACCCAAAATGCAATGCGTCTATCTAGGAAAAGTGCCAACGTAATCAGCACCAAACCAAGTCCAACCAAGCCGTTGTCTTGCACGATGCGCGCTTTCTCTTGGATGTCCTCAGACAAATCAGAACCGATGGCGATAGTGTATTTGTCACCGAGTAGATTTTGCTGATTTGCAATCAGAGCTTTCACCGCGTTAGAGGTGCTAATAACGTCCGCGCTTTCATTAGTTCTTAAGTCAAAAAGAATGCTCTTGCTACCGTTGATTGAGCCATAAACCTCACCTTTTTCAAACCCATCCTCAATAAGACCTGCGACGTCTTTGAGCTGAATATTCGGGCTGAATGAGATGAACATTTCACGCAGTTCTTCAATGCTATCCAGCTCGGCAGAGGTCATCAGTTCAGGGTTGTTCTTTAAGGTTTCCAGACGACCACCGCTGATCAGCGTATTACGCTCTGCAATCAATGCCGCCACTTGATCCAATGTTAAGCCGTAGCGTCTTAAAGAAATTGGTTCGAGTTGGATTAAGAATTCTGGTGCACGCAAATCGACAGTGTAAACTTCACCAATCCCCTCGACGCGTCGCAGAGCCAACTCTAGGTCTTTGGCTTTATCTCGCAGTGCCTTATAACCAACATCGCCAGAGATACCGACCACCATGAAATCCAAGCTGTACGACTTTTTGATCGACAACGCTGGTGCTTCGGTCACACCAGCAGGTAAATCCGTAACCCTTGCCAGAGCATCTCGAATGTCTTGGTAAACCGCATTCGGATCAGAAACATTGCTGTCCAACACCACGCTGATGTTTGAGACGCCCGTTTCCGACGTAGAGGTAAACTCTTTCAAACCTGAAATAGACAGCAGTTCTTTCTCAATTTTACTGGTGATGTTGCTTTCAATGTCTTTCGTACTGGCACCAGGATAAACCGTGACGATATCGCCTTTTCCTAAGTCAAATCGAGGCTTCTCAGCAAGGGGAAGATTGTAGGCAGTGAGGGCACCAATGCTGATGATCAAAATGGTCAGGATTTTAGACGCAAACTTTCGATGAGAGAGCAAATCTAAGAAGAAATTCACAGTGCCTCCTGATCATTGAAATACACGTACGATTCCATGCCCGGATTAAGCTCGCCGTTGGCGTTATCGACCGTCACTTCGACAAGGAAGCCCGGTTCACTGTTTTGGAAAGCAGGAGAAAGCAAGGTGATGGTGCCATCTAGTGTTTGCTCAACGGAAGGCACTTCGACCTTAACCTTCTCGCCTTTACTGAACTTGTTGAAATCAATTTCTAACAGGTGAAAACGCACTTTCAATCGTTCCATATCTGCAATGGTAAAGAGCGCATCGCCCACCGAAATGAACTGGCCTAACTCAACAGAGCGATTGATGATCACTCCATCAAAAGGCGCATCTGGAGAGGCTTTATCCAATGTTCGTGCGGCAATTTTGTAGTGAGTATTGCTTACGTTGAATTGAGCTCGACCAATGTTAGTCACACGAATTTGGTTGTCCACGTCACTTGCCGAGACGCCATTGCTGGTCAGCAAAGATTGATAACGTTTTAGTTGTTTCTCTTGAATATCCAACTCAGCACGACTCACCTCTAACTCGTTACGGGCTAAGTCCAAACTCAATGCATAATCTTCTGAGGATAAAGATAAAAGCTCCTGCCCTTGAGTCACAACATCACCGTTATCGTAGCGATAAGAATCCACCACGCCGACGACTTCACTTTTTACCACGACGCTTTTTTCAGGAATCAATTGACCAACGACATACTCGCTCGCCGCATGAGCTGCACCTGATAGGAGAAACAAGGGTATTAGTACGAATCTTTTTTTCATTTAGTTATCTCATTTCCGATGAACCAAATGACTTGTGTAATTGTTCTGTCCGAAAGGAACCACTGAGTTGAACATACAAGCCATTGATGTTTAATAAGGCATTAACCAAAAGCAAAGCCAACAGTTAACGCATTTATTCATTGATGCTTGATATATAAATTATCAGTGACGGTGTGGAAAAAAAGTGAGTCGTTATGACTGGGTTTTCAGAGATGAGCAAAGCCCTGAATGATTCAGGGCTTTCTAATTAAAGTGTTTTCTATCTTTACTCTAGAAGAAGCCTAGCGGATTGACGTCGTAGCTAATGAGCAGATTTTTCGTATTCTGGTAGTGATCGAGCATCATCTTATGGGTTTCACGACCGATACCCGATTTCTTGTAACCACCAAACGCAGCATGTGCTGGGTATGCGTGGTAACAGTTAATCCAAATACGCCCTGCTTCGATATTTCGCCCCATGCGATAAGCGAGGTTTTGGTCGCGCGTCCACACACCCGCACCCAAGCCATATTCTGTGTCATTGGCAATCGCTAGTGCTTCCGCTTCATCTTTAAAGGTGGTCACTGCGATGACCGGGCCAAAGATCTCTTCTTGGAATACGCGCATTTTGTTGTGACCTTGTAATAAAGTCGGTTGAATGTAGTAGCCCTGCTCCAAGTCGTTTTCTTGTTTCGCTACATCGCCACCAAACACGACTTTCGCACCTTCTTGACGACCGATTTCTAGGTAACTTAGGATCTTATCGAACTGCTCTTGCGAGGCTTGAGCGCCAACCTGAGTATCGGTATCGAGTGGGTTACCTTGCTTGATTGTCTGCGCGCGCTCCGCAACTTTAGCGATAAACTTGTCGTACACAGACTCATGCACTAACACACGTGATGGACAGGTACACACCTCGCCTTGGTTGAAGAACGCAAGCAAAGTGCCTTCAATACACTTATCTAGATATTCGTCTTCATGATCAAACACATCTGGGAAGTAGATGTTCGGAGACTTACCACCAAGCTCAACCGTCGATGGAATAAGGTTCTCTGCGGCACATTTCAGAATATGGTTACCGACTTCTGTTGAACCCGTAAATGCCAACTTAGCGATTCGGTTACTGGTCGCTAGTGCTTGCCCTGCTTCTGAGCCAAAGCCATTGACTACGTTCACTACGCCAGCGGGCAGAAGATCACCGATTTTCTCCATGAGAACGAGAATCGAAGTCGGCGTTTGTTCGGCAGGTTTTAGCACAACACAACAGCCCGCAGCCAACGCTGGAGCCAACTTCCAAGCCGCCATCAACATTGGGAAATTCCAAGGGATAATCTGCCCAACTACCCCAATCGGCTCAGGGAAGTGATAACTTGCGGTATGCTCATCTAACTCGGCCGCACTGCCTTCTTGAGCGCGGATACAACCTGCGAAGTAGCGGAAATGGTCGACGACCAAAGGTAAGTCTGCGGCTAGCGTTTCACGGACGGGTTTGCCGTTTTCCCATGTTTCTGCCACAGCCAACTCTTCAAGGTGTTGCTCAACGCGATCTGCAATCTTAAGTAGGATGTTCGAACGTTCAGTCACACTGGTTTTCGCCCATTGCGCTCTTACGCCATGTGCAGCATCCAGTGCAAGATTGATGTCTGCTTCTCCAGAACGAGCCACCTTACAATACGCTTGGCCATTGATTGGCGATGTATTGTCAAAGTATTCACCACCCGTTGGTTTTACCCATTCGCCACCGATGTAGTTGTCGTAATGCGATTTGAAATTAACGATGGCATTTTCACTACCTGGCTGTGCATAAATCATAACTCTTCCTTTTGTTCTCGTTCAGTTTTTTGTTTTAAACAACCGAGTGTTCAACTCTGTTGTGTTGTTCACTTCATTACTCAAGTCACATGCCAACAACGTGCGTCTTGTTGTTAATTAAATGTAAAACTATGATTACCAAGCGATAACAAACCAAGTGAGTGACGTTTGAGCGGATGTATGGTGTGAACACCAGTGTTCAAGTGTTCCAAAATGGCACACCCTCACTGTGACAAAATGGTACAGTCATGGAACTTCAACACATTACCAACAGCAATTGGCTTTCCACTTCATGGGATAGAAGTGAGCAAGCCGGTTTAAAACAGCGACGTCGGCCAGACGATATTCGCGTAACTTCCGCGTTTCTTGAAGACAGACGCCACCAGCTCAATTTCTTGATCGATGCGGTCAAACAATTCGCTCTTCCCTTGTTTAACCAGTTGTTTGCGCACAGCGACAGTCGCCTAATATTGACCGATGCAGATGGCGTGATCATCGGTAGCTGGGGACAACCCAAATTCCGCGAAAAGTTGACCGAGATTGCACTCAGTTCTGGTGCATGCTGGCAAGAAAACCTAAAAGGTACGAATGCCATTGGTACAGCATTAGTGGAAGCAAAACCGGTCTCTGTGATTGGTGACCAGCACTTCATACAACATCACCGTTTCATCAGTTGTTCAGCAAGCCCTATCTTTGATCATTTGGGTCACTTGATTGGGGTTCTGGACATCACCAGTGAACAAAAGAAGCATGACTTTTCAACGCAGGTCTTAGTGCAAAACATGGTTCAACAAGTGGAGAATCAACTGCTCAACCAAATTCCTCAAGGGCATATTCGAGTTGATTTAGCTTGTGAGAAAGGTCTGCTCAATAGCGGTTGGCAAGGCATCATCATTGCCAATGAAGAGGGTCAGATTCTGGCTCATAACCAAGTTGCCTCACAACTGCTGGATCAAACTAACGTTGTTGGACAGCAACTCGCCTCAATACTCGACAGTTCTTCTAATAATCAATCTTTAGTCTTTAAAACTCAGCCACTATCGGAGCGAAAAGCATCATCCCGTGCCATTTCTGCCTCGAATGACCTGCATTACGGCGACACCACCGTCGAGCACTGTTGGCAGCAAGCCAATCGCGTTATCGATAAAGACATTAGCTTGTTGATCCTTGGCGAGACGGGCGTAGGTAAAAATGAGTTCGTTAAAGCTCTGCATAAAAACAGCCAGAGAAAAAACGGCCCCTTGGTTTCCGTGAACTGTGGTGCGCTACCGAAAGACTTGGTCGAATCCGAACTGTTTGGTTATGTCGCAGGTGCCTTCACCGGAGCAAACAACAAAGGCTACCAAGGTAAGATCCGTCAAGCGCACAAAGGCATCTTGTTCTTAGATGAAATCGCAGACTTACCATTAGAAGCGCAAAGCCGACTGCTGCATGTTCTCCAAGACAAAACCGTGTTGCCTGTCGGCTCAAACCAAACCATTCAAGTGGATACACAAATCATCGCTGCAACACACAAAGACTTAGAGCGATTAGTCGAACAAGGTGAATTTCGTCAGGATCTTTATTACCGCCTGAACGGACTCATCGTCGAATTGCCTCGTTTCCAAGAGCGTAGCGACAAACAAGCGCTGATTGAGAACATTCATCGTCGTCACGCCGAGTCTGAACAAAGCATTTGCCCTCACCTACTGTCATTAATGTTGGGCTATGGTTGGCCGGGGAATCTGCGTGAGCTCGACAGCTTAATCAAAGTGTCAGCCTTGATGGCGCAAGGAGAAACGCAACTCGAGCTCAGCCACGTACCGAACCACCTTGCCAAAAAGCTAAGCCAAACAAACGCTATCGAACAAGTGGATACGTCAAAAACCAGAGACATGCGTACGACTGTGGAAGATAAGCTGGTGAAAACCTACCAAGCAAACCAAGGCAACATCAGTAAAACCTCACGCATGTTGGGTCTGAGCCGCAATACCATTTATCGCAAGCTCAAAAGCCTTGGTATGCTGAAATGATGAAGTGTGAGAAATAAAAAAAGAGCACCTCTTGGGGTGCTCTTCTTATTTTGAAACCTAGCCTTACAGTCCGCCTTCTTGCTGCGCCTGTTTTACTAATGCCTGACGTTGAGTTTCCGTTTCAGAATTCACTTTCTGTTCCTTGTGCGTTTCCTGATCCATATCTGCCGGAATGAAAACAAAGTACTTGTTAAGAGTCATCGTAAGAACCTCAATTAATAGTGTTAAATCACCTTCTTGGTAAATGTAAACAACACCAGCAAAAACGACTTATGCCGGTTCCTTGTTGTAGGTTTCAAAAAATAGAGGATGTTTGTCTACTAAACATCCTCCATATGCATGCTAATTATAGGAGGAGATCAAGGGCTTACCTAACACTGTTTTTCATCTTTTACGTAATCTTAGTTTCGATATCAGTATTGATACACCATACCCTTACGAGCTAACTCTATGTCACAAAAGAAAAAAATGATGCAGATTTTATTGGAACAGAGGATGAGAGGCGTTGATACTTAAAGCTCAATGTTTTGAGGCGCTTACTTCGTGAAAAATACCATTGATTTAAATTTGTATCGCTTTCTTTATCTACTCAGCCAGCAAAAAACGCAGGCGAAAGTGTGTCACACCCTCGACATCAGCAAAGCGACTTTTACTCGACAGCTCGCCGAATGTCGCCAGCGATTTGATAACGAACTGTTCAATGCAGAGAAAGGCTTCTACACCCCCACTCTCCTTTGCCAGCAGCTATGTGAAGCCATAAGCGAGCCGTTAGAACAGCTTGAGCAGATACCGCAACTGGCACAAAGCTACAATGCGAATCAGCATGCGAACGAATACCTATTCAGCATTATCAATCCTCTTTCTGCCATGTTGACGATTCCTTTGGTCACCGCCCTCACAACAGAAGAGCAAAAGCCTAAGATCGCCTTTATTGATTGGTCGATTGAAAGCATAGAAAACCCCAAACGTGGTGCTGTCGCGATTGGTATTGGTGGTTTTCCGAATGAACTCAATGAAAGGATGGTAGAACGCAAAGTCAGCTCAGTGCCGATTTTCGCTTACGTCAATGATCAACACCCACTCAGTCAACAGCAAGAAATAGAGCTGAGTGATATGGAGAACCTAGATACTGTGCGCGTCTCAATGGGATCGCTCGATGTGAGCGCTTATTACGAGCGAATGCGTAAGTTGACTGGCGTGAATCTAGAACAAAAGCTGACTGTCTCCTCCATGAGTGCTGCGCTAGATTGCGTCAAATTCAGCCCGTATGTATTTGTCGGTATGTATATCGATGACCAAGAGCTACCCGCAGGCATTCGTCGATTACCTTTGAAGTTGGAAGGTAAACCCATGATGTTTGACGTAGGTATTCAGTACCATCGTGCCTTCTACCAACATCCAATCATTGCGCAAGTAGAAGCCTTTATTAAACGAGCGCTTAGCTAATCCACTTAATTCAATTACCACATCGTCAACGAATACAAAAAAGCCGACCAATAAACAGGTCGGCTTACTTCTTCAGCTTCTAGGACTTAAGCTCTTATCTTATTTAACCTCAGTGATATCACTTGGCTTCCAAGTGCCGTCGTACCAAGGTTCTAGTGGACCATATACTCGCAAGATGGTGAACCAGCCTTTGTTAGGTACGGTTTGAATCCAGTTTGCTTCTTTGCCTTTTGGAGCTTTCGGACCAAAGTACAAATCAATCGAGCCATCTGAGTTCTCAATCATCTCATCACGTTTGTCGTTCTTGCTTGGGAACAGTTGGCTCGTTTGTAACTCCGAACGTGTTTGCGTATCGTAAGCCACCACAGACCAGAAGTTCTTCGCAGGCACATTGGCAGGAATCGTCAGCTTGTAATTCTTGCCGCCATCAAAGTACTCGCCTTGTGCAGACTTATCGACAATCGCGTATTTCGATCCTTTACCAACCATTTTCAATGCCATTGCAGGCGTGTTAACCGTTGCCATGTAGAAGAAATAGGTACGTGCATCTAGATTTCGTCCACCGTTACCTTCTTCAATTAACCACTGATAATCGTTGCCAATGAATGCGGTTTTCCAGTTACGGTCGTTCCAAATATATGCATTCTCGGTGCGTGGGTTGAACATCAGTGCACGTGCCGTTGCATTACCAATCGCGGCACCATCTTCAAGGATCTTTTGCATGCGAGCATCTGGTGCAAATGGTTTGCCCTTCTGAATACCGATAGTCGCAATCAAACCACGCATTTCTGGGTCGATGAATTCAATCGGCTCTTTGTCGATCACCGTTTTGATTTCATCATAGAAATGGTCGTCGTTCGCATGGATAGTATTGAAAGACTTGCCACTACCTGAGATGAATTCCATCTTCGGTTGTTCGCCTTTCTTCGCCAGTGGGTAAATCTTCAAACCTGTGTGGTATGAGTTAACCGCTGCATCGGTTTTACCGTCTTTCAGGAAGCCACGCGCAATAAACCAGTTGGTATAACTTGTCGATTGGGAGACATGGTAACCCTCAGGGACTGGACCATCGTAATTTGGCGGCAAGATAAGGTATTTACCACCCTGACCTTTATCTGGACCTACAACGCCCATATCAGTCACAAAACGGAAGAAGGCATCGTTGACTGTAGTTGGCCCCATGCCCGGCGGGATTTCCACAACCGTTGGACCATCACGTTCTAGATCAAGAAACGCCGATGCGTAAACCGTATCCGTGTTACCCGTTAAAAATAGCGGGTTTGAATCCATCAGATCATCAAACAGCATCACCTGATTTGAATTGGTTAGCCCCATCTTCTCATGCCCGACTCTCAACGCTTCCATAGAGGCCATAGGAATCGCGTTCATAAACACTTCTGTCGCACGCATGGTATCGAGATTGTTGTACAGCGTATCCATGGTTTGTTGGCTTGGCACGCCATCCTTGAAATTCAGAGTACCAATGCTGGTTTCAACCTTATCAGGTGTCATGATGCTTGATGGAATGTCAGTGTTGTAAGCGCCTGTGCTTGCCATCACTGATGATGAAACCAATAGGCTGGTAATCAATGCGACACGTTTAAGTTGAGTCTTTAACATAAGAGTTTCCTGCGTTTTCAGTTGGGATGCATTTACTTTAGTCAAAGATAAAAATCATTTTTGACGCTCAACAGAATCAAAAATGCTGTCCTAAGCATTATGCAATGAAACTCACAACAATTGGCGATTAAAAACTGTCTACTAGGTCAATATTTAATCTTTTTTGAGAAATATTTAGCCTACTTTTTGGGTATCTTCTGAGCAAAAAAGAGACAATACAAATGCGGAGTGAAAGCACTCTGGCTCTACCCACTCAGCTCTGGGAGGCGTTATGAAAAGTAAAAAATTAGGTCATGTGATGTCATTCAGCAGAATGTTTTCCTTCATTGCCTTTCTGACAGCCACATTCGCTTGGGTATTAAGTATGTATGCCCTCTTTACGGTTTCCGTTGTGGCTCTCTTCGTCAGTGCACTTCTCTACTTGAATGACAAATTCGGCCATCACCCAAAAGGCAATGTAAAAGAAAAGAGCGCTTAGGCGCTCTTTGAGTACTAATGAACAATGCTCCTAGACTTCAGATAAGCATTTATTTCATCAAGTTGATATAAGTTGCCGTCTTCGGTCATAGTCAACATCGTCTCATCTCGACATAACTCAGGCTCTCTGACCATTACCTCAATGCTCGGCTTACTCGATGCTAAAGAAAATAACGGGCATTCATAGTAGCCTTGACCTGTCGCGAGTGAAATTAATCTTTCTTGCTCTATAAGAGAAGCGGGCCACGCTAGAGCTATTGCTGACAACAACATAACTTCAAGCGAACGACTTAATGCCGTCGACACGGCTTTGCCTATCTTTGCTTTGTATATGGCATAAACACAACTTACAAGAATAGTGATACTAGCGCCAATAACGATTACATAGCGCGTATTAATGTAGATTATTTGATATTGCTTAGCTAATTGAACCTGTAAGCTTAGAGATTCGAAATGATCACTGAGCAACGTAAAAGCAATGCCACATGTAATCAAGCTGATAACAAGAGCGACCAGGCTAACTTTTTTTATGCTTGGCGTATCATCCATTGTTAAACCTTAGAAACTGATTCATAGCTCGAGCTGATTTATATCTTTGAATCTTCATCTCGCTTTCATGTTTTACTTGAGCCTCAACAAAACTGTTTAACTGAGCGATCAGTCTCTTTTTAACTAGGTATTCGCCCTCCAAATACTCTAAAAATAATCCGAAGATTGCTGCGACAGCGATACCGAATCCTATTGGCACTAATACCGTAGTTGTCACAGCAGAAATCATTACACCAGCGACATAGCCCAGTACTCCAGAAATAGCGGCTATTACAATATCAGTTGAAACATTTACAACCCAGTTAGACAGTAAGTAGTCTTTTTTGAGAGCAAGTTCTAGTGTTCTGAAAGGCACAGAATAAATAACCGTTAAGATCACACCACCTTTTGCAGCAGCCTTTAAGCCAAGTTTTCCTATCCCCAAAGCCAGCATCTGTGCATTCGAGGATAAATACCTTGACTGTTTGATAATACTACGTAATTTATGGTTGCCAGAAAAACTAATATAACTTTGTGCTCCCTTCTTTGTGATTTCATACTTCCCTAGTATTGAACCACCTTTCTTAAGGTCCTCAGCTAAGAGATAAAACGCAGATAAGTCATGTATTAAACTTCCCTTTGCACTGATAACCTCTACTAACTCCATTCCCGTTATTAAGTCGGTTATTTGCTGTTCATTTAACCCTTTCATTTTCTTTTCAAATAACCAAAGATCGACGAGTCCCTTTTGGTCTAGTACATAAATATCTACTTCATGCATGTCTAAAGACTTTAGACATTGATCTCTTTGACTTTTGTTTCTCTTGCTCAAACACTGAAATCTATCGCTTGCCATACACTTATTCCCAAACCTGATGTTGAGAAGTATTTTAAGGAGAGTGCTGAAAGGTTCTTCTCCATTTGTGAGAACTGTGTTTGACTTCAAATCATTGTGAAACTGTTAGTTTTAGTAGTATCTCTCTCACGAATTGCAGGTAATAAAAAAGGATGCCACTTGGGCATCCTTTTGCTTTGATCAGTTTACTGACTGCGGATTAAACGTCGTATGTTGTAGACGCTGTGTCGCCGCCAGTACCAGTCCAGTTTGTGTGGAAGAATTCACCACGTGGACGGTCGATACGCTCGTAAGTGTGAGCACCGAAGTAGTCACGTTGAGCTTGAAGTAGGTTCGCTGGTAGACGAGCTGTTGTGTAACCGTCTAGGAAAGATAGCGCTGAAATCGTACATGGCATTGGGATACCAGACTCTAGAGATTTCGCTGCTACTTTACGCCATGCTGCTAGGCTGCCTTGTAGGATGTTTTTGAAGTACTCATCAGAACCTAGGAAAGCAATGTCTGGGTTCGCTTCGTACGCATCACGGATGTTGCCCAAGAACGCAGAACGGATGATACAACCACCACGCCACATTAGAGCTACGTTACCGTAGTTTAGATCCCAACCATTCTCGTTAGACGCTTCGCGCATTAGCATAAAGCCTTGAGCGTAAGAGATGATCTTAGAAGCTAGTAGCGCTTGACGTAGTGCATCAACCCACTCTTGCTTGTCGCCTTCAACTGTAGTGATTGTCTTACCGAATAGAGACTCAGCTTCCACACGTTGGTCTTTCAGTGCAGATAGACAACGAGAGAATACAGACTCAGAGATAAGCGTTAGTGGAATGCCTAGGTCTAGTGCGTTGATACCAGTCCATTTACCAGTACCTTTTTGACCCGCAGTGTCTAGGATCTTCTCAACTAGAGGCTCACCGTCTTCATCTTTGTAGCCAAGGATGTCAGCAGTGATTTCAACAAGGTAGCTGTCTAGCTCAGTCTTGTTCCAATCAGCGAATACTGCTTGCATCTCGTCTGCAGACATACCAAGACCGTCTTTCATGAACTGGTAAGCTTCAGTGATAAGCTGCATGTCACCGTATTCGATGCCGTTGTGTACCATTTTAACGAAGTGACCAGCACCATCGTTACCAACCCAGTCACAACATGGCTCGCCAGCGTCAGTTTTTGCAGAGATACCTTGGAAGATTGGCTTAACCGCTTCCCAAGCTTCAGCCGCGCCGCCAGGCATGATTGAAGGACCAAAACGTGCACCTTCTTCACCACCAGATACACCAGTACCGATGAAGTGAATGCCTTTCTCACGGCAATGTGCTACGCGACGGTTTGTATCTGGGTAGTTAGTGTTACCACCGTCGATGATGATGTCGCCTTCGTCTAGAAGCGGAATTAGGTTGTCAATGAACGTGTCAACAACGTCACCTGCACGAACCATAAGCATCACTTTACGTGGTGTTTCTAGCTTCTCTACTAGTTCTTCTAGAGAGTATGCACCGATGATGTTTGTGCCTTTCGCTGGACCTTCCAGGAACTCGTCTACTTTAGCAGCAGTACGGTTGTGAGCCACAACTTTAAAGCCGTGGTCGTTCATGTTTAGGATAAGGTTTTGCCCCATTACAGCAAGGCCGATTACACCGATATCACCTTTCATTGTTTCTCTCCAATTGTCTTTTATTCGACCAGCGGCCGCATTAAGCGATTTTTGCCGCTGCGTCTAAATCTAAATACCATTCCGTCAGACCCGCTTTCGCTTGGATCTTCGCTGCCGGATATGGAAGTACGCGTGCTGGTGAGCTATTAATCTCTTCGATAATGTCTGCTTTACCAGCGCCAAGTACCAAGTAACTGATGCGCTTCGCTGCTTCTAGTACGCGTGCCGTTTTCGATACACGAATCTGACCAGACTCAGGATGAGACGCCAATACTGATAGGTTCTCATCATCGTAGTTTGTCTGACCTGGGAACAGCGATGCGGTATGACCGTCTGCGCCAACACCAAGTAAGATCCAATCAAACACAGGAGTGCCATTTTCAGTTGGAATCACTTCTGCCATCTCTTTCGCAAAGCGCTGTGCTTCAACTTCTGGCTCGTCTTCACCACGAATGCGGTGGATGTTCTCAGCAGGAATGCTTACTTGGCTAAATAGTAGCGTATTTGCTTCACCGTAGTTGCTTTCTGCATCATCAGGAGCAACGCAACGCTCATCACCCCACCAGAAGTGTAGGTTTTGCCACTGAATTGACGTCGCGTAAGCTTCTGTTGCCAATAGCTTAAACAGCATTTTAGGTGTGCTGCCGCCAGAAAGAGAGATGTGAACAGGTCGGCCCATTTCGCTAAACGCTTTCATGTCGTTAGCAAGGCTTTCTACTACCTGCTCTGCTGTTTGGTAGATCTTATGGTTGATCATAGTTCGCAGTAGTCCGTATCTGTTAGGTTTTTACAAGGGAAGCGCCATGCGCGGTTAGCTCGCTGTAGCAAGTCGTCCGCCTCTTTTGGTCCCCATGTACCACATGCGTATCCGAATAGCGCTTGTGGGTCTTGCTTGAAATCTAGAATTGGTTGTACGTATTTCCAACACGCTTCAACCGCATCGCTACGAGCAAATAGCGTTGCATCACCGTTTAGGGCATCAAGTAGTAGACGCTCATAAGCAGTTAGCATTTGGGTTTCTTGCAGATCAGCGTAATGGAAGTTCATTTTCACTTCCTTCGCTTTAAAGCCTGCGCCCGGCTCTTTCAGACCAAAGCTCATTTGAATGCCTTCGTCTGGCTGAATACGAATAATCAGCTTGTTCTCTGGTGCGTTTTGACCAAACACTGGGTGTGGTGTCTGTTTAAAGTGGATAACCACCTCAGTAACGCGAGTCGGTAGACGCTTACCTGTACGTACGTAGAAAGGCACGCCATTCCAACGCCAGTTGTTGATGTAAGCTTTCAGGCCGATGTAAGTCTCAGTACGAGAATCGTCTGCTACGCCGTTCTCTTCACGGTAACCAGGAAGTTGTTGACCACGAACTTCAGACGCCGTGTACTGACCCAATACAAGGTCGTTGCGAAGTGCGTCTTCATCCAGTGGTTTAAGACACTGAAGCACTTTCACGACTTCATCACGCATCGCGTCAGCATTGATTTGTGCAGGTGGTTCCATACCAACCATTGCCAGTACTTGTAGCAAGTGGTTTTGGAACATGTCGCGTACTGCACCAGAACCATCGTAGTAACCGCCACGCTCTTCTACGCCTAAGAATTCTGCGCCTGTGATTTCAACGTAATCAATGAAGTTACGGTTCCACAACGGCTCAAACATAGCGTTAGAGAAACGAAGTACAAGAAGGTTTTGAACCGTTTCTTTACCTAGGTAGTGGTCGATACGGTAGATTTGGTGCTCTTGAAAGTGCTCGTGAATTTCTTTATCCAAGATGCGCGCTGATTCAAGATCGTAACCAAAAGGTTTCTCAATGATCAGACGTTTCCAACCATCATCCTCGTTATTCAGACCGTGCGCTGCAAGGCTTGCAGGGATCACGCTGTAAAGGCTTGGTGGTGTAGCAAGGTAGAAAAGCGTATTACGTTGTTCGAATTGATATTCGTCTGCGAGTTGGTCTAGTCGAACCACCAACTTGCTGTAATCTTGTGTGTCAGAAGTATTGATTGCTTGGTAATGCAGGTGGTTGATAAATGCATCAAGCGTTTCTGGCTCTGTCTTTTCCATTTCCTGAAGCGATTTTTTCAACTTCTCGCGGTAAGACTCGTCACTGTATTCAGTACGACTTACACCTAGAATGGCAAAATTCTCTGGAAGCTGCTTGTTCGCATAAAGGTGGTATAGAGCAGGAATTAACTTACGGTATGTAAGGTCACCTGAAGCACCAAAAATAACGATGCTGCTGTTTTCTGGTATTACCATCATCTTTCCCTTAAAAACGAGGTACTTATTGTGTGCCCGGATACGGCTAAAAGGATTGAGCCAACCCTATCAATGGCACCCCAAAATAGAAAATTGGTCTTACCTATTACGTTGATAGGTAAAGCCTATAGCCCTAAAACCCACCTCAACGGTTGAACTCCTTAACCATAGTTTGAAATTCAACAACTGACGGTCTTTTAGGACACTTATGTCTCTCGAGTACAACCTTGCACTCTACGGAGGAGATTTCCGACACGGGGGCGTATTGTCTACGACTATTTGATTTACATCAACACTTGGTAGTGCAAACGTTTAAATAATTTACACAATACGACATAAGCAATTGAATATAATGGAATAAAGCCAACTCATTTTGACTGGGTAAAATTCAAGCAAAAACTCTAAATTGAGGAATAATTGTTCAGATTTGCAATCCATTACATAAGTAATGTGCAATAGGCTACATTTGTCATGTTGCGCGTTTTTTGTTGCGTTTGATTTTGACGGAACAACACTCGAGTGTTCTATCAGAAACCTCCCCGATCTGGAGTGGCAAATTCTTAGGAAAATGAAAGCGGCGGGAAATCGTGCCGCCGTTCTTGCGTGTAAACAGTACGAGCTATCGAATCACTTTTTTATAACTGCGTTCTGGTCGCCCTACGGTTCCGTAGTTCAAATCCGCTTCTAGCTCCCCTGAGCTAATCAAGTATTCCAAATAACGTCTGGCCGTCGTGCGACTGGCGCCGATCTGTTCGCCTGCTTCGTCCGCCGTAAACATGCCTTCTCCAACAAACAAAGTACGAATCTTGTCTAAAGTTACGCCATCAATCCCTTTTGGTAATCGTTGTGGCGTGCTATCTGCGCTCGTACTCGATTGAAGCATCTTATCGACTAGGTTCTGATCCAAGCTTTCTGCAACGTTCAGTTGTTGGCGTTGAGAAATGTACTTTTGCAATGCCGCTTCTAATCTAGGGAACATGACAGGTTTGAGTAGATAATCAACGACCCCGCCACGCATCGCTTGTTGAAGCGTATCCACATCTCTCGCCGCAGTAATTAAAATCACGTCACAAGTTTGATTGTTTGAGCGCAGCGTATTGAGAATCTCCAAACCCGTTCCGTCTGGCAAATAAACATCCATCAGTAACAAATCTGGTTTAAGGATCTCTAGCTGCATTTCTGCTTCCATCCGTGTCGTTGCAATGCCCACTACTTCCAAGCCGGAGAGTTGGCTAAGATATTTATGGTGAAGCTCTGCAATGGCAATATCATCCTCGATGATCATGACTCGCGTTGCCGTATTCATACTTGTTCTTCCTTAGGCAAATACACGGTAATTCTCGTTCCATGTTCTGTATTTGGTAGCATCTCAACATAACCGTGATAACGCGTCGCCAGTTGATTCACAAGGTGTAATCCTACCCCTCGATTCTGGCGAGACTTGGTTGAAATGCCCTTTTTCAAGAGCTCTTGTGGCTCAATGTTTTCCGGTAGCCCACAACCTTGGTCGACCACCTCTAATATCACTTCGTTTCCGTAATCACTGATCGACACATCAATACTGCGACGCTCTAAGGCAAACGCAGATTCAACACGAATAGCAGACAAAGTTGCGTCAAATGCGTTATCGACTAGGTTGCCAAGAATGGTCACCAAATCTTCGGCATTGAGCCATTCAGGTAGCGGTTCTAGGCGACTGCCTTCTTCGACCACCAGTTGCAAACCAAGCTCCCGTGCACGTTCTGTCTTGCCTAAAAGCATGCCAGCGATAAGAGGATCTTTAATGGTGTCCCGTAAGAACTCAATCATCGCTTGGTAATGCGCCGTCTCTTGTCCAATAAGCTGCTGCACCGCATCTAGTTCACCCATTTGAACCAAGCCGCTAATGGTGTTGAGTTTGTTTCGGTGTTCATGCGTTTGTGAGCGAAGCAAATCCGCATACTCTTTGGTTTGCGAAAGTTGCTCGGTGAGTTCATTGATTTCATCACGCAAACGAAAACTCGATACGGCACCGACGATTTTGCCATCTACAAAGATCGGTGAACGGTTTGCGATTAAGCGTTTGTGATTGAGGAAGATCTCGATGTCGTGATCTTCTTGTCCTGTTTCTAACACCGTATACAAATCGCTATCTCGGAGCGTATCGGTCAACGGTTTGTTGAGCGCAGCCTCTCGGTTAATACCTAGAATTTGGCATGCGCTACGGTTGATTGAGCGTAATACACCTTGCGCATCAACACTGAGCACCCCTTCTTTAATGGTGCTCATAGTCACATCCAATTCACCGTATAAGCGACCAATCTCTTCCGGCTCAAAGCCCATGATCGCTCGTTGGAATTTACGTGACGCATAGTTAGAGACCACGGCATTGGCTGCAACCACAACCAATGCCATTACAATTAGAAAAGCAAGAAACGGCTCGATTCGATCTTGTAGGCGCTCCAAGAGATAACCGACAGAAACCACCCCAATGATGTTGCCTTGCTGGTCAAAAATCGCCGCTTTACCACGAACGGAATAGCCTAGAGAACCTTGAGCCGTTGAGATATAGGACTTCCCCTCCACCAACGCTCTTTGGTTATCACCGCCTTTCATCGGCTTGCCAATACGTTCATCGACAGGGTGAATCAGACGCACGCCATCTTTATCGCCGATAACAATAAACGCAGCACCTAACGCATCGGTCATTTCACGAAATCGCTGTTGGTATGGCTCAGGGTTTTGAGATTCGATCATCTCGATGACGATGTGGGATGTCGATAAGAAACGCGCCACACCCAGTGCTTTCTCACCCATCTCTTGTTCTTGATCGAACTTAAGGTAAGTAAAGCCCGCAGCCACAAGGATAAGAAGTTCGATCAAACCCGACAGCGTCATAATAATGAGCATGCGCTTGCGAAAGCTGATCGTTCTCCAACTCATTGATATATCCTTTATCGACTTTCAAACTACCACATCACTGTGACGACGCTCCTACGTTAACACTGAGTTAACAAAGCCGTACCCGCTAAATGACAAATATGTGAACGAGGGAAATAATCTCGCTGGCTGGTGCTCAGTTTTTAGGCGCTAGGGAAGAGAATATGATCGTCCACTCTCCTACTTAAGTTACTTTCTGGCTGACAAAGTTAGGGTCTGTTGACCTTTGAGCTGATTTTTGCAGCGAATTGTTGGGTATTTATACAAGACAGAGACTTTGCGGAGTAGCTTGCCTACATGAGAAATCGATAACGTAGTAGAAATGACCAACAAATGCTGCCCAAAGGGTTCAGTTAGGCGCCCCCAGCTAAAAAATAAAGGTCATTTGAACTAGCATTTACGGTATCATGCACAATTGATCTAGTTGTAGCTATCCATGAACATACCCACTAAAAACCCGTTATCCTCCAATGTTTCTTGCTCAAACTGCCAAGCATGCTGCTGTCGTCTTGAAGTTATGATTATCTCAGATACTGGCGTTCCAGAAGAATTTATCGAACGTGATCAATATGGCGGTGAGACAATGATGCGACTGGATGATGGTTGGTGCGCAGCGTTAGATAGAGACAGTTTAATGTGCACTATTTATGAAAATCGGCCTTGGATATGTCGCGAGTTCGAAATGGGATCGGATGAATGCCTTGATGAACGAGTTAAGTTCTTATAAAGCAGAATCAGCGGCTTTATTTTGCGTTTGCTCCCCTTAACTAGCGGCATGTTAAAGTACACGGTTCGCTCTAAAATGAAAAAATAACATGAGAAAATATTACATTGTTGAAGGCGACACGAGCGCCAAAAAGCAAAAACTGGCTTACCCAAAACTCGCGCTGTGTGACAAGTGTGTCAGTGGCTATGTGGTGATCAGTGAAGAAGAACGCACTTATGAAGAATGCGTGAAGTGTGGAGCCGATGACTAATCACCTGACTTCAATAAAATCATGAGATAACAAGGGGGAGAATGTATACTTTCTGCCTCTGTTTCGTGTCTCGCGTCGATAAGCCTCAGCGTAGGTAAATCCCGCCATTTCGATCGATTAATCCCTCGGTAACAACAACCTCACCTAGCTTTGAAACCGCCACTGCTTCAATGCCAGCTTGCTGATTCAAATAAGACATAGATTCTTGCATTGATGGTAAAAACCCTGCTGTGCTCCATATTTCACCATCGACCGAATGCTCCGATAGAATCGTAAGCCCAGCGATATCAGTCTCAATCGGCATTCCCGTTTTTGCGTCCAACAAATGATGGTAACGTTGCCCATTGTTCTGAAAAAAGCGCTCGTTGATCCCGGAAGTGACCATCGACATCCCTTTAAGTGGAACAACGCGAATCACATCACCACGTTCTCCTAACGGATTCTGAATGCCAACATTCCATGCTTGATTCGTATTAGTTGGTGATTGACCAATCGTTAATACGTTCCCCCCCAAACTAATAAAACCATTTTCTACGCCAGCAGAGACTAACTCTCGTTTAACCTGATCGGCGAAATATCCTTTAGCAATGGCACCCAAATCTATCTCCATACCGACGTGGTTTAAATAAACAGAGCATTGGTGCTCATCAAGGATGACTTGGCTAGGGTCAACCAATTTAAGCTTTGTTTCAATCTCTTCACGGCTCGGAACCTTGGCATCTTTAAATCCAATTCGCCACGCTTTCACAAGAGGACCAATCGCAATATTGAAAGGATGGTTTCGGTCTTCACTGACCAATTTTGCCAGTTTAATCAGGGCAAAAAGGTCCGGTTGAACACAAACGGGAGCAATACCTGCGTTTTGATTAACGCGCATCAGTTCCGAATCTGGTTGATTCACCGTAAAACGTTGAGCGTATTGCTCTAGCTGAAAATAAGCTTCTTTTATCAGCTTTTCACCATTGGCGTGGTAAACGACAAGGTCGATGAATGTGCCCATCATCGGAAATCGTGCGCTGTATTTCTTTATGCTCATCTGAAGATCCTGAATGTCCAATGTGAAAAAGAGGGAAGCATCGCTCCCCTCTTAACTGGTACTTCTTAACTTAATGACGATTAAACAAGGTCAGATGCACTTTCACCTGCGATTCGGCCGTAGGTGAAGATGTCGATCAAGGCATTCCCGCCCAGACGGTTACCCGCATGGATGCCACCCGTAACTTCTCCCGCAGCGTACAAGCCTTCGATGATGTTGCCATCTTTACCGATAACGCGCGCTTTAGTATCGATTTTCAAGCCGCCCATCGTATGGTGAACCGATGGTTGGCGAGGTGTGGCATAAAACGGGGCTTGCGCCACTTTCAAACCAAACGCACTCTTATGAAATTCAGGATCATGCCCCTGCTCTACACAGGCATTGTACTGTGCAATCGTATTGGTCAAATCAGCAACTGGCACATTAATCTTCTCAGCCAGCTCTTCTAGCGTATCGGCTTGAACAATAATGCCTTCTTTAATTTCTCGCTCAATGGTTTCATCCGATGTGTTCGCCGCGGTTTGACGAATATTTTCGTCGGCAATCATGTAGATAAGGCCACCATTGTCGAAAAAGGCATCCGAAAGCACGTCGCGACTTCCGCACTCGTCAACAAAGCGCTTACCTTGTTGGTTAACAAACACAAAGTTCTCTGGCGGAACAATCAGCCCCGTAAGCAAAGCACCCGACTTAGGGTCACCGATCGGCATTAACTGCACAAATCCCATGCCTACAAGTTCTGCACCGGCCTTTTCACCGATTTCAATACCATCACCGACAAGCGCTGGTGAGTTGGTGGTTTTGATATCGTCCGCGATTTCTTTCCAGTAGGAGTTGTACTTTTTGATCATTTGAGTGTTTGCACCAAAACCACCTGAGGCCAGAACAACACCATGATTTACGCGCAGTACAAGCTTAGTGCCGTTCGCTTGAACCGCTTTGATACCAACGACTTTGCCATCCTCTACAATCAGATCGGTAGCTCGCGTATCAGTAATAATGCGCCCGTTTTGGTCTTGAATACGTTTTGACAGTTTATCGACAAACTCAACGCCCTTTGGACGCTTTGGTTTGTGTGCTCGACGCCACAACGCCCCGACTGGAATTTCCACGACACTGCGGTCAAAGTCGATGCCCTTTTCACTCAACCAATCGATGGATTCCATAGAACGAGAAGTCAGCGTTTCAACCAAGTCATACTGACCATGGATAGACTCACCATTTAAATCAGTGCGTTTACCACCAAGGTAAGTTTGGATACGATGTAACTCTACCGAATCAAACAAGTACTGTTTGCCACTTTCTAGGTCAGTGAAGTAGTTATCGAGTTGTGATTTCAGCACTTTGAAATCAGCAAGGTACTCATCCACAAATTCTGACTCTGGCGTTTTCGCCAGCAACATTAGCGTCTCTTTCTCACCCGGAAGCGCAGCAAAGTCATTTTGCCATTCAGGTTCTGCAGCATTAACCCAACCACCCGTTCGAACAGTGTTACCACCAATCGCAGGGAACTTCTCAAGCAAAATAACTGACTTACCCTTATCAAGCGCTGTCAGCGTTGCACTCAAACCAGCACCACCGCCGCCAACAACCACAATATCAACGGTTTCTTCGATGGTTTTTGATGACCATTCAACTGCTTCCTTCGCTTTACAACGCAATGCTTCTGAGTTGCCACCAGCCAAATCAACCGCATTTGACACGCCATCAAGAACCGCTTGGCTGCTGACTGTCGCACCTGAAATAACATCAATATTCAGTGTTTGTCCGTCAAGGATCTGCTGCGGAATACGCTCAAAAGCAGGGTTTGCAATACCATCAGACTCTTTAGATGAATCGACAAAAATCTCTAATATTTTATCCTCAGAGAAGGTAACCGTTACTGGTAAGTCACCATTGTGACCGCGCCCATATGCCGTGTACTCGCCCGAATTGAATTTAATCGGAATGTTTTGGAGCTCTTTAATACGTTGGTGTTTTAGCGCTTCGGCTGCACTATCAACAATCATGTAATCCATGATTTCCCAAAGCGGTGTTGGGATCTGCAATGCTTCTTGCTGAGCAATATCAGCAAACTCAGCGCAAGTTTCATTATCCAGCACCTTACCTGCCCATGTTGGTTCGACCAAATAGCCTTTACCAACACTGACCATGTCATAACCTTGTGCCAATGCACTGTCCGCATCTGCACGTTGAGCGATACCACCAACACCAATGACAGGCACTTTTGCTACGGCATCAGATTGAAGTTGACGATACTTGTCGATAAGTAACTCTTGATCTTCTGGAGTAACAATTGAATTACGTGCCCAACTGCCCATCGAGAAATGGAAGTAATCTAAGCCTGAACTCGCCAACTTATCCAATAGGAACATCGTGTCTTCAAAGCGAATGCCCGGTTGCTCGATCTCTTCTGGCGAGAATCTGTAACCGATAATAAAATCCGACTTATTATGAGATGACGCGACTTGTTTCGTTTTATCTAAAATCGCAAGAGGGAATCTGGTGCGCTTCTCAATGTTACCACCCCATTTGTCGCGTCGACGATTTGAATGCGGTGAGAAGAATTGTTGGATCAGGTAAGTATTTGCGCCGTGAATTTCAACACCGTCAAAACCAGCGAGGATGGCACGATTGACTGCATTACCGAAGCTTTCAATCATGGCTTCGACTTGCTCTTTTGTCATTTCTAAAGGTGTTTCCGCATTCTCGCGAAGTGCAGCGACAGGACTTGCCGAAATAGGATGATGACCACCGTTGTATTCAGAGTTAGCCATACGACCGGCATGGTAGATTTGAAGAATGGCTTTGGAACCTTTCGCTTTAATCGCGGTGGCGAGCTTTTTCAAACCTGCTATTTTGCTATCAGTATCAATCCCCAGAGCACCAGGGAAAGCACGACCGTAATTCTCAACGAAAGCACTTTCAACAATAATTGCGCCAGCATCACCTGAGCGAGCGGCGTAGTAATTGATCATCTCTTGAGTCACCCCGCCATCAAAAAAAGCGGACTGAATCGTCATCGGTGCCATCACGATGCGATTGCTGAGTTTGACCCCTGACTGAAATACGATTTCATCGACTAACTGAGCCATAAATAGTTTCCTTTAACAGATTAATTCTCATATGAAACGCACCTGCAAAAAGGATTTACTCATCACAAGCATTTTTGATATGAGAACCAGTCAGATCCTCTAATAACCTCAAAAATATTATTGATTTATGCGCATGAGTAAAATGAATCGTTTGCATTTTTAACATGATTTTATTGCATTAATAAAAATCAGAATGCCTTTCTCGCAAAGAGTTAAGTCGAAATAAGTAGAGATAAAGACAAAAGGGAGTACGAATTAACAACGCTGCAACAGTGACAACATTTGACGCTTTAAAATCATCAGGTTCATGCTTATGTCACGTACGCGATCCATCATTGATAAGCGAAACGAAATATAAAAAAGCAATCAAATCGCCAGCCAAATAATGTTGTTATTTATTCAACACCATACATAAATTGCCATCTAAATCTTGAACACGATCACATCAAATTTATCGGTTTTTGAGGCGTTTTGAGACTTTCCATCGTATAATTTTTAGTCAAGAAGCCTGAGAGAGCTTCGGCAAAAGAAAGCAGCCAACTGGAAGTCTATTTAACGCTCAACACTTGCGTCAGAAAATTTGAAGACACATTGATAAAAATACAAATACTGACGTTAAGACAATCACTTAGACACCATCTGCCACTGCAATAACTATAAACAGAGGCGCTTTTATAGTTAGAAGGAACACCTAAACATGGAACGCGATACATTTGGAATTTGCCTGAATAAGGCTATGCTGTCAGAGAATATGTATTCAACGTTTACTCACGTCAGAGCTTACGAAAAGAGTGATGCCAGCTCCCCAGATCTTAAGGTGCTGCTATCGTTCCCACAGATGAGTGGTAAAGACCTGCTGAATACAATGCGAGGTTCTCGCCAACTTGAGTGGAGAGCAGAGTTTCACTGCCCTTCCATGAAATAAAAAACAACACAGCTGCGCTCAAGTGGTCTACACTCAATTGAGCGCAACATTTCTTCAACAATTCTTTTCGCCAATCACTTAACACTTTCGAATGAATACTTTATATTAGAGCTAATACTCTAAAGCAAAGCAGCCACTATGAAACAAACCGGAAAGTTCTGGATCTTGGGCCTTCTCAGCAGCTCAATTTCTCTTGCCTGTCAATCGGCTCCCATCACATTTGATGACGCATGGAAATTGTTGTTAGAAAACAACTATTCACTAAAAGCACAGCGTGCGAACGTTGAAAGTTACGAATACCAACAAAGTGCGACAGACAACCTTAATCTTCCACAAGTCAGCATCGGAGCGAATTACACGCGCTTAGACACTGACGTAACGGTCTCGGGTCAGCAGTTATTCGACAGTACTGGGCAACAAATCAGTGTGCCACCAGTCTTTCAACCTATCTTTAGTGCACTTGCGAATACTACTTCAACGATCACTGAGCGTGACATCTTCTCCTCTTCGATTCGTGCTATCTGGCCAATCTTTACCGGGGGTCGCATTAATGCTGCTCAATCAGCAGCAGAAGGTAAAACAGACGAAGCAAAAAGCCAGCTCGCAATGGAGCAACAGGCGCGTTTTGAAGACCTCTCTAAATACTACTTCTCGGTTGTATTAGCGAAAGAAGTGCTGGCGACTCGCCAAGCCGTCGAAAAAGGCTTAACCAAACACCGTGATTTTGCAATTAAGATGGAAGAGCAAGGCCAGATTGCAAGAGTTGAACGCCTTCAAGCAGAAGCATCACTAGACAAAGCGAAAGTAGAAACTCGTAAAGCGGCCAGCGATTTAAGTATTGCCCAAGCTGCTCTTGGCAAAATCTTGGCGCAGAATGATTCAGTAGAGCCATCAGAATCCCTCTTCATCAATGACAACCTTCCTCCATTGAATGCTTTTGTCGATCAAACTCTATTGACCTACCCTGGCTTGGATTTATTAAATGCAAAACACAAACAAGCATCGAGCCTGATAAAAGCCGAGAAAGGCAAATACTATCCAGAAGTCTATTTGTACGGTGATTACAACCTGTATGAAGACGACTCACTTGCCAGCCAAATTAAGCCCGATTGGTTAGTTGGTGTCGGAGTGAATATTCCGCTGATTGAATCCACCGGTCGCAGTGAAAAAGTAAAAGCAGCGCAAAGTATGGTCACGCAAGTGGATGCACTAAAGTCACAAGCCAAGCAAGATTTGTCGCTTCTGGTACAGAAAACCTACCTAGAGGCGCAGCAAGCCATTGATGAGGTCCAAGGTTTAGAATCCAGTATCGCCCTTGCAGACGAGAACCTACGCTTACGCGAAAAAGCCTTCACTCAGGGCTTATCGTCATCTTTGGATGTGGTCGACGCGCAACTGTATGTCGCCAGCGTAGAAACACAGCAATCTGCGGCGCGTTTCCGCTATCTAATTTCTTTGACCAAACTATTAGCACTAAGTAGCGAAATGAACAGCTTCGCTCAATACCAACATACTGCTTACGTTCCAGCATCAACATCCAAAGAGGCAAAATAAGTCATGGCAGCAAAATCTCTAAAACCCGCTCTACTATCAATTTGCGCTTTGGGTGTCGCTTCTTGGGTTGGTTACCAGTTCTACCAAGCGTATCAACCGGAACCAGCTCGTTTACAAGGATTGATTGAAGCGCAGCAATACAGCATCTCTTCAAAAGTCCCAGGTCGTATTGATGAAGTCATGGTGCGCAAAGGCGATGATGTCGAAAAAGGTCAGTTGATCTTTACCCTTCACAGCCCAGAAATCGAAGCAAAGCTAGAACAAGCAAAAGCGGGTGAAAAAGCCGCTGGCGCGTTGGCGTTAGAAGCAGAAAAAGGCGCGCGTGAGCAACAAATTCAAGCAGCAAAAGACCAGTGGTTGAAAGCACAAGCGGCTGCTAATTTGATGGAAAAAACTTACCAGCGCGTAAATAACCTCTACAAAGATGGCGTTGTCGCAGAACAAAAACGCGATGAGGCGCTGACTCAGTGGCAAGCTTCTAAGTACACCGAGAGCGCAGCGTTCCAAATGTACAACATGGCAAAAGAAGGTGCGCGTAGCGAAACCAAAGTCGCTGCAGCAGAGAAAGCGCGTATGGCGGCTGGCGCTGTAGCGGAAGTAGAAGCGTATGCAAAAGACACGCAAATCTTTAGTTGGTTTGATGGTGAAGTCTCTCAAGTACTACTGCAAAGTGGTGAGCTGTCTCCTCAAGGCTTCCCGGTTGTGACGGTTATCGATACGCAAGACTCATGGGCAACCCTTAACGTACGTGAAGATTTGCTCAAACACTTTACCAAAGGTACTACGTTCGAAGCTTATCTGCCTGCCCTTGATAAAGACGTTGAGTTTAAAGTAACGCACGTTGCCGTTATGGGTGATTTCGCGACATGGCGCGCCACAGATGCATCAAAAGGTTTTGATCTTCGTACATTTGAAGTCGAAGCTCGCCCTACCCAGCCAGAGCCTGAGCTTCGAATGGGCATGAGCGTCGTGGTTGACCTGTAATCGCGTTGGTTTAGTACTATGACGATTCAAATCTCACAACGACAGGTCCTAAGGCGCGATAAGTGGTTGCTGTCTTGCCTTACTTGGGTGCCGATCTTATTGGCAATCAGTATTTGGGGGGTATTCTCTGCAGGCATTGCCAGAGATCTTCCTATTGGCGTGGTCGATTTACAGCACTCACAGTTGTCACGCAAGATGATTCAATCTCTTGACGCCTCATCCACCCTTTCTGTTGATTACCACTACGTCAGTTCAACAGAAGCGAAGAACGCAATGATCGAGGGTGATATCTACGCTTATGCTGTGATTCCCCCTCAATTTGACCAAGACATTCTTTTGCATCGCCAACCGCAGCTATCGGTCTTCTTCAACAGCCAATACATTTTGGTTGCGAAGTTGATTAACTCCGCGGTCGCGCAATCTCAAGGGTATTTTGATGCTCAGCTTGAAGCCATGGGTAATCTAGCGAAAGGCAATACCACAACGTTAGCCGCCATTGGGCAAGCCGTGCCGATTTCCACCCAGATTACTGCTCTGTTTAACCGTAACACTAACTACGCTCAGTTCTTGGTAACCGCGATTGTTCCAGCTATCTGGCAAATCTGCGTCGTGGTCAGCACCATTTTGATCCTCGCGGCGCATTTCCGTTTATATGGTAATGGCCATAACAGCTTCGCGTTCTTAGGCGAACGTCCTTTCACTCGACTAAGCAAAGTTCTGAGCCAGTACATTCCTGTATTTATGGCACAAGGCGCACTGTTCTTAGTTTGGTTCTATGTGGTGCTAGATTGGCCGATGGAAGGGAGTTATCTGACAATGTTATTCGCGCAATTCGTAACGACCATTGCATGCATCATCATGGGGGCATTGTTCTTCTTCCTATCCATGGACCCAGCACGCGCGATGAGCTTTGCTGGCGCATTTACCGCACCGAGCTTTGCATTCATGGGCATCACCTTCCCAGTTTCAGACATGAACACATTGGCGCAAGCATGGCGAAGTCTACTACCGATCACTCATTACATTGAAGTACAAGTGGATCAAGCAAATTACGGCGCTAGTGTGGCGCAATCTATCGGCTCCCTATGGCCGATGGCTGGGTACGTTATTCCGTTATTGATGACGGCGGCTTTGATGGCAAAACATCGTAATACCGCCTTACTCAATAGCGCAACTGGTGCTGATGGTAAGCAGGGGGCAATATGAACTTATGGCAATTGATTAAAACCGAGTTACGCTCAGTGCTGACCAATCCTGTCGTGGTACTGACTGTCTTTGGTGGCGTAGTGTTTTACTCGTTCTTATACCCACTTCCGTACGCGCAACAAACGCCAAGAGAACAGCCGATAGCGATCGTGAATCTCGATGGAAGCCAAACCAGCTTGAAGCTTGAGCGTATGGTCGATGCGACGCCACAAGTTAAAGTTGTGACACGCCTACACACCATTGCTGACGCGAAACAAGCGTTCTTAGACCGAGAGATCACGGGTTTCTTGGTGATTCCAGAACACTTCTATAAAGACTTGATGCTTGGCAGCAGTCCTACTCTTGCTTATGCGGCTGATGCTTCCTACTTCTTGGTCTACGGCACCGTGGTAGAAGGCCTGGCAACAGCAGGCGGTACGCTTGGTGCTCAAGTTAAAGTCAGTAAGATGGTGATTGATGGCGTGCCACTGAGTATGGCGAGCCATGATTACTCTGCCATTAAGCTGAACATGAAGCCAACCTTTAACCCGACTATGGGCTACATTGAGTACGTTGTGCCAGCGGTGTTTGTGTTGATCCTTCAGCAAACATTGTTGATGGCGGTCGGTTTACAAACGGGTACGCAACGCCATGGTCGCGGTTATTGGTCGCAGGTTTCAACCGGTGCATTGTTATTAGCAAGAACCGTAGTTTTTGTCGCGATTTACTACCTACTGAGCGCATATTACTTTGGCTATAGCTTCGAACGTTTGAACGTTAACCATGTTGCCAACGCAGGTGAGCTACTCACCTTGCTGCTGCCTTTCTTACTTAGCTGCTGTGGCTTAGGCTTATGGCTAGGCTATTTATTGCCAAGACGCGAGCTCGTGACATTCGTCGTATTAGTGAGCTCAATGCCGTTGATCTTTCTAGCTGGGTTTATTTGGCCGGTTGAATCAATTCCTACCCCGCTGCTTTGGTTTGCAGATTTAAGCCCAAGCACTTGGGCAATCAAAGGCTTTTTAGCACTCAACCAAATGGGCGCAACGTGGCAACAAGTAGCTAAACACTGGACTGCTCTTTGGGTTCTGACGGTATTATGGGGCGGCGTTGCTTACTGGATTGCCAAACGCAATACCAAACCAGTAGTAACAGAAAGCTTAGGTTAATCGCTTTACATCCAATTAAGAAAGGGGCTCACGTAGCCCCTTTTTGTTTGTGTCGATGTTCTAGTGACTGAGTTGACCTGAAGAGTCACTGGCTTGTTTCTGGACATTTCTGAGTTAGCGGCTTTGCTAATTTAGTAATATACGAATAACTCTAGGTACTGGAAAATCGTGCGGTAGGGGTTGATTTAGTAAGATGGGTCGATATCGGTCCATCAAACAGATACATCTCAATCCAAGCATTGGTATCAAATTCCCCACAATTCTGTTACCCATTTGTACTAAACGCTGATGTACAACCTGCATTCAGGCTGTACATCACCAAAATCAAAGCCAATTATTGGTCAATCAAAACTAACGAGTCCAAAATACCTTGCCCGCTATGGATTCCACCTTCATTTTCACTGGCAGGCTTACTGCGTATTAAGTATCCGGCATAACCATTATTTTCAGTTACGGGCTCTCCTTGATAATGCGCAGTGAAGAGACCCACTTCACTAACAAGATCGTTAACTAGTGTTTGCTGGCCATCTCTTACAGCAATGGTTGGGGTTTCACGTTCGTGTGGGTACAGGCGCTGCATTAATGCCCACGCACTGTACTCTTCTGGCTTTAGCGTTTCTAAAGTAGCACTAATATCCTCGCCAAATACGCAGTGGCCACCGCCTTCCCCTTGGTTTTTTAATACCCACTCTTTTTTGTCTGCACTTTCATTAAACCATTTAATGCTCTCTGTCGTGATGGCTTTCATATCCGCCAACACGCTTTTAACCAGATTAGCTTCATCAAGTGATAGTCCCCACTCAGCATAGGTTTCGGCAGGCATCTGTGTGAGTAGCATTTGCATTGATTTGCTAGTCGCCAATTGTTGACTGATAGTGGCATTCATCGCCACGTAATGTTTCTCAATAAACAGTCGAGTTTGGCTCAGGGTCTGGCAACAAATGTCTTCGTTCAGCTCTGGCGCCCAATAATCTGAATATTGGTAGCCAGCACGCAAGTACACTGTATCAATTCCGCCAACCCCATTAAGGATAAGACGTTGGTTGTCACCACTTGAGAGCTGAGTGCTCAATTGTTCGAAGGTTCTCCTAAAGGTACGAACCCCCAATTTATGTAAGGCCACCTCCAAAAGGTGCTGGTCATACACATTATCCTCACCCTTTTGAACGATCATTAAGAATGTCGGCTTTTGAGCAGGATTTTTGCTGTCACTATTAGCACTTGAATCTGCAAAATGAGCTTGAACCTTTTTTGCAGCTGTCGCGATGCCTAAGGCTAATTGTTCCAACCCTTGATTATCTGCAGGAGTCGCCGAATCATCTTCTAGCCACTCTCGGTAAACCTCGTTCCATTGATTTTTCACAAAGCTATGCAGCTCGTAAGCACGTTGACCGAAAGGTCCCATTCCTGCGGCTATGCCATTAAATTCAATGACTTTTGCTCCGTATTGGCGATCGTCCATAAAGTCTGTTCTCATTAATAACAGTGGCTGACGTTCAGGTTGCTTGGGGGAGGTTGCATCACCATGAGCTTGCTGGTGCAGCTCCATTAAGCGACCGAAGAACGGGTCGGCTTTCGCCATCTCACTCAATGAGTTTTGCAGAAAACGATGATCTTCAGAAACGTTGCTCACCAACTTAGCAATCAATGGTGTGACCTTACGTAGGTGGTCATAGGCTGAACGTTCCATTGTCATCGGGGCAATACTAAATGGTACATGCCTTGCGGTATTGTCGGTCTGACGAAAGGCTACACCGTGCATGATTTCCCACTCAAGGATATCTTCAATCACTTGCTCAGATACAAATTGTGTTTGAGCAGTATCATTAGATTCGATGTATATTGTTTGGTTGTTCATAATGTTCTTTCTCTTCATAATTAATCACTTATGCTGCACTGACGGTGGTTAAGCCAAGCGTGCTGTTCTGAGTGTCATGTTCTTCTTGTGCTTTTTGACTTAG
Organism: Vibrio sp. ED002; assembly: GCF_023277445.1. Lineage (NCBI taxonomy): Bacteria > Pseudomonadati > Pseudomonadota > Gammaproteobacteria > Vibrionales > Vibrionaceae > Vibrio > Vibrio sp. ED002. Next base: position 419,191 of record NZ_CP080238.1, on the reverse strand, counting down.
GTACAAATCTCGATAGTCGCCATCTTGAGCAATCAGCTCTCGGTGTGTGCCTCTTTGTACGACCTTGCCACTGTTCATCACCAAGATTTGATCAGCGTTTTGAATCGTTGATAAACGGTGTGCAACGGTAATGACAGTCCTACCATCCTGGATATTCTCTAACGCCTGTTTTACCGCTTCCTCTGATTCACTATCGATATTCGCCGTGGCTTCATCTAGCAGAAATATTTTCGGATCGTGGGAAATTACCCGAGCTAACGCTAATAACTGCCTTTCCCCAACTGAAAGTGAGGCACCGCCATTGCCCGGTTTATGTCCAAAGCCATCAGGCAGACGATGAATGAAACGATCTGCTTGCACCATTTCGGCTGCACTGACCGCTTTCTCTCGGCTTTTCGCTGCTGCGTTTTCATTTGTGTCACCTGTGCTAACTAAACCGTGAGATAAGTTAATGTTTTCCTCGATTGAGCCACTAAAGATGGTTGGGTCTTGCGATACCAAGCCAAACAACTTACGCAATTGTGCTTCTGGCAGAGTTTGAAGCGATTGCCCGCCAATGAAAATGTCACCCTGCTGCTGTTGATAAAAACGCATTAACAGATTGATCACAGAGCTTTTCCCGCTACCGGTATGCCCTACAATAGCGGTGAACTCACCGCTTTTTGCTGTAAAGCTAACGTCTTTAAGCACGGGTTTATCTTCTTCGTACCCCATAGTGACATTGCGGAACTCAATATCGTGACGATTGTTGAACGTTACTTCAGGCATCACTTGGTTATGAACCTCAGACTCATCGTCTAGTAACTCAAAAATACGTTTTGACGATACCGTGGCAACCTGAAATTTATGCAGTTCCATCGATAACTGTCGGAACGGGTCAAAGAATCGCTCAACATAATTCAAAAAGGCGTATAAGGTGCCGACCTCAACAACGGTCGACATTGAAGCCCCAGCAAACCAGGCGACAATACCCGCTGCAGTCAGCGTCGCAATTAAACGCGTCAGTGGTAACAACATTAAGCTATCAATGGCTACTGACTTGGTTCTGAAGTTAAACCAGCTTTGATTTTCTTTCTCAAACTTGGTTTGAAAGTTTTTTTGCTGGCGAAACGCTTGAATCAACGCCATTCCCTGTAATGACTCATTGATTTGGCCATTAATGTTGCTGACTTGAACTCGAATTCCATCAAATACTGGTGTTGAAATCTTGCGATACAGATGCATGGTCATAAGTAACACGGGGATCAACACCAAACTCAATAACATCAAACGCCAGTCCAATAACGCCATGGCGATGAAGATCGCTAAGATACGTAAGGCGCCTTGAACAACAGTTGGGAGCGTCGACACGAACATATTTCGCAGCGACTCGGTGTCGTTAGTAATGTAAGAAACCAGTTTCCCTGTCGGCAACTTGTCGAAGGTCGCTATCGGAAAGTTCAACACATGGCGAAATAACTGCTCTCGCACATTTTTGACCACCAGCAATGCACCGTGTTTAAACGCGATAGCTTGCAAATACCCGAACACCGCAGCTAATACGTAGAAAACCATAACCAGTCCAATCAAAGTGATAAGCTGTTGCCATTCAAATTGCTGAGGCACAATCACCTCATCAAGGACGATTTTCGCCAACCAAGGGATCGTCATTTCAGCAGTAACCGCTAGCCCCAACATGAGGAATGCAAAGCCAAAACGGGCTTTGTGAGGCAAGGAAAACGCCAACAACCGACGATAAATGGTAGTATTTTTCATTGTTTGCCTCCTAACTGACTTTGGCGCTGATAAACCATCGAATACCAACCTTGATTTGCCATTAATTCATAGTGAGAGCCACGCTCTTCTATCTGACCATCATTTAAGACTAAGATATGGTCAGCTTCGATAAGGTTGGTCAAACGCTGGGTAACAAGCAGCATCGTTTTATGAGAATAATGCGCTTTTAAATTTCGGCGTACTTGCACCTCTGTTTTCATGTCTAACGCACTGAAAGGGTCATCTAACAACAGGATATCTGCATCTGACAGGAGTGCTCTGGCAAGCGTTAATCGCTGTTTTTGGCCCCCTGATAGATTTGTTCCTCCCTCTCTAAGCGGGGTATCAAAACCATCGGGCATCGCTTCAATCTCTGCTAGAATGTCCGCCATGTCCGCCACATGTTTTATTTCTGACAGTGACGCATTCGGTTTCGATAACGCAATGTTCTCTGCGATAGTGCCGGAAAATAAATACGGCTTTTGAGGAACCCATGCCAACTTGCTGCGCAAGGCATCAAAGGTGAGACTGTCACTTGGCATACCTGAAATGTGGATGCTAGATGGCTTCTCAAGTTTAAATTGACGCAACGCCAGATGCAGGAGTGTGCTTTTGCCACCGCCTGTTGGTCCAGTAATGCCCACTAACCCACCTGACGGCAGTTCAAACTTTACGTTGTCCAAAGCTCTTCGATTTGCTTGCTCATAGGTAAATTCACAGATATCAAATGACATACTTGAATCCGAATCGGCAGCTAGCGTTTTGTCACCTTCGACGACTTCTAGGTTTTCAGCAAACAATTGCTCTAGTCGCTGCCAAGATGTTTTGCCGCGTTGAAAGACATTAAATTGCCAACCAAACTGCATGAATGGCCCCAGCAATTGACCAAGGTACAAAGTAAAAGTCGTAAAGAGTCCGACGGTGATGCTACCTTGTTCGATTAGCCATGCGCCGTACCCAAGAGCGATCACAAACGACAAGCCATAAACCAATTGGATTGTTGGAGCGAACGCTGCATCCACTTTCGCTACAGTTAGATTGGCATCAACCGTTTGATCTAAGGTTTGTCCAAAACGTTGTTCTTGACGACCAGAAATACCATGTGAACGAACCGCACGAATACCCGCTACTGTTTCTCGTGTCTCTTCTGTCAAATCAGAAAATGCAGCCTGCGCCTTGCCAAAGGCTTTATGTAGCTGCACACCATAACGACGAGTGATCAGCACCAACAACGGGAAGGGAAGCAATGCAATGGTCGTGAGCTGCCCGCTGACAACAAATATCATCCCTAAAATGACGGTCATGCCTGCGATGAACGAATCCACCAATGTCATAATACCCATGCCCATGGTTTCTTCGACAGCATTCAGATCATTGGTGGCATGCGCCATTAAATCACCGGTACTGCGGCGGGCATAAAAGGCTGGAGGGAGCTGTGAGAACTTTTGAAATAGCTCACCGCGCATCACACGAGTAATCGCAATAGACGCCCCATATAACTTGCTTTGCCATACAAAACGCAGACCATACATTGCCGCGCCCGAAACAATGATCCCACCTACGTGGATAACTAGGGTTTGTGTATCTAATGTTCCTTCGCTAATGCCATCGACTATTCGACCAATCAACCATGAAGGAACCAAGTTGACCAAAGCCACCAACTGCAGAGCCACAAGGGCAATCAGATAGTGTCGGCCAAACATTGTTAAGTAGTCTTTTAGCTTCCAAAGAATATTCATAATGGGTTTACGTGCTCTTTATTACCTTGAGATGAGTTTAAATGTTCTGACATTGACTGTGAGGCATCACCTCGAGAAGGGACTCCACAATCAATTTGATTTTTTTGAGCTAAATAATCATCAAAGTTGGTTTCGTTTTCAGACTCTAGGCGTTTTTGCTCAACTAGCGAGTTGTCCACCATCGATTGCAGTTGCGTCATGTCATCGACAGAGAGCGTATTGTTCAAATAACCTTGCTTGTGCTCGCCTGAATACCTTCTCATTAACGTTGTGAAGCTGATGTTTTCTTGTTCCATAACCGCTAGGATCTGTGCAGAAGGCGTTAATTGGCTGTCGTCAAACTTTGCTTGTTCACGCATTACTGCCGTTACATAGCTATTGGTTTCCTGCGCGTCATCCAGGCTTTTTGCCATTTCAGCTAACATACCCATTAGTGGCTTAGCTAAATCTGTCAGTAACATGTCGCCATTTACGGTAGGAAGCATCAAACTCGGCTTCCTGCCCTGCATTGCCACCAGTTCTTGTCTTTGCATGATCAGTTGGCTTTCCTGCTCACTCATTTCAGGGCTTGGTGTGAGTGCGCTATACAGCAAAAATAGGTCGATGAACTGACTTTGAAGTTCATCAATACCAAATGGCAACAAAGGGTTGTTGTCCAAGCTGCGCAACTCTATGTATTCCACTCCGTAATGACACATGGCAACCAAAGGACGCATTTGTGCATTAACAATTTTAGGTCGAACAGAACCGTACAATTCATTCTCGAGTTGAAGAACTGAACTATTCAACTGCTGATGTTCAGTGAGGTGAGCGTACAGATCACTTGGCTGAGTTAATGCGTGGCATAGGCCGGTTAGATAGTCTTGTATATTATTAAAGCTCATCGGAAAACGAGACTGTTCACTACTCCCATAGCCCAAGTTACTCAATCGTAGCGATGTAGCCCATGGTAAGTAATCTGTCGTGCTATCCCACTGGTTTAATGCGTGAGGTCGATCTTGCAGGTAGCTCTTATCCGCCGCCGGTGAAGCGCCAAACAAATACGGAATAATCCAACCATGGCGTAGAACATTGCGAATCAGATGAAAGTATCGCTCAGAAATAAAGGTTTCTAACGGCAACTGACTTTCAGTATGAGTATGAAGCGCCTTCCAGAAAGAGTCTGGTAACGAATAGTTGTAATGAATGCCTGAAATCAGCTGCATTCTCTTTCCATAACGGTTCGCTAACCCCTCTCGATAACGCATCTTCGCAATACCAGCATTTGATGTTCCGTAATTTGCTATCGCGATATCATTATCAACGGGCAGGAGTGGAGGCATGCTCGCCGGCCACATAGATTCACCGTCATTTAGATGTGATGCAACAAAGTGGTGTAATGAAGACAAGGTTCTAAAGGTCTCTGTTCTATCCGTCACCGCAGGTGTCACCAGCTCCAGCTGGGCTTCCGAGAAATCAGTGGTGATGTATGGGTGAGTCAGTGCTGAACCTAGGGATTCAGGGTGAGGGCGCTGAGAAAGCGCACCACTTTGTGACACTCGAACCATTTCGCGCTCAACTCCACGGCGAACACCTTGCAGAGTCTTTTTTACATCATCACTTGTGATAAAGGCTAACAACGACTCATTAGTCAGAGTGTGCATTTCATTGGGGAAGGCTTCTTTTTTCATTCGTCTTATTCGATAAAAATGTTATTCACTCAGTTAAGACGCAACAAAACAGAAAAAGACGCACATTTTTTCGTTTTTTTAAAAAGAAGATATATAAGTTCCTGAGCGAACAGATCTGTCTAACAAAAGAAAAAGTCGACCTGAACAGCAGAGCGACTTTTAAGCAGCATGTTAATCAAAAGATCAATTATCGCGAAGGCGTTTTCTTATCATGAAAGCTTCTGAATCTCACTGAGCAGTAGATTCAGAGACGCTTTAATTTGAGGTAACGGTGAGGCAAAGTTCATTCTGTAATAGTTGCTATCCGGCTCTCCAAACCAGCTGCCAGGTGTCAGCGCCATTTTTGCTCTCATCACTAGCAGTTCTTTAAGTTGTTCTGGCTTTAAGCCAAGCCCTGTGAAATCTAACCAGATTTGGTTGGTTCCTTCAGGCTTGTATACCTTAATCTGAGGGAGATTCGTTTCTAAGAACTATGTAATCCAGTTCATATTGGTTTGCGTGTAGTTTAGAAACTCATTAAACCACTCTTCACCATGCTGATAAGCCGCTATCGTTGCATAAGTTGTCAGCGCATTACCATGGTCCAACGACATTGATGCTGACATCGCTTTCACTTTTGTGTGCAACTCAGCATTATCGCTATAGATGTAGCCATTTGAGATACTGCTGAGTCCGAAATTTTTAGCCGGAGAGCCAATAATAGAAATCGTGTTGCCGTAACCCAGTGACACAATACTTGTGAATTCAGAGCCCTCAAAAACAATATCAGCATGGATCTCGTCACTGATGATCAAGGTTTGGTATTTCTTGGCGATGGCAACTAACTTCTCTAGCTCACCTCTCTTCCAAACTCTTCCCACAGGGTTGTGAGGATTGCACAACAGCACAATCTTAACGTTAGAGTGCTGAAGTTTTGCTTCAAAATCATCAAAGTCGATTTGATAATGGTCATCAACCAGATTCAAAGTGTTATCGACTGCAACTCTACCTGCTGATTCGATCAAACGACGAAATTGATGATAAACCGGAGTCTGAATAAGAACGCCTTCACCTTCAGCAGAAAATTCGCGGATCAACAACCCTATAGCGCTCAATACGCCTGGTACTTGTACAAAGTTTTTGGGGTTGAGATCTAAGCCATGTCGCTTGCTGTTCCACTTAGATATAGAGGCAAAAACCGACTCGGAATCGAACTCATAAGAGAAGGTTTCACGTGTCACCAAACGTTGCAGCTCTTGTGTGATAGACGGCGCAATTGGAAAATCCATATCCGCGACCCAGTACGGTACAACATCATCACTCCCCCACATTTGGTTGAGCATCTGGTTATCTTTCTTAATAAAGTTGTTTTTAATATCTTTGTTTTTTGGTTCTACGTTAAACATTGATTATCTCCGCATCATATTTTCTTTCGTTACTTATAGACGCAGCTAGCTGTTAAAAGACGCAAAAAATGTCGTTCTATTTGATATTAATTTTGATGGTAAGGGGAAAAGAGAATGTGCCATTGAATAAGCTGGTGGAGATTGTCACAACTGCGTCATAGTAAATATCACGCAATCGGACGCCCCATCTTTAAGAAATCACTGTAGTGACCACCCGCACCGACTCACGATCAAGTTCATTCACTGCACTTGTTGTTTTTGGCGAAGTTTGCACATTCCGGCTTAGGGTGAAAGTCTACGATTCCTTCACTGCCAGCCTCGATGTTGCAGCAATCAGTTAAAACATCTTTTAGTTTTGTACGTCCACGCTGAATTCGACTTTTCGCTGCTGAGAGCGACAAACCTAGTTGATCAGCAACCGCCTGCTGCGATAGTCCGTCAAGCTCAGCAAGAATCATCGCTTGACGGTATTTCTCAGGCAGGCAATCAAACATAGGGCGTAAACACTGCCCCATCTCTTGTAGGTTCGTTAACTCAGAAGAGGTTTCTTCTTCTACTTGGTTGTCGACCAATTCTTCGTGAGGTTGGTGGGTCCGATAGAAGTCCATAATCGTATTATGAGTTATGCGATACAGCCAATTCTGAAGCTTATCTCTTGTTTCTAGCTGTTCAATCTTTTGACTGGCCTTGATGTAGACCTCCTGCAAGATGTCATCAGCCAAATCAAGATCACCCGTCTTTTTCACTATGTAACTTCTTAGTTGGTCTTTGTGTGTCATCCACTCCGCTAACATAGCTTTTCCTCAATTATCGATATATACGCACAATATTTCGATAATAGTAGAAATATAAAAAATGTAAAGCGCAAAGACCAAGCAATTTAATCAACCACTCTGTTGTATCTTCCCTGAAGCTTCTTGCCATGCAGCAAAACCACCCGCAAGGTTCTTCACAGAATGTATCCCCATTTCACTGGCGATCTTAGCGGCGTAGAGTGAGCGCAGCCCATGAGCACAATAAAAGACATAGGTTTTATCCTGGGCAAATACTTTGTTATGAGCCGGGCATTCTGGGTCAATAAGAAATTCCAACATACCTCTAGGGCATGTGAACGCACCAGGAATCAAACCCTGTTTCTCTCTCTCCTGTGCTTCACGAACGTCGACAAATACATACCGCTCATCAGCATACAGAGCTTTTGCTTGCTCAATCGACATGTCTTGTACTGTCTTACGCGCTTCTTCGGTCAGCTCTTTAATGCCTTTGGTAATTTTTTGCACCATCACGTTTTCTCTCATATAAATTAATTAACCATTCATAAATAGCAACATCGTTATTTTGCGACGTTGCCTGCCACATTTAAGGCATCCCATGTGCGCGAAAATGGCGGCGCATAGGCAAAATCTAAATAGCCCAACTGCTCGGTGGTAAACTTGGCGGTAATAGCTACCGCTAGTGCATTGATGCGACTTACCGCACCTTTTTTACCAATGATCTCGCCGCCAAGAAGCACTTTCGTGTCTGGCTGATAGATCAATTTGACCTTAATATCCTCTTGACCTGGGTAGTAATCGGTTTGATTTTTGTCGGCTATGGCCGAAACACTGACATTCACGTTGTGAGCCTGCGCCATCCGTTCTGAAATGCCAGTACGCGCCAATTCATAATCAAGAACTTTGAGCGATGACGAACCCAAGAACCCCGCCATGTGCGCGTCTTTGCCTGCCAATTTATCTGCCATCATACGAGCTTGTTTATTCGCCGTGGTCGCTAGCGGTAAATAGGTAGTTTCGCCAAGTGTTAAGTGATGCACTACTGCGCAGTCACCCACCGCATAGATGTGAGCATCTTCAGTCGCACCGAACTCATCGACCAGCAAGGCACCGTTGGCCGCTTTAGGGAGTGAGAACATTTCGGTATTCGGCTTAAACCCAAGTGACAGCACAACGATATCCGCTTCAACATCACCGTTACTTGTGTGAATAATGTAGCCACCTTGCTCTGAATCTCGTATAGCCGATACACTGGTGCCTGTTTTTAAATCAGCCCCTGAATCACGAATCGCCTCTTCAACCACATCAATCATTTCAGGGCTAAATTGCTGACTCATGATCTGTGATTCACGCTCAATAATCGTGACCTGTTTACCAAGCTCATGCGCCGCATCGAACACTTCTAACCCGATGAAACCTGCTCCAATCACTGCTACACGCTGTTTCTGGCTGTCTTTTAATGCATTTTTGACCGCCAAGCCATCTTCTTGACTGGTTAACGTATACACATATTCATCATTGTATTCGCCAAAATTTGGCACTACTGGGCGAGCACCTGTGGCGATGATCAAACGATCGTAATCGAGTACACTCTCAACACCTTGATGACGCACCAATACCTGCTTTTCAACTCGATTGACTGACAACATTTCGGTGTTCATTCGAACCTCTAGCCCTGAGGCTATCGCCTGCTCTGGGGTTCGTGAAATCATTCGCTCGGTATCATCAAACATCCCCCCCACGAAATAAGGCAATCCGCACGCTCCAAAAGAGAGGTAATCCCGTTTTTCTATCACAACAACATCATCTGATGGTTGGTTTCTTTTGTATTTTGCAGCGAAACTCATTCCTGCGGCGTTTCCGCCAATAACGACTACTTTCATCTCATATTTCCAAAGTTGAACAAGGTAAGTAAGAGAAATACGACGAATAGAGACGTACTTCTCTTAAGCTGTTCTAAATGCTGATAGGCTTCAATCTGCTCTACGCTGCGATTTCATTGCTTGTTGCCGTTGCACTGTCAGCGGCGTATTGCTCAATATCCAGTGAACCATTTGTCTTAGAGGTGAGCACACCAGAGAGCATTGACCCTGAAATATTCAGTGCAGTACGTGCCATATCAATTAATGCCTCGATTGAAACTAGAATGGCAACCACGGTAATGTCTAACCCCATAATGGTGAGTACAGCGACAGCAGCAAACGTCGCTCCGCCTCCGACACCAGCAATACCAAATGACGCAATCGCAATCACCAAGATCAGTTGCATAATGAAACTGATGTCAACAGGTACACCCATGACTTGTGCAGCCATGATGGCGAGCATGGCTGGGTAAATACCGGCACAACCATTTTGGCCAATACTGGTACCAAACGTAGCGGACATATTTGCGGTTTCTTCATCAACACCAAGACGTTGAGTTTGAGTTTCAACGTTTAGTGGTATCGCAGCCATACTTGAACGAGAGCCGAAGCCAAAAACGAGCACCGGCCATGTTTTTTTCATGAACGTGATTGGAGATAAACCAAATACCGACACTAAGATAAAGTGAATCACAAACATTGCGCCAATCGCTACGTAACTAGCCAATAAGAATCGGCCCATTTCAGCCAATGCAAACAAGTCGTTAGTCATCATAAATGAGGTCATTAACGCAAACACACCATAAGGGGTCAGCTTAAGAATTTCGCGTACCATGGACAGCACAACTTCTTTTGCCGAGTTAATGAAAGCGACAAAGTTTTCTACTTTTTCTGGCTTACGTTTCTTCACTTGTAGAACGCTGTATCCTAGTAACATGCCAAACAGTACGGTCGATAATGTTGACGTACGCTCAGACCCAGTCAGCATTTCAAATATGTTGGTAGGGATAATCGACAGCGCTAACCCCGAAAGACCCGTATTTGCCATTGCATCTTGTGTGGCAAGCAGTGAATCACCTCGAGCTTCAATAGCACTGTTAGTACCCACTACACTTACGAGTGCATTCGCATCAATACCAAATAGGTAAACACTTGCAATACCTACGGCCGCTGAAATGGCTACGGTCACTATTAATACGCCAATGATCTTAGGAGCAATCTTAGATAAGGCACCATTTCCATCCACATTCATAATGGATGAAATCATGGCGACAAATACCAATGGAATAACAATCATTTGCAGCAGCTTAATGTACCCTTTACCGAACAATGAAATAAGCTCAGCAAAACCCACCGTTGCAGTATTTTCTATCCCGAATACCACTTGAATAGCACCACCAAATAGCAATCCAGCAGCCAGTGCGCTTAACACTCTGAAGTTGAATGTTTTTTTCTGTTTTTTAAATGTCACTAGAAGCGCATAGAATCCGAAGAAAAGTGCGCTCAAAACAATGAACGTTATGCTCATAGAAGCTTCCTATTAATTGGTTATATCAATAAGACGCTTTCACCGCAGAAAAGACGCAAAATTTATGGAAATGTGGTTTCGAGAAGCTAGTGAGAGGGCGTTCTTCTTATCTTCGATCTCGTTTTATCACTAACGAAGATAGGCAGCAAACACGGTTTGGGGCAATTTCGTGTTACATGCCTCATCAGCACGCCTTTGGACAAAAATGCGTTACTAAGAATTGAACATTAGCAATTCATGAAGAACGTAGAAATTGGAAGAGTCTAATCTGTCTCACTAGAGGAATACGGTGGAGCAATATATTTCATCAGAGGCATCAAACTCATACAACGACTCCAACCTCAACCGATACATTAATGATGAGTTCAGTGATGGTCTCGCTTTGAACGAGCTACAAATCCAACTTCGGCTGAATAAAATCAATGAACGCAGAAATCCTCTTGGCGACGGAAGAAGATTTATAATAAACCGCATTGATTTGTTCTCGGTCGGAATGACTAATTTTATCTCCCTCTAATAAAGAAATTAGTCTTCCCTCAGCAATGTCTTTCTTAACCATAAACCCTGACAGACAGGCGATTCCATTTCCCATCAAAGCAAGTTGCCTTACTGTTTCACCGTTACTTGAAGTTAGCGTTGGTATTAGCCCAGAAAAACCTTTCAAAGGCCATTCATTGAGCGTTTTCGGCGTTGAAAACCCTATCGTACTATGATGCTCTAAATCACTACTTTGGCTCGGAAAGCCACGTTTTGCTAAATAATCAGGTGAAGCCACAATGTAAAGTAAACTTCTACCCAAAGGCTTCGCATGTAACGTTGAGTCACTTAATGCACCGATTCGAATAGCGACATCGGTTTTCTTCTCTAGCAAATCTACGAACCCTTCGTTGGAGGTCAGCTCCAAATCAATATCAGGGTAAGCTTGATTAAATGACTGTACTAAAGGCACTAACTGATGAAAGACAAATGGACTGGCGGCATCGACGCGCAACTTACCTTTGGGTAATTCGCCACGGGATATGATCTCATCTTCTGCCAACTGCAACTGCATCAATCCTATTCGTACCGAATCAACAAATTGTCGCCCCTCATCCGTTAATTCAATCCGCCTTGTCGTTCTGTTTAATATCGTCACACCAAGTTGGCTTTCCACCTTACTTACCGCTCGCGATGCCCGTGCCACCTGTATATTTAAACTATCTGCTGCCGCTGTAAATCCGCCAGTATCGATCACAGAAAGTAGAATTTCTAAATCATCCGATTTTGTGCGCATTTTTGCCTACTATTTTCTGAACGGTTTAATTTTAATTATTGCATTTATAACAAATATCATTTGTTAAATAACCTATTTTTTGCAATGGAATTTCAACGCAGAATCTCTCCACCAAACCAGGACTCAGCAACATCTTGATAAACACATTCGTTGCTATGTACTTGCACCTAACAAACAAGAGAGTAAATGAAATGCCATTAGCACTACTCGCATTGACGCTTAGCGCCTTTGCCATTGGAACAACAGAATTTGTGATCGTTGGGTTGATCCCAACGATGGCTTCTGACTTAAATGTCTCACTACCATCCGCAGGACTGTTGGTGAGCCTTTATGCACTGGGTGTTGCAGTAGGCGCACCTGTATTGACAGCCTTAACAGGTAAGATGAACCGTAAACACGTGTTACTTGCGGTTATGTCACTATTTGTGATCGGCAATCTATTAGCCTGGCAAGCACCTGGTTATAACACTCTTATCTTTGCTCGCATTTTGACTGGTTTAGCCCATGGTGTATTTTTCTCTATCGGTTCTACAATCGCTACAGGTCTTGTGACTAAAGAAAAAGCAGCAAGTGCGATTGCGATTATGTTTACAGGATTAACTGTTGCGCTAGTGACAGGCGTACCACTTGGGACTTACATCGGTCAAACCTTTGGTTGGCAATCAACTTTTCTGATTGTTGCGTTATTGGGGCTAATTGCGTTGGTTGGTAGTGCTTTCTTAGTTCCGCGCAACCTAAAACAGCCTCCTGCGGCTAAACTGTCATCACAGTTAAAAGTGTTAACTCAACCAAGACTCCTACTCGTTTATGCGATTACAGCGCTAGGTTACGGTGGTACATTTACTGCTTTCACTTTCCTTGCTCCAATTTTGCAACAGAAAACAGGATTCAACGCCAATGCTATCAGCCTTATTATGCTGGTATACGGTGTATCCGTGGCGATTGGTAACATTTGGGGCGGTAAAATGGCCGATAAGATGGGACCAATTAAAGCGCTGACAATTATTTTTTCTGGGCTCGCCACTATCCTAGTTATATTTAACTTTACTGCAGTTAACCCTATCACAGCGGTAGCGACCATTTTAATTTGGGGGGCTTTTGCATTCGGTAATGTACCTGGTCTACAAGTTTATGTAGTGAAACTAGCTGAAAAATACACTCCTGATGCGGTAGACGTCGCATCTGGTCTAAACATTGCGGCGTTTAACGTTGGTATTGCTCTTGGTTCTTGGGGAGGGGGTATGATCGTGTCTGAAATGGGGCTAATGCATACCCCTTGGATTGGTGCCGTGATAGTTCTCGTTGCGCTGGCTCTGACTCAAGTCAGTGGTAGTCTTGATAGACGTACAACAATTCATTTGTCAGAAAAAAGCGTACTTGTGAAATAAGTCTTGTAATGTCCATTAGAAGCTGGTCGATGCTCTGTATTGACCAGTTCATTCTTAGTTTGAATGAATTTAGGTACTAAACAATGAAAACCATTTTTATCACCGGAGCAATTCGGAACCAAAAACGGTTTAGATCAACAGAACTAAACCGTTTCTATCAGGTTTGAAAAAGGGTCTTCAAACCATAAATCGTACGATGAGCCTATCTAACGAAAACTTGGGATAATCGCTGGAATTCCCGGTAATAGACCAACCAACGCCATTACGCTTGTTAGCACAACAAACATAATGCCAGGCAACACCCAACGGCTCATTTTACTGAGTTCCCCACTACGTTCTTTACAGCCGACTAAGCCTAAGTTATCTAGCAGCATTGTGAGAGACCAGCCAAATGCAGGGTTCACGAGTGCCGAAGAAAATACAACAATCGCCGCCGATTGCGTGGTTTTACCCTCACGCGTCATTTCCATTCCTGCTTCTAGCAAAGGGACAAATACCCCAACAATGAGCGCAACACAAAGTACTGGTTGCCAGATCGCTAAGTCCATTGGGTAGCCCCAAACCGCAGCGATGATACAGAACAGTGCCGTTAGCAAAGCACCAGCAGGAATAGGACGTTTAGCGATAGCCGCCGGAACGATGTAAGTCCCCCACGAAGACGTAAAGTTAGTACCACCGAGCAGAGAGCCGAACGTCTGACGAATTGAAGCGGTGGTCATGGTATCGTCGATGTTCATATGTACTTTTTCTGTACGCTCTGGATAGCTGATTTTTTGGAACACTTGGTGCCCTAAAAAATCTGGCGACCACATGGCTACGGCCAAAATAGCAAAAGGCAGTACCACCATGAAATGTTCAATCGTCGGTAAACCTAGCATCCATCCCGTATCTTCCCCCCACCAATACATAGGGTTCATATTGGGTAAGCCCGGCTCAGTTTGAAAAGAAAACGGGGCCCCCATGGCAAAAGCTAAAGTACCACCTAGCAAGCAACTAAGAGGGACGGCTAGCCAACGCTTACGAAAATGTTCAAGTAGTGCATATAAAATAATGGTGCAAAAGATCACGACAAAAGCGATGTGACTCATCCCTATTCCCTCTGCCCAAGCGAACAGTTTTTTCACTTGAGAGACGGTTCCAACAAAACCAAGGTAGAGCAATAAACCGCCACACACGCCTTTACTGGTGAGGTTTGCCAGCATGCTGCCACCTTTACTGATGGCTAACAGTATGCCAAAGGCGCCAATCAGCAGACCAAAGGCCATAGGGTGCCCGCCTGCTGCAACGACGATAGGAATTAATGGAATGAGTGGGCCGTGTGTACCCGCGAGGTTTGCGGTCGGTAATAGAAAGCCTGAGAAAAGAATAATGAAAACAGAGGCGATGAGTAGTTCATAACGAACATTTTCTAAAATAAAGCCTTCATTCAGCCCTAGCGCTCCGGCAAAGGTTGCTGCGATGGCGCCCACCATAACGACTTTACCAATGGTCGCGGCCATCGCTGGAATGGTGTCTTCTACCTCGAATCGATAATCTTTAAACGGCAAATTGGGACGCCAACGTTTAGGCGCCATGATTTGCAACTCGTGCTCTAAATATTGTTCTCGGGACTCAAACTCCGAGCTTGGTTTATGTTGTTGTTCATAAGTGAGTTCATCCTCACTGGCTTTAGGCTTATCTGTTCCAATATGTACGGACTCTAAAGTGCTGCTCATTATGATTCCTTTCGTTCACACTCTAAGGTGTGTTTTTCCAACCAACGTTGTTTACTCACTAAACGAAGATTAAGCGAGTCGTTGTCTATAAATTCTCTGTTATACCAATCGTAGTAAATAACTGGTCATTCTAGCTTGTTAAAATACTCGATAACTGCGTTGCAATTTTTGATTGTAGAATAACTACTTATCGAAAAATTGCGCCTTGTTCTCAAGCATTTTCCCTACGCTATTTCTGATCACTTATTTACTGTGATTGGTATTACAAGAACTCGATGACTGATCTTTATGAACTCTTAAAATTCAGTTGCTAGTACCTTATACCAAACGAAAAAATACAAATAGTCTCAGGTAGTTAGACATTAGTCGTAGGGTTCGGGCTAACGGTATGAGCGTTGTGGTGGGATTTGATAGAACTAGCCTAAGGTCATTGGCGAGAGCGAACGAAAGGTGTGGAAGCGTGGTAAGCCAACAGCAACAGAAAGCTTGGGTTAACGGCTTTTTATCCAATTAAGAAAGGGGCTCATGTAGCCCCTTTTTGTCTGTTGATTCATTTATCGCAATTGGTCTAACAGCGCATCAACTGGATAACATTTTTCGAAACACTCGCTGCTTCAATGTCTTCCAGCGCACCAGCAACAAACCAATGGCGATTAGGATATAGATGGTTGGCTCTGCTACCTCTGACTTCACCGACCAATAGAAATGAATCGGTGCCAATATCGCAGCTAAGTAAACCCAGTTATGCAGCTTTTGCCATTTAGGACCCATTTTACGTTGAATGGATTGAATCGAAGTTACCGCCAGAAGTAACAAGATTACCCACACTGCTGCACCAACGGTCAAATAAGGGCGTTTGACGATTTCAGAGGCAAGCAAACTCCAATCTAACCCTAAATCAAGCACGGCAAACGCAACCAAATGAAGCACTGCCCAGAAAAAGCTGTATAGCCCGAGTAGTCTCCTAACTCGAACTAACAAACCCTGCTTGGTCCAACGCGCAAGCGGAGAAACTAACAAAGTAATAAACAGCGTATTCAGCGCGCTGATACCCGTGTAATGGATAATGCCTTGAACAGGGTCACCACCTAAGTTGTCGGTATTAATCGCAATAACCAGCAGACCTAAGAAACCGAGAGAGACAAGGTGGATCAGGACTTTAAGCGCAATGATGTGTTTTGGCGTCAGCTTTCTCAATAGAACTTCCTCAGATCCATATTCTTATAGAGATGTGCCACCTCTTCTTCGTAGCCGTTGAACATCAATGTTGGCTGCCTGCGAGTGCTGAGCACACTGCCCTCTCCGATAAAACGCTCGCTTGCTTGGCTCCAGCGTGGATGGTCGACATTCGGGTTCACATTAGCGTAAAAACCGTATTCATTCGGTGCTAAACGATTCCACGTTGTTGGCGGCTCCCGGTCGGTTAGACGAATTCGAACAATAGACTTGATGCTTTTGAAGCCGTACTTCCACGGCACAACTAAGCGAAGTGGCGCACCGTTTTGTGGCGCAAGCGTCTTACCGTATAAACCCACAGAAATCAGTGCGAGCGGGTTCATTGCTTCATCAAGGCGAAGCCCTTCGACGTAAGGATATTCAATACTGCTGAACGAGCCTTGAGCTGGGAACTGTTTAGGATCGTAGAGGGTTTCAAAAGCCACATATTTCGCGCTACTTTTTGGGTCCGCCATTTTGATTATGTCCGCTAAAGGAAAACCAATCCACGGAATGTTCATTGACCACGCTTCCACACAACGTAAGCGGTAGATTCGCTCTTCAAGTGTGAACTTTTTAAAGATGTCATCGTAGTCGAGCTTAATTGGGTTATTCACCAAACCATCGATCTCAACCGTCCATGGGTCAGACACAAACTCAGAAGAGTTTCTCGCGGGATCAGACTTATCGGTACCAAACTCATAGAAGTTATTGTATTTCAGAATCTTACTTTCAGGAGTAAGAGAAAGATCCGCTTGGTACTGTTGTGGCTTCGCCGCGCTAAGGTCAATTCGATTGTCTGAGACTGGCTTTTCCTTTGACGAGAAGATGTCCAAAATACCAGCTTGTGCATTCGCAGCGAGCGGCATACCGACAACCGCAATGCCAAGCTTTTTCAATATCTCTCGACGCTCTTTATAGACGGACTCTGGCGTCGCTTCGTTTTCAGATAAAGCCCAGCGATGATTCTTCTTAATCCACATAATCTTCCCCGAATGTGTTCATACTTTAGTAAATAGCGAACTGGTAATACGTTGATTTAAACAGACCGTAGCAAAAACAAATTTATTTCATAAAAAACAAAAAGAGACACGCATTCAAGTTAAGCTTTTTGCCCAGCAGAGTTGCACTCATACTGCCTCTTTTTAGTTCATTATTAACCAAATCTAAAAACTGATTTAGGGAATAGCCCTCTTATCATTAACAATCGCAACTCTATACTGGCATTGTTCCCGAA
The DNA here is from genome assembly GCF_023277445.1 of Vibrio sp. ED002. Lineage (NCBI taxonomy): Bacteria > Pseudomonadati > Pseudomonadota > Gammaproteobacteria > Vibrionales > Vibrionaceae > Vibrio > Vibrio sp. ED002. Next base: position 401,651 of record NZ_CP080238.1, on the reverse strand, counting down.
CTTTCGAATCAAGAGCCTTGTGATGATAGCGATTTCCTCGACCTTAAAATCCGTTCTCGAAAAAACACTGCCGCTGACTGTCGGTCTTTTTGCGATCATGTCAGTACAACTTATCGACGCAGTGTTTATCGGCATGCTCGGCGTGAATGAGCTTACCGTGCAAGGTATCACCATGCCGTTCCAAGCTGGCTTTATTGGCATTCAAGTCGGCATTGGTGTCGCGGCAACGTCGATCATCTCACATGCTTTTGGCGCGAATAATACGCAACGCGCGACAAATACCGCTTCACTTGCGTTACTGGTCGGTAGCGCTTTTATCGCTCTCATTGGATTTGCGTTGTGGTTGATGGAGCAAAGTGTGTTTTCTGCATTTGTCTCTCTGAAAGACAGCGGCGCACAATATCAGCAGCTCGAAACGTTATTTGGTCAGTTCTGGGGCCTATGGTTGTTGAGCGCACTATCCAGTGCCGTGCTGTATTTAATGACCTGTGTTTACCGTGCGAATGGTGATACTAAAGTCACGGGCTCTGTCTTTGTTATCGCAAGCCTTATCAACCTCGTGCTCGATCCGATCTTTATGTTCGTTCTAAACATGGGAATTGCGGGTGCTGCATTAGCATCGATGCTTGGCTTTGCCATCAGCGCGCTTTACATGATGAAAAAAGCCAAAGGTCGTCAATGGTTCGCGCCTTTCTCTTCGGCTTTAGCTAGCAAAGACGATGCTGCTCTGCTGATCAAAACCACGATTCCAACCATGATGAATCAGATATTACCGTCAGTCAGTGCTTTCGTGACAGTTATGTTCATCGCTCATCTTGGTACTAATGAAATCGCATTTTGGAGTTTGTTAAACCGAGTGGAAAGCTTCTTGCTGATCTTCACGCTGGCACTCACCATGTCATTGCCACCAATTATTGGCCGTGAACTCGGTGCCGAGCGTTTTGATTCAATCCAAGCACTCGTCCAATCGGCTTCTCGCTTTGTGATTTTGTTCCACTTGGTCATCGCAACTTTGTTGGTGGTGAGTTTACCAATTGTTGTTCCTCTACTATCGGCGGACAACACAATGCAAGAGTGGTTAAAGCTAGCGCTTTGGGTGATTCCGTTTAGCTACGGCCCTTTAGGTTTGTGTATGGTTGTCACTTCTATCTTCAACGCATTGGGTAAACCAAAAACTGCCCTGTTCGTTTGCTTTGTGAGATTGGTAGTTCTGTACATCCCAGCGATTGCTATTGGTTCATTACAGGGTGACATTTTTACAATCGTCATCGCGGCGACAATTGCTAACGTTCTCGCAGGTTTGCTTGCATGGTTACAACTTACTAGCTATGTAAAACAAAACTTGTCTGCGACTCAAACGTCGATGTTGGAAGTGGAAGCAGTGAAGTAGCAGCGGGTTTTGGATTGAAAAGATAAACGCCCACTCTGCTGAATAAGTGTGGGCGTTTTTGTTCCAGGCGTTAGAGTGTGTGTCACTTTCCTTTATAAGGTGTTTTGGACATAAGCCTATCGTCCGTTTACTTTATTAGTAATATCAATAGGTTTATCGCCAATATCTAACTTGTAAGGTGCCTCTTTTTCTAGTTTTTTAAAGTCCAATTTATTTAGGTCTAAGCTGAATATCTGTGGTGATTCATACATTCTCACAGAGTACTTTTTATTGACCAAATCAGATACGGTTGCCCACTGTGTATAGTCGTGAACCAGATTGCCAGTGGAGTCTCTGCTCGTTCCCTGCGGAATATCCACGGTATTTAAAATGTGAAAAGCTAATGTTGTCGCGTCTTCTTTGCCTACACGAATATCTCTGCTCAGTGCCTCTTTTCTATATTGCATAGAATCCAAGTTGGCAGCCAAAATATCCTCATCATCCGTTAACTGATACACAGGGAAAGAGAAATTGGCCATCATCGACGCTCTCACAAAACGATCTAAAGGAGTCGAACTACCAGGAACTTTAGAAAAGCCTGTACCTTGAGCATTAGAGTTGCACTTAAATCGGCTTGCTGCATTATCATAGGTTTCAACATTAGGAGTCGCAGCGTGACTGTCATTATCTTGGAAAGTTAAATGGCACCACATCAACATAGTTGTATCGGACATTCTCTTGCTGCCAAGCAATCAACGGGTCGTTCGTTAGCACTCCGATTGGGTTAAGGTCTGTAATCGTGAGTTTGCCGTCCACGTATTCCAATACAATACCATTGCCCAAAGCATCTTGAACATGAAAATGAAAATACATTGCACTTGGTACTTTAGAGAAAGGATTGGCAACTAAGATTTTATCTTCATCTGGGATATCGCTTTCTTTTAAGTCAGAGTCATTCTCATTGACTACCAATTTATCGTATTGGAGACCATCAATAACATCTTGGCACGTAGCGCAGTTAGACAGGATCCATGTAGTGATACTCGGATAATAAATCACCCCTTTGCAGTTTTTGAACTCTCCATCTTGCTTCAATGGTTCTTGATATTCAGATTGTACCAAAACCATAGTTCCAGACGTCAATCCTTCTTTATTCATCCCATTGCTTGCAATATCGGCCAACATCTGTGTTACACCAACGCTTTTTTTGATTGAGGTAGAAAACCCATTCAAAGCAACAAAATCGTACTTGCCTTTCCATGTGTATAACTTGGTATTCACTAGGGAGATGTCTGGTCGTATAACAAATTCATCACTCTCAAAACTGTATGGCGTCAACTCCTTCGCTGCACCTTGTGTGTACTCATGCCCTTTGCTGCGGAAAAATAACTCTGATTTAAGACTTGGTCCTAACTCCATTGAACGACCGACTACGGGTATGTTCTTGTTTGGATCCAATGTCATCCCTGTAATGGAAAAATTAGTACACATATTCACTGTCCTTGATAAGTAGAGAAATGGCTCCCAATGGTTACAAACATAAGTGAGTTACCTTAAGTAGTTGGTCCAGCTTATGCTGCGTATCTTTGCCTACCGAAATAATCTTCATCAGGATTGAGGATTTGATGGTTACATCCACTAAAATAAAACACGGCGCATATCGAAATTTCTCAAGTTATGATTCTCTTTATGCGGAGTGAATTTTAGGCACAACTCCGTGTCGGTAGACATTAGAGTTTGAACAGCTTCTAGGAAAGTATTGGACAGAAGCTTCTTAGGAAGTTTGTACAGCTTAGGTTAGTTGATATTAGAAAAATTAGGGCGATGTTTGATTTTTAAACCATCCCCCTTATGATATTGGCAATGTTTTCTTATATCAGATATGTAATATTAGCGTGATCTAATTCAACACATTGGATAAATGTTATTTGAGAAAGACCAACAGCATTAAACAACCAAATTCAACATCTTCCTATAATATTTTGCCTATTAATATCAGCCTTTCACTAAAAATTGGAATAGCCATAATCAATGCAGAGATATAAAGTGAATACTGTACGTTAAATATATCTGTTATCTGACCAAAAAAGAAAGATCCTATTGTCATCGCTAAGTACATAAAAGTGTATGATATTGATATAGTTAACCCTATGTTGTTTCTTTCTCTACCCATACGTTGAATTTCTCGGTTTATAATAGTCACCTTTATTGACCATAAAAAGCCAAAGATAGCAATAAAAAAGGATGCGATTATAGTTGAATAGCTGATAGAAAAGTTAGTTATTAAGAGCGTTAATGATAGGGTTATCGTGACTGATTTATATGTAAAACTATTAATTTTAATCGATGATATTCTCTCCCTGATCAGGAATGCGGGTACTGCCCCAAGAATCATTAGAGACATTAGTAGTGATTGGAATGATTGATTTAAACCTAATTCATGTGATGAGATATAAGGCATTAATGACCATAATGAACTGCCACTCAAAAAGAGAATAACAGAATCAAATAAACATTTCTTATATTCTTGGTTCATGGAAATACTATTGTAAAAACTTTGCTTTGGCTCTTTTTTTCTTACTCTTTCTACTTTGTAGTTAACTGATTTAATTGATATTGGTATGGTTATCACCATTAAAATAGCAATTATTAACAATGACTCAAAAAGCCTAAAAGAGAATATAAGTAACCCGATGTTAAGGTTCCTAATATTCTTACAAAAGCAAGAGAAATGCTATTTATACTTGCTGAGGTGTTAAGCTGACTAACATCGATAACGCTGGCGATATATGATTGCATTGCAATTACTCTTACTGCTGCTATCGAAGAAATGAAAAAAGTTATTATTAAAATATATTGTATCGATTGAAAAAATAGCATTAAAAAAACAAAAGAAACGATAGAGAGATTTGATATGAGAATTATATTTTCTTTATCATATTTATCGCTAATTATCCCTGAAGCAATGCTAAATAAGGCGATTGGAGCGTTAATAGATATAAATGCCATCACGCCAATTGAAGCGGAGTTTGAATACTCAACAAGTAATAGCATTATTGAAGTATTAAAAAACCATATTGAAAAGTTACCAATTATATTATTGCAAATGGCCAGCTTATATTTTTTATTATGTTGTAAAGGTGTAATTAATAAACAATCATTCATTTGGTATTCCTTGAACACTGATTTGTTACGAAGCCCTAGAGTTTATGCTGAAGGTACTTTCTCAGTGAGCAGGCTTACCTAAATTCACTCAGCAATAGCTACCCCCAGCCAAATATGGGATGACTGATGGTTGCTATGAGATGAGACTAAATTAAAAATTATCATAGAAAATATATACCTTTTTGGTATGCCTTCGTCAACATTTAAATGATGCATTAATAAACAGTAAATGAAGCTAATCTAAATTCATGTAAATAGGATATTAATGAGTAAAAGGTCTAACTCAAAACGGGGCAAAACCAAGTTAGCCTGAATCATAGAGTCCCCGATTCTAAAGCTAAAAGAAAAAACAATCTAATTTCAATATAAGGGGACTCAAATGAGTCCCTTTTGTGTTTTTGAGCTGCTTACCTTATAAAACTGGCACGTGATGCGCTTCCACTTTAGTTTTGTGAATGTGGCTCATCTTATGGGTATTAACGAAATCTGTTCCGCTCCTAAAGCCCGTTTTCACTTTAGTCGTGAGCACGGCAATGTTGTTACCAAAGACGACGTCCGTGTAACGGGCATATTCACACATCGTAGTCTTAACACCACGCTCAGCGAATCCCTTCTCCATCCTACGAGAGTAAGTAACGAAGTCTGCAGGTGTGATTTTTTCGTTGAGTTTCGAGTTGCTTGTCACTTCACTTATCACATCTGCTGGCTTCAACGATTTATCGAGGTTTTCTAATACCTCCACTGCTTTTTTAGGATGCACCGTTGGTGCTCTTTCACAGGTATACATTTCGTAGAGGTACTCAACAACTGTCTCAATATCTTCTTTATCGTGTCCACCCATCAAATAACTCCCGTTACCTACTGCACCGCCGGAAAATTTGCTCTCGCCATTAAGATGCTTAACTAAATTCCCGTCTGGCTTGATGCTGACACCAATATCGAAGAAGTAATCTCCAGCATTTAGGGCAAGTAAAGAGACCATATTCTTCGCAAAAGCTGGGCTGCCATGGTTGATACTTGCCTCATACAATTCAGTCACCTTCTTGGCAATGACTGGCGTCGCGATGTTTTTCTTGCTCAGCAATTCATCAACTGAAACAAACTTAACATTATCAGGAAGCTCAACGCGTGAGTCATAACAGGTTCGCCCCTTAGTGCGTCTATCAACATATATAATGTGCTTTACCTTCGGGGTGATTTTTGCATTACTAATGACGTTCAATAGACCATGCTCCTTTTCAACGCTTGGAATAATATTGTCTTCACCACTTTCCGCTTTTGTATTAACCCAACAATAAGCAACGGTCTTGGTTGGGAGCTTGGAAAAACTCGGTTTCGCGCACAACAAAGAACTAAGCCCACCCTTTTTCTTATTTTCTTTTAATTGAGTTAAGGTGACTTCAGTATTTTCACTGTTGCGTTCAGCCATGACTCTTTCTCGATTTGCAGCCCAACGCTTATTATCTTCTTGTGTCACTTTAAGCTCTTCTTTTCGAGCCAGACGTTGTTGTTCAGCGCGTTCTTGAGTTGACTGTTGTAGCTGTTCTGTATGGTTACTTGGTGAAGATTGATATCGCATTAAACTGCCCCTAAATACCAAATGTAAGAATTTGTTACAATATGATAGTTCTAACAATTAGATAAATAGTGGCGACAAATTAACCATTAAAATAGATATTTTTACTACTCAAAAGCTCATCATGAAATCTCAGAGGGCTATTATTCCCTTTCTTTTAAGATAACTGTTAGTTTAATTAATTCACAGAAAAAATGAATTTGAACGCTATTTATTCACGAGTTTTAAACAACGGAAAATTTTTGGTGAATACAACGACAGACGTTTACATCTCTATCCATAATTCAAATTCAATATTATTTAGAGCGACAGCTACTCCCATCTAGTTACCCCTTTAGAACGACAAACAAATGTATTTGAATAGGCTCAAACATAGAGCTTTCAAAAACTAAGCCCACCGTAAAGTGGGCTTGGTGTTGTAAGTTAGTAGTTCGCCTGAATGGTCATACCGCTGTAGCTAGAATATGCGTAAATCATGATGTAGTACCGACCGCTCTGCGGTGCGGTCACTGTGCATGTCTCGTTGTTACCGTATTTGTATGGTCTGCAATCCCAGTTATTGCGTGTTGGTTTCGAGCCAAAGCGTACGTAGAGGTCAGCATCCCCACTTCCACCAATGGTTTGAACAGTTAGACGTTGGCCTGCCTCTAGGTCAGCATAGAAATAGTCCATCGCACCTGTTGCGCCGCTCAAGCCATTCACTGGTAAACCAGAGGTTAGCTTGCCCTCAGGATCCGGTGTTGGATTTGGACCACCACAATCTTGACCACAGTCAGAATCTGACAAGCTATAGAGCAGCTTGTTTACGCTTCCGCGAGTGTCTGAGACTTTTCCATTGGATGCTCGTTCAGCAATCAGAGCCTCTAGCTGGCTTGGTGATAATGCACTGTTTTCTTGAAGATATAGCGCTGCAACACCGGCTACATGTGGCGTTGCCATTGAGGTGCCACTGATGGTTTTGTAGCCACCATCATACCAAGCAGATTTGATTTGCGAGCCTGGTGCAAATACATCGACACAGCTACCCCAGTTTGAAAAGCTCGAGCGTGAATCTGAGCTCGTTGTGGAGCCAACGGTCACACCAGAAGCAACACGAGCAGGTGAATAGTTACAAGCATCCGCATTAGAATTGCCAGCAGCCAGCATAAAGCTCACGCCAGACTGAACTGCACTTTGCACCGCGCTATCGAGAGCGACAGATTGGCCGCCTCCCAAACTCATGTTGGCAACAGAAGACCCTGAAGCGTTAGCCGCCACCCAGTCCACCCCGGCAATGACACCGGATGTCGAACCTGAGCCAGAACAGCTAAGCACTCTTACACCAACAATATTCACGTTCTTTGCCACACCGTACTGGCTGCCGCCAATGGTGCCCGCAACGTGTGTGCCGTGTCCATTACAGTCACTTGAGTCTGAATCATTATCGACAAAGTCGTAGCCAGAAACAGAACGCCCACCAAACTCGGCGTGTGAATTGTTCACACCTGTATCGATGACATAAGCCGTTACCCCAGTGCCATCAAAGTTGGCGTTGTAATTGCTATCAAGCGGTAGGCTGCGCTGATCAATTCGATCAAGTCCCCAAATAGCATTGCTTTGGTTCGCTTCTACCGAGACTATCGGTTCAAGCGTTAGCATTTTATCTTGTTCGATATAGTCTACTCTCGGATCAGCACGCAGTTCGTCCAGCTGATTTGTATTCAACGTGGCAACAAAGCCGCTAATTGAGCGATCAAATACGGATTCTACCTGTATTGAATATAAGCCGGACATACTGTCCACGGATTGCTGTGTGGACTGCTGAAAATCAGGAGAATCGTTCGGTATCATTTGTGGCTGTTTAAAGACCACAATGTAACGATCAGCGATGGCAACATCGTCCGGAGCGAGCATCAACGCTGCAGGGGCTTGTTGTAAATCAGAAGCACCTGGCAGATCCGTTGATTTAGAGTAAACGGAAGCAGAATGAAAACAGAGTGCCGAGGTTATACAACAAGTAAGTAGTTTCTTTGACATAAAATGTTCCTTGAAATCATAGTGTTGTTGATTTTTACCTAGTACCAAACTGTCAACACGAAAACACAGACAATCAGCGTAATACGCTCAATACGTGCTGCAGTGACGTTACACGATTCAACCTAGAACAATGCGCAACCGGATGCGTAATTGATAATAATTCACACACTCAGAAACATGATCAATAACCAAGCTTTATTGAAATTGAAATACAAAGATTCATTTAGACTTAGAGCAAAATCCCTAAAATAGAATAATTCTACACACCTGACATATTACCTGTTACATACCCTCCTACTACCGATAATTTACGCAATAAAGACTTCACTTTTCTTTCATTCTAGGTTTTTCACCTACTAAGGTTCATTTGATTGCATAATTGACCTAAATCAACGAACCTGTCGTTTATATTCTTTGCATATTTGTAAATGAAAGGTGACCAACTGCTTGGGAAGCTAGCAAAATCAAATCGTGCAAAGTTTGTGCGTTTTTAACATCGTTTTTTGCCATAAAAACCATCGATTTTTTGCATTTTATCGAATAAAACGATTGCTATACCGTGACTTCCAGAGCGTACCAATAAGAAGTACGCCGCCCTAGTGAGAGTGAAAAATCACTTAAAAAGGAAGTTATTATGAAAACTCTTATAGCAGTGAGCGTCTTGTCAGTCCTATCTTTCGGTGCCTATGCAGAGCGCCAATCTGCAGAGCCAATCAAGGTCATTGAGCCTATTTCTGGCCTTGATGCTAAGAAAGTAGAACTGGGTAAAACGTTGTGGTTTGAACCTCGTTTATCCGCCTCCAACACCATTTCTTGTAACTCTTGCCATAACATCGCAAAAGGTGGCGTCGATAACCTACCAAGCTCCATTGGTCATAAATGGGCCATTGGTCCTATCAACTCACCGACGGTGTTTAACTCAGATTTGAACTTTGTTCAGTTCTGGAACGGGCGCGCAAAAGATTTGCAAGAACAAGCGGCTGGCCCTATAGAAAACCCACTCGAAATGGCCTTTAGCCACCAGCTTGCGATCGACACGCTCAAGTCGATTCCACAATATCGCGAGTGGTTTAAAGAGGCGTATGGTACTGAGACCATAGATATTGATAACGTCACCGATGCGATTGCAACGTTCGAACAAACCTTGCGTACACCAAACGCGCCATTCGATCTTTGGTTAAAAGGCGACGATAATGCCCTCACTACCGCACAGGTCGAGGGTTACAACTTATTCAAAGCGAAAGGTTGTACAGCGTGTCACAGCGGCCCTCTCGCTGGTGGTCAAATGTACCAAAAAATGGGCTTAGTGAAGCCGTTCGCAACGGATAACCCAGATGTGGGACGTAAAGCGATCACGGGTAATGATTTCGATAAGTTTGTCTTCAAAGTACCGACACTAAGAAATGTTGAACTGACCTACCCTTACTTCCATGATGGCTCAGTTTGGGAGTTAGAAGAAGCGGTGTCGATGATGGCTGATTTACAACTTGGCCAAAAGCTGACGAAGGAAGAGTCTGGAAAAATCACTGAGTTCTTACGTTCTCTAACGGGTGATCAACCGGAAGTGACGTTGCCTCACTTACCGCCATCCACTAACGAGACTGCTCGCCCGAATATCTAAATTGTTCGATAAGAAACACAAAGGAGCCACAATTGGCTCCTTTACTATTTCCATTACCAACTAAACGCTTTAAGCAACGCTCACTGATTTTTTCATTGTACTGCCTTGCTCAAAGAACTCTTCGTGCAGTGCACAAATCGCTTGTTTATACTCGCCATCACTGACCACAAACTGTACATTCACGTTTCTCATTGATGAATGGAGCGCGATCGGTGTTACCCCACTGTTCATCAGCGCTAGTACGCCTTTCGCTAAAGTTTTATTAGTGTCAATCTGAGAACCAATCGCTGAGATCAACGCGACCATTTTTCCTGTAATTGATGCTTTAGGGTGGCGCTTTTCAGCCTTGTAGAGCACTTTGTTTAAACTATCAATGCTGCCGCCTAGGTAATAAGTGATTGAGTTTGCGTTCATCTCCTTCCCAATCAGATTAACGCGAGCGTCCGCAATGATTTCCATCAGTTCGTAACTGACATTATCTACTTTGCCTACCATCGCTTGGTCAAACAAATGAAGTGCAAACACCTTTTGTTTACCTGCAATAATCTCAATACGATCATTCTCTGGGCGATAATCTGCTGAGATTAACGTTCCTTGGTGCTCAGGCTCAAACGTGTTCTTTATTTGTAACTCAATACCGCTCTCACGTAGACCCGCAGCAGCATTGGGATGGATGGCTTCCATCCCTAAGTTTGCCAGTTGATCAGCCACATCATAGTTGGTCGAGCCTATAGGGTTAACGTTATTGACACCAACCACTCGCGGATCGGCAGAACTTAAATGGTATTCCTTATGGATAATCGCCAGATCAGCTTTAGTCATGGCAGCGATGCGACTGAACGTCATCTCACTGTAACCGCGATCATAGGTGTGCATTAAACCTTCTTTGCAGTAGGCATACCCTGTGACAATTGGCAATTCTTGAGTAACATCAATCTCAGCAAAGGCATCAGAGATAGATTCATCCAGTGTTTTGGGTGTTTGGTTATCCCAACCAGAAAGATCGACAAACTTTGCATTAATGCCGATATTTTTCAATTTCAAAGCCGTGTTATAGGCACTGTGTACTTCACCTATCGAGGAGAGAAATTCACGAATTTGAGGCAAATAATGACGTAGAGAAAATTGACCATACTGACAAGTTTCAAGAATGTTGGTGACACAGTTTTTAGCTTCTGCGATGCGAGAACGGATGAATTTATCCGCACGCATTCTATTCATTGGGTCAGCAAAGATATGTTCATTGGTCAGTAGCATTCGACTTTCAACATAATCTAACGCCTCCTCCCATGCTTCATCTCGCTTGGCAATCAATTGATAGACGCCTGGCTTGCTGGTTTTTTTGCATTCCAGTAGTGCATCCGTCATACCACCGTAGGCAGAAACGACAAAAATCCGGTTATAAGGGTTTTGTGGACGAAGGAGAATGTTATCAAGCACAGCATCGAATGCTGTCATCGAAGTACCGCCGATCTTTTCTACGGTAAATGTCATGAGAGGGCCTTAATGATTGGTAATTTGAAAGAAAGGAAAAGAAAATGGGGTGAAGCTTCACCCCATTTCAAATGTTTATAGAGTTAGGCTAGTCAACCAGAGGGTAAACACCGTTCTCATCGTGCACTTCCGCACCTGTAATTGGTGGGTTAAACACGCATGCCATCACCATTTCTTTGTTTTTGTATGCACGAAGATAATGTTCGTCATGCTTATCAAGGATGTACAGTGTGCCGGGTTTAATTGGATAGGTTTCGCCACCTACGACTTCTATTTCCCCTTCTCCACTCATGCAAAATACCGACTCGAGATGGTTCTGATAATGGATGTGCGTTTCTGTTCCTTCGTATATCGTCGTGATATGGAATGAGAAGCCCATGTTGTCATCTTTCAATAACATACGTACGCTTTCCCAGTTGTCCGACACAACACGTCTTTCGCTATTGCGACACTCATCGAGTGTTCTAACGATCATAATTCTTTCCTTGCTATGATGCTTGTTTGAAATGTTTGCTTGCGATGGCTTCGACTGAACCCTCGAAGATATTCAGCCCTTGCGTAAGTTCGGATTCTGAAATGGTCAATGGACAGAAGAACTTCACGACTTCATCATTTGGTCCTGCAGTTTCAATCACCATGCCATTGTCGAAACAGGTTTTAGCAATATCGCCTGAGATTTGACCGTTCTTACATTCAATTCCGATCATCATGCCGCGGCCTTTGCGCTGTACAAACAACTCAGGGAATCGTTGAACCGAACGTTGAATAACTTCATTAACCATGCTTGAGCAACGCTTAATGTGCGTTTCGAAGTTATCGTTTGACCAGTAAGCCTCGAGTGCTTTCGTGGCAGTCACAAACGCGTGGTTATTTCCTCGGAATGTGCCGTTATGCTCGCCTGGTTTCCACTGATCAAGTTCTGGCTTTAAGAGCACAATAGCCATTGGTAGACCATAACCACCAATGGATTTAGACAGAGTCACCATATCTGGCTTGATACCCGATGGCTCAAAGCTGAAGAATGTACCTGTTCTGCCGCACCCTGCTTGGATATCGTCAACAATCAATAAGATATCGTGTGCTTTACACAACTTACTTAACCGCTGCAGCCACGCGTTGGATGCCACATTTAGACCACCTTCACCTTGCACGGTTTCTAGCAGTACTGCCGCTGGCTTATCCATACCCGCCGAGTTATCGGTCAACATGGTTTCAAACAGTTTGAGACCATCAATATCAGCATAACCTTCGAAAGGAATACGAGTGACGTTGTTAAGACTAGAGCCCGCGCCTTGGCGATGATGTTGGTTACCCGTTGCCGCTAACGCACCCGCCGTACAACCGTGAAAACCGTTGGTGAAAGCTACGATACTACTGCGCCCTTTCACTTTCTTTGCCAATTTAATGGCGGCTTCAACGGCGTTGGTTCCCGTAGGGCCAGTGAATTGAACTTTGTAATCAAGCGCTCTTGGTTCAAGAATGTACTTATTCAAGGCTTCAAGAAAAGCGGCTTTTGCTTCTGAGTGCATGTCTAAGCCGTGTGTAATGCCATCCATTTCAATGTACTCAAGAAGCGCTTGCTTGAGTACTGGATTGTTATGACCGTAATTTAGAGATCCCGCTCCAGCAAGGAAATCGAGGTAACGTTCGCCTTGTTCTGTTTCTAGCCAGGAACCTTTTGCTTTGCGAAAGACAACCGGGAAACTGTTTGAGTATGAACGTACGTTGGATTCCTGCTTTTTGAAAATATCCATGATGAGACCGTTATTTGATTCCTATTGGGTGGGAGTTAATTGAGGGGAATGCGATACAGGTATTCCGTATCGTGTTTGCCCTTGAAATGATCTTTTTCGTCCAAGAAAGTGGTCACCTCACCAGCATTACTATTTTGAGCATCGAGTTTTTTAAATAGTGCCCAAGATGCCTCATTAGATTTAGTAATTGTGGTTTCGACGGTGTCGATGCCTTCAAGCCCTTCTCGCTTTAATAAATTGTCGAGCATTTGAAAAGCCAAACCCTTGCCTCTAAAACGAGGAGCGACGGCGACCTGCCAGACGAACAACACATTAGGTTCATCTGGCTTTTGATAACCAGAGATAAACCCTGCGAGCTCGCCTTTATGCTCAACCAAAATACAGGTTTTGCTGAAGTGCGTAGACTGAAGGAAATTGCAATATGAAGAGTTCATATCGAGTGGTGGACAATCTGCTATCAAGCTGTAGACGTTGTCACCATCCGACACTTCTGGCTCACGAAAAATCCATTTTTTGCTTGGGTCTTCTCCAATTTCTGGATACATCACCCAAGGAGCTGATGTGATCATGTGTAGATACATATCCTTCGTGTTCTAATTAAATTTCCTTTTTATTATGGGCATCTCTCGTAGCTAAAAATCAAATAAACAAGAGATTAATCGTCATTAAGTCGATCAATATCACATCATTAGTGGTTGAGGGTGAAATGAAAATTAGTTTGAGCTCTAATGTATTTATAGGGCAACGTAAGAAATTAGACGATACAGCGTCACTATTCGTCAGTAGCCCACCCAAAGAAATGATTACAACCGTAAGAAATCCTTCCATTCGGTATTAATGCAACAGATTGGGTGAGAAAAAGAAATAAAGCATAAGAAAAGAAAACGGCACGCCTAAGCATGCCGTTTTTTATTGAAATTTATCAGAGAAAAGATTCGCGTTACGCTTTCGCTTTTTTCGCTGATTTAGATTTTGGACGAGGCTCATCCATTAGGCCTTTCACCAAAGACACTGTCGCCACAAGAAGTACGATTGTGAATGGCAAGCCCGTTGTTACCGCCATCGCCTGTGCCGCTGCTAGACCGCCACCAAGCATCAGTGCAATTGCTACCAAGCCTTCGAATGTGCACCAGAACACACGTTGTGGTGTTGGCGCGTCCACTTTACCGCCCGCGGCAATCGTATCGATAACCAAAGAGCCAGAGTCAGCTGACGTAATGAAGAATACGACTACTAGAATGATACCCACGATAGAAGTGATCTGAGAAAGTGGCATCACGTCTAACATAGCGAACAGTTTAAGAGGCAGTTCTGCATCAAATACTGCTTGGTAGCCATCGTTCACGTATTGGCTGATCGCCGTTCCGCCGAATGCGGTCATCCATAACACACACACTGTAGATGGGATCAAAATTACACACACGATAAACTCACGAACAGAACGACCACGAGATACGCGCGCAATAAACATACCTACGAATGGTGACCATGAAATCCACCATGCCCAGTAGAACGCAGTCCAACCTTGCGAGTAGTTCACGTCTTCACGACCAAACGGCATCGACAATGCAGGAATATTCGCTAGGTAAGCACCAATGTTGTCAAAGAAGCCCGTCATAATTGCCATAGTTGGACCAACAATGATCACGAATAATAGCAATAGCGCCGCTAAACCCATATTGATTTCAGACAGACGCTTAACACCACTATCTAGGCCCGCAACCACAGAGATCAATGCAAGTGCCGTGATGATAATGATCAACACAACTTGCGTGGTGTCTGTCATTGGGATACCGAACAGGAAGTTAAGACCTGTTGCCGCTTGCGATGCACCGTAACCAAGAGAAGTCGCTAGACCAAATACCGTTGCAACTACGGCAAGAATATCGATCACGTGACCAGTCCAGCCCCAAACGCGCTCACCAAAAAGAGGGTAGAAAATGGAACGCATCGTTAGAGGCAAGCCTTTGTTAAACGAGAAAATCGCCAAACCAAGAGCCAACAGTGCATAGATAGACCATGGATGCAGAGCCCAGTGGTAAATCGTTGCAGCCATACCAAGTGCAGACGCAGCCGAGGTGTCCCCTTCCGCAGCACCCAGTGGAGCCCAGTCAGTACGAACGCCGTTCTCAACGTTTACACCACCTAGTGCCGCACTAAAGTGAGACATTGGCTCAGATACACCAAAGAACACCAAACCGATACCCATACCAGCTGCGAATAGCATCGCAAGCCAACCGGCATAAGTATAATCTGGCGTTGCTTCTGTACCACCGATACGAACACGACCAAGTGGCGTGACGATCAGGATCAAGCACACCACGACAAACACGTTGCCCGCAGATAGGAAGAACCAATCAAGATTTGATACCAGCCAACCACGCAAACCCGCAAAGAACGGTTCTACTTGTTGTCTGAATGTCAGTGTTAACACTACGAACAGGATGATCGACATGCCTGAAATAGCAAATACACGGTTGTGAATATCAAGTCCAAAAGGACCGACTTTTAACGCGACGTTATCCTGACCAATCTGGTAATCAGTATCGATCGGGTTCACCTTACCGTCGGGGCGCTGTATACCGCCATTGTTGTCAGTGCTCACGATTTATCTCCTTAAAATACGTGGCCAAATTAAAAAAATCGTTGTAGGAATCGAAGGGATGGCTTTTTCGCGCCACTTGCTGCAAAGCTTATTGCGATCGTTGCGCCGCTATTAGAATTGTTACTCTACTGTGTAATTTTAACGTTAAACGCCCCGATATCGCATTGCATTTCGTTATCGGGACGACTAATTATTTTTATGGCTAAATTGCAGCGTGGTTATTGCCAAATCGTAGACAATCGCATGTCCTCGTCAAAATGGTATTGCAGTTGCGCTTGTAGCAGTTCCGCTGTCGCAAGCGCATCCGTAAGTGCATGATGAGGTTGATATACTGGCAGATGATATCTTTCACGAGCGTGCCCTAAACGCACCGAGCCCGGCTTTTTACCTTTGAGCTTATTTAACCAACCTTCACATTGACGACGCTGAATCGCGTATTCAATATCCAAGGTATCTACAACAGGGAATTGAATCCCCTCACCTATGCTATTCAACAAGGCATTGTTAAAGAATTGACGCTCAATATTTTTGTAATGCACCACCACAATCTTGCCTGAGAGTTCTGCCAATATAACCTCTAAGATTTGATTAAGTTGCGGCGCACTCTTCACTTCTGAATCGGTAATACCATGAATCACAACCGATTCTTCATTCAATTCTCGATTTGGATTCACCACCCAATGACGCGAGCCACTGCATTGCACTCGTTCCAGAGTAAACGGAACTAAACCAATAGTAAGAATGGCGTCTTCTTCTGCATTTAAGCCCGTGGTCTCAAAATCGACGGAGACAAAAGGTACCTCTTTTAATGGCGTATCTCCATTCACAATAGGCGCAGAGTAATAACGTTTTAATCGATCATCTTTCGCTTGCGCGGCAAGTTGCTCAAAGAAAACGGGCCAATCAGGTGTCTGGCTGGTATCTAATAAATCACGTGCATCTTGCTGTTGTTTAAAAAACCACATCATTTACTGCTTCTCTGATAGCGGAACTTAATGAAGTTTTGCGCGTTACTTAGAATCTGGAAGGCGGCTTTTAAATTACGGCGCTCAAACTCAGACATATGTTCAGGCTCGATGTTGTTGTCCGGCTCTTCGCCATTTTCAATATCCAATGCCTGATGACGAATACGTACCATGTAAATAAGTTCCATGGCATCTTTCAAGTCCATCCCTCGCCCTTTCGGCAAGATCCCAGCGTTATTGATGTCATCCAGACGCTCGAATGAATTTTGTGAGCGAGAGCCAATGGCAAGAGAATGGACACGAATCAAGTCCGCCATCGGTGCAGTGCCGCGACGTTTCAAGTTAATGGAGTTTCGATGACGGCCGTCCTTCTCCATTACAAAATCTTTAAAGAAACCCAGAGGTGGTGTTCGACGAATTGCGTTGTAGGCCATACAAGCGAGGAATCGGTTGTTCTTCTTCGCGCGGCGAACAATGAATCCGCTTAATTGCTCTGCCCACTTCACTCGGCCATGCACACCTAATAGATCAAAGAAAATGCTGCTATTGAGCAGACGTTCCGGTGTTGGGTCATCAATCCAGTTAGCAAAACACGCTTCCCATTCTGAGCGCGTTTTGCGCCATTCTGGATTAGTTGCCATGATGTCGCCAGAACAGTAGGTGTAACCACATTCTGCTAACCCATCGCAAATAAACTTAGCAAATTGCTCAAAGTACTGACCATGCTCACTCGGTTCGTAGCTGTTATCGAGAATCAATGCGTTATCTTGGTCCGTGACGATCAATTGCTCATCACGCGCCATGGACCCCATTGCGAGCAAACAATACGGAATAGGTGCTGGACCAAGCTCTTGTTCTGCTAACTCAGCAAGACGCTGCTTGAAGCTACTGCCAATAACCGACATCGCTCGGCCGACCATGTGGGCGTTCGCATCTTCACTCACCATACGGACAAAACAGTCTTTCACTTGTTTCGATACCGCTTTAAGATCTTCGATCGTGTTCTGTTGGAATATCGAACTCACAAGCAATAAACTGTTTTGCGACTCGTATCTGACGATATCCGTCATACTGAGTACACCAATCGGTTTTTTGTCTTTGAGGATTGGCAGGTGGTGCACGTTATAGCGCAGCATGGTCAGCATGGCTTCGAAGACATACGCACTGTTATCAAGAGATACGACGTCGTAACTCATCACCTCACTTACGGGTATGTTGGTCTCCCTACCCTCAGCTAAAACGCGTATACACAAATCACGGTCGGTCAGGATGCCTAAGAGTTGGTCGTCATCATCTTCGGTAATTTCTTCTTCTGGACGCACGATCAACAATGCCGTGACGCCCTCTTCTGCCATCAGTATTGCCGCTTCCTGAATGGTCGCGGTAGCAGCTAAGGTTACTGGCTCTCGGCTAAGAATCTTTCTCGCTTTTGCGGTGGTAAAATCGTTGCCATCAGACTGGTTCGAAACCACGGTTCTTAGTCTTGCACTGTCTTCCAATTCCATGAAATCAGCGAAATTCTCAAACTCATCACACAATTCGTTGAAGATGCCCTCTGGGATGCAATACACCAATGTATCTTCAATTGCTTTCGCTGGCATACGGACACGGTTATTCATCAACAACCCCATTTGTCCAAACAAACCACCAGCATCAATACGGTTATACAGCTCCCCCTTGCGGCGGAAAATTTCGACGACGCCACTGCGAACCATATACAGATCACGAATATCGTCACCTTTCTTTAAAATATCTGAGCCTGCGCGGTAGTAAGCCACTTCAGCGTTCATTGCGATATTTTTCAGGTGCGTCTCTGGTAAGTCATCAAAGGGAGGGTATTGGCTAATGAAATTGAGTACTTCTAATTGCTCGGCTTCCATTCTTTATTCCATGCATTGCCTAAACTTCAGCGATAAATATCACCAAGCATTCAATCAGGCAATAAATAAATCCAGTGATGGTATGAATCGACTCAAATAGCAGAACATGTCACCAACACATTAATTCGAACTCTAACTTAAAACATTCTAAAACGGCCTATTTACGAAAGATTTCGTTAGGATCAAAATGTCACTCACCAACCACAATAAATTCAAAAATATTTCACAGGCCATTTCACCCACTTTTGCGACGCACTACAAATAAACATAACTCACTGTTTTTACGTCATTTAAAGCCAAATCATTGGCTAAGCTGTTTATGTCTAATTTGTGTAACGCCACCACACAAACCTTTTATCGAACATTGAAATTCTCCCAAACATTACTTAGAGTACGAAACGTTTTACTACAAAACATTCAAAATTAAGGATGATTTACATGGATCCCATACTGGAAGTTAAGGGACTGTATAAGGTGTTTGGTGACGATCCTGACCGCGCATTCTCACTGATTGAGAAAGGCATCGATAAAGATCGTATTTTTGAACAAACAGGTTTAACGGTTGGCGTTAACGATGTCTCTCTTTCCATCAATGAAGGTGAGATTTTTGTCATTATGGGCCTATCTGGCTCAGGAAAATCCACACTCGTTCGTCTTCTCAATCGCTTAATTGAGCCAACCAAAGGCAGCGTTTACCTAAAAGGTAAAGACATTGCCCACATTTCTGAAGATGAACTTAGAGAAGTTCGCCGCAATAACATTTCCAT
The DNA here is from genome assembly GCF_023277445.1 of Vibrio sp. ED002. Classification (NCBI taxonomy): domain Bacteria; kingdom Pseudomonadati; phylum Pseudomonadota; class Gammaproteobacteria; order Vibrionales; family Vibrionaceae; genus Vibrio; species Vibrio sp. ED002. The sequence continues at coordinate 382,439 of NZ_CP080238.1, read as the reverse complement.
GGTTTTTCAAAACTTCGCGCTCATGCCTCACATGACGGTGATTGAAAACGCTGCTTTTGGCCTTGAACTCGCCGGTGTGAACCTCAAAGACAGGCAAGAAAGTGCGTTGTCAGCCTTACAACGAGTTGGCCTTGATGCCTACTCAGAATCCTATCCGGATGAGTTGTCTGGCGGAATGAAGCAACGAGTTGGCCTCGCTCGAGCTCTCGCGTGTGACCCTGATATCCTCCTAATGGATGAAGCCTTTTCAGCGCTCGATCCACTTATCCGAACCGAAATGCAGGATGAACTTATTCGACTGCAAAATGACGATAAACGTACGATTGTTTTCATCTCTCACGATTTAGATGAAGCCATGCGAATCGGCGATCGTATTGCCATCATGCAGAATGGCGACGTGGTTCAAGTCGGTACACCAGATGAGATTCTTCATAACCCTGCCAATGATTATGTGGAAGCCTTTTTCCGAGGTGTTAACGTTGCAAACGTACTGACCGTGAAAGACATCGCTCGAAAAAAGCCAGCCGCTGTTTTCAAGAAGTCCGAACATGATGGTCCTGGGTCTGCAATGCAGATATTGATGGATCACGACCGCGATTACGGCATAGTCATTGATAAATCCAGCCACTATTCTGGCATTGTTTCTCTTGATTCGTTACGCGTTGCCCACAAAGAAAATCGCTCACTAGCCAGTGCACAATTGATCGACGAAATCACCCTCCAGCCAGACCAAGCAATCAACGACATTCTTGGTGTCGTCGCTGGTGTCCCTTATGCCGTCCCAGTTGTCGACGAGCAAGGCCACTATTATGGTGTCGTGACAAAATCACGTCTTCTGCAAACGTTGGATAAGGATTAGTCATCATGTCAACAGAACAAACCACTAACGATCCGTGGTCAACGACAGAAGCGGAACAAACCGACCCGTGGTCAACAGCCACAACAGAACAAAGTGACCCTTGGTCACAAGGCAGTGAAGCGACGTCAAGTATAGACTGGTTGAATTCTGAAACCGTTGAAGAAGCCCCTTTTGATATAATGAACCCATTTCAAGATGCGGTCCTTCCTTTGGATACTTGGGTAGAATCTGGGTTAGATTGGCTTGTCGAACATGGACGTCCGGTCTTTCAAGCAATTCGCGTTCCCATTGATTTCATTCTCTCCTCATTTGAAACGGCGCTCGTCTCTACACCTGCCCCATTCATGCTCATCATTCTATTTTTATTAGCATGGCAATTTTCTAATTTGCGTTTGGGGATGTCGACATTCGCTTCATTAGTCTTCATTGGGCTGATAGGTGCTTGGTCCCAAGCAATGACGACCTTGGCATTAGTACTGACATCCGTATTCTTCTGTCTGATCATTGGATTACCACTTGGTATCTGGCTGGCAAGAAACAACACCGCCGCTAAGTTCATACGGCCCATACTCGATGCAATGCAAACCACCCCTGCTTTTGTCTACTTGGTACCTATCGTCATGTTGTTTGGCATCGGGAACGTACCAGGCGTGGTGGTCACCATTATTTTTGCATTGCCTCCCGTGGTTCGCTTGACCATTCTTGGTATTCAACAAGTCCCAGAAGAGCTGATTGAAGCCGGACACTCATTTGGAGCCAGCAAAAAGCAAATGCTGTACCGCATTCAACTTCCCCTTGCCCTACCGACTATTATGGCAGGCGTAAACCAAACCCTGATGCTCTCCCTTTCTATGGTTGTTATTGCCTCTATGATCGCAGTTGGTGGGTTGGGACAAATGGTATTACGTGGAATCGGACGTTTGGATATGGGACTAGCAGCGGTGGGCGGTTTAGGTATCGTAATCCTTGCCATTCTACTCGACCGTATCACACAAGTTTTAGGCGCTAACGCGGGTAACACGAAGTTACGTTGGTACCACACCGGTCCAGTTTCTTACCTTTTAAAACTGACCAACAAATCGAACCAACCTGATCTCAAACTTAGGAGAAACATAAATGACTAATTCATGGAAGAAAGCGCTAACAGCTGGAACGTTAGCAACGATGGCGTTTTCGACTCAAGCTTTAGCGAATGACTTACCGGGTAAAGGCGTTTCAGTTCAACCAGTTCAATCAACGGTTGCGGAAGAAACGTTTCAAACTCTTATTGTTAACCGCGCGCTTGAAGCGTTGGGCTACGATGTTCAACCAACTAAGGAAGTCGATTACAACGTTGGCTACACTTCGATCGCAAAAGGCGATGCTACGTTCTTAGCTGTGGGTTGGTTCCCTTTGCACGCAGACAAATACACGATGTCAGGTGGTGATGATAAATTCTACCGCCAAGGCCAGTACGTTAGTGGTGCGGCTCAAGGCTACTTAATCGATAAAAAAACCGCAGAAAAATACAACATCACTAACATTGGTCAACTTAAAGATCCTGAGCTAGCAAAACTATTTGACGCCAATGGCGATGGCAAAGCAGACCTCACTGGTTGTAACCCTGGTTGGGGCTGCGAAATGGTAATTGAAGAGCAGCTTAACGCTTACCAACTTCGTGACACGGTCACACACAACCAAGGTAACTACGCAGCAATCATTGCGGATACTATTTCTCGTTATAAGAAAGGCGACCCGATCTTGTACTACACGTGGACACCTTATTGGGTAAGTGGCGTACTCGTTCCAGGCGAAGATGTGGTTTGGCTAGAAGTCCCATTCTCTGCTCTACCCGGAGAACGTAAAGATGTGGATACCACACTTAAGAATGGTAAAAACTATGGGTTTGAAATGAACTCAATGCGAATCGTGGCGAACAAAGATTTCACTGGAAAAAACCCTTCTGCCGCAAAACTGTTCGAAATCGTTAAGCTGAATATCAATGATGTCAGCGCACAAAACATGATGATGAGCCAAGGTAAAAATAGTGCGGCGGACATCGAGTCTCACGTTAATGGCTGGATCAAAGCCAACCAACAACTGTTTGATTCTTGGGTTGCCGAAGCTAAAAAAGCGTCAATGTAATTAACAATCGAATTCCTTCCTAAATAAGACCAAGCGCCAGCAGCCAAACCTGCTGGCGCTTTTTTATCCAAAATTCCTTTCGCAATCGTTTCTCTGTGATCTAAATTACATATTGAATGGCAGAACAAAAGTCCGTATATTGCGCCTGCCTACGCGGCACACCCTACAATGCACAACGCCATCCTGCTTCCACTGGTGCATTGATATTGGTGTTTAACTACATCCATGCAAAACACACCTTCCTCTTTTTCTCGTTTTTTTAAAGAATCGGGCGCATTGTTACACCTGTCGATCCCAATCATTTTGATGCAACTCGCAACTCAGTCGATGGGCTTTATCGATACCACAATGGCAGGCCAAGTAAGTGCAGCCGACCTTGCTGCGATCGCGCTTGGCACCAGTTTATGGCTACCCGTTTCGCTATTGCTTCGCGGCATCATCATGGCATTAACGCCTGTCGTTGCTTACCACCGCGGCGCACAAAGTTTAGATAACATCCGTATCTCTTTCATTCAGATGCTGTGGCTATCCGCGTTTGTTAGTGCCATCTTGATTGTTTACTTGCTACTTGGTGAAACCATTCTCGTTGGCTTAGGCGTTGCTCCTGAGATCATTCCTATTGCCAGTGATTATGTTGTCGCATTAGCGTTTGGTGTTCCGGGTATTGCGCTCTTCTATACGCTGAATGGTTTCTGTGAAGGGATGAATAACACCCGCGCTCCGATGCTGATTTCTGTCATCGGCTTGTTGGTGAACATCCCTGTTAACTACATCCTGATTTATGGCAAGTTCGGCATGCCTGCATTGGGCGCGGTTGGTTGTGGCTGGGCAACAAGCTTGGTTTACTGGCTGATGTCTGCCCTTCTGTTTAGCTATATTAAGAGCCATCACCACTACAAAAACATTCTGCACTTCGCTGAGCTAAAACCAGTATGGCAAGAAATCAAACAGCTGTTCAAACTCGGCATGCCGATTGGTTTGAACATTGCGGTTTGTGGCAGTATCTTCGCGGTGATTGCGCTATTGATTGGTCGTATCGGTGCAGAGAACGTTGCCGCGGCACAAATTGCACTGAACATCTCTAGCATGACGTACATGATTCCAATGAGTCTTTCCTTTGGTATCACGATTCGCGTTGGCCATGCATTGGGTGAACAAAAGCTTGAAACGGCCTCTCACCGTAGTTTGGTGGGTATTATTACTGCTGCGCTACTGTCTCTGATTTCAGTCAGCTTCTTCCTGCTTTTCCCAGAGTGGATCATTCGTTTGTACACCACAGATCCTGTAGTTTCAGCGACCGCTGCTACTCTGTTGATGTTTACTGCGATGTACCAGTTCAGTGACGCGCTACAGACCTCTGCAAACGGTGCACTGCGTGGCTACAAAGATACTAAAATCCCTATGATTCTGGCGATTCTTGCCTACTGGGGCTTAGCGCTTCCACTGGGTATGTTATTGGGTATCACGGATGAAATCGTTCCTGCAATGGGCGAAGAAGGCTTCTGGATTGGTATCGTAACCGGCTTAACCACCGCAGCAATTGCAATGCTGATTCGATTGACGCTAGTGATTAAGAAGTACAATCAAACCGCAGAAGTGAATACGGCGTCGCAACCTGAGTTAGCGATTCAATAGCGACGAGAACGTTTATCGTTTCAATTAGAAAGGCTCATTATCGCAGTGAGCCTTTTTGTTTTCTGGCTTACTAGCCTTGTTTACTTACCGTTGAGCTATCACCAGCATCGTTGATTCTATAGCCGAGTTCGGTGACTTTCTGGCGGATTTCGTCAGCTTGTTGGTATTCCTTCTGCTTTTTCATTTGCAAACGCAACTCTACTAATTCCAAGATCTCACGAGGAATTTCTTCTTCGTCTACCTTATCAAGATCCAAACCAAACACACGATCAAAGTAGCGTGCCGTTGCTTTTTTATCCGCGTCATTTAATGCACTTCCAAGCAACTCCCACATTAATGCCATCGCTTGTGGCATGGCTAAGTCGTTGTTGATGAGTGACATAAAACGCTCAATATATGTTTGGTCGACTTTGCCACCTTCTGGTAATGCCGACATTTTCGTTTTCAGGCGCTTTAAAGCTGTTTGTGCGGCATCCAAGCTCTCCCACGTAAAGTTCAAATGACTGCGATAATGGCTGGTCAGCACCAAGTAACGGTAAGCCAGCGGGTCATAGCCTTTCTCGATTAACGCATCAAGACGAAGTGACGTGCCGGACTTAGAGATCTTCTCTTTATTCAATTGGAGGAAGAAGCCATGCAGCCAGTAATTTGCTTGAACGTGGCCATTCTTTGCTTGGCATTGGGCAATTTCGTTGGTGTGGTGAACTGGGATATGGTCTTCCCCACCAACATGAATATCGAACACTTCCCCAAGGTATTTCTCTGCCATCGCAGAACATTCAATGTGCCATCCCGGAAAGCCAACTCCCCAAGAGCTTTCCCATTCCATTTGTCTTGGTGTGTCACCGCTAAACTTCCAGAGTGCGAAATCGGTTGGACTCTTTTTCTCTGCCATTTCGACGCGAATGCCCGCTTCTAACCCCTCGCGGTCCAGTTTGGCAAGTTTTCCATAATCCGGAAGCTTCGCCGAATCAAAATAAACGCCATCGGAGGTTTGATAGGTAAAGCCCTTTTGTTCAAGCTCTCGGACGAACTCTATCTGCTCTTGTATGTGCTCGGTAGCGCGACAAATGATGGAAGGCTGAGTGATGTTGAGGCTAGTAAGATCATCTAAAAACGCATCTTCAAAATACTTTGCGATCTCCCAAGCAGACTTATTCTGTTTTCTCGCACCCTTCTCCATTTTATCTTCACCGGTATCCGCGTCTGACACCAAGTGCCCAACATCCGTGATGTTCATAACGTGGTTTACGTCGTAACCGTTGAGCTCAAGCGTGCGCCTTAACACATCAACAAAAAGGTAGGTTCTCAAGTTCCCTGCATGCGCGTAGTCATACACCGTTGGACCACATGCATACAAACCGACTTTACCTGATTTAATGGTGTTGAACGGCTCAAGGGTGCGCCCCAATGTATTGAATAATTGTAATTTTGACTGACTCATATTGTTATTCCTTTAAATGCAAAAAGGCCGCGGATGAAAACATCGGCGGCCTTTAATATGTCTGTATGATCTTTTGCTAACTAATAGCTACACGAAAGCCGCCGCACATTTTTAGAAGTGCAACAACAACAGTTCGTTGAGATAGAAATCGCTAAATAGTTCATACAGATACCCTAAATAAGAAATCCATAGAAATCAAGCTTGTAATTATCACGCACTTTACGACAACAGACTGAACTACGTACGCCGTCTGGCATTACCCTCTCTTACAAAGCCGTACCAATCATTACAATTAAATTTATAAATAAACCTTATATTTCACGCTTACTTCACGTTTTATTTGATAAAAGACACACCATAAAAATCAGTTACATCAGTAAATTAGGGAATATTTATGAAGAAGCCCACGTTTGGGCCTTTGCAGCCCATCGCTGTATTTGCGCTATTTTCGCTTGCTTTTCTTTCCGTTTCGCGGATTTTACTTGCCATTTGGCTTTCTGACCGAATCGAATCTTTTAACGACCTTATTTATATTCTTGGTCAGGGCCTACGCGTAGACTTTGCCACCATCTGTTGGTTATTCATCCTTCCGGGCTTACTTTCTTCGCTATTACCTGTACAAGGAAAGGTCGGCGAATGCTGGAAATGGGTATTACGTTGCTGGATGGTCGCAGGTTTATGGATCATTGTTTACATGGAATTGGCAACCGCACCCTTTATTCAAGAGTACGACCTACGCCCAAATCGATTATTTGTTGAATACCTAATTTATCCAAAAGAAGTGTTCAGCATGCTTTGGACTGGCTACAAATTAGAGCTGTTCATTGGTGCTGTAGGCACGGCAATTACCCTTTTCCTTGGTTGGAAATGGAGCAAGAAACTAACCGACAACGCGAAGCAAGTAAGCTGGAAATGGCGACCTATCCTTGCCATTCTTGTCGTTTTGGTTGGTATCGCGGGTGCGCGTTCTTCTTTGGGTCATCGCCCTCTAAACCCCGCAATGGTAGCGTTTTCTAACGACCCGTTGATGAACGATCTCACACTAAATTCTTCTTACTCTCTCTTGTTTGCTGTCAACAACATGAAGTCAGAGAGAAGCGCAGAGCAGTTCTATGGAAAAATGGATAACCAGAAGATGCTAGAACTTGTGCGCTCCTCTTCCGCGAAATCAAACTTTGATCCTTCAGTTCTTCCTACAATGAACAGCAATGAAGCGACCTATCAAGGTAAACCAAAGAACTTAGTCATCTTGCTACAAGAAAGCCTAGGTGCTCAGTTTGTCGGAGAACTAGGAGGATTACCACTCACGCCCAATGTAGACAAGCTTATGGCTGAAGGTTGGAACTTTACACAGCTATACGCAACAGGAACTCGCTCTGTTCGTGGTATTGAAGCAGTAACGACAGGCTTCCCACCATCACCATCACGTGCAGTTGTAAAACTAAGCAAAAGCCAAACGAACTTCTTTACTATCGCAGACCTTTTGAAAGCCAACGGCTACCACACCGAGTTTATTTATGGTGGCGAAGCAAACTTTGACAACATGAAGACCTTCTTTTTCGGCAATGGTTTTGATCAAATCATTGAAGAGAAAGATTACAAAAATCCAGAGTTTGTTGGATCTTGGGGGGTGAGCGATGAAGACCTGTACACCAAAGCAGACCAAGAATTTGAACGCCTGTCTAAGACCGATAAGCCCTTTTTCAGCTTAGTATTCAGTTCAAGTAACCACAGCCCATACGAATATCCAGAAGGAAAAATCGAGCCTTACGACTCTGAATACATGACACGCAATAACGCGGTGAAGTATTCGGATTACGCAATTGGTACTTTCTTTGATAAAGCCAAGAAATCGTCTTACTGGGATGACACGATCTTCATCATCATTGCAGACCACGATGCCCGTGTATCCGGTGCTAACTTAGTGCCTGTAAAACACTTCCACATCCCTGCATTGATTCTTGGTAAAGACATTAAGCCACGTAAAGACGACCGTATTGCTAATAACCTAGATATGCCACCTACGCTGCTTTCTTTGATTGGTGTGGATGCGAAAACACCGATGATTGGCCGTGATCTTACTAAGCCTCTGGCACGCAAAGACGAACGTGCCATGATGCAATACGACAAGAACTTTGGTTACTTAACCCGAGATAACCTCGTTGTGTTCTCGCCGGGCGAAAAGGTATCGACCATGCAGTACAACTTCGATAACCAAACCATGAAGCCTATCGAAGTGGACCCAGCTATCGTTGAACGCGCTAAGGCCAACGCTTTGTTTGCCTCTAAGGCTTATCAAAACGACTGGTACTCTTCTAAAGTAACTAACTAGATAAAGATAAGGAGCGCAACATGCGCTCCTTTTTGCTTCACTGTTTCACTAGTGTGGTGCTAGCCGTTTTTCTTTTGCTTGACGAAGGCATTAACGTTGCGCTCAACAGTGCTATCCCCATCCCACCAGCGAGGATGAAATACATCAATACAAACTCTTGTGTATGAGCATAAGTCGCTGTGATAAGCCAATACGCGATAGGTCCAGTACTAAAGCTTAATGTGTACTTAACGGCGTAGATTCTGGAGCGCCATTTCACATCGGAATAACGGCCAATAAGCCAATCATTCACTGGTATTTGCGCGTATGTACACAGCATCAAACCAACAAACACAAGAACCAATGACCATTCATGAGTAACCGTCGCTAATAGGAGGAATAACAGTTGCCCACCAGCAATACAGGCGAGCAGCCTCTTGATATCAACGCGATCGAGCAACTCACCCACAACAAGCTGAATAAACGCAGCACAAACAAAAATCGATGTGGTTAACGTGCTTGAAAGGCTCAATGATTGGCTAAATTGTGCATCCATAATTTTAGGTAACGAGGTCGTCGTAGATTGAAAGACCAAACCACCAAAGAAGACAACCACCGCAGCACAAGCGAACAGCACTTTGAGTTGTCGCAAAGGCATCGTTACGTCGTCACGTCTACTTTTCGCATGTTCGATATCAGTAACACCTTTCGATGCATACCAGTACACAATACCAGTTAATAAACACACAAGGCCTGGAACATAAAATGCGGCTTGCCAAGAGAACCGTTGGCACAACAAAGCGGTTCCCATTGAAGCAAACGCCAAACCCAAGTTACCTGCTAGTCCATTTACTGCGATAGCCCTGCCTGTTTTGTTTGCAGAGCTAAAGATAAGTGCAATACCGACGGGATGATAAATCGCCGCAAACAAGGCTATGGCACAAAGCCCCAGCCCCATTTGCCATGGCGTTTGCGCAAGAGCAGTAAATAATGCAGAGGTGCCCATCCCAAAGTAGAAAACGGTCATCATGCCTTTTCGGCTCCAACGATCCGCCAGCCAACCAGCTGGCAGGGACATAACGCCATAAACCAACATGGCTACGCTCCCCACTTGGAGCAGCGCTGCGTAACTCATGTCCCATTCTTTATGCAGCGTTAGTACAATAGAAGGAAAGATGAGCAAGAAGTAATGATTGAGCGCATGCCCCACATTGAGGACACCTGCGTGAAAGGAACGGTTCATCTCGACTCCAAACCAAATAAAGGAAAGCTAACTAATGACAAGCTCAGTTTATCTGGCTAGCATTTGGCGTATAGATTCTATCAAGACAGGTTATTGCTCAAATGAGCCAGAACATCAAAGCCATCAGTCTGGACGCCAGCATCAATCTCTAAGAAGCGGTGGTCACTCCCAAGCACTACCCCGATGGGCACGTCATTGATTGGCATTGCCATCAACACAACCAATTGGTTTACGCCAGCAGTGGTGTGATGGCGGTCGAGACAGAATCTCAGCTATGGGTGGTTCCGCCTCAAAGAGCGGTGTGGATCCCGGCGCATGAGAGCCACAAGGTGTATATGTATGGCGATGCGGCAATGAAAAACGTCTACTTGTTACCAAGTATCGATACTGAGCTGCCAAACCAGAGTGATGTTCTCAACGTGTCACCAATGCTGCGTGAGATGATCATTCACCTTTCTGAGCAACCGGCCGACCAAGCCAGCACAGAGCCGTATTGGCGTATTGTTCTGGTTTTGTTGGATCAGTTGAAAGTCGCGCCGCAAGCGTCCATTCAAATCCCTCTTCCCAACAATGCCAAACTTGGGCAGGTTTGTAACTCACTGTTGGATGAGCCTGCGGATAATCGTTCATTAAAACAATGGGCAGAGGAAATTAACGTCAGCAGCCGCACTTTGAGCCGTTTGTTTCGCAATGAAGTTAGCATGTCTTTCATCGAGTATCGTCAACAAGCAAGGTTGTTCCTCTCTCTGACGTTGTTGGCGCAAAACCTCCCGGTCACCACCGTGGCACCGGAGTGTGGCTTTACCAGCGTGAGTGCTTTTAATCATCTATTCAAACATAGCTTTGGGGTGACGCCGGGTCGCTTCTTCATGAATTAGTGTTGAATATTGAGAACAGATAACACCCACATTTGATGCACTCAGAAAACAATCGAACACTCAGAGCTCCTGACTGACCTATCTTCTGAAGATTCTACCCAACACGCAATTTGCGTACTTACTCACTAACAAGGCGTAAATAATCAGAAAAACGTTTAATAATGTGCTTTTTAGGCATTCCCATTCAGACTTCAATAAATTAGACTCAAGCCAATGCCCAAGAAGTTTGAATTATTGATAAAAAAGGAATGCCAATGAGCTCAAGTATGATCCTTAATGAGTCGCTAATTGTAAGTGGTCGAGATATTCCACTGAAAGAATTGTTGTATGCGAAGCGTGTGCTTGATAACTACATGGCCGTAGCAAAAGAAAGCAGCCCACTTGAACTGCTCACAGAGATGAAAACCGCGGCAAAACAAGTTGAATACTTCACAACGGAGAGTAACCCTTGTGAAGCACGCAACGTGATCAGCGCGATGATTGATAAGGTGGAGACCGCTGAATCCTTTGATTCGTTTAAAGCGCTCGCGGGCGAACCTTCTCAAGCACTGAATGAATTGATTGAAGATCGTGCGAAGCTCATTAAGCACGAGCGTGAATTATTACTGGCGTCGGGTTACGACGCGTCTCGCATCTGATCGCTACCTTGGTAGCTGCGCATTAAAAAAGGAGCTCATTAAGCTCCTTTTTTAATTTCAAGATTCTCGATACGGTCTTACAACCCCATATCTTCGGTAATCTCTTTAATTTGTTTCAGATCCATTTTATGGACCTCGATCAGCTGGTCAATTTGGCTTAAGCGAGAATTTGCTTCGTCGTGCTTATCACAAGCATCAGATTTTACATCCCACGACTTACCTTCTAAGAAAACATCACACTCTTTCTTGAGCGTTTCAATCTTAGGGAGTAACGATTTACGCTCTTTCTCAAGGGCATCCAGATCTTGTGAAATCTGCATTTCTTTTTTGAATACTTCGCGCGAACGCTCGAACATCGTAGCTTGCATGTCAGCCTGACGGTTCAGCTTATCATTCTCCGTTTTGGTCGAGCTTAGCTTATCCATCTGCTGCTTCACTTGTGCTTCAAGAGACAGGTTCACTTTTTCAACTTCTGTCAGTTGTTCTTGCAGCGCATTTAGTTCAGCCTTGTGTGTTTCTTCTTTCTCAGCTAGCAGAGTAGCGACTTTAGCGTCGATTTCTTTATCTAAACCTGCTTCACGTGTTTTTACTTGAGACACCAAGTCAGACTTGTCATTCACAAGTGCTTGGTATTTCGCTTCTAATACTTGATAAGTCGATTCCCATTTATTTGCCGTTAGAACAGAACCGGCTAAACCACCAAAAGCGAGGCCTAGCACAGCGGCAATACCGATGTAAAAATGAGTACGCTTATCGCGCTCCTCAATGACGACTACTTCGTCTTGATCTTCAATGTTGTTTTGAGAAGTCACTGTATCTTACTCCGAGGACTCTACTTGATTCGCTAGCGAGTGAGTTCCGCTATCATGATTGATGCGGTATAAATTAAGAATGCACCGATCAATGTAATAACGGTCGCTTTTTGGACTTTTTCATTGGTACGGTAACGAAATAACACGAATGCTAACGCGACCAATACCGCAATGGCTAATAATCTGGTCATACTGCCTCCTTGTCCAATAATGAGAACCTATCTGATTCCATAGACAGTCTCGCAAAAATTCATTGTAACCTATTTCTACGAGGCATACGGTCAACATAGCGTAGATTTTAAAGTGATTGCTCCCGTTTTGATCAAATTAATCTCCTATCTTGAACAACTTATCATCACCTCACCAATACCACATTGAACAAACTGATAGGGGCTTGGCCGGCCATTGGCCACTTAAATGCCCTCGCTAGGAAAACATTTCGTTCAAGAATCGTCCGACTATGACTTTGATGCTATTCCAACCCGCATAATGTGTTGAAAATAAATCTGCAATTGGGTGTTGAAATGGTAAAAAAACATGATAGAGTTCACACGTTAATGATGACCAGCATCATTAACTAACCTTTACTCATTTTATTGAGTAAATGTTCCGATGAAGACTGCAGGAGAGTGGTTATTAACTAAATATTAACATTTAGTTAGCGTAACTCGCCGAAGAATTAACTATTTCAGGTGCTACTTAGGTAGCGGGGACTGTAGTTGGAGGAACCTCTGGAGAGAACCGTTAAATCGGTCGCCGAAGGAGCAAGTCTTACACATTTGTGTAGGGTGAAACTCTCAGGCAAAAGGACAGAGGAGTGGAAAGTAACAACCTGACTATTTGGCGTTCCCGCCTACTTTAAATAGCTTGGCTCTATTAGAGATCCTTGATCTCGTCCTTTCCCTCTTCTCCTTATTAGTTGTTTTATTAAGGGGAAATCATGAACGACCTACAATCTTTACTTCAAACCATTGATAACTTTGTCTGGGGTCCACCACTGCTACTATTGCTCGTGGGTACCGGTGTTTACTTCACTTTTAGCTTAGGCTTGATCCAATTTAAGCACCTACCAACTGCGTTAGCGATGGTATTCAGTAAAGATAAGTCATCTGATAAACAGGGTGACGTTTCTAGCTTTGCAGCGTTATGTACAGCGCTATCTGCAACAATCGGTACAGGTAACATCGTTGGAGTTGCAACCGCAATCAAACTCGGCGGTCCTGGTGCCCTATTCTGGATGTGGCTTGCCGCTTTATTCGGAATGGCTACCAAATACGCTGAGTGTCTTCTTGCGGTGAAATACCGTCGTGTTGACGACAAAGGCCAAATGATTGGTGGTCCTATGTACTACCTGCAATATGGTGTTGGCTCGAAAGCGCTAGCTATCATGTTCGCGGTATTTGCATTGGGCGTTGCCTGTTTTGGTATCGGCACCTTCCCACAAGTGAATGCCATTCTTGATGCAAGTGAGATTTCTCTCGGTGTAGACCGCGGGCTGTCAGCTTTCATCCTGACACTACTGGTGGCTTTCGTTACATTAGGTGGTATCAAGTCGATTGCAAGCGTAGCAGGTAAAGTGGTTCCTGCAATGGCGCTATTTTATGTGCTAGCGTGTTTGAGTGTGATCATCATGAACGCAGACCAATTGCTAAACGCAGTTGAGTTAGTGTTGGTGTCTGCATTCACTTCAACCGCAGCAACGGGTGGTTTCTTGGGTGCAAGCATTATGCTGGCAATCCAATCTGGTATCGCACGTGGTGTATTCTCAAACGAATCAGGTTTGGGTAGTGCGCCAATGGCAGCCGCAGCAGCGAAAACGGACTCTTGTGTTAAACAAGGTCTGATTTCAATGACGGGTACCTTCTTCGATACCATCATCATTTGTACCATGACAGGTCTTACTTTGATCCTTACGGGTGCATGGCAAAGTGACCTTGCAGGTGCAGCGATGACAACACACGCATTTGCCGTTGGTTTGAACGCCGAAACATTAGGCCCAATGCTGGTGTCTATCGGTCTTATGTTCTTCGCATTTACCACCATTCTTGGTTGGAACTACTACGGTGAGCGTTGCGTTGTGTTCCTATTCGGTACCAAAGCTGTGCTTCCATACAAACTGATTTTCGTTGGTTTGGTGGCATCTGGTGCGTTCCTTCACCTTGATATGATTTGGCTACTGGCTGATATCGTAAACGGCCTGATGGCAATTCCTAACCTGATTGGTTTGATTGCTCTACGCCACGTGGTGTTGGAAGAGACGAAGCTGTTCTTCAAGCCATCTTCTCAAACAGATGATTTTGATGCTGTAAAAGCCTAAAAACGAGTTAGAAACTTTAAGCCCGCTGTTCACAGCGGGCTTTTTTATCCTCAAGTTTTATATTTAACCTCTCCGACGATCCTCTTTACGGTTTATTTACCATCATCTATTTTACTCTCCAACTGGCTAATAATCGCTTTCAAGTTATCAAATAATTAAATATATAATGATATATACGACAATATTTTATTAAAAACCATCAAGACTCATTATTTAGCAAACTCTAAACCATATTAATTGTGTGTAATTATATCCATCATCACTGAAGCTACATCACTAAATAGAATATTAATATGGCATAGAGTTGATGTTTTACTATGATTATGTTTTCTTCTATCAATAGACAGTTATTGCGATAATAAATTTTAGTCACCAATTGGTAACCTTTATTCATATACTATGAGATGTGAAGATTCTTCTCACCTCTTGAACATTATAATAAAAAAATAACCGTATGATTTTATATAACCCTATAAAAAACACGCTTTCTAATGGTGATATTACGATAAAAATTGGGTATCGCGAGTCACAGATTCTCACGTTATTGCTCGACCAATCCCCCGAAGTCGTTAAGAAACAGGATATCGTACAATATGCGTGGGGAAACGAATATATCGGTGAAACGTCATTAGCAAAAAGTATCAGTGTTCTCAGACAAGGCTTTGTTAAAGTGGGAGTGAGAGAATCACCAATTGTTACTGTCCCGAAAATTGGGTATCGATTAGTCAAAGGTGTACTGCTCAACGAATGCTTAATCGCAGTCACTCCCTCCGTTAAAACAACTGAAGCTATACGGGAAGACACGCCAACGTTCACTCCCACTATCAAACATGAATCGAACTACAAAAGCCTAGCGTGTTACATCTTGTCTCTTGGCATTTTGTTTGCTGCGAGCTTGGTTGGGGCGAGTAAGTTTCACAGTAAGTACAATCATCCACAGCGTAACAACGCGCTGAAGGAGCATTCTGTCGGGATGCTCGAGGTCTACACCGATCCTAATACGCAGTTATCGGTTCGCCTTGGAAAATTGCTGACGAAACATCAGTGCGTTTGTGTCGTTTACATTGAAGAAAATGACCAGTTCTCTGAGATGTCTTGGTTAAACAAACAAACACGAAAATCGATCAATGTGTTCTATACCCAAACGCAGTTTGAGCAAGCTTCAGAGACAATCGCTCAATTCATTGCAGAGGAAAACCGATGAAACCGTTTATCGCTATTGCCCTTTCATGTTTGGTCTTTCTTGGCGCTTGGAGTCTACCTTGCTATCACGATATGGAAGATAGACGCTATCACCATAGCGTGGTTGATATTCTCCCTCATGAGCATACCGTGCGGATTGATGGCTTAACGCGGGTAAATCATCGTATCATCACTCATATTGTATCGCTGCAAGATGAATCGATGTCGAACCCAATCATTCTTAGCTTTAAAGGCAAATCAAGACCCTATTCCGATTCGAGTCTTTCTGTCTCTGGTAAAATGAATCTACTCTCCGTACAAGAAATCCGCCCTGCTTTGAACGATTCATTTCTTTCACCCTATCTAGTATTAAACGATGATCCTATCTATTTTGATATAGAAGTTCTATTACAAAATGAGGTGTTCTCTCTTATTAGAGATAAACAGACTGGACGAACAAAGCTTCTCGCTAAGCGGTAATAGATAATTTAATAAGTACACTTCATTGATAATATTTCGATACAAAGCACTCAACTATTGGCCTTTTAAATTCATTTTTCCTAATACAGTTTTTCTGAAATTACCATTTACTAATACTCTAATTGAACTTTCTACTGATTTCATTATTTAACCCCAACGCTTTAATTAGTCTTATCTGATATAAATCATAAACTCAATTACGTTAAAAACGTATAAATCCAAATTTAGTTATCCTTTCGTTTATTTCACTTAATCATGAGTAATTATTCTAATTTCAAAATGGTTGGTGCAATCCATTTTCCATTTCATGAAAATATAAACGCAATCGATGTCATCGACTAAGAAATGACAAATGAAACAACATAACCAGCTGATTGTATGGGTAATAATATTTCAACTATTTTCAGTACTATCAATCTTATCAGCATGGAACAGTAAGCCTGTCCGCTAAATCGCGGCTCATAACACAAATAAAAATACAGTTATAAGGGAACGTTCATGCGAAACATCAACATTAGCTTATTGTCCGCCGCTATCCTTTCTACCTTCGCAAGTGGTGCATATGCAAAGATCTACCCCGACCAAATCGTACTAGACCAGCTGGGTGAGGACGTATGTCGCAGCGGTTATCGTCCACTCGACCGATATGAGGCAGAAGAGCAAAAAAGTGCCTTGCTATCACGTATGGGTCAATGGCAAATTACCGGACTTAAAGGGGATTGGGTGATCATGGGCCCGGGTTACAGCGGAAGAATCAAACAAGATTTACCGAATGGCAAAACCTTCTGTTACCCAGATGAAGCGCAATCTGAAATCCCCAAATACGCGGCACACGCCGTACCTGAAGGCGGTGAAATCGACGTCCAATACGATTTAGTGACCGACCGTAGCAACTTCGTTCGTCCCTTAAGTTACCTCGCTCATTACCTCGGCTATGCATGGGTTGGTGGCAATAACAGTCAGTTCGTGGGTGAAGACATGAAAGTCGACCGCGTTGGTGATAGCTGGGTCATCCAAGGTAATAACAATGGGTCTTGTAGTGGCTACCGCTGTGGAGAGAAGTCCAGAATCACGGTCAATAACTTTACTTACACACTGAATGACAAAGACTTTTGGCATGGAGAGGTCATTGAATCCGAACGAGAATTGGTGAAAACGATTTCTGCAACAGCTCGAAACTACAGCAACACGCCACAGCAGATCGTTGTCGACCTTAAATTAGATGAATCAACTAACTGGTCGAAAACCAATAGCTATGGGTTCGCTCAACAGGTTAAAACAGAAAATGAATTTAAGTGGCCACTGGTTGGCAATACCAAACTGAGTATTACTTTTGAAGCGAATCAAAGCTTCTCAAATTCCAATGGCGCATCCACCAGCGAGCAAGTCACATTACAAGCTCGCCCAATGGTACCCGCGAATTCCGAATTGCCTGTGCGTGTCGAGCTTTATCGTTCCACTATCTCCTACCCTTACCGATTCAATGCAGACATCAGCTACGACGTAAACTTTAACGGCTTTTTACGCTGGAGTGGTAATGCATGGCACTCTCATCCAGACAACCGCCCTTATCGTAGCCATACCTTTACGATGGGACGCGGCAGCGACAAATCTGCGGATATCCGCTACCAATGGGATCATCGTTACATCCCAGGTGAAGTGAAATGGTGGGATTGGAGTTGGGCCATTCGTGAAGCCGGACTGAGTAGCATGCAGTATGCAACTGGAGCAAGTTTACGTCCGTTCTATTCTTACGTGTCTGGTGATTTTTACGCAGAGTCACAATACGCAGGAACAATCGAAATCGGTAAAGCAACACCGCTTGGCCTTCAAGCGCGTTCAGCAAATGATGTATCTCAAAATAACACCCAACGTGTTGGAGATATTGAAGTCACGAGCAACTTTGATTCTGATGAGCTAAGTGCTCTTGGGTTCAGCAGCGCCGAGATGACGATCCACGCGGCAGAATAACACACAAAAACAACAATAAAGATCGCTAACACTTTGCCCGCGACTCCCCATCGCGGGCTTTTTTAATCAAACGAGCACGAGAATAAGCATCGGCAGAGTATCGATTTATAGAATGCCAACCAATTTAACTAACCATTCAGACATAATGCCTAAGTTTTTCAAATTGGGGATAACCGTTTGCTGTCGCAAGTAAAACCACGCCAAACCAGTATTGCTTATTCAAAAGCTAAAAAAATCATTGTCTTAAATTTAAAGGGTGGTGTTGGTAAATCAACCTTTTCTGCCAGCTTGGCAAGCAAACTCATCCATAACGGACATACGGTAGAGCTGGTCGATTTTGACAAACAACAATCGACTAACAGTTGGGCGAATAGCATTGAGGCACTACCAAATCAAAGCTATAACCCTTCTCTGCGCAGCCTGTCTAACATCGCAGTGACGTTGAAAGTCAGCACCAACACTGATTACGTTGTGATAGATTCCCCTGCAAACTTTTCAGAAAGCGACTTAGTGCGCTATTTGCGTTACGTGGACTACATCGTGATTCCCATGCAACCATCGCCTATCGATTTGCATGCGTCATTGCCGTTCATCAATACACTTATCGAGAAACACATCTTTAAGTCTCGTCAGATTAAGATTGGCTTTGTCATCAATCGTTGTGTCCATCAAGATGAGCGGCTCGATCGTGTGATGCGGCTATTACGCTTTTTCCGTCAGTTTAAAACGCTCGGTATCATGAGTGAATCCCACGTCTATCAGCAACCTTTCATGGACAAACAACTCGTGGATGCCAAATGCATTGACCCAAAACTGTGGGACAACGTCATTAAGTGGTTGAACTAGTGATTCGAACCTCCAAGCGCAAATGAAACTAACGTTGAGTAATCATAACGGATTGTTCAACACTAACTTAACCTCACACCTTTAAGCTTTTCTTTTAAAGCACTCAAAACCTCATAAGAATAATACTTTCATCACCTCAAGAGATTGATAAATAACAGAATTATTTTTCAACTATTTTCAGTGTTTTTTGACTTGTTTTATATGAAAGAGTACGCCCGCTTTTGGGCAATACGAGCCTAAAAGCTAACTAGAACTCAATCATTAAAATAAAGGACACTGTATTTATGCTGCACGTCAGTACGCCACTATCGATTACGCTTGCGCTTTCCTTCTTATCCACTTTTGCTCAAGCCAAAATCTATTCAGATCAGCTTGTTATCGACGAATTGGAAAATCATCAATGTAGATCCGACTATCGTCAGCTTACCTACCAAGAAGCACAAGAGCATAAAACAGCCATTCTATCGCGCATGCAAACCTGGGACATTGTGGGCCTCGAAAGCGGCTGGGCGATCATGGGCTCAGGCTACCATGGCCAGATCAAACCAGAACAATCGAGCCATAAAACTTGGTGTTACCCTATTCACCCAAATACAGAACTGCCAAAGCACCTTGGTATATCTATTGCGGAAGGGAGTAAGGCTGAAATTGAGTATGAACTCGTCTCCAATCAAGAGCTTTTTATTCGACCAGTGAGTTATTTGGCGCATACGCTTGGCTACGCATGGTTAAGTGGTAACGGGGGCAATTTTGTTGGCGAAGACATGGTTGTCAATCAAGTACATGATGGCTGGGAAATACAAGGAAACAACGCGGGCTCATGCAACGGTGAACGATGCTCAGAAAAAACTAAAATCACCGCCAACGACTTTGCTTACCAGCTCAACCCTCATTACTTTTCACATGGCAACATCACTGAATCTACGGAAGATTCAACACACACAATTACAGCCTATGCGATCAACACTCTCGATCAAGCCAAACAAATCCACATTCAGTTTGATGTAGAGCAAACCGCAACTTGGTCTAAAACCGATAACTCCGCTTTTGCACAATCTGTTCATATCAGCTCCTCTTTTCAATGGCCTACCATTGGAACCACATCACCTTGGTTTATTGTCAAAGGGAATCAGGCATTCTCCGACTTAACCTCTGGCACCAGTACTCTCCCTGCGACCAGAGAGGCAAACCTCACTGTGCCTGCACGCTCAATTCTCCCCATTCGTATTGAGCTCTCACATTCTAGAATCTCTTATCCGTTTCGTTTTCGAGCTGACATCAGCTATCGAGTCAATTTCGATGGGTTCTTACGTTACAGTGGTAATGCTTGGCATGCTCATCCAAAAGATAGACCGACAATCTCGCATACTTTCACGCTTGGTCGCGCCAGTGAGCTCAAAGAAAACATCCGCTATCAATGGGATCATCGCTACATTCCGGGAGAAACGAAATGGTGGGACTGGAGTTGGGCGATTCACAATCACGGCTTACCCCTGATGCAGTATGCGGCTGGCGCAACACTTCAGCCATACTATTCTCATGTTTCCGGGCTCTTTGACGCCGAATCACAGCAGATAGGAATGATAGATGTAGGTCGTGAGTTGGCCGTAGATACACCTTTAAATTGGGATAAAAACGCACACGTTCAGCACCTTCAAATTGGTGATATCAGCGTTGTAACAGATTTTGATTCAAGCGTCTTAGACCGACTCGGCTTTTGCGCCGCTCGCTTGTTGGTTCAACCCATAAACTGACCTACAACTAAAAAAAGAGACAAGCGGATGACTTGTCTCTTTTAGTATCAAACGTCAACTCTAAATGAATTAATCACGAAGCCATTGATGTTCCTGACTATCGCCCTGTTTATTGAAAAAAGTAGAATGCTGTTGCTTGAACTGGTCGGCTTTTATCTCTGAAATCGGCCATAGGCGGAAGTCTTCTCGGATGAAATGGTCATCAATCCCAAATTCTAGAGATTTCAACTTCGGACCGACAAATCGATAAATATAACCTTCACCCGACGCTTCACACAGCATAGGCACATGAGACATCGGTTGACCATTAACCGAAACAGACGCCCATTTGCTGGATTCAGGGTCGCAAGCGTCTTCATTCACAACATCGATTTCAAATTTGTTGTCTAACGTCGTCCCTACAAAAACAGCGGTCGCGTCTTGCAAGTAAACTCGCCTAAGCAATAACTGCTTTGTGTCTTGTGTGCGTGTGGTTTGAATTCCATTGGAAAATGGTAAGAAATACTCCCAATGCCAATCCCACTCCATTCCTTTCTCAACAAAGTGCAATTGGGGAATAGTTTTCCACGCCACGAACGCTCCGACAGCAAATAGGAAAGCAACAAAACTAATAATCAGTCGAATCAATACGCGCATTATGCTGGTTTTTCTACAAGTAGCTTAATCCCAAGGGCAACTAATACAGCACCCGTTGCTCCTTCCATCCATTTCATAAAGCTGGCATTTTTTAATAAACTTTTCGCAGAATTGAGCGCACCTGCCAAACCACATTGCCAAACCATCGCGATCATAAAGTGAATAGAAGCCATGATCATAGATTGTAGTAATGGCGATCCTTCTGGATTTACAAATTGAGGAAGAAACGCAAGATAGAATACGGCGGTTTTCGGGTTTAACACGTTAGAAAGAAAACCTTCACGAAAAGAACGTTTACCACTGTAATCTTGGTGTGCTTGCTCAGAAACCGAGATTCCCTCATTCGATTTCATCAATGCACGTAAACTGCTCAACCCCAGCCATATTAGATAAGCAGCGCCCACCATTTTAACCATCTGAAACAGCTCTGCCGACTGTGCCAAAACGGCAGAAATACCGACCGCAGAGAAAAACGCATGCACAAACAAACCAAAACAAATCCCCAAACTTGTCGTGCAACCGTCTTTAAGCCCTGCTCGAGTGGTATTGCGGATCACCAAAGCAGTATCCAATCCGGGTGTCAGCGTCAAAATCGTGATGGCAATCAGGAATGCCTCAAAATTCAAAATATCCATATTTTTTAATAAGTGATTAAGTATCACACATCAATACCGTCAAACTGTTTAATGCGCAAGCAACTTTTGTGATCTAAGTCGTTGAAAGTCACAGAGTGTCGATATCAAGGTCCATTAAAATGCATTGCGTATCATTGCCAACAATTCACATCGTTAACCTTCTCTCGGTTATCTATACAAGTACCTGAATTTGTGCACAATAGACCTGCATTATTTGTTAATAAATAGTAAATTAGACACACTTCTCTATCGACATTACCTTGATGCTGCATTTTGCTCTGCATCGGTGTCGAGAGATACGAACATCACGTTCAAGGACCCCATTTGGGGCGTTTAAGGAAAGAACATAACAAAGAGTAGTCACATGAGCGCATTTCAAAAACTCGTCGAACATTCAAAAAAAGTCTCTAACTTTGGCCATTTATCTGCAATCGTAGGATGGGATCAGGCAGCCGTAATGCCATCAGGCGGTGCGGAAGCTCGCTCTAATGCGATGGCTGAACTAGAGGTTCATATTCACTCTCTTTTGACTCAACCTCATCTAGGTGATCTGTTTGCTCAAGCAGAAGAAGAGTCATTATCAGCACAAGACCAGTCGGTACTTCGCGAAATGAAACGCGATTGGCAGCAAGCGAACCTGCTACCTGAATCTTTGGTTCAAGCACAATCGCTAGCTGGCTCAAAATGTGAGCACGCTTGGCGTACCCAACGTGGCAATGACGACTGGGCTGGCTTCGAAAAGAACTGGGCTGAAGTGGTTAAGCTGTCGCAAGAAGAAGCACAAATTCGCGCAGAAGCGACTGGTACATCACCTTACGATGCGATGTTGGAATTGTACGAGCCAGGCACAACATCAGCATCTTTAGACGTGCTATTTGCAGACGTAAAAACGTGGTTGCCATCAATGATTGATGAAGCCATCGAAAAGCAAAAAGCGAGCAACATTCTGCTTCCAAACGGTCACTACCCAGCAGAGAAACAAAAAGCCTTGGGTCTGGAAGTCATGAAGCTGCTTCAATTCGACTTCGAACATGGCCGCCTTGATGAGAGTGTTCACCCGTTCTGCGGCGGTGTGCCAACAGATGTTCGCATTACCACCCGCTACGATGAAACAGAGTTCGTGCAATCTTTGATGGGTATTGTGCATGAAACAGGTCACGCGCGTTACGAACAAGGTTTACCTAAATCGCTAGCAGGCACCACGGCTGGTGAAGCTCGTTCAATGGGTATTCATGAATCTCAATCGCTGTTCTTCGAGATGCAAGTGGGTCGCAGTCAAGCGTTCGTAGAACACTTAGCACGTCTGGCCTCTAATCACTTTGAAGGCCCTGAGTTTGCACAAGATAACTTGTCAAAAATCTACACGCATGTAGAAAAAGGTTTCATCCGTGTCGATGCTGATGAACTGACATACCCTGCTCACGTTATCTTACGTTACGAGATTGAACGCGACCTAATGAACGGCGTGATCAAGCATACAGACGTTCCAGAACTGTGGAACGAGAAGATGAAAGAGTACTTGGGTTTATCGACTGAAGGTAACTTCAAGAATGGTTGTATGCAAGACATCCACTGGACAGATGGTGCCTTCGGTTACTTCCCGTCATACACATTAGGTGCGATGTACGCAGCACAGTTTATGGCAGCGATGCAGCAAACCGTGGACGTGGATGGCGCGATTCGCTCTGGCGATCTGTCGCCAATCTTTACTTGGTTATCAGACAACATCTGGAGCAAAGGTAGCCTGTTCTCGACCGATGATTTGGTGACGCAAGCAACAGGTGAAGTGTTAAATGCGAAGCACTTCAAAGCACATCTAAAAAGCCGATACTTGGGTAAATAACTTTCGCCAAGTCATCGCACGAAAAAAGGCTGGTTTAATACCAGCCTATTTATTTGCGCTAGAGTCTACTCAAAGCGCCCAGAAGCTTATCATTAAGCTAGATTACGTTTCACCGTACTCTTCATATTTTGCATGAAGTTTCTGAAGTGCGGCATGAAATCAGCGAATAACGGATGCTTGCGATCTTTCATCATCACAGGACCAAGCAGACGAAGGGCAACACCAACGCGTGTCGCATCTGCAGGTTCTAATCCGCTGCCTTGACCGATCTTATCTACGATATTGAGCATGTCTTCGCGATCTTGGACTTCAAAGCTCAAGCTTTTTGCTTCACGGCCTTCTTCTACGTTTACTTCTTCAATAGTAATGCGGTAGTGGTTATCTTTTCTCATCTCATTTCTCCAATCAATATTCACTCGCTTTTTAGAAAGCGTTCAATCTTTGGTTTGATGGTCATGGATGTAATGGTCATCAACACCATTGCTACAGGTAACGCAGCGAAAAGTCCTTTTAACCAAGCAGATCCAAATACGGATACGTCCTCAAACCCTATGTTGTTAGCAGCGGTGATAAACGCCATAACGGATTCCATAATCAGCGCCATAAAGACACCAACGACAAGGTTTTTCTGCTTTTCACTGGCTCGGCTAAATAACTTGCCAACCAGTTTGGTCATTAGCGTCATCATCACCATGCCCGTTGGCACAAGGACGACAATCGCCATTAAGAATGAGTGCAGCCAATCGCTGAAGAAAGAATCGGAATAGCCTACGTTCATGTAAGTCATTACGCCTGTCAGTGTCCCTCCCATTAGTGTCATCATCCCTAATACAACAGCAATTTTATGAATCAGTGGCGTCTTCGCCGGTTGTGTCAGTTCATTCGACATGGTCAAGGATTCTGTCATTCAATTCTCGCTCTTGAAGTTACCCTCAATTAAGTTGATAATGTCAACTATAGTTATTTGGTTGACAATGTCAACCACTTTTGTTTGGAGTGTTACATGTCGAATCCAAAATCGCTGGATAATCTGTTCCATCTTGTGCACGTCTTAAAGCGTCAACTGCACGAGCAAATTGAGCAACTAGAACTCCCTATCGCGCCTATGCATGTGCGGGTGATAAAAATCATTAGCAAACAGTCACCATGTACTGCAATGGATGTGGTGAACTTCTTAAACCGAGATAAAGCACAAGTCACACGCTTAATTAAGACATTGATTGAAGAAGGCTTTATTGAGAAGAGACCGAATCCAGAAGATAAACGTAGCCAGTGTTTGTTGACCACCGAGAAAGGCAATGAAGTGTTATCGAATATCAAAGCCGTCGATGCTGAGATCTTTCAAAAGATGACGTTAAATGTGTCTGAGGAAGAGCTAGAAGCGTTCCAACTTGTCGCTGGGAAACTGGCTGAAAACCTGTCGAAAAAGCCAAGCTAAAAAATGGTAATCATTTAGAAATCAGTTCAGCTATTATGGATTATTGGCTGAACTGAGGTATAGAAAGCACTAGCAAACCACCTCTTCTAGCGCGTGATAAACGAGTTTTCCATTAACTGTTTTGCTTTCCATTAGAGCGATAGAATAAATGGGAAGTAGTAAAGGTGATATCTCGACAGCATCAAGTGACGCTTGTTGATCGACATGGCGAGCAAGTGTGATGTGAGGAACATAGTCACGCGACTCCGTCACAAAGCCATGCAGTTCTATTGCCTCTATGAGTTCGTTTTGCAATGTTGTAACCGCTAAATTATCTTTAATCCCCAACCACGCCAGTTGTCTGCCACTTTGGCGAAATGAACCTAGATGATCGACGGTAATCTGCTCACAACGACTGCGAAGTTGATGAAAAATATCAATAAGACGCTGCGTTTCTTCTTCTGTCGATTCACCGATAAAAGCCAACGTAATATGAAAATTATCGACGCAAGTATAGCGCCCTTCTATCTCATGCTGTTGAAGCCTATCTTGGATCTGCTTGAGCTGTGATTTACTGCCTTTATCAAACGTGAGGGCGAAAAATAATCTCATTTAAACGCTCCTACAACCACTCTAAACCTTCATAAGACTGATGCTTTATGCTCTCTAATCGCGAGTACAAATCACCACTGTGGATTTCTAATTTGTGCCCATCAGGATCGAGAAGATACAACGAATCCCCTTCACTCTTGTGTGTCATTATTGTGGCAAACAACCAAGCAGAAATGAATCGACAGATAAAAGAAAGCCCAGAGCGAACGTCTGGGCTATTGAACTACATTGCAGGAGCTAACTGAGGCTTATACAAACAGCACTCGCCGCTCGGTCTGGTTTTAAAGCGTCTGTGCAACCACATATATTGGCTTGGACTCGCTAAAATAGATTTCTCTACAATCTTGTTTACAAAAGCGGCAGCTTGGTCTGGATCGTTTTTCGGGAATCCTTCAACCGGAGCACTAATGGTTAACGTGTAGTGCCCGTTGTCACCTCGCACCATAGTAAATGGCACAATGGCACAGTCTGTTGCGTCAACCAACAAACTTGTACCCGTTGTGGTACAAGCACGCTTAACCGCAAACAAAGGCGCAAACGTTGAACGACGCGTCCCGTAGTCATGATCCGGCGCATACCAAACACGTTCGCCAGTATTCAGCGCATTCAGCATAGCTTTCACATTTTTGCGATCAATCAACGTTCGGTTGGAACGCGAACGGCCTTGATATTGAAAATAGTCAAAACAGGGATTGTTATTTGGACGGTAAACGCCCATACCTGATTTTTTAATACCAAACGCTCTTGCGCCTAACTCTAGGTTCATAGAATGAACGGCAAGCATTAAAGCACCTTTGCCCTGTTTTTCTAGAGCTTCGATGTGTTCCATCCCCTTGATCGTCACGTGTTTGTTGACACGATTATCAGACCAAAACCAAGCCATTGCGGTTTCAAATAGTGCAATACCCGCGTTGTCGATATTGTCTTTTAAAATTGCTTCACGCTCTTGAGCACTCATATCGGGAAAACACAGCTCTAAATTACGTTTGATCGTGACTTGACGCTTTTTCATCAGTCGCATAGCAATACGACCAATTCCGCTTCCTAGCGATAGCTGTACACGAAAGGGAAGAAGGCTAAGAAGATACATGATCCCTATGATGATCAATGTACCCCAATAGCGAGGAGCCAGAAATTCTGCCTTGAATTTTGGTGTATTTTGCTTATTCATGAATGTGTCATCAGACGAAACTCGCCTATAAAATCCTTAAAAACAACGATAAATGAAAGTAACTTTTATCATTGAGTGTGCTTATTATAGAAACTAAAGCGCGCGGATTTTATGGTTGTTCGACACAGGACACAATAAGAACTTTCTGATCTTGCGGTTGTCCGTAGCAAGTTAGACAAAAAAGAGGTGATTTCGCTCGAATCGCAACAAAAACACCACACATAATGCTTACAACGTGCGGCATATGGCTAACTGACTTTTAATACCGAAGCATCCAATATCCCCTTCTCAACCAAATCTGTAAGGATGACTTTAGTTTTTTCTCTGAACAGATCGCGTAGCAATCTCACTGTTGGCGTAATTGATTGACGGCTCGGGCAAATCAACCACAGTTCTGTCGGAGTGGGTTTATATGCACTCATGACATTGACGACATTTCCTGTAAGCAAATCTTGCGACATATCCAAACAAGACTTTATCGCTAAGCCCTTTCCAGAAACACACCAACGCCTAACGAGATCGCCATCATTGGAAGCGCGATTACCTTTGAGTTTAATTTTGTGCTCGTTATAACCATCATTAAATCCCCACACGTCCTGCAATGTATCGTGCAGTTGGTACAGCAAACCATTGTGTTCGATTAAGTCTCGCGGAGTCTTTGGTGCGCCGTGCTCTACAAGGTATTCAGGGGTTGCGCACAATAGCCTAGGCACATTGCAAATTTTAAAGCCGTACATGTTGGAGTCTGTTGGTGCTCCATAGCGCAGCGCCATGTCTACCGAGTCTCGGTAAAAGTCCACGTTACTGTCGCTGATGTTGCTTCTCAACGTGACCTTTGGATAGCTATCCATAAATTCATCGAGCCAAGGTGTGACTAAATTTCGCCCTAAATCGGAAGAGAGCGCGATTCGAACTTCTCCATCGATAATATCCAGATCTTCACGCATATTCTGTTTCGCGTGTTCTAACATTTCTAGCGCTTTTTCACACTGAGGAAGGTAACGCTCACCCGCACTGGATAAACGCAAATGACGTGTAGTTCGAACAAATAATTCTGCCCCTAAGGAGGCTTCAACTCTCTTCACCGCCGCGCTGGCAGTTGCCGTTCTCATGTCTAACGCCGTCGCAGCTCCTGTGATGCTACGAAACTCTGCAACTTTGAGCACGACTTGAAGATCTTCAAGCAACATATTATCTAATCCTATTTGATAATCTTCGAAAAATTATGCGGTTTGAGCTAGGTTATTATGCTGCATCCGAACAGGAAGGAAAGAGGAAAAATAAAACCATATAAATTTACGCCAGCCAGCACACAATCACGATCGTTCTTCAAATCTGTGAAAAACACTGGCTTTCGTAATAAGCGCCATTTGTTTTTCCCTGCACGCAAGTGTACAGTCTCGCCTATCTTAGGTGATGCCAATCTTTTGCTTTAATTGGAATAATAATGAATCTCGACACCTTGCTCGCTTTTGGCGGTATTGTTTTCTTCCTTGCTGTCATTCCCGGTCCCAATGCTTTGCTGATTTTATTTACTGCACTCACGCAAAGCCGCCGTTTCGCGATCGCCAATATCCTCGGTGTTGCGCTTGGTTTTTTAATCCATGCGTTTGTTTCCGCAAAAGGATTGAGCTTGCTGCTCTCTCAGTCTGCACTTGCATTCAACATTCTAAAATGGATGGGCGTAGCGTATTTGATTTGGCTTGGTATCAATAACCTCAAAAGTGGCTTTAAGCTCGCAGACAAAAAATTGAAATTCGACCGTAAGATTGAAAAGCACACCTTGAAGCAAGCATTCGTTAAAGGCCTTCTGACAAATTTACTCAACCCGAAAATCGTCCTTTTTTACTTGTCTATCTTTCCGCAATTTGTCAAACCAGAACATATTCTAGAGCAGAGCATGATGCTAGGTGCGTTACAGGCAAGCATTGTGGCAAGCTGGTTCTTGTTTGTGATTTTCTTCGCGACAAAAGTAAAGGCGACACTGACCTCTCCTAAAACCAGTAAATGGCTTAATTACGTCAGCGGCGGTTTGTTTATTTTCTTCGGAATTGGTTTGGCCAATACCCGCTTCTAGGTAATCTAATCAAACGCAACACTCGCTTTAGGGCGTGTTTGTGTTTGCTCGCTTCTAACCGAAGAACGCCGCTAACAGCAAGATAACCACAAACAACAAAGCCATTAACCCTAATAAATAGGACAGTTTTCCCGTGCCACCTTTCGGTGTTTGATTGCAACATCCCATCATATTCTCCTACTTCTGTTTCATTCGAGTCGCACTCAATCTAGACCTTCCCCTAAGGGCAGAGTCAAACAATGGTGTATTTTCATCAAATTTCTAGGTTTCTGGTAATAATTAAATCGCTATAAATACCTTTACTTATATGCATTTTTTGATTCAATCTTGCGTTTTTTAAACAACGCAATCGATTATATTGATTACGAATAAACCACTGAGATTTCGGTTCATTTTTGAGTAAATACATACCATTTTTGGCTATATACCCGCTGATTCTCACAGACCTACAATACGCTCGTCTTACTTGTAGCACGCGGGTTCTACAACCCAAACGCGTGGCTCAATCACTAAAGGTATCGAATGAGCAATATCGCCAAATCCGCCGTCAAACTCAGTGTCTTTTCTGTCATCATGATTACGGTTACGTCCGTCGACAGCATAAGGAACATTCCGGGTGCCGCCTTATTTGGTAGTCACGCAATTTCTTTCTTCTTGTTGGCTGGATTGTGCTTTTTCGTCCCGACAGCTTTAGTATGCGCAGAATTGAGCACCACTTATCCGCAGCAAGGTGGCGTATATTTATGGGGTAAGGAGACCATTGGGCCAAACTTCGGGTTTGCTACCGTGTGGTATCAATATGCGGAAAATATTGTTTATTACCCGCCACTGATTTCGTTCATTGTCGCCACAGGGGCATATCCATTCTTCCCTGAACTAGCACAAAACAACATTTTTATGCTGGTGATGATTAACGTGATTTTCTGGGCACTAACCTTGGTGAACATCTTTGGGTTACGTTTATCATCAATCATCACCAATGTTTTCGGTACTTTAGGACTTATCTTCCCTATTCTTCTGATCATCGGTCTTGGGGGCTATTGGGCCTACACAAACCCTAGTGAGTCGCATATTTCACTGCGTCACGCATCAGATTGGTTACCCGATTTTTCACAAGATGGCATTGGGGCTGGCTTTACTGCCGTGGTATTGTCATTAACCGGCTTGGAGATCACCACATCATACGCCAGTGAAGTCGACAATCCGCAAAAGACCTATCCAAAAGCATTGATTTTCTCTACTGCTCTCATCTTGGTGTCCTTAACAGCATGCTCACTGTCTATCTCTTCCGTTGTATCGAGTGATCATTCAAGCTTGAGTGAAGGTGTCATTCTGGCCTTTAAGGCTTTCTTTGATGACTTGAACCTGTCCTTCATGCTGCCAGTTATCGCACTCGCCATTGTCTTCGGTAGCCTAGCAAGCTTGAACAACTGGATCATCGCGCCGACAAAAAGTTTGCATGTGGCGGCAAAAGATCACTTCATGCCGATGGCGTTATCTAAGGAAAACAAAAACCAAGCGCCCGTTCCTCTGCTACTGCTGCAAGGTGCGATTGTCAGTGTTCTTTCACTGGTGTTCATCTTGGTGCCAAACGTCAATCAAGGCATGTGGTTGCTGAATATTCTGATGACACAACTTTACATGGTGATGTACATTTGTATTTTCGTCAGCTTTTTGGTTTCTCGTCGTAAGCACGCCGACATTGAACGCCCATTCCGAGTGCCTGGTGGGAAATTAGGGATGATGTTAGTCGCCACTTTAGGTTTGATTAGTTGCATGGTAACTATTTTTGTTTCTTTCGACGTGCCTGCTGGCATCAGTGAGAAGACTGGAGCCTACGCGCTTATCCTAGGCTTTATAGCATTCAGCTTACCTGCCTTGGCTGCTGTGATGTACCGAAATCGTAAACACCGTCGACAAGTAGAGCTCATTGAGGCAATGGCAAATTAATGTGAATTAACCGCCTCAATCAATCAGAAGTAAGTAACAAAAAAGCCGCAGCACATAACGTGTTGCGGCTTTTTGCTGTTTCATTCTGCCGTTTAATGCCCGGCAGTTTTAGAAAGTAAGTTAACAATCATCACACCGGTGAGAATAAAGCTGATCCCAACGATCGCCGCTAGGTCGAGTTTTTGCCCGTAAAGGAAATAACCTACAGCAGCAACCAAAACAATACCTGCTCCACTCCAAATCGCATATACGATACCAACAGGCATGCTTTTCACTGTTACAGACAGTAGGAAGAAAGCAATCCCGTAACCAATAATGACAATGGTGCTCGGCATCATTTTGGTGAACTGTTCAGTTTTAGGGATTGAAGAAGTAGCAATCACCTCACATACGATAGCGATAGACAAAGCAACCAGTGGAGGCATAGAAACAAGCATTTTGAACATAAGGCAATCAACGCTCAATAAAACCTGAACTCGATGACATATCGAGTCTCTGAGCGGCGCATTATAATCAAAATCCTTTGATTAGCTATAAAAAGTGATACAAATCACATTTACGTGGACGTAATAATCAAACCTAAAAGTCATTATCTTCTAAATTGATGACACAGCTAGAGCCACTACGAGCAACAAGTAAAGATTCTGGGTCCGCGTAAACAATGTTGTTCAGCCCCAACTTTTGCATATCATCGATATGGTACGTCCACGCAGCATCGTCAGTATCACAGCCGGCTTTTTGCAACTTTTCACGCTTGTTTATATGGCCATACATTGTGATTTTAGGGTTAACATCGACCAAAGCAAAAAATGCGTCTTCTTGTTGACGCCATAGACTGAGCGATTCGTGCCACTGCTCAAGTTCTTGCTTATCAAACCCGTCTTGCAACCACTCATCGCTCATCGCTCCGCCAAACCACAAAATCTCGGAACCCTTCATGACAAGTGTACTTGGTGCAGCGGTCAAAACGTAGTTTGCACAAGCCGACGCACAAACACCATTGACGATAAGGTGTATCTGATTGTTATACAACCAACGTCCAAGCTCCATGGCCGGACGATACTCACCGGAGTCACTGTCAATCATTAATGCAACAACACCATTTGGCTGAACATTGGCAAGATCAATCACTTGAGCGACTTTTTCTGCAGTGATTTCACCGTTAAAATACAAGGTTCGACCTTCGATATGTACCTCTTCAGACAAACTGCACCCAAACAAGCTCACGACCAACCCCGCTGCTAGACACTTATTCATGCATCCTCCATGATCCTAGTTCCAAAAATTGGTTAATCAACTAGAAATGAGTATTAGACACATTGCATATGTAGATCGTAAAAAGTGGCATAATTTTGACCGATGTCAACATATGCACACTAGCGCTTATTAATTTCAATCTTAACGATGAAGAAATAGAGTGATTGAGGTGCGTGGACGGATGACACTTAGCGGAGGGTCCCAGCAGATTCCCAAACCATTATTGTCGTCTCGACTCCGTTATGATTCGCTTTGTGTAAAGGACGAAAACCATGCCTAACATATAAGGCTTGGTTATGTGCTTCACATTGTAAGAAAAGCTTTGCGATACCAAGTTGAAGGACATGATTTTGAGCGTGAGTGACAAGTGCTGCTGCATAACCTTTTCCTCTTGATGAGAACTCTACATACACGCCACCTAACCAATGTTCATACTCTGGAAAATGAACATTTTCACGAATTTTTAACTCCGCCACAGCAGCAAGCTTGTTGTACTCATCATGAAGAACAAAGGCCAAAGGAAATTCACGTCGACTGTTGGCTTTGAGTAAAACCTTTTCTTGAACTTGTGAAGGCGTAACACCCGGAACTGTGTACGCCCACTCATCAAAATACCACTGAGCAATAATGCTAGTTTCATGGGGGAAATCAGCAAGAAAATGGATGTTAAAATTCGGCCCTAACACTAGTGGCTGCCATCCACACTGCTCTCGACAACCTTTGCTTCATTGCCGACATCAACTTGGTTTGTATTAAACTCAGGTTGCTGAGCAAGTTCAAAGTATATGTGCATATCGATAGGCTCGGGTGTGTTGAGCAGCATCTTGCCGACTTCTCGCTGAAAATGACCATAATTACCAAGCTCTTCCGTTAAACCCAGTCGTTCATAACTGACTAAGTTCGCAAACATGCCATAAGCGTATTGATACCTCGTAGCATCCGCATGCTTTTCATGACCGAGTTGATTTAACGCTTGGTCAATTTCTTCTGGCGAGTAAGCTTCCTTATCGCCAAACTCTTTCAGCAAGAGAGTTGGTACCTGATGCGCAATACTCTGAATCGTCTCTTTCTTTTTAAACATACCGAACATGATGTCCTCCACTGACGATGATGACCCAAACAACGCACTTAAAGCACGCGTCGGTTAGCTGATTAAGGTATTTATTAGTATCACAGCTCAAGAATCATACTAACTTGATATCATAATAACCTACAAATGCTAGCCGACACGTTGCAATAAGATGTAATCAGAAACCTTGCCGCAATCACAATTGGTCGTTCACTTAATCGGATATTCAATACGCTTTCGTTAAGCGTTATCGTCATCCGATTCCAATTATCAATAGAATCTAAAAAGTGTTTTGCAATCCTTCTTGCTTATCACAATCGCTTTATCTCATTACACTAAAATTCATTGGTCAGAGCACAAGCAAGGAGCAAACCGTGACCTATTATTCTGTACTAGATGTAACCCCTACCAGCCAAGACTGGGTACCCGCTTATGTACGCGTTTCAAACGATTTAGTTGAGAAACACGGTGGCAACTACATTGCACGAACGAATGTTCATGAACGGTTGGAAGGAACGGGAGACTCACCAGCCCTTCGAATCATTATCGAATGGCCATCTCGGCAGGCTGCGCTCAATTTTATGAATGACCCAGATTATGTTCCGCATCTTAAAGCTCGTACCGAAGGCTCGGTCAGTAATCATTGTCTAATTGAAGGTAATGACCAACTTGCTTAGCTATTACGCCCAGTTAACCACTGGGCATTTTGTTTTATTGGGCAAAAGAAATCTTGTGCAAAGTCACATTTCGTATCGACATCCGTAAGCAATTGCGTTAGCTTTAGATGTATAGACGTCTAAAAAGTGAAGCTTAGGGAGAGAAAGCCGTGCCAATTAGAATTCCAGATCAGTTACCCGCTAGCGATGTATTAAGGACAGAGAACATCTTTGTGATGAGCGAGAGTCGAGCGGCAAGTCAGGAAATCCGTCCATTGCGAGTGCTTATCCTCAATTTAATGCCAAAAAAAATTGAGACCGAAACTCAGTTTCTTCGCCTACTTTCAAACAGCCCTCTGCAAGTAAATGTCGAGCTACTGCGTATCGATAATCGTCCAAGTAAGAACACACCAACTGAGCATCTTGATACCTTCTACCGTCAATTTGAAATGGTAAAAGGTAAAAATTTCGATGGCATGATCATTACTGGGGCGCCACTCGGTTTGGTCCAATTTGAAGATGTCATTTATTGGGACCACTTAAAAACCATCATGGAATGGGCAAAAGACCACGTGACCTCCACACTGTATGTGTGTTGGGCAGCACAAGCAGGTTTAAAACTGCTTTACGATTTACCCAAAAAAACCCGCAAAGAAAAATTATCTGGGGTTTATCATCATAAAATTCACAACCCTTACCACCCAGTTCTGCGTGGTTTTGACGATACTTTCTTGGCGCCACATTCTCGTTATGCAGATTTCTCACGAGAGTTCTTAGAAGAACATACCGATCTCGATATTCTCGCCACGTCTGATGTTGCGGGTGTTTACCTTGCAACAACCAAAGACAAACGTAACGTCTTTGTCACTGGTCATCCTGAATACGACTCTCATACGTTACATAATGAGTACATTCGTGATTTAGGTGAAGGCATGGAGCCCGCTATTCCTGTTAATTATTACCCGAACAACAATCCGGATAACGGCCCTGTCGCAAGTTGGCGTAGCCATGGTCACCTGCTTTTCTCAAACTGGCTAAACTACTGCGTTTATCAACAAACGCCTTACGACCTGGACCATTTCAGCGAAGCCGCCTTTACCAAAGACGATTAATTCACTCGTAGAGATTGTGAACCAAGCCGCCAACTGGCGGCTTTTTCATACGAGTTTGCAAACCTGATCGCATTGTGTTTTTTCCTCATTAGGCTTTTGCACTGTAATTCATATCATGCTGAAAGAATTAGGGATGTGGGAAAGACAAATGAAGATCATAAAACTCAGCGCTCTTATACTGGCGACTCAGTTTGGCCTGCTCGGTTGTGTGACCGTGAATGAAGATGGTAATAGTCCAGTTGTAAAAGCCGACCCGGTCGCCATGGCTGAGTCTCGTATCGCACTTGGTTTGGGATACCTAGACGGTGGCAACATGATCCGAGCACATGATAACTTCCAACAAGCCCTCACCCACGCTCCAAGCTACTACCGTGCTCAGCTTTCTATGGCTCATTATTACGAAACGGTTGGTGAAGACAAAAAAGCAGAAGAGATGTACAAACGTTCTCTGCGACAACATTCAAAAAACGGTAACGTACTTAATAACTACGGCACATTCTTATGCAAGCAAGGAAGTTTTGAGAAAGCGGATAAAATGTTCAACCGCGCCATTGAACAGCCTTATTACTTCCTTATCCCTGCTAGTTATGAGAATGCTGGCTTTTGCGCACTCAAATCCGACAATACAGAAAGAGCAAAATACTATTTCACGCGCGCTATTGATCATGACCCTCACCGTCCAAAATCCATTCTCCAGTTAGCAAAGTTAGAAATAGAAAGCGGCAACTACACAGATGCACGCATTCGTCTTATGCGCTTTAATCAAATGTATGGGGTCAAAAAACCTTCGCTTCGTTTAATGGTTGAACTTGAAGGCGCAGCAGGTAATGAAGCACTTAAAAAGAAATACCAAACACAGCTCAATCGAATGTCTTAACTGTTGAACTTCAGCACGCCACTTGGTATTCAGAAACAAAGAATACCAAGTGTTCCTTACTCCGTTTTATTCTTCGTTTATTTCTGCTCAGGGTAATGTAGGTACTGTAAGCTATTATTTAAAAACAGCTTTTTAGTTAAAGCTAATTTAGCACACCCCTATATCTGACGTTTTATATGATGCCAATCACACTTGATTGCATATTTGTTGCACAATCAGACTCAAAATTTATACATTCAAGTAGCTTATATAAGGATTAATAAAAACAAATAGAACCATATACCCTAGTAACCTCAAGATGCTTGGCTCAGCGAGATTGACTCGGGTATATATCACAGATGTAAGGACACGTTATGTTGAAGTATAAACAAGCAGCGTTATTAACCGCCCTCCCTATTGCACTGCTAGGTTGCGGTGGCGGCGGAGGTGACAGCACAAGTTCCGCGACGAGCAATGGTCTTTCTTGGTCTGCAGGTGATTTCTCGCAGACAGCAGCCAACTTAGCCAATAAATGCAGCGTAGCAAGAACGGGCACCGATCCGTATACCGGAAAAAATTACCCAGATAAAGCAGGCTCAAACCTGTATGAAAAGATGTTCCTTCGAGCATTTAGTAACGATACCTACCTTTGGTATGACGAAATCCCAGACAATAATCCAAACAATTATCCGTCAGTCGTCAACTACTTTGATTCACTCGTCACATCATCGACCACAGCAAGCGGCCAAAAGAAAGATCGTTTTCATTTCACACGTTCATACGATGAGGTGATGAAATCTCAACAAGCTGGCCTTGTTGCCGGTTTCGGTTTCAACTGGAAATTCGTTAATAGTTACGCGCCTCGAGAGGTGCTTGTTTCTTACACAGAGGATGGTTCACCAGCATCACTCAATGGCGTTGAGCGTGGAGACAAGCTATTAAAAATTAACAGCGTGGATGTCGTTAATACCTCTTCCCAAGCAGAAGTGGATCTCATTAACCAAGCATTGTTCAACCCAGAGTTAGGACGTAATTACACGTTTACCTTTGAAGCGGTTAATGGCGGTATGAAGATCATTACACTCACCTCTTCTGATGTGGCAACAAGCCCTGTACGTAATGTAAAAGTTATCGACAACAACGGAACAAAAGTCGGCTACATGCAATACAACGCATTTGAAGTCACGGCACAGCAACCGCTTATCAATGCATTCAACCAGCTTTCAGCCCAAAATGTGGACGAAATCGTCATGGACTTGCGCTACAACGGCGGTGGCTTGATTTGGCAATCAGCGCAAGTCGGTTACATGCTGGCGGGTTCTCATCCAAACGCGACGTTTGGCGAGTTAATCTATAACGACAAGATCATGAACTCTGGCCAAGTACGAGATAACGTTTACAATTTCGTCGATAAAGAAATCAACTGGGCAACAGGAACGCTCACTAACAACCCTCTACCGACGCTTAGTGCAAAGCGCGTATATGTCTTAACGACGGATAACACTGCGTCTTCAAGCGAACTGCTAATCAACGGCTTGCGTGGTATCGACGTTGACGTTATTCAAATTGGCACAACGACAACAGGCAAACCTTACGGCTTCTCACCTCAGCAGAACTGCGGTAACGTGTATTACACCATTCAATTTAAATCTTCGAATGACAAAGGCTTTGGTGACTTTGCAGATGGATTTACCCCTACGGCAAAAAATCTTGTATCGTCTAACATTGGTATAGATGACAAAGTGGAAGGTTGTGTAGTGGCAGATGACTTAACCAAACCATTGGGTGATCCATCCGAAGGTATGCTGTCTGCAGCGCTAAACTACATGACAACGGGGGGAACTTGTCCTCCAGCACCTGTAATGGCTCGCTCATATCAAGCAATGCCGAGACTAGGTGGCACTCCACTTACTCAAGAAATTGACCCACTTCGACAAGAGGCGATTCATGTCAAAATTAACTAAAACAATGACCTTACTCACTGGAGCTGGACTTAGCCTTGTACTGATGGGGTGTTCAACATCAAGCAACAGTGATGCAGTTAATGCGTTAAGTATTAAAACCTCCGCAGATACCGTGAGCGAAATCCAAAGTGCAATTAACACGATTCAAGGAACACAAGCACCGACGAAGATCGCATCGAATACCTTTGAGACGAACTCACACTTATTGATCGTGTCGGGGCAATTAATGGAAAAGCACAACATGCCATTAAACGGAGCAGAAACTGAGTTGCCCGATCAATATACCCTACAGTTACGCGGAGAAGATTGCGGGGTTTACTACGAGAAGGACGATAAATTTGTCCCTCTTACGAATATTCAATGTAGACCGAATCCAATTCAGGATTAATGAAAAAGCGCGCCGTTACTTTATCTAAAAGAACGGCGCGCTTCTTTTATTATCTATTAATTGCTCGATTTCTTTCTATAAGAAGTGGAACGTCAAGTTACCCGTGATGCTGCTTACTGTATCACTGTCTCCATCAATATCCACCCCAAAGGCTTGATAACTGGCACCGACAGAAATGTTGTCTAACAAGAAGTATTCCGCGCCAACACCATACATGTAAGAGACACCATCGTCTTTGTCCAAGTTGCTAAGGTTACCATTGTATTCGACGTTAAATGCGTTGATACCACCCTTCGCGTAAACGTGCAGAGGACCAAAATCGATACTTGGTTTAGCTGCTAGATAAAATGACGAGAAGTCCACATCGCCTCGATTACCGCCTAAATTCAAGTCAACTTGGCCGTGATTAAAATAACCTACTTCAATGCCGATCAGTGGCAAGATCCCCGTCCCTACATGAATGCCGTAGGTCGTGTCGTTTTCACTGTCTATGTCTGATTGACCAATTTGACCACCAGCATATAGCCAAGAGTCAGCAAGTGCTGATGTTGAGCATAGCGCCAAAGCCAATAACGAGAGTTTTGTTTTCATAGTTATACCTTTCCTGTTCGATTCCTGAACGGAACATCACGCGAACTGCATCGCGTTCCTTATGTAGCTAGCTAAATACTATATGCGAAAGTTTGATGGTTTTAAGACCGAGAAATGAATAATTTATGCTCAATATTGATTTGTGTGATTTACAGACAAAAAAACACCGGCGCGTTGCCGGTGTTTATCAAATAAATCTTCGAAATGTTCGACGATTATAGGAAGTGCAACGTCGCGTTTAGAGAGAACGTACCGATGTCGTCTTTACCCGCTGTGTAGTTCATGTAGCTTGCGCCAACAGACATTGGACCGAAAATGAAGTATTCAGCGCCTACACCGTACATTAGATCCAGATCATCGTCGTCTTTACCGCCAGACACTTTCTTATCCCACTGGTGGATACCACCTTTCGCGTAAACGTGCAGTGGACCGAAGTCGATGCTTGGCTTAAGCGCTGCGTAGTAAGAAGTCAGCTTAGTTTCGTGACCTGCGATCTTGAATTCACCGTGCTGAGTAACACCCGCTTCGATACCGATGATAGGCAGAATACCTGTACCTACGTGTACAGAGTATGAAGTGTCAGTCTCGCCTTTGAAGTCAGACTGACCTACAGAAGCACCACCATAAATCCATGAATCTGCCATTGCTGCAGAAGAAGCACTTAGAAGTGCCACTGCCAATAGAGTTTTCTTCATCATCAACCTTTACTCTTTATAATTACCCACTCCTGCACCGTCGCAGAGGTTGGTACTGCAAACACAAGGGAGGCGAATCATTGCCTCCCTTGTGACTTAAAATAACTTGTGAACAATTCTTAGCAAATACTATACCAACAGCGACCTAAACTGGACAAACCATTGATAAGTCGATGAACCTCACAAGAAAAACTGCCGCTATTGTACTTAGCGTTTAGCAAGCATCAATCGCATTTTTGACTCGTTTATCAGAAACCGGATACGGAGTGCCTAATTGTTGAGCAAAAAGGCTTACTCGAAGCTCTTCGATCATCCAACGCACTTCTTTCACGTTTTCTGGAATCACCATGCCTTTCGGAATCTTATTAAGTAGTTCTTTGTAATCACTCGCCACTGACTCGACTCTCAACATGTGTAAACGGTCTTTGTTTGGATCGATCGGTAGCTTCTCCATACGACGTTCAATGGCACGCATGTAACGCAGAATGTCCGGAAGACGCTTCCAACCACACTCTGTTGCGAAGCCTTTGAAAATCAAACCTTCCACTTGCGCTTTAATGTCAGATAACGCAAATGCCATGGTGAAATCCACTTTGCCTTTCAACTTTTTGTTGATATTGAAAGCCGTCGTCAGAATGGTTTCGACTTGTTGTGCAATATCCACAACTGTGTCACCCAGCTCTGCACGAACGTGTTCTTTCAGCGCATCAAACTTCTCAGGCTCCCAAACCAAACCGCCCTGCTCTTCGATAAGCTTATCGACACCACACGCGATACAGTCATCAATCAGATCCAACACTTTACCGTAAGGGTTAAAGTACAGACCCAACTTCGATTTGTTCGGTAAGTTGGAGTGCAGATATTTGATTGGCGACGGCACGTTTAACAAGATCAGACGACGCTGACCCGCTTGCATAGCCGTCACCTGTTCGTATTCAGTTTCGTACAGTTTGATTTCTACACTGTCTTTGGAATCCACAATCGCCGGGTACGCTTTAACGTCGTAACCACCGCGTTTTTGTTGATATACCTTAGGCAGCTCACCAAAGCTCCAAGTATGTAAGCCTTGCTGCTCAATGTCATCATCGGCGACTTTAGACAGCGTTTCTTGAACTTTGTCTTTCAGGCTTTCTTTCAACGCATGAAGGTCGCTATTTTCCTTCAACTTGCGATTTCTATGGTCAACCGCGCGGAAAGTCACCTTCAAGTGCTCAGGAATTTGATCCATATTCCAATCTTCGCGCAGAACTTCCACACCAGTCATTCGACGAAGCTCTTTTTCAAGCGAATCTAATAAAGGTGCTTCCATTGGCGTCGAGCGAGCTAAGAAAGCATCAGCATAGTTTGGTGCAGGAACAAAGTTTTTACGAATCGTCTTCGGCAGCGATTTAATCAAGCTCACCACAAGCTCATGGCGCAGACCAGGGATCTGCCAGTCAAAGCCCGCTGGCTCAACTTGGTTAAGGATCGGCAGCGGTAAGTGTACCGTCACACCATCGCTGTCTTCGCCCGGTTCAAACTGGTAGCTCAGCTTAAGTTTTAGGTTGTTTTGGTGCCAGAAGTTCGGGTAATCCAAATCGGTTACGTGGCTAGCATCGCCTTTGAACAGCATCTCTTTTTCGAAGTTCAGCAGCTCTTTGTTGTCTTTCGATGCCTTCTTCCACCATGTATCGAAGTGCTTACCAGAAACGACTTCCGTACCCACACGTTGGTCGTAGAAATCAAACAACTCATCATCGTCCACCAAAATATCGCGGCGACGAGATTTATGCTCAAGCTCTTCCACCTCTTGCAGAAGTTTGCGGTTTTGCTTAAAGAATGCGTGTTTAGTGTCCCACTCGCCTTCTACCAACGCGCTACGGATAAAGATCTCACGGCTCACCGTTGGATCGATACTTCCGTAGTTTACCAAACGGTTAGGAACAATCGGTACCCCGTAAAGCATCACTTTTTCGTGTGCCAAGACTGCTGCGCGTTTCTTCGACCAATGCGGCTCGCTGTAGCTGCGCTTAATTAGGTGCTTCGCTAACGGTTCAATCCACTCTGGTTGAATCTTGGCGATGATACGGCCCCAAAGTTTAGAGGTTTCCACCAATTCAGCAGACATGATCCACTTAGGTTGTTTCTTGAATAGACCTGATGCAGGGAAGATATGGAAACGAGCGTTACGCGCACCTTGATATACATTCTTCTCTTGGTCTTTCATACCGATGTGCGACAACAAACCCACAAGAATAGAACTATGAACGCCATGGTAAGACGCAGGCTCATCGTTGAGTTTGAACTCCATTTCACGCATGGATTGGTGAATTTGGAAGTACACATCTTGCCACTCACGAACGCGCAAGTAGTTCAAGTAATCTTGCTTACACTGTTTGCGGAATTGGTTGCCCGTCAGCGCTTTTTGTTGCTTCTGGATGTAGTCCCACAAGTTCACCAACGTCAGGAAGTCTGATTCTTCATGGAAGAAGCGTTTGTGTTTGTCATCTGATGATTGCTGCTTGTCACTTGGACGCTCACGCGGGTCCTGAATCGACAATGCCGCTGCGATAACCATGACTTCTTTCAGCGCGCCTTGTTTTGGAGCTTCCAATACCATACGCGCTAAACGTGGATCGATTGGAAGGCGGGCAAGTTGACGGCCAATACTGGTCAGGCGTTTCTTATTACCTTGAGAATCGGACGGTTTCGCTTCTGCGTTAATCGCACCAAGCTCTTCCAGCAAACGAACACCGTCTTGGATATTACGTTTGTCTGGCGCTTCCACAAACGGGAAGGCTTGAATATCGCCCAAACCAAGTGCGGTCATCTGCAAGATAACCGACGCTAGGTTAGTACGCAGGATCTCAGGATCGGTAAACTCCGGGCGTGACTCAAAATCTTCCTCTGAGTACAGACGGATACAGATACCCTCTTCCACACGACCACAACGACCTTTACGCTGGTTCGCACTCGCCTGAGAAACTGGCTCGATTGGAAGGCGCTGAACCTTAGTACGGTAACTGTATCGGCTAATACGCGCCGTACCTGGGTCGATAACGTACTTGATGCCCGGAACCGTCAACGACGTTTCCGCTACGTTGGTTGCCAGTACAATGCGGCGACCAGCATGAGGTTGGAAAATCTTGTTCTGTTCACCCGCCGACAAACGCGCGTAAAGCGGCACAATTTCCGTGCTCTTCAGATTACGTTTAGACAGTGCGTCAGCGGTATCACGGATTTCACGCTCACCGTTCATGAAGATCAGGATGTCACCTAAGCCTTCATCGCACAGTTCGTCTACCGCTTCGAAGATACCTTCAAGTTGGTCACGATCATTATCGTCATCACCA
This sequence comes from Vibrio sp. ED002, assembly GCF_023277445.1. Classification (NCBI taxonomy): domain Bacteria; kingdom Pseudomonadati; phylum Pseudomonadota; class Gammaproteobacteria; order Vibrionales; family Vibrionaceae; genus Vibrio; species Vibrio sp. ED002. The sequence continues at coordinate 339,684 of NZ_CP080238.1, read as the reverse complement.
CTTAGTGGACGGTAACGCGTCTCTACCGGGTAAGTACGACCTGACACTTCAATGATTGGTGCATTGTTGAAGTGTTTTGAAAAACGCTCAGGGTCGATGGTTGCCGACGTGATGATCACTTTCAGATCAGGACGACGTGGCAGCAACTCTTTCAAGTAACCCAAGATGAAATCGATGTTAAGACTGCGCTCGTGCGCTTCATCGATAATGATGGTGTCATATTGATTCAAGAAACGGTCATGCTGAATTTCAGCCAGCAAGATACCGTCCGTCATCAATTTGATTTGGGTATTTTCAGAGATCTGATCGTTAAATCGAACCTTGTAACCAACAAACTCACCAAGCTTGGTTTCCATCTCTTCGGCGATACGGTTCGCAACCGAACGCGCCGCAAGACGACGAGGCTGAGTATGACCAATCAGACCGAATTTACCGCGACCAAGCTCAGCACAGATTTTTGGTAGCTGAGTGGTTTTACCTGAACCGGTCTCACCCGCAACGATAACCACTTGGTTTTCTTCGATCGCTTTCGCAATGTCGTCGCGTTTTTGGCTGACTGGCAGAATCTCAGGGTATTCAATCGTTGGTTTGTAGCTACTACGTTGCTCCACAACCATCATGGATTTGGCGATGTCTAATGCGATTTCATCAAACACAGCGTTACGTGCTGCGTCTTTTTTGATTTTGCTTGCACCAGAGATTCGTTTACTCAAGCGGAAGCGGTCACGCATCATGCACTGGTTAAGTGCCTTGCGCAGTGACGCCGCGTTATTTACTTGAGCCTGAGGCGCAGCATTCTGAGAAGCTTGTGCTTGAGATGCATTAGCCTGCTTCGCTTTGGCATTTTGCGCACCATTTGACGGTGCCGCTTGCTCTTCAGCGGGATTCTTTTTTGGGGGCTGTGACGAAGTCAAAGCGTTTCCTATTCTTTTCATTACATAAAACTGCGCGGATTGTAGCACATAAGGGCTAGAACAAGATAACGGAAAGCAGCTTCAAGCAATCATTCAATTTTTTCGAACAACTTAAGCAAATCCATCGGGTTTTGAGTCGCTGAGCATTGCCTATAATGCATCACATAGCCGAAAGCACTTATTAAAGGAAACTCATATGTCTCGTGTACTAGCTCTTAAATCAAGCATCCTTGGCGATTACTCTCAATCAAACAAACTGGTTGAAGACTTCATCAAAAATGTAGACCAAGATAAGCTAACTGTTCGTGACTTAGCTGCAAATCCACTGCCAGTTTTAGACTTTTCCGTTGCGACAGCACTTCGTGCAACAGAAGATCTTTCACAAGAGCAACAAGCGGTGGTTGACCTATCTGATACCTTAATTGAAGAAATCAAAGCAGCAAATACTTTGGTTATCGCAGCACCAATGTACAACTTTACGATTCCAACTCAGCTAAAAAACTGGATTGATTTGATTGCTCGTGCAGACGTGACATTCAAATACACAGAAAATGGCGTTCAAGGTCTGATTGAAGGTAAGAAAGCAATCGTAGTCACCACACGTGGCGGTCTTCATAAAGACTCACCAACCGACAGCATGACACCATACCTACGCACAGTATTGGGCTTTGTTGGTATCACGGATGTGGAGTTTGTTTACGCAGAAGCGCTAAACATGGGTGATGACGCAGCAGCGAAAGGCATTTCAGACGCGCAAAGCCAATTGGCAACCTTGGCGTAAGATTGAATAGAATTGAATACAAAAAAGGGATTGGTTCGCGCCAATCCCTTTTTTATCGTTTTAAGTCAAAGCTAATGATGCTGTTGTAGCAGCTTTGTGCGCATTGTCCGCAACCTTTGCATTTGTTAGCGTCAATTTTAGGTTTGACATCATCTTGCCATTGCAAAGCATCATATGGGCAACTGTCCTCGCAACTGCCGCAATAACCGTATAAGTTTTCGCAGCTGTTCGAGATAGTTGCTATCAAGCCTGTAGACTCTGTTTGGTTTGAAAGCGCCAATGTAGGGCACGCCGACTTACACGCGCCGCATAAATCACATGCCGAGTAGCTGATGTCTAACGCGGCAACGCCATCAACCATTTCTATGATTTGGCTCGGACATGCAGAAGCGCACTTTCCGCATCCATCACAAAGCCGAGTGAACATCGACTCTTCCACCGCATAAGGCGGTCTCGCTTTAACACGAGGCTCTTGAGCTTGTTCCACTGGTGCGCGACGAAACGAAAACAGACGTCGCTTGCTTAGATCAACCGATTCAGACTGGCGCATCCGAGTAATCTCTCTTTGCAGGCACAACGACTTGGTATTGCTCACTCAGGGATTGAAGTAATTCTTCAGTAAGATTCGACAGTTTTGAGTAAGGCGCAAGAGTCACCGCTTTTTTGAAGCGCTTGTTGAAAAAGCCAAACCACGTCATCAAGTGCTCGCGCAACATTTCAGCCGCCAGTTTTTGTTGATCAGTTTCAATCAACATACCTAGCACCATCAGCATCAAGCCGATCTGGTCTTCTGGCTCACGTTGGTCAGATTCCAAAGCAAAGCCACAACGCTGCAAGAAGTAACGATATTCAATGGTTGATTCACCAAACAACACCGCTTCTTTATCTAGATAAGCCGAACCCCAAGGTGGCGCTGGCATCTCGCCAATACCAGCAAACATGCGATCGTGCTCCATTTGCAGTGCCTCTTCGCTCTCGTTTTGAAAGCTGCGCAGCATGTCATTAAGCGCTTCAATTGGTGTATCAGTATTGCTCAGCAACGTATCGAGATTTGCCGCCGGGTAATCTTTTGGCTGGTAGTAAAACAGTGCACCACACAGCTTAAGAACGATGCTGGTATCTTGTGGTTCAAGTTGAGAAATTTGCATGAAGTACCTTTGATGACTGGTGTTTTTATTCTTCGATTAAGTAAAACGGAAAAGAGATGGGACGAACACTCGCCCCACTCTGCTAATTGTTATCAGTACAAATAATGGTTATCAGCACAAATAACGGTTATTAGTACAAACCAGATGTAAAGTGCATGCCGTAGAACACATTGCGACCTAGAATCTCTGCAACGAACAAGGCAACGAATGCCACGATAACTAGCAAGTTCTTCTGACGACCTTCTGCGGTAAACAACTCAGCGAATACCCAAAGAGCAGCAGCAACCACAAGCAACAACACATGACCAGCAACATAGCCAGATAGCATTGTGATTTGATCCAAGCCACTGTGAATCGCCGTTGAGATACCTGCGAAATAAATCGTCTGCATTACTGAGAACGCTAGGTTCAGCGCAATCAGGCTTGCACCAGCCCACATTAGGCGACGATTGGTTTTCTCAGCCGTCACGTCCAATACGTTGATAAGCGTGTAACCGAACATCAGACCCGAAGTCACGACCGTGAACCAAAACGCAACCGTGGTCATTGGTGAGTACCATGCTGGTACCGTTTCTATTTGGTAAACATTTGCCATCGCGAACATGAAAATCACGCTAACCGCGATAGACAACCAGTTCACAATTTTACGCACGCCTTCGCTGCCGATTTTTAGAATCGTTAGCAACCAGTACAAACCGGCTAGAGACAGAAAGCTTGCACCCGTTAAGATCTCGTTAGATAGCGCCGCACTACCAACACGGTTTAATGCGTTGAAGGCACGAAGAGGGCTACCCAAGTGAGTGGTTGAAAACAAGAAACCCAATCCCATTACAACCAAAATTGCGAAACGAGCGATGTTCATACGAGGCTCTGTCACGCGTGGTGGCTTACCGAATTTCTCGAATGCATTAACCGTTAGGTGCGCGCCAACCGCTGTTTGAGCAAGAACCGTAAAGGCAACTAATGGTGCTTCGTATAACATTATTTCACCTCTCTTGGATTCTGTAGGAAACCAGTGCGGTCATTGGTTGGACGACCATTTGGATTTAGCTTCACGATCAAGTTCGGGCTCGTAATGCGAGAATCTGGCAGTGGTGCCACATCCGCGTTTGAACCATATTTCGCGCGTAGCTCATCAATTGGACCAAACTCAATCGCACGCAATGGACAGCTATCAACACACACTGGCATTAAGCCTTCTGCGACACGTTCGTAACAACCATCACACTTAGTCATGTGACCTTTTTCTTCGCTGTATTGAGGTGCGCCGTATGGGCAGGCCATGTGACAAGATTTACAGCCGATACACACGCTTTCATCGACAACAACAAAGCCATCTTCTTCACGCTTGTGCATTGCACCTGATGGACAAACCTTGGTACACGCAGGGTTAGTACAGTGGTTACAAGAGATCGATAGGTAGTACGCGAACACGTTTTGACGGAACGCGCCGTTTTCTTCTGTCCAGTTGCCGCCTACGTATTCGTAAACACGACGGAAGTTGCGGTCGATACCCAGATCTTTGTTATCTTTACAAGAGAGCTGACATGTCTTGCAGCCAGTACATTTGCTTGAATCAATGTAAAAGCCATACTGCTTCGCTGTGCTCATTATTTAGCCCCCATTTTCTTAATTAGCGTCACTTCAACGAGGTTGGTATGGCTCGGGTTTGATTTTGCCAACGGGCTTGGACGTTGTGTCGTCAGCACGTTGATTGAACCCGCTTGGTCAACACCTTTACCATTTGGTGAGTACCATGCGCCCTCACCTAAGCCAACGATGTGTGGCATGATGCGTGGGGTTACTTTTACGCGAACGTTCATTTCACCGAACTTACTGCGCACGCTAACCAAGTCACCGTTGTCGATGTTGCGTGACGCTGCATCAATCGGGTTGATCCAAAGTTCCTGTGGTGCCGCTGCTTTTAGGATGTCGACGTTACCGTACGTAGAGTGCGCACGAGCTTTGTAGTGGAAACCCGTTAACTGAAGTGGGTACTCTTTACGATCAGGAGAATCCCAGCCATTAAACGTCGAAACGTATTCTGGTAATGGCTTGATTGATTCATCTTCGTCCAATTCCCATTCTTCGTTGATCTTCGCTAACGTCTCCGAGTAGATTTCAATCTTGCCCGATGGCGATGGTAGTGGGTTCGCTTCTGGGTCACGACGGAAGTCTTCGTATGCCACGTGTGGACGGTCGAATTGCTTCTTATAGATGCCCTGCTTTCTCATCTCATCGTAAGACGGCAAGTTTGGATCGTTGTTTTGTTTAACGGTCTGAGCGTACATCCATTGCAGCCACTCTTCTTGAGTGCGACCTTCAGTAAACTCATCAAACACGCCCATGCGCTTCGCCACACCAGACATAATGTCGTAGATAGGTTTGCATTCGAAACGAGGTTTAATCGCTTGGCTTGCAAAGATGAAGTAAGGCATTGATGCAGCTGCACCATCCATACAGAAATCCGATTGCTCTGACGTTGTGCAGTCTGGCAATACGATATCGGCATACTTCGCCGAAGACGTCATGTGGTTGTCGATCACCACAATCATTTCACACGCTTTTTCATCTTGAAGAATTTCGTGTGTGCGGTTGATGTCTGAGTGTTGGTTAATCAGACAGTTACCTGCGTAGTTCCAGATAAACTTGATGTTGTTTTGTAGCTTCTGAACGCCTTTAATGCCGTCGGTCAGATCTGTCATTTCCGTACCGCGGTAAATCGCGTCTGTCCAAAGGAACATTGGGATAGAAGCGCTGATCGGGTTTGGCACTTTCGGGAAGCGTTGGAATGGGTATGAGTGGTTACCTTCACGAGCACCAGTACCACCACCTTGCAAGCCAACTTGACCACGTAGCAATGACAACATCATTACCGCTTTACACGCTTGCTCACCATTTGCTGAGCGTTGTAAGCCCCAACCTTGGGTAATGTAAATGCGTTTAGCATCGCCAACTTCGCGTGCAAGTTTCAAAATCACATCAGCAGGAATACCGGTGATTGGCTGTGCCCACTCTGGGGTTTTCTCGATGCCATCTGGGCCAGTGCCCATAATATAATCTTTGTAGCTGCCGTTTTCTGGCGCTGATGCAGGAAGCGTTTTACGGTCGTAACCCACACAGTAACGGTCAAGGAAGTCTTGATCGACTTTATCTTCCGTAATCAATACATGGGCGATGGCTGCAATTAAAGCTGCATCTGTACCGTGCTTGATAGGAATCCATTGGTCTTCACGGCCTGCAGCAGTGTCAGTGTAACGAGGGTCGATACAAATCGTGCGAGTGTGACTGATGTTTTTCGCATCCACATAGTTGTGAACCTGACCACCACCCGACATACGGGTTTCCGCTGGGTTGTTACCAAACATCAGACATAGGTCTGCATTTTGAACATCGTCAATCGAGTTGTTATCAACGAACGAACCGTAGAAGTACTCCGACATACATTCGATGTTTGCTGCAGAGTAGTCACCGTAGTGATTTAGGTAACCACCACAAAGGTTCATCATACGAGCAACCAATGTCGCGCTTGGATCCCAACTCTTAGTTACTGTACCACCAAGCGTACCTGTACCGTAGTTTAGGTACACCGCATCATTACCGTGGTCTTTAATGATGCGTTTTAGGTTATCACCAATGAGGTCAAAGGCTTCATCCCAAGTGATGCGTTTGAACTTACCTTCACCACGCTTACCAACGCGAAGAAGTGGGTATTTCAAACGGTCTGGCGAGTAAACACGGCGACGCATAGAGCGACCACGCAAACAAGCACGAACTTGGTGATTGTGGTTGTAAACATCATCACCCGTGTTATCGGTTTCTACCCATTTGATTTCACCGTCGACCACGTGCATACGAAGCGGACAACGAGAACCACAGTTTACGGTACATGCCGACCAGACAATTTTTTCGTTTGGTTTTGCTGGTGTTTCTTTGGCAACCGCTTTAGTTGCAAACGGGAGAGAAAGCGCGTTTCCTGCTAGCGCTAGAGCACCAAGTGCAGAACCACCCTTTAAAGCATCACGCCGAGTAATATTAAACTTACCATTTTGACTCATGGTTTTTTCCTAAATTACGTTTTTGAATTTGGTCGTGGCGCTTAATTAATGGCTTTAAGTGGGGAAAGAACACTCGTTAGAAATAAAAGACATAGAGATTGTATTTTCAAAATAGGCATTCATTGAAAATATCTAATTTCGCTTTAATTAATACACAAGGCAAATCAAAGCAACATTTCTACAAAACCATCAATTAAGCTAGATAGCACAAGCCTTGAGCAACTAAGGCATGGCCACCCGCCACTATTAATATCCTTGTAGATTTAAGGGGTGATAATCTTGACCACAGTCAATTATTAAAAAATACAAAATGCAATCTTATATTTCATTTCAACGTTTTATATGAATGAAATATTAATAGGTCAGAGGTGTGTCAATTCAATTAAATATCAGAATGGTTTTTAAATTGAATGGATAACAAATAAGAATACAGAAGAATAAAAATAATAATAATTACCAATTAAAAGAAAATAAATAAGCCTCATGTCAAGATGAGGCTTATTCGTATTTGTTTTCAGCTGAGCTTAAAAATCGTACTGTAAGTAGATCGTATTATAGTTACTGCCGCCTTTGATGCGGCCAAACTGAGAAGCACTCTCGAAGATAGCACTACGGTGATGTAATGAGTAACCTACCCACATGTTTTCCCAATCTTTCTGGTTAAACAGATCACCTACATTCACATCAAATGAGAAGTCGAGATAGTTCAGCAAATTACTTGCGGTGTAACCTTTCTCTTCCATCTCAGTACCTTCGATGTAGGTGATGTTATCGATGTAAGACATACCCTCTGCGACACCGAAACGCCATTTGGTCGGCCAATCAAAGGTGTAGTAAGCCTTAATCGCCATTACATACTCAGTACTGGACGATTGAACTTCAGATGACCAATGATGAACCAAACCTGGTGTTAGATAGATATCAATTGGGAAACCGAAGATTTCATCCGTCAATGGGTGTCCGTAGAATAATGAGGTGAGCTGGTTGTTGTACTCGTCCTTCTCGGCATTAAATTTGAAAATATCGCCAATATTGGAAGGCGTTGCCCAGCCGTGTGCAACACGCAGATACGGACGGTTGCTCAACTCTGATTTACGAGCCTTCCCTTTGTCATTGAAAAAACCAAAGCCAACGAATACTTCACCCTGATAGCGGTCTTCAACAATTTGGCTGTTGTACGCTTCACTGTCGAGACGAGTAATGCTCGTTTCGCCGAGTAGGTACAAATTAGAAATGACGTGGTATCGGGCTTTAATGCCTAAGTTCGCATCAATACCTGCACCAATTTTCTCGCCCGTTACTTCATCAAACGAGTAATAAGTACTGTTGAAATCGGCATCTTTATAACGAATGGTAAAAGAAGGTTCCAACTCCCAGTCGCCTAACTCATAGTTAGCCGCGATACGGTAGTTGGAATGAAATTGGAATTCGTCATCCGTCATCACTTCGAATTCGGCGCGCCAGTTCTCGTCAAAGTTGTAACGAATTTGGCCACCGAAGTCGACACGATCGCCCTCAAAAGCGTTTTGAACCGATTTAGGTATGTCAACAAAGCGCAAGCGCATGATCGCACTTGCACGCCAATCTGAGTCGTCCTCATCATATAAGAACACACCACCTTCAAGGCCATCAATGTAAAGGTGCTCATTCTCAAAGAACATCATTGGCACAAACGTGCTTACCGTCGAGTCATCGTCAGCAGTATAAAAAGGAATCGCAGCAGTCCGGTACATCGCAGCAATGCCCCACTCTTGTTCAGCATGCTTCGACTCAGCAAATGCGGCTCCGTTTAGCAATAAGCCTGAGCAGGCTAGCGATGTTCCTAGTAGGTGTTTCATAACTCTCCTATGTCGCTGTAATTAGAGACAGTATTCAATCACAAAGAGTATATCTGACTTTATTCGTCTATCGGTTAAAAATTCCTACAGGACTACTTAACCTCGTTATAACCGCCCATATTTTAGGCGATTTATAAATTTGTTTTGAATTAACCTCAAATATTCAACCAATTGCACTTACGCGTTTCTGGATTTTATCTTTAATCTGCAATCGCATTTTTGCTATGAATACATACACATAAGAAAATACACAATCATAATCAAAGGTTAATTATGCGAAACGTCACTTTATTATCGCTTGTCCCTTTCGCGTTTGCCTCGCAGGCAGCACAAATTGTGGAACACTCTCAAACTGACCTCTCTGAAGCACTCAATATTGCTGGTGAATCATCCTATATGCCAGCAAGTACCGAACTGAGTTATCAGAACATCAACCGAGTAGAAATAGGTCAACAAACGTTAGTTCGTAAGCAACAATTGCATTACGGCGTACCTGTATATGGTCACTCTGTCGTCGCAGATCTTTCCGCAAAAGGCTTTGCTCAATCGATTGACGGTAATGTGGTGGTTGGAATCGACAACGACTTAGACTCGACGCTGCCAATGATCAGCGCAAACCAAGCGATTGAAATCGCAACGGGCACTCAGCAAGGTTTTGCATCTAACGAGTTTCCAGAGAATGATGCTCGTGCGGAACTAATGGTTTGGCTAGACGAACAAAATACCGCGCACCTTATCTACAAAGTCGATGCGGTGAAAATTGTCAATCTACGTCCCTCTCGTCCTATCACGCTGGTCGATGCAAAATCAGGAGAGTTCATGGACCAATGGGAAGGTCTTGCATTTCTTGAAGCAGAAGGCCCAGGCGGCAACCAAAAAAGTGGCCGTTATTACTTTGGCCCAAATACAAAGTTTGGTGGATTCCAAGTTGACCAATACTGTCAGATGAACAGTGATAATGTCGAAACGATCAACATGAACAACCAACAATGGGGTGGTCAAGTTCATCGCTTCAACTGCAACGTGAATAACTACCGAGAAATCAATGGAGCGTACGCGCCAATGAACGACGCACACTACTTCGGCCAACGTGTATTTGACATGTACCGTGAGTGGCTTGGCGCACGTCCTATTCAACAAAAACTCACCATGCGCGTTCACTACGGCTCAAACTATGGCAACGCGTTTTGGGATGGTCGTCAGATGACCTTTGGTGATGGCAACAGCTCTATGTACCCTCTTGCGACTTGGGATGTTATCGCACATGAAGTCAGCCACGGTTTCACCGAGCAAAACTCAGGGTTGGAATATCGCGGCATGTCTGGCGGAATGAACGAATCATTTTCTGACGTCGCTGCTGCTGCACTTAGCCAATACGTGCATGGTAGCTTCAACTGGAAGATGGGTGAACACGTGATGAAGTACTCACCCGCTATGCGTTACTTCATCAACCCAAGCCATGACGGTTCCTCGATCGACCATATAAACCAATACTACAATGGCATCGATGTGCACCACAGCTCAGGCATTTTCAACAAAGCCTTTTACCACCTAGCGACAAGCTCAGGCTGGAGCATCAAAACAGCATTCATGGCTTACGCAACGGCGAACCAGTTGTACTGGACGCCAAACTCAACCTTCCAGCAAGGTGCAGAAGGCGTATGTAAGGCAGCGCAAAAGCTGGGATATGAAAGCTCCGCTGTCACGTCTGCGTTCTCTCAAGTGGGTGTTCAGGTGATGAACTGTGAAAGCGGTCAACCTAATCCAAACCCTGGACCGGATACTGGCATGACCGAGCTTTCGCTCAACATGCCTGTCGCGATCCAAAGAAACACGGCAGACGAGCAACAGTTCGTTCTGCGTCGAGCCTCTAGCGATGATGTTTGGGTACAAACTTACAATGGCTTTGGTAATGTGGAACTTTATGTAGCGATTGATCGCCCAGCAACACCTTCAGATTACGACTGCTCATCGACCAATATGGGTAATGAAGAAGCGTGTGGTTTTGGTGGTATTCAAGGTTCAGACATTTATGTCACTGTAACAAATACGCAGAGCGCTTCTGACGCCTACCTTGCCGTCAGTGAGGCATACGGAACGCCACAGCCAAACCCAGAACCACAAGACCAGTGCGCATCTCTGCAAGAGTGGTCACCTTACAATTACTACCCTGCCGGTTCTTCAGTGAAGTATTGGGGCAACCGCTTTGTTGCGACACAAGATAACTGGGGAGCAGACCCTTATCAGAACTACTGGTTCTGGACATTTGAAGGCAGCTGTAACGACTATTAAGCAATGATAAAGAGAGCCTGCTACGATAGCGGGCTCTGTATTTATCTCAACTATTCCAAGTACCACTCACTGCCTTGTACATCGGCTTCAACTAGCCAAGTGCGGTCATTCCACTTCAACGAATTATCAAGGCGGTTCTTTATCTGCCCGTTTTCCCATCGCCATTGTTGGGTAGGAACATCCCCACACTCCTCAAGAGTAATCTCGATACCTTGCTGATCGAGGCACAATTCTGAGTTGCTTCGACTCATGAGCTTCCCTACAGAAGTTAACTTCCACTCTTGGTTATCCCCATTATGACAACGCCAACCAAATACTCTTGAGCCCTCACTCGATGCGCGGTACTCCACATCAAGACACTGCGAGCCACTCTCCGTGTTGGTTTTTATTTTTTTCCATCCATCTTGGTCATCCTGCTTACCTGACGAAGCGGTAAACAAAGCTTCGACGACTGCCGTCATTGGTTGTGTGTAGCGAGAAGCACGTGGTGCTTGGTACTGCCAACTCTGCGGAATCGGTAAAGACATATCCCATTCGCCATTTCCGTCATAATAGGATTTCGCCATCGCTGCTGGTGTTGGCGTCCAAAGAAAATCTGGGTGACGATTTTGATACCACTCCCCTCCAATTACTTGTCCATTTGCATCGATTTCAAGGTCGTAGTAATACGTCACTCGTGATACGCCATCATAACGGGGCATGTCAGTCGAGCGATGCGTAGGATTCGTTTCAACCATGTATTCGACTTGCATTTGAACACCAACAATGGAAGCTGCGCGACGTGAGCGATATGCAGAGAAACGATCTTTGTCGTAAGATTCCAAGCTGATCATGACATCTGCAGGGTCAGAGGCCGAGCGGTACGTTTGTGGATTAAAATATTGCAAGTTGTAGCCTAAAACAGGCTGGTTCCAAACTTGATAATCGTAAGTAGCATCCATGATCAAGCTACGGCCAGATAACCCCAACTGGTTTAACACCGCTAAGTGCCAACTGGCTGGGTTGGTGTCATTACAAACCGGTTCAATCACTCGCCCATTTTCATCTTTTGCTGGGTTCTTTATGTTACATCGCCCACCAATAAAACGAGTTTCAAACGGCGCTTCTGCCCACAATAAAGTTCCAAGTGCTTTGATATCAGAAGGGTAAAACTTTAAAGGCTCCCCATTGGCATCTGGCACAGTGACGGATTGCGTCGGCCTAGGAAGCATATACGCAGCCGCAGCCCAGCCATGGCACAGTCCCATCCAGCGTTCTACACTGCCATTCGATTCGTAGTACCCTTTGCCAGAATCCCACGAACGTTTTGATAGCGTAAATTGAGTATCCCCCACCAGCAAATCGTATTTTTCTGCCGGAGATAAATCCTCTCGATCCTGTCCTTGAACCGAGACTACCGGTTTTTGAATGTGCGAAAAGTCAAAATACTCTTGCCAATTGCTCGCACTGAGTTCCCTGTCGCCATAACGCCAAGCAGCAGCGCCAGAATACAGAGGCCAGTAGGTGTCGGACCAAGGTTGTACATCAAGTCGTTTGAAGTTTGGTGTCTGACGGTGTAACTCATCGAGATTTCGAATCAGGCCATTGCCTAAATCCACCAAACGTGCGGGGTTGTCATTATTAAGATTTGCAGAAAATGAGTGATGAGATTCTGATGTCGCTCTCTCCATAATGACATCACGCACGGATGCTCGAATGGATTCCGATTCTTCAACAATGATGGGAGACGAGTCGCCTTCTTTCTGAGGTAACTCGTTCATTACTTTTGAAGGATTCTCATGAAAAGCATTCATGAAAGATTCAATCTTGTTATCAGCAGCACTCACACCAAATACAGGCGCTAAGCAAAGTAAGGTCATTATTCGTTTCATTTCAGAACTCTATTTATACGTCAGTTAAATTAATTATCGATAATTATTCTCATTATCGATTAATGACGTAGAGTGCTGAGATTTGTTGATGAAATCAATCGACTCATCGGACCAATAATTGAATTCGTGATTTCACCTTTGAAGATTGATTAGTTATATCTCCTAATTTATTTAAAGTGAAAGTTATCGATATTTGGCGGTCTACTCACAACAACAAAATGATGACAATGCAAGCAATTAAAACGTTTCGATGATGAAAGGGCTTAGTTTTTTCCGGTTTGGTCGATACAATAGAAAACCAATGACCAAATCCGCAGTTTATCGTGAAAGCATCTGAACTCATCTCCCTTATCAACAATTTGCCTGATGGTAGCGATCCCGATATCGTAATGGGTGAAGAATGGCTACCAGAGCGTTTAGAGAGCACCACGCTTGATGGTGATATGCTGTTTATGCATTTCGATAATGCACCAGAAGATGGCCAAGGCGAAGAAGAAGGCCGTGGTTTTGTTGAGCATGAAATTGACTTGATTCGTACTCGCCTACAACAAATCCTTGATGAAGATAGCGACAGTGCGTCAAAAGCCGACGCCATGTTAGGTTTGTTTCTGATGGGACATGAACTTAGCAGCTCACAAGTTATCGAAATACTCGAAGAAGATTCAGAACACTGATTCAAAATACTAAGGAACCACTTTGCCAACATCGCTCAACACCAATGAACTTTCCTCTCTTCCCCTGATTGTTGCCGGCCCGATTTTAAGAAAGGTCACCGCGAAGGAAGTGAATATTTGGTTGGTGACCACGCAACCTCTCGAAGGCTTGGTTGAAATCAGCGATGCTGGCACGGGTGAACAATACTATTCTCAGCCTGTTTCAAAAGAGCATCTATTACAAGTCGGTAAACGTGCTTGGGTTTGCATGCTGACGCTGCAAGGCGAATTTCCTACCCACCGTGCACTGCGTTATCAGCTCCATACTCAATCCGGTTTGTTAACCGAGTTGATGCCCCATCTTATCTATGGCGAAGATAAGCAAACAGAGCAAGGTGTAGAATTCTTGATCAGCGAGAAAGCTGATTATGTATTGCACGGTTCTTGTCGTAACCCACATCATTTTAGTAAGGACACACTCGTCCAAGCAGACGTAAAAGTCGCTAGCCAGCAGATAGAAGACCGCCCAGATATGCTGATCATGAGCGGCGATCAAATCTATGCCGATCATGTGGCGGGTCCAATGCTGGACGCCATCGAACAGTTGGTCGAGTTATTGGGCTTACCTGACGAAGAGTTCGAACAAGCGCCGATTAAAAACACGCAAGAGCTGTATCAAAGCCCAGATTGCTTTTATGGCCGAGATAACATTCTGCCTCACTACGTGGACGACGGAAGCTTACTGAGCAAGTTCTTCCCCCATCGTGGTATCCCTATTTTCAGTTCACGTGAATGCGAAAACCATCTCATCAGTTTTGCCGAACTGTTTGCGATGTACCTGCTCGTTTGGTCTCCAGTACCATGGACGCTAGTCAATCGTGAACGTTTATTGGAAAGAGAATTTACAACGGGCGGAAAAGCGTTAGAGCCGAAATGGCAGCAGCATTGGCGTGATGAGAAAGTCCACATCGATGCTTTTGTTGAAGGCTTGAATAAAGTCCAACGTTTGCTTGCTCACGTTCCTACTTACATGATCTTTGATGATCATGACGTGACCGACGATTGGAACCTAACGGTTGGATGGGAAAAAGCAGCCAATGAGAACCTCTTCTCACATCGCATCATCGGTAACAGCCTGATTGCTTACTGGTTATGCCAAGGTTGGGGAAACGCGCCAGAAAAATTCAACGCCTCGTTTGTGGAGCATGCGCGCCGTTACTTTGAAGAGCTGACTTCAGAGTCTCAAGACGAGTTCATAAAGTACCTCTATCGTTTTGAAGATTGGCACTACACGATTCACACCTCACCAAAAGTGGTGGTACTGGATACACGTACTCGTCGTTGGCGTTCAGAGTCTCGTATGAACAAACCATCAGGCTTGATGGATTGGGAAGCCTTGATTGAATTCCACCAAGAGTTGATGCACCAAGACAAAGTGATCATTGTCTCTGCCGCGCCCATGTTTGGTGTGAAGTTTATTGAAACGCTGCAACGCATCATGACGGGCTTGGGTCAGCCATTACTGATTGACGCAGAAAACTGGATGGCGCATCCGGGCAGTGCGAATACCTTGATCAGTATTTTCACTCACACCAAAACCCCAACTAACTTCGTGATTCTCTCTGGCGATGTACACTACTCCTTCGCCTATGACATCAAGTTGCGTTTTCGCCGTAATAGTCCAAACATCTATCAGATCACTTGTAGTGGGATTAAGAACCAATTTCCTGCGCAACTACTGAGCGCATGTGATGCAATGGATCGCCTGCTTTATAGTCCTCGCTCGCCATTGAACTTGTTTACCAAACGTAAGCGTTTGAAGATTTTTAAACGCGCCCCAAGCAACCACAATTTTTATCGACTCGTGAACCAAAGTGCGATTGGCGAGCTGAGGTTGGATGAAGACGGAAAGCCAAATAATATCAGCATCTTAACGAGTGAAGGCGATTCAATCGATTTCCCGCCGACAAAGGTTGAGGAATAAATCTGCTTTTTGGCGGTCAAATACTGTATTGAGCAAAAATGTCATCTCAATCGTATGAGATCTTGATCAAATTCAATCAAGACCTTGAGATTTGCTCAAACCATTACCATCTTAAATAAATAGATAACAGCTTGGTGCTCAACATGTTTAATTCGCTTACTTCATTATTTAAACAACTTATAGAAGGCTCGGACCTTAGCCAATCCAACACACTGTCACCCAATATGGCGATAGCATGTTTGCTTTGTGAAGTAGCTGGTGCGGACCATCAAATCGATGAAAGGGAGCAAGCGACCAAACGCTCTTTGATCATGAAATTGCTTTCTCTAACAGAAGAAGAGACCGGCACCCTACTGAATCAGGCTCAGAACCGATCGAGTGAGTCGACTTCCCTTTATGACTTTACTTCTCAACTGCGTGAGCTTTCACAAGAAACCCGCTATGAACTGATCAAGAGTATGTGGGAGGTAGCGTACGCTGACGGTGAAATTGACCCATTGGAAGATGCCGTCATTCGAAAAACAGCGGAGCTGCTCTATGTAGACCACAGCGATTTTATTCGAGCGAAATTGCAGTCTCAGTGAAGCACAGTCTCCATAAACAGTAAGAACCAATAAAAAACGCGCTACATGAGCGCGTTTTTTGTGTCTCTAGTCTGGATTAAGCCGAATCAAACATCGTCATCTCCGCAAGAGGCTAGCCAACATTGTTGTTATTTACTAACAACCAAAGTAAAGCCGGCTTATGACGAGAAGACTGAAATCCGATGAAAGATTTATGAAAACAGAAGCTTATAGCATGGTCAGTGCAAGTTTCGCCAAGTTGTATGCATCCACATAACCGGAATGCTGGCGACCTTCCCATTCGATGCCTTTGGCCTCTTGTGCGGCTTTGTGACCAATGCGTTTTTCTTTCAAGCGGTTTTGTATGCGATACAAGGTCGCTAGATTAATGAACTCACTAAACGGGGCATCAATGCCTTTTTGTTGGCACTCTTCAAGCAAGATGAGGTCATCACGTCCCCAAGAGGCATAGATCTTATTACGACCGCCAAAGTTCTTCAGCATCGACTTCAGCACTTCCTCTAATGGTCTGCCCTGCTTTTCAATTTTACGTGGTGTGATACCAGTTAATTCTGCGCAAAACAATGAGACTTCATCATGTTCAGGCTTTACGTAGTATTGAGCGCGCTTAACGATTTCACCTTTCGACAAATCTATTTCAGCCAAACCAACTTCAATGATTTCACCCGTGCGACCTACGCCGTTTTCACTCCAGCAGCACATTTCTAAATCGAAGCAGACGATACGGTTATGGTTCATAGTTTGTCTTGATTCCTAACGTAAATTTGAAAGCGTGAGATTCTACCGTAACCAATCTCAAAACTCGAATTTGCTCGCTGAATTAATCACCGATCGATACTGAGTTTCGGCCATTTTCCTTACTTTGGTAGAGCTGCACGTCCATTTTGTGGAACAAACTCTCAGGATCTTCATCTTTATGCACTGCTGCACCAATGCTCAAAGAACAGATAATAGGAGTTGCCCCGTATTCAAAAGGAGAGCTGGCGACAATACCACGCAGTTTCTCTAAATGAGCAGCCAACTCTTCTTTATTGGTTAAACGAGAGAGTATGCAGAATTCATCACCGCCAGCTCGGTAGAAGCGATCGCCTTCAAGCAAATTCGCATTGACCAATCGAGTAACATGGAGCAAAGCTTCATCACCAGCTAAGTGACCGTGCTTATCATTGATGCGTTTAAAGTGGTCGATATCAAAGCCAACCAAACTAAAGGCAACGCCAGTATTAATATAATGCAGTAAGTTGTCGTTAAATACGCGGCGATTGAGTAACTGAGTCAACGGGTCTAACTCTGCCATGCGTTTTAGTTCTACCGTTTTATTATCCAGCATGACCGCTAAACGCTCTTTTTCCCGTGACTGTAGATTCACTATATAACTGATCAAAAGTGCAATAACCAAGCCCGCAATCCCCGTCCCGTAAAGCACGGAGCGCTCCCAAGCAGAAACGGATTCCGTTAGCTTGAATTCTACCTTCCATTCTCTATTGGGTAGTTGAATCTTGCGGCTAATAGTTTTCCCTTTCAGGTCACTCCAATTATCGCTCTGAAACAGCAATGGGTCGTCGTATGCATCAAAGCCTAAATCTTCCACCTTAATCGACATATCGAGCTCTGTCGCTGTCTTGGTGATCAACTCGTCGAAGTAGACAGTGCTGCGAACAACACCGACGACAACGCCCAGAAGCTCGTGGTTGTCGTAGCTAAACACTGGGTGATAGACCAACAATCCAGTTTTATCGAGGGATTGATCGTATCCATCTTGAAGCAAGCGCACTTTATCGGAAATGTTGGCTCTACCCTGAGTAAGAATGTCATCTAGAATCAGTTCAAAACGCAAACGCGAAGAATAGAAGCCAAGCAGAGAAAGGTTCTGCGGCGTTCTTGGGTAAATGTCGGTTGCAATAAACGCCGGAGCGTCATCTTTTAAGATATAGCCATTGGTTTTAGGCCCATCTTTTGGCACGGTAAAGATATGAAAATCAGGGAACGTTTTACGCGTTTTTTCCAAGAAGAGATCGAGATCTTGTGGGTCAACACGCTCCATCCATTGCAGACCAACTAGGCTTTTGGAACCATTAACGACTTGTTTGGCATACAAGGGAAATTGTGACCAGTATGAGTCATCGACAGAGTGAAAAAAATTCGCTCCTGCCCCGATAAACTCAAGGTCATTTTCTACTGCAGATTTTAAAGATTCAGCTTGGCGATCCGCCAAGGTATCGAAGATGGTCATCGTATAGCGCTGCTGGATTTTATAAGCAACACCAACCATAGCCGCTGTCACGATAAGCACCGCAATGAAAGCGACAATAGAAGCAGAATACCGTTTGAGAATGCTCTGTTGAGCCGTGCTGTATGTCATTTAGTGTTCCACGTTAATTACGTGCAAAGCTTCGATAATGATGGAAATACTGCGCCACATGTGGATAAACATCAAGCAACAACGTTTGCATCCCTATCTAATCGTTGATTTTTCATGCTAATCATGCGGTATATTCACGAATTATTACAGTCTTAAGCCTTGAATATGCTACCATCCACCATCATTTTAATGTCTAAACTTGGTGCAGGTCGCAAAGCCGATCCTTTTAGTAAACACACATGAGCCAATACTGAGCACCAGTAAATCAATAGAAAGAGAAAAATGTCATGAACATTGATTTGAACCTAATTCCTCAAACGTTCGATATGTTGCACGCAGGCCTTGCGGCTTCGAGTGTTTTACTTCTTCTAATCGCGGTATCTCGCAAATCTAAAGTGATCGAGAAAGTGGTAGAAAAACCAGTCGAGAAAATCGTCGAGGTTGAGAAGCCAGTCGAGAAGATCGTAGAAGTAGAGAAAGTCGTGGAGGTAGAGAAAGTCGTCGAGCGTGTTGTAGAAGTTGAATCTAAGCTTGCTACTGCATCTACAGACTCTGCAATGCAGCTGCTTTCTATCATGCAGCAAGAAGCTCGTCTAATTGACTTCCTAAAAGAAGACCTAACGTCATTCTCTGATGAGGAAGTTGGCGCAGCCGCTCGCGTAATCCACACTGGTGGTCAAAAAGTATTAAGCGACTACGTGACGCTAGCACACGTTCGTAACGAAGACGAAGAAACTCGCATTACTGTTGAAGAAGGCTTCAACCCACAAGAAATCCGCCTAACTGGCAACGTAACAGGCAGCGCGCCATTCAACGGCACGCTAGTTCACAAAGGTTGGAAAGCAACATCAATGACGTTGCCTAAACTGGCTGAGAACTACGATGCATCTGTGATCGCTCCAGCTGAGGTTGAGCTGTAATGGAACACATGAACCAAGAAAACCATTCTCAAGAAGCGTCTGTTGAAACTCAACAGACGCCTAAATTCAGTGTTGGTATCGACTTAGGTACAACACACTGTGTCATGTCTTTTGTTGATACACACAACGAAGACGCTCGCGTTGAAGTGATGCCTATCCCGCAACTTACTGCGCCGGGCACGGTAGAGACTCGTAGCCAATTAGGCTCTTTCCTTTACCAACCACACGAGCACGAAATGAACCCGCAATCACGCGTTCTTCCGTGGTCGAGTGAGCCAAAAGCTCTGGTTGGTGCAGTTGCACGTAACCTAGGCTCGAAAACGCCAATTCGCCTTGTTGCAAGTGCGAAATCTTGGCTTTGCCACGCAGGTGTGAACCGTCGTGATGCTTTCCTGCCAGCAGGTAGCCCAGAAGAAGTGGAAAAAGTATCCCCTCTTCGCGCGACAGAGCTTTACCTAGAGCACCTAAAAGACGCTTGGAATCACACGAATCCAAATCACAACCTTGCCGATCAAGACGTGACTATCACGGTACCAGCTTCTTTTGACCCTGCTGCCCGCGATCTAACTGCAGAAGCAGCACGCAATGTTGGTTTTGTGCACCTAACACTGTTAGAAGAGCCACAAGCTGCGCTTTACAACTGGATCGATAACAGCAACGACAAATGGCGCGACGAAGTTGAAGTTGGCGACATCGTGCTTGTGGTCGATATCGGTGGTGGTACAACCGACCTTTCTTTGGTGGAAGTAACCGAGGAAGACGGTAACCTAACTTTGAACCGTATCGCGGTAGGTGAACACATCCTACTTGGCGGTGACAACATGGACCTTGCGCTTGCGTACCGCTTGAAGATGAAGCTAGCGCAAGAAGGCAAAGAGCTACAGCCATGGCAAGTTCAGGCAATGACGCACGCTTGTCGTGATGCTAAAGAAGCGTTATTGAACGACAGCGAGCTTCAGTCAGTGCCAATTGTAGTACCAAGCCGTGGTTCCAAACTGCTTGGCGCAACGCTGAAAACAGAACTGACTCAAGAAGAAGTA
Source organism: Vibrio sp. ED002 (assembly GCF_023277445.1). Classification (NCBI taxonomy): domain Bacteria; kingdom Pseudomonadati; phylum Pseudomonadota; class Gammaproteobacteria; order Vibrionales; family Vibrionaceae; genus Vibrio; species Vibrio sp. ED002. The sequence goes on along the minus strand of NZ_CP080238.1, from coordinate 319,239 downwards.
CAACAAACACTGGTTGACGGCTTCTTCCCTCAAGTTGCGATTACGGACCACCCTGTTCAACGTAACCGTGGTGCACTAACGCAAATGGGTCTGCCTTACGCACAAGATGCAGGCATTACTCGTCACATTGCTGCGTTCTTGTCTAAACAAGCCAATGCTCTTTCTACTTCAGGAAATGGCGCAGAAGCAGCAGCTCAAGATTTCAACCCATTCGCGAACATGCCTGGTATGCCAGGTGCGGATGTAGCGCAATCGGCTGACTTCATCAAGCCAACCGCAATCCTATTCAACGGTGGTGTTCTGAAATCGAAACTTCTAGCAACTCGTCTAGAAGACACGATCAACGAATGGCTAATTGAAGCAGATGCTGAAATGGCAAAACGCCTAACAGGTGTAGATCTAGACCTTGCGGTTGCTAGCGGTGCGGCTTACTACGGCTCTGTACGTCGTGGTCAAGGCGTTCGTATCCGTGGTGGTATTGCTTCGGCGTACTACGTGGGTATCGAAAGTGCGATGCCAGCGATTCCGGGCATGGCGCCTCCAATGGAAGCACTTTGTGTTGCACCATTTGGTATGGAAGAAGGTTCAAGCGTTGACGTACCAAGCCAAGAGTTTGGTTTGATCATCGGTCAGCCGGTTAACTTCCAATTCTTCGGCTCAACCGTTCGTCGTGATGACCTAGCAGGTACTCACCTAGACTACTGGGCACCAGAAGAGCTTGAAGAGCTTCCAGAAATCCAAGTAACGCTGCCTGTATCTGAAGGTCGTCGTGAAGGTGAAGTGGTTCCGGTAACCCTAGCCTCTCGCGTCACAGAGCTTGGTACGCTTTACTTAGAAGCCATTGCCGCTGATAACGGTCAGAAATGGCATGTTGAGTTCGATGTGCGCGAAGACGCAAAAAGCAACTCAAACGAAGAAGAATAAATAGAAATCAAACGGCATCCAATCGGGTGCCGTTTTTAAATACACGAAGGTTTGTATGGCATCTCCTCGTTTTCTTGTTGGTATTGACCTTGGCACCACAAACACTGTGGTGGCGTATTGTGAAATCACCGACAACCTTGAACAATCCAAAGTATCCCTATTCGACATCGACCAATTGATTGGTCCGGGTGAAGTGGTTCGTAAACCATTGCTGCCCTCTTTCCGCTATCACCCTGCGGTTGGTCAAATCTCCCCTTCCGACCTAACACTCCCTTGGGAAAACGAACCTGTCTCTGGCGACATTAGTAATGTGATCGTGGGTGAATGGGCTCGTGAATTAGGCGCGAAGGTGGAAGGACGTCAGGTATCCAGTGCTAAAAGCTGGCTATCGCACCAAGCAGTGGATCGTAGTTCAGACATTCTTCCTTGGGCGGGCGCGCAAGACGTAGATAAAGTCTCACCCGTTATTGCCAGCGCAAGCTACCTCAACCACATTCGTCAAGCATGGAACTACCGTCACCCTAGCAATAAGCTAGAAGACCAAGATGTGGTTGTGACCGTTCCAGCGTCGTTCGATGAAACCGCTCGTAAGCTCACGCTTGAAGCCGCTGAGTTGGCAGGTTTGAAAAAAATCGTCCTGCTCGAAGAACCACAAGCCGTATGTTACGACTGGTACGCACGCCACCAGCAAACCGCAGCTGATGAGCTCAAAGAGTTACCGCTGATTCTGGTGTGTGATGTGGGCGGTGGTACTACCGACTTGAGCTTGATTGAAGCCAGTTTCTCTTCTCAAGATGAGCTAGCCCTTGATCGTATTGGTGTTGGCGAGCACTTGATGCTTGGTGGTGATAACCTCGACTTAGCATTAGCGCACCTTGCGGAAAGCCGCCTTTCTCAAGATAAAGGGGAACAAAGTAAGAAGCTCACTGCAGCAAGCCTGACTAAGCTGATTCAGCAAACTCGCAAGGCGAAAGAAAACCTACTTTCAGCGAGTGCACCTGAAGAAGTAAAAATCACCATGCTAGGCAGCGGCTCAAAACTTCTTGGCGGAACAAAGAGTATTGGGTTGAGCAAACAAGAAGTGCACCAAATCGCTTTGGATGGCTTCTTCCCGCTTTCTGATTTCAACGAAGTACCAGATAAACGCCGCAGCGCGGTTGTCGAGTTTGGTCTTCCATACGTTGCTGACCCAGCGGTAAGCAAGCACGTTGCCGAGTTCTTAACTCAGCACCAACAAGTTGCTCGTGCCGCTCTTGGCATTGAAGACGACAAACAAAATGCCATTCCAGTCGGTTTACTACTCAACGGTGGTGTGTTCAACAGTGAACTTGTGACCGAGCGTGTCACTACCCTCCTTTCCGATTGGCGCGGCGCACCCGTTACGGTACTAGACAACCCACATCCAGATTGGTCTGTTGCGCTAGGTGCCGTTGCATTTGGTAAAGCACGTCGTGGCGCACAACTTAAAATTGGTGGTGGCGCAGCGCGTTCTTATTTCTTGCATCTTCAAGAGAAGAACAAGATGGGCAAAGCGCTCTGTTTGCTTGCAAAAGGTACAGAAGAAGGACACGAGATACGCTTAAGTGGTCGTCGCTTCTCGCTTACCCTAGGTGAACCTGTTCGCTTTAACCTGCTAACTTCTACCCACGACACCTTAACCAATAACACCGCTATTCAAAACGGTGTGATGGTTGATGTTGACCCCGACTTGTTTGCTCCTCTTCCACCTTATGTCACCACTCTCGAGGGTGAAGGCGCCGAACTGCAAGCCAACCAGAAAGAGCGCGTAGAAGTACAACTGGCGTGTCAGTTGACTGAAGTCGGCACACTTAAGATGGAATGTGTCAGCGCAGAAGACGACAGCAAACGTTGGGAACTGGAATTCGAAGTTCGCAACAAGCAAACCGATGACAGCGAACAAGTTAAGCTTCACCCTAAACTGAACGAATGTAAGGAGCTGATCGCTCGCCTTTACAGCGGTAATAAGAAAAGCGCGGAAAGCAAAGAGATCAAAACCTTAGCCAAAGATCTTGAGAAGAAACTGGGCAAACGGGACGAGTGGGATTTCACTACCCTACGTCAACTGTTCGATACCTTTGCACAAGGTCGTAAGCGTCGTCGCCGCTCTGAACAACACGAGAAAAACTGGCTTCGTTTGGCAGGCTTTGCGTTGCGTCCGGGCTTTGGCGATCCAACCGACTCATGGCGCATTGAGCAAGTTTGGGGTCTCTACCAACAAAACATTCAGTTTAAGAACCATCAAGGTTGGACTGACTGGTGGGTATTCTGGCGTCGTATTGCAGGTGGTTTAAGCCAAGAGCAACAAGAGACCATCTTGGCGGACATCGCGAAATACCTACACCCTGGCGCGATGAAAAACCCACAATCCGCCAAAACGGCACAAGACATGGGTTATGAATCCATGGTTCGATTAGCGGCATCGCTTGAACACCTAGAAGTCGAAGACAAAGTTCTATTGGCAACGTGGTTCTTGAGCAAAGCCATCAACCATAACCAGTTCGAACAAGCACACTGGTGGGCAATGGGTCGCTTGGCATCGCGTACGCCTTTGTATGGCAGCCAGCATAACGTCATTCCTCGTGAACAAGCGGAACAATGGTTGCCTAAGCTGTTAGAGCAGAACTGGCAGAAAGAGCCAATGATCGCTTTCGCAGCCGTAATGATTTGTCGTAAGACGGGCGACCGCCTATTCGATATCTCAGACGACTACCGTGAACAGGTACTGGCTAAGTTGAAGCAAAGCAAGGTACCTGAATCTTGGGTATCATTGGTTGAAGAAGTCAAAGAGCTATCTGAGAGCGAATCGAAGCGTATCTTCGGTGATGCACTCCCAAGCGGTCTGACGCTGGTAAATAACTAGGCTCCCATGCTTATAACCGCAACAAAGCCCTTCTCGTGAAGGGCTTTGTTTTATCTGATTCTGCTTGCTGACGAAAGACGACTCATAAGGGTCTGTTGATCTTTTGCGGTTAAATTTTGTTCGAGATAAAAGCGTTTTAATCGCGGCGAGAGGTTTGTAGCCTAGTTATTCTAAGCAAAATCCTCTCAACAAAGAGTAAAACGCTTTTAGCCGAACCCGTCGGGCAGCGTTTGTGGCTCCTTTCTACTGCGTTATCGGCTTATCAGGTAGGGCAACTACATTTCAAAGCCTCTGCCTTGTATAAAGAACCCACAAACTGCTGCAAAAATCAGCTCAAAAGGTCAACAGACCCTAATTCATTTCCGTATTGATCACCACATCACGCGTTTCATTATCCATATCACTGATGCCGACCACTGAGATTTCACGGTCAGATAAATTCTCAATCATGCTGTCTTCTAACCCACCGTCCGTCATCCACGCATAGAATTTTTCCGCAATACGATCCGAACCTTCCCCGACAAACGTTAATGTGACCTTCTTCATTTGTGACACTCCATCAATTTACGATTCAGCCACTTAAGCGTAGTATGTTTCGCAAATATCGACATAAACTAGGACTAACTTCTTTTATGAGTATCGAAAAATTTGACGCGATTTATCAGCGCGCTGCCGAGCGTAAAGGTGGTGAAGATCAACTTGAAGCGCTTTTATCTCATCCACTAAGCAAAGAAGAATTGGCGGCGATTCCCGACGACCGTTGGCTGGCCGCTTTTTCGATGAAGGTATTCCAAAGTGGGATTTCGTGGAGCGTGGTTCGCAACAAGTGGCCGAACTTCGAAGAAGTGTTCTTCGGATTTAAGATTGAGCCGTTGTTGATGCTTTCAGACGAGCAATGGGAAACCAAAGCAACCGACAAACGCATCATTCGCCACCTCACTAAAGTCATGTCGATCCCTGCCAACGCTCGAATGATCCATGAAGCAAAAATCGAATACGGCTCGTTTGGTAAAATGGTTGCCGATTGGCCACAAGAGAAAATCACCGACCTATGGGCATATTTGAAGAAACGCGGTAATCGCCTAGGTGGAAATACCGGCCCTTACACACTTCGTCAAATGGGCGTTGATACCTTCATCTTGTCTAGCGACGTCGAGGCTTACCTGCGCAATTGCAAGATCATTGAAGGTGGCAAAGATACGAAGAAATCGCTCGATGCCACCAACAAAGCGTTTGTTCAATGGCAGCAAGAAAGTGGTAGAAGCCTGTCTGAGATCAGTCAAATCATTGCGTTCAGCACCGGCGATAACCGTGTTTAATCCAGACTGAACACAAAATAGAAGCGGCGCACCAAATATTGTATTTAGTGCGCCGTTTTATGTTCATTGGTTCAAGTACACATTTACTTTGAAGCCAGTGATTCCCACTCAGTCAGTAGCTGCATAATACGGTGAGAGTCTTCCCATGTTGCACATGGGTTCTCTAACGATGTACGCCCGGCTTCAACCGCTTGGCGAATATTGCGCACTTGATAGAAGAAAGCGTCCCCAGCTGCCAGTACAGACACTTCCCGCTTCGACGTCTCGTAAATTTCCACACTAAACTGATTTTCTTGCGTTGGTAGCCATGGGTTTGAATCTAACGTAATACAACCTTTGCTACCCAGAATGGTGAATTGGTGTTTCAATCCGTGATCTTCGGCAGTGTGTACGCTCGCCGTTTGTTGCTCACCGAATTGCATCATCAAGTTCGACTCGCAGATGTTCCCATCGTTACCTCGTCGGCCAATCGCCGTCATAGAGCGGTTTCCAAAGGCTTGTTCACCCAACATGGTTTTCACCACCAAATGCACCAATGACATTGGGTAACAACCTAAATTATACAAAGCACCTTTACTGTCTGGATTCACAAACTGTGCAATCGATGCAATATAAGACGTATGGATGGAGCGAAGTTCACCAACCTCTCCCGATTTAAGCACCGAAACCAACTCACTGATCAACGGGTGATGCAAATACATCAAACCTTCAGCAAAGAACACCTTGTGCGCTTCTACGGCTTGAAGTGCCAGCTCGGTTTTTTCCATATCTACCGAAAGTGACTTTTCACACAGAATCGCTTTTCCTTGCTCTGCCGCTTTGACGATAAAGTCATGATGAAGGTGATTTGGCAATGCGATGTAAATAATGTCGACTTGCTCATCGGCAATCAATGCATCGTAATCGTTGAACGTGTTCTCGATGCCATATTGCTCAGCGAATGCCTTTAAGTTCTGTTCCGAACGCCCAGCAACCGCGTACAGTTCACTCTTGTCATCGCTTTGGATTGCCTCAGCCATGACACCTGAGATAAAGCTTGTGCCTAAAATACCCCATTTCATGTTCGCCTCTCCTATTGAGCTTGGGTTTCGAATGCTTGAAATAACTCCGCCATTTCAGCCGCAATAAACGCTTGTGTATGCGGCATAGCAAAATGCGCTTCAATCGCGGCGCGGTTTTCATATCGCTCCCAAAGAATCACACGTTGTGGATCTTTAAAATCGTAGGTCGCATTCGCTTGCAAGCACCCCGCTTCGCTTTGCATATCAAGGCAAAATTGTTCAATGGCTTCAACCACTTGTTGTCTTGGCTTATCGGCATTCATTTTCAGTTCGGCGGTAACAAAAATCGTCTCGCTCATGATGGATCTCTTTCTCCATTCTTAATCATACGCCCACTGTAATTAACCTCATTTGATTGATAAACTCTGCTTTAGTTATTTCTTTATCAACTCTGGGTGTGCAATGGACAAATTAACAAGCATGAAAGTTTTCGCTTACGTGGTCGAACATGGTAGCTTTCGTAATGCTGCACACCACTTTGATATTTCACCGACCATGGTTGGCAAACACGTGAGCTTTCTTGAGCAAAGCTTAGGTACACAGCTAATTCATCGCACCACGCGTAAACAGTCCTTAACCGAAGCTGGCAGACTCTACTATCAAGAGTGCCACCGTATTATTGAAGACATCACCAACGCAGAGAACCTAATCCAGACGCTGATTAACCGTCCAACCGGAACAGTAAAAGTTAACTGCCCTGTCACTTATGGTAAAAAGGTCATCGCCCCCATCGTGGCTGACTTCTTAGCTGAATTTCCCGATTTGAACGTTGAGCTGATGTTGGATAACAACTTGATTGACCCATATCGAAGCGAAGCTGACGTGATTATTCGAATCGGTGAATTGGTCGATTCGTCGTTAGTCGCGAGAAAATTGGGTGAATACCACATGACTTACTGCGCCTCACCCTCTTACCTTGAGCAACATGCCCCTATCCAATCGCTTGATGACTTAGCGCAGCATCATTGTTTGGGTTTTCAGTATCATCAAGGGGAAAGCCAACAAGTAGTGAATATGCCATCTAATACCTTTGGAAACAGCAACACCCGATTAACGTCTAATAATGGCGATGTACTTAAGTTTGCCGCGTTAAAAGGCTCTGGTGTTCTTCTGCAACCAAAGATCTTAGTTGAACAAGAAATACAATCTGGCGCATTGATTGAAATTCTCCATCAACATGCTCCCAAGCCAAAACCGATCCACCTGCTTTACCGTTCAAAACAGCTTTCCCTTAAAAATCGCACGTTTGTCGATTTTGTTCTTTCTGACACTAACTAATCCACCTCTCGTCGCCAAAAGCCGATTTCATTTACCATGACAAACTTCGCTGGTACATCAGTGATAAAAATGTCAAATTCATCAGAGGGTGTGCACGATTGAGGACATCATCTTCAACACCTTATTCCAACGTGTGTTTCACCTCTTCTTGTTGAGAGAAGACTTACTTTTTGTGTGAGAATGAATGAATTTCTTCTGTAATTTTAAGCAACTTGTTTAATAAACAAGAACCATGTTATTCATCCAAAAACTTCATTCTTTTTCAATCCTCTCCCAGCCATAATTTTGCTCCAGAATAGCAGACGATAAAAATGCAAATTTGGAGGTTGGCTGTGCGTAATACAAAAGGTTTTACACTGATAGAATTAGTGATTTGCATCGTCATTCTTGGCGTATTGAGTGTCGTCGCATTTCCCAAGTTTCTGGACATTCAAAAGGATGCGAGAGTCGCCGTGCTTTATGGGGCACGTGAAGCTTTAATGACAGCAAATAATCAGGTGTACGCTAAAGCCGTTATTCAATCTCAAGAGCAAGTTGATTCAGGTGATCTTAAAAACATCGACTTGGACAATGATGGTGTGAACGATTTGATTGGTTATTACGGTTATATCAAGAATGTGATTCCCGCTCATGATTTAGCAGGATTTGATCCGCAATTAACGATCAATCGATGGTATGGGGTTGAAGACGAAAATGAACCCTATTTCCTCATCGGTTTTGCTAACAAGCCTGTAGACATCTTTCACCTTTGCTATGTTGAGGTATACTACCCACATACAGCCGGTGGTCAAATAAAGTACGAAATTAAAACTGACGACTGCTAAAACGCCTTAAAATGGGCTTCAAGAGACTTACTTTTGAAGCCTTCCCTCTTTTACACGACAGAAACCCGCAAAACCAAGCATTAACATAAATTTCACAATATTTTGTTACATCCGGTCCTTACAGAGATAGATAAAGCTCTAAATCAATGCACCATGACAAAATCGACACATTGTATTGTTTTTTATTTCGCTCAAAAATTATGCTTGTAAACTCATCATTTCGCTCAATAATGGTTCCATAATAAATTCAATCATTTAAGCAGGAGGCGAAATGCGAATATTCTGGCAATTGCGTTGGTATTTTCGACAAAAGTGGAAACATTATGTAGGTTCAATCCTATTATTTGCTGTTATTTCCGCCCTGCAATTAATTCCTCCCAAAGCGGTTGGTATTATCGTTGACGGTGTCGTCGATAACACGCTAGAAACCCGTACCTTAGTCATGTGGTTATTGGGCCTTATCGTGTTGTTTTTTGCGATATATGCCTGTCGAATACTCTGGCGTATATGGCTATTTGGCGCGAGTTGGGAATTAGGGACCATTTTGCGTAATCGCCTGTATCGTCACTTGTCGACTCAACCTCCTCGTTTCTTTGAGCGTTTTAAAACTGGTGACCTCATGGCCCGAGGCACTAATGACGTGCGTAATATCGTGATGACCGCTGGAGAAGGTGTACTAACGGCAGCTGACTCACTGATTACTGGCATTGCAGTACTGATTGTGATGGTCACTCAAGTCAGTTGGAAGCTCACTGTCATGGCGTTGTTACCAATGCCATTCTTGGCGGTAATTATCTTCTTCATTGTTCGTATTCTTCATAAACGCTTTAAAATTGCCCAAGAAGCCTTCTCTTCAATGTCAGATATGACGCAAGAATCTCTCAATGGCGTTCGCATGTTGCGTGCTTTTGGATTAGAAAACCAAGAGCAACAACGCTTCGAAGACGTCGTTGATGATACAGGCGCAAAGAACATTGCAGTTGCAAGAGTGGATGCTCGTTTTGATCCTGCCATCCAGATTACCATTGGTATGTCATTCTTCCTAAGTGTGGCTTCTGGCGCTTACTTGGTAGATAAAGGCGACATCACTTTGGGTGATTTAACTGCATTTACCATGTATCTCGGCTTAATGATTTGGCCAATGCTGGCCTTTGCATTTTTGTTTAATATTCTTGAGCGTGGCTCTGCCGCTTGGAATCGTCTACAAGAAATCTTCGATGAACAACCTGAAATCATCAGTGGTGAGAAATCGTTAGGTAAACAGCCATTACCATTGAACATCAAAATTGATGAATTCTATTGGTCTAAGAATTTACCCGCCGCACTAACCGATTTATACGTCACATTAGAACCTGGAAAGATGTTGGGTATTGCGGGACCGGTTGGTAGTGGCAAATCAACGCTGCTGACTCTCTTGCTCCGCCAACATGATATGGATAATGGCACGATTCAGTTCGGTGACATCAACATTAAAGATGCCGTATTACCTGAGTGGCGAAATCGTTTTGCCGTCGTTAACCAAAGTCCTTTCCTATTCTCTAAATCGATCTTCGACAACATCGCTTTAGGTAATCCAGATGCGTCGAAAGACGAAGTCTACCGCGCGGCAAAATTGGCGTGCATCCATGACGATATCGAAAAGTTTCCTGAAGGTTACCAAACCGAAGTGGGCGAAAAAGGCATTACCCTTTCTGGCGGTCAAAAGCAACGTATCGCGATCGCTCGTGCGATGTTATTAAATGCTCAGGTTCTCGTGTTGGATGACGCACTGTCTGCCGTAGATGGCCGGACAGAACATCAAATACTTAAGAACTTAGAAACTTATTATCGTGACCAGTCGCTGATTGTCATTGCCCACCGTCTAACGGCTCTAGAGGCGGCTGAAGAAATCATCGTACTAAACCACGGTCACATTGGAGAGCGCGGACAGCACAAAGCGTTGCTTGAACGTCAAGGCTGGTACGCTGAAATGTATCAGTACCAAAAACTTGAACAGGCAATGGAGGACTAATCATGAAGCAATCAACAACATTTAAGCGGTTAATGTCTTACCCATTGTCTCAGCCAAAGCCAATGATTAAAGGGCTTTCTCTGCTGTTTATTGCAGCGTTAGCCAGTGCCGGTGGGCCTTGGTTGATCCAATACTTTATCGATGAACATATTGCCAAAGGCGACTACTCGCGCGATATTTTGATTTCGCTCGCGGCTGGTTACATCGCTTTGCAAATCATCTCCGCGACCTTCCAATACTTTCAGTCGCTACAATTCAGTATTGTTGCAACCGATACGATAAAAACCATTCGTAAACAAGTTTTCTCTGGTGTCATCAAACAACCGCTATCGGCATTCGATTACACACCTGCAGGGAAGCTGGTTTCTCGCATCACTAACGATACGGAATCGCTTCAGCAGTTTTATGAACTGCTTATCGCGACGGTGGTGAAAAATGTTGTCATGATCTTAGTCATGCTTGGCGTAATGACTTACATGAGTTGGAAGTTAACACTGGTTGTGTTGGTACTACTGCCTATTGTCGTTGGCTTTATGTACCTATTCAAACAGCTGAGTACCGAGAACTACCGCAACATGCGCGATTTGCTCACCGATATCAATGCGAATTTAAGCGAATCAATCCAAGGGATGAGTGTTGTTCAGCTCATGCAACAAGAAGCGCGTTTTAACAAACAGTTTAATGACCTAACCGAGCAGCACTTGGTTGCTTCTAAAAAGGTGATTCGTTTGAATGGCTACTTATTGCGCCCGTTAATGGACTTGTTAGCGGGCCTCGCCCTACTCTCTTTGGTGGCTATCTTTGGTTTCAACGGTATCGAACTGATTGGTGTGGGTGTGCTTTATGCGTTCATCAGTTATCTTGCTCGCGTTACCGAACCTTTAATTGAGATGACTCAACAATTGGCATTGCTTCAGCAAGCGCTCGTATCAAGTGAACGTGTGTTCGAATTGATCGATGCGAAAGAGCAAACTTACGGTGATGACCATCAGCCATTAAGAACTGGATCAATTGAGCTTAACCACCTGACTTTCAGTTACGACGGAAAACAAGATGTATTGAAGGACATTTCTTTAACGGCCAACCACCAAGACTTTATTGCGCTTGTCGGTCATACCGGAAGCGGCAAAAGTACCCTAGCGTCCCTGCTAATGGGTTTCTACCCAGCAGAGATCGATGAACTGCTCATTGATGGGCGTCCATTAAAGTCGTTAGGTAAAGATGTCCTTCGTAAAGATGTGGCTATGGTTCAACAAGATCCGCACATTCTCCCAGCAAGCGTGCGAGAAAATATATCTCTGGGTAGACCAATGGAAGACGCTCAGATTTGGGATGCTCTTGAAAAAGTCGGATTAGCTGAGCAGATTCGTCGTTATCCGAATGGCTTGGATACGCAACTTGGCCAAGGTGAAACCAATCTTTCGGCAGGCCAAAAACAATTGCTTGCACTCGCGCGCGTATTAGTGGCGAAGCCAAAGATTCTTATTTTGGATGAAGCGACTGCGAACATCGACTCGGGGACCGAAGCGTTGATTCAGAAGAGTCTAGAAGTACTTCGCCAAGACATGACACTTGTGGTGATTGCCCACCGTTTATCGACCATTTTGGATGCCGATAAGATCATCGTCTTACACCATGGTGATTTGGTAGAAAGTGGAACCCATAAAGCACTATTGAAGCAAAATGGTCGTTACGCGCAAATGTACCAACTTCAACAAGCAAACCGCCATATTCAGCAAATTGAAGAAGAGGACGATAAGCAGTTCGAGGAAGCTGTTTAAACAGCTCAGAGCGCACATGAGCACTTACGTCAAGCCCGTTTTATCGAAACGGGCTTTTTCTTAGATGCAAACTTTCATTCATAATCTAAACAATTTCTTTATTTCTTACCTATTATTGACATAACCCCTCGCTATTATCAGCAAGGTCGTTGTAAAATCGCGCTAACTACCGACTCAACCTATTCAAACAATACCTGTTTATGACGTTTGTGGGTTTGTGTTTGCGAATTTTCACATTGCATATTAATTTCATGACAGAAGTCCATGGACCAAGATAAGTTTACTAACATCTATCGCTTACCAGGTTCGTTACAGATACGAATCGCTAAGTGGCAAAAGACCTTTCGCGGCACATCTGATTTAGTTCTTCATCAGGTGCTAGTGGAACGTAATAAGCAATTTAAGAAGCCGAGCTTTTTACCGAAGAGCTGGTTTATCACGCCTATTGACGAGAAAGATATCACCATCACTCATCATGGTAAGTATATCCAGACGGTAATGCGGACTATGCTCGACAGAAAAGTGTCGTACAAACGCCTTTTCTTATCACGTATGGACGCCGAAAAAGGCGAAAACGTGTTGCGTGAATATAAGCTCGAATGGGTGAGAAAACACAACCAAATCGCGAAGAAATACAACCAAATAAAGAAAAAGCAGTACATGAACTTTGCAAGGGAAGAAGAAGAAACACTATACCCGTCCATTCCTAAAGGAGAGTTCGATAAAACGCTTTGGAACAAGTTGGTGGTTTCTAGTTTTGGACCAGAGAAGAAATACAAAAACCCCCACTACGTCCGTAAAGCTGATTTCTAAAAAAATCCCCCGACTGCTCGGGGGACTTTTCGTTTCGCTCTCGATGATTTACCAATCGTAGGTAAGATTCGCAATCACATTTCTGCGATCACCATACCAACAGAAGCCGTCACACGTCGCGACATACTCTTTATCAGCTAGGTTTTTCGCCGCCACCTGAAGTTTGTAATCACCAATACGATAGCTTACCGTCGCGTCCATCAAGAAATAGCCTAGGACCTTCAACGTTTCAGTGTTGTCACCGTAGGATTCACCCGTATATCGAGCACCCAGCCCGAAAGCTAAACCATCAAAAGTTCCTTCAAGGAAACGGTAATGTGCCCATGCAGAAGATACCGTGTTTGCTACTTGAGACGGCGTATTGCCAACCCAAGATGTATTTACATCCTCTTTGATTTCCGAATCCACATAAGCGATGTTACCAAGCAGAGTTAGTGACGGCGTCACGTTAGCAACCACTTCTAATTCGAGCCCTTTGTTCTCTACCTTACCAATCTGAGTCAGCTCGTTGAGGTAAATACGAGCGAGGTTCTCTTTAGTTGCTTGATATGCAGCAACGTTAAAGTAACCATCAAACGAACGAGGTTGGTATTTCACACCAACTTCAAACTGATCACCGCTTTCCGGTTTAGCGGGTTTACCAGCACTGTCCTGTTGAATGATTGGGTCGAAGTATTGTGAGTAACTAAAGTAAGGCGTAAATCCAGAATCCGTGATGTACGCAGTACCTAAGCTTAACGTCCACTCTTCATTATCCACTTTGGTGCGTGAGCCTGTGGTTACGTTATGTACTTCATTACTCGTATTGTCATAACGCGCCCCCAATAACACAGCCCATTTATCGTTGATCAACATGTGATCTTGAAGATAGATACCGAGCTGTTCATTATCCACCTTAGTACGTTGTTTATCTGCGTCCGTTAGCGGTTGAAGTGTGGTTGAGTCAAGTAACCAAACGTTGTCTGAATAACTTGGGTTAAACACATCAAAACGTGGGTCAGGCAGCATACCAATTGGCGTTGTTAAGATAGAGTCACCGTCCGCAACCAATGGATCACTGGCAAAGTCTTTGCCATCAATGCTCACCATTTGGTAATCAATTCCCACCATGAGGTTGTGTTCCACACTTCCCCATTTCATATTGTGTATCAGACGGTTATCAATATTAAACGCGTCTGATGACCCCTCTTCTGTGGTCGCTGCACGTAAAATACTCTTACGCTCGTTAAGCGGGTCAAGCAATGGACCTAGCCCTGGAACGTCTGCTGCATACACATAGGAGTACATCTGCCTCAGGTTCACCTCCATTTGGCTGTAACGCGTCGACTGCACAAAAGACGTAGTGTCGTTAAACCTGTGTGAGAACTCGTAGCCTAAAGAAAGCTGTTCACGCTCGAATGTTTCCCAATCCGTGTTTCCTATTGCAAGGCTATCACTGATCTTTCCATTTTTGTTTGGCTTTAATGTCCCCTCAACAGGTAAGAATTGCAGATAAGGATCGGAGTCATCTTTCTGGTAGCTAGTCAGCAAGGTAATTTCCGACATATCTGTAAATTTGTACGTAAGTGACGGAGCAATTAAGAACCGCTCAGCCTCGACGCCATCAACACGCGTGCCATTTTTTCTCGCCAGACCTTGAACACGGACCGCGAGCTTTTCATTCACTTCGGAGTTCACGTCTAACGAAATTTGCTTACGATCTTCAGAGCCATATTCCAGAGACACCTGTCCAGAATCACCATCAAATTGTGGGCGTTTGCTTACTAGGTTGATCACCCCACCCGGTGGGTTTTGGCCATAAAGAACAGAAGCAGCACCGCGCAACACTTCTACTCGCTCTAGTGCAAATGGGTCTATCTGCCAACTGTAAAAACCTGATGAGTAAAGACGAGTGCCATCTTGGTACAAGCCGCTGTTTGCCTGTTTGAAACCTCGGATGATAAACCAGTCTTGCTTGTTATCTTCACCAAAGTAGTTGGTTTGAATGCTTGGCGTATATTGCAGCGCATCTGAAACACTGATGGATGCGCGATCATCCATTTGTTCGCGAGTCACTACAGAAACCGCGCGAGGCGTTTCATTGATCGCTAAATCCATTTTGGTTGCAGTGCGACTCTTAGCGCCAAGATAGCTAAAGTCGGGACCAACGGCACTGTCTTCTTGCAGGCCAATAACAACCAGGTTTTCATCTTCTTGAGCAAGCACTTGAGGGGTAGCTAACACCATTGCAATAGCCATTGACGCTGGTGTCAGCATAAACTGCCGATTCATTATTTTCTCCTTTAGTCGGCAACCTTTCCAACCTTTATAAGCAATATCAACGCACGAATACGATGAGGTTGGTTCCGGCATAACCACTGTTTTCCATAAATGCAAAAGCACAGAATGTGTTTTGCGAGCACTACTTAGTGGGTGATGAGAGCGATCACCCAGTCATAGAATTCTTATCAGTTGTCTTTGTTTGGGTTCGTCGTCTTGCCTAGTGGATTCAAACTCTTACAAACGACGTAAACCCCACATTAGGTATAGACCCCCTATGATTGAGGCCATGAGACCTGCGGGTACCTCTTGAGGGTAAAGTACTTGCCTGCCTAGCCAATCTGCCAACAGCATTACGCCAGCGCCAATTAAAGCCGCGCACAACATATGTTGAGATGCTTTATTAAATCCAAATAGACGTGCCAAATGTGGCGCAAGTAAACCGACGAAGCTGATAGGACCGACGACCAACGTTGCACTCACAGTCAGACAAGCGACAAGGAGTAACAGAATGGCACGGGAGCGATCTACATTTAGCCCTAATGCCTTTGAAGAAGAAGCGCCAATTGGCAAAATATCCAACAATCTTACACACACAAAGCTCAAGCCGATGAAGGTCAACGCCGACACGGCCAAAGGCAGTAAGGTATCCAAAGAAACGTAATAAGTAGAGCCAGAGAGCCAAGCTAACGCCTGATAACTACGTGGATCACCGGTAGCCAAAATAAAACTTTGTATCGCATTCATCAGCGCAGTAATCGCAATACCTGTCAGCAAAATGCGCTCTGGTTGGAAGCCAGATTTTCTATTCAGTAAAACGATTACGAATATCGTAAGTAAAGCGCCGATCAAACTGCCTATCGACAAAGTAACCACAGACGCGCCAACGCCAGTAAACATGGCTATAATTAAGCCCATTGCCGTACCAGAACTGATACCGATAACTTCAGGGCTGGCCATTGGATTGCCACTTAAGCGTTGAATAATGGTTCCTGCTATCGCCAACATAGCACCTGCAATCGCCGCGGCTAGGAGTCTTGGCGTTCGCCATTCTAAAAATAGCCATTCTTTAGTCGAGAAAAGCGACGTCCAACCTTGATTCTGTACAGAAACCGTACTGAAAAGAACCACGCCCGCCAGAATAATCAGAAAGGTAAAAGCGATGGCGTGTTTATTCAGCTTATTGACTCGTTCGGAGTGTCGAGTAAGCACTGTTTGGGTATGCCCTTGTGTCTTTTGCGACAACCGCGGCAGTAACCAAAGTAGGAGCGGAGCACCAAGCGCAGCCGTTGCAGCTCCCGTAGGAATAAAGCTAGCCATTAGACCGGGTAACTGCTGAATAACCAAATCGGTCAATGTCAATAACATTGCGCCGATCAACATCGATATCCAAAGCTTGTGCTTGATCTGATGAACACCAATTAAACGCGTGATTGCCGGAGCAGCTAGACCGATAAAACCGATGATACCAACCGTCGCCACCACCCAAGAGGTAATCAAAACCGCTAAACCCAGGCATACAAATCTTAGCTTTGCTAGAGATACACCTAAGCTTTTTGCTCCCTGTTCCGATAACTCCAATAAAGTTAATGGCTTAGCAAACAGAAATGCGACCAGGCCGGCAATCGCGACACGTGGGGCCAAATAGCGAAAGTAATCCCACCCACTTTGAACTAAAGAACCTGCTCCCCAAATCATCAATCCATTAAGCTTCTCGGTATTCATCATCAAAATGACCGTACTTAGCGAAGCAAAATACAAGTTAATTACCAGACCGGAAACCACAACAACGGTTGGAGACAAAGCGCGTCGCCAAGATAACAACATCACCAGCGCCATAGACGTAACACCGCCAATCAACGCAACAAGGTTGGCTGAAAAATCCAGCAACCAAGGGGCGAATAACGTCGCCAACATTAAGGTAAAATTCGCACCACTTGCGACACCAAGTGTAGTTGGTGAAGCCAGTGGATTACGCAAGACTTGTTGCATCAATACGCCAGCGACCGCCAATCCTGCGCCCGAAATAATGGTCGTGAAAACCCGCGGCCACCAGCTAAAATGCAGTAAAACCGAATCTATCGATTGAAAATTTGGTTGCCAAAGGCTTTTCAGCGCAACCGGAAATGCCGCTGTGTTGTGCAGATGAACCACACCAACAAACAGAGTAAGTGCCGAAAGTAACACCACCAGCGTCAAAGGAACGGTTTTCATTCACGTTGCTCCTTTTCTTTTTCTCCAGCCACTAAGTGCGCAAATCGAACAGCAGAAGGCATCGAACCAAAGCTCCAAACGGGAGCGACTCGCATAACGGGGTGGCCTGATTGCTCGACAATGTATTGCCAGAATTTATCACTCGCGAGTTGCTGCTCCCCTCCATGAGGAAGTGGCTCTACAATGACGATCTGTGCTGAGATTCCTGCCAATTTATCAATCCCAACCATGTTAAATCCCCAACTGTTGGTTTCTTCTTTCCATGCATTAGAGAGACCGAGCTTGGCAATCGCCTGAGAATAAAGACTGTTTTCACCAAAAACGCGTACGTGCTTGGTATCCATAAATTGAATCATCAATAAAGGAGCAGAATCTGCATCTATTGTTTGCTTGAGTTTGGAAAGTTGCACCTCAGACTGTGCTATTAGAGTTTCCGCCTGCGCTTCTTTTCCCAACTCCTTTCCAAAAGTACGGGTAAATTGAGTGAGTACCGACCAATCCGTAATGCCTTTACCATAGAGATCGATGGTAGTCACAGGCGCGATATCGGCAAGGCGCTCTTTCATAGCAGAGAAATAAGGCGCAATAAAAATACGATCCGGCTTGAGTTCATAAATACGTTCGATATTAGGTTGCGTCCTCAAACCCACATCTTTGGTTTGCACTGGCAACAATGGCGCTTTTACCCAAGCATCGTAATCTTGCCCTTGCGCAACCCCTACAGGCACAACACCAAGTGCCAACATGGTTTCAGTTTGGGTCCAATCGACAGACATAACTCGTTGCGAGGTTGCATCAACTGGGAAGGTTAAAAAGAGAGCCGTAAGGGAGGCTACGTGCTTTAACCAAGAAAAACGAAGTATGCAGTTCATTGTCGACTCCGCTTAGCTTGGCATTGCTACTGGATATCCAGCGGGGTGATCTGAAATACGCATTTCAATGCCATATATTTCTTTCAGCTTGGGCTCAGTGAACACTTGTTGAACATCACCTTGTGCAATCAAATCACCTTGATGTAGGGCTACGATGTGGTCACAGAAGCGAGCGGCTAAATTGATGTCATGCAGAACAATGATGACCCCTAATCCAAGCTCTCTACTTAACTTAGCGATCAAAGAAAGCATATCGACCTGATGGCTAATATCGAGCGCCGACAGTGGCTCATCAAGTAGCAAGTATTCCGTCTTTTGAGCAAGTAGCATGGCCAGCCACACACGTTGTCGCTCACCACCAGAAAGCGTGTCGACTAAACGATCAGCATATTTCAACGTTCCAGTCATCTCCATCGCTTCTTCGACTATGGTTTTGTCTTTTGCACTTAAACGCCCTAACAAACCATGCCATGGATAACGACCAAAACTGACCAAATCACGGCTAAGAATACTGTCCGTCATCGGTAAGTGTTGGGGTAGATATGCGATATGTTGTGCGAATTTTTTTGCGGAAAAATGATTAATATTGTCGCCGTGCAACAAAACATCACCGTCACTGTATGCCTGCTGCTGGGCTAACAACTTGAGAAGCGTGGATTTTCCTGAACCATTGTGGCCAACGAGCGCGTACGTTTTTCCAGTTTCAAACGTCAAATCAAATGCTTTCAACAGAGACTTTCCGTTAATATTGAACTGAAGAGCTTTGGCTTCTAACATCCCTACTTCACCTAATCCATTTAACTATCGGCATCGGTAATACGTGATTAACCCATTCACCTATCCGTTACGTTTCATTATTTTATTCAACAAAACGATTAATAAGCTTGGCTTTATATAACAGGGTAGATACAAATGCAAACCATTATTATTATCATTAGTTGATTATTTTATAAATTTAAAAGATGGTAGGGCTCGGTAATTCAGATCGAGTGTGCTCCTTGCTTATCGATAAGGAAAATAACCAAGTGACTTCAAGAAGCAGGATTCAAAACAAAGAGGGAATTTACGTTTCGAGACGATTGGGCAAGCGGCTAAGTGATAGGCACTTGCCCATAAGATGAATTACGCTGCGGCGGTGAGAAAAAGTGGATGAGGTCCGCAGCCGTTTGATGACATTAGTGACGAGCGTCAGCGCCAAATTCTACTTCTTTATAGATATCGGCCAGCGACTTCTTACCTTGTCTGTCTTTGGCTGAACGCTTCTTAGGTTGGTAATAATGCTCTTGGTCATGCAAAGCTTCTTCGTGTTCTTTTGCAGACTCTACGAATTCATCATTCGCAAGTGCTTGTTGGCGTAAGCGGTTTACTCTTTCAAGGGTTTCCCACAACATACTTCACCTCCAAACGAGTTACTGTATACATATACAGTATTGTTTATAATGACCTCCTAGTCAACATTTGATTCCCTTCACGGTTTACTCCTCTACTTTCACATTAATCCCATGCCTGCATAATGCTCTGGGTATTTATGGATGATTTGCTTTAAGTAATCTTGATGATCACGTAAAGCGTTGACGCATTCTCTTGATAACAATCCCTGATACACAAGCTTTTCTAACTCTAATAACGCATATGGGATCGACCACGCCTGACGATATGGATGGTGGGTAGTCATCACATCGAACACATTAGCGACAGCGACAATTTTGGCCGCAATAGGAATATCGATGTCCTCCAATCCATACGGATAACCCGACCCATTTAAGTTCTCGTGTTGATATGTCATGATTTGGTGGAACAAGGTAATGCTTGGATGCACTGGGTTACCAATTCTCGCAACAATGTTATCTGCGGCTTCTATGCATTGTTCGATGTGCTCTTGTAGTCGCGATTCTTGCTCGCGAGATAAATGATGGCGACGGCAAACAATGTCGGCTGGTAAAGCGGTCTCACTCAAAGAGTGGTACCTCGCAAACATCCCAATCTGCTCCACCACTTCATCACTGAGTTGGTGACGGTCGGCAATGTGAGTGGCGATCACTTGACTGTAAAGTCCCATCCTCTTGCTATGAGAAAACACTTCGGGCGAATAGCCTGGCATCAAGCAGTGCATCCGTTCTGCAAGTATTTCGATTGCATTAACCACATGGTCCTCCGACTCCACAGCAAACTGTACCATTTCGAAATACGGTTTGAGGCCATTCAGCGCTTCTAAACTAAAGGCATTTGGTTGGATGGAGTTGAGGAACACAAAACCAGTAAAGGTTTGCTGATCATAGCAAGGGACAGCAACAGAGGAGTGATAACCGTGTTTAAGTAATGTCTGAACACGTGAGCAATGGTTGATGTCGTAGAGATCGTTAACCACACGAGGGACGGCGTTATCAGCCGCGAGACTAAGATTGTGAAGCTTGCGCAATGGCGCTTCATGATGCGCTAGACACCAAGTATCAAACTCACTTTCAGCAAAAGATTTTAGCACACCTTGCTTAGGGTGATATTTGGCAAACGACACCCTATCAATGCATGGCAAATGGACCTGCATCCTATTTTTCAATGTTTGCATTTGCTCATTAAGCGGCTTTGCAAACGGGTAAAAACTCCGGTGCGCCATAC
This sequence comes from Vibrio sp. ED002, assembly GCF_023277445.1. Lineage (NCBI taxonomy): Bacteria > Pseudomonadati > Pseudomonadota > Gammaproteobacteria > Vibrionales > Vibrionaceae > Vibrio > Vibrio sp. ED002. The sequence continues at coordinate 298,386 of NZ_CP080238.1, read as the reverse complement.
TTCACCTCCACACCCAAGTAGAGAAATACCGAAGAAAAGGCTCATTAAAGTCAGCGTATTTGATGTGATTAGAGCGGCTTTTCTCCACCTAAATTATCGACATACCACAGTCTAAGTGTACGAAATAAAAACAGTTTTCCGCCAATATTTTCACCGAATATTCTACGGTAATTTAATCCAGATCAAAAAAAACCAGTGCGCTGTAACACACTGGCTTTCGTTTTATTCACCGTTTCTATTAACCAAGCGCAGGTAGCACTCCCAGAGTAATCAATACTTGTGCCAAAACAATGCCTGTTCCTACAATCCCCGTTACCGCCAACGCACCTTGGCCTCCTGCAACGCGGTATTCACCAGTAAACTCTTCAGATCGACGTACTTTCACCACCATCACCAGAGGTAAGAAAATCGCAAGGATTGCCAACGCAATTGCAGCGTAACCTAATGCCATAATAAAGCCTTGTGGGTAAAACAGTGCAAAGCCAAGCGGCGGCGTAAAAGTTATGACAGCCGCCACCAAACGGTTTGGTTTTTCGCTATCGCCTTTGATGGTGTCACCCAAGAATTCAAACAGGCCTAAACTCACTCCCAAGAAAGAGGTCAGAAGAGCTAAGTCGGCAAATACACCAACAACACTGCCAAGGTTGGACTGATGAACCGTTTGAGAAAGCTGTCCAATCAGTGCACTCAAACCACCATTTTCAACCAGTGTTTCTTGGCTTACGACGCCTAAAGTGACGATCTGCCAGAAAATGTAAATCACTAATGGAATGGTCGAACCCACAATGATCGCTTTACGTAGCGATGATGTGTCGCCGTCTAGGTAGTTCACAATCGCCGGAATACTGCCGTGGAAGCCAAACGAAGTAAAAATAACTGGGATGGCAGCAACAATCAGTCCTTGCTCTACAGGCATGCTTAATAGGTAAGATTCGGTCACATTTGGCGCAAGAAATGACAACACTGCAATCATGGTCACCATTTTAAGACCAAACAGCACGCGGTTTACTTTGTCTACAGTGCCAGTACCTACTGTCACAACCATGGTCACAATAAGAGTAAAAATGATGGTTGAAGTCGAACCTGAAATATCTAGACCAAACCATTCGGTGAGTCTGTCACCAAACTGAGCACCACCACCAGCGATATAAGCAGCACACAATGAGTAAAACAAGAAAAGCATGGCAAAGCTTGCAACCCACTTGCCCTTCTGACCAAGAATTTGTTTCGCGAGAGTATGAAGAGTTGCACTGCTATCGGCATACTGATGAAGCTCCAACATCAATAGCGCGGTAAACGCCATTAATGCCCACAGACCCAGCATGATCAGCAAGGAAGTCGTGAAACCAATACCCGCAGAGGCAAGAGGAAGTGCCAGCATACCGGCACCAATTGTAGTCCCTGCAATAATCAGGGTACTACCAAACACTTTAGATCGACTCATTGTATATTTATCTTTACAGCTTAATAAGATTTATTAGCATCAGATCGGGCAACGGCACCATAAACCTAACACCATGTTCGTAATGAAGCTGATTCTGTAGGATCTTTAGAATAATATCAAGCAAAGTGTAAGGATAAAAAACCACTACTGTACATTTTAATTTACAATCATATCTTAAGTGCGAATTTCAGAAAGTAACTGAGCACATTCTTGCTCATTCATGAATTTGGGTACTGGGTAGTTCCAATGCGCTTCTTTCAAGATCAACGCCACTAACTCTTCTGTGTCCGAACTGTTAAGCACTGGTGTGTGTTTTTCGATGCCAATCGCTTTATACAACTGTTCGATACGATCGAGAAAATCTTGTGCACTGGCAGAATCGGCGCGACTTCCTAACAAGGCGTCACTCAAAGCAATCAGTTGTGGCTCTATCTCTGGCAGCGAAAACTTAAGAACCGGTAACAAAGCAAGACCATTCGCCATTCCATGAGGCAATCCATATTTTGCTCCTAAGTTATGGGCAAAGGCATGAACGTAACCTAAGCTCGCTTTGGTGAACGCTAACCCAGCATAATAAGATGCCATCGCCATTTTATGCCTTGCTTCTACGTCTTCCCCCTGTTCTACCACTTTAGGCAAATACTTAAAGATGAGTTTAATGGCTGCAACGGAGTAGGCTTTTGTTTCTTGTGATGCATTGCGGGATACATACGCTTCAACAGCGTGCGTCAATGCATCAATCCCCGTATCCGCCGTAATCTTTGCTGGTAAGCCCAACAACAGATCTGCATCCAATGCCGCCATCAATGGCACGAGTTTAGGGTCCATTAACGGCGTTTTAAGGTGAGTAAAGGGGTCGGAAACTACAGCGGCAATGGTCACCTCAGATCCAGTACCCGATGTGGTTGGGATAACAAATAAAGGTGCTGGTGTTCTCCAGACACGAAACAACCCCGCGAGTTTTTTGATGGGACGCTTATTCGTCACTTTAGCGGCAATCACCTTGGCACAATCCATTGCCGAGCCACCACCCAGCGCTAAAATCGCATCGCATCCGGATTCCAGATAAACATCTAAGCCACGTTCAACATGGTCATAAGTTGGGTCAGGCTTCACCTCTGAGAATACAACAACCTCTAATCCTTTAGAGCTAGCGCGCTCTGCAACTTGCTCTGCCATTCCGATCAGGACAAGCCCCTCATCTGTCACCAACAACAATCGCTGAAAGCCCAGATCGCTGACCGCCTCACACAGTTCATTAACGGAGCCAGAACCCGAAAATAGCGTTGGCTTTGGCAAAGGAAGAACGTGAGCGGCCACTTTGAGTCCATTGGTATAACCGCGATAGAGAAAATGTTTCAGCATACAAATTCCTTTTGTGTTTTGGCTGAGCGTATGACTTAGTCATTCTAGATGTTTTTTCAATCACTTCGAGATCGAGAGCTCACAGAATCTTGTATTTGTTTCTCTCACAGCCCAACCCGACCAAACCAATGATTATCGACTATTCTATTACTTATGTACCAACGCTTGAGGACATGCCATGGGATACAAGCTGTTTGCTTTGATGGCCTTTTCTGGCTCAGTTTTCGCGAGTTCATTAGCGAGCTTTCCAGAAAACCTCGACAGACTTGTGCTTGTAAAACAGAGCGTTATTCCGGCCAGAGATGTAGTGTTGCCACCAAACACACCCACTTTTGTGCAAGAAACAGTGAAGATGTACAACTGGACGAATCAAGGAAGAGGCACAAACCTGAGCATATATGTCCCAAAACACAAAGTAGAAGCTTATAAAAAGCACGGCCCATATACCGATGGCTTAACGGCAGTTGCGATATACGAAGAAGAAAACATTATTTTTGTCACCGAGCATCTTGCTGGTGAAGCGCTTTACGGGAGTTATGATCGGCAGGGAAACGACATATCCGATAGTCACCCCTCTCTGAGAATTGAAGCTTGCTATCGCTGTCATAACGGATACAAAGACATCTGCGTCAATGGTACTTGTGCGGTGCCCATCATTGATGTGTTTAATGAGTAATTCATATTGTGGGAACATCAATAAGAATAAAGATCTTCCTCTCGCATTTTGTTCTCGTCATTCTCATGATTGGTGCTTTGGGTTACTACAACTTTCATAACTCAATGGACACCATCATTAAAACGACGATCGTCTCTCGTGAGCAGAGTGCGAGCGCGCTAATTCATCACATCAGCGATGCGGTTCATGGCGGCAACTATGCAAACTTAATGTTGCCAAGCTTTAAAGATGAATTGGAAATGCATACGGATTTGCGTTACCTCTACGTCAACGGCTATTCCTCAGTGTCGAAAACCCCAGTCTCCGTCACTTACAATCGAAATGCCCAAGAGATTTGGCGATCCGATTATCCCCCAACTTTTGAGCAGGACTTAGATCAACGCATAGCCAGACTGACATCCGTGAAAAAAACAGGCTCACAATCGAGTGTAAAAGTGCAATACCTGCTCGCCCGACTCAACGACGCCCGTGAGCAGTACTATTTAAGTAAAGAGTTGGAAGAAGACCACACGTTGGATCTCTACCCTTGTCGGGTAATCGGAAAAAGTCACATAAGCTTTGAGAAAGACATTCTCTATATCACATTACCATTAAACGGGGACATTCAAGGCAACATTGAATTGCTTTACGACATACAGCTCGTAAGGGATATTCGAGAGGAATTTGTTGTCGATTCTATCCGCGAAATCGTGTTAGGAATGGCGATTTCTTATCCTCTTTTATTGCTGCTTTCTTATCACATCTCTTCGCCAATCAACAACTTATCTACTTTTATGCGTCAAAATTTTGAAACCATTAGTTTGTTTCAAGTCCCTAATACCAAAAGAAAAGATGAAATCGGAGATTTAGCGCGCGCCTTTAGCCATCTTGTCGACAAAGTTGTCCGCAAAAACAGAGAACTCGATGACATGGTGAAGCACGACCCCTTAACCGGTCTGTATAATCGCCGTTCTCTTGAAGCATCATTTCGCTCATTGTGTTATCAATCGAACAAAATGTTCATCGCGTGTTTCTTTATCGATATCGATCACTTTAAGGAGTTTAATGATCATAGAGGTCACTTGCAGGGTGATAAAGCCTTGCAAAAAGTTGCGAAGACCTTGGAATCTTTCGCCGTGCAAACTCACGGCTATGCTTTGCGCTTAGGAGGCGAAGAATTTGTTGTGCTTGCCCCTGTTCACGATACTAGAGAGGCGTTAGCGCGAGGCAACCAACTGCGCGGACGGGTTAAACAACTGGAAATCATTCATCATGATGAGCCGATCATCAAGTATCTAACCATCTCCATTGGTATTAGCCTTTCAGAGCGCACGCAAGCCGACATCATAGACCCAAACCGCCTGTTAGATGAATCAGACGAAGCTTTGTATGCCGCAAAAGATCTAGGCCGCGACCAAGTCGTGCTCTATTCAAACGAAAGCAGGGACAGCGCCTAAACCCAGCCCCTCAAAATCATTCGCTTAAAAGGCCAACCTAGTAAGTCAGCTCTGGATCGACACAGTGGAAGATCTCACCACTACCCTGACCTTTTTCCAGCATCTCAAAAAGTAAACGAGCCACTTCTTGGCGGTATACCAAACCATGCACTTCTTTAGGTTCAACCAACACACCATTGCCCGTCACTTCACCATCTTTCAAGCCGCCTGGACGAATGATGGTGTAATCCAAGTCGCTGGTTTGTAGCCATGCTTCCGCTAATGACTTCTCACGCACAACACCACCAAAACCCGCTTTAGAACGGTCAGAAAGGTATTTCCAGCTATCACCACAACCAAGTGACGTCACTAGAACAAAACGCTTTAGAGAAGCCTGACACGCGGCGTCAACCAAATGTCGATGCCCAAGATAGTCCACTGGGATATCAGCACGGAAGCTACCCATGGTGCTGATGATAATGTCATCTTGATTGAGCTGTGCAACCACCGCGTTAACCTCTTCCGCAACAGTGGCATCACATGCAAACGTTGACTGACAAATCGCCTTTAATTCTGGGCTTTTGTCTGGATTTCTCGCCACACTGACAACTTCAGCACCTTTCTCTGCAAAATACTGTGCAATTGCCAAACCAAGACCACTACTTGCACCCCAAACCACCACTCTTTTCATAACTTACCTTCCACACAACAATGATAATGAGAATACTTTACATCACTAATTGGTGGCTTTTCAAAGGAAGTCAATCGAACACCTAAAATTCTTTCTAAATCAATACGTAGTTCAAAGAACTGAACGATACTTTTCCCCTAGTGATGAAATTTACGTGCGACAACCAGTATTATTCCCGCCATAACTATAAACACATCCTATGCTCGTCATATTTGCTATCAGTTCGCTGCTGCAGTCCCTTAAAACTAGAAAAATGGGCATAGGAAAAACAAAAACGTCGGTATTTACCATGTCGGTTTTAACAAAGAATCAGGCTTATGATTCGTCGAGTAATCACGAATTTGAAGTCGATCTAAAACAAGCCCTTATCTGGGTGGCGCGTGCGTTAGATTACGTAGGCGTCGACGATTCTCACCACAGCCATCGGGTGGCTTACATCGCATACCAATGCGCTCTCGCTTTAGGTTGGGATAATCACCAAGCCGAGTTCTGTTACTTCGCAGGAATGGTTCACGACTGTGGCGTCTCAGAAACCCGCGAGCACATGATGTTGCTCGAACAGCTCGTCCCTCAAGACGCCAAAGCCCATTGCATTCGTGGTTACCACACACTTAAGCAGTGTCGCTTGCTGGCACAATTCGCTACTCCGATTCTTTACCATCACACGCACTGGGATGAGTTGGAACAGATTGATATTCCCCCTTTCGAAAAAAACGTCGCCGCATTACTCTATCTCGCGGACCGTTTAGATTTTATGCGCGCCCACTACGTCACTAACTGCCATAGTGATCTTGTCACTTTACATGAAGAGCTGATCGCGGAATGTGTCTTGGTTAATGCCGGTACCTTGTTTCATCCCGAAATGTGCCGTGCCATGGTCAAACTTATCATGACAGACGCGTTTTGGTTCGCCATGGAATCCGAACACATCGAAACTATTGGTATGCAGTTCGAAAACATCGATTGGCTGCAAAAGCAATTAAGTATCGAAGATCTCACCAGTTTAGGACTTTTCCTTGCAAGAATTGTCGACGCAAAAAGTTCTTTCACCTATCAACACTCACAAAAAGTGGCGGAACTGTCTCGTTACTTAGCGAAGAAAATGGGATTGGATGAACACGACCAAGAAATGATCTACATTGCAGGGTTGGTACATGACATTGGCAAACTCAAAACCCCTGATGAGATCCTTCACAAAGAAGGCCCACTAGACAAGCAAGAATACACACGCATCAAGCGCCATACGATTGATACTGAACTAGCCCTGCACAAAGTGTTCCCGAATGCCAAGATCGCCGAGTGGGCTTCCAACCATCATGAGCGGTTAGATGGTTCAGGTTACCCTTATCATAAAACGGCGGAAGCTTTGGATGTGCCTTCTCGTATCATTGCCGTTGTCGATGTCTTTCAAGCGCTTTCTCAAGACCGCCCATATCGAGGCCGTATGACATTACAAGAAATCGCAATCATCATGGGTGAACAAGTAGATTCGGGAAAACTCTGTGCCGACGTTTATCAGGTGTTATGGTCAAACAGGCAAGCGTGTTATGAGCTCTCAGTAGGTATGTAACGCCGAGCGTTCTAGACAAACCAAACAACAAAGGGACACCAAGTGGGTGTCCCTTTGTCTTCTTGAAATCAATGAAACCGCTTAGTGAGCGATATCAAGCTGGTTGTCTTTCACACCATTAATGCGGAACCAACCTGCAATGCTAAAACGCTCTGCATTTGTCGGTAACACTTCGTGAGGAAATTGCTCTGATAAGAATACAAACAAGCGACCAGAACGTGGTGGGATCGTCGCAATCACGTTGTCATTCAAATCATAAACCACCAACTCGCCAGCATCTTCTTCGCTCCATGATTCATTCATGTAGAACACGGTGGTTAGACGGCGATTTTCATTGCCTTTAAAGCAGTCGAGGTGTTTTTGGTAAAAATCACCTTTCTCATATTTCGCAAAATGCGCTTCGTACTCAAACAAACCGAGATAGAAGTAACGGTTTGCTTCTAAGCGAATCGCTTCCATCTTGTCTAAAAATGAGGTTACTGCCGAGCCCATGTCACGCTTCAACCATTGAATCTTATCACTACGAATCGATTCAACACGTGTCACATCGTCGTTACGACCAATACGTGCTTTCTTCCAATTGTCTGGAATACAGTCACGCAGCTCAGCCACTTCTTCTTGAGAAAGGAAATCATCCCAGATGTAGTATCCGTCCGTCGATAACGCATCGATCAGTTTGTTCATTCTATTTCGTTCACTTGTAAGAGTTAGGGCGGTCTATATAAGAAATTCGTGCTACAACAACAAATTCCATTTTTAATCGACACGACAAACCCTTGCTTTTCCTTATGTCCAGACGTAAAAAAGCCGCTCAGGAGAGCGGCCAGTTTTGAGTTCGATTATCGCACTTGCAATGCAATTGAACGAGGTCGAATTGGACGAATTCGTTGAATCACTGGGCGTTGTTTTTTCTTAAGTTGGATATGACACATTTCCAACACTAAACCAAACGCCATCGCGAAATACACGTAGCCTTTGTTGATGTGAATAGCAAAACCTTCTGCCATCAACAGACCACCTAGCAAAACTAGGAACAGTAGAGCAAGGGTCTTAAAGCCGGGGTAACGCGTCACTAGATTGTTGATTTTATCCGCCGTTAACACCATCACAATCGCTGACGAAATGATCGCTGCCACCATGATTGGTACTTCGCTCGTTAGACCAACCGCAGTAATCACCGAGTCCATCGAGAACACAGCATCAACCGCGACAATCTGAAGCAGAACCACAGCCAGACCAGTACGAACATGAGTCGAGTGACCGTGCTCAGTATGCGTTAACCAACTCCACAACTCTTTCAAGCTTTTCGCCAGTAGGAATGCACCACCCGCAATCATAATCAAATCACGACCAGTAAACGCATAGTCGCTGAAGCTGATTAACGGCTGAGTAAGCTGCATGATCCAAGAGATCGAGAACACCAAAACAATACGCGCCATCACCGCTAGGCCAATACCTAGGTTTCGGGCAAGTTTACGCTGGTGTTGTGGTAATCGTTCACACAGAACGGAGATGAATACGACGTTATCAACGCCTAAGACTACTTCAAGAGCAAACAAAGTAGCGAAGATAGCCCACGCTTCTGGTTGCATGAAAAGTTCTAACATGAGTACGCCTCCGGTGATTGGAAGCCATACAGTGAATTGTTCAGTCGACTAAAGGGGTCGTCCATTAAGTTTTTAAAACCTCTGTTACTTAGGAAACGCGAGTAAATCACCTCCTCCAGTTGTACGCAACTCCTTATTTTGTCAGGCTTGTGTAAAGCATCTTTCGTCCTCTAAGGGATATAAGCCATACTCACTCCATCAAGTGCCGAGTTGAGCCAAACTATTACATCGAACACGAACAGAAACGCCTCTTTTTGCGTGCTTCAACAATCGTAAAAAAATGTTTCATAATAATATTTTGATATACTGAGACAAATCACACGAGTTAGGGTCTGTTGACCTTTCGTGATGATTTTTGCAGCAGTTTGTAGGTGTTTTATACAAGGCAGAGGCTTTGATATGTAGCTATTCTACCTGATAAGCCGATAACGCAGTAGAAAGCACCTACAAACGCTGCCCAAAGGGTTCGGCTAAAAGCGTTTTATTCTTTGTTGAGTCAATTTTACTTAGAGCCACTAGGCTTCAATCGACTCGCTGCGATTAAAACGCTTTTATCTCGAACAAAATTTAACCACGAAAGATAAACAGACCCTAGCCTTGCGAATGGATTACATAACACTCTCACGCATTAGCCTTAAACACCTTACTGTATTGCACATGCTGCTCACGACACACAGCGTGACTCAAGCGGCGGAACAGCTCTGTGTGACCCCTTCCAGCGTGAGTAAAACGCTCAGCCAATTGCGCGACATTCTTAAAGACGACCTTTTCTACCGCGATGGCACTCGTTTAGTCCCGACACCCTTTGCGTTGAACATCGGCCCTTCTGTTCATGGCATTCTTTCCAGCATGAACGGTTTGCTTTACCAAGGCTCGTTTAATCCGGCGTATTACGAAGGTCGCTTTTCTTTGGCAATGCGTGAAAGTACCTTCGAGATCTTCGCACCTATGCTGCAAAACTTGTCACAACAGATGGGAAGTCGCGCGCAACTCAATGTGTATGCAAAAGAACAAATGAGTTTTGATTCTCTGATCCGTGGGCAAGTGGACTTTATGATTTTACCGCACGACATCAGCCAACCACCAACGCACAACAAAGACTTGGTTTGGCAGACGATTCTAGAAGACGAAATGATCTGTTTGATGGGCAGCAATAACCCATTAGCGAAAGAAGAATTGTCGGTAGAGAACTACTTGTGTGCGAGACACATTGGTATTCACGATAAAGATTTGTCCCAACCTTACTTTGAGCAGAACTTGACTCAACGTTACGCCAAACGCAGCGTCGCCATGCACGTGGCCGATTTTGGATCGGCTGCGGTAATGTGCCACCACTCAGATTATCTGTTTACTTGCTCGAAACTTTGGGCACGAATGGCGCTGCAAGCGAAGGGATTGATAGAGAGACCTTTGCCGTTTGAGTACGGACAAGTGGCGTATAGTTTGGTGTGGAATAAAGCGAGCCTGAACGATCCCGCTTTAAGATGGCTACAACAACAAGTGCTTAAGGCTTGTGAAACCCTCGGTGGATGCCGCAAACCGAGAGTGAATAAACTCTAAACTGGTTCACCTTTACTGCGCTACACGTAGATCGATGGCATGGTCATTGGTCTGCTGACAAATTGACTTAATTGAGCGTGGAAGCGTTCCATTTCATCTTGGGAACATTTTTCCCATTCCAGAGCTTCACCCGTGACACCATGATGCTGAAAGGCATTCAAACGAATGTTGACCGATTCTGGCAACGATTGCAGATAATGCCCCACCGTTGCAACTTCCGTATCTAAATCGCTTTTACCCGGAATATGAAGCAAACGCACTTCGTACAACTTGCCTACTTGCGCTAAATACTGAATGGTTTGGAATACTCGGTGGTTATCTCGCCCGACTAACCAGTGGTGCGTTTCACTTTGCCACGATTTAAGGTCAATCATCGCACCATCCATGTACGGCAAGACTCTTTCCCAACCTACGGTGGATAAAGAACCATTGCTATCGATGAAGCAAGTGAGATGCTGCAATTCAGGATCGTGTTTGATCCCTTTAAACAGCGCCATAATGAAAGGGAGTTGTAAGGTAGATTCCCCACCGGATACAGTAACACCGCTAATGAAAAAGCGCTGTTTGCGTATCAAATCGAGCATTGCCTCCACAGAGTAGTCAGAAATTTTAGGATTAGATTGGTGCTGACATATCTCTATACAATGGTCGCAGTGGGTGCACTCCTCTTTAAGCCAAACAACGTTGTTGCTTTCGTCGAACTTCAGTGCGCCAGCGGGACACTCACTCACACAATCACCACAATGATTGCAGTGATTGATAGTGTGTGGATTGTGGCAATTGATGCACTGATAGTTACAACCCTGTAGAAAGATGACTAGACGGTTTCCCGGTCCATCAACACAAGAGAACGGAAGGATACGAGTTACCTTAGCCAAGAGGTTTTCCGAACGTCTAGTCATCTTATTCTTATCCGTCACCCATTACTTAGCGTAAGTCGGTGACATTTCGTGGCTCACCACACGTGGTGAACGCTCTAAAATACCGGTGTTCTTCGCCGCTTCTGCGCCTAGGAACGTCGTATTAGTACGTGATCCTTCTGCATCGAACTTTGCGATATCTGACAGTTTGACCATGTAACCCGTTACGCGAACCAAGTCGTTTGACGCAACGTTTGCCGTGAACTCACGGTATCCAGCATTCAATGCGCCTTTACACAGGTTGAACATCGCTTCTGGGTTTGATTTCACTGTTTCGTCGATAGTCAGAATGTCACTGATGCCAGAACGGTAGTATTGGTGATGACCTGCCGTTGCTTGCACGTAAGACACTGGATCTGGTTCGTTTCCGTAAGGAATACGAACGCCCGGTGTTACATCCAAATCTAGGCTGATACCGCCTTGTGCGTGCAGCAGTGCTTTGCCCTCTAGACCAAACTTCACTGGTGTGCTTTCGACCAATTCAGACAATTTTGCCGAGATCGCGTGACCGAGCTCGTTTGCCGTTGCATCTTGGCCGTAACGGCTTGCACTGCCCTCTTTTTCTAGTAACACATTCACTGCTTCTGCCATACCGTAGATGCCATACATTGGCGCAAAGCGAGATTCTTCGATCAAGCCTTCTTGCGTTAGAAAGCCTTTGAAGAACTCAGATTTTTCATGCAAATGTGAAGCGCGTGCGTCCATCAGCTCAACCATCAAGCCGTGATATTCTGGCAGCACGTTATTAAAGAAACCTTCACGGCTGTCTGCACGATTCGCCGCTTCTTTTAGGTTCATACGCACTAACGTGTTTGAACCGCCAGCCAATGGCAAAGAGTTGTAGCAGCTCACAATACCAAAGCGAGCACCTTCGTAGGCATTCGCGTGCATTGGGTAATTCGCGATGTGTGGCTTGCTGCACTCACAAATGTTTTGTGTTGCTTGTTTTAACAAAGCGTCTGGTGTGACTACTTCGTCGTACATGAACGTTAGGTTTGGCGCGATCTGTTTTAGCTCGGCGTCAACTTTCAAAATCGTGCGGCAAATGATGTTGTCCGTCGGACCAATGTTCACGTGCATAAACGCGTCTGGCAACGTGCGATCCAGCATAATCCAGAAGTGTTTCAGTTTTTTGTAAATTTGCTCGTCAGTAAGATCACCGACGTAAGGCATCAACACATCATCAAGTTGACCTAGGTAAACCGGAATGCTGGTTACCGAAGGCACGTGATGGTAAAGGATGGTCAACATGTTGATCGCATCATCAAAATCTTCTGCTGGAGCTAACTCCAAGTATTCAGAACCTTGAGAAAGAAATTTTGCGTAGTCTGGCAAAACATAGCGCGGCTTAAACGGCGCGTGACCTTCAAACATGTCACATATGACGCCTTGCTGCATCGCTTGGCTTACCTCGTCAGAGACGGTCATATATGGAATTGTGGCTTCGGCTTCCAAAGCAAGAAAGTTTGATTTCTGTTTTGGAGACAAGTTGCTATCGGTCGCGATAGCAAGGAAACGCTGCTGAAGATCAGAAAGGCTTTGAGTCATCTATGATGTTCCTGGAGAAAATACAACGAATACGCCCTTTCGAATCATTTGTTGATTTCAAATCATCGTTTGAGGGGACACGTTGAATTTTACGCTCCAAGAGTCTTTGCCACTAATGAAAAAAACCAAAACGCCGATTTCCATTTTGGAAATAAGGTTTTTCTAATTTAGTCTAAGGTTTAATAGCTTAGATTAATCCGCTGTTATTTAGCTTCGATGCGCGGTCGACAAAGCCACACCAGCGCTGATGAAGACACCACCTGTAAGACGGTTGAACAATTTAGCTCTTCCCTTTGCAAATAACCAGTTTGATGTCCTCACACCGAGTAATCCATAGAAGGTTAACCAACTCAGCTCGAACACCACAAACGTACTAGCAAAGATCATGTATTGAGTGAATAGCGATGCAGAAGGGTCAATGAATTGAGGAAATAGCGCGGTAAAGAATACAATGGCTTTCGGGTTGCTTGCACCAACGATAAAGCCACTTACAAACGCGCTGAGATAACTAGAAGAAGACTGTTCTAACTTTGCTTGAGAAAAATCCGTCTGTCTGGATCGTAGAGCTTGGATACCTAGCCAAACCAGATACCCCGCACCACACCATTTGATGATGTTAAAGACCAACTCCGAAGAAGCAATCACGACGCCAAGGCCAGTAAAAGACAAAGTAAGAATGATGGTGATCGCGGCTAAGCTACCAAGTGCCGTCATAAAGGCGTGGCGAAATCCGCTGCTAACACCTTTGCTTAAACAAAGTAGCGAACTAGGCCCAGGAGAGGCAGTCAGGACAAGTATTGCGAGGGTGTAATAAATCCAAGTATCGAGTGGCATTGGCGCTCCTTTCCAATGTACGGATAAATGAGTGAATCACGTGGGATAACAGCCTTACTCAACGTTTCTATCCATGAAACATCACGTAGAGGGCTCCACATCATTCTGCTCATAACTGAACTAACCCAAAACCAATCGTACTCCTCAATAAGCGTTCCGAGTAAGGAACCAGAGCGAGAAGCCAGAGCAACAAACATGCCTCCATTTATCTATCTTCTCGTTCACGTTGAGTCGTTTAGTTATGCAATAAACATACTGATAATATGCAATCGTGTAAAGTGATTACTTATTGGACAAGCATCACAAACAAGCAAACTGACTGCACATTAATCGTAGAATGGCTTCGGATCGACTTCTAACGTCGAAGGCGCCACTGCTTTTTCGATAGTGTGGGCGCTGTTTTTCAAATCGACCATTGCCACATCAATATAGCGTTTGTATTTGCGAGAGTAGAAACACTTCACTATCGGTTTCAGAGCTTGAGATTCATTCGATGTCCAGACAATACCGACACGCCCATCACTTAACTGAACAATAGAACCGACTGGGTAAACGCCGATGCAGTTAATAAATTTATACACCAGTTCAGGATCAAGGTGGAATGGCGTCAAACTCAATAGGATTTTGAACGCCTCTGCCGAACTCATGCCCTTTTTGTAAACACGGTCTGCGGTCAATGCATCATAAATATCGACGATACAGCTCATGCGGCCATGCATTGGGATCTGTTCACCAGATAAACCTAGTGGATAACCGGTACCATCAAGTTTTTCATGATGCATTAAGCATACATCGCGGCTCACATCGGCAAGCCCTTTCACACCCACGATAATTTCACCCGCAAACACCTGATGCAACTTCATATGCTCAAATTCTTCAGGTGTGAGTCGTGCTGGCTTATGTAAAACCTCATCATCAACTTTGATTTTACCCACGTCATGAATAATCCCGCCGATAGCAAGCTGTTTGAGCGTTTCTTTATCCAAACCTAAATGCTTACCAAAAGATACCAACAAACATGCGACGTTAACGGAATGCTCAAGCAAATATGAATCTTTTTGGCGCAGCGCAGACACACATTGAAGCGCATCAGAATCAATAAATACGCTTTCGATCATGTCATCCGCCCACGATTCAATTTCGTCGACTTCAATGATCTTGCCTTCAAAGGTTTGGTTCAGCAGTTTTTGAGCTAAACCTTTCGCTTCTGCAATCAGTTTTTTGGCTCGCTTGTGCTGGGCTTCTCGGGAACGAAACGCGCGCTGAATTTTCGGTGTGGTAATAACGTCAGATGCCGCTAACGTGACATCATGTTCCTCTTCAACAGGGTTGAACACGCACTCCTGAGCAGAAAGTTTCTGATCAACCCACACAAACTTCACCCCACTGGCTTGCAGCTTTTTAATACCTTGCGAAGTAGAAACGCGTCCGGCATTGGCCAAGTTCACACGTTTATTTTGTTCGATTGCAGTAACGAACATACCGATACCGATATCTGCAATCGAAATTTTTATTGAGTCTTCTGGTTTGTACTGCATATCGCGAAACTTGTTAACATCTATTATTTAGCAAACGCATTATAAGGGATCTGACCATTCATCGTTATAAGAATTCACTATCAATTAAAATTAATGAGTATTAAGTCAATATATGAGACATTCGCCTCCCTAAAAACCACTTTTAATTTATGGACTTAGTCCAATTTATCATCATCTCTTGTCTGATTTTTGATAATTTGGGTGTTGAATCAATAACTCTTTCGTACAAATGGTATTTACTGTTGACTAAGTTTTATAAATGCCGATTATTAGTCGCATTACTCTAATATAATTTCTATTCCACATAAGCGAAGTCAGCTCATTAACATCACAGCTAACCAACCTGAATCGACTTGTTTCGTATGCAGTGTGAAAGGATAACCGCCCAAAATGTCATCAGCGTGTAGCTCGACTTATCTATTTATCTTCAACGCTGCTAGGATTGCGGAGGAAGCATCTTGACCACCAACAAGGTTGATCAAACCATTTCCGAACACGATCGTGAGTTTCTTCAGATCGTAGAGCAACGCTTCATCCACATCTTCGATGTGTTTAGTGAAGGACTCTTTTACATGGATGAGTTCGGCACTATGGCTTTCTATAACCAGCGATTCTATGAGCAATTTGGCATCAATGCGGGCCGTATCAATCTAGATAGATGGTTGGACTTAGTGCACCCTTTAGACAGAGAGCGTCTGTCTAAGCGTGTCGATGCCCATATCAACACCGACAACACGCGTGTCACCACTACCTATCGATTGCGTAAACCCAACGGACAATACGTATGGATTGAAGGTGTTGCGATGACCAAAGAAACCGAGCACGGCCACTATATGGTCGGCAGCCATCGCGATATCTCTGAGCGAAAACTAATGGAAAGCTACATTCATCAAGTGGCCTTTCATGACAACGCTTCCGGTATGGCAAACCGTGCACATCTGCTTCTCAATATCGATGAACTCGTGAAATCAAACCGTAGCCAAGCATCGATTTTTTATATCCAGATAGAAGAAATCAAATCTTACCTCAACCAGTATGGTAGTGAGCTGGTCGATGGCTTAGTCGAGAAACTATTGCAGACACTCAGCCATTTGCCTTCGCCCAACTGCACCGTTTACCGTGTTCATGATGATGATTTCGCTATTTTGGTGCTCGATGAAATACCACTCGAAGATTTGCACACTTATGCACAAACCATCAAACAGAATTATCATGATGCGGTAGTCGAAGAAGGCCAATATTTGGGCAGTAATATCAGTATCGGACTCTACCCTTCTATCGATCCTGAGCACTCAGCTGAAGAAATTGTCCGCAAGGCCGCACGCACCTGTCAATATGCCAGCGAGAAAAACAAAGATCGCATCGCGGTATACAGCCAAAAAACGCAACATGCGGTGGACCGTTACTTCTTTATTGAGCAAGGCTTGAAAAATGCACTTGAAGAGAAAACACTGAGCGTGAAATTTCAGCCGATTGTCCGAGCATCCGATTTACAAGTGGTCAGCTTCGAGTCTCTGGTACGTTGGCGCAGTAAAGAGTTTGGTGAAATCTATCCTGATGAATTTATTCCTGTCGCAGAAAATAAAGGCTTGATAGTCGAGCTGGGGTACCAAGTCTTTGAAAAAGCTTGCAAGTTCATTAAAAGCTATCGTGAACGTTATCAGAACCAAGTGCGTGTGAACGTGAACGTGTCGGTATTACAGCTTCTCAATAGTGAGTTTCCGAGCAAGATAAAAGCAATGGCGGATAAGGCAGGCGTCGAACCCAAAGCGATCGTTCTCGAACTAACAGAAACCTTTATTCTGGATAATAACCAAGCGGCTATCGCCCCCCTCAACACATTAAGTGAACTCGGATTTGCGCTCTCACTCGATGATTTTGGTGCAGGCTACAGTTCTTTGAATTGCTTCTTCGATTTACCGATGACGCAAATCAAGATAGATAAGTTAATGGCATGGAAGACTCTAACAAACCGTTCGTCTCGAGAGTACTTGAAATTCTTGATCAGCATGTGTTTTGAGCAGAACATTGAGGTGGTCATCGAAGGAATTGAAGATGCTAAAATGCGCGATTTTTTTGCTGAGATGGGTGTCGATTACCTGCAAGGCTTCTGGTTTTCTAAACCTTTATCTGTCGCAAGTGCGAGTCGATACACCTTGAGTCAATAATCACTCCAGTTAAAAATCGCGAGAATGCATCCTGAGCTAAACATCCTACTCAGCTCAGGAGCATTCGATTATCTCAAGCGGTCAAACACGACATTCTGATCTAAGTGCTCGTGGTATTCGGTGTAGTCTAAGCCCATATCGAAGATGTACTTTGTCACCAAGTTTCTCACACACTCCACCAATTGCTCTGCCTGCCAAGGTTTTTCGAAGTAACGGTCGATACCCGCAGAGTTAATCGCATTGATGGTGTCCGTGTGCGTCGCCTGCCCGGTTAGCAATACTTTTCGAGTGCGTAGAAAACGACTGTCTTTAGAAATTTCTGTTAACAATTCCACACCAGTTTTACCTGGCATCACATGGTCAGAAATAATAAGCGCAATCATCTCTCCGTCTGCATCTAACTCATCCATTAATTCAAGTACTTCATCGGCAGACTCGCAATCTTCAATGTTGAGCCATTGGCCTAACGACTGTAAGTCTTGCAGAACCGCGCTTAACACCTCTCGCTGGTCATCAACGCAAATTAAATTAAGCTTGTCCATGTTCATCCTCTACCGGTAGTTTAATTCTAAATATGGTTTTTTCACTGTCACTTTTCACCGCGATTGAGCCGTTATAACCCGCCACGATGCGTTTCACTATCGACAGCCCTAACCCCAATCCAAACGACAGACCACCTTTCTTAGTGGTGAAGTTTGGTCGGAAAATCTTTCTACGTGTAACTTCGTCAATCTCAGGACCATTGTTGGTGATAGTCACTAGAATCTTGTTCTTGCTTACCCGCGTTTGTATCTCAATCGCTGGTGACTCAGTCTCTCTTAGCGCGTCACAAGCGTTCTTCAAAATGTTGACCCAGATTTGCACCAGTTCGGTTTGCGAGCCTACGAACAGAGGTAAATCAGCCGGACTAAAACGCACACTTACACGTCTTAAATCGCTTTGTAGCAATGCAAGTGCTTGGTTTATCGAGTCATTAACTCTGAGCCCTTCTTCTTTGTCTATGTCGGTACGACCTAATTGCTTCACTGACTTCACAATGCCAACGGTGTGCTTTGAGGCAATGCGTAAGTCGTGCAAGTCTCGGCCCATCTGCCAGTAACGAATCGCTTCTTCTGGACGCTTTAACCAATGCTCATTGAGATAATCGGTTGGCACAGCGCGAGCTAATTCTCGGGCCAGATCTTTTGGCAAACCATAGAACTTCTCAAAATGGCGCCCTCGCGTTCTTGCTTCACTCGATGAGATTTTCTGCCCTTGCATCAAACCGAAATCGAAGAACTGGCTTGCCTCAGGATGGACCTCTTCGAGCAATCCCATGATCACCGACTCCAAACGCTCTGATTTGCTGCTCACCACACCAATAGCATTGTTGAGCTCATGGGCAATGCCTGCTGCAAGTTGGCCAAGTGTTGTCATTTGCTCTGCGGTATGCAGCTTTTGCAATGCCTTCTCTTTACCCAGCGCTTCTTGCATCGCTCGGCGTTGACGGCGAGAAAGCTCGTTGACCATCACCGGCATAAACTGTGCAGTTAAAGGACCATACTTACCTGCTTCGACCGCTGGCGTATTGCGCTCAATCCACGCTAACTCAACGTCCGTTTGAGCAATCACCGTCGAAGAGGCAGTCCACGTTCCAGAGAAGAAACTGTGCACGCCAATAAACGCGCCCTTAGATGCCGCAAATACTTGAGTCTGCTTTTTGCCATCCTCAGAGAAATAACCGGCAAGCTCTCCAGACAGCACGTAGTAGAGTCGCTCGTTGTAGCCGTCTTGCTCAATCAATACCGAGCCTGCCGATACCGTAATGCGACGCTCGATATGATTGAAATAACGCTCCACCAGCGTATCTAATTTACTTTCGTACATGACTTAACCAATGTGTCCAACGGTGTGAAGGATCCACACCATCAAGAAACTGAGCAATACACCTACTACACCTAACACGACACCAACACGCGCCATTTGATTAGTTTGCACATGCCCTGTCGCATGAGCCAATGCGTTTGGTGGCGTACTGATTGGCAGAGACATACCAAGCGAAGCTGCAAAGGTCACTACGAGAATCAACGTCACTTCACCACCGAGTGGTGTTAACGATGCCATTGAGGTACCAAGCGCCGCCATGATTGGCATCAGTAAGTTGGCCGTCGCCGTGTGAGACATAAAGTTCGCCATCAGCAAACATAAGAACGCCGCACCGAACAGCACTACATAAGGCGAGAATTCATCAAATGGAATGCTGTGAACCACCAGCCTCGCCAAACCTGTCTTGTCTAGTGCAAGACCCAACGCAATACCGCCAGATACCAACCAAAGCACGTCCCAAGAAATCTTCTTCAGATCTTCTTTGTTGATGATGCCCGTCAGTGAAAATACCGCGACTGGAATCAAAGCCACCGTGTAAGAGTTCATACCGTGCGCCGAGCCCATCAACCAGAGCAGAATCGTGCCTGCAAACGTGATGTACACAATGATGGCTTTCGGTGTTTTCAAGAATTTACTCTTGATGTTGAGGTCAATTTTGGTCGTCTCAGCTTTGTAGAGAAAATCGATCAGGAACCATGCTAGTGCCATCATCACAATGACAAACGGGACGCCAAATACCATCCATTCACCGAAGGTAATGAGGTTATCACCCACTAGGTATTTCAATGCAATCGCGTTCGGTGGTGTACCTATTGGAGTACCAATACCGCCGATGTTTGCTGCGACTGGGATACACAACGCAAACGCAATGCGCCCTGGATCTTTCGGGCCAAACACCGCGATAACCGGCGTCAAGATGGACAACATCATTGCTGTCGTTGCTGTGTTCGACATGAACATCGAGAAGATTGCAGTAATCAGCATTAAACCCAGCATGACGTATTTCGGGTTTTGTCCAAACGGCTTAAGCAGCACGCGCGCTAAGTTGACGTCCAATCGATACTTGGTGGCCGCCATCGCGAGGAAGAATCCCCCTAAGAACAGCATGATGATTGGGCTAGCAAACGTCGCCATGATGTCACTGTATTGCAGTAACTCACCAAAATGAGGCTCCCCTTCATCAAGCCGAAAGAAAATCAGGCCCTTGTTGGAAACGAGCAACAACTCAAGCACGATGATCACCACAGAGGTGGCGTAAATTGGGATCGGTTCAAATACCCAACAGAGTGCAGCAAGCAAAAATATCGCGATAACGCGCTGCTGAATGATGGTCATACCTTCGAATGGAAACACTGACAGTGGCATCAACAAAATGAGCAAAGGGATCACCGTTGGGATGATGTATTTGAGATAAGGGCGCATAGTACTACTTCTCTTCCTGAGATGGTTTGCCGTGAGATAACTGACGTAAGGAGCTGTTTTAACTGGCTTCCTTTTTCGCCACTCCGAAGAGAAATTATGCGCGCGCTTTTGAGGAGAAATTCTGGTGTTAGATCAATGAACTCTTATTCACCGCAGAAAACATGCGGTATCTGTGTTCAAGCTCACTAATTGAGCGAGGATTATTTATTGATCACACATCCTTTTTGTCTAAGTGCCTTTCCATTACATAGTTGGTTAACGTAGCACCGCGGACTTCGATTTGCTGCTCGTTCACGACAGTAAAACCCATGCGCTCATAGAAAGGACGAGCGGTAATACTCACTTCTGAATAGATCCTATCCAGCCCTTTTGCGTCTGCTTGCTTGATTACATGGGTCATCAATGCACGCCCTACGCCTTGCCCTTGATATTCATGATGGCAAAAAAAGTGGTCGACTAATCCACTAGGCTGCACATCGCTATAACCAACGATGACACCATCTAGCACAGCGACAAACGGCTGGATAGATATCATCTTCTTTAACCACAGTTGGGAGTCAAATCCCTCTTGCGCCCAAGCCTTCACTTGTTGCTCGGTATAATCTCTGCGATTGACGTTTCGGACCGTGTTAAAGAAAAGTGCCCAAAGTTTCGGGGCATCTTCTTCTTGAAAGTCACGAATTATGATCATACGTCCTCCAATAAATCGATCTGCATTAATTGGCCACGTTCACTTGGTTCCCCCACCGGACGCCAGCCATTTTTGTAATAAAAACGTTCACCTGCATCATTACCGGGTATGTAGCGTAATCTCGCGTACGTACAACCACCATCAGCAAAACGTTTTAGCAAGAAGTCTTGTAAATGCTTGCCTAACCCTTGATTTCGAAACTTGGGTAGTAAATAAAGCAGATTAATGTAGCCAAATCTTAACCCTTCATCATCAAGAATTGGATGCCGGCATTCCAGTTGACCAATAATTTCACCATCTTTGCTCACATGAAAGAACCCCGCTTCAGGATCTTCTGCAATAGACGCAAACCAAAAGGTAATTTCTTGGGTATCAAACCCATTTTGATGTCCAAAACTCACCTCATACGCATCTCTGCGAAACGCGATGCATAAATCCAAGTGAAGAGATAAATCGACAGGGAGAAATTCCATTTAAGCTAACCCTTTTATTGCTTAATCATTCGCTATATAGATATTCGTTATTTTATATAACCATAAATTCAAGAATTTTATATTTCAACCGTCGGTCATTTAAAAACATGCTTTTATAGGAGAAGTTATTATGCATGCATCATCTGTTTCCCAAAAACCGACACAATTTGGTTATTACCTTGGCGTATTTGGCGTTGCCCTTGTTCTTATTTGGTTAGGTATTTATAAATTCACTCCAACCGAAGCCAAACTCATTGAACCTTTGGTGGTAAATCACCCTGCCATGTCTTGGCTATATGGCATCATTTCCGTTCAAGCCGTGTCTAATATCATTGGCTTAACCGAAATCATCGTCGCACTCGGCCTATTGGTTGGATTGAAAAAACCAACCGTAGCCTACTGGTCCGGTATCGCTGCAAGCGTTATCTTCCTCGCGACACTGAGCTTCCTAGTTACGACACCAAATACATGGAAAGTTTCCGACGGTGTTTTGATCGCGAACTTTTTCCTTGTAAAAGATATTCTGTTCTTAGCGATTTCAATCAGCGTGGTTGAGCGAAACAAACCAAGTTTGACGCCAGCTATCGCCTAGTTTTAGGAAAAGTATCGAGAGATAGAAAAGAGAAAGCGCCATGACGATATGGCGCTTTTTGTTTGCCGTAAAAACGTTTAACCCGACATCATCACCGCTTATTGTCCACCCCAATAGTATCAGCAGAGCCTATTGATGAGTTTCTACATTAAAAACGAAGGCCAGTCAGAAACTGAGCAACAGCGAATAAAGGGACGGACCACGCGATGACGCTTCGATAAGGCAACATATGAACGAGGAGAGACGGATAACGTATCAGTTCCATTATTTGAAGGTGAGTAAGTAAATGCTGCTCTGGGCTTGAAAAACATGCCCAAAATCGCCGGGTAAAAGGGTGAGCAAAGATAGCGTGCAAATAGCTGGAACAGATTGACCATATTCCTAGAAAACCAACTAACTCAACGAGAAAGAATACTTCTAGGCTAATAGGTAACACGGAAGGTCCACTTAGCAATACAATGGCTAGAAAAAGCCAAATCTTACGGTTCATCTACACTCCTTGTTCCGTGCTCTCTTAGCGCATTTAATCCTTCCAGCGCCTTTAACGTTGATGCCTTCAGAAGGGGCTTGTCGTATTTTTTTCTGATGTTGAGAGCCGCATTAAACAGCGATTCTGCCTCTTTCAATCGCCCCTGCTCTACATACAACTTGCCCAAATGCTGATAACTAAAGCTCAAATACAGCTCAGTGGCAAACGCTTGGCTTTGTATAAACACGCTCGTCGCCTCATCATAGTCCCCTATATACTGTTTTGATGTTGCGACAACGTGCAAAGCCCAAAATTGATGCTTATGGTCCAAAGCACTTTTCGCGACACGCTCCCCAATAGTTATTGATGCTCGGTAGTTGCCTAGCACTCGTAAGCTGTCAGACAACAAAATTTGTTGCCACTGTAACGCCTCTGAGTGCCTTCGAAACCAAAAGAGAAGACATTTACTCCCGCTTTTACACAATCGAGTAACCGCACCTAAGCTGGGCCTATCTCTTTGAAATTTCATCATTGCCATTTCGGATTGTGATTTGTGCGTCCTCACTGCTATAAATGACTTTGCTTGGCTTACCATCAACAAAATGCAGCGCGGCATAATCACTGAGGCCGTAGCAGGTCGCATCAAGATGACTATGAGCAAAGCGCTCGAATAGGTCGTGTTTCTCGTCGTTCTCAATAAAGTGAGCAGATGCTAAACCTCGTAAAAGACCGATGCCTTTGATGATGGAGTAAGCCTCTGGATCGCTGTCTGTAATCCCATAATCAAACCAACAAATGGCGCCTGCACTCATCCCACAAAGTATGATGCCGCGGTTGTAACACTCTTTGAGAATGTCGTCGATACCCCATTCTTTCCATAGAGCCAGCATAGAACGGGTATTGCCACCGCCAACGTAAATCACATCTTGCTCTAGCAACTTGGTTCGCCAGCCTTTCTCTAACTTGAACAGAGGAAAGTGTGTAAGGTGTTCGCTCAGCTTAGCATTGTGGAAACGGGTGATGACTTCTTCCGAATCTCCGGTTGCGGTAGAGAGATAACAGATTTTCGGGTTCTTCTTGCCCGTTAAAGACAAGATGTATTGATCGAGTTGGCTTGGGATCTCTCCCATCATCCAACCGCCTCCGCCAAGAACGACGCAATGTTTTTGCAAAAGATGAGTTCCTTCTATTTTGGCTCAAACCGATAATGACCGATTATAAGGTAATCAAACAACATATCCTCCAGTACGACACCTCCTCCTATATTGTGAACAATCAAAGGTCGTCGTTTGTCTGTCGATAAGTCATCGGCAACGATACCAATATGAGGGAGGTTCCCAGGGAGCATCCACGTGACAACGTCACCAGACTTGAAATTATGACCATCATTCGAGATAGGTATTTCTACCCCATGACGTTGAAAGAACATTTGTAAATTTGGAACTCTGCGATGATCAATATTTCTATCAGTACGAGTTAAGCCCCAGATTCGTTTGGATGGATATGCAGAAAAGTTATCTCTCATGTCTTCATGAACAAGGACTTGGAGATCGACACCTAGTTTTCTATAGCTACGAATAATAACATCGGTACACACCCCGATATCAGAAGCAACATCGCCATTCGGGTAGCCAATTTGGTAATAACTTCCATCATAAGTAATGTCGTACTGTGTTCGTTCTTTTGCTGCCTCAGCAAGCGAAATAGGTTGTTCTGCTATAGCTGGCAAGCTAACAAGAACCGCCCACATGACAATGAATTTTCCCATAACAAGTTAAAGTCCTTTTCATCAAAGCCACCCAATACTTCAACACTATTTTATCGGTTGCAGAGAGATTGACTTTAGGTTGTTCGATAAGACCAATAAGAATTGCTTTTAAACTGCGTAAACTTCTCGGTAGAGTCAAATTCACCGACGGGCTTTTTATCTAATGTAGGACACGCTTCAAGTTGATTTCATATAATTTGTACGACCAGAATCAAAAAGCTACCCCGAGATTAGCTTTACGCTTTTCGACCACATGAACAACTTTCCCGGTTGTAAACAAGCAACGAAGCTACGAAGAGTGAATTCCTATCACTATGATTTACAAGTTATTTAACTCCCACCAACGACTTGGTTACTTCGCACCACGAATTTATATCAGACCACTTTTCTGTGATTGGGGCTTCTGAATTTCGAATTGTAATCGAATACAATACATATGCACCCCGTGCAATAGAAAAGGAATTATATGAAAACGCTTATTTATGACACGCTTGTCAACCTTGCTAACCAAGAACCGGAACACCACGCGAAAATACGCCAGAACCTTTATGAGCAGTTAGATCTGCCCTTTGATAAGCAGCTTGCTCTGTATGCATGTGCACTCGGTCCTGCAAGCTCTGGTAAACTGGAAAGTCGTCAAGGTATCGACAATGCGGTAGATAGTGCAGTTAGACTATTAGCGACTCCTGAACGTTAATCAACTTTGCACTTTTAACGGCCCTACTCCCCTGGCGGGCCGTTTTTCTTCAAGGAAATAAACTCTCCTCTGTCCTCAACCAGAGATACACTGCCCCATAATCCCAAACGCACTCCCCATCGCGATTGCCCAAGAAATTGACCGTAAAACACCGAAGTTCAATAAATAAAGAACATGGTAAGCGATTCTAAAAACGATATGCGCTAACGCTAAGAGCTGAATCTTCTCATTTACTGCACCTGTCGATATTGCAAGTAGAACAGCAGAGGCAAAAACTATCAAAGATTCAAAAGCGTTCTGATGTGCCGCTAATGCTCTAGCGCCAAATCCTTTCAAGCCAGCTTGCTGCTCGCGAGGGTAATTATTGTTATAGCCGCCCGCTTTATGCATAGCAATTGCCACAGGTATTTTGGCTACATAAGGTAAGAAAGCCGCTACGATTAGACAAAAAATCAAAATATCCATGTTTCATCCTAGTTGGTACCGCGAGAGGTTAATTCTAAAATTATGAGCGATACTTTCACTATAAGCCGGATTACTCATGATTTAGTACCTAATTTGTACTGCATTAGTACAAGTCAATTGTAAACTCGTTCCATAAGTTGTTCCTTAGAAGTGGGCTCTCTATGGCAAACGTTTATACCATAATGAATGGTAAGAGCCTTATCAATTAGGCGTCTTCATCAATAGTGTTAGGATTCGTATTCTTAGCTATTTGTATGAAGGTATATGAAATACCGCATACAAAAAATTTAGTCACCCATAACATCAAAGCGGAAATAATCAGCCCTAAACCAAACTGGATCCCAGATGCTATAGATGAAAATACACCAAAAGCAGCAAATAACGCTACAACAACCGTCAGGAAGACATCTATTTTCTTTAATCTGGACTCAAACTGTTCGACCTTTTTCATTAACACTCCTTGTAAACTTAAAGAACAAAGGCTGAGTACAATCCTACAGTTAATCATATCGTCAATGCAATTTTGAATTTAGTCCAGAAGACACATTGTGAAGCGTTAATGATGTAACATGGGCACCATTGAAGCAGGAATCACTTAGATTATTGGATGGTACGTATGTGGTTAGATAAATAAATTTTGAATCGTTTACTCTTCAACTTTGACGGCTGTTGCGTTCCAATACGTAATCAGAACAACCAATACAGCCCAAGGCATTGCGAGCCAAAAATAATAAGAAGCCTGACCATTTGTTAAGTGGTAATAAGAAACTAAAACAACACTAGCGAATATTGATATGCTATATGCAAACCACAAAGCCACACAAACATCATTATTAAACTTAGAAATTGAAACTCGGCGCTCTGCGCAAACCAAAAAAACCAAACCAAAAGCAATCAATCCCCCCAAACCAAGGTGAATAAATAAAAGTGGAACTAAAATCCAAAACGACATATATACGCCCTTGAGTAGCCATACGATTTGTTAAAGTGAGATCGCCATAATACAACAACCTCTACAAACCACGTTGAGAAAAAAGTAAACGCATGAAAAAATGCTACGCGCTGCGAGCCACTCTCAAATGCTTTGTTAGCAGGCTGCTAGCACTGATTTAATCTATTACGCTCACTCTTATAGCCTTCAACTTTTCAATAAGAGCGTCAGCCATCGGTTTGAACTTATCCGGTTGCTCTTTAGAGTAAGATTTCATTGTTGCCAATACATCAATTCTTAACTTTTCTAACCGAGCTACCTCATTACCAGTAAGGTCTGTAAACACCATCCCTTCTAACTCATTTAGCCAATCGTTAAAGGACTCTGGGCTTTCGGATAATAAAAGTAACGTATTCTTAGGCTCAACTTTTAGTGCAACCATCAATAAAGGCGAAACTTCTCCAGAAATAGCCCCGTCTCTACATTTCCAAATTTCTACCAAAGAAAAAAGTGTAGGAATTGTTTCCAAAGCTTCTTTTTTTCAAGGTTCGGTTCAATAGATTTGTAGTTTTCTATCATCCAGTTATGCAAAAGACTTACCTCTGGGGTTTTAGCATGCAGCAGCCCTGAACAAAAAGCGGACAGTATAAGAATTACCATATTCCTTATCATTATTACTGCTCCAGTTGATCAGATATATTTATGGTAATTTTTCATAGCTCACGATTTCAACATAAATTTCTTTAAGAACCGATTTACTATTACCTACATAGTAATGAGATTTGGCCATCCCCCCACCCAAATTTTACCTGATATCAAACACCCAAGAGCATCTTTGTGATAATTTCCGGCATGGCTTAGAATAAACATTCTACCGAGAATATTTTGTAGCCATATATATTAGGGCACTTCGGTGATCTATAAGAAAATAATTTATAAGCATCTACCTTGATCGCTTTAGATTTAATTTAACTTCATCTAGTTCTTTCACCTATCTTATTCTAGTTATCAAATCAATGAAATGAACAGAAGAGTCACATAACGCCCTATTAAGGGGTGAGCAACGCAATACCGAAGTTGCCGCATACCTCCTTAACTACTAAAACCAACGCATAGTGAAAATGCCACGCGTTGCGAATCAATCTTAAGCAATTTGTTATGTGTTACAACCAAGGTGACTTTTATTTTTACCTTCCTACATTGACTACATCATTCACACCAATGCTAAATTTTGCCTCAGTACGTTTTATACATGTATTACTAAAAAGTGAAAAATCAATTTCCCTTGATAATTCACTATATTTAATAACTTCGTCATCATTAGCAAATAATAAAAGTGTAATACTATCTAAATCTGATATTCTACTTAGATTCTCAGCATCCCAGTCGAATCCCAGCAAAGAACGAGCAGCAGTATTATTGGAGTACGGACCTAAAAAACAGACTCGATTCCAATCACCTTCGACAACTTCAGAAAAATCGACACTACTGTCATTTAATCTTAGTTGTATATCATTTGTATCTGAACAGGATACTTGAAGTAAAATAAAGAAAATCATAACCAATTTTTTCATTTTTTCTTCTCTTTCTTTATTACCTTAAGACGACCTGCTAGCAATGAAGTGTAACAATAATGTGCAAGTTTATCATTACTCGCCATTGATAACCCTAACCGAATACCAACTTTATTATTGTGTAAATCCATGACCTTTTCATTTTCTGGGTTTTCCGGAAAGTCTTCATGTGCTGTCGTAAATTCGAGAGCATTTTTGTATCCAATGTCACGAGCTAGCATCGCAGACCAAAAACAATGACGAAATGCATCGCTTTATCATTGTGTCCATTAATGCCAAAGCGAGATTCTGTTTCGAAAAAAGCAACATCTTTCGCTTCTTTTATTGCTATAGCATGGTGAGGGTTTAATGTAAGATACTCTTTTTCACCTTCTTTAAGAGAATTGTATTGTTGATAAATATGTTTAACCATGAGACCTCCGCATTTAAACACAAACTAGCCTACACTTTTAAAGCAAATCTACATTACTAAAAACTGATTAAAAATAAGACCTTGAGAAGGAAAGCACAGTTACATGATTATCAATTACATCTTCGAACTTACTCGGCTACATAACGCCTTGTTAAGGGGTGAGCAACGCAATACCGAAGCCGCCGCATACCACCTTAGTCACTAAAACTAACGCATAGTAAAAATGCCACGCGTTGCGAATCAATCTTAAATGCTTTGTTAGCTGGCTGCTAGCATTGGCTTAATCTATCACGCTCACGTTTATAACCTCCAACCTTTCAATAAGTGCGTCAGCCATTGATTTTAGCTTATCCGGCTGTTTTCTAGAGTAAGATTTCATTGCTGCTAATAAATCAACTCTTAGCTTTTCTAACCGATTCGCCTCATTGCAGGTATGGTCTGTGAACACCATACCATCTAGCTCATTTAACCATTTGTCAAAAGACTCTGGGCTTTCAGATAGTAAAAGTAAAGTATTCTGAGGCTCAACTTTTAGCGCAACCAACAATAAGGGAGAAACTTCTCCGGAAAAGGTGTTAAACTGTTTATCAGATAGACGTGTGAACTGGCGCTTCCAGTTCCGGATCTGCTGGGCACTGATGCCCAGCTCCTTGGCAACGGAGACAGCCGTTCGGCCAGGAAGACTGGCCAAGCGCACTGCTTCTTTGCGGAACTCTTCGGTGTACGCTGGATTACGATGTTTAGCCATAAATCACCTCTCAATTAGACCCTAGATCTAACTTAGTAAAGTGTCTACTAAACGTGGGGTACTCGGTCACATAACGCCCTGCTAAGGGGTGAGCAACGCAATACAAAAGCCGCCGCAAACCACCTTAATCACTAAATTCAACGCATAGTAAAAATGCCACGCGTTGCGAATCCCTCTTGAGCAGTTTGTTAGTTTGCAAACCCAACGCGTTTATTTTACGTTATTTTAAACTTTGCAAACAATAAGCTTTATGTGTTTTGATGCACTTAAGTCAGGCGTAGTCTCAAAGCGGCTACTTGATGAAACCACTTGGAACAAACAACGCCGCAGAAAACGAACTCACAACACCAAAAAGCGCTTTTGGAAAGTTAATCTCACAATGCGGACTTTCAACAAAGTCACTGAAACCACGTGGAACTTGCCACACCAAAGAAAGCGTCACTTCAGCGAGTAGATCGGCTTTTATTCCAACAAACTCAACGAGCAGAGTCTCAGCAAAAAAGTTCAACTCAGTTAACCCAAAAATCGCCGCACCAAAGAACAAATCAACCGTTGAAACGATACCAATTTTAAGTTTACACCACGCAAGTTAACACTGAAATTAAGTGCCGATATGACAATTTCGACTTTAAGCTTTTACCACTAGATCTTGCGATATAGGCGCGTTTTTCCTCTTGCAAACTAACGCCTTGCTAAGGTGTGAGTAACGCAATACAAAAGCTACCGCACAGCGCCTTAATCACATAAGCCACCGCAAAGTAAAAATGCCACGCGTTACGAATCACTCTTAAGCAATTTGTTAGTACATGCGCTACTTCTATTTATGCGCTCCAAGATATTGAAAAGTGGCATGATATGAAAGGCTTTGAACACTGAAGTGAGACGGGCAGCTACAAAACTTTACTCCGATTGAAAGACAAAAGTTGGCTAGAAGAAAAACGTACTGAACTCCCCTACTTTTACTGACTTCAAATTAGAAAAGGATTCTATCCTCGTACTTCAACAGCCACACCACAAGCAATCAAGGCTCTCTCAAAAGCCAACACGAAAATGAAGAAGCGCCAAAGAAATAGGCTGAGAGTTAGAAGCCGTAAACGGTGAAATCAAAGCGAACACTCCGCATATAGTGCCACCGGAAAGAACGTGAAAGGCACTAACTGAAAGGTGTAAAAACGAGCGCCAAACAGATAAACACCAAAACTTATGACCTTTGATGTCAAACCCGCACTAACGCCCTGCTAAGGGGTGAGCAACGCAATACCGAAGCCGCCGCAAACCACCTTAATCACTAAATTCAACGCATAGTAAAAATGCCACGCGTTGCGAATCCCTCTTGAGCAGTTTGTTAGTCGCGAGGCACCGAGCGACAATTTTAAGCCGAACTAAATTTTGCAAACAACAAATTTTATGTGCTTTGATGCATTTAAGTCAGGCGTAGTCGCAAAGCAGCTATTCAATGAAACCACTTGGAACAAACAACACCGCAGAAAACGGACGGACAACACCAAATAGCGCCTTTGGAAAGCTAATCTCACAGTGCGGACTTTCAACAAAGTCACTGAAACCACGTGGAACTTACAACACCAGAGAAAACGTCATTTCAGCGAGTAAATTGGCTTTTGTACCAACAAACTCACCGAGCGGAGTTGCAACCAAAAACAGATTTTCGATTGCCCCGCCCTATCACCACCAAAGAACGAAACAACCGCTTGGAAAATAGCAATGCATTGACTTAGAACCGATGAAACTGAGCTTTGACCGTCGAAGATGGAACTATGAATCAAACAACCAGTAGCCAAGTTTTGAGCTTAGAAACATGATTTTGACTGCTAGCTTTTTCTGGCGACTAACGCCCTGTTAAGGTGTGAGCAACGCCACCACCCTACCTAAAACATTGCCACCTTAAACACTAAAGCTGACCCAAACTGAAAATGCCGAGCGTTGGGAATCTGTCTTAAACGCTTTGTTAGTTTGCCTACATGATTCAGCCAAAGTTTAGCGACAAGGTGCTGAATTGGTTACAAAACTACTGGCTTTGAGCGCCAATGTAAAACTGAAAACTACGGAACTCAAACCCAAACAACAAAACGCACTTGGCTAAGAAGCGACATGCGATAAACAACCACAGTTTGAAGCACCTTCGCTGACAAAGGATTCATTCGACAAACCTAACAACCAAGTGCGACAAAGCCATTCGTTAGTGAGTTAGCCACAAAAAAAAGAAGCCGCGCGAGATGCACTAAGCGACCAAAGTTACTGATGCGGAGAAATGAATAACTTTGAACCCAAAGAGCCGAAAAACACCCTACGCGTGATGAGATTTGGTTGCACAACTTTCGAAAAACGAGCAGGTGTAGAGCACAAAAACAGGACTAGGCTCTTTGACCGAGCTATTGTCAAATGTGGTGTATGGAAGATCATGCAGTAGCTTGTTGATGAGTCTCCATTTCTTTCACTCCATTGATGAAGCGAACATCTTTCACAACATCCGCTAGGAGTGCAAAACCTCGTAGACGACGCCACTTCGTCTCTGCACTGCGCATTAACTTGTAGGCCATCATCAACGTAGTCTTTCTGTTTCCACAGTTCTTCGTCTTGTTCGTGCGTAAACGTACTGTGGCGAACATCGATTCTATTGGGTTGGTTGTCCTGATATGAACCCAGTGCTCTGCTGGGTAATCGTAGAACGCCAGCATTTCAGCTTTATCTTTCACCAAGCAGTCGGTTGCCTTTGGATACTTGGCTTCGAAGCGCTTCTGGAAGGTTGAGAAGGCGTGATAAGCATCATCTCTAGTCTCTGCCATCCAGATATCTTGCAGTGCTTCCTTCATTCGTGGTTGTACGCTTTTGGGCACCTTGTTAAGCACATTCGCCGTCTTATGTACCCAGCATCGTTGCTGAGTCGTTTGAGGCCAGCACTTAGCAACCGCTTTCCAGAAGCTAAGCGCGCCATCTCCGATGGCGAGCTTCGGTGCTAACTGTAATCCCTGCGCTCGTAGCTGCTCAATGAGTTCCGTCCAACTTGCTTCTGACTCTCTATGACCATCCAGAACGCCAAGGACTTCTTTGCGTCCAGTGTCATCGACACCAATGATGACGAGTAAGCAGAGCTTATCGTCCATCCTAACGTGACAGTAAACACCGTCAGCCCAAATGTAAACATAGCGGCGCCTACCGAGGTCACGCTTACGCCACTGTTCGTACTCCGCATACCAGCGCTCTTTGAGGCGACAGATGCTGTTGGCTGACAGGCCTTTCGCATCCTTACCAAGCAGAGACTCCAGAGCAGGCAGCATATCGCCCGTAGATATTCCCTTGAGATAGAGTAACGGGAGCAGTGTTGCAACGCTCTTTGTTCGCTTGAGATACGGTGGTATCAAGTTGCTATTAAATTTGACGCCATGCCCTGAGCGATCTCTTACCTTAGGAATTTGCACTTCGACATCACCGACACCGGTTTGCAAGGTTCGCTCAGGTAAGAAACCGTTGCGAACGATAGCTTGCTTGCCGTCAACCATAACATTCTGGTGTTGTGCAAGTAACTGTTGAAGCTCAGCTTCAACAGCTTGTGCAATCAAATCTCTAGCCCCTTGACGTATCAGTTCAGTAAGTGGGTCTTGTGGTGTATTCAGTGAAACAACAGTATTATCAGTCATGCGGTGTACCTTTCTGTTAATCGTTCTGGGGAGAACTGCATCAACAGATTACACCGCAACTTCCTTTCTCTTCCATACACCAGAAATCAGCATAGCTCTCTTTGACCAAAAACGCTTTTCTACTTTTGCAAACTAACGCCCTGTTAAGGGGTGAGCAACGCAATACCGAACCCGCCGCAAACCACCTTAATCACTAAAATCAACGCATAGTGAAAATGCCACGCGTTGCGAATCCCTCTTAAACAGTTTGTTAGGTGCGTAGCCAAAGTTGGTAAAAGTCTGTTTCATCGTGCTTGGGATTCTTGCGCACGAACTCCCAACCATGGCGCTTATAGAATGTGAGAGCTCGATGGTTAGTTCGGCTTACTGAGAGTACTGCACGCAAACAACCCGCTTTACTCAAAGTGCTTACAATATAATCCTGCAATTTTGCAGCGAGTCCTGAACCACGAAAATTCGGCTTTAAGTAAATGAGATGCACATAGCCAGTCTCCGGCTCGGGTGAAAAGCTACGAAACTCTAACTGCCCTGCAAACTGACCATCTACAAATATATGGATATAGAACCATCCTGATGTAGCTAACCGGTCTAATACTCGTTCACGATAACCATTGATGAAATCGTCGAAACCATCGTAATGCCCAAAACTACAAAAGTATGCATCTTTTCTCGCAGCAACGCACAATTCGAAATCATCAATGTTTATCTGCTGAAAAGAAATTTCCATACTTACCTTTTCCTTCAAGCACCTAACGCCCTGTTAAGGGGTGAGCAACGCAATACCGATGCCGCCGCATACCACCTTAATCACTAAAACCAACGCATAGTAAAAATGCCACGCGTTGCGAATCCCTCTTGAACAGTTTGTTAGGTTTTGGGCTTATTCTCCCAATGAACCCCAATCTGTTAGATTTAATTGCTTGCGCCTAATGTAGTAGAAGGTTGCCATAACTAAACCAAACAATGCGCCAGTAAGTAACGAGATATAAACCGCTTCTAAAACTGGTTTGCCTAGCTCGTCCCACACAAGAAACCATTGGAAGATTCCCCAAACAGGAGCAAAGAAAGCCACACAAAGCATAACGTTTGCAAAAAAACTCTGATAATAAGGCGGCGGAAAACATAGTCCGAGTTTACTTAACAACCTTACAAGTGGAGGATTGTAGTTCGACTTCCAAACACCTTTGTCACTTAACTCTTTGTGCGCAAGTTGTAGCTTCGTTTCATAATCCATGATCCAAATTCCTCGAATTCGATGTTTCCCGCGGAGAAACCTAACGCCCAATTAAGGTGTGAGGCACGCAATACGATGCTCCCGCATACCACCTTAATCACTAAAACCAACGCATAGTAAAAATGCCACGCGTGCCGAATCACTCTTAAATTGTTTGTTAGTTGCCCATCTCAAAGCCTAGTGCTAACATTTGTACACACACCAACAAAGGAATACATCATGGACACTAGAATTCAATTTCGTGTTGATGAAGAAACAAAACGCCTAGCTCAACAAATGGCTGAGAGCCAAGGTCGAACTCTAAGTGATGCTTGCCGTGAACTTACTGAGCAACTCGCTGAACAACAAAGAAAAACATTATCTCACGATGCATGGCTAACTGAACAAGTAAACCTAGCATTTGAGAAGTTTGACTCAGGAAAATCCGTTTTCGTTGAACACCAAACGGCTAAGTCTCGAATGGAAGAGCGCAAAGCCAGAATCCGTAATCGAGGTAAGCAATGATTTTATGGGAAGAAGAGTCACTTAATGATCGTGAAAAGATCTTCGAGTTTCTCTATGACTTCAACCCTGAGGCGGCAGAAAAAACTGACAACCTCATTGAAGCAAAAGTAGAAAACTTGCTTGAACAACCTTTAATGGGTGTACAACGAGATGGCATCCGCGGACGATTACTCATTATTCCTGAGATTTCGATGATTATCTCTTACTGGGTCGAGGGCGATATCATTCGAGTTATGCGTGTACTCCACCAGAAACAAAAATTCCCTACGGATTGATTGCTTCCTCTGGGGAACTAATGCCCTGTTAAGGTGTGAGCAACGCACTACTGATGCTTCCGCATACCACCTTAACCACTAAACACAACGCATAGTAAAAATGCCACGCGTTGCGAATCACTCTTAAACAGTTTGTTATGAATCAGTCGTCCAACACCAAATTTTTATACCAAGGATTACTTTACAAGGGACGTATAGACCATCCCAATTTAATACTGGTTGGGTTTCTAAGTGGTAGATTCCAATCCTTGTGATAATCATGGATTCGCTCATGCCAGTCACCAAACTTGGCATTTCTCAACGGATACATACCAAATTTTTCATAAAAATGTGAGATTAAGTCTGATTCTACATCTTTATAGGCATCACTGTTTCCTCGAACTTTCACTTCAGTCATCCAAACGTGTATAGCTATATCTTGCAGAGAATCTGATAAATTTCTGAGCCAAAACTTTAAGTGATTACCAATTCGCGCACGCAGTTGACCACGACCAATATAAAGTACTTTTGATGGTTCCCCTTCATAATCAATACTTAAATTTTCCGCGATAGTAATTACGTAGATTCCCTGATTAACCGAAGATAAACTCGTTTCAAATTCATCTTCCCACACATAATCTAACTCAGACATAATCTTGCTTCGGATTTTAGAGTCAATCCAATCCCAGACATCCGCTTTTACGTTATCGTAGGATAATGTGCGAAGATTAATTCCCATGTCAGAAGCATACTCACTAAACCTTATAGGGTGTTCGTTCTTTACCCAATTATATTCTATGTATGCCACTTTTTACCTCTTAACCAAAGTGATTCATAACGCCTTGTTAAGGTGTGAGGCACGCAATACCGAAGCTTCCGCATACCACCTTAACCACTAAAACCAACGCATAGTAAAAATGCCACGCGTACCGAATCACTCTTGAACAATTTGTTATGCGCTTGAATCACACACGAAATTAACGTCTTCATCGATTAACCGATAACTTGTAACAGCTTTAATGTCGCCACAGCCTCTAACTAGAATATCTAGGCAGTCAAGGCGACCATTATTAACACTTAAAACAGTCTCTGCACCCAGTTCCAAAGCTGAGGATTCAACTAGAGGACCAATAAAGTTTACTGCCTTAGAGTTAGTTACGACATTACCTCGTTTTTCGAAGCATACGATAACACCAGCTCCCGTATATTCACGCTCTGATACAATTAGCTCAGAAATACAGGTGTTTTTGAAGTCATCTGGATAAGAGCTAAAAATAAATTGGATAATAGATTTTTCTAATTCATTCATTTTACCAACTCACCTTTCTGGCGCATAACGCCCAATTAAGGGGTGAACAACGCCTCCACCCAAACCTAAAGCATTGTGCCATAAACACTAAATTTGAAGTAAAAGCAAAAATGCGAAGCGTTGTGAATCCCTCTTAAATTGCTTGTTAGGTGCGTTACTCCCCTTCCTAAGTGTTTGGGGGGCTATTATCACTTGACGGCTTTAACGCCCCATCAAGTGCTTCTTTCGAGTATGGCGAATTAAGGTGGTGAATTAAGTCTCCTAACATGAATGAATGTTGTAATTTCCCACTTTTTTCAAAGATATCGGTACCATTGGTAATATCAAAAACATGCTCGTGAATAAGAACTCGATTGCCTGCATACAACCTAACCTTAATTTTCGCTTCCCCGCCTAATACATTTTCTAATCTATTATTAAATTCTTGAACTAGGTTAGTTCTTGAAGAGAATTTAGGATACGTATCTGAAAAATAGTATTCTTTTGAAAAGCTTTTCAAATCTAATTCTTTCACTAATCCAGAAAACTTAAAGCCACCAGAGTAACCAATTTCAACCTCCTTACCTGCAGGTATATTTACTACCGTGTTCTTACTTATGTCATCACTAAGACCCGCACTCGAGTATGAATTTGACAATATCCCTCTTTTATTTACATCAATCACCTCAAGTGAAGTAATATAAATGTCTGCATCACTAACGTTCAAAACTGTTAAGTATAAAAACGATGTTTCATACAAGTCATTGGGGAAGCCTTGGTAATTAGAGATGAAAAAATTATGTACAGGCTCAAAACGAGCGCCTTTTATATACAACGCGCTTGTTTTTTCATCCGATGGAAAATGAGGAGCTAACCAACCAACAATTGAGGCAGTCCCAGCCAAAACAGTAAAGATCAAAAAAGCTAACCATCCTAACCACTGATTTTTGTGCTCCGAACAAAAGAATCGCCACTCGCCATGCCTCCCGCATCGAGAGCGATTGGCATTTCGACCAAAACATCTTTGATTTCTTTTCACTGTATTCCTTTCTAAATTACCTTTAGCACCTAACGCCCTGTTAAGGTGTGAGCAACGCAATACCGAAGCTCCCGCATACCACCTTAAACACTAAACGCAACGCATGGTAAAAATGCCACGCGTTACGAATCACTCTTAAACAGTTTGTTATACGAATTTATATACGACCAGCTTTAATTTCTTCGCCAATAATCTTTAAAACAACTCGGGAAAGGGTTTCATCATTTGAAGCTTTGTATGAATGAGCTGTATCTGAATCGAATGCGATTCTCATTTGATTACCAGTATCATCATTACTGACAAACATAAAATTATCTTGATAATCACTCGATGAAGCAAAACGAATTGTGTACGTTTGTCCATTGAAAGGAACTGAAATTGTGCGAAATATATTAATACCTAACAACTGTGTCATTTTTTATAATACCTTAATCTAATTCTCTAATTGATCTTTTAATATTTGATTCTGCATCATCTAATTCTCTCAGTGCACGACGAATATCCGAGCTTTCAGGTGAAGTGTTTCTTGCACGCTTCAACGCTCTTTGCGCATCATCAATTGCACTCAGTGCTCGCTTTAGCTTTTGTTTTGCTGACATAAAATCTCCATTTATATCCAGATTCGTATAACGCCGCATTAAGTGGTGAACAACGCGACCACCCAACTTCAAACCTTGCCACATTTAGCACTGAAGCCGACCTAGACTGAAATTGCCAAGCGTTGAGAATCCGTCTTAAATGCTTTGTTATGTTTTAGCACAATCCGTTGATTTACTTGGCAAAGAACTGAGATGTAGACCTAGATTTCTGAACCAAGTCACAAGCTAGAACCCACTTGACCGGCAGATGCGCCAAACCAACAACGAGTAAATCCACTTCCCTGCTAATGAGGCAACTAGATCAAGGCTCAACAAGCGCCCTTTCTTAGCACGAGCAGCGCAGAACAATGGATATTTGCCGAGGCAACTGCCAAGGTTATTGGCTAATTGGGAAATACGCCCAAAGCGACTTTGAGCCAGAGAAACAAGACGACCAAACCACCCGATAACTTAAATGAAGCAACCCGCGAACCTTGGCATGTTTTACGGGTTAAGTAATTCAGGAATTGGGGCAGATAATCGTGATTTGCTGAGTCTACTCCCAACGAGTAGCTAAAGGGGCAAAGAACGAGTCAAAGGCATTTAAGCCATTGAAATCACATTAAAACATAACGCCCTGTTAAGGTGTGAGCAACGCTATACCGATGCTTCCGCATACCACCTTAAACACTAAACGCAACGCATAGCAAAAATGCCGCGCGTTGCGAATCACTCTTAAACAGTTTGTTATGTGTTGCTTAACAAGTGCTCATACTTTTCAGGTAATACGGCAAACTCTCCCCAACCGATATCTTCGATACACAACCCAATGCCACTTTCAGTAACCTTGCCATACATCAAGACTACTTTTCCTTTAGAATCGTCATCAATACCGTGCTCTTGCGAGCTTTCATCAGTCGCTTTAAGACAAAAGTCTACGCAATCAGAGTTTTTTGGGTATTCAAACATTGTTTGTCTGATGTTTTGAGGAGTCGAGCCACAGTTCCATGATGACTTAACTTTCCCAAAGTACAATTTCGGTGACTCATCTACTTCTTTGATACTTCTAATATCTACTAATAGATCTTGTAATAACACGGCATTTGCTTTGTTAGGGAAGTGGAAGTATTTATGTATGTTTTGGCTAAAGTTACGACATAGACCTCGAATTGTTGTAATTCGACTCGGTAATTTGAAGTTTTCACCATTATGACGACTAATAGCTACTTCAGTTAATTCACCGTTGATATCTTCAACAGGTTGTCCTTGATACTCCTTAGATTTAGCCCCTGACGGAGCCTGAGGCTTAACTTTCATGAACTCTTTTACAACAACAAGCTTTTCATCTTCAATCGCTTTGCGAGCGAGCTCTTCTGTAGCAAATTTCTTACCTTCAGCCTTTTTAACCCTCAATCCACATTCAGGTTTAAATTTACTAGAGTGGACAAAGAAAGCTTTACGCCCGTTCGTATCAAATGGTTTATTTTTTGGTGATTTAAATAGATTGACACAACACTCGGGACAAAATATCTGTCCTTCCATATCTGGCGTATATTCTGTTGTTGTTACTTCTTTTGCTTCTTTTTTTAGTGTCTTATGATTTCCACGCTCGTAGTCCCATTCTTTATGGTAAAGCGCGAATTTAATCTGGTTGCCATCAGCCATTTATTATTCCTTATTAGTAAAGCTAGATATAGATACATCTGTTAATCACTAGAACGGAATATACATGCTGTTGCATTATTTACTATGCGGTAAGTCAATGATGTACCAAAAACACATAACGCCCTGTTAAGGTGTGAGCAACGCAATACCGAAGCTACCGCATACCACCTTAAACACTAAACGCAACGCATAGTAAAAATGCCACGCGTTGCGAATCACTCTTAAACAGATTGTTATGCGTTCACTTCCCAAGCACCCAATTTACTACGTTGTCTTGGTAATCCTCGCTTGACTGTTGAAGCAAAGGCTCTTTACTGAGCAGTGACAAAATTACAGAAATAGCATAATCACCAGCAGCAACCTCTCGAATTAGTCGAGTTATATGAGATTTAAAGTAGTTTTCATCAATTTTTGTATCCAAGCATCCAGTTAAACCAATAGCTAAACTATGAGCTATTTCATTTCTCGCCTCTCTCGCAGCATGAAGGATGTCTTTTACGTCATCAGCGATTGGAAGTGATTCTATATTTTTATATAGGGCTCGGAATTTACCTATCAACTCTGTCGCATAATCCTCGAATTTCTGTCGATCAACGACCATTACAAACGAGTTTTTCAGTTCAAGATATTTGGATGTATGATCGCACAAGTGATCAAAACGAGTTGCAACTATCAAGCAACGTCCAAGTATTGCCTGTAGTTCTTCCGTATTTTCTGTAATTTCAAAATCGTCTAAATAAATACCTGGATTCATAATTTCCCTCTGACGCATAACGCCCTGTTAAGGTGTGAGCAACGCAATACCGATGCCTCCGCATACCACCTTAAACACTAAACGCAACGCATACTAAAAATGCCACGCGTTGCGAATCACTCTTAAACAGTTTGTTAGCACTAAAATTATCGAAAGTTCTTTCTTATGCTCTTTATGTAATTAAAGTCAGAAGGGCATTGTGACGAAGGCATAACTACACTCTTTACACCGACAACCAAACCAGCACCAGCAACACCGGCAATTAAAGGCGACATTTGAATAAGAGAAGCTATACCGGCAGCACCTAACCCTGCACCAACGATACCAGAAAAATCAGAGTGTATTACGTTTTTAAGGTTGGTTGTTACACGCTTAATACCTGTTTCATTAATAGTTTTATCTATATCCTTTAGTGACATTTCTAACCGAGCTAAGCGTGTTTTTTTTTGCTCTTGGTATATCTTTAGAAGATATAATTTCTTCATTCATTTCATCTAGATAGCACCTAAAAGCGGTTAGTTCGTCATTACGCTTAGATTTAAACTCAAGAATTTCAGCTAACGGTGTGCCCTGATCGGGAACAGGTAACATATCGTAAAGCTCGAATTCAACGCCAGTTCCTAACGCTTGCTGAGTGTAATAAGGAACATTGGATAGTTGAGCCATAGTCCAACAGCCAGGTTCTTCTTGTCGATTTTTCTAAGAGCGGCTTCTTGGGCAGCAATAAAAACTCACCTCTCCCCGAGCTTATCGCCCCCTCAAACCTAACATGTGTCCTTTTAGAAAACCCGTGCTTTCCAAATAATCTATGTCGTAAGACGAAACACGAATCAGTGTATTAGTGGGTAGTCAATTTCATCCCAATATAGAAGATATTTTCTAAGTTCAAGTGGGTCTGGATCTCCACCGCATCTGATCCCTCCAGTGTATATAGGCTCAAATGGAGGAGAAACGACGATTCCTTTTTTATTCATGTTGATCCTCGTACATATACCTTTTAGTGCTAACGCCCTGCTAAGGGGTGAGCAACGCAATACCAAAGCCGCCGCATACCACCTTAATCACCAAATTTAACGCATAGTAAAAATGCCACGCGTTGCGAATCCCTCTTGAGCAGTTTGTTAGTTTGCAAACCCAAGGAGTTGATTTTACGTTATTTTAAATTTTGAAAACAATAAGCTTTATGTGCTTTGATGCATTTAAGTCAGGCTTAGTCTCAAAGCGGCAACTCAATGAAACCACTTGGAACAAACAACGTGGCAGAAACCGAACTCACAACACCAAAAAACGCTTTTGGAAAACCAATCTCACAGTGCGGACTTTCAACAAAGCCGCTGAAACCACGTGAACTTTCCACACCAGAGAAAACGCCATTTCAGCGAGTAAATCGGCTTTTGTACCAACAAACTCAACGAGCAGAGTTTCAGCAAAAAAATTCGATTCAGTTAACCCCAAAGTCACTGTACCAAAGAACAAATCAACCGTTGAAACGATACCAATTTTGAATTTTCACCACACTAGTTAACACTGAAATTGAACGCCGAGATGACAATTTCAACTTTGAGCTTTTACCACTAGATCTTGCGATATAGCTGCGTTTTTCCTCTTGCAAACTAACGCCTTGCTAAGGTGTGAGTAACGCAATACAAAAGCTACCGCACAGCGCCTTAATCACATAAGCCACCGTAAAGTAAAAATGCCACGCGTTACGAATCACTCTTAAGCAATTTGTTAGTACATGCGCCACTTCTATTTATGTACTCCAAGATATTGAAAAGTAGCATGATATGAAAGGCTTTGAACACTGAAGTGAGACGGGCAGCTACAAAACTTAAACTCGATTAAGAGACGAGAGTTGGCTAGAAGAAAAATGCACTGAACTGCCCTACTTTCACTTGCTTCAAATTAGGAAAGGATTCGATCCTCGGACTTCGACGGCAACACCAAAGAAAGACAATTCTGACTTAGTAAAAGCCACGAAAGAGAAGAAGCACCAAAGAAATAGGCTAAGAGTTGGAAACCGTAAACGGTGAAATTAAAACGAACACTACGCATATAGTGCCACCGGAAAGAACGTGAAAGGTACAAACTGTAAGGTGTAAATACGAGCACCAAAACAGATAAACACCTAAACTTATGACCTTTGATGCCAAACCCGTACTAACGCCCTGTTAAGGTGTGAGCAACGCAATCCCGATGCTTCCGCATACCACCTTAAACACTAAAAACAACGCATAGTAAAAATGCCACGCGTTGCGAATCACTCTTAAACAGTTTGTTATGCCTGTCCTAACACGCGCTCAATAAAAGCTGATTTTTTCCGACGATACTCTTCTTGAGACCAACCTGTACAAGACATTTTCAGCTCATTGTATCGTTGAACTAACTCAGGACTTTTACGGAGTTTGTCTCTAAACCCCACAAAAAACTCAAATTCCGAACCATTGGCTACAACTTGAAAAGCGACATCCTCACCTGAGCTATTTTCCAGCATGCAAAGCTCCGGAGTTCTTAACGTATCGGATTTTTCGTTGAAACCTAGAGTAGAAAGTAACTTTACTGCATTCTCTAGTTCCTTGCCGTTAACACCAACAAGTATGTCTAGGTCACCTTTAGATACAGCATTAGGGATAGAGGAAGCTCCAATATGCTCAATAGATGCATCTGGAAGTAAAGCAGCTATCTCAAGTTCGTACTTACGATACAGGTTTTCGCAAGATGCCTGATATTCATCTGCTTTGTAAAACTGCATATTTTCTCCCAAAAGGCATAACGCCTTGCTAAGGTGTGAGTAACGCAATACAAAAGCTACCGCACAGCGCCTTAATCACCATAAGTCACCGCATAGTAAAAATGCCACGCGTTACGAATCACTCTTAAGCAATTTGTTAGTACATGCGCTACTTCTATTTATACGCTCAAGATATTGAAAACTGGCATAATATGAAAGGCTTTGAACACTGAAGTGAGATGGGCAGCTACAAAACTTTACCCCGATTGAAAGACGAAAGTTGGCTAGAAGAAAAACGCAATGAACTGCCCTACTTTCACTGGCTTCAAATTAGAAAAGGATTCGATCCTCGCACTTCGACGGCAATACCAAAGAAAGACAACTCTGACTTCGTAAAAACCACGAAAGAGAAGAAGCGCCAAAGAAATAGGGTAAGAGTTAGACACCGTAAACGGTGAAATCAAAGCAAACACTCCGCATATAGTGCCACCGGAAAGAACGTGAAAGGTACAAACTGAAAGGTGTAAAGACGAGCACAGAAACAAATAAACACCAAAACTTATGACCTTTGATGTCAAACCCGTACTAACGCCTTGCTAAGGTGTGAGTAACGCAATACAAAAGCTACCGCACAGCGCCTTAATCACATAAGCCACCGCAAAGTAAAAATGCCACGCGTTACGAATCACTCTTAAGCAATTTGTTAGTACATGCGCTACTTCTATTTATGGACTCCAAGATATTGAAAAGTAGCATGATATGAAAGGCTTTGAACACTGAAGTGAGACGGGCAGCTACAAAACTTTACCGTCATTGAGAGACGAAAGTTGGCTAGAAGAAAAGCGCACTGAACTCCCCCCACTTTTACTGGCTTCAAATTAGAAAAGGATTCGATCCTCGCACTTCGACGGCAACGCCAAAGAAAGGCAATTCTGACTTAGTAAAAACCACGAAAAAGAAGAAGCGCCAAACAAATAGGCTAAGAGTTAGAAACCGTAAACGGTGAAACCAAAGCAAACACTCCGCATATAGTGCCACCGGAAAGAACGTGAAAGGTACAAACTGAAAGGTGTAAAGACGAACGCCAAAACAGATAAACACCAAAACTGATGACCTTTGATGCTAAACCCGTACTAACGCCGCATTAAGGTGTGAGCAACGCTATCACGAAACCTAACCATACCACCGTAAACACGAAACCCAACGATGGAATGAAAAATGCCAAGCGTTGGGAATCACTCTTAAATGCTTTGTTATATTTAACGTTTACTTAGTTCTAAACGAAGCTAATAAGTCGTCTCTCACTGCTTTATGAAATGAGATAGTGTCAATGGGGTCA
Organism: Vibrio sp. ED002; assembly: GCF_023277445.1. NCBI lineage: Bacteria > Pseudomonadati > Pseudomonadota > Gammaproteobacteria > Vibrionales > Vibrionaceae > Vibrio > Vibrio sp. ED002. The sequence goes on along the minus strand of NZ_CP080238.1, from coordinate 253,900 downwards.
CTTATAACTGCGTTAACAAATTCTTTTTTCAACAAACTTGATACTGATAGAGTTTGATCTTCATCGTAAGAAATCAGCCCTTGAGCTAATAGCATATTATTTGCTACAAATGTGGAGCCTAGTAAGATCTGCTCTACATCTAAAAACCTTTCACCAAATTCAAAATTGTCTCTTACTTGTTTCATTCTTTCTTTTATATCCGATGACAGAGCTTCCTCCCGTGTGCTGCCTTCAGATAGGATTATACTAAGTATTGCGATTTCTGTTACTGGAAGCCTCACACTCAATATTTGCTCAACAAAATTACGTTGTTGTGCTTCATCAACCCGCCCATTAAGTAACTTCGTTTGCTCTACAGGTTGCTTTATTGCCCCTGTAAGTCCTCTGACAATACTGCTAATTGACCTAACTTCTTGATGTGTTATGTCGAATTTAGATTCAACCTTCTCATTATACTGAGTAAGATTTTCCGAAATCTCCTTGATTTGATTGAAGCTCTCTGTCTGATTGTTAATTGTATCAATAGCATCATTAAGCTTTGCAATTTGATTTACGACAGTATCACTGTGGTTCTTTTGAGTAATCGACTCTCCATAAGTGTAGCCAATTGCTAATACCGCTAAGATAATCGAAACTAGTGTACCGGCAAAAGAGATGAAGTTAAGTGCACTTCCATTTCCAGCATTCACAAAAGCTGAATACCAAACAAAGCCTTGTACAAGGCTTATAATAATGATGAATAAAACCCACTCTCTTTTACTGAATTTCATAATACCTCTTAAATAATAGTTATCGAGATTAAAGTAGTTACATATAACGCCCAATTAAGGTGTGAGGCACGCGACCACGACACCTGATTTGACCACCGTAAACACTGAGCTTAATCTAAACCAAAAATGCCAAGCGTGCTGAATCACTCTTAAATTGTTTGTTATACCGCTTGGTTGAGGCTAAAATGACCAACATAAAGACCAATTAAGAGACCGATTATATGACCACTAGAATTTTAGCCGATGTTGCTGCAAGCATTACCGAGTTGAAAGCTAACCCTATGAAAGTTGCAACTAGTGCTTACGGAGAACCTGTTGCTGTATTAAACCGAAATGAGCCAGCATTTTATTGCGTACCTGCCGAAGCGTACGAAATGATGATGGATAGACTCGAAGATCTTGAACTACTAGCTATCGCTAAAGAGCGTGAATCTGAAGAGAGCATTTCGGTAAATATTGATGATCTATAAACTCGACTTTAAAAAGAGCGCACTCAAAGAGTGGAAAAAGCTTGGCTCTACTCTGCAACAACAATTTAAGAAAAAGCTAATCGAGCGCTTAGATAACCCACATGTTCCGGCTTCAAAACTTTCTGGAGCTGACAACATGTATAAAATTAAGTTGCGTCAATCGGGCTACCGTCTCGTCTACAAAGTTGAAGACGATGTCATCATTGTAACCGTCTTAGCCGTCGGAAAACGCGAACGTAGCGATGTTTACCGTAAAGCCATGAAAAGGTTAGATGATTGATCGCGGTATAACGCCTTGCTAAGGTGTGAGTAACGCAATACAAAAGCTACCGCACAGCGCCTTAATCACATAAGCCACCGTAAAGTAAAAATGCCACGCGTTACGAATCACTCTTAAGCAATTTGTTAGTACATGCACCACTTCTATTTATGTACTCCAAGATATTGAAAAGTAGCATGATATGAAAGGCTTTGAACACTGAAGTGAGACGGGCAGCTACAAAACTTAAACTCGATTAAGAGACGAGAGTTGGCTAGAAGAAAAATGCACTGAACTGCCCTACTTTCACTTGCTTCAAATTAGGAAAGGATTCGATCCTCGGACTTCGACGGCAACACCAAAGAAAGACAATTCTGACTTAGTAAAAGCCACGAAGAGAAGAAGCACCAAAGAAATAGGCTAAGAGTTGGAAACCGTAAACGGTGAAATTAAAACGAACACTACGCATATAGTGCCACCGGAAAGAACGTGAAAGGTACAAACTGTAAGGTGTAAATACGAGCACCAAAACAGATAAACACCTAAACTTATGACCTTTGATGCCAAACCCGTACTAACGCCCTGTTAAGGGGTGAGCAACGCAATACCAAAGCTGCCGCATACCACCTTAAACACTAAAACCAACGCATAGTGAAAATGCCACGCGTTGCGAATCCCTCTTGAACAGTTTGTTAGGCGACATTTCTACGTTTAACTTCTTTCTCATACGAAGATTCGTTGTATAGCCAAATAGCCCAAAATGCGAAAAACATCCCGATCGTGTAAATTGAGTAATTAAGAGCATTATCCGATAAGAAAATCATAATGCTTGCCGCATCAGAAGATGGATAAAGGAAAAGAACATTAAAAATCATGTACAAAATGGCTGTGACGAAAGTGGTTCTGAAAAGCCAATTTAAACATCCTTTCTTTCGCGATTTTTGCCAATTATCAAATGCTTTACCATTCATTTATCCACTCCTTTTCAACTAACTGAAGCTAGATTCACGCCAAGATACTATCACTACTCTATCGTTTATCTCATGTCGCCTAACGCTTTGTTAAGGTGTGAGGCACGCAATACCGAAGCTTCCGCAGACCACTTTAACCACTCAACCTAACGCATAGTAAAAATGCCACGCGTGCCGAATCACTCTTAAACAATTTGTTATATTTTACAACAATCGACTGATTTTATTGATAAAGAGTTACGATGTTAACTTGGGTTCCTAACCCAACTAAGACGCTCAATTAAAATATCGCCAGAAAAAACACACCTCTTAGATGAAAAAGTACAAGTTCGCAATTAAATAGCTAGTTAGCTAAAACGAACAATAATAAATTAGCTGCGCGTTTTAGCTGCTTATCAAATATTCTTTAATTTAGTTAATTCTACATTTTTCATGTCTATATCTGGTACTTCAACTAAATCTTGATACATAAATGCAGGCAAACCAATTTCACCTTGACCATGAACCCAAATAAAGAGCTCCAAACCTGTAATTGTTGGTTGTATAACAAAAGCAAACTGATCAACTTCGATGTTTTTCTTTTTTAAATCTTCTGGGTTTTGCAAAGCAAAACTTTCACCGATTAAATCTGCTTTAGCTAAACCAGATAATGAGTGAGCAATGAAAGGCATTTCATTTTGCTTAGAATTTGATTTAAATGTTTCTTCATAACATTTGATTGGTGCCACTATAGTTAATTTATCTCTATCAATATTGGAGTTTAAATTCAGGTCCATACCCTTTGAGTTGTACCACATCAGGTAGTAAAAAAAATAATGGCACCTTAATTGATAACTAGACATCGACTTTACAATTTGAGAATAATAAACGCCTCTATCATCAATACCATCTTCGGTTCTAGCTGATGCTAATACACCACCAAAATACTCAGCAAGAAGTTCATCATCACTAAACCTCGCTTCATCGTAAACATGCTTCATCACCCTAGCGTTTACAGTACCTTCTTGATCAATTTTTGTTCCACATTTTTTTTCAGCCTTTTTAAATACTGAGACTATATTTCTTTGGCTTTTCTCAACGAGAGTCTTCATTTCACCACCGAGGTACTCAGCAGTCAGATATAACAGTTTTGAAACCCCATCCTTTGAAAGGTATGCTACTACAGCTGCACCACCTAATGTTGCGATTGGTTCTGGCAAAATTTTTCCTTAGTAAAGCTTCAATAAGAGGTAAATGGTGTTCATTTAATCATCAACGAAAACTAGCAGTAGTTTACCATTTCGTATACTGCTTATTACTATAATACAATGATATTTAGCATATTTCATGCTTAAAGAGGGCTAAACATGACAGCCTGAACAGTCGACAAACAACCAACTTCAAACTAGTTTTAAGACGCTGATTTCAAATAAAATATAACGCCTTGCTAAGGTGTGAGTAACGCAATACAAAAGCTACCGCACAGCGCCTTAATCACCATAAGCCACCGCATAGTGAAAATGCCACGCGTTACGAATCACTCTTAAGCAATTTGTTAGTACATGCGCTACTTCTATTTATGCGCTCCAAGATATTGAAAATTGAGGTGATATGAAAGGCTTTGAACACTGAAGTGAGACGGGCAGCTACAAAACTTTACCCCATTGAAAGACGAAAGTTGGCTAGAAGAAAAACGCACTGAACAACCCTACTTTCACTTGCTTCAAATTAGAAAAGGATTCGGTCCTCGTACTTCAACAACCACAACAAAAGTAATCAAGGTTCTCTCAAAAGCCACCACGAAAATGAAGACGCGCCAAAGAAATAGGCTAAGAGTTAGAAGCCGTAAACGGTGAAATCAAAGCGAAAACTCCGCATATAGTGCCACCGGATAGAACGTGAAAGGCACTTACTGAAAGGTGTAAATACGAGCGCCAAAACAGATAAACACCAAAACTTATGACCTTTGATGTCAAACCCGTACTAACGCCGCATTAAGGTGTGAGCGACGCTTGGCTATACTTGAGCGAAGCGAAAATGCCAAGCATTGCGAATCACTCTTAAATGCTTTGTTAAGCGATATTTACGTTGAACGCATCAATTTGGTCACAATACCATGGAATTACTTTTTTACGAGAAATAGAAGCTCCCCCCAAATTCATGTATTGCAAGTCCGTACTTTGTTTTTCTTTTTGGTATTCTTCATCATTATAGAGGAAGAACTTAAAGCAAGTAGTAAAATACTCAGGGTAAACATCACGGTAGTAATCTTTCGATATGTTTTGAATAGAGAATTCCTCTTCAAACTCATTATAAGTATATTTACCATCTTTCAACATTTTGAAAGACATTGTTGACTTAACCTTTATAATTGAAAGAAAACAAATTACAGGCAAGTAATTGATGGTATTCTCACTTACTGATGCATAATATATAGCTAAGTTAGTATACGCCCTTTCCATATCACGCAGTGTTAGATTATAGTACTCAGCATAGCATGCGAAAATTCGACATATATCATCTTCATTTTTAGTTAACCAATCAGGAAAGTCTAAAGCGCGATACAAGTAAGATGAGTACTGGAGATAATCATTAGTTTGATTATAGCCATGACGTCTCGGTAAACTAGCCTCTAAATGTATGAATTTTTTCAGGTAAGTGGCAGCATCTATTTCTCCGTAAACGCTACGAATTGACTCTTGAAGCTGTTTTTTATTAATTGTTAACACGAAAACTACATTTTTAGCTGAAAACAAATGTTTAATTTTTTCGATGGTCTCTACGGCATAACTAGGACGACAACGATCTAATTCATCAACAATAATTAGCAAAGGGAATCCCTGAGCATTTCTAATTTTCGTACCCAGTTCTTCGATATTTTTGTTGAATACCTCAATTGAGTTTTTATCGACTTCATGATTATTCAAACGGTCTAAAATAACATTAGAAACTAGATCACCACTATCTTTTGAGATGTCCTTTGCTACATCTTGTAACTCCTCAATATCAGAGTCCTTTATAGCGCCCAAAGTTGCAGTCTTTACTGCGACTTTTGCCGTCCAACCCACAAGTCTTTTACCTACATTAACCGCTTTACTTTTTAGTTGCCCCTTTGAGCTGATTATCTCATCATTTTCCGAAAACTCTGTATCCGTAAATGAAAATACTTCTCCAGCAATATCTAGGAAAGGATCGTTGCTATAGTCATTTTTAAATGCGTCAAAGCAAACTGTTTTTATGCCTTGATTTTTTAGATGGAGACGCCACATTCTTATAAAAGTACTTTTTCCTTCTCCCCAATTAGCATCTAGCGATATAACTAAGTTATCTTCAACATTTCGAATAAGATTGGTTAATTTTTCCGCAAATCTCTCTCTTTCAAAAAGATCACTAGAGAACGGAGAGTCCTCATTAATTTCTAGCTCTGGAACTATAAGTTTCATATAAATCCTCTTTATCGCTTAACGCCGCATTAAGGTGTGAGCAACGCAACCAAGAAACTCAACCATACCACCGTAAACACAAGACTCAACGATGGAATGAAAAATGCCATGCGTTGGGAATCACTCTTTAATGCTTTGTTATGTTGAAACTTAACCTTTCCCCCCAAACCATTTTCATTCGTTTTAAAAGGTAGACAGGGATGAACTCTTTTTCCCTTGGAACCTGTGAACCAGTCGGAATATCACCTTTAAAAACAACAGGGTTTTCATGTTGTTCAATCTTAAATATTTCAAATAGATCGTCTAGATATGAATCGCAACGTGATAGCTCTTCTATATGACTATCTAATACACCTTTATAAACGTCATCTACACATTTCAGATATTTTACCGATACTTCTATAACATCAATGTTCTCTACCGTTAAGGACTTCAGTTCTGCGCGCATTTCACTACGCCATTCAAAACTACCTTTGAGTAGGCTAGACTTGTTTACAAAAACATTTAAGCCCTTCAGTGATTCGGAGTCCATAGAAAGAACAACTTCAGACAAAGGAAGACCGTAGTGCTGTGTATAGTTTCTGAGATCATACCCGAACCTATATTCAAACGTATCTTCATGAAGTTGTTGGCGTGATGTGTTCCATTGTTTAAAAGATTCACTATTTTTAGAGTGGACTCTCTTCATATGTTGCTCACACATATTTACGCAAGCCGTATACGATACAACGCAATTAGTGATTAACTGGGACAATTTTACGAATGAATCTTGTACTTCATCTGTTAGAAGGTGTAATTCAGTCGATACAGAGAGTTGTTTCTTATGACTTTCTACATACTTATTCAATGATGCAAAGTTTTCGTGACAACATCTCCACGCAAGATCTAAATCTTGTAAGAGCCAGATAATACTAGTTTTGTCTCGCATCTCTTTATACCAAGAGCTTGATAAAAGCTTGTGCTCTATCATGAAACTTGTAGCCTTAGGTTCGCTAGATGAAAGCGAGCCTATCCGATATTTAGTTTGATTCAAATTTTCCTCCTTCAACATAACGCCGCATTAAGGTGTGAACGACGCTTGGCTATACTTGAGCGAAGCGAAACTGCCAAGCGTTGCGAATCACTCTTAAATGCTTTGTTATAAATCAGCTAGCTTAAGACCTGAACGCTCAATGTACTCATCAACAGTACCAGTTACATCATGAATTTTTGCAATGCTATATTCATAGCGCTGAATCTTACCTGTATCAATACATGGAGGAGGTATGATTGCCCTTGCTCCATCGACAGAAACTAACAATATCCTATCGATAAATGCTCCGTCATAATAGAGTTCATACCAGTACCCTACAGCTTTGGAATTAGGGTGGCAATTTGCCCATGTCTCTCTAAAATCGTCATTTTGAATACCATCTTCAGTGTATTTTGCACGCACCCTCAATCTTGGATCTTCTTTTAGGAATCTCTCACTTGCCCAATCAAGACTTATTCCATGCCAATCATTTTTATAATCCGTTGTGGGAATAAAAGTGAGTATTTCTTCAAATGACATATCCCGAACGGGCTTACGGTCAGGATAGAAATATTCGGCGATTGAGGGAAGCGCAAAAAATAACGAACTTAGTAATCCCAAGAAAAATGCAATAGGCTCAACTTCCTGACCACTGATCCAGATCAATCCAAATATTAAAGCCAATGTAAAAAACACTCCCCCAAACACTTTCAATGGATGAGTGTACTTTTTTATCCAAAGGCAGATTTTCTTAAAATATTGCTCCATAGTCCCTCTGATTTATAACGCCCTGTTAAGGGGTGAGCAACGCAATGCCGAAGTCGCGGCATACCACCTTAAACACTAAAACCAACGCATAGTGAAAATGCCACGCGTTGCGAATCCCTCTTGAACAGTTTGTTATGTGCGTGCTTAACCTGAACAACTGTACTCTCAGAACAGCTAATCGATATAAGAGGCGACCGCAACTGCACCAAAATAGAGTTCAAGAGCGAAGTAAAAAAGTACACTTTTAGAGACTTTCTTCTTTAAAAGCACTTTAACCATAAGAAGTGTGACAATGATGTATACGATGGCAACTAACATTCTATCCCTGCATGTAGCTTGAGCCTAACCGACAACATTTAGTAACCCGAACAATCAAGATGCTGGAAATGCAAAAAAGATATACAAGACTGCACCAAATACCGAGCCAGCCATGAACAAACCCAACTTTATTGCAGTACTTTTATTCGATTCCTTTTTGGACATAGTAATTCCTTTTACTAATTTAAAATGACTTTCATGCACATCTATAAGTCATCAACACCAAAGCACATAACGCCAAATTAAGGTGTGAACAACGCTATCACCTTAGCTAAACCATTGTGCCATAAACACAAAACTTACTTGAAGTAAGGGCGCCAAGCGTTGTGAATCACTCTTAAATTTATTGTTAGCTTTATGCCAACGAGTTAAACCAAATCTCACTTGTTGGGCATAATATCGTCACATCACCAGTTTCATGGTGCCATCTATAAACAATATCCTTTAACTGACAAGCATTCTCTTGCTCAGGAACTAGAATGGCTAAATCACCTACCCCATTAGAGGCAATAGCGACTGCTGTACATGGGAAACCAACCCATTCGTTAGCAGATTTAGTTTCAACTAATATATTATTTGCAGTCCGAGTAACCCGTTTTCTATTTGATTTGTCAAAAACAGGAAAAAGTTGCCATACGTCTGAACTGGTAACAACTTCACCACCATTTGAACATAACAACCCATTTTTATAATTCGCAGGGAGCTGCAATCCTAACTCCGACTCGAACTCAACGATGAACTTTTCATCAATTGGAAATGTCATAATACTCCCTATAAAGCTAACGCCCAATTAAGGTGTGAGGCACGCAATACGATGCTCCCGCATACCACCTTAATCACTAAAACCAACGCATAGTAAAAATGCCACGCGTGCCGAATCACTCTTAAATTGTTTGTTAGTTGCCCATCTCAAAGCCTAGTGCTAACATTTGTACACACACCAACAAAGGAATACATCATGGACACTAGAATTCAATTTCGTGTTGATGAAGAAACAAAACGCCTAGCTCAACAAATGGCTGAGAGCCAAGGTCGAACTTTAAGTGATGCTTGCCGTGAACTTACTGAGCAACTCGCGGAACAACAAAGAAAAACATTATCTCACGATGCATGGCTAACTGAACAAGTAAACCTAGCATTTGAGAAGTTTGACTCAGGAAAATCCGTTTTCGTTGAGCACCAAACTGCTAAGTCTCGAATGGAAGAGCGCAAAGCCAGAATCCGTAATCGAGGTAAGCAATGATTTTATGGGAAGAAGAGTCACTTAATGATCGTGAAAAGATCTTCGAGTTTCTCTATGACTTCAACCCTGATGCGGCAGAAAAAACTGACAACCTCATTGAAGCAAAAGTAGAAAACTTGCTTGAACAACCTTTAATGGGTGTACAACGAGATGGCATCCGCGGACGATTGCTCATTATTCCTGAGATTTCGATGATTGTCTCTTATTGGGTCGAGGGTGATATCATCAGAGTTATGCGTGTACTCCACCAGAAACAAAAATTCCCTATGGATTGAGCGCTTCCTCTGGGGAACTAACGCCCTGTTAAGGTGTGAGCAACGCAATGCCAAAGCTCCCGCATGCCACCTTAATCACTTAAACCAACGCATAGTAAAAATGCCACGCGTTGCGAATCACTCTTAAACAGTTTGTTAAGTTTATTTGATTTCTTCCATTTTAATAAAGTGTACATTGCTCTCGGAAAGCCCCAACTCCATTGCAGCTTGAGATAAGCTAATTTTGTCTTCTAGCTTATAAAAACTAATATACCAGTTTGTATCAAATTTAACCTGACTAGCAATTACTCTGAAATACTCAAGGTCCACAGATGACATTGAGTGTCCAAGTATATAAATATTTCTTAAACCCGATAGACTAGCGAAAAATCGCTCATTTTTTCTTAGAACACTGTTTGTGGATTTATAAGTATGGCTAAAGTATTCATCTACGACTTGATAGCCAGAAGCAATTCGAGTGTCTGTATTTTCATCTATGTAAGTTGTTAGCTGTGTTCTATCTTCGGGAGCCCATCCATGCCCAAGGACAATCTCGTTGGCTGGCTCATCAATTGAACCATGTATGTGTAACACATTTGATTTGGGAATGTTATACAATTCCGTCAACGTTTGTGTATAGTTAAACGTTAGAAAACGAGCATGTAATTTCAAATTTAGAAGCGTTGGGTTATTAGGTACATCAACCGTATTTATCCACTCGCAAAAACATTCATATAGCTCAGATGACAATGCTTCTACATTTTTGGTAAGTTCATATTGGTAGTCATGATGTCCTGACTCACTCCAGTCATCATCACCATATGATGGTAAATAATTCGATGCATCATCTTCTAAGAGGTCAACATCCAAGTTACCTAATGCTTCTTCAAAATCTGACCACTTTTCATCGATACTTAAAAATTTTTCAACAGTATCAAAAACAAGTCCATGCTTTCTCTGCAAGTACAACTTAAAGCTTTCGTAGCTCGTTTGCATTCCATGATGGAGGTCAAAGCCATTTCCAATAATATATAAAGTATCAGGCACCGCTATCTCCCAAAAAAATAAACTTAACGCCCTGTTAAGGTGTGAGCAACGCAATACCGATGCTTCCGCATACCACCTTAAACACTAAAAGCAACGCATAGTAAAAATGCCACGCGTTGCGAATCACTCTTAAACAGTTTGTTAGTTTTATTGCTGGCGGCTCAGTAACAAGCTTGCTCCAGACATAGCCAAAAAAGTTGCACAACCTCTATTGAAGCGCTTTGCCATTTTCGGCTTCGTAAACCATTGCCTTAAGTAAATTCCAAATATCGCATAAATCGATATTGCACCCATTTCTAAAATGAGGAACGTAGCCCCTAAAGCAAAGAACTGTTCATTTACACTCGCTGAAACATCGACGAACTGTGGTAGAAAGGCGGTAAAGATTAAGATCGCCTTTGGATTACCGGCGGCTAGCAAAAATTCTTGTTTAGCCAAACCTAATCGGTTGCGAGTATTTTCTAGTTCAGAAACAGGACTTGCTTCCGAACGCCAAAGATTAAAGGCAATCCACAACAAGTAAGCCACGCCCACAATTTTAATCGTTAGAAATAGAGTCTCAGAAGCATAGAGCACGACTGCTAAGCCAGAAGCAGCCAAGGCAATCATTACAGCGAATGCAGCAATACGACCAAGCCCAGCAATAAAAGCGGACTTGAAACCGTAACAGCGAGCATTGTTCATGGACAATAGATTGTTTGGACCAGGAGTCATATTGAGCGCAAAACACGCAGGTATAAAGAACAATAACTTCCAGATTTCCACAATATTTCCTCCATAAAACTAACGCCCAATTAAGGTGTGAGGCACGCAATACCTGAGCCTCTGCATACCACCTTAAACACTAAAACCGACGCATAGTAAAAATGCCACGCGTGCCGAATCACTCTTAAATTGTTTGTTAACCCTATATTTACTACCAAGCGACAAAGTCAGAAATATTATCCATGCGCTCAACCACTACTGACCGACCTAAGCAATTAGCCCAATAAGTTTCACGTTGAACCTGCTCACCAGCTCCTGACCACTCCACAACCCGCAAAGGTGTAACTTTTAGGTATGGCTTCAATAGCATATTCAAATGTGTATCAAATCCTGAATAACCAAATAGAATAATCTCTTCTGCTTCAGATAACGCAAACTGCAAATAGTCCCAATATGTAGAAAGCGCATGAGAAGCAGCGATCACTGACGGCTTATGTTTTACGTGTGTCAATACTATATGTCTACTTGGAATATTTAGTTGTAAGTTAAGGCTGTCTCGAGATAACTTAACAATGCTTCCCTCATAATCCATAAATAAAGGCGAACCATGAAGATGTAGGTAGTAACCAAAGTTATTATCATACTTTCGCTCTAAAGCATCAGCAGAAAAACCACGATTAAGCATTCCGTCGATAAGGCTACCGTAATAACCATCTACGAGATCATTATCGATAAACGAATTATATAGAAGTTTATCGTAATTCAATGTTGCGACATGCGATTTAGTTTGTTGAATGAAATCAACTAAAGCAGTCTCAAAAGCATGAGGTAAGGAGCCATCAAAATTGTGAAGCTTCGTTGCCACCTTATGTATATATGTTGCAGTAATTTCAGGAAATGATTGTCCATCTTCCGTGAGCCAATGAATATCACCATCACCGATTCGGTTTAGAGATTTGCAATGCGTGACTGCTTGATGAAGTAAGTCAAGTTCATCTTCACCTTCTGGAGCTCCTGCCCGCCCAAGACAGCGTTCTATTAATTGTTGCTGCTCCAATGTTAAAAAATCAGGCTTGTCCCAAATATCTTTAAGAGCAGCTTTCAACGAAAAGTGCTGCGCGTCTAACGCCATACCCAAACCATTGCCAAAAATGATTAGCTTTCTAGTCATAATTTCACCATTGAATCGAGATACATTTTGTTTTCCTAAGGGTAATTTACAGTCAAAATTCATTTTAGACGTATGATAAAAACCGCTACTACAACTAACAGCACAATTTACCTGTCCTTGAAGAACACGAAATGTATCATTGCTATTCAAGCGATTTTTGTCATAGGTATAGATGAAAATTTCAGTAGCACACCTTAGCATGTCAAGAAATATATTAGGTTTGAATATGTCTAATATGTCAACAGTAAGAGCAGAAAAATCGACATGTAAATAATATTGACTTAGTACGTAACCTTTTTCCAACATAACACTATTAGCTTGATCAAATACACCTAGGAGGAATTCATCCTCTAAGTTAGTACCTTCATATTTATATTCGAATATCCGATTGGCATTAGCCATATCCCAACTATCATATGTTAAAAAATCAATACTAATACAGTTTATTTCTATATTTATAAAATATTCAACATTGCTTTTGTGACGATGTATCTCTTTGAGTACAGAAGATCGATTGGTATTTATGGTTCCATTAACCACTTGAGTGACGCTATCGTTCATTAATCTACCGTTATTTTTCCTACTATCCACTGTTACATAAATCTCTAATATAGGGTTAACGCCGCGTTAAGTGGTGAGCAACGCTACCACCTTACCTAAACCATTGTGCCGTAAACACTAAATTCAAAGCAAACCGAAAATGCCAAGCGTTGGGAATCCGTCTTAAACGCTTTGTTATGTTTTTTCTCTACTCGCTATCGGTTTTCCAAAAACATTGTCAAAAGCTAGCTCTGCTTGAACACGAACTTCTTGCGAACTTTCTCGCATATTATGAACAAGAACATACCAATTATTTTCATGGTAATCCTCATGAATATTTAGGCCACTTTCACCATTTCCAATTTTCAAACAAGCGGGCCAATATTGTTCATGAAAATCCTTTCCTGAATTTTCTGGTTTTTCAAGATAAACTGACTTTCTTTTTTCATAATCTGACTTGTAATGTTTATTAAACAAATGACTTTGAATACGCCTCTTAACCTTGCCGCACTCACCACGGTATATGGCAAAAATTGAATCTAAATGTTTCAGAGCACAGTTATTATCACCAACATTCAGGTCAGTAAAAATTATATAAAAACCCTCTGTAGCATGAATCTTATCTAGATCCTTTGGAGTCTCTAGCTTATTAATTGATATTTTTAGCTCTTTAGGGAGGTCATTTGGAACTTTATTCTCTTTATAGATATTAGAAAATACAGACTCAAACTCTCCTCGAACTTCATTATTTGCGACTTTTACAGCATCTAATATTTTTTGCTTCATCTCTATGACGTTGTACAAAATCACCTCCGAAAACGTAACGCCCTGTTAAGGGGTGAGCAACGCAATACCGATGCCGCGGCATACCACCTTAAACACTAAAACCAACGCATAGTGAAAATGCCAAGCGTTGCGAATCCCTCTTGAACAGTTTGTTAGGCGATTGCTTTCGTTAGCAAAGAAACTAGTTCACCCGAAACATACTCATCGAAACCTACCTCATAAAACTTAACTGACTGACATATGCTTTTATAGTTGGATCGGATTGCATCGTTCATGAACGGATCTACGACATGAATTTCAGTTTCTGGACGCAGGTTTTTCTTAAACAAGGCTTTTATATGAACATCCGCTTCAGGGAAAGAATTGCCAACAAAGACTATTTTCTTTGCTTTTCTAACTTCAATTTCAGCCTCATCTAATAACTTATTTATTGCTGGATGCGAAAGGTCTTTAATATGAGAAGGAGGGACAATAAAAGTTTGAAACGCACTTTGGTCTAAAGGACATTTTAAGTCATATTCAATTGTTTCTGGTTGACCACAGCAAGCACCTATAACTCCTTTAAAACCCATGGATTCCAAGTCTATTTTCGTATCCCACGCTGTCAACAACACCTGATTACAACAATTACAATACTTCCAGTTTAAAGAGCCATGGGCTTTAATTAATTTAATAGAGAATGGGGTTTCTTCTTTCCAAACAGTCACAGGTTTACGCGGGTTATCCCACCAATGAAACGCATCAATACTTTCATAGTGGTGATAATTCATAAACTCTAAGCAGTAATCAATGTAACCCCCTCTGGAATATAAGAATTCGAAAGATTCATCAAGCAGTGTGTCGTAGTTCATCGTAACTACAGAAATATTTTTGTTATGCTCTGCGATGGTAGACCAAAATTTACGATATGACCCATTCATCGATGATGTAGGTTGGGCGATAACATGATGAATTAACTTTAATAAGGATTCCTTAATTGAGGATATCTTCGAAGTATTATACATACCTCCTAGGCTTTCGTTTTTCCCTATGAAATAGTCTAGATACCCAAATACTGACTCCAAACTTGGATATTCAGCACTCGATAAGTCAAAATTGCGAGACAAACTCTCTTACTTCGCACGCCGCTCCAGAGTTAATTAATGTCTGATCTTCAGATTCAAAGATTAGCTTAAGGATATCCCGTTGCAATGGAGCACCCTCAGCAATCGATGCTCCAGCACCAAATACAAAGAGTACATCTCGACAAGATTCCACATGAATAAAACTTTCCGTAGACAATGTTACATTCTCCTAATCGCCTAACGCCGCATTAAGGTGTGAGCAACGCTACCACGAAACTTAACGTAACCACCGTAAACACAAAACCCAACGACAGAGTGAAAAATGCCAAGCGTTGGGAATCACTCTTAAATGCTTTGTTATGTTTTTAAATCACACTGTTCATAATATGCTTGCTGACGCTTTCTAGCCCTGGATATATAGACATTCTATGAATCCCCATATCAGCTAACTGCTCCCTCAATTTTCGCTTGTGCTCAGCTGGGACTCTTATTGTCCTGAGAGACCTCAAGCTGTTAGCACTAAAGCTTTTAGTATCTTTCAAATCGTCGAGAGGGGCGATCGTTTGAGGGTATGGAAAAACTGTAAAGCATGCATCTTGAGCAATAATCCGCTCGTTTGTGTGTTTTGGGAAATAGAACTCCAAATATCGGAATTCCTCAATTGACTCACTCTCCCATCGAACACTATCAGGCTGTATCACGTATACGGCAGCATCTTTTTCATCGTATGCGGGATTTTCGACAGCAAAATACAAAGCTTTTAGGGGACTAGTACTCCAATCTAAAAGAGGTGTTGAAAGACCATAGTGTTGAGCCTCAACAAGCCATTCAAGCCTAGTTGAAGGTTTTGTATCTATATATGGCTCCGATAACCTTTTGAACTGAGTCAGAATACTATATTCAAAACTCTCCCAACTAGAGTGTATAACTTTATTATTCATCACATCGTGCAAGCGCCCAATTGAAGGAGTTAAAGCCCAATCAATATCTGATTGTCCTCTATACATTGGAAAAAATTGTTCTTGACCACAATCTTCTATAAATTTTGACAGTTCTCGCATACTACTCCTGAAACATAACGCCGCGTTAAGTGGTGAGCAACGCCAACCACTCTACCTAAAGCATTGTGACATAAACACTTAACCCAAAGTAAGCCGAAAATACCAAGCGTTGGGAATCCGTCTTAAACGCTTTGTTAGCGATATTTTCCAGTTGCAACCGATTGCTTTACCTTCACCTCAGTTATACCTGCTTTTTTTAGTTTTTGTTCAACGTCAGTAATACTCAAAACACTCTTAGGTCCAATAATTACTTCTTCGATAGAACTAAAATTTTGATATGAAGTGTTCAATCTGTGGTAGTCAGCGTTCCCATAATTAGTACTTCTTTTCTCAATAAGGTATTTATCATCATGCCTTTCTTCTGTAGTGATTACAGCTCTAATTTCATCTTCTTCAATAAAAAAACTATCTTTATAACTAATTGATAAATGCATTAAATTGCGAGCCAATAACTGCCACTTTATAATTGAATCTGACTGAATATAATGTTCAACTATTGCCTTTGCATATTCACGCAAAATTGATTCGTTATAGTTGACTTTTATAAACTGAACCTTATTACTGATCGGCTCAAATCCATTTTCAGTAAACCGATTAAACAAATTGAATTGTTTAATTTTTTCCTCATTAAAGCCTATCGATACACCTTGTGCTTGGTCTGCATATTCTGACCATTGACTCTTTAAATCCCCATTTTTAGAGAAGCATCCAATAAGAATTTTAAACGTCTCGTTTAAATTCTCATTAGACATTTCATTCATTTTTGTGATATCTGATAGCCAAATTTCTTTAGTACAAAAAATTTTTTCCATTACAGGAACACTACAGTAGTGATAAATCATAACTTCTCCATATCGCTAACGCCGCGTTAAGTAGTGAGCAACGCCGCCACTGAACTTAACCATACCACCGTAAACACAAAACCCAACGATAGAATGAAAAATGCCAAGCGTTGGGAATCTGTCTTAAACGCTTTGTTATGCTCGTCTTCCAACTAGCTCCGAAATGTCTTGTTTGATTTCATCCGAAAGGCGTTCAAATTGTTCTTGTGTTACCAAGTTTTCTTCATACATAAGCATCAGTTGCATAAATGCCTTACTTCTAGAGTGACCATCAAAGATAAGCTTCATTTGCTTTTCAGATGCTTTGGAATACTGGCACATGAAATGAAATCTTTCCCCTGCTAACTCTGACTCGTCAGTAATAGTATCAATAACTTCCGTCAGTTGCCTTGTGCAATACAACTGAATAGCTTCCTTTTTGATTTCGCAAAAGACTTTCCAATCGGACTCTTTGATATTCATTTCAGCCTCCATAAAGTTCCATTTTCAGCATAGAGCATAACGCCCTGCTAAGGGGTGAGCAACGCAATACAAAAGCCGCTGCAAACCACCTTAATCACTAAAATCAACGCATAGTGAAAATGCCACGCGTTGCGAATCCCTCTTGAGCAGTTTGTTAGTCGCGAGGTACCGAGCGACAATTTTAAGCCGAACCAAGCTTTGCGAACAACAAACTTTATGTGCTTTGATGCACTTAAGCCAGGTGTAGTCTCAAAGCGGCTAGTCAATGAAACCACTTGGAACAAACAACGCCGCAGAAAACGGACTGACAACACCAAAAAGCGCTTTTGGAAAGCCAACCTCACAGTGCGGACTTTCAACAAAGTCACTGAAACCACGTGGAACTTACAACACCAGAGAAAACGTCCTTTCAGCAAGTAAATATGCTTTTAAACCAACAAACTCACCGAGCAGATTTGCAACCAAAAACAGATTTTCGATTGCCCCGCCCTATCACCACCAAAGAACGAAACAACCGCTTGGAAAATAGCAATACATTGACTTAGAACCGATGAAACTGAGCTTTGAACGTCGAAGATGGAACTATGAATCAAACAACCAGTAGCCAAGTTTTGAGCTTAGAAACATGATTTTGACTGCTAGCTTTTTCTGGCGACTAACGCCTTGTTAAGGTGTGAGGCACGCAATGCCGAAGCCTCCGCATACCACCTTAACCACTAAAACTAACGCATAGCAAAAATGCCACGCGTGCCGAATCACTCTTGAACAATTTGTTATGAGACATTTTTTCGCAATAGATTCTTTCTGTGTTTTTGATACTGCCTACTTTTAAAAATCCAATCACTGCCTGCGAGAAACACCGCGCCAATGACAGTAACTAAGTAAAGCTGGTACGAAATAAAAGGCGACAAGTTTAAGTAAAAGTCGTTTTGAACAAATGCAGTACCAAATACAAATGGTACACAGAAAGCTAATCCATGAGTAAGACAGTGCCTGAGAAAGCCTCCCTTTCGAATCTTTAGCCACTGAACCTGTTTTTTCCGTTCCATCTATTCCACTCTATTCTGCATTTTTAATGGTGGCTCATAACGCCTTGCTAAGGTGTGAGTAACGCAATACAAAAGCTACCGCACAGAGCCTTAATCACATAAGCCACCGCAAAGTAAAAATGCCACGCGTTACGAATCACTCTTAAGCAATTTGTTAGTACATGCGCTACTTCTATTTATGCGCTCAAAAATATTGAAAAGTGGCATAATATGAAAGGCTTTGAGCACTGAAGTGAGACAGGCAGCTACAAAACTTAAACTCGGTTAAGAAACGAAAGTTGGCTAGAAGAAAAACGTACTGAACTCCCCTACTTTTACTGACTTCAAATTAGAAAAGGATTCGACCCTCGCACTTCAACAGCAACACCAAAGAAAGACAATGCTGACTTAGTAAAAGCCACGAAAAAGAAGAAGCACCAAAGAAATAGGTTAAGAGTTAGAAACCGTAAACGGTGAAATCAAAGCAAACCCTCCGCATATAGTGCCACCGGAAAGAACGTGAAAGGTACAAACTAAAAGGTGTAAAGACGAGCGCAAAAACAGATAAACACCAAAACTTATGACCTTTGATGTCAAACCCGTACTAACGCCGCGTTAAGGTGTGAGTAACGCAATACCGAGGTCTCAGCATTGCGCCTTAAATGTAAAAGTTAACGCATAGCAAAAATGCCAAGCGTTACGAATCACTCTTAAACGCTTTGTTAGCCGCTACACTCTCCACGACCTCACTAGCTTCTCTAGAGAGTACACTTGTGAATATTTCTGTTACTCCCAAAATATCTGTTATAAATGCAATTTCAAACATAATCATTGATGTCGGAATGATGTAAGGCAAAGAATAAAGTACATACGCTTTGATTAAAGTAAAAACCCTTACAATTCCCGTCAAGTCGAAATCAGAGCGTGATTCTAAAATAGTAAAAAGGTAATCCGCACGTCGATGATTTTCTGGTTCAGTTGAAATTACATGATACTCAGCATGATATTTTTCTAAATCTACGCTTATCCCACCAGTTTCCAGCTCATTTATATCCCGTCTTAGCTTTCGAATCAGTTCTTTTAACTGAACCCCACACTCATCTAAAGATTCAGCGCGCAAATCATACTTAGCAGTACCATTTACTACAGAGTAAACGAGCACTGCAACAGCCAAAAATATCTGAATAATACTTAGTACAGAATTGCTATAAGGAAGCGGTAGTCCTGAACTCTGATAAAGAGGTATAAAAATCAAGCCAAGAGATAAAAACGTGGTGGTTAAAAAAGAATAACTACTGACACTTTTCAATCTGTCTGCAGCATTGAAACGACATTTACTCGTTACTCGCATGCTCTTTAACAGCTTTTTCTCCGGTTCTCGATCCGGAGTCTCTAACGGTTGCATAGAAAACAACCAGCGAAATGGCTTAACAATACAAAGTTTGAAAAATTCGTCTAACACACTGATAACCTTATTATATTTAGTATACGCGCATTATATCAGTGCAACTAAGTCTTGGAAATTATCTTGTACGGCTAACGCCCTGCTAAGGGGTGAGCAACGCAATACCAAAGCCGCCGCATACCACCTTAATCACCAAATTTAACGCATAGTAAAAATGCCACGCGTTGCGAATCCCTCTTGAGCAGTTTGTTAGTTTGCAAACCCAAGGAGTTGATTTTACGTTATTTTAAATTTTGAAAACAATAAGCTTTATGTGCTTTGATGCATTTAAGTCAGGCTTAGTCTCAAAGCGGCAACTCAATGAAACCACTTGGAACAAACAACGTGGCAGAAACCGAACTCACAACACCAAAAAACGCTTTTGGAAAACCAATCTCACAGTGCGGACTTTCAACAAAGCCGCTGAAACCACGTGAACTTTCCACACCAGAGAAAACGCCATTTCAGCGAGTAAATCGGCTTTTGTACCAACAAACTCAACGAGCAGAGTTTCAGCAAAAAAATTCGATTCAGTTAACCCCAAAGTCACTGTACCAAAGAACAAATCAACCGTTGAAACGATACCAATTTTGAATTTTCACCACACTAGTTAACACTGAAATTGAACGCCGAGATGACAATTTCAACTTTGAGCTTTTACCACTAGATCTTGCGATATAGCTGCGTTTTTCCTCTTGCAAACTAACGCCTTGCTAAGGTGTGAGTAACGCAATACAAAAGCTACCGCACAGCACCTTAATCACATAAGCCACCGCATAGTAAAAATGCCACGCGTTACGAATCACTCTTAAGCAATTTGTTAGTACATGCGCTACTTCTATTTATGCGCTCCAAGATATTGAAAAGTGGCATGATATGAAAGACTTTGAACACTGAAGTGAGACGGGTAGCTACAAAACTTTACCCCATTGAAAGACGAAAGTTGGCTAGAAGAAAAACGCACTGAACAACCCTGCTTTCACTTGCTTCAAATTTGAAAAGGATTCGGTCCTCGTACTTCAACAACCACACCAAAAATAATCAAGGTTCTCTCAAAAGCCACCACGAATATGAAGACGCGCCAAAGAAATAGGCTAAGAGTTAGAAGCCGTAAACGGTGAAATCAAAGCAAACACTCCGCATATAGTGCCACCGGAAAGAACGTGAAAGGTACAAGCTGAAAGGTGTAAAGATGAGCGCCAAAACAGATAAACACCAAAACTTATTGACCTTTGGTGTCAAACCCGTACTAACGCCGCATTAAGGTGTGAGCGACGCTTGGCTATACTTGAGCGAAGCGAAAATGCCAAGCGTTGCGAATCACTCTTAAATGCCTTGTTATGTTCACTTACCCTAAACCACCGAGAAACTTAGGTAACATTGCTAGATCTCGGATTTGATCGACTTCAGATTTGGTCAAGTTACGGCAGACATATGGAAATGCCTTTAACAAGATTTCTTTCTCTTGGTCAAATGCTTCGTCACTGTACTCAATAGTAGGGTCATTCAATTCGTTGCAAAAACCCATTACAGCTCTCAAGTAAAGAGTTGGCGTGAAATAATCTTTTAGATCTGCCCATGCATCTACATAACCATCAGTGAAGTATCGAGCAGAATGAGAGAGCTTATAGTCGCAATCGCCACCACAACAAACGTACTGATTTCTGATTTTCTTGATTGCTACGTCATTAACGGTTTCATATTTACTCCAAGAAACGACCCTACCAATACTTTCATAGCCAAGCTCTTCTCCGCAACTATGACACTTAAAAGGTTCAAAGTCTGAGAAGATTTGAGCTGGTTTCGGATTCTCATCAGCCCAAGACTTATATGAAATTGGGAAGTATCGTTTTGCTAATTCGAGGCAACTACTATTTTTGAGTAGTGTTTGCTCAATCTTTGACGAATCGAAAAACTGATGCTCAATTTCAGTAATACTTTCAACTTTAGCTACTAAACCAGATGAGGGTAATGTTGAATAAAAACCGATGAACCCGTCGCAACCGTGAGCACGTAGCGAGTCTAGTATTTCTGGCTCGTCAGTTTTAGACACAGATGAACCTGAATGAGCTTTATGCTTACAACTAACTAGCCAACGCACTTCGGTATCATTTGCTATACCTTTTCGGGTTTCAATCAGAAGTAGATCTTTGCCACCATCGGCACCTCTTCCGGGAGCTGATTCAATTTTATAGCCTAAGTTGTGGAAGAAATCCCGTGCAAAAAGCTCGAATTTGTCTTGTTCACCGCCACCCTTATGTGGCATGGGGATCTCTTTAAAATCTAATATTGCCATCCGTATTTCCTGCTTGTGAACATAACGCCCAATTAAGGTGTGAGCCACGCTACCACGGCACTTAACATGAACACCGTAAACACTAAACTAAACCCAAACCAAAAATGCCAAGCGTGGGGAATCACTCTTAAATTGTTTGTTATACCCGTGGTAATTATTACTTCGGACCCTTATTTCGATTTACCCTTTTCGCAATTGCTTGAAGTCGAGTACTTCGCTGTGAGTATATCTCTTCCAATAAGTGTTCCATTATTTCATAAGCATCCAGCACATCATTAGCACTTAACTCCGTCCCTTCGTGACTACCTGCATTTCCGAGCCACTTTACGGCAAACAACATATCTTTGTAAGCATCATATTTTTTTGGAAGAAGCTCTATTCTTTGATGTAAATTTAATCGAGTTCTCTTTTTACTCTTACCAATTTTAAAGCGTTTGACCTTTACAGCAGTCAACAATGCTTCTACAGCTGACCTTACTTGATTTGCACATGCGCCAGCATTAGTAAAATACAACTCAAAAGATTGCTCCAATGAGCCACTAACATCTTCGGGTGTACCTTCAGGTATTTTTATGATTTTTAAAGGTGGATAAAAACTCTTCGCTTTAAAATGTGGTGAGTATTCTTGCTTATCTTCACCATATTCATTTTCAACGATATCCCAATCTAAGAAACCAATACCACTACTTGATACGGGTTCACCGCATTGATCATTTTGACATTCAAATATACATGAATACACATATTCAACCCACTCAGCTTGCCATTCAGGATTTCTACGATCTCTTAATGACTCTGCTGTCTCGAAGAACGAAAATGTATCCTTTTTAATGCGTAACAAACCTTGTTCACAAGTTGGGCATCGCCAATTATGTTGTTTTTCAGGGTTAAATAGAGCCCTATATATCTTACGTTCCAATCAATATTTCCTCATAAGGGTATAACGCCCTGTTAAGGTGCGACAAACATAGCGTGCCATACTGTGAGCGAAGCGAAACCGGCACGCGTTTGGAGTCACTCTTAAACAGTTTGTTAGTTTAATTGCTACCGATGATCCCAGAGAAACGTTCAACACACGATAATTGGTTGAATAATACCTTTTTATCAGGCGCGCTATCAGCAATACCAACTCCGTAGCCTTTTACATAAACTAAGACATTAAAGGCTCGATTTGTCCCGTTATCATAACCTTGTAACTCATTGTTCAGGGCTAAATTTAACTTGAGATGATCAACAGGCACATCTTGGAACTTCGCTAGTTTCATGCATGTAATCAAATCCACTGCATCATCATTATTGATAGCTTCTGCTGCTATATCGACAAAACCATGCATTCCTGCACCGCCTCGTAAAGCAATAACCTTGGTCACTGCCAAATAGCTAATAACAGCACCAAGAATCAAGCCTAGCAATAAGAACATCAATTTCTTCAAAACGACTACCTTAAACTAACGCCGCATTAAGGTGTGAGCGGCGCTTGGCTATACTTGAGCGAAGCGAAACTGCCAAGCGTTGCGAATCACTCTTAAATGCTTTGTTAGTTGCACAATGCGCACTGAATTTTTTGTTTATTTTCAGTGATATATTCTATGTCATTTAGATAGGCTTGAAGATGACCTTGCGCTATGTTTTCAGCAAAGGTTTCATTACCATTTTCAGCTTCACTGCGCATGAACAAAACTAAAGCCTGTAATCGCTCAATCATTGCGTCAGCTAGTTGATTTCTTTCTAACGTAGTTGCACCGTAACTATCACAGAACAACTTAGCTCTAGTTACCTGCTCAGAGATTGTGCCTAACTTATCATTGCTGTCAGTTTTGAAAGGCGACCAACAATAAGCTGAATATGCTAAATCCCATATTCTTGGCGCAGGGTGTGCAGTATCAAAGTCAAATACACCTACAACTGTGTTCTCGGATAGAGCAACATTATAAGGGGTAAAGTCACCATGACAGATAACTTCAAAAGGCTCTCTTGGCTCTAGCATCCACTTGTGCACATTGACATCTACTTGTTCCAAAAGTGGCACAGTTGAGTCATGTATTTTACGCAATAGCTTACCTGCTGATGTGAGTGCATCCACAGTCGCAATTGCACCGACTAGAGGGTAGTTATAAGTATTACCAACAACAAAACTTAGGACTTCCTGTTCTTGGTTAACACCAAGAAATCTTGGAGATTCAGCTACATTTTCTCGCTCGAGGTGTTTCAAAATAAGGTGAATTGTAGGACTCCACGGCTGAAGAGGACGATAGACAACTTCACCATCTCGATATATTGCTGATTCTCTTCCACCTGATAATTCTTCCACGAAACCTCCTCGTGCAACTAACGCCCTGCTAAGGGGTGAGCAACGCAATACCAAAGCCGCCGCATACCACCTTAATCACTAAATTCAACGCATAGTAAAAATGCCACGCGTTGCGAATCCCTCTTGAGCAGTTTGTTAAGTTACCGTTGTACCAAGCTACCCGAAAAAGCAGCCCAACCTAACATTAAGCTGTTCTCGATTCTAACTTTTAAATACTGGATGTTATCGCAACTTTCACTGTAAATAACACTGTATGATGACCCACCATTAGATTTTTCTCTTTCTGTTTCAGAAATTAGTATTACAAAATCAATAGCTTCAGACTCACTCTTCCGAGTCAGTTGCACTTGAATTTCCTCTACGAGGTGCTCATGCTGAAATGTGTCAACGTCCTCATTAAGTAGCAAAACTCCTTTCATCGCGTCGTTTAACCCTAGATGCTCTGATGAATTTTTTAGCTGCTTATTCGCCGGCTTCATTACATTATTTCTAAAGCCTTTGTACATTTTATCCAAAAACTTTGATTTAAGACTCATGCCTTGTGGGTGTCTTTGGAATACCTCTTCAATCGAATGAGAGACTGATGCTACTTTCAAGAACTCTAGATCAGAATCTAAAAGCTCACGAATATAATCCACAACTTTATCGTAAGGATCAGCTAGCAAAATTTTTTTCTCTAAAATGATAGCGCGATTCGCAAGAAAGTAGTCTGGCTTCTTACTTTGCGTCCCATCACTTTTTGCAAATAATTCATCTAACTCATCCACATCTTCAACATGGTCGCATGACATTAAATATTCATGAAATCGACAATTTAGCTTTTCACGCTTCATTCTATCTCCAAATCTCCAAGTCCAAGCGGTAACTTAACGCCGCATTAAGGTGTGAGCAACGCTACCACGAAACTTAACCTTACCACCGTAAACGCTGAACTCAACGATAGAATAAAAAATGCCAAGCGTTGAGAATCACTCTTAAATGCTTTGTTAGCTTAATGCCCAAGGAGTGCTGTAAAGTTCATCATAAGACGCCTCATGTACTACCTGAACACCAACACTATTTAAGAACAACTCTTGCCCTGTTGATAATGATTTTTCATTGGCATGGACAAAATATGCTCTTTTTCTACGCTGAGGGAATTGATTGAAGTACTTTGCTCGTTCGATTAACAACCATCGTAAAAACACTTCTGTTGTATCTAAGCCGAGTCCAACAAAAACTAGGTCGTTATTAAAAACAACGTGCAACCAACTTTGGTAACCAGACCACTCATCAACATTTTTTCCGGAGAACAACCTTGCTTCGTTCCTTTATGGATTAATCGTCTAGCCCTCTCAACTGAGCCCATATAGTGAGACAAACCCAATCGTATACTTCGACTATACCTCTGTACCCCATTAATATGCCAGATCGCAAACTCATTAGCGGGATCATGTATTTCATGATCAGAGAAGTAGCTTTGCCAAGGATAAAAGTCAGTAAAAGACTTTGAATCAAAATGCGTAATATCACTTGTGATATTTGAGGACAATGTTTCTTCAAAGTTTGTTGTAAGTATTGGTACACCCTTGATCTGAGCCCATTTGGAGATCGAGACATGATGCTCTCTAGGAGCCCAGCTACTCATTAGTTCACAAAACTCTTTTTGTAAGTTGATTTCGTCAGACCTCTTGGTCAAATCAAGAGCATCATAAAACTCTGTAAGCGAAATTCCCTCAGGAGCAGACATCTGCTCTGAAGACAGACTGTGCTTTTCCCAAAGCTCTAAAAGCATTTTGTCCCAAGAATTATTCCCATCAGCTTTAGTGCTGTTATAACGATTGATTCCATTACCGATTACAAGCGCTGGCTTTAGGTTTTCATCATTTAAGATATCTACTAATTTCAAATTTAACCTCTTATTAAGCTAACGCCGCGTTAAGTGGTGAGCAACGCTACCACCTTACCTAAACCATTGTGCCGTATACACTAAATTCAAAGCAAACCGAAAATTCCAAGCGTTGGGAATCCGTCTTAAACGCTTTGTTATGGCGTATTGTATGCCTGGTATGCGGTTGCAATTGCTTGGACGATACCAACTAAAACCAAACACACTGTCAGGTACTTAATATGGTTCGCTTGCTTAACGTTGTCATTATGAACTAACTCTTCTCGCTCCATTCTTTCGATTGTTTCAACAGCTTTAGGTCCGACTTTAAACCAGCAATTATCCTTTTCTAAGGTCAACTCACCAGTATCAGCCCATGATTCCAGACACAGTTTAATGAATGCTATATCTCGATCTTTATTTGGGTGATGTAGCCACATCCCTCCTTCCAACAATGGCATTACATTAAGACGATGAAAACGAGCCCTAGGCTCTACTAACTGTTTTTCAACAATCGCTTTTAAAATCATATGGCGGTCTTTTTTAAGCAGCGGCTTTGCATTGAAGTCGAATTGTTTACGATGTTTCCAACGACACAATAGTTTTTTATAACCAAATAAATCACTTACAAACCCGTAAAATAAACCATGAGTGCAAATTGTTAAAAAATGGTAGTAATTTAAGACATATATTTCAGTTTTTAACGCAGTTAGCCGCTGATATGCGAAGTACTTTCGATCTCGAGTTCCTTTACTTCTGTTCTTAACCTGAACTTCAACACCTTTCTTTAATAATGAAGTTATCAGATACTCATCTCCAGTATCTTCATTCTCCCACCGAATCTGGTAGTAATTATTACGATCTTCATTTCGTTTGAAGAAGTAACTTAGCACTCTTTTGTAAAGCATAAACAACATACATTATCTCGAAATTTCGACTACCCGTTGCGCCATAACGCCGCGTTAAGTAGTGAGCAACGCTACCACCCTGCCTAAACCATTGTGCCGTAAACACTAAAGCTGAATCAAACCGAAAATGCCGAGCGTTGCGAATCTGTCTTAAACGCTTTGTTAGGCGCTTTCTTCAATTTTCCACGGTGGGTTTAGTCGATTTTCACCAGCCCAATATAACTTAATTTTGTTTCCTGATGGGTCGCTTAGTACCGCTTCTTTCCAAAGGAACGGTTGATCGATGGGTTCCTGTTCGAACTCGATACCTTTACCTTTCAGGTTTTCTACCAGCTGATCGAGTTCTGCATGTTCAAAGTAAACAACACCTCTACACTCTAACCCACGCTTCTCTGGGTCTAAGTAAATTGAAAATGTAGAGTCTCCATCGGGAAAAGAGAAACGAGCATAATGCTCATCGCTAACAATTTGAATAAGCCCCAATGCTTTGTAAAAAGCTACTGCCAGATTGATATCATCAACAGCCAAAGTTACTTGATTTAGATTCATATACTTTCCTTGTATCGCATCCATGGCGCCTAACGCCGCATTAAGGTGTGAGCAAAGCTTGGCTATACTTGAGCGAAGCGAAACTGCCAAGCGTTGCGAATCACTCTTAAATGCTTTGTTATGCCAACAGCTGCTCGAAGTCTACCGAAAACTCTTTTGCTAAAAACTGAACTGTTTCTGGCTGCCCATCAAGAGACGCCCTTACTAACTGCGAGGTAAAAAGCCCGCTTTTAGGAAGCCATTTAGCCGCATTGCGTTCAACTGTTGCGATCCAGTCGACTGAAGCGACATACTCAGAATTGTCAGGATCGTTAGAATTTTCAGATATGTTTGGCTCAGTAAGTTGATGTTGCAGCAATGGAACATTATTGATCAAAACATCGCGTACAGGTTTAGCTTTGCCAGTTATACGACCGATACCAACAAAGCCATTCCCTTTAAGATAAGCTGCGAAAACGTCCCCAACTTCAAAGCCTAACATGGCATCTTTAAACCTTGGAGCTTGGCCTGCTGAAATGAAACCGTATTTTACATAGTCGTCCCAATTCCTATGCCCACCTTCACCAACATTGTAATAATAAAGCCCGTTCTGAAAATCAAAGCCTGAAAGCTTCTTATGCAGGGCATCGTGAGGACGGAAATTATCAGAGTAATGGCCAGATGAGATGTTCGTAAGCTGCTTACCCAATTTCCATAACAAGGTTTTTTCAACCAATAAGGCGTCATGCTCTGAAAGGTTTCTAGCAATGACTCTGATAATTGGCTCAAGCCCCTCATTGCGAATTGCTTTTATGCGTTTTGATTTCTCAGTATCAGAGTCCTCATTTAAATGAGCGTATTTACGCGAGCCTTTACCTTTTCCATAGTAAAACTCCTCATAGTTACGAGGATCAATATGAACGTAGACATAAAAACTCTTCACGATACGCATCTCCTTTTCCCTGTTGGCATAACGCCAAATTAAGGTGTGAACAACGCTACCACCTAAGCTAAACCATTGTGCCATAGACACTAAACTGACTTAAAGCGACGGCGCCAAGCGTTGTGAATCACTCTTAAATTTATTGTTAGGCTTCTGTACGTTGAGGCAGGGTTAGGACCATACAATGCGAACCAATATGGGATTAATAGCCCAAATGCCATTGACCCACCGATAAACGTGGTTGGGAAGCTTTGTAGCACTAATTCAAAAACCTTATCGTACTGCTCTGGACTCAACGTTGACTTACTTACGTATATCTCATAAGAAAAACAAACTGGCTGATATATCGACATTCGTAAAAACCAACTCAAAGCACTTACAGGAAGCAAAAACAAAAACGGTCTCGTCCATACTGAAGGCAATATAAAGTGAATTGCAGTAATCAAGAACAGAAAAGCCACGTACAAGGCATTCGCTGATATGTTCTGGGTACTGAATGTATAAGACTGACCTTCATACATCATTAACACTGAGACCCCGAGTACACTAATTAGAAACAGCTTCCCAAATTCTTTTGTACGTGAAAAACGAAGCAAGCAATAGCCTACGACCAATAGCAAGACCGTAAACCAAATATAAGCATCCCAGTTCATTTCGAGGAATCGAGGACGAGATGTTTGAATAATGATCAAAAACGTATACGCTACGGGCAGGTATAGAAATAAAACAACTACAAGACGTAGAAATACCCAAGCCGCCTGTCTTATCATCTAGTACTCCTCCTAGAAGCCTAACGCCAAATTAAGTAGTGAGCAACGCTACCACCCTATCTAACCCATTGTGCCGTAAACACTAAAGCTGATTCAAACCGAAAATGCCAAGCGTTGCGAATCTGCTTAAATTTATTGTTATGTGCTTTTTATTGAGGTCTGTCTTCTGGGTTGTCTCGATACCAAGCTTCCAGTAACTCTTGACCATAGATAACTTCTGTCTGCATGTGCATATATAGAAGAAACGCTGCTAGTAGAAAGCTTATTCCGTTTAGCCACCGTAAGGCATGCTTACGTTCAATATCATAGAAAAACATACTGACACCAACAAGCAAGAAAGGATATGTACCCATTAGAAGCAACAACCAGCCAAGATAGCTAGAAATTGCCATTTCCGTCATTTCACCAGTCACTTCCGCCACCCATTGAGTTAGTAGAAAACTCAGTGCATATTAGAGCAAGTATTCAGCTCTAAGGAGTTAACACGGGATAGTTTCGAGGCACTTCAAATTGAGCTTTCGGAACTGGCACATAACGCCGCATTAAGGTGTGAGCAACGCTTCCACGAAACTAAACCATACCACCGTAAACACAAAACCCAACGATGACACCAAAAATGCCAAGCGTTGGGAATCACTCTTAAATGCTTTGTTAGTTTTGGTCTTCCATTTTACGCGCTTCTACTAACTCAAATTTAGTTTGCTCCGTAAACTCCATACCCATTATGGACTCTGTCTTTGATTGACCAAAGATATTAGCCACATCAAAAACGAAGTTTGTCGCATCATCATTTATTGACTGAGCATACTCAATTAAACCCATATTTCCTTTAAGGTAATCAATAGCAGTTTCAACAGCAACTAATTGCCATTTGCTTCCCAAACTACTCATTAATCTCTTCTGTGAGCTTCGTTGTGGAGGGTGACCTACCGCATCCAGAGAGGCTATTGGATTAATAGAACCATTTGAAACATCTTTTCGGTGTTTTTCTAGAGAATCTAAAAGGATCGATTTTCCTGAATTGAAAGCGCGGCTGAATGGTTGCCCCTTGCTAGCTTGACGGTTAGCCCAACTGACATCACCTACACCATATTCACCAAAAGTAGCTACAGATAGAAAATATCCATCAGCCCGGTTAACTGTTTGTTCGCTTGGTGAAAGGATTCTATTAGATGCTTGGTGGCATACGCCTGTGATGCCGTAGCAGATACCTGCCCAAGAACGGAAACCAGCTAGGCGTTCAGCGACTGCTAAATCACCATTGCCAGATGCAATACACTTACCGCCCGACGTTGTACCAAAGCACCCCCATTCCTTTCCATTGCTTCCTTTCACATAGGTGTGACTTAGGCTAGAAACCAGCCCACCTAACGCAGGAACACTATACCCTTTTAGCTGACCAATGCTCATTATCTCTCCTAAAAACTAACGCCCTGTTAAGGGGTGAGCAACGCAATACCAAAGCCGCCGCATACCACCTTAATCACTTAAACCAACGCATAGTGAAAATGCCACGCGTTGCGAATCCCTCTTGAACAGTTTGTTATGGCGCAATTCTCAAAGATGGCCACCTAACTAACCACCCTTTCGAATTTACACGATTTTCAAAAGTTGCTAGTGACCTTTTGGGATTATGCGTGACGTAGTAACCAAATAAAGATTCAAACCCAAATGCTGATACTACTTCATATTGATTCACGCCTATTTGACGAACGCCAACGGCTGTTTCTTTCTCAGGCCAGTAGCTCATGGCATCCAATGAACTTTGATAAGGTTCATCACTATTACGTTCATGCATTTGAGCTTGATTTCGAACTTGCCAGTTCAGTTCTGGCATACAGCCTTTCAAGGCTGCTTCATAACCCAAGTAAGCATCAGGGTTGGATTCATTAGGATCGAAGTATATAACATCAACGTCATTCAAAGGAGTCGTAGATTCAAACTCATGTAACGAGTCCCAAACTAAATTTCGAACGAAGCCCGCTGCTATATAGCACTGAGGTAGATTCAGCTGAGACACATAATTTAGTGCTTCAGTCCTTATTGGGTCACGTTTTATTAATTCTACGATTTTGTCCATTTTCGCCCTGCGCCATAACGCCCTGTTAAGGTGTGAGCAACGCAATACCGATGCTTCCGCATACCACCTTAAACACTAAACGCAACGCATAGCAAAAATGCCAAGCGTTGCGAATCACTCTTAAACAGTTTGTTAGCATGATTATTACGTACAGTACTTGCTCGCTTTCCCCTGAGCAAAGCCCGCGATTAAATCAAGCTTATTGATGCGCTTCTCTCGAACTGTATCTTCATTTCTATCAACAATCTTAGTCAAGAGTAAATACTCTCGATTGAATAAGAATGAAAAACCATCTCCTTCGGAGTTTGCGACAATAAAGCATTCTTCATATATGTTTTCCACACTGCTATTCTTAGCAAGATCATCATAGGGATTGCTTCCGTGAGTCGATTGGTACCTTGAAAGCAACTCCTTGACCAAACTAGGGCTTCCCCATGTAACCAACACAACTTTTTCATTTAGATCGAGTAGCGACAAATGCTTTTTAAAATATTCCCCTTTAGTAAGGAAAACGCCATATTTGTATATGTCCTCACCTTTGAAAGGTAGTTTCAGTTCCATACCGTCGGGATGGTTACGGGCGCTATCAATCATCCGTGTGATAGCCTTATTTCGTTTACCGTACATTTTCGCAAGTTTTGATATGGCTTCCAAACCACCTTCACCGGGTGTATTTATCCTAGATATCAACCCGAACAACTCATCAATTTTGCTTTTTTCAGTGTTGCATTTTCTGCATACGTGAAAGTCACCTTTAGCATTTGTTCTTTTTTTGCTAACAGCAATTTGTGGTATCAAATGCTCAACAGAGCGTCCGGCATCCGAATTTACGGACTTCTTAACGGCGATACCGCAATAAACACAATTCTGATTTTTTATCATAGTATTAATCAAAGCCCATAAATTTTTGAATGCGCAGCATGCTAACGCCCTGTTAAGGGGTGAGCAACGCAATACCGAAGTCGCCGCATACCGCCTTAAACACTAAAACC
Organism: Vibrio sp. ED002; assembly: GCF_023277445.1. NCBI lineage: Bacteria > Pseudomonadati > Pseudomonadota > Gammaproteobacteria > Vibrionales > Vibrionaceae > Vibrio > Vibrio sp. ED002. The sequence goes on along the minus strand of NZ_CP080238.1, from coordinate 221,568 downwards.
AACGCATGATGAAAATGCCACGCGTTGCGAATCCCTCTTGAACAGTTTGTTATGTGCGCGCTTGCATTATGCACCAAACTGCTTAATACGCTTGGCACCAATAAAAAACCGATACTTACTTTGTTGAAGTAAGTCTAAATGGCGCTCAAACTTGGGTAAGCCATTAGACAAAGACAGATGGTAGACGAGTCCATTACCGACGTACACTCCCACGTGTGCTCCGTATGAGTCAGTAGAGTCGTTGTACATCATGATATCTAGCGGCTTAAACTCAGTGACCACCTCACTAAACTCTGAGTCATCCCACAGTTCACTAGAACGGTAGTTAGGTGGATTTAGACCGAAGTCTCTGAGCAAGTTATAAGCAAAGACCTGACAGTTAGCTCCAGACGTTAAGTCTGAATCATCTTTGCAACCCGGAATGCGGGATGAAACGTATCTTACATTTTTGAATCTGTCGGGAATATCCATTTCCATTTTCTCCCAAAGCACATAACGCCCTGTTAAGGTGTGAGCAACGCAATACTGAGGCCTCTGCATACCGCCTTAAACACTAAACTCAACGCATGGTAAAAATGCCACGCGTTGCGAATCACTCTTGAACAGATTGTTATGTGTGTTTTTCAAGTGTGCGCCGGACTAATTCTGAAAAATCCGCATAGTACACAGTATCAAGACCTAGTCTTACCCAAGCGTCTCTAAAAGACTTCTTTGAAAATGAATACCTGATTCCGGATTCCCATTCAACCCAAGTAGACTTATCGATATGTTTTTGAAGGTAAAGATGATACTCCTCGCTACACAGATCAAAATAAGCCCTCATGTAACGTAAAGTTTTCTCTCTATCTTCAGGGCCTAAGTCGTTAAAGCAAAAATCTACGTCATTGATGTTTTCAGGAAGATTCAAGCAAATCTCTTGATACCTTTTAGTATAATCCATGAAAACAACCAGTTTTTGCTGTTTATTGAAACTTCTTATCGTATAGATTAGACCCGCTGCAGTAATAAAAGCAGCGACACCATCAGCAGATAGCCATTCCCAAAATTTCTGTAGATATTCCACTTATTCTGCCTTTTTATTGAAACACATAACGCCTTGTTAAGGGGTGAGCAACGCAATACCTAAGCCGCCGCATACCACCTTAATCACTTAAACCAACGCATAGTGAAAATGCCACGCGTTGCGAATCCCTCTTGAACAATTTGTTAGGCATATTCTTGAATATACCACTTGAATTAACCTGTACAAATACCCATGTATCATTTGTGTGGTTGCACACACTGGTGATCCTACAACTTATTCATTTGAGGTAAATTTTATGGCAAAGAATGACTACAACGTTTATCAAGGTTCAGATGGAACTTGGCGTGGCAAGCGTCAGGATGCAAGTCGAGCAAGCATTACAGGCAAAACTCAAAAAGAAGTATTTGAGAAAACTCGTGAGCTAGCGAAAAAAGCGCAATCTGAAGTATCTATACATAGAGGTGACAACAACAAAATCCGAGATAAACATAGTTACGGAAACGACCCAAAAAGCTCTAAAGGTTAAACTCTAAAAGATTGGGAGAAGGAACTCCCATTCAGTTAATTGCCGCTTATATGCCTAACGCCCTGTTAAGGTGTGAGCAACACAATACCGATGCTCCCGCATACCACCTTAATCACTAAAACCAACGCATAGTAAAAATGCCACGCGTTGCGAATCACTCTTAAACAGTTTGTTAGAGCGATGTTAGCACCGAACCCATTTTTTCTTGTTTTCAGTGGACCGTTGAATTTTGTTAGTTGTAGACAATACGTTGACAGCCCGAGTAAAGACTTGTCTCGAGAGCCCCAATGTCTCTTGAAAGCTTGGGTCTAAAGCTGTTGGAACCTTAAGTGCTTGATAGATTTTTTCTTCGGGACTTTGTGACAGCTGCTTTTTCTGTTGCTTAATAGGCACAACAGTTTCTTCTTTAGTTCTAACAACTCGGAAAAACGCCCCCATCTGGGAACATTGAAACTCGTAGGCAGATATCAAACTTTCATCGTTGCTATATAGTTCAAAGCTCACTGTTCCCAACTGCTTTTTGTCTAGCATAGTTAGAATTCTAGATAGATAAGCAACAATGTAAAAATCAGCTTGGTTTTGACCATTTGGATAATCTGACAGATATAAAAAGAGATTCTTTTCGCAGCATTGTTTGATCGCTTCAGACTTAGAGAAAACAAAGACTTTATCGATTGCCGATGCTCTGAGTTTTTCTAGCTCTTTTAAACCTACGTTTTCGGCATCAACGAATACCATCTTCATGTCTTATCCTTGTTATATATCAGGTTTTAATACGAACAAAATACACAACTAAGCACATATTATCAATTAAGCGCTCTAACGCCTTGCTAAGGTGTGAGTAACGCAATACAAAGGCTACCGCACGGCGCCTTAATCACATAAGCCACCGCAAAGTAAAAATGCCACGCGTTACGAATCACTCTTAAGCAATTTGTTAGTACATGCACTACTTCTATTTATGCGCTCCAAGATATTGAAAATTGGAATGATATGAAAGGATTTGAACACTGAAGTGAGACGGGCAGCTACAAAACTTAAACTCGGCTGAGAGACGAGAGTTGGTTAGAAGAAAAACGTACTGAACTCCCCTACTTTTATTGAATTCAAATTAGAAAAGGATTCGATCCTCGTACTTTGATAACAGCACCCAACGAATGCCAAGATTAACTTAGGAAGTACAGCAAAAACGAAGAAGTACCAAAGAAATAGGCTAAGAGTTAGAAACCGTAAAAGATGAAATCAAAGCAAACACTCCGCATATAGTGCCACCGGAAAGAACGTGAAAGGCACTAACTGAAAGGTGTAAATACGAGCGCCAAAACAGATAAACACCAAAACTGATGACCTTTGATGTCAAACCCGTACTAACGCCTTGTTAAGGTGTGAGGCACGCAATACCGAAGCTCCCGCATAACACCTTAACCACTAAAACCAACGCATAGTAAAAATGCCACGCGTGCCGAATCACTCTTGAACAATTTGTTAAGCCTTTGACTTATAGTGTTTTACTTGAAGACCACCACTACAATTACCTTGTCCAGCTAATTCGTAAGCCTTGAGTACCGCGATAACAAATAACTGGTTAAGACCAAGTTTACTGCAATAGTCGCTGACACTTATCGTCTCCCCAATGTCTAAATCATCAATTTCTTGGACCAAACTTTCTAGTTGCAACGGTCGATATTGAGCTAGCATATAGATAAGCATCGAGTCTTCAACACGAAGTTCGTTTGTTCTTGGATATACATTAGGAACCTTAACAAACCCCTGACTACTTAATCGCACTATTGCTTTTCTGTACTTTTTAAAGTCACTATCGCTCAACCTTAAACTCTGAGTTTCACTCTTCTCAAGGTGCTCAAATAAAAATCGGCTCAATGGCGTTACATCTTCATGAATTTGAGCGATGGGATCTTCCAAAGCTACCAACCTCTTTTCAAGACGATGGCTTTCAATTTCGGATAACACCTGAACTAAAGGGGCACTAATAGGTGTCATCGAACCAAGTACTTTTATTAAAGAAATCATTTTACTCATACTGTCATCCAAATATAGAGAGGCTTAACGCCGCATTAAGGTGTGAGCGGCGCTTGGCTATACTTGAGCGAAGCGAAAGCGCCAAGCGTTGCGAATCACTCTTAAATGCTTTGTTATACCAATTTTTCTAATGTATTTTTCCAATTGGCATTTGATAATAAAGTGGTCTGATAAACTTTAAGCCCCCCACAGCCATCAATGTTCTTTATAGTTTTCTTGATTGTTTCCACCAATGGCTCGGGTAACCAAGGACTTAAAATAATACGATCAATTATGGATAATTCGAACGGTATTTCTTTTATACACAGAGTCTCATCCGATTCATATATAGCCCTATATTCCTCTTCATCCTTGTAAGGGTAACGCTTAAGGAAGGGAACATCTGACAGTTCCAAGTCACTCTGTTGTAGGCTACTAATCTCTTTGTATTTTACGGGTTGAAACTTAACACCTTCGACCGCAGCAAAACATTTTTGAAGAGCATCTCGTTTGTACCTAATGCAAACACCCGAATTATTCGGCGCAAAAACACTCCAATGGTGATAAGTCTCGTATTTAGTAGTAAAGCAAAGAGCCAATAACGTATTGATCTTCTTCTTCTCTTGGTACGACTTCATGAAGTACACATCATTTTTATCGTCCCAACTGCTTGGGTCTAACAACACCATACGTTTTTTAGAGAGAATATCTATCAGTGCTGTTAAATCTGTATATCGGTTGAATATTTGGACTTTTTGATTCATTCATACACCTCTTGATGAATTGGTATAACGCCCAATTAAGGGGTGAACAACGCCTCCACCCAACCTAAAGCATTGTGTCATAACCACTAAATTTGAAGTAGAAACAAAAATGCCAAGCGTTGTGAATCCCTCTTAAATTGCTTGTTATGCCTGTGCTGAATACATACGATGATATAAGATGTTTGAAAGGATCATACAAAGCACTATTTGATGCCCTTTCTCCATATTATCAATATGATACTGTTCTCTCCCAAGTGCAGCTTTAATTCGACCAGCAGCAGACAATACCAAGTCTTTTTCTTCAACGTCATCAAACCCACCCTGCTCCAAAATAGATCTATAGTCTTCGCCACCCCAAAAACGACCATTTTTTTGAATATGTATATCTGAACTTTCTTGATATATATGAGCTACTTTGTCTTCATGTTGATGGTAGTTTTCTGGAGCTTGAATTGTAGCAATTTCTAATATGAGCTGATTCAGTTCTGAGCCAAATGAGTGCTCTTCTTCTACATATCGAAGTTCAGAGTCATTCCAGTATAAATCCCAATTTGAACGAATATGCTCCAAAGGCTGAAGAACTAAATCACGTATACTTTCACTGTCATCGAAAAAAGACTTTATCTGAAAATTCACTAATTTCTCCATAAGGCATAACGCCGCATTAAGGTGTGAGCAGCGCTTGGCTATACTTGAGCGAAGCGAAAGCGCCAAGCGTTGCGAATCACTCTTAAATGCTTTGTTATATTTCCCTGCTCTGACTACGACTTAGAACCCATAGTTTTTGGTAGTGGACTAAAGTTTCAGTCACTAAATCCTTGTGCTTGAGATCCGGTTCTTCTAACAATAGAGCCATGAGTATTTGGGGTTCTACATACTGAGTGTCTTGACGCTGAAGTTCTGACTTTACCTTTGCGCTTGAAGTATCAAATAGGAAGATACAGGCTTGCAATAATTCTTCAGACGAATGGGTAATTTCTTCGGACAAGTTGAGTTCAAAACCGAGGTCAACAACCTTTGCGTGTAAGCCCCAGAATTTTTCACACTCAATAGGTATAGCATCTAGGCTTTTGATTCCCGAAGTCTGGCCAATTGCTACGAAGAGCAGACGCATAGTTTCTATCTGAGCTTCCTGTAACTCCTGAATTGCCTTTTGTGCTTCTTGTTTCACTTCTTTGAAAGTCACTGAGTTACCGGCAATTGAAAAGTTTTGAACTTCAGGAAGTAAGCAGATTAATAGGGATAACACTGCAAATGATATAAATATTGCAGAAAACTCCCCACCAGATATATGTTGAGACTTTAGAAGGCTCAAGGATAATAGAGTTACTGATGTGAATACTGTCACGCCAACTAAGATAAGTAACCACTTCCGCATAAATTCTCCAAGAAATATAACGCCCTGTTAAGGTGTGAGCAACGCAATACCGATGTCGCCGCATACCACCATAAACACTAAACGCAACGCATAGTAAAAATGCCACGCGTTGCGAATCACTCTTAAACAGTTTGTTAGGTTTTTACTTCACCGTCATCAATTTGATTTCTAACCTTGCGATTTGCTGTCGAAACATACAGATAAACTAAGTTATCGACTTGATTAACTAGCTCCTCTGATCCATTGATTCCAATAGACATTAATGCAGCTTTAATTAATTGCCCTCTGTTTTTTTCGATTTGAATTGAAACTTTGGCTGTTTCACCAGATACATCCTTACTAAAACCTTGACGATGCACTGCGCCGACCAAGGATACTATTCGAATGTGTTCCTTTACTTCATCGTCCGGTACCGCATTGATTATCGTACTAAGCCAAGCTTTAGATTGTATGAATAACTCAAATATCCCTGTACCAATCAGTCCTTGAATGACTGCATGAAAATACTGTTTGCTCCTGGAGTCTTTAATAGGCGTTTTACCGCCTAATCTCTCGATTGTATCTGCTATTTCTGCCAATAGAACACTCAGTTCCTCATCAGTAAGGGAGGGGTTATGTTTCGATTTTTCAACTAGTTCTTTAGCCATCTTATGTGCTAGTTGAGGTTTGACTCCCAGCTTAATCAACTGCTCTTGAATCAATGCATAACTGCTCAATTTTATCTCCTAAAACCTAACGCCCAATTAACGTGTGAGCAACGCTGCCACTGAGCTGAAGCACTGCACCGTAAACACCAAACTCAACCTGAAGTGAAAGCGCCAAGCGTTGCGAATCACTGTTGAATTGTTTGTTATGTTTTACCACAAGTTACTGACTTGATTGAGAAAGAACCACTATTTCAAGCCAGTTTTCTGAAGCAAACCACAAGGTAAGAACCAACTTGGCCGCCAAAAGCGACTACCCCAAAACCAATAATTCCACTTCCCTGCCCAATGAGGCAACCCGACAAAGCACCAACAAGCACCCTTTCTTTCCAACCAAAGCGTAAAACAATACTGAATTGCCGAGGCTACTGCCAAGCTGAAATGCTGCTTAGTTAAAACCCTAAAAGCGACTTTGAGCCAGTAAAATGAAAAGCCAACCACCACGACCTGACAATGAAGCAACCCGCGAACATTGGCATGTTTTACGGGCTAAGTGATTCAAGAACTTAGCCCGACAATGCGGATTTGCTGAGTCTACTAGGGACGAATTGCCAGAGGGGCAAAGAACTAAAGCCTAAGACCTTTAAGCCTTTGAATTACAAGTAAACATAACGCCCAATTAACGTGTGAGCAACGCTGTCACTGTGCTAAAGCACTGCGCCGTAAACACTAAACTCAACCTGAAGTGAAAGCGCCAAGCGTTGCGAATCACTGTTGAATTGTTTGTTATGTTTTACCACAAACACATGATTTTCTTGAGAAAGAACTGCTATTTCTGGCTAGTTTTCTGAACCAAACCACAAGACCAGAACCAACTTGACCACCAAAGGCGACCAAACTAAAACAAGTAAGCCCACTTCCCTGCCCAATGAGGCAACCCAATTAAGGAACAACAAGCACCCTTTCTTTCCAACCAAAGCGCAAGACAATGGCAAATTGCCGAGGCAACTGCCAAGCCGACATGCTGATTGGCTAAGAATCCAAAAGCGACTTTAAGCCAGTTAAACAAGAAGCCAACCGCCACGACGTGACAATGAAGCAACCCACGAACATTGGCATGTTTTACGGGTGAAGAGATTCAAGAACTTAGACCGACAATGCGGATTTGCTGAGTCTACTAGGGACGAATTGCCAAAGGGACAAAGAACTAGAGCCTAAGACCTTTAAGCCTTTGAAATACAAGTAAACATAACGCTTTGTTAAGGTGTGAGGCACGCAATACCGAAGCTTCCGCAGACCACTTTAACCACTCAACCTAACGCATAGTAAAAATGCCACGCGTGCCGAATCACTCTTAAACAATTTGTTATATTTTACAACAATCGACTGATTTTATTGATAAAGAGTTACGATGTTAACTTGGGTTCCTAACCCAACTAAGACGCTCCAATTAAAATATCGCCAGAAAAAACACACCTCTTAGATGAAAAAGTACAAGTTCGCAATTAAATAGCTAGTTAGCTAAAACGAACAATAATAAATTAGCTGCGCGTTTTAGCTGCTTATCAAATATTCTTTAATTTAGTTAATTCTACATTTTTCATGTCTATATCTGGTACTTCAACTAAATCTTGATACATAAATGCAGGCAAACCAATTTCACCTTGACCATGAACCCAAATAAAGAGCTCCAAACCTGTAATTGTTGGTTGTATAACAAAAGCAAACTGATCAACTTCGATGTTTTTCTTTTTAAATCTTCTGGGTTTTGCAAAGCAAAACTTTCACTGATTAAATCTGCTTTAGCTAAACCAGATAATGAGTGAGCAATGAAAGGCATTTCATTTTGCTTAGAATTTGATTTAAATGTTTCTTCATAACATTTGATTGGTGCCACTATAGTTAATTTATCTCTATCAATATTGGAGTTTAAATTCAGATGCATACCCTTTGAGTTGTACCACATCAGGTAGTAAAAAATAATGGCACCTTAATTGATAACTAGACATCGACTTTACAATTTGAGAATAATAAACGCCTCTATCATCAATACCATCTTCGGTTCTAGCTGATGCTAATACACCACCAAAATACTCAGCAAGAAGTTCATCATCACTAAACCTCGCTTCATCGTAAACATGCTTCATCACCCTAGCGTTTACAGTACCTTCTTGATCAATTTTTGTTCCACATTTTTTTTCAGCCTTTTTAAATACTGAGACTATATTTCTTTGGCTTTTCTCAACGAGAGTCTTCATTTCACCACCGAGGTACTCAGCAGTCGGACCTAACAGTTTTGAAACCCCATCCTTTGAAAGGTATGCTACTACAGCTGCACCACCTAATGTTGCGATTGGTTCTGGCAAAATTTTTCCTTAGTAAAGCTTCAATAAGAGGTAAATGGTGTTCATTTAATCATCAACGAAAACTAGCAGTAGTTTACCATTTCGTATACTGCTTATTACTATAATACAATGATATTTAGCATATTTCATGCTTAAAGAGGGCTAAACATGACAGCCTGAACAGTCGACAAACAACCAACTTCAAACTAGTTTTAAGACGCTGATTTCAAATAAAATATAACGCCTTGTTAAGGGGTGAGCAACGCAATACCAAAGCCGCCGCATACCACCTTAATCACCAAAACCAACGCATAGTAAAAATGCCACGCGTTGCGAATCCCTCTTGAACAATTTGTTATGTGAACATGCAAACTCAGTATCCAATATCTAGGATCAGAAGCAACGTTAATAAAAAAGGAGACCAGTACCATATGTTCCCTTTCCATCGACGAACGACTAAAGTTTGGTACAACAAAGCGACAATTAATACTAGTTCTAGAAAAAGCTGGACAGGAAAGACCAACAATGAGTAAACCATCCCATACCCAGGAGCTTGGCCTGCTTCGCTAGGGTTACTCATTACACCGTCGATAAAGTGCTCAAAATATAAGTAAATGAAATGGTTCAGTGTTAGTGCAACTAGAACAAACCTCACAATGCTGACGCTCCAAGTTTATGATTTGAAATAGTATTTGTTCCAGTTCAGAAACTGTCGAGCATCATATTTTCATAAACTCGACATCAATCTCAGTTTTGTTCACATAACGCCCTGTTAAGGGGTGAGCAACGCAATACTGAAGCCGCCGCAAACCACCTTAAACACTGAAACCAACGCATAGTGAAAATGCCACGCGTTGCGAATCCCTCTTGAACAGTTTGTTATATTTTTTAGTGCAACAGTTCACCAGTAAAACGATCTCTTCCCCTCCAGAATGTACATTTAGAGCAATATTCTCCTTCGGGGTAGTCAATACCTTCCTCATGAGGACAGCCGATGATCACTTCTAACATACCTACCGTTTTGACGCCATTTTCGTCGATATACTCTAAGACCTCTTTCAATACCATTTCAGATTTTCGTATATCGGATGAGGAAAACCATTTTTTCATGGGATCGGGCTCTGCACCTTCGTAAGGTATTATTGCACAAACAAGTTTCGTTGCTGTTTTATCATCTGGTCCATAAAAGGCGACTGTAGCTATAGGGAAACCTTTGTCACCTTTTCTAACTCGCTTATTGAGTATCTTTTTATTATTACCTTGGGCCATTTACATACTCCTTAGTTAAATAAAAATATAACGCCGCGTTAAGTAGTGAGCAACGCCACCACGAAACTTAACCATGCCACCTTAAACACAAAACCCAACGATGGAAGGAAAAATGCCATGCGTTGGGAATCTGTCTTAAACGCTTTGTTATAACGCTTGTTAATTACTTCACTGTAATACCAAAGTCACTCCATTGAGCCTTACGTTTGGTAGTAAAAATGCAAGAAACACCCCCGACAGTGTGGGTAATAGGAGCCTCAAAATCACAGAATAATGAAATGTATAAGATTGGTAGTTGCTCATTACCAAATGAGTTTGGTGTCCACATAGCCACATCACCATCTTTACACTTAACATTAGCTTCATCACCATTGGCAAAATGACAGATTTTATCTTGCTTTAAATCGCTTAAACCAAACGCTGCTGATGAATTAAATGAAGCAATCGACAAGCCAAAAGTTAACGCTAGTAATACTTTTCTCATATTAAGGTTTCTCTGAGTAAATAAAAACTCACCTTAACATAATAATTTATATGAAAACCATCGAATATGACATACGACACAAATTGCGTTATAACGCCCAATTAAGGGGTGAACAACGCCTCCAACCAAACCTAAAGTATTGTGCCATAAACACTAAAACTGAAGTAGAAGCAAAAGTGCCAAGCGTTGAGAATCCCTCTTAAATTGCTTGTTATATGCGTAGTTCGAGGGGCTTCGGGACTAACAGGATGATTAACCAACAACTTTGAAGCTGATAAAAAACAAGCTATTTTCTGTTGGATATATTTTCCGCAAAATCCATTTGAGCATAAATACAAATGGTAGATTTTCTGCTTTTGCATGCTTTCTGTTGAGCTGCTCAAACTCCACGCGCTCAACACCAATTATTTCTAGCTTACAGATTTTCCGGTCGTCTTCGAGAGTAAAAGCTTCTACGACCTGCCCTGGGACATAATGGCTTTCTGATTCATCTCGAATCGTTGCGGTCTTTTTACCTGATAGGATTTGACGCTCTAATTTTGTGAAAAATGTGATTTTATCCAAAAACTTACACCTACTTCCTTACAGGTTTTTCCAAGCATATAACGCCTTGTTAAGGTGTGAGGCGCGCAATACCGAAGCTCCCGCATAACACCTTAACCACTAAAACCAACGCATAGTAAAAATGCCACGCGTGCCGAATCACTCTTGAACAATTTGTTATACATTTATTCCGCCGCCTCTCGAAGCCAGCTATCTAAGGACTCACGCGGATTTAACCTATATGCTCGTTCAACGTTTGTCGCGTCTGGCGGCATGATTTCTGCGTTGATATAAAGTTTATTTCGACAATTTAAGCTATCTAAGTAACCTTCAATATCCAAGCGCTTAAGAGTCGACTCCATCGCAGATAAAAGAACTGCCGTAGTCTCTTCACTAAAACCACATTCAGCGCTCACATTGTCCAAAAGTAGTTCAACATCTGAGAAGTATTCATCGCAGAAACCAAACAACGGTGAGTCTGCATATGACCATTTTATTTCTTCTTGGTCTTCAGAGGATGAAGCTTCGGTTTGCAACAGTTCGTCAGACCAAGCCGAAAATATAGGTCGATGCCCCTCTCCAGTTGTGACCAAAGCTACGTAATAGAAGTGATGCTGCGGAAACTCAGACGACAACCTTACTATTATTGATTTGGTCGCCTTGTAGAGCATACTTTCTAGTTGTATAAGTTTCATATTGCTCCAAATGTATAACGCCTTGTTAAGGGGTGAGCAACGCAATACCGAAGCGACCGCATACCACCGTAATCACTTATACCAACGCATAGTGAAAATGCCACGCGTTGCGAATCCCTCTTGAACAATTTGTTATAAGCGCCCTGCACCGAGTACTTAAGCCAATTCTTTAACCTTGTCAGCTTTATTTGTCGTATAGAGCTTTTCAAACTCATTAATCGTCAGCGTCACAATTTCACCTATTTTCTGCAAAGTACGAATCACAGGGAGGTTAGGGAAAATACTTTCACTTGGAAAACTAAGTTCGACAGATACGTCGAATGTGTTTTGGATCCGTATCGGCTCACCCCCCGTGCGAAGTAAGTTTAGTTGCTTAGTCGCATCCCCACCTACACCGCAATTTGTCATTGTCATACCACCAGAGGTTAAATTTATATTTTCAATATTTACAGCAGATACCGTAGGAAGAATGATATTGTGCTTACTGTCATTATCCATGGAATGAAAAAGCCAATACAGCTCATCGCCACCTCCCTCCGGGCGAAGTTTACCTAAAAGAAGCTCAGACGCACCTGGCAATGCAGCATCCAATATGGGTAGAAACCGGTTCTTAGATAATTCTTCTCTTGAATCACTCATTGGAAAATACGGACGCTTAGTACTATCAACCTCTCTGACAATACCAGAAGCAAGGTGATCTAATGCGGCTCTAAAGTTACTGATCACATCTCCGATAATTAATCCAAGAGTTTCTGCTATTGGCTGTGTAGGTCGGTAAACCAAGCTCATTCCTATTGCATCAGGGCGCGGAAACGCGAACTCAGCTTCAACTTTAATTTCGTATAACTCTTTTGATAATGGGAAAGTAATACTTTCAAGCTCCTGAATATGCTTGCAAGCTCTTTCGACCTTGAGCCTTGGAGATATAAATACGCTCACGAATACTCCTTTATTTTCCAATTAGCTTATAACGCGCAGTTAAGGTGTGAGAGACGCAGATCCACCCTAACCTAAAATAAACTCTGATAAATCCGTGCCTATTTGGGCACTAAAACCCCAATGCGTTTCGAATCGCCTTGAACGTCTTGTTATTCCGCAACTAAAGTCGGCTATGTTTACGCCTAATCTTTTGATATGACGAGAAATTTTCGGTATGCAGGCAAAAATCGAAGCCGAAGTATTTGGCAGCTCACTACCTTAAATCGCTTTAGCGTCACTCTTTAATTGCTGCGCCATATTAAGGTGCGCTTAAAGCGCTTTAAGGCTAGCATGGAAATGACCAATATTCGCCCTTTTCACCGCTTTTCCACCCTATTACCCCGCCACTTTCACTCTTAGGCTACAACCACGTACATACAGCCTGAGAGATCCGTTGCGGAAATAACGCCTTGCTAAGGTGTGAGTAACGCAATACAAAAGCTACCGCACAGCGCCTTAATCACCATAAGTCACCGCATAGTAAAAATGCCACGCGTTACGAATCACTCTTAAGCAATTTGTTAGTACATGCGCTACTTCTATTTATACGCTCCAAGATATTGAAAACTGGCATAATATGAAAGGCTTTGAACACTGAAGTGAGATGGGCAGCTACAAAACTTTACCCCGATTGAAAGACGAAAGTTGGCTAGAAGAAAAACGCAATGAACTGCCCTACTTTCACTGGCTTCAAATTAGAAAAGGATTCGATCCTCGCACTTCGACGGCAATACCAAAGAAAGACAACTCTGACTTCGTAAAAACCACGAAAGAGAAGAAGCGCCAAAGAAATAGGGTAAGAGTTAGACACCGTAAACGGTGAAATCAAAGCAAACACTCCGCATATAGTGCCACCGGAAAGAACGTGAAAGGTACAAACTGAAAGGTGTAAAGACGAGCACAGAAACAAATAAACACCAAAACTTATGACCTTTGATGTCAAACCCGTACTAACGCCTTGCTAAGGTGTGAGTAACGCAATACAAAAGCTACCGCACAGCGCCTTAATCACCATAAGCCACCGCAAAGTAAAAATGCCACGCGTTACGAATCACTCTTAAGCAATTTGTTAGTACATGCGCTACTTCTATTTGTGCGCTCCAAGATATTGAAAACTGGCATGATATGAAAGGCTTTGAACACTGAAGTGAGACGGGCAGCTACAAAACTTTACCGCCATTGAGAGACAAAAGTGAGCTAGAAGAAAAACATACTGAGCTGCCCTACTTTCACTGGCTTCAAATTAGAAAAGGATTCGATCCTCGCACTTCGACGGCAACACCAAAGAAGGGCAATTCTGACTTAGTGAGAACCACGAAAGAGAAGAAGCGCCAAAGAAATAGGCTAAGAGTTAGAAACCGTAAACGGTGAAATCAAAGCAAACACTCCACATATAGTGCCACCGGAAAGAACGTGAAAGGCACTAACTGAAAGATGTAAAGACGAACGCCAAAACAGGTAAACACCAAAACTGATGACCTTTGATGTCAAACCCGTACTAACGCCCTGTTAAGGTGTGAGCAACGCTATACCGAAGCTCCCGCATACCACCTTAAACACTAAAACCAACGCATAATAAAAATGCCACGCGTTGCGAATCACTCTTAAACAGTTTGTTATGCCTATGCTAACCACCTAGAAAATCTAGTATTTTTTGTCCAGTACCTAGACCTCGTTTGTAAAACTCAGTGTGACCGCAGCTACTGCATGATAAGAAATAAAAACGGTGTTTGTTGTAATTGAAAAATGTACTCCAAAATCCACCACTGGCTCTCAACTCACCAACCTCATATGACTCTGATCCACATTTATCACAGCAATATTCAAACTTCGATTTCACTTTGTCATTCCCTAACAGGTGGTTTGCCATCTGTTTGTTTGCAAGCTCTTTGCCTAAAGACCCGCACTTTTCACATTTCAATGATGAGTGTTCATTGCTATGCCCGCACCCAAAGCACTCCCATTTACTATCCATATTTCCTCTTATAGGCATAACGCCTTGTTAAGGTGTGAGGCACGCATACCCAATCCTTCGCATACCACCTAAACCACTAAAACTAACGCATAGTAAAAATGCCACGCGTGCCGAATCACTCTTGAACAATTTGTTAAGCTGCGTTGTTGACTTTGATGTACTTTGTCTCTGACGGTATATCTAGCAGACCGGTTTGTAAAAAGTCCGGTTTCAATACGACTTCCGGCAATTTACTCAGTGGGTACCATTTGAACTCAAGATCGACTTCAGACTCGATACCACGGAAAACCTCGTCCATTGGAAACTGCTCGGGTTTATCCAGCTCGACGAAAAAGTAATTCGAGACCTCGTGATACTTTTTTCCTGCGTATTCAAAGAAGTTCTCAACATACCAAATATGACGCTTTACAACTGAGGTTGCCCCTAACTCTTCGAACAGCTCTCTATTCAGAGTCATATCAGAGTTTTCAAAAAACTCCACTCGCCCACCCGGTAGCGCCCAAAAAGAGTCATTAATATTTCGATGAAGCAACACATGTTCATCATGAATTATTACGGCAACGCTTCGGAAGTTAAAACGAGCATTCCCTTGATCAAATCTCAACATATTATCTCCAAGCAGCTTAACGCCGCATTAAGGTGTGAGCAACGCTGCCACGAAACTCAACCATACCACCCTAAACACGAAACCCAACGATGGAATGAAAAACGCCAAGCGTTGGGAATCACTCTTAAATGCTTTGTTAACTGGCTGTTTCCGCTACCCTTGGGTTTGCTTTTGCTTTGGATAAAAATGAAGGGATATTATTGGCTGCATTTAAACCTCCGTCATGTACGGTCCCAAGATCTTTAGGGTCTACATCAGGTGTTGGCCAAATCTTATTGTGTCCAATGAAACGATCCAAGTCTAACTTGTTTAATTCTAGGAAGAAGTAATCTTTTGATTCCCCAACAGCAACACCCGCAGCCCAATAAGCAAAGGAACTTGCTACAATATCAGCAACTTGAATCTGCTTATGTTTCTGTGAATCTGCAAACTTCATTGATTTACCTTTTAGAGGCAGTCCAAACTTGCGACGATCATACCCTAGCTCAACTTCCTCTTGAGTCCAGTCCATGAATTGAGCAAACATCTCACGTTGCTTTTCGATGCTATGAGTGTCATCGTGAACTAAGTGGAAACCTTTAGGGTATTGGTTCCCCCATTGGATACATTGTGCAAACAAAGCAGGGATCGATGGATCTAAAGTTGTTTTATCAATACCGTCTAGTGCACTATCAATGTATGCTTTTGTGTCTAAGATTTGGTCTATGTCTGACTTAAAGCCATCACTTGACGATGATGCTTGTACAGATTCAACACAGGCATAAAAAGCCTCAATAGACTCTTCGGTCTGTTCTTTTACCATATCGACAAACAGTTTATACATGTTATCCACTAACTCTTCATTGCAGAAAGCTTGGAAGCAGTAGAACAGCATATTTGATAGAGCAATATTTTGCCCATTAACATAAAGATCAACACCTTTTAGATGAAGCATATGCTCAATGAGCAAGTCTACGATTTTCGATGTAACCATGAAGCGTTTCGAGAACACGTTCATTTTAATACTTTCAGTATTAATCGCTGAGTCACTCAATAAACGGATGATTCCGTCTTGCCCAGCTTTGTTTCGTTTTAACCTCTTAAAATGAAGTTCATTTTCTGCGCGAGAGCCAACTAAACCTAAAAGGCGCTCAGCCTCTTTAGTAGAAAGATCGCAACTAGCTAGGGTGAACACCGGTTGATTTTTGTCTAATAAATTTGAACCCGTATTTCCTGATTCATCGAAGAAAATCGAAGGTATCACACTCTTCTTTTTGCGTATTGCCTCAGCTTTTTGGTTAGCCACTTTCTTGGCTTTAGCTTGCTTTTGCGTTCTTTTTTGTTTGCTATTTCTGCTCATATTTTCTCCTGCCAGTTAACGCCGCATTAAGGTGTGAGCGACGCTTGGCTATACTTGAGCGAAGCGAAACTGCCAAGCGTTGCGAATCACTCTTAAATGCTTTGTTATAAGGCAATTTAGTAGTGACTCCTTGCAAACTGATGCGTCTTAAACGGCTTAACGTTTGGTTGTCTAAGAACTAAGTTCATTAGCCCCCAATATGAATTTATTGAGAACTGACTAGTGATCTCTTTCGGGACATTATAAGCATACCGTCCGTCTGCTTGGTTAACCCAATGATGACTCGACTCATACTCTGGCAGTAAGTACATTTGAACACCCCATCGAATGTTATTGAGCATTTCGGCTATGTGGCTCAAATGATAACTTAGGATGTCATCATGAAACTTTTCATGGAAATCACCTAAGGCTAATAGAGATTGCTCATCATCGATGTGAAAACCGTTGTCTTTAAATATTTTTTGTAAATCTCGCGCAGTCTTGGTTAGCCGGCCTAACCCATGTTTACAGATATTTCCGCAAATTTTAATAAAATCTAAACGACGAACCTTAAAGCAAGCATCAATATCTACAGATGGAAACCATACATCCACTGTAACAATTTCTTCCAACCAACCTTTTAGTTGATCAACCGGAAGCTTTAAATGCTTTATTGAACCGTTGATATTAAAACAAGGTGATTCACACACATTACGTAGGACACGTAAGCATGATATTGACTCTCCAAATACCCCACCATCTAAGTTGGACAAAAAATCGACCAGCATAATGTTGAAATATTCTTTGTGAGTAAAAGTTTTGGCAGATACAGATGTATGACCCTCGTAATGAGAGAAATCCATAAGCGCATGATTAACCATATCATCGAGTGAATCGACAACTGCTTTCAGCTGGATCGACTCAAGCTCAATACCTTTATACTTCATATACTTCCACGAAATTTGATATTGCCTTATAACGCCGCATTAAGGTGTGAGCGACGCTTGGCTGAGCTATTGTCAAATGTGGTGTATGGAAGATCATGCAGTAGCTTGTTGATGAGTCTCCATTTCTTTCACTCCATTGATGAAGCGAACATCTTTCACAACATCCGCTAGGAGTGCAAAACCTCGTAGACGACGCCACTTCGTCTCTGCACTGCGCATTAACTTGTAGGCCATCATCAACGTAGTCTTTCTGTTTCCACAGTTCTTCGTCTTGTTCGTGCGTAAACGTACTGTGGCGAACATCGATTCTATTGGGTTGGTTGTCCTGATATGAACCCAGTGCTCTGCTGGGTAATCGTAGAACGCCAGCATTTCAGCTTTATCTTTCACCAAGCAGTCGGTTGCCTTTGGATACTTGGCTTCGAAGCGCTTCTGGAAGGTTGAGAAGGCGTGATAAGCATCATCTCTAGTCTCTGCCATCCAGATATCTTGCAGTGCTTCCTTCATTCGTGGTTGTACGCTTTTGGGCACCTTGTTAAGCACATTCGCCGTCTTATGTACCCAGCATCGTTGCTGAGTCGTTTGAGGCCAGCACTTAGCAACCGCTTTCCAGAAGCCAAGCGCGCCATCTCCGATGGCGAGCTTCGGTGCTAACTGTAATCCCTGCGCTCGTAGCTGCTCAATGAGTTCCGTCCAACTTGCTTCTGACTCTCTATGACCATCCAGAACGCCAAGGACTTCTTTGCGTCCAGTGTCATCGACACCAATGATGACGAGTAAGCAGAGCTTATCGTCCATCCTAACGTGACAGTAAACACCGTCAGCCCAAATGTAAACATAGCGGCGCCTACCGAGGTCACGCTTACGCCACTGTTCGTACTCCGCATACCAGCGCTCTTTGAGGCGACAGATGCTGTTGGCTGACAGGCCTTTCGCATCCTTACCAAGCAGAGACTCCAGAGCAGGCAGCATATCGCCCGTAGATATTCCCTTGAGATAGAGTAACGGGAGCAGTGTTGCAACGCTCTTTGTTCGCTTGAGATACGGTGGTATCAAGTTGCTATTAAATTTGACGCCATGCCCTGAGCGATCTCTTACCTTAGGAATTTGCACTTCGACATCACCGACACCGGTTTGCAAGGTTCGCTCAGGTAAGAAACCGTTGCGAACGATAGCTTGCTTGCCGTCAACCATAACATTCTGGTGTTGTGCAAGTAACTGTTGAAGCTCAGCTTCAACAGCTTGTGCAATCAAATCTCTAGCCCCTTGACGTATCAGTTCAGTAAGTGGGTCTTGTGGTGTATTCAGTGAAACAACAGTATTATCAGTCATGCGGTGTACCTTTCTGTTAATCGTTCTGGGGAGAACTGCATCAACAGATTACACCGCAACTTCCTTTCTCTTCCATACACCAGAAATCAGCATAGCTCCGCTTGGCTATACTTGAGCGAAGCGAAACCGCCAAGCGTTGCGAATCACTCTTAAATGCTTTGTTATACGCGTGCTGACACTACAACGAAACTGTCATAACCTTATGATTTGGGTCACTTCTAATATCAACCGCTAACCAACCTAATGACTCGTACAACGATGGTACATTTGTGTAAGCATACAGGTTACTTTGAGTTGCTGCTGATACTTGGCTAACACCTCGGTTAATCAGTTCACTAGCAATACCTTGCCCGCGCCAATCTGGTGAAACATAAACAGCATTAAACCAAATAACTTCTGAGTCACCATGAGGTTCTTTAAAGCGCGAGTAAGCAAGACCACCGATAACTTGATTGTCTCTGAGAGCGACAATTACCGGTGGAAGTTTAGATTCTGATGTATAGGTATCTACGAATAGAAAGTCAGACCATTCCGTTTGAAGCAGCTTCTCTAAAGCAACCCAATACTCACTATTTTCATCGCAATTTCTGAATACTACCTTGTTCATATTGGATTATTTCCTCAAAAGCGTATAACGCCCTGTTAAGGTGTGAGCAACGCAATACCGAAGCCACCGCATACCACCTTAAACACTAAAACCAACGCATAGTAAAAATGCCACGCGTTGCGAATCACTCTTAAACAGTTTGTTATACCACTTGTGGAATGAATAAGAATCCTTGGAAACTAATTTAGTTTTTGGAGAGCGCCAAACTCATCTATCACGTGAGGTCAAGACGCTACTAATTTGATATTTATTTTTTAGATTTACCGAAAACAACATTTCGGTGACCCCAAGGGGTTATATTTATGTAATCATTATCAAAAAATTACGCTTCCTTACGTGCTTTTTTGATCCAGTAGTAGGTTTTAGCAACCGAGCCTACTAGCGCAACCAATGCAGTTACGACTACGATTACTTGCAGTGCCAATGGGTTAGCAACCACAGCAAGTAGAATCTCTAACATAGCTTGTCCTTGTTCCGAGGACTGGCAGAGCCACTCAGTACAAGTCGTGGTTATCTGTAAAGAAGTAAGCCTCTAATTGTGGATAATTACACTCCAGGCAGTAAAGCTGGTACGAATGGATACATGTAGTTGGTTAAGTTCTGTGTCTGTATCACGGTCGAAGAGTGTATTTGATCGAAATATGCATCTCAATGCTAAGCAACTTATTTCAAAGCACAAATCACATTAGGCTCATGACTTTAACAAATTGAGTTAGGTCGGAGTGAGAGTGGTATAACGCCCTGTTAAGGTGTGAGCAACGCAATACCGATGCTTCCGCATACCACCTTAAACACTCAATGCGACGCATAGTAAAAATGCCACGCGTTGCGAATCACTCTTAAACAGTTTGTTAGTTTTTTCCTGCCGTCTCACTGAGGGTCTGCATCTCAGACTCAATTTTTTCATTATACAAATCGAAATTTTTTAATCTGTTAATCAAATTTAGATGTGGCAATGCAATGTTAACACTCATCAAGTATGCTAACGCAGCTGCCACGTTAGATACTTCCCAAAATATTGGAATTGAATTTAGAGCATTCCCCAATCCGATTAACACTATCACTTTTAAAACAACAGACGTTGACTCTATTAAGAATAATGTTCGATTTTCGTTGTACTTAATAAGCGTTTCTCTTTGTTCTTCTAATTGCTTAAGCCTCTTCTTTGAGCGTTTTTCTGAACGTCGACCAAGCCAATTTTGAATATTTGGAGTAAGTAGATTAGCCAGCACCGATAAGGGGATTGCAGCTAATAGTGAAATCGCCCAGTTAACATCTTTTATCCAGTTAATAGATTCTTCAAAACTCATTTATTCCTCCCAAAAACTAACGCCCAATTAAGTTGTGAGCAACGCTGCCACCCAACTAAAACACTTCACCTTAATCACCAAACTAACTGAAACCGAAAGCGCCGAGCGTTGCGAATCAACTTGAATTGTTTGTTAGGCAAATTTTCTGCGTACTCACTAACTTAGTTTGAAAACAGAATACCTTAAACACGATAAGCAACCAATCACCCACTGACTTTTTGTGATTCAATAACTACTAAAGCCACTATGTTACAGCCTCACTTTTTACGCTCACGAAATACAGCCTTTCAGCGAGAAAGTAGCTTTTGAACCTGAGAAACCAAAAGCTGCGAAATGACAGCGAATACGAAAGCTTCTTTGAACTAGCCCTTTCCACACCTTAAGCCAGTGAAACTCACCTCCGATCAACACTGAAAACTAATGAGGCAACCAACGAATTTTGACATGTTTTACGGTTGGAGAGGTTCAAGGACTTGAGCCGACAATGCTGAATTGCCGACTACGAAAAACGAACTGCCAGAGGGAACAAGAATATTAGAACTAAGAACTTTTTTGCCCTTTGCCTAACGCCGCGTTAAGTGGTGAGCAACGCTACCACCCTACCTAAACCATTGTGACATAAACACTAAAACCAAAGTAAGTCGAAAATGCCAAGCGTTGGGAATCCGTCTTAAACGCTTTGTTATGTGAATTATACAGGGAATGAATGAACAATTGCCCTACGTATATTCCTTATGTCGTTTTCTACTTGTACAAAAACTAAATCCATTTTGTCCGCAGTATTATCAACTATAGCGTTACGCGAAGAAAATTGAGCATCATAGACATCTTGCGCCCGTCTAGCATCATCGTGTGAAGAATAGTGTGCTTCAAACCCATCCTCTCCCATCTTCACAAAGTATGGTAATGCCAACTCATACCATTCTTCATATAACACTGAAAGGTCTTCGCTGATCAGCAATTTATTATTTTCAATAATTCTGCGACATTCAATGAAATGAGTGTAGGACGTCTCGATGACGTCTTCCGTTTTAGCCAATGGACTTTCGTTGATATATTTATAATGCTTATTTTTTAGACTTTGAAGCTCCTCATATACTGAAATTCTTCGTTCAAAAATCATTTCATAAGTAGACTTAGAGATTTGATGTTGATATTCGCGCTGAACTCTCTCCTGGTCTAATTTGTTCTCTACTTTTTTAAGTCGTTTTTGACCATCCTCTTTAAGGATTTGTAAGCTTTTAGCCGATTTTGATTGCCAAACTAAAGTAAAAAGAGCGAGTAGAGTTGCACCGCCACCAAGTAAGCCACTAATTTCTTTTAAAAATTCCAATTTCGTCCTCATTAATTCAAAAATTCACATAACGCCGCGTTAAGTGGTGAGCAACGCTACCACCTTGCCTAAACTATTGTGCCGTAAACACTAAAGCCGAATCAAACCGAAAATGCCAAGCGTTGGGAATCCGTCTTAAACGCTTTGTTAGGTGTTTAGTTTCATTATAAATGGTATATTACCCTCTTTAATGTCATTGATATACCGAGGGATACCCATGAGTAACAAAACTTCACAGAACCAAAAGCCAAAAACAACTACTCACAATCGAGAACAAGTTTCAAACGAGTCAATTATAGTTAGAGATAGCTACAACAACGTGAAGGGGTCGTCTGAGCAGATGATTACACAATCTTGTGCTACCCCAAAGCGTCCAGGGTTACGTCCAACCAAAAAGTAAACCACAAATTGGATATATGTATGCAAGCTGACGAAATAGCAGAAGAAGACTACCAAAGGCATTGGGACTTGCTATGGAACACTCAACTTGGTATTCGTTACCATATGCACATGCAGAACTTTTACAGCAAGTTTGGGAAGTTTGTAACAGCTTTCACTTTAATCCTTAGTACAAGCGCTGGTGCAGCGATAATAGCAACGACCCCAGAGGCGGCAAAAGTCGCTGCATTTTCCGCAGCTATACTACAAATTATCGAGTTAGTAATGGACTCTAAATCCAAGACTTCATTACACACATCATTAAGGCAGAGATACATTAACTTAGAGTCTGAACTTTCACAGTACGAGCACTTTACTGTTTCAGAAGCAGCAAAGTATAAGAATATTAAAGCGGCAATAGAAGTAGAAGAACCACCGATTAAATTCTCAATCAGTGAAAAATGCCATAATGAATTAGTGAAGGTTCACAAATTAGACGATGAAGAAAAACAACCCATCTCTTGGTTTAGGCGTGTTTTTGGCATTTGGTACTCATAACTCAAAGAACACCTAACGCCCTGTTAAGGGGTGAGCAACGCAATACCGATGCCACCGCATACCACCTTAAACACCAAAACCAACGCATAGTAAAGATGCCACGCGTTGCGAATCCCTCTTGAACAGCTTGTTATATTTTTGCACTCAGTTCTTCAATTTCCCTCAGCAGAGTACGCTGCTTGTTCAATAGGTTTTCAATTTCTTGATTTATAATTGGCAAAGCATCTTGAGAAACGACAAGACTTCCCTCTTTCGTCATTACGTTCAATATATAACCTGGAGTGCCTCGAACTTCACCAACACCTTTGTCTAGGATGGTATTTCTGTACGCATATTCTGCTTCTAAATCTATATTCGTAGCAACTAGCTTAGATTGAAGTACATTTATTTTGGTTTGAATTTCACTCAATGATGCTTGCTTATGTTGAGAATAGCTTGATTCTACTAGCGCATTTTTAGTTTCTTCCAACTCTGTTTTTTGAATGAGTACAGAAATAGTCAACCAGTAAAAAGCTGAGAACGCTATCAGTGGGTTCAAAATCCCACCAACAAAGTCTCCAAAGGTTCCCCAATACGTCGCATCACCGCTAAGCGGTTGATCTTTAATGACCCAGAACCATAACGCATAAATACCTATCGTTAACCCGAAAATGATGGACACGAACCATCTACTTCTTGAAATAGACTTTTCTAGCTCATTTAGTTGCACAATTATTCCTTAAATATAACGCCCTGTTAAGGTGTGAGCAACGCAATGCCAATGCTTCCGCATGCCACCTTAAACACAAAACGCAACGCATGGTAAAAATGCCACGCGTTGCGAATCACTCTTGAACAGATTGTTATAAGTTTTGTTTCGCTAGGCGCCTAATGAACAATGCACCTTTCTTTGTTAACCCATAATCTTTTGAGAAATAGCCGAGTTGACTTAAATCATGAAAGTACTCTTCTGGATAGCCAACAGAACAATCGGAAAATGCCTCTCTCATTTCAGAGAAGCTCCATGCTACAACTTCACTTGCCGAAAGCTGTCCAAGAAGCGCATTAAGCGTAAAATCAGTGACTCGTTCTACCAACTCTTCATTCTGCGAGGTAATCTCTTTATGTTTCATTCTCTCAGCAAACAGACGTTTGTTGAGTTTCATGACCTGCATTTGAGCATCCTTTGCTTCATTTTCTGTTTGTGCTAATTTCTTAAGAATTTCAGTTTTCTGGTCTTCTTGTAATTCAGATTTTTCTAACAATGAACTAATTATCTCTTCTCGCTCTTTGTTGATTTTTTCCAACTCTTCTTTTTCAGCGACTAAGTCACGTTTTGTATTCTCGATTTCTGCCTCACGGTGTTCTCTATCATGAAGGGAGTATGAAGGAATTTTTTGAATTTCTTCTTTCATAGATAGGTATCCTTCATCAAGCTTTTTCAAACGTTCTCCAAAGCCTGACTCAATCTTCACAAGCAACTGTGCTACGTCTTTTGTATACTTATAGCTATTGTCATAGAACTTATTACTCGTATCCGTTGCTTTGAAGTAAAAAATCGCGGACAAGCCAACAGAAAAGAGCGCAAGCACAATTGATAGAAAAGTTGGCACATCCATTTTTAGTTCAATATTGATGCTATAGAGCTTTACTGATAATGCTATTACAGCAACACATAGGCAGAACGCTTTAGCTTTAGTCCAAACTAGTTTTTCATCTGTATCAGTTGATACGCCTGAATTTAAATCACTCATCTATTACTCTTACTCTAATAAAAAAACTTATAACGCCCTGTTAAGGTGTGAGCAACGCAATACCAATGCCGCCGCATACCACCTTAAACACTAAAACCAACGCATAGTAAAAATGCCACGCGTTGCGAATCACTCTTAAACAGATTGTTATGTGTAAATTTTAAGTCACTAGTATTGAGTAACCAAAACTAATCACAAATGAAAGAGCAGCAATCAGGATACTTAGCCTTGCCAAATTAGTCGTTTGGTTGAAGTTAATACTCTCTTCTTTTGTGCATATGGTACTGTTAAAACGCTGTAGACTATCAAGAAAAACGGTTCTCGCTCGTGCCGCTGCGTCTTGATTAACTTGTTTTATCCCCAAAAGAGCAATGTCAGTATGGTAATAGGTCTCTAAGTCACCGATAAAGGACGGTTCTAACTCCTCAAGCACCACGATAAAGTTTTCATACTCTATGAGAGCCTTTTCGATACTTAGCTTAATCTTCCTATTTCTGAAACCGCTTTTAGATTGAATGAGTCGAAAATTAGCCTCGTTGACTGACTTAGCACAAGTTAAATATTCGTCAATCAAGACATCTACTGTTTTGAGTTTTTTCCTTTTCATAGCTAAGTGATTGCTCTCCAGTTCTGATCACTTGAAAGTACAACTGTATATGCACGAAAGCAACTTAAGCTGAGATAAATGACTGTTACCTATACAGAAACTCTTGGGAAATTTACACATAACGCCCTGTTAAGGTGTGAGCAACGCAATACCGATGCCGCCGTATACCATCTTAAACACTAAACGCAACGCATAGTAAAAATGCCACGCGTTGCGAATCACTCTTAAACAGTTTGTTATATGCTTATTGTGGTAAGTTTTGACCTACTAACCAAGTAACAAATAGAATTAAATTAAGTAGTAATGGCATCAAAAGGTCAAAAGCATCTTTGCTAGTTAACAGTACTTTTGAATATACACGAAGAACACCAAAGCTAAGTTTATTTCTTAACCACCAGCTTTGGATGCGGTTTGACTGGTAATACGAATCGCCCCCCTCTTCAAAGAAACCTTTTAATCCCCAACTGTCCTTTTGTTCTTTATTATTAAATGCTGCCTCATCGATTGTGTATGCTGGATTTTCATGCACAGTAATTCTTAAAAGTTCGTATTCTTTGGTGTATAAAAACTCAAAGCTAACCATCTGTTCCCACTCTGATTCTGGATTATCATAGTGTTCTAGCTTTACGCTCGGAATAGATGAATCTTCGTCAGATATGACAACCTGATAGCTAAGCTCGGGCGAATATATGTGCTGCTGAATGAAGTTTTTACCTGACTTTGTCGATGAAAAAAAATGCCCTAATGATTGAAAGTAGTAAACTCTCATTAGAGGTAAATTGTGGAGCACAAATCTGTATGCTGTATATGCAACTAATGCCCAATACAGATAGACCAACCGGTCTACATTTTCAAAGTTAACAGTTGGCAGCCAAGGAATCGTAATTTTCGCATCTGTAAGGTCGACACCAATAATTACATGAAAAAGACCAATGCAAAAAAGTGTCAGTAACCCTTTGGTTGAGTTTGTAAACGTAGGTTCTGTAATTGTATTAATTGGATTTAACATCAGCTCGGATTGGTTCAAATAAAGAGTACGACGAACTATAACATACGTTGTAGATTTGATTGCATATAACGCCCTGCTAAGGGGTGAGCAACGCAATACCGAAGCCGCCGCAAACCACCTTAATCACTAAAATCAACGCATAGTAAAAATGCCACGCGTTGCGAATCCCTCTTGAGCAGTTTGTTAGTCGCGAGGCACCGAGCGACAATTTTAAGCCAAACTAAACTTTGCGAACAACAAACTTTATGTGCTTTGATGCATTTAAGTCAGGCGTAGTCTCAAAGCGGCTATTCAATGAAACCACTTGGAACAAACAACGCCGCAGAAAACGGACTGACAACACCAAAAAGCGCTTTTGGAAAGCAAATCTCCCAGTGCGGACTTTCAACAAAGTCACTGAAACCACGTGGAACTTACAAAACCAGAGAAAAAGTCATTTCAGCGAGCAAACCTGCTTTTGTACCCAACAAACTCACCGAGCGGAGCTGCAAACGAGAACAGACTCTCGATTGCCCTGCTCTGTCAGCATCAGAGAACGAAACAACAGCTTGGGAAATAACAACACATTGATTTAGGACCGATGAAACTGAGCTTTGACCGTCGAAGATCGAACAATGGACCAAGCAATCAGTAGCCAAGTTTTGAGCTTAGAAACATGATTTTGACTATAAGCTTTTTCTGGCGACTAACGCCGCGTTAAGTGGTGAGCAACGCTACCACCTTACCTAAACCATTGTGACATAAACACTTAACTTAAAGTAAGCTGAAAACGCCATGCGTTGGGAATCCGTCTTAAACGCTTTGTTATAACCCATTCTATTCGACATCCTGAATCTTTTCAGAGACGATTTCATTCGCTTTATTCACTTGGGACTGAATGTAGTTACCCGCATATAAAATCGCAATTACACCTGTTAAAGCATAAAACCACGAGTAGTAACTAAACAAAAAGATAATGCCCAAGATAAAGCTATATATAGCTATGGCAGGCAAGCTGCTCAGTTCATTCCACGGATAAAGCGTGTGGTAAATACGATTAACATAGCCTTTGATGTTGCCAAACAAAGCCAAAAAGATTGATAAACCCGCATTTAGAATAACGCTGATACAAAACAACACAGAGGCACATTTTATCGAAAACGTATCAGTCGTAGCAGGCTGCGCACTCAACAAACTTAGAAAAAACGCAATTGATACCGCGGAAAACGAAGTATGTAGCCAAAAATAGACACTTCTGAATTCAAATTTTTCCATACTATATCCTCCGATTCATGGTGGGTTATAACGCCGCATTAAGTGGTGAACAACGCGACCACCCACCTTAAACCTTGCTACATTCAGCACTAAAGCTGACCTAGACTGAAATTGCCAAGCGTTGAGAATCCGTCTTAAATGCTTTGTTATGTAAATTCAGCCACATAAGCCAAAGTTACCACGAAAAACCAAGCCTGTACGACCAAAGAAATAGTCAAAACCAAAGAACCCAACAGTGTTCACGAATTTGCAGAGCCTGCAATGTTACAGACCAAGCTTCAACAAGCGAAAAATGGTGATGAGCAGCGACCAAAAATGCTTTTGAATCTGGGAAACCGAACGAAAGAAACCATCAGAAAATGGGGACTTTCGTTAACCTTGCCCTTTCCACACTTTGAACCAACAAGACTAACCACGAACCAACTCTGAAACTGAATGAGGAAACTCACGAACTTTGGCATGTTTTACGGCTAATTTGGCAAAGAATCAGGGCAGAAAGAGCTGATTTTGACGAGGATGAAAACCGATGGGTAGAGAGATCGAATAAATAGAATAATACCGATTTTACCCGCTTTACATAACGCCTTGCTAAGGTGTGAGTAACGCAATACAAAAGCTACCGCACAGCGCCTTAATCACATAAGCCACCGCAAAGTAAAAATGCCACGCGTTACGAATCACTCTTAAGCAATTTGTTAGTACATGCGCTACTTCTATTTATGCGCTCCAAGATATTGAAAACTGGCATGATATGAAAGGCTTTGAACACTGAAGTGAGACGGGCAGCTACAAAACTTAAACTCGGTTGGGAGACGAGAGTTGGTTAGAAGAAAAACGTACTGAACTCCCCTACTTTTATTGGATTCAAATTAGAAAAGGATTCGATCCTCGCACTTTGATAGCAGCACCCAACGAATGCCAAGATTAACTTAGGAAGTACAGCGAAAACGAAGAAGTACCAAAGAAATAGGCTAAGAGTTAGAAACCGTAAACGGTGAAATCAAAGCAAACACTCCGCATATAGTGCCACCGGAAAGAACGTGAAAGGCACTAACTGAAAGGTGTAAATACGAGCGCCAAAACAGATAAACACCAAAACTTATGACCTTTGATGCCAAACCCGTACTAACGCCCTGTTAAGGTGTGAGCAACGCAATACCGAAGCTCCCGCATACCACCTTAAACATTAAACGCAACGCATAGTAAAAATGCCACGCGTTGCGAATCACTCTTAAACAGTTTGTTAGGGGTTTATGTGTACGAATACTGATTTTGCAGCTCTTCTAAACTAGTGACATGCAATTTAACCTTGACCTTAAAACGTTCTGAAAATTGCTTAAAACCATGTTCAAACATACCTCTCTCAAGATGAGGTGTATCCATAACAGCAACTACATGTAATACAAAATTCTTTGAGTCAAAACTATTAGTTGAGTGACTAGCTGCAATTTCAGCTCTTTCTAAAACTTTTGTTAAACGAGAGAAATCGACCATTTTTGCCCTAAACAACTTAACCTCAACTGCATGAATTGTATCATTTGAAACACCAATAGCATCAAAGGGCTGACCATTAAATGTCACATCAGTCTTGAGTCTCAAGCCTAAGTTTCGGCTTAAGCTGTTAACAGCAAGCTTTTCAGCTAGTGTTACCTCACCCATTAAAGTTCGTCGAGAATTGTTCTGAACAACTTTATTAGAATTGGGGTTCAGTTTAGATGTTTTATCCTTGGGTTTGTCAATTTCAGACTCAGCTTGAACTTCCTCCACTTCCTCTCTTAACTTCGCTTCTTGTTGCTCAACAGATGCCTTAGGAAATAAATTAACAAAGTGGTTTTCATCTTTATAATCAGAAGGCGCATATAGTACTTTATGATTGAAGTTCAGAGTCAAAAAGAAGATACAGACCAATAAAGTTGGAAATAACATTAAAAACCAAATATAGACTTCTTGGTTTTTAGGGTCAATAAACGGCAAAACTGTAGTCCCACTAATCTCTGCGATTGCTGCAAATATTGCAATTACTGTTAACGGGTTTTTTATATGCCCAATTTTTTCTACCACGTAATTCTCCGAATTTGAACTAAAACCCCTAACGCCCTGTTAAGGGGTGAGCAACGCAATACAAGAGCCGCCGCATACCGCCTTAAACACTAAAACTAACGCATAGTGAAAATGCCACGCGTTGCGAATCCCTCTTAAACAGTTTGTTAGCTGTGTTTTACAACACGAGCTTTGCTCCCAACATACCGAGTACTGCGATAGTTACCATCGTAAACCAAAGGTAAATCATAAAAGATAGGCATAACGAAAATAAACCTCTCACAGCTTTATCTAAGTTTGCACCTTCATCGTGCTGTAAAAAATACGCTAGTGCTGCTGTAGGTATTGACCCAGCAAAACTCTTAAATTTGAGCTTTACCATCATCAGGCCCATTGAGACTGGAAGACTAGATACTAGTAAAATGATTCCCACCGAAATCCAGACATTCTCGGGGGATTCATTACCTAAAACTACTGCTGCCCCGAACAACACTAAAAGCATTCCCAGAAAGCCCTTAAAAGATGACAACAACGAGTCTCTTGTTTTTATATACAGCCAGAATAGCGGCTTATCGTATTTTCTCATTTTTTCCTTAAACAGCTAACGCCGCATTAAGGTGTGAGCGACGCTTGGCTATACTTGAGCGAAGCGAAACTGCCAAGCGTTGCGAATCACTCTTAAATGCTTTGTTATACCTATTGAATTTAAGTCACCGATAAACCTTTAAGAAAAGGAACTAGTAACCAAATAACCGCACTTATCACAACAAAAACGGCATATATGCTAGGGAAACGGAACTCCCAGAAAAGATGCCAATTAACTTTAATTATATTGTCTCTAACGGTTAAGTATGCAAGCAAGGTTTCAGCATCAAGACGTATTTCATGACTAAAATGAAACGTCTCTCCGTTTGATTGAGCGCTTATCCCTATTGATGTCAGGTCAGACTCAAACTGCTCTCTATTTATACGCAATTTCTTAAAATCAGCCTCAGGAATCCTGTAGTGAACGTTATAAACTCCGTTAGCTAGAGCCTCTTTTCTTGTAACATCAGATGAGACAAAGCTTCTTATTACTCCCTCGTGCCAATCTGGTTTTGGTTCGTTGTCCTTGAGAAGGAAGGAAAGCTCATCACCAACAATCGCACTGATGATCTCTCTTTCCAAAAACTCGTCTCTGTTTACAAGGTGCACATTTTGATAGCTCCACAACCTTAAAAGCATATAGACCACAATTAATATTGTTCCAACTACTAAGCCATAAGCTTTGATTGGCTGCTTGATTAACAGAACGATTTCAACAGTGTCATTAAAACTCATGTTTTCAGATATAAATACAAACAGCATGAACAACAGTGCGGTCGCCATAAAGAGTATATTTCGTCTGATAGCATTTATTTCTGGAGCAAGCCCTCCAATATAGTGTTTTTTTAACTTATCAGAGCTTTGCCTTTTTAGCCTGCTGACATAATCTTTTGTTTTTGGTCTCAATTCGTATCTCTTTAATTCAATATGGTGAGTGACTGATTAGCCTCAATAGGTATAACGCCCTGCTAAGGGGTGAGCAACGCAATACCGAAGCCGCCGCAAACCACCTTAATCACTAAATTCAACGCATAGTAAAAATGCCACGCGTTGCGAATCCCTCTTGAGCAGTTTGTTAGTCGCGAGGCACCGAGCGACAATTTTAAGCCGAACTAAACTTTGCGAACAACAAACTTTATGTGCTTTGATGCATTTAAGTCAGGCGTAGTCTCAAAGCGGCTACTCAATGAAACCACTTGGAACAAACAACGCCGCAGAAAACGAACTGACAACACCAAAATGCGATTTTGGAAAGCCAATCTCACAGTGCGGACGTTCAACAAAGTCACTGAAACCACGTGGAACTTACAACACCAGAGAAAACGTCATTTCAGCGAGTAAATCTGCTTTTGTACCCAACAAACTCACCGAGCGGAGCTGCAACCGAAAACAGACTCTCGATTGCCCTGCTCTGTCAGGACCAATGGACAAAACAACCGCTAGGACACTTGCAGAACTTTAGGCTTAAAACAGCAGAAACTGAGTTTTGAGCATCGCCGACGCGCCTGCGTATCAAACGATCATCAGCCAAATTTTAAGCTTAGAAACGTGATTTTGACTGCTAGCTTTTTCTGGCGACTAACGCCCTGTTAAGGTGTGAGCAACGCAATACCGATGCCTCCGCATACCACCTTAAACACTAAACGCAACGCATACTAAAAATGCCACGCGTTGCGAATCACTCTTAAACAGTTTGTTAGCACTAAAATTATCGAAAGTTCTTTCTTATGCTCTTTATGTAATTAAAGTCAGAAGGGCATTGTGACGAAGGCATAACTACACTCTTTACACCGACAACCAAACCAGCACCAGCAACACCGGCAATTAAAGGCGACATTTGAATAAGAGAAGCTATACCGGCAGCACCTAACCCTGCACCAACGATACCAGAAAAATCAGAGTGTATTACGTTTTTAAGGTTGGTTGTTACACGCTTAATACCTGTTTCATTAATAGTTTTATCTATATCCTTTAGTGACATTTCTAACCGAGCTAAGCGTGTTTTTTTGCTCTTGGTATATCTTTAGAAGATATAATTTCTTCATTCATTTCATCTAGATAGCACCTAAAAGCGGTTAGTTCGTCATTACGCTTAGATTTAAACTCAAGAATTTCAGCTAACGGTGTGCCCTGATCGGGAACAGGTAACATATCGTAAAGCTCGAATTCAACGCCAGTTCCTAACGCTTGCTGAGTGTAATAAGGAACATTGGATAGTTGAGCCATAGTCCAACAGCCAGGTTCTTCTTGTCGATTTTTTCTAAGAGCGGCTTCTTGGGCAGCAATAAAAAACTCACCTCTCCCCGAGCTTATCGCCCCCTCAAACCTAACATGTGTCCTTTTTAGAAAACCCGTGCTTTCCAAATAATCTATGTCGTAAGACGAAACACGAATCAGTGTATTAGTGGGTAGTCAATTTCATCCCAATATAGAAGATATTTTCTAAGTTCAAGTGGGTCTGGATCTCCACCGCATCTGATCCCTCCAGTGTATATAGGCTCAAATGGAGGAGAAACGACGATTCCTTTTTTATTCATGTTGATCCTCGTACATATACCTTTTAGTGCTAACGCCCTGTTAAGGTGTGAGCAACGCAATACCAATGCCACCGCAAACCACCTTAAACACTAAACGCAACGCATAGTAAAAATGCCACGCGTTGCAAATCACTCTTAAACAGTTTGTTATAAGGCGAACCTAAGGCAACCTCGAACCATTTTGATCAAATGTCATAGCAAGCTCGAAAACTCTTGTGACCTCAGAAAATATAGGTGCAAAGAAGTACTTTTGATTCATTAAGACCAGACATTCATTTTCAACATCTAGTAATTTAAACACATGATTTATCGGATTATCAGCCTCGGTATGATCAGCGATCACCGCACCAGGAAAGAACATACCTGCCATATGAGTTAATAGATATTGGTCTAATCGCTCATCGAAGTGTTCCCAAGCATTTCGTAGATCCCGATTGAAAAGAACAGACGATTCATCAAGCGAGAAAGCTGTTCTAAGTTTTTCCCCACGCTTAGAACGCAGATCCAATTGGTTTACAATAGATTTCTTGTGTTTTTCAGTTGGCCAGAAGTATCTCGATAGAGCAGCGGCGTGTCCAACTGCCTCTTGCACTATTGCCACTAAGTAAGTAGGTGAAATATCTTCGCGTTTCAATTGCTCATAGCGCTCGAAGGCTTCTACACACCGGCCCGCTGAATACAAAATTGAGTGTATATAGAAAGCCTCTTGAGCAAATTGAATACCTCCACAGTCATCAACAACTATCTTTGCTCTTCGTTCTTTTTCTTCGTTATCAATATTCATTTATACCTAGCCTTATAACGCCCAATTAAGGTGTGAGGCACGCAATGCTAATGCTACCGCATACCACCCTAACCACTTAAGCCAACGCATAATAAAAATGCCACGCGTGCCGAATCACTCTTAAATTGTTTGTTAGGCATTTGTATCATACGGCTCAAATGCAATCTTATACTCACTAGACGTAATACTGCTGTTATACAATTTGCATTGAATATTATTGCTTTTTACGAAGCCAGAAATTTCTCTTTTTAATGTTTCTTTCATTCGGCAACCAAAATAGATCGCTTTAATTGCATCTCTTGGTATCGGGTACAAGTAGATATCATTTCCAAATGTGTCCAAGTTACCCACCTTAAAATCTGAGTGCATATTCGAAATAAACATTCTCTCCTCTTGCTCATATGCCCAATCTATCGGCTTGTGACAAAGAAGGTCTAAACCTCCACACTTAACAATATTTGGAATTTGTCGGATTTCTGAATACTTGATCGACTGAAGATTAGTTGACTGCCCAAGAATATTAGGACGATGGAAAAAGTCATTACTTTCGTCAAACTCAATTACATAACCGGTCATTGAAGACGCGTAATGAGACCACATTAACAAATTTCTGTTGCTGCGAGTTAGAGACAGTATCCCAAACGTATCTGAAAACAATCGGTTAATCTCTTTTGCAACGTTGTCACTGGACAACATCCACATGACTTCTTCAATTAATTCGTCAGTCCCCATGTCAAAAAAATTCTTATTTTCTTGAGTTTTTTCATCAGCGTCAGTTCGTAGCCACAACTCACTCATACGAGTTTTAATATCTTCTACCGCCTTTAGTTGGGCTGTACTCATATCAACATGAGGCATTTGTTCAAATGGATCATTTAGCGAACTAAGAGGGGAGAAACGAATCCTCAAGTCTCTTATAACATCAACTCTTTCTTCCGGTAAAAATTTAAATAACATAAAACCTCTGATGCCTAACGCCCTGTTAAGGTGTGAGCAACGCAATACCAAAGCTCCCGCATACCACCGGAAACACAAAACGCAACGCATAGCAAAAATGCCACGTGTTGCGAATCACTCTTAAACAGATTGTTATGTGCTCTCTTCTAAACTGTTAGCTAAATATAAACGCCTTCAATATTTCGAACCGTCTAGTCCTGTTATACTTCTTGCCACTACCTTCTTGGCTTAATACAGAAAATTCTTCCAAATTAGGTAATTCTGTATACTCTTTTCTGTCGTAAGCAGAAAACCACATTGCCAGTTTTTCAGAAACTCTCTGTAAATCACCAGTTTGATTCGTTTGAATCATATAATAAGCTAAAATAAATAATGTATAAAAATGAACTTTTGTTCTATATACCTTTCCTAAGTCACTTTGAAAACTTAAAAAGCCCTCTAAGATCCGTAATATTTCGGTAAAAGTACCTAAATCTTCACTAGCTTCGTCATAAATATCATTATAAGTATCATACATTTTGTTGATGGCAGCTTGCCCAGTATCACTTATTCCATTTCGAAGAAAAATTAGCATTGTACTAATTATTTGGATGTCATTCATTCTGCGTAAATCAGTCTTTGTGAAAATATTATTTTCACTCCAAAAAGGCAGAGTAGATATTTCATCTGCTAATTTAATGAACTTACCATTAAACTCTGCATTTCTTAACTCTTGAGGGTTCAAAGATGAGTTAGTTTTATTAAGTCTCAAGAACATCTTCTTGATTTCATCAATACCTAAATCTTGTGCAATAGTTCTAACGTGGAACTTATAAAGCCAAAAATCACTTTTAAAGTCGTGTTCTTCTAGTCTCAACAGTTCTGAAAACTTTTTGCCAGCATAAGCAGCGTCACTGAACTCTAAACAATTTGGCTTCAAAGCAAATTTGTCGTTGATGAAATCCCAAATAGCAGTGATTCGCTGTTGACCATCAACAATACTGTAAGTCAAGTCTCCTACATTATCAGGATCATCGCTAATACCAGTTTCCCACAAGTATAACTCTGGAATAGGATAGCCTAGAAGGATACTTTCAATTAGGGATATTTTATCTTTTTCTACCCAAACACCTCTTCGCTGGAATGAGTTATCGATGATCAAAGTACCTTTTTTAAACCCATCGGCGAAAAATTTAGGCGATTTTTTTTCAAAATCAAGAAAATCTGAAGGTTTCATATTAATTACACTCTTTTTCGATAAGTTTTGAAAGGCCATCTAGGTGATACATATCAACCCACTCCCAGCTTTCATAAATTCTATAGTTTATTTTATTATCAAAGCCAAAAACTACTTGAAGGTTCTTTTTAAAGTTACTTACTTTTTTTTCCCATTCCTTAAAGTATTCGACATCAGTATCTACATCTTTCAAAGAAACAAAATGACGAAAAATATCTGACGTAATTGAATGGTAGTTATCTATTTTTTTCATCTTTGACAATTCATAGTACGCTCGCCACGATTTTTTATAAATACTTTCTGAAACGACAACAATATCTAAATCAGAGCCTTCGGAGAAGTCTCTAAATGCTTTGTGTGGCGCTACACTAAAACCAACCTTTGCGCTTCCTACAAGAACAATATTCATTGGATGTACATCTAAACCATTAGCAATCAATAGCTTAAACTTATCGTACATTTCAATGTGGTTATCCATTCCTAAATTAGTTTCAAAAAACCAGCAACTTGAAGACAGGAAGTACTCTTGAAAAAGTTGCTTTTCAGACTTCTGTGCCAAATCTGTCCTAAATCTATCTTTCACTAGAATCCTTTATAGAAAATAAGTTCTTTAAACAACAAAATTATACCAAACTTGATGCATTCTTTACATAACTATGATCTCAGGGCTCCGACATATTCGATCCAAGACACATAACGCCGCGTTAAGTGGTGAGCAACGCAGCCCACCTAACCTAAACCATTGTGCCGTAAACACTAAAGCTGAAGCAAACCAAAAATGCCGAGCGTTGGGAATCCGTCTTAAACGCTTTGTTAGGCAATTATTGTCCGGTATATACTACTCTATCAATACTTGATGCTTTGATTTTCTCTATTTGCTTAGTGTCTGAATTACGAACTAAAAACCACTTACTTGTTTCTTGTATAACTTCAACTGAGGTAACTCCGGTACCACTATACAAAGTCGCAGCTTCAATTTTAGAGCCCCCAATAGCCGTTGGTATATACGGATAAATATTTTCGGAATATTTGCTTATTGCAGACCAACAAACGAAACATAGGGCTAAAATACCGACTACGATTTGAAAGGAATTCTCATGTTCTTCTTTGGCTTCAGGGCTAAGGTAGTCAGGCTCAACATCGTAGTTTCTATCCGCATGTCTAAGGCTCAAACCTACAAAACCAGCTAAAAAATACAAGATAAACATCATTAAAGATTTAAGCTCAGAGCTTTGGCTTGAAGCGTAAAAACACAGAATAAGGAAAGGGACAGCGCACCACAAACTTAAGGCTTTAACAGTTTTAGCATAAATGTCGTTACCTAAAGTCAGTGAGAAAACGATGTTTGTAAGTGAGGAGAAAACTACTAACTGTCCAAAGGACAAATATAACCGCAACCACAACTCCTCTTTTGCTGAACTAACATCAGAAAATTCAGGTTGACCGTATAGAAACACATAAATGATTGCAGGTAGCGAAAAAACCCTTAGTAGCCAAGGGAGAACAATGCGAATCTTATAATTGGCGGGCAAATATGAAAGGTTCAAATGGAAAGACATGTATACAACACAAAGACTAACAAAACCTAAAAATCCAATGCCAGAGAGTATGTATCGAGCTTGAATCAACTCAAATTCATAGCTTCCGTAAAGAGACAAGTATGCGTTGTGAACAGCAAACCCCAATACGTACAACACAATGGGAAACTTAATGTAATTTTCTCTAAAAAACTCCAATATTACCTCCTAATTGCCTAACGCCTTGCTAAGGTGTGAGTAACGCAATACAAAAGCTACCGCACAGCGCCCTAATCACATAAGCCACCGCAAAGTAAAAATGGAGCTATGCTGATTTCTGGTGTATGGAAGAGAAAGGAAGTTGCGGTGTAATCTGTTGATGCAGTTCTCCCCAGAACGATTAACAGAAAGGTACACCGCATGACTGATAATACTGTTGTTTCACTGAATACACCACAAGACCCACTTACTGAACTGATACGTCAAGGGGCTAGAGATTTGATTGCACAAGCTGTTGAAGCTGAGCTTCAACAGTTACTTGCACAACACCAGAATGTTATGGTTGACGGCAAGCAAGCTATCGTTCGCAACGGTTTCTTACCTGAGCGAACCTTGCAAACCGGTGTCGGTGATGTCGAAGTGCAAATTCCTAAGGTAAGAGATCGCTCAGGGCATGGCGTCAAATTTAATAGCAACTTGATACCACCGTATCTCAAGCGAACAAAGAGCGTTGCAACACTGCTCCCGTTACTCTATCTCAAGGGAATATCTACGGGCGATATGCTGCCTGCTCTGGAGTCTCTGCTTGGTAAGGATGCGAAAGGCCTGTCAGCCAACAGCATCTGTCGCCTCAAAGAGCGCTGGTATGCGGAGTACGAACAGTGGCGTAAGCGTGACCTCGGTAGGCGCCGCTATGTTTACATTTGGGCTGACGGTGTTTACTGTCACGTTAGGATGGACGATAAGCTCTGCTTACTCGTCATCATTGGTGTCGATGACACTGGACGCAAAGAAGTCCTTGGCGTTCTGGATGGTCATAGAGAGTCAGAAGCAAGTTGGACGGAACTCATTGAGCAGCTACGAGCGCAGGGATTACAGTTAGCACCGAAGCTCGCCATCGGAGATGGCGCGCTTGGCTTCTGGAAAGCGGTTGCTAAGTGCTGGCCTCAAACGACTCAGCAACGATGCTGGGTACATAAGACGGCGAATGTGCTTAACAAGGTGCCCAAAAGCGTACAACCACGAATGAAGGAAGCACTGCAAGATATCTGGATGGCAGAGACTAGAGATGATGCTTATCACGCCTTCTCAACCTTCCAGAAGCGCTTCGAAGCCAAGTATCCAAAGGCAACCGACTGCTTGGTGAAAGATAAAGCTGAAATGCTGGCGTTCTACGATTACCCAGCAGAGCACTGGGTTCATATCAGGACAACCAACCCAATAGAATCGATGTTCGCCACAGTACGTTTACGCACGAACAAGACGAAGAACTGTGGAAACAGAAAGACTACGTTGATGATGGCCTACAAGTTAATGCGCAGTGCAGAGACGAAGTGGCGTCGTCTACGAGGTTTTGCACTCCTAGCGGATGTTGTGAAAGATGTTCGCTTCATCAATGGAGTGAAAGAAATGGAGACTCATCAACAAGCTACTGCATGATCTTCCATACACCACATTTGACAATAGCTCGTAAAAATGCCACGCGTTACGAATCACTCTTAAGCAATTTGTTAGTACATGCGCTACTTCTATTTATGCGCTCCAAGATATTGAAAACTGGCATAATATGAAAGGCTTTGAACACTGAAGTGAGACGGGCAGCTACAAAACTTTACCCCGATTTAAAGACGAAAGTTGGCTAGAAGAAAAACGCACTGAACTGCCCTACTTTCACTGGCTTCAAATTAGAAAAGAATTCGATCCTCGCACTTCGACGGCAATACCAAAGAAAGACAACTCTGACTTCGTAAAAACCACGAAAGAGAAGAAGCGCCAAAGAAATAGGGTAAGAGTTAGACACCGTAAACGGTGAAATCAAAGCAAACACTCCGCATATAGTGCCACCGGAAAGAACGTGAAAGGTACAAACTGAAAGGTGTACAGACGAGCACAGAAACAAATAAACACCAAAACTTATGACCTTTGATGTCAACCCCGTACTAACGCCCAATTAAGGGGTGAACAACGCCTCCACACAACTTAACGCATTGTACCGTAAACACTAAATTTGAAGTAGAAGCAAAAGTGCCAAGCGTTGTGAATCCCTCTTAAATTGATTGTTATACGTTTTAGTACTGACAATCTTGCATATTTTAATTTGCAAGATTACAATAACTCCAATTGAGAGGGGTTAAGATATGATTGATAAGAGTTTCTTCATTAAAAGACTAGTTGCATATAGAGAGTTAAAAAAACTAAACCAAGAGCAGCTATCTAAAGCAATGGGGTTCAAAGACAGGCAGACACTTTCTGCAATTGAAACAGGTACCAGAGAGTTGAAACCAACTGAGCTATTACAAGCCCTAAAGGTTTTAGACATATCTCTTGAGCAGTTTTCTGATCCATACTCTCTTCTAGGCGAGGCTAACTATTCTTGGCGTCAATGTGAGGCAACCGAAGAAGAACTTAGCAATTATGAAGATAAAACAAGTAGAATTGTTGCTTTACTAAAGGACTTAGACGAAAAATTCTCAACTACAAGTCATAGTGTTATTCTGCCGAAACTGCCTATTACTAAGAACAGCACCTTTCATGACGTTACCAAATGTGCGGAGCAATTGGTAAAAGAGTTTAATTTAGGAGATTTCCCTGCTGACAACCTTGAAGAGCTATTCTTTAGAAAATTTAACGTATCTAAATTATATGTAGATATGCCTAATAGCATCTCGGGTGCAGCGATAAAACTAAACACGATAAGTGTTATATTAATAAATAGAAATGAGATAGCTGGACGAAGAAATTTTGATACTGCACATGAAGCATTTCATTGCTTAACGTGGGATGCTATTCCACCAAAACACGTAGAAAAAGCATACTCAAACCAAAAGAAAAAGCCATATACAGAAAAGTTAGCAGATGCATTTGCAAGCGCATTATTAATGCCGAGTGAAAGTATCGAAAAATATATCACTTTAAAAGAAAGCGACATTACAGAAGATGTTATCAACAATCTTGCGAACAAATATGGTGTTTCTTCAATCGCTCTGATGTGGCGTTTAGTTAGTCTGGACAAAATTTCTCGCTCTCATGCTGATAGATTAGATAAAGATCTTATGGCAAAGAACGGTCAGAAAGATGGAGAGGACCTTCCTCCAAAGTTATTCAATAAACAGTTCGTACAATACATACATAAGTCTATTGATAGCGGAACATTGTCTGTAAGAAAAATACTATCGATTTTAGATATGACAATGGAAGAGTTAAATGAGCTGTTAGTATCATATAACTTGACTGTTCCTTATGATCTGTAAGTGAGGTTCAGTGCATGAAAGCTGGTGATATTGTACTCATTGATACTAACGTAATTTTAGAGGCTCATCGTATAGCGAGGTGGCATCATTTAAGCTCTAACTTCAATGTGCATACTGTTGAAAAGGTGATAGAAGAAACACAGACTGGGTATCAAAAACGTTCAACGGAGGAGCTCATAGATCAGAAAGAGTTAACTGAATCTTTTGCTAAGGTTTACGCAGTTAGTGAAGAAGAAATCGCTGCTACAATGATGATTTCTCCGGAGATTTTCAATTTGGACGCAGGAGAAAGGGACCTTTTAATCTATGCAGCTAGTTTTGAAGGTGATTGTTGGTTAATCTCTAGTCCAGATTCTGCCGCTATGAGAGCAGCTCATAAACAGGGATGGCTAGATAAAGTGGTTTCTTTAGAAAGTTTGTTAGAAACGATCAACTGCCAACCTAATATAGCTTTACGCGAAAATTACACAAAAAAATGGGATGAAGCCAAAAAGTCTCAAATCCGGCTAGGGATTCTCTAGGTCTTCCAAAGGGAGTTGCAAAACTCCCTTTCACTTTGATAAGCAAAAGCGCTCGGACGTATAACGCCCTGTTAAGGTGTGAGCAACGCAATACCGATGCTTCCGCATACCACCTTAATCACTAAAAACCAACGCATAGTAAAAATGCCACGCGTTGCGAATCACTCTTAAACAGATTGTTATACGAACTGCTCCAACCAAGACTCATGCTCTACTATGCTTGTAGTAATCGAACTCTTCATCTCATCCACTGAACTAAAACTATAGTTTTGCAATGCTCGTTTGTTAGAGACGAAAAATTTTGGGATTAAATACATACCACTAGCTTTGTCAGTTAATCCGCGTTCATCAATTTTTGCTTGGATATATTTAATGTTGTTGTAGTTTTCTTTACTATATATCTCTTCAGAGCTTACTCCGTCTAATCGTAATAACTTAGTATACGAGTTCCTGACATTCACAGCGTATCTTGTTGCTAAGTATTCAACAACCTCACTTTGGTTCTTCAATATGAGAGCTCTGCCATCAAATGCACCACAAATCGGCTGTGACTTTTTCTTAGCTCTTGTTATACCTTTACCTGTGAAAAAAGAAGTAAATGTTGACGAAAACGTTGTTAATAACTTGATAACTCTATTATCGTAATATGTCGGAACCTTACTTAGTACTATCGAAACTTCATCTGAACAAATACTTGCAGCTAAAATGAAGTTTTGTGAGTCATGGGGACATTTTCGATGAAGGACCTTAAATGTTTCTTCTAACGATTCCCACATGAGTCCCTCAAATTTTTTGTCACGAGTAACGTTACTCAGATACTTTTTACTCAAGCCGATACCGTCCATTCGGATAACAAAATATTCATCAGATGGATATCGGGAAACTAACTCGGAATCTTGTTCTACTCGTTTGAAATATTCCATTGACGATATTTGTTGTTGTAAATCTTTCAATTGACCTCCTTGTTCGTATAACGCCCAATTAAGGTGTGAAGCACGCGACCACGGCACCTAATTTGACCACCTTAAACACTAAACTTGACTCAAACTAAAAATGCCAAGCGTGCTGAATCACTCTTAAATTGTTTGTTAGAAAAATTCTTGGATTAGAAGCATATTTTCTATTGGGCCAAGGTTATATAGTTCGTCATTTTGCAAAAAGATATCTTTGGCATCCCTATTCATCTGACTTAAAAATTCTGACGAAAATACCAGTTTCTCTTTTTTAACATACATTAAATCTATGAGTTTACGTTTGTAATCAACAGCCATCTGAGTGGCGACTTGTTTAGATGTCTCATTATCAAGCCAACAAACAAAAGCTTTCGAGTCCTCAAAAAAATCGATTTTAAACCAAAATAATATACATTCTTCAGTGTCTTCTTCCATCGTGCAATCAAATACTTCGGAAAAACAGTACCCTAGTTTTGGTTGACCTAACTCACTATGCTTAATGCAGTAATCTTGGTTATTAATCCCTGCATAAACCTTGTCGTAGACTTCCGAAAGTACTGAAACCCTTTCTAAGAGAATTTGTTTCTTACGCTCAAAGTGCTGTACAACCTGTTTTACTAATGGAGAATCTAACAACTCATCCTCAATACCATCTAAAAATTTTTCTGCCCCGCGAACTTGAAGGAGAAGATCAAATTTCTTTCTACGTATTGAGCGCAAACACTGCTTGTTTACAAAATGTACATTCAATGAGGGGGAGCAATTTTCTATATCCGAAAATAATTTTGAATCATGCTCAGAACAATATCCTGGAAAATTACTGGCATTTCTCTTATGCACTTCTTTCTCATAATAAAAGAACGCATTTCCTGATATATTCTTCTCAATGATTACTACGTTTGAATCAAGATCAGCGAGGTGCTTAAGAAATAAATTCTCTGATATTTCATGGGAATAACATGATTCAATCTCACAATTTTCGTGCCCACATTGCCACATTTCTTTCCGTTTTAAAGGAAAATATAGCTGATTTAGCAGCTTCTTATTGTTTTTGTTAATATCATCTGGAAGATTTTTGTAGAAGTTATCAAGTAACAGTGATCTCATTAGATCATTACCCTCAGTTAATTCTTCTATTTCAACCAAGTAATCCGAATAACTTTTCTCCATAGGCCCTCATTTTTCTAACGCCTTGTTAAGGTGTGAGGCACGC
Organism: Vibrio sp. ED002; assembly: GCF_023277445.1. Taxonomy (NCBI): domain Bacteria; kingdom Pseudomonadati; phylum Pseudomonadota; class Gammaproteobacteria; order Vibrionales; family Vibrionaceae; genus Vibrio; species Vibrio sp. ED002. The sequence goes on along the minus strand of NZ_CP080238.1, from coordinate 178,138 downwards.
AATGCCGTAGCATCCGCATACCACCTTAATCACTAAAACTAACGCATACTAAAAATGCCACGCGTGCCGAATCACTCTTAAACAATTTGTTAGTTGGATTGCAAAACGTCTGTTCTTAAATAGTGCCTAAGAGACCTTTCCAATTTTTCTTTAACTTGATCCACAACCACAAACTGCTCTATTAAAGGTCCTTTCAACTCAGAGTGATTCGAAGGTAGTGATTTCAATATTCGTGTAAAATCATTGAATGCATGAATTGACTCTATATGGAGCAAAAATGCATCTTCTGGTAATACAAGACGGATTCTTGGCTCAAGTTTCTCCCACTCCTCGGCAAATTTATCAAGCTTCTTTTCATACGCTTCTTTAGTATCGAGGACCCCATTTTCAGGATGGGAAATTACATCTTGTCCGGCAACTTCTTGGCAACGGCGATAGTGTTTATAATAAACATCATAGTAACTGACTATGTGTTCAATTTGTTGACCATAGCTTGTTTGAGCTGTAGATAGCTTATGTTTCAAGTTTTCCAACTCGCTCAAAATTACTGCATTCTGTTCCTGCGCAACTCTAGTTGAAATTAACTTTGCAAGAAAACTCGACAACAAGCCAATTACGACAGTAGCTCCACCAAATGAAAGTAATATCTCTTTTATTGAATCCAATGAATACCTCTTTCCAACTAACGCCTTGCTAAGGTGTGAGTAACGCAATACAAAGGCTACCGCACGGCGCCTTAATCACATAAGCCACCGCAAAGTAAAAATGCCACGCGTTACGAATCACTCTTAAGCAATTTGTTAGTACATGCACTACTTCTATTTATGCGCTCCAAGATATTGAAAATTGGAATGATATGAAAGGATTTGAACACTGAAGTGAGACGGGCAGCTACAAAACTTAAACTCGGCTGAGAGACGAGAGTTGGTTAGAAGAAAAACGTACTGAACTCCCCTACTTTTATTGAATTCAAATTAGAAAAGGATTCGATCCTCGTACTTTGATAACAGCACCCAACGAATGCCAAGATTAACTTAGGAAGTACAGCAAAAACGAAGAAGTACCAAAGAAATAGGCTAAGAGTTAGAAACCGTAAAAGATGAAATCAAAGCAAACACTCCGCATATAGTGCCACCGGAAAGAACGTGAAAGGCACTAACTGAAAGGTGTAAATACGAGCGCCAAAACAGATAAACACCAAAACTGATGACCTTTGATGTCAAACCCGTACTAACGCCCTGTTAAGGGGTGAGCAACGCAATACCGAAGTCGCCGCATACCGCCTTAAACACTAAAACCAACGCATGATGAAAATGCCACGCGTTGCGAATCCCTCTTGAACAGTTTGTTATGTGCGCGCTTGCATTATGCACCAAACTGCTTAATACGCTTGGCACCAATAAAAAACCGATACTTACTTTGTTGAAGTAAGTCTAAATGGCGCTCAAACTTGGGTAAGCCATTAGACAAAGACAGATGGTAGACGAGTCCATTACCGACGTACACTCCCACGTGTGCTCCGTATGAGTCAGTAGAGTCGTTGTACATCATGATATCTAGCGGCTTAAACTCAGTGACCACCTCACTAAACTCTGAGTCATCCCACAGTTCACTAGAACGGTAGTTAGGTGGATTTAGACCGAAGTCTCTGAGCAAGTTATAAGCAAAGACCTGACAGTTAGCTCCAGACGTTAAGTCTGAATCATCTTTGCAACCCGGAATGCGGGATGAAACGTATCTTACATTTTTGAATCTGTCGGGAATATCCATTTCCATTTTCTCCCAAAGCACATAACGCCCAATTAACGTGTGAGCAACGCTGTCACTGTGCTAAAGCACTGCGCCGTAAACACTAAACTCAACCTGAAGTGAAAGCGCCAAGCGTTGCGAATCACTGTTGAATTGTTTGTTATGTTTTACCACAAACACATGATTTTCTTGAGAAAGAACTGCTATTTCTGGCTAGTTTTCTGAACCAAACCACAAGACCAGAACCAACTTGACCACCAAAGGCGACCAAACTAAAACAAGTAAGCCCACTTCCCTGCCCAATGAGGCAACCCAATTAAGGAACAACAAGCACCCTTTCTTTCCAACCAAAGCGCAAGACAATGGCAAATTGCCGAGGCAACTGCCAAGCCGACATGCTGATTGGCTAAGAATCCAAAAGCGACTTTAAGCCAGTTAAACAAGAAGCCAACCGCCACGACGTGACAATGAAGCAACCCACGAACATTGGCATGTTTTACGGGTGAAGAGATTCAAGAACTTAGACCGACAATGCGGATTTGCTGAGTCTACTAGGGACGAATTGCCAAAGGGACAAAGAACTAGAGCCTAAGACCTTTAAGCCTTTGAAATACAAGTAAACATAACGCCCTGTTAAGGTGTGAGCAACGCAATACCGAAGCTCCCGCATACCACCTTAAACACTAAATTCAACGCATAGTAAAAATGCCACGCGTTGCGAATCACTCTTAAACAGTTTGTTAGTTTTATTGCTGGCGACTCAGTAACAAGCTTGCTCCAGACATAGCCAAAAAAGTTGCACAACCTCTATTGAAGCGCTTTGCCATTTTCGGCTTCGTAAACCACTGCCTTAGGTATATTCCAAATATCGCATAAATCGATATTGCACCCATTTCTAAAATTAGGAACGTAGCCCCTAAAGCGAAGAACTGTTCATTTACACTAGCTGAAACATCGACGAACTGTGGTAGAAAAGCAGTAAAGATTAAGATCGCCTTTGGATTACCAGCAGCTAACAAGAATTCTTGTTTGGCTAAGCCTAGTCGGTTGCGAGTGTTTTCTAGCTCAGAAACAGGACTTGCTTCCGAACGCCAAAGATTAAAGGCAATCCACAACAAATAAGCCGCACCCACAATTTTAATCGTTAGAAATAGAGTCTCAGAAGCATAGAGAACCACTGCTAAACCAGAAGCAGCCAAGGCAATCATTACAGCGAATGCGGCGATACGACCAAGTCCAGCAATAAAAGCGGACTTGAAGCCGTAACAACGAGCATTGTTCATGGACAATAGATTGTTTGGACCAGGAGTCATATTGAGCGCAAAACACGCAGGTATAAAGAACAATAACTTCCAGATTTCCACAATATTTCCTCCATAAAACTAACGCCCTGTTAAGGGGTGAGCAACGCAATACCAAAGTCACCGCACACCACCTTAATTACTTAAACCAACGCATAGTGAAAATGCCACGCGTTGCGAATCCCTCTTGAACAGTTTGTTATGTTTGTGCTTGCAGTATTGTGATTAAATCAACAATCAAAGTTAAAGCAAGTACACACAACATGTTGCGCTGTATTTTATTGGACTCTGCCGAATACTCGAAACCTTTTAACGTCAACACCTCTTTAACGCTGGAGTTGATATTACGTTGCTTCTGCTCTTGTTCCTCAATCCAGTGTCGAACTAAATACCAATTTTTTGACTCTGGTCTGCCATGTTTGTGATTTAACCATTGAACTTTAACTTTCTCCAAACCGCGATTTTCTAGAGCTAAAAAGTAAGAATCATTGCTACTCATGCCACTCTCCTTATATTGGACACGACATTCTTATAGCAACAATCTAGACTCCGCTAAAGCTATTATTTCCACAAAAAACATAACGCCGCGTTAAGTGGTGAGCAACGCTACCACCTAACCTAAACCATTGTGCCGTAAACACAAAAGCCGAATCAAACCGAAAATGCCAAGCGTTGGGAATCCGTCTTAAACGCTTTGTTATGTTTGTTCTAAATTTTATGGAACATACTGTCGAAATAGTCATAATCTCGATAACCATCCACCCAACTAAAGCCAGCCAATATCTCCCAAAGCAACCGAGAGAGTTGCTTCAAACTATCATCTTCAATACTGACGCCTTTTAGTGTAATAGATATAGTGTTTATCCTATGCAGAAATGAGAACACCTCATCGTCATCAACCTGCACGTTACCGAGCAAATAAGACGTAGCTTCTTTAAACGCCTCAATTTCATTGAGAATGTCAGCCAAGAGATCTTTATCGAGATTATTTAGAAAAACGTGCCAACGTTCTTGGTCTACTGTTACTTTTTCTTTGAAATAGTCTTTAAATGCCTGAGGCTCCATCAAGTTGCTGAGCAAGTCACCCTTGTAAGGTTCTCGACATGCACCTACGATATGCATAATTAAATGACGTTTAAACTCTGTATATTGCGATATAAAGTGACTTTTTACCCGCTTCTTGTTCTTTTTCTCCGGCAGCCAAACAACCAAAAAATAGAACCAAATGCTGATGAGCATCCCACATGACAAGTTAAAAACAATCTCATTCCCCAGCTTAAATTGCTGAAAAATGAATCCAGCACTTTCAAAAAGGAGCCTTTCTTCGCTACTTTTCAGCACTAAGTAGAGACAAAGAAAGCTAAGGACTAGCAAACCTTTGTTCAAATATTTCACTTACCATTTCCTCGAAAAACATAACGCCGCGTTAAGTGGCGAGTAACGCTAACCACCTTACCTAAACCATTGTGACATAAACACTAAACCTGATGTAACACGAAAGTGCCAAGCGTTGGGAGTCCGTCTTAAACGCTTTGTTAGCTGTGTTCTAATTGCGTACAGCTGTAACTGTCACCTCAATAAGTACATCACCTTCAAGAGTTACACCTAAACAAGCTCGCTGGGACCAATTATCAGGGTTGTCACCAGCCCACTCACACCAAATTCTATCCATCTTGGGTTTATCAGCCATATTCGCAATGTAGACCTGAGCACTAACAATCTGAGTTTTGTCTGATCCTAACTCAGCTAAATTACTATCGATTGTTTGTAGCGCCAATTGAGTTTGACCACAAATATCCAAGCTTGTGTCTACCGATGTGGCAACAGTCCAGACTAAATCTTTGTATGCAGACGACTTATTTCGTCCCTTATAAATCCCACGCTTCCTTTCGATCATATTGTATCCTTTGAACTGCTAACGCGCAGTTAAGGTGTGAGAGACGCAGATCCACCCTAACCTAAAATAAACTCTGATAAATCCGTGCCTATTTGGGCACTAAAACCCCAATGCGTTTCGAATCGCCTTGAACGTCTTGTTATTCCGCAACTAAAGTCGGCTATGTTTACGCCTAATCTTTTGATATGACGAGAAATTTTCGGTATGCAGGCAAAAATCGAAGCCGAAGTATTTGGCAGCTCACTACCTTAAATCGCTTTAGCGTCACTCTTTAATTGCTGCGCCATATTAAGGTGCGCTTAAAGCGCTTTAAGGCTAGCATGGAAATGACCAATATTCGCCCTTTTCACCGCTTTTCCACCCTATTACCCCGCCACTTTCACTCTTAGGCTACAACCACGTACATACAGCCTGAGAGATCCGTTGCGGAAATAACGCCCAATTAACGTGTGAGCAGCGCAAGCACTGAACTTGAACACTGCGCCGTAAACACTTAACTCAACCCGAAGTGAGAGCGCCAAGCGTTGCGAATCACTGTTGAATTGTTTGTTATGTTTTACCACAAACACATGATTTAATTGAGAAAGAACTACTATTTCTAACTAGTTTTCTGAAGCAAAGCACAAGGCTGAAACCAACTTGACCACCAAAGGCGACCAACCAGAAACGAGTAATGCCACTTCCCTGCCCAATGAGGCAACCTGACTAAGCTCCAACAAGTGCCCTGTCTTTCCAACCAAAGCGCAAAACAATGGTGAATTGACGAGGCTACTGCCAAGCTAAAATGCTAATTGGCTTAGAACTTAGAAACGACTTTGAGCCAGTTAAACAAGAAGCCAACCGCCACGACCTGACAATGAAGCAACCCGCGAACATTGGCATGTTTTACGGGCTGAGAGATTCAAGAACTTAGACCGACAATGCGGATTTGCTGAGTCTACTAGGGACGAATTGCCAGAGGGACAAAGAACTAGAGCCTAAGAACTTTAAGTCTTTGAATTACAAGTAAACATAACGCCGCATTAAGGTGTGAGCAACGCTACCACGAAACTTAACCTTACCACCGTAAACGCTGAACTCAACGATAGAATAAAAAATGCCAAGCGTTGAGAATCACTCTTAAATGCTTTGTTAGCTTAATGCCCAAGGAGTGCTGTAAAGTTCATCATAAGACGCCTCATGTACTACCTGAACACCAACACTATTTAAGAACAACTCTTGCCCTGTTGATAATGATTTTTCATTGGCATGGACAAAATATGCTCTTTTTCTACGCTGAGGGAATTGATTGAAGTACTTTGCTCGTTCGATTAACAACCATCGTAAAAACACTTCTGTTGTATCTAAGCCGAGTCCAACAAAAACTAGGTCGTTATTAAAAACAACGTGCAACCAACTTTGGTAACCAGACCACTCATCAACATTTTTTCCGGAGAACAACCTTGCTTCGTTCCCTTTATGGATTAATCGTCTAGCCCTCTCAACTGAGCCCATATAGTGAGACAAACCCAATCGTATACTTCGACTATACCTCTGTACCCCATTAATATGCCAGATCGCAAACTCATTAGCGGGATCATGTATTTCATGATCAGAGAAGTAGCTTTGCCAAGGATAAAAGTCAGTAAAAGACTTTGAATCAAAATGCGTAATATCACTTGTGATATTTGAGGACAATGTTTCTTCAAAGTTTGTTGTAAGTATTGGTACACCCTTGATCTGAGCCCATTTGGAGATCGAGACATGATGCTCTCTAGGAGCCCAGCTACTCATTAGTTCACAAAACTCTTTTTGTAAGTTGATTTCGTCAGACCTCTTGGTCAAATCAAGAGCATCATAAAACTCTGTAAGCGAAATTCCCTCAGGAGCAGACATCTGCTCTGAAGACAGACTGTGCTTTTCCCAAAGCTCTAAAAGCATTTTGTCCCAAGAATTATTCCCATCAGCTTTAGTGCTGTTATAACGATTGATTCCATTACCGATTACAAGCGCTGGCTTTAGGTTTTCATCATTTAAGATATCTACTAATTTCAAATTTAACCTCTTATTAAGCTAACGCCTTGTTAAGGGGTGAGCAACGCAATACCAAAGCCGCCGCATATCACCCTAAACACTAAAATCAACGCATAGTAAAAATGCTACGCGTTGCGAATCCCTCTTGAACAATTTGTTATATGCCTTACCCACCAATGACACCGAGCCAAACACAAAACCACAACCATCCTGCTCATTTATCACACAATGAGTCGATGCTAATCGTTGTTTTAAATTAAATAATACTCACCTTGAAATTAGTCGTTTGAATAGCTTCAAGCCAAAACTTAGCATGTTGAGAATAAGAAAAGCTACTATGAACATAAATACTGGCTTGTAGAAATCGAATGGCTCCTCAGAACGGAAGAGGTACCGATAGATGCAATCTCCAGCGGCAATCCCTAATGCCATGTAACACTTATTGACGACTTCCTTTGTCATATATCCTCCTTGGCATATAACGCCCAATTAAGTTGTGAGCAACGCTGCCACCACACTAAAACACTGCACCGTAATCACCAAACAAGTTGAAACCGAAAGTGCCGAGCGTTGCGAATCAGCTTGAATTGCTTGTTAGGCAAATTTTCGGCTTACTCACTAACTTAGTTTGAAAACAGAATACCTTAAACGCGATAAGCAACCAATCACCCACTGACTTTTTGTGATTCAAGAACTACTAAAGCAACTATGTTACAGCCTCACTTTCAACATTCACGAAACACAGCCTTTCAACGACAAAGTAGCTTTTGAACCTGAGAAACTCAAAGCTGCAAAATGACAGCAATAACGAAAGCTTCGACTAACTTGCCCTTTCCACACTTTAAGCCAGTGAAGATCAACACCAACCAACACTGAAACCCAATGAGGCAACCCACGAACTTGGGCATGTTTTACGGTTGAAGAGATTCAAGGATTTGAGCCGACAATGCTGAATTGCCGACTTAGAAAAACAGATGGTTTAAGGGAGCAAGAAAATTAGAACAAAGAACTTTCCTGCCCTTTGCCTAACGCCCTGTTAAGGGGTGAGCAACGCAATACAGAAGCTGCCGCATACCACCCTAAACACTAAAACCAACGCATAGTGAAAATGCCACGCGTTGCGAATCCCTCTTGAACAGTTTGTTATGTGCCTGACCCACGCAGTATTTCTGCAATTGGTGGAATTTTACGCCCATTAACTTCGTATTCAGCTATGTCCGCTCGAATCTCATCCATTTTTAGGATTTCACTTGTTGTTAAAGTCGCCATAGCTCCCAATGCAGCAAAATGAACAGCTCTTCTTCCAGGTTGCAGGCGCATCATATATTCAGAAAGTGACATAGCACTACTTTGATACGTAGAGAAAAATGGGAGGCTCCAAAGATGACACCCATAAATATAGACAAAATCTTCAGGCGACTTTGTATAATCAACATCCAATTTATCAATCGCTATAAAATATACTTGAGCTGCACTTTTAATGCCTTTCATTAACTCGACTGCTGGAGTTTCTTTTTTATACCAACTATTAACACTTTCTTGAACCACCTTGGGATCGTTAGACTCAAAAATGTCTTTAAATTCAATAAAATTGATATAGTTGGGAAAAATTTGCTCAACTGAAGACAGTTCACTATTTACAGCCAAAGCTCGGTTTTCAGCGGTAATAAGGATTTCTTTAGCTAACAGCAAAGCATTGCGTCTACTTTCCTCATTAGACCTATCAAACTCCTTTTGGAATTGTTCTCTTTGCTCTTTCAGTTGTTGTGCCTGATACCTTAAGCTTCCAGTAAACCAAATGACGGCAATAAAGCTCCCACTAGCAGCAAGAATGCTACCGTAAGCCGACAAGTTATCTATATCGACAAATACGATCATTACTGCTGCTGACAGAAGAGTTACAAGTGTTAATACGATTAAAATTATTTGATTCTTCATATAGCCCAATGTTGATAAATGATGTGGCACATAACGCCGCATTAAGTGGTGAACAACGCGACCACCCAAGCCTAAACCTTGCCACATATAGCACTGAAGCCGACCTAGACTGAAACCGCCAAGCGTTGAGAATCCGTCTTAAATGCTTTGTTATGTTTTAGCACAAAACGCTGATTTACTTGGCAAAGAACTGAAGTGTAGACCTAGTTTTCTGAACCAAGTCACAAGCTCGAACTCACTTAACCGGCAGATGCACGGAACACAAAGCGAGTAAGTACACTTCCCTGATAATGAGGCAACTCGATACACTTTCAACAAGCGCCCTTTCTTAGCAGCAAAAGCGCAGAGCAATGCCGATTTGCCGACTCAACTGCCAAGGTTATTGGCTGATTGGGAAATATGCCCAAAGCGACTTTGAGCCAGAGAAACAAGGCGACCAGACCACCCGAAAACTAGAATGAAGCAACCCGCGAACCTTGGCATATTTTACGGTCTGAGTGATTTAAGAACTGGGCGACAATGGTGATTTGCTGAGTCTACTCCCAACGAATAGCCAAAGGGACAAAGAACGACTCAAAGGCATTTAAGCCATTGAAATCCTAGTAAAACATAACGCCGTGTTAAGTGGTGAGCAGCGCTACCACCAAAACTCACGACATTGTGCCATAAACACATATGCAAAACTTTGAACTGAAACCGCCGAGCGTTGCGAATCCGTCTTAAACACCTTGTTATACCGCTTGTTTGCAACTAAAATGACCATGTTAAAGACCGCTTTAAGGAGCTTTTAAATGACCGCTAGAATATTAGCTGATGTTGCTGCAAGTATCACTGAGTTTAAAGCGAACCCAATGAAGGTTGCTTCAAGCGCTTATGGTGATCCAGTCGCCGTACTAAACCGAAATGAACCTGCATTTTACTGTGTACCTGCTGCTGCATACGAAATGATGATGGACAAACTTGAAGATATTGAGCTACTTGCTTTAGCTAAAGAGCGAGAATCTGAAGCAAGCATTTCGGTGAGTATCGATGACTTATAATCTTGAATTTAAAAGTAGCGCACTTAAAGAGTGGAAAAAACTCGGCGCTACTTTGCAACAGCAATTTAAGAAGAAACTGATTGAGCGCTTAGCTAATCCACACGTTCCGGCTTCCAAATTATCCGGCGCAGACAACATGTATAAGATCAAATTACGCCAATCTGGCTATCGCTTAGTATACAAAGTGCAAGACGATATAGTTATTGTTACCGTTTTAGCCGTAGGCAAGCGCGAACGTAGCGATGTGTACAGAAAAGCGATGACAAGGCTCAACGACTGATTGCGGTATAACGCCGCATTAAGGTGTGAGCGACGCTTGGCTATACTTGAGCGAAGCGAAACTGCCAAGCGTTGCGAATCACTCTTAAATGCTTTGTTAGCTGTGTTCTATTTACACGGATATGTGCTTGAAAGCATCTTTGCGACTGTAACCGATGCAGGTAAATCTGAAAAAGACACATTGCTCTTCATAAACCGCTTGTATTTTTCAATAGAATTTAAAATAGTGTCATTTTCACCACAGCCAAACACTTTTCCGGCTGCTATTGAAGCTTCCTGATAAGCTTGCTCTGAGTAAACTCCTTTGATTTCGACAGCGGCTATTGTTGCAGGAATTGCTGCTTGCACAACTCCAGAGAAAAAGCCTAAGCAAACACCAAAATCACGTGACTCTTTAGGCGCATTACATGCTTTTAGCAGCAAAGGCGTTGAGAGCATTTGGTTAGCTCCGCTTGGCATCGACATACCACCTAAACAAACAATTAAAAGAGACAAGATAGATTTATTCATATTGGTACCTACAAATAGACATCACAGCCAGTTTGCTGAAATATTAGCTTTGCCACTTCCGCTTTTGATTTGGTGTTCGGTTTTAGCAACTGAAACATATCCACGTTTCCCATAGCGTACCCGCCACCATAAGTCATTGCACCCATCGTTTTCTCCGGTCCCTCACTTCTATCAAGAGCTGCTGCCATTTTAGTTTGATCTACTTCAATCGATGCAATTCTTGATAAACCCGCACACATACCAATCTTGCTATTGTGATCAAATACTGGTGTCGAAGCGACTGTTGGAAAAGAAATTAAAATACCTAGCAACGTTGTAATTAATTGTATTTTCATACTAAGCCCTAAAGATAGTAAAACTCGATAATATATAGAACAGCGACCCATAACATTGATGTGAGACATAAAGAGCTTATTGGTTGGGAGAACAGCTAACGCCTTGCTAAGGTGTGAGTAACGCAATACAAAAGCTACCGCACAGCGCCTTAATCACCATAAGCCACCGCATAGTGAAAATGCCACGCGTTACGAATCACTCTTAAGCAATTTGTTAGTACATGCGCTACTTCTATTTATGCGCTCCAAGATATTGAAAATTGAGGTGATATGAAAGGCTTTGAACACTGAAGTGAGACGGGCAGCTACAAAACTTTACCCCATTGAAAGACGAAAGTTGGCTAGAAGAAAAACGCACTGAACAACCCTACTCTCACTTGCTTCAAATTAGAAAAGGATTCGGTCCTCGTACTTCAACAACCACAACAAAAGTAATCAAGGTTCTCTCAAAAGCCACCACGAAAATGAAGACGCGCCAAAGAAATAGGCTAAGAGTTAGAAGCCGTAAACGGTGAAATCAAAGCGAAAACTCCGCATATAGTGCCACCGGATAGAACGTGAAAGGCACTTACTGAAAGGTGTAAATACGAGCGCCAAAACAGATAAACACCAAAACTTATGACCTTTGATGTCAAACCCGTACTAACGCCTTGTTAAGGGGTGAGCAACGCAATACCGAAGCCACCGCATACCACCTTAAACACTAAAATCAACGCATAGTAAAAATGCTACGCGTTGCGAATCCCTCTTGAACAATTTGTTATATGGCGGTCTTAAATAGGACCTTTGACCAACAGAAAATTCACGTTATTTTTCGTGTCATGGACGGTTAAATCTAAACCATCAAAATGCCATACAAACTTAAATTTTTCTGGATATTTCATTTTGCCCTGCCCGTAATAATCGTTAGCCAAAGATCGTTCCGATAATTGAGGGTCAATGACTTCTATAACCTGAGTGTAATAATCAGCCATTCGAACTATGTACATTGGATGACCAGAACTCATAATGGGATGACTATAAAAAACAGCACCAGGCTCTAAACCATAACTTTCATATTTTGTGTGAATATTCCACATACGCTCTCTTTCAATGGGCATTTTTCCAAGCTCATTTGAGCTGTCAAAGACTGAATGATCAAATAGCGCAACTGCATGAAATTTATTTCGTTCTACCTTTGCGAACAAAACGACGTCGGTCCGCTGTGAAATACCTGACTTCTGGACCTTCATATTTAAGTGGAAGTGATGGAATCCCTTTGTATTTAAGATTTGATCTTTATCCTCCCAAGAGTCCACTTCTCCAGAAGTAATGCGCTTAACTGGTGTATAACCTTTTTTGTGCGCCCTTAAAGATAGGAAAGGAGATAAATCATCTCCTTCGCGCACCTTTTTTAAAAGTGCAGATATTTCAATTTTAAAATCTTTATAGCGCTTATCCGATGTCAATTCAGGGCTAATAGTAACTTTTCTGCACCTTCTAGGCACTTGCCTCGTTTGCCAATGAAGATAATGCAGAAATACCTCTGATAAAGTTTGTCCATTGAGCTCGTTCAATGTATCTCTATCATCTGGAAAGAAAGGGAGTTTTTTAATTAGCTCACTTTTAAGTTTTACTTTTGTTTTTGACTCTTTGGTCATCAAGTTTCCTCTAGCCATATAACGCCTTGCTAAGGTGTGAGTAACGCAATACAAAAGCTACCGCACGGCGCCTTAATCACCCTAAGCCACCGCAAAGTAAAAATGCCACGCGTTACGAATCACTCTTAAGCAATTTGTTAGTACATGCGCTACTTCTATTTATGCGCTCCAAGATATTGAAAACTGGCATAATATGAAAGGCTTTGAACACTGAAGTGAGACGGGCAGCTACAAAACTTTACCCCGATTGAAAGACGAAAGTTGGCTAGAAGAAAAACGCACTGAACTGCCCTACTTTCACTGGCTTCAAATTAGAAAAGGATTCGATCCTCGCACTTCGACGGCAATACCAAAGAAAGACAACTCTGACTTCGTAAAAACCACGAAAGAGAAGAAGCACCAAAGAAATAGGGTAAGAGTTAGACACCGTAAACGGTGAAATCAAAGCAAACACTCCGCATATAGTGCCACCGGAAAGAACGTGAAAGGTACAAACTGAAAGGTGTAAAGACGAGCACAGAAACAAATAAACACCAAAACTTATGACCTTTGATGCCAAACCCGTACTAACGCCTTGTTAAGGTGTGAGGCACGCAATACCGAAGCTGCCGCATACCACCTTAACCACTATGACTAACGCATAGTAAAAATGCCACGCGTGCCGAATCACTCTTGAACAATTTGTTATGTGTTTAATGAGCACCTTGCTTGTGATAGCTCAGAATAAGCTGTTTTTGCTTACGATCTAGCAACTCTAGTGCTTCAGCCACCGTTAGCCCAAAATCAACGTCCCCATTGGGCATCGCTGTCACTATGCGCTTGTCGACTTGAACTAAAGACTCTTCATAGATAGCTCCCTCCCAATATGGTCGAGTGAGCTGTACCGAAGATTCTGGGGCGTATTTTTCCGTATAATTATGGGTAATTTTGACACCCTTTAGAATGCCAGCTCTTGCTAAGACTAATACTCCCGCACATATGCCACCAATAACTAGTGATGATTCATGGGCTTTCTGGATGAAACTAGCAATTTGGTCGCTTCCCATTATTGAATCGGGATTTCCTCCAGGGATCAGAAGAGCTTGATAGTCCGTAATACATACGTCCTCAAAGTTAACGGTGGGGCAAATTCTTAGACCTGAGGAATCGGTATGATTATGATTCTCCGGGGTGGTGATATCAACTTTCCCATACGCCCCTAAACACTCTATCGCGTACATTACTTCATAGGAAATAGCCCCCGGATAGAGTAAAACCAGTGTTCTCTTTGTCATTATTTCCTATCTCCGTTCGGAACACATAACGCCCTGCTAAGGGGTGAGCAACGCAATACCGAAGCCGCCGCATCCCACCTTAATCACTAAAATCAACGCATAGTAAAAATGCCACGCGTTGCGAATCCCTCTTGAGCAGTTTGTTAGTTTGCAAACCCAAAGCGTTGATTTTACGTTATTTTAAACTTTGCAAACAACAAACTTTATGTGCTTTGATGCACTTAAATCAGGCGTAGTCTCAAAGCGGCTACTCAATGAAACCACTTGGAACAAACAACGCCGCAGAAAACGAACTCACAACACCAAAAAGCGCTTTTGGAAAACCAATCTCACAATGCGGACTTTCAACAAAGCCACTGAAACCACATGAACTTACCACACCAGAGAAAACGCTATTTCAGCGAGTAGATCGGCTTTTGTTCCAACAAACTCAACGAGCAGAGTTTCAGCAAAAAAGTTCGACTCAGGTAACCCAAAAGTCGCCGCACCAAAAAACAAATCAACCGTTGAAACGATGCCAATTTTGAATTTTCACCACGCTAGTTAACACTGAAATTGAACGCCGATACGACAATTTCAACTTTGAGCTTTTACCACTAGATCTTGCGATATAGCTGCGTTTTTCCTCTTGCAAACTAACGCCCTGCTAAGGGGTGAGCAACGCAATACCGAAGCCGCCGCATACCACCTTAACCACTAAATTCAACGCATAGTTAAAATGCCACGCGTTGCGAATCCCTCTTGAGCAGTTTGTTAGTTTGCAAACCCAAAGCGTTGATTTTACGTTATTTTAAATTTTGAAAACAATAAACTCTATGTGTTTTGATGCACTCAAGTCAGGCGTAGTTTCAAAGCGGCTACTCAATGAAACCACGTGGAACAAACAACGCCGCAGAAAACGAACTGACAACACCAAAAAGCACTTTTGGAAAACCAATCTCACAATGCGGACTTTCAACAAAGCCACCGAAACCACATGAACATACCACACCAGAGAAAACGCCATCTCAGCGAGTAAATCAGCTTTTGTACCAACAAACTCAACGAGCAGAGTTTCAGCAAAAAAGTTCGACTCAGTTAACCCCAAAGTCACCGTACCAAAGAACAAACCAAACGTTGAAACGATGCCAATTTTGGATTTTCACCACTCTAGTTAACACTAAAATTGAAAGCCAATACGACAACTTAAACCTTGAGCTTTTACCACTAGACCTTGCGATATAGCTGCGTTTTTCCTCTTGCAAACTAACGCCCTGTTAAGGTGTGAGCAACGCAATACCGATGCCGCCGCATACCACCTTAAACACTAAAAGCAACGCATAGTAAAAATGCCACGCGTTGCGAATCACTCTTAAACAGTTTGTTATGCTCATTCTTCAAGAGTGCACCGAAACTTGTTATCGCTATCTTTAGCGGTAATCGTTTCACCATAGGTATAGCATTCAAGTGTCAGTTCGTTGTTTTCAATTATTACGATAAACCCGACATCAACATTGCCTAATTTTCCTATAAATACAGGTTCTGAAACAACATGTCTGTTTATGGGTATTGAACGGGACTTTAGCGTCAAAAAGTACCCAGCACCGGTAAAATAAATCTGCTGATTAAGATCTACACTATTAAAAATAGTTTCCCAGTCAATCGAAAGAGAATCGAGCGCACTTTTAATAATGACCTTTTCAAACAATTTCATCGCTTTCTCTTTGAGCATAACGCCTTGTTAAGGTGTGAGGCACGCAATGCCGAAGCTCCCGCATAACACCTTAACCACTAAAACTAACGCATAGTAAAAATGCCACGCGTGCCGAATCACTCTTGAACAATTTGTTATGTTGATTTTATTTGGGAGGAGTTTACAGGTGACGTGTTAATGACTGAGGGTGATAAACACCCTCGTCAAAGGTTACAACATTAGTAACTGAAACAAAGCTACAGCCCTGATAATTGCAGCTACATCAATCGAAACCATCATTGTTCGGCATTTAAAGGTAAACATATCATTTGCCCAATAAAATCCCGAGCCGGCTCAAGAATTAATCCTGATGCTTTACGTGGCTGGCCACCACGCGCTCCAACAGAGTTTGCAGCTCTATCACAACGATTAGTTGTCACCAGTTGCATTGGTAACATCGGAGTGTGCAACCACAAAAACTGTATCTTTATCGCAAGACAGACGAAATTACCCGCAGGGTAATAAAAACAGCGTTTGTGCACTCCTATTGCATTTCAGCGCAGCCGAAAAACAACTTTCCAAATTATGCCCGTCCGGCATATTCAGGTCAACTTAAACTGAAAGCAACATAACGCTTTCTATACGGCTCTATGCTGCCTTTCAGGCACGCTACCGCCTTCTTTCATTCCAAAAGATAACTGCATGCTAGCACTTATCTTTATGAAACAAATAGAAAATCAGTATGAATCTGTGTGCTCAACCACGCAATTAGACGGCATGGTGAAGCCTAATTAGATGTGAGACGCTAAGTTTATCGAACTGTGTAAATACCCATGTAAATTTAGTTATGAAAAGTCAGTTTTTACTTAGCATAAAAGAACATATGATCGCTCGTCACTATGCGAAGAAAACCATTGAAAGTTACATCTTTTGGATCAAACGATTCATCGTATTCCACCAGCTCGCTCATCCGTCTAAATTAGCTGAAAACGATGTTGAACGCTTTCTCAGCTATTTAGCGATAGATGAAAAAGTTGCCGTAAAAACACAGGCGCTTGCCCTGAATGCCATCTCTTTCTTGTACCGTGAGTATTTTAGAACGCCACTTTCGCTTGATATGCGTTTTCAAAAGTCTCTGACAGAAAAGAAACTGCCAGTAGTGTTAACGAAAGCTGAAGTAAGGCGCTTCGTTCAGCATATCGATCCAAAATACAAACTACATATACAGTTACTCTATGGGTCAGGTCTAAGAGTCATGGAATGTCTACGGCTAAGAATACAGGATATCGATTACGACTACGGAGCAATTCGTGTTTGGCAAGGGAAAGGGGGTAAAAACCGAACCGTCACACTCGCAAAGGAGCTCCACGCCCCCTTAAAAGCACAAATGAACTTAGCTCGCGACTACTATCAAAAAGATCGTCATGTTGCGGGCTATGCTGGTGTGTATATTTCAGATGGGCTTAGAAGAAAGTACCCTGATGCGGAGCTAGATTTCAACTGGCACTTTCTATTTCCATCAACAAAATTAAGCCCAGACAAAGATACTGGGGAATTAAGGCGTCATCACATCAATGAAAGTGCTATCCAACGAGCAGTAAAGCGTTCAGCCAAAGATGCAAGTATCGAGAAGACCGTTACTTGCCATACTTTACGCCATAGTTTTGCGACTCATTTGTTAGAGTCAGGCGCTGATATTCGAACGGTTCAAGAACAACTCGGACACACAGATGTGAAAACAACCCAGATCTACACACACGTCATTGAGCGCGGCGCAGGTGGAGTGTTGAGCCCGTTATCAAACTTATAGAAAGACGAAAGCCACCGTACTAGTGGCTTCATAATTAGATTTGTGTTTAGCTGCGCTCACCCAGTTTGACATTACCTTTCGAGTCAAACCACAACGCTTCAGAACGACGCCGTCCAAGTAACATTGGGCCATCATCGTAGAACAAAAAGTTCTTCCAGTACTTTTTAAAAATCGACCATTTGGTTTCAATCACGTTGTACTTCTCGTAGCAAAAATAAACCGTGACGTCGTCTTGCCAATCGATAAAAGTAATCACTTCTTCAGGAAGCCCTTCTTCGTCGTCTTCCCATGCAGCCATCCAATCAACCTCTTGTGACCAGTTCTGCTCTTTCATTGGCCAATCAGACGAGCTCAAGCGGTCCATATCAGGACTTTGTGCACTGACGTTCTCTTTCCAAAACTGCGCTGCACGTGCCTGACTCATCGGCTTGATAAAAGCGAGGTCTTCTTCTGGCACAGGCATCGACTGGTGAGTAAAAATCCATTTTCTTTGGTATTCGTCCAAAGGCAAATAAGACATTCAGTCTCCTTTTTTACGACTTCAGCCAACCTTTCTCGGTGGCACCTTCAATCAGTTCTTTGGCTTTGTCCCATAACGTGACAGAGCCAAGTTTAATTCTTTTGTTAACGGTTAACGCTTGTTCTCGCGTTACCCCATTTTCTATCCAGCTTTGACCATCATTATGATAGTTCAGTAGCATAGGAATAAGGCGATCCAGCGCTTTAGCATATTTGGCATCGTCAGTTTGTGCGGCTTCAAACTCATTCCACAAAGCAAGTAATTCGCTACTTTGGTCACTTGGCAGCATGCCAAACAACCGCTCTGCGGCTTTCAATTCTTTTTCTTCTTGCTCTTTCGAGGCTGCAACATCATAAACAAAGGTGTCGCCCGCGTCGATCTCTACCACATCATGGATAAGCAGCATTTTCATCACTCGACCAATATCGACAGGTGCATTCGCGTGCTCTTGCATCAACACAGCCATTAAAGCAACATGCCAACTATGTTCACCACTATTTTCTAAGCGACCCTCAGCACTTTTAACACGGGTTCTACGCAGCACGCTTTTCAGTTGATCGAGTTCAATCAATAACGCTAATTGCTTTTCCAGTCTTTCCATTTATCAAGCCTCTGCCTTCCAATTCGGGTTGGTCAAGGACGTCAGCACGTGATCTTGCCACTCACCATTGATCAACAAATATTCCTTTGCATAGCCTTCTTTCTCAAAGCCAACATGCTGTAGCACCGCTTCGCTGCGTGTGTTGTGTGGCATGTAACCCGCTTGAATGCGATGCATTTTTTGCACATCAAACATATAATCGCATGCCATTTTCAACGCGCGGCGCATATAGCCGTTTCCTTGAGCCTCTTCTGCGAGCGAGTAACCCACGTTACATGCATGAAAAGGAAAGCGAGTCAGGTTGCTGAAAGAAAGTGTTCCGAGCATTTTACCAGAATCGACATGAACAAGCAGACAATAGTAGCCTAAGCCCATACGGTGAAGCTCTTTCAACTTGATCAGCTTTTGCAGCCAGCCATTAACCGAATAGAAAGCGTCCTCGCGTTTAGGTTCATAGGGTTTTAAATATTCTCTGTTCGCTTGAAAATACGCGGCGATCATATCGGCATCACCAATATCTGCAGTGCGTAGAAGCAAGTCGCCGTCCAACTTGTGAACGGCGATTGAGGAGCTTTTATCTTCCATTGTTATTGACAACTTCCATTTGATTCCAGATAAGTTCTTGCTGGTACTCCAGCTTTTGCTGAAGCCACAATTTTGCGATCGCCTTAGGCTTTTCGAATACCATAATCTCGCAGTTTGTTCGCAATCGAGGTATGCGAAACATTCAATCGCTTCGCAAGCTTACGACTTGAAGGGAAAGACTGATACAAACGCTCTAAGATTTGCGATTCGTAATCTCGCATAATTTCGTCCAACGAACCATCTAAGTTCAACGTTGCTGAGCCACCGCCCATTGCTTGAGGTTGCGGTAGATTGAAGTTATCCGCTTTCAACAAGCTACCCTCCATTTCCGTCAACGCACGAAGCACCATGTTATCTAGCTGACGCATATTACCAGGCCATTGATAGTTCGCTAACGCATCAACCAATTCATCATCAAATTCTGGCTTATCAATGCCCAATTGTTGCGCGTGTTTCGTGACGAATAAATCCAGCAACGGAGCGACGTCGTTTGAACGCTTGCGCAGAGGAGGAATATTCAAGGTGAGTACATTAAGACGATAGTATAAATCTTCGCGGAACTGCCCGGCCTCGGCTAACTCGGCAAGGTTATGTTTTGTTGATGCGATAATACGAACATCGACATGCATTTCATCTTCAGCACCAACACGACGGAAATTACCATCTTGTAAGAAGCGCAACAGTTTAATTTGCAGATGCGAACTCATTTCACCGATTTCATCGAGGAACACCGTACCACCGTTTGCTTGTTCGAATATGCCTTTGTGGCCAAGTTCATGATTGAATGAACCTGGGGCATGACCAAACAGTTCCGTCTCTGCTACATCATCAGGCATAGAAGCACAGCTAAGTACTAGGAATGGTTTGTTCGCACGACCAGAGCGGCTATGGCACGCTTTTGCTAGCATTTCCTTACCAGTACCAGTCTCACCTTCAATTAACAACGGTTGGTCAAGCACAGAAAGTTTCTTTGCTTGATTGATCAATGCTTTGTGGCGATTGGATAAACCGACAAAATGCTCGAAACCCAATTGGTTTTGTAACGGCAATGTCTCTTCGATTTGCACGCCATGCTGGCTTGAACGAATGGTCATTAGTGTACTGGCGAGCGTGGAGTTTTGAGCTTCATCTTTGATATAAACCGGCATCAACTCAAGGATATAATCCAAACCATCGATGACAAGACTTTCTCTGGTACGGGCATTCACTCCTTCTGTCCAACGATTAAAGCGCACACTTGGCAGTAGCATACCAATTTGTGTGCCAATCACATCTTGCTTATGTTGCCCGAG
Organism: Vibrio sp. ED002; assembly: GCF_023277445.1. Taxonomy (NCBI): domain Bacteria; kingdom Pseudomonadati; phylum Pseudomonadota; class Gammaproteobacteria; order Vibrionales; family Vibrionaceae; genus Vibrio; species Vibrio sp. ED002. The sequence goes on along the minus strand of NZ_CP080238.1, from coordinate 157,682 downwards.
CAGAGAAAGTGCAGACATGTTTGCCATGTCTACCGCGCCTTTCAGATCGATGGCAAAAACCGGATCAGGTAAGTTATCCACCAATGAAAGCAGCTCCGTATTGTGGCGCTCCATTGGCATAAATTGGATTTTACGTACGTCTTTAACCCCCGGAATACGGCGGATTTCGGCCATCAACTCACTGAAAGTATCAAAATCGATATCTGGGCAGTTCAGGTAGATGATGCCACTGATATCAATTTCGATACCACGTAAGTCGATGCTTTTAGACGCTAAAATATCGAGCAATTCTCGGGTTAAACCGAGTCTATCTTCACAAAAGACTTCAAGACGCACTTAAAATATCCCAATTCACAACTGTCAGGAAAAGTTGACAGTAGTTTCTACCAAGCTTGGAATGGCGTCAAGCAATCCTCACCGTCAAAGGTGATATTGATTACGGTTTCATCGTGATTGATGCAACTTTCGCCACCACTTCTTTACGAATAGCGCCGAGTTTCACCTGTCTCTCAGGGTACCAAGGCAGTGGGCGAAGCAATGACATGGATTTCAAACCTAAGCGTGCGGTGAGAATACCCACTCCCAAGCCTTGCCCTGCTCGAGCAGACACCTTTCCTGCGAGATCCATCGACATCAAATCCATGCTCGCATCGATCGCCAGTTCACTTGCACCAGCCGCCGCCATATTCACAAAAACCGCACGAAGTAGCTTGATTCGAGATGCGTACCCAAGCTCAACGCCATAGACTTTCGAGAGATTATCGATCATTTTGAAATTACGCCACGCCACTAACAGCATGTCAGCCGCAGCTAGTGGACTAACGGCAACTAACGCGGCTGACTCTGTCGCGTGCTGTGAAACAATTTTGGTCGCGAGTTTATCTTGCTGACTGACAACCATTGAGTCGTACATTTCTAGGATTTCGGCATCGCTGTGTGCTGGATTCACGCTATTCTTCCAACGATCGAAGCCCGGATTTTCAGCAAGTACACCACTTTGCTCAGCCACTTTTTCACAAAATACTTTGCCTTTGCCAACACTTTGACTGTCGATAAGTGCCTCACTTTCTTCCTGCACGCTAAAGTGGTTGCGAAGTTTGCGTAGCTTCCATAGTTCTTTGCCTAACGCTCCTAAACCAAAAGAGGCAATAGTGGAGATAAAACCGGCCCAGCCCAATGCAAGCCAATCTGCAGTTTGCACAGCCGTGACAATCGAATCCACCGCCTGCCACCCAACCAGACCAGCAAAGGTGGCAAATACCCCTGTTGTAAGCCATTTACGCCCAGGTTTTGGACGAATCACATGTTCAAGCTGTAATTCTTGCTCGGTGTCTTCCGATTGCTCTTCTATTTCAACAGCAACGAAAGTCTCGTTTTCCGAGAATGTCTTTTGCGCCGTAAACTCTGGCGAGACATCCTTTTTTTCACTGTGCATGACCTTTTCAGAGAAGACTTGTTTTTGTTTTAGCTCGCTCATTTCAATTTGTCTCCCAGTAGGTATTCAAGTGCTTTGTCTAGACGAATATGCTTCATCGGCTCGTCACTTTCTGATGACATAGGTCGGAAAGACGTAAAATCAAAGCCACTGTTTTGCCAATAAACAGCATTCGGAAGTTTCTTTGGTACTTCCCCAGGGAACATCGTTATCGCCTCCCCATCAAGCGTTGTACCTTGCAAAGCTGGCACGGTCTTATCTCCCGAAGCAATGAAACCTGAAGTCGTCGCTTGAATCGACGCGATACTCATACAGCTCATTTCTATGTTCTCGTACGCTGCGGTCTGCCATGCAGGATGCACCATCTGTTGCAGCAAAGAGACAAGTTGAGGATGCTGATCTGGGGTCACATGGTCAGCCTTCGTCGCAGCGAACAGTACTTTATCGATTTTTGGCGAGAATAAGCGGCGTAAGAAGCTACTCCGACCATAACGAAAACTGTGCATGATCTGCTCAAGTGCTTGGCGCATATCATAAAAAGCTTCATCACCCGCATTTAATGGTTGCAGGCAATCCACCAGCACGATTTGGCGGTCAAATGTCGCAAAGTGGTGTTTATAGAATGCTTTCACGACCTTTTGTTGATATTCGTGAAAACGCGCTTCTAGCATCGCTAAATTGCTGCCTTTTACCGTTTTTCCTTCGGCCTCTAATCGACAGGGGAAAAATTGCAGAACAGGTGCGCCTGCAAGCTCTCCAGGCAAAACAAATCGTCCCGGCTGAACCCAGTGCAAGCCAGACGCTTTACACGCATGCAAATAATCGGTGTAAGCCTGTGAGACTCTCTCTAGCTTTTTCTCATTGACGTCCGCATTGAGGTCGACTTGGTCTAGCTCTTCTAGCCAAGCTTGAGCAAGCTCGCTACGTTGCCCTTTTAACGCTTCAAATTGCGTCTGCGACCATGTCGCAAAATCCATATCAAGTAGTGGTAAGTCCAATAACCACTCGCCCGGATAGTCGATGATGTCAACGTTCAGTACCGCCGTTTTACTCAGCAGTTTTTTGGTGGTTTTATTTGGCTTGTATTTTAGAGCCAGGCGAATCTCACTGACGTCACGAGTCGGTACTGGCCATTGAGGCGGCGTTGCGTGAACTTGGTTCATCGCATCATCGTAAGCAAAACGCGGTACCATCATATTGGCTTGAGGCTCACGCTTCGCGCCAATCAAGCGCTTATCACGCGCCGCTGTCAGCAGCGGCAAGTTGTCGTGTGTTGCTGTATGCAGTAATTGATTAACCAGAGAAGTAATAAAGGCGGTTTTACCCGCACGAGACAAGCCAGTCACTGCGATTCGCACGTTAGAATCCATTCCTCGGCTGATAAAGTCATTCACTTCTTGCGTTATTCTTTTCATACTTTTTATTTATCTCATCAATTCTTGCTACGCAGTGTAATTTTATCAACCTTAATCAAAGATGAACAAAGTATTCACGACAAAATTTACCTACATCAAAAACACAAAAGCCTCTGAGAATATCAGAGGCTTAGTGATTCTATCTGCACTAGGGCAATCTAATCGTCTTCTATCAACTTGTAGATAACGAATAGGCAGACTTCTAGAATCAGCCACAACACACAAGTGATGGTGACGTATTTTTCATCGAAGATACTGATGCCGTGAAGAATCAAGTCGTAGCCAACAAAGCTACCGATCACAACAGCAAGAACTATTTGTAGAATTTGAATAAAACGAGGCATGCCGTCTCCTAATCATGGTCAGCATAACAGTGAGATTTGCTATGCCTATAAGTTTATATTTGATTATATAGACAAAAAGTGCAGCTTTCGCTGCACTTTTGTCAAATGTTTGCTAGGTAAATCAGCACTTTGTCACATTCTCCCAATTGAGACGTTCGAATGATGACCAAGTCTCTTACGCTTCCATCTCTTGGATTTTCACTTTCCAAGTGTCAGGACCGATCTGGTGAGCGTTCGTACCATTAGAATCGACGGCAACCGTTACAGGCATATCTTCGACTTCAAACTCGTAAATCGCTTCCATACCTAGGTCTTCGAATGCTACCACGCGAGCTTTCTTGATTGCTTTCGCGACAAGGTATGCTGCGCCGCCAACGGCCATGAGGTAAACCGCTTTGTGGTTCTTGATCGACTCAACCGTCGCAGGGCCACGTTCCGCTTTACCAATCATCCCCATGATGCCGGTTTCTTCTAACATCATGTCGGTGAACTTATCCATACGCGTTGAGGTTGTTGGGCCTGCAGGACCTACTGCCTCATCACCGACGGCATCGACCGGACCAACGTAGTAAATGAACTTGCCTTTGAAATCAACACCAGCAGGTAGACCTTCGCCACTTTCTAGCATGCCTTGAATACGTTTATGCGCAGCATCACGACCGGTCAAGATCTTGCCTGACAGAAGAACCGTTTCACCAGTCTTCCACTCTTGGACCTCTTCTTTGGTTACTGTATCTAGGTTAACACGACGTGTATTTGCGCCCGCTTCCCAAGTAATGTCTGGCCAATCTTCTAGCTTCGGTGGCGTTAGCTCTGCTGGGCCATTGCCATCAAGCGTGAAGTGAACGTGGCGTGTTGCTGCACAGTTCGGGATCAAACACACTGGTTTTGAAGCCGCGTGCGTTGGCGCCGTTTTGATTTTTACATCAACAACAGTAGTCAGACCACCAAGGCCTTGTGCACCAATACCCAATTTGTTTACGCGATTGAAGATATCGAGGCGAAGCTCTTCTTCTGCGTTTTGAGGGCCACGATCAATCAAGTCTTGAATATCGACGTGCCCCATCAGAGATTCTTTTGCTAATACCGCAGCTTTTTCAGCGGTACCGCCGATACCAATGCCAAGCATGCCCGGTGGACACCAACCTGCGCCCATTGCTGGTAGGGTTTTCTCTACCCATTCTGCAATGTCGTCAGATGGGTTTAGCATCACCATCTTGGTTTTGTTTTCAGAGCCGCCGCCTTTCGCCGCGATTTGAATTTCAACTTTATCGCCTGGCACCATGTTGATGTGCACAACTGCTGGCGTGTTGTCTTTGGTATTGATTCGCTTACCTGCTGGGTCCATCAGAACCGAAGCACGCAATGGGTTATCCGGATTTGTGTACCCCTGTCGAACGCCCTCATCCACCATTTGCTGTACTGTCATGTCGGTTGAGTCCCATTGGACGCCCATACCGATGTTCACAAAACAGGTGACGATGCCGGTGTCTTGACAGATCGGTCGGTGACCTTCAGCAGACATACGGGAGTTAATTAAGATTTGCGCAATCGCGTCTTTCGCGGCTTGGCTCTCTTCTCGATGGTAGGCTTTTTCAAGGGCTTGAACAAAGTCTAGCGGGTGGTAGTAAGAAATATACTGTAGCGCATCAGCAACACTGCTGATGACATCCTGCGTGCGTATTACCGTCATTGCATGCCTCATTATTGTTATGCTTTGCTTCCATTATTGGCTGGCTTCTTTCGTGTTTGTTGAGCTTATTGCTCTAAATGAGCTTCGTTTTATGTGAACAAATTGTCGAACGGCTGATATCGACACACGATTAAATGAAGTCGCCTTCCATATAGTAAAACCACCTCAAACCCTTGTATAGAGGTAGTTTGGCGCTATACCCAAATAACCCCCGTATACAAGTTCATAGCGGCGCCACTTAGAGAACTCAGTAAGTGAATCGTTGTAAAACACTTACGAAAGTTCAAACGCAAAGCTCTCTTAAAGCAGTGGCTTGCTCCCGAAAGGCGAGTTGCTTTGACTCGCATACAGTGTTGACGATTCTTGATTTAGACCCACTAAAACATGCGAATCGTCGTCGCGTATGCGAACCAAATCATTCTCGCTGAATCATGTATCTAGAGATTATTTGGGTATAGTGGCGTTTATGATACTCTTGCAGCCCATGACATGCCATGCAGTGAACGAACTCTTTGTCACAATTTAAACAAATGAACAACATGGATACGCAATTGCTTGATTTTAAGGCATTGGATTACGCCGACGACCTCACCATTTCCCTATTTTCTCGTATCGAACACCAACCTTGGGCGATGCTTTTACGCTCCGCTTCTGAGACCCATATCGACAGCCGATTTGATGTGTTGGTGGCCAACCCAATCGCAACGCTAGAGACAGTCGCTGGCGATACGCAAATCAAAACAGACACGCAAGAGTACGCCTCTCAAGATGACCCGTTTTCGCTGTTAGACGAGCTTCAACAACAGCTTTTGCCAAACCTTGAGTTGGGCGCAGAGTGGGATCTGCCGTTTGTCGGCGGTGCACTTGGCTACTTCAGCTACGATTTAGGCCGTAGAGTCGAATCTATGCCGGAGTTAGCAGCTAAAGATCTACAAACACCAGATATGGCAGTTGGTCTGTATGAATGGGCTTTGGTTGTCGATCATAAGTTGAAGACCGCGATCCTTGTTGGCCAAAACACGCAAGCCGCATGGCAATGGCTTAATTCACAATCTCCAGTTGATGTTGAACACTTCAAGCTGATTGGTGATTGGCAATCCAACATGACTCAAGCGTCTTACGCTTCACGCTTTGATAGCGTACAAGAATATCTGTTAAGCGGTGATTGTTACCAAATCAACTTGGCGCAGCGTTTTAATGCACCTTATCAGGGCAGTGAATGGCAAGCGTATTTAAAGCTGGAAGCGGCAAACCAAGCACCCTTCTCAGCATTTATTCGTATGCCAAAATCTACGCTGTTGAGTATTTCTCCAGAACGATTCTTGGAACTGAAAGACAACGTTATCGAGACCAAACCAATCAAAGGCACTCGACCACGCGGTGCGGATACCCTTCAAGACCAAGCCAATGCGCACGATCTACAAACCGCAGAGAAAGATCAGGCAGAAAACTTGATGATTGTGGACTTGCTGCGTAATGACATTGGACGTGTTGCTTCTCCAGGTAGTGTCCATGTGCCAAAGTTGTTTGATATTGAGAGCTTCCCTGCCGTTCACCATTTGGTAAGTACCATTCGAGCCAATCTAGATCCGCAATATTCCGCGGCGGATTTGCTTCGAGCTTGCTTCCCAGGCGGTTCAATCACCGGAGCACCAAAAGTACGTGCAATGCAAATCATTGAAGAGTTAGAACCGCATCGCCGCAGCGCATATTGTGGCAGTATCGGTTATATCTCGCGCCATGGTCGTATGGATACCAGCATCACTATTCGAACTCTCGTTGCAGAAAACAACAAACTGTATGCATGGGCTGGCGGCGGTGTGGTGGCTGACAGTGATTGTGCCTCGGAATATCAAGAAACCTTAGACAAGCTTTCGAAAATTCTACCAGCGCTAAAGTAAAAGTTAACGTGGAAGAAACTAAGCCAAAAACGGCTCTGTTGTTCTTACAGAGCCGTTTGTTTTTATTCTACTAGCGCTATTCTTTGAGCCACTTACACATCACTTGTTCGATATCTGCCGCGGTGTAGGGCTTGGTGAGGATGTCATCCATACCAGATTCGATGCACTTTTTCCTTTCTTCTAACGTCGTCCCCGCTGTGAGTGCAATAATGGGATTGTTAAAGCCATCCTCTCTTAGGTGAACCGTGGCTTCATACCCATCCATCTCTGGCATTCGACAATCCATGAATATCAATTCGTAGTCTTTGTTTTTAACAGCCTCCAATGCCTCCAAGCCGTTATTTTTTAGATCGGGTGTGATATCGAGTTTTTTAAGCATTTGAGTGACGATGACCTGATTCATCCGAATATCATCTACAACTAAAATGTTTCTTCCTGCCAACTCAATTTGTCGACCGGTTGCCTCCGACCCGGCTAAATTTGCGGGCGCTTCTCCTCGTTTAAGCGGTACCACGACTTGGAACGTTGTCCCTTTGCGTGGCTCGCTGACATAGCTGATCTGTCCTTTCATCAGATCGACAAGGTTCTTACAAATCGCCAAACCTAAACCTGACCCTTCAAAACTGCGCTTTGTAGAGCGGTCTGCTTGAACAAAAGGATCAAACAACGCTTGTTGTGCTTCTAGCGGAATACCAATGCCGGTGTCTTCTATTTCAAAATGTGCAAAGCCATTGTTCCATTCGACACGCAGCACCACACCTCCTAGTTGAGTAAACTTAATCGCATTACCGATTAGGTTAACCAAGATCTGGGTAATCCGCTCAAAATCTCCGACCAAAAACTCAGGTATCCCGAGTTTCTTATCAATAGAGAAATGAATGCGCTTCTCGGCAGCTTTAGCCGCAAATACGCCAGTTAATGCATCCTCTAGCGCTTTCCAAGCAAAAACTTTATCGATGATTTCCATCATCCCAGCGTTCATCTTACTGAAGTCGAGCAAGTCGTTGATGATGACTCTAAGTAGGTCCCCAGAATGCGTAAGATTACTCAGATACTGTTGTTGCTCATCCCCAAGAGCGGTCTTACTCAGCAGATCGGCACTGCCGAGCACACCATTTAGCGGCGTTCTCAGCTCATGGTTGATCATGGCAACGAACTCTTTGGTCGCCTTCTCGGAGGCCTCGGCACGCTTACGCAGTTCAACCTCACGTTCTAAGCTCAAGTGACGGCTAATAACGCCATGAACCAAGTCTGAAACCAACACCATTTGCTTAGAAATAAACTCCTGTTCGACTTGATCAAGCGCAACAGAAAAGATCAACTCACCAAGAATGTTGGCGTCTATTGTTATTGGGAGATAGAGAGCATTCCCGTTCCAACGTGGTTTATTGGCGATAGGCGCATCATGCGCTAACGCCAAGTGTCCAAATTGATGCCGACGTAATGAGCTTAAACGCTCAGCTTCTAAATACAGGTAAGCCCCCGACACAACAGAGTTTGATGTCAGCTGTTCCAAGAAACTGGCAATCATGGTTTCATCGAAGGTGCTAGAAAGGAAAGTACGTCCAAACCTAATCAAGGTGGCATCGATTTGCTCTTCGAACTCGAATTTGCGCAGGTCTTTCTCTGACTTCATCTCGAGCTTTTTTAGCGCCACACTTAACTGTTGGTTAGATTCATACAGTTCTAAACTCTTTTGCTCTAACAGTGATTCAGCGGCTTTACGCGACGCGACTTCTCGCTTGAGTTTCCTTTCTAATGAGGAATTTCCCGTCATATTTGGTTATTGAGCCTCCAGCCAAAAACGCACTTGGCTTCCATCTTCCGATTGATTCTGATGTTTAATTTTTATCGTTTCATTAAAGTGCTGAGCGCACCCTTGTATTAAACCGAAGCAAACATGAGCCATACAGCGCGCACTTCGATAGTCAAACACCATTTCCGATTCTGTCTCACTGATAAAGTCAAACTGCGGAGGATTTGCATCGGGATAGAGTTTCTTCACTTCCACGTGAATGAAGTCCTCTACATGGCGCACGAATTGGAACGTCGTGCTGCACTGCTGCAGGCTGGCGTGATTCGGAATCGATTTGAGTAGATTCTGGAAGACACACTCACCAAACACTTCTTGAAGCGTTTCAGGGGGAATATCAGACACTTTACTGAGATTAACGATCAACTTAACAAGGTCTCGATGGTCATAACTGCCTACCGAGGTGTAAATACCTTCGTCGTTAGATAAGTCCAAAACCTGATCGAGAACCTCAAGACCAAACTTCTCTTCCACTAACTCCATGAACTCCGTGAAAATGATTCCTTTCATCGTATTCAGCTAACCTTATAGTGACGTCTTAAAATAAAGAATGGTGTATAACGCTATAAGTTTCAAATTAATATAATACGAATCCATTCGTCAGCTGACTTCTTAAGGACTCCGATTTGGTCATTGATAAAACGACATTGTTGCAAAACTTCCAATTCCATTTACCGACAGGCTATCACCAAGAGTCTTTGGGCCGATTAGCACATTTGAAAGACACCTCACTTCGTGATGCCGCGGTGTTAATTGGCTTTGTTGAGAGAAAAGAAGGAATGCAAGTGATTTTGACCAAGCGAGCCGAACATTTACGACACCATCCTGGCCAAATTAGCTTCCCAGGGGGAAAATATGAGACTGAGGATCACACTCTTGTGAATACGGCACTGCGAGAAGCCGAAGAAGAAATTGGTATTCATGAAAAGCATATAAAGGTATTTGGTCAGCTGCCAAAGCTGCCAACGATTAGCCAATTTAATGTGACACCGTTTTTGGCCTTCATTTCTCCAGACTACACAACGCAAATTGACCCCAACGAAGTTGCCTCAGTTTTTGAAGTCCCAGCCAATCATATTTTAAACCCTGAAAAGCTGTACAGTTCAAAATTCAACCTAAGAAACACTAGTCATCGCGTCTTTGCCATCCCATATCAACAGCATTTTATTTGGGGAATGACCGCACAGATCATCGAATCCATGCAAAAACACATCATTTCTAAGTAACTGCTTTATCAATATTAAGTTGACTTTAAAACCAAACATCATGTGCATCTATATTAATAAAAAGTTATTTTTCAAACATCAATTCACATTAGTTTAATTTGATTTTTATAAGGCAAACGCTTGCGGTGAGAAAAATTTATACAACAACCGCTTCAGATAAGTTTTTCTAATTTCACTCATTAGCAATTATCACGTGTAGCACGCCATTTTCGTGATAAAAAGCAGGTTTTTGACATATCATTCAATAAGCTCGAGCAATACATGATTTAGATCTAATTTTCCTAGTGCAAAATCTTGCAAAATTGCTCCCGACTTATTTCCTGTTCCCAAAATGAGTAACTCAAAAATGAATACAACTACTACTGCGGCTTCAACCGCACAATCGTCTAGTAAGTTTTCTTACAAAGACTTCACCTGGTGTTTGTCCCTATTTGGTACAGCAGTAGGTGCAGGTGTACTTTTCCTTCCAATTAAAGCAGGTGCTGGCGGTTTCTGGCCATTAGTTATCCTTGCTCTAATCGCGGCACCAATGACTTGGTTCGCACACAAATCTCTCGCTCGTTTCGTACTTTCTGCGAAAAACCCTGAAGCTGATATCACTGACACAGTAGAAGAGCACTTCGGTAAGACAGGCGCAAACCTTATTACTTTTGCATACTTCTTCGCTATCTACCCTATCGTACTTATCTACGGTGTTGGTATCACAAACACGGTTGACTCTTTCCTAGTTAACCAAATGGGTATGGAATCTATTCCTCGCTGGCTACTTTCTGGCGCGTTAATCGCTGCGATGACTGCGGGTGTAGTATTCGGTAAAGAGCTAATGCTGAAAGCAACATCAGCAATGGTTTACCCTCTAGTATTTGTCCTACTAGCACTGTCTTTCTACCTAATTCCTGATTGGAATACATCAATGATGGAAGTGTCTCCAAACTGGGGCGAAATGCCTTCAATCGTTTGGCTAGCAATTCCAATCATCGTATTCTCATTCAACCACAGCCCAATCATCTCTCAGTTCTCTAAAGAACAACGTCGTGTGTACGGTGATGACGCAGTTAAGAAGACTGACTCTATCACTGGCGGCGCAGCGATGATGCTGATGGGCTTTGTAATGTTCTTCGTATTCTCTGTAGTGCTTTCTCTATCTCCAGAGCAACTAGCAACTGCGCAAGAGCAAAACATCTCAGTTCTTTCTTACCTTGCGAACGTTCACGAATCACCACTGATCTCTTACATGGGCCCATTGGTTGCATTCGCAGCAATCACTTCTAGCTACTTCGGTCACTTCCTAGGTGCTCACGAAGGTCTAGTAGGTCTAATCAAGTCTCGCTCTGAATCTCCTAAGAGCAAGATTGAAAAAGCGTCTCTTATCTTCATCGTTGTGACGACTTGGATTGTTGCTATCGTTAACCCAAGCATCCTAGGCATGATTGAAACGATGGGTGCACCAATGATTGCAGCTATCCTATTCTTGATGCCTGTATTCGCGATGCAGAAAGTGCCAGCAATGGCAAAGTACAAAACTTCAGCACCTGTACAGATTTTCACAGCAATCTGTGGTCTTGCGGCAATTAGTTCTGTAATCTACGGCGCTCTTTAATCACTGCTCTTTTATAAAGCATGATTAATCCAAGAATATAACGATAATAAAAAGCCTCCCAACTCCCCTTGGGAGGCTTTGTTCTGAGGTAATCGATATGATTAGTGTTTTTGATATCTATAAGATCGGTGTTGGTCCTTCAAGCTCACATACTGTAGGTCCAATGAAAGCGGGTAAAGAGTTTATTGATGACCTTCGTGCTATGGGAAAACTGCGCGACATCACTAAAATCACCGTTGACGTTTATGGTTCACTATCACTGACAGGGAAAGGTCACCACACGGATATCGCCATCATCATGGGTCTTGCAGGCAACTCCCCTGAGAAAGTTGATATCGACTCTATTCCGGGCTTCATCGCTCGAGTAGAAGAAACTGAACGCCTTCCTGTTGGCATGCACTGTCACACAGTATCGTTCCCGAAAGACGGTGGTATGAACTTCCATACTACTAACCTTGAGCTACATGAAAACGGCATGCAGATCCACGCGTGGATCGAAGACGAAAAAGTGTACTCAAAGACGTACTACTCTATCGGTGGCGGCTTCATCGTTGATGAAGAAAACTTCGGTAAAGAGATTGAGAACCCAATCAAGGTTCCTTACGAATACACAACAGCAGAAGAGCTCGTTAACCAGTGTAAAGAAAGTGGTCTTTCTATTAGTGCACTTGTGATGAAAAACGAACACTCTCTGCACTCTGATGAAGAGACTCGTACTTACTTCGCGAACATCTGGCGCACCATGCGCGAATGTATGGATCGTGGTATGAACGAAGAAGGTATTCTGCCTGGTCCACTACGCGTACCTCGTCGTGCAGCAGCACTTCGTCAGCAACTGCTTACTTCTGAAAAAACAACAAACGATCCAATGTCGGTTGTTGACTGGGTAAACATGTTCGCTTTCGCAGTAAACGAAGAGAACGCAGCAGGTGGTCGTGTTGTGACAGCACCAACAAACGGCGCATGTGGCATCATCCCTGCGGTACTGGCTTACTACGACAAGTTCATCCAAACCGTGACTGAAAAAGATTACATCCGTTACTTCGCCGCTTCTGGCGCGATCGGTGGTCTTTACAAACGCAACGCGTCTATCTCTGGCGCAGAAGTTGGCTGTCAAGGTGAAGTTGGTGTGGCATGTTCTATGGCTGCAGCTGGTCTTGCTGAGCTTATGGGTGGTAGCCCAGAGCAAGTATGTATGGCAGCAGAGATCGCAATGGAGCACAACCTAGGCCTAACGTGTGACCCTGTTGCAGGTCAGGTACAGGTTCCGTGTATCGAGCGTAACGGTATCGCGGCAGTAAAAGCGATCAACTCAACTCGTATGGCACTGCGTCGCTCATCTGCACCGACAGTTTCTCTAGATAAGGTTATCGAAACTATGCTAGAGACAGGTAAAGACATGAACGCAAAGTACCGTGAGACATCTCAAGGCGGCCTAGCAGTAAAAGTTATCTGCTAATCTCCCAACCTCTCCCATCAGAAGCCCGAGCAACTCGCTCGGGCTTTTTTTCGCCTAAAGATCTTTCCCCATGTAAAATCTCTCTGGATTGAGCTTTATAAAAAAATCTAAAATTGTCACTATATCCAGAAGTTTAGGATATGCCCGTAGAAGGTCACATACCTGCTATCTCAATATTGATAACGTATTCAAAAATTAATCCTGGAGCGCTTTAACACATGATTAGGTTTGAACTTGGAAACCAAATCTGCGTTTGCTTGTCCGAAAAAGAACTTTCATTACAGCTCAATAACTCCATCCACTCTTCTATTCCCGTAAGCAGAATCGAATACTTAATCCTTAGTACCATTGCCGCTTTTGGGAGCCTAAACGCGCCTATTAGCCAGAGGAAAATCGAAAAGAAGTTGTCAGCGCAACATCACTTGATGTTGCCGGAAAATGGATTTAAGAACGCTGTTGCGTCCATAAGGAAAAAGTTCAGGCAACTAACAAAGAATCATATAGAGACCCAAAAGTCTCTCATCGAAAACATTCACCGAAAGGGATATTTTGTGCCATACGATAGCCAACACGCACAAAAAGATGGGCTTCTTCAACAAGCGAGAATCCACCAGCAAGCCGTTCATAGCGTAAGAATGGCCGCTGCTATTTGCTTACGTAGTAGAGCGCTATACCTGAATTTGTTGTGCTTTATTGGCTTTACCATCGCGCTGTATATTGCCATTTGTTTTTACAGCATCGGGACGATTGTTAAGCAAAACTATTTTGATGATGCAATGAACTTCGCACAAGATCTCGCGCAACAGAGTTGTTTTGGGCATGAAGACCAATTAAAAGGCTTATTTGATAATGTTCAATTAGTCGAGTCAGCATTGATGATCGACAAGCACAACATTCGTTGTCTAGTCACGCCAGAAGCAGTGGTCCCAGTGAACAAAAAAGACAGAGAAAGCTGGTTAAACAACGAAAGCTACACAACCCATTCGTTTATATTTAACGGTGCACAAGTCCTCGTCAGAGTAAAAAACGTGAATGTATCGAATAGCTTTGAGAGCCATATGTCTCGCATGTTTTTGTCTGGCATGAAAGTGTGTACCAATACTGGCACAGCGCTAGAAATTGGCGATACCAACGGGCAATCGTTCTTGTATAACGTCAACGAAAACGGTTACAAAGAGGTGTATTACGTAAAAGGGCCTATTAGTAGCATCCTTGTTTTGAGCTTTATTCTAATGCTTGCCTTTAGACATAACAAACTTCGCTCATTAGCCACTTACCTTTGGGCTATCCGTCAGTTCAATCTCAAACTTGAACCTATCCACAACACATCAAATCGACAGAATATCCACTATGAAGTCCTATCGCGCTTTAAGGTTAAAAACACTCAAAAGTTTATTGAGTCATTAATCGCCAATGGATTTCTAATCAATCATACCTTATTGGTCATCAGGCTCGTGTATGGCAAATCAAAATCCTTACTCGCTCCTCTGAGTATCAACGTGTGCCCTTCTCTACTGGAAAAGCGTAATTTCACACGCTTGTATCGCTTATTGGCTCAATTGGACTGTTCACTTCTGACGATTGAAATCACAGAAAATGCGTCGATGTACTATACGCAGGAGATCTTCAATAACATCAACAAGCTCAAAGCCATCGGGTGCAAAATCAGCATTGATGATTTCGGGACTGGTAACAACAATGTCGAGCTCATCAGTCAAATTACGCCAAGTTATCTCAAGATTGACCGTTTGTTTGTTATCAACCTGAAGCAAGACGACAAAAAAGTAGAGACGTTACGTCAGCTTATTGCGATGGGACACACATACCACTGTGCAGTCATCGTAGAAGGTGTGGAGACCGCAGAATGTGCCCATTTACTAACCACACTTGGTGCGCACATTCATCAAGGCTTTTATTATCCGCTTTGTCGCTAGCGACCTCTATTTAATAGCAAAATCCACACGGAACCAGATTGCGTCCTTTTAATGTCCACAACTATAATGGCGGTATTGTGTTTACCGCCTCTGAACAGATTCAGACCATGATCGCCATTAAACCTGCCAAGCTGAAAGATTTTGCCAGCTTGATGCAACTGGAAGTGCAAGAAGATCAAAAAGGATTTTTTAAGCCATTTGAACAGGCTTACCAGCAACGTAGTAAGTCAGAAGTGTTTTATACCATCTTTCATGACTATCTTATTGTCGGATATTTAGTGATAGACAAAGCCTTCGCCCAACACGCTCCCTTTGCCAAACGCCATGAATTGGGTTTAAGCTATCTTATGGTCGATAAGCGCTTTCAACAGCAAGGAATTGGAAAAGCAACGCTACAAAAACTGATGATCTATGGCTACGCGATTGACACTGAAAGCAGCTCTGTGTGTGCGACAGTATCTAGTAGTAATGACATTGGAATTAGATTGTTTGAATCGGCAGGGTTCGATAACACCCAAAAGACAATTTATGAAGAGAGTGGAAAAGCGCTGATCTTGCGTCATTCTCTGAACTGATAGATTAGGCATCGATGTTATTTATGTTGTAAAGGCAGGGTAATTAGCACACCTGCCTTCCTCCCAAAATCATACCGTTACGACTTCCGCTTGCCAGCCGTAACCGGTGTACTCCTTTGCTAACTCTTCTGCAACAAACGCAGACACCACTACTTCAACCCATTTACCATACGCCCCTGCACGGTAGCGAAGCTTCATCATTTTCATTGTTACCCCTCCGGATGGCGATAAAATTAGCCAAATTTGAAACAGCTGCTCGCCAAAAACCTATACTTAAAGTCTGTGTATCTGCCTATAAAGGTGTAATATTTAGGTTTAGAATAGATCTTCCCCCACCCATTCACCAAATAGGAAGCATGTGCGTTATTCCAAGAAGTTCGAAATAAAGCACCGACATTTTGCAAAATCTGATAGTCAGAATGTAGAGTAAAATTACTGCATTTATAAAATTCATTCCGTACGAGTCGTTTTAATGGACAGTGAGATAGGTAAGACAATAGAAGCTGAAACTTTTGAAGCGCTTATGATGAGGCAAGCAACATCACTTACCTCCTCTGAAGCAGACAAGTGCGAAGTCAAACTTCGCGAATTCATGACGGAAGCCATGAACTGGTTCGAAATCGATCGAATGACCATGTTTCCCAACTCAATGCTGTTTTTCAACCAAGGGAAAACGCTTGCTGTCGCACGTCCACCACATAAAGTCGTCACAGCAGAGCAAGTCGGCATAGAAGACGCCGAGAGGTACCTTCGTCTTATCGGTAACTCGGAACAAACTCAGATTTTCAACCGAGCTTCGCTTGAAAGTAGTGATGTGGCATTACTAAGAATGCTGGCAGCACAAGGCGCATGTTGCCATTACACCATCCCACTGAGTCAGTTTGGTCAACGCTGGGGTGGCGTTTCATTTACTATTTTTGGCGAAAATCGTTGTGGTTTGAATGAAGCCCAATTGAATCAAGTCACATTTCTTTCGCAAGTTTGGCTTTCTTATTGGCAGCACTCTAAGTTGCATCGCAGCTTACACAAGCCAGACATGAAGACGAGTAATGAGAACAACAAAATGTTAAGACTAAGTCGTCGTCAATGTGATGTCCTCGGGCACATAGCCAACGGCTTGTCTGCAAAACAAATCGCGATAGCGCTTAATTTGAGTCCACGAACGATTGAGTCTCACAAATACCGGTTGATGGACATGCTGGAATTAGAAACTCATTCTGAGTTAGTCCAATTCGCCCTACGAAACGGAATTGGGTACTGACCTCTTTTGTCTCTGATCTCAGGCTAACAAACGAAAAAGGCAAGCCGATTGGCTTGCCTTTATTGTCTGTGTACAGAACGAAATTATTCGCCTTTGTAGATACAACCTGCGGTACAAGTTTCTTTGATCTCAACTTTACTCAGTAGCGGCAAACTTGGCTTAAGCTCTTGCCAAATCCACTTCGCGAGTACTTCACTTGTTGGGTTTTCTAGACCTTCGATATCATTCAAGTAGTAATGATCCAAACGATCGTAAGTTGGTTTGAATGCCGCTTTGATTTCTGAAAAATCAATCACCCAACCTGTATGCGGGTCAACTTCACCCTCTACATAAAGACGAACTAAGAAAGAGTGTCCGTGCAAACGACCACACTTGTGACCTTCCGGTACGTGCGGCAGGTGATGTGCTGCTTCGAACATAAACTCTTTGTATAATTCTGTTTTCATCTTGATTCTCAGGCTTTAAAAAGACACGCAATACTAAGGAATTCACCCTTTAATGACAACCTTTATCAATAACATGAGAAAGAGGAAAACGATTCACTGATTCAGAATGATTAACTGATAAAAAACGGCAACCTCCAAACATCTTGAAGATTGCCAAATCTGGAGATTCCAGAAAAATGGTTAGGAAAATGAAGTAGGGTCATACATACCCCAAACTTCCCTACTTTGACGACTCTAAGAGTACAAAAAGAGATTACACGACCTCGGGTTAACAACCGGTTAAACAAGAAAGAATAATTGAAATTTAGGCCCCCCTTCGTCTAAAAATTGGCGCAGCGCCAATCCATTGATTACACCCTACTTACATCACATTTACATAACCCTACGTTGTCTAGGGTCACATTCATTCGCCCTATCCATCGCTCATACCACGCTAAGCCCTTAATATTGTGGAATTCGTTCCAATTACACTTATAAAAATATGCGCTCAACGATTACCTTCAAACTGTTACTGGCATTGATAGTTGTCTTCACTTGCGTGTTAGCTGCATCGACTGGCTATCAATACTTTCAACAAAAGACACTTATTAATGACGTGCTGAGTGAACAACTACACGATAAAGCAAGCAACTACTTCGATAGCCTAAATATGATGATGCTCACCGGTACGATGTCGCAAAAAGAAACCCTACGACAAAAAGCGCTCGCTCAAGAAGGCATAGAGCAAGTGCGCGTACTTCGTGCTGATGCAGTCTCTAAATTTTACGGCGCTGGCGATGCGAATCAAAAACCGATAGATGACATTGACCAGAGAGCATTAAACGGTGAGTTGGTGATTGAGCCTTTCAGTGCGGATTGGGGGAAAGGCTTGGTGGTTGCACTGCCGATGAAATCAAGCGAAAACTATCGTGGTACGAATTGTGTGTCTTGCCATATTGCCCCAGAAGGCGAAGTGTTAGGTGCAATCCGCTTGGAATACAACATGAGCCATGTGAATTCTCTTATCAATAAACAAGCCATGTTTGCAATGGGCATCATGTCAGTTATCGCGTTTGTGGGCTTTTTAATTACCATGGGATTGATTCGTAGAATCATCGTTAGACCAATACAAATGACGTCGCGTTTTATGTCGAATGTCAGTGCGAGCAAGGATCTATCCATACGTTTAGAGCATAAGCAAAAAGACGAAGTTGGACAGTTATCGGATTCTATCAATTCCTTTATGGATACGGTTTCACAAAGCTTGGACAAAGTTCAGGAAACATCGCATTCACTGGCGGGGTCAGCCGGACGCTTAACCGACGTTGCTCAATCTACCGATGAAGCGGCGGACAACCAGCAAGTAGAAACCAATGAAGTGCAAACCAATATCACTGACATGCTGCAACAACAAAGTGTCGTAGAACAAGCGACCGTTGATGCAACAACGTTGGTCAACCATACAGTTGATGTCGCAACCGCCAGTGCTGGTCAAGCGCACCATGTAAGTGAAGACATCAAGAACCTAGTGACCGATATCGACAAGGTGCGCGAGAAGATCACAACATTGAATCAACAAACCGCAGAAGTATCATCCATCCTGGGTGTCATCAAAGGTATTGCGGAACAAACCAACCTACTGGCTCTCAATGCCGCAATTGAAGCAGCTCGTGCAGGTGACCAAGGCCGTGGATTTGCCGTTGTCGCAGATGAAGTCCGTAACCTTGCATCTCGGACAGCGCAAGCGACCAGCAATATAGAAAGCATCATCGTGCAATTTCAACAAGGCAGTGAAGAGTCGCTCACTTCGGTCGATAATGTGTGCCAGTTTGCTCATCAGCGTTCCGTCGATGTCGAAGCGCTCTCCGAAACCATGCGCGATGTAGTAGACGAAATGCATCAAGTTTTGAGACATGCAGAAAACATTCAACATCAAACACAAACGACGTCAGAGGTGAGCAAACACATTCAGTTGAAAGTCGACACCATCACAAGACACGCGAATGAAACTTCGCAATCTGCATCTCACACACGTGACATCAGCGTTGATTTGGAGCAGCTTTCGGAACGTCTAGAGCTATTACTTAACCAATTTACGCTGTCTGAGGAACAAAGGGCAAGTAAATAAGAAATTTCTCCCCTCCAAATTGAATATAAAGGTTGAAGCTGACGAATTGACAGGTAATATGTCCCGATGAATCTGTAAAATTCTATCCAATTCAACGCTTCGCTCGTTTTTTAAACAAAGCCGTTTAAAGCAAGCAATGTAGTAAGTGTTGAGTTGAATTTTTACCTCAATGGAGAATATTTCAAACATGACTTACGCGCCTGTATCAGACGTTTTGAAAGGTCAGCTAGCAGTAGACAGTGAAGTAACTGTTCGTGGCTGGATCCGTTCACGTCGTGATTCCAAAGCTGGAATCTCTTTCCTTGCCATTTATGACGGCTCTTGTTTCGACCCGATTCAGGCCGTGGTCCCTAATAATCTTAATAATTACGACGACGAAGTACTTAAGCTAACCACTGGCTGCTCTGTTGAAGTAACTGGTAAGATTGTTGCCTCTCCTGCGAAAGGCCAAGACTTCGAACTAGCCGCGACTGACGTTAAAGTAGTTGGTTGGGTTGAAGATGCTGACACTTACCCAATGGCAAAAACTCGTCACTCTATCGAGTACCTACGTGAAGTGGCGCACCTACGTCCGCGCACAAACGTAATCGGTGCGGTAGCACGTGTACGTAACTGCCTATCTCAAGCAATCCACCGCTTCTACCATGAGCAAGGTTACTTTTGGGTATCTGCGCCGTTGATCACAGCTTCAGATGCAGAAGGTGCTGGTGAAATGTTCCGCGTATCTACGCTAGACATGGAAAACCTACCTCGTACTGACGCTGGTAAAGTGGACTACAACGAAGACTTCTTCGGTAAAGAGACGTTCCTAACCGTATCTGGCCAGCTAAACGCAGAAGCTTACGCTTGTGCACTAAGTAAAGTTTACACGTTCGGTCCAACTTTCCGCGCTGAAAACTCAAACACCAGCCGCCACCTAGCGGAATTCTGGATGGTTGAACCTGAAGTTGCGTTCGCAGAACTGGATGACGTAGCGAAACTGGCTGAAGACATGCTGAAATTCGTGTTCAAAGCGGTTCTTGCTGAGTGTCGTGATGACCTTGAGTTCTTTGCTCAACGCATCGACAAAGAAGCAATCACTCGTCTAGAGCAATTCGTATCTTCTGACTTTGCACAAGTAGACTACACTGACGCAATCCAGATCCTTCTTGATTCAGGTCGTGAATTCGAATTCCCAGTTGAATGGGGTATCGACATGTCTTCTGAGCACGAGCGTTTCCTTGCGGAAGAGCACTTCAAAGCGCCAGTAATCGTGAAGAACTACCCGAAAGACATCAAAGCATTCTACATGCGTGCTAACGATGACGGTAAGACGGTAGCTGCAATGGACGTACTAGCACCGGGCATCGGTGAAATCATCGGTGGTTCTCAGCGTGAAGAACGTTTAGACATCCTAGACGAGCGCATGCGTGAAGTGGGTATCGACCCAGAACACATGAGCTGGTACCGTGACCTACGTAAATACGGCACAGTGCCACACGCTGGCTTTGGTCTAGGCTTTGAGCGTTTAGTCTCTTACGTGACTGGTATGGGCAACGTACGTGACGTTATCCCGTTCCCACGTACACCTCGCTCTGCGAACTTCTAATCACCACCGAGTGATACAGAATTAAAAAGACCTCCCATGTGGAGGTCTTTTATTTTGTCGCGGATCTCACAGATAGGTTCCGTTGCCAACTACTATAAATTCAACTTAACGCTCATCACACTGGCTGATTCTGTCACTGTCGGGTTGTTGTTCTCGTCATTGACCACCGTATGCTGATAAACACCACCAATCAAAATAGGTTTTTCAATCTCTTTTTGTTTGATCAACAATGACGTACTAATTTGATTTGTTGCATGCTGAGTCTTACTAGACTTAATCACCAAGACATCTAACTGGTAGTCAGGGTGAAGTTTCCGTACCAAGCCAGATAAATCGATACGCTCTTTATCATTATCGACATGAGCCTCGAAATGATTATCGGCTTGTATCTCCGCAGTCAATTTTGAGTGATCATAGACTAGGGTAACCGACTTAGGTTCTACATCTTGTTTCGCTGAGCACCCAAAGGCGATCATAGATAACGCAAGCAACCATGCACTCTTCATTCTCTCTTCCTAAATTTTTCATGATTTTACTGCTCTCCATCCCCTTCTCTATCTGCATGTTCTGCGTACTTAACGCCCAACACACATAAGCCAAACATAATGAAAGGGATCACGGCCGCGGTGTACTCTGTCCAAGCCATATGCGAGAAAGACTTCGCCAAAATAAGGTGCGCAAATACCAACAGAAATGCGCTAAAAATAGCAACAGCTACCAATCTTACTTCATGTTTTACCAACTGTTTTTTCATTGTCACTCCAATATTGCAATTACTCTACAATCGATTGAAGCACATGACCGGTAAACCGCTTTAGTACAGTTAGGCCAAAAAAACGTTAAACAGTTCCTTTAGTGAAGTAAGTCACCCAATTTGCATATAGCCTGTTTTAGGTTTTCATCAACAGGCAGCGAGGTGTTCAGCCTTAGATAGTCTTGATACTGGTCATCAACAGAGAAAAGCTTGCCATACGCCACCGTCACGTTATCAGAGATGAGAGCTTGGTAAATGGCCTTACCATTCAAACTTGGAGGTAATTTAAGCCACATGAAGTACCCGCCTTGAGGAAGACAATAGTCAACGGATTTAGGTAAGTATTTATCTATTAAAGCCACAAACCTTGTTTGGCGTAACTGTAATTCTTTGCGCAGCTTTCTAAGATGATTGTCATAGCTGTCATTTTGCAGATAGTGCGCCACGCCTTGTTGAATAGGAGCACTGCCCGACAAGGTCGACATGAGTTGAAGTTTTTGAATCGGCTCGTTAAAGCGTTTATTTACTACCCAACCTAACCGATAACCAGGGCATAAGCTTTTCGAAAATGAACCGCAATGCAGCACTCGCTCCTGAGTATCAAACGATTTTAAAGGCGCAGGTTTCGTCTCTGAAAAATACAACTCTGAATAAACATCATCCTCTACTACATACACATCGTAACGATTTGCCAACTCAACGATTCCTTGCTTTTGCAAGTCATTAAGGGAAGTTCCGGTCGGATTATGGAAATTGGTCATTAGCCAACAAGCACGCACATCATGATTGGCAAACACAGCCTCTATTTGCTCAAGCGAATGACCATCCTTAGCATCCACACGGACTGTTATCGCGTTTAAGCCCAATCGCTCGATCGCTTGAAGAGCCCCATAGAAAGTCGGAGTTTCAATTACAACCGTATCACCAGGTCGAGTCACTGCTTGAAGGCTCAAATTTAGCGCTTCCATCGCGCCAGAGGTAATGACAATATCGTCATGACTCAACACAAGTCCCTGCTGAATATAACGCTGTGCAATTAAACGGCGTAACGATTCACTGCCTGGAGGAAGATTATCAAGTAGTGTCTCTGGCCCCATTTTGCGGCCTGAACTGGCTAGGTTGCGGTTAAGCGCATCCAGAGGAAACAACGTCGGATCAGGAAATGCCGATCCAAGCTTAATACTCTCTGGCGCAGACTGGTGTTTAAGGAACTCATACAACTCATCGTTTACCGAAGTGCGATAGAGACTCTTATCTAGGTCATTCGGTTCTAAACGTTCCAGTTCCGCCGTAACAAAATAGCCAGACTGAGGTTTAGCGCTCACCCAACCTTGCGCCTCTAGCAGTTGATACGCCTGTAAGACCGTCCCTGCACTAACATTGTGATTACGGCTGGTGACACGCACTGAAGGGAGCTTCTCCCCTGCTCTCCATGTATTTTGCTGAATTTGAATTTTGAACAATTCAGCGAGTTGGCGGTATCGGTTCATGTTTCCCTCATTCATCACTACCGAGGCACCTTAGCATACTTCACGCCCGCAATCCGATATCACCACTATCAAAGTCGTAACGTAATTAATCAATCTTAGTGATACCAATTCGCTATACGAAATGAGAATTTATGTTCCATACTTTCAAAGGCATGAAAATCAACACGGGAGGAAATGATGAAAATGTTTACGATGGATGACCTCTCATACCGAGGTGTACACCAAGGCGTTCATAGCCGGGATCATCCAGAAGGAAGTAACCCATATTATTGGCATCCAGATTGGCTACATATTGCAGAAGATGCACTCGGAGTCCACCCAAAAGCAGACTTAGACGTTCCGATTGGTGAAACGGCGACTGAAGAACACGCTAAAGCGGCTATCATCAAGCATTTGAATGGTCAGTAAACCGAGCTAAGCACCTAATTTAAATAGGGTTACTATCAGAAAAAGTACGTTAACTGACCTGAATGAGAGCTGTGCAGCGGAATCGATTATTTATCAACAAGATTAATAGATAGTTGTCACATTATTTTCGATGACATCTGTTACATTTATAGAGTAATGGTGATGCACACCTCAACTCATGACTATGAGAGACGATAATAATGACTAAGTACAACGAAAACGACATCCAATACAAAGGCGAAACCAACGGTGTTCATGCATGGAGCACACCATCAGGTCAACCTTATTACTGGCACCCAGATTGGTTGCACGTGGCTGAAGACGCAACGGGTTCTCACCCTAAGCAAAAAATTGAAGTTGAAACATCAGAAGCGCCGACTGAAAAACATGCGTTAAAAGCTATTCTAAAACACATGAATGACTGGGCAACAGGCAAACTGTCTTCTAACCCAGACATCGAAACCAACGCTGTAGAATCAGAAATGAATCTGAAGAAGTAAACTTAGCGATTCCTGATAGAGCCCCGCATGGACGGGGCTAATTATATGGTCCGCCTCACTCTCAAGCCCTACGCTTAGAGTAGGCTCTCAGAACGAGGTGAACCATATGTCTACCATTCACATCTTAGGTATCGATTTAGGCAAGCACTGCTTTCATGCGGTTGGCAACAATCACACTGGCAAAGACGTTATTCGCCGTAAGTTTAGTCGAAGCCAACTACTCCGTTTCTTATCTGTACTTGAACCTACCATCATCGCTTTTGAAGCCTGTGGTGGTGCTCACTGGCTTGCGAGAAAGTGTGAAGCCTATGGGCATCGAGTTCGACTTATCCCGCCTCAATATGTAAAACCTTACGTCAAAGGTAATAAGAACGACTTTATTGATGCGGCTGCGATAGCAGAAGCAGCGAGTCGACCAAGCATGAGATTTGTCTCTGCCAAGTCAGAGGAAGCTCAGGTAATCGCAGCTATCCATCGAGTGAGGGATGGTTATATCAAAGAACGAACGGCTTGTATGAGCCGAATTGGAGCAATACTACTTGAGTTTGGGCTGAGTTTTCCTAAAGGCCATGCCAAGATGAAAGCGCTATTTCAGTGGTTGGCCGAGCAAGATATAAAGTTACCACCGAGCCTGGTCGCTGAGTTGCTCTCGATTCATGAGCACTATAAATACCTAAATGAGCAAGTATCTACTCAAGATAGAAAACTGAAAGCGATTACTGAAAATAATGAAAATGCTGAACTTTTGAAGAGTATTCCTGGTATTGGTGATTTAACAGCAACGTTGTGTGTGGCCAATATCAGTTCTCCTTCAAACTTTGGTGGAGGTCGCGAGATGGCTGCATGGCTAGGACTCGTTCCAAGGCAGTATTCAACGGGTGGCAAATCAAAGTTATTAGGCATGAGTAAACGAGGGAACAAACACCTTCGCGCTCTATTTATACATGGAGCGAGATCCAGTGCTATCTAGGATAGAAACAACAGGAAAAGTGTTTGGAGGTTGGTTAGTCAATTTACGAGCAACAAAGCCGTTTAATGTAGTGGTAGTCGCACTTGCCAATAAGCTAGCAAGAATAGCTTGGGCGGTGTTGTACCACCGCCAAGCTTTTAAGGCTGTATAGCCATAACCAAGTTTGCAACGCCAATGAACGTGATGACAAAAACGGTCGAACGGCCAGATTAGTAACCTGATACAAAAAATAGCACCTAGTTGCTTTGGGGCTTTTAAGGATAATCTGGCGCGGATATCATCGTGGAGCGGGAAGTTAATGTTCCCAACGTGGACTCCGAATACATTAGCGCAAACCAACTCCGTTATTACTAAATTGTAGTTGCAATAACGGGGCGGACCATACATTTTTGTAACCACGGCAAAATTCATTAACAGTTCAACTAAGGTAATAGACGACGTATGTTCTCTAAGTGCGTCAGTATTTCTTGCTTGTCATAAAGCGTGTCCGCCTTTGCTGATGTGCTTTGTCGTTCAACCAAGCTGATTGGCAATACTTCTGACACAACGCCTTGCCCTTTTTCCATCTGACTAAGTACTAACTTGACCGCCCTACGTCCAAGTTCATTGAAATCTTGCTTAATCGTTGTCAGAGGGGGTGAGAAAAACTGGCTGTCTTGAATGCCATCGAACCCAACCACAGAGACGGTTTTAGGTACATTAATACCCGCCTCCGAAAGCGCGCATAACACGCCAAGCGCCATCTGATCATTCGCCACCAATACAGCATCAAAAGGCACACCTTTTAACACGGCGTCTTTAATAGCGTTGTAGCCACTGGCTGCTTGCCAATCTCCCTCATAGTATGCCGCTTGCACCAATTCATGTTGCTGAATCTGTGATTGCCATTCTTGGTAACGAATCTGAGAAGCCGTAGATGCCTTGGGGCCAGAAATACACAAGAAGGATTCGCGCTTATGTTCGATCAAATGAGAGATCGCTAAATTTGCCCCAGCTTTATGGTCACAACTGAGAGAATTGACGGGCGTCCCCTCGGGAACATCAATAAAAACCAGCGTGAGCTGACTGAACTGCTCCACTAGGTTCTCTGCCATCTCTCTGGTCACCGGGGCGTTGATGATAATGGCATCAACTTGCTGGGCAATGAGTTCTCGGATTGCACTACGGAACTCTTCAATGGAGTTGTCACCTAACACTGCCAGCGCCGTCGCATAATCCATCTCATGCGCTTGGTTGCGAACACCATTAGCAATAAGAGCCACACCGTGCAGTGAGATATCCAAAGAAACAATACCGATGATCCGCGACTTCGCTCGGCTCAACATTTGTGCCCCTTTGTTCGGCACATAGCCAAGCTTTTTGATTGCGTCGTTGACTCGCTTTCGTGTTTCTTCTGCGACGTTATCCGCGCCGTTGGTTACGCGCGACACGGTTTGCGTCGATACTCCAGCTAACCGTGCAACATCTTTAAACGTAACTGCCACTGCGTTCTCCTATTCTGATTTACTGTTCACTCTACCAAATTCATTCGAATGTTCTCGTGAACAATGTCGTAAAAAACATGAAAAAATGTTCCCGAAAACAGCAGATCTAGCACACAAAACCACGTTCTAAAACCTGTTCAAAGTCACATTTAAACGGCTATTCAATCGAAATAAAACCAAACAAGCGCATGATTATTTGCAGATTAAATGTTTGCGAAAACAGAGAAACAGAATGCAAAAAATTGTTCACTTAAAATCCAAGAATCACAGCATGATCATTAAAGTGGATCGTGTTCCTGAAATCCTTCATTGGGGCGCAAAGATCGCTCAGATCGATCCCGATTTAATGCTCTCAACCGAGCGTCCTATCTCGCAGGCTCGCCTTGATGTTGACGTACCCTTATCACTTTGTCCTGAGTTGGGCAGCGGTCACTTTAATGCGCCTGGGATTGAAGGGCATCGCAATGGCGAAGACTGGGCTCCCGTGTTCACAACCACATCGATAGAGCACTATGACAACAGCGCGACATTTACTCTGCAAGATGACATTGCGGGTCTTGAATTATTGATTGAGCTACAACTGGACTTTAACAGTGACGTGGTACAAAAACGCATCACAGTAAAAAACACGACAGCCGGTGAGTATTGCTTGGGTAAGCTCTCCTCTACCCTGCCACTTCCTAACCATGCAAACGAGCTGATGACGTTCCACGGGCGTTGGTGTCATGAGTTTCAAACTCAGCGTTTGAGCTTTGAGCATGGTGGCTTTATGCAAGAAAACCGTCGCGGTCGCACCTCTCACGAAAACTTCCCAGGTTTGTTCGCGGGCACTAATGGCTTTAGTGAGCAATTGGGGCAAGTTTGGGGCTTCCATCTTGGTTGGAGTGGTAACCACCAACTTCGTGCCGATGTTCGCAGTGACGGTCGTCGCTTTGTTCAAGCTGGTGAACTGCTACTGTCTGGTGAAAAGCGTCTACAAAGCGGTGAAGCCTACCAATCACCATGGCTTTATGCGACATACAGTAACTCGGGTTTGAATGGAATATCAGAGCGATTCCACGAATTTGTTCGTGCCAATATTATTCAATTTCCAAACAACAAACCTCGCCCTGTTCACTTAAACACATGGGAAGGCATCTACTTCGAGCACAAACCTGAATACATCATGCAGATGGCAACCGAAGCTGCTGAGATGGGTGTCGAGCGCTTCATCATTGACGATGGTTGGTTCATTGGTCGTGATGGCGAACGCGCAGCGCTTGGTGACTGGTACTTGGATGAAACGAAGTACCCGAATGGTCTTGAGCCTGTCATCGAGCACGTAAACAACAAAGGCATGGAGTTTGGTCTTTGGGTAGAGCCAGAGATGCTCAGCCAAGACTCAAATCTCTATCGCCAGCACCCAGATTGGGTATTAAGTCTGCAAGGCTACCACCAACCTTCAGGCCGCTGGCAATACGTGTTGGATTTGCAAAACCAAGATTGCTTCAACTACCTGTTTGAGCGTTTGAATGACTTACTGACTCGTTACAACATCGGCTACCTGAAATGGGACATGAACCGTGAATTGGTTCAACCTGGGCATCAAGGTAAACCTGCTGTGCATGGTCAAACGAAAGCGCTTTACCGCTTGCTAGACGAGCTTCAAGCAGCACACCCTGCGGTTGAAATTGAGTCTTGTTCATCGGGTGGTGGTCGTATTGATGTTGAAATCCTTAAACGCACTCACCGTTTCTGGGCTTCTGATTGTAACGATGCGCTGGAACGTCAAGCGATTCAACGTGGTATGAGCTACTTCTTCCCACCTGAAGTCATGGGCGCTCACATTGGTCCTGCAGAGTGTCACTCAACCAATCGTCGCCATGCGATCAACATGCGTGGCGTGACGGCGTTAAGTGGTCACATGGGTGTGGAGCTCGATCCAGTAAAAGAAAGCGCGGAAGAAAAACAAGCGTTTGCTCATTACATTCAACTGCACAAACAGTATCGCGATTTGCTTCATTCTGGACGTACTTTCCGCATCGATCCTGCCGATCAAAACCAGAACATCTATGGCGTTGAGAACGGACAAGAAATGCTGATTACGGTGTGTCAGTTGGCAATGCCAAATCATGCGCTGCCATCTCCACTTCGCGTTAGCGGTGTGGATGAAAACGCCCGTTACGAAGTCAAGATTGTTGAAATGCCAAAAACCAGTTTCCAGTTGATGAAACAACGTCCGCAATGGCTAGACAAAACCCTGACACTAAGTGGCGATAACTTAAAGGAAATTGGGGTGACGCTTCCGATTCTCGATCCAGAATCGGCGCTCATTGTTCATCTTAAGAAAATTTAAACCTCTACCTGTGCCCTCTAGCGACCGGGTTTCAACTTCGCGTTGTTCCTGATAAAACACTCCTATACGCGCTAGAGGGACACCCTACAACTAACAAGCAAAACTTAATTGCTTAACTTGTTAAGGAAACAAAATGTCTATTACAGTATTACTTTCGTTCTTGCTGTTTACAGGCTTTGTTGTGGTGTTTACTTACAGCAAAGTTAAAAACGATAAAAACACCTCTCAAGACGGCTTCTTCCTTGGTGGACGAAGCTTAACAGGCGGTCTGATTGCCAGCTCCTTGATTCTGACCAACCTGAGTGCCACCAGCTTTGTTGGCATGAGTGCACAATCCTACACCCACAACATGAGTGTGATGGGCTGGGAAGTGGCCTCTGGCGTTACACTGGTTATCATTGCGCTGCTGCTTGTTCCTCGCTACCTCAAGCAAGGCATCACCACTATTCCAGACTTCTTAGAAAGCCGTTACGACATGTCGGTGAAGAAGTTCGTTACCCTGTTGTTCTTGTGCCAATACGTCATCAACATTCTACCTACCACTCTTTACGCTGGCGCTGTGGTACTGGGCGAAATCTTTGATGTGCAAGCTTTGCTGGGCATTTCAGAGTTCAGCTCTATCGCCCTGATTTCCGCCACTATTGGTTTGTTGGGTTTCTTCTACGCGATTTACGGCGGTCTAAAAGCCGTGGTAATTGCAGACACGATCAACGGCGTTGGCTTGATCACCGGCGGTTTGATGATCCCTGTATTTGGTCTGATGGCATTAGGCGGCGGTAACTTTACGGAAGGTTTAGACGTATTGCTGACCGCCGCACCGGAAAAGCTGCAATCCGTCGGTAAAGAGACCGATCCACTGCCGTTCTCTACCCTATTCACAGGTCTATTGTTGGTGAACTTGTACTACTGGGGTACTGACCAATCTATTATCCAACGTGCACTTGGCGCGAAAAACCTCAAAGAAGGTCAGAAAGGCGTGATTCTGGCGGGTGCAATTAAAGTTATCTCTCCACTTTTCCTAATCATTCCGGGCATCATTGCGTTCCATATGTTTGGCGCAGATGCGGGCAACCCAGATACGATGTACACACGCTTGGTGAACGAAGTATTACCTAAGCCGCTTGTTGGTTTCTTCGTTGCGGTCATGTTCGGCGCTATCCTAAGTACCTTTAACGGCGTATTGAACAGCTCAACCACCTTGTTTGCGTTGAACGTTTACAAACCACTATTTGGCAAAGACAAATCGGATGAAGAGTTGGTCGGTAAAGGTCGTATCTTCGGCGTTATCATTGCGATCATTTCGGTCTGTATTGCCCCTTTCATCATGTACGCACCGGAAGGCTTGTTCCAATACCTACAAATGGTTGCGGGCTTCTTTAGTGTGCCTATCTTCACTATCGTGTTTGTGGGCTACATTTCAAAACGCGTTCCTGCTATTGCCGCTAAAGTTGCTTTGGTCGTGTTTGTTAGCTCTTACGCTGCAATGCAGTTGGTCTTTGGTACACCAATCCACTTCCTACACCAATTAGCGATTCTATTCGTCGTGTGTACTGCTCTGATGTTTGCGATTGGTCACTTCATGCCGCGTGATACAAACTACGTAATGCCAGTGAATGAGAATATCGATGTGACGCCATGGTCATTCCGATTTGAAGCATCAGCGGTCATCATCTACATGGTATTGGGCGCTTACGTGATGTTTTCAGACTTCGGTTTTGTCTCAAGCGATCCGACTATCATGCAAGTGTACGGCTTCTGTGGTCTGGTCTTGATCTTCGGTGTGGTTTCTAACTACTTCATCAAACGTAGAAAGCACAAAGAAGTGTCAAAGCTCAATGACATGTACATGCCTTAAGTCGACTTAGATTGCGCACATAAAAATCGGAGCACTGGCTCCGATTTTTGTTTTCTACCGAAACTTCGTCATCAACAAAGAGCTTTTGAGGAAAGAAATGTCTCCTAAAGGCACTTTTAACCTTTCGGATTTTTCGAGGTAAACGCAACACAGGAAGAACAAATACATAGAGAAAGATAATTAGAACGCAACTTTAAATAAATTATGTAAATACATCATCAGACCTTATAAAACCTAGAAATATCGATGTTCATGCAATCATCTCTCCGCTGGCCTGTTCAGATCAATGAAGTCCCTTTTAGGCAGCGTCTAATTGCGGTTTTACTTTCAAGTTAAAGATGCACCCCGTTTCCCTTTCTCTGTCCTTATAGCGCTTAATGAAATCTATCGCTAGAATCGCAGGTCTTTGATTTTACAAGTGACAGATCAATCAACAGCATCGATAACATAACCAAATTCCTCTCTAGAAGCGCAACCAAGAGCGAAGACAATGATGTTGAGGATGATCTTAGAAAGGTTAATCATGGCGAATACTAACTACAACGCACCGCTAACATTGCAACTTTATTTGGCCGCTGCATTCTTTTTTGGCACCTATGGCGGACGCGTCTGCCCCATGCTCAGTACGCTCAGCGTTTACGAAGTCATTTTGCACTGCGCCGTGGTGTTTACCTTCATCTATTTAGTGCGTCACTTTATTCTCGCAACACACCCGTTAATTGCACAAAACCGCCAAACGAAGCTGGATACGATTTTATTTACTGCGGTTAGCATCCCTTTCGCGGCTTATTACAACCTCCAGTATGACTTTACTTTCGATAGCAATGTAAAGGTCCTATTTGGCATGGGATTGTTTGGCTTCCTGACAGGCTCTATCCTTCAACTACAAAGCAAATTGGCTCAATTTAATGACTTGCGCCAGCAAAACCAATTCGATTTTGTCCTCTCAGGGCAACGCCAATCTATGGTCAAACAGATGATCGGGATGATGATTGCGTTACTGATCACTCTCACCGCAATCTTAACCATGGTCGCAGTAAAAGACATTTATTGGTTAGAGCAAAACCCCGAACAAATCAGCAATGGTTTAGGCAAGATCAGTTTTATCAAGGAACTGGTGTATATCGCGTTGGTTGTAGGGGGATACGTTATTGCCATCATGGTGTTATGGACTCGCTTGATGCAGAAGATTTTGTTTAGCCAAGAACAAGCATTATTGGAAGTCACTCAAGGTAAGGTGGCTCAACGCCTCCCGGTCTTCCAACATGATGAGCTAGGCTCAATGGCCTGCCTCACCAACCAAATGCTAGACAGCTTGCAAGTTTCGCAAGACGAGGTGAAAACGACGCGTGATGTTGCCATTGTCAGCCTGTCCGCCTTGGCAGAGTCTCGCGATAACGAAACTGGTGCGCATATCATGCGAACGCAGGAATACGTCAAAGTGCTGGCAGAACACTTAAGTCAGTTTGAACAACATCGCATGTTGCTGACTCCCAATTACATTGAACTGTTGTATAAATCTGCCCCGCTTCACGATGTGGGTAAAGTCGGCGTGCCTGATAATGTGTTACTCAAACCGGGTAAATTGACCGACGAAGAATTTGAGATCATGAAGGGTCATGCTGAAATTGGTGCCGAAGCGTTGTCAATCGCAGAAAAACAGCTAGGAAGTAGCTCATTTTTGCGAGTTGCGAAAGAGATCGCGCTGACACACCATGAAAAGTGGGATGGAAGTGGTTATCCAAATCAACTCTCGGGTGAAAGCATTCCCCTCTCTGGCCGATTGATGGCACTCGCAGATGTTTATGATGCACTTATTTCAAAGCGTGTATACAAGCCAGCGTTCAGTCATGACAAGGCAAAATCAATCATTCTTAAAGGAAATGGAAAACATTTTGACCCGCAAGTTGTCGACGCTTTCCTTGCTGTAGAAACACAGTTTCAGCATATCGCACATCAATATCAAGATGCTCAAGATCTCGCCGCTTAGCGAATTATCCCCCTCTTAACTCCACAGTTAAGAGGGGTTTTCATAGCAAAATCTTTGCTTATGTTAGAATTCTGTTTCAAATCAAAACTTTTTTAAGTTTTCTTTTCACTAACTGTTGTAACGAATATTGCTGAAAGGTATAAATGTCAGCAGACCCCTTCGATTAACATGGATGAAGATTATGTTTGAAAAAGTAGTTGCCGCTCCGGCCGACCCTATTCTTGGACTTACTGAAGAGTTTAAAAAAGATACTCGCGCTGAAAAAATCAACCTAGGCGTTGGTATTTACAAGAACGAACAAGGTGAAACCCCTGTTCTTGCTACCGTAAAGAAAGCCGAAGCAGCACTGATTGAAACTGAAAAAACCAAATCTTACCTAACAATCGAAGGTACAGCAGAATATGGTCTGGCAGTACAAAAACTGCTATTTGGTGCAGACGCAGAAATCGTTGCGAGCAAGCGAGCTAAAACAGCTCAAGCACCTGGTGGTACGGGCGCTCTGCGCGTTGCCGGCGAGTTTATTAAACGTCAGCTTGGCGAAGTGAAGATCTGGATCAGCAACCCAACTTGGGCAAACCACAACGGCGTGTTCACAGCTGCTGGTATCGAAACGGCACAATACAGCTACTACAACGCAGAAACGAAAGACAAAGACTTTGATGCGATGCTGACAGATCTTCAAGCTGCATCGGAAGGCGATGTTGTGCTTCTGCATGGCTGCTGCCACAACCCTACTGGTATCGATCCAACGGCTGAAGAGTGGGAAGCTCTGGCGAAGCTAGTGGCAGACAAGAAACTACTGCCTCTATTTGACTTTGCATACCAAGGTTTTGCGAAAGGTGTCGAAGAAGATGCCGAAGGTCTTCGTATTTTCGCGAAGTACAACAAAGAAATCCTAGTAGCGAGCTCTTTCTCTAAGAACTTCGGCCTATACAACGAGCGTGTAGGTGCATTCACTCTAGTTGCTGAATCAGAAGAAGTAGCAACAACCGCATTCTCGCAAGTGAAAGCGATCATCCGTTCTATCTACTCTAACCCACCTGCGCACGGCAGTGCTGTCGTTACGCATATCCTTGGCGATGCAGAATTGCGTGCGGAATGGGAAGCTGAAGTAGCAGAAATGCGTGACCGTATCCAAGAGATGCGTGAGCTATTCGTTGCAACTCTGAAAGCTGAAGGTGTAGACGCTGACTTCAGCTTCATCGAGCGCCAAAACGGTATGTTCTCATTCTCTGGTCTATCTAAAGAACAGGTAAACCGCCTGAAGGAAGAGTTTGCAATCTACATTGTTGGCTCTGGTCGTATCAGCGTAGCAGGCATGACGAAGTCAAACATGGGTCCTCTATGTAAAGGCATTGCGGCAGTTCTATAACTCCGCTTTAGCTAATAGAAAGCACAATCAGAAAAGGTCAGCACATGCTGACCTTTTTGTTTTTGTGTGTTTCATTTCAAACAGCACCGTCACAAGCCGATGATGTAATTAAACCATTGCTCTAATAAACGAACTTAAAGCTGATGCCCACTTCGTTAATATGATCAGAGCTCTGATTTTGATAATCCGTATCTCGGAACTGATAGTACAAACCTGTACCAATCACATCATGCCACTGATAATTGAAAGCAATCTTGTAGTTGTTCTCATCAACGATATCACTTCGATTTAAATGCACTTCAGCCGTACCCATTAATTTTTCACTGAACAGGTAGTTAGCACCAATCGTCACGCCCTGGATAAACTCGCTTTCTGATGAAATCGTATTGTCACTCTTATCATCGGTTGCCTTAGCTTTTATGGCTCCGAGCCCATAAACGCCATACACATCCAGTTTTTCGTTAATACCATAACGGTATCCACCACCAAACATTAAACGGTCAATGCGCAAAGTGAAGTCGTCTGGGTGGAAAAACTGTGCGGAGTAATCCACATTAAACAACCAGTTATCGGTCAGCAGATAGTTACCACCCAATCCTACGGTGGTGGCATTCGAGTTATCTAACCATTCTTCGTTGGTCGTACCCGCGCCGAGGTCGAGGTTAATGTGTTCATACCCAAATTTTGCAGCTTGTTCTGCCTCTGAGGCAACGCTCATTATAGGTAATGCTACAAGAGGTGCAGCTAATAACAATCTTACCATTTTACTTCCTTCCATGAGTGTCATCCAAAAGTACTTATGCTCTCTAGTTCGACTACAGTTTATTGATTTAATTCGGCATCTTGATGACAGCGTAGCCGAATTGATGGCGATTTGCCGTGCGACTTGTCTGAATCTTATCATTGCGCACGAAAAACAGTGATCCGATAAGATTCTGCTTTAAAACTAAGTTAAGATTACTCTATCACTTGCAAACCAAAAGGCACCTTAATGGAAGCAGAACTTCTCGAGATATATAACTTTCTCGCCAAGTATCCCCCATTCAACGAGCTTCCGGAAGAAACGCTCATCAAAGTGACAGAGAACATCGAGATCTCTTACTACCGTCAGGACACCCCTATCATCCATTTAGGAGATCAAATTGACGACCTATATATGGTAAGAAGTGGCGTAGTTGAAGTCTATCGACGCAAAGGTGAGCTCTACAACCGCCTCGATGAAGGTGATCTTTTCGGTCAAATGGGCCTTCTTACTAACAACAAAGTTCGCTTTCCAGTAAAGGCAATCGAAGACTCCCTGCTCTACTGCATTCCGCAAGACATTTTCCAAGAGCTTTACGATAACTTTGACTCGTTTGCCGACTTTGTCGAAGTTGAAAACAGTGCAAGACTACGCCAAGCCGTGTCTGAAAATAATGACGCGAATGATCTGACGACATCGAAAGTAAAAACACTGCTGACGCGCGATGCGCCGACCATTGAGCGAGGCCAAACCATTCAAGAAGCCGCACAGCTTATGGCGCAAGACAATGTCTCTTCGTTGTTGATTGTCGACCCTGAATTTGTTCTTGATGAAGATGACCCGCAATCGCCTGTCGTTGGTATTATTACTGACCGCGATTTGTGTACCCGTGTTTTGGCCGAAGGTTTGTCGCCTCAAGATGACGTTTCAACGGTGATGACGACAGAAGTTATTTCCCTCGATCACAACGCCTATGTGTATGAAGCCATGCTAACCATGCTGCGCTATAACGTGCATCATTTACCTGTCGTGAAAGACCAGATGCCAATTGGCATTATTGAAGCCACCGATATCGTTCGTTATGAATCTCAAAACTCTCTGTTGTTGGTGAGCAGTATTTTCCAGCAACAAACCATCGAAGATTTAGCGATCGTTGCCGATGAAGTGAAAAGCAGCTTTGTACGTTTAGTAAATGAAGACGCAAACTCTCACATGGTTGGCAGTGCGATGTCAGTGATCGGGCGCAGCTTCAAACAGCGCTTGCTTGAGATGGCAGAAGAAGAATTAGGCCCACCACCCATTCCCTATTGCTTCCTAGCACTGGGCTCAATGGGTCGAGATGAGCAATTGTTGGTCACAGACCAAGACAATGCCATCATCCTTGATGATACATACAAAGAAGACAAGCACGGCAAGTATTTTGAAGCGCTGGCGCAATATGTCAGTGACGGTTTGAACGTATGTGGTTACAAGTATTGTACCGGCGACATTATGGCAACCAACCCTGAATGGCGTATGACTCGCTCACAATGGGAAGAGTGCTTTGCAGACTGGATTGATGACCCTAACCCGAAAGCGCTACTGAATGCGTCTATTTTCTTTGACTTAGATGGCGTTTATGGCCGCTTAAAATGGGCAGAACAACTGACCAGCTTTATCGTTCGTCGCGCGCGTAAGAATAACCGCTTCCTCGCTTGCTTGGCTCGCAACGCCTTAAATCGAACGCCTCCACTTGGATTCTTCAAAGACTTCGTGATGGAAAAAGATGGTCAACACAAAAACTCGATCAACTTAAAACGTCGTGGTACTGCACCATTGGTAGATTTGATTCGTGTTCACTCTTTGGCGGTAGGTTCTCGAGCTCAAAACTCTTTTGAGCGTTTGGATGACATCATTGACGCGGGCATCTTACCAAAAGGACGTGCGCAGGACTTGAAGGACGCAATGGAGTTCATCTCTATGGTTCGCATCCGTCACCAAGCCATCGATGTTGAACTCGGTATTGAGCCGGATAACAACATCGAACCAGAGAACTTATCGGATTTTGAGCGACGTAATCTTAAGGATGCTTTCCAAATCTTGAGTAATGGTCAGAACTTCCTCAAGTTCCGTTATCAGGCCAGCAGTAAGTTTAAGTGAGACACGGAATGATCAAGAAGCTGTTTCAAAAACCTTTTGTCCAATGGCCAACCAAGTTTCAAAGCAAATTAGAAAACGCGAAGGATGAACGTCTGGTCGCTTTCTACAGCACCGCACTGCCTGCGCCAGAAACACCATTATCGGAGGTAGAGTTTGTCGCCTTGGACTTTGAGACTACTGGGTTGAATCCGCAAAAGAACGGAATTATCACCATTGGTTTGGTGCCGTTTAATCTTAATCGTATTTTCCTTCGCCAAGCAAAGCACTGGAAAGTAAGACCGCAAGAAAAGCTCGATGAAGAATCAGTCATCATTCACGGCATTACACACAGTGAGCTGATAGACGCACCCGACTTAGGAGAGATCCTCGGACCATTATTGGAAAGCTTAGCGGGCAAAATTGTTGTCGTTCACTATCGTCGTATTGAGCGCGAATTCCTCGACCAAGCGCTGCGAGCGCGCATTAAGGAAGGCATCGAGTTCCCTGTATTGGATACGCTGCAAATTGAAGAGGACATTCAACAGCGCCTCTCTGGCGGCCTTTGGAACAAGTTAAAAGGGAATAAGCCGAAGTCATTGCGCTTAGCTCAATCTCGTCGCCGTTATGGTCTGCCGGATTATACACCTCATCATGCGTTAACGGATGCAATCGCCACAGCAGAACTACTTCAAGCCCAAATTGCCCATCACTACAGCGAAGAGCAACCTATCAGTAGTCTTTGGTTGTAGGTCATAGCGAATCGAGAATACTTTCCGCTGATAAACAAAAAAGGAGCCAATCGGCTCCTTTTTAATGCTCAAATCACTTACAGTTTAAAGCGATTGATCTCTTGTTCTAGCTCATGAGAAAGTTCAGATAGGTGCGCAGCTTGCTCTGCGGCCTGATGCGCTTCAACTGACAACTCGTTGGAGACATCGCGGATGCCTTCTGTGTTGCGCGTAATTTCTGTTGTTACGGACGCTTGCTCTTCAGCAGCAGACGCAATTTGTGTTGCCATGTCGCTAATGCGTTCTACTGCAGTGTGAATCTGAGTGAGGCTCACCGCTGCTGAGTTCGCATCATCCACGCTGGTGTCAGCAAGACGACGGCTGTCATCCATAATACCTACAGCTTTTGCTGTCGTACCTTGCAACATCTCAATCGTTTCTTGAATCTCTTGAGTAGACGCATGAGTACGTTGACTCAGAACACGAACCTCATCAGCAACCACCGCAAAACCACGACCTTGCTCACCCGCGCGCGCCGCTTCGATAGCTGCGTTTAGTGCTAGTAGGTTAGTTTGCTCTGCAATACCTTGGATCGTGGAAAGAATCGTATTGATTGCATTACCGTGCGCCTCAAGCTCTTGAATCACGTTCGTCGCCACTTGGACTTCTTGTGCAAGGTTCTGGATAGAGCCTTGAGTTTGAGTCACTTGACCTGAACCATGAACACACGCTTGCACCGCTTCTTCTGAGCTTGATGCAGTATTGTCAGCATTGCCTGCAATCTCTTGTGTCGCCGCAGCCATTTCATTTACCGCAGTCGCAACCATGTTGATTTCGTCTTGCTGGTAAGAAATACGTTGGCTACGCTCCTCAGCCTGCTGAGCGGTCGTACGAGCTTGCTCTGACAACGATGCAGAAACGTGACTAAGCTTGGTCACCATAGTATGCATGTTGCCCACAAAACGGTTAAAGTTTTCGGCAAGTTTACCAACTTCATCATCGCTACGTGGCTCAAGACGTTGTGTTAAGTCACCTTCACCAGAAGCAATCTCTTCAAGCGCCTGCGATACACGACCAAGATCGCGGAACAAGAAGCCAACTAACCAAGACACCGCTGCAATCACTACGATGGTGATGAGAACAGCTGTAATCAGCATTTCGCGTAGTAATTGTGCGTGGCTCGCCTCTTCAGTTGCACGATCCATTTCAATCGCGAACATCCAGTTTGTACCTGGCACTTTGCTGAAGTAGTAAAGCTTCTCTTGACCTTTGATCGTTGTTGTCTCAATCGAGCCTGTATTGGCTGCACGCTCAATCGAATCTTTTGAAAATTGGTTAGAAAGGTCCGTAATTGGCTTAAGTGTCAAGCTCTTGTTCGGGTGCGCAAGGAAAGTACCGTCGTTCATGTCGATCAACATTGCATGCGCATTTTCACCCGCGTCCAAGCTGATCACGTCATTGATCAACTGATCAATCAGAACGTCAGCACCCACTACACCAATGAACTTACCGTTCTTCATTACCGGTTCGGCAATGGTCACCAGTAGCGCGTTAGTGATCGCATCTTGATACGCTTCAGTGATGATCTGCTTACCCGCTGATTTCGCTTCAGTGTACCAAGGGCGAGTGCGAGGATCGTAATCGGCACGGTTGCGTTCTGGATGAGAACGGTACATACCACCTTCCGGAGTACCTAGGAAGATATCGTCAAAGCCCCCCGCTTTGCGTGCTTGTTGTAGGAAAGGCACAACGTCTTGCTCAGTTGAGTAATCGTTGAAAGCCGTCGCAATGTCTTTGCGAATCGCAACCCAGTCAGAAATACCTTCTGATGCTGCGTTGCTTAGGCTTTGTGCTCGTGAATAGACACCTGAACGCGTCTGATCAAACAATTGACCAGCCGACAACCAAGTTAATGCTGTTGCCATCACTACAACAGCAGAGAGGCTTGCGCCAATTAGCTTTTGTTTTAATGATAATTTCATAATTATTATAAGAAGTTGGGAGAACAGTTAAGGAGGCTGAATCTTACACATTTCTGACAAAGTAATCACGAAGATTGTTCACAAATTTAATACGATAACCTGTTGTAAAATAAAGAATTTGATTCGCCATTTTTTTGGCAAGCGTCAGAAAAATCGCACAAAAAAAGCCAGCATTACGCTGGCTTTTTAACTCATTAATATCTAAGAGATATTTATAAATCTTATCAATTATTGTCGTTCTGTTCTCATGCCCATCAATAAACTGACACACATGGCAAGCAATACGAATGTGAATGGAAGCGCAGTTGAGATAGCACCAGCTTGCAGTGCTTGAACCGCTTCTGAGCCACCGATCCACAGTAGTGCAACCGCAATTGCACCTTCCATAAATGCCCAGAATACACGTTGTAGAACTGGCGCATCCACTTTACCACCAGCGGTAATGCTGTCGATAACCAAAGAACCAGAGTCTGAAGAGGTAATAAAGAATACCAATACCAGAACAACCGCAATGATAGATAGGATGTTACCAAATGGCAGAACATCAAACATTTGGAACATCGCTAATGAAACGTCAGTTAGACCGTTTGCACCTAGCTCACCCACATTGTTGATCACTTGGTCGATAGCCAAACCACCGAATACTGACATCCAAATCAACGTCACAGCTGTAGGGACAATCAGTACCGCCGTGATGAACTCACGAACTGTACGGCCGCGAGAAACTCGCGCGATGAACATACCAACAAATGGTGACCATGAAATCCACCAAGCCCAGTAGAATACAGTCCAGCCTTGGAACCATGCTTCATCAGTACGACCAAACGGATTACTCAGCGGAATTAGGTTCTCTACATACGACATAAATGTCGTCGGAATAGAACCAAGGCTCACAGCCCAACCAATTAAACCAACAAGGATAAGAAGTAAAAAGGCAATAACCATGTTGATGTTACTAATGACTTTCACACCACCGTCAATACCGCGAATAACGGATACAACAGCGAGTAAAGTCACAACAGTAATGACAACAATCTGCAAGCCAAGCCCAGGCTCAACACCGAACACGTGGTGAATACCACTTGCTGCTTGTTGTGCACCTAAACCCAAAGACGTCGCAAGACCAAATAGAGTTGCTAGTACCGCTAGGATATCAACAATATGGCCAGCCCAACCCCAAGCGCGATCACCCAATAACGGGTAGAAGATCGAACGCATTGATAGCGGCAAACCTTTGTTATAGGTAAAGAAGGCGAGTGAAAGCGCAACCACACCGTAAATTGCCCAAGGGTGTAGACCCCAGTGGAACATGGTCGCACCTAGTGCTAACTTAGCCGCCTCTGGTGTATTCGCTTCAACACCCAACGGTGTCTCATACCAACCGGTGAAGTAAGCCACTGGCTCAGCAACACTCCAGAACATCAAGCCGATACCCATACCTGCAGCGAACAGCATAGAAAGCCATGATATGAAAGAGTAATCGGCAACGGCATCTTTACCACCAAGGCGAATCTTACCCATTGGTGAAACAATCAATACCAAACAGAAGATAACGAAGATGTTACCGGAAAGGATGAACAGCCAGTCAAATGAGCTGATGATTTTCAGCTTAATGCCATCTAACGCTGTTTTTGCGGTATGTGCATCAAGAACTAATGCAGCAATAAGAAATAGTGCAATGAAACCCGCACTGATACCAAAAACAGGATTATGTACGTCAAAACCCCATTTTTGCACGTTGTCTTGACCAACCGTATAGTCGGTACTGTCGATACTGTACTTATCTATACCTTTTGTCATTGTTCCTCTCTTTTGCATTCTAGTTTTTCGACGCAGCGCCAAAAAACCTTTCGAACACGATACATTTTATTTTCCATGAAAGTGGAAGATCCTACCATTTGAGGCGTTTTTG
This sequence comes from Vibrio sp. ED002, assembly GCF_023277445.1. Classification (NCBI taxonomy): domain Bacteria; kingdom Pseudomonadati; phylum Pseudomonadota; class Gammaproteobacteria; order Vibrionales; family Vibrionaceae; genus Vibrio; species Vibrio sp. ED002. Next base: position 116,245 of record NZ_CP080238.1, on the reverse strand, counting down.
TCTATCTTTTGCTGATAAAAAATCCAATAACTTACTTTTCAATCAGAAAAATCCACCAAAAAAAGCGAAAACAACCACAGCAATAATTAGACCACAAACATTTCTTACTATAATAATTCTAGGTCATCCTTTTTTACCCGCAAAAAACCATAAATTTAATAAGGAGAGCCAAGGCAAATAATTGAAAAATGGTGTCGCGATCCCTGACTAACCCCTTTTATTAGCAACGCTTTTGAGTTAGTGTCGCGTCGTTACATGATCCCTTAATGACTGGATTACTAAATTGGAAAAGTACGAAGAAGTCTTGGTCTCGATTCGTCAGATCATCCGCGCCATTGATTTACATTCTAAAAAGTTGAGCAAAGAGTCTGGTTTGACGGCTCCACAGCTGATTCTTATGCGTGCCATTAGTGAATTAGACAATGTCACGATTAAGCAACTGTCTAGCCACACCAATATGAGTCAGGCAACCGCTACCACTATTTTAGACCGTTTAGAGCGTAATCAGCTTGTTGAACGCCGCCGTAGTGTGGAAGACAAGCGTAAAGTGCATGCAGTGCTAACAGAAAAAGGACAAGAAGCGTTAAAACAAGCGCCAACGCCACTTCAAGAGCACTTCATCAGCCGCTTCCAAAAACTGGAAGAATGGGAGCAAAGCTTGCTGCTTTCGTCTGTTCAGCGCATTTCTACCATGATGAATGCGGAAGATATCGATGTTGCACCAATGCTAGAGATCGGTAGCATCACCAAACCTGAATAACATGCTTTGTTAGCGCTCATTCGTCCAGTGATGAGCGCTTTCTCCTACCCAGAAATCACTCTGTCAAACCAGTCTCAAACGCGTATTTGGCCAATTCCGCTGTCGAGTGCAGATCCAACTTGTGCTTAATGTTGTGGCGGTGCGTTTCAACCGTTCGATAGCTAATATCTAAAAGCGTAGCAATTTTTTTGCTGCTATTGCCCTGAGCCACCAGTTTCAATACCGCTTCTTCACGGCGACTGAGTGGGTTCGGCTTTTGTGCCGCAGGTACAACATCTTGTGTAAATAATGTTTGAGTAACCGATTCGCAAAAATATGTTGAACCTTGGTTGACGGTTTTTATCGCTTGTACCATTTTTTCTGCCGAGATTTCTTTAAGCATGTAGCCGACCGCACCCGCTTGCATCACCTTCATGATGTATTCACGATTGTCATGCATGGTAAGCATTAAGATTTTACTCTCGGGTCGTTCCTCCTTAATCACCCCCGTGGCTTCGATACCGTTCATGATCGGCATACTGATGTCCATCAAGATGACATCAGGGTTAAGTAACTTAGCGACTTCGATGGCTTCCAGCCCGTTACTCGCAGTACCGATAACATTGATGTCAGACTCAAGCTCCAAGCGTGCCATAAAACCATCAAGCACGACTTGGTGGTCATCCACAATCACCACACTAATCGGTTTATCCATAAACTAATCCATCCAAATCTAACAAAACGGTAATCTCTGTCCCTAACCTTGGTTCACTCATCAGTTCAAACTCACCCCCAATGAATTCGACCCGCTCACGCATGTTACGCAATCCGATACCTTGCCGATGAACCGATTGGTTAACTAAGAACCCCGTACCATCATCACGTATCAGTAATTGCAGCATATTGCCCATTTTTTGCAAAATTACCGTGACCTTTTTTGCCTTCGCGTGTTTCTCAATATTGTTCAACGACTCTTGAGCAACGCGATACAACGTTGTCGCTACTTCGGATTTTAACTTCACATGGTTGGTATCAAAATGGCAGTCGATATCAATACCGGAATGCGAATGAAAATCTTGCAATAAGGTTGATAGCGCCGCCTCAAGACCAATGTCATCCAACGCACTTGGTCTCAACTGATGGGAAATGTGGCGAACTTCATTGATTGCGGTAATCAACGAACGCTGAGATTTATCGAGGTGTGATTTGAGTTTTTCATCGTCGATCCGATGCCCCATTAGATCTAAATGGCATTTACTCGAAACCAATAACTGATTAATGCCATCATGCAACTCTCTAGCTAAATGCTTCTTCTCGTCCTCTTGGAACATCACCGTCTTGTGAGCGAGCTCTTTTAGATGTTTATCGGCTAACCTGTGCTCATGTAGGTTGATTGCAAGAGTTAGAACAATGATGACCGCGACTGTCACCACCAAAATGACAACCACGGTGAAAAACGTTGTCTCGATATTTTGATTCACAGCGGCGCGCATATTAGCCACTTCGCGACTGACATCTTCTATATACAAACCTGTGCCAATCATCCACTCCCACTTATCCAGCCAAGCGGCATAACTCAACTTAGGCACGACTTCCCCCGTGGAAGGCTTCTGCCAAAGGTATTGATGAAAGCCGCCTCCAAGCTGAGCCTGATAGAGCAACGCTTCGATGAGGTGGTCGCCGTTTTCATCTTGGATATGCAGTAAGTTCTGCCCAACCAAATCGGGCAAAATAGGATGAACTAAATTGGTTCCGTGTTTATCGTAGGCAAAGAAGTAGCCATCGGAACCGTAGCGAAGTCGATTGAGGATCGCTTTCACTCGTGCTTTGGCAGCATGCTCTTCTATGGTGGGATCATTGTAGATGTGCGAAATCGCGTCGAAAGCCAAATCAACGGTGTCTTTCAACGCGACTTCTTTAGATTGAATCAAGCTTTGATGAAAGATTTCCACCTCTCGTTGACCTAGCGTCTTCGCTTGATAAATGGAAATCCAACTGATGCTTGCGGACACCAACAACACGGGGATCAACGCCAGCAAGATAAGTTTGGCTTTAAGAGGCATCCCTTTCCTCCAATGAAACGCTGATTAGCTTAATGACTAATCAGCTTAACAACTTGTCTCAAAAGGTAAAAACTCTCAGCTCACAAATTCGCCTTTCACCTTTGCATTGCTACGCTAATGTCACTGCATGCGTATTACGACATGCCGTAGAAACCAGGGAAGAATAACAGAGAGGCGAGTACAACAATTTGAATCGCGATAAACGGCATTACCCCTTTATAAATATCTCGTGTTGTCACACCTGCTGGCGCCACCCCTTTCAGATAGAACAAGCTAAAACCAAAAGGTGGTGTGAGGAATGAAGTCTGTAAGTTCATAGCAATCAGAATCGCAAACCACGTCATGTTGATGCCCATGAGCTCAGCAACAGGCGCAATGATTGGGACAATAATGAAACAAATCTCAACGAAATCGATGAAGAAACCGAGAATCAAAATCACGAGCATGGTGATGATCAAGAAGCCCCACTTTTCTCCCGGAATTTGCAGCATCCACTCTTCTACCAAGTAGTCACCACCAGTATAAGTAAATGCCATAGAGAACGCCGTCGCACCCAACAAAATAGCAAATACCATCGCGGTTACTTTGACGGTCTCTTTCGATGCTTCGTACACCATCGACCAGCTAAACTGTTTATACAACAGTGACAGCACAATCGCACCTGCACCACCGAGTGCAGCAGATTCTGTTGGCGTCGCAATGCCCGCAAAAATAGAGCCCAGCACCACAATGATCAATGCTAAAGGCGGCAATACAGCTTTCAGCGCGGTGATCACTTCCTCTTTGCGACTGATCGATTCATCACGATCAATAGGACGGGCTGCTTCTGGGTTAAGTTTGGCGTAAATCAGAATATAGATAACATAAGCACCCACCAGCACAATACCCGGCCACACCGCAGCTTGGAACAAATCGCCAACTGGGACACCAAGTACATCGCCCAATAAAATTAATACAATCGAAGGTGGGATAATTTGGCCGAGTGTCCCCGACGCGCAAATAGTGCCGCAAGCTAACCCTTTATCGTAGTTATACTTGAGCATGACGGGAAGAGAGATCAAACCCATCGCGACGACAGACGCTCCAACCACACCAGTCGATGCCGCCAATAACGCCCCCACTAGCACGGTAGAAATCGCAATACCACCACGAACGCCACCAAATAGACGTCCCATGGATTCCAACAACTGCTCTGCTAACCGTGTCTTTTGTAATACCAACCCCATAAAGACAAAGAGAGGTACAGCCATCAATACCGTGTTTTCCATGATGGATTGAATGCGATATGGCATGAAGGCGAACATCTCGATCCCTTCTGCCCAAACGCCAAAAATTAATGCGATCCCGCCAAAAGTAAAAGCAACAGGAAAACCGAGCAGTAGCGCAAACAAGGCGACAAAAAACATCACTATACCGATCATACTGAATTCCTTTTACGACTTACCGTTATTACCGACATAGATAAGATGAGGGTTAACAATTTTGTTGATGGAGTGCAGCAGCAATCCCATACCACTGATTGCCATGAACAAGAAAGAAAGTGGGATCATTGCTTTGATAATCCAACGATATGGTAAGCCACCAGGATCACCCGATGTTTCACCCAAGGCATAACTTTCTTTGGCAAAGTCGATGCCGTACCAAGCCACCAATAGACAGAAAGGAAATAAGAAAAAGAGTGTGCCTAAGAGATCGATAACGGATTGAGCTTTATAAGATAAACGCTCATAGAAAATATCCACTCGAACGTGACCACCGGATTTAATCGCGTAAGGAACACCGAGTAAAAATACCGCAGAAAAGAGGTGCCATTCCATTTCTTGAAAGGCAATAGAGACATCATTAAACACGTAACGCATGACAACGTCGTACACCACGTTCGCTAATAACAATATAAATAGGATGCTGGATAACCACCCCAGAAAATCACCGAAGCGGTTAAAGATTCGCTCAATATAAATAAGGCTTCTCATTCCGAACTCCATGGAACGTGTGAATTGGCTCCGCTGGCTCGCGGAGCACTTGTTATGATCTTCTCTAAGAGAAGTTTTTCTTGGGCTTCGCTAGCTGGCTAGAACCAATAGATTCAGCCAGCATATTGAAGTTACTGTTGAGCTTGGCTGTTTAAGTAAGCTCGGTGAGAAATGTCAGACCAAGGACGCACTTGCTCAATATAGCTCGCTTGAGATTCTTGAATCTCTTTTGCCAATGCATCTTTTTCCGCATGTTGTTTTAGAAGACGTTCGTTCGCTTCACGTAGCGCAGAGATAACTTCCGGCGGAAAGTCTTTGACTTGAACATCAGGGTATTCTGATTGAATTGATGCCCAGTTCTTACCACTCTCGTGCTTAGACTGAGTGTACATGTCGTACGCGGCGGCTTTCATCGCAACTTGAAGGATCGCTTTCAAATCATCTGGTAGACGTTCCCAAGTACGCTTGTTCACTAGGAACTGCAGCTCAGTGCCCGGCTCATGCCAACCTGTGTAGTAGTAAGGCGCAATTTTGTGGAAGCCCATACGTAAATCAAGAGAAGGACCTACCCACTCCAATGCATCGATAGTACGGCGCTCAAGAGAAGTGTACAGCTCACCCGGTGCGATATTGGTAGGCTTCGCCCCCAGTTCTGCAAGAATTTCACCAGCAAAGCCCGGGATACGCATTTTCAGACCTTGTAGGTCATCGACTGATTTGATTTCTTTCTGAAACCAGCCACCCATTTGGGTATCCGTGTTACCACCAGGGAAAGATAATAGGTTGTGGGGGGAGTAAACTTTTTCCATCAACTCCATACCGCCACCGTAGTAGAACCATGCATATTGTTCTGTTGGCAACATACCGAAAGGCATAGAGGTAAAGTAAAGGGTGTTTGGTACTTTGCCTTTCCAGTAATAGGACGCCGAGTGACCCATGTCGTATTGACCGGATTTCACCATATCAAACACACCAAGTGGTGCTTTATGTTTGTTCGCAGAGTCAATACGGATTTGCAAACGCCCGTTTGACATTTCTTCTGCCATTTTCGCCATGTTTTTAGTCGCATCACCAAAGATTGGGAAGTTCGGCCCCCATGTCTCCGCCAGTTTTAAGCGATAAACTTTGTCGTCAGCAGCATGAGCAGAAGTAGTTAAAAATGCCATAGCAGCAACCATCGCTGTCGCTTTGAGCACTCGTTTCAGAGATTTTTGGATAAGACTCATCGTTCACGTCCTTTGTCACCAAGGTTATTGTTGTCATCCATTACATAAGGATTCGCTATAGAAGATGGGACATTACATGGAAGTAAGAAATGGGCATGAACACGCACAAATTTGTGCTTTGAAACGGGCTTTAGCCATTAGTATTACGTAGTTATACGTAGTCTTTATGATGGCTAAATTTTATAAAGTCTATTAATCAGATAGTTAAGCTAGCATTCTGGATTATAAGAATAAGGAACTACTTAAGTATCTGACTGCAGAAGAATTTACACAGTATTTAAAAAAATGTGACAAATGACGGCTTTATATCTTTAGAATTCTCAATTAGAAACTCTATTAAGCGTATCGCAGGTAAAAAAATACCCCGACCAATGTCGAGGCATTTAATTAGAAAACAGAATTACAGCGGTAATTAAACTGCTTTATAGATAACTTTGTTACCTGCTAACTGCTCTTTTTGAACTAGGTTTTCTTCAAGAAGCTTCTTCAGTGCGCCAGTAGCCCATGATGCCGCTTTAGTGTCTTCTTGACCTGCAGCTTGACCAATACCTTTAGGGTTAATACCTTCAGCATTTGCTACAACGATGTCTAGTACTTGTTGCTGCTTAGGAGTAAGTGCAACCTCAACCGTTTTTGCTGCAGCTACTTTCTTTTCAGCTACAACTTTCTCAGCAACAGAAGGTGCTGCTGCTTTTTCAACAGCAGGCTTAGCCGCTTTAGGTGCAGCAGCTACTTTTGCTACTGTCGCTTTAATGCGTTTTTGCAGTTTCATCTGCACCTTACGCTTATGAGCAAGTCTCATCGAATATTTCTCCAGTTCACTGCATCTCAGCAGGGATGAAAATTTGAAGCGCGTTTTATACCAAAATTCACAAGCGATTTGTAGGTTTTAGCGGCGAAACGCGATGAAAAATGCGCTCACTGCATAGAACGTCTACTATTTAATCAGATAAATTGTGAACGGATTTATTGAATACTGGGTATAAAAACAGAGGTTCTTTGCACTTAATGAGCAACAAGTTGAGTAATCAATATCAGAGACCTCAGACTCATTATTCATTGAGGTTAAAAGCATGGAAACGCTGCATCTGACTAACTCACATTTCAAATCCAACTCCCCAGTGAACAAACTGATCATGCTCCTTGTGGTGCTGATTACCTTGTTTCTGGTTCTAATTGCACCTGGCTGGAAGCAAGCGATGCTCTCTGTGGTGCTGATGGCCATCATCATCGGCTTTGCAATCATGATGATTAAAAAGAGCCAAGTATCTTATACCTTGACCGCTTCGCATTTTCAGCAGCACCTTTTCAAAGGCGGATGGGTCGTCCGTTGGAAGAATATCGACTCCATTGGTGTGTGTACTTATGAGCAAGAAGGGTGGCATCAACCACTACCTTGGATAGGCATACGCCTCAAGCATTACTCGCCCTACCTCAACGCGATATGTCCACGTATCGCAACTGAAATTTTATTGGGCCAACGCGCACTGCTCTATTTGGGAGCGAGACAAAATAACTGCGAGACAAAGTTCGAAGACATGGTGCTCGACCCTGCTCCCTACATCAATGAGGACGGAATGCAATTCGACGGCCTACAAGCCATGCTAGCAAATAGAATGAGATATCAAAGGAAGTTCTATGGCTATGATGTGTTTATTTCGACCAGTGATTTGGATAGAGAGGCGGAAGAGTTTGTAGGGTTGGCTCGACGGTACCTAGCGGCAGCCGAGCCAGATGCATAATTTACGAGAGCTAAATCTGCATGCTCTAGTATAGCGGCATCTCATCAGCGACAAACGGGTTAGTTTTACGCTCATGACCAAAAGTCGATTGAGGTCCATGACCCGGGACGAAAGTAACGTCGTTGCCAAGAGGCCATAGCTTCTCTTTGATCGAGCTAATCAGCGTGTTGAAATCACCTTGTGGGAAATCTGTACGACCAACGCTACCGTTAAACAGAACGTCGCCGACAAACGCCAAACGCGCGTCTTCGCTGTAAAGCACAACGTGACCCGGTGTATGGCCCGGAGTGTGAATCACGTTTAGAGTTTGATTACCAAAAGTGACCTTGTCACCTTCATTTAGCCACTGATGCGGTTCAAATGCTTCAGTCAATGGGAAACCAAACATTTGGCTTTGGCCTTCTAAACCTTGCAACCAGAAGTTATCTGCCTTGTGAGGGCCAACAATCTCAGTACCACCTAACAGTGCAGACAGTGGCTCTGTACCACCAACGTGGTCCAAGTGGCCGTGTGTTAGCACTAGGTTTACTACTTCAACACCCAGTTCTTTGATCAGCATTGCGAGTTGCTTTTCATCACCACCTGGATCAACCACAATGCCCTTCATGGTTTCGTCACACCAGACGATAGAACAGTTTTGAGAGAAAGATGTTACTGGAACAACTTGGTATTTCAGAGCCATAGATAACCTATACCGAATAAATTTGCATGAAAACTGCCGCAACTATGACACTAACCCTAAGCGACTTCAAGCTTTGTGGGACGGGTTGTTCACGGCGATTTATCACAAAAAATAGAGTATCAATAAGGTGTTACCAAGAACGTACTGCTCCGGTATCGATATGAACAAAGTTACTGCGTGGATAATAACCAACCCCACCCGCTTTTAAGCTAAGCGCGGCTTCACGCACGGTAGAGAGCTTCACGCCATCTAAACGGAAATCAATGGCCTTTCCTTCCATGTGCATGCTTTTCTTCGCTACACCTGAAGAGCCATTACGTAAAGATGCATTGGTTACCGGAGAGCGATAGCCGGAAATCACAATGACTTCTGACTCAGTCCCAATTAACTTTTGAATTTGGCTGATTTGGTCGAACAAGCGTCGATCCATTGGGTGCACTTCGTTACGGCGATGATCGCGACAGAACTGATCCAAGCGTTTCAACTCTTCATCCACATAACCTTTACCATCGAAGTAGCAGGACTCTAGCAACTCACCTGTGTTTAAGTTGTTCATTGCGAGTACTCGTGGTTCATCAGGCAACGCAGCCCAAGAGATACTTGGCATTGCAGATGCGACAACCACACCACCAGCGGTCATTTTAAGAAAATCACGACGGGAAAAATTACGACTTACCATTTAAAAGATACTGCTCATTTACTGTACAAGCAGCGGACATTACCGAAACCAATTTAGCGCGTCAAATGCATAAATTGGTCCGGCTTGTCACATTTAGGCTGGAATTCTTGTTTACTTATTGAACAGCAAACAGATTTTATGAATTGTAAATTTTTTTAAATTGAGAACGAATCTCACCCTTGATGATCGTATTGATAAATGTCATCACGATAGTAAAGCACACCCTCTTCTAACCATGCCGTTTGATAAATGATATGCACTTGAATGCGTTCACTCAATGGTACGGAGTTATTTGAACGACGTGAGCTTTGACGCTTCTTAGCTAACCGCTCTTCTAAGCCTTGAGTTTTGAACAGCAATTCTGCTAATTGATCGGCATTCTCTACTCTCACACAACCTGAACTATAAGCCCGTCGATCTTGCTGGAACAAGTTTTTACTTGGCGTATCGTGCAAGTAAATCGCTTGTGGATTAGGCATGTTGAATTTGTACAGACCCAATGCGTTGTGCGCACCAGAAGACTGTCGCATGCGGTAAGGGAACGTTCTTGGATTTACGGTTGCCCAGTTGATCGTCGTAGGGTCGATGATCTCACGCGATGTCCAAGAGCGAATAATCTGAATGTTGTGTTCCATCAGGTACATTGGATTACGCTTCACCTTAGGAATGATGTCTTTCACCATGATTTTCCAAGGCACGTTCCATGTAGGATTAAGAATGACGGAATCTAACGTCCCCGTCATGATTGGTGTCTTACGTGACGCTCGCCCAACCACTACCTTCGATTCAAACAGAGCTTGGCCATCATGCCAATAAGTGACCTCATACCCAGGCACATTAACAAATACGACATTGTCACGCTCTTTTGCCCAAATACGAGAGCGCTCAGCATTTAACGCTAATGAATGTAAACGTTGTTGTGGCGAAAAATTAATCCAACGAAGCGTGTTTGGACCAATCACACCGTCTTGTTTTAGGCCATGAATACGCTGAAACTCTTTGACTGCAAGCTCTAGATTTTCATCGTAAAGTGTTGTTTCTGTCTCCAAATGTCCTACGTCAACACCGACAATTTGCATTCGTGCAATCAAACTTGCTTTATCAAACAAGTCGTCACCCACTTTCGCCAAGCGTTGATCTTGTTGATACAAAGGGAACTCAAATTTGGCGTACGTCGACAAGGACGCAAATGCCGTGTTAAACGACTCATCCATTTGTAGGGGGGAACGAAGACCATCAAGAAATTGGCCCATCTTTCCGACAGTGATTTCATTACTCAACAGAGAAAGGGTTTCAATGCTCGGAGCAGGAAGCTTGATGTGGTCTTTGTTTGCGAACAACCAATTGATGCCTTCTTCAGGCACTTGCTCAAGGTAACTAAGATACATGAGCAATGAGTCCGTCATCACAAGATCAAAGTCAAGCTTATCACCTTGTGCTCTAACTTGTTCGATACGACGAAGCTGATCGTCAAACTCTTGAGTTACGTCTGCTAGTGCCACCAAATTCATCTGGAACACTAATCGATCGACATCACTGTCATTTTCCCAATTCAGGCGGTAATTGGTGCTTTGGTAAAGTTGATCAATCACTTCTGGGTAATGGATCATCTTCTCGACTGACAGCTGAGCAACTGCCCCTTCTTGCTCTGTTTGTGCAGAAGCATCGAGAGAAACTACAGTAGAAAAGCTGCAAAACGGCACCATAAGTGCCGTTATTATAAGGAATCTAGCAATCACTGAATCGATCCTTCCGTTGTTTGCCATAAAAAAAGTATGGCAAATATCTCACGGGTTGCAGCTTTAAAATTAAGAATCTGAAGATGAAATCGACAACAAATTTCTCAATAAGCAATTAAGTCATGATCTTTCTAGATAATTCGCGACCAATGGTTGTCCCATTGGATGCCGCTAGAGAAGCTTTTTTTTGACTCTAATGGCCGTTGCTCAACCACTTTTCCTGCACCCGAACTCACTCGAAATTCATCGCCATAAATCACGACGCCAGACGCATCCGGCAAGGCATTAAGCTCAACCAACTTGCCGGTAGATTTAGACCAGATTCCATAACAACTACCAGGGGGAGAAGTCGCTAAAATCCATTCATCTGTCGCAGCAATACTCGCCACATAGTGATTGAATCGGGCCCACTCTTCAGGCTCAGCTTGAAGATCTTGCATTTCACCACCACGCGTGTGCATGGAGATCAAGGCTGGATACTCGTCCGGTTCGCCACGATATTGCTGACCACAAAGCACGGTTTCCGCACCATCATGAGCTAAATGACGAATACTTAGCTTATGATCTGGTAAAGAAACCTGATCCAATAACTCGCCATCTTGCGAGAGGTAGCTCAAGCTAGGTGCCATATTGTCGAGGTTTAACGGTTCACGACCGTTGGTGTGTACTCCACCGACTCCAATCGCTAATGCGCCGTCCGGCATCATGATCACTTCATGAGGCCCAAGGCCAAAGCCCGTTAACTCATCGATCTTTTGATATTGCTTTTGCACATCATAAACACCAATGATCCCACGACTTGTCCCCCTCTCCCCTTCTGTGGCAAATAGCAACGTGCCATCATGGGAGTAAACACCATGACCATAGAAATGGCGATTCGGTTTTGCTAGCTGCAGTTTGATCATCTGCTCTGAGCGATAGTCAAACACCATGAAGAAAGTACCAGGTCGGCGGCCAAAAACCACGGCATGACCTTGTGGGTTTGTCGCCACACCATGACCACGCTCTGGGATCGGCAATGTCGTGATCGGCATACCGTGTTCATCAGCGACGACAGCTGCAAACTTATCTCGGCCTATGATTGAACAGCCAATCAATGCAGCCTCTCGCGATGTTGTCGAAGCACAACCAAATGGCATAACGGGCGCTGCCGCTCCAAACAGAGCGGCCTTTAATAATGTGCGGCGGGTTTGATCAGTCACCATCGGTAGCATTGAATCCTATTACGACACCAAGTTCGATCGCCACTTCTTCGTGGATCAAGTACTTCAATTGCTCTAGCTTATTGTATTGAGCGAGCACCATGCGATAGCCTTCTTTTGTTTGTAGTGCAGCAAATAAGCTTTTATCTTCTGGCCAAGTTTCTAACGCCATTTCAAACTGATGAACGACACGGTCTGCGAGATCTGCATGGCCTTGCTCTCTCAGTAGTGCATCTAGACCGTTTCCGTTAGCAAAGTACAACGCTTCCATCCCTTGAAGGTTGGCTTTTAAGTTTGAAAGCGAGGTCTCTGAACGCCACGATTCTGAAAAATACGGGCGAGGCTTACCAATCTTCGCTAGTGGTCGACTGAGCTTCTTCATGCTGTATTCAAGCTGATTCGACAGAAGAGAAATGTACTCTGACTCCCATTCCGCCATCTCTAATGACTTCCATGGATTTTCTGCCCAAGAATCTGCGATGATCTGTGCTTTCTCATGCAAGTTTTCAGCAATCGCAACGCCAGTTGCACAAGCGTTGTTATTGGTAGGAAGTGTCGATGCATTGTCGTAAATCAACCATTCCAACGCCCCCAGGCCTTGCACAGTAACGCTTTGTGTCGCAATCTGCTCTGATGTCCATTCTTGTTCATATTTCGTCAGTACCGACATTTTACGTCCAGTGGTGTTCTTTTTATCTGGCCAAAACTGAACATTCCAACTTTGCTCTAATGCCGTAGCAGGACCGCGCTCTTGGCCTTGAAGTGACATCCAAGACAACATGGTTTGGTGCCATTGCTGCTTTACTTGAGCATCATTTTTCGACTCTGATGCACAATAATCTGCGAAACGTTGTTCAAGTTCTGTGCTTTGCGCTAAAAACGTCTGAGCTGATTGAAACTCGACCTCGTACACGCTTTGAGAAATATGACTTGTACTCTCAGGCTTTGCAGAGCTCGAACTAATGGTCGATTGGCAACCAACCAAACTTAACGTTGCGGTAATCGCACTCACTAACAGTGTTTTTTTCATGGTTGCTTCCTTATAGAGAATTCAGAAACGCAATCAATGCATCTCGTTCTTTTTTGTTCAGTGCTAAGACGTTTTGTTTTGCCGTTTCAGCTTCACCGCCATGCCACAACACCGCTTCCATTAGGTTACGAGCACGGCCATCATGTAAGAAGTACGTGTGACCGTTTACTTCTTCGGTATAACCAATGCCCCATAACGGCGCAGTTCGCCACTCACGGCCGTTTGCTAAGTATTCCGGGCGGTTATCGGCTAAGCCTTCACCCATGTCATGCAGAAGCATGTCTGAGTATGGGTGGATAAGCTGCTCAGAAAGCGCTGGCAATTCAGGTCGTTTCGCCGTTTTTACACTGGTCTTATGGCAGCTTTCACAGCCCGATGATGCAAAGATCTGCTGTCCTAGTTGCACTTTCGGATCCTTGACATTACGACGAATCGGCACCGCCAAGTGCTGGCTGTAAAACTCAACGAAGTCGAGAATATTTTCACTCACTTCTGGTTTGCCGCCATTTGGCATGTCGTCACAAATGCTTTGCTTCGAGGTGCAGTTTTCGTTCGGGAATAAATGGCTTGTCAAACCCACATCGCCATTGAATGCCGCCGCATTTTGCTGCATCAACGTCGGTTGTCCTGCTTTCCAACCAAAACGACCAATTGAGAAGTCACCCTTCTCAATGTCCCACACCTTATTTACTTTGCCTGAGATACCATCTTTGTTGGCATCTTGCTCATCAGCCCAAGTAAGTAGCGTTTCGTCAGGAATACTCTCCAACAAACCAAGACCGATCATTGGCGGCGCAACACGCGCGGAAAATTCCGTATCTGGGTGCATGTCACCATAGCCTAATTCGGTAATTTTCAGGTTTGGTTTTCTCAAAACGACTGTCGTTCCATCTTTAAACTGCACCGGAACATCGGTATAGGTAATGTCGATTTTTCCTTCTGGTTTTTGGTCTTGGAGTGCAAAATCTTGTAACTGGCCGCCGTATGTTGGTTCAGGGATTCCGCCGTCTTTGATGAACGCTTTCTTTTGTTCTGGGGTCATTGCAGGAATGCTTAAGCGCACCAGCATAGACACCGCATGTAAATCGTCTTTTTCTGGTGGATGACCACGGCCATCTTTGATGTGACAGTTCTGACAACCATTAGTGTTAAAAAGCGGGCCTAAGCCATCACGAGCATCTGTTGACGCTGGCGCTTGTACCCAAGGGTTACGAAAAAAGCTGTTACCTACACTGAAATCGAGGCGCTTACTCATCGGCAAGTTGGCAGCAGGAAGAGAATACGCATTCGCGCCGTCTTTTTTAACACTGGTTTTGCCACCAGACTTAACATCGTAAGCCATGGCAGAAGAAGAAAGGAGCGCGGCTAGCGCAGAAATTAGGTATGGCTTCATATCATTGCTCTACATATACAACAAGGGTGATAACAACGAGCTCAAACGGCAAAAGGGCTCACAAAGAGCCCTTATTTATTATGGTTATGAACGATTAAAACTCGTGGTCAGCAGTATCAGGGCTTAGGCTGTCGATGCCGACAATGTTTGCCGCTCGCTCAATCGCACCGGTCTGGGCTACCAATGACATGATGGTGTCGTTTACTAGCGCGTTGCCTTGTGCGTTGCCCGCTGCGATCAATTGATCGAAGTGCTGGTTGTTCTTCTCAGCAGACGTTACTAATTCACCAACTTGGCTACGAGTCATGTCAAACTGCTTTTGGATCTCTTTCGCTGCTTTTTGATCTTTTTGAGCAACAAGATCAGCGATACTTGGACCAGACAATTCTTTACCGTTTACACCTTTGTAGGTACCAGTGTAAACGTTGTAGATACCTTGCTCATTGTAGTAGTGAGAGTTATGCGTGTTATCTGAGAAACAATCGTGCTCGTCTTCTGTCGAGTTCGCTTCTAGTGCCACCTTCATACGCTCACCCGCCAGCTCACCTAGAGAAAGAGAACCCATGCCGAATAGCATTTTGCGTAGACCATTTTCAGCCGAGCCAGCAAGTAGCTCTTCGCGGTAGTTGCCTTTCACTTCTCCAGACCACTGTTTTTCCATCCACTCAAGGTCTTGAACCAGCAAATCAGCAGCGGCTTTTAGATACTCGCCGCGACGGTCACAGTGACCGTTAGTACATTCAGATCCCACAACAAAATCGGTGTAAGCACGTTGACCAGCACCTGCGTTAGTGCCGTTTAAGTCTTGGCCCCATAATAAGAACTCAATCGCGTGGTAACCAGAAGCCACGTTTGCTTCCGAGCCGCCAACTTCGTTCAAGTCCGCAATTAATTCTGGTGTAATTTTTGATACATCGAGTTTAGACGCACCAATCTGTAGGCTTGTATTGGCAATAATGTTAGCAGAGGCGCCTTCGTTGCCTAATTCGTATTGGTAATCTGTCGCAACGTAATCGATCAGCCCTTCATCCAGTGGCCATGCATTTAGCTGGCCTTCCCAATCATCAACGACTGCGTTACCAAAACGGAAAACTTCAGACTGTTGGTAAGGTACACGAGAGTCAAGCCAAGCTTGTTTTACTTCTTCAAGCTTTGCAGCAGATGGGGATTTTAGGAATTCGTCGATTTTTACGTCGAGTGCTTTAGCTGTTGTCACTGAATCAGCAAATACAGCATGAGCAACGTCCGCGTAATGTTCGACAACTTGTTGTTGAGTTACTGAAGCAGCAACCGTAGAACCACTAGCAATGAGAAGTGATGCAGCAATAGATTGGACTAACACTTTTTTTGCATTCATCAGAAGCATCCTTGTTGAGCGTTTTTAATAATCTTATTCGTAGTGCTAATTATTCTTATTTGCACTTTTGTCCCGAGATAATACAAATTTACAATTTATTTGCAACTCTAGATACAAAAAAAGCCTCATAAATATGAGGCTTTTAAAATGCTTTATTGTTAGATTTATCTTTAAAGATTAAACCTTTAGGTGATGTTTACCATGGGAAACTTTCGCCTTCAGATAATTTTCATTGCCATCTTTGATGTGCGCAGAAGTATTGACAACCTCTGCGATTTCAATTCCGTACTCTGACAACTCGCGTATCTTCTTAGGGTTGTTAGTAACAAGCTGAATCTTATTCACACCTAGTGCTTCAAGCATTTGTGCTGCTTCTGTGAAGTCACGTAAGTCATCATCGAAGCCCAAATGATTATTTGCTTCGTAGGTATTCATACCCTGACTTTGAAGACGGTATGCATCAATCTTGTTATAAAGACCGATACCGCGGCCTTCTTGACGAAGGTATAGGATAATGCCACCTGATTCGCCCATTCGATTGATGGTCTCTTCTAGTTGCTCACCGCAGTCACAGCGTGAAGAGTGGAACACATCGCCAGTCAGACACTCAGAGTGCATACGCACTAAAGGCATATCCTGCGTTTGATCCGCTTGTTTAAAGATAATTGCTACATGCTCTTTATCTGTCTTTAGGCCATGGAAAGACAGGATTTCGGCATCTATGTTGCTGTTAGCCCCGACTTTAAAATCTACTCTGGCACGTACTTCCGCCATATCTACACTCACTCGATTTATTGCTTGATGCATTTTCGTTATCGCATTCATGGGATTGCTCTCATTTGCTCTTCAACTATGGGGATTGATACCGCATTTTTCAATGTTGAGATCACAACGAGGCGTACTCTTATTCTAGCAACAGCGAGAATTCATAGCGAAAATGATCCCCAACTGCCGACTTTACATTTGTTATAGTATAACATTTACAGCTAACTACAATAAAAAAACCCCAGACAAATTTGCCTGGGGTTTAAAGTCGCTAAGTTTGAATCGGTTTAATGAGTTTGGCTTCGCTTCCATACCGCGAGCTCAATCCAAACGGCTTCGAGTTCTTGAATTTCCTCGTCGGTTAAGACGGCGAGAGACGAAGTGACTTGTGGCAGCTTCGGTGACTGCAATGCACGAATCTGCGAATAAAAGTCCTTTTTTAATTGCGATATAACTGAATCCACTGCGTACACCTTTCGTTCTTTTATTACTTCTCCAGCTCATTTTTATGGTCTGCTATTCACTGGAGCCTTCATAAATTCTGCAAAATGATAACATTCTGCTTGTTATGTGCACAATTTATTTTTAATAGTGGAATTATCATCACATTAATTACGTTTTGTCATTCGGATCGAATATAAGACAAAAAAGATCAAAAATAGCGCAGGAAAGATCCACAACAATGCTGTGGAATAATTAAACGGCGGCTGATAAAGAACAATATTCCCATATCTTGCAACTAAATATTCTTTGACCTCTTGTTCACTACTCCCTTCATTCACCATCGTATAGACCTTTAAACGTAAGTCTTTTGCCGCTGGGGCATTTGATTCAACAAGGTTTTGATTTTGGCATTGAGGACAGCGTAATGTCTTGGCTAGAGTGGTTGCCTGTTGTTGCACTTCAACAGAATGAAACTGAAATAGATCAACATTCTGCTTAATGTCTTCCGCTTTCACTAAAGATGAAAATAACGTAAAAGCCAACAAACAGGCGAGTAGATAATTAAATCGAAACATCAAAATACTCCGAAAATATATCATTCCATTTATCTTTAGTGAGCTCTCCACGATATTTGATCAACACGATTCCATTTTGATCAATCAAGTAAGTTTCTGGTGTACCTATTACACCAAGTTCAACAGCAAGCTTTCCATTGGGATCACTGATCACCTCTTTATATGGATTTCGTTTAAAGCTCAAATATTCACGAGCAGCTTGTTTTTGGTCTCGGTAATTCAAACCAATGATGGGTACACCCTGCTCTGCTAATAGAAGTAATTCATCGTGCTCACTCTTGCATATTCCACACCAAGAAGCCCAAATATTCAGCAATTTATAACCTTCGCTTTTAAACACGGTTTGGTTTACTTCCTTTTCAGAAAGCAATGATATCGAGGTAAAGCTAGGAATCACCAACTTGCGCTGCTCAGACAATTCAACATTGGGCCTGTCAGACAGAGCGGTTGCCGTAAGAGCAGCAAACAAAGCCACAACGCTAACAAGAAATAACAACTTAAGCGTATTCTTCGACACCATGTGCCACCTTTTTTCTTTTGTTCGCGAGTGTCATTAACGCACCAAATACTGCGATTAGCCCACCACTCCAAATCCACCAGATACCGGCTCGATACTGAAGTTTAATTGCATAGGCATTGGAATCTACTTTATCGCCTAGCGTGACATAGTAGTCTCCATGCCACAATGAACGAATGGCTGGCTCGGTCATATTCATAACTCGAACTGGATAATGGCGTTTTTCCGGTTGAAGGGACAAGGTACGACCATCTTCCAAATGAAGATAAATACTCGCTCGTTCTGCGGTGTAATTTGGACCAATTACCCACTCAATGCCATGATAATCAATACTAACGTCTGAACGTTGGTGCGAGCTCTCAGGCTCAACTCGCAAATGATATTCATAAGAATAGTCACTGTTTATCACCGCCCCAGTTGCGGCGAGGGCAAAACCAATATGTGCCATTACCATAGGAATCAGCGTCACCTTAGCCTCAGACGTTAATATCAGCAAAAAATGGGCGACCACAACCCACACCGCTAACATAATCGTGATCAAACTGGTTGTACGCACGCTTTCAACCGAGAAAACAAACACGAAAGCAGAGCTCACCACTGCCAACATAGCAATCAAGGCAAAGATAAAAGCATTTTTATCCGCTCCCTTTTGCCACCTAAGCAAAGGAATAATCGCCATTACGCCCAATGCTAATAATGACAATGGGAATAGAAAGCTGTTGAAGTAAGGAGCACCAACGGAAATATTACCAAGTCCTAACAGTTGGTAGACCATCGGGTAGAACGTACCCAAGAAAACAATCGCTGTAGTAATGACGAACAAGCCTATCGCAACGTAAGTCAAGTATGCTCGGCTAAGAAGAGAAACTAGCTTAAAAGCTTTGATGCCGTCACCTCGAACGATAAGTATCCCAAAAGTGACCACGACCAACAGACTCAACACCGCCAGCAGTAATAAGCCTTTGGTTGGATCAACCGCAAAAGCATGCACCGAGGTAAGAACCCCAGAGCGCACAATGAATGTTCCCAAAATACTCAAGCTAAAAGTCGCAAATGCCAACGCATAGGTACTCCATAGAGCACTTTTATGTCTTTGAGCTAGAACTCCGCTATGCAACAGTGCAGTTCCGGTTAACCATGGTAATAATGAAGCGTTTTCTACTGGGTCCCAGAACCACCAACCGCCCCACCCTAACTCGTTGTAAGCCCACCAAGAGCCAACCAAAATACCGACAGTGAGTGTCCCCCAAGCAAAGAAAGCGGCACGACGAGCAATCCCGTACCATTCATTCAGAGGACATTTACCCAGCAAAGCAGCTAAAGCAAAGGCCAATATCGCGGCATAACCGACATAACCTAAATAAAGCAGTGGTGGATGAATAATAAGCCCAATGTCTTGCAACATCGGATTCAAGTCTCGTCCTTCTGTAGCTAGGACTTGAGCGTATTCAAAGGGGTTAGAAGTTGTTAATGTGAACCAAGCAAAGACGGCTATTAACACGTTCATGATGCCTAAGCAGTCACCTGTATATTGCGTACTAATAGGAGATTTGAACGCAATAAATGACGCCCACACGCTAAGCGTTACCACCCAAAACAGCATCGAGCCTTGATGCCCTCCCCATGCGGCAGCAACCTTAAAAGCGACTGGCAAATGGCTATTAGAGTGAGCTATGACATATTCAAGAGCGAAGTTGTCTTTAATGAAACAAAGAACAAGAAGCAATAGACAGATAACGGAAGCTAAACTGATGATGTGCGACGTGGCAATTTGATGTGGTAACGCCACGTTCTTTCCGATAGCACGTCGAAACCAGTGCAACAATGCCGCGCTGCTGGACGCCATGACCACCAATACCAGTAAGAAAAACCCCAATTCAGCTTCCATTTTACCTCCTTATACAACCGTCATTTGGCCTGCATAAAGGATGAACGTACGTAGCATGAGTACACCGACCAAGCTCAAAGTGGTAACGACAAAGACATAACTGCCTTTATGGCGCACTTCTGAAGGTATCAGCCAGTTCATGGTAAGAGGTGTTAGCATACCTATTAGTACTACACCAACCCAGAACCACTGCGCCCAAAAGCCACTGGATATCGCGTTCCACGCAGCTGCTTCATTTTGCCCTCCACTGAAGATTAAGCCCGTGAAAAATGTCACCAATACGAACAATTCGAACAACACCACTGGGCGTTCAAACCCGTGAACCCAAGACACGCTAGGGCTGCTAGTCGGTTCTTTAAAGACGAGAATTCCGAACATCAAGCAAGCCGCTGCGCCAGAAGACAAGCTCGAGAACAAGAATAAAATAGGCAGCACTGGGTTGTTAAGCATTGGGTAGGTCTTCAATGCAGACAGTAAGAAACCGGTGTATGCAGCTAAGACTATCGCTAAGAATCCCAGAAAAAGTTCTATGGCGTTGTTGCCTTTACCTAACTTAATAAGCAGACCATCAGCAAAGTCCAGTAGCTTACTTGGCAGCTTTCCTTCACAGAAGTTGATGATTGGATGGCGGAAAATTACGCCGATCCAGGCAAACAACACAATCATGTACACTTGGAACAGGATAACGCCCATCGACATCACGGAAGTCGGATTGTAGTAAATCATGATCTTCCAAAACTCTAGCGGTTTAGTTAGGTGGAAAATCAGAATAACCAAACCAGCAATGATACCAAATGGCGCCAACCAAGCCATGGCCTTCATGATGCCGTTATTTGCTGGGTCACCCTCGATGACTTTACGTTTTAGATAGATGGCAATCATCACCGCACCAGCGGACATACCCGCTAAGAACAAATAGATCGCGATAATCCAATCCCAGACTAACGAGTCAAAGTGGAAAGCACTTTCAAAGCCGTTCATGATGACACCTCCCCTTTGCTCTGCGGAATTTTATACAGCTTAGGTTGCGTACCTAGGTGCGATTTATCCCGGTAAACAACGTGGTCTTCTATCGCTTTGCTCACTTCACTCGTCGGATCGTTCAAATCACCAAATATCAGTGCCTTCGTCGGACAAGACTCCACACAAGCTGGCTGTTTACCTTGCGCTAAATTGGTATCGCGACAGAAATTACATTTATCTGCAGAGTGGTCAACAGGGTTGAAAAAGCGCACTTGGTAAGGGCAGGCCGCTAAGCAATAACCACAGCCGACACATTTCTCTTTGTGCACATCGACGATGCCTGTCTTTTCGTCTTTATATGCAGCACCTGTTGGACAAACATACACACAAGGTGGGTTATCACAGTGCTGGCAAGATTCACGAGTGAATTGGTATTCCACATCAGGGAATTCCCCTATCGGCTCTCCTCGATGAATTTTAAGACGAGTCACACCTTCCGGAACATTATTCACTTCACGACACGCATCAGTACACGCGGTGCAACCAATACAAGCCGTTTCATCGTGTACCATACCTAAACGTTTAGCTCGCTCACTGTCACTGGCATAAAGAGAAGAGCTCACAACGGAAGTGCCTGCAACGCCTGTGGTCAAAATCAGTGCGCCGCTACCGGCTAAGAAATTTCTTCTAGAACATTTCATGCTATCTCTCCTCCTCTTTTGCAAGTTCAGGCTCGATGGCAAATTCAGAGTGACAGTCGACACATTGCTTAATCAGCTCTTTACGGTCGTATGCCAGCGCTTTGGCTTTCGCAGCATGCACATCATGACAATTTGAACACGTCAGGTTTTTCGCGTGTACATCATGCGTCCAGTGACTTTCACGTAACTTCAACGGTGTATGACAATCCACACATTGACTATTGGCTTTAAGGATTAAACTTGGATCAAGAAAGACTTTATCGTGAACGGCTTGAGATTGTGCTGCGGAGAACTTAATCACCTCCGAAGCACCTTCACGGTGATCGGGTCCGATATTACTATGACAATTCGTGCAGTTGAGCTGTTTGCCCTGGCTTAATAGCGCTTGCGGGTCATGCGATAGATTCAGAGTATCTTTGGCGTCCTTATGACACTGGAGACATTTATAGTCTCTGTCACGGATTAACTCGACTTGATGGCGCTCAGTTTGAGCACCTTCAACTGGCTCTGAAGAAGTCGCATGGGCGGCGATGGAAAAACCATAGACGGCAAAGATGAAGAGAAGTTTCAACATTGTCTCTATGGCCAATTTTATATTGCCCATATTTTCTTTCCTTAGCTCTTAAATAAGTGATAATTATTCTCAATTATTTATTTGAGCGACAATTAATTTCCTCTGAAGATATTTTTAACATCTTCAAATGACATCAATTCTTATTTCAGAAAGCCACAACGCTAAACCTATATTTATAATACCTCTATTATTCATAAGAGGTAGAGACAACCGTTCAAAAAGCGAGCTTAATCACCCTATTTTTAAAATGGTTAAAAAGCTAACCCCTTATCAAACAAAGCATTGATGACTACCCCTTTAGGGTTATATAAATTCAAACATGATTGAGATCACTGGTATAAATTGATCTAAAACAAAACAAGTTCCGCTCACTATTTCATCTATTTAATTAAGCCATATTATAAACAGTAGATCTCCGATTCTTATTTGGAATAGCTTCTCACAACGCTGCTAATAAAAATGAATATGGAGATAACACCGTGAGCATAAAACACTGGATGAGCACACCTATCGCGGTTGCGACCTTATTCGCCAGCCAATTATTTTTGGTCGGCGCTCCGTTGGCGGCGGAAGATAAAGGTCTCATCGATCCACGCAATGACGCCTTCGAACAAAACCACCCTGACCAATACCATTCTTGGAAAGCGACATCTGAAAGCGAACATATTGAAGATGCACTCGGAGAAGACCCTAATATGGTCATTCTTTGGGCTGGCTATGGCTTCGCTAAAGACTACAATAAGGCTCGCGGGCACTTTTACGCTCTCGATGATGTTCGTCAAACACTTCGCACTGGTGCGCCCACCGATGAAAAATCAGGCCCCATGCCAATGGCGTGTTGGAGCTGTAAGAGCCCAGATGTCGCACGTGTGATTGATGAACGAGGTGAAGATGGGTATTTCGAGGGAAAATGGGCACGCTTGGGCTCAGAAATCGTAAATCCTATTGGCTGCTCTGACTGTCACGATACTCGCTCTGAGGAGTTCAAAAATGGCGAGCCAGCACTTGCGGTCACTCGCCCGTATGTTGAGCGAGCTTTTGATACGATTGGCAAAAAATTTGATGAGCAATCCCGCCTCGATCAACAAGCCTCTGTTTGTGCACAATGCCACGTTGAATACTACTTCACAGGCCCAACAAAAGCGGTCAAATTCCCTTGGGATATGGGAACTTCAGTAAACGACATGGAGAAGTATTACGACGCACTAAACTTCAAAGATTGGACGCATGCCGTTTCTAAAGCACCCATGTTAAAAGCACAACACCCTGGTTACGAAACTTGGCGAGAAGGCATCCACGGTAAGAACAAAGTAGTTTGTGTAGACTGCCACATGCCGAAAGTAACCAAAGAAGATGGCACTGTGTATACCGATCATAAAGTCGGTAACCCATTTGATCGCTTTGATGATACGTGCGCGCAATGCCACACTCAAACAAAAGAGCAGCTACAGGGCATCGTTTCAACACGTAAGGCGCAAGTATTGAACATGAAGCTAACCGCCGAGAAACAAATCGTTGCTGCACACTTTGAAGCAGGAGTGGCTTGGGATGCCGGTGCAACAGAAGAAGAAATGCAACCAATCTTACAAGACATCCGTCACGCACAATGGCGTTGGGACTATGCAATAGCGTCTCACGGTGTCCACATGCATGCACCTGAAGTTGCGCTCGAAGTGCTCGGTACCGCCGTTGACCGTGCTGCAGATGCGCGAACTAAACTTGTTCGTCTACTTGCGAAGAAAGGCATTACCGAACCAGTACAGATCCCGGACATCTCCACTAAAGCGAAAGCGCAGCAAGCACTCGGTATGGATATGGAGAAAATGAACGCCGATAAGAAAGACTTCTTAGAAACCATTGCTCCAGATTGGGATAAGGCTGCAGCCGAACGCGAAGCCACGTACTAATTAAACTGACAGATATGGGTAAATAGATACGACAAGGGGCGCACAGTACGCCCCTTTCTTTATTTCTTCATCCTCAATCTTATCGAGAGATAAAAATTAGATTCACTAGCGACGAGGAAGCCTCGGCCTAGGTTGGATATTTGGACGTGCTTTAGGCATCTGCACATTTGGACGAGCAACTGGTCGCTGGATTTTCGTTTCCGGTAATGCTTTTCTTTGTTGAACCTTTTCTTTCACGGCTTTGTCTTGTAAAGCTGCAGGCTCAATACGCTCCGGACGATTTTCCCACTTGGTTTGAATCTCCTGCTTTTGTTCTTCAGGAAGCGATTGCCAATGGTCGTCTAACTGACGCTTCATATTGTCAATATTGGCGGACATATCATCGTCCTTCCAATCTTCTACCTTGTCTTTAATCGATTGCTGTTGGTCTTCATCTAAGCCATTCCACCATTCTTCGAGCTTCTCTTTGTATTCATCGTCGTTGTCGCAACAACCCGGGTAATAATAAATCCAGTAGTCGTCATGATCGTACCACCAAGGATCATAGTAACCTGAAGAATAATAAACCGAAGAGGAAGAGCCAGAATGATCGGAAGAGCTACAACCCGCCAATATAGAGCCGCACAGCAAAACCAATATGCTCAGTGCTTTATTTTTCATTCGTTGCCCACCTTTCCCTCTACTGCTTATTAAATTGTACGCCTACAACAGCTCTTTTGCTTTGTTGATAGAGTTAATGATTTGCACTCTATCTAAGTTTGGATCATTAGAATCTAATAATAGTACCCAAGTATCAATGGCTTCCTGAAAGCGGAATGACAAAAAATGGTCATTTGCGATCAAAGACAAAGCCGCTTCATTGTGAGGTTCAAGTTGTAGCGCTTGTTCAAGCAACAAACCCACTTCATCCGTCATTGCTTGCTTATGAATGTAATACAGGGTCGTCGCTTTAGCGGCAAGCTGAGTAGCACTGACTGGGTCAGTCAATTGGATCGCGTAGTCGAAACAAATAAGAGCACCATCAAACTCTCCTTCGAGCAAATAGCCCTGCCCTAGCTGGAACCAAAGCTCGGCATTATTAGACTCATCCCGAAGTTGGGTTTGAATCTCTTCCATGATGTCGCGAGTGGTCATCATGCGTGACATTTCGGCTTGAATCGGCGGTGGCGGCGGTTGTCGAAATAGCAAAAAGCCAGCGGTCGTCAGAACGAAAACTAATACGCAAAAACCAAACCATTTTGCCGGTTTTATTCGAGACGCGCTCAAGGACAACAAGACGATGAACAAACCCATCAACGTGATGGCAACAAAAAACCAAACAGACATAACACGACCTATCGGAGAATGTATGCACAGTTTACTGGTTTATGATTTGAATTGCGGTGATACAAATACAAAAAAGCCGAGCATTTCGCTCGGCTTTCACATTTAGCTATGAAGGTGAAGATTATTCTTCTTCAGAGCCTTCTTCTGCGTCATCTGCTTTTGGCGCTTCAGGTGCTTGTTGCTCTGCATTCACTTCTGTCGTTTCGGCTGCTTCTGCTTCTTCGCCTTCAGGCAATTCAACTTCTTCAACTTCATCGATACGCTGTAGGCCAACCACTGATTCGTCTTCTGCTGTACGGATCAGAGTCACACCTTGAGTGTTACGACCAACTTGGCTAACTTCTGCAACACGTGTACGAACTAGAGTACCAGCGTCGGTGATCATCATCATCTCGTCGCCTTCTTCTACTTGTACCGCACCAACTACTGGACCGTTACGTTCAGAAACCTTGATAGACACAACGCCCTGAGTTGCACGACCTTTCGTTGGGTATTCTGCTAGTTCAGTACGTTTACCATAACCATTTTGAGTAACGGTTAGGATGTCACCTTCGTTCGATGGAACGATCAGAGAAACCACTTGGTCATCGTCTGCTAACTTCATACCGCGAACACCCGCCGCTGTACGACCCATTGCACGTACTTTGTCTTCGCTAAAGCGAACCACTTTACCTGCTTTAGAGAACAGCATGATGTCACTATCGCCGTTGGTGATATCAACACCAATTAGCGAGTCATCATCACGCAAGTTAACAGCGATTAGACCGTTTGAACGTACGTTTGCAAACTGGTTCAGTGGGGTCTTCTTAACCGTACCGTCACCCGTTGCCATGAAGATAAATTTCTCTGGAGAGAACTCATCAACAGGAAGGATTGCAGTAATACGCTCGCCTTCCTCTAGCGGAAGGATGTTTACGATCGGCTTACCACGAGCAGTGCGAGTTGCATGCGGCAATTGGTATACTTTCAGACGGTAAGTCTTACCACGAGTAGAGAAACATAGGATGTTATCGTGAGTATTTGCAACAAGTAGACGCTCGATGAAGTCTTCATCTTTCATCTTCGTTGCACTCTTACCTTTACCACCACGACGCTGAGCTTCGTAGTCGCTTAGAATTTGGTACTTAACGTAACCTTCGTGAGACAGAGTCACAACCACGTCTTCACGAGCAATCAGCTCTTCCATGTCAATGTCATGGGTTGCTGCTGTTATTTCTGTACGACGAACATCACCGTAACTATCACGAACTGCTTCTAATTCTTCGCGGATCACTTCCATTAGACGCTCAGTGCTTGCAAGGATATGCATTAGCTCTGCAATTTCTTCTAGAAGTGCTTTGTATTCATCAAGAATCTTCTCGTGCTCTAGACCGGTTAAGCGGTGTAGACGAAGTTCTAGGATTGCTTGCGCTTGAGTTTCAGTTAGGTAGTACAGACCATCACGGATACCGTATTGATCTTCTAGCCATTCTGGACGAGCTGCATCAGTACCAGCACGCTCAAGCATTGATGCTACGTTACCAAGATCCCAACCACGCGATACCAAGCCAACTTTTGCTTCTGCTGGTGTTGGTGCGTTTTTGATCAACTCAATAACTTCATCGATGTTTGCAAGAGCAAGAGACAGTGCTTCAAGGATATGAGCACGTTCACGCGCTTTGCGTAGTTCGAAGATAGTACGACGAGTTACAACTTCACGACGGTGGTCAACGAAGCACTTCAACATGTCTTTTAAGTTGAATAGCTGTGGTTGGCCGTTGTTTAGCGCAACCATGTTGATACCGAAAGTGGTTTGAAGCTGAGTTTGTGCGTAAAGGTTGTTTAGTACAACTTCACCCACTGCATCGCGCTTACATTCAATAACAATACGCATACCGTCTTTATCCGACTCGTCGCGCAGTGCACTGATGCCTTCTACTTTCTTATCTTTCACTAGCTCAGCGATCTTTTCGATCAAGCGAGCTTTGTTTACCTGGTAAGGGATTTCAGTGACGATGATGGTTTCTTTACCATTCTTCTCCACTTCGATGTCCGCTTTTGAACGCATGTAGATTTTGCCGCGACCAGTTTTGTACGCGTCTACGATGCCTTTACGACCGCTGATAAGTGCTGCCGTAGGGAAATCAGGACCAGGAATGTAATCCATCAGTTCATCAATGGTGATTTCTTCATTATTGATGAATGCAAGACAGCCATCGATCACTTCGCCAAGGTTGTGTGGCGGGATGTTGGTTGCCATACCTACCGCGATACCAGAAGCACCGTTTACCAATAGGTTAGGAATTTTCGTTGGAAGAACCGCTGGGATTTGCTCTGTACCATCGTAGTTAGGTACGTAGTCCACGGTTTCTTTATCTAGGTCAGCCAGAAGCTCGTGGGCAATTTTCGCCATACGTACTTCGGTATAACGCATTGCCGCAGCAGAGTCGCCATCGATCGAGCCAAAGTTACCTTGACCATCGACCAGCATGTAACGAAGTGAGAACGGCTGAGCCATACGTACGATTGTGTCGTACACAGCACTATCACCGTGTGGGTGATATTTACCGATTACGTCGCCGACAACACGGGCTGATTTTTTATATGGTTTGTTCCAATCGTTGCCTAGTACGTTCATCGCGAATAAAACGCGGCGGTGTACTGGTTTTAGGCCATCACGCACATCTGGAAGAGCACGACCCACGATTACTGACATCGCGTAGTCTAGGTATGAACCTCTAAGCTCATCTTCAATGTTTACGGGCGTGATCTCTTTAGCTAAATCGCTCATAGAGCCATTATCCCTCTATTATCTGATCGTAATTACGATACGTGTAAGGTGCAAAAATATAACACACAATTCA
This sequence comes from Vibrio sp. ED002, assembly GCF_023277445.1. Lineage (NCBI taxonomy): Bacteria > Pseudomonadati > Pseudomonadota > Gammaproteobacteria > Vibrionales > Vibrionaceae > Vibrio > Vibrio sp. ED002. The sequence continues at coordinate 87,917 of NZ_CP080238.1, read as the reverse complement.
TCAACGGGGCATCACTTTCCCGCTCCTTTTATCAGGTTGTGAGCTTCGTTATGAGTTAAATGAAGAGAATTTGCACATTCATCCCATATCTTTCTGAAAACTGACTATATTTCCACCAACGTCGTTCAAAAATCTCCCCTGTAGCGATTGTGAGAAAAGAAGCAGTTTTAACGTATCGTACCATTGGAGTATAATCTCGCCTTCCAAAGGACTATTAGCGAAGCGATATAACTATCATGACTAAAGCACAAAACGTCGACCCTAGTGAAATTAAGAAATTCGAAGAGATGGCTTCTCGTTGGTGGGATTTAGAGGGCGAGTTCAAACCTCTTCACCAAATTAACCCGCTTCGCTTGAACTATGTCCTAGACAAAGCCGATGGCCTGTTTGGGAAGAAAGTGCTCGATGTTGGCTGCGGTGGTGGCATCCTTGCCGAGAGTATGGCAAAAGAAGGCGCCGTCGTTACCGGGCTAGATATGGGTAAAGAGCCTCTCGAAGTTGCTCGTCTTCATGCGCTTGAAACAGGCACCAAGTTGACTTACATCCAAAGCACGATTGAAGACCATGCAGAAGAAAATGCGGGGTCTTACGATGTCGTCACTTGTATGGAAATGCTTGAGCACGTGCCAGACCCGCTTTCGGTTATCCAGTCGTGTGCAGCACTTGTGAAACCTGGTGGCCATGTCTTCTTCTCTACACTAAACCGCAACATCAAATCTTACTTGTTTGCGATTGTGGGTGCTGAAAAACTATTAAAGATTGTTCCTGAAGGCACGCACGACCATGAAAAGTTCATTAAGCCAGCAGAAATGATGAAGATGATAGACCAAACTGACCTAACAGAAATGGGCATCACCGGCTTACATTACAACCCGCTAAACGACAGTTACAAACTAGGCCGTAATGTGGATGTAAACTACATCGTGCACACTCAGAAGTATTGATAATGTCACCATCTCGCCAAGAGATATCCTTTCATTAAAATATGAAATTAAGTGAAAAGCGGTAGCATAAATGCACCGCTTTTTTTGTCATATTCTGTATAAAAATAGTGCTCTAGATTCCATTTTGACCAATCTATTTTTAACAGACAAAAACTATCAAAGATCAAGGAAAATATTTTTACATGCGGTTATTTATGAACCGATCTGAAAAACGTAATTTTCCCCATTCAAGTCCGCCCTTTTCTCATCGGTTAGTGTTCACTTACTGATTTTTTTTATTTTGTTAGTTATCCACAAGTCATCCCAAACCTGTGCCTTGAAAAATTGGGGTAACAGCACTATCTTGTAACTCGAAAACAAATTAACCCCTATATGTTGTGTTTAAGCTACAATATATAGATAGACTTTGATCACAAAGCCGCCGCAAATTTTACAAGTTTTGCACATAAACAAACAAAAACACGGCTTTTATCAGTTTTCTTAGGGAAATAAAGCAGAATGAACCAACAACTTACCGTCACCAAGCGTGATGGCCGTAAAGAAACTATCGATCTGGAAAAAATCCATCGCGTTATCACTTGGGCTGCCGAAGGTCTTAACAACGTTTCAGTATCTCAAGTAGAACTGCGTGCTCACATCCAGTTTTACGACGGCATCACCACGTCAGATATCCATGAGACGATGATCAAGTCTGCCGCAGACCTGATTTCAGAAGAAACACCGGACTACCAATACCTAGCTGCTCGCCTAGCGGTATTCCACCTACGTAAAAAAGCATACGGCCAATACGAGCCGCCAACGCTATACAATCACGTAGCTCGTCTTATTGATATGGGTAAGTACGATCAGCACATTCTGGAAGACTACACAAAAGAAGAACTAGACGAACTTGATGCGTACCTAGACCACAAACGCGATCTAGACTTCTCTTACGCTGCTGTAAAACAGCTAGAAGGTAAGTACTTCGTACAGAACCGTGTATCTGGCGAGATCTACGAAAGTGCTCAGTTCCTATACATCCTAGTTTCAGCTTGTCTGTTCGCAAATTACCCGAAAGAAACACGCCTTGATTACATCAAGCGTTTCTACGATGCGACATCGACATTTAAGATTTCTCTACCTACACCGATCATGTCTGGTGTACGTACTCCTACTCGTCAGTTCAGCTCATGCGTGCTGATCGAGTGTGGTGATAGCCTTGATTCTATCAACGCAACGGCGAGCTCAATCGTACGTTATGTATCTCAACGTGCTGGTATCGGTATCAACGCAGGTCGTATCCGTGCGCTAGGTTCTGAAATCCGTGGTGGTGAAGCATTCCACACTGGTTGTATCCCATTCTACAAATACTTCCAAACTGCAGTGAAATGTTGTTCTCAAGGTGGTGTTCGTGGTGGTGCTGCGACGGTGTTCTACCCATTATGGCACGGTGAAGCTCGTTCACTGATGGTTCTTAAGAACAACCGTGGTGTTGAAGAGAACCGAGTTCGTCACATGGATTACGGTGTTCAGTTAAACAAACTGATGTACCAACGCTTGGTAGAGGGTGGCAACATCACGCTGTTCTCACCATCTGACGTACCAGGCCTATATGACGCATTCTTCGAAAACCAAGAAGAATTTGAACGTCTATACGTGAAATACGAGAACGATCCTTCAATCAAGAAAGAGACCGTTAAAGCGATTGAAATGTTCACTCTGCTAATGCAAGAGCGTGCATCAACGGGTCGTATCTACATTCAGAACGTAGACCACTGTAACACTCACAGCCCGTTCGACTCAGAAGTCGCGCCAGTTCGTCAATCAAACCTATGTTTAGAGATCGCACTGCCAACTAAGCCTCTGAAGAACGTTGAAGATGACTCAGGCGAGATCGCACTATGTACGCTTTCTGCGTTCAACCTTGGTGCAATCAAATCTCTTGATGATTTCGAAGAGCTATCTGAACTTGTAGTCCGTGCACTAGATGCACTACTTGATTACCAAGATTACCCACTACCAGCAGCATACAAGTCGACAATGAACCGTCGTACGCTGGGCGTTGGTGTTATCAACTACGCATACTACCTAGCGAAGAACGGTGTTAAATACTCTGACGGTAGCGCAAACGGTCTAACGCACCGTACATTCGAAGCGATTCAATACTACCTATTGAAAGCATCGGTAGCACTTGCGAAAGAACAAGGTAAGTGTCCTTCGTTCCACGAAACGAACTACGCGAAAGGCTTATTGCCAATCGACACTTACAAGAAAGACATCGATCTTATCTGTGAAGAAGAACTCCATTACGACTGGGATAGTCTACGCAAAGAAATCGTTGAACACGGTCTACGTAACTCAACACTGACTGCGCTGATGCCATCAGAGACTTCTTCTCAAATTTCAAACGCAACAAATGGTATTGAGCCACCACGTGGTTATGTATCAGTAAAAGCATCGAAAGACGGTATCCTGAAGCAAGTTGTGCCTGATTTCACTGAGCTGAAAGACAACTATGAGCTGCTTTGGAACATCGGTTCTAACGACGGTTACTTGCATCTTGTGGGTATCATGCAGAAATTCGTTGACCAAGCGATCTCAGCTAACACAAACTACGACCCATCAGGTTACGAAACTGGCAAGGTTCCAATGAAGAAGCTTCTTCAAGACCTGCTAACTGCGTATAAGTTTGGTGTGAAGACACTTTACTACCATAACACTCGTGATGGCGCGAAAGACGACCAGAAAGACGCAGTTCAACCACAAGATGACGATTGTGCAGGCGGCGGTTGTAAGATTTAATCTTCCCCACTGAACAATACGTAAAAACAGACTATCGAACACCTCCCCTCTTGGGGAGGTCTAAAAGGAATTGAGGCATTATGGCTTACAGTACTTTTAACCAGAACAAAAATGACCAGCTAAAAGAACCAATGTTCCTTGGTCAATCCGTGAACGTTGCTCGTTACGACCAACAAAAATTCGAAATTTTCGAAAAGCTAATCGAAAAACAATTGTCGTTCTTCTGGCGTCCAGAAGAAGTTGACGTGTCAAGCGATCGCATCGATTACAACAAGCTACCAGATCATGAGAAGCACATCTTCATCTCAAACTTGAAGTACCAAACGCTTCTAGATTCAATCCAAGGTCGTAGCCCGAACGTAGCACTACTTCCGCTTGTTTCTTTGCCAGAGCTAGAAACATGGATTGAGACTTGGTCTTTCTCTGAAACGATCCACTCTCGTTCATACACGCACATCATCCGTAACATCGTGAATGATCCAAGTGTTGTATTCGATGACATCGTTGAAAATGAGCATATCCTAAAGCGCGCGAAAGACATTGCACACTACTATGATGATTTGATCCAAGCGACAAATGACTACCACCGCTACGGTGAAGGCGAGCACGTTCTAAATGGCGAAACGGTTAAAGTTAGCCTGTACGACTTGAAGAAGAAATTGTACGTGTGTCTGATGTCAGTAAACGCACTAGAAGCCATCCGCTTCTACGTAAGTTTTGCTTGTTCATTCGCTTTCGCAGAGCGTGAGCTGATGGAAGGTAACGCGAAAATCATCAAGCTGATCGCACGTGATGAAGCCCTTCACCTGAACGGCACGCAACACATGATCAACTTGCTACGCAACGGCCAAGATGACTTCACATTCATGCAAATCGCTGAAGAAGCAAAACAAGACTGTTTTGATCTTTTCAAAGAAGCGGCTGAGCAAGAAAAAGAATGGGCAGAGTACCTATTTAAAGACGGTTCAATGATCGGTCTGAACAAAGATATCCTGAGCCAATACGTTGAGTACATCACCAACATCCGTATGCAAGCGGTAGGTCTACCAATGGCATACCCAGAAGCAACAACGAACCCTATCCCATGGATCAACGCTTGGTTGTCATCGGATAACGTTCAAGTAGCGCCACAAGAAGCAGAGATTTCTTCTTACCTTGTTGGTCAAATTGACAACGAAGTAAGCGCAGACGACTTCGAAGGATTTGAGCTGTAATGCCAACCATCAAAATCAACAAACTCGTCAGCATTGAGTCCAACCCATCCAATACTATTTTGGAGACGATGGAGCAAGCTGGACTGTTACCAGAATATAACTGCCGAGACGGCCACTGTGGTGCTTGTCGCTGCAAGTTAGAATCTGGTGAGGTAGAGTATGTAGGTTTTGCAATGGCTTACACTCAGCCAGATGAGATTCTGCCTTGTATTTGCAAAGCGAAATCCAGTGTTTCGCTTAGTGGCGTAAACTATGCGATGAAAGAAAAACGCGCATAAGCTTAGCTCTAACATGACCCGTCCTGATATGGGTTGACACTTTTAGTTAAAACGCTCGATGAACTTCATCGGGCGTTTTGTATTTTAGAGCTGTATGTGGCCTCTGTTCATTATAGAGTTTCACCGACTCAGCAACCATTTTCTTAGCTTCATTCAAGTCGTTCGGCTTAGTCAGCAAGTACTCCATCTTTAAAATACCATTTACTCTTTCAGCTAGAGCATTTTGATAGCAGTCGTATCCATCAGTCATAGAGCATGTCACGTGATATTTTCTGTGTAGTGACTGATATTCCTCAGAACAGTATTGAATACCTCGGTCAGAGTGATGAATAAGCTCGCCCTCATATAGCCGCTCTTTCAAAGCCTTCAGGAATGCACTTTTAACGGCTGGCGTCTTCATATTATCATCTAGATGATACCCAACTATCTTCCTCGAGTAGGCGTCAGTGATTAAGCTGAGATAAGTATTTCCCGCTCGTGTTGCCAAGTAAGTGATATCAGCGACCCATAACTGCTCCGGTTTATTTGGAACCATGCCCTCTTTGATTCGGTTTGGATGGCAGTGGAACCGGTGATGGCTGTTTGTTGTTCGATGATAAGCCCTACGATTTAAGACCAACAGTCGATGCTGTTTTAGCAACGAAAACAGACAGTCTCGCCCTATATCAATGTTATTCTGACTGAGTAAGTACTTGAGCTTTCGAGTTCCTAATCGAGGATGTTGAATCCTTTGCTCTTTGACGAACCCAATGACAGATTGCTCTTTCTGAGTTCGCTGAAGCTCGAGCGCGTAGCGTTTGTAAAACGCCTGCCGAGTAATCCCGATGAAGTGGCAAGCTTTAGTTACTGTGAGCCTTTTGACCGTTTTTCCTTAATAACTCGGCTTTGCGCTTCTTTGAGATTCGGACACCGAAATCCCTATCCATTACTTTTACGACAGCCTCAAAGAAGTCCGCTTTCAGTTGAGTTTCTTCAAGTTGTTGCTCGAGTTCTTTTATCCGTTGTTCTGGAGTTTGAGTAGAAGGAGAATCAGGCATGCCATTACCTACTGTGTTTGGTTTCTCTATTCCTTTAGACCAATTTAGCTGACCGTGCTTACGAAGCCAAACTAAGACAGTAGATCGGCCTTGTATCCCGTATCGCTCTTGAGCTTGTTTATAGGTCATTTCACCTTTTTCTACTTGGTCAACAACCGTCAATTTAAAGGCAAGAGAATAATCTCGTTGGGTTCGTTTACTCGTTGATTTCATGACATTCTCCAATTTCATGTTGGAAATGTGTCAACCTTATTTAGGACGGTACAACAAATACAAAAAAGCCAAGACAATCGTCTTGGCTTTTTGCTATGTAAATTGGGCAGTCTGCCATTAGCCTAAAGCGCACTACTTGGAATGTGCATTTCTTTGACTTTCTCTAAGAAAGCGTATTGTGCAGACATTGGCTTGCGTTCCAAATAACGACGTAGCATATCTAGTGCCGCCGCGCTGATGACTTTCACTTGGTCGTCACGTTGGTATTTTCTCGATAACTTATACAACGCGCCCCACTCTCCCGTTGAAGTGGAAAGTGCGACAGAGAAAACGCCCTCATCAAGCTTACCTGTGACTAACGCTAAATCAGTACCACACTTCTCACGCGTCGCCCCCGCCAGCGCAAACGTCGCCGCTAACGGATCACCTTCATCAGTAATGGTTTGGCTCTGCGCTGAGAGCACCCATCCATGTCCAAATTGTTTTTCGACGTTCTCATCGCCATTGAGCCAATAAGTTAAATGCCCGGCACTGCTCTTCTCAGAAACCGATAAGGTTAACCCTTTCTCCACCAGCAAGTGGCCGACGTGCTCAACCATTGGTGTGTCAACGCTCACCGTGTTGCTCTCAAGGTGCTTGTGAATGAGCTGCATGAGCTTCATACGCTGCTCTAGTTGATTAGATGGCCCAAACAGCTTCACTTCAATAAAAGGCAAATAAGAGCGGTAGCCAAGCTCATAACCTTGCGGCAATTTCATTTGATCGAGCTTGTCAGAAATACCAGATTCAGAGAGACCAAAGGTATAAATTCGACTGCATGACGAGCTTTCGATTTCAGGAAACTGTTTTTTTAAATCAGGCAGAATCTGCGCCTCTGCCATCAACTTAAATTCACTTGGCACACCAGGGGTAAAATAGAAAACCGCATCATTGATCAGCATCTTAAAACCACAAGCGGTGCCGATTGGGTTATCTACGATTTCTGCCGTCTCTGGCAACATCGCTTGCTTGAGGTTGCTGTCTGGCATTGGGATACCACGACGAGCGTACATCGACTCCAGATTCTCTAACCAATCTTTGAACAGTACTAACTTACATTCGGCGGCTTTTGCCGCTGCCGCGGCGCTCATATCATCTGTAGTTGGGCCCAAACCTCCATTAACAATAACAACATCGTTGTTAAAGCTAAGCATGAGAAATTCTTCAATAAGGCTCGACTGTTTATCTCCGACCGTCGAGCGCTTGGTTAAGCCAAATCCATGTTGATAAAACAAGCTCGACAACCAAGCTGCATTCGTATCAACAATATCACCGTGAAGCACTTCTTCTCCGGTACTAAGCATCGCAATTTTCACAACTGACTCCTGGAAATAGGCAAAATTCACTTTTTTTCGACATTGTGCCTATATCGTTTTCTTTTTATTAGACTAATCTCTTAGTCAAATTGTTGAGATTAAATGTAGGTCAAGTATTTAAATGGCTGTTCTTTTAAGGGATAATTGTGAGCCCGATCATCAAACCAACAACTCGGAGACCTCTGTGTCAAAATCATCCATGTTCAAGAAAACGCTAAGTGGTCTTGTTCTGACAGCATCTGCTTCAGCAAACGCAAGCCAGTACGATATGACTAATCATATTGAGTTTTCTTACACGCCTGATTGCTTGTCAGGTTACTGCGAAACAACCACTCTGTATAGCTTCGAGCCACAAAATCGTAGTTTCGCTATGGGTCTGGATAATGATGACTCTTTAAACCTTGACGCTGGTCTTCAACCAAAACACCTCATCATCCCTAAAGATAAAGATTGGGACTATTTAATGGGGCAGACATACACCATTCTTGGCTTGAGTGTCGCAACCGTCGGTTTGATGACACTGTTACCTGAAAGCATCACGAAATGGGACGATGAAGATCGTGACATGAGTAAGCTTGGTAGTAAATGGAAAGACAACGTTTCAAGCGGTCCAGTTTGGGATCGTGATGAACACTTCCTAAACTACGTTATGCACCCTTACTTTGGCGGTGTTTACTATACGGCTGCACGTCACGCAGGCTACAACGAGTTTGAATCGTTTTTATATTCTGCGACCATGTCGACGTTCTTCTGGGAATACGGCGTAGAAGCATTTGCAGAAATCCCATCATGGCAAGACTTGTTTATTACTCCATTTTTTGGTGCCGTGGTTGGTGAGATGATGCTAACAGCCGAGCAAGACATTATTGCAGGTGGTGGCGAGGTGATGGGTTCAGAAACAATGGGGGATGTGTCTCTGTTCTTCCTAAACCCGGTTGGTCATATCCACTATTGGGTATCCGACGCTTGGGGTGGTAGCGCAGAATTCCAATTCAGTTCATCGCCTTGGTTCGGCAACCAAGATGCCGCGAAATTCGCGATGGACGCAGGCGCAAGCTACGACAACGTCTTCTACGGTTTTGAAATGAAGGTAACCTTCTAAAACCAAACATTTAAGAAGCAGCTCACGAGCTGCTTTTTTTGTGCCCCAAGCATAGTTTTCATTATTTACATCACGAATTAGTGTGAAAAATTGACCTTTGTCAAACCTAACCCTCCCCCAACATCTACACTGAATTTAAGGAAAAACTCTATTAACTTAAGTTCTTGAACCTTAAGCCCAAATAACTATAGCGATACGTCTACCGTGCCGCACCCAAACCTTATTCCGGGAGGGGACATTATGAACACAGTGTTTATCGTTAATTTTGTCGGTCAGGCATCACCAGCGACCATTAAACAGCTTGCAGCTGTTACACACGAAAACGACGGCAAATGGTTAATCAGTAAAGTGAACTTTATTGAAGATCAGGTCGCCGGTGTTATCAAGGTTGAGCTTCCTGAAGAAAACGCAGACATTGTTAAAGAAGCGTTTTCAGCGTGCCAAACATTGGTCGTAAAATTTGTGGATTCAGAGCCGCATGCTCACTCAGAAGATACGGTTTTTCAATTACGTCTGGATGCGAACGATCGAGCTGGTATCGTCAATGAAATCACTCATGTCCTAGACGGACAAGGCATCTCTATTCTCGATATGGACTGCCAACGTGTGTTTATTGCTGGTGGAGGTGGCGTTAGCTCAAGCCTCTTCAGTGCAAAAATGGCGATTAAGTTACCAAGTGAGTTGGGCATTGATGACGTAGCAAATGAGCTTGAAGCATTAAGTGAAGATACACGCGTTATTGTGGAAGGTTAAAGCACTATTCAAACGCTTTCATCCAATAAAAAAGAGCGGCGTTATGCTGCTCTTTTTACGTTCAACCAAATGAAATAATTACTTCACTGTCCATTGAGACAGAGAGCGTTTGAAATCTGAGTAATCAAACTCGTTCAGTTTTTGAATCTCGCCACTTGAACGCTCGCAGTACACAGACGGCATACGTAGACCGTTAAACCAGTTCAGCTTCACCATGGTGTAACCCGCGCTATCCAGAATGTGCAGACGCTGGCCAATCTCTAGTGGTTGCTCAAAGTTCGCCACACAGAACTGGTCACCAGCCAGACAAGAACATGAACCAATAACGTATTCATGCTCGCCGTTTTCAGACGCTTCTAGAATCGACGCTGGCTCATTGTAAATCAAGGTATCTAGTCTATGCGCTTCCGTTGCAGAATCCACAATCGCCGTCTTCTTCACATTTTCTACGACGTCCACTACGGTAACCACAAGGTCCGTGGTCTTGGTAATAATGGCTTCGCCCGGCTCTAAATACATTTGTACACCGTGCTTCTCCGAGAAAGCTTTTAGTGCTAAGCCTAGCTTCTCAATGTCATAGTCCGGCCATGTGAAGAACACGCCGCCGCCCATGCTTACCCAATCAAGCTTATCTAAATGCTCACCAAACTGTTCAGAGATGGCATCCAACAAGCCAATAAACGCATCGACGTCTTTGTTCTCACAGTTCATGTGGAACATCACGCCATCAATGCCATCGAAGATTTCAGGCTTGATATGGTCTGCTTGTGCGCCAAGACGAGAGAACTGACGAGCAGGGTTCGCTAAGTCTTGACCTGCGTAGCTCACACCAGGGTTTAAGCGCAAACCAATCGACGCTTTGCCTTCAACAATATGACGGTATGCCGCCAACTGTGACTGAGAGTTGAAGATCATCTTGTCACAGATATCGGCTACTTCACGGACATCATCTTCGCTGTAACCCACGCTGTATGCGTGTGTCTCTCCGCCGAAAGTTTCATAGCCAAGCTTTACTTCAAACGGGCCAGAGCTGGTTGTCCCGTCTAAGTAAGGCTTGATGATGTCGAACACACCCCATGTTGAGAAGCACTTCAGTGCCAACACCAGTTTCACACCTGAGATATCTTTCAGCTGTTTTGCTTTCTCTAAGTTCTCAACCAACTTGTCTTCATTGATCATGAAGTACGGGGTTTTCAGTTGCTCTTTACTCATAACTAACCATTTATCAACGATTAACCCCCTCTAACTCCCTCTTAGAAAGGGGGAGGATTAAACCAAGCCACCTCTACTCTTGCCAAAAAAGTGGAAAGATTGAAGCTACACCCAGTAAATCCCTGTTCCTCTCCTTACAAAGGAAAGTGGAAACCGTACTCGGTTTGCCTCAGCTTCCCCCCTTTTAAAGGTGGAAGATTTGAAACTAAGCTCGGCCTGTCTTTGCTCCTCCCCTTTTCAAGGGGAGGCTGGGAGGGGTTAACCTTAAATACGACAAAAGCAGCCACGGCTTCATGCCATGACTGCTCGAGTTATCTAAATAAGTTTGACGTTAAACTTATTTGTTCAGTTCGTGAATCAGCGGCAAACCTTGGCCTGCTTCTAATTCCTGAACATGCCAATCAAGGCCGATAGTTGGCATCGTTTCTAGGAAGGGGTCTGGGTTTAGTTGTTCCATGTTGAACACACCTTTATCTGCCCATTCGCCGCGGAAGAATTGCAACGCAGCTGTAATTGCTGGCACGCCCGTTGTGTAAGAGATCGCTTGATGCTCTACATCTTCGTAAGCCACTTCGTGGTCTGCGTTGTTGTAGATAAACACGCTGCGCTCTTTACCGTCTTTCTTACCTTGAACCCAAGTACCGATACACGTTAGGCCAGTGTAGCCTGGCGCTAAAGACGTTGGATCTGGCAACATCGCTTTTAATACGTGTAAAGGTTGTACGACTGTACCATCGTGTAGCGTTAGCGGATCTGGGCTCAATAGGCCGATATCACGCATTACATTGAAGTAGTTTAGGTAACGGTCACCGAAACCCATCCAGAATTCAATGCGTTTAGCAGGGATGAACTCTTTCATTGAGCGAACTTCATCGTGCGCCATTGAGTACACTTTGTGTGAACCACAGTTCGGGAAGTCGAACTCTAGCATACGAGAGTGACAAGGTACTTGTTTCCACTCGCCGTTTTCCCAGTAAAACGAATCACCTTGGATCTCAAGCATGTTCGTTTCTGGGTCAAAGTTCGTCGCAAACTTCTTACCGTGGTCGCCTGCGTTCACGTCCATTACGTCGATAGTGTCAATTTCATCAAACAGATGCTTCACTGCGTACGCCGCAAATACTGATACTACGCCTGGATCGAAACCCGCACCTAGGATACCTGTGATACCCGCTTCTTCGAACTTCTCACGGTAGCCCCACTGCCAATCGTAAGCTTCTGGTACTTGTTGGCCTTCAGAACATAGGTCTACTGCTACTGATGTATCTAAGTATGAAACTTTTGCTCGGTAACACGCTTCCATGATTGGCATGTTAACCCACGGAGGACCCGCGTTAATCACTAGATCCGGTTTTACTTCTTCAATAAGAGCAACCAGAGAATCTACGTCGTCAGCATTCACTGCACGCGCGTCTAGTTTCTTAGCTGAATCTTTCAGGTTGTTTTTCTTCTGAATCGATTCGATGATCTTCTCACACTTACCGATAGTACGTGATGCGATTGTGATATCACCCAGAACGTCGTTGTTTTGTGCTGCTTTATGTGCAACAACCCAGCCAACGCCGCCTGCACCAATCTGTAGAACTGCCATAGTTTTCCGTTACCTTTATTAAACTAGCTCAACTGCTAGCGTGTTGATTTTCAAGAGCAAAGATTCAAAGTCCGCTGTCGTTAGACAAGGATTCAAAATCGTAAATTTAAGAGCGGTCTTACCATCAACGATGGTTTCACCAAGAACTGCGATGCCGCGAGCCAACGCTTCAAGACGCAATGCTTTGTTCAGTTCATCTAGGTCAGCACACACGTTTGTTACGGGAACGTTTGTTGCACGGAATAGAACTGTAGAAAGTGCTGGTTCAGCGAGAAGTTCGAACTGCTCGTGGTTGCGAATCATGTCAGCAACTTGCTGCGTTTGTACCAATAAGTGGTCGTACATATCGCCAAGCGTCTTAGGACCGACGTTTTGCATCGTCATAAAGACTTTCAATGCATCAAAACGCTTCGTGGTTGCGATGGATTTGTCGACCAAGTTTGGTAGCTCATCATGTTCACGGTTTAGGTAGTCAGCATGATGAAGTAAGAACTTAAAGTTCGATTTGTCGTTCACCAGCAACGCGCCACAACTGATTGTTTGGTAGAACAGTTTGTGGAAGTCGACACTGATTGAGTGTGCACGCTCTACACCTTTCAGGCGTGATTTGTAGCTGCTAAGAATCAATGCACCACCGTAAGCGCCATCCACGTGCATCCACATTTCGTGTTTCGCTGCCATATCAGCAATGAAATCTAAATCGTCAATTGCACCGTGATCAGTCGTACCTGCTGTGCCAACAATAGCGAATGGAATCAAACCTTCTGCTTTTGCCTGCGTTAGAACATGATCTAACTGAGTAATGTCCATTGTGCCGTCAGCGTTCGCATCGACGGTCATCACGGCTTTCTCACCTAGCCCCATCCAAGATGCTGACTTTTGAACCGTGAAGTGTGATTTCTTAGAACACACAATGCGCAGTTTGTCTGCGTAATCAGGAAGACCCAGCTTTTGGATTGAGTGGTTACTAAGCTTGTCTGCAACCCAGTCACGCGCCAGCATCAGGCCCATCTGGTTACTTTGTGTACCGCCGCTAGTGAAGATGCCATCCGCCTTATCACCAAGCTCGAATTTGTCACACAGCCAGTTAATTACCTTCTGCTCAACGTAAGTCGCAGACGATGCTTGATCCCATGAATCCATTGATTGGTTCAACGCTGCAATCATGGCTTCTGCCGCTACCGCAGGCATGAGAGGAGGCGTATGCAAGTGAGCAATACAATCAGGGTGCTGAGTGAAAATCGCATTCTTCGCAACAAGCTCTGCTGATTCATCAATCACTGATTTTAGCGATGCGTTTTTGTTGTCTAGGTCGACCGCGTTAATCGCCGCTTCCAGCAATTTTGGCTCCATTCCCGAGTATGGTGAATTCACCTGCTCAAACACTGACTTCATTGCCGCAGTCATGTGATTCATCACAGACGCAAACTCAGTACCACCAAGCTCACCGGTTTGAATGAAGTGCTTCTTCCACTCTTCTTGTGGGTCTGTTTCAACGTGGCTACCACCCGCCGCGATAATGGCGTCTTCCAATACTCGGAGGGCAAAGTCGATTTGCTCGAAAGAGATGATAAGTGGTGGAAGGAAACGAATCACAGAGCCGTCACGGCCGCCCTTTTCTACCATCAAGCCACGTTCAAGTGCCGCGCGTTGAATATCTAGAGTAAGTTGGCCATCCGACAAAGGCTCGCCGAACTTATTTAGTTCGCCGTTTGGACTCTTAATTTCTACACCCAGCATTAAGCCTTTACCGCGAACATCTGCAATACAGTTAACGCGTTTTTGAATGCTCTCAAGACCAAAGCGTAGGTACTGGCCTGCAACGTTTGCATGCTCTACAAGGTTGTCGCGCTGGATGATTTCTAGAGCTTTCGCACCTGACACCATTGCTAACTGGTTGCCACGGAAAGTACCAGTGTGCTCACCTGGCTTCCATGTATCGTGTTGTTTGTTGATCACCAATAGTGACATTGGCAAGCCACCACCGATCGCTTTAGACAAACATAAAATATCAGGAACAATACCCGCTTCTTCAAACGCGAAGTTGTAGCCCGACTTGCCAACACCACATTGAATTTCATCGAAGATCAACAAGATACCATGCTCATCACAAATACGGCGTAGTTCACGTAGCCAGAACGCAGGAGCAGGAATAACACCGCCCTCACCTTGTACCGGTTCTGCAATGATTGCAGCAGGTTTCATGATGCCTGCTTCGTCGTCGTTCAGTAGACGCTCGATGTAACGAATACTCGCTTTCGTACCCTCGTCACCGCCTAGACCAAACGGACAGCGTAAGCTGTATGGGAAGGGCATAAAGTGTACGTCTGACATCAAACCGGTACGACGAGCCTTAGTGCCCAAGTTACCCATCATGCCCATAGTGCCGTTCGTCATGCCGTGGTAGGCACCGCGAAAAGCAAACATGGTATTACGACCTGTGGTTTGCTTCGCCAGTTTGATCGCGGCTTCAACAGCATCTGCACCAGAAGGGCCACAAAACTGAATCACACAGTTGTCGCTCAACTCTTGAGGTAGGAAGCCTTTAACAGACTTAATGAAATGCGTTTTCGCAGATGTTGCGATATCCAGAGTCTGGTACGGCAAACCAGAATCCAATTGTTCTTTTAGCGCTTGGTTGATTTCTGGGTGGTTATAACCCAGAGCCAAAGTGCCCGCCCCCGCAAGACAGTCTAAGAAGATTTGACCACGAGTGTCTTCAACCAAACAACCATAGGCTTGTTTTATCGCGATTGGCAGACGACGTGGATAAGATCGAACCTCAGATTCATGCTCCGCCTGATCAATAAGAATTTGATCTGGCGTTAAATCATACGTTCCTTCAACTACAGGAACCTGGGAAGAAAAAAAGTTTGCGATAGTATTATCGACTTCAAAGGCAGTGCTCATACTACATAATCCCTTGAATTATAATGATTCTCTTTCCTGTATTTATTATCGTTAGTATTAAATAACAGGAGATACAGATACACCTCCGCATTCGCCATTACTTAAATGACAAATACAGATAACCCGTCACGACAAGCGCGACTTTTATAAATATTGGGAAGTAATCAAGGTTCCGTAATGCATCCGTTTTGTAAAACAGGACATTTCGGCAGTATGAAGCTGATTAGTGTGTGGTTGTTAAAAGGTTTCAATGTTGGGTTTCCCATAAACATGCTGCGTTTACAGCATTAGTATCCCGTCTATCGACAAATGGCTTTGCCGATACCTACCCTACGTAGTGTCACAATCAGCTTGAATGGTCACTACGCGTATCCCCCAGAGAATCAAATGTCGTAAAAGTTACGCTCCGAGATTGCGCGCGAATTTATCACAAAATAAAATCTTCTGGCAATATGTTTTCACAGGTTGCATATTGATTGAGATCACAAACAACAGCAAACGTTTACTCCACTCATTTTTAATCATATCAAACCGTATCGCTGCAGTTTTGCACCGCAAAGGTTCGTGCTTTAGAGGAAACAGACTATCGATAACAGCGATTCGAGGAACGGAAGAAACGGCTCAGAAGATCTGAAAAGAAAAAGCGTGAGAGGCATATTCAAAGCCCACCACTAAAAATGAAGCCTTGATGAAAACAGCCATGCGGAATGACAGATACGAAAAAGCCCAGCATAAATGCTGGGCTTTCGAATCTGGAGCGACACACGAGGTTCGAACTCGTGACCTCAACCTTGGCAAGGTTGCGCTCTACCAACTGAGCTAGTGTCGCAGATTTTGAGATGGTGCCCCGGGCCGGACTTGAACCGGCACAACGCGAACGTCGAGGGATTTTAAATCCCTTGTGTCTACCAATTCCACCACCAGGGCACACAAATTTCTTTGTGATGCCTTTACAGAAAAGTAAAACACCATCGTCTGATACCGCTTAACGCCATATCATTTTTATTTGGAGCGACACACGAGGTTCGAACTCGTGACCTCAACCTTGGCAAGGTTGCGCTCTACCAACTGAGCTAGTGTCGCATTCATTCTCAAAGAGAATAATGGAGGCGCCTCCCGGAGTCGAACCGAGGTCCACGGATTTGCAATCCGCTGCATAGCCACTCTGCCAAGGCGCCTCATTTGTGAAGGAAGGTCAACTTCTTTCACCACCCTTTCGAGCAATGCTCTCTTGGGTACGGGATGCATTCTACGGATTCGAGCGATCGAGTCAACACTATTTTTATTTTTTTAAATCGTTTGACCAGATTTTGTGCGAAAGACGGTAAATTGATTAGTTTTAATACTGAGAATCTCCCAAATACACTTGTTTATCATGAATTTTGGGCTACTTTCCTTCCCGTTATCATGTATTCCGCTAGCCCCCAACAGTAGAGAAATTCGTACTTGAGTATCCGACCACGGCCCAGCGAGTAAAAACCTGACTTAGATCACAGTTATTATTTAAGGCAGCTTTCCCTCAAGTAATAAAAAAGCAGGCTAATAGCCTGCTTTCTAAATTCATCTGTTTCGATTACTTAGTGATGTTCTTCATTAAGTAAATCATCTTTCGCCGCAGCTAGGTATTGAACCATAGACCAGTATGTTAAGAACGTGGCAACGTAAAGCGCTCCAAAGCCAAGCCATACCATCCAGTCGTCGTAACGCCAGATCAGAACCCAAAGGGCGAACATCTGAGATACGGTTTTGACTTTGCCGACCCAAGAAACCGCAACACTCGCACGTTTACCGATTTCTGCCATCCATTCACGCAATGCAGAGATGATGATTTCACGAGCAATCATTGTGACGGCTGGAATCGTTACCCAAATCGAGTGGTAATGCTCAGTAATCAAAATCAGCGCTGTCGCCACCAGTACCTTGTCTGCTACTGGGTCAATGAAAGCACCGAATCGAGAGGTTTGGCCTAACTTACGGGCTAACATGCCATCTAACCAATCGGTAAAACCCGCAACCCAGAAAACCATTGCCGCAGCAAAAGGAGCCCAAGAGTAAGGTAGATAGAAAACAACCACGAAAACTGGGATTAGGAACAGTCTAAGTAGAGACAGAATGTTCGGGATATTCAAACGCATTTTATTATTCTCTTACACATTGCGTGTTAATGTTGCGGGATTTTCCTTATTGTTTCAATGCTTGGAAAATAATTTCTGCCAAAGAGTGACTAATTCCTGGCACTTTGGCTATTTCTTCGACACTTGCCCGCTTGAGTTCTTGTAAACCGCCCATGTATTTCAGCAAAGCTTGACGACGTTTGGGGCCAACGCCTTCAATCCCTTCTAACGCACTGGTACGTCTGGTTTTTCCGCGTTTGGCTCTATGGCCTGCAATAGCATGATTATGGCTTTCATCGCGAATATGTTGAATGAGGTGCAGTGCTGGCGCATCACTTGGCAAGTTAAACTCCTCACCATCTACGGTAATTAAGGTTTCAAGCCCCGGCTTACGGGTTACCCCTTTTGCGATACCGATCATCGTTGGACGCTTTGGCCAGTCTCCCCAATATTGCGAAATGATCTCATGAGCTCTATTTAGCTGACCTTTACCACCATCGATAAAGATGATGTCTGGGATCTTTTCTACGTCCAACTGCTTTGAATAACGACGCTCTAGCGCCTGCCCCATCGCAGCATAGTCATCACCACCGGTAATGCCCGTGATGTTGTAACGGCGATATTCTTGTTTTACCGGGCCTTCACCATTAAATACCACACACGACGCAATCGTACTTTCGCCCATCGTGTGCGAGATATCGAAACATTCCATACGACTTATCGACTCCATTCCCAACACCTCACGCAGCGCTTTGAAGCGTTGGTTAATGGTCATCTTATGGTTAATCTTAGTCGTAATCGCCGTCAATGCGTTGGTGTTGGACAGTTTGAGGTAACGAGCACGAGAGCCTGTCGGTGAAGTATGAAATTGCACCTTACGCCCTGCTACGTCACTTAACGCTTGCTGTATAGACAACACATCCTCACCTAGCTCTTGGTTCAAAATAATGCGAGAAGGGATGGTGCGCGCCTCGTTATGACTCAAATAGTACTGAGTAAGAAAGCTATCGAAGACTTCTTGTTGACTGGTATTGTGCGGAATCTTAGGGAAATGACTGCGACTGCCTAGCACCTTACCCTGACGGATCATCAGGATATGGATACAAGCGATGCCGTTTTCTTGTGCAAAACCGAGTACATCCATATCGTCCATGCTGTCTTCAGAAACATATTGCTGCTCCTGAACACGGCGAATAGCTTGAATTTGGTCTCGGAACTTAGCCGCGTCTTCAAAGCGAAGCTGCTGACTGGCCAACTCCATCTTTTCGATGAGTTGCTCTAGCACTTGCTTATCTTTGCCTTGCAAGAACAACCGGACCAAACCCACCAGTTCAGCATATTCTTCGTCGGAAATAATGGTGCTGACACAAGGTCCTGCACAGCGACCAATTTGATACATCAAGCACGGTCGAGTTCGGTTAGAGTAAACCGTATCTTCACACTGTCGAACGGGTAAGATTTTTTGCAATAAATGCAACGTCTCGCGCACTGCACCAGAATCAGGATATGGACCAAAGTACTCACCTTTACGTTTTTTAGCACCACGATGCATAGATAATCGAGGATGTTTATGTCCACTAATAAAAATGTAAGGATAGGATTTATCGTCACGTAGTAGGACATTGTACTTGGGTAAATACTGCTTGATGTAGTTATGCTCAAGAATGAGCGCTTCCGTCTCTGTATGAGTTACTGTGACATCAATCTTGGCGATATTGCTAACGAGGGCGCGGGTCTTTTCACTGTCTACTTTTTTACGAAAGTAACTGGAAAGACGCTTTTGAAGATCTTTGGCTTTGCCTACGTAAATAACAACAGCCTCGGCGTTGTACATTCTGTAAACGCCGGGCTGATGAGTTACTGTCTTGAGAAAGGAAGCCGAATCGAAGGGAGGATTCACACTAAAGGGTCTCGGTGTCCAGCATTCCATGGCGAATCGCTAAGTGTGTTAACTCAACGTCACCGTTAATGTCCAGTTTGCTAAACAGACGGTAGCGGTAGCTGTTGACTGTTTTTGGACTTAAATTCAATTGTTCAGAAATATCCGTAACTTTCTGACCTTTGGTGATCATCATCATGATCTGTAATTCGCGTTCTGAAAGGTCTTTAAATGGGTTCTCAGAGGCTGGTGAGAATTGACTCAACGCCATTTGTTGCGCGATCTCTGGGGAGATATAACGCTGCCCACTATTAACAACACGAATTGCATTAACCATTTCATCAGGGCCTGCGCCTTTGGTCAAATAACCAGAAGCCCCTGCCTGCATCACCTTAGTAGGGAACGGATTCTCCGTATGAACGGTTAGTACGATGATTTTTACATCTGGATTCACGCGAAGAATTTTTTTCGTGGCTTCCAAGCCGCCAATTCCTGGCATGTTCATATCCATTAAAACAACGTCGGCATGATTACTGCGACACCATTTTACTGCTTCTTCACCGCTGTCAGCTTCTCCTGCTACGTTCATTCCACGGACGTCTTCAATAATACGTCGTATCCCTGTGCGAACCAGCTCGTGATCATCTACAAGGAAAACATTTATCAAACTTGTATCTCCACACTTTTATTGGCTCTGCACCCACATAACTTGGTTAAATGTGGATATCAGTATGAGTGCCTATATAATAACGCATTAGGCAAAAAATTGCTTTCTATGAATATGTGCTCAAACGCAAAATTTGGCAAGAACTTATTCATAAACCACTCTATTATTTGAGTGAAAGACCTGCAAAGCCGAAATTTAAGACAAGCTAATTAACAACAGAAATTCCCATAAATCAAGCAACTAGGTTTCATATTGTTTAGCAGTGCGCAATATCAACCCTAAATGGTTATTCCATAAGCGAGCAAACATGGCCTAACAAGCGAAAACATGGGTTCTTCTTCCCCCATACCGACTCAGGGTTTTACTGGTTATTTTTACAGTTCTTAATGTTAGAATAGTGAACTCAAAGAATTATAAGGTTTCTCTCTTTTGAATATCCAACAAGGCTTCCTACTCACTCGTCAAGCACGAGACATCAAAGGCCAAACGCAAATTGAACTTTGGCTTTCGACAGAGTACGGACCAACTCAATTGCTGATTCATGGGGAAAAACCGGTGTTCTTTGTTGAACAAGCGCACCTTGAACAAGTCAATATGCTGGCTGCTTCAAAACAGATCGAGGTGTCAGTAAAACCACTCCAACTCAAAAACTTCCAACACTCAGCTCTCGCGGCTTGCTACACCCACAACACCAAAGACGCTTTCGCTTTGCAAGATGCTCTGACACAAAATGACATCATTCATTATGAAGGGGATGTGCGCTTAGCTGATCGCTACCTTATGGAACGTTTTATCAAAGGTAGTATTGAGTTTACGGGCAACCGACAGTTCCTTAATGGCTTCCAACGTGTCCAAAATGCGAAATGCCGTAGTGGCGAATATGAACCAAATCTGCACGTTGTTTCCCTTGATTTGGAATGTTCAGAGAAAGGCATTCTTTATTCAATCGGTTTAGACAGCCCTGTAGATTCTCGCGTAATCATGATTGGTGAACCGGAGCCCGCAGAAACAAAAATCCAATGGGTGAAAGACGAGAGAGCATTACTTGAAGCTATGATTGATTGGTTTAAGCAGTTCGACCCGGATGTCATTGTTGGCTGGAACGTCATTGACTTCGACTTCCGCCTCTTACACAAACGAGCAGAATGGCACAGTATGAAGCTAATGATTGGTCGAGCGGATCAAGCCAGCTTTTTCCGGAGTTCAGCGCAAAGCCAGCAAGGGTTTATCTCGATTCCCGGCCGTGTGGTTCTCGATGGTATCGATACCTTAAAGACAGCAACATATCATTTCCGTTCATGGTCACTTGAGTCTGTATCTCAAGAGTTGCTTGGCGAAGGTAAAGAAATTCATAACGTGCATGACCGAATGGACGAGATCAATCGCATGTACCGATTGGATAAGCCCTCTCTTGCAAAATATAACCTGCAAGATTGCGTTTTGGTAAATAAGATTTTCGACCATACCCACCTCCTCGACTTCGCTATTGAACGATCACGTTTAACGGGAGTGGAACTGGATCGCGTAGGGGGCTCAGTGGCAGCGTTTACTAACTTGTATTTGCCACAGATTCACCGTGCAGGTTATGTCGCACCTAACCTACACCCCGAGAACTGGATCGCTAGCCCAGGCGGTTATGTGATGGATTCTATTCCGAATCTGTATGACTCAGTCTTGGTATTGGATTTTAAAAGCCTATATCCATCGATCATTCGTTCTTTCTTGATTGACCCAATGGGCTTAGTCGAAGGTTTACAACTTGAAATCGGCAAGGCAGATGATGAAGCCGTCCCGGGATTCCGTGGCGGTCAGTTCCATCGCTCGAAACACTTCCTACCGGAGATGATTGAGAAGCTGTGGGCCGCGCGTGATGTCGCCAAAAAGAATAACGAGAAAGCCTTTTCGCAAGCAATTAAGATCATCATGAACTCATTCTATGGTGTGCTAGGTTCGTCTGGCTGCCGTTTCTTTGATACCCGCCTTGCTTCAAGCATCACCATGCGTGGCCACGAGATCATGAAGCAAACCAAGGTGCTGATTGAAGACAAAGGCTATCAAGTGATTTATGGCGATACCGATTCCACCTTCGTATCTTTAAATGGCGCTTATAGCCAAGAAGAGGCGGATGAGGTTGGGAATACGCTGGTCGACTACATCAACCACTGGTGGACGGAACACTTACGGAGTGAATACAACTTAACGTCTATTCTCGAAATTGAATACGAGACCCATTACCGCAAGTTCTTAATGCCGACAATTCGTGGGGCAGAGACAGGCTCTAAGAAACGTTACGCCGGGCTGATTGGCGAAGGCGAACAAGAGCGCATTATCTTCAAAGGATTAGAAAGCGCTCGGACTGACTGGACGCCTCTGGCACAGAAGTTCCAGAACACCTTGTATCAAATGGTTTTTCACGGTGAAGATCCAAGTGACTACGTGCGAGAAATGGTCGAGAAAACCAACAGCGGCGAATTCGATGATCAATTGGTGTATCAGAAACGCCTACGTCGAAAGCTGCACGAATACCAAAAGAACATTCCACCACAGGTACGAGCCGCACGCTTAGCAGATGACATCAATACTAAACTTGGGAGACCGTTGCAGTATCAAAACCGTGGTCGAATCGAATACCTGATTACCGTAAATGGACCAGAGCCACACGAATACCTAAACAGTCCTATCGATTACCAACATTACATTGATAAACAACTAAAGCCGGTCGCCGATGCTATTCTGCCGTTTATCGGCACTGACTTTGAGCAACTGTCAGCGCCTCAAATGGGATTATTTTAGAAGATACTGCGCATAGATGGCGTGGCTTAACCTATTCGGAACTCGGTCTTTTGATACTGCTTTACAAGCCAACTTCCAAAGCCATCCATCAAACCAAGTACAGAGCGTTTGGGAATTGCTCGACCAGCCAGCAAGATACCCAAACGTTCGATCTCCAATTGCTTTTCAGGGTGATACTTCAAAAATACCTCACCGCATTCAACAGGATCATCAAACCAACGTTTATCTCGATACATCACCAACGAATAAGACGCCCGCAGTAATTTCTTCGCAATCACGATTTGTGCCGCTACCTGCTCTTTTACGCTGCTGGCTTGACTAATCTTACTTCGATAGACTGAGATCCAATCTTCCACATCCATATTCCAGTGTTTAGCAATTTCCCAACTTGGAACATAATCGCCAAAACAATCGCCTAAGCTCTCACCATACACACAAACGCAACAATGCTTGAGCATAAACCCCCAAGTAAAAATACTGTCTAGGTTTGCTACCTCACTCACCAGCGCGGTACGAATAGAAACACCTTGAACTTGTGGGTGTCCCTGCTGCGCTCGCCATTTGATGGTGTTGAGTATTGTTGCTCGATTGTTTTCAAAACTGGACTTCGTTACCACCACCAGATCAAGATTTGATTTACCTGCAATGGCACTTTTTCGCGCAACACTGCCATACACGTAAACACTATGCAGGTTAGCACCGAGGCCGCCTTTTAGGCACGCTAGCACCTCTCGAATAAGAGGTTCAAATTCTGGTTGGAAAGGTTGTTTTGGATTGATAACAGAGAGAGACATTGATTGAAACGCGATCTCGAGTTTTTAGCGAACGATGGTCAATATGATCCACTAGCTATGGTTTTGAATCAAGCCCATTCAGCCGTTTCATTAGGATTAAACAACAACGATTAATTTTGGTGCCAGACAAACAAGTTAGCGCTATAATCACCAAGTTTTGCTTAATAAGTGTAAATAGGAAAATACAATGCCAAAGGCAAGTGAAATCAAAAAAGGCTTCGCAATCGAGTCTAATGGTAAAACTCTTCTAGTTAAAGACATCGAAGTTACGACTCCTGGTGGTCGTGGCGGCGCTAAGATCTACAAAATGCGTTGTACAGATCTAAACACTGGCGCTCGTGTAGATGAGCGTTACAAATCTGATGATGTGGTTGAAACGGTAGAAATGAACAAACGTGCAGTTGTGTACTCATACGCTGATGGCGATGAGCACATCTTCATGGATAACGAAGACTACTCACAATACACATTCAAACACAACGAAGTTGAAGATGAGCTTCTGTTCATCAACGAAGACACTCAAGGTATCCACCTTATTCTAATCAACGGCTCTGCTGTTGGTATCGAGCTTCCTTCTTCTGTTGAGCTAGTGATTGAAGAAACTGACCCTTCAATTAAAGGTGCATCTGCATCTGCACGTACTAAACCAGCACGCTTTGCTTCAGGCCTTGTAATTCAAGTTCCTGAGTACATCGCGACTGGTGACCGCGTGATCATCAACACGACTGAACGTAAATACATGAGCCGAGCATAAGCATGTCTGATTTGATTTCTTACGACGACGTTATCGACGCTGCGTACGACATCTTCCTTGAAATGGCTCCAGATAACCTAGAGCCAGCTGATGTCATTCTGTTTACCGCGCAATTTGAAGATCGTGGTGCCGCAGAACTTGTTGAAACCGGTGATGACTGGGTTGAACATGTTGGCTTCGACATCGACAAAGAAGTGTATGCAGAAGTTCGAATCGGCTTAGTAAACGAGGAAAATGACGTACTTGATGACGTGTTTGCTCGTATGCTAATCAGTCGAGACCCAGAACATAAGTTCTGCCATATGCTTTGGAAACGTGATTAACGATTTCCTCATCATGATCAAAAACACCAGCCTCTCGCTGGTGTTTTTTTATGTCAGTAAGTTAAAGTTACGTGTGATTGGCAAACACGAAAGATTACGAACGCGAAACGCTAGATAAGAAAAAGGCTTGCCAAGTGGCAAGCCTTTCTAATTTTCGCTATCGATTAACGATGCTTGTTGCGTGCACCCTGATCACCTGCGCTCTTCTTTGGCTTACGGCGAGAAGGGTTGCTGCTGCGGCCTTTAGGCGTATTTACGCGCTCTTCGTGACGCTTAACAGCGCGACGGATTTTTTGGCTACGAGCACGTTCACGTTTACGTGAGGTGTTGTCTTTGTTCAGATCAAGCATGGTTTCTTTTTCTGGACGAAGCTCTACCAATTCGCGTAGGTAGTTTACTTCTTTAAGATCAAGTTCCATCCAACCACCACGAGGCAGTTTCTTATCCAGATAGATATCACCGTAACGAACACGTTTTAGGCGGCTAACCGTCGTATCTTGCGATTCCCACAGACGGCGAACTTCACGGTTACGACCTTCGTTGATAGCAACATAAAACGTGTGGTTCATACCTTCACCACCCGCATATACCACATCTTCGAAACGTGCCATACCATCTTCAAGTTCAACACCACGAACTAAGTTTTTCACTTTCTGTTCAGTTACTTCGCCGAAAACACGAACAAGGTATTCACGCTCAACCTGACGGCTTGGGTGCATAAGGCGGTTCGCCAGTTCCCCATCTGTTGTAAACAGCAGCAAACCTGATGTGTTAGCATCAAGACGACCTACTGAAATCCAACGAGAACCACGGATCTTTGGCAGACGATCGAAAACAGTGCGACGACCTTCTGGGTCGTGACGAGTACACAGTTCACCTTCTGGCTTGTAATAAGCCAAAACACGACAGATCACTTCTTCTTGTACCTTCGCAGACACAACGTGACCATCGATACGAACTACGCTGTTCTCATCTTCTAGTCTTTCACCAAGTTTAGCTACGACTCCGTTCACGCTAACGCGACCAGATTTAATTAACGATTCAATCTCGCGACGAGAACCGTGACCTGCGCGTGCTAATACTTTTTGTAACTTTTCGCTCATTTATCTACCTATGTGTCGTCTTCACAGACGTCGAGACCAGAATTGGTCTTCATTTTGCAAGTTACCCATGTAAATGGGATTTTTTCGGTCGGACATTATACGAGATTCTCCCATTTAATGTAAGTGAAATCGTCCAGATTCTCTCGTTAAAATCTCGCTCTAAAACTCACACTTAACTCATCATCTTCTCCAACTTAGTACTAAG
Source organism: Vibrio sp. ED002 (assembly GCF_023277445.1). NCBI lineage: Bacteria > Pseudomonadati > Pseudomonadota > Gammaproteobacteria > Vibrionales > Vibrionaceae > Vibrio > Vibrio sp. ED002. The sequence goes on along the minus strand of NZ_CP080238.1, from coordinate 61,895 downwards.
CCGCACTAGGGTAGAACCGCACTATTATGGGTCTGTCCACACCTCTGAATTTTTGGTGCACCTGATAAAATTATCAAGGTTATAAGAAAGATAACTGTTCAGCTTGCTAGCTCCCTTAATCAGATGAAAAGGAATAATAAATGTCTCATACAAATCTTGACCTAAATTGGATATTTGGCACCTCAGAAGACGACAACATGACCGGAACAAAAGGCTCAGATACCAACGACGTTTTCGTCGGTTTTGGTGGCGATGATAAGTTTGTTGGTTTCGACGGAAATGACTATGTCTTTGGTTGCCGTGGTGACGACACTCTATTAGGCGGCAGAGGTGATGACTTACTGGCTGGTGGTTCAGGCGACGATTACTTGTCTGGCGGCTTGGGTAATGACTCTCTATTTGGTGGTTGTGGTGACGATACGATTTTCGACTACTCTGGCAACAACTTCATCAATGCCGGTTGGGGTGATGATACGGTCGTCGTTGGTGATGGCAACTCTGTGATTGCTGGTGGATGTGGTGATGACACGTTCGTAATGACAAACCGTCTTGCGGTTGGCGTTCCAGATCAGCCAGTTTCCTCAAACGACATTGAAGTGAAAGCAGAGATCCTAGACTTCAACATTTGCCACGATAAGCTTGTATTTGATATGGGTCTCGATACCAACGACGATGGTATTCGCGACACGTTCCTCGATTCCGCAGATGACCTAACGCTGTCATACAACGACTTTGGTTGGGCTGTGTTCTCTAGCGACGAGTTTAATGTGGAAGTAACGTTGAAAGGTATTGATGCGGGTTACATGAACTACATTGAGCACCACAATATCGATATCTTTGACTTCGCATAATCCACGAATGTGAACTTCTACTCATTGATTCAAAAATTAAAGGGAGGCGTCTTCGCCTCCCTTTCTTATTTAGCTTTGTGCTAGTTTCGTATTTGCTTTTGAGTTGACGAGCTTACTCAAATGGCGCTGGGTCACCAGAACCTACGCGCGCTATCACTTGCTCACCATCACTAAAGTCAATCACTGTTGTCGGTTGCTCACCCAGATACCCACCATTAAGGATGACATCAACCGCGTGCTCTAATTTGTCACGAATATCCTCAGGGTCCGATTCCGTCACGTCACTACCTGGCAAAATTAGCGATGTTGACATCAACGGCTCGCCAAGCGCTTCTAATAAGTCCAATGCGATACGGTTATCTGGAACACGGATACCAATCGTTTTGCGTTTTGCGTTCATCAAACGACGCGGCACTTCTTTTGTGCCTTTGAAGATAAAAGTGTAAGGACCCGGTGTGTTGTTTTTTAGTAGTCGGAATGCCGAGTTATCCACTCGTGCGTACAGAGAAAGCTCCGACAAATCGCGGCACAACAACGTAAAGTTATGCTTGTCATCCAGACGACGGATCTGACAAATTCGTTCCAGCGCCTGCTTGTTCTCCAATTGACAGCCTAGTGCGTAACCTGAATCGGTTGGGTAAACCACCACACCGCCGTTACGAATGATTGCTACTGCTTGATTGATCAAGCGAGCCTGTGGGTTTTCTGGATGAACGTAAAAAAACTGGCTCATTGTAATTCCTCATTATCGAACCTCTCGGCTCTATATTTTTTATGGCGTTTCGACTTCGTCAGGTTGAGCATTCAACGAAGGATCAATACCCCAATCTTTCCAAACTGGTTCTACACCCGCAGGCAACCAGAGGTTTCTTCCCAACTCCATCCACGGTGACGGATAGTGAAAATCACTGCCTTGAGAAGCTAATAGTTTGTATTGTATAGCATAATCAGCCAAGTTGCGTCTTTCTTGTTGTGCTTGTTGGGGCTGAGCCACTTCCATAGCATCACCACCCGCCTCCACAAACGCAGCCAGCATTCGCTTCACCCATTTGGCGGTAAGTTGATATCGCCCTGGATGTGCTAAAACCGCTTGTCCACCAGCAGCATGAATCGCGTCGACAGCGTCTTTCATCGAACACCAGTTTGGTGGGACATAACCTGGATTGTTACGCGTCAAAAACTTCTTGAACACCATCTGCATGTTCTTTGCGTAGCCATTGTCCACAAGCCATTTAGCAAAGTGAGCTCGTGTGATTGGCGCATCACCGGCAATTAACTGAACTTCTTCGAGCACCCCATCGCGAGTGGCTTTCTGTAGACGCTCTGCAATCAGCTGCGCCCTTGCTACGCGATGCGTTTTCTGTTGCTGAATTAACTCAACCAATGCTGGGCTTTCCGGATCAATATTCAAACCCACAATATGGATGTCTTTGTTCTGCCAAACAGTCGAGATCTCGATACCGTTAATGATTTTGAGCGGCAGATTATTTTCTTCAACGTATTGCTTGGCCGGAGCTAAGCCGTCAACCGTATCATGATCCGTGATCGCCAAAACCTCGATATCAAAACTTAGTGCCCGATCCACCAAATCACTCGGTGCAAATCGACCATCCGAGGCTGTAGTGTGGCTGTGTAAATCAATTCTCATCTTTTTGTCGTTTTAATGCTGTTTTGGGGTTGACTTTTTATCTCTGCACTAGTTAACTAGTACACAAATACGAAGTACCTATTTAAGGCTCACCATGTTACAAGAATTTAACCAAAACCAGAAAGCGAAAGTTTCGGTTCGTCTGAATAAGATGAATTCCGTAGACGTTGCTTGGTGGCGCACTTGGACAAGTTCTTGGTGGGCGAACGTGTACTTCTAGTTTAGAGAATTAAATGTCACAAAGCCCGCTACTTCAGCGGGCTTTTTGTTTTGTCGTCCATCTCACATTCAACTGCTTAAACATTCATCGAATATGACCAAAACTTGATTGGGTGAACGTTTGCTTTATGCGACTATGTACGGCAGGAAGATGTAAACAGCTATAAGGAGGTCTTGTGAACAAGGCCATTGAAATTAAGAAACTTGGACAGCTTGAAGTGCTAACGGCTTCCGTCCCTTATACTCAAGACCCGACTCGCTTGTTCCACACGCTATGTGAGAACAAAACTGACAGCCTATTGCTGGAATCTGCTGAAATCGATTCAAAGCAAGACTTGAAATCCCTGTTACTGGTTGATTCGGCAGTTCGTATCGTCTGCTTTGGTCACACTGTCACCATGCAAGCTCTCACGGATAACGGCAAAAACCTACTAGCACACTTAAACCAAAATGTCCGTGGTGATGTCTCTCGTCAATTTGACGTTGACACATTAACGCTAGAATTTACACAACCATGCGACACACTGGATGAAGATTCTCGTCTACGTGAAGCGTCATCTTTTGATGCACTTCGCTTGGTTCAGCACAGCTTCGATATCTCAGAGCAAGACAAACACGCAATTTTCCTTGGTGGTCTATTTGCCTACGACTTAGTTGCGAACTTCGAACCGTTGGGCAATGCAGAAGCAACTAACCAATGCCCAGACTACGTGTTTTACGTAGCAGAAACGCTATTGGTTGTGGATCATCAGACAGAGTCTTGCCATTTGCAGGCAACTTTGTTTGTCGATGATTCTCAAAAGTCAGCGTTAAAAGCAAGAATCGAAGAAATCAGTACTCAATGTACTTCTCCTAAGCTGCTACCTAGTGCAGCCCAACTTGAGAATGTTCACGCTCAACCTAGCATCGAAGATAAAGACTTCTGCCAAATCGTTCGTGACCTTAAAGAGTACGTAGTGAAAGGCGATGTATTCCAAGTCGTACCATCTCGTCGATTCACGCTACCTTGCCCTTCTCCATTGGCAGCCTACAAAGAACTTAAACAGAGCAACCCAAGCCCTTACATGTTCTACATGCAAGATGAGCTATTCACTTTGTTTGGCGCATCACCAGAAAGCGCGCTTAAGTACGAAACCGATACCAACCAAATTGAAATCTACCCAATCGCAGGCACTCGTCGCCGTGGCAAGCGCCCTAACGGCGAGATTGATTTCGACCTAGATAGCCGCATCGAACTTGAACTGCGCACCGACAAGAAAGAAAACGCAGAACACATGATGTTGGTTGACTTGGCACGTAACGACGTCGCTCGTATTGCTCAAGCTGGCACTCGCCACGTAGCAGACCTTCTAAAAGTCGACCGCTACAGCCACGTAATGCACTTGGTATCTCGTGTGGTTGGTCAACTACGTGAAGACCTAGACGCACTGCACGCATACCAAGCTTGTATGAACATGGGCACGCTCACTGGTGCACCAAAGATTCGTGCAATGCAGTTGATTCGCGATGTAGAAGGCGCACGTCGCGGTAGCTACGGTGGTGCTGTGGGTTACCTAACTGGTGAAGGCACACTCGACACCTGTATCGTGATCCGCTCAGCGTACGTTGAGAACGGCATTGCTCAAGTTCAAGCTGGTGCTGGCGTGGTATTCGATTCTGATCCACAAGCGGAAGCAGACGAAACGCGCGGCAAAGCACAAGCAGTAATCTCTGCTATCCAAGCAGCGCATAAGTCACAATAAGGAATAGGGTTCAGAGATGGCTAATATCATTTTTATCGACAACTTTGACTCGTTCACCTACAACCTTGTGGATCAATTCCGCTCGCTAGGTCACTCAGTCAAGATTTACCGAAATAACATCCCAGCGCAAACCATTGAACAAGCGGTGAACGAGCTTGAAAACCCAGTGGTTCTGCTATCGCCTGGTCCTGGTGCACCGTCAGAAGCTGGCTCAATGCCAGAACTGATTCAACTGATGAAAGGCAAAGTTCCAATGATCGGCATTTGTCTTGGTCACCAAGCGATTGTTGAAGCGTACGGCGGCACCGTTGCTGGCGCAGGCGAAATCATTCACGGTAAGGTCTCCATGATGGAGCACCAAAACCATGCGATTTACCAAAACCTACCATCACCACTTGCGATTGCACGTTACCACTCGTTGGTTGCGACTAAGGTTCCTGAAAGCCTAACCATCACAGCAGAAGTGGATGACTTGGTAATGTCTGTTGTACAAGAAGAAGATAAAGTTTGCGGGTTCCAGTTCCACCCGGAATCTATTATGACGACCTACGGAGCAACACTGTTGGCCAATGCCATTGAATGGGCACTTGAAGAACAAACTTCAGCGAACCCACTCACTGCTTAAAAAGCACTTGGCACATAAGAAATTTAGGAGAGGAAATATGGAAGCAATCATCAACCCTATTATTACTAAACTGTACGAGCAAGAATCGCTTACTCAGGAAGAGAGCCAACAGCTATTCGACATCATTATCCGTGGTGAGCTAGACCCAATTTTGATGGCGTCAGCACTGACTGCACTAAAAATCAAAGGCGAAACACCAGATGAAATTGCAGGCGCGGCGAAAGCACTTCTGGCAAACGCAAACCCATTCCCTCGCCCAGATTACGATTTCGCAGATATCGTAGGTACTGGCGGCGACGGTCACAACACCATCAACATTTCAACCACTGCCGCGTTTGTTGCTGCAGCATGTGGTCTAAAAGTAGCGAAACACGGTAACCGCAGCGTTTCGAGCAAATCTGGTTCTTCTGACCTTCTTGATTCATTTGGTATCAATCTAGCAATGAGCGCAGAAGATACGCGCAAAGCGGTAGACGATATCGGTGTTGCTTTCCTATTTGCACCTCAATACCACGGTGGTGTGCGCCATGCGATGCCAGTGCGTCAAACCATGAAAACACGTACCATCTTTAACATTCTTGGCCCACTGATTAACCCAGCTCGTCCAAACATCGAATTGATGGGTGTTTACAGTGAAGAACTGGTTCGTCCTATCGCAGAAACCATGCTACAAATGCGTATGAAGCGCGCCGCGGTGGTACACGGCAGTGGCTTGGACGAAGTAGCAATTCACGGTGAAACAACCGTTGCCGAAATCAAAGACGGTAAGATCACAGAATACAAACTAACGCCTGAAGACTTCGGTCTAGAAGCACACCCACTAGAAGCGATCAAAGGTGGCGATCCTGAAGAAAACAAAGCGATCATTACCAATATTCTGACGGGTAAAGGTACAGACGCACAATTGGGCGCAGTGGCAGTAAACGTTGCTCTGCTAATGCGTCTATTCGGCCACGAAGATTTAAAAGCCAACACGCAACAAGCGATTGAGGCAATGAATTCAGGCAAGGCGTACCAATTGGTACAACAACTTGCCGCACACGCTTAAGGAATTGAAGAAGATGACTGACTTCAACACTCAGCAAGCTGGCAACCTGTCTGAACACGTTTCTAAGAAAGAAGCAGAAATGGCAGAAGTACTGGCGAAAATTGTCCGCGACAAATATCAGTGGGTAGCAGACCGTAAGGTGTCTCAACCGCTAAGCACATTTCAGTCTGATTTGCTGCCATCGGACCGCAGCTTCTACGATGCTCTGAGTGGCGAAAAGACGGCATTCATCACCGAATGTAAGAAGGCATCTCCTTCTAAAGGTTTGATTCGTGATCACTTCGACTTGGATTACATCGCATCGGTTTACAACAACCATGCAGATGCCATTTCAGTCTTAACAGACGAAAAGTACTTCCAAGGTAACTTTGACTTTCTTCCTCAAGTGCGTGGTCAAGTCAAACAACCAGTTATTTGTAAAGACTTCATGGTAGATACCTACCAAGTTTACCTAGCGCGTCATTACAGTGCTGATGCTGTCTTGCTAATGCTGTCTGTCCTCAATGACGAAGAGTACAAAGCGCTAGAAGAAGCAGCACACAGCCTGAACATGGGCATCCTGACCGAAGTCAGCAACGAAGAAGAGCTTCATCGTGCCGTTAAGCTAGGCGCACGTGTTATCGGCATCAATAACCGTAACTTGCGCGACCTAAGTACTGATTTGAATCGTACTAAAGAGTTGGCACCGACAATTCGCGAATTAGCACCAAACGCGACCGTGATTTCAGAGTCTGGCATTTATACGCATCAACAAGTTCGTGATTTAGCGGAATACGCAGACGGCTTCTTGATTGGTAGTTCTCTGATGGCAGAAGACAACCTTGAACTTGCAGTACGTAAAGTGACGTTAGGCGAAAACAAAGTCTGTGGCTTAACGCACCCAGATGACGCAGCAAAAGCGTATCAATCTGGCGCAGTATTTGGTGGCCTGATTTTTGTCGAGAAGTCGAAGCGTGCGGTTGACCTTGAAGGTGCTCGCTTAACCATGAGCGGTGCCCCACTGAATTACGTTGGCGTTTTCCAAAATCACGATATCGATTTTGTTGCTTCAGTCGCAACCTCTTTGGGCTTAAAAGCGGTGCAACTGCACGGGCAAGAAGACCAAGCTTACGTAAACCAACTCAAAGCCGAACTGCCAGCAGCGGTAGAAATTTGGAAAGCTTACGGCGTGACAGATGCGAAGCCAGAACTGCTTGCAGACAACATTGACCGCCATCTACTAGATGCGCAAGTTGGCACCCAAACTGGCGGAACCGGTCAAGTGTTCGACTGGTCACTAATCGGCGACCCAAGTCAAATTATGCTAGCGGGCGGACTGTCGCCAGAAAATGCTCAACAAGCAGCGACACTAGGTTGCTTGGGATTAGATTTAAACTCTGGTGTAGAAAGCGCACCAGGCAAAAAAGATTCACAGAAGTTGCTTGCGGCATTCACCGCCATTCGCAACTACTAAAGCTGGATATCAGCTAAAAAATTTAAAGCTATTCGTAGCGAAAAATACGAGAAGGAATATAACGATGGCAAAACTGAATGCCTACTTTGGCGAATACGGCGGTCAGTACGTTCCGCAAATTCTAGTTCCAGCACTGGAGCAACTAGAGCAAGCGTTTATCGACGCGCAAGAAGATCCAGAATTCCGCAGCGAATTCATGACACTTCTTCAAGAGTATGCGGGTCGTCCAACGGCTTTGACTCTAACTCGTAACCTAACCAAAGGTACGAAAACCAAACTGTACCTAAAACGTGAAGACCTACTTCACGGTGGCGCGCACAAGACCAACCAAGTGTTAGGTCAAGCTCTGCTTGCGAAACGCATGGGTAAAAACGAAATCATCGCAGAAACAGGCGCAGGCCAACACGGTGTTGCAACCGCACTAGCGTGTGCGCTGCTTGGACTTAAGTGTCGCGTTTACATGGGTGCAAAAGACGTTGAGCGTCAAAGCCCGAACGTATTCCGTATGAAGCTAATGGGCGCAGAAGTTATTCCTGTCCACTCGGGTTCAGCGACACTTAAAGATGCATGTAACGAAGCGCTGCGCGACTGGTCTGCAACTTACGAAGACGCGCACTACCTACTAGGTACAGCGGCAGGTCCTCACCCATTCCCAACGATCGTGCGTGACTTCCAACGCATGATCGGTGAAGAAACGAAGAATCAGATTTTGGCACGTGAAGGTCGTCTTCCTGATGCGGTTATCGCATGTGTGGGCGGTGGTTCAAACGCGATTGGCATGTTTGCTGACTTCATCGAAGAAGAAAGTGTTCGCCTAATTGGTGTTGAGCCAGCAGGTAAAGGTATCGATACTGACCAGCACGGTGCGCCACTTAAGCATGGTAAAACAGGCATCTTCTTTGGTATGAAAGCGCCATTGATGCAAGATCCTAACGGCCAAGTTGAAGAGTCTTACTCAGTATCTGCTGGCCTTGATTTCCCTTCAGTTGGTCCACAACACGCACACCTAAACGCAATTGGTCGTGCAGAATACGACAACGTAACAGACGATGAAGCGTTAGAAGCATTCCAAGAGATTGCACGCCATGAAGGCATTATCCCTGCCCTAGAATCTTCTCACGCAGTGGCACACGCACTGCGTATGGCTCGTGAGAATCCTGAGAAAGAACAATTGCTGGTAGTCAACCTATCTGGTCGTGGTGATAAAGATATCTTCACTGTGCATGCCATCCTAGAAGAAAAAGGAGCGATCTAATGAGCCGTTATGAAAAGATGTTCTCGCGTCTAAACGAGAAAAACCAAGGCGCATTTGTACCGTTCGTAACGGTTTGCGATCCAAACGCAGAGCAGTCTTACAAAATCATGGAAACACTGGTTGAATCTGGCGCAGATGCCCTTGAACTTGGTATTCCATTCTCAGATCCGCTAGCCGATGGCCCAACCATCCAAGGCGCTAACATTCGCGCGTTAGACTCAGGCGCAACACCAGATATCTGCTTCGAGCAAATTGGTGAGATCCGAGCTAAGTACCCAGAGTTGCCTATTGGTCTTCTGATGTACGCGAACCTTGTTTACTCTCGTGGTATCGAGAACTTCTATGAGCGTTGTGCAAAAGCAGGCATCGATTCTGTTTTGATCGCAGATGTACCAACCAATGAAAGTGCAGAGTTTGTCGCAGCTGCAGAGAAGTTTGGTATTCACCCAATCTTCATTGCACCACCAACGGCAAGTGATGAAACACTGAAGCAAGTATCGAAGCTGGGTGGCGGCTACACTTACCTACTATCTCGTGCAGGTGTTACTGGCGCAGAAACCAAAGCAAACATGCCTGTAGGTCACATGCTCGATAGGCTGAACCAATTTGATGCGCCACCAGCGTTACTTGGTTTTGGCATCTCTGAGCCAGCACAGGTGAAACAAGCACTAGAATCTGGTGCCGCTGGTGCGATTTCTGGCTCAGCCGTGGTGAAGATCATTGAAGCGCACGTTGAGCAGCCACAAATCATGCTAGACAAGCTAAGTGAATTCGTTTCTGCTATGAAAGCAGCAACACAAAAATAACGTATTACTACTCGCATAAATATGAGATCGATTCCTTATTTACCATTCGGAATCGATCTTTTTTTTAACATCCATTCTCTAAATTCCCCCTCTTTCTTACCATATATTTTATAAACACCACCAAGTGAAAATATCAGCACGATCGATGGCAATCGTTTGCTTGCGATTAAAAAACTACCACTCATCAATGAATTCCCGATCAGTTGATAAGTTTGTACGGAAATTGTATTGCTAATTGTGAATGATAAGTGTAAAAAGCAAGGCGATATAATTATCCAAATAACAACTTTATATTGGTGGGTAATTTTAGGATTTTACATTTTATTAGCACAGAGGTTATGGAAGTGTTAAACAAAAAGAGTTTGCTAAACAACATTGGCGTACAAGTCGTCATTGCAATGATCGTAGGTACTGCCGTTGGTGCCTTCATGGGTCAAAGCGCGACAGTATTTGCACCACTAGGTGCTATCTTCATCAACCTGATCAAGATGCTTGTGATCCCTCTGGTCGCAGTAGCGCTTATCTCAGGTGCAGCAGGTCTAGGCAACAGCCAATCTGCAGGTAAAGTGGGCTTGGTAACGCTAGGTTACTTTGGTCTAACGTCTGCCCTAGCTGTCGCACTAGCACTGTTTATGGGTGAAGTATTCCAACCAGGCATGGGCATCGACGTTTCTGGCGTTGAAGGTATGTTCTCAGCTGAATACGCTTCAAAAGGTGAATTACCTACTTTCTGGGCAACCATCACTGGTATGATCCCAACTAACGTTTTCCAATCACTAAACGAAGCGAACATCCTTCAGATCCTTGTGTTCTGTATGTTCTTCGGTATCGCGATTTCAAAACAAGAAAAATCACGTCGCGAGCCAATCATCAATGGTGTTAACTGCATCGTTGACGCTATGGTTTGGATGATCAACAAAGTGATGATCATTGCGCCTATCGGTGTATTTGGTCTGATGGCTGAAGCGGTAGGTACGTTCGGTTTTGGTGCCCTAATGGTGGTCTTCAAACTGTTCGTCGTTTACGTAGCGGCAATCCTAGTGTTCGGCTTCGTGGTTTACCCAGCAATGGTACATATCTTCACTAAGACATCGGCGAAGAAATTCGTATCAGCAATGAAGAAGCCACAAGCAGTTGCCCTTTCTACCGCCTCTTCAATGGCAACGCTGCCTGTAACAATGGATACGTGTGAGAAAGAGTTGGGCGTAAGAAACTCAACCGCTTCATTTGTTTTGCCGCTAGGCGCAACCATCAACATGTCAGGTAACGCGATTTACTACGGCCTAGTGGCAATCTTCTTTGCGCAACTGTTCAACATCGACCTAGGCATGGGCGCTTACGTTGCGATCATCGTCACTTCGACACTGGGCGCAGTAGGCCAAGCGGGTGTTCCTGGTCCTTCATTCCTAGTAGTCGCGGTACTGCTTGCTGCTGGTATTCCAATCGAAGGTCTCCCACTATTGTTTGCGCTTGACCGTATCTTCGACATGATTCGTACCGCACTAAACATCACAGGTGACGCAGCATGTGCCGTTATCGTGGATGCACTTATTGAAGAAGAAGCACAACAAACTGAGCTGCAAAAGCAAGAAGCATAATTTAAATTAACGCTCATTCAAGCCGCTCCATCGAGCGGCTTTTTTTACGATAAACCTGCCTTAGGTAACCGTTTAAATAGAAACTAATGGCATATTTTGTTTTAAATGATATAAGAGCGGCACAAATAAAAAACCATAAACCTTGGCTAGGTTATCTCATGAATTTTACGTCGTCTTTAGGGGTGCTATCTGCGAGCAGCATGCCTATTGAAAAAAAGCAGCTCGCGCTGATCAATGCGGTTCTTAGTGGTTTCGATACGCAAGAACGTCAAGTTATATTCCAATCCGTTACTGATTACCGAAGAAATCAACTCATTGCACTCTTCCCAGAACATAAGGCTAAGAGCTTTTCAGTGCTGTTTGAATCGATGGACTATCGTGATTTAGTACAACGTTACCCTTCCACCTTATCGCCTTACATTACGGCGTTAGAGCTTGTCGCATCTCAGTGCTTTACGCACTGGCTGGAGTTTTGGTGTGAATGTGAAATTGCAGCAATCAAGACGAAGCCTCCTGTACAGGAAATCTCTACAATAAGTACCAAATTGCCCTTTGAAGATAGCGCTTATTACGGTGCCATGATTGAACGCATAGAAGATGCTCAACTTATGGTAAAAACACCCTCTCACTCTCAAGCAATATCACTGAGTGATGCAGTCACGTTAAGTAATCTTGAGCTTTTTATACAAGGTGAAAAGTGGTACGAAATGCTGCCGTTACTGTCGCTGTCGCAAACAGGGAAGCACTTTATATTACTAAAACATCCAGACAATGAAGCGGTCCCTACCCTTGTTGCCTCTGCTTTGGTTCAGGATTGGGCGATTCACAACCGTTGGTTGAGCTACGCACCACAATTTAGCAACGAACAATGGCACTACTGTTTACCAAACCATGGGTACGAAGAACTAACGCGATTACAGCTTTTTACATCATCTACACTGTTAAAATGTTACTCTCTCCCAGAATTTGATCGCGAATTCAAGTTACTATTATCCGATACACAATCCGTGTGTGAAGTCCTGCGCTTGACAGTAAGTGGAAATGCCCAGCAGAAACTCTACTTTCTCTACCTTGCACAAAAAGAGCTAATGAACGTACTGTATCAAGCTGGTTATAAAGTAGGCTTCACCATCATTGAGCAACCTTTCATGCTCAACTTTTATCAGTCGATCGATAAGAAAGCGTATTTCCATTCTGGATATTGCGATCTCAATAATGACGGCAAAGAAACTTACCGGGGATTCTGGAATTTCGAAATGATGGTCAAAGCATTCAATCAAACCGATTTCCGCGCCTACAAACGCGCAGTGAGAGCCAACCGAAAACGAGCGTCATCCGAAAGGGATGAATATGTTTGATTTCGGTTTAGAGACAATCATCTACGCAAAAGCCATTACGCTACTTGCCACGGTAGCAGTGGTTTTTATGTGGCTGATTTACTACTGCTTTCGCTTAAAACAAAAAAACGAGGTTATCTTTGGGACGCATCACGCGCCTTACATTGCTTACTCTGTTTGCATCATTGCTTGGATAAGCAGCAATGCGTATTTCCATACTGAGCTCTTGCCTGATTTGGGGCCGGATGTCGGCATCTTTATGGCAAAGTTTGCTAACCTTGCGTCCTTCTTCGCATTTGCGTTCGCCTATTACTTTTCTTGCCAACTCTCTGCCGAGCAAAGAAAGGGCAAAGTACACCCTTGGCAACAACTGATCTTCGTCACCCTGACGGTCTACTCATTATTTATCAACTTACAACCGAACTTAACGGTAGAGCATGTCGAAATCGTTGGGCCTAGTGAGTTTGTCATTGAGTTTGGCCCACAGACCTCCTACTTCTTCATAGGTTTGGTAAGTTTCGTTGTGCTCACTTTGGTCAACTTAGTCGCCATGCGCGCTAACAGCAGCAGACTAACGCTAGCCAAAACCAACTACATGATCGCAGGCATCTTGGTGTTCATGCTATCAACGGCAACCATACACCTTGGCATGACTTACTTCATGGGTGACTTTTCACTGACTTGGCTACCACCAGCGTTGTCTATCAGTGAAATGTTATTCGTAGGTTATGCGCTACTCACCTCACGTTTTTATAGCGTCAAATACCTCGCATACATGTCACTCAGCGCATTGCTCGTATGCGCGATATTCGTTTTGCCTTTAGGTGCAATCTTCATCCCAATGACAGATAGCAAACAATGGTTAATCGCCACACCAATCTGCGCCCTAATCGGCATTACTTGGCATCTACTTTATAAACGAGTAAGCCGTTATTCATCGTTTTTGATTTACGGCAATAAGAAAACACCCGTGCAACAAATCTTAGCGCTTGAGGATGAGTTCAAACTGTCGATTGATGATGCGATGAGACGTTTGGGAATATTACTTCAAATCCCGAACGACAAGCTCCGCTTGGTGACCAGTAATTACACTGAGACATTTTACGAAGACTACTTGTCGTCAAACAAATCTGTCTTAGTGTTAGACGAACTCTCTGACGAGATTGACTATGCAACCTCATCAAAGGGCTCCGTAAAAGCCTTGTACGAAAAAATGAGTTCAAACAATACGGCTTTGGTTATGCCACTCTTCGGGCAAGGCAAATCCGTGACGCACCTATTGGTCTCACCACATAAGATCAACAATCAGTTGTTCTCAAATGAAGAGATCTCCGCGTTGCAAACCTTGCTTACACGTGTTCAAAGCACCATTGAGGCCGATCGACGTATTCGTCAAAGCCGTGCGCTGGCTAACTCAATTGCCCACGAAATGCGTAATCCTCTCGCTCAAGTTCAATTGCAATTTGAGGCTCTGAAGCAGCATATTGAAAACCAAGCGCCGATTGAGCAGATAAAAATTGACATCGAAAATGGTCAGGCGGCCATCCAACGTGGCCGTCAGTTGATTGATATCATTCTTCGGGAGGTCAGCGACAGCGCCCCTGAACATGAGCCCATTGCCCTCTCTTCAATTCATAAAGCGGTCGATCAAGCGGTCAGCCACTACGGTTTTGAAAATGAGAAGATAATTGAGAGAATTCGTTTACCACAACATACTGATTTTGTGGCCAAGCTAAATGAGACCTTATTTAACTTCGTTATTTTTAACCTCATTCGTAACGCAATTTACTATTTTGATTCCTATCCAGATAGTCAAATTGAAATCAGCACCAGTACTGGGGCTTATGAAAACGTGCTTGTGTTCCGCGATACCGGTCCTGGTATCGACGAGACCATCTCTCACAAAATCTTTGACGACTTCTTCTCTTACCAGAAAAGTGGTGGTAGCGGCTTGGGGCTTGGTTATTGCCAACGCGTAATGCGTTCATTTGGCGGGAGAATTGAGTGCCACTCAAAACTGGAAGAGTTCACCGAGTTTCACCTTTATTTCCCTGTTGTTCCTAATGCGCCAAAAGCTGAAACCTTACGTACGCCTTATTTCACGGATTGGAAGAATAGTCACACTGAACAAAAAGCCAAATCGAACGTACAAATAGATAAACACGCACCAACCGTACTCATTGTTGATGATAAAGAAGTGCAACGAGCATTAGTGCAAATGTATTTAAACCAACTTGGTGTGAATAGCTTGCAAGCCAAGAACGGAGAGAATGCAGTCGAACTGTTTGAAGGTAACCACATCGATTTGATTTTAATGGATGTGCAAATGCCTGTAATGAATGGATTTGAAGCCAGTGAGAAGATAAAAGCGCTATCGCCTAACACGCCGATCATTGCGCTCTCAGGAGAGTCTGGAGAACGCGAGCTTGAAATGATTGCCAAGCTCATGGATGGGCGTTTGGAAAAGCCAACGACTTTAAATGCCCTCAGGCATGTCCTGAACAACTGGCTGAACAAAGACACCGCGTCGAGTTCTTTCGAAATTGAGAATGAATAATTGGCATCTGATATGCATTACTGAAGTACAAACGAATTATCCATAGATTCAAGCCCTCTCTTTATTAGCGGGGAAACTTGATAAGGAGATGACCATGATGCTTCATCGACATACTTATTACGGCTTGATTCACCACGGTATTAAAACCTTACTTTTAGACCGTGTTGGACACTATACAGAAGAAGAATACCATCAGTACCTCAACCTGATGACGGGAAAATCAACCTGCTTCACCATGTCCCATGACGAACTAGAAGCAACAGTCGATAACCTGTTACGCGAAGGCTATTTGGAAGATGTGAAAAACCTCATCACTCGTTATCAAAACGTTGCCTGAACCTCTTCCTTCTGTCCAACAAAATAGCCGCTGAATGCGGCTATTTCTTTCCTCTATATTCTATAAATATTCACATTGCCTCAGATTCCGCTAGACTGTCCTCAACTCAATAACTAGGTAGTTTTTTGCATCATGAAGCAAATCCTTGATTTTATTCCACTCATTGTCTTCTTTGTCCTATACAAGATGCACGATATCTATGTTGCGACAGGCGCGCTTATCATCGCAACGGCTATTCAAATCGTGTTGACGTTTGCTCTCTACAAGAAAGTAGAAAAGATGCAATTGGTTACTTTCGCAATGGTGGCTATCTTCGGTGGCATGACCATATTTTTCCACGATGACAACTTCATCAAATGGAAAGTAACCATCATCTATGCACTGTTCGCTGTTGGCTTAGCCGTAAGTCATGCTATGGGCAAGTCCGCGATCAAAGGCATGCTTGGTAAAGAAATCACTTTGCCTGAAGCGGTCTGGACCAAAATCAACTGGGCATGGGTTGGCTTTTTCTCGTTCTGTGCCGGCCTAAACGTATACGTAGCGTTTAAGCTCCCACTCGATGTGTGGGTTAACTTCAAAGTGTTCGGTTTACTGATCGCGACATTCGCTTACATGATCGCTACGGGCTTCTACATCTACAAGCACATGCCAAAAGATCAAAAAGAGAAGAAAGAAAACTCATCCGATGTTTCGGTTGATGATTAAAAGCTCAATTTTGCTATAATCTTCTTACATTGATTATTTACAGCGACCTCAGGGTCGCTGTTTTGTTGTTTGCGCCAGAAATCTTGGTGCATTATTTGCTCCATTTTTGAGCTTAATAAAGATTGTAGGATGTCATCATGAATCAAGAAGGTCATACACCAAAAGGCCAATTATTGCTTCGCACCCTTGCTATGCCCGCTGATACTAATGCCAATGGCGATATCTTCGGCGGCTGGATCATGTCCCAACTCGACTTAGCTGGTGCGATTCTGGCTAAAGAAATCTCCTTAGGCCGAGTTGTTACTGTCTCGGTTTCTAGCATCACATTTAAAAAACCTGTCAGCGTCGGCGATGTTGTCTGTTGTTACGGAGTATGCTCAAAGATCGGCAGAACTTCGATGAGTGTAGACCTAGAAGTATGGGTGAAGCCTGTTAAAGTCGACGGTGTAGAAGAGCGCTTCATGGTTTGTGATGCCACATTCAACTATGTTGCGATCGATAGCGAAGGTAAACCACGCCCAGTTCAAAAGTAATAACTTGGTTTAATATAACGAATTGCTAGGAACAACCTCACAAATTCCATTGTTGACTTGTGAGTGGCACAAAAAAGGCGTTAAATTAGGACTTTACCCTACCAATTAAGGAAATATGCTATGTGGTACGTCATTTTTTCTCAGGACATCGAGAACTCATTAGAAAAACGTCTGAGTGTTCGCCCTCAACATCTTGAGCGCTTGCAGCAACTTCAAGACGAAGGACGTCTACTCACTGCAGGTCCAATGCCAGCCATTGATTCCGATAATCCGGGTGAAGCAGGCTTTACTGGCTCGACAGTCATAGCAGAATTTTCCTCTTTGGAAGAAGCTCAAACATGGGCTGATGCCGATCCATACATTGCAGCGGGCGTTTACGAAAATGTCATCGTAAAACCGTTCAAGAAAGTGTTTTAAGTTATGAAAAAATTACTGTGTCTTTTCCTCGTATTCGGTGCACTAGCAGGTTGTTCATCAAGTGATGACAAGCAACATCAACTTGAGTTGATGGCTTCTAACCGCGCTGGTGTTCTTTCTGCAGGTTTACCGCTTGAATACGGTCCATTAAAAATCTTACGCATTTCTTCCAACAAAAATGTGGTTGAGATGATGATGATTTATAACGATGATGCGCTTGGTGCCAAGCCGTTAAATCAAGTAGTGAACACCAGTATATACACTTACTGCAATACACCAGCGGTGCGTGAGCAAATTGATATGGGCTTGATGTACCGAATCAAAGTACGCAACTCCCGCGGCCAATTAATGGCGGATGAGTTGGTGTCAGCGCAAACATGCAGCGCAGGTCAAAAAGTACAGTAATACGCGACTCAATCTTCTTGAGTTAGACGCTCGATAAAATAAAAAAGCGAGGATAGATATCCTCGCTTTTTTGTTTCTGCGGCCAGTTTGAAAAACTAAGCGCTTATACGAGTTCAGCTCTGAGCTTCTTAGCAGCAGAGACAAGGTTACCTAATGCGGCTTCAGTTTCTGCCCAATTACGCGTTTTAAGTCCACAATCAGGGTTCACCCACAAGCGTTGCGCCGGTATTTTTTCAGCTGCTTTCTTGAGTAAGCCTTCAATCCACTCCTCCGTTGGAATGTTCGGAGAATGGATGTCGTACACACCCGGACCAATTTCATTCGGATAATTAAAGTCTTCGAACGCTTTCAGCAATTCCATATTGGATCGCGATGTCTCGATAGTAATCACGTCGGCATCAAGCGCGGCAACTGAATCAATGATTTCGTTAAACTCGCTGTAGCACATGTGAGTATGAATTTGCGTTTCTGGTTTTGCGCTAGCCGCAGAGATCTTAAACGCATCGACGGCCCAATTTAGATATTCTTTATGGTCACGCTTCTTCAATGGTAAGCCTTCACGAATCGCTGGCTCATCGATTTGAATAATGTTGATACCCGCCTCTTGCAAGTCAGAGACCTCATCACGAAGTGCAAAGGCCAACTGGTCTGCAATTTGTTTGCGAGTAATGTCTTCACGTGGGAATGTCCAACACAGAATCGTCACTGGACCGGTCAACATGCCCTTCATTTGCTTGCTGGTCAACGATTGTGCATACGTCGACCATTCCACCGTAATCGGTTTTATGCGCTCAATATCTGCGACCACAATCGCTGGTTTGACACAACGAGAACCATAGCTCTGTACCCAACCAAATTGAGTGGTTTGGAAGCCCGCCAGGTTTTCAGCAAAATACTCCACCATGTCATTACGCTCAGCCTCACCATGCACAAGAACATCAAGATCGAGCGCTTCTTGGCGTTTCACCGCATCAGCGATGTGTCCTTTCAATGCCTGTTTATAATCTGATTCTGAAAGTTGACCACTGCGGAACGCACTTCTCTGAACCCGAATTTCTCCCGTTTGTGGGAAAGACCCGATAGTCGTAGTCGGCAAGATTGGCAAGCCAAGCACTTCAGCTTGGTGTACGGCACGCTCTTCATAAGGTGCACTGCGCTGACTGAGCGCCGCCGTGATTTGGTTCAAACGAGACTGAACGTGTGGTTTGTTAACATGTGAAGCGGCTTTACGATCTTTAATGGGTTGACTATACGTATCACAAGCTAAAATCGCATTTTGGTCTCCATCAAGCGCACGGCCAAGCAAGGCAACTTCCGTTACTTTTTGTTTGGCGAAAGAAAACCAACTTTTTACTTCGTCACTTAACTCCGTTTCTAACTCTAGGTCTACCGGGCTGTGTAGCAATGAACACGAACTGGCTACCCATAAATTGTCGCCAAGTTTTTCTTTAACGGGCTGTAAGCGCTCTAATTGAGCACTTAAATCCGATCGCCACACATTACGTCCATTCACCACGCCCGCAGACAATACCCAGCCACTAGGCAGTTTTGCTACCACTTCTTCGAACTGCTCAGGCGATGCAGATAAATCGACATGAAGTCCATCAACACTAAGCTCGATGATTTTATCCAACGTGTCCGTGACCGAATCAAAATAAGTGGTTAGCAACACTTTTACGTCACTACGAATGACCTGATAAGCTAGCTTGAACGCATCCAACCATTTACTTTCCAGCTCAAGCGAGAGAATCGGTTCGTCAATTTGTACCCATTCCACACCTTGACTAGCAAGTTTAGAAAGAATGGCTTGATACGCGGTGAGTAGCCTTGGCAATAAAGTCAAACGATCAAAATCTTCTTCCACTTCCTTACCTAGATAGAGGTAACTGAGCGGCCCAAGCAAAACAGGTTTTACTTTGTGGCCGGCTTTGACTGCCTCATTCACTTCTTCAAAAAGCTGTGGCCAACTGACTTCAAACGTATCGTCCTTGCTGAACTCAGGCACAATGTAATGGTAATTGGTATTAAACCACTTCGTCATATCAGAGGCTGCCGCCGCCCCACAGTCGCAAGCAGATTGAGATTGACCACGACCGACTTTAAATAGTGTGTCTAAATCTGGAAACCCACTTGCGTGTCGCTTTGGTACATGGCCCAATAGCAATGTTGTGGTTAAGACATGATCGTACCAAGCAAAATCACCCGCAGTTGTGAAGCTCAAACCCGCCTCTGTTTGTGTGTTCCAGTTTTGTGCTCGCAAGCTTGCCCCTGCTCGCTTAAGCTCCGCCTGATCGATTTCACCACGCCAGTATTTTTCCTGAGCAAACTTAAGTTCTCGTTTTTCACCAATGCGTGGGTAACCAAGAATATGCGTTGTCGTTGCCATGTCCGTATTCCTTATTCAGTGTCTGATGTTGAGGTCAGAGCATCGAGAGAAAACCCATCAAGATGTCTGGATGGCTAAAACTATCGCTCTGGCAACCGCATTGAACAACATCCAATTATTCAACTTGTTTATTAAAAAATTTCATATTGAGCGATCTCACTCGCACTAGACTAAAACAAATGGACGTCTAGACGTTTACATATCCATTTTTTATGGGTAAGTTAATAAAGCTCATGGCAGACATAAAAGGATGAATGGGATTCATGATAGAGTTGAAACACTTACGCACACTCACTTCACTGAGGGATACTGGTTCATTAACGGCAACCGCAACCGCTTTACACCTGACGCAATCTGCCCTTTCTCATCAAATCAAAGATCTTGAATCTCGTATTGGTGGGCAGCTTTTTTTGCGCAAAACCCGCCCCGTTAAATTCACTTCAGAAGGTGAAATTTTGCTTCGTCTCGCTGATGAAATCTTGCCAAAACTCGCCAAAGCAGAAAACGAGCTTGCAAGCCTGAAAGAGGACGTGAACGGTCGTTTGCACATGGCGATTGAGTGCCACTCTTGCTTCCAATGGTTAATGCCAGCACTGAAGGAATACCAATTAACTTGGCCAAGTGTGACGCTCGATTTCTCTTCCGGCTTCGGTTTTGAACCTCTACCAGCCCTGTTGGCTGGCGAGCTTGATTTGGTCATTACATCAGACATTCAGCCACGCTCCGAAGTCCATTATGAACCGTTGTTTGACTTCGAAATGCGCTTGATTACTTCGACTAGCCACCCATTAGCGAACAAAAACGTCATTGAGCCTGAAGATCTTGCTGATCAAACCATGCTTTCTTATCCAGTACAGAAACAAAGATTGGATGTGGTCAAACACTTCTTACACCCTGCGGGAGTTGAGCCAGCCAAGTGGAAACAAGCGGACAACACGTTAATGCTCGTACAAATGGTGTCAGCAGGATTGGGGGTAGCAGCATTACCAAATTGGGCGATTTCTGAGTTCTCGCGCCAAGGTTTGATTACCAGCATGCCTTTTGGAGAGGGGTTATGGCGTAGATTGTTCGCAGCAACACGTAACTCAGAAAAAGAGAAGCGTTACTTACAGGCTTTCTTTGCAACAGCTCGCCAGCAATGTAAAAGCCACCTTGATGGGATCAAGATGGCTTAAAGATCGACCATTGAAACGAAACTAACGTTCGTAAGATTTAAATTGATTGGTCAGTGGGTCATATTGATAGCCAAGCATATCGAGCTTGCCCACTACCGATTCCACATCCATCTCGTACATCGATACCAACTCTTCAAAGCTATCACATTCTAAGCGCAGCTTTTCATTAACGATACCCAACAAGATAATGCTGTCCCAGTTACTTACGTTGCTTAAATCCATCGCGATACTCCTCTAAGACAAGGTATTTGACCCCAATTCCGTTGAGCACGTGCGTCAAGACTCTCTTGAAATGAATGAGGCTATAACTAAAGCGTAGACTTAATCGAATGTTTTGAAAGTGAGCTCGATCTAAATCCCGAGCTCACAAAAAGAAAAGAAGACAGAAGTGTTAGTTCGTTCGGTCTATGCCCCCAATAGGAACAGCCCCTGTAAGCTTGTCATTGAAGCCAAAGCAAGAAGCAACGCTGCCGCCAATTGCACTTTGTTTGGCGCTTTATGAGTGAAGATATGCCAGCACCAAACCACGATTGCCATAATCAGCATCGCCAGTGACGCTAGAATATGTTGTGTCACGCCATTCAATGTCGCTTCATCCAACTGATAAGCAGAAAACAACGTCATCACGACCAACAGCATGCCCGAAACAACACCCGTAACCGGTAAGATTCGGTGAAATGCTTGCAAGCGGCTACGTGCGATAACCAGAAGTAACTGCGCAAACACGGCACCTAAGAAGAAGATCATCAATGCCACTGAAGCGCTTGCCGCCCAATGCGGTTGCTCAAATAGTTGAATGCTCACGTACGCGAACGCCAAACCGTTCGCTAGATGCAGAGCCCATAATGGCCCTTTCTCACGTGTCTTCTTAGTCTGAACTTGAGAGTAAAAATAAAAGATCGCGAATACGATCATGAAAGCTTCAATACGAAGCGACGCCACTGCCAACCAAAGTACGCCAATTGATGGCAACATCTTATGCAGGCGACCACGTTGACCAGGGCAGATATCACCCTTAATCAAAAGTAAGGTCAACAGCGCTTGAGCGCCAAATAGCATTGGAGGAAAAGTTAACAGCAATTGTTGAATCATGTTGAATGCAAACTCAAAAGTCATTTTGGGGTGGCGATAATAGCAAATCACCTATCGCCAAACCACCTAAACGCAACACGCTCAAACCGTTTATTTGTGCTAGGTCGAAGACAAATAACTCAACGCATCTTCTTGAGTTAACAAACCACGGTACTGATTTTGTGAATCACAAAGTATCCATGGAAAGACCGTTCCTGCTGTCACTAGCTCTCGAACGGTCGAGACAGGCAAGTTCGCATCCACCAGCTCAAACTCTGTACTCATGATTTGATTCACTGGTCGCTTCCAAATCCTATTCTCACGTTCCGATTCCAAATCAGTCCCCATCGTTGGTGTTAAGTGCAAGTTGATTTGAGCTTTAGTAATCAGACCAACGCATTGCTTTTCATTAATGACCACCAAAGGCGCCGTCGGGCTCAAGTTCATGTACTCAACGGCGAGTGACAATGGCTCACCCGGATCAAGTCGACGAACATCGGTATGGCTGAGAGACATCAGTGGTGCATCTTGCGTCGGTTTTACTTTCACGTTGTTAAAGTGCTTTTTGTGACACTGTGGCTTGTCCAGTAGCACCACAGGTACCGCTTGAGAAAACAAAAAACCCTGCATAAAATCAACACCAAGGTCTGCAAGCTCTGTTAGTTCTTGTTGCGACTCAACCCCTTCAGCAACCACTTTCACGCCAAGCTTGTGTGCTAACTCAGTGATCATTTTGACGATGTTGTAACGAGTGCTCCCTTCTTCGATACCTCTGATAAATTTTCGATCTATTTTGAGCAGATCAAACTGCCCTTCTTCAAGGTAAGAAAAGGAAGAGTAGCCAGTACCAAAATCATCAATAGCGATCTTGATGCCCTTGTCACGCAGTTCACTCAAAGCAAGGGTATGCTCTTTATCTTGTTCAAAATACGCAGTTTCCGTGAGTTCGATAGTGATTCGATTCGGATCAACACCACTTCCAGCAATCAAATCATAGGAACTTTGCAAAACTTGCAGCGCATCCAACTTGGTATTCAGTGAACGATTCAACGTTAATCCTATTTCTTCTCCATAAACTTTCTGGATATGAGGAAGTTGCTTGAGTGCTGTGCGGCAAACGAGATCATCCAACGCAGCAATCAACTCTAAATCCTCGACAACTGCGATCATCTCTTGGGTATCATAGGTTTTATTCTGATGATAGAAACGCGCTAACGCTTCGAACTTCACCACTTTTCCCGTACGTGTTTCAATGATCGGCTGATAATAGACATCAACAAGTTGGCTCTCAATTTGTGTTCTTAGAAAGGCTTCGAGATGATGACGCTTGACGAGTTCATCATGCAGTTCACTATTATAAAAACTGAAGTAGTTCTGGCCTCCACTCGGAGAGGAAACCATCGCTTGCGCTGCATGCACCAGTGCTTGTTTTGGATTATCAGTATCGTAACCGAGCACCGACACACCAGTTTGTCCTTCTACTATTGCATCATGCATACTTGATCCCAACTCACTTCTTAATTCCGAAAAAAAGCCTCGTAACGCAATCTGAATAAGACGCAGTGGGCTTAACCATTGGCATCGAGGCGTTTGCAAACACACTACAAATACGTCCCGCGACAACTGACCCGCAATACTGGCGTGGCGACTTCGCATCACAAAATCGGAAAAACCTAACTGCTGCTCAAGTAGGGACTGCTGTGAGAATTTCGGTCTAATTGTCACGATGATATTGAGATCTTTGTGGCTATTTTCATCCACTAACCGTGCTAACTGTTGTTCAAACTCTTCGCGAGGGGGAAGAAACGTAGTCCACTGTTGAGGTTGGTCACTGGCCTTTTTCATCCACAATAATGAGGCAGAAATATCGGTAGAAAAACCGAGGTAAAGCGTACGACCAGAATTGAACACTAACCGATAAATGCAAAGATGATGCGCTTGGTTACTCCCATTCACGGTACGACTAAGAAGGTTACCACTCCAAAAACCTTCAGTATCAATGTCTTGCCAGATCTGTTCGTAAAACGCTTTACTATGATGTTCAGAACTTAAAATATATGTTTTCAGACCAACAAGGTCACGGTTTTCATAACCCATTTGCTGCTCGAACGCTGGGTTGCAGCCTAATATGCGAGTGTCTTGATCAGCGACCAAAACGCCTACGTTGGGTAAATCGAAAATGGTTTCCAGAATTTTGGCTAACTCTTCGCACCCGGTAATACTCAATTGCGGGATGATGGCACCTTGCACGATATGACCATTAAGGCACTCAAAGCTCAACGCTACATGCACGAGTCGGTCATTATCTAGCATCAGGCAACCAGAAAACTTACCATGCCCACCATTTTGTTCTACATCTAAGATGTGTCGCTTCGCGCTGTCACCCTGACCAAGCAACATGTATTGAAAAACATCATCCAAACTATTCACTGTCTGTTTTAAGCCCAAAACAGACATCATGCTTTGCTGGTCACATTCAAACTCATGTGTCTCTATATCATAAGACCACTCGATCACTTGAGAATGACCGGACGCAGGCTGCACTTCTCCTTGTGCTACGGATAGCATTTCACTCATAACCTAGCCCCCTATTGTATCGGCTTAAGACTTTGAGAGCGCCACCCATGTATGACGATTGTTTGCTGTAGTTTTTTGATTGCAAATCGGTCAATACCATTTGAAACATCAACGATGTTTACGGCACGCTTCAGTCAACAAGCGCGTGCATTTTAGTATGCACTAATACAATTATAGGAACAGAATTCGATAAGCACACCATTGCTTATTGCTAATTTTTACAAGGTTAAAAAACTCAATAACCATAAGGGATTGAAGGACATAATGGCGTAAAACTCAGCGATGGAATTGAGAGTGATTTTCATCTCCAAATAAATCTAGTCGAACAAAGCTTTATATAATCACTTGGGTATAGATACCTGATCATCAAATCGCTATAATTCGCGCTCCCTGGAACAGAGAGCAAAATATGACCAACGACATTACTCCTATTCATGAGTACAAAAAATACTGGGCTGAGTGTTTTGGTACGGCACCTTTCTTGCCGACCAGCCGCAAAGAAATGGACGCCCTAGGATGGGATAGTTGTGACATTATCATTGTCACGGGTGACGCGTACGTGGACCACCCAAGCTTTGGTATGGCAATCATTGGTCGTCTGTTGGAAGCACAAGGATTCCGTGTCGGTATCATTGCTCAACCAGAATGGAACAACAAAGACGCTTTCATGCAGCTTGGTAAGCCAAATCTGTTCTTCGGGATCACTGCGGGTAACATGGACTCCATGATCAACCGTTACACGGCGGACAAAAAGCTTCGTCACGATGATGCTTACACTCCAAACAATGAAGGCGGCAAGCGTCCAGATCGTGCAACCTTGGTGTACTCACAGCGTTGTCGTGAAGCCTACAAAGGCACACCTATTGTTCTTGGTGGTATCGAAGCCAGCTTGCGTCGTGTTGCTCACTACGATTATTGGTCAGACAAAGTTCGTCGCTCTGTTCTGTTCGATGCAAAAGCAGACATTCTTCTTTTTGGTAACGCTGAGCGTGCCCTCGTAGAAGTCGCGCATCGTCTTGCTGATGGCGAAGACATCTCGACCATGACCAACATTCGCGGTACTGCGGTTAACCTGCCAGCCGAACCAGAAGGTTACACCGTTATTGATTCTTCTCGTATTGAGAAACCTCGTAAAGAAGCGTTCGTACCAAAGAACCCTTACGAAGTGGAAACTCAGTGCGATACCAAAAAAGAAGAGCCTGTTGCACAGCCAATCACTATTCGCCCATCACGTCATGATGCAGCGAACACAGCAGTGCGCCTACCAACCTTCGAAAAACTGCACAACGACCGCATTCTTTATGCGCATGCAAGCCGTGTGCTGCACTTAGAAACCAACCCATACTCGGGTCGTGCTCTATTGCAACGTCATGGTGACCGTGAGCTTTGGGTGAACCAAGCGCCAATCCCTTTGACTACAGAGGAAATGGATTACGTATTCGGCCTATCGTACGCGCGTGTTCCTCATCCTATGTATGGCAAGGCAAAGATCCCTGCTTACGACATGATCAAAACTTCGGTTAACATCATGCGTGGCTGTTTTGGTGGCTGTTCTTTCTGTTCGATTACCGAGCACGAAGGCCGTATTATCCAAAACCGTTCACAAGAATCCATCATCAATGAGTTGGAAGAAATCCGCGACAAAGTGCCTGGCTTTACTGGCACGATCTCTGACTTGGGTGGTCCTACAGCAAACATGTACCGTCTTGGCTGTAGCGATCCAAAAGCAGAAGCAAACTGTCGTCGCCCTTCTTGTGTGTTCCCGGGCATCTGTAACAAACTGAATACCGACCACAAACACACCATCGATCTTTACCGTGCGGCGCGTAAAGTGGAAGGTGTGAAGAAAGTTATGATCGCATCTGGCGTACGTTACGACCTCGCGATTGAATCACCAGAGTACGTGAAAGAGCTTGTGACGCACCACGTCGGCGGTTACTTAAAGATTGCACCTGAGCATACAGAAAAAGGTCCACTGGATCTGATGATGAAGCCGGGCATGGGTACTTATGACCGCTTTAAAGAGATGTTTGAGAAGTACAGCGCGGAAGCAGGTAAAAAACAATACCTAATCCCTTACTTCATCTCAGCACACCCAGGTACAGAAGACGAAGACATGCTGAACTTGGCACTATGGCTTAAGAAGAACAACTTCGAATGTGACCAAGTACAGAACTTCTATCCATCGCCAATGTGTAACGCAACGTCTATGTACTACTCAGAGACAAACCCTCTGAAACGCGTGAAGTACAAACAACGTGAAGATGTACCAGTGGCGAAAGGTGAACGTCAGCGTCGCCTACACAAAGCCCTACTTCGCTACCACGATCCAGCGAACTGGCCAATGATCCGTGAAGCGCTGATCAACATGGGCAAGAAGCACCTAATTGGTGACAAGCCAGCATGTTTGGTTCCGGCAGAAGACATTGATGCGCAAACTCCAGCACAGCGTCGTAAGTCTGGTCGTCACGGTGCAAACCGTTTTGCGACCAAACACACCAAGAACCAACCGGGTTTCGGTGGTCACTTGAATAAACGCTCTGAAGGCGGCTCTCGCGACGGCAAGCCATCTGGCAACCGCAACGGTTCAGGTAAAGCGCAAGGTGGTCAAAACGGCCAAGGTCGTGGCAACCAAAACGGTCAGCGTCCTAATACGGGATCACGTCCTGGTAGCAACAACCAAAGCCGCTCAAACGGTACAGGTTCACAAGGTCAAGGTCGTCCTCAAGGACAAGGCAAACCAGCGGGTCAACGCAAACCTAAGCGCCGTTAATTCAATAGAGCTTGAATAGAAAAAAGGGCTTCAGAGGTCACTCTGGAGCCCTTTTGTTTTGTCTTTCGTTTGTGACTATCACTGCGATGCCATTAAGAACTTCACACTAGAAACTACCCCCTCAGAGAACCGCCTTTCTAGAGCATCCGAGTATCCCTTTCTATAATCGGATTAAGGTAAGCAAGCACGTGATATCTAGTCATGTACAAGAGCGCAAGAATACAAATTACTGAATTGACGCAACATTGACATAATTGATCTAAATCAATTTTACTGTGTTTCGCATAATTAAAACAGGAAGTCTAAGTATGTCAAACAAGAACTATGTAACCACCTTAATGCTGTTGTGTGCCTTCGCCTCGAGTGCGAATGCGGAAAGCAAAGATGACATTGATAACATTAAAAACAAAATTGGCGATATCCAAGATAGCCTCTCTCAATCGCAAGACACCATGCAATTCGTGAGATCGGTTTCTGGTTCAACCTTTGTGCCGGAACCCAAACACAGTAAAGATATGCCTTCTTACAGTTACTTCTCGATAGAGAGCTACGACATATTCAGCAGCCCTTCTGGCAAGCGTATGATTCAAGCCGTTATCACCAACAACTCAGGCGGTGGTATTAAGCTCAAAACATCTCAAATCAAAGCGTACTTTGGTGGCCAAGTGTACTTACCCCCTTCGTCGATTGAGCAGGATGATAAATTCGCTCAAGGAGAAACGAAGTCCGTCACTTTGCATTTTGGTGAGAATAGCGCTTCGATTCTTGGTCTCATGACCAGAAACTACTAAGCGATTTTGGGGCTAAGCTCCCCTACAGTAATCGATGGTAATAAAACTGATGCTCTAAACTTCATATTCCCTTTTAAAGCCATCAGCTTCCCCAAAAATCATCCTAGAAACAGATACTAGAGAGGCTCCAGAGGTAACTCCGGGGCCTTTTTGTTTTGTATGCAGCTCTAACTGTCCCGATAACAACTCACAATTAAGCCCTAACTCAAACTTAAGCCCTATCGATACAAAAAATGGTATACGCCAACCAACTTATTGGAAAAACAAACAACTTTTTGGTTAAAGCAGGATCTGGAAAGAATTAAACTACTGATTTTTAGTCGTTTTATTTTGGTGCGATATTTGCCTAATGGAGTAAAACTCTTAAACATAGGCTGACGATGAGTAATCCACTTCCTCCAAAAACTTCGATGTTTTGGCACGACAACAGCTATACCCACGGAGAAGCTGTTCAGGCATTTGAAAGCGATGGCACGTTGAAATCTCTAAATACCGTTCCAACCACCGCATCCGATGATATGGCTGGCTCGCCTCCAGAGCGCAGTATGTTTTGGGAGGGAGAAACAAAAAAAATCGATCCGCCACCGCCGTCTGAACCAGAACCTCTCAATTTAAAAACCGAGAAAGAACCAACAGAGGCTTTACCTGCACACTTCATCCCTGTTCGCTACGCCATCGATCAGCTAGAAACAGAAGAAGCACAACCTTTTGGTTTGCCTGAAGAATGGAAAGGCCAAGGCCCAGCTAAACTCAATACCGTTGGCTACACCCTGCGTCAGCTTCGCGATGGTTGGTTGTATGTCTATGATGCAATCAACAAAAGCCTAGACGAATACGAAATCAAAGGAACGCAATTCACGCTCTACAAGCTGGGAGAGTCGGAAAGTCCAGAATCCGAACAGCGTGGAACACCAGAAGGTGCAAAACCTTTTCTTACTTACGACGACGGGAGCGTGCTGTCGATTTGTTACTCTGAACACCGTTGGACATGGAACATGTTCATGCGCGTCCTTAACAATCCGAGTAATCATATCGATCGCATGCAGACTGTTGTTCTGTCTGCAAACGAGAATCAACCCAACATTGCACCAATCGATAAGTTAACTCAAGTGGCTGATATTGAACCTTCTGCCGTTGATGATGGGCGATTTGCAGATTCTGGCATCGCCACCAAAGCTGACGAAGATGGCTCTGTCTTTAAACCTGTCGCAGCCGAGAGTGATTTAACCTCTGCGATTCCAGAAGAAGAGTCAGGCTACTTCGTCGCGATAAAAGATTACGCTGCAGACATTCAAGATATGTCGCTGCATTTTGTTGGCGCTGCAAGCCCTTACCGTCTTTTCACTGACCAGTTTTCGAACCAGTGGAGCTTGATGCAGACCGCCATGCAACTGTGCATGTTCGGGGCAAGTGACGAGATAGACATGCCAGCTAGCGTTAAGCGTAACGGCGAAGAGCTGTCGTTTTATACCGACATGGCTGAGTATTATGATTCCTCTAACCAACTTGATTTGGCAGAGCAAAATAAAAGCTCAGTTCAATCAGGCTATCCTGCTAAATTTTCCGCTGGAGCGATTGAATCACACCAACATACCCAAAGTGACATTGCCAAAGCAATACAGGACAAATATCGAATTTCTGCAAGCCGATTTGGTAAATACGAACAATGGATAGCGACTGAGCGCTGGCGTAAGCAGCTCAACTGGAAGCAAATGCTGAGCGAGATGCAAGAGCTGTCAGAACAAAAAGAAGTCATGCTAGCCCAGATTGTCTCGGTAAAAAGGGACTTTATTGCTGTAATGGAATCTTTGACGCCGCATCATCTCGAGAGAACCTTCGACCTATATAGTGAAGACACACAATACAGCTTGTATCAACTTCATAAGCAAGCGGTTGAGTCATTTACTTTGGTGGTACAAGAAGAAGACCGCCAATGGGCAGAAAGCCAATGGGAGAAACCAACCAGCTTACTCGCTCTCTACACTTCCGGATTTAGTCGTAGTCTCTTTAAACAAGTGGAGAAGTTAATTCCTGAACAAGTTTCAAATCAGGTAGGTGAAGTAGACGTCGCTAAAATTGTTCCAAACACTGAAAGCTCAGACAAACAATTTATGGACTACGTTTCGGCAGCAAGTAACCGTGTGGGTATGTATGCAAAAGTAATGGACTTTATTTCTAACCCAAATACTGCAGAAACCGAGTTTCTAAGAGATATAGCAAAAGGATTCGATGGGCTAGATAGCATATTCAAAGCGACTAACAGCGCTTTACTCAAGGGGGTAATAGAGGTTGGCGTTAGCCTAACAGCCCAAGCGTCTATCTTAATGATATCTCTATTGTCAAAACCGCTCACCCGAACAAGTTTTTACCTAAGAGCTGCCGTTGTAGAGCGTTTGTCGATGGATACTCCACTCAATGTCAACAAAGGCTACGCACAAAATTTTGGTTCTTGGAAATCCAATCATGATAAAAAACTCATCGCATCGAACCAAAACAAGGAAGTTTTAGCAGCCTTCAACAAGGGTGATAAAACTATATCAAATACGCAGTATAAGAAGGCTCTCCAGCAACAGCGGCACCTTCAAAAAAGCTTAGCCGTTGCGACGTTTGAATACCCACAGTACGTAGAGCTTCCAGATGACGTACTTGAGGCAACAATTCAAATGCGTAAAGACATATGGGATAACAGATTAAAAAACCTTAATAAACGGTTTGAAAATGTAGGCGGTCTAGGCTTCTTAGCTCTGATTTTCAACTGCCTCGCACTTGCTGATGCAATGAACAGTATTCAAGAAACAGGGTTAATGTCACAAGATGATTTCTTAGATATTCAACAAAAGCTGTTTTACACGGCCGGTGCTTGGACGGGCATTCGAACAGGGAAGTTATGGGATAAAGTTAAGGGAAATGACGAACTCAGAGAGCACTCGCTAAAAACTCTTAAAAAGTTAGTAGAACGAAATACGAAAGGCTTTGAAAACCTGATTCTTGATGACTTAAAAGTCTTTAATAAATGGCTCGCGATTACAGGGGCTTTAGGTGCGCTAGCTTCAGGTATAGAGGCTTACCGTTCTTGGCAACGGGAAGATGAGTTGTATGGTCGAGAGTTAGTGTTTCAAACTATAAATACCGTTACTCTCGGTTTTACAAGTGCGGTTGGTGTGTTCCAGCTTTTGGGAGCCTCTAGCGGTGCTGTTTCTACAAACTTTTTGTTTGGTGCCCCAGTTATGGCTGCTTTAGTTGTAGCAGCCATAATTATTTTAACTGCGAATAATATTTTGAGTAAATTAAAGCAAGATGACTACCAAAAATGGTTAGATAAACTGCCATGGGGGTACCATCCGTCTCGAACTCATTGGAGCCAATCTGCGAGCTTGCCTGAAAGAGAAAAACATAATTCAGCCTTGGTGCAGCAAGCTCTGTTTGACTTACAGTCGATTATTCAGCAACCTACAATATACCATCAACCTATTGAAAAAGTACAAGCTTACCCAGGTTACACGCATCGTGAGTTAATCGGTTTGGAAGTGCATATTCAACTGCCAAGACGAGCAGCAACGAATGGTATTACAGTGAGTACCAATACCAAGGCAACAGAAGATGATTTAACGTCCGGCTCGTGGCATCAAAACGCAGATTTAGTCACGCTACAACCCCAGAACCAAGCTAGCAAAGAATTACTGGTGTATAAGGTGACATTACCGATTAAAGAAGCCGATCAATACCTCGCTATTCAAGTGACGTACGATATGGAAGATGATGCCCCAACTAAGCGTGAGTATTGGTTCCAAAACAGCATAAAACAGAGTGCAACTTATGGCATGATTTCAGACAATACTAAACAAGACATTATAAAAAAAGCACTGACCCCCGTTGTTGGCACACTAGGTTTTCAGGAGTAACCCTTGGCATATTCACCATTTTATATCACCCCAGAAGAATTGGCGGTTTATCAAGAAGCGCAAGAGCAGGAAATACTGGAAAGCGATAATGTGACTACATGGCATAAGTATGATGTAGAGGAGCCAAATAGATATTTCTATTTACTCTTCTCTTTAGGGGCTATGATTCCAGCAGTTGCAATTTTCTACTTAGTGGGTTTTTGGAGTGGAGGCTTTATAAAGGATACAGTAGCCATCATTGTTACTTTGATAACTTATTTCATCAGTTACACGATGTTCGGCCTCGATTATCGCTATGACTATATTTTTTCCGACAAAGGCTTTGTGATGAAAAAACGTCGCAACATGCCTAAGTGGGTGAATACCGTCACACAAGCCGTTGGCTGGGTAGGCGCAGTAGTGTGTGTAGTGATGGTTGCGGTAGTTGGCCCGATGGCGTTAGCGGGAGCTGGTGCCCTTATTTTATTATCATTCGGTATGTTAAAACGCCAGCCTGATGAACGAACAGAAGTGAGAGTGGGCGAACGAGAAGATTGGCTTTTTGCGGACTACAACAAGAAAAGGAAAGTGATCCAGTTCTATTTTAAGCATGACATATGCAGATATCGAGATACTGCTCATAAGACTATCTTTCGCTCACAAGATAGATCAGATTGTTATGTTTTCTTTAAAACTGAAGAGGATTTAGAATCCATGGTCGCGCAACTGTCAAAGGTCTACAAACTGAATTGTACCGAGGTTGATGACCATAAAAAGTTGTTTGAAGCAAAGCCAGAATCAAGGCTCTTTAGTATTCCGGTTTGTAGTAAAGAATATCAAACCGATGAGGTATTTGATTTTAGGGCTTCGAAAACCCCGCTCCCAGAGCAAGAATACCTTTACAACGGCAAGTGGCAAACCGAATCTGAGATTGAAAAATCTAAATCTGAACCAACAACAGCCAAGGAGTAACCCTTGGCATATTCACCATTTTATATCACCCCAGAAGAATTGGCGGTTTATCAAGAAGCGCAAGAGCAAGAGATTCTTACAGGGGATAATTTAACAACATGGCATAAGTATGATGTAGAGGAGCCTTTTCGCTACCATTACAAATTAACTGCGCTTCCATTTGTGATCGCACCATTCCTAATGGTTTTTTTTATACATACAAGCGATACGGTTGGTGCAACCATTTTTGCCTTTATTTTGTCAGTGATGATGGCCGGAGTCTTTTACCTTACGATTGGCCTCGATTATCGATATGACTACATTTTTTCAGATAAAGGCTTTGTGATGAAAAAACGTCGCAATATGCCTAAATGGGTAAATACCGCTACGCAAGCTGTTGGCTGGATAGGCGCAGTGGTGTGTGTGGTTATGGTAGCACTGGTTGGTCCAATGGCATTAGCGGGAGCAGGTGCCTTCATTTTGCTTTCATTTGGTATGTTAAAACGTCAGCCTGATGAGCCAACAGAAGTGAGAGTTGGAGAGCGTGAAGATTGGTTGTTTGCCGACTACAACAAAAAGCGCAAAGTGATCCAGTTCTACTTTAAGCAGGATAAGTGTGAATATATCGATATGGAACACAACACTATTGTCCGTTCACATAGTAGATCTGATTGCTACATATTTTTCAAAACTGAAACGGACTTAGAATCGATGGTAAATCAGTTAGCTACGGAATATAAGCTGGATTGTACAGAGGTAGATGACCACAAAAAGCTGTTTGAATCGAAGCCAGAAGCTAGACTGTTTAACATTCCTGTTTGTAATAGAGAATATAAAGCCGATGAGGTATTTGATTTAAGGGCGTCAAATGCCCCGCTTCCTGAGCGTGAATACCTTTACAACGGTAAGTGGCAAACTGAATCAGAAATCGAACGCTTAAAAGCGGCTGGTGAACAGCAAGCCACTCCCGCTTCATAGTTCAAACAAGCACTAAAAAAGGGCTCCAGAGATAACTCTGGAGCCCTTTTGTTTTGTCTGAATGAACTTGGATAGCTAAATTATTTCGCTACGTTACCTGCAACGTTTAGTGCATCCCAAGTGCGTGCAAATGGTGGTGCATAGCAGAAGTCCATGTAGCCTAGTTGCTGTGTGGTCATCTTCGCTGTGATGGCAACAGCGAGTGCGTTGATTCGGCCCACTGCGCCCTTCTTGCCAACGATTTCGCCACCAAGCAGTACATTGGTTTCAGGGTGGTAAACCAGCTTCACTTTAATGTCTTCTTGCCCTGGGTAGTAATCAGTTTGGTTCTTATCTGAAATGGTTGAAACCTTCACTTCCAAACCGTATTCTTTAGCTAGAAGTTCCGATACGCCTGTACATGCCAGTTCGTAATCTAACACTTTCAAGCAAGACGAGCCCAAGAAACCAGTCATGTAAGTGTCTTTGCCAGCAAGTTTGTCAGCCATCATGCGCGCTTGCTTGTTAGCTGTGGTTGCCAGTGGAACATACACTGATTTACCTAGCGCCATGTGGTGAACCACTGCACAGTCGCCAACAGCGTAAATGTGTGCATCTTCTGTTGCGCCAAACTCATCGACTAACAATGCGCCATTCGCTGCTTTTGGTAACTCGAATGCTTCTGTGTTTGGTTTGAAACCAAGTGACATGATCACAACGTCTGCTTCAACATTGCCGTTGTCGGTTTCTACGATGTAACCGCCCTGCTCTGCGTCGCGAATGGCTGATACGCTACAACCGGTTTTTAGCTCAGCGCCAGATTCACGAATCGCACCTTCTACCACTTCAATCATTTCTGGGCTGAACTGACGGCTCATCACGTGTTGTTCACGCTCGATGATGGTGACGTGTTTGCCTAGTAGGTGCGCTGCATCGAACACTTCTAAGCCGATAAAACCGCCGCCGATAACGCAAACGCGTTGTTTGTTGCTGTCCTTAAGCGCTTCTTTTACTGCCAAACCATCTTCCATGCTGGTTAGCGTGTATACGTGTTCTGGGTTGAACTCACCGAAAGATGGCACGATTGGACGTGCGCCCGTGGCAATCACTAACATATCGTAATCGATGGTGCTTTCTTCACCTTGGTGACGAACTTTAATCCGCTTTTCTGTGCGGTCTAGTGCCACCATTTCGGTTTCAATGCGTACGTCTAAACCAGATTTAATCGCTTGTTCTGGCGTACGAGAAATCATGCGCTCAGTGTCATCAAACATGCCACCAGCAAAGTAAGGTAAACCACACGCACCGAACGAGATGTAATCGCGCTTATCCAGCACAATCACTTCATCCGATGGCTGATTACGTTTGTATTTCGCTGCGAAACTCATACCTGCAGCGCTACCGCCTACGACAACAACTTTCATATTTATTACCTAGATAACCTGAACTCAGGAAAAACGGAGAGCACCCGCGTTGGGTGCTCTTTATTAAGTTTGGAAATTACACTGCTGCTTCTTTCGTTACTGTTGCAGTAACGTCAGCATTGTATTGCTCAGTGTTTAGTGAGCCATTCTTCTTCGCGGTTAGTACACCTGACAACATTGAGCCAGAGATGTTAAGCGCGGTACGAGCCATATCGATAAGCGCTTCGATAGAAACCAGAATCGCCACAACCGTAATGTCTAGACCCATGATAGTCAGTACTGCTACTGCTGCGAACGTTGCACCGCCACCAACACCTGCGATACCGAATGAAGCAATCGCGATTACAGCAATCAGTTGTAGGATGAAGCCTAGGTCAACTGGCATGCCCATTACTTGAGCCGCCATGATAGCGAGCATTGCTGGGTAGATACCCGCACAACCATTCTGACCGATACTGGTACCGAATGTTGCTGACATGTTTGCTGTTTCTTCGTCCACACCTAGACGTTGAGTTTGAGTTTCAACGTTTAGTGGGATTGCCGCCATGCTTGAGCGAGAACCGAAGCCAAATACTAGCACTGGCCAGATTTTCTTCATGAACTTCGCAGGAGACAGACCGAACATAGACACCATCACGAAGTGGATAGCGAACATTACACCGATTGCCACGTAGCTTGCTAGTAGGAAGCGACCCATTTCTGCTAGTGCGAACAAATCGTTTGTCATCATGAACGTGGTCATCAGAGCGAATACACCGTAAGGCGTCAGTTTCAGAATCTCACGTACCATTGAAAGTACGACTTCTTTTGCAGAGTTGATGAAATCAACGAAGTTTTGCACTTTCTCAGGCTTACGGTTTTTCACTTGCAGGATACAGTAGCCAAGGAACATACCGAACAATACCGTTGATAGCGTCGAAGTACGTTGAGAGCCCGTTAGCATGTCAAAGATGTTAGTTGGGATGATAGACAGCGCCATACCTGACAGACCGCTGCTTGCCATCGCATCTTGTGTTGCAATCAGAGAGTCACCACGCGCTTCGATAGCGCTGTTAGTGCCGATAGTACTGACTAGCGCGTTAGCATCGATACCGAATAGGTAAATACTTGCGATGCCCACTGCCGCAGAGATAGCACAAGTGAAAAGTAGAATACCGATGATTTTTGGTGCGATACGCGATAGTGCACCACCGCCTTCTACGTTCATGATCGAAGAGATCATCGCCACAAATACTAGCGGGATTACGATCATTTGTAGAAGCTTGATGTAGCCTTTACCGAACACAGAAATCAGTTCAGCAAAACCTGCCGTTGCAACGTTGCCTACACCGAATACGAGCTGAATCGCACCGCCGAATAACAGGCCAGCAGCAAGCGCACTCAGTACGCGGAAGTTAAAGCTTTTCTTTTGTTTTTTGAAGTTCGCAAGTAGTGCGTAGAACCCAAAGAACAGGATGCTCAATCCAATAAATGAAACGCTCATGAGAATCTCCTATTGATACCCATTTATGTCCGAAAATCGGTTACTTTTTGTATGCAATGGCTTCAACTTCAACCAATGCGTCTTTTGGTAGTCTTGCTGCTTCAACACAAGAGCGAGCTGGTGCGTTTTCTGTACCAAATACCTCTGTGTACACTTCGTTAAATGCGGCGAAGTTTTCCATGTCTGATAGGAAGCATGTCGTCTTCAATACTGTGTCTAAGCCAGCACCGCTTGCTTCTAGAACCGCTTTTAAGTTTTCTAGAGACTGACGTGCCTGCTCTTTGATGCCGCCTTCAACAAACTGCATGGTTTCTGGAACCAGTGGTAGTTGACCTGATGTGTAAACCATGTCGCCATAAGCCGTACCTTGTGAGTAAGGGCCGATAGCTGCTGGTGCTTGTTCAGTGGCAATGATCTGTTTCACGATGTAACTCCTAAGTTATTAATTTTATTCTGATTTAAATTCACGGATAAACTTGTAAACGGCCTGACGGCTGATCCCAAGCTGCTCTGATACTTGTGTGGTCGTCTCTTTTAGCTCAAATACGCCGTTATCAAACAGACAACGAATGATGGCTTTGTTACGGCCTTTGCAAGAAATCGTCTCGTCTTGCTCCACCTCTGTGATCGCAGCGCTCAAGGCTTTTTGAATGACCTCATTGGCATTTTTGCTAAACGTCTCACTGACTAAGGTTTGAGACACATTGCACTGCGGCATAAGCGTTTTAACGATTTCTGGGAATGGGAAGGATAAGTTCATATTGATGCAAAGCATGCCAATCGGCTTTTGCTCAGGGCCCGCCAAAATGCATGTGGTCGATTTCAGTAACGAACCATCCGCAGCATTAGTGAAGTAACTCTTTGGCGAGACCTCTCCGGTTTTCTCGAATGTGCTCCACATACGTAGACCCAAATCCGTGATAGGCGAGCCGATTTCGCGGCCAGTATGATGACCATTGACGATTTTCACGACTGAATTTTCTAAGCTTTCAAATGAATGAATGACCACTTCGCAGTACGGCCCGATTAAATCGGCAATCGTGTCTGCTAAACGAAAATAATTGCTTAAACATTCTCTGTCTTCGTCGGTGAATCGAACTTGCTTTACACTCATCATCTCGGTTTACATTTTTGAACTCAATGACTAAAAAGTACTCCTTTCGAGTTAGTTGAGCAATACAGGGTAAACTTCTGTAAACCTAAAAAATGCGTCTAAAACACCGCCAAAAACCGAAGAATTGATCGAAATCACGCACAATAGTTGAACAAGATCACCAAAAACATATGAATTGGGTTTAATTTCTTAAACCTCATCAAAGTTTAAATATTTAAAATCAAAGATTGCACTTTTGAACACTTTAATGATCTAGAACAAGTTCTTAAAGTCAGTAAAAATCGCGTACGGTAATAACAAATTTAAAAGGCGATAATATTTATAAAATGCCATTCATTTACGATACAAAACAATGGTTGTGAATGAATAAAACATCAATAACTGCTCTCTCCAACCTTAGTCCATGCTGATAAGACGACGTGAATTTTAAAAAGACGCAAACGTTGAAGAAAATACCGAGAAAAAGCGGTTATTGAAGTGCAAAAATGAAAGTACAGAACAAAAAAACCGAGCAGATTTACCTGCTCGGCTTTGTATGAAAAATGAGGAAAGACGAATTAAGACAGCTTGAACTTACTCAGCTCACCGTGAAGATCGCTCGCTTTTACCGTCAACTCGTTACTGATTTCTACTGAAGAGGTCATCGTATCCATCACCTCTACCGCCGTGTCGTTGATGATCACTACATTGCGGTTAATCTCTTCTGATACTGAGCTCTGCTCTTCTGCTGCCGAAGCGATTTGGTTGTTCATATCATTGATGACTTCAATCGCTTGGTTGATTTCAGACAGCGCTAAGTGGGCAGCTTGTGTTTCACCTTTAGTATCATTAGCTTGCTTTTGGCTTTGTTCCATCAAGACCACAATTGATTGAGTTTCTTGTTCTAGACGGGCCAGCATCGTACGAATCTCTTCAGTTGATCCTTGAGTACGATTTGCAAGGTTACGAACCTCATCGGCAACCACCGCAAAGCCTCGACCCGCTTCACCTGCACGTGCAGCTTCAATAGCCGCGTTCAGAGCCAGCAGATTGGTTTGCTCTGCAATGCCACCAATCTCACTCAAAATACCTTGAATCGCCGTGCTAGAATCCACTAGGTTTTGTGTTTGTTGCTGCGCATCGTTGACTTGCATTGCCAAGCTATCTACCGCACTCGCAGCATTGTCCATGCGAGTCATACCATTTAGACTGTTGCTTTGTACTTGGCTCGCCGCCGCTGCCGCTTGGACCGCAGAGTTCGCCACTTCTTGCGCGGTTGCACTCATTTCATTGATGGCCGTCGCTAATGAGTTCACCTCATTCACTTGCGTATTCAATTGATCGCGAGAAGCCGCAGCGCGCGTTTGACCTTCGGTCGCATTCTTATCGACTTGATCAGCAGTCACCATCACGGTCAGCAGCATCTCTTGCATACGCGATAGGAAAGTATTGAACCAATGTGCCAATTGCGCAGTTTCATCTTTACCTTTCACTTCGATACGGTAAGTTAAGTCACCTTCACCTTGCGCGGCATCTTTAAAACGCTCAACCAGATTGTTTAGCACTTTACCCAGAGAGTTCGCGATCAAAGCCATCGAGGCAATACCTAGAAGAGCAGCGATGATCCCCGCCCACACACCTTTTTCAAGCGCTTTTGAATTCTGTTCATCACTCCATTGCGCGTAGTCATCGACGCTTCTTGCAAGGTGGCTACTGGGAACCGACACCATGACTACCCATGGAGCGTCACTCGTATCGATAGAAGTAATCGCATATTCATCACCGCCAAAGGTCACAAGACCAGCGCCTTGACGTTTTGCAATAGATTGGATGTTAGACCATTCAGAGGCCAGTTCAGAAGAGACCTTCTTACCGACCATATCAGCAGCGCGGCTATTCGCTAGGGTGATGCCCTTCCATGATGTGATGAGGATTTTACCTTTGCCATCAAACAAGTTACGTGCAGATTGCTCGCTCTGGCTTTGTAGCTCATAAAGAGACAGATCAAACCCAAGAGAGCCAATGATTTTGCCACCTTGTTTGATTGGTTGACTGATCGTTGTGATCAGCTCTTGCTTACCACGTACAGGATAAAAGTACGGCTCCATGACGAACGTTTTACCCGTTTCATAAGGCATTAAATGCCAATCGTCTTTACGTTCACCACTGCTATTTAGCTCCGTGTTGCTAAAGCTCTCCATCGCCACTGCATCAAAGCTATTTTGGTCATTTGGCGAGAAGAAAGGCGCCAGATAGCCTTGGCTGTTAAAACCCTCTTCTGGATTAAACGTCACTTGTTCTGGCCACGTTTTGTCTTGCCAAACCATGTAGCCCGCAAATACGGCTTTATTCTGTGCTTCTAGCGCGGCAGTAAACTGTTTAACAATAAGGTCTGCGCTTGCGTTGGTTTCTGCACTCAACTCAATGATCGAACGTACTTGTTTTAAGTTTGCCAATACAGGATCAAGTTGGTTAGCAATATCCAACCCCTGCTGAATCGCGGTATTTTGCAAATCGGTGCTAGTCGCATCCGTCAATTGCGCTTTTACTTTCTCGTTCACTTGCTTGTTCACGTCAGTAAATGCGTTGGTTGTCATACCCATTGCAATCAATAAGGTGAAGGCCATGGCACCGCCCGCACTGACTGCGATTCGCGTACGTATACTGTTAAACATAGTCACCTCTGTAACTGATGATAGATTGGCATTATTTTCTGAAATTTCATGGATTTTAAACAACAGAGGTGAACAGAAGACGTCAAGATATGAATGAAAAGAGAATGGAAAGATCAAACTTATTAACAGGGTTACGTATGAGGCCAGTTTTATATTTTAAGCGCATGAGCCCCACAATAAATAAAACCTAGAGAATCGATCATTAAGTCATTGTATTTATAGAATTTAAAATCAACATTCAAGATGAATCTTATACGAAAGTACCCATAGCTATTCACTCTCCTATACTGAGTATTAGATTAGCCAAACCGTGACTTGAGTCACGTTTAATTTTCTTCATCTCCCTGTTTTTAATGCAGTTATTCAGTATTAAAGCAAATAAGCTAGGATCAATGTTCGCTAAATACCCATTTTGTACTGAGTAAGTAGTTACTCATCATGCCTACCAATATTCCGAAAACCAACGCGACGTACACCATATAGTTTTGAGTCCCAAACATAAGCGTCAAACCTTTGAAAGCCGCAAAGTTCGGCACTGCACTAATACAAACACTCACCATAAACTTTTGCCATTGAGCAAACGGATCGGTTTTTTCTGCTTGAGAGAAAGTCAGCCAGCGATTGCCAAGCCAAGTCGTGGTTGCCGCAAACAAAAATGCTATCCCACGAGCCAACATCAGCTCCAGACCAAACCAATGGAACAACAGCGAAAAGATAAGGGTGTCGACTATAAAGCCGACACCACCAACCAGAGCAAACCTGATTAATTTGTGCATTCCGTTACCCAATCACACAGGTGTAGAGTGAGCGTTTCGATTTTGCTGTGAACTCGTTGGTACAACTCAACGCATTTTCATGAATCATGCTATCCACTTGCTGCGATTTACCAATCAGGTGGAATTTCTTCAGATTGTTTAAGTCATTCTTATCTTCAAGCTTTTTCGCCTGACCATGACTATAGAACTGGCCTGAGAACGGGCGCTTACCAATGTAAAATACCGGAGCGTTGTCATTAATTTGTGCGAAGATGATGCGGTCGCTGCGGCTGTCTGCTTTGCCCATATTCAAAACCAACATCGCAATCATCAGCAAAGCTGGTAACACCGCCGCCGTTCCAGTCAACCATTTAAAATCGTGTTTATCCACCAGCATCGCAATCAAGATACCCAATGCAGGCACACCCGGTAGTACGTAAGCAGGCAAAATATTCCCTGCCATGGTGAACAAGATCATTGGGGAAATCAGCCAACACATCAGGAAGCTAAATAGGCCTTGATGATCAGTTTCAATGGCTTTGAGTACCTTACGACGTTTCCACGCCAAGATAGGCAATACAATTGACCAAGGCGCAGCCGACTGCAGCCAGAATACCCAGATCATCCCACGTGGTTGATCATGAGCAGAGCCATACAGGTCCCCTTCCCAACCGCTGACAACAAAACGCTTAAAGTGCTCACCAACAATAAAGTAATCAATAAAGCCCGGCGTTGCCATTTCTGCCATGATGTACCAAGGCAGAGCAACCGCCAGCATAAGCGCCAAACCCGATACGATAGGAAACCGCTGCCACAAGGCTTTAAAAGCGCCAAAGAAACCATGCTGAATCACAAGCCAAGGAAATACTGCGATGCCCATGATCACTATCGCTACGGGACCTTTTGCCAACAACCCACAAGCCAAACCAAAGAAACCGAGGTAACCCCACAATCGGCTGTGTTTGTCTTTGCCGAGCCAACAATAGTAAAAGCCGACCATCGCCATGGTCATTGCCAACGTCAGTGCCATGTCGGTCATCACTGCGCCCGCCGCAATTGAAAAGATGCCACACGTCGCTAATACCAACGCTGCGATGACTGCATTAAAGCCTGCACGATGCGCCATGAAAGCAACAAAAACAATCGTCGCAACACCCGCTAACCAATGAGGCGCGCGCACTGCAAATTCATTCAATCCAAACAGCTCAATGCCGTAAGCACTCATCCACGTGAATAGGGGTGGTTTCCCCCAAAAAGGCACGCCGTAATCAAACTGTGGGGTAAGCCAATTGCCGGTTTCCACCATTAAGCGCGCCATTTCGCCGTAGCGGGCTTCTGTGGTGTCCATCAAAGGGTAAGCGGCAAGTGAAATAAGACGGAGTAAAAGAGCAAACGCCAACAACAACCACAGATGGGTTTTATTAATACTCATGATTACGCGGTTTCTCCCAGTTTAAACTTCATGGTTTGGATGGATTGATGTTTTGCAGGCTGCTCATAAACAGACTGAACAAGATAAAGAGGACGTTGCTTGGTCTCGACAAAAATACGCCCGATGTATTCGCCCAAAAGGCCAATCGACAGCAGTTGAACGCCTCCCAATGCGAGTTGAACCACCATCATGGATGGGTAACCCGTCACAGGTTCCCCAAATACTACGGTTTTCATCACGATGAATGCGCCATAAAGAAAGGCACTTAACGCCACTAACGCACCCGCTAACGTCGCTAAACGCAAAGGACGAATCGAGAACGAGGTAATGCCGTCCATTGCTAGGCCAATCAACTTGAGGTAGTTCCACTTGGTCTCGCCGCAGAAACGAGCATCACGCTCAAACTGCACCGTCACCTGTTTGAAGCCAGGCCACGAGAAAATGCCCTTCATGTATCGGTTACGCTCTGGCAGCGCATTGATGTGTTTAACCACTTTTGCGCTCAATAAACGGAAATCGCCCACATTCTCCGGCACATCCAATTTCACCATGCTGTTAAGCACTTTGTAAAAGCAAGCGGCCGAAAAGCGTTTGAACCAAGTTTCACCGTGGCGTTCACTGCGCTGCATGTTCACCACGTCATACCCTTCACGCCATTTTGATACCATTTGCGGGATCAACTCAGGCGGGTCTTGCAAATCGGCATCAATCACGATCACCGCTTCACCTTGGCAGTGTTCCAAACCCGCACTCATGGCGGACTCTTTGCCGAAGTTACGGCTTAATGCAATACAACGAACGTCGCTAGAAGATTGAGAAAAGCTTTGCGCGATCATTAGGCTGTCGTCTTTGCTGCCATCGTCGACATAAACGATTTCGCAGCGTTCTGGCATTTCATCCAAAACGGCGGCTAAACGACGATGAAATTCAGGCAAGACTTCTTGCTCGTTAAAGAATGGCACCACAACAGACAAAACTGTTTTAGGCTCAGTGTTTTGGCTCACCTTTGAAAAGGCTGCAGCGTGAATGTTGAAGGTTGACATGCTACTCTTCCACTAAATCCGATGAATGAATCCAGTCTACAAACATCAATGTGAAAGAGATGTTGTTGACATCTTTTTCACGTTCTTAGTGAATAATGTTCGGTTAAGACGAAGTCTTATTTTCGAAAACCCGCCCACTTGGAGAGAAATACATGAAACGCGTACTTTTAGTCGAAGATAATCGAGAAATCGCAGGCATGTTGTTCGATTATTTCGAGTGTGCAGGTATGGAACTCGATTATGCAGACAACGGCGAGCTCGGCCTGAAACTGGCGATGGAAAACACCTTCGACATCATCTTGCTCGATCTCATGTTGCCACGCATGGATGGCCTGACCATGTGTAATAAACTTCGCGATGCGGGCAACAACACACCGGTACTTATGCTGACCGCACTTGATAGCCGTGACGATATGCTCAAAGGCTTCCAACACGGCGCCGATGACTACCTGACCAAACCTTTCGATCTGGATATTCTTGAAGCGCGCATGATGGCACTGATTCGTCGTT
Organism: Vibrio sp. ED002; assembly: GCF_023277445.1. Lineage (NCBI taxonomy): Bacteria > Pseudomonadati > Pseudomonadota > Gammaproteobacteria > Vibrionales > Vibrionaceae > Vibrio > Vibrio sp. ED002. The sequence continues at coordinate 17,382 of NZ_CP080238.1, read as the reverse complement.
ACCGTGGCACGGTCGCATCGAGCAAGTTGGAATACGGTGAAGTGTCTATCGACCAAAGAACGCGTAAAGCGTACCGTCAAGATAAGCTGCTGGCGCTCAATCCAACCACTTACACCATTCTGGAAATGCTTGTGAAAAGCGCACCGGATGTGGTGACGCGTGAAGAAATCGCCTTCCAGCTATGGCAAGAGAACGAGCCGAATAACGACGTTCTGCGCAGCCACATTTACCAGCTACGTAACCAACTCGATAAGCCATTTGAACAACATGTGCTGATCACCGTGCCGAAAGTTGGCTTTCGCTTGGAGCCAGATGCATGATCAATCGCTTACTTGCTAGCACGCAAAGCACACAAAGTATGACAGGGCGGCTCGCTCTGTTTTTCTCTTTGGTGTCGGTCGTGATTGGCATTTTTTGTTTTCTTTTGATTACAGGCGCACTGCTTTGGTCTGAGGATCGTGTCGGTGAACGCCGTATCATGATCGATAAAAAAGAAGCCATCGAGCACTTTCAGTCTCACCCTGAGCAAGGCGTGATTAAACTCGACGTTCTCACTACCGCATACAATGACATTCAGCTCATACCAGAACAGTTCCAACAATACCTGATTGGAAAAAGCCGATTTTTAGACGAAGTGGGTGACGAGCCAAGCTCCAGAATGATCTACATGAGCACGTACACTTACAAAGGTGTCGAACACCCCATCATTCTGATTTCCTTAATCGATGAAATCGAAATTACCTCTGAAGAATTCATTATGGTCGTCGCCATGGTGCTTTCTATCGTTGCGGTTTTGATTTTCTTGTTTGGCAGTTTATTGCTCCGTCTGTCGCAACGTTTGATTGAACCAGTCAACACCCTGAAAAACCAGCTAGACCAACATCAAGGTGACCCTTCACAAACGTTCAATGTGCCAGACAGCTCAGCCAAAGAGTTCCAAGCCCTTGCCGATGAGCTGAATGAATACCGTCATAAAATTAATCAGGTCATCAAACGCGAACAAGCTTTTGCGCGATACGCGAGCCATGAACTGCGCACACCGTTAACCGTGATGAAAGGCTCAAGTAGCTTACTGGCGAGAAGTGCGAACACGGATTTCCAAACCCGCCAAGTGAACCGAATTCAAGATGCAACGCAGCAGATGTCGACCATGGTGGATGCCCTACTCGGCTTAGTGCGTTACGAGCGCAATGCAGACGATTCACCGGTGCGTAGCATCACCGAAGAAGAACTCAACCAAATCATCTTCCAAAGCCAAGCTCAGGCGGATGAGAAAGCACTCAGCTTTGATGTACAGATCGACGGAAACCCAAAAACGCGCGCGACCAATGCTGTGTTGACCATTATTCTTGGCAACCTTATTCGCAACGGCATCGCCGCGACACCATCGGGATCAATTCATATCAGCATGGGGGAGAACACCATCTCGGTACGTGATGAAGGCGAAGGCTTTTCGACCATTCCACATTCTGATGGGCACGGATTGGGTTTGATGATTGTGGATGATTTATGCCAGCGTTATGGCTGGCAATTTAAGATTGGTACACATCCAGAGGGTGGATGTGAGGCAATGATTGATCTTGCGTCAGAGCATCAAGAGACTTGCTCAGAGTAACTTCCTCAGCACTTGATTCAATTAAGAGGTATCTCATTGGCTCAGTATTAAAACGAGCAATTCGATACCTCTTTCTATCGTCTGTCGACCTTTCGCTGTTAAATAAAGTCTTATGCCGCAAGCGCAGCGAGTCGATTGAATGCTTGCGATGCCGATTCCGACGCTTCACAAACAGAAAACACATCTTCGATAAAGCACTTCAACGCTCTCGATTCAATGGCTCTGATTGCGGCTTGCTGCTCGTCCGATAAGTAACCGTAAATGCTCGCCGCACCAAAATCGCCGAAGATCATCTCACCTTGGTCATTCACCAAAGTATTGTGCGCATACAAATCGCCATGGCACACCTTGTTGTCGTGCAGATGATTAAACACGTCCACCATCTGTTCAACAATAGAATTCACTTGCTCGACCGTCAGCGTAAACCCTTGTGGGAATGTATCTCGGGTGCAGGTTTCCAACGTTGGCGGCAAACCTAAGTTGTAGTAACTGTTTGGGATCAGCTCCATCACCAAAGCAAGCTCATTACCGTCATCCACCTGCGCGATGGATTTCACCAAGTTGTTGTGATGCCCTGCTTGCAAGCATGCTTCAAGTTCATCATGTGGGTAACCATCACTGGTCACTTCGCCCTTAAACACTTTTACCGCCACTTCATTCGGGAAGTCGTATTGAACGTCAGTCCAGTTAGCATGAGAAATCACGCCACTCGCACCTTGCCCGAGAACATGGTTAAGCGAGTAACTGTTTGTGGTCACTCTCGGCACACTATTTAGCGACGATGGGTGTTTGCAGAATGGGTTACCTGCAAAAGCAAACCACGCCAACTTAGGCAGCTTCATCAACACATCAGGGAACTGCTCTAGCTGGTTCGCTGAGAGACGAATCAATTCCAAATTAACCAAGTTTTCCATGCTATTTGGCAGTTGCTTGATGCGATTGCCCGCCAGTGCAAGCTTTCTTAGGCGCGGTCTTTCACCCAGACTGTTTGGGAGAACTTCAATCTCGTTATCGGTCAGAATAAGCCAACGTAACTGAGTTGGTAGTGAGGCTTCACTCACCACTTTGATCTTGTTGGTTTTAAAGCCAACCATTTCTAGGTTTGGCAACTTGCCCAAGACTTCTGGTAAGTGCGTGAACTGGTTATTAGAAGCAAAGATGATTTTTAGCTTGGTCAACTGTTCCAGTTCTGGTGGCAAATCTGACAGTGCGTTACCAGATAAATCTAACACTTCAAGCGTTTCTGCAAGCTCTAAAATTTCCATAGGAAACTCAGTTAGCCCTTCCGCCAACTTCAGTTGTTTCGTTCCTACTAATTGTCCTGTTTTTAATTGTTCTAGAGTTTGCAAAACCAAGCCTTCTGATTGAGTTGAAATAAGCGGCGTAGTTTACGTGTCTTAACCTTGAAAGGCGAGGAACGTTAAGAATGTCACAAAAAAAAAACACTCAAAAAAGGACATTAACTGAAACGGGGCGTGAAGAAAGGTTGCCACTTTAACAAGAAGTCGAATCCGGCTACCGCTCAAACACAGACTTTTGATCTGGATTTAATGGCGTTACACTACGCGCCCTTTTGAACGGCAGGTCGCGTGGTTGGACACGTCAGCAGTAGCATGAAACTCTCTGAAAGCCCGATAACTCAACATAACTTTTACGGTCACACCTTTTTTCTTAAACGTGATGACATGCTTCATTCTCACTTTTCGGGCAACAAAGCACGTAAATTTATGGCGCTGATGGAAGCGCAAAATAGCCAAATCAAAACACTCATCAGTTACGGTTCAGCTCAATCCAACGCGATGTATTCCCTTGCCGCTCTGGCGCAAATCAAAGGCTGGAACTTCGAGTTCTACGTTCAACATATTCCGTCTTGGCTTAAAGACTCCCCTATCGGCAACTATCGAGGCGCGCTCGATTTAGGTATGAATATCACGGCGATGCAGGACATCGAGTCCACTTTGCATCCAACCGAGTATATCGAGCAAGTACGTGGGTTGGACGACACAACCTTGGTTGTCCCAGAAGGCGGAAAAGCGACGATTGCCGAAGCCGGGGTAAAACAACTGGCGCGTGAACTGCTTGATTGGACACGCCTTGAAGGCAAAAAACAGTTTGCCGTAGCGTTGCCATCGGGAACCGGAACCACCGCGTTGTACCTGAGTAAACACCTAAAGCCACATGGAATCGAAGTCCTTACCTGTGCTTGCGTAGGGGATGCCGACTACCTGACTGAGCAATTCAATACACTGGAAACTGAAAACCACCCAACCATACTTTCGGTGCGCAATAAACACCATTTTGGCCGTTTATACCAAAGCGACTACGAAACCTGGAATGCCTTGTACGACCATACCAACCTCGAGTTTGACCTGCTTTATGATCCTTACATGTGGCAATGTTTGCAGCCTTGGTTAGCAGAAAACGAGGATAAAACGCTCATCTACATCCATCAAGGCGGGTTGCTTGGCAATGAGTCCATGCTGCCGAGATACCAAAGAGAGTTTGAATAAGCTTGTTAGTACTTCTAATAAGCCACAGCGCTAGTGAGTGATTAACAGTTATTGGTTATTAAGTTTTCGTCAATAATAACCAATAATTAGCGCTTCACGCTTTGCTAAAATAAACCTTAAATATATCTACCCTCCCTTCGCATTAATAATATTTATTGCATCACCTCCTCGCTTTAAAAAACATTATTATCATTAAATACCTTACCCTGCGTGACTTTCGTTCTGACTATAGATTTAGTAAGTAAGCAAAAGGAATTGGTTGTTTTGTCTATAGTGCGTTCTTTTATTTGCCGCTAAGCTATCACCAATTAAATTCAAGAGGCGATATTAATGAAGCGTCCAACATCAACACGTGTGAGGGGAGCTGGCTACGCGCCACTTATCGATTCAGTAACGTCTTCGTCAAGTAACCGCTCACGCACAAACTACTCATCAACGTCAAAGAACGCGACTCAAGCAAGCTACGGTGCGGTTGTTAGCAACAGTCAATCTCAAGCCGAGGCTGGATTCGAATGTCGAATAAAAATTCATGCTCCCAAAGATGACTTAAATACCCTGCAGTCTGGTGTTTTTTCTTTAGCGAAAACACAAAATGAACCGTTGATAAAACGCTGGAGCAAATTGGAGCAAAATCAACCATCACTCTGCACGGTGTTATCTGCCGAGTGTTTCGAAGCCGAAGACAAAACCCTTTTACATGAACTTTTTCAAGACATCGGCCTGAATCAAAAATTTAAAATCACCCCCAAGCCAGTTGGTAGTGAATATATTAATGCTGAGTTCTTACCATTTATTCCAGCGGTAGAAACCAAGGGGTTATTAGGATGGGCAGCGCAAGGTTATTACTATTATTTCCATGACGGGAAGCTAATGTATGAAATGGCGATCCTAGGGAATGATAAATTCTCTTGGCAAGTGACGGCTTCTACGGCCAACGGCATGACAGATGAGCTCATTAGCCCAAAAACGTTTAACATGATACTCGCCCCTGTCGCTATTGAAGGTAAGAAGGCAGCGGCGCAACATATTTTCTATCGTCGCGAAAAACTTACCAATGACGCGCTTGCAGAAATCAACCAAACTTGGCTCGATCAACACGCCACTTTAATCGATATTGCTGCACTTAAAGCTGTGGGGAAGCAGCCTTTGCTGCCACGAACCAAAACAACCACTGAATCGGACATTAAACCCGTCCACATAAAAAATCATAAGGTGAGAACAAAAGACGACGGAAAACAAGAATGGTGGACAGACATTGCTCCTCTCTACGGTTTGTCAGCAAAAGCGCTGCTCAAACTCAATCCGACGTTTGAAAGTGATCCTATTTCATTAAAAGTTGGCGATGTGCTAACGGTCAACATTACGCAGCCGGCTCAAGCAACGGGCAATTCTGACCAAAGTTGCCCACAGAACGACTTCATCGTCGGACATGCCTATCCGCTTGGGGATATTTGGGGAAAATATTCAAAGCGAGATGTATGGGGAGAGTATTGCGGTGCAAACCAACCATCAACCGTCATCAATATCTTTAACCATTCCAACTTGTCACAGAATACACCTGTGTTGAATGTACAGAAGGTGGAAAATCGGTTGTTACGTGTGGCCGTTTCTTTTATTGAAGACGACATACAACTGACGCATATAACCAGTGTATCAAAGGCTTAAAGGCCGCCAGCTGCGCTCGAACAAAGCGCCTAACCAAATGCCAATACGATAAGAATCAGCCTATCGTCGCCTGAATTTAAAAAAGTGAACACGTTTATGTACGGTGAAAATAACCAACCGGCTTCTTCTTCAAGCCAAACAAAAAAAAGAAAGAATGACGCGTCTCACCATTCACAAGAAGGCGCTCCGGCGAAACGATTACGAGACGTTCAAAACTTAGCGAAGTGGAACGAGTTCCAACTCAACTGGCAAAACCACGTTGAAGAAAATGACTTGGCAATCCAAGACAGACCGCCAGAAGCGCTAATTCGTTTTAACTACCGTTATGTCGTTAATGACAACACCGGCGCATTGAAGTACGAGCCAGTCACCGTCGATCAGGTTTTAAATAACTATGATGAGCTAGAGCGCGTTTATTATCGCCGACAAATCAATGACCCAAGCCCAATGCAAACTCGGCAACAAAGCCGCGATTCTGCTTCGGAAAGCATGTCTCAATTTGATATTAAGATCCCACCTCAATCCAACTCAGGTACCGCGTTAATGGTACCTTCTGTCGGAATGCCGGAAGAGTTTAAATCCAAAGAAAAGCTGCAAGAACTGTATTGGTACACTGAGGGGATGAGTCGCCCCGTCTATCTGTTCGTCCACCAAAGTGAGCTGAACTTATATCAAGAACAAATGGGGACACTACTTCAAGCTGCTGGCGTAGGTTTGGTTGGGTGGTCATTCGAGTCCGGTACCGTTGGTTTCGGTGCAACAAGAAAAGCTGTCGTGGATTTTTGTAAACTCAACCACCTTAAAAAAATCACCATGATGGACTGCAACGTACTCATGTCTGAAATGGATCTTATCTCAGCCGCAGAAGAGGCGACATCAGAAGTCAAAGACGATACCACGCTGTATATTGCACTTGGTGTCACAAGTGGTGACACCTACGAGAAAGGCGCAAAAGCACCAAACAGCTTGCTCAATGAAGGGGCAGTAAAAGGCAGACCAATCGAACAGTTCACTATGCTCAACCGCAATGTGTTGTTTGACCCTGCATTTATCTCTTCTTCAGAAGATATTGATGTCTCCAACGAAATGAAGTTCTTCAACAGCATTGATCAGCAAAAATCCATTGCGTTAAAAGATCTGAAGCTACACCAAAAGCTCGATGACGAACTCGAAAGTCAGTATCCAAGAATCAACAAGCTGCGATTAAAGGCAACATCCAACGTTTACAATAACAAGTTTAAAGCGCATCTGACTCAAATATCTGAGAACGAAAAAAACCTCGTCATTCAAGTGAAAACTGGTACAAAACCAAACGTACAAAAGCATAACGTGACGGTTCAGGCGTTCAGTGAATACATCGCCTCAACGTTAGGAAAAGATCCTCTGCGTATTCAGTCTCTCGTTATTGAAAAGATGTTGGTGAAGTACAAAGACATGAGCATGGGGTCTGGCTATCAGTTTGAGCCGGAAGGGTTAGATGAGACGAATGCCGCACTCTATCCATATGAAGAGTCGAGTCATACACATGATGAAGCGTAAGCCATAATAAGACGTGTTTCCCTTGGCAGGCCGATAGCGCCAGGGGAGATGCATACAAACTCATACTGCTCACGTTGTGGTGTTTGTTTCTTCCTGAATTTGTCGATAGTAAGGGGGGTTATATTCGTGCTAAAAACGCTTTTCCATGAATAACAAATCCCAGATCTCGCCATCAAAAGAACGCTCTCCTGATTCACGCGACGTCACTTCAAACCCAAGAGATTCATAACAATTCTTGGCCACGGTGTTACGTTCAAAGACCGCCAACGACAAGACTTAAGCATGATACTGAGTTTGAGACAGTTCGATGAGCTGCGTGAGCATGACTTTCGAAAGACCTTTCCCTCGAAAATCATTGGAAACAAAAACACGACAAATTCTAAATTGGGATTGAGACTCTTTAAACAGCTCAACATAGCCAGCCTGCTTCCCGTCAAAAACGAGCATAAAAGGGAAGACTTCAGGTTTCGCGCAATGGAGGCTAATCTGTTGGTGGTCTAGAGGGAAGTTGAAATTTGGCCCACCCCATTGATAGTTCAGTTGCTCTGAATCAATCCAACGGATGAGTACCTCGTAATCTTCCTTTTCAAATGCTCTCAGTTCCATCTTCATCTCTGCCATTGTTTCACCGTAGCAATTGTCTGCTACTGCTATTGTTTACTATTTGATGAGTCCTAAGATCTCTTTAAACTCTGGTGCTCGGCAATCTTCTACCATTTCATACAAACACATTTCTACGCCTGTTAGACCAACGCCATTCGCAGTCAGTTTTGCCAGCGCTAACGCTTTGTTGGCTGGCGTTCGGGAAGAGACACAATCCGTCACCAGTTCCACTCGGTAGCCCATTTGACGCAGCGACACCGCGGTTTGATACACGCAAATGTGCGCCTCGATACCACAAACTAACCATGTATCGACTTTGGCGTTTTCTACCGCGAGTTTGAATGTCGGTTCTTTGCAACCATCGAAAGTGTGTTTAGCGATCGGCAAATGGTCCTTCGCTAACACTTCGCGGATCGGTTCTACCGTCGGGCCTAATCGGTCTGGGTTTTGTTCAAGCCAAACAATAGGGAGCTTGAGAGCCTTTGCGCCCTTGACTAACTTAGTCGTACTTTCAATCAGTGCTTCACTTTCGTGCATTAGCGTTGCCAGTTTACCCTGCACGTCGACAACAATTAGACCCGTGGTATTCTTCGATAACATTCTCATCTCCTAGAGCGACAAGAGCATAACTCTGCTCAAGCATTTGAATATAAAGAATGTACCAGAAGCCCAGCATAATCAGATGAGCAAATTCGCAAAATTATTGTCCGCTCACGCTATTTGAATCGTTCTCGAAACAGTTCGATTAACACTTTGACCTTGTTGGGTAAAAACAAATTAGACGGGTAAATCAACGTCAGATGTTGTTTAGGGTGCGTGAACTCTGGCAATACTTCGACTAACTGGCCGTCTTCTAAAGCTGGCTTAGAGTGCACTTGCGGGATAAAGGCGATGCCGTTGCCTGCGATCGCCATAGAACGAAGTAAATTCAAATCGTCGGATTTCAATGCCACATGCAATTCAGAGTCGAGTAAATCCGCGTTGTAACGGTTGGTGAGCAAACGATGGTGCTTTAAATCTTCCATGGTTTTTAATGGTGAATGCGCCTCTAGGTAGGCTTTAGACGCCACAAAATGGCTGCGATAAGGCAATAAGCTGAACTGAACATAGCTGTCGTCCGAGACTTTCGCTACGCTCGGTAAAAGCTGAAGATCAAACGCTTGTCGCTTAAGATCGACACTCTCTTGGTGGTTCTCAATCTCTACCGACATCTCAGGGTAACGGGTCGTATATTCGTTAATGATCGAATTAAACGCCGCCGAGCTCATCAATGCAGAAGGAATCGCAACACGCACTTTACCCGTCAACTCTTGTTGGTATTCATGCATCACATTCAAACCTTGTTGAATGTGCTCTATGGGTTGCCCCACCAGCTCAAACAGACGCTTGCCGTGCTCGGTCAACTCAATGGTTCGCGTGGTTCGAATCAGCAATTGGCAGCCCAACGCTTTCTCTAATTCTTGCAAACGTCGGCTCACTTTAGAGCGTTGTAACTGGTTCGCCTCTGCCGCCGCACTGATACCACCGTGCACGACGGTTTGGCTAAACAGGTGAAGATCATCAAAACTAACGTTCATTGTCCTACTTTTAGGTCATTCATGTGCTTATTGTCATTCTACTGAATTGTGACCAAGTTCTCTATAATCGCCTGTCTAATTTGCTTGCGAGCACCATAAATTCAGGTATCTATTATGACGGCAGATCATAAATTCAAACACTGGATGCGAACACTTATTGTCCTGTTCATTGTACTATTTTTCTACATCATCATTGCGGATCGACACGCACCAATCACGACCGAAGGGCGAGTCCAAGGTTACGTGGTGCAAGTTGCACCAGAAGTTTCAGGTAAAGTGACCGATGTGCTGATTGCCAACAACCAGTCTGTACACAAAGGCGATGTGCTGTTCACCATTGATGCTCGTAAATACAAAATCGCCCTTGAACAAGCGCAGCTATCACTGCAATCCGCTTACGAAAAAGAAGCAACACTGTATTCGCAGCGGGAAGCTGCACTGGCAAACATTGCTCGTGCTCAAGCGACTTACAACAACGCGCACAGTGAGTACTCACGTTTACAAAAGTTGTCGAAGCAAAAAGTCATTTCTCAATCCAACTTAGACAGTGCCTACGCACAAAACCAAGTGTCACGAGCTGCGCTCAAAGCCGAGCAACAAAACTTGAAAGTGATTGAAGCACAACTTGGGGACAAAAAAGGCCAAAGCACCGCAGTACGCATTGCTCAAAATGGCATTGAGAAAGCTCAACTCGATCTAACTAATACCGCAGTCCTTGCTCCGAGTGACGGCGTAGTAACTAACCTGCAATTGGAAGTCGGCACCATGGCAAACACCAACATGCCATTGCTTACCTTTGTACCAACCGGATCAATGTGGGTTGTTGCGGATTTTCGTGAGAAATCGGTAGCGGGCGTCGACAACAGTTACCACGCAATGGTTGCGTTTGATGCTAACCCAGGTTCGGTTTATGACTTCGACCTATCTAGTCGAGATTACGGCGTTGCCGCGGCACAGCAAACTCCAAACGGTGCATTGACCAAAGTTGAAGTGAACAACCGTTGGGTACGTGATGCGCAGCGCACTCGTGTGAACCTAACCAGCGAAGAAGCACTGCCTTCCTCTCTGTTCGTTGGTTCTCGTGCCACCATCGTGCTTTACCCAGACAACAGTCCGTTTTGGGCGCTGATGGCACAAGTTCAAATCTACCTTGCTAGCTGGTTCCACTTTATCTACTAGGCGGCTGCGATGAAAACCTTACGTATTTGGTTTGGCTGCTCAATGGGTTTGGCGTTGAGCATGATCTTTGGTTGGTCTTACGGTTTCTTTGCCGTCATGCTACCACTGTTTGTACTCGGCCGTATGGACCACTTCAGTCTGCCATTGGTATTGATGGTGCTGTTCTCGGCGGTTTGGACGACAGTTCAAGCCACCTTTATTCTCGAATACTTACAGTTCCACCCCACACTGATGTTCGCGGCAGTGGGCATTATGATGCTGTTTAAATGCATCGCAATGATGAACCCAAAAACCTATCTGTTTGGCTACATGGGGTTATTGGTTGGCTCGATCGTGCTGAACTTCGCGAGCTACGATTTCATGGATATCGAGGAGTTCAACGTCAACCTTTGGGTGATTTCGTTCAGCAATATCTTTGTCTGTGCCCTCGCCTATTGGCTATTCCCAGAGCCAGAATCGAAGATCTTACAAACAGAAATGACTACGCCAGTAAAAAGCGATATCGACTACATCAGCCAAGTAGCAATGGGCTGGGTGGTTGCCATGGCCGCATTTTTGGTGTTCCAAATAGGTGATTTGTACGACTCACTTTCGGCGCAGGCTTCGATCCTCATCATCCTAACGCCAATGACATTGGCAGGCTCAATGGCCATGGCGAAAATCCGCATCATCGGTACAGCGTTGGGTTGTATCGCAGGTATGGCGGTGCAGTTAATCTTGGGCAGTTGGTTTGGTCATGGACTGTTGTTCTGGCTGGCGTTTACCATCGCTATGGGGCCATTCTGTTTGTGGCTAACGAAAGGACAAGTCAAAGCCGCCATTGCGTTCTCGGCGATGTCTGCCCTGTCTGTTCCACTGACCACGTCATTGGTGCCTGAGCAGAAAGACGCGTTCTTCTCCATCTGGTACCGATTCAGTTCGATATTCGTAGCGGTAATGCTTACCGCAATGGTGATGTGGGTAGTACACCACTGGATTCGCGTGATGTTATTGAAGCATCCTGAGATGAAGAATGTGGAATTGAATTGACGGGAAACGAAGTATGCCGCTCACTTTACTGGGAGCGGCATTTTTATTTAGAACCGGTCACCCTGAACGACGAGTAACGAAGTGATTTAGGATCTACCCAAAGAGTGCTATTAAGTCCTGAGGTTATCGCCATTTTCCAAGCGAGTTGTTAGCAGATTCCTAGTCTCGTTTAGACTCGCTGGAATGACCCAACTTTGGATACAGACCAAATATAAAAATATCGCGAGCAACGTATCTACCAACGTCCGTTACCCTGAACGACGAGGAACGAGTGATTTAGGATCTACCTACCCAGTGCTGTGAAGTTCGAAGGTTATCGCCGTTTTCCAGCTAGTGGTTAGTGAATTTCTAGTCTCGTCTAGACTCGCTGGAATGACCCGACTTTGGATACACTCCACTTATAAGGACATCGTGAGCAACGTATCTCCCAACAACCGTCATCCTGAACAGCGAGGGACGAGGTGATTCAGGATCTACCTACCGAGTGCTGTGAAGTTCGAAGGCTATCGCCGTTTTCCAGCGAGTGGTTAGCAGATTCCTAGTCTCGCTTAGATTCGCTGGAATGACCCTGACTTTAGTTTATTGCGTCGAACCTAAGTTTTGATATTAGCCAGCCAACTCTTTTCGAATGATCTCTGCGCCTGCGCTGAGTGCATTGAGCTTCGCAGTTGAAACTTCGCGAGGTAGAGGCGCCATGCCGCAGTTGGTGCATGGGTAAAGTTTGTCGGCATCGACGTACTTGAGCGCTTCGCGCAGAGTTTCTGCAACCTCTTCTGGTGTTTCAATCTCGTTAGTTGCCACATCAATTGCGCCAACCATCACCTTTTTGCCTCGGATAAGTTCTAATAGTTCGATAGGTACACGCGAGTTGTGACACTCAAGCGAGATAATATCGATATTGGACTTTTGGAGCTTCGGGAACACCTCTTCGTATTGTCGCCATTCAGAGCCCAATGTTTTCTTCCAATCTGTGTTGGCTTTGATGCCATAGCCATAGCAGATATGCACTGCAGTTTCGCACTTTAGCCCTTCGATAGCGCGCTCTAAACACGCAATGCCCCACTCGTTCACATCATCAAAGAACACATTAAATGCGGGCTCATCAAATTGGATAATATCGACACCCGCCGCTTCAAGCTCTTTGGCTTCTTGGTTAAGAATCTTTGCGAATTCCCAAGCCAGCTTTTCACGGCTACCGTAGTGATCATCATACAGCGTATCGATCATCGTCATTGGCCCCGGCAGCGCCCACTTGATCGGTTGTTTGGTTTGCTGACGTAAGAACTTCGCATCTTCCACAAATACAGGTTTGGTTCGGCTTACTGGGCCAACGACCGTCGGTACACTCGCGTCATAGCGATTACGAATGGTCACGGTTTTGCGGGTCTCAAAGTCTACGCCGTTTAGGTGTTCAATAAAGGTCGTCACAAAGTGTTGGCGCGTTTGTTCACCGTCACTGACAATATCGACCCCTGCCAACTCTTGCTCTTGTAAAGAGACTCGCAGCGCATCGCGTTTGCCATCAATTAGTTCGTCGCCTTGCAATTTCCACGGTGACCAAAGCGTCTCTGGTTGAGCCAGCCAAGAAGGCTTAGGTAAGCTGCCCGCCGTTGAAGTCGGTAATAGTGTTTTCATCGTCATTCCCTTCTAGATTCTCGTTTTCGATTACGCGTAATTTGCAGACCATTGCTCAAGGATCGCTTGATAAGGTTTGATGAAATGCTCCTCAGCAAACTTCCCTTGCTCTTTCGCAAGCTGGCTGCGCTCTTCGCGGTCATAAACGATTTGGGTTAACGAGTGATCGAGATTCTTCAAGTTCGGTTGGTAACATTGACCTGCTACCGCGTTCGCGTTGTAAATCTCTGGGCGGTAAATCTTTTGGAACGTCTCCATGGTACTGATTGTGCTGATCAGCTCTAGGTTTGAGTAGTCATTCAACAAGTCGCCGAAGAAGTAGAACGCCAACGGAGCGACACTGTTTGGCGGCATAAAGTAGCGCACCTGTAAGCCCATCTTTTTGAAGTACCGCTCGGTCAATGACGATTCGTTTGGCTGGTATTCAAAACCCAACACTGGATGCTGGTTGTCAGTACGGCGGTAAACCTTGTTGTCCGACACACTCAAGCAAATCACTGGCGGCTTTTGGAAATGTTGTTGGTACGATTCCGACTTCACGAACGCTTTAAACAGCTTGCCGTGCAACTCACCAAAATCAGCAGGAATGCTAAATTGAGGCTGGTCTTTGTTGTGGTCTAGCAGCAGAACGCTAAAGTCGTAATCACGCACATAAGAAGAGAAGTTGTTACCGACAATACCTTCGATACGTTCGTTAGTTTTGCGGTCAATAATGTTGGTTTTGAGCACTTCAATAGAAGGAAACGCTTCACCACTGCCTTGGATATCCATATCCACAGAGATGATTTCCAACTCGACACTATAACGATCGCCATTTGGGTTATCCCAATGTGCCAAGGCATTAAAACGATTGTCGATCATTCGCAGTGCATTGCGAAGGTTATTTTGGCGGCTATCACCACGAGCTAGGTTGGCAAAGTTGGTCGTGATGCGCGTGCTGTCTGATGGTTGGTAGTTCTCATCAAAACGGATGCTCTTAATAGCAAAGTTGAAATCGTTATTCATGGTGAGTTGGTATCCTATTTCCTTAGATAAACGCTGACTGATTCCTAACTCTGTTCTTGGGGATGGTTGTGTTTTTTGATTTTCCCAATCGTCAGTGTGTGCAGCGTTTACTTCGAAAATTCAGTTCAAAAACAGCTGTCACAGTGCCTAACACCAGAGCAGTCTGTTTTTTATACTTGCTTCGTTACTTGAATAACATTGGTAATACTTCACGTTGAACATGAAGGAATTTCATGGTTTGAGTTTTTGGGATTGTTTGAGATAGAGAGACACAACGATTGTTAGTTACTCTGCAATTTTTCCGTACCTCACTGAACTGCCCAGAATGTTCCAACAGCTAGATAGTGACGGGGAGTATGGGACGAATATGGTCGCTTGGAGATCAATACCTTAAAGGACAAGCTAGATTAACCCCACACATATAATGATTATATCAAAAAGACTACAGACGATTCAGCTTCAATGAAGTAGGAACACCTCAGCACTCCTACTTCACAATCTTCTACGAGTTAGACAATCTACTACCTAATACCCACTTTTTAGGTTCACCGAAGTATGGACGCGGTTTACTTGCAGATTCTTCATCATTACACAAGTAACATACAATCAAGTTTTTAACTGCTCTAGAAAGGGAAACATAGAGTAGATTTCTTCTGCTTTGGTATTTTTCATTGTCAATGTCATCAAAGAATGCAGAAATGTAATCTGACTTTCTCTCAAACCTCTCTTCTAGAAAAACAACAACATTCTTGTATTCTAGACCTTTTGAATTATGACAAGTCATAAAGACCTCATTACTTTTGATATCTTTATCTAAGTATTCATACCATTTTATAAACTCGTCTAATTTTAAGCCGAGAGCTTCCGTAATTATATCATTTACTTCGTCAATATCCTTAAACAAGTACTCGGAAACTTCTTTCACAGAGTTATTAATGAATTGGTCTAAATTGTACTCACCATTACAGATAAAAAACAAATCCTGAATATTCTCTTGTAATAATCTAGAATAGGAGCTATAGCTTGACAGAACATCATTTATTACCTCTGACAAGCTAACATCTCGATCTAGTTTTATGCTCCTAACTTCTTTGATATAGTTTAGACTTTCCTTAAGAGTAATATTTCTAGAAGTATTTTCTGTAAAATATCTAAGTGACTTATTTTTAGCCTCACTTTTATATAAAAAGTTGATTATATTATATACACGCCTGATAAATTGATCTAAGTTGTTAACATTATTGCTAATTATAAGTCTGGATGCATCTTCATGATAAAAAAGTCTGCTAAAAGATCTATAAAGATCCGGAAATCCTACCAGTTCAGATATCGTAGAATTTTTCAATACTAAGCAGCATATTTTATCATCTTCACCTAACTCTAGCTTATCTTTAATTTCAGGTAGAAATACTTTAACTAAATCAGAGGTCTTATCTCCGGAGTCTAATTTACAATAGTAGTATTCGAATGAGCCTCCTTCACAATCATCATAAATAGAAAACTGAGAAAGGTCATCTGTCCTGAATTTATCAAATACTTCTATTACTTCTTTGAAAGACCTTCGGTTGTGACGCTTGTTTATAGTGCAAAGTCCATTATGAACGCAATGAACTTTACTACCAATTCCTTTTCTGTATATTGCCTGCATTGGATCACCAAAGTATCCAACACACATATCCCTTGCTCGCTCTTTCGCTCTAGTCGAAATTTTACTAAGAAGACTAATTACTGTCGGACTGGTATCTTGAAACTCATCAACGAATATGTATGGATATTTATCTATTATGATATCAAGCATAGAAGGATATTCATTACAGATAGATAGCGAGTGCTCTAACAATGTATCGTGACTAAACTTCATCTTGTGTAGAGCATCCCTATTGGTATTGGGGTCATACTTTACCAATATATTATTTTCTGTATCAAGTTTATCCTTAGCACGTATTAGTTTTGAGATTTTATTAACGTAGTAAACCGTTTTTTCAAACTTTCCTTGATTCTTATTGAATGTATAACCAAATGACTCAACTTCATCCTTAAATTCTTTTAATTTTTTTCTTCTCTTTCTTGAAAAATACAAATCAAGAAAGTCTTTGCTCAATATCTTCTGAATAAATTCCTTTCTAATAAAAATATCGTTCTGGCTTTTAAACCAAGAGTTAACCTTTCCGTTATCGCTTTCTAAAAAATCTCTCTCTGTAATGTCTATTTCTCTATTTATTTTACTTCTATGGACATTACGTAGAGCTTTTTTCTGATTACAGACAATCCCCCAAAGAGCATCATGAATTGTTGATATCTCAACTAATTTGGTATTACCAAGTCTAGATTTTAACTCGCTTGAAGCCGAATTTGTATAGGTAATACAAAGAACTTTTTTGTTATTTCTATTTAGTTGTTTTGACTTTGTAACCAGAATATATTTAATACTTTCTTTTAACGCATAAGTTTTACCAGATCCAGCTCCTGCTTCAAAGACAAAGTCACTCATAGAGTCAATTTTTCTCTCTATGATATTTTGACAATTCTTTTCATCTTCTAGTTTTTCTAAATTCTCAATAGATAGTTCCATTACGCACTCCAATTAAGCATTTAGTTTAGACTTAAGCCAATCAATCCCACTATTAATGTATGATGGCATCTTAGGGTCTTCTGAGTCTGAAGAAAGCATGTAGTATATGAGTGTATTAGCAAAGTCGCTTTTACTACTGTTCAGTTTTTTCTGCCACTCATAGGAGCTAATTTTATTTTTTTCATAATCTAATTCTAGATCTTTACCCACTATACGTTCATAAATTTTTGGCTTTAGCTCTTTGAGAGTTTTATTTAAAATTAGATTATCATAATTCGTGAGAATAAAAGCCTCCTCAAAACTTGAAGAATAGTAATTATTAATCTCATCTTTCTGATATACAAGCTTAAATCTACCATTCTCTGACTCATAATAATCTAAAGCGGCAGGTAACTTAACAGGCTGTTTTTCATCTTTACTTGCAGTTTTTCCACAAATATAAGTTTTTATTAC